>NZ_JBIOMF010000008.1:0-2223 GCF_051711265.1 Enterococcus sp. DIV0970a | reverse complement strand
TATTTAAAACCTTAGTTAATTCATACATTGAAGTCTTAATCACGTTAAATTGAGTATCTTCTGGCTGAATCTTTGAAATGACAAAGTCCATAATTTTCAATTCTCTAGCTGTTAAATCATGTCTAGCCTTATTGATAATATCATTAGACTCAACAACGTAGTAATACTGTTGTTGCTCATATTCATCCAAAGCAAAGTTTCGGTCATTCCGCCAGATATAATTTTGTTTTTTTGCCATAAATATTGTCCTTTCAAACAGACGATCTTATCATATTGTGACATTATATAATAAAATGACTATGAAATCAAATGCAAAAAAAAACAGACTGGCACGTCATGTACTTTTTACTGGCACGTCATGTACTTTTTACTGGCACGTCATGTACTTTTTACTGGCACGTCATGTACTTTTTACTGGCACGTTATGCTCTTAAACACTGATATAAAGCCATTCTTATTTCCCTAAGTATTATAAAGTACTAAAGAATTATTATATAAATATAAAGAGCGCGCGTAGGCGTGTGTTTTGTTTCTCTATTCTAAGAACAAAAACGACAAACGAAAAAGATAAAAAAGGAGTGAGGGGAAATCACCCTCACATTTTACTTGCAGCGTTCACTTCGTTCACTCGCGAAAAGAAAAGATCAACCCCTCTTTTAGGAATGACTTTGGATAGCTCTAATTGCTCGCCTATCCTGTTTTAACTGTTTGACTAGATAAATATGCTTAATAAGCAATCAGGCGCCTTACAGGCGGTCAGGGCAAGCCCTAACAACCCAAAAGCAACTAAAAATCAATTTAAAACAGCATATTTTGCGTTTTAAGCGGTTTTTAGTTAAAAACAAGTAAATCGATAGCTAACAAGCTTAAAACGTCTTAGAGACGATTTTAGAGACTGATTTATGCAAATCTTTACCAGTCATTTTTGTCTTTAATTTTTTTTAGGCAGGCTACGTGTTTGGAAATTTCTTAAAACCTTAAAAAAATTAGAACGACTAAAGTTTAATTTTTTTATGTCGCTTTGCTCGATTTTGTAACTAGAAATTTTGTTTAGTTTTAAAGATTAAAAAAGATTGACGAGAATTATCCTAAGTGCGCACTTATACCCACCAAATTTTTCTTACGAAAAATTGCTGTGTTTGTGCTAAAAAAGAGTACAGATCACTTTCATGAACTTGTACTCTTTTTTCGTCAGGCGTGTTGGTTAAAATTCGCTTCGCTCATGTAGTAATTTACATTTATTATCCATTGTTTCCATCTTCTTTTGACTCTTTAAATGCCTCTTTAAATGCCTCAGATAGGGCGAGCAACATAACTGAAAAAGCGAACGTTGATAACAAACTAATTATAATGGTTTGGAAGCCTTTAAAATTATGATGGACATAAATTGAAGATAAGTTCCACGCAATAAAAGGAGTAAGCCAATAAATCACCCATGAAATACTCGTTCGTAAATTAAGTTTTAAAACACCAAGGATTAACAAGGCGTATCCCCCATAATAAAGAATACTTAACCAGTCGAATAAAGTATGAAAGAGTAACGATAATACCCAGTTAGACACCCCTAATAAAACAAGTGTTAATAATACACGACCAACAGCATTCAGCTTCTTATACCAATTTACAAATTTATTCATTTTTACTCTCCATTCAACCAATCATGAGTCGTAATACTTTCAACGTATTCCGCATTTTCTTTAGTTGCTCGTCCTACTGTCCAATTATTATGAATTTCAACTTGAACCACTTTGCGACCATACCGCCCTTGTAAAATTTCCAAGTCCATATCATCAATTTTTAGATTAATTTCTTCAACTGCCTTTTTTAATATATTTTCTTTTAATCTTCTGTAGTCATAATCTTTGGGAGCTCCTAGCCACTCTTTAAATTCTTCTGGTGTCCCTTGTAAGATTGCAATTGACTTTCCTTTGTCCTTGTCACACTCGCGCATCAATTTATAAAGCAAAATTGAATACCTACTTTTAAGCTTTGTGGTATCAATCAACAAGTGCTGGGTGTAATGATTTTTAAGCCCTAGCAAATGAGGAGCTAGCTTAGGAGAAAGTTCTATTTCTACTTGACCATTTTCATGATAATCGGCAGATTGCACCCAACCTGTTTGAGTGATAACTTTTCGTTCTTCATCGTAAACTAAAACTTCTTTTTTTCGTAAATCACCAATGGCTTTTGCCATATCTCCATAGTTTTTCCCATTCTGCTTAA
>NZ_JBIOMF010000007.1:0-2230 GCF_051711265.1 Enterococcus sp. DIV0970a | reverse complement strand
TTATGATTTTTCTAAAATTAAAGGTTTAGAAAAGGCTACTATGGTTGGGCTTTTGGAACGGCCTGAGATATTTAATGAACTTTCCAAGAATACTAAATCAAAATATAAAAAGATGTTTCGTGAATTAGAAGGTAAAGATTTATCTGTTGATTTTAAACAAGCTTTACAAAAAAAAGAACCCTTAATTTTGGCTGAATTAAAGGGCTGGATGGTTATATAGTTTTAACGGCTATGTAAATATTATATCAAGGTCTATATGTAACCGCAATAAGGATGTCTGGATGACGTCTCTGTTGCGGTTTTTTTATTATAAAATTGTAGGCATAGATCTATTAATGTGTTAATATGTTTCTAACAGGTGTAAAAGGAGGTAAAAAAATGGCTAAATTAACATATAGTACTAGTGATTCTATTATAGACTATATTACTAAATCTGCTGAAAGCATGGGACTTTCTAAAAGTGCGTTTATTACTCTTTGTATTAATCAGCAAAAACAAACTCAAGAATCTATTGCTATGACTGCTCAATTTAATGAAATGTATCGTTCGGAAAAGCTAGCTAATAATAAAGATAAAGATATGATGGGAGATTAGTTGCTTTTGGGTTTTTAGGGCTTGCCCTGAATGCCCGTGCGGACGGGCACCTTTAAAACCTATGTTTTGGATTAGTCTGGTTAAAAAAACTATTGTATGAATCTTGTGTTAGTGGATGCCAATCAGCCTGTTTGATAATCTTTTGAATTTGATTTTAAAGGAGGGATATTGATGAATGAGATATTATTGTTAGAGGCTCAAATTTTAGTTGTTAGCGATTTGATGGGTAATTGGGAGTATGATTCTGTAAGTGATTTTAAAACGCATTTAGAACGATTGTGGAATGATTTAGAAGATGTTAAGACTACTCTCTTGAAAACTGAATTAAAAAAAGAAATGACCTGCCTTTTTGAAAGCAAGTCAAATCAAACTCAATTTATTTTATCATAATATGTTTTAAAATTCTTTGTTTGTATGAATGTTATATAGGTGGAATTGCATTTAAATTTGGTTCACGTTTACGTGGATCCAAATTTAAATGCAATCTTCACTATATTGTTCATTAAAAAAATGTTGAAAGGATGCTGGTATATGGAATTATGTATTGAATTTGATTCTGTTAAAAATGATTCATGGGTTTCTGGAGATTCCCCATTTCTAGAGATGATATGTACTTTGGATGTTATGATGGTTGATGATGGAAAAATTGTAAAAATAAGAAGTAGTGTCTTTAAAGAGATGGATTCGCCTGTTCGATATGCTGTTATGATTGATCAAATATTAACGGAGAAACTGCAGTTGCTTAATATTAAGCTTGAGGATGATTTGGTTGTTGATATTGTCAATTCGTTAGTTGATGGGTATTCAGATGGACAGGGTGTTGCAATTGATTTGGCTAAATATACTGTTTGATACCAACCGCTTATCTATTAGTCGGTTGGATTCCCAAAATATGGGAATTGTTTGAAATTGGAGGTGGATTTGTGGATGTATTTGAAGTTAAGTTAGATAAGATGACTTTGGTTGCTGACGTGAAAGAATCTTACTTTATACAACGGTTTATTGATACTGGTATGTTAGAAGTTTATGATTATGGCGTAGATATTGTGCAAGGAACTTTGTTTCCTAAAATGTTATATAAAGAATCTGCTTATTTTACTTATGACCAGCGAAATGCAGATACTATGAGAAAGAGAAACTTTCGACTTGAATTTAATCCTGCGAAAATTACTGATCAGCAAAAAGACTTCATTCGAAAAGAAATCTTGGTGCATTGTGCCAAAGATTCTATTGCATTTTCGCGATTGGATATTGCTTTGGATTGTAATGAAGATATAAGTGGTTATGCATTAGAAACGCTTCGTTCTAAATCTGCTGCTGTTTTTTATGGTATTAATGGCGGGATTACTGGTAAGTATCTTGGGCAACGTGAAAGTCATGTTTTTACACGGTTATACGATAAAAAATTAAAAGAGTTAAAAGATAAGAAAAGAGAATTACGTTCTTTGGAAATTTCCGGTGAGAGCTCTTCAATGTATTCTGAAGAACAAAAGTCTAAATTGATAGACGAGATATCTTTGATTGAAAACATGGACTCCTGGTGGCGTTTAGAGTTTGAACTAAAAGGTTCTAAAAAAATAGAAGAAATGCTTATCAATGGTTTTTCGGTTTTGCTCGATTCTATTAGAATTATTGA
>NZ_JBIOMF010000006.1:0-3977 GCF_051711265.1 Enterococcus sp. DIV0970a | reverse complement strand
GCAAAAGTCTCATTTGGAATATAAACACTTTTCAAATGCGGAAATTTTAGCAGCATATGAATATGCCAAGCCCCACGTCCTTGTGGTTCCAATACTTTTACAAATTCAAATTTACTCTTATTTTTAACGTTTAGCTTATACTTTTTGTTTTTCCCTTTTTTCTTATAAGCAATCTCTCTCACTTCACCATACTCATTGGCCATGTAATACTTCAATCGCTTGATAAACTTATCAAAATCAGCGGAAACCTTTCTCAAATCTTGCACATTATCAGCATAAGTCAGCGTTGTCCAAAGCTCATTTTTCTTCCCAGAAAAATTATTGTTTACCAAATACCCTAATTTTTTAAATGTTTTACGTAAGCTATCTAGATTTTGCCCCCGATTCTCAGAATGCGCAAAATCTTTAATTTCGCCTGTCTGTAAATCGACATATTGGTCTTTGGAAATTTTTTTGATCGGCGCAGACGTATTTTTATGAGATAAATATTGCACTTCAATAATTTCGCCCATATCAGTGACCGTCACATAGTCATCATTTTGGATAAAAGCGTCGATTTTTCTCATTTCTACCATGTCTGCACCTCCTCTGGCTACGCCTGCCGAATTCTTTTTCTCGTAATGTTTAGTTAAAATCAAGTTAATGGGTTTTCGGTCGCTACGCTCCCTACAACCCTTGCTAGAACGCTTGTTTTGCCTTTTCTCCCCTGGAGATCTACCGAGCTGCTGACGTGCACAGCACTCGCATTAGGCACGCTGGGAGCGTGCCAAGCGCAGCTAAAACACTCGATAGAATTAAGGCAACCCAAACAATCGCACAAGCAATCATTCTTACTTTTTGAACACAAAAAAATGCAAGAAATTGACGTCCTAGCTTCCCACCCTTGGTCAGCCATTCACTCAATATCTTGCATTCTTCTTCAAATGCCTATATAATATCTTCGAATGGTAGATAAAGGGGCTACTTTATCTATCTGTAACGTTAAGAGCCTAGGAACTCTTAACGTTTTTTTTTTTTGCGTTCTTTTTTCAGTCCTATCAAATTAAAATAAGTATACCGCTACCAACTAACCATGACAAGAAAAATCCGAAATATGTTTATTCCACGTTTCCTTGACAGCAGGTTCCCTTCCCCCCGTACCCCCTACGCTTTGTCGCAAATTCAGCTTCTGACTTGCTCTCGCTTCAGTATAACAGGGGGAAGCCTACTGTAAAGGAACTTTCGCGGCATAAAACGATCTTAAAACAAAAAAGAGAAAAATTAATTAGCGCGAGTTCATAGCTTTTTTTAACCAAAAACACATATCAAAGCAATATTTTTAATCTCATTGACATTTTCGTTTGAGTGTTTTAGTATATTTTTATTAAATGTAAAAAAAATAGGTGATATTATTAAAAAGAAGTTAGTGATTGTTTTTGGTTTACTTTCTATCGGCCTTACTTTTGCATCAACAATAGAAGCTAGTGCAAAAGAACTTGATGGCCCTGAATGCCCAGCAGGATATTACTTCAAAAAAGGTGGTTGGACTGCAGGCGGATTTACTAAAGCAGGGGGTTATTGTATTCCAATGGGAAATATTGGAAAAATTAGATAATTCTTTTAATAGGAGACATAATTGGTATGACAAATAGACAAAAATCGTGGTTGAATATCGCTCTGTGTATCTTCATACCGATTATAATTGGTTTAGTGGTTAAATTTTTTTTTCATGTCCCATTTGAAGTAGTGTTAACAATCTGTTATGCATTACTATTGTTTTTTTTAATGCCAACAGATAGTTTGTTTGGTGATATGTTAGACTATAATACTAAATCACTGAATCCAACATTCCGACCTCAGAAGAAAAAAATTAGCTCAAGTCTAAAAATAGAAATTATAAGGTTTGTTTTAGTTTTATTAGCATTGTTATTAAATTTAATAATTTGGTACACCAACGCTCAATAACAAAACGATTAAAACAGCTTAACAATACTTACTTTAATACCTTCTAAAATGAAGTCACAAAAGTAAAAAAATCCCTCCTATTAATACAGGAGGGATTTTTTAGTATAACCATAACTTAAAAATAATTTAGCTTCACACTGAAATAATTTGAAAAACTATGTTAAAAAATATTGGGTACATTTCAAACGCTCTTTGATCAAAAAAAGAAATCACTTCATCCTCATTCTCGTTACATTCGAAAATCCAAAGTAATCATCATGAAGAAAAAACAGAAAGAGCATAAGGTAAACGCACCACTCTCATGCTGAAAGTGGGAAAATAGGCTGTGCCTATTGCGTTTTGAAGAAAATAAATGTGATACCATAGTATAGTTTTTAGTAGTTGTCAGAGAGTTGTTGAGAGACTACCGAAGTAGTTATTTCTACAAAAAGTGGTCTCTAGCTACTACTATCGATCGTCCTTTTTGAAAGACGAATTGTTACAAATACTTCGCAACAATTTCATTATAAGTAAGCTTTTTTGATTCTTTTTTTTCTTCTTTTGGTTTCTCTTTTTTCACATTCAAAGGTCTTTTTACTGGTCTATTTTTTACTTTTTTTCGTCGGCTATTTGCCCATTTTCCTCTTTGTTGAGTCTTCACTTCTTTGTATTTTTCAGAACTTTCGAGATCAAAAATATCGACGTCCATCGTTTCCGCAAAACTATTTGAATAAATTAAAAGTTCATCTAAACGGTTTAAAAGTGCACGCATTTGAATATTTTCTTTTGTCTTTAACCGATACAATTCCAAAATAATATAGCGAATCAAGGCACTGTCCGTTGCCAAATCATCCACTGCTAACAGTTCTTTTAATTCTTCTAATGCGTCTCTATGTTCAGGATCAATATAAATTTGCAGCCGTTCTTTTGTCATTCCTTTTTTTCCTTCTTTCATTCCTCTATCGTTTCCAAATTTGCCACCATTTGCGTTTACGAAGCGTATCATTTTCCAAAAGTAATTGTTGCGTTTTCTCTTGCTGAAGCAAAAACGAATGCTGGTGATTTCTCAAGTCTTGTAATAGTTCCGAAATTAACTGATCTTTGATTTTTAATTGCTTATCTTTTTCTTCTAACTGTTTTTTTAAGACTTCAAATGTTTCTTCGACCGAAAAATCAGTTTGCGGTAACTTTGCACTCAAGTTATCGGTCAAGTTTGCAGTCAGGTTTGCACTTTTACTACTTTTGGAAAGCACGATTGATTCTCGAACAAGCTCAGCTATATCAACACTTAGAGTGATTTTCTGCCCCTTTTCAACCACCGGTAACCCACCGCAAACCTTGTGCACATGGTTTCTGACTGTAGTTTTCGATACATTCAACGCGTCTGATAGCTCTTTTATCGTTATTTTATCTTCTGTCAATGACACTCCCTACCTTTCTGTTTAAAAATAAAATTGTGCACAACCAAATAAACCTATGCGGTTCGATTTTTTAAACTTTCTTCTTTTGCTCGTTCTTGAAGCTCAAATTTATGTTCTAAAGCAAACAACTCTTGCTCCAAAGCGTCTCTGAGAACGCCAGATTTCGTTTCTAAGAGCATTGAACGATATCTGGTTATAGAAGCAAGCAATCCTCTTTTATCGGCTACACGCTTATTATATTGCTCTATAATAACGGTGTTCTCAAAATCGTGCTCTTCATCTTTGATTTGAATCGACTTACGAAGCGTTAAATTCTCATCTTTGAAGCCTAACGTCTCTCTAACATGCTTATATTTCATCGGGCGACGTTCAGGATAAACAATGCCTTTTGATTTGCTGAAAATGTTCATACCAGAAGGATACATGTGCAGACGACCACCTTTTATAACCGCCTTGCTTTCATCTGTCTTTGTGGTTTCGATCCCCTCAGAACCTTTTTGACGCAAGATCTCTTCATAATTTCTTTCATCATCTTCCACCAAAATATCGGTTAAATACGCACACAAATACGCACCTAAATTATCCGTTTTATCAATGCGTTTCACATCCACAAACCCATGAGACCAAAGATTC
>NZ_JBIOMF010000005.1:0-6168 GCF_051711265.1 Enterococcus sp. DIV0970a | reverse complement strand
AAGGAAGGTCCTCAGGCTTTTTTTTCAAAAGAAGAACTTGATCGTATTGCTAGTAACGTTATCAATTCAAATGTATTGCAATCCTCATCAATATCATTTGCAAGTGGGTTACCAGGTGGCGTAGCTATTGCAGCAACCATTCCTGCTGATATGGCTCAGTTTTACGGATACTCTTTAAAACTAGCTCAAGAAATATCATACGTATATGGCTATCAGAATATTTGGACTAACCAAGACGAATTAACGGAAGATGCAAAAAACACGCTAATTCTTTACTTAGGTATCATGTTTGGTGTGAGTTCCGCTGGATCAACTATTCGTATTTTATCTAATAAATTAGCCTTACAAGCACTAAAACAGCTACCTAATAAAACGTTAACTAAGCATCTTTACTTTACAATATTGAAAAAGGTACTGGCTATCTTTGGAACAAAATTAACGAAAGCAACTTTTGCTAAGGGAGTATCCAAAGTTATTCCAGTCGTAGGGGGAGTTTTATCAGGAAGCATGAACTATCTGTCATTAAAACCAATGGCTAACAAACTGAAAGATGAGTTGGGTAAATCCGTCAATTATACGCAACAAGATTTCGAACAAGATATCAAAATATTAAACGAAGAAGATGTATTAGTTACAGAGTATGAGCCAAATGGTACAACAACATACGATCCGTCTGATATCAATCAAATAGACAAAATTTAATTAACGGGGAGGTATATGATGTCTCAACAGATTGTACTGCCAATTAAAGACTCTAACGTCTTAAAAATGGTACAAGACACCTTATTAGATAGTTTTCGGGCGGGTCGCCGTAACTACACTATCTTTCAAGTCGGCAAGGCCACCTTGCTGCGGGTGAGTGATGTGATGACGTTAAAGAAATCCGATGTCTATAATCCAGATGGCTCTGTTAAACACACGGCCTTTATTCATGATAAAAAGACCGGTAAAGCAAATACACTATATTTAAAGCCCGTGCAACAAGACTTGTTGCAGTATCATGATTGGCTGGTCCAACAAAACCTTAATTCTGATTGGTTGTTTCCCTCAACGACTCACCCAGACCGTCACATCACCGAGAAGCAATTTTATAAGGTCATGGCACGTGTTGGTGATCTTTTAGGAATCAACTATCTAGGAACGCATACCATGCGTAAAACAGGCGCTTATCGGGTCTATACGCAGTCAAACTATAATATTGGTTTAGTGATGCATTTATTAAACCATTCAAGTGAAGCTATGACCTTAACGTATCTTGGATTAGATCAAGCTAGTCGAGAAACGATGTTAGACCAAATTGATTTTGGGTAATGAATGTTTAGAACTTAGTAGTCGTCCAAAAACGACTACTTTTTTTGTTGAATCGTCCAAGGACGATTCGATGCTTTTGACTTGTAAGAACAGGAAAGTATTACTACTCATGATTGGTTGAATGGAGGCAAATGAAATAAAATTCAAATACATGAGCGAAGCGAATTTTAATAAACACGCTTGACGGAAAAAGAGTACAGTTTCACGTAAGTGATCTGTACTCTTTTTTAGCACAAACCTATCAATTTTTCGTAAGAAAAATTTGGTGGGTATAAGTGCGCCCTTAGTAAAAATCGCTAAGGGAATATTTTTCAAATTAATTTTGTATCAGCGCACCCCTTATTTTTAAGGGCGCACTTATACGCAGTAACTCTCGTTTGCGGGTAATGTGCGATAAAACTTAATTTACATTTCGTTTTATCGTCAGGCGTGTTGGTTAAAACTCACGCTGTTCGTGTGATGTTATCAGCATATTTTTTTATCGTTCGTAAATAGTCGTGATAGGCTTCTAATTCTTCTAAAGATAATTCAAATAAATTAATTTGGTTCATGTTTGATAATTGTTTTAATAAATTTACTTGTAGGTTTGTCGAATCACTTTTATCGAGTTCATTATTTAAAACATAGTTCAACATTTTTGAGTGAATCGCTGATTGAAATTCATTGATTATCTCAATTTCAAATGTTTTTCTGTAATCTAATGTCATGTTGTTTGCTCCTTTCTGGTTTCGCTTTGCTCAACTAAACATTTACTTTTAATTAAACAGACTTCGCTAGTTTAATCAAAAATAAACGTGCGAATAAAAAGCAAATCATTTTTAAAGCTCATAAAATGCGTTCTAAGGCGTTTTATGAGCTTTAGGTGTAAATTTATTCTCTTTGCTTTTAAAAGCCTGTATCAGCTTGACATTAGTGTTTAAATTGATTTTAACCTAATTTTAGGGTGCTTACTTCTTTTTGGGTGCGCTAGTTTATTCAAAAGGAATCCTGTAAATGAAAAAGTAACATGCTCCACAAAGCTCTATTTTTAGTTTTAAGGGGGTTTTCGTTCTAAGTCTACTTTTGAATCTGCTTTTGGGTTGTTAGGGCTTGCCCTGACCGTCTGTAAGACGCTTGATTGCATGATATGAGTATTTAGCTAGTCAAACAGTTAAAACAGCTTATATGAGCAATTAGAGGGAATCCACTAAATTCATAAAAGTGGTTTTGATCTTTTCTTTTAGCGAGTGAACGAAGTGAACGCTGCAAGTAAAATGTGAGCGTGGTTTTCGCTCACTCCTTTTTTTGATGACTTTGATCGTTACTTTTACATTTTTGAAAAAAATAAAAAATAGGCGAAGCCTATATTACATTTATCTTATATATTTTAATCTTTTGTTCTTTTGCGTGAAAAAAAAGCCAGTGTTTCCAGTCGTATGCAGAATTAAACAGTCAGAAAAAACTGTTTATACAGTCAGAAAAAACTGTTTATACAGTCAGAAAAAACTGTTTATACAGTCAGAAAAAAATTGAATAACTGACTGTATTTTGATAGAATAAAAGCATAGAGAAATACCCGACTAAAAGTCTTTCTCTATGCCTACTTAAAATTACTCACAAAGGAGTATTTCTATGTCTATTATACCAGAAAAACAAAACAATCAAAAGCAGGTGCTGACCTTGAATGAACTATCAAAACGTAAAGTGGTAGAGCATAACAGCTTGATTACCTCAATCGCTAAAATGGAGAAAACCTCACTCAAAATGTTTGAGTTAGCGGTTTCTTGTATCAATACCGAAGAACCGCCAGAAGACAATACAGTTTTACTCTCAAAGGCTGACCTTTTCGCCTTCTTTAACGTGTCTGATAATGATAAACACAGTCGCTTTAAACAAGCGGTAGAAACCATGCAAAAGCAAGCCTTTTTCAAAATCCAAGAGCAAAAAGATAAAGGCTTCAAGTTTATTAATATTGTCCCTATCCCTTATGTGGAGTGGAACGATTATAATGACGAAGTCACTATCCGTTTTGACCAAGCGATTATGCCTTATTTAATCAATCTTAAAAAGAATTTCACGCAACATGCTTTGTCAGACCTTGCCGAACTCAATAGCAAGTACAGCATTATCTTGTATCGTTGGTTGTCTATGCACTACAATCAATACGAGCATTACAGCGTGAAAGGCGGACGGAGAGCCGACCAAGTGGAAAGCTACCGCAATCCCTCAATCACAGTCAAAGAATTACGACTGATGACTGATACTGTCAAGGAGTACCAACATTTCCCTCATTTTGAGAATTGGATATTAAAAAAACCATTGGAAGAAATTACTAAGTACACGTCTTTTAACGTGACTTATGACAAAATCAAAAAAGGACGTTCGATTGATTCTATTGTTTTTCATATTGAGAAGAAACGCCGAGCAGACGATAACAGCTATAAGTTAGAAGATAAAGATTATCAATCCGGCAAAGAGGAAAAATCAAGAAATGAAGCTGACTTATTAAAACAGGCAATGGAAAGCAAGTACACACGATTATTGATTGAAAACTTTCTCTTATCCCCTCTTGAAATGACGGACACGGCACTTATGGCAGGTTTGCAAAAGAACGTCTATCCGTTGTATGACGAGTTAAAGGAATTAAGAGGATTGAATGGGGTCAAAGACCATTTAAGCTATGTAGCCAGCAAACAAGAAGCTTATTCAAAACGTAATGTAGCCAAGTACCTTAAAAAAGCCATTGAACAATACCTACCAACTGTAAAATTACAAGACCTTGACCAACCAGAACGTGCAAGTGTTCGAGGTAAAGGAGCAAGCCATGAGTGAGAATCTAAAAACGATCAAAGAGCTTGCGGATGAGTTGGGTGTATCAAAAAAGAAAATTCATTATCAAGTATCTAAATTAGATAGTAATTTGATACAAAGATTAGACGGTACTATCTATCTTAACAACGCTGCTATAAAAGTGATTAAAGGGAATATTGGATATGTCCCTAAAACTAAATTAGATAGTGTTGGTGTCCAAAATAGACAGTATTTAGATACCAAATTAGACACCGTAAATACAAGTTTAATTGATGAAAAAAATGAACGAATCAATTATCTAAAAGAGCAAATAAAGAATAAAGATAATCAAATATCTGTTAAAGACGAACAGATAAAAAGTTTAGTAGACGTACAAAAACAAACTCAAAATCTTTTAGATCAGCAACAACGACTAGCCTTACAAGATAAAAAGTTGTTAGAAGAATACAAAGCAGAAAATGACAGCTTAAAAGCTCTCAAAATGCCCTCACAGGAAACAGAATTCAAACACTTAGACAATCAATATAAAGATGAAGTGAACGCTCTTAAAGAGCATTTGGAAACTTTGCAGGAGCAAATCAAAGATCAAAAAAGGATAGAAGAACAAGAAAAACCAAGAAAATGGTGGGAACTATGGCGAAAATAGATGATTCAGTTAAAAAGAAAGTTCCAGAATTGCGATTTAAAGGATTCACGGATGAATGGGAAGAGCGTAAGTTTGCTGATTTTATTGATGTTAAGTCTGGAAAAGACTACAAACATCTGAATTCTGGATCAATACCTGTCTATGGAACTGGTGGATATATGCTAAGTGTAGATAGAGCGCTCTCAGATACAGATGCCATTGGGATTGGAAGGAAAGGTACAATTGATAAGCCTTATTTATTAAAAGCGCCTTTTTGGACTGTCGACACCTTGTTTTACGCTGTTCCTAAACAAAATATTGACCTTCAATTTTCACTATCTATTTTTAAAAAAATAAATTGGAAAAAATTTGATGAATCTACTGGTGTACCTAGTTTATCGAAAACTGTAATTAACAGTGTGAGTGTTTCTGTTCCAAATTTTGAAGAACAACAAAAAATCGGGTCATTCTTTAAACAGTTAGACGATACTATCGCTCTTCATCAACATAAGTTAGATTTGTTGAAAGAACAGAAAAAAGGCTTCTTGCAAAAGATGTTTCCAAAAAATGGCGAGAAAGTTCCTGAATTAAGATTTGAGGGATTTACGGATGATTGGGAAGAGCGTAAGTTAAGTGAAATAGGAAAAATTGTTACAGGAAATACACCTAATACATCTAATAAAGACTATTATAATGGCGATTTTTTATTTGTTAGTCCAGCAGATATACAAGAAAATAGGTATGTAAATAAAACAACCACAACGCTCACAGAATTAGGTTTTAAAACAGGAAGGTTAGTTCCAAAAGGAGCAACATTATTTGTTAGTATAGGATCAACAATAGGTAAAACAGGACAATCAATTTGTGATGTAATAACAAATCAACAAATCAACTCAGTAATATCTTTTTCAGATTATGATGATGATTTTATCTACACAAGTATTTTAAATTCATCAACCAAAATAAAACAGCTTGCAGCTACTCAAGCCGTACCAATAATAAATAAAAATGAATTTGGAAAATCTATAATTAAAATCCCTAGTTTAGAAGAACAACAAAAAATTGGAGCCTTCTTTAAACAGTTAGATGACATTATCGCTCTTCATCAGCGTAAGTTAGATTTGTTGAAAGAACAGAAAAAAGGCTTTTTACAAAAGATGTTTGTTTAGGGTCTATAATTAGATTATCGCCCCTAACAAAACCTATTAAAAACAGCCCCTTATATCTACTGGTTAGATATAAGGGGCTGTTTTTAATTTTATATGGTATAATAACCCATAAAAACTATAAGAGATTAGGTGTAAAAAATGGCAATAAATAAGGAAAGCGTAGCATTAAATGTAATCAACGAATCTTTGAAATTACCTTTTATCAAAGTAGATCGCTCTGATTTTTTAACTAAAACATTTAGTAACAAAATAGATGATATGCCAAAGTTATTC
>NZ_JBIOMF010000004.1:0-46739 GCF_051711265.1 Enterococcus sp. DIV0970a | reverse complement strand
TTACTTCAACATCTTCTTTTGCGATTTTTTTCTTTTTCGCCTGCTCATAATCTTTCTGATAGAAAGCAAAATGTATGGTACCGTTACGACTACCAAAATAAATAGTCATACCGTTGTCGCTATTGTTCTTCATCAGACGTTCATCAATAACTTTTACGACTTTAAAATTTGTTTTTAAATAGCCTTTACGCCACTTATCCGCAAACTTAGGTATGGAAATAATTTCTTTTTTATCATCCAACGCACAATCTAAGCGTGTAAATGTTCCTTTACCAATATCTCGGCATCTACTGAAAAAATCGTGCCAACGCTGGTTTAATTCATCCAAAACGATTTCATAATTACGGCAGCCTTGACCACTCATATCAATTAAAACACCCCTTGAATCACCATTCTTAGAGTTTAATATTTGAATATTTCCGTAATAGTAACATTCAACATACCCATATTTTCCAGTGTGCTTGTAAAAGAAAAGATCCGGATCGATACACAAAACTTTCTTGCAGATCATTTGCCAGTCATTTGTTGGGAAACGAACCCGCACCCAGTCAAATATCGCTGTTACATCATCTGATTTAAAGATAGTGTCTAAAAACGATTGATAGTACTCATTTAGCCTTTCGGCTAATTCTTCAGAAGGATTTTTTTTCCCAGATTCTATTCGATTAATAAATTCACGACTTATTCCTAGATCATTTGCTGCTTTACTTTGAGTGAGACCGCATTTCAATCGCAATTCTTTATAGTTTTTTGATTCCATTCGCACCACCCAAAAAGTAGGTCACATCTTCAACTTTCCTTGGTCGAAAATGTGACCTACTTTATAAATCGTCAAACCCTTGTGGCTCTAAGGTTTATCAGACATCCCATATAGTAGAATTACTGTTTCTAACCCCCCTATTAGTAAATGGGGGTTAATGGTCAGCTTCGGCTCGCACAGCGAGCCTACACTGACCAAAAAGTCTAACGTGGGCATGTGCTAGCGCACTGCCCACTGCTTGCCATGCACGGCATGGCTGCCACGCCTTTTTTTTGTGTGTTAGGAATAATACTTGAAGGCTGACCTCCTATGATAAAAAATTCTATTTTCGTATAGTAAAAGAATAACTATCCTTTGTGAACGTAAAAAATCCCTATCCCTAACCAGGCACTTTTATAAGCAAAAAACCACGCTTCTTCAGAATCTGTAAACCGCCAAGCTTCTGCTTTATTCGAAACAAGTTTTGTCGGTTGATCTTTTTCAGGCTTTCCTAAATACTTTTTTTGATTCGAATCATATAGTACAAGCCTATTCTTCTGTATTTTAATCACCTTTTCCTTCTGTTGCTTACCCAATCGACAAATGTGTCAATTCTTCAAGCAATCGTTTATCTTCCATCATTGCACTCAAAGAATACCAATTCGGTTGTTCCTCTTCAGCAAAGCTTCGCCAAATACCTTCTATTGTTTCAAAATGATTATCTAGCCCACCCCACAAATGTTTGGATAAAAGTTGCGAATAATCTACAGAAGAACTTAACCGATCTTCTTCTACTTCTAGAATATGGTTTTTACAATAGCGAGCATCTACTTTCAATCGATCCAGAAGAGCGTACCGATACTCCAAGCTTTTTTCAGCTAAACGACTATCAAACAAGTTATTCCTTCCTCTCTTCAACTACAGTTGATTTTGCCTTTTTATTTTCAAAAATCCAAAACGATCATCTGATCATACTTTGCAAACTCAGCTAAAAAATTATAGGTTTTTGGTACATAAGGCGAGTAAAACTCTCTGACAACACCATTTCCATCGTCAATATATCCTCTACCTTTGATCCCTTTATTGAAAAAAGCTTTGTTTTTGCTTTCCTCCCCAAATACCATGTGATACCCAATTTGAGCCAGTTTACCAACAGTAACTTTACACATCAGGTTATCTCTGACACCTGAAGGGAAATCTGCCGCATCTGGACGTTGTGTTGCCAATATCAAAAATACACCTGCTTGCCTAGCTTTCATTACTAATTGCTGCACAGCTATACCCACACGATTTTGGTTTTGATAATCCAACATGCTATAAAAAGCTTTCCATTCATCAAAAATTATGAAATGTGGTGGCATCTTATAGTAAGCATAGTTTCTACCAGATTCATAATTCGGAAGAGACTTCATGTACTTAAACCGCTCTTCCATTGTTTTAACGCCATTTTCTAAGCAACGAATCATTGTTTCTCCTGCACCATAATGAATATGACCTTTAAAAACAGGAATGTTACTCAAATCCGCTAGATCAGCGTTCTTAGGATCGCATATATCGATCGTACCGACACTCAGTAAGGCTTTAATTAAGGAGTACAAGAAGTACGTCTTACCGCCACCAGTACCGCCTGCAACGAGCATATGAGGCATTTCATCATAGTTCCACTTAACCCCATTCATTAATAAAATGGATCCATCTTTAGAAATGACATTTTCAATAGAAATTCGATTGCCAATGACATCCGTCATAAATCCATACGTAACGAAGCCAAAATCTCTTTCTTCAGATACGAGATCCGCTAAAAACATTTCCTCAAGTTTTTTTCCTAGCTGCAAAAAGCGATCATGAAATTGTGATCCATCTAATGGTAGAGTAACAAAGGTTACATATTTGCTCTTCCTTACGTATACTTTTGGAAATTTTTCTTTTGTTTTTTTTGATTTATTCTTAGACGGTGTCTTATAAATAAATCCACTAAGTTTAAGCATAGTGGCTATCATGTTATAGTATTTAACTTTTAAAAAATACCCACCCTTTAATTGCGACCACTTCATAAAAACAAAAATCAGCAAATTAACCAAACAAAACAAAAGAAGGACAAATATGCCTGGTAAAATCAAACTTTTATAATCTTGAAAATTACTTATTTTAGGATAGATAAACTTGTATGTCAGATACCCAATTCCTAAAATACAGGGTATTAAGAGTAAGAAATAATGCAACACCCAATCATACAAATGGACTTTCCTTATCCGCCTACCCCTATACTTGAAAATCATTTTAATTATTGCCATTTTTATTCCTCTTGATCATGCCATCGACTATAAGAAAAGAAGATAGCATCCATTTTCACTTGATATTGTTCAATCTGTTCGTTAAGAAGAATCTGACACTGCTTTTCTATCCATAAACTACAAACGTTTTGAAAAGCTGATTTTTCAATTCCAAGACTATCCTCTAATGATCGGTGAAAATCATCTAATACTGTATAGTCATAAACATCTAATTCCATAGACGACACACGAAATACTTCTTCCAAATCATTAGAAAATTTTGCCGAAAAAATGAGTTGAGAAGTATTTTCGTAATACTTTCTCAACTCATTCCGTTTTTCTTTTAAGATAGCCAATATCTGTTGATCAAAAGGCGTAAAGTTATTCAAACTATCACCTCATTTTAAATAGCAAACAAATATATGTTGCTTATTTAATATCTTTATTTTCTTGCTGCGGTTTACCAGAATTAGGCATTGCTGCATTTACTTTTCTAAATTTAGTAGCACGAATTTTAACATCCGATTCAGCAAAGTTTCCAAAAGCATTTGGATCAATGTTTGCCCAAGCGATAACATCTGTATCATCATCTTCTAATTCAATTTGATCAAAGGTTTTTAATTGCGCCGTATCTACTCCTGGATCAAATGAAATGACAACACTTCCTCCAACAGCAGCGCTCAAAAATTCAACAGGACGTTCTGAAATTTCACCAGTTGATTCGCCATCTTCAAATTTAATTTTTGGTTCCAATACTTTTAAAACTTCCAATGTACCCAAAGTTTTTTTAACATCCGTTGGAATACGTCCACGATTATCAAAAGCAAAGTTCAATTCAGCCATTATTTTGTTCCCCCTTCAATTTCAAAACCAGTTGCATTTAAATTATAAAGTACACGCGCACGCTTATTGCCGTCACCGCCACTTACTCGATTGCGCACTGTAATATAAGGATCAGTTAATTTAATTGCCGTTTTGGCTTTCGGACGAGCAGGAATTTTAAACGGCTCCTCACAAGTCAATTCAACAACTCCATGTTCTGGTAAATATACTTCAAAAATTTCAGCCAACGGAGTGTTTTCACGTTTTGCTCTTGTCCGTAAGTGTGAAATGAACATTGCTCCCTTTGTTAATGTATCAGGTACATAAATCTTGCTTACACCTTTTGCCATTGATAATTTCCTCCTAGTTTCTATTTTCTTTTAAAATATACTGACAATAATCTCTTAATTCATTCATTGGATTTTTTGTAGATTCCCACAAATATTCGAAATCCATTTGCGAGTATTCGTGAGCCAATGCATTACGCAACATTCTGTAACCATCCCATTGCACCGCATTATATTTTTCTTTGAATTCCTGAGATAAGTCATTTCTTACTGTTTCACCAATTTGAACTAATGAAAATGCTACAGAATTTTGAAAATCTACATCCGATTGGAAAATAGAAAGACCGTCACCAAATCTAGTGACGGTTCCATCTATTTGTTCAATTAGAGTTAATATTCTGGTTAATGCTAGTTGTTCTTTCATCCCGATCATAGATCACAACCAAATCTTTTTGAATATTTTCTTTAAACCCTGGACTTTTTTTCTGGTTGATTTCACTGTTTACTGCATTCACTGTGATCAAATCAACTTCTTTTTTTAAAACACGTTCCAAGGCTAACTGCAATGCAATTTGATCAAATAGGGTTTTGAGCGAAGAGCCTTCTCCATCAATCAAGAAGTCTAAATCACTTGTATTTGTCGCCATATCTCTAGCATAAGATCCAAATAGATAAACTTTTTTTAGATTTTTCTCCAAAAATATTGGCAAACAAATCTCTTTAATTTCTTCGATTGTATAAATCATGCTTTCACTCCCCTTTACCTTAATCATACACGAAACTTCAAACAATGATATACGCTCAGCAAACGCCTTCTTGGCATATTCTCTTTGTCTTTCTTTGGTTTTTAACCACATAGATTCATTAGAAGTCTGTTTTCAGCTCATCTAACACTGTGTAGAATCATCAGCGCATTCCTGCGACTTTGGATTTTATAAATGGTTCCTAAACCAACCACTACAAATTTTCAGATAATCATGATATAATACGATTTCCTATGTCGTATTTTAGATTTATCTAAAATGCAGCGTGCAAGAAAAATTAAGCTATTATTGGATTTATTTTTCTTGTGCTATTTAGTTGTCAAAGATCGTTCGCATTTAATAGTGAGTTGATCTTGCCAACAAAAAAAGGAGAGAATGTCTTTTTTAGACGTTCTCTCCTTTTCTATGCCATAGGAACCTATCAAACTCGACAATAACAGAATTTTTTGATTAAAGAAAGTGAAAGAGCGCTTAAAATAAACGTCTATCTAGTTTCCAAAACCATATAAATAATGCTATACTAGCCACGTTATAGGTTCGCCTATAACACAGAAGGTAAACGCCCAAAGTTCGAGTTTGGGTGATTCACTCGTAACGTCTGACCAGGCCTGATAAACCTGGGAGTTACATGTGAGCCTTCTTTTTTTGTGTTTAACGAACAAAATAATTATCTGCTTAACAACTTGTTAAGCAAGATCAACTCACAAAGATTATAAACACAGTCGTTATATAAAAGCAACTGTTTTCTTTAAAGAAATTTTATATTTTTCTATACCAAACGCAATAAATACTGATATAGCAATATTTGAAACCATTGATTTTACGAAAAAAGACTCAAATATAATCAAAGCAATTAGCACAAAAAAAGATAAATTCTAAAATAACTAATTAAAATCTATGTAATGTCCTTTTTATCAACACATAATTATTAATCGTCAGAATAATTTATTTGTTAATACCCTTTTAAAAAAAGATTTTTATTCTAAAATCACAATCTACATACGAAAAATTTATTAAATTAAAGAAAACTAATATATAACAAGTTTTTATGTTTTTACCCACTATTTTACAATGTTAGGTTTTCCGCTTTGTATTATTGTTTTTGGTTATGATAACAAAAGGAAGTGGGTGGACGTGCTGCTTACAGATGACGATTTTCAACTTATTGCACTGCACATCGGTCGCAGAATAAAAGCAGAAAGAAAAATAAAAGAAATCAGCATATTAGAACTGTCTCTCTTATCCGGTGTTTCAGATAATCACATAAGCTTAATAGAGAATGGCAAAAGAATCAAAGTTAGCTTAAATATTTACTTAAAACTAGCAGCTGCTTTAGAGATAGATCCTCTTGTTTTATTTAAAGATCTAAATAAGTTCTCGCCCTTCAAAGATAGAAACAAACGAACTTATTTTTAAAAATTTTACAAAAAAATACTTGCGCATGTAATCATGACTGTATGAAAAAGCTTAAACAAAAAGAGAGTTGCGCTAACAACTCCCTACTTCGTAGATTTGTTTAAGACGGTAGCAAATTTTTTTGGTTTAAAATAAACCCGTCAGACTTGCCGAATGTCTTTGACGGGTTTATTTTTTGTTTTTTTTATTAATTAAAGCTACCAACGCAATGATTAACGATCCAAATTGAATCATTAATCAAATTCCAAATTTTCATCAGAAAATTGTTGTTCCCCACCTCTGATTTTATCCATAACATAATTATTAGATAAAACTCGTAAGGTTTCTTGTATAGAATCATACTCTCTTTTAGAGAGTACTACAACAGTATCATCAACATCTTTTGTTGTGACAATTAATGCTTCTGCATCCTCGTTGACTTGTTTCATGTACTTACTTAGATTTTGTCTGAAATTTGAGTATGCCACTGCTTCCACTGACAACTCCTCCTTTTATCACATAGACACATTTTACAATATGTTAAGAGAGCAACTTTTTACATGATATATTTTATAGCATGCTTCATGATCAAGATTACCTTTGGTTCTTTCCCTTCTCTTGTTACCTCTAAAAAGATTTCATATTGCGAAATATGGACTAGTTTCCCATTTAAACTTTTCCCATCAGTTAAGCCAACTTTAACTACTTTATCTAGAAACTTATTCATACTATAAGGTGCTTTCTTGCTCATAAAATCCTCCTAAGCCATTTTTAGAACGTTGATCATATGTTTAATTTATAAAAACTATAAGTCAAACAGTCTAAAACGGTTTTTCTTAAAAAAGTTCGCTGTGAGATCCTAACCTAGCTAATGTCAAAATTAACCGATCATTGTCAATCCTGTAAACTAGCAACCAATCAGGACCAATATGGCATTCTTTAAACCCCACATAGTCACCAGTAAGCTTATGATCTCTATATTTATCAGGTAAAGTTTCTTGATTTTGAAGCATAACTATTACTTTTTTTAATTGATCCAAATCTCTTCTTTGCTTTTTAGCTTTTTTATAGTCTCTTTTAAATTGTGACGTATAGAAAATTTCAAGCATCTAAATCCTCCATTAAATCATCTACTGAAGTAAATCCTCCATGTATATTCATATTTTGAGCATCTTTCAACGCTTGTAATGTTGTGGGATTTGCCTTCTCAATTTTAAATGGAATTGCTTGTTTGGTTACAGATTGTTTCAAAAAAACAGTGATTGCTGTTGTCATATTTAAACCCAATTCATCAAATAATTGTTCAGCATCTGCTTTTAAATCCTCATCAACAGAGATATGGATAGGCTTCTTTTTAATAGATTCCATGGTAATCACCTCGTTAGTATTTACTTATATAATACCAAAAATACAACATAACGGCAACATATAGACACCTTACAAACAACATATAACTTCTTAACACGCTATTTCTTAAGAAATATTTTATCTTATTTGAACCTATTTTCATTATATTTCATAACGACCATTTCGTTAATTATATGACTTACAAATTAAAAAATCGTCAATCCAATACATTATTTACAGGACTAACGAGTTATATGTTAATTGCGACTAATAGCAAATATCTGGTGAAAAATCTTGTCGTCAAAAACTAAATAATGATCATTACTTATTTTTACAACATAATTATTTAATGAAATCGCTACTGATCCACTAGGACTTAGAAATGCTAATTTTCCATTTTTTTCAAATTTTTTTGTTTTTTGTATTTTAAATGGCATACAAAATTCTTCCAATCGACCAATCAGTGATCGATCATCATAATGGAAAAATGAAAATGTTCCTTTAGCTGCAGCACTTAGCGGCAATGTATCAGCTGGCTTTTCTTCAACAACATTTACTAAATTTCTCAACTCAATATCACTTGCTACATATGAATCCCTTGTTCGAACGACAAATTTTCTCCCATGAACAGTCATTACAAAATCACCATCATCAATCTTGTAAAAATTAATCTCAAAGATTATCTTTATCTTTTTTATCCTGATCTATCTCTTCTTGCTTGTCTTCCAAATACTTTTCTGCCGCTTTTTTTGGAATCCACTCATATTTTCCGGTCTGATCATTTAACAATCCAACATAATCTTTATCTGAACTAAGTTGTAATGACATTTTTTTACCCACTTCCTATTATTCAAAATCCTATTCTCATTTGCTTTTGGTTAAATATTGAGCCTACTAAAATTTCCTTTTTATCATGATTTAAACGATAAAATAGAGCAAATTGTTTCCCTATCAGAATTCTATAAGTTAATTCTGATAAATTATATATAGACGAAACTTCCTCATGCATTTCTGGAAATTCACTGACCATTCTTAAAGATGCTTCAATTGATTGAACAAATTTTCTTATTTTTTCAAGAGGAAATTCTAGCTCTACTTCCCATTCATAGATTAATCTTTCTAAACTAACTGTAAAACTATTTGAATAAGTTAATTTATACATTACCAGATCCCCAACCATATTTTCCAAATTTATTTTTAAGATCTTCTTCAAGAAGAATATTTCCATTTGAAAAATCCTCGAAGCTGCTTTCAATTAATCTTTTATCATACTCTTTGTCTACGTTTTGGGCATCTAAAATTAATTTTTTCCCATCTTGTTTATAACCTAATAAATCTCCAACTTGTAGACCACTTTCTTTCGGCAAAATAATACCTATTGAATTTCCAACTTTTCTAACTTTTATATTTTTCATGAAATCACCTCTTCAAAATAATTATAACAAAAGTTATAACTTATTTCAATTAGCTATGCAAATATTTTTCTAATCCAGAAAACATGCTATTTCTAGATATAAAACTAGAGAAAATAATTGAAAACAATAATACAACTAACGGTGAAACATTCGTAAATGTCAAAATAAAATATACGAGTAAAAGATACATAAACGTGAAAAAAATTCTTTTAACCCAAATCATTTCTTCTCACCTCACTTTACAAATTCAACTGTGTCATAACTTTTTCTTAAATATCTGTATTAATTAGCTTTTTGACAAAATAATTTCTTTGCTGAGAGCATTCCAATCGTTTGATCTTATATTTGATACTTAAGCTTAAATTGGCTAGGTTTTTTTTTATTATATAAAATTGATATATAATTTCCTTCCCGAAACATATTTCTATTTTTAGTCAATGTCCAAACCTTCTTAGTAGCAACTATCGTTTCTCCATTATTCAGAGGAATTTCTACAGTCAACTTAACCAGTCGATCAGATTCTCCCCTGGCATGACTTACTTCTGTTCCCCACGTGTTACTCGAGAGAACACTTTTTATTATCTTTGCGTTAGTCTCTACCCATTCAATTTGTTGTTTTTTCTTACTGACAATTTGAACTAAAACTAAAAATATAGCTATACAAAGAACAGGTGAAACAAGAGCAACTGGCAATCTCCATGAATTACCCAGATAATCAATTACAATGTTCCTGAGTAACTTGGTTGAATAAGAAGCACAAAAAAACAATACCCCATTCATCAGACAGCCTAATTTTTCTACTTTGTTATTCCACTTTTCCAAATTCATTGTTAATTTAGACATATATACCTCTCATGTTCCATAAACTATATGAAAGTTCTCTTTTTCATTCACTATTAAATACCTTAAAAAACTATTCTTAAACACATGACTATATATCAGATTTCGAAAATTGTTATTTTTTATAGCAATATGACTTTGTAACTTTACAACTACCTTTGCAATTTTTTAGACTAATGATCTATAATATGTTTGTCTTTACTCGCTTGTAAGAGAGTTATTTACGATACTCTGATTGAAGAATTTTTTTATATCCTAATAATTCACTATGGACACCATTTAATCTTGCTAATCCTAATTCATCAATATCGGCATTTTTAGTTCTCACTTGTTCTATTGCATGAATAACTTTATTTAAAATATCTTCATTTTGTAAGTAATAGTATCCTTGTGAACCAAGATGTAATATAAATTTATATGTCCAATTTTTCTCTGCAATAATTCTATTTTCAAAGTTACTACTATCAGATTCTTTATTAAAAGAGTATATCCTGCCAATGCCAATAAAAATATTCGGTTCGCTTGCATAAGCAAAAATTCTCTCCTCTAAAATTTGGTCATCATAAACAAAATCATTTATAAACATAGTAAATCCAATAATTCTAAAAAAAGATATTGGTTCAGCCTTTTGAAATATAAATTCAAATATTTTATTAGCAAAAAACTTATCTTTAAGATCTTTTTCAGGTAATATAATGTAACTATTTTTTAACCAAGTCATAAAAACATTTTTTATTGCATCTTTTTTTTCTTTTCCGTTAACATTATCATAAACTAAATTATTAGGAAGAATATAATCTAACTCGTAATAGTTATAATTGTAAACAGACAAACGAACAATCTCTAAGAAATCCATACCTACACTAGATAGAAATTCATTATACTGATGGTCAGAAAAATTTAATAAAAGTTTGTCAAACCAATTTTTAAATTCATATTCATAATTCCTATCACCTATAACTTTTCTAGAGACTTCCAAAAATAATTGATCATAAAGCGACCAAAGTAAATATCTTTGATTATCAAAATCATTATTCTCTTCTTTAGGTAAAACTTGCGCTAAATTATCTTCGAGTAATTCCTGTGTTTTCTTAAAAGTATAATAATCTAAGTCGAAATCTCTGTAAAAAACTAATAAAAAAGATCGCTTTTCTTTTGAATCTTTTAATTTTGAATATTGTTCAAAGTATAAGTCTAATAAAGCATCTCGATCCATTCCTTCTCGTTCTTTAGAATCATTCCAAATCAAATCCCATACTTCAAGTCTAGTCTGAAAATCTTCACTGGACAAACTTTCAATATATTTTTGACGATTAATATTTTTAAAATTCTCTCCATCTATCTTTTTGGAGACAATCCAATAATAACTATTTTTTAAGAGTGTTAGTACTTTGGATAATCCATACAAATATGCTAAAAGGACAATCGTATTTAGTACATAATTTTCTTTCGACCAGGGAGCGTCAATAATTTTGTGTAAATGATTCTTCCCTACTGCAGATTGTTTCTAATTCTCAATCAGTTGGCTTAGCATTTGTTCAAGTTCGCCTTCGGCCTGTTGA
This sequence comes from Enterococcus sp. DIV0970a, assembly GCF_051711265.1. Classification (NCBI taxonomy): domain Bacteria; kingdom Bacillati; phylum Bacillota; class Bacilli; order Lactobacillales; family Enterococcaceae; genus Enterococcus; species Enterococcus sp. DIV0970a. The sequence continues at coordinate 35,295 of NZ_JBIOMF010000004.1, read as the reverse complement.
AAGCCTTTATGACTGCGACCTAGGAATTTTTGGTTGTAAGTATCAAAAGACGAGACTAAGAAACGTTCCATCGACTCTTCGTTTTGGAACTGTTCCTTGCGGTGGCTGTATTTCTTGATTTGCTTATTAAAGGATTCAATCAAGTTCGTAGAATAAATACTCTTGCGTATGGCCAAGGGGAAATCATAGAAAGTGAGCAAGTGATCGTTCGAAAGAATCGATTCAACCACTTTTGGATAGCTGGTTTTCCATTTTTCCGCAAAAGCACCACGTGCTTCCAACGCCACCTCTTTAGATGAGGCTTGATACACCATTTTAAAATCATCACAGACTTCCTTACGATCATCGACACGCACTTTGTGACTGATATTACGGGAAACGTGTACACAACAATGTTGAAAACGAGCTTTGGGATAGAACCGACTAATCGCTCCTACCATCCCCTTTAAGCCATCCGTGATGAACAGGAGGACATTTTTCAAACCGCGCTCTTGAAGGTCCAATAAAATTTCCTCCCAAATCGTGATGGATTCAGTCGGTGCAATCGCATAGCTCAATACTTCCTTTGATCCGTCCGGGCGAATGCCAACTGCGATATGAATAGCTTCCTTGGCGACGGTTTTCCGCTTTAACGGAATATACGTTGCGTCCATATAAATAGCAGCATAACGGTCATGAAGCTCCCGCCCTTTAAACGCCGTTACCTCTTCTGTAAATGATTTTGTTATATTGGACATGGTTTGGGGCGTGTAGTGATGCCCATACATTTTCTCAATCAAGTCTGCGATTTCCGACATGGTAATACCTTTTCGGAAGAGGTGAATGACGGTCTCCTCTAACGTGTCATTCGTCCGTCTATAAGCAGGAACAGTCTGTTGCTTGAACTCACCATTGCGGTCGCGCGGAATCTGGAGATGAAGTTCCCCATACTCGGTCTTGACCGTACGGTCATAGGAGCCGTTACGAGAATTACCCGTGTTAAAACCAATGCGATCATACTTTTCGTAATCTAGGAAAGCCGTTAACTCCGTTTTGAGAAGCGTATTGACTGCTTTCTCCAAATGGACACGGAATAATTCATTCAAATCGCCTTTGTTCGCTAGAGTCTTTAGAATTTCTGTAGTAAAATCGTTCATAGGGAAGTCCTCTCTTCTGTGAATGTGTTGTGGTAACTCTATTCTACAGAAGGGACTTCCTTTTTTCTATTTACACAAAATATTTTACACTCTCTTCGACCATAATACTAATGGAAAAACTATTAAACTTAATCCCACTACAACATTCTTTATATCTATAACTTGATTAAATAAAACCATTTTATCCCATTTAAAAGATCCATCTGTGCTATTTCCGTTATTCTCAATAACTAATAAAGCCACAGGAATTAATAAAGCAAGTATAGAAGCTGTTACTGCCAATATACCTTCAAAAGATATATATATATAAAAGCACTCTAGCTTGTGATTCATCCATCCAAAAAAACTAGCGAGTATTTCCATATAAATTGCCTCCCAATCGTCATAAAAATGTATTATCAGTGCAAATTTTCAAATTTTCTCTTTATAATAATATTCTAATAAGTTAGACCCCAGCCTAATTGGCTTAAATCCAAAATCAAGATAAAATTCAAGTAATTCTTCCTGCTCTAATTCATTAGAAAACCTCTGCTGAACACTAGCAGCAGTTAAATAAAAACCTAATATATTTTCATTATTCCCCCATTCTATTAATCTTTTCAACATATAAGTAGCTATACCTTGATTTCTATACATTTCTGAAGTAAAAAGGCGGTGAATTTTTATCATTTCCCCAGTATTTCTGCCACACTCAAGTTTCCCTATCATTTGTGCCCACTTCTTATAGTCTAAGTTTGCACTGACATCAAACATCCACTGCTCAATTGGTCTACTGATCTTATATATATATATTTCAGGAAAGTTCTTAGAATCCAATCTGTCAATTAAAATAATACTATCGACACCAAAATTGAAAGGCGGGTATTCTTTACATCTATCACGGATTTTTTCCTCAAACAAATATTTATTCTTATAAAATTGAAATTCAGAATCATCTATATCATTTATATAGTTTTTTTTCTTAGACTTAAATATCATTTACGGATCCTTTCTCAGCCAGAGCAATCTTCTTAATTCGCTGCAATGTACTTTTACTAAATCCTGTCATTAGAGAAACCTCTCTATAACTCTTTCCTGATTGCAACAAATCAAAAGCATGCAGTTTCTGTTTGTTTAAAGTTGCTTTGGGTCTTCCTTCGCGATAATTTGGATTATGCTTTTTCGCGTAAATTTTCCCCTCTTGTGTACGCTCTAAAATCATATCTCTCTCCATTTCGGCAACACTCAATAGAGTACGCACAATCATTTTTCCCATTGGTGTATTTTCAATAGCACCTAGATTTAAAACCTTTATTGTTACATCGCTATCTAAAAGCGGCTCAATAATACCTAAAGCTTCCCTTGTATTTCTAGCGAATCGATCCAATTTTGTTACAATTATTGTATCATTTTTTTTTAAAAGCGATAACATTTTTTGAAACTCAGGACGATTAGATTTTGCACCAGTATATTTTTCATGAAAAATGTTTTCTTTATCAACACCCGCATCTTTTAATTGCTTAATTTGTTCCCTTAAATTTTGTCCCCGAGTTGAAACACGTGCGTAGCCATATATAGTCATTTTAACTCCCACTTTCTGAATAAAGTTTTTGAACATCCTCTAACCCTTATTCTACCTAAAAAAAGAAGAGTATTCAACAACTGTTAAGTTTTTGAATACTTCAATGTATGGTTATCCATCCTATCAATTAGTAGTAAGTGAAAAACAGATAAATAAATAAATAAAAACAATTCATATAATTTTCTTTTGCAATTCAACTAATAATAAAGTAGAGTTTATCCTGTAAGAAACCAATATATAAAACTTTCAAATTCGTTTTTTTAGAAAAATAAATATAATCACATATAATTAACGTTACAAATAATTATCATTAAATTAATTAATTATTTGCTAATTTTATCAAATCCAGAAGGTGAATAAATGTCTAAAAAAAATATTAGGTCCCATGAAGTAGCAGCTTCAATTGATACACATATTAAGAATTATAATTTCTATGGTCAGTTTCGAAAAACAGTTTTTCATGTGCATACTCCCGAATCTCATGATTACATGCTAATAGAATCAGACACTCAACAACTGTTAGGAATAAATAATGATAAAAACAAAAATATATATTCGTGGAGAGATTTTTCTTCTGAAGAATTAATAAAAATTGCTAAACATGTAAAGCTATTTATATCTAAAGAATATGTAATAGATGATCTAAAAAAATATAACTCTTTGGATTTATTTGAAAGTGACAATGAACTATTAGCATTTATGATTCAGGCTCATATAATTTTAAAAGAAGAAATAGAATTATGTTTAGTATGTGACCATAACACTACAAAGGGGTTAAAAAAGCTACAAAAAGCTATTTACATTTTAAGAAAGGAGAGAAGTGACTATACCACAAAACCAAGAGTAGAACTTGGAATTGAAATTTCATGCTCTGATAAAAATCATGTAGTTGGTATTTTAAATCAATCAGACAATGAACAAATTAAAGAATTTAAATCATGGATGAAAAAAAATATTATATCTCCTTCCGAAGGAACTGTAAGAACAACTTTCGATGTATTTGAAATGTTTAATAGATTGGGAATTATTGGCTATATTGCGCACATCAATACTTCCCAAATTTTTAAACCTGATTTTTTGAGTGGGACATATAAAAAGGAATTGTTCAATTCAGAATTATTTAAAATAATAGGCGTAACTAGGATTAATCAGATTGAAAATACTATGAATAGAATTAAGCACTTCACAAAAAGAAAATTTAATTTTGTCATTGACAATGACTCACATGGGAGCGTCAATAATTTTGTGTAAATGATTCTTCCCTACTGCAGATTGTTTCTAATTCTCAATCAGTTGGCTTAGCATTTGTTCAAGTTCGCCTTCGGCCTGTTGAAAGCCTTTATGACTGCGACCTAGGAATTTTTGGTTGTAAGTATCAAAAGACGAGACTAAGAAACGTTCCATCGACTCTTCGTTTTGGAACTGTTCCTTGCGGTGGCTGTATTTCTTGATTTGCTTATTAAAGGATTCAATCAAGTTCGTAGAATAAATACTCTTGCGTATGGCCAAGGGGAAATCATAGAAAGTGAGCAAGTGATCGTTCGAAAGAATCGATTCAACCACTTTTGGATAGCTGGTTTTCCATTTTTCCGCAAAAGCACCACGTGCTTCCAACGCCACCTCTTTAGATGAGGCTTGATACACCATTTTAAAATCATCACAGACTTCCTTACGATCATCGACACGCACTTTGTGACTGATATTACGGGAAACGTGTACACAACAATGTTGAAAACGAGCTTTGGGATAGAACCGACTAATCGCTCCTACCATCCCCTTTAAGCCATCCGTGATGAACAGGAGGACATTTTTCAAACCGCGCTCTTGAAGGTCCAATAAAATTTCCTCCCAAATCGTGATGGATTCAGTCGGTGCAATCGCATAGCTCAATACTTCCTTTGATCCGTCCGGGCGAATGCCAACTGCGATATGAATAGCTTCCTTGGCGACGGTTTTCCGCTTTAACGGAATATACGTTGCGTCCATATAAATAGCAGCATAACGGTCATGAAGCTCCCGCCCTTTAAACGCCGTTACCTCTTCTGTAAATGATTTTGTTATATTGGACATGGTTTGGGGCGTGTAGTGATGCCCATACATTTTCTCAATCAAGTCTGCGATTTCCGACATGGTAATACCTTTTCGGAAGAGGTGAATGACGGTCTCCTCTAACGTGTCATTCGTCCGTCTATAAGCAGGAACAGTCTGTTGCTTGAACTCACCATTGCGGTCGCGCGGAATCTGGAGATGAAGTTCCCCATACTCGGTCTTGACCGTACGGTCATAGGAGCCGTTACGAGAATTACCCGTGTTAAAACCAATGCGATCATACTTTTCGTAATCTAGGAAAGCCGTTAACTCCGTTTTGAGAAGCGTATTGACTGCTTTCTCCAAATGGACACGGAATAATTCATTCAAATCGCCTTTGTTCGCTAGAGTCTTTAGAATTTCTGTAGTAAAATCGTTCATAGGGAAGTCCTCTCTTCTGTGAATGTGTTGTGGTAACTCTATTCTACAGAAGGGACTTCCTTTTTTCTATTTACACAAAATATTTTACACTCTCACTCACATACTATTGAGGGATTGAAAACTAACTTCTTTTATATAAAAGGAAATAAAATGGATTTCAAGTCTATAGAAGCAGCATTAAAAGATTTTAAGTCATCAATCACTTATGAAAGAATAAGTAGTCCAAAAAAATATATTAAAGCTATATATATAGAAGGATTAGGCTTTTTAAGAGGTCAAAAAAGCCAACACATGATTTTAAACTTTTCTCCTCATTTCAATTCTTTAATCGGAGGAAGAGGAACTGGAAAAAGCACAATATTGAATACAATAGGTTGTTTAACATCACAAGTATTTGAAACTAAAAATAGTCTGGAAAATATTCTTGAACAGGGAACTTGCTGTGTCTTATATCATTTTGAAGGAATAGATTATTACATTTTCCTCTTCTCCATTAATAAAGATAATAATGAGATTTTTATTAATAACTATTTTGAAAGAGATCCAATAACATTTCCGAAAAGGAATACTAACTATGAATCTCAAAAAAGAAAAATTGCTATACGAGATAGAATACAAGTATTTACCTATGACGGGAAAAAAACAACAGAAGTAAAGCCTGCAAAAAAAATTCTTGATAAATTATTTGCTAGAAAATTCACTGTAAATGAACTGGTAAATATTGCAAGTAATGAAGTATACTTAACTGATTTTATCCAATCTACAATATATGAATATAAAGCAATAAAAACAAAAAAATATAATTTAAGATTCAAAAATGAAATTGATGATATTATTTTAAAATATAAGAATATTCCAAACCTTTTGAAAAAAAGAGCAGAAAATGTCTATCAAACACTAGAAGAGTATAATAATGAAAACTCACAAAAATTAAAAATAAAATTTAGCCAAAAAAAATTAAGTGATTTTCAAATGAACTGGTACTCTGCTATGGGTATAAGTACTTATTCTAGAGATCGATATTTTGAAGGCTATGCAATCACTTATGAAAAAGTAATTGATTATTTACAAATTCTATCTGATCAGATGACAAATAGTATCGAAGTATGCATATGTTTCTGGAATAGCAACTATGATTTAATATTACACTATGCTGATCCCGAAAATTATTTTGAAGAGCTAAAATATGAGAACATTGATAATATGAGAAAAGTTATAAAAAAGGAAAAAGAAAAACTTGAATTCTTAGATACACTAAAATTTTTTCTTCTAAAAAATTCAACACTGAATTATTTACAAGATTATTTAAATGAATTTTATAATGACAGTGACTTTTTTGAATTAGAATTTAACATAAATAATCGTGAACACATAAAAAGTTCCAAACGTATTTTTAAAAACATAACTCAACTTTCTTTAGGGCAAAAAGTCGTTGCAATACTGTCTTTTGTATTATCTTTTAGTGAATTTACAAATGATAATTCTCCTTTTATTGTTGATCAACCAGAAGATAATTTAGATAATCAATATATTTACAAAAACCTTGTAGATGATTTAAAAAAGATGAAGTTGAAGAGACAGGTAATCTTAGCTTCTCACAATTCTACGATTGTAATGAATAGTGGATCAGAGCAAGTAATTGTTATGGATTCCGATAATGAACACGGATGGCCCATCAGTACCGGATATATGGCTGAACAATCAATTGTAAACAATGTTATCAATATTTTAGAAGGCGGAAAAGATGCTTTTGTAGACAAAGCTTACTTTTATAACCACGGATTAAAGAAGCAAGCAACAAATTTTATTAATAATGAAATTATTAATTGGAATAATACATTTGAAGAAGTAACTTTAGAACTATTATCAAAATTAGAAAAAATGTCAGTGCAACAACTTAAAGAAACTTTGAAATTAATTGACGAATTACACATAGAATAAACTTGATGATTAATTCATGATCAAAATTTTCGCCTATTATAACAAACTAAAAATTCCTCAGAATTATTCTGAGGAATTTAAGTTTGGATTAAAATTGCTAGTTAAAAATTGAGACTTTAAAGATTCACTTCTGAATATTGATGCTATTGTTCTACCATCAATATTATTTATTGTTGGTGCAGAATTAAAGAAGTAGCTATTTAATTGTGATCTTACAGAATCTAATAAATAATTTTCTGCTGATATATAAATTTCTTCGATATTTTGATCTAACCATTCTTTTAAATCTAAGAAATTATCATGCCTGATTTCATTAAGTTTTAGATTAAAGGTTTTGAGTAGTACATCACCTATTATCATGGATATAAAATAACTACTAAATCTCCTAATAGTATTAATTTCAATATCTTCACTACTCAATTTTCTGATTCTATCACAATAGCGATATATATCAACAGCTAAAATCATTTGAGAAGCATTTAACTCATTGAATATTAAATTATAGTACGTAGAGAAATGTTCACTTTTTTTACTTTTTGCAGCAACAGGTTGCTGTCTCCAAATTGCCAATACTGACTCTGCAGCAACACTAGATGGGATACCAGCTCCGCTTGTAACATCTCGTTTTCTTTTATAAACATACCCTAAATCTCTTGCATCTAATTCAAGTTTTTGTTGAACATCATCATTTGCTTGTAAATCTCTTAAATCAACAGGATTTTGACTGTTTGTTGCCACTGTAATGTCTTTTATTAGATTATCATTGTCAGTAGCATCTACAGCATAGATTCTAACAAGGACATAAGCATTGCGATAATCTATGTCTGGATTATTTAAAATAGTTTCATGAATTGTTTTACAAGTTTGTCCACCATTGATAATTTGAACGTTATCTATTTTAACAATCCAATTTTCAGTTGCTAGAGAATTAGATCTCATATTGTTAGCGATCAAAGTAATTCCATTATTATAAAAGAAAAAATTGCTATTTTGGTTTATTAGGGTATCGCTAATCGCCAAATTCACATTATTTTTTCCTAGATAATTTCTTATATTCCTTTCTAATAAAGCATCACCAAATTCTTCAATTAATCTATAAATCTCCATAACATTAACTTTTCCAAGAATTACACGCTTGTAATTAAACTCTTCAGAAAGAGCTTTTCCAGAAAGATTTAAATGAGTGTTGATTTCTTTGTTATTTGTGCTGGTTTTCAAAATGTCATTGTGATTAAAGAAATCAAACTCAACATTTGAATTACCAGAAAAAGCATTTGCAATATAACGATTACCTTCATCATTCCATATTGATCCATTGCTTAAACAAACAAAGGTAATATCAGGTAGATAGCCTTCTAAAAGATAAGAACGTATTTCATCAACAACTGCTTGACTTAAACTATTTAACATCATGTCCATACTTGGAGCAAAAACTGTCTTTATAGTATTTACGGCCTTCTCAATGGAATTGGTAGGAAAAGAACTATCTTTTTCTAAATTTCGAGTATATTTTGATTGAAAAAGAACAACTTTTAGAATACTTTCGGGTTGCTCTTGAATAAATGCTCCATCAAAGCCCCCATCATTTCCTCCATCAGTAATATAAGAAAAAGCCTCTTCTATATCAATATTAAGATAAGCTGAAATACCTCTCATCAAAAAAGCTTTAGATAAAGCTCTTTCATCATCTAATCCTGCAAAATATTCAGGGAAATCATTTTTAAACTTTTTTACTTGTGAATCAACTATTTGCTTATTTAAGTCAAAAGTCATCGAATATATTCCTCCTTAGGTAATAGCATTCTATATTAAGATTTTATCATTATTTGAATCTTTTGTATTTAAAAAAAAGATTTTATCTACTCTAACTGATCGCAATGTAATCTAAGCCTGTGTTACCCATAATCCATCCTATCCCAACTTCTAGCACTATCAAGGCTTTTCAAGGACAACTTTGTGAATAAAAATTGGTCTACCTGAAAATCAGCATTTTATTCCCTAAATCAAGATTTTTCGCTTGTGAAATTTCTGATTGTCTATTTTTGAATTCCGTTATTTTAACTTATCAATCACAGTCAGAAATTGACCAATCATGCATAGGAATTCGTGTTTGACCAGGAAAATCTTGATCATAATATGCTTTTACAGCTGGTGCAGCTTTTTCCTTAAACCAATTTTTAACGTAAATAAAAATTAAATTTGACAAATTATCCACTTCTTCTGTTTTCCCTTTTTGATACGCCTTCAACATCGTTCGATATAATTCATTCGTATCAACGCCATAATTTTCAAGTTCTTCAAAAACGAATTTTTGATTTGCTTCTTGTTCTGCTTTAAATTTTGCATTATGAATCGTTTTTACCGTTTGTTGGGCTTCTTCGAATGTACTAGAAAAAGCTTTAATTAAGTTTAGCACATTCTCTGGTATGAAAGTAGCAACGCTGCTGTCTTGCATAAGATCTATAAAATTTTCAAGCAGAATAGAATTTTGATCGGCTTCTCGAGTGTCTATAGAGTGTCTATTAGTGTCTAAGGTACTAGAAGAATAGAATAGATTGTCTGCGATTTTCGCAATTACGGTTGAACCATTGGTATTGCTAGGTTTTGCCGTATTTGCGATTTTCGCATTCACGGTAGAATCGTTGATTTCAAGGTCTTTTGCCGTATTTGCGATTTTCGCATTTACGGTAGATATAGATTCTTCTTGATTGATTGCAAAAATATCTTCACTTGTGACTTCTGGTTTACCTAAATACAATCGATTTGGTGTGGCTTTAATTCTTCCACACTCATTATTGATCCGCCCTTTTTTTTGTTTCAACAAGCCCACTTGTTCTAACTCTTTTTTGATCTTTGACACTTTACCTTCTCGGCAATGCAGTAAGTTCATCAATTCTGTAACCGTGAAAATAAAGTAAATATTATCATCTTCATCAACCCAATTATTTTTAACCGAATAGTCAAAACGATCCTTCAACAACATATAGGCAATTTTAGCATCGTTCGATAGATCAAAGTAGTGTTTATTTGTAAAAAAAACTTTGGGCATTTGATAGTATTTTTCTCTATATATCTCTTTTGATTTATAAAAATTAAAATCTGACATGAGTTTTACCTCTCTAAATATATATTTATTTCATCTTAATTTGGATTCGTTTACTCCTTTAGCATATAGGATTTTTAGTCATATGTAAACACTTTTATCAAGGTATAGAAATAGGGAAATTTCTATATTTAGAATTATCCCTATTTCTATATTGTATAATTCAAAAAAATATTTTATCTGTTTTTATTAAATGTAAAAAGCGTGATAAAAAAGAGTTTCACAAATAATAATAAATATAGAAATATAGAATTATCCCTATTTCTATATTTCTATATTTCTATATTTCCCTATACGTGATATAATGAATTTTGAAAGCGAGGGTTATATATGAATTGGAAAAAATATAATGATAAAGCAACAACTATTACTATTGGAAATTATAAAGGGGGAGCAGGAAAGACAACAAATGCTACCCTTCTTAGTTATACTCTATCGAATATGGGAATCAATACTTTGGTTGTTGATTTGGATCCACAATCAAATGCTACAAAAGAATTAATGTTAACTAAATTTATTAATTCACCTGAAGAAGATACTACAATCAATAAAACACTCATGGCTGGTATTGAGGATGGATCTCTAATGGATTTACCAGTTCATATAAAATCTAATTTAGAACTTATTCCATCATTCATAGATTTTGAGGGTTTTGCAAAGTATCTATATAAGAATACTTCTAGTGACGTCGAGGAAGATTTTTTCCTGTCTAAGTATTTTGAACCTTTAAAAGAAAAATACGACTTAATAATTTTAGATGTACCTCCAATGAGTATTGAAATCACAAAAAATGCAGTGACGTCTAGTGACTATGTTTTAATTTCATTGCAAACACAAGAATATAGCTTAACTGGTGCCGAGAGTTATGTTGAAGAGTTAGGAAAACTTACAAGTATGTACAATCTTAATCTAGATGTGGTAGGGATATTACCTGTACTCATGAAAAATAATGGTAAGGTAGACGAGTATATTTTAGATAGTGCAAAAACATTATTTGGTGAAGAAAACCTTTTTGAGACTTATATACCACAAATGGAGAGAATTAAACGATTTGCAGTTAATGGTATTACAGATCAAGATAGGCATGATAGAAAAGTATTGAATGTTTACGAAGAAGTTGCTTCTGAGTTACTAAAAAGACTTGAACAATTCAACAATCAATAGAGAGGGAAATAAGATGGCTGAAAAAAAAATCGGATTACTCAATAAACAAAATACTTTGGAAAGAAAAGAAGGAAATATTGTTCCTAAAAGATCATTTAATGATAATTCTACCGATAGAATAGCAAAAAAGAAAAGTGAATTCAAAAATCAAAAAGGAAGTATAAAAGTACCTATGTCAACAAAAAGTGAATTGGCAGCACTTAAAGATATTACTAAGACTAAAACAGATTACGAAATAATTCAAATGTTAATTGACTCCTATATCCCCAGTTTAGATACTGCTAAGCAAAAGAGATTCAGATTGCTTATAGAAGAATAAAATATAGAATTAGGGAAATATAGAAATTTCTATATTTCCCTAATTCTATATTAAAGAGTAAAAAGTATATGATACTTTCCTTACCGCTAATTTTTGTACGGATGTTCCAGTAAAACCTTATACCGAAAATAAAAAAGTTAGATAAAATGAGAAAAAAATTGGGAACTTAGGCAGGAAGGAAAAGATCCGCACAAAGGGCGGGGATCAATGGTAGACACCGGTCTAGGAGGCTTAAATAACTCTAATAGGCCTCATGAGCGCAAAGAGGGCAAAAAAGATCGCTTTTCTTTCTTAAAAAAGAGCTAAATCCCACCATAAAAGAAAAGATTCTTTAGCTATAAATAAGAATTTTGTATTTATGTTATTACGCATATATTAATAAATTATTTAAAAAGTATTGTAAGCGATATCTTTTTTAGTTACTATGTACATGTAATCAAAAAAAGAAAGAAGGAAAAACTATGAAAAAATTATCTATTCTTAATGTTTCAATATTAACTTTACTTTCAGTTTCTTTGTTAGCCAATACCACTACTGTTTTTGCAAATAATACAGAAACAGCATCCCAATCGACAACCGTAGAAACAGAAATTGGCGAGGATGATAATAACTTAGAAGAAACAGATGTAGAAATTTATTATATTTCTACAAAGAAAGCATTTGAAATTGCTGAGTCTGAAGGAGTAGACGTAAAAGGTGCATTAGGTGAGGAAGAATACAACAAAGCCCTAAGACAAGATATGTTAAGAGTAGGTAGTTCTTATATTAAAACATTTAAAGTTGGTAATGAGACTAGAATTTCAATCGGTGCAAATTCTGCCCTAGTGAAAACATGGAAAATCAGTGGTAGAGCAACCATACTTGCTATTCAAGCGTATGGAGCTGCTGTAGGTATGCCATTGGATGCTATGGTTGCAAGTGGAATGCACAATCAATTAAAATCTGTTAATGGTACTCGTGGTTACCAATGGACAATAGGGACTAAACCGTGGAGAATTATATCTAGTGGAACTCAAAATGGGGGAGGCGGAAGAGATTTTTAAATCCTCTCTGTAAAACTATACTTTAGGAAATGTTTATACATTTCCTTTTTTGCATTTTTAAATGATTTAATAACTATTTAGCTGGATCAGAACACTTATCCGAAGGTATTCCTTTGATAAGTTTATTTATCTTCATTTATTCGTATGAATAAGACTATTTTAGTGCGTTTAAAATAGTCTATTTTTTTGTTATAAAAATTTTTTATGTTTTGATTCATTTTTTAAGTAACAACTCCAAATACAATAGTCCAGTTTAAAAATGTAATTTATCGTTTCTTCATTTTTTCTTGAAACTGATTAAATAATATTTTGAATTGCTGCGTTAAAGTAAGTCCAGTCTCTCTTTTTAAGCGTATCATTTCTCCAATATTTGTAGCAAAAATTCCATAGAAGAAATAAGTGATTACTATAGAACCAACTATACAAAAAATATATATAAATATGTTAAACATTAATCCTTCCCCCTTGAATTATAATTCGTAAATTCTTTTTACATGTTTAGTGTATTATATATCAATAAGAAAATATACTGATATGATTGAAATTAACTGAAAATTATTAAACATTTTAAAAGTCTTCAAATGATTAGATAAGTCGGAATGATAAAACCAGTGCTTATTTGTAAGCGCTCACGAAAGAGACACAAGCTAGTTGAGGGTTGGTAGAGTTGAAAAAAGAGAGAATGTTCGTCTTTTACTCACTACCGCTATTTTCTGTATAGATGTTCCAGCGACACCTAGTTGCATATTTTGATCTAATAGATTAATATTAATGCGAACGCAGTTATATAATCAAGGAGTTGCTTTCCCACTATGAAAGTTAATACTTTTGTATATACACATCCCATCAATATGTACGTTATTCAGCATCTAGCTATGCCAGTAGAAACATTCTGTGACCTCTATGGTTTTAAACAAGGAACTGTTTCCAGTTGGATAACAAGAAATAAAACCGTAGATTCTCTGCCAGTAAACTTTATTTATTGCCTGGGACTAGCTTCTAGCAAGCCTATGGATTTTGTTTATCAAAAGCTTTTAGATTACGAAGAACCTTACCTAAAAAGAAAACGAATTAAAAGAAGGATCGATATTTAGGCAAAAAAAGAAGGTAGATACACCTAGTAACATTAGGTGATCTACCTTCTTTATTTTTTTATTCCTTAAATTTACCGCTAGAATATACTTCCTCATATGTTCCGCTAGCAAGAATTTCAGACAACTTACTTACTTTGTTTGAAGAATCCACCTCACCTAACTTGTAATGATATAGTTTTTCTAATCTACTTGGTTCATTTTTGATTGGAATCCAAGCATCAACTAGATATTCATCCGTGCTAGTTTCGTGCCAAATCTTAAAACTAAAATCAGATTCTTTATACGAATATTTTTCTTCATTGGATTCTAATATACTGTTAGCTACATCATTTTGATAAGAAATAATCGCATCAACTACTTCTTTGGTTTCTCCTTTTGGTTCCGAAGAACAACCTGCTAGAGCGATAAAACTTAATACCAAAACAAACAAAAAACCAAAATATTTCTTTTTCATTTGAACTCCTTTTCCAGTTACTGATTTTCAGATATAAAGCTTTTGAATGATAGATTATCAATAAGAATCGTACTATCTTCAGAATGAAAATCTATCTGAATGAACATACTTTGAGGAACATTCTGAATTGATAAATCAACTAAAGCTATGATAGTAATAGTATCGGTCATTTCTGGGGAAATATAAAGTGATTTATTATTTATTTGTGCGCTCACTTCCGATAATTGCGGTGATTCTTCTGGTAATCGGTATTCTTGATACAAAGCATCCGTCATTAAATATTTTAAATCTTGATTTCTTTCTTCAATACTAGAATACTCATAAAATGCAGCGATAAATTCGTCTGCCAATTTTAACGCATTTTCCGGAGATAAATCGCTGGTATCACTATTTGAGACATACGCTTCAGTTGAATCATTTTTTACGATCGCAGGTTCTGCACGATTTTCTGTCGAAAAACTCAAATAGCTTTCCGGATCTTTTGATACTTTGCTTAAAGTCATTTCTTTGCCTTCAGCTTCAACACTCTTACTATCTTTTCCAACAAAAAACACATAAAACGAGATCATACCAACAAATGAAAGTAGTATAGTCAAAAACAATCCTTTTTTCATAATTTCCTCCTATTGTTTTACTCTTCGAATTTCTGGACTATGCTTAGACCAGTAACTGTCCGTCCAATTATGATACCCAATGCCACTAGAATTGCTGTCATACATAGTTGTTTCATTTACATAGATTCCTACATGAGAAATGAAGCTAGGGTCACCATACGTGCCACGAAAGAAAATAAGATCCCCTGCCTGGGCATCTTTTACAGAAACTGCTTCACTTTGTTCATATTGTGTGACGGTATAGCTGACAATGTTAATTCCGGCAACTTTAGCGTAAAGATAAGAAGTAAAACCACTACAATCAAATCCGGTAGTAGGATTTTTTCCGCCCCAAACATATGGCCATCCCTGGTATTTTTCCATTTCCGTTTTCATAGCTGAAAAAAACTTGGCAGGTTTTGCAGCTTGACCACTTGATCCACCAATATACTGCTTAACCATTTCTACATAAAAAAAGTTCCCACCATTCAAATACAGATAAGTCTTGTTAAACTTCAATGAAATCGCATTTACATACGAGTATCTTTGACCGGTACTATTGCCTAAAGAAGGAGCCACAACTTCTCGTGAATACTTTTCGGCAATCTCTAGTGAATGCTTTTTACCGTTTTTAGCAACATAAGAAACATATGCCAAACCAAAATTATACGCCCCAATCGCTGCTTCATCATTACAGCCTAGTTCTTTTGCTGATTTAATGGCTTTTGACAAATGTTCTACCCCTGCATCAATACTTTCTTTTTCATTGGAAATTGAGTTCATAGGTAGTCCTTTAGATTCTGAACTTTGCATTATATCACGTTCTGATCCACCTGTTTCAACCATCATGATAGCTAAAATCCAATTAACCTTATCAGGAATGCCCCATTTCTTGGCAGATTTTTCTACTTCTCCTCTCCATTTAGAAACGGCAGGGCTAATATTAAGATTTCCCTCGATCACTTCCGCTTCTGCAACATTCTTCGAACTAGAAAAACCCCCAGTAAATAAGATTACTGGGGTAATAATCAAGGAAGAAAAAAGGAATAGAACAATCAGAATTTTTTTCATTCAAGACCTCCACTAAAACCAAAGTCAAAATTATCCATGCTTCTTTCTGACGTGGATTTTAATTGCTCAGGAATTTCACGTATAGAACTTGAATCTGATTGAAGTGTTTCACGAACGGTTCTCGTTGGCTCAAATTCATTATGCACTGATACTGCTTCACTGCTATTTTCTGTCGAATAGAGTGAATATTGATCATTGCTTACCGTAGTCAATTCCGGATTTATAGATTGATCAGAATTAATTATAGGGCTTTGAAAGTGTTCATTTTGACCTTCAGAAAGAACCTGCGACTGTCCTGAAAGAACCATATCTTCGATACTTAATTGACTTGTCGTCTGATTTTCTAAAGGCACATCAATCTGATTCTGATTATAATTTTCTACGGGAGCGGACGACAATGCCACTTGATCTTTCATAACGCCTAATTCTCTTGGAGAATCTAATTGATACTTGGATCGATTCGATTGGTTAACAGAAGCATTTTGATCATCTGCCAAATCTTCCAACAATCTGTTCTCTTTAGATTCACGACTTTTTGTATCAGACGTTTCATGACTAGAGGAATCTGGAACTTCTGATAACATTTTACTTTCAATATCATTTAATGTATCAGATACTTCTCCAAGTTTCGGATCAGAACTACTAGCCGGATTGAAAGCAATTAAAGGATCTAAAGCTGTTTTCTTTTCTTCATTATTCTGATTAGCTTCTCTTGTTTCATCAGGAACAACAAAAGAAGACCTGGTTGCAGCAAAATCCTGGTTCAAAGAAGATTCGCCAGATTTTCGACCACTATCCATAACAAAATCTCCTGAATTTCGTTCTTGCTTTCTAGCAATACGATCCTCATAAATACCGTGCTCATTTTCTTTTGTGTAATCAGATAATTGTGAACCTGCTTGACCAATAGAACTGCCTAGAGGAACACCGACCGTTGCCAAGCCAGCAATGTCACCGGCATACTTGGCACCACTTTTAACACGATCCTTCACTGGTTTAGTGGCTTTATTAAGAATCCCCCCATCCATTGAAGCAACCACTCCGCCAGTGATCATATAAACAATTTTATCTCTATTTTTCCAGATAAAGAAAATGACCACACAAATAGCAATAACCTGCAAAACATAGTTTGAAATACCATCTGAAGGGATTGCCGTACGAATCACATTGATTACGGACACCAACATTAAAAAGGCTAATCCCAATAGAACCCTTATACCAAAAGCACCTAGTAAAAACTGCATCATTTTCCATACTGCGTTCTGGAACTTTGGAATTAAACTAATAAACGCCGATAAACCAATAAATCCAGAAACAACCAAAACAATTAATTCCACCATGAAATTTAAAAATTGAATTGCCAATAAAGGAAATCCGATAGAAATAGTCATGATTGGTGATAAAAATCCTACCGCTAACTTCCAACCAGCTTTTGAAGGTTGCAAATATTCATTCGTTTCTGCTGCTTCATCAACATTATCCTGAACCTTTTCAAGTTTATCTTTAGTGGTTTTTCCAGGATACAAAAATTCACTTGTTTTTTTAGGATTCTCAGGAGTATTTATGTTTGTTGTTTTTCCATAATTCATCAGATAATAGGGTTCTTTCACTGCAAGATCAAAAAGTGTGTTTTGCACCAAAACAGTTGCATCCACTTTTGTATTTCCCTGGTTATTCGCTGTTGATTGCAGCAAAGCAACTTGAACTTCGTTAGAAATTGTATTAAATCCTTTTACAAGATCTTTGCCTTTCGCATTCCAACCAAAAGCAAATACAATAACCATCATAAAAGCAACGAACTGTTTCATCGCTCGTTGCGGACTTTTAGCAAAATACAAATAAAAAATGTACACAGCCATACACACAATAATTGTTAAGCCAAATTTTCCATATAACGTATCAAAAAGGTTTTTAGAATAACTGGTGAATGTAGAAATGTTATCTTGCAAAACACTGGCTTCTCCAAACAATTCGATTCCTTTTCGGAATACGGAAAAAGAGATCTTATTGAATTCAAAAAAGATATTTGCGCCACTGTTGATCCATTGACCAGTATCGATATTAAAGAATGAAGCCCATCCCTCTTCACTTACCATCTGACTACCATAAGAATCTAAATTGTACGTTTGCGTTTGATCAGAAACTTCCGTATCTCTAATTGGCGCTTGTTCAGCATACGCAACAGTCGTTGTTGTAAACAAGCATAGTCCAATCAATAAAACAGCCCCGAAGACTAGCTTTTTCCATAATTTCATCAACAACACCCTTTCTAAGCGTATTTCACTTCAGCATCACTAGAAGCAGTACGTTCGACCGTTTTCATAGCAAGATCCCATTCAGGAAACAAACAATCAACGGTTATTTTGGCTACTCGATTATAAATGTCTTTGAAAAAGCATTGACCTTTTTTCATGTTCGATAGGATTTTACGATTTCTATCCGTCACTTCAATACCAACATGTTGTAGAATACCGTCTCTTTCTTTATCCCAATCAAATGCAAACACTGTACCAAAACTACTTGTATTTTGATCATCTTGTAAATCTTTTACAGACTGTGTACAATACACCAAAATGTTACAGAAGGAACGTCCTACACGTTGCATAGATTTTAAAATTTGTTTACCGCCTTTCGCTTTTTCAAATATCCAGGCTTCATCAAAGATTTCAACGGTATACTCTTTTCGATTTGCTTCACCGAATTGTTCACAAAACTTACCTAGTGGAAGCATCAAGCAAACAGATTTTTTGTTTGCTTCAGAATAATCAATCATTGACGTATCTTGTTCCGGTAGATCCAAACCAGCAACTTCCAAAATAGTGACACGTTTTTTCAAATCCAATCCTTCAATTTCTCCATCTGAAAATCCCAAATGTAAAATACTTTTATTGATTTTCGAAAACAGTAAATTTCCGGCACGCTTTATATTTTCAATTTCAGAATCTTGCAGCCGTTTAATCACTGTTAGCAAGCCAACTTTTTCGCCCATTTCACGCTCTTCAATCACTTGATCCAAAGTTTCGTTAATAAAGGTTTCAACCTCTTCTTTGTTTTCTAAGTTGTAAATAGATTGGATCATTGCCTGGGCAGTGTCCTTTGCATCCACACCTTTCAAAAATACGATTGGATCTAAAACACCATGATTCTCTTTAAATCGAGCATCAAGGGTAACGTAGTGAAAGTTCTTTAAGTGGCGAACAAAATCAGGATATTGTTTTTGCATGGTTGGATCGTTCGCAGTAAATAGAAACTGTTCTCTCATTTCCTGCTTAGGATCAATATATAAAACTTTCCCCTTCATATACGATAAATAGAAAAAAAGCATCTTTGTTAAATACGATTTCCCTTTACCGGTCTCACCAGTAATCGCAATATGTGGACTATCTGTCATTGCAGTTGCTTGCCCCTGGTTAGCTACATAAGGATTAAACTGAACGATATTCCTAGAAGCTAATAAGCTTTGTTCCCTGGTTTCCGATTCCAAAAATCCATCAGTTCGACCAAAATACCATCCAACATTGGTACCTACATTATTTGTCACCGCAAATAATACTTCAGCTAAGGTTGTTCCATTAGAAATTTGAATCCAGTCACGAGCATGATCAATAGAATTGCCTTGCAGCATCTTATAGAATAAATACAGCTGCTTTGCACTAGGACGTACAGCACGCACTCGTAGATTATCCAGGGTATTAATCAACGCATCCCCTCTTCTTTTACATTGCGCCTTGTCCTTTCCGTACACAACAAAACAAGCCATCCAACGAATGATCGGTTCCTTTTGATCAATTTCATCAGATAACTTTTCAGTAAGAATCAAATTATTTTTTGTTCGTTGTGTAACGGAATCACCGGCCTGCAAAGATTCTGTTCCTTCAGTCTTATGCCGTCTTTTTTGAACCCCTACTTTTGAAGCAAACCCACCAACACCATCAACTTCAACATAACTTCCTTTTATTCGAAGTTCACAAGGAAAATCCATTTGTTGCGCTAAATGAAATAAGTGATTGTATGAAATATCGTGATCTTCAAATTCAGCGATCGGAATGAAAGAAACGCAACTATTGCCATTGTCAGATCTTAAATGGATAAATCCAACGTCTGAAACAGGATCTACAATAGAATCATTGATCCGTTCAATACTTTTTGCTTCCGTCATAATATCGTGATCAATGTTTCGAATATAATTTAACCGATTCAAGTAGATCATATCTTTTTCAGATAGTCGTTTCCCTTTTCTGCTGTGAATCACTCGAAACAATTCTTCTTCTAACTGCTGAACGTTGTGAAAGGCTGCTAGATCGATCGGTTGTTTTTTCCCTAACCATATCAATACTTTATCTGCAATATCATCAGATACACGCTTCACCGATTCAATCGGATTTTGATTATCGTACACATCTTTAATTCGAATGCCCATGATAAAGTCTGTTTCTGTAATATCCCCTAGTTCGCTTTTTAAGGCTTCTACCGTTCGAGACATATATTTAGTTCCCATAGAAAACGAATCCTTATCAAGGTCATTCTGGAACGCTTTAAAACGATTTATAAGCTGTTTATCTTTAGGATATAGAAATAAATCAAATTCTTTATATTTAGGCAATGTCTTTCGAAAGAATTTTGCCCAATTTTCTTTGAACCGTTCTAATTTTTCAAAGTTGTTTGGATTCGTATCTTCCGGCGAAATACGATAGTAAGCCCAAACATATCCATCCTGGTTTAAAATCATATTTTTATGGAGTGTCTTTATAGGATTTTTAGCATACGTGACAGTGTTCATTGTTACCTCCTTGTGTCCTCGTTAGGAACTGTTTCATAGTTATCAATTTTAGTAATAGCAAGTTTTTCAATCATTTCATCCTGGCAAAAATCTTTGTTTGGCAACCGTATAAAAAGTAAATAATAAAATAAATCAACCAGGTACCAATGTAATTTTTGCCCATCAGGATTCAAACGAACAATAACTCCAGATATGTAATACGGAATTCCTAAATACATCACAAATTTCAATCCATGAAATAAAGAATCGATCCAACTAATTGGAGTTTTAAAAAAAACGTATAAAATGAGTAAAAGAAAAGCAGAGAGTATCAATCGATTAAGGGGAACTGCCATAGGCAATGACAGTTTCCCAAATTGACGAATTTTGATTGAATCATCAAATACTTTCTTGTAATTAAAACAATTCTTCAAATTCACACATCCCTCTTATTTAAAAATCATTTGACTGACTTTTTCAAAAGCTTGAGAAACAACTTGAGGATTGTTTACAATATACGCAACTAATCCGCCACCTGCTAAGAAACCTGCGGCTTTACCCCATTCTTGCTTATAAAAAAATTTGATCGCAAATCCAATCAAAATAATCCAAACAATATTAATTCCTTCTTTTTTTGCATAGTCTAAAATTCCGCTTGTTGTTGGCATATTAATTTCCCCCTATAGTGTGTGTTAAATTTTCTACAAAATATTTCCCATCTTTTTGTACCAATGATAATGTCATGTTTTCTGTATTCATAAAGCTGGTTTTTGGTAATTGGAAGGTTACTTCAGATTTGACCTTCCAAGATCCTGATCCACCATCATAAACTTTATTTTCTGAAGAAATGTATTCAAATTCCCCTTTCAAGGATTCAGGATCTTGCATCATATATGCCATATCTGATTCGTTTGTACTGGCATAGTTTTTGAAAAATTGATCTAAAAATGCTTGTATCTGCTCTTTTTTATCAGAATCAATCTCAGATTGACCGGACAAATTATTTTCCGTACGATCAACTAAACCTGACTGACTTTCTAAAGCAGTAAAATAAGGTGTTTCCGTCATTGCAAATACACCATTTTCATATAAAAATGGCATATTAATTACCTGGTGAAACTGTTGTGTATTCTTTTTTTCATCATCTGTTGCAGTATAGGTAACTTCATATTTAGCAATCCAACCATTATCTGCTGAAGAAACATCGACCAAGCGAAAGTTTTTCAGACTTCGATCACCTGGTACATTCATTGTTAGGTCACTTGTATCTTTAAAATATTGCCCCAATAACTCTTCTCGCTTCGATTTCTGATCAATATTCGTTGATTCAATATCAAAATAGATTGGTAAAAAGTCAGAAAAATACGCATCAACTTTTAAATCATCTATATTCGTTTGTTTTATTGCCGATAATTCTTCCTTCAAACTTTGAACTCCACTAATGACTTCACTGTTATAACGAGCAGAGGTAGTCGCTTTAAATAGCGCAAGAAAGCTACAGAAAAAGAAGAAAATTATGCCCGACCAAACAAAAGTGCGATACCATTTCGCAATACTTCGATTGCTTTTTGGGATCGCATCCTTTGTTTTACTATTCTTCAATTTTATTTTTTTACCAGGAACTGCAATTTTTGACTGATCGATTGCCGGTTCATTATTTTTAATAACTAATGCCATCTACTTTTTTACCTCCTACTCAGGTATGCCGACTAAGTAATCGTAATTGCCGACATCTTCAGGAAGTTGAAAAAGATTAGTAACATCGACTTTAACCAAGCGAATTCCTTCAATATCAGAAATATTAATTTCTTGATCTTCAACCTGAATGGTTCTTCCCCTACAAGTAAAATATTTTTTCAGTGCTGCATTTCGTTCTAATGTTTCATGTTCTGATTCAAACGAACATTCGATCACTTGATCACCTTTAAGCCGGAATAACATTTGATAGTCATAATAAACTGGTTCCGCATGAACCACTTCATTTAAATTTTGTTTAGCCTTAGTATCAGCAACATCCATAAACGGTTGGGCATAAGGCGGTACACCATTAAATGTTTCAGGTTCTTTCTTTAAGAAAGAAGATAGAATTGCTACCAACGAAAATTTTCTTTTTTCTTTTGGTGCTGGTATCATAGTCATTTCATTATTATATTGTCTATTCAGCGCAGTATAGATTTCTGCACCATCAATATCATCACCGGCTTCTAATAATTGCTTTTGAATTTCATCCAAAACTTGAAATGGTTTGCTGCTAGGATCAATATAGATATTATCAAATTCAAGAACCAATGAATTTTCAATGTTCTTAACTAATAACGTCAACTTTTCAATACTTGTAATAGATTTTTGTAACTCAGAAAGGATTTGCTGTACCTCAAAAACACCATATATACCTTTTTCATTGATTAAACGAAATTTTTTACTAAGCTTTTTATTAAAACCTTTAAACTGTACTCGATACATATTTTCCATAGAAAAGAACTCCTTTTACATTTTTATATTTTTTATGTGTACCCATTGATCAAATAAATCCTTCATTTGATCAAAACTATTAATAACCATAGGAATAACTAAAATGCCAATCATGATCAGCAATACCAATCCTAATAATCTTGATAGATTTTCATTCATATCATCACCTTACCTGTGAACTTGCTTGACCAGGAACTTCCACATTTAAATCAGGAAGTGGCAAAAATGCGATTGGATAAGTACCAATAATTTTGTAATCAACATTTTCACCAAAAATAACCTTATTCCCAATTTGTTTGCTATCAACCGTATACCATCCATGAAAATATTCTTTTGAATACTGATTAATCTCTTTCACTGCTTCAGTCGTCAAGCCCCCTTTTCGCTCGATTCGATAATTGACTTGCTGACGAAACGTGTTAAGTGTCTGTAATTGGTAGGAAAACACCACTACAGAAAGCAAACAACACGCAAGGAAAAATCCAAGCAGCATCCTAAAAATTTCAGAAACACTATGATCTAAACCCACTGTAATTCTCCTTTCTTAAAAGAAAATACCCATCTCACCAATTTGATAAACCACGATAGAGATTCCAAAGCCAAACATCAATACAACAACAGACATCAAAATCTTTGTATATAACAAACTGAATTTACGTTCTTTGAACGCAATAATCTGATCAATACCAGACATCATTTCCTTACTAGCAATTTGTCCTAACCGCTCTATAACAGTTAAATCAAGCGCTCCTTGATCCAAGTCGAACAACGTTTGCATGAAAAGAACACTATTTTCACTTCCTGACATTTGATTTGCAAAGACTTCAAATGGATAAAAATTTTCGGAATAGTAAGACATATCTGTAATTAGTTTTTGCAATAAATTCTTATCAATATCATGTGGCATTCTATTTACCAAGCGAATAAAGATTGCGTTCAGATTTACTCCATCGCCTGTCTGTTTTAGCAGCGGTATCAAAAGCCTGGCAAACTTAAAAAATTGTAATTGGCGTTCAAAGCGAAACTGTTGGTAAACTAAGCTAACTTTTTTGAACTGATTTCTTCCATCAAGAACCGCAAATACAATGCCTAAAAAAGCGAAACGAAAGTCAATTAGCACACCAAAAATACCAAAGACCAATATGAATAAAACCGCTCTACGCACATTCCTTTTTTCCCACATCAAAATATCTTGCATGCTATTGTTCATTTCTCTTAACTCATATAAATTTTTTTCAGGTATTAATTTAAGGTAGCCGTTTCTTTTAGGATCACTTGGATTATTTGTCGAATCCATACTAATTCTCATTTTTTAGTCTTCACCTGCACTTCCATAACTGAATCATCAAAGTAATTATTGATAAAGCCATGTAAAACATACAAATAAGAAGGGATAAAAATACTTACGCATATATAGCCTATAATGTTATGAGCAAATCCCGACATGTACATTTCCATTCCGCCACTCATCATATAAGAAGTCATATGAAGCATTAGAATTAGCCCAACAATAATTATGGATAGCAGCTTTACTCCGCCTAAATGTTGATCTTTTAATTTAAAAAAGTCATTTCTTTTTTGAAGCATATCATTATGGTGTTCGGTTAGATCCTGCATTGCTTCAATGTTTGTTTTTCCTTCATGAATCGTTGTTTCTAACTGCTCTAAAAATTGATTAAACAAGTTATCCTCTTGATATTTTTTCCCGAATTGATAAATTAACTCTGTTACTCTTTCAGGATCTGATCCAACTGCTAGTGACGTAAGCAATTCTTTCAATTCCTTGTGTAATTCACCATTCGTACGAGATAACACATAATCAATCGATTGGTTCACTGTACGATTAGGATCGCTCATAACTTGTGTCATATTGTTCATAAACTTGTTTCTAGCTAATAATGATTGAGATTCATACCTTCTTTTAACGATCTTAGGAAGGATAATACGATACCCATAAATTGCACCTAGAACAACAGCCGGAATAACGGTAAACCAATAGTAAGTGAGTAAACAAACAAAGGTTCCAAGTAATAGCGCAGGAAAGCCGACCATTAAAATGATCTCCTTGCTTTGCATTTTTTTACCGTACGCACTACTTAGTGCATGTAATTCTTCCAAGTTAACTCGATTTCTATTTTGAGTTTGCAGGCTGCTTATTCTCATATGCTTCACTTGCCTTTCTAAGGAATTTCGTCAATTCTTCTGATTTTTCAATTTCTTGATTCTTCATAACAGGAAAATCAAAATTTACAAATTTTTCTCCCATTCTTTCTTTAAACCCTTCTGATAATTCACCAGTCGTCACGTAAAACTTCCCATAGTAATAGGTCTGCTTAAACAAAGTTTTTATACCTTCTGTTGAATATTCAACAACTTCTGATAGATAACGTACAATTCGGAATAAGTTTTTTTCTCGATCGATCGGCACCTTCAATGTTTTAATATGTATGCCAAAATCAAAATACGTTAGAATATCCTCTTCAACTGATTTTTCATTGACAGAATAACCCATACTAGACATTGTAATAAACCTTCTGGGAATTGCTCGACAACTGACCGCATGAACGGTAGTAATGATTTTGTGATCCGTCAGTGCAGCTTGAATCATCTCATAAGCTTCTGATCCCCTCGTTTCTGACACAACAATCCACTTGGGAAAATTTCTTAACGAGGTAACTACTTCATCAATAATTTTTACTTTCTCAGAAGTTACCCAGGAATAAATATCATGTTCAGGCAATAAAGTTTTAACGTGTGTTTCTTGTACGTCCTCAATCATCAAAATACGATCTTCCTTATTTGAAAATGATAAAAGCAACTTTAACAATTCTGTTTTTCCTGATCCGGTTTCACCTGCAACAACAACATTCGCCCTAGTAGCCATAACAGTTCGCAGAAAATCTAAGACAAATTCAGGCGCAAAATCAGTGAAATTTTCTTCTTTTAAAGCTAAATTAGGTTTCACGACCCGAAGTGACATTGTTGTTCCATCTGGACTACAAATTTGGTGCATTGCACTTATACGCAAATTTCCTGCTACGCTGTCTAAAATTGGATAACTGCGATTAAATGATTTCCCAACTGAATCCGCAAACTTTTTAACAATACGAAAAATTGCTGTTTCCGGATCATCTAGCATTAATTCGTCTGGTGTAAACACCTGGTAACGATCGTTGCTCTGAACCGTCAAAAATGTACCATTCCAACCAATATCAGTAATTGAATCATCATCAATTAGAATTTTTTCAATAAAACCTAAGCCGACAATCTCACTCACGATATATTCAGCTTTATCATGACCAGTATCATCATTAGAAAAACGTTGTTCCTTAAACACTATATCAACCAATGCTTTTCGTGATTCTTTACTTACGAAAGAACTAAGTATCAAATCGGCATGGTGAGAAACTAAATCCTCTCGAATGCTTTTTAACTGATTATCAGAAACTCCTTTTTCAAACAAACCTTGCTCCTTATTATTTTCGTGATCAAATTTTGTTTTTACATTAAGAACAGATTTGTTAATAGTTGTTTGTATGATATTCGCTTTTGAAAATTGACGTTCATTTGATTCTTGTAACTGTTCTGATTGATCCACAAGTTTTACTGCCATCCTATCATTCCTTTCCTGGCTTGCTTAAAACACAAGTTGCTTGATCAATAACTCCATCTGCTTCCACAAAAACCTTGATCCCTTTCACGCCTTTTTGATCATTGGTTTTAAGATAATCGAAAGTAATTTCTACTTTTTTTCCTTTATAAAGTGGCTGCTTTAAAATCGATTCAGAAAATTCCTTTTCAAAATTTTCTTTATCCATGTAAAACTCACCTGGACTAACACGAGCAGCATCATCCTTATTAGATAACGCCGTTGATCTTAGTGTTTCTGTTAAAGTCATAGCATTGCTATCACTCGAATATGAATTTAAGAACATAAAAGCAATAAAACCTGCTAAAACCACTGTACCTATTAGAGTTAATACTATTCGCCAATATCCTGATAAAATGTTCAACACCTCATTATTTAAAAGTAAAAGCGAGTAGCATTTTTCTACTCGCCTTACTTCTTATTTATTTAGGTAACACACCGGTAATATATGTTTTCATAGACGTTAAAACAGTGTTTGTAATTTCAGGGAACCCCTTCAATGCAAGTGCAGCAATCCCTCCGATAAATGCCAATGCAACACCAACGGCTACAATTCTATCTGTATTTGTATCTAAATTATTCATTTATATTTCCACCTTTATTATTTATTTTTTAATTTGTTGTGTAAGTATTTCTTTTATCTCCGAAAAAAATCTAGTAAAGACACTAAACAAACCAGTAACAAAAACAACAATCGATTGAATGAATTGATTGCTTTGTATTGCAGAAGTTAGTACAGAAGCATTAGAAAATGTGCCATTAAAAGATAAGAATGATCCTACACTCTCACTTATATACACAGAAGTAATTCCTAATACCTGCTTTACCAAAAATAAAAAGACTATTACACCAATAAAGCGAGCAACAATCTTTCTGATACCTATTCTTGTTCTAACAAATTCTTGCCTTATGTCATAAACGTTTGTACCATACATCAAAAACACTCCTTATTTGCCCTTCAACCAAGCAATATCTTCTTTATTCCATCCTTCAGGAATATCAGATTGAGGATAGATAGGGCTTAAAAGTAATTCATCCCTCTCCTTTGTTTTACTATCCATAGTTGCGTACATATAAGCATATACATCTAATTTTTGGTTCAAATTCACTTGAATAAAATTTCTTCCAAAAGAATTAGACTGAAACATCAAATTGTAATTGCCAAGTTTTGACCAAATAGGAAGATAGAAGAGCCTGCCACCGTCTAATAAAGGATTTTCTATTTTTTTCGTTGAATTTTTGACTTGTTCTTGTGTATACAGTGCGCCAGTCTTCTCTTCAACGCTTACTTTAGGAAATTCAAATTTCGCTAGTGTTAGTGACGACTGTTCTAGCGAATTCACTTTATTCATCGTACGATCAAGCGGGATTCGAACAATTCCTTTCGTAGGTGCATACTGTAAATCAAAATAGGAATCAACCAATTTAGACGGTGCCGAAAATGCAAAGCTTATTAAAGGCGTTTCCTGAATCTCGCTAGTGTAACTAGGATTTACTTCTATAGGAAGACCATAGCCAGTTTTTGAAGCGCCATTTTCTGCAAAATCAAGTACCAGTGTTTCTTTCCTTTCAACATATTCTTTTGATTTTCTTGTTGATTCTGTCTTCACTACACCACTGTAAGACAATTTTCCACCACTTAACTGATCATTCGTTAAAATCTTTTCTGAAGAAGTAAAACCAAACGTTGGAAAATCAAGCGTATCTGTTTCAGCCTTCACCTTATCAGGATTTTCAATCACCTGAATAGTAACTGAATATGGCACTTTTTCCCCTTTTTCTAGTCCTGCTGTTGGAAGAGTTAAATCAAATGAATCTTTGTAATCTGACAAAGAAAAGTCTTTTTTATAAACCATTTTCTTCTGTTTTTGATCAGTCACACCCAAACGAAATTTAACGTTCTTCAACTCTGCATCATAAGTGGTTTTCTTCGATAAAGAAATAGTTGCATCTAAACTTCCAGTGACAGAAGCCTTCCCAGTAAAAATCGATATTTTTTCAGCATTTAAATCAATAGAAGGAAGATAATAAGGGATTTCCAATAAAAGATCCTTACCTTCAACAAAACCACTTCGAATCACTTTTGATCGATAGCGGTTCCCTTTACTATCAAATAAATCCTCACGAGGTTGGTACTCATACGCTTCCCCATCGTATTTCGTATCTAACTCTTGTTTAAGCAGCTTTTTATCTGTTTCTGCCACGTGGTTCACAGTAAGTTTAAATACCGGTAGCAACGTTGTAACCACGTTTGAATCAATATTTTTAGTACCGGTTTTTACACTTCCTTGCTTATTGAAACTAAGTGCTGTTTTAGTACTTGCGGTTAAAACTTCTTGCTTAATAAGCATTTTTGTACGTAAATCATATGACTTATTATAAAAATCAGGATCTGATAGTGCGGTACTTTTAGCCGTTGCAATCACTTTGCCATTTGTTGTATCTTTTGTAATTGAAAATTTATCCGTCACATCAATGCCTTGTGCCAGGACTTGCACGGTAGAAATAGTAACCTTATCAGCTGCAAACTGATCCTCTAAAATAAAATCTGCTAAATAGCGAGAACCAAGTTTGTTTATTGTGGTTGTAGTCAAATCGTACTGAAGAAAATCATCCGATCGGGCAGTCCAAGTATTTTTCACTTGATTGCTTTCATTTTTATCAGACACAGTTTTAGATACTGACAATAAATAGTTATTTGTAATAGTGATTTTAACCGGTTTCTCTTCTGTAACGGCATCCGTAATTTCAAAAGAATAGTTTTTTGGATCTAATTCAAATCCAACCGGTGTAGTTTTTTCTTTAAAGTAATAAGATCCTAGAGAAAGGTCTGTTACTTTCAACTTTCCGGTAGCATCTGTTTTCAAGTTATCTTTTAAAATCGTACCGTCAGATTTGTATAGCGTAAATACAACACCATCAAGTGATTTTTGATCAACATCTGTAATCTTTGATAACTCAACAGCCCCGGCAAGCCGTTCATTCGTCCAAGTTTTCGTTACATTCGTATTTTCCCCAACCGTAATCGAAAACTCTGTTCCATTCAATTTATAGCCTGAAGGAGCAGTAATTTCCTTCACTTTAACAACTGAACCAGCTTTTAATCGCTCACCTAGCTTTGCTTTTCCATCCGTTCCTGATTTTACGTCTGTTGACTTTCCATCATACGTAAAGCGGAAAGTTGCATTTGCTAGTGGCTTTTTCGTATCGGCATCTACTTTTAAAACATCCACCGTCCCTTTTCGCTTTACATTAACGGTTACGGAAGTTGACACATAAAAAGAACCGGTGACCAGTTTTTGATACGAACCGTTCGCCCAGACAGTAGTTGGATATTTTTCATTTGTTTTCGACCCTTTCACCATATTTACAGTGATTTTTGTCGCAGTAGATCCATTTGTATCAACAGTTAATTTATTTCCACTGATCGTCGCTTTTGCGCCACCACTGACGGATTCCACATAGAGGTTATGATCGCCCCAACTGTTTTTCACAGTAAAGGTCGCTTTTTCTCCTTCATAAACTGTTTTAGACGTTGCATCCCATTGAGGGCGTGTACGGATCTGACTTGCACGAGTGGTCATTTTGCTTTTCCAGTCAGTCACACCAGCTTTATGATTTGGTGTGATTGTAATGCTTTTCGGTTTCTCATTCGAGTTTTCCCAAACAAGAATTTGTGCAGCCATCCATCGCTGCTTTCCGGCATCGTTATTTGCCCAACCACCCAATTCACGATAAGCACTAATAATGGACGTGATCGTTTCTTTTTGTGAACTACTCAAATAACTGCTTCCGGCATCCGTATAGGTCTTAGTAGCTGTTACCCCTGCTTGTAAACAAAAGGCATCTTTTCCATCGATCGTCCGGCGAATCCCTCGATCTTCTGTATATGAATAGCCATTGCTACGAACAATATACATTAGCCAAGGATAACCAGAAGGCGGATTGATCGTTGTTTCAGATACTGTTTTTGATACCGAAGCTAATAAGGCAACTTTGCTTTCTTTCAGCATAGAAGGAACATCATTCAAGTTGTTCGTTTGATTGAGGATCTCTTCAGCGTAAAAGAAACGTGTTTGCATCAAAATCTGTTCGGATTCCTCTAAATCTTTTGCTTTTGACAATTCTTCAGCGACTTGATCTTCTTCAATAAATGGAAGATCTTCACTATTGACTGCCGATTGCAGCGATTCAACATCATCTAAATCAATTTCATCAAAGTCTTTGATTTCTTTATCTGCCTGATCCGCTTTTTCTTGCCGTTTTTCATCAATCCCTACTTCAACAGCTGTAAAATCTCCTTCTGTTTTTTCAGAGATTTGTGGCGTATCTGAAGAAATCAGCTGTTCTTTGTCTGATTTGTCTGCCACCACGTATAACAACCCATCTGCACCTTGTACGACAGCTGATTCTTCAGATTGATTAAGCACCTGGTCAGATACCTTCGTTTTTTCTTGATCTTCTTCAGGCGGAGTAGTCGATTCAATAGCAATCACACTATGAATATTCCCGATTGTTATTAGGAAAACAAAAGATAAGATAAGTGTTAAAAAGAAAAATTTCTTTGCCTTAAACCTTCTCATTTATGATTTACACATCCTTTCTAAAGATTATTTCATTTATTCGGCGGAGAACGATTACTCAATAAATCACCCCTCAATTAGTAAATAAGCATTTTCTTTGTAGTTCATATTTTTTTACTTATAATTAATAAGGACATAATAGTTTGTTTGGTCTTTCTAGCGGAAACTAGGGAGATCTTTTTTTATGCTCATCAATTACAGTTTCTATAATTTGATATTAAAGCAGAATAAAGTCAGCAATTTTGAAATCAACTGCTGACTATTTTCACTCTTGTTAATAATTCTTCATTAGACTTATTTATCGTTTGCCAAGTTATAAATAATTGTTAATTTATTTTTTTATTTGACTAAGTATTTTAATATGAGATAATTTTTAAAGAAAGGGTGTTACTATGAATTTTCCAATTACCAATATTAGATATCTCCGAATTGCTCAATTATCATTACTTATCTACTATGTCTACTTAGTATTCCAAGACAGTATCATAAAGGGGTTACCGTTACTTTTGATCAATGGACTTTTAGACTACGTATATCCGCCAAGTTACGCAAGGCAATCATTTTGGAATCCTTACAAGATTAAAACTATCTTTCTTAAGAATAATAATTTAGTTGCTGAAAGGGTAATGGAATTTACTCTAATACTTTCTTTAGGCGTTTTATTATCTTTTATTTTTTAAAACACTTTATTAAAAGAAAACTTCCAATTTAATGCTCTACAAGCAAGTAATCACTTAATCCCGATAATTTAAAAAAGGAGTACTAAAATGAAACATCTATCTACTGCAGCATTAATGTCTCTTATTTTAAATATAGTTAATTATTCTATCGATCTTCTAAGTAACGACTTAACCCTAAATGACCTATCAGCAATAAAATTGCTAACTGATTTCTTTGTATACTTTTTTTCGTATTTATTAGGAGTTTTAATTATCACTATATTATCCAAAATATTTTCTAAAAAAAGGAATTCATCTTCATGGAAAAATTAACTAAAGTATTAATCATAGTTCTGTCATTTGTTATACTATACTCCATGCTTTGCATTATTTTATCAGCATTAGTAAGTCTTTATAAGCTAATAACCAAAAAAGAGCCTTTCTTGGATAATTTCAAAGAAAATTATGTTAGCTTATTCTTGAATATATTTGATATTTCCAATTATTTTTAATTTCTATCTGTATAATCGTCAAACTATCTTAGGATATTTAACGATTGTATTCTTACATTGAATAGAAAAGAGGTTTATATGAAATATTTTGTTAAAAGCTTTTTAATATCTATAATTGCGCTAGTTTTTATCGTACTTACAGATTTATTCTTTGGAGAATATACTTTGCAGTCTTTACCAACTACCAATTTAGTAGTCAAATTTATCATTTTTTTTGTTGGATATAATTTGGCTTTGAAGATATCCCAATCTAAAAAAAATTACTGACCAGTTTATTTAAGAAAGCCTATTAGAAATTAAATTTAAATAAAGCAGCTCTTTTGTATTTTTTAATGATATAATCCTTTTTGTAGAGATTTTCTTAAAACTTTGAATCGAAGTTTTAACTACTGCCATTGGTGACAGCCAATGGTTTTTTTATTTCATCAAATCGTCTAGATTTAATAAAATATCTAAATTCATAAGTTTTTTAACAAATTCGATCAACAGTTTTGTATCAATCAAATAAATATGCTCCAAAATGAAGAGCCGTACAGCGTAAGGATCGCCCTGTAGTTCATCTAATCGAGTTGAAAAACGCTTAAAATCGTCCTCTGAGTACCTGATCAATGGTATTCCCTCCAATATATTAGGAGTAAACCCTAAAGAATCTGATAATCTCTCAATTGTTTCATTTGAAGGATAAGAACGACCACTTTCATAGTTTCTAATTGTCGCTACAGAAACATTTGTTTTGGCAGCCAATTCTTCTTGTGTTAATCGAGTTTGTTTTCTTAATCTTTTAAGATTATAAGAAAATCCACTCGGCACGAATTACATCAACTCTTTTCTATTAGTTTGCAAGTTTGTTTTGAATTGAACGCTGCACTTCATCAATGATTCCAATCAAAAACTGATCCTCCAATCGATCTGTTTCTAAAAAAGGAACATCACCACCAAACTTGTTAAGTACAATAGAGCGCAATTCCTGTAACTTTTCTGATTTTAAAAATTCTTCTTGTACTTCAGATTCTTGAATCGTTGGAAATCTTGCAGAAATAACCATAAGAACTTTTCTAAAAAAGCCTTTCTTTAATTCCTCAAACGTTACGAACACCAATAATTTCACCTCACTTCTTACTAAAATATTTGTTTACTTCAGTTATCAACTCATTTCTTCTAAGCGAACTGCCATACAATTTTATCCTGGCTGCTCGATTATCTTTTTTAAAAAATGTTGCCTTATAAAAGTCATAAAAATAAATGCTTTTTTTGCTACTCCCTTCAATAATTAACGAAGTGATCGCTGACAACTTTTTTTCGTAACAGACTGGTACATATGGTTTAAACTTCAAATTTTGATTTCCTGTTTTAACCAAAATTTTCATAAATTCCTCTGCATCTTGATCACTTGGACTAGAAACATAGCACATAAAGCCACGCTTCTTTAAGTAATCACTTAACGTAAATGCTCCCATATTAAGCACCTCGTTTAGATTTCATTCCATGATAAAAAGACTCAAGATCATGTTGAAATCGTGTATTTAACACAT
Organism: Enterococcus sp. DIV0970a; assembly: GCF_051711265.1. NCBI lineage: Bacteria > Bacillati > Bacillota > Bacilli > Lactobacillales > Enterococcaceae > Enterococcus > Enterococcus sp. DIV0970a. Next base: position 1,181 of record NZ_JBIOMF010000004.1, on the reverse strand, counting down.
TCAACAACATTTCCTGAGCCTTTTTAGAAGTTTCAATATTTAGTTCTTTGTATAACGGAGAATCATTTCTCTTTTCATTAAAATATTTTTCCGCCATATATCTTTCTCTTTTTAAGATAAAACGATAGTCTTCAAAAGAGTAATCTGTGACCAATAATTTTTGGCTTTTTTCTAATTGATCAATATAAAATTCAACAAATTGATCACAACTAACTTGGCGTTCGTTTTTATCAAATAAATCCAAGCGCTTCATGCCAAAATCGGTCACACAATCCATTAAAAACGCATAATCGGGCTTTCTCCTATGATCACTGACGTAAGAATAATAGGTTTGTTCTATTAACTCTTCTTCCCAATAGAAACATTGCTGATTAGGAGCTTTTTTTAAGTCAATATCTGGCACCTTAGAAAGAATAACCCCTTCCACAAGTGATAAATATTTTCCCACAAATTCATTTCGTTCCATAAAACACCTCACTATTTATCTAATGGTTCAGCTGGAACATACTTTCAAATGTTTTTTCTCTCTGCCGGTATGTCCTTTTTAATATAGACTTGTTAGCAAACGAAACAAAAATCATTTTTTCCTTTGTTGAGAAGGGTTTTTCATGCTTCTCAGATACCAGGTAATTATCAATATCATGAAAGCTAAATCTCCTTGAACCAATTCGATAAATAAATTCTTTTATTCTAGGTATTTCTTGTACAATTTTATCCATACGAACCTCCAAATATTTGTCCTGTTTCTCTGTTAAGATAGCCAATACCTTCTAAAACAACAATATCGGCACTATCCGTTGTAGCCTGCTCAACCTGCATTTCGTCTTCATCAGACAATTCTGCATTCTCTATGATTTTTTCGATAAGATCCTCACCAGTATATTCGCCATATAACCGTAGTTTCTTTAATACCCTTCCCCCTTGATAATTCATCCAACGATAAGACTTTTCAAAAGAAACTTCTTTTGGTTCCATAGAAAAATCAACATCGATCGTTTCTTTCAATAATTCATTCCATTCCTTAGAAACAACCAATTCTTTTCTATACTTATCATAATCAAAAAAAGTAACATACTTATCAATGATTGAACGTATTAAAAGAGAGCAGTCATAAGTAGTTAAAAATTCATCGATAAATCGATTTGCCTTTTCGTCCATCAACCGGATCTCGTACCTATTCT
>NZ_JBIOMF010000003.1:0-52811 GCF_051711265.1 Enterococcus sp. DIV0970a | reverse complement strand
ACATGGCTAAAATTAAAATTATTTTTGGACCCAATACATTTTTCCAAAAGCAAATTCCTGAGAACTATATTCCTTTAGAGCATTATATTCGATTTACTGACTCACTTACCGTAAATATTCTTAAAGAGTTTGACTACACTAAAGTTGAAGATTATCTTTCTTCGGAAATCGTCGTGGCTGAAACAAACGCATACTCATCTATTAAGACGGGCGCTGTACAAAATTTTAAAAATATATTGGATCTTTTATTTGATTATTCAGATGGGATCTTTCTGCAAAACCCACCTAAAAATGTTTTGCATATGATAAGATCCAATTATAAGAGAAATATTGATTACGAAGAAATTTTATTTAGGTATAAAAATATTAATGTAAATAATTTGAAAAAGATTAATAGATATTTACGAAATAATATTGTAGGTCAAGATAGTGCATTAGATAGAGTGATGGCTAATATGTATTCGTTAACAAAGAATAAAAAATCAAAACCTATTGTTCTTATGTTGTATGGTGCATCAGGGGTAGGTAAAACTGAAACTGCTAAAATCATATCAAATGTTATGGGGGGAGGATTAGTTAGGAAACAAATGTCTATGTCAAAATCAAATCAATCATTTAGCTATACCTTTGGCAGTAGCCATGATGAACCAAGCCTAGCAAAAGATTTAATTCAAAGAGAAACTAACATAGTACTTTTTGACGAGTTCGACAAAGCACATCCTGAGATCCTAACCGCATTCTATCAGCTTTTCGATGAAGGAGTATTTGAAGACTCAAACTATTTAGTTGAAATGCATAACAGTATTATTATATGTACATCGAATTACAGAAATGAAAATGAGATAAGATCGGCACTGGGTGATCCTATTTATTTTCGCTTTGATGATATTATTTTTTATAATGATTTAACTCTAATTAGTAAACAAATATTAATAGAACGAATTTTTGAAAATAGATGGAAATTACTAACTGAAAAAGAAATAAAGTTTTTGGGAAATAAAGAAGACTTGTTGGATAAATATCTTTCTTATGGAAATCAGCTAAAGAACTTTAGACATATTGATAATTTGATAAAACAGGATTTAAACCTTACTTTATTTAAACGAATAATTAGTGACAATTCATAAGAAATATTTGACAAAATAGAGCAAAGATGAGAATATAATAGTGTAGATAACTTGAGTATCTACTTTAGCTGTGATAATCATTGGTGCGCTGGCATGCACTGGAGATTTGAGCTTTAATAGGGTTGTGTGTGTACACCTCAAACCAGCAGTTAAAACACTCATACTTTGACTTTTAGAGATTTCGAAAGAAATCTCTTTTTTTGTAAGGAAAAATCAATGGAAAATAATGATATATTGTACCAAGCAGCTAAAATTTTTGAAGAAATTAAATCCTATAAAATTGAGATTACAATAGGAAGAAAAGGCCAGGCAGAAGTATTTACAATTATTTTTGAAGATAGTGATTTTCATCATCTGGCTGGTTTACACAAATTAACTGACATAGTACAAGTCTATAAGCAAAATGCGAGCATAGTTTTTTCAAAAATACTTGAAAGAGAAATATGCTTAAGAGATTTAGAGGCCTCCTCTTTCTATACTTTAATACAAGACAGAATATCAATACTTTTATCTTTAAAAAACCTATTTTTCAATATAAATAGTGTTTTTAAATTTAGAAAGCTAATGATTCCTAATAGTAAAATTCGATGGACATATCTTCTTGAATTTACTTATAATACAACTGATTCCGGATATCTATTTTTGGAAGAATATAGAGCAAAGCCTGCTAATTATGTATGTGTTTCAAATTTCAAGAAAAATGTTGACTATGGATCAGGACAAATCAAGTACACATTACTCCAAGCAAAAGCAATAAATAAAATTTCCGAAGAAGAAGAAGTGTGGTATAAAAACCCTGCTTACAAAGAGTGATTTAGGTTCACTCTTTAATATTTTTAGTTTACATAAGATATATTATGCGAAGTTATATATTTTTGGCGAATGTTAGGATTAAGCGCAACAACTAAATAAGACCATATAACAATCATTCGTGATTTGGTCTATTATATCATGTTCCGTTTTTGATATATAGCTTATTGTTCGTTTTTTTCTTTTTATAACGATGTAAAATCATTTTAATTGTTTCTAAGAAATTTTCGAATACTCTAAATCAAATTTAAATTGCGGTGATTTCCATTTGAAAAGTTTTCTTGGTCGTAAATTCATACTTTGAACGGCCTGATTGATTTTATGTTGAGAAATATTTTTAAAGTTAGATGGTTTTGGAAAATATTCTCGTAGTAATCCATTATGATTTTAGTTAGAACCGCGTTCATGTGGTGCGTACGGATTAGCATAATAGATTTTGCAATCAAAAGTATCTTCAATAAGTCCAATTTCGAACTGATTAACAAATTCGCTTCCACGATCACATGTGATTGTTTTCACACCATTTGGATACATTTCGACTAAACATTTAATTGCTGACATCATTGATCTACCTGTTTTATTTGGGATCTTAATCGCTATATAATGCCTCGTTTTACGTTCGATAAACGTCGCTAGGCACGCTGAGACACCTTGTCTAGAGACGACAGTATCAGCTTCCCAATGACAGAACTCCGTTCGTAATTGTACCTCTTCAGGCCTGTTACTCAACGTACGTCCCTCAAAAAAAGCTCGATCTGGATGTTTTAATCGGTTACTCGTATTTTTTATTTGGTAACGTTTTCCACGGTTACGTAATTTTTTTATGTCGAAAGGAACAATTTTTTTATAAATCCAACCATAAATAGTTGATGTACAAACCTTTACGCTACGAACGGCATTAGCGATCTGCTCTGGCGAATATTTCATATTAAGATACTTCATGATCGTTTTTGTGTTGTGTATGGTAGCCTTAGTTGTTGTTCCACAATTTTTCTTGCGAATACGTGCTAGGTTACCCGCACTTGTTGCTTGATACGGTAAACTAGCGAGACTATTCTTCTTTCTTTGTTCAGTACCACGTTTGATTTCTCTAGAGATCGTAGATCTATGCCTATCTAAGCGACGAGCTATCTCAGCTTGAGAAACCCCTTCACTTACATATGCTTCAATCTGCCCACGTTCTTCAGACGATAAATGGTTATACGACATTTAAAACCCTCCTAAAAAAACAAGTTTAGTAAACTACGCTACTCAGAAATCACAAAGAATACTACTCAAAAATTGCTTAGTGACAATACCTTTGTGAGTAGACCAATCTCATTTCACAATTTAGATACTTTAAATCCTTGCTACGACAATTACTTTAAATAATCCCCACTTATGTTAACCGTTAATGAAATAACATAATTTCTTTAGTAAGCTAGTAAGCTGATCTATTTTAAGTGTTGTAATATTTCTAGAGGAGTTTCTAAACTAATATCTGCACTTGAGAATAGTGGATTTTCTTTTGCTCCCCACTTTGCTAAAGCAAATTTAGCTCCAGCTGATTGTGAGCTATGCATATCATAGATTGAATCACCTATGTAAATTGATTCTCCGGGTAAACTTCCTAATTTATTTAATGCATATAGAATTGGTTCAGGATTAGGTTTATGTTTCGTTGTATCAGAGGCAGTTACTGAAATATCAAAAAGTTTACTTAAACCAAAATGTTCAAATTCATTTTCCATTTCTTCATTTGTTTTGGATGTAACGATCCCAATTTGTATCTCATTTTCTTTTAACTTAGTCAATGATTCTTCCACTTTGGGAAACAAAGTCGCAAGATGAGAGTATTGTTTAACATTTTCGGACCAACATGCATATAGCTTATCAGCTTTAGATGCAATGATTATTCTCTGTGAGGCGCTAATCGTAAGTCCTAACTCACTTCTTATATGATTATATACTGAAACGCGCAAGATTTCTTCATTCAAACCATGAACCAGATTCAGTGGCATAACAGAATTTTCAATGCTTTTAGCCTGCCCATCTACATAACGAACTCGCTGAATCTCATATACTGGATCACATTTATCTATTCTCAGAAGTTCCATTTCATGCTCTGTTGGAAAACGAACATCAAAACCAAGGATTTTACTAGTAACTTCAGCTTTTTCTTGTTGGGTTGTTCCAAAATTAGCTCTTTGATCTCACTAGCGCTAATAGAACCTGAATACGTGTTCTTAACATTACTGATTGCTGATGTGACATTGATGTCCACTGTGGAGTACTCAAAAACTAAATCGGTATTGATGATTTTAGCGCCATCGATTACTAGATATTCGATGTGACACATACCTTGTTCCCTTTCTATATAACAGTTCACGAAACGCAAATTCTTACTATTCCAACCAAGATATTCGGCGATGATCGTTGAATCATAGACAGTAACATCTTCACAATTCCAGAAGGCGTCTTTTGATAACAATTTTGAATTTTTAATGATGATATTTTTGTCTCCATCACTTGTTACGACAGATGAAATAAGGTAAATATAACATGGCTTGATTATTTCGTTTCGGGAATACTGATGCGGTTCTAGTAGGCGAGCTCGCCACATTGACTATTCTCGCTGTGATTAATGCTAGCACTTGAAAAGATGACGCGAATTAATTTAGTGCGATTGTTGTTTGCTTTTCTGTAGCCACAGAGATCGGTAATTCTGTAGGTAAACATTGCATTGTTAACTTAAAACAGTTATAGTGTACATGAATACATACTTGAGGTGAGAAAAATGGTTGGAATTAGAACTGTGGCAAAGCGGGCGGGTGTTTCAGCAGCGACTGTGTCTAGAGTCTTGAATGAGGATAAGACTCTATCTGTCACCAAAGAAACCAAAGAGCGAATTTTAGAAGCAGTAGCCTATTTTAATTATGAGAAAAAAGAACGGGTGACCAAGAGTAAACACGTATTGAGCTTGATTACGACTGTTTCCGAAATCAAAGAGTTGGAAGATCCGTATTTTCGCTCGATTCGGATCGGAATCCAGCAACAGTCTGAGTTGAGTAAGATCGCCACAAAAAAAGTGATCCGCTTGGGAGAGCAGACTTTAGACTATCAAGACCTGCGCTCTAGCGCCGCAATCTTGGTGATCGGCCAAGTACCGGTGGCAGTAATCCGTAAAATCAGGGAGGTCAATCCTCATGTGGTGGTGGTGGATGATTCACGTCCTGAATTGTTAGAAATCGGGGCCGACACAGTCGCCACCGATTTTCCTGGTGCGACGGCCCGTCAACTGGATCGCTTATATGGTAAAGGTCACCGCCGAATTTTTTTTATCGGTGCGCAGCGGACCATCACAGATGAAGCTGGTCAAGAGATGAAAGAAAACAACGATGTGCGACATTTGGCCTACCAACAGTGGATGTTGGCCCATGACTTACAGGCTGAAATGAAAGTCTATTTAGGTGATTGGAGTACAATCGAGGGTTTGAAGGTCACTGAAAAGTTGATCAGAGAAAATCAGGAAAAGATGCCTACTGCTGTGATGGTGGCCAGTGACCCTATTGCCGTGGGAGTCTATCGCGGTTTGCAAAAGCATGGTTACCGCGTGCCAGATGATGTCTCGGTGGTGAGCTTTGATAATATCGAGATGTCGGAATATCTCACCCCGCCTTTGAGCACGGTCAATATTGAAACAGAAGAGCTGGGAAAGATCGCGGTGCGCCTTGCTATGGAACGGATCCAAGGTCAGCGGGAAGTAGCCGTTCAGGTCACCTTATCCAATGAGATTATTCTGCGGGATAGTGAAACAGCGGTCCCTTGATAAAAAAACGGACACGAAAAGAGTTAGGAAGGACTGCTATAACAATCTCGTTTGGCGATGTCACAAAAACCGAACAAATGATGAACCACTTCACTTTTGAAGTGGTTTCTTTGTAGATTTTTCAAGTTTTTTTTGCTTGATTGGGATGCTCTTCGGAAATTTACTGAAGGGAAGGTGAAGTCGAACTAGTTTCAATTACACGTAACAATAGTTACGTAACAAAAGTAAAATCCATCGAAAACAAATAAATAAACAAATCGATTTTTTTGTAATAAACAGTTGACAAAACATTTAGTGAACATTATGATGAAAGTGTAGAAAAGAAAGCGCATACTATTTGGGAGGGGTAATTATGAAGGGAAAAAGAAAATGGATTACAGCGGCAGTTTCCGGAGTGAGCCTATTGGTTTTGGCGGCCTGTGGCGGAGGGAAAGACACAGCCAGTGGCAAAACTGAGATCGAGTTTTTCAGCCAGAAAAAGGAAATGCAGCCGACTTTGCAAGAAATCATCAATGATTTTGAAAAAGCCAATCCTGATATCAAAGTCAAATTCACCAATGTACCTGATGCAGGAACGGTCTTGAAGACGCGGATCTCCAGCGATGACACACCGGATGTGGTGAATGTTTTTCCACAAAATGCTGATTTTCAAGAATGGGCCAAAGCAGGTATCTGGGAAGATCTAACTGGCAAAGACTATCTGAAAAATCTAAAAGAAGGGGCGGCTGAGACTTACGCCATCAATGATAAAGTCTATAACGTGCCATTGACGAGTAACGCCTGGGGCTTCTTCTTCAACCAAGATAAGTTTGACGAATTAGGCTTACAACCACCAAAAACTTGGGCTGAATTTGAAAAACTCGTCGCAGATATCAAAGCAAAAGGGGAGACACCTTTCGCCTTATCATTGACCCAAGCGGATGCTTGGACATTGAACGGTTACCACCAATTAGCTTGGGCAACAGTAGATGGTGGCTTTGAGGGTGCCAACAATGCGTTGGTGCATAGTCCTAAAGGCGCCATCAAGACCAGCAATCCCGATTTCCAAGAAGTCACCAAAGAATTGGATCTTCTTCATGGGAACGGCCAAAAAAATGCCAACGGGGCTACTTATGACGATGCCATCGCGGCTTTTGCAAAGGGCAACGCACTGATCTTCCCTAATGGTATCTGGGCGTTACCAGCGATCCAAAACCAAAAACCAGAATTCAAGATCGCTTCATTTGCTTACCCTGGTTTGAAAGACGGTGAAGAAATGACCGTGGGGGCAGCCGATTTAGCCTTGTCCATCTCTGCGAAGTCAAAACATAAAGAAGCAGCTGAGAAATTCGTGGAATATATGACCACCAAAGAAGCGATGCAAAAATACTATGACAAAGATGGTGCCCCAACTTCTGTAACTGCCGTGGATCAGGAAGGCAAGTTCCCAGAGACCCAAGGGATTACGCAATATGTCTTTACTGATCGCCAAATCGTTTGGTTGCAAAAAGAATGGACTTCTGAAGAAACCTTCCACCATATGACTGTTGAATATGTCAATTCACAAGACAAGCAGCAATTAGCGGACAATCTGAATAATTTCTTCGACACGATGAAGAAATGATCGTCTCTATGATATTCCGGTCGTATCTACAATCGCAACGAAGTAAATAAACATTGTGGGCACGATAAGAGACCTCGACAAATTTTTGCTTCACGTCGAGCTTACGTGCCCTTTCTAATTGGAGGTAAATCATGAATATTAAAAAACGTCACAACTTGACCTGGGCCTATCTCTTCGTCTTAGTGCCCATCGTGTTACAACTGATCTTCTTTTATATCCCCATGATCCAAGGGTTTTTCTATAGCTTGACGGACTGGACTGGTTTGACCTCGAACTACAACTTTATCGGCTTGAAAAACTTTACAGCGGTCTTTGCCGATCAGAAATTTGCCAAATCAGTGGGCTTCACCATTATTTTCACATTAGGACTTATTGTTGGTGAGATCGTACTGGGGATCGTTATTGCCCGTTTCTTGAATAAAAAATTAAAAGGCGTGGGCTTCTTTCGCACAGCCTATTTCTTCCCAGCAGTTTTGAGTACCGTGACCCTAGGGTTGATCTTTAAACAGATTTTCAACTATGGTCTTCCTCAACTAGGAGAAAAACTGGGGATCAGCTGGTTGCAAAGCAATCTGATCGCCGATGAAAAGACTGTCTTTTGGGGTGTTTTGTTTGTCGCATTATGGCAAGGGGTGGCAATGCCCATTGTGATCTTCTTATCCGGTCTTCAAAGTATCCCCAGTGAGATCTTAGAGGCAGCTGCGATGGATGGGGCCAACAATTGGCAAAAATTCTTGAAGATAGAGATCCCTTATTTGATCCCTTCCTTGAGTATGGTTTTTATCATGGCACTAAAAGCTGGTTTGACGGCTTTTGATTTGATCTACGCACTGACTGGTGGCGGTCCTAGTGATAAGACCACCACGATGGGGCTATTGGTCTACAATTATGCCTTCAAGAGTAACCAATACGGTTATGCCAATGCCATCGCTGTCTTGTTATTCTTGGCAGTGGCGGTGATCTCATTGATCCAGATCAAAACATCAAAACGCTTTGAAGCATAGTAGATAGGAGGAACTTCCTAATGATAGAAATGAAAGATTTGACTGCGACTTATACCTTAGCAAATGGTGTCAAGATCCCAGTTTTAGGTTTAGGAACGGGGCAGGCTCCCGATAGTGAAGCCACCATCAAGGCTGTCAAAACCGCCATAGAGATCGGCTATCGGCATATCGATACCGCCCAAGTCTATGAAAATGAAACTAGTATCGGCGGGGCGATCCAGCAAAGTGGCGTTTCACGAAAAGAATTGTTTGTCACGACTAAGATTTGGAACGATCAACATACCTATGATAAAGCACTGGCTAGTTTTGAAGAATCTCTGGAAAAATTGGCCACCGACTATGTGGATCTATTATTGATCCATTGGCCGAATCCACCAGAATTCCGTGACCATTGGCAACAAGCTAATAAGGAGACGTGGCGGGGTTTAGAAGCCTTATATCGAGCAGGGAAAGCCCGCGCTATCGGGGTATCGAATTTTCGGCAACATCATCTGGAAGCGTTGCTGCAGACAGCAGAGATCAAGCCGATGGTCAACCAGATGTTTTTAGCGCCTGGGGAGTTACAACCGGCAGAGGTCGCCTATTGTCAAGACCAGCAGATTTTATTAGAGGCTTATTCCCCACTGGGGACTGGGCGGATCTTCCAAGTGCCAGAGATCATGGCATTAGCTGACAAGTATCACAAGACCATCGCGCAAGTGGTGTTGAGATGGTCCTTGCAACATGGCTTTTTACCATTACCCAAATCGATCACCCCTAGTCGGATCAAGGAAAATACGGAAGTCTTTGATTTCCAACTCAGCGCCGAAGATATGCAGATCATCGACAGCTTAGGTGGTGTCGTAGGCAAGGCCGAAGATCCGGATACCACCGACTTCTAAACAACTATCAGGATCTTTCATTGAAAGGATCAGCTGATAAGCAGGCTGCAAAATATAGGAGGTTTACCATGAAAACAAAAAGTAGTCCCTTAAATTATCTCTTCTTGATCTTAGGTTTTATCTTGATCTTGGTTCCTTTATATTTGACCGTTGTCAGTTCTTTTAAAGAGACCTCTCAGATCACCAATAATTTCTTTGGCTTACCGAATCCTTTTTCCACGGATAATTATCAACGGTTGGTTTCAGATGGTATCGGTCATTATTTCTTCAATTCAGCTACTATTTCAGTAGTGACGATCGTATTGATCACGATCTTTGTGCCGATGGCGGCTTTTGCCATCGCCCGTAATATTTCCCGTAAAAAAGCCTTTGCCTTGATGTATTCATTCTTGATCTTGGGGATCTTCGTTCCTTTCCAAGTGATCATGATCCCGATCACTTCCATGATGACTAAATTAGGACTGTCAAATATCGGCGGTTTGATCATTTTGTATCTGGCTTATTCCGTCCCGCAAACATTGTTCTTATATGTAGGGTATATCAAACAAGCGATCCCTGTGGAACTGGATGAAGCGGCCGAGATCGATGGTTGTAGCAAATTAAGGATGTATTTCCAGATCGCTTTTCCATTGATGAAACCAATGCATGCCACCACCTTGATCATCAATGCCCTATGGTTGTGGAATGACTTCTTGTTGCCGTTGTTGATCTTGAACAAAGATTCTTCCAACTGGACATTGCCTTTGTTCCAATACAATTATCAAGGTCAATATTTCAGCGATTACGGCCCATCTTTTGCTTCTTATGTGGTGGGGATCGTAGTGATCTTGATCGTGTACCTGATCTTCCAGAAGAATATCATTTCCGGTATGACCAGCGGATCTGTTAAATAAACGTGAAAGAAAGGATTTTTCCCATGATTCAATACGATGCTACCCACAAAGTTTTCCATCTAAGCAATGAGCGCTTTAGCTATTTGATCCAAGTCGAGGAATATGGTTATCTGTCCCATCTTTATTATGGCAAGGCGATCAGCAATTACCACGGTCTTTTAGCTTATCCACGAACTGACCGTTCCTTTTCTCCTAACCCACCACAACATCCTGACCGGCTGTTTTCCATCGATACGTTACTGATGGAGTATCCTGGCTATGGTTATGGCGATTTTCGGGAACCGGCTTATAATTTCAAACATACCAATGGCAGTCGGGAAACCGATTTTCGCTATGAGTCTTATGAGATCTTAGATAGTAAACCTTCACTAAAGGGACTGCCTGCCACCTATGCTGCAAATGGTGCCCAGACATTAAAGATCCATTTGGTGGATGAAGTCGCTGCCCTGCGTCTGACGCTGAGCTATAGCTTGTTTCCAGATAGTGATGTTCTAGTGCGTTCCACCGCAGTGGAAAATCGGGGGTCTCAAGTGGTGGCGATTGATCATTTGGCTAGCATGTCGATGGATTTCCCGCAACAGTCCCTTGAACTGATCCAATTGAATGGTACTTGGGCACGGGAAAGACAAATCACCCGAGAAGCTTTGCATACTGGCATCAAGAGTATTGACAGTAAAAGAGGATCTAGCTCTCACCAACAAAATCCTTTTGCCGTCTTAGTTGCGCCAAATACGACAGAATTTGCCGGGGATGCCTATGGTTATTGCTTGATCTATAGCGGCAATCACCGCACCACCGTACAAGTGGACCCTTATCAGCAAACGCGCATCATGATGGGGATCAATCCCTTTAACTTTACTTGGCAGCTGGCGCCAACAGAGACTTTTGAAACACCAGAAGTCATGATGACTTATGCCGCCAACGGTTTGAACCAGATGTCCCAGTCTTTCCATCATTTTATCAATCAACATTTGGTAAGAGGGAAGTATCAACAGCAAGAACGGCCCACTTTAGTCAACAACTGGGAAGCGACCTATTTTGATTTTGATTCGGAAAAACTGTTGGCTTTATTAGATGAAGCAGCTGATCTGGGGATTGAGATGTTCGTTCTCGATGATGGCTGGTTTGGCGCCCGAGAAAGTGACTTCACCTCTCTAGGGGATTGGTATGAAAATGAAGGCAAGATCACAGGAGGATTGAAGCGGATCTCTGATGAAGCCCACCAAAGAGGGTTGCAGTTTGGGCTGTGGTTTGAGCCGGAGATGGTCTCAGAAGATAGTGATCTCTTTAGAGCCCATCCTGATTGGATCTTGCAAGTCCCTCAGCGAGGCCGCTCTCTTGGTCGTAACCAATATGTCTTAGATTTTTCCAGACAAGATGTTCGAGATTATATCTATGGACAAATGCGCCAGATTTTTAAGACTGTCAATATCGATTATGTCAAATGGGATATGAATCGTAATATGACTGAAATCTACTCTACTTTATTGGCACCAGAACAACAAGGAGAAGTCAGTCACCGCTACATGCTGGGGTTATATGACTTCTTGGAAAAAATGATCACAGAATTTCCGGATATTTTGTTTGAAAGTTGCTCAGGTGGTGGTGGCCGTTTTGATGCGGGGATGCTGCATTATATGCCACAAACTTGGACCAGTGACAATACCGATGCCGTCGCGCGTTTGAAGATTCAATATGGGACGAGCCTGGCTTATCCGCTATCCACTATGGGAGCCCATGTCTCAGCCGTGCCTAACCATCAAACAGGACGAATCACAAGTCTTGAGACCCGCGGCGATACGGCATTTGCCGGAATTTTTGGTTACGAGCTAGACTTGACTGCCTTGTCTCTAGCTGAAAAAGAAGCCATTAAGCTGCAAGTGGCCGAGTATAAAAAATACCGTCACTTGTTGCAATTTGGGAAATTCACCCGCCTAGTGAGTCCTTTTGAAAGTAACGATGTGGCGTGGATGGTGACCGCCCCTGATCAAAGCGAGGCGCTAGTTTTTTATTTCCGCGTGCTGGCTGAAGCTTCTTATCCTTTATTTAATTTGAAACTGGCCGATTTGGATCCTAAGGGGTCCTATCAGTTCAATGATGATATCTATTATGGTGATGAGCTGATGAATATCGGTTTTTATATTGACCCTGAATTAACTGGGGATTATGTATCGCAACGTTTTTATTTGAAAAAGCTTCAAGACTAAAGCTACGTTGAGAAAAAGAGGCTGGGACAAAATCGCCTCTACGCACTAAAAAAAGATTTGACGAACACTCTTCATGGATGTCCGTGAAATTTCTTTTTATTAATGACTTTAGTCAGTTTCGTGCGTAAAGCGTGCGAAACAAGAAAACCGCGCGTTCCTACGCGTGGGTGAAGTAACTTTAGCGATAAAAAACTCCTTTCGATATACTAGTGAGTTGCTACCAACCGCTCATCGTATCGAAAGGATTTTTTTCATGTCAAATGACGATAAAAGTTTAGCGCATACTCGTTGGAATTGTAAGTATCACATTGTCTTTACACCAAAGTATAGACGGAAGTCATTTATGGACAATGATTAAAAGACATTGGAAAAATACTAAGGAAGTTACGTGAAATGAAAGATGTGGAAATCATCGAAGCACGTGCAATGCCAGACTATATTCATATGCTAGTTCGGGTGCCGCCTAAAATGAGTATATCGGTTCTGTTGCAAAGTTTTAAATAAAGAATAAAATCCCTTACGGTATCTATGATTTAAGCTGGGATTCCCAATAATACCTTGATTTCAGTACAGACCGAAAACCCGAAGAGAGTGCCTTCTTTTCGGGTTTTCTTATATAATCCTCGAATGGCTTCCATGCCTTTAATCGTGGTAGAGGCAGTGCGTAAACTTCGATAGAATTTATTGCGTCTCTTTACTGGACGATGGTCTTGTTCAATCAAATTATTCAGCTATTTAATGGTACGATGTTCTGTCCCTTGATAAAAGCCGTATTCTTTTAGTTTCTTAAAGGCACTTGTAATAGAAGGGGCTTTATCTGTGACTACAACCTTCGGTTCATCAAACTGCTTCACTAACCGCTTAAGAAAAGCATAGGCTGCTTGTGTGTCCCGTTTTTTACGTAACCAAATATCCAAGGTTAAACCATCTGCATCGATGGCTCGATACAAATAATGCCATTTTCCTTTAATTTTGATGTACGTTTCATCCATTTTCCATGAATAAAAGGATTTTTTATTTTTCTTTTTCCAAATTTGATAGAGTAGTTTGCCATATTCTTGCACCCAACGATAAATCGTCGTATGAGAAACGTTAATGCCACGATCATATAAGATTTCTTGAACTTCACGATAGCTAAGGTTATAACGAAGATAGTAGCCCACGGCTACAATAATCACATCCTGCTGAAATTGCTTTCCTTTAAAATGATTCATCGTCATTCCTCCTGCTATCTTTTTCTATTATTCTACCTTATTTGATAGTAGATTTAAAACTTTGCAACAGAACCATATTTTTCTTTTTTCACAGAACATATTAGATGGAGACCTACAATCTTTATGCAACACTATTGCTTTTCTTTATATAATTCAAAAAAGCCACCAACTTTCCTACTGGAATTTGGTAGCTTTCGGAAACAACCGAGCAGTGTTACGAATATGGAGTTGTGAATCCATTACAGAAATATATCGTCAGCAATTGATGTCCCTTCGATAAAATACTCAATTCATTATCAAGGCTAACAACAGCTAGTGGCGTTCTTATATTGTTGTCTAAATTGCTTTTCAAAATTGGTAGTCATAAATATTATTTTGAATCTTTAAATATCATTTTCTAAATCATTGCCATTTGAAGCAATTACTTTTTTATAGTAATAGAAAGATTTTTTTCGACTTCTCTTACCAGAACCATTACCATAGTCATCAAGATCCACATAAATCATGCCGTAGCGTTTTCTCATTTCTGAAGTTCCGGAAGATACTAAATCAATAGGTCCCCACCAAGCATATCCAAACACGTCTACTCCATCTTTAATTGCTTCCCCCATTTGCTCAATGTGCTGTTTCATGTAATCAATTCGATAATCATCTACTACATAACCATCTTCATCGACCTCATCTATAGCACCCAGTCCATTTTCAGAAATAAAAATCGGCAGTTGATAACGATCGTAGATGTGATTAAGAGTAATCCGGAATCCAATAGGATCGATGGGCCAGCCCCAACCTGACATCGGTAAATGAGGATTCTTAATGTCGGACACTAGACGCCCTGTCGGTTTAGGAACTGGTTCTCCTTTATATCTCATCACATAAGTCATGTAGTAACTAATTGTAATAAAATCAACTTTTCCTTGTTTAAGAACTTCTATATCGCTTGATTCCATTTCAATAACGATGTTGTTTTCATCAAAGAAACGTTTCATATAATATGGATATTCTCCTTTAGCTTGAACATCTGTAAAGAACCAATTGAAATTATCTTCAAAAAGCACCTGTAATTGATCTTCTGGTTTGGTGCTTTCCGCGTAATTTTCTAATCGGCACAACATATTCCCCATCTTTGCCTCCGGATCTATTTCATGACACTTCATTACGGCTAAAGCGCTCGCTACCATTTGGTTATGCACGGCTTGGAATTTCTCTTGCCAATGATCCAAATATGGATTGCACGATTCCGGTGTCGGTGCACCATCAAAAATTAACCCACTACTTGTATACGGATTAGATAGCACATTGTTGATTTCATTAAACGTTAGCCAATATTTAACTTTTCCTTTGTACCTTTTAATAACTGTTTCTGCAAAATTCACAAAGGCTGACACAGTATGACGACTTAAAAAACCTCCATATTCTTCCGCTAAATGTAGAGGAGTATCAAAGTGACACAAAGTTACCATAGGTTCAATGCCGTATTTATGACATTCATCAAATACCGCATCATAAAAATCTAACCCTTCCTCGTTTGGCAGCTTATCATCTCCGTTTGGAAAAATTCGTGACCATGAGATACTCATGCGGAATACCTTGAATCCCATTTCTGCCAGCAGAGCAATATCTTCTTTATACGTTTTATAAAATCCAATCCCCCGTCTTTTTGGTAACTCCCAATTTTGGGGATTTGCTTTCATATCTGCAATCATTTCTGCTGATGCAGCATTGTGAGGAACGTGTTTATCAAAAGATCCTTCAGTAGCCCGGATTTCATCTGTAATAAGGCGAGCAAAATCTGAAGTTGCTAATCCTCGTCCTCCCTCATTGAAAAAACCTTCAATTTGATTTGCAGCTGTAGCGCCACCCCATAAAAAATCGTTTGGAAACTTTTCTGTCATATTATTTTTCTCCTCCCGCTTGCTTAGACAATGCCTTAAAAATTGGCAATAGCTTTTTTGTCAATCTGAATTCCGTGTTAATTGTCATCATGGTATCTTGAGCGTGAATAAAAAGAAGTGAATATTCCAAATCTTCCCCTGCTGCCTGTCTTTGAATAATCGACGTTTGACTATTGTGAGCTTTCAAAATCTGTTCATCTGCTTTGTCCAAAAGCTTTTCAGCAGCAGAAAAATCTAAACTTTCTAGAGCTTCCAATGCTTCGTCGATAGATTCACGAGCATTCCCAGCATATAAAATAACTGACATGGCAACTGTGTTAATATCTATCGTTTCCGTTTTCATACCTACAACCTCTTATCTTTCTTATTGAATTTGGCCAATATTTTCAACTTGTGTATTTGCAGCTTTTTCTGCAGCTTTTTTTTCTTCTTTCTTAAGTTCAAGCTTATCAGCTGCTATGAAGAATGGATACCAGACAGCTGCAGCGATGATGAGGTTAACAATTACCAAAATAGCATTACGATAATCTCCTCCGGACATCACAAAAGCAGATATTGCATTAGGCATAAAGTTCATATCAAAATTCACATAGTTTACTGAACCAAATCCAAGATTTATCCATAAATAAGCTACTCCCGGAAGAATAATACTCAGTAGCATCATCGGGATAAACATAATCGGATTGTTTACAATCGAACCGTATACTAAAGGTTCATTGATATTAAAAATTGAGGGAATAATAGTTGCTTTACCCAGAATTTTGTAGCGCTTACTTTTTGCGAATAGCATCATAAACGCAATAGGCAATGTCGCTCCTTGACCACCGATATGGTAATATCGGCTAAACCCATATGAATAAATATTCGTTGGATTTAGTCCGGCCGCCACCGCTGCTGCGTTTTCAGCAATAGCTGCTTGAGTAATCGAACGAGTAACAGGAGTAAATACCCACCCACTTACGCCAAAGAAATAAAATAAATTTTGTAAGCAAACAATGAAAACAACCCCCGGTAAACTTTGAGCAAAATTAGTTACTGGTTTCATTAGAATTTGAACCATTGAGAATACGTCTATCTTTAATACAACGGAAAAAACATACCCTATAAACAAACTCAAAAAGATCGCAATAATATTATCAAACCAGTTCTTAACAAAATCTGGAATTAAGCTATCCTCTCCAAAAAAGGAAAACTTAATTAAACTGCGATATATAACCGCAACTAATAGCCCTACAACAATAGAAGTAAACATTCCGCCGGCGCCAAATTTAACCAGATCAACAAGTGTTCCTGATTCAGTTGTTGTCATGTTCATACAGAGCATAAATGTTCCAATTCCAGTAAACCCGGCAATCATACTTCGATCTTTCTTATCCATTTTTACCAAACAATTATACGGAATGATAAATACTACGAATAAACCAATTAAGCCGAATGAATACTGACTAATCGGAGAAAGATCTGGTAAACTTGGAGCAAACGTGCGGACAATGTTCCATAGACTTGGAATTGCGCTAACCATCGAAAATGGAACAATATATAAAATTGCATCCGCTACGATACTAAACCAAAAATTCTGAGTAATCTTAGTAATTACAGGTACTAAGTGTTTTTCAATCCATTGTTGTATCTTCTTCATCATTGACACCCACCTAACTGTTATATAGATTTAATGCATCTGTCAGAATACTTTCTCCATCTAAACTAGCATAATACTCTGGGTCAATAGACATAACCTTAACATGGTAATCTTCTAACTGTTTTTGATATTTTGATACTTCAGCCGAAAAATGTGGCCCTAAGAGCAGTACGTCAATCTTATCTGCATATTCCATGATCTGGGACTTGCTTACCGCATTTACTTTAATATCTAATCCTTGCTTTTTCCCAATTTTTCGCATACTGGCTGCCATAAATCCGGTGGACGCTCCTATACCACAAGCTAACAAAATATTAACCATCTTAATTCCCCTCCCTTTCTTTGATGAGTTAACAATACCTCTTTTTCAAAAATCTTTCGAACAATCTTTTTACCATGTGTAGGCAATATAGCTATTTTTACACTTGAAGGAAAAAAGGTTGTTTTCAAATTTCCTATTCTTTAGCTATAATTAAGGGAGATATTGTCAATTGATGATGGGGTGATAACTTATGAAAAGGCCTAAGACTGATGAACTTCTTAGAATTTTGAATGAAGCAAATGATTGGATGTCTGCAGAATCTCTAGCCAGATTAATAGGCGTCAGTCAGCGAACCATTCGGAATTACATCAATCAAATCATTCTAGAACAAGCAGCTGAAATCGAATCTTCAAAAAGTGGTTATCGCCTAAAAAAAATTATCCCTTCATCAAATGATAAGGAACAATTAATGGATGAACGCTCTTATTTTATTATTTCAAAACTGCTTTCATCCCCGGAGGGAGTATCTGTTTTCCATCTATCTGAGGGCTTAATGGTAAGTGAAAGTACTGTATTGAATAACTTGATTCCAAAAATAAAAAAAATAATTCTTCCATTTAATTTATCGATTCACTCTCACAACTACGCCTTTTACTTATCAGGATCTGAACAAAACAAAAGAAAAATGATTGGCCACTTAGTTACTCATAATAATTACGGTTATTTTACATCCGAAGATACTTTGGAGAAAATTTTCCCCTCTTTTGATATCAAAAATGTAATGAATAGTTTGTACACTCTTTGCGATAATTCCAAACTATTCATTAACAACTTCTCAATGAATAATCTTTTAATTCATATACTAATTATTTTGATACGAGTAAATTCAAACGAAGAATTAAAGAGTTTTGAAAAAAATGACGACGTAGCCGAACTTCTTTCCAAATTTCCACAGAAAAATGAAATTATTCAGTTAGCAGGAACCATTTCATGCTACTTCCAAGAGCATTTTGATATAAAAATTCCCGAGAAGGACTCTCAACAAATTTTACTCTTGATTTTTCTGTCTACAAACTATGATTCTGGGAGCTTAAATTCTATAATTGATAGCGCATTCACGGCATCTGTGAAAGATATGGTAAATCATGTTTCGAAAAAATATTACATCTCAGAATTCAATCAAGAATTTATTTCTCAACTCACTTTGCATATGTATAATGCGAAGGAACGGAGCCAGTTCAATTTAAGTTATCCAAACCCTATTGCGGAACAAATTAAATCAGAATATGCTCCTATTTATGATATGGCGGTTTATTTTTCACATATTTTTTCAAAAAAATACAATATCACACTATCTGAAAGTGAAATTGCATTTATTACCTTTCACTTTGGAGCTTATTTGGAAAACAACCAGAATCATCAATCGGCCTTCACGTGTATTATCATTGTTGAGGACTATTTAAATTTTCAAAAGAATATTGTTCAACAAATAGAGAAAAATTTTCGAAATGAGTTAATCATTCGGCAAGTAATGTCCTCAATTCAATACTGGGTACTCAAACCAGATTGTGATTTGTTGATCAGTACATTAGATATACCGCTTAATCACCCTCATACCATCATAATTAATCCCATTGTCACTAAGAAGAATTTGGGAAGTATACGAGATACGTTAGATTTACTTGTTGAAAACAAAAAAATTGAAAAAGCACGAAAGTTCCTAAAAAGCTGGTTTCACTCTGAGTTATATTTCAGAAATGTAAAGCTGGATTCTCCTACCTCATACATTAATTTCATGGGACAAGAATGTATGAAACTCGGGTTCATTCAATCATCTTTTATAAGCGATGTATTATTACGCGAATCTATATCTAGTACTGCTTTTACAAATTATGTAGCAATTCCTCATACGATTAGCCAAAATGCAGATCATTCATTCATTTGTGTTGTTCACAATGACTCACCCATTCCTTGGACCAACAATAAAGTCAATTTTTTATTAATGATCGGAATTACTCAAGATGATATGAAATACTTCCATGATGCTTTCAATCTACTAATTGAATTGTTCTTGACCCCAGCTGTCCTCTCAAAACTCCTCAATACGAAAAATTTTCAGGAGTTTGTTAATACCGCACTTCAAATAAATGGACTTGACATAAATTAGTTGATTAATTAAAAAGCAAGCTCAATTTATATATGTCGTTATCTATGGTACCAATACTGTATAAGCCTCTAATATCCGCCACAGGAAAGCTTCTTTCCTGTGGCGGATATTATTTTTTTACATTCCTCGTTAAAATTCACACGGGAGGAAGTTAGTATACCCTCCACACTACTTACTGCCTCTCTTAACTATTCAAGCTTATCTTGCACATGCTTGATTCCTTTTCCTAGTTCAAGAGGAATTGCGCTAGTGTCCACCAGCAGGATTTTTCCTGTCGGATAGGTATCGTCTAGAAGTTTCTTCATTTTTTGGTGTTGGATTTCAGTCAGTGCTAGTTTTGACATGGTTATCTCTCCTTTGGCTTCATTCCAATTGAGGTTATGGTCAATGATTCGCGAATAAAGCATCAAATCGCTCACACTTGTTCAGTATTCATTTCTTCTAATTTGTTGAGGTAACGATAAATGGTTGTACGGGAAACATTCCATCTTTCGGCGATTGTTTTAATAGGTGTTCCATTATCGATCAACGTCTTCATAAGTTCCAAGTCACTCTTGCTTAACTTTTCGGGGCGTCCACCAACCCTGCCTCGTGCACGTGCAGCAGCACGTCCGGCTGCAGAACGTTCTAGGATCAGATTCCGCTCAAATTCCGCAAACGCCGCAAACAGATGGAACATTAATTGACCAGTCGAGCTTGATTTATCCATCGTGATATTTTCTTGTAAGCTGTGAAAACTAACACCTCGATTATTTAAACGATTGACAATCGTAATCAAGTCTTCCATATTTCTCCCCAGCCGATCTAATCGCCACACAACGAGCGTATCCCCTGATCGAACAAATTCAATCGCTGTTTCTAAACCTGGGCGATTGCTCTTTGCGCCACTCATGTGATCTGTAAAAACTTTCTCACAGCCAAATTTTTCCAGACTATCTTCCTGGAGATCCAAATTTTGTAATCCAGTAGAAACACGTGCGTATCCAATTTTCAAAAAATCACCTTTTTTTTTTATTTCATTGTACCATAACTTTATTTAAAGGGATTAATTGAACATAGATTTTGCAACGGGTTTATGGAAACTGATTTCAGCTCTTTTTGAGAAGAATCGTACCAAAAAATAAGTGTCCAGAAATGAACCATTTTCTGGACACTGCTATTCCTTTTCCAACGCTCGTAAAAGTTACATTTGGATTTGAGTCAATATCTTGGACATATTTTAGTAGAGACTGTTACGTCATTTTTGCTTTTGCCAACTCTTCAAACTCCTGTGGGGTTAGATAGTGAATCGAGCTATGGATTCGATTTCGGTTATAAAACCCTTCAATGTAGCTAAATAGTGCTCGATTTGCTTCTTCAAAATCTGAGTAGCTAGTCGTGTAGACTTCTTCCTTTTTCAATGAAGCATGGAAAGATTCGATTCCAGCATTATCATAAGGTATTCCCTTTCTACTATAAGAATGCCTTATTTTGTTGGTTTCAAGCCATTGTTCCACTTCTCTGGCTGTGTATTGGCTACCCAAGTCAGTGTGTAGAATCATTTCTTCTGGAGTGTCATAATGCATTTTTGCTTTGTTCAGCGTTTGAATGACACAATCCACAGTAATTCGTTTTGAAAATGTATAGCTAATAATCTTTTTCGTGTGTAAATCCATGATTGAAGATAAGTAACACCAACCATTTTTCTTAGTAGGAATGTAAGTAATGTCAGCTGCCCATTTCTCACAGATAGTCTTAGTAGAAAAGTCCTGATTTAAGAGGTTCTCTTTTGAAATAATCGGTCTATTAGATCTTTGAGGTCTATATTTTTTAACTACAATCGACCTTAAATTTAATTGTTTCATTAGCTTTTGGACATGTTTAAGAGACACTGAAATACCTTCTTTTAATAAAACTTGATGGATCTTTGTGGCGCCATAGCGTTGTTTATTCGTAAAAAAAATTGTTGAAATCTTCTTTTTCAACGTATTATTTCTGATTTCTGTAACTGTCAATGGTTTGTTCTTATAAAAATAATAGACACTTCTAGGGATTTCTAATAACCGACACAACAAAGAAACAGTGTAATCCTTACACCACTTTTCAATAAATTGAACAAGCGAATTTAGGTTTTTCGAGAGAATATGGCTACGGCTTTTTTTAAGATTTCAAGTTCCTCTTTCAAACGAGCATTTTCTTTTCTCAGTTCAGCCACTTCTTTTCCAGTCAGTCCTGTGGACTGATTAGGTAAATATAAATTCTTCCATTTGTAAATCGTTGCTTCAGATAAGCCATATTCTTTCGCCAACCCTCGAACAGAACGTCCAGTTTGATTCAGTTCAACAGTCATCTGTTTAAAATTTTCTTTATATCGGGTCATAAAAATTCATCCTCTCGTAGATAAGTTTAATTTATTCTTGTCTCTACGAAAAGCTGTCTAAGATTTGATACTAACACCAAGAGGAATTGTCTAACTTAATTTGACAATTAATAACAATAAGAAGCTGCGGAGTCCCCCTAAAATTAATCCAAAAAATAAAGATTACGAAGTTTCGATTGCCTTCGTCGAAAGAAGTCAGTAGCAAAACGTTTTAATGGTTAAGCACTTAAACGGTTAAGTACTTTAATACTAAAAAGTTCGTGTTATGATGATAGTATGAAAAAGACACTTTAGCACTAAACAATAAAAATGTTTTAGTACTAAAGTGTCTCATGTCTACTTGCTATCTTCTTCTAATTTATCAACGTATGAACGGTAGGCTTCTTTAATTTCCGACTCAGTTAGATAGTTATCGAGAATTAAATCTTTCATTACGTCTTTCATATTTCGATCGTCTTGTGCGGCTTTCATTTTAACCATTCGATGAATCTCTTCAGGCAAGTATATCGAAACTTGTTTACCGCCTTTAAAATTTTTGTAATATGAAATTATATCTTCAATTTTTCTAAGAATATTAATTTTCTTTTTAGTTCCATTTTGATTGGAAGTTTGTGGTTTTGAAGTAGGAAATAGTGTGTCGATATCATTTGTTTTAGCTATATTTTTGTCTTTAATAGATACACGTTTAGCCATTTTATACAACTCCTTCTGATACTATTTTCTGTAGAACTGTCACCGCAAGATTATAGTATGCAATGCCAGCTTTATTATTTGAATCAAATTCGTAAGCTGACATGTTAGCAACGCCAGCGTCGGAAACTACGATGCTTCTATCGATGATAGAAATAACTTCCGCTTTATCGTCAGATTTAACTTCCTCAATAATTTCGTCACTGTGGTTTGTATTAGTTGCCATAGTGACTACATAGCCAAGTTCCTTTAGATTAGGATTAATTGAATTTTTTACTTTATTGATTGTAGAAAAAAGCAACTCTATACTTACTAGAGCTTGGTATTCGGACTGAACAGGAATTAAGATGTAATCTGATGCACTAAGAGCATTTACAGTAAGCAGTCCTCTTGAAGGAGGGCAATCAATCAAAATGATATCAAATTTTGTCTCAAGGCTCTCTATGTTCTTCTTCAGAATCAGTTCTCTTAATGTAGCGTTAACTAGGTTAAGTTCGGCATCTGATAGACGCAAGGTTGTTGGGGAAATAAATAGATTATTCTTAATCTGATAAGTAATGTTCTCTAATGTTTCTTCCTCTAGCATTACTTGAGTCATTTCTGGTAGATTTTCATCGATGATATTTCTAAGATCAGTTTTTAGGTTAGTTATACTTGACTGTGCGTCTATGTCTACGATATCTGTTATAAGATCGAAACTAGCAAACAGTTCAGCCAGATTATCTACGGTAGCACTTTTCCCAACACCACCTTTTTGATTTGCAACAGAAATTACAATGGGACCACCTTTTTCAGCAACGAGATCTTTGACTTGCTTAACTAGCGAAATAATTTCTGCTGAATTCGATCGATTTTTTTTCATTTTCCTACCTCCTTAAGTTAAGTACTAAAGTGTTAAAATACTTGTATGCAATATAATAATACCACCTAGAAAGTTACGGGTCAATAGCACCTTTAGTATTTAAGTACTTTTAATTCGGCTATGTTTAGAATGTGATTTATCAGCAATTAAATGCAACTTTAAAACGTCATAGTACTTAAGTACTAAAAAAAGACATTAAAACACTTAAGTACTTAAGTGTTTTAATGTCCGATGTAATTGTTGGTATTAATAGGTTTGTGCGACAATAACTATATTAAATTATAAAAAATAAGAGTTTACAAGATGGAAAAAGTAAGATATGCTATGTTTGTATTTATAGAACTGAAAAAAAAAAAATAAAAAAAGAGACGGATAAAAAAAGTGAATTGGGTCACTCTTTCATCTGAATCACATACAACAACTATGTGTTCTCGCTCGTCTCAGAAGTTATGTAAGTGGCTGACAACCACTTATGTAATTTTGATAAGTCTTTCGGACTGACAATCCGAACTTACAGACTTATTCTACCATTTTTTGACGAGCAACTCAATATATGCACGCTTATTTTGTCATTCATTTAAGACTTCTAAGCTATTGGGAGAACACAAATCTTTAAGATTATTTGTGTTCTCTTTTAGTTTGGGAAGGAATAAAGTCATGGCAGCTTCTTTGGATGTCGTATATTCGACAGTATTACAAAATGGTATCCGTAAATTCAAATATAAAAACAGCCACCTAAAACCGGTCTCTTTTAGTGATCAGTCGGGGAAGGGGGCCATTTTTGCGTACCGTTCAAAGGAACACATGATTGAGGGGATTGGACTAGTGATCACTTCAGAAGAAGGGGTGATCGAAAACAATAATCGATTCACTCATTGGACACCAAATGTATTTCGCTATGGAACGTATGCTGATGAAGCTAGAATGTTTACAAAAGGTCATTCTGAGGACAATTTGCGTCAAATCAATACTTTCTTTGTTGATTTTGACACATTGGATCCAAACTTTGACTACGGAGAAATTATCTTGGCCAGTCACGAGATCGGCTTTATGCCGACAATGATTCTACGTACACCGCATGGATTTCAAGCTTTCTATGTACTAGACAAGCCTGCATACGTGACAAAGAAATCAAATTTTAAAGTGATCAATGTGGCCAAAATGATCTCAAAAAATCTAAGGAACAAATTTTCAAATGATTATCGGTTTCCAGTTGATGTAAATGCCAATCATTTTGGGATCACACGTATGCCTTCTGAAGAGAATGTTTTATTCTTTGAACCACAGTATCGTTATAGTTTCGAAGAATGGATCGACTGGTCAATGAGAGAAGATGCGGACAAAAAAGCGGAGATCAAGAACGTTTTTGTATTACCATCTACTCAAGAATTTCGTCAAGTCGATGAACCCTGGTTCCAGCTGTTGCTAAAAAGTCAAAAAATACAAGGTGAAAAGGGCGTATATGGTCGAAATAATGTCATATTCACCTTGTCTTTGGCATACTTTTCGTCAGGATACGAAGTAGAAGCATGTGAATTGACGATGTTAGAATTCAATGACCGCTTGGCTAACCCTTTATCTGATCGAGAATTAACCAGAATCATTCGTTCCGCTTACTCCGGAAAATATCAAGCAGCGCACAGAGAAAAAATTGTCCTATTATGCCAAGAGTGGGTCGATGCCAATCTTTCTGAAGAGCAGCTATTCAACAAAAAACGGGGTTGGTGGAAATTCAAGAAAGAAAGAGCTGTTCGCAAGTATTCACATAGTCATGAATGGGCAGAAGATCTACTGTCCTATTTGAATGAGCAATCCTATGAAGAACAACCATACATTATTTCTACAAAAAAAGAGTTAACTGAACGTTTAAAGATCCCAAAACGTTCCCTGGACAAAGTACTGAAGCATTTAAGAGAAGAGAACAAAATTCATTTTCGTGTTCGTGCTGGTCGTAATGGGGGTATTATGCTAGCTTCGATACATGGATTGATGCGCTCCGTTATCCGGCTAAAAAAAGAAAGCCGGGGGGCTTATTTCGCTGCGATCTCAGAAGCTTTTGGAAAAGAATACACGTTTGTCCAGACAGCACTGAAACGCTTGATAGATCCCAATAAGATCGGCGTGCAAACAGATCTGTTCATGATCGATACAGGCTGAAATTAAAAGGTGCAAATTGCCTATTACATTATATCTATGATACGTTCCTTCTTTTCTCCGCTTTGCTTGCTGGTTTTAAGAAAGAGTAGTAATATTATCGCAAACGTAATAATATGGTGGGAGGTCTTTCTGACTATGAGTATCAATACCTTTGTATATCCCTACCCGATCAATGTATTTATTATTTCGCGGTTAGGTATGACAGTAGAGCAATTTTGTGAGTTGCATGGCTATAAGCAGAGTACAGTAGCAAGCTGGGTAACAAGGAACCGTGCAGTAAAAACGTTACCTTGTGATTTTTTATATTGTCTTAGTCTTTCTTCAGGCTTGTCGATGGATGATGTTTATCGTCATTTATTGGTATTGGAGGAGAGGTTTTTAAAGAGTATTGATCCAAAAAAGAAGAAAGAACAGGTGGATTGATTGATGACGGAGGAGGAGTTATCTGTTCTTAATAGAATCAAAGAATGGTCTGTTCTTTTGAAGATTTATTATGGTATTCTGTTCTTTTCATTTGTTACAGTTGGCTTAGTTTCTCTTTTAATGGTTCTTTTGTCATTGTGGACGAATCTGATGTTATTTTTATATTTACTTTTACTGTTTTTTTTAGGATTAGGGGGAGTAGGTACTGCCATTCTTGATGATTATAAGTGGTCATTGTTTAGTGGAATTTGTAGGAGAATGAAAAAAAGTGCAACTGTTGAGTCTTATGAATGTTGGAAGAAGGAATTGAAGGTATAGATATATGTATCTATACAAGCTGAGTAAAGAATACTAGGCTTTCTCTTATGTTTCTAAAATGTATACAGGTGGAATATGAGTATTATTTGGACAGGTAGTATTTTGTCAGAAAAATGGTGTAAATCTTTATGTAGACCTTTATCAAAAGACTTAAGTGTAATAAATTGTGGTATTTAGAAACGTTTTAATTCAATTTAATGAAGTTATTTTATTTTTCAGAGTAGATCTTTAGTAAATTCTTAAAGAATTGCGGCCGCATTTTTAGTTTTCAAGAAACCAGGTGAGTTACTATGGCGATTAATTTATCTAACATAATTAAAAGTGTTTTTAACGTTGAAGTTGATCTATTTTCAAAATACATTGCTATTTTATGTATAGTTGTTACAGTATATTTCTTAGTTTTTAATTATAGCGATTTACTTGACGCATAGGGAGCGTCAATAATTTTGTGTAAATGATTCTTCCCTACTGCAGATTGTTTCTAATTCTCAATCAGTTGGCTTAGCATTTGTTCAAGTTCGCCTTCGGCCTGTTGAAAGCCTTTATGACTGCGACCTAGGAATTTTTGGTTGTAAGTATCAAAAGACGAGACTAAGAAACGTTCCATCGACTCTTCGTTTTGGAACTGTTCCTTGCGGTGGCTGTATTTCTTGATTTGCTTATTAAAGGATTCAATCAAGTTCGTAGAATAAATACTCTTGCGTATGGCCAAGGGGAAATCATAGAAAGTGAGCAAGTGATCGTTCGAAAGAATCGATTCAACCACTTTTGGATAGCTGGTTTTCCATTTTTCCGCAAAAGCACCACGTGCTTCCAACGCCACCTCTTTAGATGAGGCTTGATACACCATTTTAAAATCATCACAGACTTCCTTACGATCATCGACACGCACTTTGTGACTGATATTACGGGAAACGTGTACACAACAATGTTGAAAACGAGCTTTGGGATAGAACCGACTAATCGCTCCTACCATCCCCTTTAAGCCATCCGTGATGAACAGGAGGACATTTTTCAAACCGCGCTCTTGAAGGTCCAATAAAATTTCCTCCCAAATCGTGATGGATTCAGTCGGTGCAATCGCATAGCTCAATACTTCCTTTGATCCGTCCGGGCGAATGCCAACTGCGATATGAATAGCTTCCTTGGCGACGGTTTTCCGCTTTAACGGAATATACGTTGCGTCCATATAAATAGCAGCATAACGGTCATGAAGCTCCCGCCCTTTAAACGCCGTTACCTCTTCTGTAAATGATTTTGTTATATTGGACATGGTTTGGGGCGTGTAGTGATGCCCATACATTTTCTCAATCAAGTCTGCGATTTCCGACATGGTAATACCTTTTCGGAAGAGGTGAATGACGGTCTCCTCTAACGTGTCATTCGTCCGTCTATAAGCAGGAACAGTCTGTTGCTTGAACTCACCATTGCGGTCGCGCGGAATCTGGAGATGAAGTTCCCCATACTCGGTCTTGACCGTACGGTCATAGGAGCCGTTACGAGAATTACCCGTGTTAAAACCAATGCGATCATACTTTTCGTAATCTAGGAAAGCCGTTAACTCCGTTTTGAGAAGCGTATTGACTGCTTTCTCCAAATGGACACGGAATAATTCATTCAAATCGCCTTTGTTCGCTAGAGTCTTTAGAATTTCTGTAGTAAAATCGTTCATAGGGAAGTCCTCTCTTCTGTGAATGTGTTGTGGTAACTCTATTCTACAGAAGGGACTTCCTTTTTTCTATTTACACAAAATATTTTACACTCTCGACGCATATAATGTGTATGAATAATCATTAAAATTTAAATTATAATATCGGTTAACATAAAAAAAAAAGTTCCAAAATGATTTTCTCAAAGGAAGGATAAAAATTGTTGATCAAAATGCTACCACTTTTAATACTCATAGGGTTTTATATTTTTATTAGTATTAAGATAAGAAATGCGAATGATATTAGCAAAACGACTAAATACGTTTTCTACTTTTTTATTGTTTTGGGAGGGGGAATCCTCCTTTATATTGCATTTGTTTTCTTATTTTTTGGTATAAATTTTTGAGGATGGAGGAGATGTAATAGTTATGAAGAAGACACTTGTTTTCTTTAAAATACATTTATAATACTAGTATCTAATCCAGCAAATTTGACAGTGGATAAATTAATATCTAGCGATTATGAACTATCTCAATTTATAATAGATTCGTTAGAGAAGAAGAATCTATGTGTTGTCAGTGATTGAAATCAGGATATATATTTGGTTTTAAAAATTGATCTTATTAACCAAGATCGAGATTTATTAATACAATAGGTGAGGCGGTAAATAGAAGTAAAGAAGAGAATAAACTTCACTATACTAATAATTTAGACTATCTAGAATATCATATGGAAAACAATATGGACTAGGGAATAAATAAGATAAATCCTATTGATCATTTAGATAAAGCTCGTAAAATGCATGACGGTTGTTACAAATAGAGGGGGATAATACAATATGAAGATTTATATAAAGTGTTTAGCACAACCAAAACCCACTAACATTATGTGCACCGTTGTTTCTGAATATTTTAATTGCTTATATTTATTATACTTAAGAAGTAGCAAAATATATGACTAAAAAATAAACAGACTGAAAGAAGTGAAAACAAATGACAAAGGAACGGCTGCAAATTTATATTGATCCTGAACATAGAGAAGCATTAGAAGAATTAAAAGAACTGTTAGCAGTGGAAGATTCGGCAACGGATAGTGCCTTAATTCGCTATATTATTTTGGAATTGTATCGATTAAAGACAAAAGAAAATATCCAAATGCGGGCACTTTTAAACCGTTTGGATGAACTTTTAATTTATTCAAATAGTTTTGCAGAAACGATGGACGTCGATATTTTTGATCTCGAAAACTCTGAAAAATACAAAGAAGTAAAGGCACAACAAAGAGGAAAATGGGCGAATAGTCGGCGAAAAAAAGCAAAAAATAAATCACAAAAAAGACCCGTTAATAATCAAAAAGAGAAAGCAAAAGAAGAAAAACTAAATTCAGAATCGCTCACTTACAATGATCTGATTGCGAAGTATTTGTAAAAATTTGTCTTTCAAAAAGGACGATCGATGGTGGTACCTAGAGACTACTTTTCGCAAAAATGACTACTTGAGTAGTCTCTGAACAACTCCCTGACAACTGCTAAAAACTATGCTGTGGTATCACATTCATTTTCTTCAAAACGCAATAGGCACAGCCTATTTTCCCACTTTCAACATGAGAGTGGTGCGTTTACCTTATGCTCTTTCCCTTTTTTGATCTAAAAGTAGCAATCGATTTACCTGTTCCTTCCCTTTTTTATCAATATTTTTTCCTAAACGCTGAGTATTAATTGTCGCTTTTCATTTTTATTTTAATATTCAAATTGAAGACAAGGAGTTCGGTTATTTGATTTATACAATTAGTGACATTCAAAAATTATTTACACCAATATTTTTTGAATGGGAAATAAAAAAAGCTTTTTTGTTTGGATCATACGCTCGAAACGAAGCAACAGAAACCAGTGAATTAGATATTTTAATCGACGGTGAAGGGTCTTTGCTCCACAATATATTTGATGTGATTCGGTTAAAAAGTTAATTAAGTAGCGCATTAAAAAAAGAGATAGACATTATTACACTACGTGCAATCAACGCAGAAACAAACAAAAAAAGAAACCCTCTTCTCAAAGAAAATATAGAAGCAGATTGTGTAATGATTTATGATTCGTCGATTGTAAAATTAAGCTAGACAACTAAAAAGATCATTTGTGCTACACTCAAAATAGTTCCGACCAAAGAATTACTAAGGAGTGAGTACAAATGACCTACACCCATCTTACAACAGACGAACTAGTAATCATAGAGTCTTATTTCAAAAATAATCAATCCGTTTCCAAAACTGCGCAATGCTTAAGGACGTGCGCGACAAACGATTCATATCTAGCTTTTAATGAAGAGGTTACTTTACTTGATGTCTATGATTCCGCCAAAAATATGCCCGGAGTAAAGGGATCAAAGAGTGTCAATTCAATTAAAAAAGTTGGTTATACGGATTATTGTGCAGGAAAAGAGACGGAAGAAAGTAACTTCTATTTACAAAAACTAATGACCTTCAACCCGATTATGGAAAGGTCAGCTTAACAAGAAAAGTTGTTTAATGAATTGACTGTAATATACTTAAACTAAACATAAAGTTGCTTTACTCGTTGAAAAGCGAGAACTCGAGAGGAGGAAAAGAAGTGAGCCGTTTAAAAAAAGATATGAACGAAACAGAAATACGTACAAACTTTATTACACCAGCTATTGTAAATGCGGGATGGGACAAACTACAACAAATTCGGGAAGAGTTTAGAATTACAGATGGTCGTATTATTACACGAGGGAAAGTAGTGACGCGTGCGAATCCTAAGTTTGCGGACTATGTCTTAAACCATATATCCAACATTCCTTTAGCTGTAGTCGAGGCAAAAGATAACAAACATACAATTGCAGCTGGGCTACAACAAGGAATGGGTTACGCCCGTCAACTTGATATTCCTTTTGTATATTCTAGTAATGGTGACGGATTTGTAGAATATGATTTCTTCACAGGAAAAGAAAGAGAACTACGTATGCAGAATTTCCCATCTCCTGAAGCATTGTGGCAAAGATACAGCGTTGGGAAAGGTTTTGCAAATAATCCAGAAAAAGAAGAACTTATTACAGAAAAATATCATTATGTAAAAGGAGATAAAACGCCACGTTACTATCAACGTATCGCAATCAATCGTACGATTGAAGCAATAGCAAATGGGAAAAAACGCATGTTGGTAGTTATGGCCACCGGAACGGGAAAAACATATACTGCTTTCCAAATTATTTGGCGTGCTTGGAAAGCGGGTAAGATTAAAAAAGTGTTATACCTAGCTGACCGTAATATTTTGATTGATCAAACAATGGCGAATGATTTTGGACCATTGGCT
Organism: Enterococcus sp. DIV0970a; assembly: GCF_051711265.1. Classification (NCBI taxonomy): domain Bacteria; kingdom Bacillati; phylum Bacillota; class Bacilli; order Lactobacillales; family Enterococcaceae; genus Enterococcus; species Enterococcus sp. DIV0970a. The sequence continues at coordinate 21,515 of NZ_JBIOMF010000003.1, read as the reverse complement.
GATGTTATGACTAAAATTGAGAAAAGAAATCTTGATAGTTCTTTTGAGATTTATATGTCTCTATATCAACAGTTATCTGGTGAAGATGGGATTGAAGCATTTAAACAATTCTCACCCGATTTCTTCGACCTGATTATTGTAGATGAAGCCCATCGTGGTAGTGCACGTGAAGAATCAAATTGGCGAAAGATTTTAACCTATTTTGATTCAGCAATCCACTTAGGGATGACTGCCACACCTAAAAAAGATGATAACGTTGATACGTTTGACTATTTCGGTAATCCACTGTATACCTATTCACTCAAACAAGGAATTGATGATGGATTTTTAGCTCCTTATAAAATCGTGCGGGTATCTATGGATAAGGACGTAGAGGGATACCGTCCTGTAAAAGGTGAAACAGATATCCATGGCTTAGAAATTAAAGATGGAATCTATACCGGGAAAGATTTCGATCGGAATATGGTCATTGAGGATAGAACTAAGACGGTAGCCAAGCGTGTAACAGAGTATCTTAAGAAAAACGATCGAATGGCTAAAACAATTATCTTTTGCGTGGATATCGAACATGCAGAACGGATGCGAAAAGAGCTCGTGGCCCTTAATGAAGATATGATGCAAAAGGATTCGCGTTACATCATGAAAATGACCGGGGACGATATCGAAGGGTTAGCCCAATTAGACAATTTTATTGATGTAAACAGTCCTTATCCAACTATTGTCACAACCAGCAAACTTCTCACAACAGGTGTGGACGCAAAAACGGTCCAACTGATTGTATTAGATGCGAACATTGCTTCTGTGACCGAATTTAAGCAAATCATTGGTAGGGGTACTCGCCTGCGCACTGATGTTGGAAAATATTATTTTACGATTATGGACTTTCGTAATGCAACGAATCTCTTTGCAGACCCAAACTTCGATGGGCCTGCAGAATCAGTTATTGACGTGACTGATGGCGAAGAGATGCCTAGTGACGACCATGATATGGGTAATGAGGGAGGAATTGGTGATGATGAAGAGGTCTTAACAAATGGTGAAGACGGAGATACCGACAACAAAGAGAAGCCTGGAGATGTTCCGCCCGCACCGGCTGGAGGAGGAGAAGGGCACATAAAGTATTATGTGAACCATGTTCCAGTACGCGTTCTGAATGAAACCGTCTATTATTATGATAAAGACGGGAAGATTGTAGCAGAAGGTATGCGTGAATACAATGAAAAAGCGATCCGAGCTGAATTTTCGACCATGGATGACTTCATTAAACGTTGGTCGGAAGAAGAACGAAAAGATGTTATCATTGAAGAGCTTTTGGATAAAGGCGTCTTAATAGAAGAGTTGGAAGAAGAGTTTGGTTCTGAGTATGATGCCTTTGATCTTATTCTTCATGTTGCATATGGGCAAAAGATGATGACACGTTCTGAACGTGCGCAACGGGCGAAACAGTCTGAAAAATTAGCAAGCTATTCGGGTGTGGCCCGTGAGGTTATTGATGCATTGGTTCAAAAGTATCAAGATACAGGGTATGCTGATTTTGATGATATTCATGTGTTAAAATTGGATCCATTGAATCAGTTTGGAAACCCTATGAGTATTGCGCAATCTTTTGGCGGCAAAGCTTCGTTTATTGAAACGATGAAAGAGTTAGAAGATTCTCTTTATGCTTAAAAAAGTATCAGACTAGCTCTAATAGAGTTAATTTGATACTTCAAAGTTTGGAGCATACTTAAGAAAAAAGCTCACAAATAAAACATGAGTTGAAGGAGCACTAACATGACAATAGAAAATTTAGTCAAAAGAATTCAGGATATTATGCGACAAGATGCAGGTGTGGATGGGGATGCACAACGTATTTCCCAGTTGGTATGGCTATTATTTTTAAAGGTTTATGATGCCAAAGAGGAAGAATGGGAATTTATGGATGATAACTATGAATCGATTATTCCGGAAGAATTAAAGTGGCGATCATGGGCACCGGATCACAAAGACGGCAAAGCATTAACTGGGGGAGCGTTGCTCGATTTTGTGAACAATCAATTATTTCCATCTTTGAAAGATTTGGAGGTAGACGAATACACACCACAACGAGCAGCAATCGTAAAGACAATCTTTGAAGATGCCTATAATTACATGCGAGATGGCGTTTTGCTTCGTAAAATTATAAATATCTTAAACGAAGTAGACTTTAATGATTACCAAGAACGGCATGCCTTTAACGATGTATATGAAACATTCTTAAAGAGTCTGCAAAGTGCAGGGAGCTCAGGTGAGTTTTACACCAGTCGTGTGTTGACTGACTTTATAATAGAAATGTTAGATCCGAGAATTGGTGAGGTTGTAGCAGACTACGCTGCCGGAACAGGTGGTTTTTTAACCAGTGCATTGGAACACTTGCGTCTACAAGAAGAAACCCCGGAAGACCGTGAAACAATTAATAGAAGCATTGTCGGGATTGAGAAAAAAGGTCTTCCTTATATGTTGGCCATGACAAATCTCATTTTGCATGACATTGACGAACCAGGTATAAAACGCGGAAACTCATTGACAGACAATGTGCGTGAAGTATCTGATAAGAATAAAGTAGATGTTTTTGCTATGAATCCACCTTACGGTGGTGTTGAGGGACCCGGCATTCAAGCAAACTTCCCAAGCGATATGCAGACGAAAGAAACGGCCGATCTCTTTATAGCAATGATGATGTATCATTTGAAAGAGAATGGACGTGCAGGGGTTATTTTACCTGATGGATTCTTGTTTGGAACAGATGGGGCAAAGGTAAACATTAAGAAAAAACTGTTAAAAGAGTTTAATTTGCATACGATTGTACGATTGCCAGCAGGTGTATTTGCTCCATATACGTCGATTAAAACCAATATACTATTCTTTGAAAACAAAGGCACTACAGAGAAAATAGATTTATATGAAATCCCACTACCTGAAGGTTTAAAAAATGGGTTTACGAAAACGCGACCATTTATGAAAAAACATATCGAAGGAGCACGTGAGTGGTATTTATACCGTGAAAATGGAGATGAGAATGCCTATTCAGTAACCATTGAAGAGATTGAAAAACGTAACTTTAATATTGATATTCGCAATCCGCTAAATATTAAAGATGAAGAAGTGTTTACCTTAGATGAATTGATGGAAGACCTGAAAGGGAAAGCTCTAGAAATTGAAAGTCTGCTGGAAGAACTATCCACTGTTCTGAAAGGAGAGAAGTAGTAATGGCAGATACAGTTGAACTAATGCGAAAACGCGTATTGGATATGGCAATACGCGGGGAATTGGTGGAGCAGCGAGCAGAAGAAGGAACAGCAGAGGACCTAATATCTAGATTTAACATGGCAAAGGAAGAGAATCTAAGGAATAGCAGAGGAAAAAAGCTGGAAATAGGGGACATTGAATCAACTGAAAATCCTTATGAAGTTCCATCAAATTGGAAGTTTTTACCTTTAGGAAGTTTGCTTAGTATTAAATCCGGACTGGGTTATAAAAAAGCTGATTTATCAGTTGAATCTGACGATATGGTAAGAGTATTACGAGGTGGAAATATATCTGAAGGTTCTTATGAGTTAAAAGGTGATGATATATTAATATCTAGAGAATTTGTAAAAGATGAACTTATTTTACAGGAACAAGACATGATTTCACCTGCAGTAACAAGCCTAGTAAATATTGGAAAAATCGGAATGATTGAAAAAGACTATACGAATGTAACTGCAGGCGGTTTTGTACTCATTATGAGCCCATATTTGAAAAATATCTGGACAAGCAAATACATTTTCAATTTCTTAAATTCAGGATTTCATAGGGACAGACTGGAAGAGATTACAAATAAATCTGGTCAGGCATTCTACAATCTGAGTCGTCAAAAATTAGCACAGTTATCAGTACCATTTCCACCCCTCTCTGAACAAAAGCGTATCGTCTCCAAAATAGAGGAAATTTTCACGGTTATTGATCAGATTGGCACCAAGAAGAAAGAGGCCTTGTCTATAATCCGAAACATGCGCCAAACAGCTCTTCAGGATGCCATTATGGGTGTATTGGTGGAGCAAGACGAAAATGATGAACCAGCATCAGTCCTATACGAAAAGATACAGACAGAAAAAGAAAAGTTGGTTAAAGAAAAGAAGATAAAGAAAGAAAAACCGCTACCAGAAATTGAAGTGGATGAGATACCATTCGATATTCCAAAAAGTTGGAGATGGACTAGATTGGGAGAGTTAGGTTTTTTTAAAAAAGGCCCATTTGGAAGTGCATTAACCAAAAGTATATTCGTAGAGGATTCATTAGAATCTATAAAAGTATATGAGCAAAAGAATGCTATTCAAAATGATTGGACTCTGGGAGAATACTTTATAACTAAAGACTACTATGAAGAAAAAATGGCATCTAATACCGTTATGCCCGGAGATATAATAGTCAGTTGTGCAGGAACAATTGGTAAATCGTATATTGTCCCAGACGGTGCAAGATTAGGAATTATAAATCAAGCCTTAATGAGGATTCGGGTTTATACAATTAATAAACAATATTTTAGATTGATTTTTAATCATGTTATTCAAACTGATGGAGCTCAAGGAAAAGGTTCCGCCATCAAAAATATACCCCCAATGAAAGTGCTGAATAATTTATTAGTCCCTCTTCCTCCACTCGCGGAACAAGAGCGTATCGTCGAAAAAATCGATGAAATCATGGCGATTTGTGACCAAATGGAAGCCGTATTTGATGGGACATCAGAAATGAATACAAAATTAAAAGTAGTATAAGAAGAAGCCACCCTCCTTCTGTAGTGCCCCCTTTAAGTCAGCCTCTAGCGAACATTATGATACAATAGACACTATATGTTATGTTTTTTTGACGTTATAAATATGTGGAAATAAAAGTGACCCAAAGGCACATGTAATATACCCTTGGATCACTTTTTATTCATATTTAATCTGTTCTTTCTCCGCGTTCTCAAACGCCTGCATACGTTTCTGTTCCTTCTTTAAAGTTTCCTTTCCAAATTGAACAAACCCATCGACATCTTGATTACCCAAAAACTCGATATACTGAGCTTTGGTTTCCTTCTCAATAATTAAAGGAGGAAATCCTTGCTGTAATAAGGAATAGTTTAATGTCATGCGACCAGTTCGACCATTACCGTCCGAGAACGGGTGAATGCGTTCGAATTGGATATGCGGGTTCTGTTGCAAAGTTTTAAATAAAGAATAAAATCCCTTACGGTATCTATGATTTAAGCTGGGATTCCCAATAATACCTTGATTTCAGTACAGACCGAAAACCCGAAGAGAGTGCCTTCTTTTCGGGTTTTCTTATATAATCCTCGAATGGCTTCCATGCCTTTAATCGTGGTAGAGGCAGTGCGTAAACTTCGATAGAATTTATTGCGTCTCTTTACTGGACGATGGTCTTGTTCAATCAAATTATTCAGCTATTTAATGGTACGATGTTCTGTCCCTTGATAAAAGCCGTATTCTTTTAGTTTCTTAAAGGCACTTGTAATAGAAGGGGCTTTATCTGTGACTACAACCTTCGGTTCATCAAACTGCTTCACTAACCGCTTAAGAAAAGCATAGGCTGCTTGTGTGTCCCGTTTTTTACGTAACCAAATATCCAAGGTTAAACCATCTGCATCGATGGCTCGATACAAATAATGCCATTTTCCTTTAATTTTGATGTACGTTTCATCCATTTTCCATGAATAAAAGGATTTTTTATTTTTCTTTTTCCAAATTTGATAGAGTAGTTTGCCATATTCTTGCACCCAACGATAAATCGTCGTATGAGAAACGTTAATGCCACGATCATATAAGATTTCTTGAACTTCACGATAGCTAAGGTTATAACGAAGATAGTAGCCCACGGCTACAATAATCACATCCTGCTGAAATTGCTTTCCTTTAAAATGATTCATCGTCATTCCTCCTGCTATCTTTTTCTATTATTCTACCTTATTTGATAGTAGATTTAAAACTTTGCAACAGAACCCTTCAGATAACACTAAGTTGATTTGACAATGAGCCTCCTGCAGCATGACTTTCGTCTGGAAAGCCTGGCACTGCCAACATGTCCAATTCAGACTACCATGCTGCAGCTCATGATCAAATCAACCGCGGAATCTAGCAATAACACAGGCATTTCACTTTTTTCGAAAAGTGGCTAACTTGTTCTTGAAATTTGGGGGAAAATATTACTTCTAAAATCTTCCACGATTAATGAATTACAAACTGGCTAAAGAAGAATGTTCTAAATTATAGGTAACTGTGATTTCTTTAGTTAAGCAAATCAAAGAAAGCACAGTTTTTATCTGTTAAATAGAAATATTTAATAAGATAGTAAACGTACAAATCGAAAAAATTATGTAAAGTGCTGAAAGCAAGTTATTATCTTCTCTTTAACCTGCTCTCGGCACTTTTTTATATGCTTTTTCAATTAGTAAAATCAATATAGTATTTATATTCGCTTCCAATATAGTAACACTCAGTATATTCATAAAAGTTGTGTTCTTCATCGGAAGTAAAACGGCATCTACGTAAAATAGGAGTAGAATTAGAGACTTTCAGGATGCGTGCTATTTGTTGTAGTGGAAGAATAGCTTCAACTACCTCTTGATTATTAGTTATATGAATATTTTTACTGCCTAGATATTCATAAAATGAGCCTTGATAATCATTTGAATCTAGTGAAAAGAAATCTTCGAATTTGAAGTAGGTAATGAAATAACCAATTGGTTTCTTATTAGAACCTCGTAGTCGTTTCAAAATAATAATTTTTTCACCTGGAAGTATTTTTAAAAATTTTGCAATTGTGTGGTCTGCATGTGAGACGATAACATTTACTTTAAGCGTTTCTATGGTGATCCCTAGCTCGTTCATTTCTTTGGTGAAACTTTTTACAAGTGTATAGTTACTTTTTGCTTGAAAATCTTTGCTTTGATTAACAAAAGTTCCAATAGGTTTTTTCCGAATAATCAAGTTTTCTTTTTCAAGTTCATCCAGAGCTTTTCTAACCGTGATACGACTTACGTGATAAATATCACAGAGTTCATATTCCGTTGGTATTTTAAAACCTTCTGCCCAAATTCCTTGTTTAATTTTTTCGCGTAGTTCTTGGGTTATCTGAACATAAAGTGGTAGGTTTTCATTCATAATAACTTCTCCTTTTGTTATAACAATAGCTTAAAACACCTATGAATAGCTAGTGTATTATAGCCATTAAAAGTGATTGTAAGCGGTTCATTTATCTATTATACTATTGTCATAACATTGGAGCAATACATGAGGAGGAAATCTAATGTATAGATTAAGACCATCTATTTCAATAAATGACAAAATTGAAATAGTTCAAAACTACGATAAAATTGTCGAGAAAATTTTTGGGGGACAACAGAAAACTACAGCAATTGAAACTTATCCGGGGATTAATATAGAACCGCTCCTTTCTGCAATCCGAGAGCAAGCACCTGATGTTGAGATATTATTAACGGAAGAGTTATTCTTATCACCACAACAGATATTTACGATTATAGAACCTGATTTAACAGACGATTTTGTCTTCGGTAGATTTTCACACAGAAAATTTGTCGAATTTCTAAATTTTGAACGAGTAAGATCTGCGATTAAAAAAATTGGTGTGAAAAATCGAGTATGCGTTATTGGAGTATGTGCTTCTGAAGTTATTGAATCTGAACTTCTTATTTATATGGATATTTCTCGCTGGGAATTACAGCTTGGGTACAAAAAAGGTGCCAAAAATTGGATGGCATATAAAGAAAGTGAATTCGCAGAGAAGTTAAAGCGTTCGTATTATTTTGAGTGGCCAGCAGGAGATGACCTTAGACGAGAAAAACTACTTAAAAGTAACTTTTATATTGATTCTAACGATATAGAAGTCCCTAAAATGATTGCCACAAAGGATTTGGGCAGTGTATTAAATCAATTTACGAAGCAACCCTTTAGACTAGTACCTTATTTTGATCCAGGTATTTGGGGCGGAGAATGGATGCAAGAAAAATTTAAAGTAGGAATGGATAAAAGTAATTTAGCTTGGAGTTTTGATGGTGTTCCAGAAGAAAATAGTATTCTGGCAAAGATTGAAGAAGTTGAATTTGAGATGCCAGCACAGATTTTAGTTGATACTTATCCTCAAAAATTATTAGGTCAAAGAGTCTACGGCCGTTTTGGAAAAGACTTCCCAATTCGTTTTGATTTTTTAGATACAATGAACGGACAAAATTTAAGTCTGCAGGTACATCCCACTTTAGATTATGCATATAGAAATTTTGGAGCTAAGTATACGCAAGATGAAAGCTACTATATCCTTGATTGCAAAGAAGGTGCATCTGTCTACCTGGGATTAAAAAATAATGTTAGCAGGGATGAGCTTGTACAAGCTTTGGAAAATGCACAAGTTTCAGGAGAGTTTCCAGATGAAGAATTTGTAAATAACTTTAAAGTAAATAAGCATGATCATATTTTAATTCCAGCTGGGACAGTTCATAGCAGTGGCAAAAACTGTGTGGTTCTGGAAATAAGCGCTACGCCTAATCGATTTACATTCAAGTTATGGGATTGGGGAAGGGTCGATCTTGACGGAAAACCAAGGCCTATTTCAATTGAACATGGGAAACACGTTATTAATCAAGACTTTGATACTGATTTTGTTAAAAGAGAATTTATCAACGCGATTCAGACGATTCATTCTGAAGAAAATTATACTGAAGAACACACAGGATTGCACGAATTAGAAGCAATTGAAACTAGAAGGCTTGAATTCGCCATACCAATACGACAAGAAACAGAAAACAGTGTAAATATGTTGAATCTCGTTGAAGGAGATCATATTACAGTGAATTCTCTTGCTAATGAATTTGAACCTTTTGATGTCTATTATGGCGAAACCTTCATTATTCCAGAAGGAATTCGTGAATATATGCTGAACCCAGCAGGATCTGACAAAACATACAAAGTTATGAAAGCATATATCAGATAGGATGTTGATGTTGAAGATGAAAGAATTAGCGATTTGCTTAGATGTAGGTGGGACTTTTATAAAGGGTGCAATCTTCTCTAATGAGTTCAAGAAAAAGTATACGGATATTCATTACTATCCAGCCAATTCAACGGCACCAAAAGAAGAAATTTTCAAAAATTTTGAGTATATATTTTTTGATCTGTTAGAGCCTTATGATGAGCAAGTTTGGAGAGTGGAAAAAATTGCAATAGCATTTCCGGGGCCTTTCGACTATGAAAATGGAATTAGCATGATTAAAGATCTTAACAAATTTGATCAACTATACGGTATTAATTTAGCAGAATCTTTCAAAACAATTATTTCTTCAGATAAACGGTTCTGTAAAACAGGTTTATTTTTTGAAAATGATGCAGTAGCATTCGCATTAGGAGAGAATGCATACTCTGACGCAAGTAGAGGCGCATATTTTACGATCGGTACTGGATTGGGCTCTACATTCATTGAGGATCAACGTCGAGTTATTGGTCAGCAAGGTATCCCTTCAACTGGAATGATTTTTAACGAAGTCTTTCAAAAATCAATTATAGATGACTATATTTCAGCACGAGGGCTGGAATCATTAATAGAAAGAAAATACTTTGAGAAAATTTCGGGAGCTGAATTATTTACGCAAGCGGAATCTGGGTCACAGGATGCAAAATTAGTTTTTAAAGAATTTGGCGGTTTAATATGTGAAGCAATAAGACCCTATATTGAAATATTCCAACCAGAAGAGATTTGTTTTGGAGGCCAGATAAGTAAAAGTTTTAAATATTTTGGGCAAGAACTAGAAAAAGAATTTGGAAATGATTGTGTAATTAGAGTAAGTAAAGATACGACACTACGGACGTTAGAGGGGCTATTTATAATTAAGAATGGAGAGGAAAATATTTATGAAAAAATTCAGTAAAATCATACTTGGTGCACTGGGAATTCTAACACTATCTGCTTGTGGAAACGGAAACAGTTCCTCTGAAGATCAAGTAGAATTGAATGTTTGGGGAGATGCAGATAATCAAGCAGTTCATGAAGCAGCATTTACTAAGCTTAATGAAGAGTTTGAAAAACAAAATCCAAACATTAAGCTAAATTATCAGTTTTCAGGTACTTTGGATTCTATTAATGTTGCTGTTCAATCAGATTCATTACCAGATCTATTTTGGGTTCAAGGAAATAAATCTACTAAAATGGCAGAAATGGCTAAGAATGGTTACTTATTACCAATAGAAGGCTTAAACTATGATCGCTTTTCTGAGGAAGCGATAGAATATGCTACGGTTGATGGAAAGGTATATAGCTCATTACCATCCTTCATCTCCTATGTTACCTATTTCTATAATAAAGACATTTTTAAAGAAAACGGCTTGGAAGAACCAACTAGCTGGGATGAGTTTACAACAATTGTAGATAAATTAAAGAATGCCGATATTACACCAATTGCACTAGGAGGCAGTGGAGACTTTGATCGGTATTGGTATATTCAAACAACAGGGGCAGCTCTTGCTACACAAGATATTGATAGTATTGTGAAGGACAAATCCAGTGCATCATTTGATCAATTAGAAAAGGTTTTTCAAAATTTTTATGATTATAGTAAAGAGAATGATTTTGGCAAAGACTTTGCCTCAACAGATGGGAACGGAGCTAAGTTACTTTTCACTAATGGAAAAGCTGCAATGATTCCCGATGGGACATGGAACAGCAAATCATATTTTGAAAGTGGAATGAATATTGGAACTTTTGCACTGCCTGGTATTGATGGTAAGAAATATGCACAAACTGGACCAAGTAATATTAATACTTATGCGATTTCCAAGAAAACGAAGCATCCTGAAGAAGCCAAAAAGTATATTGAATTTTTGAATAGTAAAGAAGCACAACAGATTATTGAAGATGAGACTGGTGAAGTACCAATGATGGATGATATTACACCAAAAGATGATCAGGTAAAAGATTTAGCTGATTTTGATGAAGTTGGTGCAAATATTTATAACAAATTATCTCAAGTAGCAAGTGAGTCATCAAAACCTCAAGACCTACTTTTGACCTCTTTATTGCCTGATCTAATGCAAGGGAAAATCACTCCTGATGAAGCAGTTAATTTACTAAAAGCTGAACTGGAAAAATAAGAATGAAGGATGATTGATATGAAGCGAAAAAAGCCATTTCTATGGTTTATAGCACCAGGATCTATCTTTTACTGCCTCTTTGTTATCTATCCAATTTTTTCAGCTGCACGTATAAGTTTCTATAGATGGAATGGAATTGGTGAGAAAGTTTTTGTGGGATTCAATAACTATGTAGAACTTTTCTCAAACCCAGTTTTATTTAATCAACTATTAAATGCATTGAAACATAGCTTAATGCTGTTTATTCTAACGATTTTTATTATGATTCCTTTACAAATCATATATGCGTATATGATTTATAGTAAAACAAAAGGATACAATGTATTAAGAACAGTTATCTTTTCCCCTCAGTTCATCTCAACACCGGTAATTGTATTTCTGTTTACATTGCTATTAGACGGAAATATCGGATTAGTGAATGAACTGCTAACTAAAGTTGGGCTAGAAAGTTTAGCCCAGCCGTGGTTAGGCATGCCTAGTGTAGGAATCTATGTAGTTTGGCTTATGATTTCATGGGCAGGATTTGGGGTTGGAATGATGTATTTTATCGCAGCGATGAATATGATTTCTGACGACAGTATAGAAGCGGCTTATATGGAAGGTGCGGGTTATTGGAAACGATTATGGCTGATTGTTATTCCTCAAATTAAAAACACTATTATCAATTTGACTCTAATTTCATATATTACGGCAATGACGATTTTTGACTACAGTTATATTCTTGGTGGTATTTCTGGCGGTGTAGACGGAAGTGTTGATGTAGTCAGTTTGTTCTTCTATCGGATTGCATTTGGTGATAATAATCCTCTGGGCGGGAACTTATCTGAGAATTCAATGGGAATGGGTACGACTATCGCTTGTGTACTATTTTTAGTGATTTTTGTAGTTGCAAGTGCCCAAATGTATTTTGTTATGAGAAAGGATGAGGATTGATGGATAAACACAAAGGCATAGGTGAAAAAATCATCAATATCATGATGTGGATAGCTGCATTTTTCATCTTATTCATTTTAGGATACTTATTATTTAACTCATTTCGTGAAAAAGCTGATTTTATGACGAATACGTTAGGAATTCCCAAAGGATTTAGCATTCAAAATTATGTCAAGTTGTTTGTTAATGACCATTTTGAAAAGTATTTTTTAAACAGTGTGATTATCTTACTATTCTCAGTCATATTGTTGGTTATTTTGTCCTCTTTTGTTGCATATGGTTTAGGAAGATATGCGTTTAAAGGAAATAGATTTTTACGCGTGTTCTTTTTAATCGGGATGATGTTTCCAGTTCAATTAGGAATTGTCCCTATCTTTCTTCTTATTAAAAATATGGGGTTGATGGATTCTTATGCCAGCGTAGTTTTAATATTGGGTACGGCCATTAGTATGCCAGTCTTGATGCTAACAGAATTTTTTAGTCAATTGCCTGATGAACTATATGAGGCGGCAACACTAGATGGAGCAGGGGAATTCAAAATATTTCGTTCTATCATGTTCCCGATGGCAAAACCAGTTGTATTTTCGGTGTGTATCATAAGTTCTGTCAATATTTGGAATCAGTTCTTTATTCCACTAATTTTCTTACAAACAGATACTAAGAAGACTGTGCCATTATTAGTCGTAAAGTATACAAACAATTTATTTAATAATATGGATACCGCATTAGCGGCATCAGTATTATCCACGATCCCTATTTTGATCTTGTTTGCGTTTTTCTCTAGAAAGGTCTTATCAGGATTTATGAATGGAGCCGTCAAAGGCTAGTCAATGAATGGAGAATAGAAATATGAGCGAAATAAAGAAGATTTATTGTATTCATCATAGTCATTTCGATCTAGGATATACTCATCCACAGGAATTAATATTAGAATTACAGGAAGCATACATTTCTCAGGCTTTAGAAATTTGTGAGAAATATAAAAATGAAGAAAAGCCATTTAGATGGACGATAGAAGCCACACTACCTTTGAAAAAGTGGCTAGCTGATGCATCAGAAGATGAAATTGAACGCATGAAATATGCGATAAATCATAATTTGATTTCAGTTTGTGCACTTCCAATGCATACAACACCTCTAAATGATGCTTTCCAGATAAAAAAGGGACTGGAATCTAAACGTAAAATTGAAGAAACCTTAGATATCTCTATTAAGACAGCCATCAATCATGATATAAATGGACAACCTTGGTCGTTTTCAGATTTGTTAATTGATAGTGGTGTTGAATTTTATTTAACAGGAGAAAATATCCATTTTGGTGGTATCCCATTCCCGAGACCCGTAGACTTTATTTGGGAAACGCCTTCCAAACGAGAATTACTTTGTTATCTTGGGGAACACTATTCTCTGTTTAGTCAATTCCTAAAAACGGATAAGCGTGATATCTCGATTATGTATCAAGGACTTACGGAATATCTAAATCACCTAAATAAACAAGGTTATGCTAAAGACTACGTAGTTTTAACAGCGACTAATCCCCCGCTACTTGATAACAATTCTCCTGATTCAGGCTTATATGATTTGATTACAGAATTCAATAATAATTATCCGGAATTCGAGATTGAAATGATAACTCCTGAAATACTAAGAGATATTCTTAAAATGGAGAAAACAGAGAAAAAAGTTTCCGGAGACTGGACAGATTTTTGGAATTTTGGTTCTGGAAGCACACCTATGGAAGTAAAATATAACAGAATTGCTAATCAAAATATCAAAAAAGCTTCACTTCTAGGAATAGCTAATAGTGAGATTACACAACAAACAAAACGACTAATGAGAGAATCGCTTGATAACATATTGCTATATAATGAACATACTTGGGGAGCTGCAAACTCTGTAACGGATTCTACTTCCTTGCAAGCTATTATCGGAAAAAGCAAAAAACAAAACTACTGTTATGATGGTTTGTCACAGAGTGCCTTTGTATTAAATAAACTTCAAGATGGGTATTTAGAGACACCATTTCAATTAGAGGAGATCAAGTATTTAACTTTTACAAATACTAGTTTCTTATCACAAAAAGTAAGCTTGAAAGTTCCTGATTGGCTTTTTGAAAATAGCCCGTATTTATCGGCTTTAAAATCAAATCTTTATCTTCATGAGCAGATTGGAGAAATTTCCGAACTACGTTATGGACCTGAAGTCGAGTTAGCACCATTTGAAACGAAATCAATTTTAATTTCTGATTTTCAAAAGATAGAAACCCCTGTTAATCAGACAGTAACAGGAATTCTCGAAAATGATATTTATGAAATAGCTTATGATGTGGAAACAGGATCAATCTCGTCAATCAGAGATAAAAACAGTGGCTGGGAATTAACTTCTAACTCTGAATTTGGCCTATTTGATTATGTGACAGAAACAATTGATGAGTCGAAAAATGAAGCAGAAAGACGAACTTTCTTTCCTCGGGACATAGAATTGGCCAATTATTCTGTCAGTGTTTGGAATCACGAGTGGATTGGCCAGCGTAAAGTATTAGATAGACATGCAGAAATAAAAGTTTATCGAATTTTAAATGAACTTGTTCTTGAGCAGCGTGTATATGTAAATGATGATTTTGTTGAATGGTTAGATCGAAGGGTAATTTTGACAGACGATAGTCAAGAAATTAGAGTTAGCGTGACAGTTAAAAGAAAGCAAAATAATAAACCTAATGCCCATTATCTAACCATTCCAACTAACTTTGACAAAGGTTGGCAAGCTATTTTTGAATCAGCAAACACACTCTGTCGTTTAGATGATGACCAAATTGGAGCAGTAAGTAAGGACTGGCTCACACTCAATAATAGTATTGCGATTTTTGATGATAATAAAGGCTTTTATCTCGCCACCTCAGATGCACCATTGATCCAACTAAACGGATTTTCTTTTGGAAGAGAGTCTAAAGAAATTACACGGGATGAAAATCCACTATTTCTTCCATGGCTCTACAATAATTATTGGGATACAAACTTCTCTGCATCAGATGAAAATGAGATTGAGTATACATTCTTAATACAACCTTTTGAAGCTTATAACAAATCTGAACAAATTGCTATTGGAACTAGAGTAAATAACCCAATTGAAGTTTCATGGAGTGATATCGCGAAGAAGAGTTTCTTGAGTTTACCAATAGACTGTGAAAATACTGAAATCTTATCCGTAGAGAGAGGTACTGAGGGCGTAAATCTATTCTTAAAAAACTATTCTTTAGAGTCCGGAAAAATTAGTGTTAGCGATAACTCGCCTGCAAAACTTCAGCAAACGGATTTTTACGGGGCGCCAGTAGATAATCCAAAGAGAGAATTGATAATAGCGCCTAATTCATTTAGCTATGCAACGATAGTTTATTGAGTTGCTAAATTGATACTAGATTCATCTAAAGAAATCTATGAACATTTGAATTAATGTTCATAGATTTTTTTTAGTATTAAAAAGATATACATCCTTCGTTCATTAGAATATTGAGTTATAAGATTTATAATTAGTAAAAAAATCAGTTGTTAGCTTTATATTCAGTACTACATTAAGTCTTTGACTAAGCATTATTTATGCTAGATAAGGGGGGTGCGGATGTTTTTTTGGACCTTTTTCAGCAATTACATTCCTGTTTCTTCCGATATTGAAGAGGACTTAGTCCTCCTAAAGATAACTTGATTCGATGATTATTATACCACTGGATGTAGTCATCCAAATGATCCATAAATTGATTTATTGAGGTGTTTTTCTAGTCCCGTTGGTAAAACATCTCATTCTTTAATCGCCCAAAGAAGCCTTCACACGCAGAGTTATCTGGTGAGCAACCTTTTTTTGACATGGAACGTGGCAAATTTGCTTTGTTCATCCTTTCAATCCAACCAGGCCATCTATAATGAGCCCCGCGATCAGAATGAACAATTGGCCGTTCTTGGTTTTGAAGTGTAGATAGTCCAACATCTAACATAGTATTCACTAATGCTGCATCAGGCTTGGTACCAATTGTCCAACTAATAATAGCTCCATCATAACAATCAACAATTGGCGACAAATAAACTTTTCCTGCCGGGATTTTGAATTCAGTAATATCAGTCAACCATTTTTCATTAGGCCTTGTCGCTTTAAAATTACGATTCAATAAGTTTGGTTGTGCAGTACTGATCTCACCAGCATACGAAGAGTATTTTTTTCGTTTGGAAAATGTAACGATTAGATTTTCCTCGATCATCAACATCCGTACAACTTTTTCAGAAAGAATTTTCCCCATATTCTTTAGTTCTTGATGAATTCTGCGGTAACCATAAGAGCAGAAGTTACTGTTGAAAATGGTCACGATCAATTGACGTTCTTCAGCATATTTATCTGGTTTATCAATTACATGTTTCTGATAAAAATAGCTGCTTTTAGACAAATGAAGCTGTTGAAGAAGTTCATTTAATTTAAATTGATTTCTTAAGGCATCAATCAATCGTGTCTTTTCCTGATTTGTCAGTTGAAGGAGATTGATGCCTTCTTCTTTTTTTAGCAGTTCAGTAGCTCCTTCAAGTAATGCTTTCTCGAGTTGCAATTGGTGTACTTGTTTTTGCAATTCTTTAACTTCCGTTAACAGTAACTCTTTTTGTTCTTCTTGATTTTCTTGAGTCATACGCAGTGGAAAACCCCTTCCAAGATACATGTCTTTCCATTGATACAAAGTGACTCTACTGATGCCTTCGGCTTCAGCTAAGCTTTTTCTGTTGGCCTGAGGCGCATAGAATTTTTTCAACACGTTATCTTTTTGATCTTGGGTTAACTTTACTGCACTTTTCCGAAGTTTTCTAGCCCCAGGCGCTAGTTCTTCACACCAGTGCCGTAAAGACTCTCGATTAGGGTAACCAAGCAATCGAATCGTCCTTGCATAGCACTGTCCATATTCAAAATAATGATTCACAGCTACTCGTTTTTGTTCTTCAGAATACTTTGATTTTTTTCGGTGTTCTAGATGAAGCGCTCCAGATATCAAATATTCATTGTACCATTTGCGAAGTGCGCCAACGGACGGATAGCCTAATTCACGAATAGTAGCGGCATAGGAGCAATCGTACTTTAAAAATAACTGAATGGCTTTTACACGTTCTTCGTGGGAAAACATACGAACATTCCTCCTGTGTTCATTTTTAGTCCAGGATTATGTCCGCACCCCCTTTTATGTATAAAAGCCTTGCAAAATACAATAAGTATGTCGCTATTTTCATGGATGCTACTTATATTCCTTTAAAACGGCAAACCGTCTCCAAAGAAGCAATCTATATTGCCATTGGTATACGAGAAGACGGCACTAAAGAAGTACTAAGTTATGCGATTGCTCCGACTGAATCGACCTACGTTTGGAATGAGTTGTTATAGGACATTTACTCCAGAGGGGTTCATCATGATGTCTTACTGTTTATTACCGATGGCTTAAAAGGCATGAAAGATACGATTCACCAGATTTATCCTAAAGCTAAATACCAACGTTGCTGTGTTCACGTTTCCCGTAATATTGCTCATAAAGTACGTGTCAAAGATCGAAAAGAAATCTGTGATGATTTTAAGGCTGTTTATCAAGCTAGCTCAAAGGAAGAGGCAAATACCTTTTTAGGGAGTATGATTGAGAAGTGGCAGAAAACTTATCCTAAAGTGACGCAGTCACTGATAAAAAATCAAGATTTATTGACTTTTTATGAGTTCCCGCCTGGTATCCGTCGAAGCATTTACTCAACTAATTTAATCGAATCTTTCAATAAACAAATCAAGAAATACAGCCACCGCAAGGAACAGTTCCAAAATGAAGAGTCGATGGAACGTTTCTTAGTCTCGTCTTTTGATACTTACAACCAAAAATTCCTAGGTCGCAGTCATAAAGGTTTCCAACAGGCCGAAGGCGAGCTCGAACAAATGCTGAGTCAACCGATGGAGAATTAGAAACAATCTACAGTAGGGAAGAACCATTTACACAAAATTATTGACGCTCCCAACTAAAAGTGTCAAGACAATGATGAAATCATTTAGTTCTTATAAATTAGACAAGAGAAAATAAATATTCCATATTTACTTTATTGGATCCATAACATGACTAAATTCTGAATACTTTTTAAAGCTTATCATTTGGTAAAACTGAATATAAGTTAATTATATAGACTGAAAATTTTGAATTTTCATAATAGAATAACTTAAAAGTACTGACAAAATTTTTTAAAGGGGCAATATTAATGTTCTGAGATAATCAAATCATACCGAAAATCTCAAAAGCTCAATGTGACACAAACTGATTCTGTCACATTCGTTAAAATCGCTCCATCCTTAGAGGCTCTAAGAGAAAATCACTTTTCTTTTAGGGCCTTTTTTCTATAGCATGTTTAAATGTGACTTATTATCTGTTATAATCATATTAAGTAACATTTGAGAGGGGACTAAAAATGAAGAGCGTGGAACCGATTCGCGACAAAAAAAAGATCGATGCCATGAAGGCAATTTTGGCTTCCGGAAAATATGGGCAGCGAAATTTGGTGCTTTTTTCGATCGGGATCAATACGGCGTATCGAATCTCCGATTTAAGGCAGCTGAAATTAAGTGACGTGTTAGAAATTTCCCGTGGTCGGGTGATTGTTAAAGAACGTCTGGCCATGAAGGAACAAAAAACGGCCAAACACAATTCGGTTTTCATTTCGAACAAATTACGAAAAGTGATTCTTGATTATGTTCAATCGGAATTTCCTGAGCAGCTGCAAGTACAAGACTTCAGCAAGTATTTGTTTCCAAGTCGAAAAGGAGCAGATACGCCTTTGACCCGACAAAGCCTTTGGCGGATCATTCATGAAGCTGGAACGGCGGTTGGGTTGAAAGAAATTGGTCCCCATTCGATGCGTAAGACCTTTGGCTATTTTTTGTACAAGCAAGGGACCAAAACAGAGATCATTCAGTCGCTGCTCAACCATTCTTCGCAACGGGAGACCTTACGCTATATTGGGATCACCCAGGAAGATAAAGATACCGCAGTAAAGAGTTTGGATCTATGACAGAATAATGCCATATATAATAGAAGAAAAAATTCAAGAGGTGAGAAGATGAACGAAGAAAAGCGGCCGAAATTTCCTGATAAATACCACTTATCTCGCAAAGAGTCTGTGTATTTATTGAAGAAAAACATTGTGGAACTGGTGTATAATGCGGGAAAATTTGAAGGGTTAGATACAACGTTGTTACAAACAGAAGAGATTATTAAGTATAACCGGGCTAATAACGTGGCTGTAGATGATGTCCTGACCGTCGTTAACTTAAAAAGAGGCTTTGAACTGCTTTTAAATGACGTACAAGAGCCCCTGTTAGAGACAAGTAAGCGGATTAATCGGATCGTTGCAGCGGAAGATGCCCTTTTTCCTGGTGAAATAAGAACCGGTGGAGTAGAAGTATCGACTATTCAGGGAAGGTATGTGCCGCCAATGTTATCTGAAGAAGATGTAAGGGATCGATACCAGAAATTAATGGACCAAAGTGTATCAGGAACTGAAAAAGCGTTGCGACTGTTTTTATTTATTTCAAAATATCAAATATTTGGGAATCATAATAAGAGGACTGCTCTTATTACTGCAAATAAAATTATGTTTGATCATGGTTCAGGCTTATTATCGATTCCAGAAGTAATGGTTAAAAGGTTTAATGAAGTGCTATCAGAATATTATAATAGTGAAGAAGATATATATACTTTAAAAATATTGGATTTTATGTATTCTAATTGTATTTTTGGAATTGATTTTTAATAAAAATGTTAGTTAGTGATTTCTTTGGCTAGCGTTTTGAAAAATCCAATTGATCTATTAGTCAAATTTCAAATGAAAATAAATTTAATGTTAATTTATTAACCAATCCCAAATTGTATTTGTAATTTATGAATAAACTACTGTGATAGTGGTAAAATATGTAGGAGAAGTATATGAATTTAGAAGAATTAATAAGCCGCGGTGTTGAGTTAAGAAAAGAGAATGAGAAAAATTTAGAAGACAATCCTAAATATATATCATGGATGAAAAATGTAAATGTTTTTTTTCAGAATAGTCTCAGCGATAGCGTGTTAAAAAAAGACTTTAAGAATGCATATTTTTTTAGGAATAGTAATCCTAAGCGTCAATTAGAAGAAGTATTATCAATTTTATGTATAGAGAATTCGAAAGAGCAGAAAGAGGCAAATAACATGAAAAAAATTTTTATCAGTCACAGCTCAAAAGATAGAGATATAGTTTTAAAATTTATTGATTTTTTAAGTAGCGCTTTTGATATTAAGAAGGCAGATGTTTTTTGTACATCCTTAAATGGTAGTATTGAAGTCGGAGATGAGTTTATCGGGAAAATAAAAAAAGAAGTTACAAATTCGTCTGTGGTTATTTTTTTAATCACAAAAAATTTTTTAGAGAGTAAGTTTTCTTTAGCCGAAATGGGGGCTGCTTGGGCGTTGAATCAAAAAATATTTCCGGTTCTATACACTGATACAAATTATAAAGATTTAGGCGATACCCCGCTGGCAAGTTTACAAATGACAAAAATCAATGATGTAAATAGTATGAGTGGTCTAGCATCGTCTATAACTAAATTAGGACTATCTGATCCATCAAATATGCTTGAATTTAAAGATACATGGAAAAAATATTGGGCTATCTGAAGGGGAATCTATATGAAATTAGTTTATTTTGATGAGGGTACTATCACAGACTATTTAACCATACTGAATAATGGAACTCTATTAGAGATTCATGATGAAAAAAATGAATCAAAGAAATCAGCTAGTGTTGCAGGGAATATAGGAATTGCTCCAAGACTTTCAAAACTATTTAGTGGTTTTATTGGTGTCGGTGTAGATATGAATGCTCAATTGGGAAAATCCGCAGATAAATTAATACAAAAATCTATTACTAATGCATTACTATCTGATTTTCTCTCTGAATCTCGTAAGCAATCGAACGGCTTATGTAAATTAGAAAATCATAAAGTATTTCCTGAGAAAAACTCTATTGCTTATTATCAAACTATTTCACCATACCTTGTTATGACAGAAGGAGACGTTGAAATCAGTGATGGTATTCGATTATCAATCTCTAAGATGTACGAGGCTCTTAAATTTAGTAAAGGGTATTATGAAATGTTAGCATTTGATGATGAAGCTCTCAAGGTCTTCAGATTCAACAATAATGCTTTTTCTAATAATTATAACGTAGCGGATTTGGAACAAATGAATTTATCATTTTGGGGATTTAAAGTCGGGACGATGGACAGATCTGATTTAGATTTTCAGCAGTATATGGCTAGAAAAGTTAATGATGAAGTATTGACTTCATTTCACGATGATCGCAGTAAAGAGATTTTAGATGTATATGATATTGTTTTGGCAGGGGTAGTCTA
>NZ_JBIOMF010000002.1:0-53664 GCF_051711265.1 Enterococcus sp. DIV0970a | reverse complement strand
CAGCAACATCGCATCATCTTTCTAAGTTGAAAAGTAATAGGATGGTTTCAGCAGAGCGTAAAGGAAAGTATATGTACTACTCCTTGAAAGATGAACATATAAAAACTATTTTAAAAGTTATGTTTGAACACACTATGGAAGAGGGTGAATTTTGTGGGACACCATCACAAAAAAGATTATTATAGAGATGACCACCATAAAAGTAACACTTACAAAAAAGAACATCATGGTAATCATGGTTCCTATAGAAGTAACAGAGGCTGCTTAGGCTGTTTAACTCAAATATTCCTAGTTTTAATTATAGTATCATTTATCTTTATCAGCGTTAATTTGTGATTATTAACTGATGTGTTAAGTAATTGAGGTAAATATTTTGATACGGAGGAACTTAATGAATAGAGAAGAAATTTTACAAACAATCAAAGATCTAATAGCTAATGGCAATATTGAAGAAGCAAATGCTCTTTTGAATGAACAAGCTACATTCTTAGCAGATTATTATGATCAGGCAGCTGGATTATTTGAAAATTTAGATACTGTGCAAATGCCTTTTTTTAATGACAAGGAAACTATATTGTTGTTATGGGAAAAACTTTCAAATTTATTCAATAAATAAAAATTTAGATGTTGAGGGCTTTCATGTTATTTTTAAGTGTAATATCAATATTCGTTCTTCTAAGTGTAGACCAGATTGCTAAATTATTGACAGTTAGTATTTTTGCATTATATGAAGAAAGAGTCATTATTCCCGATATTTTTTCACTGACCTATATTCAAAATAGTGGGGCAGCTTGGGGGATTTTGAGTAATAATACAAACTTATTGATTGTTATATCGGTGCCCATAATCGCTATGTTGGGTTGGCTAATGTTAAAAAGTAAAAAAAAGATTCTGACGAGTGGCCTGATTTTTATTATTGCAGGTGCATTGGGAAACTTAGTAGATCGAATAAGGATTGGCTATGTAGTTGATATGCTGCGTCTTGATTTTCTAAATTTCCCTGTATTTAATATTGCGGATGTAATGTTGACGTTTGGTGTGCTTTTGGTGATCACTGATTATCTATCAGATAAAATATCAAATGTAGAGAATAAAAATCAGTGATTTTAATGGTCTTATGCAAGACAATTCTGGGAAAAGTGCTACTAAAAAGTATCTGCTTAAATATATTCCATAAATTTTACGGATGTGACACAATCAGATTCTGTCACATTCGTTAAAATCGCTCCATCCTTAGAGGCTCTAAGAGGAAATCACTTTTCTTTTAGGGCCTTGTCATTTTAATATTTAAATGGCGCATAGTTTGCTTCATAACTAGCGTTCAAAAAAACTAAAAATGTATCATAAAAAGAAGGCACGCTTATAAACATGCCTTCTTTTATTTGTTGTGTTATTTAACTTTCATCAATCGTAATCCGTTTAATGTTACTAAAAGCGTTGCTCCCATATCTGCTACAATAGCAATCCATAGTGTTAGCCAACCTGGTATGACTAGTAGTAGAGCTAATAGTTTTATACCTAATGAGAAGGTGATATTTTGCTTAATTACTTTTAGAGTTTGGCGGCTAAGTCTAACAATGAATGGTAATTTTTGTAAATCGTCGCCCATTAGAGCAACATCAGCAGTTTCGAGAGCCGTATCTGTTCCTGCACCGCCCATTGCAATACCAACCGTCGATGCAGCTAATGCTGGTGCATCATTAATGCCGTCGCCCACCATTGCTACTTTATTATAAGTTGTCCGCAACGCTTTAATCGAATCTAATTTTTCTTGAGGCATTAGATCTCCTTTTATTTCAGTCACACCTAATTGCTTACCAATAGATTCAGCGGTTTTAGTATTATCACCAGTAAGCATAATAGTGTGTTCAATTGACAACTTGTGGAGTTCAGAAATAACGGCAGCACTTGAATCTCTTACTTCATCCGCGACAGCAATTACTCCTAAAATTTGTTCGTCAGTACCGAAATACATGGCGGTTTTCCCTTGTTCTTGAAATTGTCTGTATTGTACTTTGACCGCTGTTTCTTCGATTACTGATGCAGAAAACAGTTTAGGGCTTCCAATATAGTAACGTATGTTTTGATGTATACCTGTAAGTCCTTTACCTGTGATAGATTGGAAATCCTCGATTTGTATTGACTTGTAATCCACATTAGTTTTATCCGCTTCGTTTAAAATAGCAGAAGCTAATGGGTGTTGAGAAAGAGATTCCAACGATGAAATAATCGATAGATAATTTATATCAGTTTCAGAACTGGTTGCAATGAAATCCGTTACGACAGGCCTTCCTTTTGTTAAGGTTCCAGTCTTATCGAAAGCAATTGCTCTCAAATGACCAATTTCTTCCAGATAGACTCCGCCTTTTACTAAAACACCATTTTTTGCTGCATTACCAATAGCCGAAACAATTGAAACAGGTGTTGAGATCACTAATGAACAAGGACATCCGACAACTAAAATGGATAACCCTTGGTAAAGCCATTTATTCCAGTCACCACCAAAGAATAGCGGAGGAACAACCACTATCAAAAGGGCCATAATAATTATGAATGGCGTATAGTATTTTGCAAATTTATCTACAAAGGCTTGTGCAGGAGCTCGTTCTCCTTGCGCTTCTTCAACTAAGTGAATGATTTTGGCAATCGTTGTATCCGTTACTTTTTTTGTTACTTTGACTTCAAGAACACCTTCTTCATTTAGTGTTCCTGCAAACACTTCATCATCTAACTGTTTTTCAACAGGAACCGATTCTCCTGTTATTGCTGCTTGATTTACTGAAGAATGACCGTTGATAACAAGCCCATCCATGGCTATTTTTTGTCCGGGTTTAATGATCATAATATCGTCGATATCGATTTTATCGACACTGACTAATTGCTCTACATTGTTTCTCCTGATAAGAGCTTCTTTGGGAGCTATATCCATAAGAGAACGAATCGACTGTCTTGCTTTATCCATTGAAAATCGTTCCAAAGCTTCGCTAATAGCAAATAGTATTACTACAATAGAACCTTCGGCCCATTCTCCAATAAATGCGGCCCCAATAATTGCAATAGTCATTAAAGATTCCATGGAGAAGTCCAATTTGATCAAATCAGAGAACCCTTCTTTAAATAAATCAAATCCACCAATTATTATTGCCAATATATAAAGAGCTTTCGTTAATAAATGATCTTCGCCCAATGATAGTTGGGAAATCACAGCAACAAGTATAAAACCAAGAGAGATGATTAAAGCGATATTCCGTTTAATAAAAGACTCTTTTGATCTAACTTGTTCATCATTTTCTTGATCATCACGAATGATAAGATTTTCGAAGGCTCCCGCTTCTTCGAGTTCTTCAATTGTTGTTTGGCCTTCTACTGAAATCTTACTTGCACCAAAGTTTACTGTTGCACTCGTAACTCCTGGCAACTGTTTTACATTTTTTTCAAATTTACCTGCACAATTTGTACAGCTTAATCCTTCTATTCGATAGGTTTTTTCGGTCATTTTCTCACTCATGCTAGCACCTCTTCTTTAAAATTTACGCCAAGCTCCATAAGATTTAAGATTTTGATATTTTTAATAAAATAGTAGACTAACTTACCATCCTTGTGACTATCAACTACTCCCAATTTTTTTAAGGAGTTCAGATGGTGTGAAGTTGTTGCGACCGAAGCATCAATGATATTAGCAATATCACAAACACACAGCTCATCTTCATGAACTAAAGCATGTACAATTTTAAGTCGATTTTCATCTGACAATATTTTAAAGAAACCACTTACTGACGGAGTATCAAAGTTTGCTAGTTTAGATTTAGCACGATTAACTTTGTCTTCATGAATACAAGTTATTTCACAAATTTCATTATTCATACGATCATTCCTTTACATTCAAATGCTTGTTTGAATGTATTGTATCAGAACATCCATCTATATTCAAGTGAATGTTTGAATGTTCATAAAATGACATATTTCTGGACACTCTTTTAGATAGCATAATTGATAGGTATCACTTTATTTTTGTGTTCATAAACTCGAAAATAAATCATTGTTCAATATAAATTTAAATTTATGAGTATTAGGACAAACATTGACTGTGGTCAGAAACTTAAAAGTTTTTGACCACAATATTTTTTCTTGATATACTTGGTTTTGACAGGTGTCAGAAACTTATGTCCAGAAAGTGTGAGAGAAAAATGGCAATTTATGGTTATTCACGAGTCAGTACCAGCAATCAAGATTACAAAACGCAAATTTTGAAATTAGAAAATGCGGGTGCTGAAAAAATCTTTAGTGAAAAATATACTGGTACAAAAAAAGAAGGTAGAAGAGAATTAGAAGAACTACTTTCAATAGTAGAAGAAGGTGATCTCGTCTTAGTAACAAAGATCGATCGCTTAGCAAGAAGTATCGTTGATTTAAATTCGATTATTTCAACTTTAAACGAAGCAGGCGTGACAGTTACTTTTTTAGACAATGCCTTGACGTTTGAACCAAATAAAAAAGATTCTATGCAAACATTGATGATGAACATGCTTGGAAGCTTTGCACAGTTTGAAAGAGATTTAATCGTGACCAGGACACAAGAGGGGAAACAATGGCATAAAGCCAATAAGAAGAACTATAAAGAAGGACGTCCAAAACGTATACTGAATGATCATTACAAACTTGCACTAACATTGATGGAAACCCATAGTATGAGGGAAGTAGAGAAGATGATGAAAATCTCCTTATCAACTTTAAAACGGATCAAAAAGCAAGCCGCTGAAGAGCAGATGACTTTAACGGCCGCTAAAGACCATGAATCAATGCAAGAAACCGCTCATTTGTTAAATAGGACTGCAAACAATAAGCACCTTAAGCAAGCGAAACAACAAATCAAGGATCAAAAAACGATTACGACAAGACTTGAAGATTTGTAAGAAATGGCAAATATATTCTCTCCTTTCGTTGACGTACGTTTAAACGTACGCTATAATATACTTAAGAGATTTATAAAAAAAGGAGGAGAACTTATGGAAGTAATTACACCGACGAATGCAAGAAAAAATCTTTACGGAATCATTAAGCACGTTGTGTCCGACAGTCAACCTGTAGAAATTGCAAGTACAAAAGAGGAAGAAAGCGTAATAATGATTAGTAAGAGCGATTGGAACTCGTTACAAGAAACAATCTACTTACAAAATGCGGGCGTACTGGATCGGATAAAACACTTTGATAATGAAGAAAGTGAAGACTTAGGTGAAATTGATTGGGATACAATGTAAAGATTAAAAAGAATGCTCGCAAAGATTTGCCTAAATTGAAGAGTGTAAATCTAGCTAGTAAGTTTGATGAACTGATCAAAGTTATAAAGGAAAATCCTTTTCAGACACCGCCACCATACGAAAAATTAACTGGATTACCTTACTATTCAAGACGTCTAAATATAAAACACAGACTGGTTTACAGCGTGGAGGAAGAGAGTAAAACGATCACAATTCTCTCTGTTTGGTCACACTATGAACGTGGACTATAATATGATAAACTATTCCTAGATCTGCATAAATTAGACTAGCGTTGCGCGTTATTGAAGTTTCACGCAGCGCTCTTTTTTTGGGAATTATTTACTTCTATCATTGGTAATCCACCTTGTTCTATTGGTCAAGTTAGCCAAAAAGACAATAATTAAGATATTTTTTATACTAAGTTAGACAAGCAGCTCGCATAGACCTATGCTTCATATTCAAAGGCTGCCTTGACTAAAAAGTTCTATATGCTACTCATGTTAAAGCTTTTCGTTGGGTTAGTGATCATCTTGGCGAACGAGGTATCATTAAGGTTTTCACCAACGATTTCTATCAAAATGTTGATATAATCAATAGTTTACCTAAGTTTGAAGTGGAGGAGTAAGTGCCATGTTTTTCTTCTTTTTTGATGAAGTTAGTAACCCTAAGGAGAGTCAGATAGAGTATCATTATTTGTCGCAGTCAAGTAAATTTGGCATAGAAAAGAATGATTCTGGCGTTACGAATTTCTATGATTCCAGTGGTATACTTGAGAAACAAAATTTAACAGATGATTCTCAAAGTCAATTTCAAGAGATTGATTTTAAACGTTTAATTAGTGAGAAAATCCGTAAAACAGTTTATGGTGAAAAGTATTCCAACATTGTTTTCCTAGCAGGTGCAGGAGCATCAGTAGCGCCTGATTTAAATCCAAAGTATGGGAAAACAGTAAAGATGATAGCTGAAGATGTATATTTGAAGCTACATGAGATTGATGATCTTTATACATTGGAACAATTAGCAGAAAAATGTAAATACAACGACGGATACATATTAGCTAGAGATCAAATTAAAGCAGAACACATTCCTCAACTGGCTGACAATTTTAATCTAGAGGATTTCTTGTCGACATTATTTCATTATCGACCATATGTACCTGATAATGATAAAGAAAAATTTAATAGTACTATCGAAAAAATTTTACTTTTAATTAAGGAAAATACAACTTATTCATATGATAGCAAAGTCTTGAAACACGGAGCATTATTAAATCTTTTATCTAATTTATCAGGAAAAGATGGAAATAAATTTTCAGTTATTACAACAAATTATGATGACTTATTTGAGCAAGCCGCAGCTGAAAACAATTTTGTTATATTTGATGGTTTCAATTTTACATCAGTACCAAAGTTTGATAGCGATATATTTGAATGGAACCTCGTTAAAGAAGCTCAGAATATTAAAACTAGAGAAGTTGAGTTCAAAGATAAGACGTTTAATCTGGTAAAAATACATGGATCCCTTACCTGGGAGAAACAAGATAACGGTGATATTTTGAGAAAAGATAAGCATAGTATTATTGATACGGATAAAATGGTAATAGTTTTTCCTAGCTCAGACAAGTTTGCACAGAGTTATCAAGAACCTTATTTTGAACTATTTGCAAAGTTTCAAGATCTTATAAAGCGTCCAAATACTTTGCTTATTTCTTCTGGATTTAGTTTTGCGGACGACCATATATCTCAAATGATTACTCAAGCTTTAAAAAATAACTCTAGCCTCAAATTACTGGTCACCGATTTTAATATTGACCCCAATAGAGAGTGGGATAAAGAAGACAATAGATATATCGAATTTGATGAGATAGACTCTAAGTATAATCAAAATTGGGCAGGACTCATCCGTTTAATGTGTGATGGTTACCCAATTTCATTTTTAAAAGCAACTATGAACAGCGACTTAGTGGATTACTTGAGTGGAAGGTACTTAAATGATGAAAATTGACAGTTTTTTCAACGTAGCTGATAAAAGTAATTATTACCTTGGAATGATTTCACAAGTAAATCGTTCGTATTCTACGATTCAGATTGAAAATCTTTCGCTACTTTCATACAGGAAATTAAGAACCGATATTCTCTCTCCAAATACAATAAATTTCTATGTCTTGATTGATTCTAGCAATGGTTTGTTTTTTGGAGAAATTTTCCAATCCAAAGTTCCAAATTCAGATAGTGTTCATGAGATGTTAACAAATGGTCTGCAAGAAAAAATATTTCCAGAAATAAGTATTGATATACTTGGATATATCCCACTTGGTGAGAAGTATTTTAAACTCAATGGTACAAATACAGTTGGTATTACGGATAAAGTGTATATTGCAAATGAAAAAGCTATTGAACTTTTTATTGAATCTATAGAGGTTGATCCGGAGAGAGAGAAACAGATGTCTTACTTTGCAAATTTAGCCTTCAGTTCTCAGAGCTACCCTATTAAATTACAACCGCAGACTCTGTTCAACAGACATTTAATGACAGTTGGGACTACTAATAGTGGTAAATCTACATCTGCTTTGAGCATTTTGGATAAACTGATCAATGATAAGATAAGAACCTTGATAATAGACCCTACTGGGGAATATTGTGATTCGTTCACAAAAGAAGAGGTTGATAAGTATATTTTGGGAGAAGATGCCTTTATTTCATCTTCTGCCTTATCCATGCAGCAATGGTCTATATTATTCGAAACAAACGATGGTACTCAGCCAGCTGTTCTTGCCTCAGCAATTAGTTCGTTAAGATACCAAAAGAAAAATAATTTATCTGGTATATATGAAAAATTTGAAAAAAAAGTAGATGTGGTCACGCAACATATGGCATCACTTTCTCCAAGCGACAAAGAATTTGAGGTTTGTTTTTTATCAGAACAGGTAGCAAACGAAGCTATCAAAAGAGAGAAGCGTGGAAAGGATTATTATTTCATTTACGATGATTTTAACTTTAATTCGAATCAGTATTTAGTGCAAAAAATTGATTATAAACTATCAAATACAAGTTTTTTAAATTTTTTCAATTCTGATAATCAAGGATTGCTAGACATTGTAGACTATTGGTCATCAAATGATACAAGAAAATCTTTATATATTAATACTTCAAGAATCGGTACGACTGATGAAGTTGGGGGGATGATTGTAGATTTAATAACAAACCATCTAATTAATTTATCTAAAGATAAAATCAATCCCTTTATAATATTTATTGATGAGATTCACCGTTATACAAAAAGTGTATCAAATGAAGGATTTTCATTTTGTACAGGACTAAACATTATTGCTAGGGAAGGGCGCAAAAAAGGGATTTTTCTTTTTCTAACAACGCAGAATCCAAACGATGTGGATAAAATTTTACTAGGTCAAATTGGAACATTGTTAGTACATAGGCTGACAGCTCCAGATGAATTGAAGGCAATTCAAAATCATCTTTCTGAAAATCAAATTGGGCAAATTAAGAAATTGAATACAGGTGAGGCTGTACTTACCAGTATAAATCTCTTAAAGGATTTATATATAACAGTTAGCAAGTGTAGTCGTTCGCATAATAATAATACTCCAAGCTTATTATACAATTCAAAGATTGATGCTGAGTAAGTTATTAGGTGTCCAAAAACTTGCTTCTAAAAGGTCATATTTGATCTTTTAGAAGCAATAAGAAAAATAAAATCATAACAGATTACTATGACGGAAAGGCTACTAGTGAAGATTAAAAAAATATAAGAGATGTGTGACATTCCCTTATATTTGTCTGTTAGGCAATGCATATTGTCAATCATTAGGAAGAAAACGATCTAATTTTAATTATTTCAGTGGAACTTACTTCTACCCGAGTGAATATTTCCCCCAATGATGTGTTTTACCTTCGTCAAGAAAATGAATTAGTCAAGCTGAGTTATGCAAAACGCACACAATTTAGCTATGATGAGGGACAATATTTTTTTAAAAATGAGGTTGTTTTAACTGCTTCTCTGAGAGATATTGATGATAGTCTCATGCATTATTTCATAAATAATGTCTATTTATCGATATGCTCAACAGAATAAAAGCTAAAGATTCCTTTCAAATTTTTTTCAAAAATATTTGTTATGCTATACTTAGATCTGCGAAATTAGACTTATGCTGCCCGTTATTGAAGTTTCAGGCAATGCTCTTTTTGGGGGATAGATAATGGAAGAAGAAAAAATTTTTGAAAAGCGCTGGCAACTTGCTTCAACTGAACAAAGAGCGAGATACAATAGTCTGCTGTCCTACTATCCTACTGTTGATTGGACCTACAAAGAAAAGAAGTATCTGTTGTGGTTGTGTCAGCTTGATATAGATACCTTTGAGACGTTTGAAGTGATTCTAGATAAATTTAAACATAGTAATGAAAAAAGAGCGAATCTATGAAAGATCCGCTTTTTTTGTTTGTTATCTTTGTATCTTTTGTACTTATGCTGCATTGCTTAGAACGCTTTTATATTCCCTGTAAAAACTTTTAAAGATCCTCAAATAGGACAAAATAACTTTGCTTAAACGTTTGTATAGATTTTGATTAGAGGCAATCAAACAGGTAATACTGTTTATCTCAGAGAAGAAGAACTTAGAATTTAAAAGAATTTGCTAAACAAACAGGTCTATCACGAAAATTAAGTGTAAAGAATGAGTTTAGCAGCAGTTTTGCATTTGAAAGAGTGTGTCATCAATTCGATTGGTGTATGATTTAAAGAGGAGACTAATTACAGCTATTCAATATAGGAGGTTTTGAATGAAAAATAAAAAAAATAATGAATTGTATGCATTGGAAAAAGCTATACAGATTGGGAATTCTAAGCATTCAGTTACAAAAAAAATAGCCTCGAGACTCTCCGGCGATTTTATTTATAGAGAAATTGAGGAACGACCAGATTTTGTAAAAAAAACTTTTCAAAATGACAGACGTGATGAATGTATTGTTGGTATAGAGCACTTTAGAGTAGATCACCTTTCTTTGCAAAAAAAAGACGGAAGAGTGGGATCGACAGGAATAATGCATAATATTGAGTCTAAAAGTGTCTTTAATAGATGGAATTCAAAAATAGGTGAATCTCCAGAGATTGATCTTGCAGCAATTAATGATATTCAAAATCTAATTTGGAATCAGTTTAAACGCGTTAATAATACCGATTATCCCACTTTTATTAGTTCTTTTAAGTACTCATTAAATAAGCATATGGCAAAAGTAGAATCATATAGAGAAGAACTGAAGAAAATAGCAAATGGGAAAAAAATAGAACTAGCTTTTTTGATTGAGGTACACAGTGAATTTAAAAATAAATACTTGACCAATAAAAGAGGTACTAAAAAAAGTTTAACAGGCATTATGCCTATGTTTAATGATGTCGTCGAAATGTTAGAAAGAATTGATAGTAAAGAAGTTGATTATATTATTCTTTTGTTGTGTGAAACTCAAATAAACGAAAATACAGATGTGATTGCATTTAAAACTGGTGATATTTATAAACAATTAATTAATCAAAAAAAATATATTTATGAATACGCTGGTAAAGATTTTTTTAAGCAAGCATTTTCAGGAAGTTCCGAGAATTTGGAATCAAAAAATAGAGTTTATCACAAAGATGACGATATAATAATGGATTTCAACTATGATAAATTTAATCAAGATGATCGTCAACAACTTGAAGATATTTTCAGGTGTTGTGAAAGAGTTCGTAGTTTTGAGAAACAAGGTAAAAACTATATCACAGATGTATCGGTTCAAGCTGCTATTGATATATACAGAGAAATTATTTTTGAGAACCGATCAATCAGTAAAGATATAATAAAAGAAAGAGAAAACGAATTTTTCAATAAATATTTAAACTAGTTTCTTTCTATTAAATAGAAAGTTTCTACTTAATAAATATATTTTAAAAATTTTAAAGGAGGACTAGTTATCGAAGAAGAAAAAATTCTTAAAAAACCTTGGAAGTTAGTTCAAGTGAGCAAAAAGCAAGATATAACAGTTTGATATCCTCCTACCCTAATATTGACTGGACATCTAAGGAAAAGAAGTACTTACTTTGGTTTTCCCAACTAGATATCGATACATTTGAAGTGATCCTAAATAAAATTAAACGTAGCAGTGACAAAAGAGCGAATCTATAAATAAAATTGTACCTGTAGATAGGACACTTGTAAAAAAGAGTGTCCAACCTACAGGTACAATTTTAGTTTACGGTCACTTCTTTTATTTTAATTGTATTACTAAATAAAATTCTATTGAATAATACAAGTGTAGCCAGTTTTACAGATAAGAAACCAGCATGATCATCTAATCGATGTTGACCGCGCTATCTTCTTTTATTCTATAAATAGTTTGTCTTGTTACATTATGATCCTTTGCAATCTTTGAGATAGCAACTCCATTCTCAAGATCCTGAACGATGCTTTTATAAACAAGGCGTCGTTGAGGATCTTTTGTGTCTGCACTGTATAACTTAGGACGACCTTTATAGACGCCGTTTTCTTTAGCAATCTTTATCCCTTGTGCCTGACGACGTTTGGATTCAGTACGCTCTTGTTCGGCAATCATGGCCAAAATCTGAATGATTAGGTCTTTGATAAATTTATCCAGGAGAGGATTTCCGATTGCTTCAGCCATGATCGGCAAACTGGTGATAATGAGTCGCACATTTTTCTTCTTTAGATAATTAACTGAATCGATAATCTCGTCATAATTGCGTCCAAGTCGATCGATGGCTTCTACAATAAAAATATCTTGCTCTCTGACAAAATCTAAAGCTTCCTGGAAAATTGGACGATGACTAATAGTCGCTCCAGATTGTTTCTCGATGAAAATTTTTTTAGCACCAAACTTTTTCATTTCTTCAATTTGCCGTTGTTCATTTTGATCGATTGATGATACTCGGATATATGCAATTTTCATTAATTTTTACCTGCTTTCTCGATCTATATAAAATACACCCTAATCATACATTGGAAAGCCATATTTTTCAATGTTATATACATGTCTATTTAGGGTACACTTTAAACATGCAATGAGCTTTTGAATTGTAAATACTAAATAGTTTATAATAGAAGAAAAAATGGAGTGGTGAATCCCTAGATTGAAAAAAAAGATAAGTACTATAGATTATTACATATGACATCTGAGTCAGGATGGATGAATTTTCCAGAAATTGTAAAAGAAGTTCAAAAGATAAGAGCAGCTATTTCTGATGGTCGAGCTTCTCCTATGAACTACCATGATGCAAATGGAATAAAAGTGATTGATCAAGAAAGCAATGTAAGGAAGTACTCAACAATTAACGAGTGCGTGATCAATGAAAAATTATGTAGAGCGACCATAATGAAACACATTAAGAATAGAAGCAAAGCAAAAGACGGTAGAACATTTAGCACCTTCTAAGTTTTTTCATAATTGTTTGTTATGATATACTTAGATCTTCGTCATTAGACTTGCGCTGCCCGTTATTGAAGTTTCAGGCAGCGTTCTTTTTGGGGGATCGATAATGGAAGAAGAAAAAATATTTGAAAAGCGCTGGCAACTGGCTTCAAGTGAGCAAAGAGCAAGGTACACCAATTTGCTGTCGTCCTACCCTACTGTCGACTGGACATATAAGGAAAAGAAATACTTGCTTTGGCTGTGCCAGTTAGATATAGATACCTTTGAAACATTTGAAGTGATCCTAGATAGAATTAAACAGAATTGATCATAAACAAGCGAATCTGAACTGCTCCCTGTCAAGTAGACAGTCAAAAAAAACAAAAAGATTTGTTCGAGTTTCACTCGAACTGGCCTTCAGAGGAGATAGAGAAAGTCCCTTTCTCTATCTCCTCTTACAGGTTAATAAAAAGACTTAAGCGACAGCCTTACTTCTGATTTCCATCGGAGTGAGTCCGTCGTGTTTTAGTGTGATACGTTTGTGATTATAGAAGTGAATATAGTCTTCCACGTCCGTGACCAAAGCTTCTCTGGTCGCATAGTTATTCAGGTAGTAACGCTCTGCTTTTAAAGTGCCCCAAAAGCTTTCGATTGGTTGGTTATCTAGACATTTCGAAACTCGTGACATACTTGCGGTAAATTTGTACGTATCTCTCAATGTTTTGTAAGCATGAGAAGTATACTGGAACCCACGGTCACTGTGGATCAGTGGTCGTGCTCCTGGGTTGGCTTCAAAGGCCTGTTTTAGTGTATCCATGACGATTTCATTATCATTTCTAGGACTCAATACATAGGCGATGATAGACTTGTCCCAAAGATCAACGATCGCACTCAGAAATTCTTTCTGACCATTCCCATATTTAAACTCAGTGATGTCTGTACACCAAATCTGATTTGGGGACGTGGCGGCGTCGAAGTTACGATTCAAAATATTCTCTGCTAGATGAATAGGATTTGACCGTTGCCAAGACGGACGCGGTCTTCTAATAACCGAATAGAATCCTAGAATACGCATAATACGGTGAATTCGTTTGCAATTATAGCGCGTTTCCAGCTTTTTATTCACAGCCACTGTCATTCGGCGATAACCGTAGATTTTCTTACATCCAAGATGGATTTCAGTATTGACTTCAGCGATGTGTTGCGTTTCTTCATCCTGGCTAGTCGGAACACGTTTGCTCCATTTGTAATACCCCTGCGTTGAGACAGTTACTAGTTGGCAAAGTCGGCTGATTGGCCAACCACGCTCTTCATTAAGCTCTTTGACTGCTAAAAATTTCGCTTCTTTTCGAGATAGCGCTAGCGTTTGAATCGATCCCGAATTTCTTGCAACTTTTTTTGGATAGCCACCTCCATCTCAAGGTGTTCTTTTTCTGCTTGAAGCTTCTTATTTTCTAGTTTGAGACAATCTAGCTCTGTTAGTTCCTCTAGACTCTTTTTGCGACCACGTCCGTCTTTCAATCCTTCTTGTCCAAGTGATTGGTATTTTCGCACCCACGAATAAACCTGTTGGTAACTCACCTGATACTTCTCGATTGCCTTATCATAGGCAAGTTCATGAGCAATCGTGTACTGCACGATTTCAATTCGTTCTTTATAGTCGGTTTTTCTGCCTTTAGTCATACGGGATTTTGACCTTCCTTTGCTAGTGGATTTAACTTCGCTACCACTAGTATACTTGGAAATCCACTTATTCAAAACACTGTTACCTGAAATAGAATACTTTTTGACTACAGACAGTTTGGATTCCCCTCCGTCTATGACGGCTTTAACAGCACATAACTTGGTTTCCTCTGAGTATGTCGTCCACGTTCTAAGTTCCTTAAGTCGTTCAGAACCACCTTCTTCGAACTTACGAAGCCAATCATGCAAAGTCCCGATACTGATACCGATTCTTTTTGCTTCAGCATTTCTAGATATCCTCCCTTGTAACACTTGATTAACAGAATATAATTTTTCATCAACGCTAAACTTTACTCTTTTTGACATATAAAAAACTCCCAACATAGTAGTCTAGAAATTTTTGTTTTTTCTAGTGTCTACTATGTTGGGAGCATATCAAAACAATTGCTGGATTTTCTGGTTTATTGTCGCTGAATCATTCTATCTCAGCCTCTTTACTATTTTGTATCATTTCGTGCTCGTAAAGCCGATAAAATCGCAACCGTATCTATCACTTCTTGTAAAGCCGCCCCTAATAATGTTGGAATGATTCCAAAGCTAGCTATTACCATTAATACACAACAAATAATGATACCAATCAATACCGATTGTTTCGCTACGACCATTGTTCGTTTAGCAATGTCTCTGGCTTGAGCTACTTTAGCCAAATCATCTTTCAAAATAACAATATCTGCACTTTCACTGGCAGCTGTCGAACCATGCGCCCCCATCGCTATTCCGATATCCGCTACGGAAAGAGCTGGAGCATCATTTACTCCATCACCGACCATGACTGTTGGTCTAAGTGGCGCTGGGATTTCTTGAATATAGGCGATTTTATCTTGCGGTAGACAATCAGCATGCACCACATCAATGCCTACTTGGTCTGCAATACTATCTGCTACTTCTTGCTTATCTCCTGTTAATAAATGGATGCTCTCTACTCCTTCCGCCTTTAGCATTTGCATCGTTTCCTTTGCCTCTTGACGGACTTGATCTTTCATAGTCACATGTCCTATCATGACACCATTCACAGCAACAAATACCGCGACTTCGTTTGTTAAGCGATGGACATCTTTCTTCCCTACGAAGGTCGATTTACCTACTTTTACTTCGTTTCCTTCAATAAAGCATACGACACCTTGACCAGTCACTTCTTCCAAATCTTTCACTGGCAATAATGCCACACCTTTTTCTTTGGCTTCCCGAACAATGGAGCGTGCAATGACATGCCCCGATTCTTGCTCCGCACTGGCTACGAGTTGTAAAAATGTTTTTTCCGTATAACCACTCGTATAAGATAATTGATCAATGTAGAGCGCTCCTTCTGTTATTGTCCCCGTCTTATCAAATGAAAAGCTTTTAGCGGTTGCAAGTTTTTCGATGGTTGTCCCATTTTTCACCACGATACCATTGCGGCTAGACCGACTCATACCTGCGACTAGCGCAATCGGAGCAGCTAAGATTAAAGGACACGGTGATGCGACTACTAGGACTTCTGCAAAGCGTACCGGATCTTTAGAGAAAAACCATGCCAAACTACCAATCACATACGCAATAATCGTGAAAGGTACCGCATACCGATCTGCTAAACGAACAAAATTGGCCGGTTTTTGAGCCGATTCTTTTACTAATTTGACCAATAATTGGTATTGACTATCAGCAGCTACTTTAGTTACTTTAAAACGAAATGCTTGATCGCCATTTAGCGACCCTGACATCACTTCATCGCCAATTCCTCTTTCGACTGGTAATGACTCACCTGTTAAAGAAGATTCATCCAACGTCGTCTGACCTTCTTTAATCACACCATCCACTGGTACAAGCTCACCTGGTTTAACTAAGACAAGCTCACCGAGTTGCACCGTCTCAGCTTTGCAATCAATGATTTCCGCTCCCTTAATCACATGAGCAAGTTGAGGGGAATGGCTTAACAATTCTTGTAATTCTTTACTAGCTTGTCGGCTAGCATAATCTTCTAGACTATCTCCACCAGTAAGCATAATTAGCACAACTAAACTAGCCCAATATTGACCGACCGCCAATGTCGCTACAATGGCAGTAATAGCCAAAATATCCACACCGTATTTTCCCGAACGCAGTGTAGCAATCATGCCAATCAACATTTGAATGGCAATTAACCCACCCGTAATCGCTACAATCATATAAGCTATTGTCGGATTTTTGAATAGAAATTCAGCTAGTAAGGCTGCGAAACCGATTGTTAAAGTTAGAATAAATCGTTGGTAATTTTTCATTGTTCTCCTCCTCTATTTCACAAAAAGAGTGTAGCACCACAACTTTTCGAATGATAATATAATCCTCTAATTGATAACGATAATCAGATGCAACTATCAAAATCCTATTTTATATTATATTTATTTCAATTTAATACGTTAATCCACTAGGTAGTTAGAGTTAAACGTCGATGTGCCTATCATTTTTTTTAGGCATTCCGAAAAAATCCTTTTCTTTTTTTCATTTGAGGAGTAAACTAGCGTTGAAAAGAAATGAAAGGTGGTTATCTTCTTGAGTAAAAATGAAAATCATGCTCATAAGCACAAGTTGATGGAACACGCCAATGGTCCATCACTTGAGGAAATAAATGGGACGGTCGTTGTTCCTAAAGGTATGGGATTTTGGAAAACATTGTTCGCATACTCGGGGCCGGGTGCACTTGTGGCAGTCGGCTACATGGATCCGGGAAACTGGTCCACTTCTATTACTGGTGGACAAAATTTTCAATACCTATTAATGTCGGTGATCTTAATGTCTAGCTTGATTGCTATGCTTTTACAATACATGGCAGCTAAACTAGGAATCGTCACTCAGATGGACTTGGCGCAAGCGATTCGAGCGCGTACGAGCAAATCATTAGGTATTATTTTGTGGATTTTAACTGAATTAGCGATTATGGCCACAGATATTGCCGAGGTTATCGGGGCAGCTATTGCCTTATACCTACTATTTGATATTCCCTTATTGTATGCTGTTTTTATTACCGTCTTTGATGTCTTGTTGCTTTTATTGTTGACAAAAGTCGGATTCCGTAAGATCGAAGCAATCGTGGTTTGTTTGATTTTTGTCATTCTTTTTGTCTTTGTCTATCAAGTTGCTCTATCAAATCCAGATTGGGCTGCCGTGATGAAAGGCTTTATTCCAACAAGCGAAACATTCTCTTCATCGAAAAGTATCGGCGGTCAAACTCCTCTAACAGGCGCACTAGGAATTATTGGAGCAACTGTGATGCCGCATAATCTGTACTTGCATTCGGCTGTTTCTCAAACACGTGCCATTGATCATAGCGATGAAGATGATGTTGCCGAAGCAGTTCGCTTTACCACATGGGATTCTAATATTCAATTAACGATGGCTTTCTTTGTTAACTCGTTGCTTCTTATTATGGGTGTTGCTGTATTTAAAACTGGTGCTGTCCAAGATCCATCCTTCTTTGGATTGTATGAAGCCTTATCAGATCCTTCAACTTTAAGTAATGGTATCCTAGTTCAGGTTGCGAAATCTGGTTTATTGTCTACTCTCTTTGCAGTTGCGCTACTTGCATCTGGTCAAAATTCTACGATTACTGGTACTTTGACAGGACAAGTAATCATGGAAGGTTTCATTCATATGAAAATGCCGATTTGGTTACGGCGCCTTGTTACTCGTTTAATCTCGGTGATTCCGGTTTTAGTCTGTGTGGCGTTAACCAGTGGTAAATCGGCTATTGAAGAACATACTGCGTTAAATACGTTAATGAATAATTCTCAAGTCTTTCTAGCTTTTGCCTTACCATTCTCAATGGTCCCACTACTCATGATGACGGATAGTAGTCTTGAAATGGGTGATCGCTTCAAAAACTCATGGATCATTCGCTTATTAGGTTGGATTTCAGTCATCGGATTAACATATTTAAATCTAATCGGATTGCCCGGACAAATTGAAGGGTTCTTCGGTGACAACGCAAGTAAAACAGATCTTGTCATTGCAGATAGCATTGCCTACTTTACGATAGCTATTGTGCTTCTTTTGTTGGCATGGACAGTTTATGATCTATATAAAGGAAACAAAAAATTAAATGCGCGCATTCAATTAAATAATATGCGTGAAACGGAGTAGGAGGAGCAATATGTATGCGTTCAAACGAATTTTAGTTGGTGTGGAAGAGTCAGAAGATGCGTTAAAAGCCTTCCATTATGCTGTCCATCGCGCGAAACTAGAAGACTCTTCGCTTATCATCGCACTTGTTTTAGAAAACGAAGACATTAATACGTATGAAATTCTGGATAAGACCTTTTTAAAGAACGCTCGAGAAAAATTAATTCGCCAAGGTGAAACCTATCGTACTTACGCAAAAGAGCAAGGACTAACAGATGTGGAAGTTCTCATTGGTCAAGGAAATCCGGGTGAAGTTATTGTCAAAGAATTTATTCCAATTTCAAAGGCTGATTTATTAATCATTGGTTCTAAATCACGTAACCCTATCCGGAAATACTTAGGCACACAGGCTAGTTACATGGCGAAAAATGCGACAATTTCTGTTTTAGTATATCGTTAAAAAGAGGCGGAAACAGAATTATTTATCTACGAGCAAAAAGACCATAAAATCCAAAAGTTATTTTGAACTGCTCCCTGTCAAGTAGACAGTCAAAAAAAACAAAAAGATTTGTTCGAGTTTCACTCGAACTGGCCTTCAGAGGAGATAGAGAAAGTCCCTTTCTCTATCTCCTCTTACAGGTTAATAAAAAGACTTAAGCGACAGCCTTACTTCTGATTTCCATCGGAGTGAGTCCGTCGTGTTTTAGTTGGCGCACATGTGCGTTTCAATCACAAAGCTTTTTCTTTTGCGTACCAGTTTCATTGTGAATCCGAGAAAATCAGATTTCTGTTTCTTTAGATTCACTACCTTTGATTTTTCAGCACTTATATCAAGTTTCAGTCGGTCTTTTAACCATAATTTAGTGGCTAGAAAGATTTTGTCTGCGTCACTTCGTTTTCTACAGAAGATTTTGAAGTCATCTGCGTATCTAACAATATAAATCTCTTTTAGTTTCGAAGCACGCAGTGCTCGATATTTGTTGCTCTTAATCCATTGCTTTCTTGTTTGATGATAACAATCGTAGTTTTTCCTAGTCGGGTGTGTTTCCCATTGAGAAGATATCCACCAGTCCAGTTCATTCAAAACAACATTGGCAAGAAGTGGAGAGAGAACACCGCCTTGCGGGGTTCCTTTCTTTGGATGTTCAATGCGTCCATCCCTATGAATAATAGGTGCTTTAAGCATTGCTCGGATAACACCTAGAAGCCATTTATCACGTACCCCTAATGTCCAAAACTGTTTAATAAGTTTTGAATGGTTTACGTTATCAAAGAATCCTTCTATGTCTATGTCTACTACAAAAGTTAGTTTTGAAAGTTGCGCCATTCGTACTGCTTGAGCGAATGCATGATGTGCCGACCGGTTAGGTCGGAAACCATAGTTCTTATCATGAAACTTTGCTTCCATGATCGGTTCTAAAACTTGTAGTAGACACTGTTGTATGATTCTATCCCATATTGTTGGTATACCTAGTGGTCTAGTTTTCCCATTTGGCTTAGGAATATCTACTCGTTTAACTGGTTGCGGTTTATATTCTGAAAATTTTGTTTGAACAGTTTTTATAAACTCGATATTCGGTATTGCTTTTAAATCATCAATATTCTTTTTGTCGACGCCTGGGGAAGTACTACCAGAATTTCCTTTAACATTCCGAAATGCCAATAGAATGTTATTAGGAGAAGTGACAATTTCCATAAGGTTACTGAAAATTTTGTTCTCGCTACTCTCTTTGTAAAGAGAATCAAAGCTATCAATAAGACCATAATATTCCATATGGCGAATTGAATGTGATGCTGATACGTTTTCCATAGCACCGCCTCCTTTCGGACGTCGGCGTTTATTTTGTCATACTCGATTCTATGGATTGTATCATAACTGTTAGTAAAGCAAATTGACTTGTGGCTATCCCTCCACAGCTTATTATCACTGCTTCATAGGTACTGTGCCACTACTCTCACTAGTGTAAATGAGCTTATTATTCTTCGTCTCAACCGTTTCAAAGGAAGTTAGTCCTCCACGACACTAGCTTTCAACGTTCCAATGATTTTATCCCTACATTTACTTTTAGGCGCTCACTCTGAACCTGTAACTTTCCAATGCCTACTACATTGCACGGTTGTTCATATCTACGATTCTTACTTAACCGCAAGCTACACCCTTTGTCACAGTAATATTTGTGCGGGTAAGATACATTTCTGTACCCCAAGCTTATAGATTCGTACATTCGCGAGTTCGTCAGTGCAGCTGCACATTCTCACCATGAGTAATTTCTGGACTCCCGGCCTATAGGTTACACCATTCACCGCTGAACAGCTTTCGATTGCATAATGCAACTGCGGTAACTCTCAGCCGACTTTACCGAGCTTTTGACAATTCCTATTCTAACTTAAGGTATTGCCAATCGGAGTATCAGAGGGAGCGCTTCAGGGCGTTACACCGTCATTTCACTCCTCAAATCATTAGTTCTACACAAGAAAATCTTGTGTGCCTAACCTTTTCAGTTAGGAACGTTTCGCACCATAAAATGACTTACAGTCGATACAAAGAATATCTCGTGAGGGTTCTTTAGTATAGTCAAACCTTGGATTTACGCCAAATTGCATAACCATGATAAATCCCCTTTTCTAAAAAAAGATACGTTTTATATACGCAGATTGTCAAATTAAGTGCAACACCTTGTCATAAAAGACCTCATAAGGTGTTTTCCAACCCAAACACTTCTTGGGTCGTAGATTTAGTTTAGAAACAAATAGATCCACTGTACTGTCTAATACTTCAGTTAAATCTTGCCCTTTGGGTAGGTATTCTCGCAGTAGTCCATTAGTATTTTCATTTGTTCCCCGTTGCCAAGGACTATAAGGATCCGCAAAAAAACAGTCAATACCGCATGCTTTACTAAATT
This sequence comes from Enterococcus sp. DIV0970a, assembly GCF_051711265.1. Taxonomy (NCBI): domain Bacteria; kingdom Bacillati; phylum Bacillota; class Bacilli; order Lactobacillales; family Enterococcaceae; genus Enterococcus; species Enterococcus sp. DIV0970a. Next base: position 32,271 of record NZ_JBIOMF010000002.1, on the reverse strand, counting down.
CATGATAAAGCATAAACTCTTGTCCCCTGTCAGGCGTAATCGTTTTAAGATTTGCTTGTTTGACCCCGGAAAACAAATCAATAATTGTCTTCTTGACCGATTTAGAGTCTTTTTTTGGTGTCTTCTTTGCCAGAAGAAAACGTGATTTCCGATCAACAAGTGTGACCAAACAAGTTTTCCCTTAAGCACCAATCACTGTGTCGGCTTCCCAGTGACCGATTTCACTTCTTTTTTCTGCTGAAATTGGTCGATCGTGAATTCTAGGGGCATCGTTGAATTGTCCTCGTCCATCAAGAGCGCTTTTTTTAGGCTTTCCTTTGCGACGCAGCTTCCTTCTAGCCTCTTTACTATCTTTTGTAAAACCATCATTGAATAATCCACGATAGATAGCGCGATAAATCGTGTTATAGCTAATCGATTCACCGTTATTTTCTAACTTGATTCTCTGAGAAATTTGTTCTGGAGACCATTGGTTTTCTAAAAATAACTTTCTAACACATTCTTTTAATGGAGAGGAATCTAGCAATCGCTTCTTACCACAACGTTTCTTATTTTTCTTGTATGTTTTTTGAGCAACAGATGGTGAATAAGCGCGTTTCTTTGTCGAGTGACGTTTTAACTCACGCATGACAGTTGAAGGGTTTCTTTTGATAAGCCGTCCGATACGGCGATAAGAAAATCCAAATCCGTGGTATAAGAATATCAATTCTCTTTCATGTGTAGTAAGATGTGTGTATGAAGCCATGGCTAAATTCCTCCTAATGATTGTTCGTCAAACACCATTATACAGGAATTTAGTTTATGGCTTTTTTTGGTGTTGCACTTAAATTGTACATTCACCATACACATTAGAACACACGTTCGCTTTTCTAGTCAAGAGAACACGGCTGGGTATATTTATAAATTATAAAATATAAATTATAAAACAATATTTATAAAACCTCTGCCAGCGAGTAATTATGTGTATTTAAAGGCTTAATTTTTGTTACAATTTATAATTTGCAAAATATAAATTATAAATTGTACTTTACAAAATATAAAAAGGAAGAAGATTTATATCTTCTTCCTTTTTTCTTTCTTATATATCCGTTCTCTTTCCTGATCTTTCTTACGCTCTAATATTCGGTTGTAGGTTGTTTTTTGATTGTGATCGAAACGTGCAGTTCTTTCGTGAATTAATTCTTCGAGTAGTTCATAGGTATAATCATTATCAGTAGTATCAAGCAAAGCAGTAAATTCGCACCAGACTATGGCTGGTATACCAAGCGACTTGTTGTTTATCTTTAATACGTCTTCTTCAGGGTGAATATTTTCTAGTAAATCTGTGTTGTCAGAAGTAAATGCTGATTTCGGTTTAGGGATTTCTTTATAAGAATTATCAGGTTTTTGCTTTGAAAAGAAACCTGGTTTTGCATTATCGGTCATGTTAGTTTTCTCCTTCGAATAACTTTATTCTATGAATGAAATCTTTTGCTAAAGGTACAAAAACTTCTTCATAAGCAAGTTTGTCCCAATAAGTGTCAGTATTTAAACCTGTCCTCGGTGTTGTTTGCACTCGCTTAACATGTGGTAAAATATTATCAAAAAGGTTTTGATCACCAAACTTTTCGATAGCATCATTGACAACTTGGCGATCTATACTACCTTTACTCAACTGATTTGGAAGTATTCCAACTATTTCAGTCTTACAATCAAATTTTTCAACAAGTGGAGTGACTTCTTCTGATATATAATCTTCAACGCCATCTAAGCTGTCAGATTGAGTTTGAAAAGCCATAATAATATAGTCAGAAGCGTAAGCAGCATTCCTAGTGAAATCAGACATAGTAGGTGGGGTATCGATGAGAACAAAATCGTAATCCGGCTTGACTGGTTCAAGTAAATCTTTCAAGACTGAAATTCTGTTTTTTTCGACCTCGATATAATCAGCGTCTATTCCTTCTATAGCGTCCCCATAAAGCTTAGTTAAATATTTTGGAAAGTTTTTAAAATCTATATGTGATGGAATGCAATCCAAGTTTTCAATTATTGGAAGAACTAATTGTTTCAAATCTCGTTCAACGATTCCAGCTAGCATAGTTTTTTCAATAATGAAAATGTCATCGTCTTTAGAGTGATAATTTTTAGTCAACAACATTGTCTTTGTAGTATTTGATTGCGGATCGGCATCCACTACCAACACTTTAAATCCCATATTAGCAAGTACATAGCTCAAGTATCTTATAATAGTAGTTTTACCTACTCCACCCTTGGAATTTGCTACAGTAATAGTTAATGGTCTTCTGACGACATTTCTATATTCAAAAACAAATTTCAAGTTTTCTTGCGATAATTCCATTAAACAAACCTCCCGTTTATAAAATATAAAATATAAATTGCAAAATATAATATATATATCTGTCTAAGAACATTATACCAGAAGGAAATATGTTGTCAATTATATTTTATAAAGTATAGTTTATAAAATATAATTTATAATCAAGCCACTTGATAATCTTTACAAATGTTTAAAAATAGGGTAACTTTGTAGTATAAAAAAAAGGTTTACAGCATTAAAAAAAAGTTTACACTTTAAAAGAAAATTACATAAAAAAAAAGAGACGGATAAAAAAGTGAAATTGGCCTCACTATTCTATCTGAATCACATAAAAAGCCTATGTGTTCTCGCTCGTCTCAGAAGTTATGTAAGTGGCTGACAACCACTTATGTAATTTTGATAAGTTTTTCGGACTGACAATCCGAACTTACAGACTTATTCTACCATTTTTTGACGAGCAACTCAATATATACACGCTTATTTTGTCATTCATTTAAGACTTCTAAGCTATTGGGAGAACACAAATCTTTAAGATTATTTGTGTTCTCTTTTAGTTTGGGAAGGAATAAAGTCATGGCAGCTTCTTTGGATGTCGTATATTCGACGGTATTACAAAATGGTATCCGTAAATTTAAATATAAAAACAGCCACTTAAAACCGGTCTCTTTTAGTGATCAGTCGGGAAAGGGGGCTATTTTTGCGTACCGTTCAAAGGAACACATGATCGAGGGGATTGGACTAGTGATCACTTCAGAAGAAGGGGTGATCGAAAACAATAATCGATTCACTCATTGGACACCAAATGTATTTCGCTATGGAACGTATGCTGATGAAGCCAGAATGTTTACAAAAGGTCATTCTGAGGACAATTTACGCCAAATCAATACTTTCTTTGTTGATTTTGACACATTGGATCCAAACTTTGACTACGGAGAAATTATCTTAGCTAGTCACGAGATCGGCTTTATGCCGACAATGATTCTACGTACACCGCATGGATTTCAAGCTTTCTATGTACTAGACAAGCCTGCATACGTGACGAAGAAATCAAATTTTAAAGTGATCAATGTGGCCAAAATGATTTCAAAAAATCTAAGAAACAAATTTTCAAATGATTATCGGTTTCCAGTTGATGTAAATGCCAATCATTTTGGGATCACACGAATGCCTTCTGAAGAGAATGTTTTATTCTTTGAACCACAGTATCGTTATAGTTTCGAAGAATGGATCGACTGGTCAATGAGAGAAGATGCGGACAAAAAAGCGGAGATCAAGAACGTTTTTGTATTACCATCTACTCAAGAATTTCGTCAAGTCGATGAACCATGGTTCCAGCTGTTGCTAAAAAGTCAAAAAATACAAGGTGAAAAGGGCGTATATGGTCGAAATAATGTCATATTCACCTTGTCTTTGGCATACTTTTCGTCAGGATACGAAGTAGAAGCATGTGAATTGACGATGTTAGAATTCAATGACCGCTTGGCTAACCCTTTATCTGATCGAGAATTAACCAGAATCATTCGTTCCGCTTACTCCGGAAAATATCAAGCAGCGCACAGAGAAAAAGTTGTCCTATTATGCCAAGAGTGGGTCGATGCCAATCTTTCTGAAGAGCAGCTATTCAATAAAAAACGGGGTTGGTGGAAATTCAAGAAAGAAAGAGCTGTTCGCAAGTACTCACATAGTTATGAATGGGCAGAAGATCTACTGTCCTATTTGAATGAGCAATCCTATGAAGAACAACCATACATTCTTTCTACAAAAAAAGAGTTAACTGAACGTTTAAAGATCCCAAAACGTTCCCTGGACAAAGTACTGAAGCAGTTAAAAGAAGAGAACAAAATTCATTTTCGTGTTCGTGCTGGTCGTAATGGAGGTATTATGCTAGCTTCGATACATGGATTGATGCGCTCCGTTATCCGGCTAAAAAAAGAAAGCCATGGGGCTTATTTCACTGCGATCTCAGAAGCTTTTGGAAGAGAATACACGTTTATCCAGACAGCCCTGAAACGCTTGATAGAACCTAATAGGATCGGTGTGCAAACAGATCTGTTCATGATCGATACAGGTTGAAACTAAAAGGTGCAAATTGCCTTTTACATTATATCTATGATACGTTCCTTTTTTTCTCCGCCTTGCTTGCTGGTCTTAAGAAAGAGTAGTATTATTATCGCAAACGTAATAATATGGTGGGAGGTCTTTCTGACTATGAGTATCAATACCTTTGTATATCCCTACCCGATCAATGTATTTATTATTTCGCGGCTAGGGATGACAGTAGAGCAATTTTGTGAGTTGCATGGCTATAAGCAGAGTACAGTAGCAAGTTGGGTAACAAGAAACCGTACCGTAAAGACGTTGCCTTGTGATTTTTTGTATTGTCTTAGTCTTTCTTCAGGCTGGTCGATGGATGATGTTTATCGTCATTTATTGGTATTGGAGGAGAGGTTTTTAAAGAGTATTGATCCAAAGAAGAAGAAAGAACAGGTGGACTGATTCATGACGGAGGAGGAGTTATCTGTTCTTAATAGAATCAAAGAATGGTCTGTTCTTTTGAAGATTTATTATGGTATTCTGTTCTTTTCATTTGTTACAGTAGGCTTAGTTTCTCTTTTGTTGACTTTTTTATCGTTATGGACGAATATGATGTTATTTTTATATTTACTTTTACTGTTTTTCTTAGGATTAGGGGGAGTAGGTACTGCCATTCTTGATGATTATAAGTGGTCATTGTTTAGTGGAATTTGCAGGAGAATGAAAAAAAGTGCAACTGTTGAGTCTTATGAATGTTGGAAGAAGGAATTGAAGGTATAGATATATGTATCTATAAAAGCTGAGTAAAGAATACTAGGCTTTCTCTTATGTTTTTAAAATGTATACAGGTGGAATATGAGTATTATTTGGACAGGTAGTATTTTTGTCAGAAAAATGGTGTAAATAGATCTATAGTAAATTCCTAAAGGATTGCGTCCGCATTTTTAGTTTTCAAGAAACCATGTGAGTTACTGTGGCGATTACTTTATCTAACATAATTAAAAGTGTCTTTAACGTTGAAGTTGATCCATTTTCAAAATGTATTGCTATTTTATGTATAGTTGTTACAGTATATCTCTTAGTTTTTAATTATAGCGATTTACTTGACGAATATAATGTGTATGAATAATCATTAAAATTTAAATTATAATATCGGTTAACATAAAAAAAAAGTTCCAAAATGATTTTCTCAAAGGAAGGATAAAAATTGTTGATCAAAATGCTACCACTTTTAATACTCATAGGGTTTTATATTTTTATTAGTATTAAGATAAGAAATGCGAATGATATTAGCAAAACGACTAAATACGTTTTCTACTTTTTTATTGTTTTGGGAGGGGGAATCCTCCTTTATATTGCATTTGTTTTCTTATTTTTTGGTATAAATTTTTGAGGATGGAGGAGATGTAATAGTTATGAAGAAGACACTTGTTTTCTTTAAAATACATTTATAATACTAGTATCTAATCCAGCAAATTCGACAGTGGATAAATTCATATCTAGCGATTATGAACTATCTCAATTTATAATAGATTCGTTAGAGAAGAAGAATCTATGTGTTGTCAGTGATTGAAATCAGGATATATATTTGGTTTTAAAAATTGATCTTATTAACCAAGATCGAGATTTATTAATACAATAGGTGAGGCGTTAAATAGAAGTAAAGAAGAGAATAAACTTCACTATACTAATAATTTAGAATATCTAGAATATCATATGGAAAACAATATGGACTAGGGAATAAATAAGATAAATCCTATTGATCATTTAGATAAAGCTCGTAAAATGCATGACGGTTGTTACAAATAGAGGGGGATAATACAATATGAAGATTTATATAAAGTGTTTAGCACAACCAAAACCCACTAACATTATTTGCACCGTTGTTTCTGAATATTTTAATTGTTTATATTTATTATACCTAAGAAGTAACAAAATATACGACTAAAAAATAAACAGACTGAAAGAAGTGAAAACAAATGACAAAGGAACGGCTGCAAATTTATATTGATCCTGAACATAGAGAAGCATTAGAAGAATTAAAAGAACTGTTAGCAGTGGAAGATTCAGCAACGGATAGTGCCTTAATTCGCTATATTATTTTGGAATTGTATCGATTAAAGACAAAAGAAAATATCCAAATGCGGGCACTTTTAAACCGTTTGGATGAACTTTTAATTTATTCAAATAGTTTTGCGGAAACGATGGACGTCGATATTTTTGATCTCGAAAATTCTGAAAAATACAAAGAAGTAAAGGCACAACAAAGAGGAAAATGGGCGAATAGTCGGCGAAAAAAAGCAAAAAATAAATCACAAAAAAGACCCGTTAATAATCAAAAAGAGAAAGCAAAAGAAGAAAAAAAAAATTCAGAATCGCTCACTTACAATGATCTGATTGCGAAGTATTTGTAAAAATTTGTCTTTCAAAAAGGACGATCGATGGTGGTACCTAGAGACTACTTTTCGCAAAAATGACTACTTGAGTAGTCTCTGAACAACTCCCTGACAACTGCTAAAAACTATGCTGTGATATCACATTTATTTTCTTCAAAACGCAATAGGCACAGCCTATTTTCCCACTTTCAACATGAGAGTGGTGCGTTTACCTTATGCTCTTTCCCTTTTTTGATCTAAAAGAAGCAATCGATTTACCTGTTCCTTCACTTTTTTATCAATATTTTTTCCTAAACGGTGAGTATAATTGTCGCTTTTCATTTTTATTTTAATATTCAAATTGAAGACAAGGAGTTCGGTTAGTTGATTTATATAATTAGTGACATTCAAAAATTATGTACACCAATATTTTTAGAATGGAAAATAAAAAAAGCTTTTTTGTTTGGGTCATACGCTCGAAACGAAGCAACAGAAACCAGTGATTTAGATATTTTAATCGACGCTGAAGGGTCTTTGCTCCACAATATATTTGATGTGATTCGGTTAAAAAGTAAATTAAGTAGCGCATTAAAAAAAGAGATAGACCTTATTACACTACGTGCAATCAACGCAGAAACAAACAAAAAAAGAAACCCTCTTCTCAAAGAAAATATAGAAGCAGATTGTGTAATGATTTATGATTTTAAAACGAGCGACTCATTTAAAGTAAAGGGTTGAAGCGCAGATATCATTGATCGTTTTTTACAAAACTTTTGTTTAGCTAGAGAGAAAAAACTTTGCAAAATAGTTTACTTTCGTTATGATAAAAAAGAGAAATGGCGTACAGCGTTTGCTGTGCAGACGCTGTAGGATTTTTGCGCTAGCAAAAAATCCTTGTAGCCTTTCTGGGTCACTTCAGCTCGCACAGCAAGCTGAAGTGACCGTGACCCCCATTTACTAATAGGGGGGTTAGGAAACGACTTCCTACATGTAACGAGGTCAGAAAAACCTCAGTGCTGCAAGGGATTGAGCAATTTTAAAGTTGGTTACATTTTTGACCGATAAAAGTTGAGAATGTAACCAACTTTTTTAGACAGAAAATCGCAAATAGTTTCAATGTGAAAAAACGATCGGTACTGATTGCTGCATTTTGATTTTTTCAAAATTTCTTGCTATAATAAATGTGCGAAGCGATATTAAAGAACAAGCATGTTTACACCAAAAAGCCCTCCTACTGCGAATAGGAGGGCTTTTTTTGCGCTGTTGCGACTCCAGCGTTGGGGCCAGAAGGCAACTGCTTCGACTATCGGCTAATCGTCTAGCCAGCGATCAACTAGTAAGAGTACTAGACCCACGAATAGTGGAGCGATAATCAGCGATATTAAAGTTTCTAGCATATTTACACCCCCTCACGGGGCAGTTGCCATTAACGAGTATAACATGAACAATTCAAGTGATCAGTTGTTTCTTTATTTTCTATTGCCTTTATAATAATCCATAAAAAGAGGAGTTGATCTTGTGCACGGTGAAGAGGATTCTCGGCTAACCTATGAACTTTCCCGCTACTTGACCAATACAGAATGGGATCGAATCGAGCGAACCAAAAAAATTTATGAAAGGATCAAGAGTGAGGAAGAACTGAACCGACTCAGTAAATCCACAAAAATCCCTTTCGACCATTTACTGCTGATCATGCAAGGTGAGATCATAGCGGACGACTATACACTAAAATTACTAGAAGAAAACATGTAGTTTTCTTACTGCATGTTCCTCTACTTTGATTGCTGCATTCAATCGGTTTCTCTTGGCAAAGCGAATTCATGTATACTAAAAGAAAAACAAACGAGGTGGCACCCTTGTGACAACGGACAGATAACCAAAACAAATGTTGACAGTAAAAGAACTTGCTGAATTTTTTGGTATCAGCAGACAAGCTAGGTCGTCCCGATTTGCTTGAAGCGTTCGAAGTTCCTGACACAGCAGCTGCACGTATACTAAGACTAAAAACTGATAGACCAACATTAAGAAAAGAGAATATATTATAGAAAATATAACTCTAAGGTGGAATAGTTATGGGTAAATTCTTTTCAAAATATGATTATTTTTTATATTTTATTGTCGCTATTTTAAGTTTAATCGCATTTCTAGCAAGACATAGTACAATTTGGTTAGTGTTATTTTTCGGGTGGTTAAGTATTGGATTTACTCATGTTGCAAGAAAAAAGCACAAGTAGCAAAGTAAAAAAAACTTGCAAAGATTTTTCTTTGCAAGTTTTTTTACTTTAATTGAGATTTTATCCATTCTATTGCAGAACTTTTGCTATTATTTGTTTGAACATCTGGATTAATAGGAACATTTTTATAAATTTTATTTGTTCTGTCTTTTACAAAAGCAGAAGTTATTTGTAATGTCGATCCATCGTATAAATAGACAGTTTGATTGGCAGAAGTGTAACCTGTTGAATCAGACCCAAAAAATTTAACATTAGGGATCCCCTTAAAGCACAAAGCGGTTAATTCGCCAGAACTCCCTGTATTACTGTCTATTAATATGGCAATCGGCACTTTTTTTATTTTTTTGTTATCACTTATTTTTATTGTTGAGATGTTACTGTTTAATTCGCCACTTTTAAGAGTTACAGGCTCTAAATCGTTGTTTCTATCTACATAACTAAATAATTTACCATCTGGTAATATGGCAGATAGACCTAATATCATAGGAGCCATATCTCCTCCTGTATTTCCACGTAAATCAACAATTACGGACTTATAAATTTTCTTATGCAATGCCGTTTCTAAAATAGTAGTATACTCTTCAGCTTCTTTATCACTTCCAGTAAATGCAGGAATAGTTAATACTAAAATATCATTTTCGACTTCTGCCTTGGGTTTTATATATTCTTCAATACTTTTTTTTGACATATTTTCTTCATCTTCAATAAACGAATGCTTGCCTCCTGCAACTCTAATCGCCTTTTTTTAATTAGGGATTGTTTCTGCATAATCTTTAGCATTTGATGTTTCTTGTATCGTATTTTTTTTAGTTTCTACCCATTCTTTTGAGTCAGTGAACAGCCCAAGTTCGTCCATGTTATTTAGGGCAACTTGTACATACTTCTGAGGGGATGGTGGTACTAAATATATGTTTAATTTATACCCCCAAAAATAGATAATCCCTAAAAATAAAACACATATTGTCACTACAGCTAATAAAATACGCTTCACTATTTTCATACTAAGTATTCTCCATAAATGATTTTAACATTATTAAAACATAATTTGGATGGAAAACCATGGACCTTTCGACCGATTAGTGATAAAAACTATTAGCGTTCATTTTTCTCTCTAATCTCTAAATAGTTGCTTATTATATTTTTTTCATATGCATTTTTGAAAAATATTTTCTAATTGATTAGAAAGGATCTTATTGAAATTCGTTTATTAGATTGGATTCCTGTATACTAAAAGAAAAACAAACGAGGTGACACCCTTGTGACAACGGATAGATAACCAAAACAAATGTTGACAGTAAAAGAACTTGCTGAACTTTTTGGTATTAGCAGACAAGCTATGAGGAAACATGTTGACAACCTAGAGCCAACGTACCTTGCTAAAAATAGCCAAGGATACAAGACAGTGCTATGGTCAGGGGTGTTGCACCTTGCTGACAAGCTAGGACGTACCGAATTGCTTGAAGCGTTCGAACTTCCTGACGTAGCAAGCTCTGACAGTATAGAAATTAAGTTGTTTGCACAGTTGCAACAAAAGGACGCACAAATTGAACAGCTGCAGTCGTTATTAGCCCAACAACAAAAACTTCTTGATCAGCAACAACAACTAACTTTGCAAGCGAACAAACAAATACTGCTTCTGACGTCGCAGGAACATTTTTCAGAAGATTTAAACAAAGAATCCTACAATAATACCAAAAATTTTAAAACGTCTCAGATTGGTTATGAGAGCCCCTCAGAACATAAAGGGAAATTTACTCCTGAAAATGAAGTCATGCGACCGAAACAAGAAAGACAGAAGAAGTGGTGGCACTTTTTCCGTGAACTCTAAGATAGTGTTGAAAGGATGAATTGTGTATGTCGTTTTCAGCTTATGTTGCCAGCTATCCTGTGACTGCGTATATCGTAGGTCACCTTGGTTTATCAGTGGGTGATTTTTGTCGTAGGTATGAATTTGATCCAACGATCGTCACTGGTTGGCAGACAGCGAATCGTTCCGTTTTCTCCTTGCCTGCTGACTTTGTGGAATGTCTGGCCATTGCGTCTGACAAAACAGCGGATCAAGTCCGCTGCATTTTACGCTTGTTAGAAAAGCAACATTTCGCTTATCTTGCGACGAGTCCTGCTTGGAACATAACACCGTTCCAACTCGTCCCCCCGGTTTCTTCACAAAAGACCCAAAGAGAAGAAGCTTGATTTACCGACGTTTTAGGCTTTCAACATAGCTAGACCAATTGAAAATCACAAAGAACGCCCGTCAATCGTTTGATTGACGGGCGTCTTGTGTTAACTATATTTAAACTAACTGAGTTAATCCAAAAGTGTTATTGTTGCGATTGCTGTTTTCAATATGATTAAATGCTTTTTTGTTGTTTCAACTTCTACTCTCATAGAATCTTCAAAAATATTTATTACTGTACCTCTAATATTTTCTATTTTATCGTTTAAAAATAGAATGTCTACTTGTGAGCCTAATAATACTTTCATTTCTAAATACCTCTTATTTCCTTTCAAGAATCACTTTTTTAGATGGCATATTACCATGTCCTATAAACTCGAATATGATCCAGAACTTCCTCTGTCGTGCTTACCTGCTTGACATAAACTGCATACCCACTTATCCATTCATAACCATTTCGAACATTTAAAGCCTTATAGCGCTTATTATAATAGTCCCCAACTGCTGCTCCTGTAGCAATTTTATGCTTTCTATAAGCTGCAGATAGAACATCCACTCTGTAAGCACGTGTGCGATTAAAAACTGGTACAGGATCTTCAACAGTATATTTATATACAGATCCAACTTCTTCTGTCGAGTAACCATATTCTTCTAAAATCGAGCTAATTGTTTCTAAGTCTTCAACTTTTTCTAAAGCTACCGTTTCGTTGTCAAATAGTAGCGACCTTCGTTTCTGAAGCTTCAACATTTTTAGAAAACAATACGCCCAAAGACACAACTACTCCCAATAAAAACAAATATTTCTTCATGCACAACACTTCAAACTATTGCAAATTTTGATTGATTTGATTCCACTTATCTTTCACATTAGTAAAAACATTTTTTACAACTTTCATATCTTCACTAGAAACTGTTTTTCCAGTTGTTTCGTCTATAACGTTAAAACTCGAATCCATGTGTACCGTTTCGCTCATATTTCCGCTTGTTGTCCATGTCACTTGAAAATCATTGTCATTTCCATCGTAATCAACTAATACGCCATTTTCATAATCTGTAGCTGTAATAGGAAGACTGGCTGGCACTTCAAATATATTTTCAGTACTAATTTCAACAACAGAATACCCAATACCATTTTCATTGGTAGTATACGTTTTCCCAGTTTTTCCCATGTAGAAACTTGGGAATACAAATCAGAGAATTTATTGTTTTGAACGCTTCATATTTTTTATATCTACTCCTTTCTTTCGAATTTCTCACCCGAACATTTAATATTTTGAAAAGTTTAAATATTGTGAAAATTATACCGAATCACTATATTTATATCAAATAAATTTATCGAACAAGCAAGTGGACTATAAATCCGTCCACTTGCTTGTTCTTGTTAAGGATACATCGATGTTGCTAATACTTTTCCAATTAGAAAATTCTTTTCCACAATCAAATGTAATTGATTTAAATAAATGTTTAGGGACAGCTTCAAACCACTGATTCAATCTATTTTCAATATCCTTGGCTTGTCTACCAGTAGGTTTTAACGTAATGATTACTTTGGACAATTGTTCCACTAGAGTAATGACTGCACTTTTATGTTTTCTACCGACAATGGTGTCACCTTCTATAATGCAAAAATCAAGTTGAGCGATACGGGACAGATCACTTTTGTCTCATTTGTCAATGCGCCAAAAAAAGCAAAGAAAGTAGGGAATAAAGCATGATCAATAACGTCGTATTAGTAGGAAGATTAACGAGAGATCCAGAATTAAAATTTACACCGAACGGTGCTGCAGTGGTCACGTTCACTTTGGCCGTGAATCGAAATTTTACCAATCAAAGCGGTCAAAGAGAAGCTGACTTCATAAATTGTGTCATTTGGCGTAAACCAGCCGAAACCCTTGCCACTTACGCAAAGAAAGGGACGCTTCTCGGCGTGACTGGACGTATTCAGACAAGATTTTACGATAACCCACAAGGACAGCGAGTGTACGTCACAGAAGTCGTGGCAGAGACGTTTCAATTAATGGAATCAAAAGATGTGTCTGAGCAGCGTGCGAATGAATCCAACGAAACAGCTGAAAAAAACAAACCAACACCGCCGCCGCTACCAAAACAAGAAACGGATCCATTTGCACAAAGCAGTTCGGCAATTGATGTGTCAAATGATTATTAACCTTTTTAATTATACAAAAGCCAATGATTGCAGAAATAAAACTCAAAAAAGTGCCAACGTTTGGTAACGTTGGCACTGAGAGAGTTGAAAATAAAAGGTGCACTTATTGGATTTTTTAACCTCATATAATCAACATAGCTTTAGCTTACTATTTTGGTAATAGCTAGTCAATTTCTAAGTGTTGAAGAATAAATAATGATTGTTGGATCGTTCAAAATAGATTTATTGATTAAAAAATTCTTCATGGTATTTTTAAAATTTAAAAATATTTATAAGAAGGAGTTAATTGCATGAAAAAATTGATGGTTATGTTACTTGCGTTAGGATCTTTTATGGTATTTTCACATGAGGCAAATGCTTCTACGGTTACTGATAACGCAGAGATAAATGGTAATAGTGCAAAAGTAGAAGTGAACGATGAGCAGTATTTAGAATTTGAAAAGGGGTATTTAGGTTCTTTAGAAGGGATTTCAGTCGAACCAGAAAAAAGTAACAATAACGATTCTGGTTTTATAGCCGCAGCTGTTGTCCCAATCAGATCGTATAACAAAACAATTACAATGACCTTCAGCAATACAAATTTTCCATCAAGTACAAAATATAGTGAATATAAATATAATGCTTGGTACAGAGGAACTTTGACTTTCCAATCATCTAAAAAAAGTGGAAATTCTTACATTGCAACTTATTCAGGTGCATTATTTATTTCTAACTAATATTAGAGTTTGATTCTCTGATATAAGTTAATCTATAAAAAGCCCACGATGATTCTCTCGTGGGCTTTTTCGTGTCTAAAAAACAAATGACAATAGTATAAGCTACACCTTCGTCTTAGCCAAAGCCTGTATGAGTAAACCATACTCATACAACAGTGACTACTTTAATATGAAAAGAGGAAAAACGTGCGATTATTTGATGTTCACCAATTTGAATTACCTGAAAAAAAGGTGATTGATTGGGATAAAACCAAAAGAGAGATCGGATCGATGCTCTCTAGTTATCTTGTTTCAAGAGAAAGGATGGGATTGACGAGGATGCCGCCGATCCATTCTACGTATTCGCTCTTAGACCAAGATATACCAGAAATCAAACACTCTAGCTTTGTTCAAGAAAATCAGCAGTTCAAACAAGAGTTTCTTTATTTTCACCATTTATTTTCTTTGGGTCTGACGGCCACTAGCCATCCATATAAACCAGAAATCACCGATCGGAGACGAAAGATTTTTTTGATGCGTTTTGTCTACGGATTATCAATCATGTGAGCGATCGGATCCATTATCAGAAAAATGTGATCGTCGATGATTCTCAATCCAGCTTACTGCAGTTTGCGAATGCTTTGTCTATTTTAGCTTTAAAAGAACAAGAGATCTCTGCCTGATGCTGGTACTTTTTTCTATTGATCACTTCGGGTTGTGTCCACAACACGGTTTCTGAAGGAGCGGTGGTGGTGGCTGGAGCGACTGAAGGAACAAGCTTATTGGCTTAAATAATGTTGATAAAAAACGCTAAAAACCTTGATAAATATAGGTTTTCAGCGTGGGTTATGGTATAATATGAGTACAGTAAAGTTTGTGACGGTGGCTATCTTTTGGAAGGTGGTGATGCTTATGAAAGTAAGTGTTCACTCTTTAGAAAGGAGAAGCTTTTTGTCTGTAGCTGAAGCATTAGGGCTAATGATTAGTTTCGGTTCTTTAATCGCAACGATCATCTTTGGCATCCTAACAGCAGTGAAAAATGACAAAAAAAAATAACCGTCTACTTTAGCAGGTCACGGTTATTTTCGTTTAAATAATAGTACTGCCACCGTCTTAAACGGTGCTGTAGGGGAGTTGTTAGCGCAACTCCTCTTTACATAGTTAGTATAGCAAGATTTCAGTGAAATATCAACCTTTTGCTCTACAGATGTGCCTTGCACGTCTATTTTTTTTGTCCTCCTAAGTGGTGGAAACGGCTGGAACGTAGAGGGCAAAAAAGATCGCTTTTCTTTCTTAAAAAAAGGCCTAAGTACCACCATTGTTTCGTAATTTAACAAACTATCTCCTCGGTATTCTAAATCCATCAGGTACTTGAAATACCTTTCATACGCATGAAGAAACTGAGTGAACAATGAAAAATTCTGAGACATTGAATAGAGCTACTGTTAAATAATGAATTATATTTTGTCTACCTGAATTTTGTTTTTTGAAGTTTCCAAAAAATAGTTATCAATATAAAACTTGATTTTCTCAAAGTCCCTCTCTAAAAATAAAATTGTAGGTACCTTAATAACAGGTAGATTGCGTTTATTAATGAATGCTACAAAGGAATCTGGGATAACAAGTATATCGACAGTATCTTTATCTTCTGGGTAATCTGCTGTTACATTATAATATTCAGAAAAATAAGCTAATAAATCATCTATATTAAGTCTAGCGTGAGTAGCGAATATTGTAGTTGTTCCTATACCAGAATTTGAAGTTAGCGTAAAACATATTTTCGACATAGTTTAATCCCCTTTTTTTATAGTATAACACTAAATTTAAATTTGAGAAAGGGGTTACAATATCATGAGATTAAAACATTTTATAAAATAACATAAAAATAGATGATGCTAAATTGGATAAATACCAAGTGTCTTGAACATATTGTTTGAAGCAAAATAAATTTTACTTTTTAGAATAAAAACGATGTATGTAATTAAAATAAAACGTATTATTAATACAGCTCGTTAAATAATAAATCCTTTATAACTAATGAATCAAGTTGATAAAAGGTAGTTTAATCCTTGCAAAAAAATTGATAGAATTGAGGACGTATTTGAAAAAAAAGGAAATGGAAGACGTTTGCTGGTACTGTTGCAAAGGCATGTAATCCTTAATGAGAATAGTAATTAAAGTTATTTCAAGTATTTTTGCTTTGACCTCGATTTTGCTTGTATTATTTTTGTTTAAAAATCAGTTGACCTCTGGATCAGTATTTTCATATAGTTATTATGAAAAAGAAATCTCTGCAAAAACTTCAGTGACTACTAAATCAGATATTAATAACTTTGACTATGTACTATTTACAAGAGAATCTTGTCCGTATTGCAATGCATTTGCCCCTAAACTATTTTTATCTTCTCAATATGAAGATAAAAAATTCTTGATTATAGATACGGACACAAAAGAAACTAATCCTTCTACTTTATGGTATATTAATGAGTTAGAGATAACCGAAGTTCCAACTATAGTAAATATGAAAACTAAAGAGCGCTTCTCTTATACCGATCAAATTGGTAGCATAAATAATTTTTTAGAATAGAGGTTGATTTGATGTTAGAAAATATCGGTTTTTTTCTTACTGTTGTCCCATTTTTGCTACAAGTGTTTTTGTTACTTATAGTCTATAAAAAGGATAATAATCGAGAAAAATATAAAAATTACTTACTTTATATTATTACTATATTGAATATCATTTCAGTTCTTGCATTTTCTGTAATGCAAGGATACCTTGTAGATGCGTACGTAATTGAATCAACATACGTAATGTTCGTCCCTGCAGTCCTAACAGGAATCGCTGCTTTAATTACATTTATAAAGATCTGGATAGGCTACAATTAATGTACGCTAGTTAGTTTACAAGTGCAAACTAAAAAAGTATGATGTGTCGTCTCTGAAATTCTCCCTGATTCAAGTCATAACCAGAGTACATATCGGTTATTTTTTGATTCCATATTTTTTCCTTTATGTGCTGAGGATTAAGGGGTACCAATTGTAATTGCGGGTTATATGGTCTTTGTTTAGAATCGCTCTCCAAAAAGCCAATTTTTTTGCATAGAATTTTAGATGTGGTACCATTAATTAGAATTATTATAAATAAGAAGTAGGTATCATTGTTTCAGTACAAAGACTAGGAGGAATGGAAGATGGAAATAGACTACAAGGATCATGGGAAGAAGCCGTATATCATTAATATTGAAGACGCCACCACAGGAAATGATAATTACCGGACGACCATTTGGACAGGCAGTAAACTGCAAGTCACCGTAATGTCCATTCAACCGGGCGATGACATCGGTTTGGAAGTGCACGAAGGCATTGACCAATTTATCCGTATTGAAGAAGGAGAAGGCGTGTGTAAAATGGGGCCTTCTAAAGATAACTTACATGTTCAACAAAAAGTGATGGATGATGACGCCGTATTTGTTCCGGCGGACATGTGGCACAACATCGAAAACACCGGTGATAAGCCGCTCAGACTGTATACCATTTATGCTGGTCCAGATCACCTTGAAGGAACGGTTCACCCTACTCATGAAGACGCCAAAAACGATCCAAACGAACACTGAGGTACACTAGGATGAAACAAAAGCCCTGCACCCGTATGGATGGTCCACTGGTGCAGGGCTTTTTTATAAAGGAGAGAAGTGGTATGAGTGATTCATTGTTTCAATTAGAGAAGGTTGGTTTTCAGGCAAACGGAAACCAAATCCTTCAAGATATCTCTTTTACAGTAAACAAAGGGGAAGTGATTGTTTTTTCTGGTCCTTCTGGAAGTGGAAAAAGTACCCTTTTGAAATTAATTGGTACGCTGCTTTCCCCAACTTCCGGAAAAATTTATTATCGAGGTACGGATCTGCAAAAAATCGATTCTGTGGAGTATAGAAAAGAAGTCTCTTATTTCTTTCAAAACGCTTCTCTATTCGATGAGACAGTTCAAGAGAACTTGTCTTTTCCTGCCCGCATAAGAGAAGAAGGATTTGATCGGGAGCGTGCAAAAAAATTGTTAGAACGAGTTCAAATACCTGAAACTTACTTATCGAAAGAGGTCAAGGAACTATCAGGAGGGGAAAAACAACGGGTTGCATTGGTCCGAAATTTGATGTATCAACCGAAAGTGTTGCTCCTGGATGAAGTTACCAGTTCATTGGACCAAGAAAACAGAGCGATTGTCCTTGATTTAGTCCGAGACATGATGAAAGACCAACAAACTACGGTGTTGGCCGTCACTCACAACCAGGAAGAAATCGACCAAGCTTCTCGTCTGATTACTATCAAAGGTGGAAAAATGGAGGAATCGAAATGACAAACAATTTGGAAATCAGTAATCTTTCTTTGCTTTTATCCTCTGTCCTCTTGATAGTTGCCTTGTTGATTGATTACAAAGAGAAATTGGGATTAGGAAACGACATTTTTATTGCGGGAATTCGCGCTGTCGTTCAATTATTCCTTATTGGATATGTATTGAGCTACGTATTACGAGTGGATAACAACTTTCTCACTTTAGCGATGGTTTTGTTCATTGTGTTCAACGCTTCTTATAACGCCCATACACGCAGTGAGGGGATCAACCGCTCTTTTAAAATTTCAACGACGGCTATTGGAGTAGGAACAGCCTTGTCCTTACTCATTCTTGTTTTTTCAGGAGTCATTGACTGGTCCCCTTCCCAAATCGTTCCAATTACAGGCATGATTGCCAGCAACGCCATGACTGCGATTGGAGTGACCTATCGGTCTTTGAATTCAAAATTTACGGACCAACGCCAACAGGTATTGGAAAAATTGGCATTGGGAGCCAATAAAAAACAAGCGTCCATGAGTATTGTAAGAGAAAGCGTCAAAACGGGCATGGCTCCTTCAATTGACCAAACAAAAACGGTTGGACTTGTCAGCCTACCAGGTATGATGTCAGGGTTGGTTTTTGCGGGAATTGATCCTGTTCAAGCGATTCGTTACCAAATTGTTGTGATGTTTATGTTGATTTCAGTTACTGCGATTTCTTCGTTTATTGCTAGTTATATGGCTTACCGTGAGTTTTATAACAATCGCAGTCAATTAATTATATGATTTGGGATGATACACTACTCTTAAAACCAGTGGTTACAATTTTATGTAGTTAAAAGAAGACCTCACGAGAATAATTGCAAAAAGAACTTCATTTTTTAAGGAAGAAGGATATTTTTGTCATCGAATCTTTGGAACGACTAGGGCGAAACTATGATGAAATTTTTTATATAGTGCAGCAACTGGATTAAAAGGATATCGGACTGATTGTTTTGAACATGCCTATCCTCAACCAATGAGAACTTTCGACGAACGGTTCTGTTGCAAAGTTTTAAATAAAGAATAAAATCCCTTACGGTATCTATGATTTAAGCTGGGATTCCCAATAATATCTTGATTTCAGTACAGACCGAAAACCCGAAGAGAGTGCCTTCTTTTCGGGTTTTCTTATATAATCCTCGGATGGCTTCCATGCCTTTAATCGTGGTAGAGGCAGTGCGTAAACTTCGATAGAATTTATTGCGTCTCTTTACTGGACGATGGTCTTGTTCAATCAAATTATTCAGGTATTTAATGGTACGATGTTCTGTCCCTTGATAAAAGCCGTATTCTTTTAGTTTCTTAAAGGCACTTGTAATAGAGGGGGCTTTATCTGTGACTACAACCTTCGGTTCATCAAACTGCTTCACTAACCGCTTAAGAAAAGCATAGGCTGCTTGTGTGTCCCGTTTTTTACGTAACCAAATATCCAAGGTTAAACCATCTGCATCGATGGCTCGATACAAATAATGCCATTTTCCTTTAATTTTGATGTACGTTTCATCCATTTTCCATGAATAAAAGGATTTTTTATTTTTCTTTTTCCAAATTTGATAGAGTAGTTTGCCATATTCTTGCACCCAACGATAAATCGTCGTATGAGAAACGTTAATGCCACGATCATATAAGATTTCTTGAACTTCACGATAGCTAAGGTTATAACGAAGATAGTAGCCCACGGCTACAATAATCACATCCTGCTGAAATTGCTTGCCTTTAAAATGATCTATCTTGATTCCTCCAAGCTATCTTTTCCATTCATTTTACCTTAAAATCAGTTTATCAGAAAACTTTGCAACAGAACCGCTATGATCATGCGTATGTTCGTGTGTATGCTCACCAACATAGCTATGTGTATGACTATGTTGTTCGAAATTATTCATTTTAGAATTATCCATCCTAACTTCATCTCCTCAACCATTAAATTCATTCATATGAACCAAGAATCATATGTTAAGACAACCATATATGAACGACCATTCATTTGTCAACCGCTTATGAAACAAATTTTTGTTTATGAATGGTGGACATTTTCGAATAATAGTTAGCAAATTTTACACACTTTGCAAATTCGGTTTTTAGAAAAAAATATCCCCTACTACTTACCGAAAAATTACCGGCAAATAGTAGGGGTTGCTTATTATCTAGTCATTTATTAATTTCTAATCTTCATTCGGATCGTTTCTAGCATCTTCATGAGTAGGGTGAACGGTTCCTTTTACATGATCTGGCCCCGCATAAATAGTATACAGTTTCAAAGGAACGTCTCCCGTATTTTCCACATTATGCCAAGTATCAGCAGGAACAAAAATTGCATCATCATCTTTTACTGGCTTTTCAAATGAAAGATCATCTTCTTTTGGTCCCATCTTGCAAACTCCACTACCTGATTCTATACGCAAAAATTGGTCAATTCCTTCATGAATCTCTAAGCCAATATCATCACCAGGTTCAATTGACATAACCGTCACTTGTAACTTTTCACCAGTCCAAATAGTTGTTCGAAAATTTTCATTTTCGACAGTCATCGCCTCAATATTTTCTACAACAGGTTGTTTCCCTCGATCTGAATAATCTAAACTCATTTCAAAACCCTCCTTTTTTATTGTAGGGTGAAAATTTTTTCTCTTCATCCTATCAATACTATAACATGACACATATTAAATCAATTACCAAACAGGCTTATATGACAATGATAATCAATTCCAAATTCCAATAGCTTATTTAACTTAAATCATATCCCTAATAGCCTCATAGTGATTATTGGCGTTAACAAAAGACGTGAATTGGTTCTGTTGCAAAGTTTTAAATAAAGAATAAAATCCCTTACGGTATCTATGATTTAAGCTGGGATTCCCAATAATACCTTGATTTCAGTACAGACCGAAAACCCGAAGAGAGTGCCTTCTTTTCGGGTTTTCTTATATAATCCTCGGATGGCTTCCATGCCTTTAATCGTGGTAGAGGCAGTGCGTAAACTTCGATAGAATTTATTGCGTCTCTTTACTGGACGATGGTCTTGTTCAATCAAATTATTCAGGTATTTAATGGTACGATGTTCTGTCCCTTGATAAAAGCCGTATTCTTTTAGTTTCTTAAAGGCACTTGTAATAGAGGGGGCTTTATCTGTGACTACAACCTTCGGTTCATCAAACTGCTTCACTAACCGCTTAAGAAAAGCATAGGCTGCTTGTGTGTCCCGTTTTTTACGTAACCAAATATCCAAGGTTAAACCATCTGCATCGATTGCTCGATAAAGATAGTGCCATTTCCCTTTGATTTTAATATAGGTCTCATCCATCTTCCACGAATAGAAGGATTGTTTATTTTTCTTTTTCCAAATAGTGTAAAGTAGTTTTCCATATTCCTGTACCCAGCGGTAGATGGTGGTGTGAGAAACGTTAATGCCACGGTCATATAGGATTTCTTGGACGTCACGATAGCTAAGATTATACCGAAGGTAGTAGCCTACGGCGACAATAATCACATCTTTCTGAAATTGCTTGCCTTTAAAATGATCCATCTTGATTCCTCCAAGCTATCTTTTCCATTCATTTTACCTTAAAATCAGTTTATCAGAAAACTTTGCAACAGAACCATAATTTTTTAAAATTGGGAAAGGTTCTTACTAAGTCTTTTTTAGCCTTATTAAGAACCTTTTTTATATGTTCATTTTTAATTATTGATAGATTAACATATTTTGTTGACCCGTATTTGTTTGTTTTCTAATATGAAAATAAATCCAGAAAATATCAGGTAGGAAAATAGTATAAAGAGTAAATAATTATATGAATACTTTCAAACAATCGTATAACGGAATAGGGTAAAATAAGAATATTAACTTTAAAGTATTATGAATATTCAAAACAACAGAGGGAGAACAGGAGTGAACACATGGGTGATTTATTAAAAAAAAAGAATTGATGCAATTATTAGAAATTTACCAAAAAATGGGAGAAGAATATCAAAAATTATTTAAAAAAGTGGAAATAAAACTTTATGAACTAACTAAGGAAGCATACATTTCCTAGACTTCGATCCGCCACAAAGCTTATGGCTGCGATTGCTATTCTACCCTGTTCAAATAATGGAAAAGCGATTTGAAATTCAAAAAAAATTTGTTATAATAGTCACATGAGAATCAATGAAGCATATTAAAACTAAATAATGAAAGCTTTGGAATATAACAGATTTTGTTTGTTGGTTATATTCATTGTGATCTGAACAGGCGGTGGACATATAAAAGGTCCATGCAGCCGGGCTGCAATTTTTGCGGCAGCAGAGTATGTAAATAATAAGGGCATACCTGTGGGACAGTTAATTCTGTTCTATAGGTGTGCCCTTTTTTATATATATATTTCTAAATAAAGGGGAGTGAAAAGATGAGATGAAATGGATTTGTAATAATTGGTAAGCAAAAAAACAAAAAATAAGAAAGAGGTTTTAGAAATGGTTGAGTATCTAACAAAAAGTAGGCAAGGACAATTTTTAGTTGTCGGTGTTTTATTTACAATCTTAGGGTTTATCTTTATCCCACTAAATGATGCATACAGTTCCATACTATTTTATATTTCAATTTTCTTTTTAGGCTTCTATGCGGCAAAACATGCTGTTGTTGAAACGATTAAAGATCGCTCACCAAATGTCGACCTATTAATGGTTTTGGCAGCAGTTGGTGCAGTAATCATTGATTTTGAGTCTGAAGGAGCGGCGTTGCTATTGATTTTTGCTGCTGCAGAAGTTTTGGAAGATTATGCAACGAACAAATCCACCAGCGCGATTTCAGAATTAATGGCGCAAGTACCCGACACAGCCCAAGTGCTAAAAGAAAATGGGGATGTAGTGGTTACCCCTACGAAAGAGTTAGTTATTGGGGACATTGTCGTGGTATCGAAAGGTGGTCAAATCCCTATTGATGGCTTGATCGACCGAAATGCAATCGTGAATGAAGCGGCTTTAACGGGTGAGTCTGTCCCAGTAGAAAAAGAGTTAAAGGAGGAAGTTTTTGCCGGAACGATTAATGAAGGAAATGTTTTTCATATAGAAGTAAACAAGACACTGAATCAAACCATGTTTTCCAATATTATCCGGATGGTTGAAGAAGCACAAAACAAACCTTCTCGAATCGCAAAGTTTATAGACCGTATTGAAAGTAAGTACGTGATTGGCGTTTTAATTATCATACCTATTTTCATCTTCTTTCTATATTATTTCCTAAGCCTACCATTAGAAGAAGCATTTTATCGTGGAATGGTACTTTTAACAGTGGCTAGTCCATGTGCATTGATGGCATCAGCTACACCGGCTACGTTAAGCGCGATAAGTAATGGAGCCAAAAACGGTATCTTATTTAAAGGTGGAGCCGCAATGGAAGCGTTAAGTACAATGAATATTTTGTATACAGATAAGACCGGAACATTGACGTATGGCGACTTCCAAGTGGTCGATTATCATTTGGACCAAGAGCTGTTAAAAGAAGTCATTTATATGGAGCAACAATCCAGTCACCCAATCGGAAGAGCAATTGTTTCTGCCTTTAAAGAGATTAACTTAGCACAAGTGAATCAAGCGGAATCGATTGAAGAAATTGCTGGTTCGGGAATTAAAAAAGGGGCAATCCTAGTTGGAAAACCGGATGCATTTAAGCAATATGATAAATTTGATCAGTTTGAAAAGCTACTGGAAAAAGGCGATACGACCATATTTGTAGCGAAGGGAAATGAAGTCGTCGGTTACTTCTCACTCCGGGATCGAATTCGTCCGCAGTCAGCGAGTACGGTTGCGGATTTCCAAAAAGAGGGCATCAAGGTTTATCTTTTAACGGGAGATAACGAAAAGGTTGCGGCACAGGTTGCAAAGGAAGTAAAGGTAGATGACTATATTTCTTCCATGTTACCGGAAGATAAAATAGATTTTGTCTTAAAAAGCCAAGGAAAAGAAGAAGTTGTTGGGATGATTGGCGATGGGATCAATGATGCGCCCGCGCTAGCGAATGCAGATATCGGAATTGCGATGGGAAGTGGCTCGTCAGTCGCAATGGAATCCTCTGATGTCGTTGTAGTGAAGAATGATTTGTCTAAATTGTTTTATAGCTATCAGCTAAGCAAGAAATTAAATAAAATCATTATTCAAAATGTCATTTTCTCCATCGCTGTTATTGTCAGCTTGATTACTTTAAATATGTTCGGCGTTCTGGGACTTCCTTTAGCAGTACTATTCCATGAGGGCTCCACAATCCTCGTCATCTTAAACGGCTTGCGGTTGTTAGGGTCCGAAAAAACAAAAGCGGAATTAAGTGGTGCTTATTAGACTGCATCATGATATTAGCTGAAAGGGTGAGCGAATATCTACAGCTTTTTAAATTTGTATCTGTAGGGAATGAAGCTTACCCTTGGCGAAAGCCTAAATCGTCAAAAAAGCTGATAATTTCTGAACAGAAATTATCAGCTTTATCTATTTTAAATACATGCTAAAAATCGTTTATTCAAACTTGATTGTCATCAAGGTTCTGTTGTAAAGTTTTAAATAAAGAATAAAATCCCTTACGGTATCTATGATTTAAGCTGGGATTCCCAATAATACCTTGATTTCAGTACAGACCGAAAACCCGAAGAGAGTGCCTTCTTTTCGGGTTTTCTTATATAATCCTCGGATGGCTTCCATGCCTTTAATCGTGGTAGAGGCAGTGCGTAAACTTCGATAGAATTTATTGCGTCTCTTTACTGGACGATGGTCTTGTTCAATCAAATTATTCAGGTATTTAATGGTACGATGTTCTGTCCCTTGATAAAAGCCGTATTCTTTTAGTTTCTTAAAGGCACTTGTAATAGAGGGGGCTTTATCTGTGACTACAACCTTCGGTTCATCAAACTGCTTCACTAACCGCTTAAGAAAAGCATAGGCTGCTTGTGTGTCCCGTTTTTTACGTAACCAAATATCCAAGGTTAAACCATCTGCATCGATGGCTCGATAAAGATAGTGCCATTTCCCTTTGATTTTAATATAGGTCTCATCCATCTTCCACGAATAGAAGGATTGTTTATTTTTCTTTTTCCAAATAGTGTAAAGTAGTTTTCCATATTCCTGTACCCAGCGGTAGATGGTGGTGTGAGAAACGTTAATGCCACGGTCATATAGGATTTCTTGGACGTCACGATAGCTAAGATTATACCGAAGGTAGTAGCCTACGGCGACAATAATCACATCTTTCTGAAATTGCTTGCCTTTAAAATGATCCATCTTGATTCCTCCAAGCTATCTTTTCCATTCATTTTACCTTAAAATCAGTTTATCAGAAAACTTTGCAACAGAACCCATACTAGAGAACGATATGTTTTTTTATACCTAAAATGAAAATGGGGCTGAAGAATCAATTCTGATTCATCAGTCCCATAAATTATAGAGCCGATTTATTGAATAGGTCATTTAAGTTGAGCATATTAGAGGAGAAAAATCTTGGAGAAATATTTGAAGAACCCGATTACATGGATTGGATTAGTTCTTGTGGTTACGTGGTTTTTAACTAAAAGTAGTGAATTTTTGATTTTTGGTGTGTGTGTCTTGTTGTTAGTATTTGCTAGTCAAAGTGATTAAATAGAATCCATATCCAATTTATTTTTTTCTTAACAAGGGAGGTGTTTTTTAACATGACTAAAGTAGGGTATGCACGAGTAAGTAGCAAAGAACAGAACTTAGATCGGCAATTACAAGCGTTACAGGGCGTTTCTAAAGTCTTTTCAGACAAAATAAGCGGACAGTCCACTGAACGACCACAATTACAAGCTATGCTTGATTATATCCGTGAAGGGGATATTGTTGTTGTTACTGAATTAGATCGATTAGCACGGAATAATAAAGAATTAACAGAATTGATGAATCAAATTCAAATTAAGGGCGCAACCCTGGAAGTCTTAAATTTACCCTCAATGAATGGTATTGAAGATGAAAATTTAAGGCGTTTGATTAATAGCCTTGTCATTGAATTGTACAAGTATCAAGCAGAATCAGAACGAAAAAAAATTAAGGAACGTCAGGCACAAGGAATCGAAATTGCTAAGAAAAAAGGCAAATTCAAAGGTCGGCAACAGAACCTAAAAGCTTTTAGGTTGTCTATATCTTGGAGTAGGATTTTCCCTAACGGTGATGAAAAGCACGCGAATGAGAAAGGACTTCAATTTTATGACAGTGTGTTTGATGAATGTGCGAAGTATGGGATTGAACCAATCGTTACACTGTGTCACTTTGATTTTCCTATGCATTTAGTTAGAAATTTTAATGGTTTTTATAGTAAGGAAACAATTACATTTTTTGAGAGATATGCACGAACAGTTTTTGAGAGATTTAAGAGTAAAGTGAGATATTGGATTACTTTTAATGAAATTAACTTTTCTTTGTTAGAAGATGGAGCTTTAGAAGTTCTAGGAATCAATGATTTGGATCTTAGAAAGTCGAAAGAGGCACGTTTTGAGGCATTGCACAATGTTTTTATGGCAAGTGCCAAAGTTCCAAAGTTGTTAGGTTAGGACGTAAAATCAACCCATCCTTTAAAATCGGATGCATGATTGCTCATGTTACCTTGTATCCATTAACAAGTCGACCTGAGGATAACATATTGACTCAGGAGATGGATAGAATGTTTAACGATTTTTGTGCAGATGTTCAAGTAAAAGGAAAGTATCCATATTATGCAAAAAACTATTTTAAGATAAATAATATAAAAATAGAATTATCTGATTATGATGAGAAGGTCTTGGAAGAAGGGGTAGTTGATTTCTATTCTTTTTCATATTACATGAGCAATTGCATCTCCTCCGAGGATGGGCATGAAGTATCGGCGGGTAATCTTTTAGGTGGGATTAAAAATCCATTCTTAGATACTTCTGATTGGGGTTGGCAAATAGACTCAGTGGGCTTAAGATACACAATGCATAAATTGTATGATCGCTATAATATTCCTTTAATGATTGTAGAAAATGGATTGGGGGCAGTAGATAAAGTTACAGAAGATGGTTCAATTAATGATGATTACAGAATTAACTACTTAAAATCTCATTTAATAGAAATGAAGCAAGCGATATATGAGGGTGTGGAAGTCTGGGGCTATATGGTTTGGAGTCCTATAGATATTGTCAGTTCAAGCACAGGGGAGATGAAAAAGAGATATGGGTTGATTTATGTCAATAGAAATGACAACCAGAAAGGAAACTTTGAAAGATACAAGAAAAAATCCTTTTATTGGTATAAAGATGTTATTGGTTCCAATGGGAATAACTTGTAGGAAGCCACTGCTTACTCATGAACTGTAAATGTAGAAAATTTTTAGATTTACAAGTCTCTAATATTTCAATTTAAGAAAAGCTTATTATTAAGATGAGAATTACAAAGGGAATTAATTGGCTAAAATCCTTTAGTCCTCACACTTACGTAAAATTGAGATAGGATAAGAAAAAGCTTAACAGGGAGTGTATATCTTTTTTAATGCTACAAGGTGTAATCAGATATTGTTGAGTATCCATCGGATTACTATCAAAATCGGTTAATTGTATTTCAAAAATATGACAAAATATTTCTATTTGTTTCTATTTGTTTTAAATTCTATTATTTCGAATATTATTTATTCTATTTGCTATGCTTTATATAAATAATATTTATTAAAAGTATAGGAGAACTGTTTGTGAAAAAAAATATTTTTATTTCCAGTATTTTAATGTTGTTTTCTATGTCAGTGGTTTCTGCATATGCGGAGGATCTAGACAATGAGATCGGTAAACAGGAACAGAAAATTGATGTTATAAAGAAAGAAACAAAGACCATAGAGGAGCAAAAGTTAGATACCGATAATTCAATTAAGAAAATTGATGCCGAGATTAAAGAAATACTCGAAAATAAATCAGTTACAGAAAAAAAAGCAAATGAAATTTCTAAAGAAATAACGGAGCTCACTATAAAGATTAACAAAAGAAAAGATTTACTAAGAAATCAAGCTAGAGATATTCAAACTTCTGATTCATCAAATAGTTTAATGGAGACATTACTCAGTTCAGAATCTATTAGTGATGCAATAAATAAAGCAGTTGCCTCTATTACGATTATGAACGCGAGTAATGGTATAGTGGAACAACAGCAGATGGATATAGAAAAAAGTGTTGTACTTGAAAAAGAATTAGAAAAAAAACTAGCTGACATCGAAGATCAATCTTCTGAATTAGATAAGAAACAGAGAAACTTAGTAGATATCAAATTGGGACAAGAATTAGAAATAGCTGAATTATCCTTATCCCTAAATACTGAAGAAGAAAAGAAACAGAAACTCATTGAGGAAAGAGATGAGGCAGAAAAGAAAAAGAAATTAGCTTTAGAGGCTTTGGAAAAGCAACGAAAAATTGAAGAAGAAGCTAAAAGAATGGCTGATTTGGAAGTATCTAAGAAACAAGAGACAAGTAATAATAATTCAGCAGAGAATGCGGAATTGGTTGATGAAAAACCAATAAAAGAGAATCCAAGCGAGACAAGTAAATCTGAAGAAAATGTTGTATCGGATGAAGAAAAAAGCAACGTAGATTTGTCTTCCAAAGAAAAAGATGTTCCATCAACCGAGGAGTCTAGTTCGTCAAATAATGGTTGGACTAGGCCTCTAGATTCTATTAATATTTCAAGCCGATTTGGGTTTCGCTCAGATCCTACAGGATATTCTGGAAATCAGCATGACGGTTTAGATTTTACCGGATCTACTGGAACTCCGATTTATTCAATTAATTCCGGAGAAGTTGTTGCGGCAGGTTATGGACCGTCTACTGGAAATCATGTGATTATAAAACACTCTAACGGTATGTATAGTTATTATATGCATATGAGTACACCACCGGCGGTATCAGTAGGCCAGTCAGTCTCTTCAAGAGAATACTTAGGAGGGATGGGAACGACGGGTAATTCTACTGGAGTTCACCTTCACTTGGGCATGTCTACAGGATTGTGGTCCGGTTTTGTGGACCCAGCGACTTATATAGGCTTATAGAATTGCAAATTTTTTTGTTTTAGAAAAATCTAGTGTTTAAGGCAGTATGCTTTATTACGCTAGATTTTTCATTTGATTTATACACCTTTTTTTAAACTATTCGAAGTAATAGAATTAACTTTTAATACGTTAAAGAAAAGTATAAAGAATATAAATTAGATAATTATTTCAATATTTTTCAAAATAGTTTAATCTCATTTATAGAATGTGGTTTAGATATCGACGTAAATTTAGGTAAAAATTGGTGCTATATGTTCAAAAGTAATCGATCGAAGCTAATTACACAGAAGAAAAACCGTATTTTTTTAAAAAACATATGAATGATTTGACATATGTTTGGTTGGTCATTTATAATATTATTACATTAACTAAAGGATGAGTAAGATGTCAAAAGAAAGAAAAAAAGAAATACGGAGAAAATTGATTAAGCTTTTAAATGAAAATCCTAACTGGTTAGATAGTGATCATACAGAACTAAAAAAAGAAATTCAGTTGTTGGGACAGTTTCTAGGATATAGCTCCAAAAACAAAAAAATTGGAGACTTAACTTTAGAAAAATATTTAAAATTACTTAGCTTAGGTTTCAATAACCAAGAAATAAAAGGAATCTATCAGTTATCTGAGGGTAGCTTTAAGGAGTGGTTGAAAGAGCATGATTTTTATCGGCGAAATGTGGATGAGATTTTAAATGAAAACAAAGAATTCAAAAACTATGATTAATCATAAACAATATTTAGGAGGTAACATAAATGGACAAAGAAGAAATCAACAATAAAAATCATTCTCTTAAAAACGAGACTAGTAACCATGGGGGTACTGAGCATAAACATAATGAAGAACACGATCACAGTCATGGGAATATCCCAGTGTATTTTTACTTCATTGGGTTAATCGCATTTTTAATTGCTCTATTTTTAGGAGAAGATCTACTTATACTTTCTAACATGTTATTTAGTATTACGGTGGTTTCTGCAGGGTACCATGTAATCATAGAGGGCTTTGGAGATACAATAAAAGATAGTTTGAAAACAAAAAAATTTATGCCTAATATTCATTTTTTAATGGTATTAGCAGCAGCTGCTGCAATGATTATTGGCAGTTTCGAGGAAGCTGGTCTATTAATTTTGATTTTTGCAGGGGCACATTTCTTAGAAGATTACGCAGAGGGGAAGAGTAAGAGAGAAATTACGAATCTGCTAAAGCTAAATCCCACGGAAGCCAGAAGACTATCAATTGACAACTCTGTTGAAGTCGTGTCAGTTGATCAATTAGTGGTCGGAGATAAAGTGCAAGTTTTAAATGGAGGACAAGTGCCTACAGATGGAAAAATAATCTCTGGAACAACATCAATCGATGAGTCGTCTATAAACGGTGAAAGTATTCCAAAAGAAAAAACAGTAGGTGACGATGTATTCGGAAGTACAATTAATGGTACCGGTTCGTTTGTTATGGAAGTTTCAAAAGATAGTAGCGATACTGTATTTGCAAAAATATTAAAACTAGTTGATCAATCGCAGAAAAATTTGAGTAAAACAGCAACAACCATAAAGAGGTTAGAGCCCAAGTATGTGACCTTAGTATTGATGATTTTCCCATTTATATTGGTCTTGGGTCCAACAGTTTTTGGATGGAGCTGGAATGTAACTTTATATCGAAGTATTGTATTTTTAATTTCCTCTTCACCGTGCGCATTAGCAGCTAGTGCGGTACCCGCTACTTTATCAGCGATTTCTAATTTAGCTAAGGGAGGTGTACTGTTTAAAGGGGGATCATTTTTATCTAATTTAGGGGAACTCAAAGCTATTTCTTTTGACAAAACAGGGACTTTGACGAAAGGAAAACCCGTTGTTACAAATCAATATTTCATTGATGGGGTCGACGAAGAGGAGGTAATCGACGTTATTGTATCAATGGAAAAAGAATCAAATCATCCTTTAGCGACTGCTATAGTTAGTAATTTTCCACATACGGAGACAAAAACACTATCAGTAGAAAATGAGGTTGGCAGAGGATTAGTATCAACTTTCAATGATAATGAGTATAGAATTTCTAAACCTTCGGAATTTAATAGTTATGATAAAAACATAAAAGAAAAAGTTAATGAGTATTCAAAAGACGGAAAGACTGTTGTTTTAATAGCAATCAATAAGGAAGTTATAGGTTTAATTGCATTAATGGATGTCCCTAACTTGAATGCAAAAGATGCAATAGAATACTTCAATGATCAAGGTGTTCACACTACTTTAATTACAGGGGATGCTAAACTTACGGGTGAATCGATTGGCAATGAGCTAAAGATTGGTCAAGTAATTGCTAATGTTTTACCGGAAGATAAGGCGAAAATTGTTAAACAGCAACAGGATTCATATGGACTAACTGCAATGGTAGGTGACGGAGTCAATGATGCGCCAGCTTTAGTTAATGCGGATGTAGGAATTGCTATGGGCGATGGAACGGATGTTGCTATCGATGTAGCGGATGTGGTTCTAATGAAGAATGACATATCGAATTTAGTTTATGCTCATAAAGTATCTAGACGATTAAATAAAATTGTCTGGCAGAATATTATCTTTTCAATGTTTATTGTGTTGCTATTAATATCATTAAACTTTTTAGGTAAAATGACTATAGGAATAGGAGTTTTAGCTCACGAAGGAAGTACTGTGTTGGTTATTTTTAACGGATTGAGATTATTAATTCCTCAAAAAGAAATGTGAAAATTATAGGACGGAGATTCTAAATGAAAAATAAGGATTTAGAAAGATCAGTTGAGGGAGTCCAGAAAATCGTAAAAGTACTCAATGATCGAACCAGACTAAAAATACTGTTTTTTTTGTCGAAACAAGAAAGAAATGTCTCTGAATTACAGTCATTGGTCCAAAGATCACACA
>NZ_JBIOMF010000001.1:3140000-3414082 GCF_051711265.1 Enterococcus sp. DIV0970a | reverse complement strand
AAATTGTCCTCCTATAACTAAGAATAGATATAACTAAAATAGCACGGATTGAAAAAGTTTTCCACAGATTACGATAAAAAAGGTTAGAAAAAAATACTTTTCCACAAAACGGGATAAAAGAAAAATGGAAATGCACATGTTCGAAATTCGACTATCCACAGGTAGAAAAAGAATGTGCATAACTATAAAAAAATTTCCTTTATCCACAGATCGATGTGAAGATCACGCCTTGATAACACTAAGTTTTAGGGTAGTTATCAACAGTCAAAAAAGTGATTGTGGAAAACTTTTCTACAGGCTGTTCGTTTGTGGAAAAAGCCAAAATAACTCTGGGGAAAAAGTTATCCACAAAAATTAGCTATAAACAGCAAACCCACACAAATAAAAGGGATTGTGGATAAAGAATGCCTGATTTTGAGCAAACTTCTTATTGACAAACTAGTACTTGACTCGTTATACTATCAAAGTATGTCTGTGCGCATAAGCATTATCCTGATGGAGGTGGAAATAAATGAAAAGAACGTATCAACCAAATAAACGTAAACGTCAAAAAGTTCACGGATTCCGTAAACGTATGAGTACAAAAAATGGACGTCGTGTTTTAGCTAGCCGTCGTCGTAAAGGCAGAAAGGTTATTTCTGCGTAAGCCACTGAATGCCAGTGGTTTTTTTTATGCCGTTTTTGCGGAATATAGTGTCTGACTTTTGGCAAATATGGTATTATTGACAGGTGAGTGGTTACGGATTCAATCCGTTTCGCGAAGCTTAATTGAAAGAAGTGAAGGAACCGAAGATGAGAAAATCCTATCGAGTAAAAACAGAGCAAGATTTTCAAAAAGTTTTTCAGGCAGGAAATTCTTTTGCAAATCGGAAGTTCGTGGTGTATGTCTTACCTAAAGAGCAATCACATTTTCGAGTTGGTTTATCTGTAGGGAAAAAAGTCGGTAATGCAGTGAAGCGAAATGAGGTCAAACGCAAGATTCGTGCGAGCTTAACGGAAATGAAACCGCGAATCGAACCAGCGATCGATTTTATTGTGATCGCCCGTCCAAGTATCGCCACTTGTTCCTCAAAGGAAATCTACTCGAATTTAGAGCATGTCTTAAAGCTTGCCAAAATTATTCATTAATGGAAAGGAATTAGTTACGTGAAAAAAGGGAAACGCGTCTTACTATTTTTGGGAGTTCTCTCATTAGTAGTTGTCTTATCTGCCTGCGGTGCAACAGGTGAAGTAAATGCACAAAGTACCGGTCTATGGGATCGTTACATCGTTTATTATTTTGCAGAGGCGATCAAAGCCCTCTCCTTCGGCAATGCCGGGATCGGGATCATCCTCTTTACATTGATCATCCGGGTCATTTTGATGCCGTTGATGCACTTTCAAACCAAAAGCATGCGCAAAACGCAAGAATTACAACCGAAGCTAAAAGCGCTGCAGCAGCAATATGCGTCAAAAGATACAGAAACACAAAGCAAGTTAAAAGAAGAAACACAACGTTTGTATGCGGAAAACAATGTCAATCCCTATGCCGGCTGTCTACCATTATTGGTACAAATGCCGATTTTGATGGCCTTGTGGCAATCGATCTCACGGGTTCCTGCTCTGCAAGAAGGAAAATTCTTATGGCTGCAGCTGGGTGATCGTGACCCATACTTCATCTTGCCGATTTTAGCGGCGCTCTTTACTTTTGCAAGTACCTACTTATCAAGTATGAGCCAAGTGGAATCAAATGCGAGTCTGAAAATCATGAATTTCGCTATGCCAATGATGATCTTACTGATGGGGATCAACATTGCCAGCGGTCTTTCCTTGTACTGGGTCGTTTCCAATGCATTCCAAGTTGTGCAAACAATGATCTTAAATAACCCATTCAAGATCCGCCAAGAAAGAGAAGAAGCTGCCCGCAAAGAACGCGAGCGTGAACGTGCGCTGAAAAAAGCAATGAGTCCTAAAAAGAAACGGAAAAAATAAGAGGAGGTTGCACTGCAATGCCGATTTATGAAAATCTGACAGTAGATGAAGCAATTCAAGAGGGATTGCAAGTCCTTGGTATCACCAAAGATCAAGCAGTAATCGAAGTCCTGGATGAAGGAAAAAAAGGCTTCTTGGGTCTAGGAAAAAAACAAGCACGGGTCTCCATTGAAAAACGAATCGTTGAAGAACCGGCACCCGTTGAAGAAGTACCAGCAAAACCGCTGGTAGAACCAGATCCTGTGACGACAGAGGAAGCAAGCAGTGTGATGGAAGCGGCCGCGAGCGAACCTGTTTTGCTGACGGATCTTTCAGATGAGGAAGCGCTGGCTCAGCTGGGACTCTATCTGACAAATATTTCAAAAGCATTGAATGCACCCGCCTTAGTAAAAACCGCTCGTCAAGACGGCGTGATCGTCTTTCATTTAGAAACGCAAAAACAAGGCATTTTGATTGGGAAGCACGGCAAAACCTTGAATGCACTGCAATATTTGGCGCAAGTGTATATTCACCGCATCGCGAAAAACAAATTGTCGATTGTAGTGAATGTCGGAGATTACCGTGAAAAACGTCAAGCGATCTTAGAACGTTTGGCTAGCCGTACTGCTGAAAAAGTCAAACGAACAGGCCGCCCGGTCTTTTTAGAGCCGATGCCGGCGTTTGAAAGAAAGCAGATCCATTCCGTATTGAGTAAAGATGCGTATGTTCAAACTCATTCTGAAGGGGATGAACCGTATCGCTACTTAGTAGTGGAACCTGCGGACAAACGAATTTAATGAAAAAAGGGAAAGGCGGTCTGACAAGCCTTTCCCTTTTTTGATGGGAAAAAGCGATTGACAACAAATTTAAAACCAAGTATCCTTGACTAGAAATCATTCTTATCAAAGTCAACATACGTTACGTAGGTCAGCCTTTGGTATCAAAAAAGAGTCCGTATGCCGCGGACTCTTTTTTGTATTTTTCTTTGATGATAGAGGCAATTAGCCGCCGATGGTTGATTGAGTAAATTGAACCACTGTACCATAGGCAAAGATCTCAAGGTAGGTTTTGTCGCCTTCGACGATGCGGTCATGTTCGAAATGACAGTTGATCACTGCATTCGCTCCGTAGCTGTGGGCGGTTTCTTTTAAGCGATAGGTCACATCTGCCAACAGGTCGTTCAAATTCACAGATGTATCAAATAGATCTACTTCGATTTTGTCTGCCGCAAAGACGATATCCCGCACGACGTAAGGCCGATTCACGTTTCCTGTCGATAAAATGATTTCTTTAATGCGAGCAGCGCTGTTTGATGATTTGATGGTTTCCATAATAGATCCCTCTTTTCTTATTCTTTGCTTTTATTTTAAAGGTTTTTGCGGACAGATGCAAAATTTAAAAGTTTTTGAAGGAAGCTTGCGACTCGCGCAAAAATGTGCTAATCTATTTCCAGAATTTAATTGACAAGCAGTCAAAGTGCTAAGTCTACTCGTTTTTATTGATTTTCAATCAATTTGACGGGTGGAGTGGGCACTTTTTTTATGTGAAAAAATAGGAGGAGCAAGCAACATGGCGAATATTACGCAAGAATTTGATACGATTGCCGCGATTTCCACCCCGCCAGGCGAAGGGGCCATCAGTATTGTGCGATTAAGCGGGGAAGAAGCGATCGCAATTGCGGATCAGATTTTTCAAGCAGGCACTAAAACCCTCGCCCAAGTGCCTAGTCATACGATCCATTATGGTCATATCGTGGATCCAGAAGAAAACCGTTTGATGGATGAAGTGATGCTATCAGTGATGAAAAAGCCGCGGACCTTTACCCGAGAAGATGTCGTTGAGATCAATTGCCACGGCGGGATCGTTGTCGTCAATCAACTCTTGCAGCTGGTTTTACGACAAGGCGCACGGTTGGCTGAGCCGGGAGAATTCACGAAGCGGGCCTTTCTAAACGGACGGGTTGACCTTTCTCAAGCCGAGGCGGTGATGGACTTGATTCGTGCCAAGACCGATAAGGCGATGAATCTCGCAGTCAATCAGCTGGATGGCAATCTTTCCCACTTGATTCGGACCTTACGCCAAGAGATCTTAGAGACGCTGGCGCAAGTTGAAGTGAATATCGATTACCCTGAATACGATGATGTGGAAGAATTGACGACCCGCTTATTGCTAGAAAAAGCCACGATGGTCAAAGGGCAGATCCAAGCCTTATTAGCGACTGCCCAACAAGGAAAAATTTTGCGAGAAGGTTTGAGTACTGCGATCATCGGTCGGCCGAATGTCGGTAAATCCAGCTTATTGAACCATTTATTAAGGGAAGAAAAAGCCATCGTGACAGACATTGCTGGTACGACTCGAGATGTCATTGAAGAGTATGTCAATGTTCGCGGGGTACCATTGAAACTGATCGATACGGCTGGTATCCGCGAAACAGAAGATGTCGTTGAGAAAATCGGAGTCGAACGCAGCCGCAAAGCATTGGCAGAAGCGGAGTTGATTTTGCTGGTTCTCAACCAAAGCGAAGGATTGACCCAGGAAGACAAACAATTGCTGGAGCTGACTGCTGGCAGCCGTCGGATCATCTTATTGAATAAGACCGACCTTGAGCCAAAATTAGCACCTGCTGAGCTAGCGCAGTACGCAGCAGATGAACCGATTTTTTCTGTCTCTGTGTTGACCAACGAAGGCTTAGACCAACTGGAACAAGCCATTGCCGATCTATTCTTTGGGGGCAAGACCACCGATAAGGATGCTTCCTATCTTTCTAATACTCGCCACATTGCCTTATTAGAAAATGCCGTTCAGTCGTTGTCTGAGGTCATCCAAGGGATCGAAGCAGGAATGCCTGTCGACTTGGTTCAAATCGATATGACACGCTGCTGGGACTATCTAGGAGAAGTTGTCGGCGACAGTGTCCAAGATGAGTTGATCACCCAATTGTTCAGTCAGTTTTGTTTAGGAAAATAAAGAATGCGCCACTGGCGTAAAAAGGAGAACACCATGCAAGAATATCAAGCAGAAAGTTATGACGTGATCGTTGTTGGTGCCGGCCATGCCGGATCAGAAGCTGCCTTGGCAGCCAGCCGAATGGGGGCAAAAACCCTCTTGCTGACCATCAACTTAGACATGGTCGCATTCATGCCTTGTAATCCCTCCGTCGGCGGACCAGCAAAAGGCGTCGTGGTGCGCGAAATCGATGCTTTAGGCGGAGAAATGGGCAAAAATATCGACAAAACCTACATCCAAATGCGGATGCTCAATACAGGAAAAGGTCCCGCTGTGCGGGCCTTGCGGGCGCAAGCCGATAAACATGCCTATGCGGCTGAAATGAAACGAACGATCGAAAAAGAAGCCAATCTGACACTGCGCCAAGGAATCGTTGAAAAGCTGATCGTTGAAGAAGGCGAATGCCGTGGCGTCGTGACCTCTACAGGCGCTCGTTACCAAGCCCAAGCTGTAGTGATCACTGCGGGAACAGCGTTGCGAGGAGAGATCATCATTGGAGAGTTGAAGTATTCTTCTGGACCAAACAACTCCCAGCCATCGATTGGACTAGCCGATCATTTGAAAGAGCTTGGCCTAGAGATCGCTCGTTTTAAAACGGGTACACCACCGCGGGTGAAATCCAGCACCATCAACTATGAGGTAACGGAGATCCAGCCTGGCGATGAACAACCGAATCACTTTAGTTACAGCACACCCGATGAAGCCTACAATCAAAACCAAGAACCTTGCTGGTTGACCTATACGAACGAAGGGACGCACCAAATCATCAACCAGAATTTACACCGGGCGCCGATGTTTACAGGGATCGTTGAAGGAGTAGGTGCCCGTTATTGCCCATCTATCGAAGACAAAATCGTGCGTTTTGCAGACAAATCTCGTCACCAACTGTTCTTGGAACCAGAAGGGTTGAACACCGAAGAAGTGTATGTTCAAGGGCTTTCTACTTCTATGCCAGAAGATGTCCAAGTCCAAATGCTGCATTCCATCGCAGGTTTAGAAAAAGCGGAAATGATGCGGACGGGCTACGCCATTGAATATGATGTCGTGGTGCCTCATCAATTGCGTCCAACATTAGAAACCAAAGTCATCGAAAACCTCTTTACGGCAGGACAAACCAACGGAACCAGCGGCTATGAAGAAGCGGCCGGTCAAGGCTTGATCGCAGGCATCAATGCTGCTTTGAAAATTCAAGGCAAAGAACCCTTCATTATGAAACGCAGCGACGGTTATATCGGTGTGATGATCGATGATTTGGTGACCAAAGGAACCAATGAACCTTACCGCTTATTGACCTCTCGTGCCGAATACCGCTTATTGCTGCGTCATGATAATGCGGATCTGCGTTTGACCGAAGTGGGACATCAAATCGGGCTCGTCCCAGAAGCACAATACGAAGCGTATGTAGCGAAAAAAGAAGCTGTTGAAGCAGAAATTAAACGTTTATATAAGATCCGCATCAAACCAACGCCAGAAGTACAAGCGTATTTGACTGCTAAAGGGACGGCAACCTTGAAAGATGGTGTTTTAGCAAATGAATTCTTGCGTCGGCCTGAAGTGACGTATGCCGAAATGCTGCAATTTATCGAAGCCAATGAAGCATTGAAGCCAAAAGAGATCGAACAAGTCGAGATCCAAATCAAATACGAAGGCTATATCAAAAAAGCTCTCGAAAAAGTGGAGAAACTCAAACGGATGGAAGCCAAACGCATTCCTGAAAACATCGACTATGCCGCTATCAATGGCTTGGCAACAGAAGCCAAACAAAAACTGCAAAAAATCCAACCCGAAACCATCGCCCAAGCGAGCCGTATCAGCGGAGTAAACCCAGCTGATATCAGTATTCTGATGGTGTATATCGAACAAGGGAAGATTGCAAAGGTTAACTAAAGACGGTTAATATTCTTTGAATAACCAATTCATAAATGATAAATAGAGTGTCAAAAGCCCGCTGCGAATTGTTTTCGCAGCGGGCTTTTTGTCTTAATAATTGACTTATTCCACTTTTTCAATCGTAGTGGTTCCCCAATTCATGATGTTGCTGAGATGGACATAACCATCGTACAAATTCAAGAATATCGAGAAGGCACAGACGATATAGATCAATACATAAAAATTATTGGCCTTTTTGTTACGCCATAAGACAAAGCCATCTAAAATCAAACCTAATGGAAAGAGAAATGAGCCGATTCCAGCTAACAGTAGCAAGAGCAGACTTTCATCTTTTTCCGTTGCCATCGTTCTTTGGAGTAACGACAATTTTTCTTTTTTGTCGTTGATTTCTTGATTGTTGGTTTCGATCCGCTCTTTTAAGGCTTCGTTCTCACGTAAAAGCTCATCGATCGAGACTTGGTAGAGATCGCTCAACAAAATCAAATTCTCAATATCTGGATAGCCGCGCCCATTTTCCCATTTTGAAATCGACTGGCGTGAAATCTGTAATTTTTCTGCGACAGCTGTTTGCGACAATCCGGAAGACTCGCGACAGCTTTTTAATTGTTCTGCTAAAGCCAATGTATGCTCCTATCTGCTATTTAACAACTAGCTTCCCATTTGAGATCGTGGTTACGACACTCCCATTGGTAGTGATTATACCTGCTTTTTGCTTAAACGTACAGGTGGCTTTGGTGGACGTGTGAGTTAATGAACTAGAAGTGATACTTCCTCTGTGAGCAACTAAACTTAAATTCGAAGTGCCTGTAAATTGATTGCGGCTATTGACCGTTACATTATAACTAGCAGTCCAATTACCTGTGGATGTTTTTGACACACGATACGTTCCCGCTGCCAGATTTGCTCGGAATGACGGCAGTTTTTCAATGGTCAAAATCACCTCGTTGCCTTCTTCATCTACCGTAACCAGCTGCTCATAGGGACTATCTGATGCTAAGTCATAAACGAGTTCAGGTTCTTCCACTGTCTGGGCGGCAGCTGGGAGAGCAAAGAGGAAACAAAGAAAAATAAACGGCACAAAAAATAATTTTTTCACAAACACCACTCCTTGTACTTTTAATAATTCAAGTATACAAGGTTTATTTAGTTAAAGAAAGTACAAGCTAGTTTACAGGGGTAACGGCTGGTTCACAACTGTTGCTAGATCAGCATTTCATAGACTTATTTTTTAGGATGTCGAGAAATTTTAAACGTAATGGTTCATTCAAAAGGTCTTCGTTTTTTAGGTTTCTGACAATGAAACGTTGCTTTTTAAAAGAAACGTTAAAGAAGCGGTTGCTTTAGTTTTAACCAAACCTAGCTGTAAAAGGAAACAAAAAAGCGAAAGAGAAGGTAACGTTTCGCGCCGTTAAAACGACAAACGTAAGACCTCCTTCCGCTTTTTTGCGGCCAATTTTATTCTCCTAAATCAATATCCTTTTGATGGTCACCATCTTTTTTATAAACGTTCACCACGGATTCTTTGTTTTCGGCAATTTCTTTGGCACGGGCGATGGCCTCTGCTTTCTTATCGAAATGATCACTGGCACGTTTTGCTCCTTTGGAACGGACTTGCCATTTGTCGTCTTCATACACAACTTCTACATCCGCATCCATTAATTTTTCCGCATTCTTATTGGTTTGATGGGTATCGTCTTTTTGCGGATTTTTTTCTTTCTGAAAAGCTTTCTTCTCCTCTTCATCTGCATTGTCATACCATTTTTCTGCTTGACTCGTGGCGATCGGGATCGCCCGATCATCGGAATAGCCATCGGCTAGCAGGGCATTGGCGATATCGATCGCTTTTTTACGAACTAAGGGGTCTAGATTCTTCATTGACGCAGGATAATCACGGACATTCCAAGGCATTGTTTGTTTCCTCCTTTTTCTTGATCCAAGGTCATTTTCTTAGGGGTTCCCTTTTACAGGTACTACCAGTTACTACTTATTAGTTTACCCCCTTCTATAAAAAAGGGAAATCATTTGATTTCTGGTCAAAAATGGGGGCACTTTCTTTTTTCATTTTCTAATAAACGAGGATTTATTTTTGTTAACAAAGCGTTATATTTCCCAAAAAAAAATGAATGGTTTAGAATTTTATTATAGAGAAAAGGAGGACGTAAGAATGAGTGAACCTATTTTGACTGATCCACGGGAACTTTATCACACGGGTAAATACAGCAAACAGGAACAAGATACGCCTGCTTTACAAGAAGAAATGCGACCAAAACCTGATTGTGGTGAAGAATCTTATGAGGGAAGTCAGCAGTTAGAAAACCGGCGGGTACTGATCACCGGTGGGGATTCTGGGATCGGACGAGCAGCAGCGATTGCCTTCGCCCGTGAAGGAGCAGACATTGCCCTACACTTTTTCCCAGGAGAAGAAGAAGATGCCGAAGAAGTTGCAGGGTACATCAAAGAAGCTGGGCGCAAAGTGATCTTGCTACCCTATGACCTGCGAGACGAAGCGGCACCACAAGAGATCGTTGACAAAGCGGTGGCAGCATTAGGTGGGTTAGATACATTAGTATTGAACGCGGCACAGCAAATCACGCGGCCATCGATTGCAGAATTACCGATTGAACAAGTGAAAGACACCTTTATGGTAAACATTATCTCAATGTTTGCATTAGTCAAAGCTGCTGAGCCGCACTTACCGGCTGGGGGAGCGATCGTGACAACGACTTCTGTCCAAGCCTTTAGTCCAAGTGCCCATTTAATGGATTATGCGGCAACCAAATCGGCGATCGCTAGTTTTACAGTCAGCTTGGCGAAACAATTTGCTGAAAAAGGAATTCGCGTCAATGGGGTAGCCCCAGGACCGATCTGGACACCATTACAGTTAGATCATGGCCAACCGCAAGACCAGCTGCCTGAATTTGGTCAGCAAGCGTTACTTGAGCGGGCAGGACAACCAGCTGAGCTGGCACCTGTCTATGTCTTTTTAGCTTCCAATAAAGCTAGCTATGTGACAGCACAGATTTATGGTGTTACCGGCGGAGAAGCCATCAACTTGTAAGCTTATCAAAAATTGGAGAAAAAGGAGGAGGTGTCCTATGAGTAAAGGGTGGAAAATCGTATCAATTATCGTTTCGTTGATCTTTATCACTGTCTTATTACCAATCGTATTAATGAGTAATCCTTATATGCAGCTGCCATTTGGTTTGGACAGCAGAGGCAATGTCGTCACGTATTTCTTTGACAACTTGTTTATGCGTCAATATATGTTTTGGGTAGCTGTTGTCTTGATCGCCTTATTCTTGATCGTGATCTTAGTCGTGCTTCTTTATCCAAAAACCAAAACGACCTTTGTTTTGAAAGAGGATAAGGGCGCATTGACGATCGATAAGAAAGCAATCGAAGGACTTGTACGTACGAAAGTAAATGAAAAAGAATTTGTTGAAGGACCAAAAGTTCATGTCAAGGCGACCAAAAATCGAATTTTGATTAAAATCAAAGGACGCTTGAAACGGACGTCTGCCTTAGTCGGCAAAACCGAAAACTTAATGGCGGAAATCCAACAAGATGTCCAACGAGTGCTTGGTTCAAGTGAGAAAGTCAAAGTCGAAGTCAACTACGCGAATTTTGAACAAAATGAGACTCCGGAAAACCCGCGAGTAGAATAGGAGGGCTATGATGAACGAACTACAACAATACAAAATCCCATTGATTTTTGGAGCAATCGGCCTTGTTCTGGCTGTGTTGTTTGTAACGATCGGTTTTTTCAAAACATTGCTGATTCTACTCCTAACAGGTTTGGGTTTTGCGTTAGGATTGTATCTCCAACGTACCGGTATCATCGACGAATTTTTTAACCAACAATAACGCATTTTAATAGGAGGAATTTTTAATGAATAACGATAAAAACGAATTAAACAATGATAAAAAAGTCAGCGCACATCCAGATCCAGTGGTTCCTAACACCAATCATCAAGCAAATGAAAATGCGATTCCGATGACTGAAGCACCAGATCCAGTGGTACCAAATGCTGAAAAAGCAGTAGCAGGACAACAAAACGGACCAAAACCAGGGGATCATCCAGCACCAGGAAATCCAAATCCAGCAGGACATCATCCAGCACCGCCAAAACCTGGCCACAACGATTTTGAAGGACCAACTGGCGATGCACCCGTTCATGGTTCATTGACCTATGATGACAAAGTGATCCAAAAAATCATCGGGATCGCATTAGAACACGTGGATGGTCTGTTGACGGTCGATGGTGGTTTCTTCTCTAACATTGCGGAAAAATTAGTCAATACAGACAATGTGACTGCGGGTATCAATACCGAAGTAGGGAAAAAACAAGTAGCCGTTGATTTAGATATCGTGGTTGAATACGACCGCAACATCCCAGAAATCGCTGACCAAGTCAAAGAAGTCATCCAAAAAGAAGTAA
Source organism: Enterococcus sp. DIV0970a (assembly GCF_051711265.1). Taxonomy (NCBI): domain Bacteria; kingdom Bacillati; phylum Bacillota; class Bacilli; order Lactobacillales; family Enterococcaceae; genus Enterococcus; species Enterococcus sp. DIV0970a. Next base: position 3,402,797 of record NZ_JBIOMF010000001.1, on the reverse strand, counting down.
CGACAATGACCCAATTAGAAGTTATCGAAGTCAACATCAATGTTGTAGATGTAAAAACGATCGCTGAATACGAAGAGGAACAAGAAACGGTTCAAGACAAAGTATCGTCAGCTGCATCTAAAACCGGCGACTTTGCTTCACGTCAAACCAACAAAGCCAAACATGCGGCTTCCCGCGCGTCTGATCGTATCGAAGAATACAACGAGCCTCGGGTGAAATAAAAAAGTTTCATATGAAACAAAAACAAGCATTGATCCTGTGATCAATGCTTGTTTCTTTGAGAAAAAAGCTGACCAGGAGGGTTGGCAGCCTCGCTGGTCAAGGAAAAATGAAAAAAGTTTTTTGGATTGAAATGAGTATAATTCCCATGCCTTAAACCAACCTTAAAGCCCCAGTTAAAAAATGGTAAATTCTCCTAGAAAGCAATGTCTGGCTATTGCATCACATTGCTTTTTGCGTTAAAGTAGGAACTAGTCTGTGAAACATTTTTCTGTTTCACAAAATAGAAAGGATTCGTTATGCTACCTGAAGAATTTCATGAAGAATTACGCAAAAACGGGATCGTTTTAACCGAAGAACAAATGGAAAAATTCGCTGTCTATTTCGAGCGTTTAGTTGAATGGAATCAGAAGATGAATCTAACTGCAATCACGGAAAAATCAGAAGTGTATTTGAAGCATTTCTACGATTCTGTTTCCTTAGCTTTTGAAACCGCCTTTGACCCGCAAAGTCATTTGTGTGATGTCGGTTCAGGTGCTGGCTTTCCAAGTATTCCACTAAAAATCGTGTTTCCTGAATTAGAAGTGACGATCGTCGACTCTTTAAATAAGCGCATCACCTTTTTACAAACCCTTGTGACGGATCTACAATTGGAAAATGTCCACTTGTACCATGACCGCGCAGAAACATTTGGTCAAAACCCGCAATTTCGTGGGCAATTCGATTATGTGACTGCTCGTGCGGTTGCCCGTTTGAATGTGTTAACGGAACTCTGTGTGCCATTGGTGAAAAAAGCAGGCTATTTTTATGCGCTCAAAGCTGCCAAAAGCGAGGAAGAACTGGTTGAAGCCAAACCAGCCATCTCACTCTTAGGCGGCAAATTTATTGAAGAAAAAAGCTTTACCTTACCGGTCAGCGGCGATGAACGCCATCTTTTGATCATTCAAAAGAAAAAAGAAACGCCAAAGAAATACCCCCGCAAACCGGGAATGCCAGCGAAACAACCAATCAAATAGGAGGAAAATCAATGGCCCGTATTATTTCTGTTGCAAACCAAAAAGGCGGCGTAGGCAAAACCACCACAACGGTGAACCTAGGTGCGTCCTTAGCATTTGTCGGCAAAAAAGTGTTACTCGTAGATATTGATGCCCAAGGCAACGCCACAAGCGGTGTCGGCATTCGCAAACCAGATGTGGAACAAGACATCTATGATGTATTAGTCAATGAAACACCGATCGTTGAAGCGATTTTACCTAGCAGTCGGGAAAACTTGGATATCGTTCCAGCGACGATCCAATTAGCTGGTGCGGAAATTGAATTGACCTCCATGATGGCGCGGGAATCTCGATTGAAATCGGCTTTGAATGAAATCAAAGAACAATACGATTATATCTTTATCGATTGCCCACCATCTTTAGGTCATTTGACGATCAATGCCTTTACCGCCAGTGATTCGATTTTGATCCCAGTCCAATGTGAGTACTATGCATTAGAAGGGCTGAGCCAACTATTGAATACCGTGCGTTTAGTACAAAAACATTTTAACCCTGAGTTAGAGATCGAAGGGGTCTTACTGACGATGTATGATGCCCGCACGAACTTAGGCGCGGAAGTCGTGGAAGAAGTCCGCCGCTATTTCCAAGAAAAAGTATATGAAACCATTATTCCGCGGAATATCCGGTTGTCTGAAGCACCTAGTCATGGATTGTCGATCATTGATTATGATCCACGCTCAAAAGGAGCCGAAGTCTATCAGACGTTAGCAAAGGAAGTGTTAGCCCGTGAAGAATAAAGGGAAAGGATTAGGGCGTGGGATCGATGCGTTGTTTCAAGACCTGCAAGGGTTAGAAGAAGTCGATATCAAGACAGAAAAAGTCGTTGAACTGCCTTTAAACGAATTAAGACCCAACCCTTATCAACCGCGAAAAACCTTTGATGAGCTTTCATTACAAGAACTAGCCAATTCGATCCAGCATTCGGGGGTCTTTCAACCGATCATCGTGCGGCAATCATCCGTCAAAGGCTATGAGATCATTGCTGGTGAACGCCGGTTTCGAGCGTCCAAACTAGCTGGCAAGGAAACGATCCCAGCCATCATCCGCAATTTTGATGAAGAATCGATGATGCAAGTCGCCGTTTTAGAAAACTTGCAGCGGGAAGATTTGAATCCTTTAGAAGAAGCAGAAGCTTATGACATGCTGATGAAAAATTTGAAATTGACCCAAGCACAAGTCGCTGAACGCTTAGGGAAAAGCCGCCCGTATATCGCCAATTATTTGCGGTTACTGTCCTTGCCGAAACTCGTCAAAGAAATGGTTCAAGATGACCGTTTGTCTATGGGACAAGCCCGGACATTATTAGGGTTGAAAAACAAAGAACAGATCTTAAAATTAGCCAATCGTTGTGTCAAAGAAAATCTGACAGTCCGCCAATTAGAACAAATGGTCGCTGAGATGAACGACACGAAAAACGAAAAGAAAAAAGTTCCGCGTCTGATTCGGGAAAAACCGTACTATTTACGAGAAAGCGAAGAACGGTTGATGGATAAATTCGGCACAAATGTCGAGATCCGCGAAAAAGAAGGCAAAGGAAAAATCGAGATCGAATACCTGTCACAAAAAGATTTAACCCGTATTTTAGATTTATTGAACATTCAATTTGATGAAGCTTGAGGTGATAAAGATGTATGATCTTGGGGATATTGTCGAAATGAAAAAACCGCATGCCTGCAAAGCCAATCGTTGGGAAATCATCCGCATGGGGGCAGACATCAAAATAAAGTGTACGAATTGCGGCCACATCGTCATGATGACGCGCCGAGAATTTGATAAAAAGATGAAGAAAATCCTAGAAAAAAAAGAGAAAGAGTGAAGTGAAGCATGGCGTTAACTGCCGGAATCGTTGGATTGCCAAATGTGGGCAAATCTACTTTATTTAATGCAATAACCAAAGCAGGAGCAGAAGCCGCAAACTATCCGTTTGCGACGATCGATCCGAATGTAGGAATGGTGGAAGTGCCAGATTGGCGCTTACAGCGTTTAACAGAATTAGTCCGTCCGAAAAAGACAGTCCCAACCACCTTTGAATTTACGGATATTGCTGGAATCGTCCGCGGTGCCAGCAAAGGGGAAGGATTAGGCAACCAATTTTTGAGCCATATCCGCCAAGTGGATGCGATCTGTCATGTCGTTCGTTGTTTCGACGACGACAACATCACCCACGTGGAAGGCCGCGTGGACCCATTAGCTGATATCGATACCATCAACTTGGAGTTGGTTTTAGCAGATTTAGAATCCGTCAACAAGCGCTATACTCGGGTCGCAAAAATTGCTAAAACCAAAGACAAAGATGCGGTGGCGGAATTGGCCGTTCTTGATAAAATCAAACCGGTCCTAGAAGAAGGGATCTCAGCTCGTTCGATCGAATTTACAGATGAAGAACAGCGCATCGTCAAAAGTTTGTTTTTACTAACGACCAAACCAGTTTTATACGTTGCCAACGTAGCAGAAGAAGACGTGGCAGACTATGAAACCAATGACTATGTCAACAAAGTGAAGGAATTTGCAGCGAGCGAAAATGCGGAAGTGATCGTCATCAGTGCTCGTGCCGAAGAAGAGATCGCTGAGCTGGAAGAAGAAGACAAAGCAGAGTTTTTAGAAGCATTAGGAATTGAAGAATCAGGGTTGGATCAATTGATTCGTGCTGCCTATGATTTACTTGGTCTAGCAACGTACTTTACCGCTGGTGAACAAGAAGTGCGTGCGTGGACGTTCCGTAAAGGCATCAAAGCACCGCAAGCAGCGGGGATCATCCATACGGACTTTGAGCGCGGCTTTATTCGTGCGGAAACTGTTTCCTTTGAAGATCTGAACCAATACGGCACGATGCAAGCGGCCAAAGAAGCCGGTCGGGTACGTTTGGAAGGAAAAGATTATGTCGTGCAAGATGGCGACGTGATGTTGTTCCGTTTTAACGTATAAAGGGCTTTCTTCCCAGTGAATTTGTGGTAAAATGTCCATTGTGAAGAAAACGCAGAAGGGAGAATCAATTCATGGAACCAGAAACTCTGCGAAATTATGTTTCCGAAAATCGTGAATTAGAACAACAATTAACAAAACGAAACCAACAATATATATTTGATTTAAAAAAATCGCTAGAGGCAGCCAACCTTTCTGAAGAAGAAAAAACGATTGCCTTGCATGAGATGCTGCCGGTCTTAGTCAAAGAACAAAAAGGCGGCAAAACAGCCCGCCAATTATTTGGTACAGTGTCTGAACGCACCGAAGCCATCATCAACAAACCCGTTGAGCAAAAAGAATCCGGACCCTTCTTGATGTGGTTGGATAGCACCTTGCTGATTTTAGGGATTTTTGGCTTGATGTTAGGGGTTATGGGAATCTTTACTAGAGGACAAGCACAACCTTATGGCTTATTGACCCTCTTCTTGATGGCGATGCTTGCTGGTTGGGTCTTCTACTTGATGTACAAATACATGTATCAATATGAACGCCCAGGTGCCGATAAGAGCAAACGGCCGAAGATGTGGAAGATCATTTTGATTTTAGTCGCAGCCTTCATGCTATGGATCGTTGTGATCTCGCTTTCTGCGATGATCCAACCACCATTGAATCCACAAGTGGATCCTGTGATCGAAGCCTTGATCGGGGCAGTGGCATTAGCCGCGAAGTACTACTTGAAACGCAAATACAATATCATCAGCAGTATGTCTGTTCCTAGAGGCTGATGACTACACGTTGATCGTGCGCCTTCTTTTGTTAAAAAAGACCGCACGATCAGCGTGTTTTTTTGGCTCTTCGACATTTAGTGTTGGTAGAGAAAGATACAACTGAAAATTTAGTCATAACCAGTTAGGCAGATTGCTTAACTGGTTTTTGTTTTACTTGGAAGATTAAGCCTTGAATGAGATAAATTCTTGCTCGAAAGTTGTGGAAATTTCGATAGCCGTAGGCTACTCGTTTTATCACTTTTATCTTGTTGTTTCTTCCTTCTAATGCCCCATTACTATACCTGGTTTTTAAAGCATATTGAATCCCTAATTTGTATTTATTTAAAAACGTCAGCTTCTTACAAAACCATTGTGGGAGGCGTTGATCTAAGCTGTTGATCGTATCGAAAAAGCTTTGGCTGTCCTTGTGTTTAAAGTGATAGAGGAGGAGCTGACAAGTCTCGTAAGCCCTTGTTAATTGTTCGTCATAACTCAAAAGTTCATCGACGATCGCTTTTTGCGTCATTGGTCTACGAAAGGATCGATCATATTGATAATTGGAACTATCCAGATCATAAGCATGCTTAAGGAGCAATTTCCAGAATCGCTTCAATCGTCGATACTTTGTCGGTTCCGTTTTTTGAAAGCTGTTCATTGTTTTAATTCGCAACTGGTTTAACGCACGAGTGATTTGTTGGACAATGTGAAAGCGATCGGTCACGATTTTTGCGTTTGGGAAGACCGCCTTTACAAGTTCAAAATAAGGGGCATTCATATCCATCACGACGTATTTCACGTTCGCTCGTGCTTTTCGGGTGAATTTAAGGAAATATGGTTTTAAGAATGCAAGGCGACGATTCTCCAATACGCCGATCAATTGTTGGGTCTGCCCATTCATAAAGACAAAACTCATTTTTCCGCTGCAGGACTTCATTGATTTGAACTCATCAAAACAAAGGACCGAAGGTAACGTATCAAAACGAGGATGATACGTTTTTAAACAGGTGTGTAGGACACGCAGAACGGTTACGTCAGAGACAAAATAGCGATCGGCAATTTCTTTTCTTGTTGTATTCTTGGCCAGCTCCAAGGCGATTTGAACCTTTAATTCTTTTGAAAGATAGCAGTTTTCATCCACCAAGTTTGTCTGAGCATTGAATGTCGACTGACATTCTTTACAGTAAAAGCGCGTACGTACCAAGCGTAATTCTGTTTTGGTGTCTCGATAAGGCAAAAGTTGAACTTTTGTTTTGTGTGAGCCATTCTTGATGATTTGTCCTTCATTTTTGATGCCACATTTACGGCAATGGCTTGGTATATAGCTAAGTTTGGCATGGATAAGATTGATGCGAAACCCCTCTTCTTCTACTGTCTCTAACCATTCTTCTTCGAAGAATAAATTTTCATCTGTTAAACCTAACAATTTTCTAGTACAATGATCCATGGAGATATCCTTTCTTGGTTTGGTTTTGTTTTAGACGACTAAATTCTACCAGTTAGGCTATCTCTTTTTCTATCTTTTTTTACAAAAAAAGTGTCAATAGAAAATCCGTAGATTTTCCACCAACACTAAATATTGTAGAACCGTTTTTTTAGAAAAAATGGCGAATTATGAGATTTAACCAAAGGTTTGAAGAGGATTATTAAGAAAGCTTTCCGAATGGTTGACTTATGAAAAAATCTTTGCTATTTTTTTTAAAATACCTAAAAACTTTAAGGAGTGGTTACAAAAATGTCCAACTGGGAAACCAAATTTGTAAAAAAAGGGTTAACGTTTGATGATGTCTTATTGATTCCGGCAGAAAGTCACGTCTTGCCAAATGACGTGGATATGAAAGTGCAGCTTGCCCCGAATATTACACTAAATATTCCAATCATAAGTGCCAGTATGGATACCGTAACTGATAGTAAAATGGCGATCTCAATGGCGCGTCAAGGAGGACTTGGCGTAATTCACAAAAACATGAGTATCGCAGCGCAAGCAGATGAAGTGCGCAAAGTAAAACGTTCTGAAAGCGGCGTGATCATCGATCCGTTTTTCTTAACACCAAGCCACTTAGTTGCTGATGCAGAACATTTGATGAGCAAGTACCGCATCAGCGGGGTACCGATCGTAGAAACGATGGAAAACCGCAAATTAGTCGGTATCATCACGAACCGCGACATGCGTTTTGTCACGGATTATACGATGCCGATCAATGATGTGATGACCAAAGACCAATTGATCACAGCACCTGTCGGTACGTCGTTGAAAGACGCTGAAAAAATCTTACAACAACACAAGATCGAAAAATTACCGATCGTTGATGAAGCAGGGATCTTAAGCGGTTTGATCACTATCAAAGATATTGAAAAAGTGATCGAATTCCCGAATGCAGCCAAAGACACGCATGGACGCCTATTAGTGGCAGCGGCAGTCGGCGTTACCAGCGATACCTTTGAGCGCGCACAAGCATTATTGGATGCAGGCGTGGACGCGATTGTTATTGATACTGCCCACGGACACAGTGCGGGTGTTTTACGCAAAATCTCTGAAATTCGTGCGCATTTCCCAGAAGCGACATTGATTGCGGGAAATGTTGCCACTGCAGAAGGCACGAAAGCATTGTATGATGCTGGTGTCGATGTCGTAAAAGTCGGGATCGGTCCAGGTTCGATCTGTACTACTCGGGTGGTAGCCGGTGTCGGAGTTCCTCAATTGACCGCGATCTATGATGCAGCCTCTGTGGCACGTCAATACGGCAAAGCAATCATTGCCGATGGTGGGATCAAATACTCTGGGGATATCGTCAAAGCTTTAGCAGCTGGCGGACATGCCGTAATGCTAGGTAGCATGTTGGCAGGAACCGATGAATCACCAGGTGAATTTGAAATCTATCAAGGCCGACGCTTCAAAACCTACCGGGGAATGGGTTCATTGGGGGCAATGGAAAAAGGCTCCAGCGACCGTTACTTCCAAGGTGGCGTAAACGAAGCCAACAAATTGGTTCCAGAAGGCATCGAAGGGCGTGTCGCTTATAAAGGCAGCGTTTCTGATATCATCTTCCAAATGATCGGAGGCTTGAAATCAGGGATGGGTTATGTCGGTGCTGGCAATCTACAGCAATTACGTGATGAAGCACAATTCATCCAAATGAGCGGCAACGGACTAAAAGAATCACATCCCCACGATGTTCAAATCACGAAAGAAGCACCAAACTACTCTGTAAAATCATAAAATGTTTCACGTGAAAACCAACGCCCCCTCTGTTCAAAAGTGGACAGAGGGGATTATTTGTTCAAAAAAGAACGTCACTCTCAGCTATCTAGGCAAGAGTGGCGTTCTTTTCTTTAAAATCGCTGCTTGATGATCAGCAAATCGCTTTAGCAGCAGCTTATTCGTTTGATTTCAACGCATCGATCATGTTGACATGAGTCAGTTTTACATGGGTGACGTACATCACGATGATCGTAAAGAGAATCGTCATGCCGCCGGCTAAAGCATAAGCCGGCCAATTGATCACTAATGGAAAGACCATGTTTTCCATCGAAGCTTGGATCAAAATAAAGTCAGTCAAGAAGTAACCTACCACGTAACCTGCGAGAATCCCAAATAACGTAAAAACGATATTTTCCCGTACGATGTACATGGTGACTTCTTTATTGTAAAACCCTAATACTTTAATAGTAGAAAGCTCGCGAATCCGCTCGGAAACATTGATGTTGGTCAAGTTATACAAGACGACAAAGGCTAATGCCCCTGATAGTACAACTAAGATCAAGACAATGGAGTTCAAGTTGCCCATCGAATCATCCTGCATTTTGATCTGAGTAGAAAGGAACGTCGTGTTTTTGACTTTGTCGGTATCTAACAAGGCTGTTGATAAAGCTTCCTCTTGTTTTTTCGTCATCGTCTTGCTTTTGACTAAGAACGCATTCGGTTCAAAAGTACTGTCGGTGATTTCTTCGTAAAGAGTCGGTGACAGATAAAGGGAATTGCCTAAATAGTTTTCTGCGATGCCGCTGATAGGTACTTCAAAAGCTTCTTGATCGCTAGTATAGAAGGTCAATGTATCCCCAACCTGCAGATCATACAATTCTGCGTATTTCATAGTCAGCACGGCACCTTCTGTTAATGGCAGCTTCTGACCTGCCGTTGTTTTCAAATGGACATAGTCGGTAAACGCTTCTTGATCTGCCGGAACCATCAAGGTCAAACTTTGTTTTCCTTGGTCAGCTGGTCGAATCTCGATCGTTTCATTGTAGACTAGCATCGAATGGGTCACAAGAGGATCGTCTGTTAAAACCGTTTCAGCGGCAGCAACGGTTTCTTCCTTCGCATCATTTAAGGTCACGACGGCTTGATAATCCGTAATGGGCCCAAATTGTTTCGCAGTCACAGCACTTAAGGAATCTTTCAACCCAACGCCTGCCACCATCAGTCCCGTACAGCCGGCGATGCCAATGATTGCCATGATCATTCGCGATTTGTAGCGGAAGATGTTACGGAAGCTGACTTTTTGATTGAAGCTTAAACGTGACCATAAGGGCGTAATGGCCTCTAATAAAATCCGTTTCCCAGGTTTTGGCGCCCGAACTTGCAGTAGCTGGGCAGGTTTTTCCCGCAATTCTTTGATCAAAACAAAGAGGCAAGCACCGAGCGTCGCCAGTAAAAAGGCGATCGCGGCCAAAATAATTGGCGACCAGACATAATAGACGCGAATCCCGTCTAAAAGATACCGTTCGCTGGATAGAAAATAAATCAAACGCGGCAACAGTTCCGTCCCTAATACGGCACCACTGATAATGCCAATGGCCGAAGACAGGAGGGCATAAATCAAATATTTAAGGGAGATCTCGACTTTGCCATAGCCCATCGCTTTTAAGGTCCCGATCTCTTTGCGGTTTTCTTCTACCATCCGCGTCAGTGTCGTAAAGGTGATCAACGCAGCGATAAAGAAGAAGAAGACAGGGAACACATTGGCGATCGCTGCGATACGATCAGACAGCCCACCATATTCTTGGAAACCGGGGTTATCTTTGCGTTGGTTGTAAAGATACGTGGGTTCTGCCAAGTCTTCGATCTCTGCACGTTTTTCTGCCAGTGTTTGTTGGGCATCGGTTAGTTCTTGTTGCTGTTCATCTAATTGGGTTTGCTGCCGAGTCAACTCTTCTTCCCCAGTGGTCAATTGGCCTTCGAGGGCTGCTTGTTGTACGGGCGGCAGCTGTGCCAAGGCGGCTTGCTGTTGTTCTAGTTCCGCTTTGGCCTGATCCAGTTGGGCTTGTCCATCAGCTAACTGTTTTTGTCCATCGCGGACTTCTTTTTCTGCAGGCGCTAATTCATCAAAAGCATCTTGCTGAATTTCTGCTAAGCGTTCTTTAGGGCGATCCGCAAACAGTTCCTCAATCGTTTCTTGATGGGCTGCCATCTTGTCGGTGTAAGCATCGGAGTATGTTTCAAGGCCAGCGACATCATCAAAGGCGAGATAAAGGATCGTTTTGACCTCCATCTTGAACTGTTCTTCCGGCACATAAGCAAAATACGTCACGACACCGCTGCCGACATTCGCATAGCCACGTTCGGCAGCACTGATATAAATGGGAGAGGTGGCGAACCCAACGACCGTATAGTCTTTGTCCGACAGATTATCGGCATCATCGATCGTAAAAGTATCCCCTATTTGCCAGCCATAATTTTTTGCTTCGGTGTCCAGCACGATTTCATCGGCTTTTTCTGGCAGTCGGCCGTCCTTCACCAGTAGCTGGTTGAGTTCCTGTGAGGGATCATAAGAGGTCACTTGCACGACTTCATCTGAATTGGCAGCGTAATAAAATTGATAGGCGGCTTCTGTGTGAGCACCGCTTTTTTCCGCCGCATCAATGTCGTCCTCCGTCAATCCCAGCGTGGAAGTGACTTGCAGATCTGCTAAATGCTGACCGTTGACATATTCACTCGCGGAATGGTTCAGGATCGGGCCGGTCGCTTTGACACCGACAAAGAGAAACGTTCCTAAAAAAATGATCAAGGTGATTGCGATAAAGCGGCCTTTTGATTGGCGAATCTCTCGCAAACTTGCTTTAAGATAGGTCTTATTTTTCATCAGATCCTCCTACCAAACGATTTCATCGATCGAGATTGGATGAGGATTCTCTTCAATGGAACGGACAGTGGCATCGTTGATATGGATCACCCGATCGGCGATCGGGGCAATGGCGCTGTTATGGGTAATGATCAGCACCGTATTGCCGTTTTTCCGACTGGCGTTTTGCAAAAGCTTCAACACTTGTTTGCCTGTTTCAAAATCCAAGGCACCAGTCGGTTCATCGCATAATAGTAATTTCGGGTTTTTGGCTAACGCCCGAGCGATCGATACCCGCTGCTGTTCCCCACCAGAGAGCTGCGAAGGAAAGTTGTTTTTACGGTTTTCTAACCCGACTTGTGCTAAGACTTCATCAGGATCGAGTGCATTCGGTGAGACTTCTGTTGCCAATTCAATGTTTTCTTTCGCTGTCAGGTTCGGCACCAAATTATAAAACTGGAAGACGAACCCGACGTCTTTGCGGCGGTATTCCGTCAGCTGTTTGTCGTTAAACTTCGCGATATCGACATTGTCGATAATGATTTGTCCTTCATCTGGCGAATCCATCCCGCCTAAAATATTCAAAACGGTCGATTTTCCTGCACCACTGGGTCCAAGGATCACCACTAATTCGCCTTCTTCAATGGCAAAGGAAAGATCGTTGTTGGCAGTGATGGTGGTTTCGCCCATCTGATAGCGTTTATATTCATTCTTTACTTCAACATAACTCATTAATAAAGCCTCCATTTTTTAAACACGTGTTGATTTAATCACATGGTGTTAGTATACTAAGAAAGAAAAGTAAGAGCAATCCTCAATGCTTACGTATTTGTCATTAAATAGACAAATATTGATCAAATGTACAGAGAAAAGGGGAAATGATATGGTGGGGACTGTGGGGAATCGTCGAACGATCTACTCGAAAAAAGTGATCCGACGCGCCTTTCAGGAGTTATTGTTGGAAAAAGAGTACCGCAAAATCACGATCAAAGAGATTGCGGAACGAGCCGATATCAACCGAGGAACATTTTATAAATATTATAAGGATACGGCCGCTTTGTTGGAGGAAATCGAAGGGGAGCTTGTTGAGCAGATCGCATCGAACTTGCAGCAGGAAAATTTGTCATTGGATCTTTGGTTGGAAAAGCTGTTGACGATTTTGTATGAGAATCCTAGTACGACCCATTTGATTTTGTTGAACAACAGCCATTTGCTGAATCTTTTATTGTCAGAGATCAAACCGGAGACCTTGAAACGGTTTGCCCAATACTTTCAAGATGCTTCCGAGGAAGAATTGGAACTGTGTCTTAGCTTTTTTGTCTGCGGGTCTATCGGGTTGATCGAACGCTGGCTCAAAGATTTCTCAACGATGTCGCCAAAAGCTGTCGCTGAACTGTTGATCCAAATTTTTGTGACTAATGTATATGAGGATAAGAAGGGCTAAAAAAAGAGGGAACGATCCAACAACCAAAAAGGAACGCAGCAAGAGACAATTTGCTGCATTCCTTTTTTTATTTAGTCAACGAGGCGCTCGTCGTTCATCCCAAAGAATTGATGCAATGGTTTTTGCCGTGCTTCTAATAATTGATCGACAGTCACGAATTCGTAGCCTTCGTTTTTGAGCATTTTAATGACTCCCGGTACGGCTTTCACAGATTTCGGGTGAATATCATGGATCAAGATCATGGCACCATTAAAGACATTTTGTTGCACCAAGGCATTGATCTTCTTCGGATCCTTCAATTTCCAGTCTTGAGAATCGATGTCCCATTGAATGATCGGCATGCCAATGGTTTGTGCGCTTTGTTTGTCGATAGCGCCATAAGGGGGCCGTAAATTTCTAGGTAGTAAACCCGTCGCATTATAAATGGCTTTGTTGGTTTTTGTGACTTCTGCCTGCAAATCTTCCGCTGAAAGAGTATTCAGCTGCGGATGAGAGTAAGAATGACTGGCGATCTCGTGTCCAGCTTCTTGGACTTTTTTAGCAGCTTGCGGATATTGCTCTACCATTTGTCCCAGCATAAAGAAGGTCGCTTTGACGTCATTTTCTTGTAAGATGTTCAACAGATCCATGGTGGATGTACTGTTGGGTCCATCATCAAAGGTCAATGCCACGTATTTTTTATTGGGGTCTAAACTTGGCAAGGCATTGTTGAGTTGGTCAGCAGCCACGAGATCAGGATCAATGAATGGGGCGATCTCGCTGTAAGACAGGGTGATTTCCGTCGCTCCCGTCTGATTTTTTGGCAATTCGATGGTCAGCTTCTCTGGATCATAAGTAAATTTCGAATCGAAGGTGATCCGCTCCATGGCCAAGACGGCGTCGATGATTTTGGCGGGGTCTTTGGCTTGATCCAGCAGTTTTTGCTGAATGACTTGTTGAATACCTAATAAGCTGCCTTCATCAGGAACCAGTTCTTTCAAAGACAATTCGGTTTGCGTCTTCTCTGATATGAAGATCGGTGCATCCGTTAGGCTGTCCGCATCTTCAAAACGTCCGGTTTCTCGATTCCACACATAGCTGTCGGCTTTCAATGAATAAGTAGACACCTTTGAAGCCGCTGCTTGTGCTTGGATGCGGGCAACGGTGACGACTTCTTTTTTCGTTTGTTTTTTACGCAAGTGATCAGCGGCTTGTGTCAACCGTTCTTTGATATCTTTGATGGGAAACGTATCAAGGTCTTGCGGGCGGTAGATCAATTCTTTGGTTGCGCCTTTGGAGAGCACTTCAGGCGTTGTTTTTAACCCATTTTGGCTTTGTTCTGCTTGGATTGATGCCAGTAATTTCTCCGCAGCCGCCTCATATTTTTCTTGGGCGGCGACTTCTTGTTGGTGTAACGTGTAAAGGACTGAGCCAGCCGTTGCGATCAGAACGATCAATAATAAGGCAAATAAGGAAAAAATTGCTTTTCGATACGGCTTCTTTCTCGAGGGTGGTCCTTTCGGTCTTTCTTCAGCGGATGCTGTTCGTTTTTGATTATTGTTTGGTTTCTTGTGCAAGTCACTCCGACGGGCATAGGTCTTTCCTTCGGGCATTGGTGAAGCTCCCTTCATTCCATCCTAAATTATGCCCACGTTACCATAAGTCACAGGTACTTTCAACGATCATGCCCGGTTTCTGATAGAGACTTAAAAAGATGAAGGGATTTTTCTAATTATTCATTTAAAAATTACAGCCTTGTTGCGTTGTTTCTCTTGCAAGAAGCGATCAAAGGCGTTAGGGGGTCTTTTGCAACCACTATCTATTAGGTGAACTAGAAAACCCCTTCGTAACAGATCACGTGGAGTGACTGTTACGAAGGGGGTGCAATTAAGGGTGCTAAGGCTTAGGCTTTTTCGATTTTTGTCAGTCCGCCCATGTAAGGAACCAGAACTTCTGGTACCGTTACACTGCCGTCTTCGTTTTGATAATTTTCAAGCACTGCGGCTACCGTCCGACCGACAGCCAGACCAGAGCCATTTAGTGTATGCATGTAGTGAATCTTGCCCTCTTGATCGCGGTAACGGATCATGGCACGGCGTGCTTGGAAGTCTTCACAGTTTGAGCAAGAGCTGATCTCACGGTACATTTCCTGAGCAGGGATCCATACTTCTAAATCATAGGTCTTTGCTGCAGAAAAGCCCATATCTCCTGTACACAAGCTAAGCACTCGGTAAGGCAAGTTGAGTTTTTGCAAAATATCTTCGGCATTAGCCGTCATCTTTTCTAATTCTTCATAAGAATGGTCAGCATCACTGAATTTCACCATTTCAACTTTATTGAATTGGTGCAGACGAATCAAGCCGCGGGTATCACGACCAGCGCTGCCAGCTTCTGAACGAAATGATGGGCTCAAGGCAGTGAAGTAGGCAGGGAGCTGTTCTTGTTCTAAGATCTCCCCTTGATAGTAATTGGTCAAAGGTACTTCAGCAGTCGGAATCAAAGTCAAATCCGTGTCTGCCAATTGGAAAACATCTTCTTTGAACTTTGGAAATTGTCCCGTGCCAAACATTGCTTGGCTATTGACGATATAAGGGGTGATCATCTCGGTATAGCCATGCTCATAGACATGCTGATCCAACATGAAGTTGTATAAGGCACGTTCCAAACGAGCACCTAAGCCTTTGTAGTAAACAAAGCGGCTGCCAGAAACTTTGGCGCCCCGCTCAAAGTCGAGGATCCCCAACTCTTCAGCGATCTCCCAATGCGGTTTTGGTTCAAAGGCAAAGGCTTTTGGTTCTGCCCAGCGGCGGACTTCTACATTGTCGTCTTCATCTTTGCCCACCGGAACAGAATCATTCGGCAAGTTCGGTAACGTCGTGGCGATCTCTTTGATGTCTTCATCAATTTGAGCGATCTCTTCATCCAATTGCTTGATTTGGCTGCCGACTTCTTTCATTTGGGCAATTTTATCAGCCGCGTCTTCTTTTGCCCGTTTCAAGGCAGCGATCTCACCAGAAACATCGTTGCGCAATTTCTTGCGTTCTTCCGTTTGGACTAAGAGTTCTCTGCGACGTTCGTCAAGCGTTAAAAAGCGGTCCAATACTTCTTTTTGCACGCCTCGTGTTGCGAGTTTGCTTTGTACTTCAGCAAAATTTTGGCGAATCATTTTTACATCTAACATAGTGATACATCCTCCTTTGATTTTTCCATAGAAAAAAGGCCATTCCGATCCCGTGTTGCTTGGGACGAAATGACCATTCGCGGTGCCACCCAAGTTCAGCTTGCGCTGCCCTTGCTGCTCGTATCGTGAGCCAACGATTTTTCTTTCGAAAAATACACGTTAAAGAACTGGATTCTATTTTTTCCAACACTGATTTTCACCAACCATCAGCTCTCTTTACTAGATGAAAAAAATATACTAGGTTCTGTGCCTTGATTATTTTCTTTAGCATACCCAAAAAATGTTGGGGCGTCAACCATAGGTTTGTGTGTTGGACAAATTGTTGCGCTTCAACGGGAGATGAATAATAAAGGACGTCCATTCTGGCGTTGATTTGGCATAGATATAGCCGCCATGTAAGGCGACGATGCTTTGAGCGATCGCTAGACCTAAGCCAGTTCCTCCTGTTTCTTGAGAGCGGGATTCTTCCACTCGATAGAAACGGTCGAATAGAGAATCAAGGGCTTGCTTAGGAATCATCTGCCCATTGTTTTTGACGGTTAAGATCGCTTCGGTTCCGACTTTCTCGACCTCCATGCGGATCTTATCGGCGCCTTTGCCGTATTTCAAGGCATTTGACAGCAGGTTGTTGAAAACTCGCACCAGTTTTTCGGTATCGCCATCCATTTCGATATGCTCTGGACGGGTGTAGGTTTCGATCTTGATGCCTTTTCGGCTAGCTTCTAATTCAAAGTCTGCCGCCAATTGTTCCACTAGCTGGGCCATATCGAATTCCATCACATTAATGGGCACGCTAGGCTGACGCACTTTCGTGTATTCAAACAAATCATCGACGAGGGATTTCATTTGTTTGGCTTTGACATACGCCGTATGAGTATATTTCAGCAATTCTTCTTCCGAATGGTATTGTCGATCTTCAATTAGACCTAAGTAGCCGATGATCGAAGTCAATGGTGTCCGAATGTCATGACTGACATTGGTGATCAGCTCATCTTTGGATTGCTCGATCCGCCGTTCATCTTCGATCGCCGCCACCGTACTGTCGACTAAGCCATTGATATTAGAAACGATCCGACTTAAATCGCCCCGTAACTCGAAGGGGATGCGATGATCGTAGTTGCCTTCTGCGATAAAGTGCAGCTCGCTGATAATGTGACGTAGCTGCATTTGATGGTAACGACGAATCAAACGCCAATATAAGACGATCACATCTAATAGGAAGAACATCGGTAGAATGAAGTTGCGACCACTGCGGAAGATATCTGTGTTGAAGGCAGCCGTGAACGCATTCTTCGATTCATAGATCGCTTCGACTAAAACCGGTGAGTTTTCCCTTATTGAGGTCAAGATGACCAAAATAGCGACATTTAATAGAAGTAAAAGAACAATCGTTACAATTCCTTCCGCAAATAACTCACTGATTTCCTTTGAGGTCAACGTGATCCGTTTCTTTTTTTCGATTGGTGTGTTGCGCTTTTTTTCAGTTGGTTTACTTCGCATCTATTTTGTAGCCGACCCCCCATACTGTTTGGATGACTTTTTCACCATCCGTGGCTTCTTCGATCTTATCTCGCAAGTGACTGACATGGACCATCACTGTTTTGGCAGAAACGACACTTTCTTGTTTCCAAACTCGTTCAAAAATCTCATCGGCGCTAAAGACACGGTTGGGATGCGATGCCAATAAGTAGAGGATGCCAAATTCTAATGCGGTCAATTGGATCTCATTGCCATCCACCGTTTTTACTTCATGGGAATCGCGGTTGATGATAAGTGAGCTTACTTCCAGAATCTCTGGTTGATTTGAAGCAGCCTGCATCTTGGTTCTTCTCAATAACGATTTTACCCGTGCCATGACTTCTAATGGATTGAAAGGTTTGGTGACATAATCATCAGCACCGGCGACCAATCCACGAATCTTATCCATATCGGTTGTTTTAGCGGTCAACATAATAATGGGGATTTGGGATTCTTTTCTCAATTCTTTGACGACTTGCATGCCGTCCATTTCAGGCATCATGATATCTAAGATCAATAGCTCGATATCAGAAGTGGTGCGAATCTTGGTCAGTGCTTCTTTTCCATCGTATGCTTTGACCGATTCATAGCCTTCATTGTGTAAGTAAATGCTTAATAGTTCTACGATCTCTTTGTCATCATCTGCTACAAGTATTTTCATACTGGGTCCTCCTAGGAACAATATTCTTTTCTCCATTTTAGCAAATATTCCACAAAATAGATAAAATCATACTTAAATTTATAAGAATGATAGGAATTAAGAAAACACAAAAAGGAAAAAGACGAACGATAGGCTAATAATAACGGAAAAAGTCCTTAAAAAAGGCGGAAATAACGGACTAAAAATCACGAATCATCTTTGGAAACGGAGTAACTAGAAACGTTGGTCTATCAATCATTTTATGGTTGACGAATAGCACAAGTCTTGGTATATTATTACATGTGCCAAATGACTAAATGAATTCCTAAAAAGAATTGAAAAAAGTAGTTGACGCACAGCTCGACAGATGATATTATAACGAAGTCGCAATTTTAAAATAGTTAATTGATGTTGATACATCAACAAAATTAATTGCAAAAAGTTGTTGACAAATAACAAATCATTTGTTATTCTAATTAAGTCGCTGAGACAGCCGCTACGAAGTTGAAAAACAACGAGCGAAAAAACTTTTAAAAAAGAGTTGACAATTAAATGCCACCCTGATATAATATAAAAGTTGCTAACACAGCACGGTAGACCTTTGAAAACTGAACAAAGCAAGCAAACGAACCAATGTGTAGGACGTTTCAATTTATTGGAACAAATACATGCAAGCAATAGCTAGCAAAGTTAATTTTTATGAGCTTAATGACCGTATGGTCATTCAAACAAATCATTATGAGAGTTTGATCCTGGCTCAGGACGAACGCTGGCGGCGTGCCTAATACATGCAAGTCGAACGCTTTTTCTTTCACCGGAGCTTGCTCCACCGAAAGAAAAAGAGTGGCGAACGGGTGAGTAACACGTGGGTAACCTGCCCATCAGAAGGGGATAACACTTGGAAACAGGTGCTAATACCGTATAACACTATTTTCCGCATGGAAGAAAGTTGAAAGGCGCTTTTGCGTCACTGATGGATGGACCCGCGGTGCATTAGCTAGTTGGTGAGGTAACGGCTCACCAAGGCAACGATGCATAGCCGACCTGAGAGGGTGATCGGCCACACTGGGACTGAGACACGGCCCAGACTCCTACGGGAGGCAGCAGTAGGGAATCTTCGGCAATGGACGAAAGTCTGACCGAGCAACGCCGCGTGAGTGAAGAAGGTTTTCGGATCGTAAAACTCTGTTGTTAGAGAAGAACAAGGATGAGAGTAAAATGTTCATCCCTTGACGGTATCTAACCAGAAAGCCACGGCTAACTACGTGCCAGCAGCCGCGGTAATACGTAGGTGGCAAGCGTTGTCCGGATTTATTGGGCGTAAAGCGAGCGCAGGCGGTTTCTTAAGTCTGATGTGAAAGCCCCCGGCTCAACCGGGGAGGGTCATTGGAAACTGGGAGACTTGAGTGCAGAAGAGGAGAGTGGAATTCCATGTGTAGCGGTGAAATGCGTAGATATATGGAGGAACACCAGTGGCGAAGGCGGCTCTCTGGTCTGTAACTGACGCTGAGGCTCGAAAGCGTGGGGAGCGAACAGGATTAGATACCCTGGTAGTCCACGCCGTAAACGATGAGTGCTAAGTGTTGGAGGGTTTCCGCCCTTCAGTGCTGCAGCAAACGCATTAAGCACTCCGCCTGGGGAGTACGACCGCAAGGTTGAAACTCAAAGGAATTGACGGGGGCCCGCACAAGCGGTGGAGCATGTGGTTTAATTCGAAGCAACGCGAAGAACCTTACCAGGTCTTGACATCCTTTGACCACTCTAGAGATAGAGCTTCCCCTTCGGGGGCAAAGTGACAGGTGGTGCATGGTTGTCGTCAGCTCGTGTCGTGAGATGTTGGGTTAAGTCCCGCAACGAGCGCAACCCTTATTGTTAGTTGCCATCATTTAGTTGGGCACTCTAGCGAGACTGCCGGTGACAAACCGGAGGAAGGTGGGGATGACGTCAAATCATCATGCCCCTTATGACCTGGGCTACACACGTGCTACAATGGGAAGTACAACGAGTTGCGAAGTCGCGAGGCTAAGCTAATCTCTTAAAGCTTCTCTCAGTTCGGATTGTAGGCTGCAACTCGCCTACATGAAGCCGGAATCGCTAGTAATCGCGGATCAGCACGCCGCGGTGAATACGTTCCCGGGCCTTGTACACACCGCCCGTCACACCACGAGAGTTTGTAACACCCGAAGTCGGTGAGGTAACCTTTTTGGAGCCAGCCGCCTAAGGTGGGATAGATGATTGGGGTGAAGTCGTAACAAGGTAGCCGTATCGGAAGGTGCGGCTGGATCACCTCCTTTCTAAGGAATATTTCGGAAGACTACACATCGTTTGCCTTTGTTCAGTTTTGAGAGGTTTACTCTCAAACAAAATTTGTTCATTGAAAACTGGATATCGAAGAAATAATCAAAACAAGTAACACACACCGAGTTGAAATGTTAAAAGAGTTTTTTAATAAGTTCAACGCTTATTTTCTTGAGCAACCTTCTATCGCTAGAAGAAGTACTCAAAACCGACCGAAAGGTCAAAGGTTAAGTGAATAAGGGCGCACGGTGGATGCCTTGGCACTAGGAGCCGATGAAGGACGGGACTAACACCGATATGCTTTGGGGAGCTGTAAGTAAGCTATGATCCAGAGATTTCCGAATGGGGGAACCCAGCATCTTTTATAGGATGTTACGTCTGCGTGAATACATAGCGCAGTCGAGGTAGACGCAGAGAACTGAAACATCTAAGTACCTGCAGGAAGAGAAAGAAAATTCGATTCCCTGAGTAGCGGCGAGCGAAACGGGAAAAGCCCAAACCAACAAGCTTGCTTGTTGGGGTTGTAGGACTCCGATATGGTAGTCTATTCAGATAGTCGAAATACTTGGAAAAGTATGTCAAAGAGGGTAAAAACCCCGTAGGCGAAATTTGGATAACACCTAGGAGGATCCTGAGTACGGCGGAACACGAGGAATTCCGTCGGAATCCGGGAGGACCATCTCCCAAGGCTAAATACTCCCTAGTGACCGATAGTGAACCAGTACCGTGAGGGAAAGGTGAAAAGCACCCCGGAAGGGGAGTGAAATAGATCCTGAAACCGTGTGCCTACAACAAGTTAGAGCCCGTTAATGGGTGATAGCGTGCCTTTTGTAGAATGAACCGGCGAGTTACGATAGCATGCGAGGTTAAGTTGAAGAGACGGAGCCGTAGCGAAAGCGAGTCTGAATAGGGCGAATGAGTATGTTGTCGTAGACCCGAAACCATGTGATCTACCCATGTCCAGGTTGAAGGTGCGGTAAAACGCACTGGAGGACCGAACCCACGTACGTTGAAAAGTGCGGGGATGAGGTGTGGGTAGCGGAGAAATTCCAAACGAACTTGGAGATAGCTGGTTCTCTCCGAAATAGCTTTAGGGCTAGCCTCGGAATTGAGAATGATGGAGGTAGAGCACTGTTTGGACTAGGGGCCCATCTCGGGTTACCGAATTCAGATAAACTCCGAATGCCATTCATTCATATCCGGGAGTCAGACTGTGAGTGATAAGATCCATAGTCGAAAGGGAAACAGCCCAGACCACCAGCTAAGGTCCCCAAATAACTATTAAGTGGAAAAGGATGTGGGGTTGCACAGACAACTAGGATGTTGGCTTAGAAGCAGCCACCATTTAAAGAGTGCGTAATAGCTCACTAGTCGAGTGACCCTGCGCCGAAAATGTACCGGGGCTAAATAGTTTACCGAAGCTGTGGAGTGCACCATTAGGTGCATTGGTAGGAGAGCGTTCTAAGGGCGTTGAAGGCAGATCGTGAGGACTGCTGGAGCGCTTAGAAGTGAGAATGCCGGTATGAGTAGCGAAAGACAGGTGAGAATCCTGTCCACCGAATGACTAAGGTTTCCTGGGGAAGGCTCGTCCGCCCAGGGTTAGTCGGGACCTAAGCCGAGGCCGACAGGCGTAGGCGATGGACAACAGGTTGATATTCCTGTACCCGTTGTTTTTGTTTGAGCAATGGAGGGACGCAGGAGGCTAAGAAGTGCAGACTGATGGATATGTCTGTTCAAGCAGTAAGTCTTGGTAGGAGTCAAATGCTTCTACCTATACGGACAAGCTGTGATGAGGAGGGAAATAATAGTACCGAAGCTTCTGATGTCACACTGCCAAGAAAAGCTTCTAGTGAGAAAACAACGGCCCGTACCGCAAACCGACACAGGTAGTCGAGGAGAGAATCCTAAGGTGAGCGAGAGAACTCTCGTTAAGGAACTCGGCAAAATGACCCCGTAACTTCGGGAGAAGGGGTGCTGCTCTAACGAGCAGCCGCAGTGAATAGGCCCAAGCGACTGTTTATCAAAAACACAGGTCTCTGCAAAATCGAAAGATGACGTATAGGGGCTGACGCCTGCCCGGTGCTGGAAGGTTAAGAGGAGTGCTTAGCGTAAGCGAAGGTACGAATTGAAGCCCCAGTAAACGGCGGCCGTAACTATAACGGTCCTAAGGTAGCGAAATTCCTTGTCGGGTAAGTTCCGACCCGCACGAAAGGCGTAACGATTTGGGCACTGTCTCAACGAGAGACTCGGTGAAATTTTAGTACCTGTGAAGATGCAGGTTACCCGCGACAGGACGGAAAGACCCCATGGAGCTTTACTGTAGTTTGATATTGAGTGTCTGTACCGCATGTACAGGATAGGTAGGAGCCGTAGAGATCGGGACGCCAGTTTCGATGGAGGCAATGGTGGGATACTACCCTTGCGTTATGGCCACTCTAACCCGCAGCCCTTATCGGGCTGGGAGACAGTGTCAGATGGGCAGTTTGACTGGGGCGGTCGCCTCCTAAAAGGTAACGGAGGCGCCCAAAGGTTCCCTCAGAATGGTTGGAAATCATTCGAAGAGTGTAAAGGCAGAAGGGAGCTTGACTGCGAGAGCTACAACTCGAGCAGGGACGAAAGTCGGGCTTAGTGATCCGGTGGTTCCGCATGGAAGGGCCATCGCTCAACGGATAAAAGCTACCCTGGGGATAACAGGCTTATCTCCCCCAAGAGTCCACATCGACGGGGAGGTTTGGCACCTCGATGTCGGCTCGTCGCATCCTGGGGCTGTAGTCGGTCCCAAGGGTTGGGCTGTTCGCCCATTAAAGCGGCACGCGAGCTGGGTTCAGAACGTCGTGAGACAGTTCGGTCCCTATCCGTCGCGGGCGTTGGAAATTTGAGAGGAGCTGTCCTTAGTACGAGAGGACCGGGATGGACTTACCGCTGGTGTACCAGTTGTCTCGCCAGAGGCATCGCTGGGTAGCTATGTAGGGAAGGGATAAACGCTGAAAGCATCTAAGTGTGAAGCCCACCTCAAGATGAGATTTCCCATTTCTTTAAGAAAGTAAGATCCCTGAGAGATGATCAGGTAGATAGGTCAGAAGTGGAAGGCCAGTGATGGTTGGAGCGGACTGATACTAATCGATCGAGGACTTAACCAAAAAGAAAAAAGCACGTAAACTCGGAAGAGTTTTGATTTCTTCGATCCAGTTTTGAGTGAGCAACACTTACTCAATTGAATAGTGTGGTGGCGATAGCAAGAAGGATACACCTGTAACCATGCCGAACACAGAAGTTAAGCTTCTTAGCGCCGATTGTAGTGAAGGGTTTCCCTTTGTGAGAGTAGGACGTCGCCACGCGTTTTTTTTACCTTATGGGGGTTTAGCTCAGCTGGGAGAGCATCTGCCTTACAAGCAGAGGGTCAGCGGTTCGATCCCGTTAACCCCCATATGAGTCGTTAGCTCAGTTGGTAGAGCATCTGACTTTTAATCAGAGGGTCACAGGTTCGAGCCCTGTACGACTCATAGTAATAACCTATGCGGGTGTGGCGGAATTGGCAGACGCACTAGATTTAGGATCTAGCGCCTTCGGGCGTGGGGGTTCAAGTCCCTTCACCCGCACTTCATTGCCGGCTTAGCTCAGTTGGTAGAGCATCTGATTTGTAATCAGAGGGTCGAGGGTTCAAGTCCTTTAGCCGGCATCAGGAATATGCGGAAATAGCTCAGTGGTAGAGCACCACCTTGCCAAGGTGGGGGTCGCGGGTTCGAACCCCGTTTTCCGCTTTGCCTTAGCAATTTTCAGCCGGGGTGGCGGAACTGGCAGACGCACAGGACTTAAAATCCTGCGGTGAGTGATCACCGTACCGGTTCGATTCCGGTCCTCGGCATTTCATAATATGCGCCCATAGCTCAATTGGATAGAGTGTTTGACTACGGATCAAAAGGTTAGGGGTTCGACTCCTCTTGGGCGCGTAGTCTTTTTATTTGTTTCATTTTTATTATCGGGAAGTAGCTCAGCTTGGTAGAGCACTTGGTTTGGGACCAAGGGGTCGCAGGTTCGAATCCTGTCTTCCCGATTTTTTGATGCCTGAAGCATTCGCTTCAGGCTTTTTTTGTGTTTTCAGCCAGTGAGAAGACCTGAAAATATGATACAATAGTAAAAAACGAGGAGGAAATTGTTTGAAGGGAAAAATCATCAAAGCGCTAAGCGGATTTTATTATGTGGCATCAGAAGATGAAATCTTTCAAACCCGCGCTCGAGGAAATTTTCGGAATCGAAAAATCACTCCTTTGGTGGGGGATGAAGTGATCTTTGAAAGCAGCAATCAAACAGACGGTTATCTTTTAGAGATCTTGCCGCGAAAAAATGAGCTGGTTCGACCGCCAGTCGCAAATGTGGATCAAGGGGTGGTCGTGACAAGTCTAGTTGAGCCGAACTTCTCCTATAACCTATTGGATCGCTTTTTAGTGACGTTAGAGTATGAGGGGATCGAACCGATCGTCTTTTTGACAAAAGCGGATCTTGTGAAAGATCTTGCCGCAATGAAAGCAATTGAGGAGACCTATCAAGCAATTGGCTACCACGTGATCACGTCAAAAGCAGAAGGCGAAGATCTATTGGAACTTCAACGGTACTTTCCTGAGCGGATCACCGTATTTATGGGACAATCCGGTGCTGGAAAGTCGACATTGCTGAATCGGATCGTCCCAGAATTGGCATTGGAAACGGGAGTGATCTCAGAATCTCTCGGGCGGGGGAAACATACGACCCGTCATGTGGAGCTCTTGCCGATTTGTGATGGATTGGTTGCCGATACACCAGGATTTAGTTCGATCGACTTTTTGGAAATCGAAGCGGTGGAGTTACCCAAACTATTTCCTGACTTTTTAGCGGTAGCTGCCAACTGTCGTTTTAGGGAATGTAGGCACCTTAATGAACCTGATTGTGCAGTTAAGCAGGGGGTTGCAGCAAATGAGATTGCCGAGACTCGTTATAAGAATTACGTGCAATTTTTAGAAGAGATTGAAAACCGACGTCCGGTTTATAAAAAGAAGAAAAAGTGAGGGAAAAGCATGATAAAACTAGCACCATCTATTTTAAGTGCCGATTTTGCAAATCTTCAAAGAGACATTGAGCTGGTAGAGCGCCATGGCGCAGATTATATTCACGTAGACGTGATGGACGGTCATTTCGTCCCTAATATTACCTTAGGCCCAAACATCGTTAAAGCGATTCGCCCAGTTACCAAACTGCCGTTGGATGTTCACCTAATGATCACCGAACCAGAAAAGTATATCCATGCCTTCGCAGAAGCTGGGGCAGATATCATTGGGATCCACGCGGAAGCAACACCTCATATCCATCGTGCGATCCAAATGATCGTGGCAGAAAATGTCAAAGCAGAAATCGTCATCAACCCAGGCACACCAGTATCAGCCATTGAACATGTTTTATCTATGTGTGATCAAGTGTTAGTCATGACGGTCAATCCTGGATTTGGTGGGCAATCCTTTATTGAAGAATCACTAGAAAAAATTGCGGTACTGGCTGCTTTAAAAGAAGAAAAAGGCTACCAATATGATATCGAAGTAGATGGCGGGATCGTTCCTGAGACAGCCAAACGCTGCCTGGAAGCAGGCGCAAATGTCTTTGTAGCAGGAAGCTATATTTACGATGCCGATGAACCTGCGGCGCAAATCAGAGCCTTGAAAGAAGCTTTACAGTAAATGAAAATTTTGTTAGCGGCAGGTGGAAGTCCTGAAAATTGGCCACAGTTGATGGCGTATGATAAATACATTGGAATTGATCGTGGGGCCCTGTTTTTGCTTCAGCACCAACGGCCAGTCGATCTGGCAATCGGTGATTTCGACTCCCTGACCGCAGCAGAACTGCAAGCGGTCAAACAACAAGTTAAGACAGTGATCCAAGCCCCTGCTGAAAAAGATGATACAGATACTCAATTGGCATTGGTTGAGACGTTGCGTCTTTATCCAGAAGCGCAAATCGACGTGACTGGTGCAACGGGGGGACGCCTTGACCATCTTTTAGCCAATCTGTGGTTAGTTTTAGAAGATCGGTTTCGTCCATTTGCCCCAAATCTGCGTTTTTTAGATCGTCAAAATGTCGTTCAGTTCTTTTTACCAGGCACCTATCAATTAGAAAAAGAACCCGAGATGCAGTATTTGGCGTATTGCTGTTTGACGCCGGTAACAGATTTGACGTTGATAGGTAGCAAGTATTTATTAGAAAACGTCCAAGTGCCGTACCCAACTTCTTATGCCAGCAATGAATTTCTGACACAAACAGCAGGTTTTTCCTTTAGCAGCGGGATGATAGCAGTCATTCAAAGTTGTGATTAAGAGACGCAACGTCTCTTTTTTTTGTTGAAAATTTCAGAAACTTAATTACAAAAAAAACATTAAGACGGTCAACTTAGCTTTTGTTTGCAGGGTATTAATGGTAAAATTGGAACTACAGTTTGGAATTATTTGAGGTGTCTTTGTGAAAAAGTTTAATCCTAATAAAAATATTATCATCACATTGATTATTGTGATTTTAGTTGTCACCGTATTAAGCGTGACGATCGCCCGCAGAGCTGCGGGAAACTCCACCAATGTTGTGCAATCAACGGTCAATGACTCCGTTGGCTTTATCGATAAAGTGATTACGGCGCCTTTTCGTTGGATCGAAAATGGTGCGAATTCAGTCAAAAACTTGTTTGTGACGTATGAAGAAAATGAACGTTTAAAAGAGAAATTGGACAGTTTTGATGAATTGGAACAAGCGAAGGACAATGCGCAAAGAGAAATCGATGCCTTGAAAGAAGAGCTAGAGCTGAATGCGACCTTGACGAATTATGAACGGATCTCCGCCAATGTCATCAATCGGTCACCTGATACTTGGCAAGATATGCTGATCGTGGATCGAGGCTCAAGAGACGGCGTTGAGGTCAACATGGCGGTCATGTCGCAAAAAGGCTTGATTGGTCGTGTGATAGAAGTCAATGCAGCTTCTTCTAAAATTGAACTTTTGACTTCTGAAAACCAGAATTCTAACCACTATCCGGTTCGGATCAGCGGCGAAGATGGGTCAAACTTTGGGATTCTAAGTAGTTACGATCAAAAAGAACGTTCCTTGGTCATTACCCAGTTGACAGGGGACAATGAGCTGAAGGAAGGCGATGTCGTGCAGACCTCTGGATTAGGAGGAAACTCACCTGCCGACTTAGCGATCGGAACAGTGATCCGTACCACCAAAGATGAGTTTGGTCTTGATACCCAAGTGTTTGTAAAACCGTATGCCCAAATGTATGATATTCAAGCAGTAACGATTATCAAACGCTTGGCAGGTGAGGAATAGCCATGAAAAAGCATGACTACATCAAATACCTGGCAGCGGGCGTCTTCTTTTTGATGATGTTGGCAGATGGACAACTGACGCGTTTTTTAGAAAAATGGACCCAAGACAATTATATCGCCAGTGCGCATCTTTTATTGATCGCCCTTTTATGTGGCGCGAAGTATTTGCCGAAAAACTTTTTGATCACCACGGCGCTTGTGATCGGCTGCCTCTATGACGTGTATTATGTCGGTGTGATCGGCATCTACACGGTGGCGTTTCCCTTGATCGTGTGGATCATGTATATTTTGCAAAATACGCTTTATCAAAATGTATTTACCATGTTTTTCGGAATGATCATCTTTGTTACAAGCTTAGAAGTTGTGACGTTGGGCGTCCAGTTGCTATTTAAGATCGCATCAGTTAGCACGTCATTCTTTGTTTCCCGCTTTTTAGCACCAACGCTTTTATTGAACATCATTTTGTTTATCCTTTTAGTCGTTCCATTCATGAAGCTATTCAAAGACGAATAGCTTCATTTTTTTTGCGTTTGACTGTATAAAAATAACAGCGATTGAAATGTTTTTGTAATATTCCTTTTATCTCTCTGACATACGGCTGTGTTACAATCACACTATCGTGAAGGACTTTAGGTATTCTTAAGCATTTATACATAAAAAAACCATATTAGGGGAAGCAACAGCCGGAGGAATGAAGAGTGAAAAAGCGAATTTTATCTTTATTGTTAGTAAGTTCAATTGTTCTTACTTCTGCAGCAGCACCGACACTTGTCTTTGCATCAGATTTTGACAATAAAATTGAAGAAAAAAATAAGGAGATCTCTGACTTGCAAAGCCAGCAAGCGAGCATCCAGTCACAAGTAGCAGCACTTGAAAGCGACGTGGCTGCAATCAATGAAAAAGCCCAAACTTTGTTGCAACAACAAGGTGATTTGCGTGCGGATTCTGAAAAGTTGAAGCAAGAAATTGCTGATTTGAAAGTCAGAATCGAAAAGCGTGAAGAAGCGATCCAAAAACAAGCCCGTGACGTTCAAGTCAATGGACAAAGCACGAACTTTATTGATGCAGTATTAGAAGCTGACTCTTTAACAGATGCTATTGGCCGTGTG
Organism: Enterococcus sp. DIV0970a; assembly: GCF_051711265.1. NCBI lineage: Bacteria > Bacillati > Bacillota > Bacilli > Lactobacillales > Enterococcaceae > Enterococcus > Enterococcus sp. DIV0970a. The sequence continues at coordinate 3,374,287 of NZ_JBIOMF010000001.1, read as the reverse complement.
CAAGCAATGACGACGATCGTCAATGCTAATAAAGATCTTGTGGATCAACAAAAGGCAGACCAAGAAGCAGTTGAAGCGAAAAAAGCGGAAAACGACGATAAATTGGCAGAGATCGCAGCGAACCAATTTGAATTAGAAACACAATTAGGGGATTTACAAGCCAAACAAGCTGATTTGAATGTTTTGCAAGCGGAATTGGCTGTTCAACAAGCATCTAAAGAAGATGAAAAAGCTGATTTAGAAAAACAAAAAGAAGAATACGAAGCAGAACAAGCTCGCATCGCTGCAGAAGAAGCGGCAGCAGCAGCAGCTCGTGAACAAGCAGCACAAGAAGCAGCGGCTCAAGAAGCGGCAGCAGCTGAAGCAGCTACTCAGGAAGCAGCATCAAGCGAGTCTTCAACGTCGAATTCAACGACATCAAACTCAACAACAAATTCTAGTACGACGACTGATACTACGCAAGGCAGTTCATCACAAGGTGGCGGTTCAACAAATACGACACCATCGACTCCTGCCAACAATAATAATAGCAATAACAACCAAGGATCGAACAATAGCGGCAATGGTGCAAGCAATACTCCTGCACCCGCACAAACGGTCAACGGTTCAGCAATCGTAGCAGAAGCAATGAAATACATTGGTACTCCTTATGTATGGGGTGGTACGACACCAGACGGCTTTGACTGTTCTGGCTTTACACAATATGTATTTGCTAAAGTTGGGATCTCATTACCACGGGTAACTTACGCACAAGAATTTTCTGGTACGGTGATTTCGATCAATGAAGCAAAAGCTGGTGACTTGTTATTCTGGGGTAGCCGCGGAAGCACACACCACGTGGCGATCGCTATGGGTAACGGACAATACGTTCATGCACCAACACCAGGTCAAAATGTTTCTGTTAGCAGTTACTCTTATTACTCACCAGATTTCGCGGTACGCGTAAACTAAATCAATTGAAGCTATTTCAAAAGCTGGCGTTTTACGTCAGCTTTTTTTGATTTCTGTTTTAAAAAACGTATGCTTTTTTTGTTTTCAGTCTTGCCAGAACATCTTATAATAGAGAAGAGAAAGGAAGCGGATAAAATGAACAAGACCTCGTCTTCCAGAGAAAAAATGATAACGGTTAAGTTTTATACGAATTATCTTTCTCGCATGATGATGCCGAATTTAAGTATTTTTATTGCGTGGATGCTGATTTCATTCCTGCTACCTTTTTTTTCAGTCGATCAACAAGTGATCCAGCAAATGGAACAAGGGGTCTTGACTGTGCTGCTGCCCCTCATGATCGCCTATACAGGTGGGCAAATGTTGGCGCCTGAACGAGGTGGGGTCGTAGGAGCAGTGGCGGTCTTAGGGGCTATTCTCGCAACCGATATTCCCCAGGTCTTTGGGGCGATGCTGCTGGGGCCGCTAGCGGGCTGGCTATTGTACCGCAGTGATTCGATCGTGAGCAAAGTCAAAAGTGGCTATGAGATGCTGGTGCGCAATTTTATTGCAGGTGCGTTTGGCGGACTCCTTTTTTTAGGCAGTTACTTCCTATTGGCGCCGCTTTTTAATTGGTTCAGTCTCGGCAGCTATCAGCTGGTTGATTATTTTGTTCAGCAAAACGTTTTGCCCTTTATTCATATCATTGTAGAACCATTGAAGGTTTTGTTTTTTAATAATATTGTCAACCATGGTCTATTTACACCGCTAGGGATCGAAGCAGCGGCACTCAATGGTCAGTCGGTTTTATTTTTGATCGAGGCCAACCCCGGTCCAGGATTAGGGGTCTTAGCGGCGTATCTTTTTTTTGGTTCAAAGCGAAACCGAACGAATGCCGCAGCTTCCGTTTTTGTGCAGGCTATTGGTGGGATTCATGAAGTGTATTTCCCGTTTGTTCTGCTCGATCCTTGGGTGTTGCTCGGTCCGATCGTTGGTGGTTTCAGTGGCACGCTGATCTTCCAATTTTTAGGGGTAGGCTTAAGAGCGCCTGCGTCTCCGGGCTCGATCTTAGCGATTTTACTCAATACACCGCCGTCTATGATCCTAGGTGTCTTAGCTGGGATTATCGTCAGTACGGTCGTATCGTTTGCGATCGCTAGTGTGCTGTTAAAACGGAAGTCCAATATAGAAAATGAGGAGCGTAAGATGCCGAAAATGAAGAAAGTCACTGAGATCGTCGTGGCCTGTGACGCAGGGATGGGGTCCAGTGCGATTGGTGCCAGCATACTAAAAAAACAGTTACAAGAAGCCCAGCTAACGTTTCCTGTCCGCTATCAGTCGATTTATCGTGTGACGGATGATCCCAAGCTGTTAGTGATCACCCAACGGGAATTAGCAGCTATTGCCCAAAAGCAGACACCACACGCACAGCATTATGTGCTAGATAATTTTTTGGCGGCAGATGAGTATGCTCCGCTGATCCAAGAATTACAAAGAAGAGAACAGGATCCGCAAAAATCGTTACAAATCGAAGCAGCAAATCCGCTAGGGTTTTCAACGATCATCTTTTTGTATACTGGAAAAAAACGCGGTTCACAAACGATGGCAGTGGAGATACTAAGAAAAATGGCCCACCAACAAGCGCTTCCTTTGACCATCAAAAAAATGGCATATGAAGGACAAGCTCTTGATCCTACGGCAATCTATATCCTCCCGAAAGAACTTGCAGAAAAGTGCTCGATCCCAGATGTTCCTTTACTGGTGGTGGATGATTTATTGACGACAGATGCGTATCGTCAGTTACTGACAGAAGGAGTCGACTATGTTTTTGACCAATCGTGAAACACTTTTATTAACGGAATTGATGAATAGTACCGGTCCGGTTTCTTTAGATCGCATGATGCAAGTCTTAAAAGTCAGTAAACGAACGGTGTACCGTGAACTGGCTAATCTAGAAAAATCCTTAGAAACAGTAGATGCTACCTTAGAGAAGGTCGGTCGTGGTCATTTCCAAATTTTTGCATCAGAAACGAGCATTCGCCAATTGCAAGAAGCCATTATGGCAGATACCGATCAAGAATTCGCGGCTAGTGAGCGACAACATCGTATTTTGCTGCAACTGACTACCGCCACGAAGCCTGTATCTAGTCATTTCTTCTTGGATCGCTACCAAATCAGCAATACGACGTTTTTTTCAGATATCAAACAGCTAGAAGAAAGTCTCGCACGGCTGCCGTTAAGGATCGTGCGCAATCAAGGGTATGAGATCGAAGGCTCCGAAAAATATCGGCGGTTGATCACAGCCAATACACTAGTGATGGAGATCAATGAATACCAATTTTTCCATTTACTAGAAACCGATGATGAAGCCCCGTTTATTTTTCAATTTCTGTCCCGCGACCATCTATTGCTAGCCCAGCGGCTGATTCGGGAAACCATCGAACCGCAGTTCAAGGAACTTAGTGACCGCAAATTGGCGTTTATCGTCTTGATGCTGGCGCTAGCCATGGATCGTGTAGCTTTGGGCTACACGGTGGAAGAAGAGACGTACCCGAGTCAGATCAACAAAGACTTGCTGAAGGTGGCGAAAAAGATTTTTGCTCAGATCGCCGAAAAGACGAAACTGCTTTATTCCATCAACGAAATCGTCTTTTTTGCCGTGTTACTAGGTGATTTTGCTAATTCCTTTGATCGTGATTTTTTTGATGACAATTTTGATACTGACTTGGCTTATCGTGTGAAACGCTTGATCGAATTGGTCAGTGAGCAAACGGAAGTGGCGTTTTATGAAGATACGAACTTGTATAAAATGCTGCTGACCCATATCTCAGGAGTGATGACGCGGGCTATTTTAGAAGAAGATCATTTGAACAACCCTATCCTAGAAAAAATCATGAACCAGTATGTCGAGATCGCCAGCGGGATTCGCAATCATCTGCCGCAGATCTTTCCGCAGCAGCAGTTCTCGGAAGAAGAAATCGCCTATATGGTCCTGCATTTTGCCAATTCGTTGGAAAAAAATCCGAAAGTGTTAGAAGTCAATATTGCAGGGATCTCTCCTAGCGGATTAGCCTCCATCAGTTTATTAGAGATGCAGCTGCGGAAGCATTTTCCCTTTATCAATCAAATCACCTTCTTTCGAGTGGGGGATGTCAAACGGGAAAATATCGAGGAGACCTATGACTTGGTGATCTCGACTTCCTTGCTACCAGGGTATCAAGGAGAGTACAAACTCGTTTCACCGATCCTGCTCGAAGAAGACATTCAAGAGTTGAAGAAGGCCTTCCAAGCCATTAGTCAGAAAAAACGTTCCGCAAAAAAAGCGCCCTCTGCTTTGGTCAAAGAGGAATCCTATGAAGCGGTCTTGGCTTTTATCGAAGCCATTAACCAGCTATTGGCGCTGTTTCAAGTGCAGGCCATTGATAACCCAGCGGGCTTGGAAGAAACGTTGCAGCTGGTACTGACGTCTTTTGATGAACATGTTGTTTTGGATCGTGAGAAAGTCGTTGATCGTCTCTTACGGCGCTACTTCCAAGCGCCAGTGGGCATTCCTGACACTCACTTTGCCTTGTTTCACGCAGCGAGCTCGGCGATCTTGCAACCAGTTTTTCGTATTTTCGACTTGAAACAACCTTTGCCCCTTTTAGCGATGGATAAAAAAGAAATCGCTGTTACCCGTTTATTAGTCATGCTTGCGCCGTATCCTATCAATGAAACAAGCTCTCAGATGTTAGGAAAAATCAGTGGTTCGATCATTATGAATGATCTAAATACGGAGATTTTTAATTCGGGCAATGATTCGATTATTTATCAGTTGCTCTCTTCGCTCTTGATTGAAGAAGTAAAACAATAGGAGGGATCAGCGATGTATATTCCACAGGAGCGGATTTTGTTGGATCAACACTTTACCGATGCCACAGAGGCTCTGACAAAAATTGGCGAGTACTTAGTCAACCAGGAGATCGTTTCCTTGCCCTATGTCAAAAGCCTTTTGCGTCGCCATCAAAAAACAGGTGTTTACATCGGTAACTTTGTGGCATTGCCCCATGCGGAAGAAGAAGCCCAGCAATGGATCAAGGAAGAAGGACTCTTTTTGATCCAAGTGCCTGATGGCGTCGACTTCGGCACGAAGGAGCAGCCTAAAATCGCTACGATCCTTTTCGTAGTCGTCCTAAAAGAGCAGCAATTAGCTGTTTTGCAAGAAATCGCCTTTTTTTGTTCTGATATGCAGAATGTTCGGGTGCTTAGTGATACCGAATCGGTTGAAGAGATCCAACAGATTTTGCTGGCAGAAGAATAAGCGATCAGCAGCAGGCTGGCTTGCAACAAGAGCAGCGAACGAAATAAATGAATGAGCTGCCTCCGTGTACTTGCTCTTTCTACCTTGTGTAGAAGGAGCGGGTACACTTTTTTTTTTGCGTTTTGGCAAAATCCAAAAAAATGCTCCACGTGAAACATAACAAAAATAAGCGAGTGCAGGGGCTGCTCGCCTTTTTTTGTTCTATCCGTTTGGCTACAAGTTTTGGCACAGTTTTTTGTGCCAAAGTACGACTTTCGAGCTTTTTGGGAAGCGCCTACAATAAGGGTGTAAGCAGACGAGAGGAGAGAAAAAAATGGAACAGACACAAAAAGCAGCCAAATCATCAGTCAAAGCAAAAGTTCAAAAATTAGGCAGTACGTTGTCGAGTATGGTGATGCCGAATATCGGCGCATTGATTGCATGGGGTGTATTAACGGCATTATTTATTCCAGATGGGTATTTACCAAATGAAGCCTTTGCAACGATGGTCGGTCCAATGCTAACGTATTTGATCCCAATCTTGATCGGGTATACTGGCGGGAAAGTGATTGCTGGTGACCGCGGAGCCGTGGTTGGGGCGATCGCAACGATGGGGGTCATCGTCGGAACGGATATCCCAATGCTATTGGGTGCAATGATCATGGGTCCTTTAGGCGGTTGGGTCATCAAGAAATTTGACGAGATCTTCCAAGACAAAGTTCGCGCTGGCTTTGAAATGTTGGTCAACAACTTTTCATCAGGTTTGATCGGTTTTGCTTTAGCATTACTGGGCTTTGTAGCAATCGGGCCAGTTGTTAACACCTTGACAGAAGCAATGGCAGCAGGGGTCGAAGTAATCGTCAATGCCCACTTGATTCCATTAGCCAATATCTTTATTGAACCAGCAAAAATCTTATTCTTAAATAATGCTATCAACCATGGAATTTTGACACCACTAGGCACTGAGCAAGTCAGCGAATTTGGGAAATCGATTCTTTACTTGTTAGAAGCCAATCCTGGACCTGGTTTAGGAGTCTTGCTAGCCTTCACTTTCTTCGGAAAAGGAGCAGCGAAATCTTCGGCACCTGGAGCGATCATCATTCACTTTATCGGTGGGATCCATGAGATCTACTTCCCATACGTCATGATGAAACCATTGATGTTCTTAGCCGTGATTGCCGGCGGTGTATCAGGAAGCTTTACCTTCCAATTGCTAGGTGCAGGCTTACGGGCACCTGCTTCACCAGGTTCGATCATTGCGATCTTAGCAATGACGCCATTCAACTCAGTGATGAGTGTCGTTTCTGTCTTAGCGGGAATTGCCGTAGGAGCAGGCGTATCCTTTATCGTCGCTGCCGCGATCTTGAAAGCAGATGCGAAGGATACGGTGGATAATTTTGAAGAAAAAGTACAACAAACGCAAGCAGCAAAACTCAGCTCAAAAGGCTTGGCGGCTCAACCAATGACTGGCATCAATCGTATTATCTTCGCATGTGATGCAGGCATGGGCTCCAGTGCTATGGGGGCATCGATCTTACGGAAAAAAGTCAAAGAAGCGGGTCTTCCACAAAATGTTTCTAATTCCGCCATCAACAATTTAACGGACGATGCCAATACGCTGATCGTCACTCAAGAAGAATTGCAAGAACGTGCCAAACAAAAAGCGCCAAATGCGACCTTCGTCGCGGTTGAAAATTTCCTGAACTCTCCACGGTACGATGAAATCGTAGCCACATTGTCAGGGACTAAGACAACGGGGGAGTCAGCAAAAAAGTCTGAAGCAGGCAACCAGGTAGATGTTCCTTCCGCCAATGACCTTAAGCAAGTCAGCGAAATCATTTTGGCCCACGATGATCGCAAAGGTTCGGCAACGATGGCTCAGAAAGTCTTCCAAGATCTTTTAGCCAAAGAAGCTCTGACGATGCCGATCAGAAAAAGCCATATCAATGATCTCCATGCCAACGCCTCTTCACTGGTGATCACAAAAGAAGCCCTAACGCCGCAAGCGCAAACGTCAGCGCCAGAAGCGATCCACCTATCTGTCAATAATTTGATGGGAACGACGAACTATCAACGGATCGTAGCATCGATCAAAGCAGCAAATTAAGAAAGGATGAGCCGAATGCAAGTATTAGAAAAAGACATGATTGAATTGAACAAACAATTTGCGACCAAAGAAGAAGCCATTCGTTACTGCGGCGAAAAATTGCTGGCGGCAGGCTGTGTGGAAAAAGAATACGTCGAAGCCATGCTTGAGCGTGACGAGATGCTCTCAGTCTATATGGGGAACTTTATTGCGATTCCTCACGGCACGGATGAAGCCAAAAAATACGTCAAAAAATCTGGTATCTGTATCGTGCAAGTACCTGATGGCGTGAATTTCGGTACCGCGGACGAAGAAAAAATTGTCACCGTCCTTTTCGGCATCGCGGGCAAAGGGGAAGATCACCTGCAATTGGTCCAACAAATCGCCCTCTTTTGCAGCGATATCGATAACGTTGTCGAATTGGCGGATGCCTTAGATAAAGAAGAAATCGCCCAAAGTTTGACCGTAGCATAAGGATTTAAGGAGGAGACAAGACATGAAGGCAGTTCACTTTGGTGCAGGTAATATTGGTCGCGGCTTTATCGGCGAGATATTGGCTGCCAACAACTTTGAAATCACATTTATTGATGTCAATGAAACGATCATTGACGCCTTAAAAGCAAGACAAGGGTATACGATCGAATTAGCCGATGAGACCCAAGAACAGATCCACATCGAGCATGTGACGGGATTGAACAATGCCAAAGAACCAGAAGCGGTGATCCAAGCGATCGCCGAGGCAGACATCCTTACGACCGCCATTGGTCCCAACATTTTGCCGCATATCGCTGAGCTGATCGCCAAAGGCTTAGAAGCACGTCAGCAACACCCAGACAAGCCAGCCATTGATGTGATCGCCTGTGAGAACATGATCGGCGGATCGACCTTTTTAAAAAGCGAAGTGCAAAAATACGTTGCGGATTGGTCCGCGTTAGAAGCGACGGTTGGTTTTCCAGATGCAGCGGTGGACCGCATCGTACCGCTGCAGCACCATGAAGATCCTTTATTCGTTCAAGTAGAACCTTTTTGCGAATGGGTGATCCAAGAGTCAGGGATGAAATCCTCGATCCATCTGCAAGGGGTCCATTATGTGGCGGACCTGGAACCGTATATTGAACGGAAATTATTCAGTGTCAATACGGGTCATGCTACGGTAGCGTACACAGGCGCCCTCCAAGGCTATCAGACGATCGATGAAGCGATGCAGGACCATTTAGTGGTGATCCAATTAAAATCCGTTCTCGAAGAAACTGGGCGGCTTTTAATTGAGAAGTGGGCCTTTGATCCCGAAGAACATGAACGGTATATCGAAAAAATCATCCAACGCTTTAAAAACAAACACATTTCCGATGCTATCACTCGGGTGGCACGGACACCTGTCCGCAAATTAGGGACCGAAGAACGCTTTATCCGACCAGTCCTTGAGTTAGAAAAACGCAACATGCAGCCAGACCATCTCTATGAAACGATCGGCATGATCTTCAACTACAAAGATCCGGAAGATGAGCAAAGCCAACAGTTACAAGCACTTTTGGATGAAAAATCACTACCGGAAGTCATTGCAGAAATCACTGGCTTACAAGATGAAGACATGATTGAAACGATCCGACAAAACATTGAAAAATATGCGTATGTTGCCGCATAAAAACGAGTAACACACAGAACAAGCAGATAAATTGCCGCATCCGTAAAAGCTAGCCCAACAAGCGAGCTTTTGCGGATGTGTTAATTTCTTTCAACGCTTGTTTTGTGTTTTTTTGCTCACGGATTGACCTTTGCTGCTAACTTGACGATAATAAGAAAAGAAATGAGGGAGAGCGATGGAACGATGGTTTGAAGAAGCCCAGCTTCAAGTAATTGAGTTGCCGATCGAATGGCAGGAAAACCGCCCCGTCTATCGGGCCTTTATCCGTGAATTGCCGACGATCCAAGGGGAAGGAACTTCGCGGCAAGCTGTTTATCGGCAGTTGGCAGAAGCCTATGCGGCTTACCTTGCCCAACTTCGAGAGGCCAATGAGACACAGGAAGAAATGACGTCTTCCTTATTATCGACGGAAGAATTATTGCGCTACTATGATGGCGAGACTTTCGATGGTTTTGAGCTGCCCTCTGACGAGTAACGGGGAAAGAGCCATTCACTGAAAACTGAAAAGCTACGCAAGAAAAAACCGCTCAGCTGCAGCTCGATCGATACGAAGGATCGAACGCTGCAACTGGCGGCTTTTTTTCTCTAAGAAACCAAGTCTTATTCGTGGTTAATTCAATGCCTCGGTAATGGCTTGATTGAAGGCATCTAGATCATCTGGGTTTCGGCTGGTGATCAACCGATAGGTTTCGTCGATCACGACGGGCTCATCTTTGACGGTGGCACCTGCGTAGGCTAAATCTGGTCGCACAGAATCATAAGCCGTCAAGGTCAAATCTTTTGTCAGTCCTGTTTGGATAAACAGTTGTGGGCCGTGGCAAATGGCAAAGACGGGACGATCAGATGTCAAAAAGTCTTTCGTCAATGACACATAGCGCTCATCGGTCCGTAATTGGTCAGGGGAGAAACCGCCTGGGATCAACAAAGCATCAAAACTTGCAGGATCGATCGTATCGATGGTCGCATCGACGGTAAATGTTCCACCTTGTTTGCCTTCGACGGTCTCGGCGCCTTCATTACTAATAACGACTACTTCGTGTCCAGCCGCTTCCAGTGCTTCTTTTGGTGACGTCAACTCAACATCTTCAACTAGATCAGTGACAATAACAGCAACTTTACTCATTCGATCTCCTCCTTATTACTTGATGAACAATTTGTTCACCTGCTATTATTTATGCTAACGAAGATTTTCGCTGTTGACAAATCATCTGTTTGTCCGCAGCTTGAAAAAGAAAGAAGGCAACGCCATGGCAACGATCCAACTATTTATCTCTGATACCCCCCTTTGCTTTGAAAAAGCGGAATTCACTTTTATGGAAGAAACATTTGTCATCGAGAAACAGCAATTATTTGAAAAAGTTGATGCGGTGATGCATCAGGAGGTATCCTCGGCCTTGGTTTCATTGGTAGAAAAAGCCCTTTTGACGCTAGAAGCGATCGGGGAAGAAGAGGATTATTTCGACCTGCTTTATTTGACCTATGAGAATACCCGCCATTCCCTCAGCGGACAGCAATTACTCGCGCAGCCGTTTCCAGCTGTAGAAGCAGCCTTGCAGCCAGTCTTTGATGAGTTGGCAGAACCGATCGTAGAAAAGTTTTATGAGGAGCTGACCAATCAGCTAGAAGAAGTCGCTGATGATGAACTGTTTAGTTCTTATTATCTGGATGAGGAGGAAGCGGTGATCCAAATCGATGCCCCGATCCCACATGAAGAAGTGATCGCCTTGCCCGCCCTTTTACGGGATTACCATGGCACGTTGCGATTGACCTTTGAAAAGTTTTATGAATACCTTGTGTAGCGGCGGCAACTGCCGTCGTTGTTTTTTTGTGAAAACAGTTACATGTTTAGTTTTTTTTAAATCCTGCGACAGAAGCCTCTGGAATCTTGACCCTTTTGTCAGAAACGATTATAAAGGTAAGAAGAGGCTGAAGGAACCGAGGCTGCCAATGGGCAACATCGGGTAAGAAAAGGATGAGAATCATGCGAAAAGTCCCGCCTATTTTAAAACCAATTGCACTTTTAACGATATCAACGATTATTGCCACTGCCACCGGCGTGGTGAATTCAGGCAGCTACCGCCAACCAAGTCGTGCGACGGAAACGACAGAGACGACCGAACAAGCACCAAGTGAAAGCACACCCTCTTCGATGACAGAAGACAGTCAAAATCAGACACCTGCTAGCACGGACTCACAACCGACGAACGATGACCAGCAGACAACACCGTCATCCAGCAGTGAACCAGCATCGTCGGGAACGACACCGTCTTCTTCGACACCGGCCAGCACAACACCTTCAAGTGGAGCGACAGTTCCGTCAACGCCGGCAAACAATCAGGAAATACCTTCTTCAAGTGAAGAGACCACGCCAGATCCACAAGGGATCATGGATGAGAATCAAGGAAATGAGTAGGTGAGAAAATGACGCTTATTTTAGATTTAATCAACGGCATCCATAAATTTTTGGGCTATCTCGATATCAGTCCTAAATATTTGAACCGTGCCTATACCATCCTCAGTATCATTCCAACGGCGTATATTTTGCGGATCGTCTACGGGATGTTTGCGAACCAAAACTATTTTCAAGCGATCCTTTATACGGTCGGCTTTTTGGTCTTAGTCTACTTCTGGGTACTGAATATCTTCTATTATTTCTTAAACAAAAATATGAAGTTCGATGTCACACAGGCCTTTGTCAAAGTTTTACCAGACGAAGTCTTCAATATTGAAGGAGAAACCATCAGCACCACCGACATTGATCGTTTGACGACTGAAAAAGCGGTGATCCATTTTGAAGAAGACTATCAGCTGGTATTGGCGAATCATTTGCAGACCTTGATCGCTCAAGAAGAATTGGCGATCAAACCGTCATCCAACGGCTTTACGATCCCGAAAAACACCTTGTATCCTTACTATTTTGTTAAACAGCAAGGGGAAAATGAGTACGCATTGCAGATCGGTACTAGCTACACGGAGATGACGAAAGTCGGCACGATCCAATGGACAGGCAAACAACCTTTAGAGCCAGTGGGTTTATTTATCACTGGCGGTGATTTTATCAAAAATGATGTGAAATACCATGAACCATACAGTTTGAAATTGTACGTCAAAAAAGAGATTTCTGAAGAAGAACCACAGACCTCAAGACAGGCGTATCGACGACAAGCACGCAAATAAGAAAAGCAGTCCTCTCAGAGCGTTCTCTGAAGGGACTGCCTTTTTGGTATCTCGGTTATTCGATCGGGATGTTTTTTGCGGGTGCATCTTTGTAGCTGGCTTTTGGTAACGTCAGGGTCAAAACGCCGTCTTCAAACACTGCTTTAATGGACTCGTCATCAATGTCTGTGATGGTGAAGGTCCGTTGATAGGCACTGCTAGAGCGTTCTTTGCGCAAATAATGTCCGAAATCATCCTCGGTTTCCGTGGTCTCTGTTTGAGCCGCTGAAATCGTCAGGGTGTTGTTGACGTAACTGACGCGGATGTTTTCTTTCTTGATGCCGGGTAAATCTGCTTGAACGAGATACTTGTCTTCGTACTCTTTAATGTCCGTATTCATTTGCCGTTCTTGCCAAAAACTGTTCATTAATTTGCCTAATAGTTCTTCGCCGCCTGCGAAATCTCTTGGAATCAAATTTGCCATGTGGTTCCCCCGCTTTCTTTTATCTATTGAGTTGGTACTTCTATTTTACGAGGAACCAAGCCAAAGGGCAACCAAAATGGCAACAATCATAAAAACAAGAGAAATCACTCAACTATCTTATAAGAATCTGCTATGATAGAACTAAATAACTATCAGATGATTGGATGAATGAAGATGGAGATTATTGAAAAAGCGCCAGCTAAGATCAACCTCGGTCTCGATGTGTTAGAGAAAAGAACAGACGGCTACCATGAGTTGGAAATGGTGATGTCTAGTGTTGATCTAGCCGACCGTCTGATAATGGAAGAGATAGCAGAAGATAAGATCATTATAGAAACCAACAAAGCCTTTTTGCCGATCGACAAACGCAATAATGTCTATCAAGCCGCCAGTATCTTAAAAAAACGCTACGGCATAAAAAAAGGCATCCGTATCCGCATCACCAAGAATATCCCGGTGGCAGCTGGGTTAGGTGGTGGCAGTACGGATTGTGCGGCAGCGCTGCGGGGGATGGTTCGCCTTTGGGACTTGGATCTTTCCATGGCAGAGCTGATCGATATTGGTATGGAAGTTGGCACTGATGTTCCCTATTGTCTGTATGGGACCACTTCCCATATTGCAGGAAAAGGGGAGCTGGTGACGCCGCTGCGGCCGATGCCGCAATGTTGGGTCATCTTAGTCAAACCTCGTCTGAGTGTTTCAACGGGGAAAATCTTTCAAGAAGTTGAGCTGGATCAACTGCACCATCCAGATATCGCAGCATTGTCTGCCGCCGTCTTAGCCGAAGATTACCCAGCAATGATCGCTGCCATGGGCAATAGCCTAGAAGCCATCACGATCCCGAAGTATCCGATCGTCCAACAGATCAAAGATCGCATGATGAAATACGGCGCAGATGTTGCCTTGATGACCGGCAGCGGACCGACTGTCTTTGCTCTTTGTCAAAAATATTCGCGGGCACAGCGGGTTTATAATGCCTTAAAAGGATTCTGCGATGAGGTTTATCTTGTACGTACATTGAAATGAATGAGTCAAGGACACAGGCTGGATTCGCCTGTGTTTTTTTGCATTCCTTCTATAAAATCCAGTTCAATAGTAAAGAATAAGGCAGCTGAGGTAGGGAGGAAGCATCTAGAAGCTGCCTTACAGAAAAGACCCCGACGAAAAAAAGGCGTCAGGGTCTGATTCTTTACGTAAAGCAAAGGCTATTCTTTTTGGTGCTGCTTCTTTGCGGATTTTTTCTTTTTGTCTTCTTCGTACAATGGTTTGTCGATCGTTTTGCGGATTTCTTCGGTTTGCTGCGATGCAGGATCTTCCGGTAAATCGATTCGATTCAGCAGTTCGCTGTTGTTTACAGTTGGCGGCACAGTTACAAATTCGTTCATCTTCGTTTCCTCCAAGTGCTTTTAGATGATTATCCTACTTACTCTCTAATTTTTCAAGTTATCACAAAGGAATCGCATGGCCAACGGTGTAAAATAAGACGATGTTCCCGAGAGAAGAATCCGCTTCAAATGAACGTTTTCTCCTATGTTTTCCGATTTATCTCGAAATAAAAGTTTTAAATCGTAAAATGTACGATTTGTCTTGACGAACCGGAAATCATTTGATAGAGTAACTTTTGCTAACAAAACGGAGTTGTTCCGTTTTAAAATAAAAAGAAGAGCCAGCAAATGGAAGGGGAAATCCCGATGAAAAAAATCTTACTTACTACAGCACTCCTTTTAGGGGGCGTGCTTCTTGGCGCTTGTGGGCAGCAAGAAGCGACAAGTCAATCGAGTGACACAGAGAAGCTGTCGATCGTCACGACGTTTTATCCAATGTACGAATTTACGAAAGAAGTCGTAGGTGATGCAGCAGAGGTCTCCTTGTTGATCCCTGCAGGAACCGAACCCCATGACTATGAGCCAAGTGCCAAAGATATGACCAAAATCATGGATGCAGATGCCTTTGTCTACAATAGTCCTGAGCTAGAAACTTGGGTCGCTAGTTTGACGGATTCCGTCGATCCTGAGCAAACAGCCGTGATCGAAGCGGCCAAAAACATTCAGTTGGTGGAAGGCACAGAGGAGGAAGATCATGACGCGCATGATCACGAAAGCGAAGACAGCCATGAAGGCCATGATCATACGTACGATCCTCATGTTTGGACCGACCCAGTCTTAGCGATCCAAGAAGTAGAAACGATCCGCGATGACTTGATTGCGAAGTTTCCTGAGCAAAAGGCAACTTTCACGGAAAATGCAGCTGCCTATATCGAAAAGCTTTCTGCTTTAGATGAAGCCTACCAAGCGGCGTTAAAGGATGCGACCCAACGAACCTTCGTTACGCAGCACGCAGCCTTTGGCTATTTGGCACGGCAGTATGATTTAGTCGAAGAATCGATTTCGGGCATTTCACCCGATCAAGAACCAACGCCAAGTCGGTTGGCTGAGCTGAAAGAATATGTAGAAGAAAAACAAGTCAAAGTTATCTATTTTGAAGAAAACGCGTCATCGAAGGTGGCTGAGACCTTAGCGTCTGAAACAGGAGTGGAGCTGGCGGTCTTGAATCCATTAGAAAGCTTGACGCAAGAGCAGATGGATAACGGCGAAACATACCTGTCTGTAATGGAAGACAATTTGGCAGCATTACAAAAAAGTATTCACTAAGGAGGCGCCTGCGTGCGTTATATCGATGTAAAAGATTTGACCTTTTATTATGATGATGAGCCCGTCTTGGAAGACATTTCCTACTTTGTCGAAGACGGCGAATTCGTGATTTTGACTGGCGAAAATGGGGCGGCAAAATCTACTTTGATCAAAGCAACCCTTGGTTTGTTGAAACCTTCTAAAGGAGCAGTCACCTTGGCGACCAAAAATGCTGCTGGTGAAAAATTAAGCATCGGCTACATTCCTCAGCAGATTGCTTCCTTTAACGTCGGGTTCCCCAGCACCGTTTTGGAATTGGTCCAATCGGGCCGCTACCCAAGAGATCGCTGGTTCAAGCGCTTGACGAAACGAGACCATGAACATGTCCGCCGTGCATTAGATGCCGTCGGTATGTGGGACGTGCGTCATAAACGGATCGGCGAGTTGTCCGGTGGCCAAAAACAGCGGATCAGCTTGGCACGGGTCTTTGCCACGGACCCTGATTTATTTATTTTAGATGAACCGACTACGGGGATGGATGAACAATCCCGCAATCTGTTTTATGAACTGCTACGGCACAATGCTCATGACCACGGCAAGTCGATTTTGATGATCACCCATGATCACGAAGATATCAAAGAATATGCGGACCGTCAGATCCGTTTAGTGCGGAAGGAGGATTCACCATGGCGTTGCTTTCATATGAATTCATGAGAAGAGCTTTTCTTGCGGCGATTTTTATTGCTGGTATCGCACCGATGCTGGGGGTCTTTCTAGTGATTCGGCGACAGTCATTGATGGCTGATACGCTGTCCCATGTCTCTTTAGCAGGGGTGGCACTGGGCTTCTTTCTAAATCTAAATCCGAGTTTGACGACGCTATTGATCGTAGTCATTGCCGCAATCATTTTGGAATACTTGCGAACACTGTACCGCAGTTATTCAGAGATCTCGATCGCCATTTTGATGTCTGGCGGCTTAGCGTTAGCCCTCGTCTTGATGAACCTTAGCGGGGGGAACTCCGCAACGAGTATCCAATCGTATTTGTTTGGGTCGATCGTTACGATCACACAAGAACAAGTCTGGATCTTAGGCTTTTTGTTTTTAGTCGTTTTTGCTTTATTCTTCTTATTCAAACGGCCCATGTACATTTTGACCTTTGATGAAGATACCGCTCATGTCGATGGCTTGCCTGTGCGAGTGATGTCCATGCTCTTTAATGTCTTGACGGGGGTGGCAATCGCCATGATGATCCCGATTGCGGGTGCATTGTTGATCTCTGCGATCATGGTTTTACCAGCTGCCATCAGTATGCGTTTAGGCAAGAGCTTCAATGCCGTGATTTTGATCAGTGTCGTGATCGGCATGATTGGGATGATGTCTGGTTTGACCAGTTCCTTTTATTTGGACACACCACCGGGAGCGACGATCACGCTGGTTTTTATCGCTCTTTTCTTAGTGATCAATTTGATCAAACGCATCGTGATCCTCGTCCAACGAAAACAACGCCTAAAATAAAGGGCTTTATGAAAAAGAAACGAAGAATTTTCGTTTCTTTTTTTTAAACTCTAATCAAAACCGAACAATATAAGCAATATTTTAGATAATGCTCGCATTTATCCCGAAAAAGCCTTATAATAAGGCGAATAAACTAAAGGAGTTGTCCGGTGTGAAAATACGTCGAAGTGAACGACTGATCGATATGACACATTACTTGTTGAATCATCCCCATGAATTGATTTCATTGTCCTTCTTTTCTAAACGATATGCCTCTGCAAAATCATCGATTAGCGAAGATTTATCTATTATCAAAAAGACCTTTAAAGAACGAGGAACAGGCATTCTTGATACCGTGCCAGGCGCTGCTGGCGGTGTTTTTTTTGTGCCTGAAATTTCTGAAGAAGAAGCGTATGCGTACGTCGAAGGGCTGGCAGAACGCTTGTCTGAGCAAGACCGTTTGTTGCCTGGCGGCTACGTCTATCTATCTGACTTATTAGGCGAACCGGAATTGCTGCGCCAAGTCGGCCGCATCATCGCTTCCAAATATTTAGGCGAACAAATCGATGCGGTGATGACCGTTGCTACTAAAGGAGTGCCGATCGCTCAAGCAGTCTCTTACTACTTGAATGTTCCCTTCGTGATCGTGCGTCGTGATTCCAAGATCACTGAAGGCTCGACCGTGAGTGTCAATTATGTCTCTGGTTCTTCAGAGCGCATCGAAAAAATGGAATTATCCAAACGCAGCTTAAAGCGCGGCTCTAGAGTATTGGTGGTCGATGACTTTATGAAAGGCGGCGGCACGGTCAATGGGATGAAGAGCTTGATTGAAGAATTTGAAGCCGAATTAGTCGGTATTACGGTTTTTGCCGAAACGAAATTCAAAGGCAAGCGGGCCATCAGCGATTACAGTTCTCTGCTGTATGTTGAAGATGTCGATACCCAGACCAAAACGATCTCGGTAGTACCGGGAAATTACTTTGAGAAAAAAGCCTGATTTTTTGTGGCTCTTAGACTGGCGCAAGCAGCTGTTTTTTAAACGGCGGCCGCCAGTCTTTTTTTTGATTGGTCTAGGTGGGGATTCCTTAAATCGTTGAAATTTACAAGTACTTGGGCTAAACTGTTTATAGGAAATTCAATGAACAAAAATCGTTCAGATTGATAGGAGTGGAATACGTGGACGCACGTTTTGCAATAATTTTAGCGGCTGGAAAAGGCACGCGCATGAAATCGAAGTTATATAAAGTGTTACATCCCGTTTGTGGCAAACCAATGGTGGAGCACATCATGAATCGAGTGGTGGAAACAAATCCTGAAGAGATCGTGACGATCGTCGGTCACGGGGCAGAAATGGTCAAAGAGCAGCTGGGGGATCGCACCAACTATGCCTTACAAGCCGAACAATTGGGTACTGGCCATGCTGTCGTTCAAGCCGAATCATTTTTAAAAGGCAAAAAAGGGACGACCTTAGTGATCAGTGGGGATACACCGTTATTGACGACGGAAACCTTGAATAACTTGTTCGATTACCACCAAGGGAAAAATGCGTCGGCGACGATCTTAACGGCGCAAGCGGCAGACCCAACAGGCTATGGCCGAATCGTGCGGGATCGTGTCGGTATCGTGGAGAAAATCGTTGAGCAAAAAGATGCGTCGATCGAAGAAGCGTTGATTCAAGAAATCAATACAGGGACGTATTGCTTCGACAATGAATTGTTATTTGACGCCTTGGCAAAATTAGATACGGACAATGCCCAAGGGGAGTACTACTTGACTGATATCATCGAGATCTTAAAGGAAGACGGCAAAATCATCGCTGCTTATCAAACCGAAGATTTTCATGAATCATTAGGAGTCAATGACCGCATCGCCTTAGCCGAAGCCAATCGCTTGATGCGTCAGCGGATCAATCGTCAGCACATGCAAAATGGCGTGACCTTGATCGATCCTGCAACGACTTATATCGACGAAGGTGTTGTGATCGGCTCAGATACCTTGATCGAAGCCTGTGTCACCATCAAAGGGAAGACGACGATCGGAGAAGATTGTGTCATTACGGCAGCTTCTGAAATTGAAGACAGCAAGATCGGCAACCAAGTGACGATCAAGGCATCGACGATCGAGGAGAGCATCATTCATGATGGCGCCGATGTCGGTCCCAATGCCCATCTTCGTCCTAATGCGGAAATTTTGGCCCATGCCCATATCGGGAACTTTGTGGAGGTCAAAAATGCGACGATTGGTGAAGGCACCAAAGTCGGACACTTGTCTTATGTTGGCGATGCGACCTTAGGCAAAAACATCAATGTCGGTTGCGGCGTAGTCTTTGTTAATTATGACGGCAAGAGTAAATTCAAAACGACTGTCGGCGACAATTGCTTTATCGGCTCTGGCTCCAATCTAGTTGCGCCATTGACCATCGAAGAGGAAACGATGATCGCTGCTGGCTCAACGATCACCAAAGATATTCCTAAACACAGTATGGCGATTGCCCGCGCCCGTCAGGAAAATAAAGCGGATTACGCGAAAAAGTTGCCTTATCTAAATTAGAAATAGCGAAATGACTTGATTTCTTAAGGAAAAATGACTACTATTTATTAGGAAGAAGATTCTAGTAAAAGGAGTCATTTTTTTCTAGATGAACGCAAAGAAAGTGGAGGTTCTCATGTCAAATCATTATTTTGATCCAAGATTGAAGATTTTTTCTCTGAACTCAAATCGTCCTTTGGCGGAAAAAATCGCAGCTGCAGTAGGTGTTGAATTAGGTAAGTGTTCAGTCAAACAATTTAGCGATGGTGAAATCCAAGTGAATATTGAAGAAAGTATTCGTGGTGCCCACGTCTACGTGATTCAATCAACCAGCAGCCCTGTAAACGATAACTTAATGGAATTGCTGATCATGATCGATGCTTTGAAGCGCGCCAGTGCGAAGACGATCAATGTAGTAATGCCTTATTATGGTTATGCAAGACAAGACCGCAAAGCGCGATCAAGAGAACCAATCACCGCAAAACTTGTAGCAAACATGATCGAAAAAGCCGGTGCGAACCGCATGGTTACACTGGATTTGCATGCCTCACAGATTCAAGGGTTCTTTGATATCCCAGTTGACCACTTGATGGGTGCACCATTGATCGCCAACTACTTCTTGGAAAGAGGCATTCAAGGCGATGACGTCGTCGTCGTTTCACCAGACCACGGGGGCGTGACTCGTGCCCGTAAATTAGCTGAGTTTCTTAAATCACCAATCGCGATCATCGACAAACGTCGTCCGAAAGCCAACGTAGCAGAAGTCATGAATATCATTGGTCATGTTGAAGGCAAAACTTGTGTCTTGATCGACGATATGATCGATACTGCGGGTACCATCACATTGGCTGCGAATGCGTTGAAACAAGCAGGTGCTAAAAGTGTCTACGCCTCATGTACCCACCCTGTCTTGTCAGGACCTGCCTTGGAACGGATCGAAGATTCTGCCATTGAGCATCTAGTTGTGACAGATTCGATTCACTTGCCAGAAGACCGCAAGTCGAAAAAAATCGATGAGATCAGTGTCGGTGCCTTGATGGGCGAAGCGATCAAACGAATCCATGAGAACAAACCAGTCAGTCCACTGTTTGAATCAAAATTATCAATTTAATCGTGTCTCATAAGCATGAGAACAACAGCCAATGGTCGGTCTTTAGCCCCTCATTGGCTGTTTTTTTCTGAGGAGTTTCAGGATGTTTTTAGAAAAAACGATCGCAGTCATGTTTCTTTTCACCAATTTATGGTATTCTTGAAAGTGACTTGCGAAATGCAAGCAAAAAATAAAATAGAATCTAATCACAAAGGGGAGTCTGCAAAGGCTGAGAATGAGAGTACTCTAAACCCTTCGTACCTGTTTCGATCATGCGAACGTAGGAATTGTGACGAGTTGAAGTGTCCAACACTTCTCCTTTGTGAATTGTGATGATTCTAAAGGAGGAGTTTTTTTTTGAAACGAAAAATGTCGCTGCAGGTGTGGACGGAAGGAACGATGATCGCTGCGATTGGGGTCGTCTTGTCGTATATCCCGATCCAGACAGCCAATTCCAGTATCGACTTGTCTCTAGGTCTCGGGCCCTTGGTCTTGTATTCGTATCGTCGCGGAGTGCTGCCGGGAATGACGGCTGGATTTATGTGGGGCTTGCTGAATATTTTGATTGGTAGTGCGATGCGTAACTTTATCACCGTTCCACAGATCATCTTTGAATACCCCTTTGCCTTTGCTTTTGGCGGGATGGGCGGCTTGTTTGCTAATAAAATCCAGCAAGCGATCCGTCAAAACAGCAAAACCGTTACGTGGTATGTCGTCTTAGGGGGCATCGTGGCGGTGATCAGCCGTTGGTTTTGGCATTATTGGGCTGGGGTCTTTGTCTGGGGAATGTACGCACCGCCAGGACAAAGTCCGTATCTGTATTCCTTGATCTTTAATGGATCATCGGTCATTATCAATATCGTTTATGTAGGGGTCGTCCTAGGTCTCTTAGTCAAGGCAGCCCCGAAATTATTTGTCCCGAAAGTTTAGTTTTAGAAATGGAACCATCAAAAAATGTCTTGATGCTCTTTGAGAAAGAGAAGCATCAAGACATTTTTTTGTCGATAAAGCCAAACGCTAGATCTTCTTGGTCGATTTCCAACGACCAGCTTTTTTTGCTGGCTGAATAGCGTAAAACAGCGATTTGATCCAGCTCTTTTTGATTGACCAGCGTGTTTTTTAAGCCAGCATCTTCTGACAGATAGATCGGGATCGTATAGGTTCTGTCGATCAATTGTTCTTGTGTCAGACAAAAGACGATGCCTTCTTGCATGATTCCCCGCAATTCTTTCAGCAAATTAAAATCGAGCTTTTCCACCGGTGTTGCTTTTTTAAAAAAGGAGAGGCGATCATTGATTTTTTCTAAGACGATGCGGGTGATCCGATCCGCCAAGATCCGATAATATTCATCTAAATAGCGATAATAAACGCGGGAACGTGCATCTTTTAAGTCAAAGAAAACAAAGTTATTTTGCAGTTTGTAAAAGAAAGGGGAGTGGAGGTGTGTCTTCATGTGGCCAAAATATAACAACTCGGAGATCTCTAAAGGCGTCAATTCTTTGACCATCTCGTAATCATTAAAATCGATCCACTTCATTTCTTCGGCAACACGACCTTTGTTGACCTGCTGAAAAAACAGTTGGACGTCTTCCATTCCGCGTATCACTTTTAAGCCCGTATGACCGTCGAATTCGCCGAAATCACTGGAAGGATCAAGCAAGAGCAAATTCTTGGGCTGATGGACGATGCTCTTGTTAAAATCTTGGGGGGCAAGCCCGCGGGTCAAGACGGCATTGCTGGTTGTATCAATATGTACGTAAATCGTGTTAGACATGCCGATCGATCCCTCCTATATACTAAGTTCATTCTACAACAAAGCGCTGAAAATTGCTTGTATCTTTTCGTTTAAAGTTATATTACAAAATAACAGAAAAAACAATTTTTAAGTTCCCTTTTTCGACAAAAAAAGGCAAATCTTGTCTTTTCGTAAAAAAACTGGCCAAAATTGGCGTCTTTATGAGGATTTTGGTATGATAAAAGAAGAAACTAATGGAGACGAAAACCTATGAGAAAAAAGAAACGCAGACTTTCGAATTGGCTGAGCAATCTCTTTTTGCTTTTGCTGTTATTGATTGGTTTAGCATTGATTTTTAATAATCAAATCAAAAATTATTTTATTAAACAAACAGGTGAAGCATACGCAGTCGGCACCATTGATCGCAGTGATGTGGAAAAAAATATGGAAGCGGAAGCGACCTTTGATTTTGATGCCGTGGAGCCGGCAAGTTCAGAAGCAGTCTTACGGGCGCAACTGAGCAACAAAGCCTTGCCAGTGATCGGCGGCGTGGCGGTTCCTAGCGTGGGGATCAATCTGCCGATTTTTAAAGGCTTGGCCAACGAGGCCTTGCTGTATGGTGCTGGTACGTTAAGTCCCACCCAAAAAATGGGGGAAGGCAATTACGCACTAGCCAGCCATCGCGCTCAATCGCCAGAGCTTTTGTTTACACCATTGGATGATGTCGCCATCGGGGCGGCTATCTATGTGACCGATCTGGAAAATATTTACACGTATACCGCGACTTCTTCTGTGCGGGTCGATCCGACCGATGTCTATTTGCTTGACGAAGTAGAAGGCCGCAAGATGATCACGCTGATCACTTGTGGCGAAATGGGCGGTGTCACCCGTCGTGTGATCCAAGGTGATCTGGAATCTGTAACGCCTGTCGACGAAGCAACGGATGAGATGCTGGCGGCATTCAACATGGCACAACGAACATTTTAATCAAAAGAATAGCTCGAGTGGTACGGCAGCTGGCGTGTCATTCGTCTATTCTTTTTTGCTTGAGGAGGCGTCTTGATGAAAGTGAAAAAACTGACTTCGATCGATTTTCTTGCACAAAGGGCAGCGTTTCAAGAAAGCCGACTCGTCTTTTCCTTTTTTGAGTCGCATTCAAAAGCGCGACGAGCCTTTCTAGCCGATATAGCGCAGCAGGGCTGGCAGATCGACAGCCGTTACGGACGTTTTTACCTTGCTGGGCAGTTTGATTTTGACCAAAAGACACTGACTATCACCAATCTGCTGGTGGAAGCGGCCGCCGATTTTACTTGGAAACAACTGCTAGCCGTGACAGAAAGCTTTGCTCGCAGTCGTTTTGTAGCAGCTGTCTCGTGGCAACTTCCTCATCGAACCCCCTTGGCTGAGTGGTTTATCCAGCAAGGGTATCAGGTGGTCCCTCAAGGGTATCAAAGAGCGCTAGCTTATCAGACGGCGCTGGTTTTAGGCGGTGGCGGTGCTCACGGGGCGTATCAAATTGGTGTTTGGCAAGCGCTGCAAGAACGGGGCACCACCTTTGAATGGATCACGGGAACTTCCGTCGGTGCCTTGAATGGCGCCTTGATTTTAATGAACGATGTGGAAGCGGCCGTCGATTTATGGGCAAATATCTCTAACGAGCAAGTATTGCACTATCCGCTTGCTTCGGTACGTGCCCAAACACTGCGGGATTTGATGAATCAAGCCAATTCGCTGGTCCGCGAAGCGGTCAAAAGCAACGGTGCCAGTACCGAACCCTTGGCAAAGCTTTTGCAAAAGACCTTTGATCAAGAAAAATTCAGCCAAACCGCTTGTCGTTTGCTGATCTGTACGACTCGTCTGCCCGATTTCAAGGAGACGGTTTATGCCTTTGATCCATCCGCAGTAGAGGAAAATCTGCATTGGTTGTTGGCATCCGCTTCATTTTATCCAGCGATGCAGGCGCAAAAAATTAACGACGCTTATTACATCGATGGCGGCTATCGCAACAACCTGCCCATCGATGTCGCTGTCCAGCAAGGGGCAACGGAATGTATCACCGTGGATGTCCAAGGACCTGGCATCAATAAAAGGACGGTTGTGACGGAAGAAACTGCGCAGCTTTCGTTGGGGTCTCCTTGGTCCTTAGGCAGCTTTTTGGTTTTTGATGCCCAGCGTTCGCTGGATAATATGACTTTAGGCTATTTGGAAACCTTGAAAGTGTTCGGCAAATACCAAGGCCATTGGTATACCTTTGAAAGGACGGTTGATTTTCAGCCGTTATGGCGGGGCTTTTTGAAAGAGCTGCGCCAGACAGACCCGCTGCTTTATCAGGAACTAAAGAAAAAAGAATTTTGGAAAAAAATGCGTAAATTCTATCAACAGGATGTGCCATTTGAGCAGTGGGGGCGTATACTGATAGAGTGTACCGCGAAAGTATTGTATCTAGCGCCTACAGTGATTTATGAGCAGGAAACGATTCTAACGGCTTTAGCTGAAAAAATTGCGCTAAAGGCAGTGGAAGAAGCCGATGCCTGGTCGATCACCGAGTGGCTGAGCTATTATCGCGACCGTTTTTTTGTCTTGTCCGAGCAAAACCGCTTTTTCTTTTTTTATCGGACGCAGCAATTGAATCTGCCCGCCCTTCAGCAGATTCGTCGGCGTTACCCACTGACTGCTTTAATGGCAGCGTATAGTCACTATCTTTTGAAAGGAGCAGAAAATGGATAAATTTTCGTATGAAATCGTTGAAGAGATCGCCGTGCTTTCGGAAAATCAAAGAGGCTGGCGCAAAGAATTGAATTTGGTGAGCTGGAATGGGCGCCCGCCAAAATTTGATCTGAGAGATTGGGGCCCAGAGCACGAGAAGATGGGCAAAGGCGTGACCTTATCCAATGAAGAATTTGCAGAACTTAAAAAAGCCCTGCTTTCCATGTAAGAAAGCAAAACGGTGAGGAGTGATCAAATGAAAAGTATGACTGGTTTTGGCAAAGGCAGTGCAG
This sequence comes from Enterococcus sp. DIV0970a, assembly GCF_051711265.1. NCBI lineage: Bacteria > Bacillati > Bacillota > Bacilli > Lactobacillales > Enterococcaceae > Enterococcus > Enterococcus sp. DIV0970a. The sequence goes on along the minus strand of NZ_JBIOMF010000001.1, from coordinate 3,349,231 downwards.
AAACGCCAGATGTGCAGATCGAAATTGAGATCAAAAGTGTCAATCAGCGCTTTTTGGACCTGCAGCTGCGAATGCCCAAACAATTGAATCCTCTAGAAGGTGCTTTACGGCAGTCGATCAAGCAGACCCTCCAGCGAGGACGAATCGAATTGTATGTGACGTTAAAAGAAAAAACCACAAATACGAAACAGATCGAGATCCAATGGGACTTGCTGGAACGTTTCATGCAGGAGATCGATACCGAAGCCAAAGACCGTTTTGACCTAGCAGAGCTGCCAAAAGCAGCATTGCTGGAACAATTCCTGCTCCATGAGGCCTTTCTAACGATCTCTGATCAAGAGCCAGAAGAAAGCACCTTGGCCGATGGCGTGATGGAAGCATTAGATCAAGCGCTGGCAGCGATCGATCAAAGCCGCTGGGTGGAAGGGCAAGGTATTCTGCAGATCTTGCAAGAAAACCAGCGACAGCTGCAGGAAAAGCTGACAGAACTCAAACAATTCGTGGCCCTCTATGAGGCGGACTACCAAGAACGCTTTGAAAAGAAACTGACTGCTTATTTAGGGGAAGAAGTCGATCGCGATCGTTTACTGACAGAGTTGGCGATTTTATTAGAACGCGGCGATATCCACGAAGAACTGGATCGTTTAAGTATCCATTTAACGACGATGACGGAGCTGCTGGCAGCTGAGACACCGATAGGTCGAGAGCTGGATTTCTTGATCCAAGAGATGAACCGAGAAGTCAATACGATTGGCTCAAAATCAAGTCCGATCCAAATCAAAAACAGTGTCGTCCAAATGAAGACGATCATTGAAAAAATCAGAGAACAAGTTCAAAACATCGAGTAGGAGGAATGAACCAATGAAATATTACGATATCACCTTTCACGAACTAAGCGGAAAAAATGTCATTAAGCGCAGTATTCCTTCTGACAAAGAGAATTTCTCTGCGTGGGAAGATGCTTGCGTAGCCATCGAGCCAGATTTTCTCCATCTATTAGTTGATGGCGTAGCTGTTTCTTTAAATCGTCGGTACATCGTACGTATCGATTGCCAAGAAGTGACGGATCCTACTGAAAAAGCGATCACCGCTAAAGACGAATTGGCAGGGGTCATCAATACCTTAAGCAACATGGGCTTTTAAGAAAGCGGCCGAAGTGTAGACTAGCAATTTCATGAAATTCCCATTATAATAAAGTAGTTCTTGAAAGTTGCTGAAAAAAAGTGCAAAATAGACGTTAAGCAAATGTCAGTGAAAGGACGTCATTATGTCAGAGCGAGGATTACTTATAGTTTTATCAGGACCTTCCGGAGTAGGGAAAGGGACCGTGCGCAAAGCAATTTTTGAGAGTGACGACAACGATTTTCAATATTCCGTTTCAATGACCACTCGTCAAAAACGCGAGGGGGAAGTGGAAGGGGTCGATTACTATTTCCGCACGCGTGAAGAATTTGAAGCCTTGATCGAAGCCGGTGAAATGCTGGAATACGCCGAATATGTCGGCAATTATTATGGAACCCCATTATCTTATGTCCAACAGACACTGGATCAAGGAAAAGATGTGTTTTTAGAGATCGAAGTGCAAGGGGCAAAACAAGTAAAAGACAAAGTTCCCGATGGTGTGTTTATTTTTCTGACGCCACCTGATCTGGCAGAATTACGCTCTCGTATTACAGGAAGAGGAACCGACTCTGCCGAAGTGATCGATGAACGGATGCGTGTCGCCCGTGAAGAAATCGAAATGATGGCTTTGTATGATTATGCCGTTGTCAATGATGAAGTACCTAAGGCAGTCCAACGAATTCGCGAAATTATTTCGAGTGAACATTTTCGCGTTGACCGAGTGATCGGAACCTATATCAAAATGTTAGAGGAGCTGTAAGAAATATGATGTTAAAACCTTCAATCGATTCTTTGTTGGATCGTGTCAATTCAAAATATTCATTAGTGATCTTAGCAAGCAAACGGGCGCATGAACTTGACGCCGGTGCGCAAGCAACACTAGAAAACTTTGATTCAGTGAAAAGCGTGGGTCAAGCACTTGAAGAAATCGAAGCGGAATTAGTCGTTAATGATCCGCATCCAGAAATCAAGCGCGCCCGCTTGAAAATGGAACAAGAAGAGCGCAAAGCGCAAAAAGACCAAGAACAAAAAGAATTAGAAGCGCGTATCCGCGACGAACAAAAGCTATAGACAAAAGCAAGCTAGAGCACGCCTGTGTTCTGGCTTTTTCTTTTGAATGATGATGGTTAAATTTTTGTAAGGGGTACAGACAAACCCCCACCCATTTAGTAAAATAGAACCTAAAAGGAGGAGAAGAAATGGCGTACATAGCAGAAGTGATCGTGGATGTTCCCACGATGCAGACCGATCAGCCTTTTACCTATCTGATCCCATCAGAATTACAAGCCGCCATTGAGACAGGGATGCGGGTCGAAGTGCCATTTGGCAAGGGCGACCGCCATATTCAAGGGTTCGTCGTCGGCCTTTCAGAAATTGCCGAACCGCAGCAGACCTTAAAACCAATCGTTCGTTTGTTGGATTTGTCGCCTGTCGTCAATGAAGAACTTCTCCAATTAGCCGACTACATGAAGGAAACGACCTTTGCCTTTAAGATCACTTGCTTGCAGACGATGCTGCCTAGTGTGATGAAAGCCGAGTACCAAAAGCAGATCGTTTTGCTGGAAGGAAATCATCCCATCAAAGAATATTTTCCCGAAAACGGCATCCTCAGCTGGCAAGACGCCGAAAGTGCTGGGCTGCTGCCGCAGTTGAAGCCTTTGCGAGAAGCCGCAGTAGTTGAACTGCAGTATCTCGTGAAAAATAAAAACAAAGCGAAAATGACCCGTTACATTGAACGCAAGATCGATCCAGCAGAAATCCCCGCCGTCCAGCAACAGCTGCGCAAAGGGGCCAAACGCAAGCTGGAAATCTTACAGATTTTGACAGAGGAAGCCCGCTTGCCGGTTTCCTTTTTTACCGAACAAGGGATTTCCACCGCGGCTTTGAACCAAGCGCAAGAAGCTGGTTGGCTGACCTTTACGGAAGTTGAAGCCTACCGCGATCCTTACAAAGACCGTCAATTTCAAAAAACGGTCCCGCTTGAATTAAATGAAGAACAGGCAGCTGCAGTAGCGCAAATCACTGCTTGTGCGGATAACCAAGAGGCACAGACTTTTTTACTGGAAGGGATCACCGGCAGTGGAAAAACAGAAGTCTACCTGCAAGCGATCGCCCAATTGCTGAAACAAGGCAAAACCGCGATCATGCTCGTGCCAGAGATCGCGTTGACTCCGCAAATGGTCGAACGCTTTAAAAGTCGTCTCGGCGACGCAGTGGCTGTTTTACACAGCGGCTTGTCCCAAGGTGAAAAATACGATGAATGGCGTAAGATCGAACGTGGGGAGGCGCAGGTGGTGGTTGGCGCCCGCTCGGCGATTTTTGCTCCGTTGAAAAACATCGGGGTCATCATCGTCGATGAGGAGCACGAAGCCTCCTACAAGCAAGATGAAGCCCCTCGTTACCATGCGAGAGATTTAGCGATTTGGCGCAGCCAGTACCATCACTGTCCAGTGGTGTTAGGCAGTGCGACGCCGTCATTGGAATCTCGTGCTCGGGCGCAAAAAGAAGTCTACCGCTTATTGAAATTGAATCAGCGGGCAAAAACCAGTGCGCAATTACCGCAGATCGAAGTCGTGGATATGCGTACCGAATTTGCCAACAAAAAGTATCAAACCTTTTCTCGTCCGTTACAGGAAAAAATCACAGACCGCTTGGCCCGCAAAGAACAGATCGTCTTGCTGCTGAATCGGCGCGGCTACTCTTCCTTCGTGATGTGCCGCGATTGCGGGTATGTTTTGCCTTGCCCAAATTGCGACATCTCCTTGACGCTGCATATGGATACCAAAACGATGCGTTGTCATTATTGCGGACATGAAGAACACATCCCCCATCGTTGCCCCAACTGCAATGCAGACAAGATTCGGTATTACGGAACGGGTACGCAAAAAGTGGAAGAAGAGTTGAAGGAACTGTTTCCCGAAGCGCGGGTCTTACGGATGGATGTCGATACCACCCGCAAAAAAGGCGCCCATGAAAAAATCTTGACCTTGTTTGGGGAGAAAAAAGCGGATATTTTGTTAGGGACTCAAATGATCGCCAAAGGCTTGGATTTCCCTGATATCACACTGGTAGGGGTCTTGAATGCCGATACCGCCTTGAATTTGCCAGATTTTCGTTCGAGTGAACGGACGTTCCAGCTGTTGACTCAGGTCAGTGGTCGGGCAGGTCGGGCAGAAAAAACCGGCGAAGTGGTGATCCAAACATTCAACCCTGAGCACTACGCCATCCAATTGGCGCAGTCGCAAGATTACGAAGATTTCTATCAAAAAGAAATGTGGATGCGGCACCAAAGCGGCTATCCACCGTATTATTTCACCGTCAAAATCACCTGCAGTCATCCCGAAGAGCAAGTCGCAGCTCAGAAGATGTTTGCGATCGCGCGGGATCTGCAGCAGGAGCTGTCACCGCAAAGTATTTTGTTGGGTCCGGCACCCAGTGCGATTTTGCGGGTGAAAAACCGTTATTACTACCAATTGATCATTAAATACAAAAATGAACCGCAGCTACCTGCTTTGTTGACCCGTCTGTTGGATCAAAGTCAAATCGATCAGCGCAAAGGATTGTACGTGTCGATTGACCAAGAGCCGTTGAATTTTATTTAGAGGAGAAAATATGCGTTATCCTATTATTATCACCCCCGATGAACGTCTTCGTCGGCAAGCAAAACCCGTCAAAGTTATTACCGATGAGCTCGTTCAGCTACTAGACGACCTTTATGAAACGATGGTCGCCCACGACGGGATCGGTATTGCCGCACCGCAAGTCGGCAAAAACCTGCAAGTGGCGATCGTTGAAGTCGAAGAAGACGACCGCTTTGAAATGATCAACCCTGAGATCATCGCTTCTTCTGGTGAATCCCTCGATGTGGAAGGCTGCTTGAGTATTCCCCACACCTTTGGGACCGTCAAACGAGCAGACGAGATCACTGTCCGCTATTTCGACCGAGAAGGAGAGGAAATGGAAGTGGAAGCATTCGGCTACTTGGCGCGTGCGATGCAGCATGAGATCGATCATTTAAATGGCGTGCTGTTTGTCGACAAGCTCGTCGAACGCATTCCTGAAGAAGACTTAGAAAAGTATATGGAGGAACATGAAAATGACTAAAATCGTCTTTATGGGTACCCCGGCGTTTTCCGTCCCAATTTTAGAAGGCTTGCTTGAAGCCGGCTATGAAGTGGCAGCAGTCGTGACCCAGCCGGATCGTCCCGTCGGTCGCAAAAAAACCATCACTCCGACCCCCGTCAAAGAAGCGGCGATGAAGCATGGCTTGTTGGTTTTACAACCAGAAAAAATCAGTGGGTCACCAGAAATGGAGCAGATCCAAGCTTTGGCACCTGATCTGCTGATCACGGCAGCTTTCGGCCAATTTTTACCTAGTGCTTTACTAGAAGTACCAAAGCATGGCGCTATCAACGTTCATGCGTCCCTACTGCCGAAATACCGTGGCGGAGCACCTGTGCATTATGCCATCATGGAAGGTGAGCAAGAAACGGGTGTAACCATCATGGAAATGATCAAAAAAATGGATGCTGGCGGTATTTTTGCTCAAGCTCGTTTGCCGATCACGGCCCAAGATGATGTGGGGACGATGTTTGATAAGTTGAGCCTATTAGGCAAAGACTTGCTGCTGGAAACTGTGCCGAAAATCTTGTCGGGAGAGCTGCAGCCTGTCCCGCAAGAAGAAGCAAAAGTCACCTTTTCACCAAATATCAGCCGTGAACAAGAAGCCATCGACTGGCAGAAAACGGCGGTGCAAATCGATGCCCAAGTCCGAGGCATGCGACCATGGCCGATCGCCTTTACGACACAAAATGGCAACCGCTGGAAACTTTGGCAAGTAACACCGCTGGAGCAAACGACGACAGCCCAGCCAGGAACGATCATTGAACGGACGAAAAAAACGTTGCTGATCGCTTGTGGGGAAGGCACGGTATTGGCTATCGATGAATTGCAGCCAGCTGGAAAAGGCCGACAAGACATTGCTGCATTCTTAAACGGCAGTGGACAACAGATTCAAAAAGGGGATCAGGTAGGTACCTATGAAGCGTAATCTTGGAGACATACAATATACAGTGCGCTTTGTGGCACTAGAAGCGTTGTTGCGAATCGAAAAAGGCGGCGCTTATTCCAATCTACTGCTGCGGGAATTGATGAATCAAGGGCGTTTAAATGACAAAGACGGTCGCTTGCTGACTGAATTGGTGTACGGCACCATCAGTCGTCAGCTTTTATTGGATTATTATTTGGATCGGTTTATTAAAAATGCCCGCAAAGTCGACCCGTGGGTCAAAACGCTGCTGCGGCTTTCCTTGTATCAGATGCTGTATCTCGATAAAGTACCCGCCCATGCCATCATTCATGAAGCCGTGGATATTGCGAAAGCCAAAGGCAATCCGGGAACTGGAAAATTCGTCAATGGCGTCCTGCGCACGATCCAACGACAAGGAGTGCCAGACTTGGCATTGATCAAAGACCCAATGGAACGTTTAGCAACGGAAATCAGTTTGCCCCTGTGGCTAACGAAGAAACTAGTCAAACAAATTGGGATCGAAGAAACCAGTGAGCTGGGCTATGCCCTATTTGAACCCAATCATGCCAGTGGTCGTATCGATCTGCAGCGCATCTCGCAAGCAGCAGCGATCGAACGGCTACAAGAAGAAGGCATCGACGCACGACCAAGTGAGCTTTCCCCCTATGGGGTTGTGGCTGACAAAGGCTTTATGGCGGGCTCGTCCCTCTACAAAGAAGGTTTACTGACGATCCAAGATGAAAGCTCGATGCTGGTTGCCCCCGTTTTACAAGTAGCCCGAGACCATCAAGTACTGGATGCCTGCGCAGCACCAGGAGGCAAAACGACCCATATCGCTGCCTTCTTGTCTGCCGCAGAGGGCGGCAAAGTGACAGCATTGGATATCCATGCCCATAAGGTTAAGCTGATTCAGCAAAATGCCCAACGTTTAGGCGTCGAAGCAGTTGTGGAGACCCGCGTGATGGATGCGCGGGAGACGGCTCAAACCTTTGCACCCGAACAATTTGATCGCATCTTAGTGGATGCCCCTTGTTCTGGATTAGGGTTGATGCGCCGTAAACCGGACATCAAATACAGCAAGACGGAAGCCGATTTCCAACGCTTGCCGCAGATTCAGCGAGAGATTTTGGAAAGTGCCGCCCCAACCCTGAAAAAATCGGGTATAATGGTCTACAGCACATGCACGATTCTAGCGGAAGAAAATCAACAAGTCGTGGCAACGTTTCTCGCTGACCATCCTGAATTTGAGCAAATGCCTCTTGCGGTAGGACCGCTGGCAGCCGAAGCGGTTCAAGAGGATATGTTGACGATCTATCCGCAAGATTTTATGACAGATGGCTTTTTTATCAGTTGTCTACGCAAAAAGTAACGAGGTGAAAGAAATTGGAGATTCGTTTTCAAACAGATGTCGGCAAACGTCGCAACACAAACCAAGATTTTGCAGCAACCTATGTAAATAAAGCCAATGTGACATTGGCCTTGCTTGCCGATGGCATGGGGGGCCACCGGGCCGGAGATGTCGCTAGCCGTCAAGCAGTCAGTGAGATCGGCACCGCTTGGGAACAGACAGAGCTGACAGACAGTGAAAAAACTGCCCAATGGCTGATCCAAAAAATCCAAGCGGAAAGCCAAGTGATTTTCCAAAAAGGACAAGAACAAGAAGAACTTAGCGGCATGGGCACCACGATCATTGCTGTGGCCTTATTAGGCGACCAGTTTACGATCGCCAATGTCGGGGACAGCCGTGCCTATCTTTTACGCAATCAAGTGCTGACCCAAATCACAGAGGACCATTCACTGGTCAATGAATTGGTGAAGTCAGGACAAATCACAGCAGAAATGGCCTTGAATCATCCTCGCAAAAACGTTTTGACCCGCTCGATCGGTATGCCAAGCGAAGTCGAAGTCGATGTGGCGATCCACTTTATTGCAGACGGGGATTATTTGCTGCTGTGTTCAGACGGATTGACCAACATGGTCTCAGATGAAGAGATCACAGCAACGATCCAAGAAACTCCTATGCTGGAAGAAGCAGTGCAATCATTGATCGATCAAGCCAACGAACGCGGCGGTGTCGACAATATCACGGTATTATTGATTAAAGTTGGAGGAGAGCGCCCATGATCGAAATTGGGAAGAAGATAAACGGCCGATACAAAATCATCGGCAATATCGGCAGCGGCGGAATGGCAAATGTGTTTTTGGCGCATGACTTGATCTTAGACCGTGAAGTGGCAATCAAAGTGCTTCGTTTTGACTTCCAAAACGACCAAAGTGCGATTCGGCGCTTTCAACGAGAAGCCTTGGCGGCGACTGAGCTGGTTCATCCAAACATCGTAACCGTTTATGATGTCGGCGAAGAAGACGGCATGCAGTTTTTGGTGATGGAATATGTCAAAGGGATGGATCTCAAGCGCTATATCCAAACGCACTATCCCGTACCTTATTTGCAGATCGTTGATATCATCCAACAAATTTTATCAGCGGTGGCATTGGCCCATCAGCACCGCATCATTCACCGGGACCTAAAGCCCCAGAATGTGCTGATCAATGAAGACGGCGTGGTGAAAATCACCGATTTTGGGATCGCGATCGCCCTATCAGAAACATCGATCACCCAAACCAACTCGATGCTAGGCTCGGTGCATTATCTTTCACCAGAACAAGCACGAGGCAGTATGGCGACCAATCAATCAGATATTTATGCGATTGGGATTATCCTCTATGAAATATTAACAGGCAAAGTACCCTTTGATGGCGAATCAGCCGTAACGATCGCCTTGAAACATTTCCAAGATGAGATCCCTTCGATTCGGATCTATGACAAAAATGTTCCGCAATCGCTGGAAAACGTCGTATTGAAGGCGACCGCCAAAGAACCGGCGGATCGGTACAAAACTGCCGATGAAATGCGAGCGGACCTTGATACCGTGTTGTCTCCTGACCGACTCAATGAACCGAGATGGGAACCTCATGCCCTGATGGATGAAACGAGAGTGCTGACTCCTGTGGAAGCAGCCCAAGTCGAAACGCCGCCAGTAGAAGAACCTGTAGAAGATAAGGTTGCGGATCAAGCTGAAGAACCAGCGCAGCCGAAAAAGAAAAAACGCAAACGGTGGCTGCTGCTGCCCATCATTATGGTGATCGCACTGCTTGGGATAGGCAGTTACTTCCTATTCGGCGGTGGTCGAGGAGATGTGGCAATTCCTGAAGTCAGTGGTCAGACAGAAGCAGCTGCCCGTGCCGAGCTGGAAGCTGCTGGTTTGCAAGTGGCAGACGAGGTAGAAGAAATCGAAGACGATGAAGTCGAAGCAGGCAATGTCGTCAAGACCGATCCGCCAGCAGGCAATGAAGTCAAAAAGAATTCCGTCGTGACTCTTTATATCAGCAGCGGAGCCAAGAAAATCACTCTTGATGATTATGAAGGTCGCTCCTTTGATGATGTCAAAAAAGAGTTGATCGATTTAGGCTTTGATGAAGACAGGATCAAAGAAGAGCTAGAGTCGTCAGATGATGTCGATGAAGGGGATATTATCAGTCAATCACCAGCAGCAGGGCGGGAAGTTTCCCCAGCAGAAGACGAGATCACCTTTAAGGTCAGCTCCGGACCAGATAGCTTCGCAATGGACAACTATTATGGCATGACAGAGGCAGATGCACGAGCAGCATTAACTTCTCGCGGGGTAAGCCTTTCACAAATCAATGTCACTTACGAATCCAGTAGCCAACCGGAAGGTACGATCATTGGTCAAGCACCAGCGAGTGGCGAGTCCGTTGTGACTTCCAGAACCATCATTACATTAACTGTCAGCAGCGGGCAAGAAATGGTCAATGTACCAAGAATCGTTGGCAAAAGCCAAGCCGATGCAGAAGCAGATTTGAATGAAGCAGGATTGCAGTATACGATAGAACAAGAATCTGATTATAACGACTCTGTGCCTGCTGGAGAAGTAGTGCGCGTTACGCCCGGAGCAGGTACCTCTGTAGCAGTAGGAAGTTCTGTTACCGTGACGGTTTCAAGAGGTCCTCGACCACAGGATTCTTCTTCGTCAAGCAGCTCATCCTCCTCAAGCAGCAGCTCGTCAACGAGTGAAAGTAGTTCAGAAAGTACGCAATAAGACGAACGTTTATGTTAGAAGAACAAGCAGCCTTCGGGGACCAAAGAATTCTCTTTTTGTTCCCCGACGAGCTGCTTGTTTCTTTTTGTAGCTAAAAAGCTGAAGCGAGGGATAAGTGTCTTTAAAATTTCCTTTAGACCTTCCTTTTGTGCAAGCGTACATCTTTCCAAGGATTCAAAAATTGGGTATAATGAAGGTCAGAATTAGTCAAGGGAGGGAATGAATTGAGTCATCACAACACTTCCGATTTGATTGAAGCATATTTGAAGAAAATTCTTGAAGACAGTGAAACCATTGAGATTCGTCGCGCAGAAATGGCAAATTTGTTCAACTGCGTGCCCTCACAAATAAATTACGTGATCAATACCCGCTTTACCGTTCAAAGAGGCTATGCGGTTGAAAGTAAACGCGGCGGGGGCGGCTATATTCGGATCGAGAAAGTCAAAATTACTGACAGCCACCACTACTTAAAAGAAATGAATCAATTATTCGATGAAACCATCTCGGAAAAAGATGCGTATGCAATAATCCAGAAACTTTATGAGGAAGGAATCCTGTCCAAGCGAGAAGGCAATTTATTGTTGACCGTCATCGCGAAAGCAGTTCTAGGACGTTCTCCTTATGAAAATAGAACACGAGCAGATTTGCTCCATGCAATTCTAGAACGATTAAGTTACGAAGACAGGAAGTGAAAGAGATGGATGAATTATTCACCCAACGCGCGAAAGCCGTTTTGGCTATCGCCCAAGAAGAAGCAAAATACTTTAAGCACCAAGCGGTAGGTTCTGAACATATTCTATTGGCACTGGTCATTGAACAAAACGGGATCGCTGGCAAAACGTTACGGGAAATGAATATCACAGAAAACGATATTCGTGAAGAAATCGAACATTTAACAGGGTACGGCACCGTTCGTCAATACCCAGAAAACGCCTATCTCGCGTATTCACCACGAGCAAAACATACATTTGCTTATGCAGGGGATGAAGCCAAGCGTTTAGGGGCTCCACAAATCGGTACCGAACATCTATTATTAGGCTTATTAAGAGACGAAGACATTTTGGCTTCACGAATCATGCTGAATCTCGGCTTGAGTCTCGCGAAAATGCGTCAGCTTTTGAAGAAAAAAATGGGTTTCAATGAAAGCAAAACCAACGGAAGTGCTGGTCGTCGTCGTCCAGCCCAAGCCAAAGCGCAGCAAGGAACACCGACCTTGGATTCCTTAGCCCGTGATTTGACCAAATTAGCCCGTGAAAAACGACTAGATCCTGTTGTCGGTCGTGCCAAAGAAGTCAAACGGCTGATCCAGATCCTTAGCCGTCGGACTAAAAACAACCCTGTTCTCGTTGGGGAACCTGGTGTTGGGAAAACCGCGATCGCCGAAGGCTTAGCCCAAAAAATCATCAATGGGGAAGTCCCAGAAGACATGCAAAACAAACGTTTGATGATGCTGGACATGGGGGCTTTAGTTGCTGGAACGAAATACCGTGGAGAATTTGAGGACCGAATGAAAAAAATCATCGATGAGATCTATCAAGATGGTCAAATCATCTTATTCATTGATGAATTGCATACACTGATTGGGGCCGGCGGAGCCGAAGGGGCGATTGATGCCTCGAATATCCTGAAACCAGCCTTAGCCCGTGGAGAATTGCAAACTATCGGTGCCACGACATTAGATGAGTACCAAAAATACATTGAAAAAGATTCTGCGTTAGAACGCCGTTTTGCCCGAGTGCAAGTCGACGAACCAACACCAGAAGAAGCGGAAGAAATTTTGCGGGGCTTGCGTCCTCGTTATGAAGAACATCATGGGGTGGAAATTTCTGATGATGCGTTACACGCCGCTGTGCAATTGTCCGTACGTTACATCAATTCGCGCCAATTACCAGATAAAGCCATCGATTTGATGGATGAATCAGCAGCCAAAGTGCGTCTAGACAAAACCGATGAAAGTTCGGAATTGGCAGATCTACAAAACGAGATCGCTAACTTGATCGAAGAAAAAGAAGCAGCCATTCGCCAGCAAGATTTTGAAGCAGCAGCTCGTCTGCGGATCAAGGAAAAGAAATTGACCCAACAACTGACGGAAGTGGCGTTTATGGAAGTCAAAGAAGCGTCAGGCTATGCCGATAGTGTTACTGCAGAAGATGTTGCTACGGTCGTTTCCCAATGGACTGGTGTACCTTTGCAACAGATGGAGAAAAAAGAAAGCGAACGCTTGTTGGATCTTGAAAAGATCTTGCATCAACGGGTAGTTGGCCAAGAAGAAGCGGTCAAAGCAGTCGCTCGTTCGATCCGCCGCGCCCGCAGTGGGTTGAAAGACCCCAACCGCCCAATTGGTTCCTTCATGTTCTTAGGCCCGACTGGTGTCGGGAAAACCGAGCTTGCTAAAGCCTTAGCGGAAGCGATGTTTGGTAGTGAAGATGCCTTGGTTCGTGTCGATATGTCCGAATTTATGGAAAAATACAGCACGAGCCGTTTGATCGGTTCACCGCCAGGCTATGTCGGCTATGACGAAGGTGGGCAATTGACGGAAAAAATCCGTTCAAAACCTTACTCCGTCATCTTATTGGACGAGGTAGAAAAAGCCCATCCCGATGTCTTCAATATCCTCTTGCAAGTGCTAGATGATGGACATTTGACGGATGCCAAAGGTCGGAAGGTCGATTTCCGCAACACGATTTTGATCATGACTTCTAATATCGGTGCCCAACAAATCCGCGAAGAAAAAAGCGTTGGATTCAATGTCACTGATTTAACGAAAGATCACCAAGCGATGCAAAAACGGATCTTAGAAGAGCTGAAAAAAGCCTTCCGTCCAGAGTTCTTGAACCGTGTGGATGAAACAGTGGTCTTCCAATCCTTAGGTGAAGGGGAGATCCACGAGATCGTGAAGATTATGAGCAAAGCGATCATCAAACGGTTAAGCAACCAAGACATCCAATTGAAGATCACGCCATCTGCCATCGATGTGATCGGTAAAGCTGGTTTTGATCCAGAATATGGGGCACGGCCGATTCGTCGAGCATTGCAAAAAGAAGTCGAAGACCGTTTAAGTGAAGCACTCCTATCAGGACAAATTCATTTAGGTGACAAAGTGACGATTGGTGCTTCCAAAGGATCGATCACTCTCAATGTCAAAGAGGGACAAGCACGGGTCTTGCAACAAGTTTAAGTCGAGCCAATAACGGCAGCGGCGTTTCTATGGTCGAGTAATCGGTATCCATAGAAACGTCGCTTTTTTGTCTTGCTATGTCTAGTAGTGATCAAGTGATTTCTATTGATTATGATTGATGATTCACAAAAAAATATCCTTATAAATGGCTTTATGACAACGGTTGATTAACGGAAAATGCTCTATTCGTGAAAAAAAGAGTAACGAGACCTCTTGGAAAGAATCCTGCTGTGTGATACTATGAATGAGTTGAAAAAAGGAGGAGTATTATGGTTGAGATTATCGCCACGGTGGAATCGATCGAGCAAGCACAGCAGCTCATCCCTTATGTTGATACATTGTTTTTTGGAGAAGAGACATTCGGGCTGCGCCTACCGGCCTCTTTTTCTCGTGAAGAGCAAATCAGACTGATCGACATGGCCCACGAAGCTGGAAAGAAAGTGACGATCGCGGTCAATGGCATCATGCATCCAGAAAAAATGAAGCGGATTCCAGAATACCTAGCATTTCTGAAGACCAATCAAGCCGATCAAATCGCTCTCGGAGATCCTGGGATCATTTACCGCATGAAGCAAAATCCAGAATGTGCCTTGCCATTTATCTATGCAGGGGAAACCTTAGTAACGAGCGCTCGTCAAATCAATTTTTGGGGAAAAAAAGGAGCAAAGGCAGCCGTTTTAGCGCGAGAAGTTCCTTTCGAGGAAATGAAAATCATGGCACCGCAACTAAATATTCCTGTGGAAGTATTGGTTTATGGTGCGACCTGCATTCACCAATCGAAGCGTCCGCTTTTACAAAATTATTATAACTATACCCAACAATCGGAAGAAAAGAACCACGACCGTGGGTTGTTTTTATCTGAACCGAAAAAAGAAGAAACTCACTATTCCATTTATGAAGATAGCCACGGCACGCACATTTTTGCCAATAACGACATCAATCTGATGCTGCAGCTGGCGGAATTAGCCGCAACAGGCTTTCAAACCTGGAAGCTGGACGGAATCTATACACGAGGGGCAGCTTTTGTGGCAATTGCTAAGCTGTTTGCCCAAGCCAAGAGCCTTGTGGAAAGTGGGAAGTGGCAAGCAGAGCAAGCAGCTGTGCTCAGTGAACAAGTTGCCCAACTTCATCCAGCAGAACGTGGGTTAGATACTGGATTTTATGCCATCGATCCTGACGATATCAAGTAAGGAGCAAGAACAAATGACCGTTAAACAAGCATTGAAACGACCAGAAGTGTTAGCACCAGCTGGTACGTTAGAAAAATTAAAAACAGCGATCCACTATGGCGCTGACGCTGTCTATATCGGCGGCAATGCCTATGGTCTACGGAGTCGCGCGGGAAACTTTACCTATGAAGAAATGGCGGAAGGGGTGGCTTTTGCCAAAGCCCACAACGCAAAAGTCTATGTAGCAGCCAACATGGTGACCCATGAGGGCAATCAAGAAGGTGCAGGGGAATTCTTTCGGGAATTGCGAGATGTCGGTATTTCGGCAGTGATCGTTTCTGATCCCGCTTTGATCCAGATCTGCGCAACAGAAGCGCCAGGTCTACCGATCCATTTGTCCACCCAAGCCAGTGCCACGAACTATGAAACATTGGAATTTTGGAGGGAAGAAGGTCTAGAACGGGTCGTTCTCGCCCGAGAAGTGTCCATGGAGGAAGTCGCTGAGATCCGCAAAAATACTAGCGTGGAGATCGAAGCCTTTATTCATGGCGCCATGTGTATTTCTTATTCTGGCCGTTGTACTTTGTCCAATCATATGTCGATGCGAGACGCCAATCGCGGCGGCTGTTCGCAATCTTGCCGCTGGAAATATGATCTGTTTGACATGCCCTTTGCAACGGAACGAAACAGTTTGACTAAAAACGGGACAGTGGAAGAAGAGTTTTCCATGAGTGCTGTGGATATGTCGATGATCGAACATATCCCTGATTTGATTGAAAACGGCGTGGATAGTTTCAAAATCGAAGGCCGCATGAAATCGATCCACTATGTTTCAACCGTGGCGAACGTTTATAAAGCAGCCGTGGACAGTTACATGGCCGATCCAGAGAACTATGTCTGCAAACAAGAATGGATCGATGAACTGTGGAAAGTTGCGCAGCGAGAGCTTGCCTCAGGCTTTTACTACGATACCCCAAGTGAAAATGAGCAGTTGTTTGGTCCGCGTCGGAAAATTCCGCAATACAAATTTATTGGGGAAGTCATGGCGTATGATCCGGCAACGAAAACAGCTACGATTCGGCAACGGAACCACTTTTCCGTCGGTGATGAAATCGAATTTTACGGTCCCGGATTCCATCACTTTCACCAAACCGTCGAAGTCATGTATAATGAAGACGGTGAATCCATCGATCGTGCACCAAATCCTATGATGCTGTTGACGATGCCGGTCAAAGAACCGGTGGAAGTCGGAGACATGATTCGGAAGAAAAAATAAGGTCGAGAGTTTCTCTCGGCTTTTTTGTTGAATCAATCCAGCCAAAAAGGATCGATGAGAACATAGACAATCTTAAGGAGGAAACAACAAATATGGAAACATACGACTACATAGTAATTGGTGGCGGCAGCGGCGGAATTGCCTCAGCCAATCGGGCAGGGATGCACGGCGCCAAAGTATTATTGATCGAAGGCAATGAATTAGGTGGCACCTGTGTCAATGTCGGTTGTGTACCGAAAAAAGTCATGTGGCAAGCTAGTGAGATGTTAGAAATGATCAAACGGGACGCAACTAGCTACGGCATTTATCCACATGTGGATAAATTTGATTTTACCGAGCTTGTGGATAACCGTGAAAAATACATTGATTTTTTACACACAGCCTATCAAAAAGGCTTAGATAGTAACAATGTAGAAGTTATCCACGGTTATGCACAGTTTGTGGATAACCACACAGTTACCGTCAATGGGGAAAACTACCATGCAGCAAACATTTTGATTGCCACCGGTGGAAAACCTAGCGCGATGAATATTCCCGGCGGTGAGTACGCTATTGACTCGAATGGTTTTTTTGCGTTGCGAGAAGCACCAAAGCGTATGGTCGTCTTAGGGGCAGGCTACATCGCAGCCGAAATCAGCGGTGTCAGCCAACAGCTGGGCAGCCAAGTGGCTTGGGCGTACCGCAAAGAGCGGCCATTACGAACCTTTGACAAGATGCTTGCGGATAACCTCGTGGAGATGTACCAAGAATCAGGAATCGAAACTTATGCAGGCTACGTGGCCTCTCGTATCATTAAAGAAGGTGACGAGTATCTCGTTCACTTTGAAAATGGCGAAACCTTGACCGGCGATTGCGTCCTTTTTGCTGGTGGTCGCGTGCCGAATACGGATAAGTTAGGTCTGGAAAGCACCGATGTCCAATTGGATGAAAAAGGGTTTATCATTGTGGACAAATATCAAAATACCACAGCTGACTCGATTTTTGCGGTGGGCGATGTCATTGGAAAATTGGATTTAACCCCGGTTGCGATCGCCGCCGGTCGTCGCTTGTCTGAACGCTTGTTCAACGGTCAAAGCGATGCGTACTTGGATTATCACTTAGTACCGACGGTCATCTTTACGCATCCACCGATTGCCACGATTGGTTTATCCGAAGAAGCAGCCTTGGCAAAATACGGCCAAGAGCAGATAAAGGTGTATCGTTCGCGCTTTACACCGATGTACTTTGCTTTAAATGAGTATCGCCAAAAATGTGAGATGAAACTGGTGTGCTTAGGAGAAGAAGAAAAAATCATCGGTCTGCACGGCATCGGGATCGGTGTCGATGAAATGCTGCAAGGCTTCGCTGTAGCCATCAAAATGGGTGCTACAAAAGCAGACTTTGATCAAACCGTTGCCATTCATCCGACGGGGTCAGAAGAATTTGTGACGATGCGTTAAAAGAAAAAAACCTCAACTGACAGATGATTTGTCAGTTGAGGCTTTTTTTGCGTATAAAATTCTATCTATCAACTAAAAAGCCCCCAAAGGTAGATCAAAAATCTAATCTTGGGGACTTATTTCAGTATGATTCCAGCTGCTAGGCTTTTGCTAGATCCTTGATCAGTTCTGACGCCCAAGGATCTGAGCAGTGATCTGATAAAGATATGTTTTGGTTTCATCTTTGGTCTCAGGCAATTTCTGGATCGCCTGCAAAGCTTTTTTCGTATAGTCGGCTGCGAGTTTCTTGGCTTCCTCGATCCCAGCACTTTCTTGGACGATCCGATAGACTTCGTGGGTGTCGGTGTCCGTCATGGCGTCTTGTTTTTCCAGCAATGGGAGCAGCTGTTGGCGGTCACTTTTCAGTGCCATTAACAGCGGCAGGGAATAGACGCCTTGCCGAACATCTTCCAATACTGGTTTTCCTAAAGCAGCCGCATCTTGGCTGTAATCCAAGACGTCATCCATGATTTGAAAGGCAAGTCCAATGGCTTCACCGATCTCACGGGCTTGATTGGCAAAGCGCAAGGAGGTGCCGCTTTCGTAAGCTCCGATGAAGCAGCTTAAAGCAAACAATTCAGCGGTTTTGCCGCGAATGTTTTCTAAGTAATCTTCGACAGTGACGGACAAATCGTATCGTTTGCTCATTTGTCCTAATTCGCCGGCCAGGATTTTTTCCATACTACGGGAATTCATCTGCAAGCTTTTCATGGAGCTGGCATAATCCGCCATCAATTTAAAGCAACAGACGAAGAGGTAATCACCAGCATAGACAGCGACATCATTGCCAAATTCGGAACGAATGGTTGGCAGCTTGCGGCGGGTGTCCGCATGATCGACGATATCGTCGTGGATCAACGAGGCAGTGTGGAGCATTTCGATCGAGGCCGCCAATGCGACGGCTTTTTCGCGATCTTTGTCGCTGCCATAAGCAGAAAAGAGCAGCTGATAAGCAGGACGCAGCAGTTTCCCACCTGAATGGATCATGGACAGGATCGCTTGTTCGACCTCTTTGTTTTTTAGTTTTAATGATTTTTCCATCAATTGCAAGGAGGCAGATAAGTCAGCTTGCAGTGCTGGATACTCTTGCCACATGGAATGAAGTTTCATAATTAACTCCTTTATTCTGAATCCGAGCGCCATTTGACTTTGGTCTGGCGTTCATAATCAATTTGAAAACGGCGCAGTGTTTCGACACGGCGCAGCAAGTAGTTGGCGGCGATCCCGATAGCGATCCCGGACAAGATCCCAAAGAAAGACAGGACCGGCAAGTAGAGCATGACGCTCCAGGATTGAGCGATCCATGAGGCAGTGATCAACTGTCCGACGTTGTGTAAGAACCCGCCGGCCGCACTAATGCCGATGATACTGACACGCTTAGGCCCCAACTGTTTCACCAAAGACATCCCAAAGTAGCTCAATAAGGAACCGCTCATACTATATAAGAAGGTCGAAACCGTTCCTCCTAGTAACGTCGTTAAGATCAGTCTTAGCCAAATCAAGAGAAAGCTGTCTTTTTTTGGCATGGTGAACAAAGCAATAATGGTAATTAAATTTGCCAAACCTAGTTTCGCACCAGGCGCAAAGGCAAATGGATAAGGGATCATATTTTCAACTAAACCAATCACGACCCCTTGGGCGACCAGCAGTGAGATGAAAATTATTCGTTGTAATCGACTCATAAGCAAACGATCAATAGATTAGATCGTCGGTCTCACTCCCATCTGCGGCTTGGATTTCGATCACCAATTTATGAGGCAGACAGACAATGGTTTCCCCATTTTTACTGGCCCAGCCACGGCGGACACAAATCTGGTCGCCGCAATCGGCTTCCTTGATTCGGATCCGATCCCCTTCGATCTCCAGTAAATTGGTATCGCCATCTTCATCTTCATAAAGATAGGTGTACGTTTTTTGACCTTCAACTAAGTCAAAACGCTTGATTTCTGTCCCATCGACCCGCAAGACGGCTTCTTTGTCCGCTGTTTGCGTCTGGCCAAAAATAAAAATCGGTAAAAAAGAGCTGAGGATCAAAACTAGTATGATGACGCCATCCCATGGTTTTAAATGGGCATCGCGGATAAATTCTTTTAATTTCATCAAAAAAGACTCCTGTTCTTTCATGTGATGTGTCTCATTCTAGCATAAGAAGACAAGATTCTACTAGCTGAATCCTCAATAATCCACCGATTTCTGTGCAAGGACGATCAAGAAAAAGTTCTGTACTTGGAAAGAGACCAAGACACTGATTGAAAATCAGAATGTCTTAGTCTCATGAAGTCGTACAGGTATTCTATTTTGCTGGCTTATTTATTGCCGTATAAGGAGCGAGGGGTACCGTACCACCATTTTCCAAGGGTACGTTGCAACCATGGGATTACCCAACGGTCTAAACCGACTGCGCGTCCTGAACCGTTCATCAAGGCAAATGCAACTGGAATGAACCAGATGTTTACCCAGTAGAACATACCAGACATACAGAAAGTCAACACTAAAACGATAGTCGTTGCGTTTACTAACCAAGTGAAGAGACCAGCCATCAATGCAAGAGCTAAAGCAATTTCAAAGAAGACCATGAATTTTTGGAAGAACATTGCAACGTCGTTGTTTGGCATGATAAATTGCATAACTTTTGTGAACCAGTCAGGTGATTTTTCAATCACGATCATTGGTTGCTCACCGTAGGCATAGCTCAAACCGAAGTGTGCGGCTTGTGTCGCTGCATCGGCTGCTTCACCGGCACCACTAGCGGCACTTGCTGCATCGGCTGCTTCACTAGCACCACTTGCTGCATCAGCGACTGTTTGGTATTCCCAGGTCCAAGGGAAAACGCTGTTGCCTTGGAACCAAGAACCTTCACCGAACCAAGTACCAGGTTTGAAGACTTCCCCATTCGTACCCAAAATTTTCTTGAAGGCTTCAACGAACCAGACAAGACCATAGAAAATACGAAGCGGAACACTCCACAAGACGTTTCCGTAACGAGACGTATGACCACGAGCGACTGTCCGGTCATCTTTGATGTGGAAGATTTCATGCATCAAGTATTGGAACATGTAGTAACCAGAACGAATATCAAAGAAGTATTTCAAGTTAACGATATGTTTCATAATGATCGCTAAGAAACCGCTCAGGTGAATCTTATTGAATAAGTTCGCCACGCCCCATTTGGCACCGATGGAAACCATAAATCCTTGGTAGTTTCCTTTGAATTTATGTTTTTCGCCGCCTTTGATGGCTGAAACGATATTCGTTGCTGCAGTGTGCCCAGTTTGTTCAGCTGCTTGCACGATTTGTGGTGTTGGTGTGTTCGGGAATTCTTCGAAGTAAACCAAGTCACCAATAATATAGATGTTTTTGTCTTCGTAGCCTTTTGCTTCCATGTACTCATTGGCAACTAGACGGAAACCACGAGCGGTTTCTAAACCGAAATCAGCAGCATCGCTAGTTCCTTTGACGCCGGCAGTCCAGATTAATGTGTGGGTTGGGATCGTTGAACCATCTTTTAGTTTGATGTGGTCAGGTGCCACTTCAACGATTGGTGCATTCAAGACAAGATCAACATTGTTTTTCTTCAAGTAACGTTCTGCTTTGGCTGCATCGTTACGATCAAGCATGTTTAAGATCGTTGGCATTGCTTCAACGACTTTCAAGCTGATTTCACTTGGGTCCAATTTATAATCGGAAGCTAAACGATCTTTCCAATCGATCAGTTCACCGATCATTTCGATCCCAGTAAATCCAGAACCACAAACGACAAACGTCAACATTGCTTTACGTAATGCTGCATCTGGTTCGATCGCTGCTTTTGCGACAGTTTTTTCAATGTGTTCGCGAATGCGGACAGCATCGTCAAATGACCATAGAGTAAAGCCATTTTCTTTGACACCAGGTGTACCGAAGTCATTCGGTTCGCCACCCATCCCTAAGATCAAGTAGTCAAATGAATAGCTGCCTAATTTTGTTTGGACGGTTTTATTTTCTTTATCGATCCCAGTTACTGTATCGGTTACTAAACGAACATTTTTCTTGCGTGAGAACAAGCGCTGCAAGTCATATTGAATTGCGGTAGGTTCTACACGTCCTCCAGCGACTTCATGCAGTTCAGTCATCATCGTATGATAAGAGTGACGGTCGATCAATGTTATCTCAACATCATTGTCTTTTTTCAATTTCTTTGCCATGTACTTCGTAGCAGAAACGCCTGCATAACCGGCACCGACAACGACAATGTTTTTCTTTGCCATTGCAAATCTCTCCTTAATAAAAATAATCTATGATAATAATTACACAATCGTTCCTATTATATAGACAAATGGTTCATTTGTCTAACGATTCTGATGAAAAAAACGCATATTTCCTGAAATTCGTGAAAACTTGCGAAAATCAAAAAATAAGTCATTTTTTATTGAAAAAGCGGAAAGGAAGCGGTTGACATATCGTAAATTTACTTTACAATGTTAGATGTATCACAAACTTTTTGTGGGGAAAATAAACAAGTAAAAGGTGGATAATTATGAAAGCAAAGAAATTGATTGTAGGTATGGCGGTATTTTTATTCTCAGCAATGTTGTTAGGGGGTTGCGGAGCAGATGACAATAACACAGATTCTTCGTCAACTAGTGAAAGTACATCACAAACTTCTGCAAGCGATTCAGCATCAACAGAAAGCACGGAAGCAACCGTTGTTGCGGGCGAGCCAATGCAAGATGGGACGTATCGTTTAGAAGAAAAGAACTACAAAAACGACTACCGTGTCACATTTGAGATCACAGTCAAAGACGGCAAAATCGTTGAATCAAAATATGACAACGTGAATGCTGATGGCGAATCAAAAACAGAAAACACTGAATACAATGAAACGATGAAAGAAAAAGCAGGCATCAGCCCAGAAGAATTTATTCCTAAATTCAATGAAGAATTAGTTGCCGCACAAAGCCCTTCTTCAATCGAAGTAGTTTCTGGCGCGACTCATTCCTTTGATTCCTTCCAAAACTATGCACAACAATTGATCCAAGCGGCGCAAGCAGGCAACACGGAAACCATTGAAATCGACAATGGTGCAGACTTGCAAGACGGAACCTATACATTAGAAGAAAAGAACTACTCAAACGGTTACCGCGTGGTCTTCTCAATGACTGTGGCTGACGGCAAAATCGCTGAATCAAACTACGACTACCTAAACGAAGCCGGCGAGTCGAAAAAAGATGATGCAGAATACAATGAAAACATGGAAGCAAAATCTGGTACTGGTCCAGAAGAATTCATTCCAAACTTCAATGAAGCTTTTGTTTCTGCAGTCAATGCTGAAGATGGTTCTGTGGCAGACATGGACGTCGTTTCTGGTGCAACCCACAGCTTCCACAGCTTTGTTATCTATGCACAACAATTGTTGAATGCAGCTGAAAAAGGTGACCAAACAACCATTGAAGTCGATAACTTCGTTACTGAATAATCACAACTTCTTTCCATGAAGAGGACAGCATTCGCTTTGAGTGCTGTCTTTTTTTCGTGGGCAACAAGGTCACAAAAGCAAGTTCGTGCAAAAGGAAGCAATCTGGTGGGAAGGTTTTTTAAAAAAGAATGGTTTTTTACAAAGAAGAAAAGGTTCGATTAAGGATTCCTAAAATACGTTGAGGAATCACGGAATGCCCCTTTTCATTCTGCCAAAAAAAGGCTATTATATGAAGGTTGAAGACAATAGAAAAGAGGAAAATCATGAAAAAGAAAGTAACGTTTTTTCTGATGTTTGTTTTTTTAGGCACAATGTTGGCAGCCTGCGGCAGTGATCAGGAAGCAACGACGCTGCGAGAAGAACCATATTTTCAAGAAGAATTTTTATTAGGTACGTATACTCGGATTCGCATTTATGATGAAGGCAAAGAGGACGCTATGAAGCCTGCTTTTGACCGCATCAGAGAGTTAGGCGATAAAATCACCATCAACCAAGCTGGGTCAGAGATCGATGAAATCAATGCGCAAGCTGGCATCAAGCCAGTGAAGGTCTCAGATGATATCTATTATTTGTTGAAAGAAGCCTATGATTATAGTGTGAAATCAGAAGGCGGCTTTAATATGGCCATCGGTGCCATCACCCAATTATGGCGAATCGGCTTTGATGATGCCCGCAAGCCAGAGCAATCTGAGATCGATGAAGCGTTGAAACATATCAATTATGAACAAGTCGAGTTTAACGACGAAGACCACACGGTGTATTTAAAAGACAAGGACATGATCCTTGACCTTGGGGCGATCGCCAAAGGCTACATCACGGATGAAGTCGTCAAAGTGCTGAAGGACAATGGCGTGACTTCCGCGATCGTCGATTTGGGCGGGAATGTCTATGTGTTAGGTCATAGCAACCGCGGTGCAGATGAGCCATGGAATGTCGGAATCCAAGATCCAAACAAATCTCGCGGCTCGATTATCGGCAGTATCAAAGAAACCAATAAAACAGTAGTTACTTCAGGGATCTACGAACGCTACTTAGAAGTAGACGGCAAAACGTATCACCATATTTTTGATTCTGAGACTGGCTATCCTTACGATAGCGATGTAGCAAGTGTGACTGTGATCACTGACAAATCCATCGATGGTGACGGGTTGACTACGGTGGCGTTTGATAAAGGAGTCAAAGAAGGCTTGGCTTATATCGAACAGCATACCGAAAAGGGAACCGATGCGATCTTTATCACAAAAGAAGATAAAGTGTACGTAACAGACGGCATCAAAGATACCTTTGAGCTTTCAGAGGAATCAGGCTACACGATGGGTGATCGTGCTGATTTAGAATAGGAGGAGTGAAAGATGTCTCTTTCAGTGTTTTTAGAAGTGGTGGAGATCCGCACCAAGGTGGCGAGTGTCTTCCCCTTCATTATGGGTGTGTTGTTCTCGTTGGTGTATTTTCATGAATTTCATCCGTTGAATACTGTAATTTTTTTTCTGGGGATGCTGCTGTTTGATTTGACGACGACGTCCATCAACAATTATATGGATTTCAAAAAAGCCAAATCAGAGACCTACAAATACCAGCACAATGTGATCGGGCGCGAAAACATCTCAGAAGCTACTGTTCGCAATCTGATTTTTGCGATGCTGGCAGGAACCTTACTGATCGGTCTTTACTTGACCTTTGTTACCGGCTGGCTGCTGCTAGTGATGGGGCTGGTGGTTTGTTTTATCGGGGTCTTTTATACCTTTGGCCCCATTCCGTTATCGCGGATGCCTTTAGGCGAGGTATTCAGCGGTGTAACGATGGGATTAGGGATTTTTGCCATCACGATCTATATCAATACCATTGATCAAAAAGTTTTTTATCTGGCACTGGATTTTGCGAACGGAACCTTTGGCTTAGTGGGGAATCTCTGGGCTGTGTGTGCCATCGTGTTGGCATCCTTGCCATTGATTTTCACGATTGCTGACATCATGTTAGCCAATAACTTACGGGATCTGGAAGCCGACATCGAAAACCATCGCTACACGCTGGTGTACTACATCGGTCGCGAAGCAGGTATCCGTCTGTTTCATGGCATGATGTTGGCGTCTTATGCCGCTATTTTATTGGGCCTCTTGTTTGGACTCTTTCAATGGCCGATTTTGCTCGTGTTTCTAACACTGCCAAAAATCCGCCAAAACTTGAAAGAACATCAAGCCAGCCTGCCCCACCCACATAGCTTCGGCTATTCGATTAAAAACATGATTTTATTCAACAGCAGCTATGCCTTGGGCTTACTTTTGTGCCTGCTGTGGCAATTGCTGTAAAAGAAAAGATCGACCCGCTCTTGAAAGAGCAGGTCGATCTTTTTTATGTGGGGAATGAAATAGCGTGTAAAAACTGTAGAAAAGGCATGATAAAAGAACGAGCATCCTACTTAGTATGAAAAGATGAGGCTCGCTTTCTTTGCGATCCTGATTGCAACAGTAAAGTTTTAGTGACAGTAGCTAATCCCGATAGAAAGGGGAGCTGCCTAGGTTGTTCTTTTGTATAAACCTTCGGAATAAGCAGGTCTGCTTATGGAGCATTTATGCTTGACTGATTCCTTACGAAAGCAGCGAATCAGCAAGCGGATTTGCGACTTTTTGCAGCATCAATACCGGTCCAAACTGATTTCTCCAGAAGAAAGCACCTTGCGCTCCGTTGCTGTTTCCACCACTAATTCACCTGTGTTAGTAATGTCTTTGGCGATTCCTTCATAGGTCACACCTTGTTGTGTAAACTGAACGGGGCGGCCCAAAACGAAGGACTTCTGCCGATAGCGGGCCATATAATCCATGTCAGGCAGTTGCGCCAATAATTGGAAGAACCGACGCCAAATTTCTTGAATCAACGCGGCTCGAGAAAAGGTTGGATACTCTTCACCAGGAAAGAGTGAGGTCGCTTTTTCCCGAATCTCTGCTGGAAACTGCTGTTGCGGAATCGAAAAACTGATGCCGATACCGATTACAACCGAGGTAATGCGGCCTGTTTCAAAGTCACTGGTTGCTTCAGACAAAATACCGCAGATTTTTTTTCCATCTAAGTACAGATCGTTGACCCACTTAATGGCCGTTTCCTTCATTAGAAGGGCATCGATGGCTTCTGCGACTGCCACCGCTGCCAAAACGGTATATTGCGGCAATTCTTGAAACGCTTGGTTTGGTTTTAAGAGCAAGCTCATGTAGATCCCTTGTTTTTTCGGTGAGAAAAATGGTCGTTCGAAGCGGCCATGACCGCCTGTTTGCGTTTCGGTCAAAAAAAGGGCGGGGGTTGCCAGTCCACTGTCCAAAGCGGCGATCTTGGCTTCTTTCATGGTGGACTCAACAGCATCCTTGATTTGAATCGTGGGGATCATCGGCAAGGCGGCTGCAAGTGCTGCTTGATCGTAGCGGTCAGCGGAGACAAAGCGATAGCCGTTGGCCAAGTGTTCGAAATGATAGCCTTCTTTCTCAAGTTCTTTAATGGCTTTCCAGACTGCTGTACGAGAGATCGACAAGGCTTGAGCTAGTTTTTCTCCGGACAGTACAGTATCTTCTTTTTGTAATAAGGTCAGTATTTTTTCTTTTGTCGTCATAAGGATATCCTTCCTAATGTTTCACGTGTAACGTTTTCGTTAGCATAGCAAGAAATCGGCAAAAAGCAAAGTAGTTTCTTACGAAAAACAGTCCTCACCAGCCTTGTTTTTTTCTTTAGAAAATCTTAGGAAATGGGTGCGTCAGAAAAGCATTGTAACTTCCAATGAGAGCTTGACAGAAAACTACTTCATCTGTATAATAAGGAGTTGCAAAAACTATCTGAACGAAAAAAGCAGAAACGAAATATTGTCCGTTTCGGCTTAGGAATAAGGAAACAAAAGTAGAAAATGCCCAATGCATCCGTTCTATTTTTGGTTTTTTTTTGCCTAAAAGCCGCAAAAAATGCTTTCTGTAACCTATGTTTAATATTTGTTACAGTTTTGTAAATAATCGGATAGCCTTTTTGAAAGACTTTATGAAGAGGTGAAGAGCTTGGCTGGACACGTAGTAAAATACGGAAAGCATCGCGAACGTAGAAGTTTCGCACGGATCAGTGAAGTATTAGAATTACCGAATTTGATTGAAATTCAAACCGACTCTTACCAATGGTTCCTAGATGAGGGCCTAAGAGAAATGTTTGAAGATATTTTGCCAATCGAAGGATTCAACGGTAACTTGTCCCTAGAATTTGTGGATTATGAATTGAAAGAACCAAAGTATACAGTAGAAGAAGCCCGTGCCCATGATGCAAACTATTCTGCACCATTACATGTTACTTTGCGTTTGACGAACCGTGAAACTGGGGAAATCAAATCCCAAGAAGTATTCTTTGGTGATTTCCCATTAATGACTGAACAAGGAACTTTTATCATCAACGGGGCAGAACGGGTTATCGTTTCTCAGTTGGTCCGCTCTCCAGGTGTATATTTCCATGGCAAAGTCGATAAAAACGGCAAAGAAGGCTTTGGTTCAACTGTTATCCCTAACCGCGGTGCGTGGTTAGAAATGGAAACTGATGCCAAAGATATCTCTTACGTACGGATTGACCGTACCCGTAAAATTCCTTTGACGGTCTTAGTCCGTGCCCTAGGGTTTGGTTCTGATGATACGATCTTTGAAATTTTCGGCGACAGTGAATCATTGCGCAACACGATCGAAAAAGACTTGCATAAAAACGCAAGCGATTCTCGTACCGAAGAAGGATTGAAAGATGTTTACGAACGTCTTCGTCCAGGCGAGCCAAAAACAGCAGACAGCTCACGCAGCTTGCTGAACGCACGTTTCTTCGATCCAAAACGTTACGACTTAGCAAATGTTGGTCGTTACAAAGTAAACAAAAAATTAGACTTGAAAACACGTCTATTGAACTTGACCTTAGCAGAAACCTTGGTTGACCCTGAAACAGGCGAGATCATTGTTGAAAAAGGCACTGTTTTGACTCACCAAGTCATGGAAACACTAGGCGCATTTATCGATAATGGCCTAAACAGTGTAACGTACTATCCATCAGAAGATGGGGTCGTTACCGAACCAATGACCGTCCAAGTCATCAAAGTCTTTTCACCAAAAGATCCAGAACAAGAAGTCAACGTGATCGGTAATGGCTATCCAGATACTGCTACACGTACGGTTCGTCCAGCAGACATCATTGCTTCAATGAGCTACTTCTTCAACTTGATGGAAGGCATTGGCAATGTCGATGACATCGACCACTTAGGAAACCGTCGGATTCGTTCTGTTGGTGAATTATTGCAAAACCAATTCCGGATCGGGCTTGCTCGGATGGAACGTGTCGTGCGTGAACGGATGTCGATCCAAGACACCGAAACCTTGACACCGCAACAATTGATCAATATTCGTCCGGTTGTCGCAAGTATCAAAGAATTCTTTGGTTCTTCTCAGTTGTCACAGTTCATGGACCAAACAAACCCACTGGGTGAGTTGACCCATAAACGTCGTCTATCTGCCTTAGGACCTGGTGGTTTGACCCGTGACCGTGCCGGCTATGAAGTCCGAGACGTTCACTATTCCCACTATGGCCGTATGTGTCCGATCGAAACGCCTGAGGGACCAAACATCGGGTTGATCAACAGCTTGGCCTCTTATGCCAAAGTCAACAAGTATGGCTTCATTGAAACACCATACCGTCGAGTTGACCGCGAAACAGGCCGTGTTACTGACAAGATCGATTACTTGACTGCCGATACCGAAGACCACTACGTTGTGGCCCAAGCAAACAGCTTGTTAAATGAAGACGGCTCTTTCGTAAACGACGTTGTTATGGCGCGTGCTACTTCTGAAAACTTGGAAGTTTCGATCGATAAAGTCGACTACATGGACGTATCACCAAAACAAGTAGTCGCAGTCGCAACCGCATGTATTCCTTTCTTGGAAAACGATGACTCCAACCGTGCCTTGATGGGTGCCAACATGCAGCGGCAAGCTGTACCATTGATCAATCCGAAAGCACCTTGGGTTGGTACTGGTATGGAATACAAATCAGCACATGACTCAGGAGCTGCTTTGTTATGTAAACATGATGGAATCGTAGAATACGTGGATGCAGCCGAAGTGCGCGTTCGTCGTGACAATGGCGCATTGGACGTTTATTCTGTTACCAAATTCCGTCGTTCAAACTCAGGAACCAGCTACAACCAACGTCCATTAGTAGCACTTGGTGAAAAAGTGGAAAAAGGCGACATCTTAGCAGATGGCCCATCTATGGAACAAGGCGAAATGGCACTAGGACAAAACGTCTTAGTCGCATTCATGACTTGGGAAGGGTACAACTATGAAGATGCCATCATCATGAGCCGTCGTTTGGTGAAAGATGATGTTTACACTTCTGTCCATATTGAAGAATATGAATCAGAAGCCCGCGACACAAAATTAGGACCTGAAGAAATCACTCGCGAAATCCCGAACGTTGGGGAAGACGCATTGAAAGACCTAGACGAAATGGGGATTATCCGCATTGGTGCGGAAGTCAAAGATGGCGATCTGCTTGTTGGGAAAGTCACGCCAAAAGGGGTAACGGAACTTTCAGCAGAAGAGCGTTTGTTGCACGCAATCTTTGGTGAAAAAGCCCGCGAAGTGCGTGACACTTCTCTACGTGTGCCTCACGGCGGCGGAGGAATCGTCCACGATGTCAAAATCTTTACCCGCGAAGCTGGCGATGAATTGTCACCAGGTGTGAACATGCTGGTTCGCGTTTATATCGTTCAAAAACGGAAAATCCATGAAGGGGATAAAATGGCCGGACGTCACGGAAACAAAGGGGTCGTTTCTCGCATTATGCCAGAAGAAGACATGCCTTTCTTACCAGATGGCACACCAGTCGATATCATGCTGAACCCATTAGGGGTACCTTCTCGGATGAACATTGGACAAGTATTAGAGTTACACTTAGGAATGGCTGCGCGTCAACTAGGCATTCACGTGGCGACACCAGTTTTTGATGGTGCCAGCGATGAAGATGTTTGGGCAACGGTTGCTGAAGCAGGAATGGCCAGCGATGCCAAAACAGTGCTTTACGACGGACGTACCGGCGAACCATTTGATGGCCGCATCTCCGTTGGTGTCATGTACATGATCAAATTGGCCCACATGGTCGATGATAAATTGCATGCCCGTTCCATTGGACCTTACTCATTGGTTACTCAACAACCATTGGGAGGAAAAGCCCAATTTGGTGGACAACGTTTCGGAGAGATGGAAGTTTGGGCACTGGAAGCATACGGTGCTGCTTACACCTTGCAAGAAATCTTGACCTACAAATCAGATGACGTGGTTGGTCGTGTGAAAACATACGAAGCGATCGTCAAAGGGGAACCAATTCCAAAACCAGGTGTACCAGAATCATTCCGCGTATTAGTAAAAGAATTGCAATCACTGGGTCTAGACATGCGTGTCCTAGATATCGATGATGCAGAGATCGAACTGCGTGATATGGATGATGACGATGATGATTTGATCACCGTTGATGCCTTAACAAAATTTGCGGAGCAACAAACAGCCCGTGAATTAGAACAAAAAGCACAAACAGAAGCTAAAAATGCCGCCGACGCGTTGAACCAACAAATCGAGACAGCAGAAGATCGCTTGCAATAATAGACGGCCCTCGCTATTTCCGCCACTAGCGGAAATAGCCCCCGTTCTATCGGATATGTCCATGAAATGAAATGGAGGGAACCTTTTTTGATCGATGTAAATAAATTCGAAAGTATGCAAATCGGTTTGGCTTCTCCTGAAAAAATCAGAAGCTGGTCTTATGGTGAAGTAAAAAAACCAGAAACCATTAACTACCGTACGTTAAAACCTGAACGCGAAGGGTTGTTTGACGAGCGTATTTTCGGTCCAACCAAAGACTGGGAATGTGCTTGCGGCAAATACAAACGGATCCGCTATAAAGGCATCGTTTGTGACCGTTGCGGCGTGGAAGTAACACGTTCAAAAGTGCGTCGTGAACGCATGGGACACATTGAACTAGCAGCACCAGTATCACACATTTGGTACTTCAAAGGCATTCCTTCACGGATGGGTCTTGTCTTAGACATGAGCCCACGTGCATTGGAAGAAATCATCTACTTTGCTTCATACGTAGTGATTGAACCAGGAAACACCAGCCTTGAGAAAAAACAACTATTGACTGAACGGGAATACCGTGAAAAACGTGACCAATACGGTCAAGAATTTTCAGCAGCGATGGGTGCCGAAGCCATCAAACAATTATTAGATGGCGTTGATCTTGAAGGCGAAGTTGCTGAATTAAAAGAAGAATTGAAAAACGCGACTGGTCAAAAACGGACCCGTGCGATCCGCCGTTTGGACATCTTAGAAGCATTCCGTGCTTCAGGAAACAAACCAAGCTGGATGGTCATGGACGTTATCCCAGTTATCCCGCCTGATTTGCGTCCAATGGTGCAATTAGAAGGTGGACGTTTTGCCACAAGTGACTTGAACGACTTGTATCGTCGTGTAATCAACCGTAACAACCGTTTGAAACGCTTGTTAGACTTGAATGCACCAAACATCATCGTTCAAAATGAAAAACGGATGCTGCAAGAAGCAGTCGATGCCTTGATCGATAACGGTCGTCGCGGCCGTCCAGTTGCAGGGCCAGGGAACCGCCCATTGAAATCTCTTTCTCACATGTTGAAAGGGAAACAAGGTCGTTTCCGTCAAAACTTGCTAGGAAAACGGGTCGACTACTCAGGTCGTTCAGTTATCGTCGTTGGTCCATTCCTGAAAATGTACCAATGTGGTCTGCCAAAAGAAATGGCGATCGAATTGTTCAAACCATTCGTGATGCGGGAACTTGTTTCTCGTGAAATCGCGTCAAACATCAAAAATGCCAAACGCAAAATCGAACGTCAAGAAGACGAAGTTTGGGATGTCTTAGAAGATGTTATCAGAGAACATCCAGTGCTATTGAACCGGGCACCTACGCTTCACAGATTAGGTATCCAAGCATTTGAACCAGTCTTAGTTGAAGGCCGTGCCATTCGTTTGCACCCACTTGTTTGTGAAGCCTACAATGCCGATTTCGATGGAGACCAAATGGCCGTTCACGTACCATTGAACGAAGAAGCGCAAGCAGAAGCACGTATGCTGATGTTAGCAGCCCAAAACATTTTGAATCCAAAAGACGGAAAACCAGTTGTAACACCATCTCAGGATATGGTCCTAGGGAACTACTACTTGACGATGGAAGAAGAAGGCCGTGAAGGGGAAGGCATGATCTTCCGTGACATGGACGAAGCAGTTACGGCATGGCGCAATGGCTACGTGCATTTACACACACGGATCGCCATCAATCCAAACACTTTAGGGGACAAACCATTCACGTCTGAACAAAAACAACGCTTGATGGTAACAACGGTGGGTAAAGTGATCTTTAACTCGATCATGCCACCAGAATTCCCATTCCTGAACGAACCGACAGACTACAACTTGACGGTTCAAACACCAGACAAGTACTTTATTGAAGCTGGTACAGATGTGCCTGCCTTCATCAAAGAACAAGAGCTTGTTGGCCCATTCAAGAAGAAAAACTTAGGAAACATCATTTCAGAAGTCTTCAAACGTTTCCGCATCACTGAAACGTCACGCATGCTTGACCGCATGAAAGACTTAGGATACAGCCACTCAACAATGGCGGGTATCACCGTTGGTATCGCTGATATCATGAACTTGCACGAAAAACATGAAATCATCGACAATGCCCACAAACAAGTAGAAACGATCACGAAACAATTCCGTCGTGGGTTGATTACCGATGACGAGCGTTATGAACGAGTTATTGGTGTTTGGAATGCAGCCAAAGATGAAATTCAGTTAAAACTGATGGAATCATTGGAAGCGAAAAACCCAATCTTCATGATGTCTGATTCCGGTGCCCGTGGTAACATCTCCAACTTTACTCAGCTTGCTGGGATGCGTGGATTGATGGCCGCGCCTAACGGACGAATCATGGAGTTGCCGATCATCTCAAACTTCCGTGAAGGTCTGTCTGTCTTAGAAATGTTTATCTCGACCCATGGTGCCCGTAAAGGGATGACCGATACCGCCTTGAAAACAGCCGATTCCGGTTACTTGACACGTCGTCTCGTTGACGTTGCCCAAGATGTCATCATCCGTGAAGACGATTGTGGTACTGACCGTGGTTTAGACATTCAAGCAATTCGCGAAGGAAACGAGATCATCGAATCCTTAGAAGAACGTTTGATTGGACGTTACACACGTAAATCAGTGATCCATCCTGAAACTGGCGAAGTCCTTCTAGGGGTCAATGAATTGATCACTGAAGATTTAGCTAAAGCCATCGTGGACGCTGGTATCGAAACAGTATCCATTCGCTCTGTCTTTACATGTAACACCAAACATGGTGTATGTAAACATTGTTATGGCCGCAACTTAGCCACTGGTTCTGAAGTTGAAGTTGGGGAAGCAGTCGGTACCATCGCTGCCCAATCAATCGGTGAACCTGGTACTCAGTTGACCATGCGTACCTTCCATACCGGAGGGGTTGCCGGAGACGATATCACGCAAGGTCTCCCTCGTGTCCAAGAAATCTTTGAAGCCCGTAATCCGAAAGGACAAGCGGTCATTACCGAAGTTACCGGAGAAGTCATCGATATCTCAGAAGACCCTTCAACTCGGACCAAAGAAGTGACCATCAAAGGGGAAACCGATACGCGTACGTATACCGTTCCTTATACTGCCCGGATGAAAGTAGCAGAAGGCGACTTTATCCATCGTGGTGC
The DNA here is from genome assembly GCF_051711265.1 of Enterococcus sp. DIV0970a. Classification (NCBI taxonomy): domain Bacteria; kingdom Bacillati; phylum Bacillota; class Bacilli; order Lactobacillales; family Enterococcaceae; genus Enterococcus; species Enterococcus sp. DIV0970a. The sequence continues at coordinate 3,315,605 of NZ_JBIOMF010000001.1, read as the reverse complement.
ACCATTGACAGAAGGTTCGATCGATCCAAAACAACTGTTACAAGTTCGCGATGTCTTGTCTGTTGAAAACTACCTATTACGGGAAGTTCAACGCGTTTACCGGATGCAAGGGGTAGAAATCGGCGACAAACATATCGAAGTAATGGTTCGTCAAATGCTGCGTAAAGTCCGCGTCATGGATCCAGGTGATTCAGGCATCTTGCCAGGAACATTGTTGGATATCGCCGACTTTAAAGACCGCAACTACGACACATTGGTAGCCGGCGGCGTTCCTGCAACTAGCCGTCCAGTCCTACTAGGGATCACGAAAGCATCCTTGGAAACCAACAGCTTCTTGTCTGCTGCGTCCTTCCAAGAAACCACTCGTGTGTTGACCGATGCAGCGATCCGCGGCAAGAAAGATCCACTTCTTGGATTGAAAGAAAATGTTATCATCGGTAAGATCATCCCAGCTGGTACTGGTATGCCTCGTTACCGTGAAATGGAACCAAAAGAAGTAACAGTTGCCAGCGAAAATGTCTACAGCATCTCAGACATCGAAGCACAAATGGCTGCTGAAGACGCATTGAATAGCCAAAACTAATCAATGCCCAGCACCTGATTGACTCAGTGTGACGGAAAAGCTTGTCATTCTTCGGAATGGCAAGCTTTTTTTGTTTAGCAAAAGAAAATGTTACGAAAAAGAATGCGTCCTTCTTTTATCCTAGAAAAAGGGCATTTGGAACGATTAATGAAAGCGTTATTTTTGAAATGTCCAAATCAGTGGACATCGATTAAGAAATACTTGAGCCAAAGAAGGCTATAGTAAAGATACGGAGGGAGACAGTATGAAGCTGAGCAAGAGAGAAACACGTTTGATTGAGCAGTTTATGATACAGGGGATGAATTTGACCGCTAATGAACTAGCCACAGCTGCTAAGGTTTCAACGAAAACCATTTACCGGACGATCAAGCGGATCAATGAGGCTGCTGGTTCAGAAATCATTCGGTCTGAAATCGGCAAAGGATTTTGTTTGGATTATGAAGCATATCTCAGAGGCACGATTGAAAATCAAGAAACGGATCAACATGATGAGCCGCTTGAGCGACGTCATGCGATTGCCCTGCATTTATTGTTTAAATCACCAAAGCGTTTAATGATCAAAGAGTTGTTCGCTCATTACTATTTGAGTGAAGCAGTGATAAGTAGTGATATCAATCGTCTTTCGGAATATTTTCAGTACTTTGAACTCCAGTTGATCCGATCCGATAAGAGAATTGCAGTGATTGGTACCGAAAAAAATATCCGTCGCTGTGTCAATGATCTCTTTACGAAAACCCATGTGTGGAATGAAGAAATGGTCACGCAAAAATATCCCATCAATGCCTTTGATATCAACTTTATTACCTCAATTCTTGAATTCATTGAGCGAAAACTCGCGAACAGTATTGCGTATCCTTACAACATGAATATTTTCTCGCATCTGTATATTCTGATTTTACGAATGAGGGAAGGAGAAATTGACCGCGAAGAGATAATTGAGGGTTTAGATGAGGAAGAACAACATTTGATTGAACAGCACCAAGAGTTTTATCAAATTGCCCAACAAGTGATTGAAAGAATCAATGCCTATCTCGTGACGGAGCTGCCAGAAAGTGAGGTATTTTATCTCTACCAGTATCTAGTGTCTTCCAGAGTGGAAAACAAACCCTTGGCAATGACCAATCTGACAAAAGAAGCCAGCGAAATCACGGAGTTTTTTACTAAGCAGATGGAAAAAGCACTGGGTATTCAATTGAACCAGCAAACAGACAAGACCGATCTACTTTGCCATATTCAGCCGATGCTCTATCGGCTAAAGAATAAAATTATCGTGAAAAACGGTCTGCTAAATGACATTCAACTAGAGTACCCAAGGATTTTTGAGCAAGTGGCACAAGTCAGCAAGGAAGTAGAGAAAACCTATGGAACGAATCCCATATCGGAAGACGAGATTGGTTTCTTGGTGCTGTATTTTGTGAAATTTAAAGTCATTCGTCGGCGCAGACAGCGAGTCTTAATCATGTGCAGCAGCGGCGTAGGGACTTCTGAGCTGCTAAAAGTCAAAGTCCAACGAGCATTTCCTGAACTGGATATCGTGGATGTGCTTTCCGCTCGTATGTACCGAAAGCATGCGCAAGACTACCAGAATTTCGATTTGATCTTAACCACCATTAATTTGCCAGTAGAAACGCAGGTGCCGACGATTTTAGTCAATTCGGTATTTACCAAACAGGATGAAAAGCGAGTCAAACAACTATTAGGAGAGATGTAAAGATGAAAAACGAAAGCCAAACGATCCAAACGTTCAGCATCGCAGATGTAATCAATCCCAATCTTATCAAGATGGAAATGGGAGCGAATTCAAAAGAAGAAGCGATCACTGAACTGTCTGAACTTTTATATGAAAACCAAATAATTACCGATTTAGCAGGGTTCACCCAAGATGTCTTTGCCCGAGAAACGGAAGGAATGACCGGTATCGGACATGGCTTAGCAATCCCACATGGAAAGTCAGACAGTGTGAAAAAGACTTCCTTAGTGATCGGAAAAACCAAGCGTCCGCTTGAGTGGGAGTCCATCGATGAAGCGCCCGTTCAAGTAATCATCTTGTTTGCAGTCAAAAATACCGATGCCAATACGATGCATATCAAGCTGCTGCAAAAAGTAGCGATGCTACTAGCGGATGAATCGTTTATTGATCGTCTCGTTGCGTCAGGGACAAAGGATCAAATGATGGCCTTGCTTGCTAAAGATCCAATGGCAGAAAACTAAGAAAGGGGGAGAAGAGATGAAAATCGTTGGTGTAGCTGCTTGTACTTCAGGCATCGCTCATACGTATATCGCTAAGCAAAAAATCGAAACAGCTGCGAAAGAACTTGGTCATGAAGTCCATATCGAAACCCAAGGAACCATCGGGACAGAAAGTGAATTGACGGAAGCAGATATTCAAGCAGCCGATGTTGTCATTATTGCGGCAGATATCAAAATCGGCGGCAGAGACCGTTTTGAAGGCAAGCGAATAGTAGAAATTCCAACTAGTATGGTGATCAAAGCGCCTAAGCGTTTGCTTGAAACGATTGAAGAAAAATTAAATCAGGGATGAATCAACGAATGTTTTAACGACTTAAATTCAAAGGGGGATGAAACAAATGATGAAACAGCTGCAGTTGAAAAAACATGCCTTAACCGCCATCTCGTATATGTTGCCGGTCGTTGTAACAGCTGGGCTTTTAATCGCTATCGGAAATCTTGCCAACGGCACGGTCATTGAAAATTACGATGCTGCCTATACGATCCCGGATGCACTGGTCTCGCTGGGGGTTTTAGGGATGGGACTGCTGGCGCCAGTGATCGCTGCCGCGATCGCCTATTCCATTGCCGATCGTCCAGGAATCGCTCCTGGTCTTTTTATGGGACTGATTGCCAATGCGATTGGTGCAGGCTTTTTAGGGGGAATGTTAGGAGGCTATCTCGCAGGTTATCTGGTCTTATTCTTAGTAAAAAACCTTAAAGTACCACGTTGGGCACAAGGTCTGATGCCAATGATGATCGTACCGGTCTTGTCGACACTGATCGTTGGTGCTTTGATGTTCTTCGTCATCGGTGTACCGATCGTGTGGGCTACTGAGGCGTTGACTACCTTCTTAACGAATCTGCAAGGCTCGGGAAATTTCTTATTTGGCGCGATTGTCGGTGGTATGGCTGCCTTTGATTTTGGCGGCCCCGTCAACAAAGTCGCCTCGCTATTTGCTGATGGGCTATTATTGGAAGGCATTCAAGAACCCGAAGCCGTGAAAATTTTAGCCTCAATGGTGCCGCCATTCGGTGTTACGATCTCTTGGGTCCTCTCTCGTCTCTTACGCCGACCCAAATATTCTACGGAAGAAGAAGACAACATCAAGATCGCTTTTCCAATGGGTCTTTGTATGATCACAGAAGGGGTGATCCCGATCGCTGCCGTTGATCCGTTTCGCGTCATTTTTTCTTGTACGGTCGGAGCAGCCGTCGGCGGTGGTCTAAGTATGATTTGGGGTGTCGGTTCACCAGTACCATCCGGTGGGGTCTTCATCATTCCTGCCATGACGGATCCACTGAAATTTACCATTGCGCTACTGATTGGTTCTGCCATTACCGGTGTTTTGCTGTTTGCCTTGAAAAAGGCACCCGTTGAAACGCCGATCGTGGAAGAGGAAGAAGACGTTGACTTTTCGTCGATTGAAATTTCTTAAGAGAAGGAGCGAAGAAAATGTATGTATCAATGAAAGAGATGCTGCAAAAAGCCAATCGAGAAAACTATGCGGTTATGGCGATCAATTGTTTTAACTTGGAAACCGCTAAAGCTGTAATCGATGCCGCGGCAGAATCACATGCACCCATTATAGTCGACTTGCTCCAAGACCATTTAAAGGCCCATCTGGATTATCGCTACTTAACCCAGCCGATCGTTCGAATGGCGGAAAATGTCAATGTGGAGGTTGCCATCAATCTGGATCATGGACAGGATATCGCCTTCGTCAAACAATGTCTCCACGAAGGGTTCTCAAGCGTTATGATGGATGCCTCTATGCATCCTTTAGAAAAAAACATCGCCATCACCAAAGAGATCGTGCAATTTGCGCAAGCCTATAATGCCAGTGTCGAAGCAGAAGTTGGGGACATGGGAGCAGTGGCTGGGGATCAGTATACCAGCGATGGGATGTATACCGATCCAGAGGAAGCCATCCATTTTATTCGAGCAACCGGGGTCGACTGTCTCGCTCTTTCTTACGGCTCCAGTCATGGGGATTATCCAGCAGGGTACCGCCCGGCATTTCGCTTTGATATCGTTCAAACCATCAAAGAAGCCACTGACCTGCCGCTGGTTTTGCATGGTGGCTCGGGAGCCGGCAGAGAAAATATCTTGCGTTCCGTGGCACTAGGAATCAATAAAATCAATGTAGGGGCTGATTTTATGAAAGCCCAAAGAAATGCCCTGCACCAACAGCTGGATGCTTATCCCGAGAGCGATTATCCGACCCTGATCCACCAAACCATCGAAGCAGGAAAAGCAGTCGTCAAAGAGTATATCGAATTATCTGGATCAAAAAACAAATCACTTTAAAAAAGAATGGAGCACACTTATATGTTGATCAATATGAAACAATTACTGACCGTTGCCAAAGAAAATCAATTTGCTGTTGGTGCCTTTAACGTCGCAGACAGCAACTTCTTACGCGTCGTTATCGAAGCAGCGGAAGAAAACGATGCACCAGCCATCATTGCGGTCCACCCCACAGAATTGGCCTTTACAAAGGATGAATTTTTCCACTATGCAGTTTCCAGAGCGAAAAACAGTTCTGTGCCAATCGTGATCCATATGGATCATGGCGACAGTCTGGCGAGTATTATGCGGGCGATCCATTGTGGGTTCAGCTCAGTGATGATCGATGGGTCGTTGCTGCCTTTTGAAGAAAATATTGCTCTGACAAAACAGATTACCGAGATTTGCCATCCGATTGGGGTATCTGTCGAAGGCGAGCTGGGAACGATCGGTAATACCGGAACCTCCGTTGAAGGGGGCGTCTCCGAAGTGATTTATACTCGTCCAGAAGATGCACAAGAATTCATTGAGAAGACAGGCATTGATACACTAGCAGTTGCGATTGGAACTGCCCATGGTATTTATCCAAAAGATATCAAACCGGAATTAAAAATGGATGTCTTGCAAGAAATCAAAGATCGTGTCGATATCCCATTGGTGTTGCATGGCGGATCGGCCAATCCCGATGAAGAAATCGCTCAGGCAGTGGCAATCGGTATCCAAAAAGTAAATATCTCCTCTGACTATAAATACGCCTTTTATAAAAAATGCCGCCAAATCTTAGCAGAAACGGAATTGTGGGATCCAAATGCCATTTACCCAGAATGTATTGAGGCAGCCAAAGCAGTGGTTACGCAAAAAATGACCCTCTTCAATGCAATTGGGAAAGCAGCTCTGTATCGCCAGCAAAACGTCCAGCCATGGCGTAGTGAACAAAATTAAACAGTAAATAAACAACAAAAAACACCCTCGAAAAATCGCTAAATTGCGGCTTTTCGAGGGTGTTTTTTGTTATTGCGCATTCTTTTCTTGTAGCTTACGAATCCCTTTTTCCTGAATCTGCTGCGCAATAAAAGCCAAGTCATTTGAAGTCAGATTGATATCCGCATAATGAAACAGATTTTTTCTACTGGAAGGTGTCAGATTGCCGATGATCAGATCATAGGTCTCATCCAGCATAGTCAGAGAAAACGAATCGAGGGGATTTAAGATCGTGATCGTTAGCTGATAGGGAATAAACTGCTGGATCTTTGTTTGGATAAATTCAGTATGATAACTATTCGTATCATAAAACAAGGCTAAGCGAAAGCCAGCATTGGCGTCGATGATTTCTTTGGCAAAATTGGGAAAAGAAGTATGAAAAATATAAATCAGATAATTGATCGTACTTGGTCGAATGATCGGTAAACTCGAATGGGTCAAAAGCTGAACGATGTCTTGGTTGACTGCTTGCTGAACAAAATCACAATTAGCAACAAAGCGGGCGAAGCGATCATCCAAAATGCAGTAAGGAACCTGCAGATTGATCCCAAGAAAATAGGAAAAGACGACGGCATCCAGCTTTTCTTCAAAATTACTTTCACGGTAGTTGTATTTTCGAAACAATTGCTTCGTCAAATGATAAAATTCTTGTTTGGTTTTGCGAAAGACAGCGGGGTCTTGCCCAATGTGCGTCGTGACATAGCCAACCATTTTTTCTACATAGGCACGGGTGTAGCCAGTAAATTCACTCAAGTCGATTTTTTCTAAAAAATACTCGATATGATCCGCATTGGTTTCAGAGGCAGCAAAACGGTCACGCTTCGTATTGATATAGATGACAAAAGCGATCTTTTTGATATCGGAAAAATAGAGATTTAAAGGCGTCGCTGCTGCCATAATATGGGCGATTTTCAAAAATTCCTGTTCTTGATTGATGTTGGCGTCGATAAATTCATATTGGTATTTCTCCAAGAAGAAAATCAGAAAAAATTGGCGAATATTCTTTTCATTGCCTTTTAACTGGATAGGTTTGGTTGTGATAAAGAAATCAAAAGGAGCCAGAATCAAGTTGATCCTCTTAATTAAACGAATAATCGATGATTTGCTTAAATTTAATTCCAGCGCCAGCATATCATAACTGGTAAAACTGGAAGAAAACAATAATTCCAGTAATTGAAACGCAGAAGAACGGTTCAAAAAGTGGCTGTAAATATCCAAACGAGTAGCAAAGGGATGTAAGTGCAAGCGAACCGCTGAAAAATCATCAAATTGTAAGTCCAGAAACGAAAATTCATTGTCAATTTCTGCGATATAGGTTTTTGCTGAGGACATGGAGATAGAAAATTTCAGTGCTAAATCGTGAAGACTGGTCCCTTGATCGTCCAATAAATACTCAATCAGCAGTAGTTTCTTTTGTGAAGTGGATGATAACAATTTCCGTAACATATTTTCCTCCAAGCCTCCTTTTGACTAAATAGTATCATGTTTTTACATGTATTCAAAAAAATTACCTGTTGAATTTTTTTGAATACATCGTCACGTGATCATTTGGGAAAATAGAAGTGTGGGATAGTAGTAACACGTTTGATGCAAGTAGCAAAGACCTAAATCGTAGAATCATGGGGAGGGGGAAAAAAGCAGTTGTTTGTTGGGATATCTTGCTCACTGTTGAACAATTTTATTCGTGGAGCACTTCCGAAATCAATTGAATAAAAAAACTTTATACAAAAGGAATGAATAATCATGAAAAAGCCATTTTCTATCTATATATGTTTGCTGGTGTTGCTTGGTTCAATTGTTTGTGAACCAACAATCATATTGGCGGAAGCACTTAACGCAACCGATAGCACGCAACGGACGACAGAAACGCTAGCAAGTAGCGAAGCAGAGAGCGAAACGATCGATTCGGAAAAAGCACCGACGGACTCATCTGGGACAGAGGAAACACAACCTACGACTACTCAATCTACAGAAGCACCAACTACCGTCCCTAGCGAGAGTCAAGAAACCCAAGCATCTTCGACATTGAATCAAAACAGTATTCAACCGCGAGCACCAGATGCTGAGAATGACACGGAAGCTTCGGCTACCGCGGAGAATCTTAGTGCCAACCTAAATGAACGGGGCGTGCAGCTATTTGATAATGTTCGGATCACTGACTTAAACGATCAACCCTTCACTGCCGAAAATCCGCCGATGTATAACGGCAACATCAAAATCAATTTTGACTGGTCGTTAGCAGACACGGAAGAAATTCGCGCAGGCGATTATTATACGTATCAATTGCCAGACTATTTTGCCATTCATAATACCGTTAGCGGCGAATTGACTCGTTCTGGCGGACAATCGATCGGAACCTTTACCTTGGATCATGATGGTACATTGACTGTCACGTTTAATGAGGCCGCACAGACATTATCCAATCGTTCGGGGACCATTGATCTGATCACGGAATTAAGTGTGAGTACTGTTACTGAAGAAGTGACGATTCATACTGGGATCTACGATGAAGATGGTCTTGAGATCATCATTACATTGCCGATTTATGAATTCGATATCATTAAGACTGGTAATGTGACTTCCAGCGGTTCAGTGGTCTGGGAAATTATTTTTAACCAAACCAGTCGTGAATTGCACGATGTGGTGATCACCGATAAGATGCCCCAAGGCTTATCTTATAGTACCTCGACGGGCTACTTGTACGATGAAGCTACCGAAGAGTGGGTTCGAACCGATGGCTTATATACCTTTAACAGCGTCAACAACACGTTTACCTTCAATCAAACCGTCAATCAACCGGTCCGCATCGTCATCAACAGTGCAGTCACCGATCCAACGGCTTCTTCTTTCAAAAACACGGCAACAATCAACGGTAGCGATTTTACCGAAAAAACCGCAGAAGCAACGGTGACCTATGATGAACAATCAGAATACAAACGGTTCAAAGGGTATGATCAAGAAACGAAACGTGCGTCATGGGAAATTTCCGTCACATTGGACAAAGACCAAGCCAAAGTTTTGGATCAGACCTATTCAGGAACGGATCCTGAAAAAGCCCTGCACTTTTTTGTGCCAGAGACTTTGGTGATCACGGACAAAGATGGTAACTCGATTCCAGCAGAAGATTGGTCCTTTGATGGGACGTACCAGCTGGACAAAGAGGGGGAAATCGTACGCTTTGGTATTACGTTTGCCAAAGCTGGTTACTACAAGATTCAATACGATACCCAGCTGTATGAATCGGTTTTAGCCGATACCCGTATTTACAACTACGCTTCGGTCCGCGACAATCAAAATACCTCGTTGACGGGCAGTGGGATCGTGACGCCAACCAAAACGATCGGTGTCGTGAAAACAGCTGGCACCAAAGATTATGAGACAAAGACTGTCGCATGGAAGATTGATGCCAATACGAATCAGCAAACAGTTAGCGACCTGATCATCGAAGACCGCTATCAATTGATTTCTGGCGCAAACAGCAGCGCACTGGCCTTGTTGGCGGATACGCTGGTAGTGACGGCGAGCGGCGTGACCGAGCCTTTGGTTCTTGATACCGACTATACGCTGGAGCTGATCAAAGAAACGAAAACACTGACGGATGGCACAACGAAGGAACTTGAGACGGGTTTTCGCATCAAGTTGCAAGGGGCGTACCAAACGACTTCGGCAATGATCACTGTTAATTTCAAAACTAGCTTTGATATCGTGCAACAGGGTACGTTACCGGGCAGCTCTACCGGACGTTTTAGTAATGCAGCGTTTGTCCATTATAAAGACGAAGCTGGCAATACGTTCACGGAAGCTTCTGAAACCAATACATGGATGGACACCAGTTGGTTAAAAAATGCCTTGAAATACGGCCTATTTATTGGTGAAGGGGAAGATGTCGCTAAAGCGATTACCGCCGTATTAGGTCGGAATCTAGGAACTATTTTTGATGAGCAGACCGCTTCGAGCGATCAAGTCTATTGGATGGGGCTATTCAATACGTACAAAGAAAAAATCAACAAAGATGCAGTCATCACTGACCAGCTGCAAGAAGGCCAAACCTTGAAAGACTTGGCGCTTTACACGGTCACAGTAACTGGGTATACGACGCAAGTCAGAGCGCTGAAAGAACAATTGGTGGAGAACGAGGATTACATCTACACCTATGATCCTGATACGAAGAAAGTTACGATCACCTTGCTGAAAGAAACGTCTGAAACACTGGCGGTCTTCTTGGCAACCGAAGCAGCTGAAGAGGTATTTACCTACAAAAATACCATCACATTGACGGACAATGACACAACCTTGACTGCCGATGGCCAAGTCGACAAGTCCGCAAAAACGGACTGGTTGATGAAAAACGGCAGCCAGAATGCCGACAACAATCGGTTGATCGATTGGGAAATCATGATCAACGCTGACAGTCGCAAAATCCACAATGCGGTAGTTACCGATACCATCAACTACAATCAGCACACCTTTTTACGCGATGCCAACGATGCCGTGATCGTAGAGGTGTATGAAGCGGTCTTAAACAATGGCACTTGGGAAAAAGGAGAAAAAGTCACCTTCACCAACGAGGACAATCCGAAAATCACCTCGGATGTGGTAGCAGGGACGCAATCGTTAGTGATCGCTTTTGAAGAAATGATTGATAAACCGTACTTTATCGTTTATCAAACACAGCTTGATCCTGGGATTTTGAACAATGAACGGGTGGCCAATAGTGTCAATTTAACGGGTAGTGAGATCGAGATTCACACAGTGACCAAAGAAATCACCATCAAATCGACAGACGGCAGCGGAACCTCTTCTGGGACGAATGGCTCCTTGACGATCGTGAAATACGATGCCGATGGCACCAAAGAACGAGGGATCGATGAAGAAGCGGTTTTCCAATTAAGCCGCAAAAATGCGCAAAATACCTATGAAGTCATCTTGTCGAATCTGGTGGTCAAAAACAATCAAATCATGGAAAACGGCAACGCCATTGATCGGATCGACAATCTGCGTTACGGCGATTATATGATCCAAGAAATCACCGCACCAGAAGGATACGAACGAGATGCGACTCAGTACACCTTCACTATCTCTGATAAAGAAGTCAATTATGTCTTTGAGCTAGCCAACAAGCGAGAAATCAAAGAAACGACCCATACTTTGAATGTCCAGAAGCTGCTTCATGGACGCGAGCTGAAAGACGGCGAATTTACTTTCTACCTGGTGGATGAAGCTGGCTCTGTGATTCTAACCCAAACCAATGACGGTAACGGACAAGTCACCTTTGACGACATCACTTACAATGAGCCTGGCGATTACCATTACACGATTCGGGAAAAAGCCGGCGATGATCCAACCATCACCTATACTGACAAAGAACTAAAGGTAACTGTGACGGTGACAGAAGAAGACAGTCAGTTGATTGCGACAGCAGTCTATGAAGGCAATCAAGTCTTTGAAAATGACTATACACCAAAAGCTGGCAGTGTCGTTTTGAATGCTGAGAAAATTTTGACGGGTCGAAGCTTGCAGGCAGAAGAATTTGACTTTGAACTAGTTGATGAAGCAGGAACTGTGCTTCAGACAAAAGCCAATGATGCCACGGGCAAGATCTACTTTGACGCTATTCCTTACGATAAAGCAGGTGAATACCGCTACACCATCCGTGAGAAAGCCGGAACTGACGACACCATCACCTACGATGCAAAAGAACTTGCGGTAGTTGTGACCGTCACGGATGAAGACGGGCAGTTGACTGCAGTAGCGGAATATGAAGGCAATCAAGTCTTCGAAAACAGCTATCAACCAAAAGCTGGTAGTGTCGTACTAAGTGCCGAGAAAGTCTTAACTGGTCGTACCTTACAAGCAAATGAATTCGATTTTGAACTAGTCGATGAAGCAGGCAATGTACTTCAGACAAAATCCAATGATGCCACGGGCAAGATCTACTTTGACGCGCTCCCTTACGAGGAAACAGGTGAGTATCACTACACCATTCGTGAGAAAGCAGGAACTGACGGCACCATCACTTACGATGCAAAAGAACTTGCGGTATTTGTGACCGTCACTGATGAAGACGGACAGCTCACGGCAGTTACCGAATACGAAGGCAATCAAGTCTTTGAAAATGACTATACGCCAAAAGCTGGCGGTGTGGTCTTGAATGTAGAGAAAGTGTTGACGGGACGCGCGTTAGAAGCCAACGAGTTTGCCTTTGAACTAGTCGATGAAGCAGGTGATGTAGTACAGACGAAAAGCAATGACGCAATTGGTCAAATCTATTTCGATGAATTGACATATGACGAAATCGGCGAATACCGCTATACGATTCGGGAAAAAGCTGGTGCAGATAGTACCGTTACCTATGATACGAAAGAAATTGGTGTTGTTGTGAGAGTCACCGATGAAGACGGGCAACTGGTGGCAACAGCAACGTATGAGGGCAATCAAGTCTTTGAAAACGACTATACGCCACAAGCAGGCAGTGTCGTACTAAGTGCCGAGAAAGTCTTGATAGGTCGTACCTTACAAGCAGATGAGTTCGCATTTGAACTAGTGGATGAAGAAGGGAACGTTCTTCAAACAAAAGCCAACGACGCCACTGGCAAGATCTACTTCGATGCTCTTGCATATGTCGAAGCGGGCGAATACCGCTATACTATCCGTGAACAAGCTGGCAACAATAGTACGATCACGTATGATGCAAAAGAACTTGCGGTAGTTGTGACCGTAACGGATGAAGATGGACAGCTCACGGCAGTTGCCGAATACGAAGGCAACCAAGTCTTTGAAAACAGCTATCAACCACAAGCAGGCAGCGTCGTACTAAGTGCTGAGAAAGTATTGATGGGCCGTACCTTGCAAGCAAATGAATTCGATTTTGAACTGGTGGATGAAGACGGAACTGTTCTTCAAACAAAAGCCAACGATGCCACGGGCAAGATCTACTTTGACGCGCTCCCTTACGAGGAAACAGGTGAGTACCACTATACCATCCGTGAGAAAGCAGGAATCGATGGCACGATTACGTACGATAGGAAAGAACTGGCGGTAGTTGTCACTGTAACGGATGAAGACGGACAGCTCACGGCAGTTGCGGAATACGAAGGCAATCAAGTCTTTGAAAACAGCTATCAACCACAAGCTGGCAGTGTCGTACTAAGTGCCGAGAAAGTCTTAACTGGTCGTACACTACAAGCAAATGAATTCGCCTTTGAACTAGTCAATGAAGAAGGCAACGTACTTCAAACAAAAGCCAATGACGCAACCGGCAAGATCTACTTCGATGCTCTCGCATATGATGAAGCAGGCGAATACCACTACACCATCCGTGAGAAAATAGACAGCGATGGCACCATCACCTACGATACAAAAGAGCTGGCGGTAGTTGTGACCGTGACGGATGAAGCTGGACAGCTCACGGCAGTTGCCGAATACGAAGGCGATCAAGTCTTCGAAAACAGCTACCAACCACAAGCAGGCAGTGTCGTACTAAGTGCGAAGAAAGTCTTGACGGGTAGAGACTTGCAAGCCAACGAATTCGCATTTGAATTAGTGGATGAAGCTGGAAAGGTTCTGCAAACCAAACACAATGACGCAAATGGAACGATTACCTTTGATGCATTGACGTATGACGATGCTGGGGAACATCGTTACACGATTCGTGAAAAAGCTGGCAACGACGCCACGATCATCTATGATGAAACCACCTATCAAGTAACGGTCACCGTCAAAGATCAAGCAGGAAAATTGGTGGCTGAAGCGGAGCAAACGGCAGAGATGGTATTCAACAATCGTGTCAAAGAAGGCAAAACACCGAAGCCGGGAACTGACAACTTACCGAAAACCAATGACACCACGACCGCTGGTTGGGTCGTCTTGGGACTGTTGTTAGTAGTAATCGCAGTAGGCATCTACCTTGATCGCAAAAAACGGACGCCGTTATCATAGGCAGGGGAAGCAACAGAGCAGAAAGAGAAAGCGGGATGAGGCCAACTTGTCCCGCTTTTTCCTGTCCCGTTTTTCTTCACTTCAAAGAAAAAAACCGTCAAAAGTATGAAACGCTAGGAAGCGAACAGTCAGCAAACCCAGACTCAAGAAGGGGACGAAGGGCAACTGCGCCAATCGTTTCTTCCAGATGCCTTGATAGCTAAAAAAAGCGAGGAGACCGAGACTGCTGGCTACTAGTAAGAGGGCCAAAAGTGTCTTTGGCGCTAGCCAAGTGCCCCAGCCTGCCAGCACTAAGAGATCGCCGCCGCCCATTTTTTCCTGCCAGACAAAAAAGACCAGTGGAACCAGCAAGCCTAAAGACAGCCATTGAAAAGAAGCGCCGCTTCTAAGCTGTGCCAGCGCTAGCAGTAGGTGGGCGGGGTACAGCAGTTGCGGGTAGACGCTATAGTCTATCAAGTCGGTCAAGCTGAGTAAAAAGGCACTGGTCAGCCAGACAAAAGCCAGGAAGCTTTCTGAAGCATGAAAGGCAACCCCGAAAAGTCCGCCATAGCATATGCAAGCGAAGACCCAATAAAGCGGGGATGAAAGCCATCTTGTAGGAAGGAGAAGAAACCAATGGTTATCCGAAACTTTGTTCACTTTCTGGTAGTGAGAACGAGAATCACTTTTTGGTAGATTCCAAAACAGGGTTTGTAAGAGCAAAAGCCAAAAGAAGCCGAGTAAAGCGCCTAAAAAAAACACGAAAATCGTCATTTTTCGTACCCCCTCATAAAGAAATACGTAAGAGAGTGAGAAATTTTCTCAAATAGATGATTTTGTTGTACTTTTTATTTGTTTCGTATTATCCTTAAAATAGATAATTTAGAGGAGGAATCGTTATGAAATTTGAACAAACAAAAGAAGTATTAAACCAACTTGTTGCTGATTTAAGCCAAATGGCTATGGTCGTTCACCAAACACACTGGTACATGCGTGGACCTGGCTTTTTGACATTGCATCCAATGATGGACGAATTCATGGATGATCTAAATGAGCAATTGGATGAAGTTTCTGAACGCTTGATTACATTAGACGGTTCACCATATTCAACTTTGCGTGAAATGGCAGAACACACTCAAATCCCTGATGAAGTCGGCAACTGGGACCGCACGATTCCAGAACGCTTAGCTACATTGGTGGAAGGCTACCGTTACTTAGCGGACTTATACCAAAAAGGGATCGAAGTGTCTGGTGAAGAAGGCGACGATCCAACCCAAGATATCTTCATCGGCTTCAAAACAGCCATCGAAAAACGTATTTGGATGATCCAAGCGCACTTAGGCGAAGCGCCATTGATCGATCCAGCGAAATCTCGCGTACGTCATTAATCAACAAAAAAACCAGCGAAGAATTTTCTTCGCTGGTTTTTTTACTTGCTTGTTAATAACGTTTTGGCGGCCTCAATTTGCTGTGCCACTTGATCAAAACCGGTGCCGCCATAGGAATGACGATTTTTGACGGCGGTGTAGGAGTCAAGTTTTTCAAAAATATCGCTGTCGATGGCAGGATGGATCGCTTGGTAGTCTTCCAAGGAAACATCTTGCAGATAGATGCCTTTGGTCAAGCACTCGCTGACGAGTTTGCCGACAATCTCATGTGCTTGTCTGAAAGGCACGCCTTTGCCAGCTAAGTAATCCGCTAATTCTGTTGCGTTGGAAAAATCCTTTTCAGTGGATTCTTGCATCCGTGCTTGATTGACCTTCATCGTTGCGATCATGCCCGTCATGATCTGCAAGCTTTTCGTGATGGTTTCGGCACTGTCAAACATACCTTCTTTGTCTTCTTGGAAATCTTTGTTGTACGCCAGCGGCAAGCCCTTCATGACCGTCAAAAGACCAAAGAGGTTCCCATAGACACGTCCTGTTTTTCCACGGATCAGCTCCGCCATGTCAGGGTTTTTCTTTTGAGGCATGATGGAACTGCCAGTGGAGAAGGTATCGGTCAGTTCCACGAATTGGTACTCGTGGCTGCACCAAAGAATCAGCTCTTCACAAAAACGAGACAGATGCATCATCAATAAAGAGGCGTTGCTTAAAAATTCCAAGATAAAATCACGATCGCTGACCGCATCTAGGCTGTTGCTGTAAATATTGCTGAACCCTAACTCTTGAGCAGTGAAGGCGCGATCGATAGGGAAGGTAGTTCCTGCCAAAGCAGCACTGCCTAAAGGCATCACATCGATGCGGCTCAAACTCTCACTGAAACGCTCTTGGTCACGCGTCAGCATACTGTAATAGGCTAAGAGGTGATGGGCAAAAGAAATCGGCTGTGCATGCTGCAGATGGGTATAACCGGGCATGATGGTGTAGATGTTGGCTTCGGCTTGTAAAACCAGCGCTTCTCGCAACTCAGCGATCAAAGTGATCACCTCTTGCACGACTTCTTTCAAATACAAATGCATATCGGTCGCCACTTGGTCATTACGACTACGGGCAGTATGCAATTTGCCTGCCACTGGTCCAATCAATTCATGCAAGAATGTCTCGATGTTTAAATGGATGTCTTCATTTTCAATCGTGAAGGTCAATTCGCCAGCGGCTAATTGCTGTTGAATCGTGGTCAAGCCGCCAATGATCGCTTCGCCATCGGTTTGACTGATGATGCCCGTATGGACCAGCATTTTGACATGGGCCAAACTGCCAAGAATGTCTTGCTTTGCTAACTTTTGATCAAACGTGATGGAAGCCCCAAAAGCATCGATCCATGCTTCATTTTTCCCATCGAAACGTCCGCCCCATAATTTTGCCATATTCTCACCTCAAAAAAAGATTACGGCTGAAGCGGCAGCTTCAGCCGTGCATACTTAAATCAATGTTTCTGTTAGTTGCTGTTGTGCTTGGATCTCAGCGTGCACTTTGCTTGGCAGTCCCCATAATTTGATGAAGCCGATGGCCGCATGCTGATCAAAGGTATCTGCAGAAGTATACGTTGCTAAGTTTTCATCGTACAAGCTGTTTTCAGATTTCCGTCCTTCACAAATGACATTGCCTTTGAACAATTTCAAACGCACGATCCCGTTGACGTAGACTTGCGTGCTTTTCAGGAAGGTAATCAAGGCTTCCGTCAATGGATTGAACCAAAGACCATCATAGATGACTTGGGCTAATTGCTGCTCGATGATTGGTTTGAAATGCGCCAATTCCCGTACAAAGACCAAATCTTCCAATTCTTTATGAGCCGTCATCAAAGCGATCGCTCCTGGACATTCATAAACTTCCCGTGATTTGATTCCCACCAGACGATTTTCGATATGGTCGATCCGACCAACGCCATGCTCGCCAGCCATTCGGTTTAGTTTCATGATCAATTCTGCTAGATTCATCGTTTCGCCATCAATGGCGGTCGGTACCCCTTGATCAAAAGTGATCTCAACGATCGTTGGTACGTCAGGAGTATCTTCTAATTCTTGCGTGATGGCGTAGGCTCCTTTTGGCGGTGTTGCCCAAGGATCTTCTAAGACGCCGCACTCACAGGCACGTCCCCACAAGTTTTGGTCGATGGAATATGGATTGTCCAAGTCAGCGGGAATCGGCACTCCTTTTTCCGCTGCATAGGCAATTTCTTCTTCTCGGGACCATTTCCATTCCCGAACCGGTGCGATGACTTTCAAGTGAGGCGCTAAAGCAGCGATCGCCACTTCAAACCGAACTTGGTCGTTGCCTTTACCAGTACAGCCGTGGGCGACGGTCGTTGCGCCAGTCGCTAATGCCAACTCCACCAATTTCTTGGCAATCAATGGACGAGACAAAGCGGAAACAAGAGGATAAGAATTTTCATAAAAAGTATTGCCTTGTAAAGCGATCAAAGCAAAATCTTGGGCGAATTCTTCGCGGGCATCGATGGCATAAGATTCAATCGCGCCAACTGCCAAAGCTTTGTCTTTAATGGATTGGGTGTCGCGACCTTCACCGATGTCTAGGCAGCAAGCCACCACATCATATCCTTGGTCCGTTAACCATTTAATTGAAACGGAGGTATCTAATCCTCCAGAATAGGCCAATATTACTTTTTCTTTCATACTTATTAACTCCTTTTCCGCGTGTTTTCAAGTGATTGAAGCTATCTTATCAGAATAAAAATAATAAATCAAGGGTAAAATTAAATATTTATACATAAAAGTGGTGATTATCAGGTTTTTATACTATTATCGATGGTTAAGGAAAAGAAGTGGATGCTCACTTTGTTAATGAAAGTTTATACATAATATTCATTATGGTATTCAGTTTTAGAAACCTGCAACAACAAGTTTCGTTTTTCAGAGAAAATGGCAGAAAACGAATGGAGAAAATTTTCAAAAAGAGGCGGAATTACGTTGACATTAGGCTTTATAGAAGGTATTATGTTATATGGTATTGTTTGCCCCACAAGAGCCCCGGAAACTCAAGTGTATGTCAAACATTCGTGAAATTGAATTGGAGGAAAAAATTGTGCGTACAACATATATGGCCAAACCAGGCGAAGTAGAACGTAAATGGTACGTAGTAGATGCAACAGATGTTCCTATGGGTCGTCTTTCAGCAGTAGTAGCATCTGTCTTACGTGGTAAAAATAAACCAACATTCACACCTCATGTGGATACAGGCGATTTCGTAATCGTCATTAATGCAGAAAAAATCAAATTAACAGGTAACAAAGCAAGCGATAAAATTTATTACCGTCACTCAAACTTCCCAGGAGGATTGAAATCAGTCTCTGCTGGAGAATTACGTGCTAAAAATTCTCGTCGTTTGATCGAAACTTCTGTAAAAGGCATGCTTCCTAAAAACACTTTAGGCCGTAAACAAGGAATGAAACTTCATGTTTATGCTGGCGCTGAACACCCACATGCTGCACAACAACCAGAAGTATTGGACATCACAAACTTAATCTAATAGGAGGGAATTTCATTGGCACAAGCTCAATATATCGGCACTGGCCGTCGTAAAAATGCAGTAGCCCGCGTACGTTTAGTACCAGGTACTGGTAAAATTACTGTTAACAAAAAAGATGTTGAAGAATACATCCCACACGCAGACTTGCGTGAAGTAATCAACCAACCATTCGGCGTTACAGAAACTAAAGGTTCATACGATGTTTTTGTAAACGTAAATGGTGGTGGATACGCTGGACAATCAGGTGCAATCCGTCACGGTATCGCACGCGCATTGTTACAAGTTGATCCTGATTTCCGTTTAGCTCTTAAACGTGCTGGCTTACTTACTCGTGACGCACGTATGGTTGAACGTAAAAAACCAGGTCTTAAGAAAGCTCGTAAAGCTTCTCAATTTTCAAAACGTTAATCTTTTTATCGAAGATTCGAGACACTCTCTTTTTGGAGAGTGTCTTTTTTCGTATCAAATGGTAAGTTTGAGTAATTTTTCATTATTAATCGGTCCTTTTTACAACCAAATAATTTGATTAATACCTCTAGCATCGATGACCATGATCGAAATTGCTCAGGTGTTATTTATAGCGCATTAATATCTTGTTGAGTAATGGTTTTAATCGGTTGATTCTTCTTTGTCAGGAATTCTTTATTTTCATTTTTCGATGTTATAAGGGTACCTTCTTCTATATTTATAAACTTCATGTCTATACGAACAACAATCTAAAATTATTGTACTATACCATGTTTATATAGACAACACGAGGAGGAAATATAAATGAACGAAAATGAAGGTGATAGAAAAGTGAAAGTGCTAATCAACGATTTATTAGCAGAACGTCAGATGTCTTTAAGAGAACTCGCAAGGTTGTCGGGAATTGAGCCATCAAATTTAAGCAATTTGGCAAATGGAAAAAGACAAAAAATTTATTTAGAACACATTGAAAGGATTGCAGATGCGTTGGACATTGATGATATCTCGAGGATATTAAAGTTGAGTAGGAATGTCTAATTTCCCTGACTCATAGCGGGAGTAAGTGGTTTGGCTGATATTCAGTAGTTTAGCAAGTTGTTCTTGATTCAAGTCTTTGTCTTCGCGTAAGTCGCGAATTCTATGATACACAAAATCACCTCATACGATAATATTAATACGGTCAAAGAGATTACAGCATAATAACAAATTGTACACATCGATTACTTTATCCATCAAAAAAACATAAATCATTTCTGTTATTAAATCATTTCCCTCAGATTTGGTCTTGCTTTCCAAAACGGGTTTCTATACAATAGAGGGGAATAGAAACCGAATAAAAAAAGGCACCCCGTATCAGAGTTGGCGCTCCAATACGAGGCCTTGAAAAGTCACGCGAACTGACTAATCAAGTTGCCATAGTCAATACCCTAAGGTATCGACCTGTTTATTGTACCTAATATTCTGTTCTTTTTCTAGTAGGAAAAGCAGATTTTCTGGGATTTTATGCAGGATGCCTTATGCTTATTTCACTATGTCAAAAGGATTGGACAGTCGTCCAATCCTTTTTTTGTGTTTCAAATGGGGAAGTTAAAATAACAGGAGATTGACGCATTCCAATTCTAAAACAGAGTGTCGGCAAGCCTCGGTTTCTATTCGTCTATCAAATAATCAAAAAGTTCTGAGGAGGGATTCACATAGAAAGTGAAGTTGCTTGGAAACTGCCGGAAGGGATTTTTTGGATAAAAGAGGGGATGAAGCAATGAGAAAGAAAGACGAGTGTTGGCTAAAAAAGCGTGTAGCAACTGATGTAGTTTCGACATATAGTTTCGAGCAGTCGGACCAATTGACGGATACGATCAAACGAGAGATGCAGTTATTATTTCCAATGTGCCGCTGTGTGGAAGAGACAAATGCAGAGTTATATTTCAAAAAGGCAACGGATGCGCTGCTTGAGGATGAAGGATTTGAGATCAGTCATGAGCACAATCAGACAGTCGTTTATGCGAACACTAGTAAAGGCTGGTTATATGGCTTCTTTGAACTTTATAAGCATGTGATTCGAACCACTGAGTTGCCAGAAAATCTAAGGTCGATTCCCAATCAAGCCATTCGTATGGTCAATCATTGGGATAATTTTGATGGGACGATCGAACGTGGCTACGCTGGAGAATCGATTTTCTATTCAAACAATCAGTTTCGGCAAGACCATGAAACGGTACGCGACTATGCGCGTTTCTTAGCTTCCATCGGAATGAATGCGGTTTCTATCAATAACGTGAATGTTCGCGGAGATGCCAAATGGTTTATTACGGAACCGTATTTGATTGAGATTAAAAAGATCGCAGATACATTCGCTGCCTATGGGATTCGGACGTTTTTAAGTATCAACTTTGCGGCACCTATATCCGTTGGAGGACTAACGACCGCCGACCCGTTAGCTGAGGAAGTTATTGCATTTTGGCAAAAAACAGCAGATACAATCTATCAGGTGATGCCGGATTTTGGTGGGTTTGTAGTCAAAGCTGATTCTGAAGGGGAACCGGGATCGTTTGTTTACGGGCGTGACCATAATGATGGTGCCAATATGCTGGCACGAGCGTTGCAACCCTACGGAGGGCTACTGATATGGCGCTGCTTTGTTTATGACTGTTTACAGGATTGGCGAGATCGTTCAATTGATCGTGCCAAAGCTGCCTACGACCACTTTATGAAATTAGACGGTACGTTTGAGGAAAATGTTATTTTACAGATCAAAAATGGACCGATTGATTTTCAAGTACGAGAACCCGTGATGCCGCTTTTTGGCGCGTTAAAATACACCAATCAAATGTTGGAATTCCAAGTAACGCAAGAGTATACCGGACAACAAAAGCACATTTGCTGCTTACTACCGATGTGGAAAGATGTGCTAGATTTTGATACGAAGCATCCACTTGAACACGCCACAGTAAAGAAGATTCTACCAGAGCAAAGTCCAAATCCTAAATACTCTGGCGTGGCAGCAGTCGTCAATGTCGGCATGGATGATAATTGGACCGGACACAAGCTAGCGCAAGCGAACCTTTTTAGCTATGGCAGATTGATTTGGAACAATGAATTAAGCACAGAAGCTATCCTTTGCGAATGGATCGATTTGTCCTTTGAGTTAGATGATTCTGCAAAAAAAAGACTACTTGCAATCCTCGCTACGTCCTATCAGACCTATGAAAATTATACTGCCCCGCTAGGTATCGGTTTTATGGTTCGTCCCAATCATCACTATGGGCCTGATGTCGATGGCTACGAATATGATAGATGGGGGACGTATCACTTTGCGGATAGAAAGGGCATTGGCGTCAATCGAACGTTAAAAGACGGCACCGGCTATGTAAGGCAGTATGCGGATGCTTGGTGTGAAACATACGAAAATGTAGAAACTTGCCCAGATGAACTTGTCTTATTTTTCCACCATCTGCCATACGACCATGTCTTACAAAGCGGCAAAACGATCATTCAACACATTTATGACACGCATTTCGAAGGCTATGAAAAAGTAGAGGAATATGTTACCGAGTGGGCTTCCTTACAGGGACAAATCGATGAAGAAAGTTATCAAAACGTCGCCGAACGATTGCAAGAACAAGTTCGTTCTGCTAGAGATTGGCGGGATCAAATCAACACGTATTTTTATCGTAAAAGCGGCATTCCAGATGCACATGGACGTCAAATTTATGCGTAGAAAGAGAATCAAGTGCTAGATTTAAAAGAAGTAATAGCACGTTTAGATCACTAAGAAAAAAGATTTCAATCAGAGGTAAAATTTTTTGTAATATAAGTTAGTTTATCCAACTTACTAAAAAGAATCAGGAGGAAGAGTGATGAAAAAATGGAAAAAACAATTGATAGTGGTAGGTTCTTTGCTTTCGATATCTTTGGTGTTGGCTGGATGCAATGCTGGGAGAAAAAAGACTGAGACAACGGGGAGTGGTGATCGAGTAGAAATCAGCTTTAGTTGGTGGGGAAATGACGATCGCCACCAGGCAACCCAAGAGATGATCGCTCATTTTGAAAAGGAGCATCCTGAAATTGCAGTCAAAGGAGAGCCGAGCGGCTTTGGCGATTTGGATCAAGCCTTCACGACGAGGTATGCTGGCAATACTTTGGCGGATATCACGACTTTACTCTACAATTGGGTGCCGCAATTCGGACAAAATGACGGGTTTTATGATCTTAATACAATCGATAGTTTGGATCTGTCCACCTATGAACCTGATTTTTTGGCATTCGGACAAGTTGATGGAAAGCAGGTTGCCGTTCCTTATGGGGAAAATACTTTAGTTATGTATTTAAACAAATCCGAATATGAAAGACATGGTATTGATGTCACTACGTTGAAGACGTGGGACGATTATGTGGAAGCCGCTAAGAAGTTACCAGAAGGGACCTTTTGTGTCGTATCCCCAACTTGGCGTTTTCCAGTAACCATTTGGTTGCAACAAAAGACTGGAACGTCTGAGTTTGATGAACAAGGAAATATGAATTGGACAGAACAAGACTATTTAGAAGCGATGACTTGGTATAAGGAAATGGCAGATGCTGGGGTCTTCGTTTCAAGACAAGATTATTTAGAAAATGTCGGCTCAGAACCGGTATCCTTAGCCACCAACAAAAAGTGGATTGAAGGACAATATGCGGGCGGTATCGATTGGAATGCCAGTATGTCTTCTAATTATGAAGCATTGAAAGAAGTAGGGGATGAAATGGTCGTCGTTGACTACCCAATCGCAGAAGGCGGCACCGAGGTGAATTTAATGTCAAAACCTTCACTCCTTTTTGCCGTTCGGAAAAATGTTGAACATCCAGAGGAAGTAGGCACATTTCTAAATGAATTTTTAAATGGCGAGGAAGCAAATAAAATTTTGGGTCTTTCCAGAGGGATTCCTGCTTCAAGCAAAGCGATCGAAACGTTGATGGAAGATGGACAATTATCAGGTGTGATGAAAGAAGGATTTGAGTACGCCCAAAGTGTCGCAAAAATCAACCAAACACCGTTCTATGAAGATGGTACCTTAACGACTATTTACACTGCAGAAATGGAAGCTGTCGAATTAGGACGAACGGATTTAGAAACAGCTGCTCGCAACGTCTACACGAAAACAAAAGAACAAGCCGAAAAGCTTGCGAAAGACTATAAATTGCAATAGGCAACTATCCGCATGCTTTATGGGAGTGAATGGCTTTTGTTTGCTTCCATGAAGTATCGTGAATCGTTGTCAAAAAGATTGGAGGGATTTTATGAAAAAGGAAAAAGTGGGCTTGATCTATGTAACCCCTTGGCTGATTGGCTTTTTACTGTTGACCGCTTGGCCGATCTTGTCCTCATTTTATTACTCACTGACCGATTATTCTTTGGCTCGTGTCGGACAGACACCTACATTTTTAGGCATTCAAAATTATGTGAATCTCTTTAAGGATCAAACGTTTCTTGATTCGATGCGGGCGACACTGATTTATACGGTGTTTACTGTGCCTTTTCAACTAGGGTTTGCATTGTTCGTTGCGTTTATTCTGAATTTCAAATTAAAAGCCATCAATTTCTATCGGACGGCGTATTATATTCCCTCGATTCTAGGGGGAAATGTGGCCGTTGGTGTGCTTTGGCGATCAATGTTTCAACCAGAAGGTTTGGTGAATATTTTTCTAGGAACCGTTGGCATCGAGCCAATCAACTGGTTATCGACACCTACAGGCGCAATGGTCGTCTTGATTCTCTTGAAAGTGTGGCAATTTGGTTCCTCAATGTTGATTTTCTTAGCTGCATTGAAGGAAATCCCCCAGGATTTGTATGAGTCCTCGAGTTTGGACGGTGCATCAAGGGTGACCCAGTTTTTCAAAATTACGATTCCTTTGATCACACCAACCATTTTTTTCAACTTAGTGATGCAACTGAACAATGCCTTTCAAGAATTTAACGGTCCTTTTATTGTCACCGGTCGTGGTCCCCTCAATGCCACGTATCTGTCCTCAATGTTTATTTATGATAAAGCATTTAAAGAATTTGATATGGGCTACGCAAGTGCGGCAAGTTGGGTGTTGTTTGCGTTGATTGTTTGTTCAACGGTTCTTCTTTTCACGAGCCAAAAACGATGGGTCTATTATTCTGATGGAGGTGGGAAATAAATGGAGGCAACCCCTGTAGCATCTGCAAAAAAGAAGCACTCGAATAAGCATGGTCAAGCACTGATTCGCTATGTTTTGTTGACGGTCGTTGCACTGATTATGCTGTATCCAATTATTTGGATGGTTGGAGCGTCCTTCAAAACGAACACAGAGATTTTCACATCAATCGGCTTCATTCCTTCAACGATTGATTTCCAAGCATATATTGATGGTTGGAACACCAAGGGCGATTATACGTTCACCTTGTATTTTATCAATACCTTTAAATACGTCATTCCAAAGATTCTTTTTACCGTTGTCTCGGCGACTCTTACAGCCTATGGATTTGCTCGGTTTGACTTTCCATTCAAGAAAATCATGTTCTCGTTGTTAATGGCAACGATGTTTTTACCTCAAGTCGTAACCAGAATCCCCTTGTATCTCTTCTGGAATCGCTTGGATCTATTAGATACGTATGTTCCGTTACTGGCCAATTCATTTTTAGGACAAGAACCCTTCTTCGTGTTCATGATGATCCAGTTTATGCGTTCAATTCCACGGGATCTCGATGAAGCAGCGATCGTTGACGGTTGTTCTTCTTTCGGTGTTCTCTGGCGTGTCCTGATTCCGTCATTAAAACCTGCACTGATTTCTTGTGTGATTTTTCAATTCGTTTGGAGTTTCAGTGATTTCTTAGGTCCATTGATTTATATCACTTCACAAGACAAATTCCCAGTATCTCTTGCGTTGCGGCTCAACGTTGATCCATCTACTAATACCCCATGGAATCAAGTGTTTGCAATGTCGGTGATCTCATTGTTGCCAGCCATCATCTTATTCTTCAGCGCGCAAAAGTATTTTGTCGAAGGTGTCACAAGTTCGGGTATCAAAGGATAGGAGGTAAGTATGAATCCTTTCTTTCACGCTATTTCTGAGTGGACCGTTGCCATTGTCCACTCAGCCTATCGGCTTTTGGTTTATCAACTGTATTTCATCCTGTCGAATAGTTTACTCCTGATGCACTTGTTTTTTCTTCGATTGACTCTGAATAATATTGTCTTCTTTTGGGTACCCCTAGTATTTTTTATTGCAAGTCTGTCCGCTCAATTCGGCTTATTTAACAACCCAGAGCATTTATCGAATAGAAAGAACTATTCTCAGTACTATCGAGAATGCTTGAAGAAAAACTGGGGATTATATTTCTTGTATTCTCTGATTATTCTCTTGATTCTCTTTGGACTGAAAATACTGATATTATATCAACGATCTGTTATGTTTTTGCCATTTGTCCTTACGAGCTGTTTTTTATTAAGCAGTATGCTCTTTGTCTTACTGATCTCAAGCGATTCCCGCGTCACTCAAATCCCATTTAAGAAGAAAATAGAATGGTCATTGCTGATAAGCTACCGTTTGCCTTCAGTCACTGTTTATAATAGTGCATTTATTGGACTGTCGATCTTTTTGATGCAGTATTTTTCTTTGGCGTATCTTTGTTTTCTTAGTGGTGCAATCAATTACGGCGTGTATCGTAATTTGATTCGACGATTTTCACTTGATTTGTTTTTTGAGGAGTGGGGCAACAAGAGCGAACGGCTTGAAATGAATACTAATCAAAAACTGTAGCTTAATTTTAAAAAAAGAGGTGTTTCTATGAAAATAAAAAATCCTGTCTTATCCGGCTTTCACCCTGATCCGTCCATCATCCGAGTAGGAGATACGTACTATCTAGCTAATTCAACGTTCGAATGGTTCCCTGGGATTCGTTTGCACGAATCAAAAGACTTGGTCCATTGGAAACTGCTGGATGCTCCTCTCGATTCAGTAGAGATGCTAGACATGAAGGGAAATCCGTCGTCTGGTGGAATATGGGCACCAGACTTATCATATGCAGACAACAAATTTTGGTTGGTGTTTACCGACGTCAAAGTTGTGGATGGGGCATTTAAGGACATGACCAACTATTTGACTACCGCAACGAACATCCATGGACCGTGGACTACACCGATTCGATTGAATGGCGTTGGCTTTGATCCCTCTCTGTTTCATGATGAGGATGGCAGAAAATACCTCGTGCAACAGACGTGGGATCATCGAGAGTATAAAAATCCTTTCAATGGCATTACACTGACCGAATTTGATGTAGAAACCATGCAGTTGAAACCAGAAACTGCTCGAATGATTTATGAAGGAACGAATGTAGGATTAGTTGAAGGGCCGCATCTATACAAAATAAATGGGCGTTACTATTTATTTGTGGCAGAAGGTGGAACTGTCTTTACCCATCAAGAAGTCGTAGCTAGATCCTCTTCACTGGAAGCTGATTCGTTCGAAACCGATCCTCATGGTCCGTTTCTAACCAATTACGATACGCCTCATTCATACTTGCAAAAGCAAGGACATGGGGCACTTGTGTCTACTCCGTCAGGCGAATGGTACTATGCATCGCTATGTGCAAGACCCTTACATCGAGAAAACGAGTCGGTGACAAATCCTCGCGGATGGTCAACTTTAGGACGTGAGACCGCCATTCAAAAAGTTGAATGGGATTCTGAAGACTGGCCAAGAATCGTTGGTGGACATGGGGGACAAACAAGCGTGGAGGCACCTAAAGATGCAGTACCTACCGAAGTTTTGAGTAGCCGCTCTCATTATGATGACTTTAGTGAGAAGCAGCTAAATAAAAACTGGCAGACCCTTCGTGTACCAATTTCAGCAGAAATGGGCAATGTAGGCGATGGGAAACTAGAAATAATTGGAAAAGGAAGCTTAACAAATCGCCATGATCTTTCAATGATCGCACGCCGTTGGCAAACCTTTTATTTTGATACAATAACAAAAGTAAAATTTGATCCATTTTCTTACCAACAAATGGCAGGACTAACCAATTATTATAATGACCAACACTGGTCCTTCATTTTTATCACTTGGAATGAAGAAAATGGAAAAGTAATTGAAGTAGCTGAAAACAATCAAGGAACCTATACGTCCTACTTAAGAGAAAATGCGATTGCCATTCCAGATGATGTGGATTTTGTCTGGTTCAAAACAAAAGTCCGCAAGCAGACCTATAGATATGCCTACTCCTTTGATGGAGAAACATGGCAAGATTTACCAATCGAATTTGATTCTGCTATTCTCTCGGATGATTATGTATTACAAACTTGCGGCGGCTTCTTCACCGGAGCATTTGTCGGACTAGCAGCGGTTGATTATGCAGGCTATGACACAAAAGCTGTGTTTTGTGAATTTGATTATCGAGAGATGGATGAGGAAGGGCGCAGTTAATTATTATATTGATCTAGAGTAAACTCATTTTTTGTGAGTTTACTCTTTTTCGCTAATTTCTTTCAGTTGGCAGATGAAAAAGTGAATACCCTTAGGTGCTACACTTTTTTTTAATTTTGATTGGCGACCTTAGTTTTCCGATATTCCCCTAAAAAGCTCATCTAACAGCTCCTAACCTTATATACATTTACATATCTAACTCTTATCTTTTCGCTTTTAGTTAGTTAAAAAGCAAAAAATAAATGTGAATCCGAGCTATTTTTAAATAATTAACCAGATAATCTTCCGATTGGAACGATTAAATAGTGAATGATTGGTAGAAAAGAGATTAGAGGATGCGAGTTGTGATAAGTAAACTCATAAAAGAAGAATGCTAGAAAAGTAGAGAAAAAATAGGATTAATGAAATAATCGAGATCCTTATTTTATAACAATTTTCGAAAACCATAAATGAATTGAAGGAAGCTTAGTGTGGGTGAAAGAATAATTACAAAAAAATATTGACTTAAAAAAATGGCTATGGTAATCTATAAACGAAAATAGTGGGAACGTTTCCAAAAAAGTGACTTCGTTAAATTTTTATTTTTTTAAACAAAATGGAAACGTTTCTAAAATGTATTGGGAGGAGATTGAATTGGAAAAGACATTGGGACCAGGTGGTGAGATAAGGGCGGTACAACGGGATAACAAAAATATCTCGAAGTGGAAAAAATTAAAGAAACAGTTGCGGCGTGATAAGTGGATGTACTTTTTGCTCTTACCCGGTATCATCATGACGTTTATCTTTAAGTATGTGCCAATGTACGGTGCTGTGATTGCATTTAAAGACTATAATCCTATGCTAGGAATTTTGGAAAGTTCTTGGGTAGGACTAGATCACTTTAGGGAATTTATCAGTTCACCAAATTTTACACTTTTGCTGAGCAACACATTAAAAATTAGCATTTATGGTTTATTGTTAGGTTTTTTTCCACCAATTATTTTAGCACTGAGCTTGAATCAAATTATCAATAAAAAAATAAAACAGAAAATCCAGTTGATTCTATATGCGCCGAATTTTATCTCAGTAGTTATTATCGTGGGGATGCTGTTTTTGTTCCTATCCGCAAATGGACCTATTAATGGGTTAGTAGAAAAGGTTACGGGGCAACCAATTATGTTCATGTCTAATCCAGCTTATTTCAGAACGATTTATATTTTATCTGGAATTTGGCAAGGAATCGGCTGGTCATCCATTCTTTACACCGCAACACTGGCGGGAGTCAGTACCGATTTATATGAGGCAGCAAATATCGATGGGGCAAATATTTTACAAAAGATTTGGCATATCGATTTGCCTGCATTGAGGCCTGTGATGGTGATCAGCTTCATCTTGGCCGCCGGCGGTATTATGAATGTAGGATATGAAAAAGCCTACTTGATGCAAACTTCAATGAACATCCCTGCCTCAGAAATCATTTCCACTTATGTATACAAAGTCGGCTTGCAATCAGGTGATTATGCCTACTCTGCTGCTGTTGGTCTGTTCAATATGATTATTAATGTCGTTTTATTACTGATTGTCAACAATATAACCAAGCGGCTAAACGATGGTCAAGGCTTGTAATGAAAGGAGAAAATTATGAATAGTGCTTTATCAAAAATCGACCGTCAAATCTTATGGTTGAATCGAGTGATTGTAACTTTTTTAGTCGTCATTACCATTGTTCCGCTGATTTATGTACTGGTAGCTTCTTTTATGGACCCAGCTACTTTGATCAATAAAGGTATAAGCTTCAATCCGAAAGATTGGACAATACAAGGATATCAACGGGTATTTGCAGATGATTCCATTTTACGCGGTTTCGTAAATTCGTTGTTTTACTCTTTTAGCTTCAGCTTATTGACTGTATTTATTACGATGATCACTGCGTATCCTTTATCTCGACCTAACTTGGCTGGGAAAAAGATTATTATGACTTTTTTTGTCATTACAATGTTCGTTGGTGGCGGCTTGATACCTACCTATTTATTGGTAAAGAACTTGGGCATGTTAGATAGTGTATGGGCGATTATCATACCAGGTGCTATAAATGTGTGGAATATTATCTTAGCGCGTACCTATTTTAGTGCTTTGCCAAAAGAACTTTCTGAAGCTGCTACTATCGATGGCGCCAATGACTTGCAAATACTGTTCAAAGTCATGCTTCCATTAGCTAAACCAATTATGTTCGTATTGTTTTTATATGCCTTTGTTGGGCAATGGAACTCATATTTTGATGCCATGATCTATATCAAAGATCCCGACTTACAGCCGTTGCAACTCGTATTAAGAAATATTTTGATCCAAAACCAACCCTCACAAGACATGGTGGGAGCCAATACAGCCATGGCAGAAATGAAACAAATTGCTGAGTTGATCAAATACGCAACGATCGTCATTTCTAGTCTGCCATTAATCATAATGTATCCTTTCTTCCAAAAATATTTTGATAAAGGTGTTTTAGTTGGTTCTGTTAAAGGATAAGTATTGTTCACTATTTGTATGAATAAAAATTATAAAGGAGATTTTAAGATGAAAGCAAAATGGATGCTGCCAATCGTTTTTACTTCCGTACTAATTTTGGGGGCTTGTGGAGGCTCAAAAGAAAAGAGTACATCAAGCCCTGATTATGAACTAGAAAATGTCTCTTTTCCATTGAAAGAAAAAGTATCTTTAAAAATGATGTCTCAAAGTGCCCCTTTGGCTCCCAATGATCCTAATGACAAATTGATTTTCCAACGATTAGAAGAAGAGACCAATCTCCATATTGATTGGACAAACTACAGTAGTGATTTTGCCGAAAAAAGAAATTTGGATATCGCTAGTGGTGATTTACCAGATGCCATCTTCAACGCCGCTGCAGGTGACTATGATTTATTAAACTGGGCGGAAAGTGGTGTTATTGTACCGATTGAAGATTTGATCGAAGATTATATGCCAAATCTGAAGAAAATTTTTGATGAAAACCCCGAATACCGACAAATGTCTACTGCACCTGATGGTCACATTTACTCTATGCCTTGGATTGAAGAATTAGGCGAAGGAAAAGAGTCGATTCATACAGTAAATGGGATGGCTTGGATCAACAAGGAGTGGTTGGATAATTTAGGTCTTGAAATGCCGCAAACCACTGATCAGTTGATGACTGTGTTGGAGGCTTTCAAGACGCAAGATCCAAATGGTAATGGTGAAGCAGATGAAATTCCTTTTAGCTTTATTAACAATGGAGGAAACGAAGACTTAAAATTTTTAATGGGGGCATTCGGTCTAGGTGATAATGATGACCACTTAGTCGTTGATAACGATGGCCAGGTACAATTTACTGCTAACAAAGAAGGGTATAAAGAAGCCATCAAATATTTCAATGAAATGAATAATAAAGGTCTTATTGATAAAGAGGCTTTCGAACAAGATTGGAATACGTATGTTGCCAAAGGGAAAGAACATAAGTATGGCGTGTACTTTACTTGGGATAAAGCAAATATCACGGGTGCAGATGATAGTTATGACGTCTTGCCAGTCTTAGCGGGACCAGATGGAACGAAACACGTTACTCGTACGAATGGCATGGGTTTCTCAAGAGATCGTTTCGTAATTACTAGTGCGAATAAAAACTTGGAACTTACAGCTAGGTGGATAGATAAAATGTATGAACCGTTACAGTCTGTCCAAAATAACTGGGGAACCTACGGTGATGAAGCACAGGCGAATATTTTTGAATTAAAGGATGGTATGTTAAAACATTTGCCTTTAGAGGGGACAGCACCGGGGGAACTAAGACAAAAAACCGAAGCTGGAGGACCATTAGCAGTTCTTGATTCTTATTACGGCACAGTCACGACTATGCCAGATGATGCGAAGTGGCGTTTAGATTTGATGCATGACACGTATTTGCCATATATTACAGAAGACAATATCTATCCACGTGTCTTTTTAGAAAAAGAAGAAACAGATCGATTAGCAAAAATCGAAACGGATATGTGGGATTACATCTATCGCAAAAGAGCAGAGTGGATCACCGGCGGTAAAATCGATGAAGAATGGGAAGAATACCTTGCTGAATTGGAACGTGTAGGTTTGGAAGAATGGATTCAAATAAAACAAACTGGCTATGATAATTTTTTGAAGGGAGCACAATAAGTGTTAGTAGAAGAAACGGCGATTTTGGATAAAGCAAATCGATTTATTGAAATGATGCGAGGAAAAGTTAACCCTCAGTATCGACAAAACTATCATTTTTCCGCACCCATCGGGTGGATAAATGACCCCAATGGGTTTATA
This sequence comes from Enterococcus sp. DIV0970a, assembly GCF_051711265.1. NCBI lineage: Bacteria > Bacillati > Bacillota > Bacilli > Lactobacillales > Enterococcaceae > Enterococcus > Enterococcus sp. DIV0970a. The sequence continues at coordinate 3,282,982 of NZ_JBIOMF010000001.1, read as the reverse complement.
TATTACAAAGGGCATTACCATCTCTTCTATCAATACTATCCTTACGATAGTCGATGGGGGCCCATGCATTGGGGACATGCGCGCAGTAGTGATTTGGTCCATTGGGAAGATCTACCAGTAGCGTTAGCCCCAGATCAACCTTATGACAGCGGCGGGTGTTTTTCAGGAAGTGCAATTGAAAGAGACGGAAAACTATATTTATTTTATACAGGCTGTCAAGAAATTGATGGTATTAGCCATCAGCATCAATGTTTGGCGGTCTCTGAAGATGGTATTCATTTTAGCAAATACAGTGGTAATCCTGTGGTAGCAGATAAACAATTAGGTGAAAATGGGTTGATACAAGAATTTCGTGACCCTAAAGTAATTGTTCACAACGATGCTTACTATATGGTAGTAGCTACTAAATCTACACAGTCTACTGGTAGAATAGTGATGTTTCAATCATCAGACTTGTATACTTGGCACTTTTACTCTGTGTTACTAGAAGGGACTTCAGAGCAAGGAATAATGTGGGAATGTCCTGATTTATTCCATTTAGACGGACGAGATGTCTTAATCATGTCACCGATACAAATCAAGAAGAACGGACTGGAATATCATAATATCAGTTCTACCATGGCTTGTATTGGTGAGGTAGACTGGGAAACAGGTCAGATGATAGTTGATAATTTCCATGAAATGGATTTTGGAATGGATTTTTATGCACCACAAACAACAACAGATCCTAATGGCGGACGGGTGATGATTGCTTGGATGCAGATGTGGGATCGTACATTGCCTACACATGAGTTAGGCCATCTTTGGGCAGGCTCTATGAGTTTGCCCCGAGAGTTAAGAGTGAAAAAAAATCGATTGGTACAAAAACCCATCTCAACTGTATATAGTCATTTAGTTTATCAACAAGGCAGTGAAAATATCGCAGTGACTGACACATCAGTCGTATTTCGAAACGCACTGTCGGATTCTTCATATTTACATCTAGTCGCAGATTTGGAGAAAGCAGAAGTTTTTACAATTGAATTACTGCGGTCTAAGACGGATTGTCTCAAACTAGCCTATGACACTGCTACACAGGTTTTTGAATTGGATCGTCAGAAACTAGGAAGAGAGCTTACAGGGGCGGAAGAAGACCCTCTGAATGTCCGAAAAGTTGAAGTACCTTTGATTGATAATCAGCTCGTTCTTGAGATTTTTAGAGATACCTCATCAGTTGAAGTCTTTATTAATGGGTTAGAAGTTATGACGGCTACTTTCTATGAGCTGGAAAAAGCTCGAGATATCTTGTTTCATTCGATTGGAGAAAGTCGTATTCAAGCTTTTGAAACAGCGAGTGTGAAATAAATGTTTGATTGCTTAGGCGATGTATCAATTATTTAATAGGTTTTGAAGGATAATGTTTTTAGAAAAGAACAGATAGCTAGATTTCCCATGGTTTTGCTATTAGTATTTTGAAAAAATTAGTAATTTATGACAAAATTCATTATACTAAACTTGTGCAGAAATGTGAGGGATCAACTATGAAAGCAACAATGAAAGATGTCGCAAAATTAGCAGGTGTCGGAGTAGGAACTGTTTCCCGGGTATTGAATAACGGTTCTGTTAAAGCTTCTACTAGAGAAAAAGTTGAAGCAGCAATGACAGAGTTAAACTATCAGCCAGATTTTTATGCCCGGGGGTTAAAGATGAAGCATACGAACACGGTTGCTTTGATTCTACCCACTGTATGGCATCCATTTTTTGGCGAATTTGCCTACCATGTAGAAACAGCATTAGAAAGACAAAACTACAAGCTTTATTTGTGTAACTCCAGTGGGAATAGTGAAAAAGAACAAGAATATATCCAGATGGTCAGTCAAAATAAAGTAGACGGCATCATTGGAATTACTTATTCAGATATCGATGAATACATTTCGAGTAATCTGCCTTTTGTTAGTATTGACCGTTATTTCACTGAAGAGGTGATTTATGTGACCGCTGACAATGCGGCCGGTGGACGTTTGGCTGCAAATGAACTTTATCGCCGAGGATGTCAGAATGTAGCATATATCGGTGGGTACCAAGAAACACCGAATGAAACGAAGAGTCGTCGAAAATATTTTGAGATTGAGTGCCGTCAATTGGGGATTTCCTATAAAGCGTTAGATATGTTAGAACCTTTAGACCATCTCTCAGAACGTGTAACAAATTTTTTGTTAGAGAATCCCGATATCGATGGTATTTTTACGATCAACGATCCAATGGCATTAGCTGTCATTGATATGCTTGAAAAAATAGGGAAAAACGTACCAGAGGATGTCCAAGTTATCGGATTTGATGGTCAAAAGATGACAGAAGGAGATCCTTATCTAGTCTCAACGATTGCCCAACCTACAAAGCAAATGGCGGAAGTGGCAGTGGCAAAATTAATTGCTGTCATTAATGGAGAGACAGTAGAAAAACGTACCGTATTGCCGATTAAATTTGGCGAAGGTGGCACAACGAAACCTTTAGTGAGAAACGATTTTGCTTAGTGCAAATACGTTTCTTTTTTTGAAAATGAGTGAATGAAAGGTGTAGATAAAATGTTATATGGTGGAATAGAAGCTGGTGGAACAAAGTTTGTCTGTGGGATTGGTAATGAACAATTACAAGTGATAGAACGGAAAAGCTTTCCAACCACAACACCAGAAGAAACGATGAAGCAAGTGTTTGATTTCTTTGATAAGTACAAAGGAAATATCGCATCAATTGGTGTAGGAGCATTTGGGCCTATTGATATTCAAATCGAATCAAGAACTTACGGATATATCACCAACACTCCGAAGGTAGCTTGGCAAAATTATCATTTTGTAGGAGCTTTGGAAAACGCCTTGTCGGTTCCCATCTATTGGACTACCGATGTAAATGCTGCTTGTTATGGAGAATATATGGCAGGTTATGGAAAAGGTAAAAATAGTGTTCTGTATTACACCGTTGGTACTGGTGTTGGTGGTGGTGCTGTAGTCGATGGAAAAATAGTCGCAGGTTTCAGTCATCCTGAAATGGGACATATGCTCTTACAACGTCATAATGAAGATCAATTTGAAGGGATCTGTCCTTTTCATCATGATTGTTTGGAAGGGTTAGCCTCAGGACCCGCGATTGAAAAACGCTTTGGAAGAAAAGCCCAAACCATTTCATTTGATCATCCTTATTGGGCGATTGAGGCAGATTATCTTGCTCAGTGTGTGTATAACACAACTTTACTATATGCACCGGAAGTAATAATTTTAGGTGGGGGTGTAATGAAACAGCCACAACTACTCGAGTTGATTCGCCAAGCGTTTAAAGAAAAAATGGGTTCCTATGTGGATACCCCTACTCTCGAAGAATACCTACTAACTCCAATGCTTGCTGACGATGCAGGTTTGATCGGCTGCTTAGCTTTAGCAATAAAGAAGTTGGAACAATAGCAGCATGTTAAAGAACGTGTGAGAGAGTTTTTATAGCAGTTAGGATAGATAAAAAGGTTAACTAAAATGTGAGCTAGAAAAAAGGATGGCTAATAATAGATGTTCATATGTATCTTTTTCGTAATCGAATGTTGCGAATAAGAATTTTTTCTTTCGTTCTATACTATTGTCTAGTTGCCTCAAATTGCTTCTTAATGCTTGGGTTTTGTTTTATCATAGATATTCAGTATAGAAATACACGATGTGAAAATCTATTATTCTTCTCGGTAGTTTATTGCTTCTAGTTGGGATGATTGCGTAGAAACTTAACGTCAGTTAAAGCGCGTCACGAATAGTAGTAACGAGAACTAATGAGACATTAGAATGTTATAAGAAACCCGTCAGAAGAGTCTGCCTGACGGGTTTTATAATTATTAGAAGGCTTGCTATTCCTCACAGCTCCGCAATCTTCCGTACGGTATTGATGGTCCGAATCGTAATCTGTTTACCGACGCTGGTGCCGGCTGTTTTTTTCCACCAATTGGTTTTTTGATAGTCTTTGCGGATGTAGGACCAGAAGACGACGTCTTTGTAAGGGAAAACCTGTTCAAGGTCGGCATTTGGAGCCCCGAGTTTTTCAGATAACACCTCGTAGGTCAGTGAAGGCATCAAAAAGATCAGGTTGTCATAGATGGTTTTATCTTCCGTTCCTGACCAGTCAGGTATATGGGTCAAGCGTTCCTGCAGCTCTGTTTGGCGAATGATATAAATAGCGATATCAAAGGAAAAGTCGTGTTTGACCATTGCTTTAATCATTTCGGCAAGGGCTTGTGGATCATACCCTTCACTGGAAAAAATCACATTGCCGCTATTCAAATAAGTGACCACATCTCTAAACCCTAGTTCTTCAAAACCGGCTTTCAATTCTTTCATAGAAATTTTGTTCTTTCCACCGACATTGATGCCTCTTAATAAAGCGATGTATCGTTGCATGGCTAGACCCTCCTTTAAAACGCTTCTTTTAGCTGATTATAGAATGGATGGAGCGGAAGCACAATCCTGGCTTCTCAGCTACCCAAAATACGTGAGCGAGAAGCGATTAATGCAAGCTTATTGGTGGAGTGGCTGTGGCGTACGTATTTTTGCACTGCTGATTAGTAAAAACGAAGAAACAGCCTATAGATGGTAATACCCCTCACAAATTTGCTAAAGCAAGCGAATTTGTGAGGGGCACTTAAAGTTGTTTTCTCTATTTCTGGTTTCATTGTTAATCCACCGCAATCTTCACAGACACTGTCTGTACGGGGACATCATAAAAGGGATCTTCTCGTCGGCCTAAAAAGTCTTGGGCTTGCTGAGGGAAGAGGGCGTACATCAGCACGTCTTCTTCGCTTTTGGCATACTCAGCGATTTCTTCCTTGAAGGCTGGCAATTGCGGTGCCAGTAGATCAGCTGGTCTGACAGTGATCACTTCAGCATCTCCGATAATTGTTTCTTTGATTTCGTCGCTGATGGGTGCTGGCGATTGTCCATAAAGTCCTTTGACGTAATCTTTGATCTCACTTGGGACAAGTTTGTAGCGTTCTCCTGAAATCACATTCATCAAGGCTTGAGTGCCGACCATTTGCGACAATGGGGTCACTAGCGGTGGATAGCCCAAGTCCGCTCTGACTTTTGGTACTTCTGCTAGGACTTCTTCATACTTGTCTTGCAATCCTTGTTCCGTCAATTGGCTGAGTAGGTTCGACAACATGCCGCCAGGTACTTGATAGATCAAGGTTTTGGGTTCGATGTCTTTGACTTTTGGATTCAGCAGCCCTTCTTCACGGAAACGATCACGAACGGGATTGAAATGTTCTGCAATCTCAGCGACTTTCTGCAAATCAAGTCCAGTAGCAAAGCCGCAATCTTCTAAGGCGATCGCCACAGATTCGGTCGCTGGCTGACTGGTGCCGCCAGCAAAAGAGGAGATGGCAGTATCAATGATGTCTGCGCCAGCTTCCGCAACTTTCAAGTAAGTCATCTCAGCAATGCCGCTGGTGGCATGGGTATGGACTTCCAGCGGCAGATCGACCGCGTCTTTGATTCGGCTGACCAACTCGTAGCCGGTTTGCGGCGTCAAAACGCCTGCCATATCTTTGATACAGATAGAATCTGCGCCGAGGTCTGCCATTTTGTTGGCAAGGTCAACGAAGTAATCCACGGTATGGATCTGGCTAGTAGTATAAGAGATCGCCGTTTGACAGTGTCCACCGGCTGCTTTTGTGGCACGGATGGCAGTTTCCAAATTGCGGACATCATTTAAAGCATCAAACAAACGAAGAATGTCGATGCCGTTTTCGGCCGATTTGGTCACAAAGTCAGCAACGACGTCATCGGCATAGTTTTTGTAGCCTAAGAGATTTTGTCCCCGTAAGAGCATTTGCAGTTTGGTCTTTTTCACTTCTTTGCGGATTGCGCGCAATCTTTCCCATGGGTCTTCATTTAAAAAACGCAGGCAAGCATCGAAGGTCGCGCCGCCCCACATTTCAAGGGCATGATAGCCTGCTTGATCCATGGTTTTTAAAATCGGCAGCATATCGCTGGTAGGCATTCGCGTGGCGATCAGACTTTGTTGGCCGTCCCGCAAGACGGTTTCGGTAAATTGGATTTTTTTCATTCTTTCACTCTTTCCTGAATGATTTTACGGATCTGCTGCTGCATGTCTGCTACGCTATGGGTTCTAGAACGGCCACAAACTTTGGCGTCTTGTTCACAGATGTAGCAGCTTCTTGCAGGCAGTCCAATTTCGGTGCGGCTGATAGGTAAAAGCTGGTCTTGGGTTTTGGTTAAGACATCCAGATCCACCAACCGGCCGTAAGGATGATTGGTCTCAATCTGAACCATCATTCGTTTTAGTTCATAAGGATCTGTGGGCAGTACGAGATAATATTCTGGTCCGGTCTCCAAACTGCGGTAGAGGTTTGCCAGTGGAATTAGTTCCTTGACGACCTCTTCGATTTCCGTAATGAGTTCTTCAAAAACTGCGGTCAATGGGGCAGAATTTTTCACGGGACCAGGAATATTCATGGTGGCAACAAGTAATGCCGCTTTTTCATCTGCAGCGAGAAGCTCCCGTTGAAGGGAGCTTCTATTTTCTCGCGCCTGCAGCATGTCGGTTAGCGTCACAGGGGTTCCTGAAAATAGGGCATCAGACATTTTTGACCACATCAATGATCGTGCCATCGCGGTATTCGATCAAAGCGACGGTTTTTTCCCCGTACTTGATTGGTTCGGGTTGACCCACGATACTGTAGGCTTTTTCTTTTAGCTCTTCAATGGTGTATTGGGGAATATCCAATGCTTCAAAATGGCTGATCAGGTCTTTGCGAGCAGGATTGATGGCGATCCCGATTTCTGTGACAACGACATCAATGCTGGCGCCTGGCGTGACGATCGTGTTGACGGTATCGACGATCGTTGGGATCCGTCCCCGCACGAGAGGAGCGATCACTAAGCTCATTTTGCACGCCATACTGGTATCTGAGTGGCCGCCAGAAGCACCGCGGATCACACCGTCAGAACCGGTGATGACATTGATGTTGAAATTCGTGTCGACTTCCAATGCGGAAAGAATGGCGGTATCCAATTGATTGATAAACGCCCCTTTGCTTAACGGTGAGGCATACATATTGGCATCGATCTCGTAATGATTGGCGTTTTTCCCTAGCGATTGTGCGGAAGGATGATCGAAGTCTTGGACATCGATCAGTTTTTCCACTAATCCTTCTTCTAACAGTTCCACCATGGCATTGGTAATGCCGCCAAGGGCAAAGCTAGCTTTGATCTCATCTTTGATCATTGCTTCGCGTAAAAAACGAGAAACAGCTAATGCGGCACCACCTGTTCCAGTTTGGAAGGAGAAGCCTTGTTGGTAATAAGGCGAGCTGGTGATGACCTTGGCTGCATACTCAGCAATCAGCAATTCTTTTGGATTTTTGGTAAAGCGGGTCGCGCCTTTTGCGATCCCTGCAGGATCACCGATGGCGTCGACTTCCACGACATAATCGACATCCGTTTGGGGAATGCTGATTGGGGTATTTGGAAACGGCACAAGGGTGTCGGTGATGATCACGACTTGGTCGGCGTATTTTGCATCGACCATCGCATAGCCCAATGAGCCGCAGGTTGCTTTTCCTACAGTACCATTAGCATTGCCATACGCATCTGAGCTAGGCGCTCCTAAGAAAGCGACATCGATGTGGATATCGCCGGCGGCAATCGCACGAGCCCGACCGCCATGAGAACGGATAATGACTGGGGCATCCATAATGCCTTCGGAGATTGCGGCACCGACTTTGTCCCGCAGACCGCTGGAGGTGATATTGGTCACGACCCCAGATTTGATATGTCCGATCAATGGTTCATGGACATTGGCGATGGAACTAGGGGCAATCGCAAGATTCTTGATGCCCATTTTTGCGATCTCGTCCAAAACGAGATTCATGATAAAGTCCCCTTCGCGAAAATGATGGTGGAAGGAGATCGTCATGCCGTCCGTTAGCCCTGTTTTTTCAATGGCTTCACGAATACTGCCCACGACCTTGCTCTTGCCTGGCAGGACTGGCTCGATCTTGCGACTCGCTTCTTTGTAGGCATGGATATTGGCTGTTTCATTTTCAAAGACCCCGTATTGGTTGGCATAGCATTCAGGGATGTCTTTTCCTGCTTTGTTTAACACCATAATTACACTTCCTCCTCGGTAATCAATTTCGCTGCTTTGGCAAGGGCGATCACGCGTTCCGCTCGCTCAACGATTGGTTTATCGACCATTTTGCCATTCAAGGAGATAACACCAGAGCCTTTGCTTTCGGCTTCGCGAATGGCCCAGATCACTTCTTTGGCCTGTTGGATCTCGGCTTTTGAAGGCGCATAGATCCCATTGACTAGGGGAATCTGCCGTGGATTGATCACTGATTTTCCGTCAAAACCAAGTTGCTTGATGCGAGTCGTTTCAGCAATAAAGCCATCTGTGTCATTGATATCAGAAAAGACGGTATCGATAGCGGCGATCCCCGCAGCTCTAGCTGCATGCAAGATCATACTGCGGGCAAACAACAATTCTTGCCCATCTGGGTAGCGACGGGTTTTCATATTGGTGACATAATCTTCTGCCCCTAAAGCGATCCCGATCAAACGATCGGAAGCTGTAGCGATGTCTCGGGCATTTAAAACGCCTTCGGCAGACTCGATGGCAGCCATCATTTTGGTGGTTCCTACAGGCAGATCGTTTTCTTCTTCTACTTGTGTGATCACAGCGGCAACGTCAATGATGTCTTGGGCGGTTTCGGTTTTCGGTAGACGAATGACGTTGACCCCCGCTAGGACCATCGCTTCGATATCAAGGGCACCCACCGTGTCGAGGCCGTTGATGCGTACGACGGTTTCGATGGCAGAATAGTCAAAGGTTTTTAAGGCAAAATGCACCAGTGTCCGAGCGGAGTCTTTTTCATTCAAGGAGACCGCATCTTCTAAATCAAACATAACGGAATCGGCGCCATACAATGGTGCATCCCGTAGCATGGCAGCATTGGCTCCTGGTACAAACATCATCGTTCTTCTTAAACGTTCCATGTGTCGATCTCCTTCCAAGCATACTGTTCTTGTTCGGCGGCCCGATGAACGGCGGTCAGAGTTCGGGCTTTGATGGTACAGTCCAATGCGCCTTTATCGGTGGCAGTGATTTTGGCCTGTGTCACGCCTAGATGGTTCAGCGTCTCAAGGATGACGGCGCGAATTTGTTTGCCGAATTGTTTTTCGACACTGCTATCGAGGGTCAGCTCGATGGTTTGGGTTGTGGTAGGCTCGATCGCGATTAAGATATCACTGGATTCAACAGAGCCAGCAACCGCACTTTTTTTGATTTCCACTTATTATCACCTCTAAATATAGTTATGCTGCATTAAAAATGAGAACGTTGTTTCTGGTAAAAATTGCTGCAAGGAAAGTAAATCTTTTTCTGCAATCGCTTTCCGGACTTTTGTAGCCGAAACGGTTGATTGGTTGATCTTCAGACGGTCGATCACGATCAGTTCAAGCTCGGGTGAAAAAACGGCAGCCATTGCCTCGTTGTAGAGTTGGGTCACGGGCGAGTAAGGCTCTGAGCCTACAAAACGCGTAGTGATCGTCAACAGCGGGGCAATTTTTTCTTTGAAGAGGGTTGCATCAAAGGCGGCTTGTTTTTTGGCGATCGCCTCAGGTGCTTGCTCTTTCAAGAAATAACTGGGAAAGACCGCCGAAGAGACGAGATAGTTGTTGGTCGTCAGCACCGTTACATTTGGCAGATGAGCCATACCATCCGTCACCATCTGCAGCCGTTCGCTGGCAGAAAATTGCGAGCGGTCTTCTGATAAAACGAACACATAAACCTGTTCTTTTTGACTCGCAGCCGTTTCGACTAAGTACAAATGTCCTTTAGTAAAAGGATTAGCGTTCATGACGATCGCGCCGTTGTTTTGTCCAATTCGCTGCCGTTGCAGCTGTTGGGCATAGCTTTCAAAAGAAGGAACGCCTTGTTCCATGAACAAGATGTCTTGTGCTGCCAGCACTTCACGAAACCCGAGGGATTCAAAAAACAGGCGGTTTTTCGGTGCTGTATAGACGAAGGACTTGGTGAAGCCTTCGTCTTTGATATGATCGCTAAGGTGCGAAATCAATTGCGTCAACAGCTGTTCGGAGCGTCTTTTTTCACAGACCACTACATACTTGATGATATTGGTATAGCAAGAAGCAGTAGCAATCAAGGTTTGCTGGTCAAAAATGCCAACGGTATAGGCTACCTCTTCACCGACGGCTAAGCCAGCACGGGTGATCAATTTTTGCCATTGCAAAAAGACTTCTGGATCTTTTTGCAGCCAGATTCTTTTCAGGGTATACATACAATGCCTTCTTTATTTTTTTACTGGGAAGAGCTTCGACAAAAGCAAGGATGCGAAGTAGATGATCAGGATCACGACAAAGACGCCGCCCCAACCGAATAACAACAATTCAAATGAAGTCAGTAAATCTTGACTCATAGTTTTCCTCTCCTTTCTAGTGACCTAAGCAATCAGTGCCAGCAGTAAGCCACCGGCGATGACCGAAGCAATCTGTCCTGAAACGTTGGCACCGGCTGCATGCATCAAAATAAAGTTTTGCGGATCTTCATCTGTCGCCATTTTTTGGATGACCCGACTAGACATTGGAAACGCAGAGATACCAGCGGCACCGATCATTGGATTGATTTTTTCTTTACGGAACAAGTTCAGCACTTTCGCAAACAACACGCCGCCGACCGAGTCCATCACGAAGGCAACCAGCCCTAAACCAATAACCATCAATGTATCGACTTGTAAGAATTCTTCATATTGCATTTTCACAGAAATTGATAAACCTAGGAGGATACTAATGATATTCACTAGTTCATTTTGAGCAGTGATGGACAAACGATCCAAGACACCACATTCCCGCAAGAGATTCCCGAACATCAAAAATCCAACCAGTGGCAATGAAACAGGCGCAATCAACCCTGCTACGATCGAGATCACGATCGGGAACAAAATTTTGGCCGTTTGCGAAACTTCGCCGGCACGATACGACATACGAATTTTTCGTTCATGCTTGGTCGTCACTGCTTTGATGGCAACCGGTTGAATGATCGGTACTAGCGCCATGTAAGAGTAAGCTGCTACCATGATCGCACCCATATATTTCGAGTTCAGCGTATTTGCGACAAAAATCGAAGTCGGACCGTCAGCAGCGCCGATGATCCCGATGGAAGCTGCGTCGTTTAAATCAAAACCAAGCAACACGGCAACGATGATCGTAAAGAAGATCCCGAATTGCGCAGCAGCGCCAAACAACAAAAGAAATGGATTTTGCAGCAAGGGACCAAAATCGATCATCGCGCCAATCCCGATAAACAAAAGCAAGGGGAACAATTCAGTTGAGATCCCCATATCAAACAATACTTGGAACGGGCCAGCTTCTCCGCCAGCACTTAACACACCTGAGTTCGGGAAGTTCACTAACAACGTGCCCAATCCCATGGGTACTAATAAGGTCGGTTCATATTCTTTCTTGATCCCCAAATACATTAATAGACCACCGATGAACATCATAACGATCCGTCCCGGCTCCGATCCTAACCCGACTACACCTTCAATTAACGTTTCCACTACGTCACTTCCTTTTCAATAAATTAGCCGATCGTAATCAGCAGTTCTCCTGGGTTGACCATGTCGCCCGCATTGACTGCAATCGCAACCACGGTTCCTGCTTTTGGTGCCACGATCTCATTTTCCATCTTCATGGCTTCTAAAATCATCAACGACTGATTTTCTTGTACAGTATCACCTACATTGACCAAGAGACGTAAAATCGTTCCCGGCATCGGAGAATGAATCGGCTCGCCATCAGCAGGAAGCGTAGCTGGCGCTGGCTGCGGTGCTACTTCTGGTTCTGGTGTGCTGACTGCCTCTGGTTGAGCAGGTACCGCTGCGGGAGCCGGTGTTGGCACTGCTGGGGCAGGAGTGGTAGGTTGCGGCGCACCGATTTCTTCCATTTCGACAAGGTATTCTTGCCCATCGATCGCTATTTTAAATTTACGTAACATGTTTTTCCCTCACTTGTTTTCATTTTTTTTGGCTATTTTTTTGATTGTGAACTGAGAATCAGGCAGCTCTCCTGCGGCAATACTGGCAGCAATCAGGGCGACTCGCCTAAAATCAGGATTACGCTTCTCAATTCTTCGAATGACAAACTGACTTTCAGGGTAACATTCAGCCCCTAGTGCGGCGGCTATCAGACTGACTAATGGATAATCTTCTGCAGGCGCTGGCTGATAGCTCGACACTTCTTGCCAATCAGACGCGGGTGGATCCGTTATCATTTCCTGTGGCTTCAAAGGGGAGCTGACAGCCGCATCAGGTTCATCATGCGTTTTTTTGAACAATCTTTTAATAAGATTCATGGGTTTCTCCTTTCTCAATGATTCGTTCCCTTTCATTATAGAAACTCCCGTTCAATCAGCGAGATTTATTTCGGCTAAAAATTGTTTTTTCAGTGTTCCTTTTTTTAAAAAAGAGCGAAAAACCGAGATAAACGTTGATTTATCAAGGTTTTTATTGCGTTAATATTCTGTTAAGAACTTTTTAAACGAAAAATAAGATTTGAAAAGAGAAATTGTTTTTTTGCTGTTCTTTTTTTAAACGGGTCTTTTTTTCTATTTCTTGATTGTTTATTCTTAGACGTGTAAAGCATTCAATAACATTATTTCCTTTAATAAAAGAAAAAGATTCACAAACTAGTGACGCTTGTCGCTAACAAATTACGGGCCTGTAATTTTTTTAAAATGTTTTTTGATAACGCTTACACATTTCGATGCATGAAAGGAAGAAGAAAATGTTCTTAACGATTTTATCCTATGCTATGATTATTGTCTTCATGTTCGTCATCATGAAGAAAAAAATGTCACCCTTTACATCCTTAGTAATTATCCCATTACTATTTACCCTCGTTGCGATGGTTGCTGGTGTTTCAGAAAAAGGCAATATCGGTGATTTTGTCCTTGAGGGAATCTCCACCACAGCCAACACAGGGATCATGTTGCTGTTTGCGATTTTGTACTTTTCGATTATGTTGGATGCGGGATTGTTTGATCCAATCACGAAAAAAATGATTTATTTTGCTAAAGGCGATCCGATGAAAGTCTTGATGGCAACGGCAGTCGTTGCCGCTGCAGTCTCTTTGAACGGTGATGGAACGACCACGACCTTGATCTGTTGTTCTGCGTTTATTCCCATCTATAAGAAGTTGAATATGAAAATGATGAACCTTGGTGTCTTGATCATTTTGCAAAATACCATCATGAACTTGTTGCCATGGGGCGGACCAACTGCTCGGGCAATGGCCGTGCTGGAAGTCGATGCGGATATTCTTTCTTATCTGCTGCCAGGAATGATCTTGTCTTTGCTCTATGTGGTTTTCTTTGTGGCTCGCAGAATGGGGATCCAAGAACGGAAACGTTTAGGGGTTACCGAGCTGACGAATGATGAGATTTTAGAAATGACAACTGTGACTGATCCTGATACATTAGCGATCCGCCGTCCGAAAAACTTTGTCTTCAACGGTATCTTAACAATCGTCTTGATTGGCTGGTTAGTAGCAAGCTCCTTTATCTCTAGTATCGCTTTACCGCCAATCTTGTTATTCCTTGTAGGTACGTGTATTGCATTGATGGTCAACTACCCAATCTTGAAAGACCAGTCGTCACGGATCGGTGCCAACGGCGGCGACGCTGTGCAAGTCGTAATTTTAGTTTTTGCAGCAGGCGTCTTCATGGGCTTGTTCCAAGGCTCAGGGATGGCAACGGCTTTGGCGAATAGCTTCACGCAAATCATCCCTAAACAATTGGCTGGTTTCTGGGGATTAGTCATTGCCCTGATTTCTGCACCTGGGACCTTCTTTATTTCCAATGACGGATTTTACTTTGGGGTCCTGCCAGTCTTAGCAGAAGCAGGTCGTTCGTATGGTTTTACCAATATGCAGATGGCCTTGGCGTCCTTAATGGGCCAAGCGTTCCACTTGTTAAGTCCATTGGTTGCCTTCATCTACTTGCTGTTGCGCTTGACGGGCTTAGATATGGGGCAATGGCAAAAAGAAGCGGCGAAATACGCACTGGGGATTTTCGTGATCTTCGTCGTTACGATCGTGCTATTAGGTCACATGCCGTTTTATATTCCACAGTAATTTCATACAGAAACTATCGAGCAGGCTGCCATTTTGCTCGGTAGTTTTCCTTGTTTATCGATAAACTTATTTTTTTCCAAAAATCTCATTTGTTTTTAGTATGATAGGAGTAAATCATGAATCCAATTATTGATGCAGTAAATAAAAATCTGGATCTGACCAAAAATAAACCATTAAAAGATTTGATCTATGAAGCATTCAAAAAAACCATCATTTTAGGAGATATTCCCGCAGGCTCTCGCATCAATGAGAAAGAATTTTCCGATACGCTAAATATCAGCCGAACCCCGATTCGTTACGCCATGACTCAGCTCGTGGCTGAAAAACTGGTGGAGCATGTGCCAAAAATCGGCATCGTCGTAAAAGGGATCAGTATCAAAGATGCTTATGAGATTTACGATATCCGCAAATCATTGGATACGTTAGCGACCATCAAAGCGATGGACTTGATGACTGAGGAAGATTTCCAGGAGATGCGCTGCTTGTTAGAACATGGCGAACAGCTGAATCGTGAGGATGATGTGGATGGGGTCTTGAAAAACTTTTCGGACTTCAATGCGTTTATTTACGAAAAAAGTCAAATGCTGCGGTTAAAAAGTATCGTGCTAGATCTGCAAGCGTACCTCGTGTATTTTCGTGACATTGCGATTCGCTCTTCTAGAAGAAGGGATGCGGCATTGGCGGAACATTGGCTGATTTATCGCGGCATGAGAACCAATGACACGGAACAGATCACGTTGTTGACCCATGAACATTTGGATCACTCCCTGCAATTTATTCTTGCTGAAATGGAGCGAAGAAAAATTGACTGATTCCCGTCTTTTTATCGCCAGCAGCTATGCAGTCAATGCGCTGCATTATGAGGTAGCGTTAGCACCCAAGCCTGGTTTAGTAGATCCTTGCTCCTCTGGTGCGCATCAGGACATGAATGTGTTTACCTTTATCAACAGTATCACTTGTTTGGCGCCTTTTTTTCAGCGCTATAGCCAAGCGGGCTTTGCCCATACAGGCTCGCTGATCCAGCTGTTTGACCAGTTACGTGGGATCGGTCAAGAAGCAGAAACAGCGATGCTTCGGGCAACCAAAGGCATCAATACCCACAAAGGGGCGAACTTTTCCTTTGCAGTTTTGTTGGGGGCGACAGGAGTCTATTATCAACAAAATGGCAAGGCGGAGCTGATGGCTGAAGATACCAATCAGATCCTGCAGCTTGCCGCTGATATCTGCCAGCATTTGGTCAAGCAAGACCTGCAGCAAATCACCCACAAAGACCAATTGTCTTATGGGGAAAAAAATTATTTGACCTACGGCACGATGGGGATTCGTGGAGAAGCTGCAGCTGGGTATCCAACGGTCAAAAAACTGCTGGAGTACTTGCGGCAGCAACCGCAAAAAACCTCCGTTTCCTTGTTGCGCGGGTTAGTCTATCTAATGAGTGAAACCGAAGACAGCAACCTCGTCCATCGAGGAGGTTACGAGGCGATGAAGACGGTACAGCAGGAGATGCAAAAAATTCACCAAGCCAATCTGTCAGATACAGACTTGCTTCGTGAATTAACGATCTATGATCAAGTATTGATTGCACGCCATTTGAGTCCCGGCGGCTCGGCGGATCTTTTAGCCTTGGCGCTTTATTTCTTGCAGCTAGAAGGCGTCTCCTTCTGGTAAAAAGGTATAGCCGATCCCCCAAACGGTTTTTAAAAAGCGGGCGTGCTTCGGCTCATCTTCAATTTTGTTTCGCAGATGATTGATAAAAACCATCACGGTATTGGCATCGAATTGGCCATCTTGCCAGACATTGCTGTAAATCTGTTCTTTCGAGAACACTTGATCTGGATTTTCCATGAAAAAGCGCATCAGCATGATTTCTTTTGAAGACAACTTGATGGGCTGATCATTTTTGAAAAACTGATAGCGTTTTTGGTCAAAACGAAACATGCCGCTGCACAGATCGCCTTCCGGTTTGGCGATCCCTTTTTCTCGCAGCACGTTGCGGCGATCAAGAATCGAAACGATTTGTGCTTTTAAGAGTGCCGGTGAAAAAGGCTTCGTAATGTAGTGATCGGCGCCAATCTCATAGCCGTTGATCATGTCTTTTTCGTCACTTTTTCCGCTCAAAAAAACGATCGGCACCGTGGGGTTTTCTTCCCGAATCAGTTGTGCCAAATGATAGCCGTCATTTTCATGCTCTAAACTGATATCCAGTAAAAAAAGATCAAAGCTGACACGAAAGTTGATCGCAATCGTTTTTTCAACGGAATCGGTCTGGTAGATCAAAATACCCGTCGACTGTAAAGATTTCCAAATCAGCCGCCGAATGGCAGGGTCATCATCAACGATTAAAATTTTTTCATCTCGCAAAATATCCGCCTCCTGTATCAATAGTATTATAGTAAATATGAAAGGGGTTTACAATGAAACCGCCATCAAAGTTTTGGCTGTATTTAAGTGTGGTCGCTACCTTATTCATTACACTGATTGGACTTATTTTTACCTTTACAAGTTATAAAAGCGCACAAAGACAAGCTGAAACCGTCGGGTTGCGGCAGTTGGAAACGGTCAATCAAGCGGCGATCAAGCTGATCAGCCGCAGTATCGAATCGTACCACATGGCTCTTACCAATTATGCCGATGACCACCTCGAAGGCGCCGCCTTGGCTGATTTGCAGCGCCCCTTAACGTTACCAGTGATCAATTCTGCGAACAATGCCATGGTCGGATTGTTTTTGATCGACCAACAAGGTCAGGTCATCGCCCAAAATACCGCAACGGCGGTCAATAAACCAGAAGACCCGCCGGTGCAAGAATTGTTATTCAAAGACCCATCCTTAGACAAAGTATTGGCAGGACGGCAGGTACAAAATGGGCAAGTCTATTTTGATGGCAAGCAGGCCTATCTAAATGTGTATCAGTCCTTAACCCTTGACGACAAAGAAGCGATTCTTGTGATGCCTTTGAATCTACAGCGCATGTACCATCATGAATTTACCACCGATCGCAATGTCTCCGGCTATACGATGGTCAAAAACGCCGAGATGCGGATCGTTATGCACCCATCGGACGAACAAATTGGTTTTTCCATCGTTGAAAGCCGCAAAAAAGAATTTCCAGAGCTGGATTTCACCGATCTTGAGCGCTT
This sequence comes from Enterococcus sp. DIV0970a, assembly GCF_051711265.1. Classification (NCBI taxonomy): domain Bacteria; kingdom Bacillati; phylum Bacillota; class Bacilli; order Lactobacillales; family Enterococcaceae; genus Enterococcus; species Enterococcus sp. DIV0970a. The sequence goes on along the minus strand of NZ_JBIOMF010000001.1, from coordinate 3,265,663 downwards.
GGAGCAAGAACAAATCGACAATGAAGCAGGCACCTCCGTCTATTATTCTTATTGGTGGAACGAAGAAACACTGCAAAAAGTGCTGAAATTGGCTGCTTATCAATGGATCACCATCGGCGACAGTCGGCTGATCGTCGCTAGCAATGCCGATTTTTTGGAGCAAAGCGGTCTCTTTTTACAAGACAACTTAATTTTGATCGGCCTACTAGGTTTGTTGTTTGTCATTATGATTTTATTGACGATCCTGATCAAAAACTACATGAAACGCAATCAAGCCTATGTCGAAAACCAAGCATTGAAAGAACGACAACGGCTGTTAAAAGAAAAGCACGAGATCGAAAAAAACATTTTGCAAGAATCAAAACTGGAAACCATTGGCTTATTAACGACCTCGATCGTCCATGACCTAAACAACTTTTTGACGCCCATGATTGGTCATCTACAATTACTGATCGAGGAAAACCAACACGATGAAGTCTTGGTGGAGGACTTGCAAGAAGTCTGCAAAGCAGCAGAAAAAGGCAAAGAGTTATCTAGCAATGTGCTGCGTTTTTCGAAACTCGAAAGTGCCGATAAAACTGTGCAGTCGATCGCTACTACCTTGACAGAAGCCATCGATACTATGCGTGCGCTGCTGCCAAAAGCCTTTTCCCTTACGTATGATATCCAAGAAGTAGGATATGCCGTCTACGAGAAGATCGATCTGCAAGTCATCATTTACAATTTGTTGATGAATGTGTACCAAGCAAATGCCGATTGCAGCATTCGCTTGAGCCGCACTTCGACAGAAAGCGCCACCTTTCTGTTTCGTAAGCAAGCTTTCTCCGCGCAACAGGAGTTTGCTTTGATCGAAATCGCCGACAACGGTCCCGGCATACCAGAAGCGATCCAAGAAAAAATCTTTACCCGCTTTTTCACGACCAAGAGTGCCACTGGCGGTACTGGTCTAGGACTCTTCACTGTCTCTTCGATCGTGGAAAAAAACGATTGGCTGATTGATGTTACAAGTACACCTAAAGGAACCACCTTTTATATTGGTATCCCTCTAACTGATCCCGAAAAAGCCGCTGAAACCAACTGATCCAATGGGATGGTTTCAGTGGTCTTTTTCCTGGGTATGTTGGAAGGCATTGATTTTTTGCAGGACTAGCAAGACGAGTACCAAAACAAAGATCGCTAAAGCAAAAAATAGGGCATCGTTCGCCATACCTTGCGTCAACAATAACTCGCGCAAAATCGCAGTAATGCTGATCAGAATCAAGTAACGGACGGGAATGTGATGTCCATCCTTCATATACCGCAGCAACATCAAAATGATTTCTAATAAAATGAATAACGTGGCAATTTCTTCAATCAAAAAGGACAGGTGAGGCGCTTCACTTAAGGGAAAGAGCGTCGTGCTGATCATAAAAATCGCTTTTCCCATAAAAATCAAGACGACAACGACTAAGATCGCCAACATGCTATCAATGCAAATACTGATCACTCGCTCGAACATTCGGGTCAATTTTTCCATTCGCCACTCCATTTCTGCTTTTTCTTTTATTATACAAAAGAAGGCGTAGGACAAAGGGAAAAGAACAGAGAAAGAACAATCGCGGCCATATCTTTTTGACCGCAAGCTTAACGGTCCTTCTATGGGCATGTCTTTTGTGATAGCTTTCAATAGCAGAAAGTAGCGAGGAAAATATAATATCTTTTTTTGGTAAAATTAGAATAAGATGAGAATGGATAGTTAAAATATACACAAATTATTACGAGACACTTAGTTTCTTTTTTTGTTACAATGGTTAAATAAAATAGAACACTGTTGAAATGTTGCTTAAACAATGTTTTTATCGCTATCGAATAGAAAAATAGTCCGATCGCAAGATGTTTATCATTGTTAATAAAGTAACAAGTTGGGCGGAGTTCGCAAGAAAAATGCTGCTTTTCTTATCGTATATGACGGGGATCAATGAGGAGAAAAGAGCAAGAAAAACGGAGGGAAACAAATGAAAAAAAGTGGATGGTCAAAATGGGTGATTGGGGCAGCCTCATTATTGTTGCTTAGTGCATGTGGCGCCGATGGCGGAACAAAAGCCAGCAGCAGTGCGGCAAGCTCTTCTTCAGAAAGTGAAGTCACTTCAGGTGCTTCCCAACAAGAGTATACCGATCCAGCAGAGTTAAAAGATCAATATGATATCGTCATCGTTGGTGCTGGCGGTGCAGGGATGGCAGCAGCCTTGTCGGCTAAAGATGCTGGAATGAATCCAGTCATTTTAGAAAAAATGCCGATCGCAGGCGGAAATACCTTGAAATCTTCTGGCGGAATGAACGCATCAGAAACCAAGTTCCAAGAAGCCCAAGGCATTGAAGATTCCAATGAACTATTTTTTGAAGATACCCTAAAAGGTGGTAAAGGAACCAACGATCAAGAATTGCTGCATTATTTAGTGGACAACTCTGCTTCAGCAATTGATTGGTTGGATTCAATGGGGATCACTTTAGACAATATCAGCTATAGCGGTGGTGCCAGTGTAAAACGGATCCATCGTCCTCACGACGGTTCAGCAGTCGGTACGTACTTGGTGGATGGTTTGTTGAGAAACATTCATGAGCAAGAAATTCCTTTATTTGTAAATGCTGATGTGACAAAAATCAATGAAACAGACGGAAAAGTCACTGGCGTCAACGTAAAAATCAATGGCGAAGAAAAAGAAATCGCTGGTGATGCGGTCGTTGTTACTACGGGTGGTTTTGGCTCAAACAAAGAACTGATCGAAAAATACCGTCCAGATCTGAAAGGCTATGTCAGCACGACTTCTGAAGGAAGTACAGGCGATGGTATCAAGATGATCGAAGAATTAGGCGGCGCAACGGTTGATATGGACCAAATCCAAGTCCATCCAACAGTAGTTCAAGATACAGGCATGTTGATCAGTGAAACCGTTCGTGGAGAAGGCGCCATCTTGGTGAACCAACAAGGAGAACGTTTCTACAATGAATTAGAAACCCGCGACAATGTTTCAGCTGCTATCACGGATCTGCCAGAAAGCTATGCCTACTTGATTTTTGACAATGCGTTAGCAGGTAGAGCCAAACAAGTCGATTACTACAAAGAACAAGGCGTAGTGGTAGAAGCCGACACCATCGAAGCCTTAGCTGAAAAAATCGATGTCGATCCAGCAACCTTGAAGAAAACCTTAGATACATGGAACCAAGCAGTGGCAGACAAAGCCGACAAAGATTTCGGTCGTGAAACGGCGATGGACTATGATCTGACGGAAGGGCCATTCTATGCGATTCAAATCGCACCTGGGATCCACCATACAATGGGCGGCGTCAAAATCAATACGAAGACCCAAGTATTGAAAGAAGATGGCACACCAATCACTGGCTTGTATGCAGCAGGTGAAGTGACCGGCGGTATCCACGGACAAAATCGAATCGGCGGCAATGCTGTAGCCGACATTATGGTCTTTGGTCGCCAAGCAGGCGCGCAATCCTCTGACTATGTGAAAGAAAACGGGAAATAAGCGGCTGCTTTTTCCTAAAAAAGATCGTATATAAAAAAAGAAACTTGGAACGAATCCTCTTAAGCGATTAGGAGGAGAATCGTTTCAAGTTTTTTGTATTTCTCACTGAAAGGACGGGAAACTAGTCATTATAATCTTATAATGATTTGATAATTTATAATTCACATATAAACAAAATGTTTTTGTCAGTAGGATTTGCTTTTCAATGAATCGGAATCAAGGAATAAACGGATAGGATTGGTTTATTCGATGATAAAAAATTTTAGGAGGCAGAGTATGAAAAACGCATTGGTAAAATGGTCGGTCGGGGTGGCAATCTTACTTGGAGGGACCTTGTTCTTCACGGGGAAACAAGTATTTGCTCATGGTTATGTGGAATCACCGGTCAGTCGGGGCTATCAAGGGTCTTTGGATCGCAATACGTTAGGGTGGAGCGCTGCGTTTGAGAAATATGGCAATGTCATTTCAAACCCACAATCATTGGAAACCAAAAAAGGCTTTCCAGAAGTAGGACCAGTAGATGGTCGCATCGCTTCAGCAGATGGTGGACTCGGGCAAATCGGGGATTTTGTTCTTGATGAACAAGGAACCAATCGTTGGACCAAACAAGACATCAATCAAGGACCATTGCGGGTCAATTGGCATTATACAGCGCCGCATAAGACCACAAAATGGCATTACTATATCACGAAACCAGGATGGGATCAAAACGCGCCACTTTCAAGAGATAGCTTGGAATTGATCGCTACTGTGAATCACGATGGTTCGGCTGCCAGCAATAGTCCAAGCCATACCATTACCATTCCAGAAAATCGTCTCGGTTACCATGTCATTTTAGCGGTCTGGGATGTTGCCGATACGCCAAATGCCTTTTATAACGTGATTGACGTTAACGTTTCTGGTTCAACGGTCATTCCCGAAAAACCAGCAGCACCAGCAAATGTTCGTTCAGAACGAGTGACTAGCAGCACGGTGGCTTTAGCATGGAACGGTCAAACCGATGCGAAAGAATACAACGTGTATCGTGATGGTGCCTTAGTGGCAACCACTACTGAGCCAACCTTTACCGACACGCAATTAAAAGCCAACACAACCTATAGCTATCAAGTAGAAGCAGTCGGCTTTACGGCGTTAGTTTCAGAAAAAAGTGCTGCAGTGAAAGTGACTACCTCAGCAGACAATCAAGTCGAAACCCCTTCGACACCAGGCAACCTACACCAAATGAGCGTGACAGACAGCAGCGTGTCCTTAATGTGGCAAGCATCGACTCATACAAATGGGATCGCTGGATATGACGTTTACCGCAATGGCATCAAAATCGCTACAGCCACAGGAACAACCTATGAAGACACGAATCTAGCAGCGGACACGACCTACAATTACCAAATCAAAGCAATCAGTAAAACGGGCGAACAATCCGCTTTTAGTAACCAGCTGAGCGTGAAAACCAATGCCAATGAAGAAACGGAAACACCTGGAGGCGGGGAGTCAGAATACCGTGTGTGGAAACTAGGTACTTTCTCTGCACCAGAAGTGTATACAAGTGGTGAAATCGTGAGCCATAAAGGCAGCAACTATATCGTGATCAACACCCACTCAAATTACGGGGACACCACTTGGTCTCCTGATCAAGCATCAACCTTGTTTCAGAAGCTGTAACCCTTGAATGAATCAGTAAAGCAAGAGCAGTGCGGAGGCACTGCTCTTTTTGGCTCTTTTATGAGTGAATGGCTGAATCTTTGTTCGATTCGTGCGTCCAATTGGACGAAATCGTTTGAGGAGTGCAAAGAGTGCTGCTATGCATCATGCGTAGCAGCACCTGTTTTTTGTTCTTGATCAAGAATAGAAGAAACGGATCAAGATCCCACCTAAAATCAGCACGATCGCACCGCATAAACGGTTGGCCATTTGGGCAAAAGCAATCATTTCCATTCTATCAGAGGCAGACAATACAGCGATATTGCCTGTTCCCCCCATGGAGTTGTTGATCATACCAGCGCCAATTGCGGTTTCAACGGGGTACATCCCCAATACCATCCCGAAGAACCAGCTGGCAGCCCCCATAGATACGACACTGGTTAGGCAAAGCACGACAAATTGCCAAGTAAAGGCAGAGGCCAATGTTGACAGATCAATCAATGCCAAACCAATCCCCGCCAAGACCGCGTGGGTCAAATTCGTCATCACAACATTGTTGAACATCACCACAGAATCTTCGAGTTTCTTAGGGACAATGTTCAAGGCTTTTAGAATAAAGACAATCACGATCATAAAGGCATACTCGTGAATTTTAGGGAAAAAGTCGCTTAAAATCGCACCAACGACCAACAGTGAGAAGGAAAAGAGCATCCCGACCCCGATTTGTTGGGCATCAAGTGTTATTTTTGGTTTTTCTAATTCTTCTTTGGTGGCATTGATCAGTGTGCCATGGCCATTGTATTTGGTTTTAGCAAAGGCCTTTGCGATAAATAAAGCACCAATAATGGCAAGAATATTCCCGAAAGTAACAGCTGGTGCTAATTGAGAAAAGATGGCGGCTTGATTACCGTTTGCCAAGCCATCAGCATAAATTTGTGAAAGTGGGGTGATTCCCGCACCCATCCCACCAGACATCATTGGTAGAGACACATACATCACCGAATCAGCAAAGCCATTGCCTAGCAGCATACCGACAAGGCCGACGGAGAAAAAGCCTACTGCCATGGTGATCAAAGCAACAGGAATGAATTTCGTAGAAGCTTTCACCAACAAATTGCGGTTCATACCTAAAATCGAGCCGCAAATCAAAGCGGCAATATAGAAATCAAGAAAGCCAAAACCGCCCCCCATGAAGTCACTGACCGCGTCAATGACTTTCGTGGGTACGAGATGGAAGGAGGCTAAAAGAGTGGCACCAAGCAGGGTAAAAACTGACCCACCGCCAAGATAAGAATTCATGATCGGGAGTTTTTCCCCAATGAAATACAGCAGGTGTCCTAAGGCAACCAGTAAAATGGTAATCCCAACCATATTTAATGGCAACTTGTCTAAGGCAATCGCACTGAATATGACAACCATGAAAAAGAGATACAAGGGAAGACTAATTCCCGAAATCGTCATCGTTTTTAATTTATTCATTTTTCAGACCTTCCTAGTATGTTGGATACCATTTAAGATTTTGGACAGCTTTTGCCATATCGGTTTCTTGCGCTTGGGCTAACCCTTGTTCTTTGGCTTTGTTGGCAACTGCTTCAGCCACTTTGATAGAAACGTCCGCAACGTATTCAAATGGTGGAAGAACAGGTGCACCAGGTTGGCTCAAATCAACCAAACCACTTAATGAGTGAGCAGCGGCACCAATCATTTCGTCGGTCAAGAGAGAGGCTTCTGAAGCCAACATACCTAACCCTAGACCAGGATAGATCAAGGCGTTGTTTGCTTGACCGATTTGGTAGTCGACCCCTTTGTATTGGATCGTTCCTGAAGGGACACCGGTTGCCACAAAGGCTTTTCCATCAGACCATTCGATTACTTGTTCAGCCGTTGCTTCTAATTTTTTGGTTGGATTCGAGATAGGGAAAATCACTGGACGAGCTGTGTTTTCACACATCGCTTCCACAACTTCTTTGGTAAAGGCACCGGCATTGGTTGAAGTACCGACCAAAATCGTTGGTTTTGCGACTTTAATGACATTGATCAATTGCGTCATATCGCCAGCATTGGCAAAGTCAGCCCGTTTTTTGGCAAATGGTTTTTGTGCAGGAGTCAAATCGGACATATCATCGAACAAAAGCCCTTGTTTGTCAACCATAAAGAAATGATTGTAGGCTTCTTCTTCTGAAAGACCTTCGCTGACCATTTCGGCATGGACACGGCTGGCAATCCCGGCACCAGCGGAACCACCGCCATAACATAAGTAGACTTGATCCGTTAATTTTTCACCTGTAATATCTAATGCGCCGAAGATACCGCCCAGCACAACGATTCCCGTTCCTTGGATATCATCATTGAAAGTTGGAATCGATTGTTTGTATTTGTCCAAAATCGTTGCAGCATTTGAACGGCCAAAGTCTTCCCAATGCAAGTAAAGTTTAGGGAACAATGATTCTGCCGTTTGAACAAATTGATCGATGAATTGGTAGTAGGCATCACCGTAGACACGTTCTTGACGATTGCCTAGATACAAATGATCCTCTAACAATTCTTTACGGTTGGTCCCAGCATCGATCACGATTGGTAAAACAGAAGCAGGGTCGATCCCAGCAGCTGCTGTATAAATCATCAATTTACCGACAGAAATATCGACACCTTGGACACCCCAGTCACCAATCCCAAGAATCCCTTCAGCATCTGTGGCTACGATCAAGCGAATGTCCCGATCGCCAGCGGCATTTTTCAACGTTTCTTCGATGTTTTCTGGATGATTGATATCTAAGTATGCTGCATATTGAGGATCAACGAATAGGCGGCTATAATTTTCAATGGTGTCAGCAATCGTTGGATCGTAGACGATCGGATTGAATTCAACGATATGTTGGTTGAACAAATAGTAGAACAATGTCCGATTGGTATTAAAGATCTCCATTAAAAAGTGACGTTTTTCAATGTCGGATTCTTTGGTGACATATTGTAAATAGGCTTGTTCTGCTTGTTCTTCGATCGTTTGTACGTGAGGGGGCAATAAACCGATCAACCCTAGTTCTTTTCGTTCTTCTTGCGTAAACGCGGTTCCTTTGTTTAAAAATGGGTTATTTAAAATGTCATGTGCTTTCATTATGTTCCTCCAATGGATATATTTTGAGTACTCGTTCATTTCCATTAGCTACTTTAATCCTCGGACAGAATTATAGTCAACTATCGGTGGTATAATAAAAATTATTTATAACAAAACCGATGCGAGCTTGAATCGGCTAAGGGAGAAATCAGACGATGAACATACGAGATTTAGAATACTTTAACGCTTTGGCAGAGATGCTTTCTTTTACGCAAGTGGCGCATAAATTTGCTGTCAGTCAACCAACCGTCAGCTACGCTATCAAACGCTTGGAAGAGCATTATGGCTGTGATTTGATCGCTCGAGAAGCCTCTCATCGCTCCATCTCATTGACGACAGAGGGGGAAATTTTGAAGGCTCATGCACAGTATATCTTAGATGAATTTGTGACCTTGGACCGAGCCATCGACCATGCTAAAAACAACCGGACCCACATCGGTTTGCCACCGATCATTCGTTCCAAAGTCTTTTCAAAACTCTTAGATGAGAAAGAGATCATCCGCTTTATTTCGAAATTTCACTTGGTATCTGGGGGATCCAATGAATTGCTTTCAAAACTATTATCGGGAAAAATCGATTTTAGCTTGCTGGGCAGTGTCAATCCCCTCGTCCACCCGAATCTGCAGGTGAAGTTGCTGCACCAGCAAGAGTTTTTTATCTTTGTGTCAAAAGAAAACCCATTGGCAGGAAAAAAGGAAATCTCATTCGAGGAAGCTGCCGAATATCCCTTTATCCTATTGGAAAAAGGCTATACCCACATGCGTGCCTTTCAGAATTTAAGTGAGAAATCAAAGAAGAAGCCAGAAGTCCCCTTTTATTTTTCAGACGTCCAGACGATTGGCCAGCTGGTCAGTTCCAATATCGGCATTACCTTGATGACGGAATTTCCCGTGTTTCAAGAAATGGAAGGCTTAGTGAAAATACCATTGGTCCCTGAAGATAAGGAAATCTTTTATATTCAATATGCCTATTTAAAGAGTGCGATGTTGAATCAAGAAGTCCAGAAGTTGATTAGGATCTTGGATGAGCTGTCTTGGGAGGATGAAGGGTGAGGAATGGGGATTTCTTGATGTAAGGGCAGAGAAAAAATGGACGTTTGGGGAGGGGTAACCGTCCTAACTTGGAGAAGTATTTGGTTCACTAATGGTGTTTCAGAATCAGGGAGAACTACTACCAGTATCAAAAGAGGACTTTGGTTTGACACTTATTATTATACATGGAGTTACAGAGTTTGGTAAGAAATCTAATACTACTTTATTCCTTCTATTGCAAACAGAAGGAATTTTTCTTTTTTAGAAAAAATGATCGTCTTGTCTACAAATACGACAGATAAAAAAATAGAAACCCTGAAAACAATTTTTGCTCAAGATACCATAATTTCAGCTGTTAGACATATCATAAAGTTAAGCACTGAAAGAAACTATAGAATTTAGCTGAATTTATATATAATGCTATTTTTAAACCGAATCGTTTCATAAATAGTGTGTTTTATAAATTTATTGAATAAACTTATTTGTATTTTGTTATTGACTTTTAATGTTTTTTATATGATATCGTTTTATTATGAAATAATGAATAAAATATAATGTGCAAGGAGGAAATAATGGAAATGATTAGTGTTGCTAAAAAAAGTATCAAAGGATTATTTTTAGTTGGTGTTGTATCATTAGGTATTATTGCGTATCAACCCAATTCCGCTGTAGCGTCAGAAGCTACGTCTGAGTTTTCTGGTGGCTGGATAGAAGGAGAAGGGGAGTTTGGAAACAAACCAACAAATGCAAACTCTTTAGTTTCAGCAAGAGCAAAAGATTTCTATCATAATAGTGGGAACAAGAATGTTACTACCCGACAAAAAACTGGATGGGCTGAGACTTACTGGCGTAATGTTTACCACTATTCTCGTGTGCAGCTAAAAGCCCCTATACTTAAAGATGTACGTGTAGATTCGGGAAGAAAATACGGGCAAGCTTATTCATATGCTGAAGCAACAGGGGTTCGAGATCTAGTAACTTATACTTACTGGGGAAGCTGATTGCTAAAAAAATCTAATGTTCGAATTAGGATACCCAACTCTTGAAGTTGGGTATATTTATTTAGGCCGATTAATTCAATAAGCGCCAAAGGTTATGCTAACATTAGGAAAGAGAAAAGAGGGAATTTTTTGAAAAGAACACTTTTTTTCGTAACAAATCTAATTTTTCTGATTGCAACACTCATAAATGCTTTTTCCTTTTTTTATTTTTTTTATCAAAGTAATTTAGACTTTGTTTCCAATAATTTTACGTCTAAAGAGTCAGTACGTCTTATTGTTAATAATAATCTATCTTCCGAAACATGGGGAAATTTGCTAGGTGATCAAAAGAAAATGCTTGTTGTAAAAAATTTAGAAAGTAATTTTTACTATAAAGCAATCTATACTAACTACGACTGGTATCTTCCACTTTCTGAGGGGAGAAACTTTGTTAAAGAAGATTTCTATGATGGGAAGAACAGAGCGATTGTCGGAAAAGAATTGGCTTCTAAAAATAAAAACAATGTAAATATTGAAGGAAAAAATTACGAAGTCATTGGCGTATTAGACGGATCCTATTCAAAAAATTTAAACAAAACGGCTTTAATTAACATTGATTCACTGGAAGGAACTCAAACTCAAGGTGTTTATCAAATTAACTCAAATGAATCAGCGATGGAAAAAGTAAAAAAACATTTGATCAATGATATTTCCGCCATTACGTATTCCGATGATACCAAAATATATAATGCGAAAAATACAGAAGGCAATAATAATTTGTTGCGCTATTCTTTTCAAATACTCTGCTTGTTAGGGGTAGGAATTTGTATATTTTTCTATCTTACTTTATCTCAATCTACAAATTATTTAAAAAAAATTATAGGGATATCTAGAAATACGGTTCTTATAGAAGAGATAAAACAGTTATTAGCTGTATGGTTGGTTGAGAGTGTTCTAGTTTTAACTATTCTATATTTTCCTTTTAAAAAATATATTTATGATTCGATACATTCATTTACAACTAATTATATATCTTCTCAGTTTCTTATCATATGTAGTGCAGCTACCCTATTTATTCTTCTTTTCTTGAGAAATTGGAGGAAGCTTGATGAAATTTAGTAATTATCTGTCAGAGATTTTTGAATCTGTTAAACGAAAAAAACATTTGTTATTTTTCTACAGTTTGTTTTTGTTGTTTTCATTTCTAACACTTTCAGTTTCTAATATTATGTCACAAGAAAATAGTAATGAAGAGAAAAGGATCTCCACTGGAGATACTAAAACGTTCAAGTTAGTTGATAATCTAATTGGAGAAGACGAAGAGAACTTTTTAAAAAATCTTCAGAGTGTAAATTACCTCTCGTCTATGTATAACGAATTATTGGGAAGCACAATAGGAGAATACCAAGTGATTGGAAGCCAAGGTATAAACTATTTAGAGGAAAACAATTTGGATACTCAGTTTATTGATAACTATGAACATATTGTTAATGTTATTGATAATATGAGTAGTGATGAAATTCCATATAAATCACTGCAAATAAACAATAAGGTGCTTCAACGTTTTAAACTTAGGTTATCACAAGGAAATTTGTTCTCACAAGAGGATTATCAATACAATGACAATAAAATTTCGGTGATATTAGGAGACAATTATTCAGAATACTTTTCTGTTGGAGACAAAATTCAAATTTCTTATTTATTTAAGAATTTCGAAGCTAAAGTAATCGGTTTTGTTGAAAAAGGGGAAAGAATTGTTTTTAATGAGTATGATGATTATGTATTAGATGATCGTATTATTCTTCCTTTCATCGAAAAGGCTCCCCAACAACTAAATAAAGAAGATTTTTCATTTTTTCAAAAACATTTTTTAAACGGAATTAATGGATACTATCAGGTACCTGATTCTTTATCGCAAGAACAAATGTATAAATTCGTGAATGAACTTTCTCAGCCTTACCAAGTTGGTACAATTGATTTGATAGGAGAATCAGGATTTCATCTATCTTCTATTCTATATACGATCACTAAAAACAATAGGTTACTAAAACTAGTTGCTTATTTTTCAATTGTTGTATTAATAGCGGTAACGATAGTATTTTCTTACTTAGAAATGTTTCGTGATAAAAAGGTTTACCATTTACATTTGTTTTTAGGTGCTACAAAAAAAGAAATTCGCCAGTACTTCCTTGGAGAAAAAATATTACTTTTATCTAGTGTTGTAATTATCAGTGTGATTATAACCAATTACTTAGGGGTAGTTACCAGTAGCTTTCTGATATCATTACTATGCCTGGCGTTATTACTATTTTTATTATTTTATCTCTCAGTAACCATAATTCTTAAGAAATGGAGAATTACAAATGATTAGTATTCAAAACGTTGCACTTCAAATAAAAGATGGTCGGAATAAAAAAGAACTTTTTGAAAATCTTAACTTAACTTTAAATGAAGGCCAAAAAGTCGCAATCATGGGAAAAAGCGGCAGTGGCAAAACAACATTGTTAAAACTAATTGCGGGATTGATTAAAGCAGAAACAGGAGCTATCATTTTTGATGGAAAGAATTTAAGCAGTATGAATGCGAATGAGCGAAGCTTCAATCGTTTAAGGAATATTGGATTTATATTTCAAGATAATCCGATGATTGAAAGTAAGAATGTTTTTGAAAATATTGCTTTACCACTAAAATATTTAGGTGTGGAGAAAAAAAATGTGGAGAAAAAAGTTCATGTTATGTCAAAGCGCTTAGATATTTCACACTTACTATCTGAGAACCCTAGCTATTTATCTGGCGGTGAAAAACAAAGAGTAGGAATTGCTCGAGCACTGATTACTGATCCAAAACTTATTTTGGCAGATGAACCAACTGGTTCACTAGATTCAGAGACAGAATTAATGGTATTAGATATTTTTCAAAGAATTGAATGGAATAATACGAGCTTTGTAATGGTGACACATGACGCTTCCGTAGCAAATATTTGCGATGAGCTATACATGTTAAAAGATAGAAAACTAGAGAATTTTCAAGACTTTAGAAATATCTAAAATAATTTTGAATTCTACTATCAGCCGTAGCAAGAGATATTACCAGCGAATTTTGAAATTGATTTAATTCATAATGGAAGGGGTCAGAAACTTTTTAGTTTTTGATACGCGGGTAAACTCTCGGTATAATAGGCTTGAGATCGTTCCATAAATTTATTTCATAAAGTTAAGGGGATTTTGCATGATTTTAGATAACAATTTGGGTTTAACCAATCAAGCTACGTTAGACAAGGCTGAAGAAAAACTCAGCAAACAAAAAGCGAAGGAATTATATGATTCTGGGAAAATAAATGAAAGCGAAGTAGGTTCATTCCCTGTTGTACTAAGCAATCAGTCTTTATGAATTTGATTTTGAAATTAGGAGAAATTCGGATAGTATTTCTACGTGGAATGATTGTAAAAGGAGAGTACAGAGAAGTTTTTCTCGGTATTCTCCTGCTTTTTTTGAGAACAGAAACAACAAGCTTATGCCATGCACCCATTTTCTAAGAGTGAGTAAAAAAGTAAACCAAGCTCATTATTGTTGCATATGCAACAATAATGAGCTATTATAGTGCTAGATAGGGAGGGGATAGTTCGTGGAGGATATACTTCGTGAGATAGGTTCGATCAGTAGAATGTTGGAATCCATTGCTAATATTGAATTTAAAGAGGTTCAACTCAGTAAAGGACAATACATTTACTTAGTTCGTATATTTGAAAATGAAGGAATTATTCCTGAACGATTAGCCGAACTCATCAAAGTTGATCGCACGACTTTGTCCAGGGCAGTAAAAAAGTTAGAGGAAAATGGGTTCATTCTAAAAGAGTCAGACAAAGAAAATAAAAAAATCAAACACTTATACACAACCATCAAAGGAAAACAGGCGGTTCAATTAATCATAAGAGAAAATAACTATTCAAATAAAGTAGCGATTCAACAGTTATCTGCTTTAGAAAGAAAAAATCTTGCGGAAATGCTGGCAAAAATAAAATCTTCGGTAGAAGTTGATTGGGTCAACGTCAAGAATGGGATCAAAAGAGACTATTGAACGAATAGCGCCGCTAGGGAGATTGGCTCTGATTGAATGTACATTCATGTTACCTAGGAAAGGAAGCACAGGTAGCTGATATTTTGTTAAAAAGGATATAACGAGGATGTCTGCTGAAAAAACAAAGAGCCTGAAAAATAAAGGACAGGAAGTTGTTCAAATAAACTTAGTAGGAGTGTAGAGAAAGTGAAGAAAATAATGATCGATCAAGAATTTTGGGCGCTGTTTCCAGAAGCACAAATCAACTGCCTTGTTGTAAAAAATATAAACAATGTTGCCGATGCTGCACAAGAAACGTTTTTTACTGACTTGCTAAAAAGTAGTAAAGAACAAGCAAAGCGCTACTTAACGACCGATACCTTCAGTGAAAATCAGGTGATCCAAGAATGGCGAAGTGCTTTTCAGCAATTTAAAACGAAAAAAGGGGTACGCTCTTCCATCGAAGCACTGTTGAAACGGGTGAATCAAGACAGAGAATTTTCTCCCATCAATCCCCTAGTAGATATCTATAATAGTATTTCCTTGAAATATGGTGTCCCTTTAGGTGGAGAAGATCTCGATACAATCGTTGGCGACCTTCATTTAGGCGTTGCAAAAGGCGGCGAATCCTTTTTCCCTTTAGGTGCAGAAATTGACTCCCCAGCCTTGGCAAATGAAGTCATTTATTATGATGAGAAAGGTGCGATTTGCCGATGCTTGAATTGGCGGGAAGCCCAACGTACGATGCTAACAGAAGAGACCACCCATGCTGTTTTATTCATTGAGTCGATCAATGAAACGCAACGGGCTCGGGCGAATGAAGCAATCAAAGAATTAAGTCTGTTGATTCAAGAGTATTTTAACGTAACAGGTGATGATTATGTGCTAAGTAAAGAAAGTCCTGAAATCATTTTGTAGGGATGAGCTTGTTGTCTATAGGATAAGATTGATTTACTGAATGCTTGAAAAATTCTAATAGAGAGAAAATCTACTATTATCAAATTTTCTTGAAAAACGAGAGAGGGACAAAACTGAGAAGTTTTTGTCCCTCTTTTAGTCATTTGCACATGTTTCTAATTTCTGATTTAACTGTGTCTCATTGGACAATATTTAGAAGGTAATCAGAATAGGTTTCCTATAATGCACAGCAACTATTGTTGTAAGGAAGGATTCGGTAGTATGTTTCAGGCAAATCGCCAGAAATAGCTAAAAAGCCACTCTATTCTACTCTCTTTTTCAAGAATTCCTGTTAAATGGTAGGTTTTATGTCAAAATGAAAGGTAGAAATGAATGAGGAGTGGTTGATATGAAAGAAACGATATTAGCAATGAAGCTGAAAGAATATAGAGAAAAAAACAAGCTAACGCAAAGTAGGCTAGCAGAATTATTAGAAGTAAGTGACAAGACGATCTCAAAATGGGAGTTAGGTGCTACGTACCCTAGCAAAAAAAATATGATCAAAATAGCCGAAGAATTGGATATTTCATTAGAAACATTACTTTTGGAAGAAACTAAGAAAGACAATGAGGATCTAAAAGTAAGCATCAAGTATGGGGTGATTAGTTTTTGCTTGATCTTTTTTGTCACGATGATCGTAACTTCGTTCAATCAAGACTTCAGCACGATTATGAATCTTTCTATTCAAGAAAAGTTAGGAGTATTTTTAACCACCGCTTTAAAATTATTGAGCATCTCTGTGCCGCCAGCGATCATCATTGGCTCCGCGTTTTATTTTTATATCTTCCCAAAAAATAAAAAGGAGAACTAACCATTTCCTCGATTTCGACGGAAATGGTAGATTAGGGTATAGGAATCAAGTCATGGACAGAAAAACGGTATTTTAGGCTCAGTACGACTAGTATAAAAAGCGCGTAAATTTTACAAGAAGGAGAGAGCAGGATGGGATTATTTGGTAAAAAGAAAGAAGTCAGAAATTTAACGAAGGAAGAAGAAGCAGAAATCAAAGAAGAAATGGCACGACAAATGCTTTCAAAAAACGAAAATGATATTGGCATGGTCAAGAAAATCAAAGACCTGACAAACATGAGCACAGGACAAGCGAAATAGCTATTCCTGAAATTCAGGGATGAGTTAACCGAGAGATAGCGGTTAGGGAATCAGCCAACAACAGCCTTTCAAATGCGAGGCAGATTCGCTTCATTGACAGCTTATGCGGTTGAAAAGGATACCGTCTTCTAGTCAGTTAGCATTATAAAATTTGGTTACGCCGTAGCACTTCTATTACAATCAAGATTTTTTTCTTCTACTGGAGGGCACAACGATGTCGAAAGATTTAAAAAAGGTTTACAGTATTACGATTATTCAGGTAGTGATTTACGTGAGTGCATTCGCCATGGCTTTTCTTAATCGCGGGATCGCACCGAACTGGCCCTTCTACTTGGTCCTAGTAGGAATATTAGTAGGATTTTTTATCCCCCAAAAATATCGCTCCCAATTTTCTTCGACTGCTCCGGGTATTTTTTTTAAGAACCGTACGAGACGTACAGAAAATATAATCGAACTGACCGTCACTTGTTTCGTCATTTTTCTGGTTATTTATTTAAATCTTGTCTAAAATATTCGGACTCTATATTTATAACCAACGCCGTTTCACTAATCGATAGTTTATCGCTATTTTTGCATTAAATTTTCCATCATGTGGACATTTTGGTAAAATTTTAATGCAATTATTGTCATCTTTGCAGGATTAAATTATGGAATAATAAGCACATAAAGAAAGAGACAGTGCAAAGTGAAAGAGAATCTTTTTTAGGATGTCTAATATAGGGAAAATACTTTCAATCAAACACTGACAATACGTAGCCTTATTATTAATTTTATTATTAACTAATGATCGTATACAGGTTATAGAAGAATCTTAAAAACTGAGATGAATATAAGGAGAGAATAAATATGAAGAAAAAAAACTCTGAAAAATGGTATTTTTGGGTACTTGTTGTCATAATGGTCGTTGTCTTTTTGTATCTTACTAATTAAAGAGGATTAATTTTCTTGAAAATAAACACTTACTAAGAGTGACTATTTTAAAGTTAGTGAATGGATGATGATTTTTGGAAAACGAATATGATTTACTTTTTCTTGGTACAGCAACCACTTATTTATACCTAAAAACGAAGAACATAACCTCCTCGATTCTGTTGCATTTCTTATATAATGTATTTGTTGTATTCCTCTCTTTCATATAAGAAGAAGCTAATTAAAAAGAGTTTTTAATGCTTAGCTCTTGTATAAGAAGATCCTGTTATATTTTGGGAATCCTTTTTTGGATACATTCAATCACAGGGACATTGATCAAATAAACATCGAAAAACTATTTTATCCATGTATGTTTTGTACAACAGGCTTTATTTGTATTTATAAATCTATCTGTAAATCATTTTCCTGGACATGGTTTTTAAACAAGACGCTCTCATGTTATGATGGTGATAAAATTTCCTAACATTAAATCCTTCAAACAAGCGATTCGTGTTTTTAAAAATAGCATAAGTAGATGAGAGTGTGAATGTATATGAAACTAAGAGAAGTAAATACTATCCAGCCAGAATTAGAGCAACAATTAATTGAAGTATGGGAGAGTTCTGTTAAGGCGACGCACACCTTTTTGTCAGAGACCGAAATCCAAGCCATTAAGCAATACATTCCAGAGGCATTGCATCATGTGCCGCATTTGATTGTCGTAGTAAGTGAGCATGGAGAGCCAGCTGGTTTCATGGGGATCTCGGATCGAAATCTTGAAATGCTGTTTATAGCAAATGAACAAAGAGGCAAGGGACTAGGAAAGAAACTCTTGGCATACGGGATGGAAAACTATGCTGTAAATGAACTGGGAGTAAATGAACAGAATCCTCAGGCGAAAGGATTTTATGAGCATATGGGATTTGAGGTATACAAAAGAAGCGAGTTAGACGAACAAGGAAACCCTTATCCAATTCTTTATATGAAGAAAGTTGTTAAAGGGTAGTCATTGCCAGTAAAAGACTTGATTTTGTGGGAAATAGGTAAGAAGAGTATCTAGAAAGCCAATGGTTTCTAGATACTCTATTTGTTCGTTGGCGTTGTCATAGAATTCTGCAACTACGACAAAAGTTAGGAACGCTTGGTTCCCAATGAAGTAAGCGATGCTCTTTGCTTACTCTCCAAGAACTTGGTTCCAACATATGTTGTCGTGTTCTCAACCCTAATTTATGTAATAATGCAAACAGGAGCCATGAGGAGAAGCACATATCGTTAAAAAACCAGGTGTCATTTGTTAGGTTTGGGAGAAGAAATGTGTGGTCCTTCATGCATTTGAAAAAAGAAGAGATAAGAGGGGAAATTGTGGACAATTACCAAATGTAAGATCCTTACTTCAGACTTTCTTTATTTTTCATCTATGCATAAGCTAGCAATGGCTAGGTGTCTTGTAGCTCTATTTCATCTTAAGGAGTGACTATTTTGACAGTTTTAAAAGTATATCAGGTTGATGCATTTACAACGGAAAAATTTAGAGGAAATCCTGCTGGAGTCGTTTTAAACGGGGATAATTTAACAGATCAGGAGATGCAAGCAATCGCACGCGAATTAAATAATTCTGAAACAGCATTTTTACTATCACCTGATAGTCCAGACCATGATGTTAGAACTAGGTATTTTACACCAAAAACCGAAGTTCCTATTTGTGGACATGCAACTATTGCTTCTCAGTATGTCAGAGCAATTGAGAATAATCTTGAAAGTTGTAGAGTCATGAATAAAATCAATATTGGTACGTTACCGATAGAAATAAACAAATTGGAAAATGACTACACCATAACTATGGCTCAGGGAGATATTGAATTTTCTCAGTACATTTCAGGCAGCAACCTAGAATTTCTGATGAACGCTTTGAGAATAACTGAAAATGATCTAGATGAACGGTGCCCTGTTCAGATTGTTTCTACTGGACGTTCCAAAGTGTTAATCGGTATAAAATCTCGTCATGTATTAGACCGTATTGTACCTAATTTAGAAGCATTGAAAGAACTAAGCAAAGCAATTGACTGTACGGGGTATTTTCTATTTACTTTACATCCTGAAACAGAGACTATTTTAAGTCATGGCAGAATGTTTGCTCCCATAAGCGGTATTGACGAAGACCCTGTGACAGGGAATGCAGTCGCTCCTTTAGGTGCCTATTTAATTAAACATAAACTAGTAAAACATGACAACTCTATGTTCTCTTTTAAGGTAGAGCAGGGTCATGCAATGGGGAGAAGCGGAGTAGTAGATGTATCAGTACTTATAAAAGAGGGAGAACCGGTTGAAGTATCACTTGGGGGAAGTGCGGTTATAGTATTTGAGACTGAAATCGTATTATAGAGACGATGAAGATGAAATGGGGTATGATTTTTGAGGTCAGAAATATATCTTCAGTAAAGAAAGAGCGTAGAGAAATTTTCTCTGTGCTCTTTCTTTATACTAAATGCTCAAAAATGTATCATGGGTTTAATAGAGGCTTTATAGATAGGGCAGGTTGTCTCAAATATCTTCAAAAGTAGCGGATTTTGAGTAGAAGAATGTAATCATCTTACAATAACGAATCATCGCATGCCTCTCTAAAATCAACCTTTGATCAACTCTACCAGCACATCAGCTGTTTCCTGCGGATGGCTGATTGGAAAATGATGACCCAATGGCAGATCGACTATTTTAGTCGTTTCTCTTGGCGGTAAATAGCTTTTATCCTCGGTTCCCCATATGATCGGAATTGAAGAGTCTATTCTTTGGTGAAGGGTCATTTCTTTTAACAACCGATTTAGTTGAAGTGTTGTGTTGACTATCCGTGAAGAACGAACACTCTTCTTCACTCTTTTTACGTACTCGCTAGAAGAGGTTGCTTTGTCTATCAGCAGGCCTTTTTTTGTAAAATAGGCGAGTAATTGTCGTTCAGAGGCATGCTTTAAAGCTAGTTTACTGAGCCATGATGCAGGGGCCGAATCAATTTTGTGGACAGGTGGTTGTAAAAGAATCAGTTGGTCGTTCTCTGAAAAGAAGCGCTGTTCAGCGGCTGTTAGTAACAAGGCAGCACCAAAAGAATGGCCGATAAAAACAGAGCCATCAGGCAGGATATTCTTTAGTGAGCGTACCAACTCAAGATATGATGTCAGCAGCTGTGGCTTTTTAATAAACGGAGATCTTCCGAATCCTGGTAAGTCTGCGATGATAATTTTTCTGCCGGTTTGTTTATTCAATGCCAGCCCCAGTTGAAAGAGATCGGTGCCATCGCTAAATAAGCCATGCAAAAGCACGAGAGGAGTAGCAGAGCCCTCCAATTGATAGACCGTCGCTTCGTTGATAGCTATGCGTGTGTAGGGTGTTAGGCTTTCTTCCCCATAGGTCAAGCGGAAATCAATGTCAGCTACTGCTAGCGGGATGTTTGATGCTGCGATTTTTTTAATCAGTTTCGGCTCAAAATCACGTTTTGTCAGCCGATTGTCAAAGGTTCTATTGGTCAAAAAGTTTAAACTGCTTTCAGGAATACCCGTTAGTTTGCTTCCGCCAGCTGCCATAACGAACTTGAGTAAACCAAAAGGAACAGTCAGCCGAGGTTTGTTTCGATTAAGACTTTCAGAAATCAGCCCCATCAGTTGAACGATCTCTTTGTCGGCGTGTTTATCGGCAACAAGGGGATACGTCATTTCGTCTTTTG
The DNA here is from genome assembly GCF_051711265.1 of Enterococcus sp. DIV0970a. Classification (NCBI taxonomy): domain Bacteria; kingdom Bacillati; phylum Bacillota; class Bacilli; order Lactobacillales; family Enterococcaceae; genus Enterococcus; species Enterococcus sp. DIV0970a. The sequence goes on along the minus strand of NZ_JBIOMF010000001.1, from coordinate 3,244,636 downwards.
TCTCATTGAATATGGTTTTGACAATAAATTGAGCGAGTACATTTTTATTGATCAACGGTAGTCGATAGTCACTTCCTCCGGGGATAACAGGTAAGGCTCCACTTCGGATTATTTTTATAAATAAGCCAAAGCCTTCGAGTTGTTCGGTGCTGCCTGTTTGCTCATCACCGATGACGGTTGGCGGGTTGATTACTGCTAAAGGAATATGGTGCTTTTTCGCTTCTTGTCGAATATAAATATCAGATAAAAACTTCATCTGCTCATAGGGCGGGGTTCCAAGTAACGCTGGATGCACCTTTTTGAACACATCCGTCGTTTCCCAGACAGAAGCATCATCCGTGAATGGGCTCATGTACCCAGCTACGTGGATGATCTTTTTCAATTTGTTTCTCTTGTTGATTTCTGTTGCAAGGGTCATGAGATTTTTGCTGCCTTCTAAAAAGGAGCGCTTCGCGGCTACTTCTGATAAGGTGATATCCATCGGACCGCCGCAGTGAAGAATCATGTTGCAGTTCATCACTCGTTCTTGGTCGATCGCATTTAAGCCTAAGTTCTCTTTTGTTAAATCGCCTGTTACCAACACTATTTTTTCAGGGGCTAATGCTTGCAATGGTCTTGCTTTCGCTGGATTTCTGACAAGTAATGTTAAGAAAACATCTTCCCTTGCGAGTTGTTTGACGATTTCTTTGCCAATAAACCCAGTTGCCCCGATAATTAAAATATTCATTATTTTCTCCTTTTTTAGAACTATTTAGTCCTAATTTTATATAAAAAAATTACTCTTAAACGAGTAATTTAAATAAATTTTTGGCTGTAGTAGTGAGATACTGACTCTCTTTTTTTACTTCTGCTAAAAAGAGTGCCCCTTCAAGGTTATTCACAAAAATCTCCGCCGTTTCTTTGACGTTGATGTCTTCACGAAATGCTTTAGTATTTATTCCTTCTTGAATCAATCCCTCGCAGATACGCGTTAAATAATCAAAAAAATGATTGATTTTTTCTTGGACCAGCCGATCATTTTTCGGTGCTTGCATAATGAAAGTAATGAAGGGACAGCTGCCTTGATAGTCCCGCTCTTCAATTTCTTCAGCTAAACTTTCTAGAAAGGTCAGCATTTTTTCTTCCAAAGTTAGATTGGTCTGTTTCAAAATGTCTGCTAGTTTTTCTCGGTATGCAGTGATCCAAAAATCAATCACTGCTAGTAATAATTCCTCCTTACTTGAGAAGTGGTAATAGACATTTGATTTTGACACACCGCTTTGCTGCACGACCTCATCCATACTGGTATACGTGTAGCCGACTTTGAGAAAAAGGCTGGCGGCTGTTTCGATCACTCTGTTTTTATTTGAATGTTTATAATTTGCCATAATAGAACTATATAGTACTAATTGAGTCTTGTCAATTTTTTATTCACTGATTGATTCATTTTCTTTTTATTGTTGTAAAATTAATGTTAAAAAATAATTTAAGGTTCTTTTTTTAATAGTTGGTATGTATAATAAGAACATACAGTAAGAAAGTGTATGCTGAAAAGAGGACCCTTATGAAAAAGTTTGCAATTGGCTGTTTTTGGATCAGTCTTTTTATCACGGTCGTTGGCTTTTTTTACAGACGATTTTGATCCCTATTCAAGATTTTGACACAATCAGCAAAGAAGAACTTAAGGATATCCAACTTGACCTTGCTATTAATTATCCATTAGGAACTGGTATGCTCTATGTCGGGCTTCCTTTGTTAGTATGCTCGAGTGGTTATTTGGTTTTTTGTTATTTTAGAGATAGAAAGAACTAAAGCTGTTTTTGTATCCCTTATAAAAGGAAGAGCACTCATAAAAACACCACTTTTCACCACAAAAGAAAGAGTGTGGATTTCGAAACTTATAACAGAAATCATACGTGCATTGACTGGTAACATCTGTAAATTAGTTTTGAAAGATAGCGAAGCTTCTCTTGAAAAAATGCTTAAGGTGAACGCAATATAATATGATGTACGTTTGTTTTTAAATGAAAAGGTAAATATTGTTTGGATCTGTAATGTTTGGGGAATTACTAACTAATTAAGGAAGTGCTTTATGAAAATAAATGATGTTTTGCATAGATGCCAGTATACAATTATTTTATCTTCTAATACACCACCGCTTGATTTAGCTTCTTTAAGTAATATGGGGGTCTGGAGTAATCCAAAAGAGAAACACTATATATTGACTTTGACACACAATGCCGATTCCATTAACGATTCTTCTATGTTTGAGAAAATTTTTAAGGAGCGTACTGGATTACAGTCAAAAGATTTTATGTATGAAGCAAAACATGGTCCGCTAACCCTTCAACGTGCAGTTGATTTGACTTGGTTTTGAAAATATAGAGTTTTTGAGTAGATGCAATAGCGCAATTGCATGAAATCATGGTGTTGAGATTTCTATGAAGGATTTGAAAACAATGAATTTTTTAAGGGAAGCAGGTCTGAATAGCTATGAACAATCACGAAAAGAATAGAAAACAACATTCAATTAGCAATCTATCTAACAATTACTTTAACGTAATGAATACAAAATCTGATCCTTCACAAACTGGATCACCAATACCTTTTCAAAATGGCGACTTTTCATCAGTTGATCGAAACGTTCATTCTTCAAAAACAGCAACTGAGCTACTTTGTTTCTATTTATCAGGTAGCATTATTGCGGCAATTGGGTGTTATTTATATATTAAGCTGCCCTTATTTGCGAATTTACTGGAGAATACGATTTTATCTTTTGCTATTACTTTTGGGATTATCATCCTAAGCTTTGTTTTGTCTCATTTTATAACGAAAGTACTTACTGCTCATACCAGAAATAAATGACCAATAAGAAATGAATTGTGAGGATAAATAGATGTATTCAAATTACCAGAAGCTGCCGCACTATTTAAAAAAGTGGTATGCATTGTTGTATATTTTGCCATTGATGCTTCTCTTATTTGTTAATGCCTTGACAGCGTGGTTAACTTTTCCCATAAACATAGGGATTCTATTGATTCTTTATGGAATAAGTTGTTTGTTTGCTAACAAGGCGTCTCAAGATAAAAAAGAATGGTTTGTTCTAGATGGCATAACTTTTGGGATTGCCTTAATCAGTCTTTCTATCATTTAATCGAAATAAAGGGGCAACCTTTTAGGCAGAGATAATAGTGGAGAACCAATTATTGCGCATGTCGCTCTCTTTTTTCGTTGTGATAGCAGCAGTTATCACGATTATAAAGACTCCTTTTAATTGTTTATCCATATAAGGAAAAAAATGATGTTCGTTCAGCTATATTTTAGAATTATTAAAGTATGTTTAGTTGAAGTCAATTAGATAGTTCAAATATTCGAAAATGATCTGGTATTTTCTGTAGTTGATATATAGTTGTATCCAAAAAACGTTCCAATTTGAATAAAAAGATAACCCCAAGCAGCCCCCGAAAAACAGTTTCGGAGGCTGCTTGGGGTTTGGGGGGCTTAGCTAGCTAAGCAATGCTCGATCACTAAAAAAATGATCAAAACAGAATAGGCAATTTTTTGTTTTCAATCAAAAAAGTTTGATCGTTTTATCAAGCAGAGGATGGCACAAGTAAGTGGAAAGTAGGTAGTGGCTATTTTTTGTGTTCAGGATGGGGAAGTAGATTTGTCTAGGATACACGTGAGGATAAACGTTTGAGGATCATTTGTTTTTGACTTACCTATGTGCCATCACTGCGGAAACCCTGTGGATGAAGGCGTCGTGTACGACACCAGATACTCGGATGAGAACTAAGGACGGTTGATTGCCCGTGCCTGACACGCTTTTTCTAACCGCAAAGTCGTAAGGGCTGAAGAGCTGCAACGCTGAGTAAGTTGGCTGCCCCGTGCGGTTTTTGGTGTTTTTTGAACCCTACAAGCTGCTATTGCTCCTCGCCTATTCGTCACAAGCTTGGAAGGCTTTCTCAAAAAATGCCCGTCAGCTGTAAGCACGTTGTCTTTTGCATCAGGAAGCATCAGCGTTCCAACAAACCTTTGTGAGCCAGCAGGCGCCCACTCATTTTGGGCAACTTTTATCCGAGAAATCGTTGCGCTAGAAGTATGTCCGTCCGTACTTTCCAGAAAAAAGGCAGCTGAAAGTGGGCGGATACCCAACAAAAAGGCGGTTATGACGACCACAAGCGCTCTCAAAAAACTCAGTCCTTTCTTTTCAATGGTCATTGTTCTTATCTGCACTTCATGATAGCACCGAAACGCGAAGTATTTTTCGCGTTTTTTTGTTTTTAAAATAAAAAATTAGATATTCGCTTTTTTTAGATAAATGGTATACCTGAGATGGAATAAAAATAATAAAAGAAAGGACAGGATTTACAATGAAGAAAACATCATTAGTTGCAGGTTTCGTTTTAGGTGTAGGCGTTTTGTTCACTCTAGGTGCGTGCTCAACAGTGGAAGAGTCAGGGGAAGTGGTCTCTGGGTCAGGAACCGAAACGTTGATCAGTGATTCTTCAGATGAGGTGATCGTGGGAAGTGAAAAATTGAGTGATGACGGGTATTTTGAAGAAATCGTAACTAAGGGAATCGATCCGAAAGTCAAAGATGTTGTTTGGTATGAAACGAATTATGAAAATGCTGGTTGGGATCACATTCGCTTTTTAGTGAACCATGTAAAAATTGTGAATGTAGAAGCGTTCAAACACAAAGACAAAGAATACAAAACATTGCTTTCACTGAAATATCAATTGTTTAATGAAGATTCGAAAGACAAAAAAATCAAACCTGACAAAGCATATTTGGTGTTGAATGATGGCAAGAAAATTGAAGCGGAAGTGTTTGTGGACTACTTAGATGATGAAATTTTGACCCATGACAAACATAAAGATGGCTTTATTCATTTTAAAGTGGCGCAAGAACAAAGTTTGCCAGCGATCAAAGCGGTCGAAATCGAATTTAAAGCAGATGGAGATTTGACACATACGTACCATATTGATCTATCTTCCGCTGCTGAAAAATAGTATCTAACGATAGGAGGTTGAAAAAAATGGATACTAGCAAGAAAAAACTATCATTGTTGAGTTTTTTTGCGATAACTGCTTCAATGGTGATGACGGTATATGAGTATCCAACCTTTGCGACATCGAAGATGAATCTAGTTTTTTATTTACTCGTCGGCGGTTTCCTCTGGTTTATCCCTGTAGCCCTTTGCTCTGCGGAGATGGCTACTGTAAAAGGATGGGAAAAAGGGGGACTCTATACCTGGGTCTCAAAAACATTAGGGAGAAAATGGGGCTTTGCTGCCATTTTCTTCCAATGGTTCCAAATCACGGTAGGCTTTATTACGATGATTTACTTTATTGTCGGGGCGCTTTCCTATGCTCTAAATTGGCCGGCTCTTAATACCAATGTTTGGCTGAAGCTGATTGCCACTTTAGTGATCTTTTGGTTGATTACGATCTCGCAATTTGGCGGAACAAAAAATACCGCGAAGATTGCTAAAGTAGGATTCTTTGTGGGGATCGTCGCAACTGGGATCATACTTTTCATCCTAGGAATTGTCTACATTGCTCAAGGAAATCCCATCAAAGTTTCCTTTGGCTCAGGCGCTTGGATTCCTGATTTTACGAAAATCAATACGCTGGTCGTTTTTGTTTCCTTTATTTTGGCCTATGCAGGGGTTGAATCTTCTGCCAGTCACGTAAAAGACATGGACAATCCTGGAAAGAATTACCCGAAAGCCATTTTGATTTTAGTTGTAGCAACGATTCTTTTGGATACGTTAGGTGGGGCAACGGTGGCTGCCACGATTCCCCAAAATCAATTGTCTCTTGATACTGGTGTGATCCAAGCCTATTCTTATTTGATTCATCATTTTGGCGGCGGGGAGTGGCTGGTTCGTTTGATTGCCGTGGTCATCTGTTTAGGTGTCATTGCAGAAATTGCCGCTTGGGTAGTCGGCCCATCAACGGCGATGCTTGAAGCAGCTGAAAATGGCTTGCTGCCAAAACAAATGGCCAAAGTCAATCAACACAATGTCCCAATCAACATCGTTTTGGTGCAAGGCATCATTGTTTCTATTTGGGCGGTTGTCTTGACATTAGGCGGCGGGGGTGCCAATCTATCCTTCTTCGTTGCGATGGCTTTGACGGTCTGCATCTATCTGGTTGCTTATGTCCTCTTGTTTCTTTCGTATATTAAGTTAGTCAAAGAAAAAGACGACTTAACAAGAACGTATCATATTCCTGGTGGGAAAAATGTGAAAATTGGTGTTGCGATGGTTGGTTTGCTTGTTTCTATTTTTTCTTTCTTTATTTCCTTCTTTCCACCGAGCGATATCGGATCGGGAAAAGGCGGAACCTATTTAGCCATCTTGATCATCAGCTGGCTGATAATTGTCGTGATACCGTTTGTCATCTATAAATACGTAGGTGAAAAAGCAAGCGATAAAAAATAAAAAGCACAACCTATGAGGAGGAGAGCTGCATGTTATTTAGTAAAAAAAATCGAAAAGAAGCCCAATATTTGGAACCTATCTATGGGAATGAGGCAATGGATCGGGCGATCCCTATGTACAAATTACCAAAAGAGTCTTTGGTACCGCGGGATGCCTATGAACTAGTCAAAGATCAATTGATCGATGAAGGGGTCTCAAGACAAAATTTGGCGACGTTTTGTCAAACCTACATGGAACCAGAAGCAGTCAAAATTATGAGTGAAACCCTTGATAAAAACGCCATTGATAAAACCGAGTACCCACGGACAGCAGAAATTGAAAACCGCTGTGTTAACATGATCGCTGATTTATGGCATGCACCAGAAGCGTCTGATTTTATCGGTACATCAACGGTAGGCTCAAGTGAAGCGTGTATGCTAGGTGGATTGGCCTTAAAATTTGCTTGGCGCAATCGGGCAAAAAAACTTGGTTTAGATATCAATAAACAAAGACCAAACTTAGTGATTTCTTCTGCCTATCAAGTCGTTTGGGAAAAATTCTGTGTCTACTGGGACATTGAAATGCGGACGATCCCTATCGATGAAGAACATGGCAGCATTAATGTCGAAAAGGTCACAGACTATTTAGATGAATATACGATCGGGGTCGTCGGTATCTTAGGGATCACTTACACTGGACGATACGATGACATCAAAGCACTAGATAAGAAATTAGAGGAATACAACAAACACACCGACTACAAAGTTTACATCCACGTGGATGCGGCTAGTGGTGGATTGTACACACCATTTATGGAACCAGAGCTTGAATGGGATTTCCGTTTGAAAAACGTTCGTTCCATCAGTACGTCTGGACATAAATATGGGTTAGTCTATCCTGGTATCGGTTGGGTGCTTTGGAAAGAAAAAGATTTCCTTCCAGAAGAATTGGTCTTCAAAGTAAGCTATCTTGGCGGTGAAATGCCAACGATGGCCATCAACTTTTCAAGAAGTGCCAGCCAAATCATCGGACAATATTACACCTTTATCCGCAATGGGTTTGAAGGCTACCGCTTGATCCACAAAAAGACGAGTGATGTTGCCCAGTATTTAGCAAAAGAGATTGAAAACATGGGTTACTTCGATATTTATAATGATGGTTCACGGTTGCCGATCGTCTGCTACAAATTAAAAGAAGATGCCGACATTTCTTGGAATCTGTATGATTTGACGGATGAATTTGCCATGAAAGGCTGGCAAGTCCCTACCTATCCATTACCTGATAATCTATCACATATCAATATCCAACGCTTTGTCTGCCGGGCAGATTTAAGTATGCAAATGGCAATGGATCTGGTGCAAGACATGAAAGAAGGAATCGAGCGCTTGAACAAGCGACCAAGCCGTCATGTTTCATCCGACCAAACCTATGGCTTTTCACATTAAGAAACGGTATCGCTAGAAACCCGTTCATTGCTTTTTTCAATGAATAAAAAGACCCTTTATGAAACGTTTTTTGCAAGACTGAATGAACAATGGTTTATAGAAAAATCAAAGGCGGTTGCATCGAGTGCCTTTGATTTTTTTGCTTATAAGAACGGGTAAGTACTTGATAGGGTCATTTTTTAAGAGAAAGTAAAAAAATGGCGCTTGATAATTTCATTTATTGACATTTCTAGCTTGTGATAGTATTAATTATTATGGTCTAAATATATTTTTTTAGAGAAGCATGTTTTACATAAATAAAAAGAAACTCCGAGAACATTGTCGCGAGAAAATTCTGAGAAAAGTTCGTCTGGCAGGGCGCATTTTTGTTCGTTCGTTTTGGTTTATTTGGGGAGTAAGTGAAGGAAAAGTATGTGTAGAAAGGGCATGTTTTTACTGCATTTGTTGTTTCATAGGGAATGTACTGCTATCTTTTTCTGTAAATTGGTTGTAACTATTCGAAAAGAATAAGGATTTACACAGGAGGAAAAACAGTCATGTATAAAGAAGACTTACTGGATAAAGACTTGAAATTGGAGTACATCTTGCTCAAATTCTTGTATTTATCGACGGGTCACATCAAAAAAAGTGATGCGTGTCGGGAATTAGAGATTACGATGCCAACCTTGACGAAACTATCAGAAAATCTTCAGCAGCAACTAAAAAATGAGAAGGTCTCTTTTGCAATCAACCGTTATACCCTTGATCTGCAAGTAAACGACAGCGTCTCATTGGATGATTTGACCGACACGTTATTGAAAAAATCTGTAAAATATCAAATCATCCATTATTTGTTTCAACATGCAGGCTATGATGCTTTCGTATTAGCCGATGAATTAAAAATAAGCGTGGGGACACTGAATCGTGTGATTGCAGAGTGCAATCAGCTGCTGCAGCATTTTGAATTAAAGATAAAGAACAAAAAGCTAGCGGGAACGATGACGCAACGCATTTATTTTTACTATAATTTTTTAAAAATGGGGGAAACAGCGATCGATTCTGTTTTGATCGATGACCTGGTGGCGGAGCTAGCGAAAAAAATAACCCTCTCGATTGCGCAACAAAAGCAGTTGAAGATCTGGCTATTTGTGATCATGAAAAAAGTCACGCCACACACAACCTTGGGAAGCTTAAGTCCGGAGGAACAAATCAAAATCAATCGCTGCCAAGAGATGCCGATTTGTCGCTTTATTCGACAGGCCTATGTGTCGAAAAAAAGCATCTGTTCAGTAGACGAAGCCAAGATCGTTCCCTTCTTTATCTGTCTATTTCTCGTTACGGTAGGAGGAATTCCTTACGAGGAGCTTCGCTTAGGGTTGTATACCAATAAAAATCCTGTTTTTGAGATTACCGATGAAGTCATGGCAGCGATCCAGTCCATTTATTGTCTTGAAGCCTCGCATACGACGATCGATATTAAAGCCAGTGTCTTCTCCTTGATCGCACAAGTCTATTACTTTCATGGGGTAAATTACTCCATTGACCGAGTCACCTTGAATTATTATCACAAGCTGTTTCACAATTCCTTGCGAGATCAAGTGATTACAGACATCCTACAACACATTATTGCACCAACCAACTTGTTTACGCCCACGAAACTCAACTACCTCAAGAAACGTCTGGTCTTTTTAATCTATCTGTTATCACCGAAAGAGGAATATCGGGTACGGATCGGGGTCTTAAATATGGGCTCCAGTCTTTTGGCAGATGCTTCCATTTACTTGTTAAAAAATGAACTAAAAGGGAAACAAAATGTAACTATTTCTCCTTACAACAATGAGGAAGAATACGATTTGCTGATTTCAAACGCCCGTGTCCCTCAACTTGGCAACAATTATGGTCAATTTTATCAAGTGACTGCCATCGGTGCCGATTTAGATGTCAATCAGGTTTCTGCGATCGTCGATCAAATTGCTTACTCTAAGTACCATTCTTTTGTGGTGTGAGCCATCACTTGTTATTTAAAAAGCAGTGAGTCAACGGATAGGTGATTCGCTGCTTTTTCAATTATCTGCGAAGGAGGGAAAGGAAAAGGAGCTTGAATTGCTCTTATCATGGATGACGGAATAAGAATAGTGATCAGTCAAGCAGCTTTCTGCTAGATAAATGTGCCCAGTATCCTTGTATAACGTATCGCAACAGAGCAGAAGACATCAAGTGTGAAAATAACAGAAGGGTTTCAAAATACTGATTTTGGAAGGATGTAAAAAAAAGACCCACATAATGATGTGAGTCTGGCATCGTTAGTTCTGATTTTCTAATTTCTCTAGAACCTTTTTGGGAATTGCGTCTTTTTCAACGCCATTCGGGCCTTTTATTGTACGCTTTTCACTGATCACCGCTTTTACATAAGAATTTGGTGTTAAGGGTTTTGCGTTATCTTCTGATAATGAAACCTCAAGGGTTTGGGTGCTGCCATCTTCTTTTACAAAGTTTAATGTGTAATCGTAAGAATACCAAGGAGACTGGTCGCCGATGCCGCTCTTACTTTCGTGTTGGACTTTAGGCGGAATCTCAGACGGGACATACGCGTAAGCTGTTTGTCCTGAGTAGGTGGATTGATAATATTCATATCCTTTGTATCCAACGAATCCTAAAAGTACGACTAAGATGAATCCGATTATTTTTTTCATATAAACCATCCTTATCCTCAAATATGGAGCTATTATAACAGAATGGTTCTATAGATGACCTTTCATCAGACGAACAGTTTTGCAAGGAGAAACGTTGCTATCCAGTCGTGAAAAAGCAGGGAACGCCGCTAGTAAAGGGTTCGATCTATAAATCCTCAGGGGATTGGTGCTTAGAGCGACTAGAAATAAGAGGGGAAGTAGACGACAAGATCTTAATTAAAAAACACAGCATGGAAAATGCTTCTTTTATGTATGCCCAGCAGCAGACAGCTTGATGAGACGTGCCGTTTGTTTTTTCACTATAGACAGGCGAAAGAGGGCGCACCAGTTTCATAAAAAACCAGCAAAGACGCTCCGTAAGAGACCGTCTTTGCTGGTTTTTTTACCGAAAATGCTTGAGAGCAGTCCATGGCAGCTTTTTATGGTTCGATTTTACTATACAAATCGAGGGCTCTTTTTCTGGCTTCGTTGTGGTCAACTATAGGCAACGGATAGTCGGTGCCTAAAACTACCTTTAGGTCGGCTTGTTCTTCGTCAGTCATCAAGTAGGGTTCATGGATGAATTTTAGCGGCAACTGGGCGAGTTCGGGAACAAATTGTTTGATAAACGTCCCATCCTTGTCGAATTTTTTCCCTTGTGTAATGGGGTTGAAAATTCGAAAGTAAGGAACCGCATCGGTGCCAGTCGAAGCTGCCCACTGCCAGCCGCCGATATTGCTGGCAGCGTCGTAGTCGATCAATTGTCGAGCAAAATAGGCTTCTCCTTGCCGCCAATCGATCAGTAAATCTTTGGTTAGAAAGGAAGCGACGATCATCCGTAGACGGTTATGCATCCAACCGGTTTGATTCAGCTGCCGCATCGCGGCATCAATGATCGGATAGCCGGTTTGCCCTGCTTGCCATTTGGTTAGCTCCTCTTCATTTTTTCGCCAATCCATGTTTCGATATTTCTCAATGAGTTCATAGTTTTTTTGTTCAGGATGGCTGAAGTAGATCATATGATAAAAATCTCGCCAAGCCAGTTCTTTTAAAAAGGTCGCTTTGCCAGTGCTTGATGGCATTCCTTGGCAAGCGGCCCAAACCTTCCGAATGGAGATTTGTCCAAAAGACAAGAAAGGGGACAGGCGGCTGGTTCCTTTGATCGAAGGGATATCACGGTCTTTTTCATAGGTGGCCAAACGCTTTTGCACAAATGCTTGCAATTGCTTGTGCGCATAGTCTTCCCCAACGATCGTTGAAAAATCGGTCTTTCTATTTTCTAGCAGCTTAGCAAGCAGCGCTGTCCCTGCTTTGAAGTGAGGGGCATCATCAAAATGAACGGCTTTTTCAAAATCGAGAGCCTGCTTTTGATACACCGGTTTGGGCAATTGAATCCATTTCTTATAGTAGGGGGTAAATTTTTTGTAGTATGTCCCATCCTCTTTGGTGACTTCTGTTGGTTGATGCAGATGATGATCTTCAAAAGAATGGACAGTGATGCCTTTTTTCTCGACCAATTCTTTTATGTAGAGATCACGTTTACGACCAAATCCACGGTTATCAAAGTTGAAGTAAAGCTGGCTCCATTCTGGATAGCAAGCGAGCAACTGATCAAAGGCTTCTGTCAAAGTCCCTGTCAATAGGTGGATCGTCAGATTTTGCTTTTTGGCAGCCTCGATAAAGTGAGCAACTGCGCTAAAAAAGTAATCATGGCTTGGCGCCTTGGGGAGAAACTGCTTGTCATTGAGATGAAATACACACAACAAATGGTCGTTTTCTTGAAGAGAAAAAAGCGCCTCAGTCAGTGCCGTGTTGTCCTCTAAGCGTAGATCCTTTCTAAACCACATCACATGAATTGCCATACAAACCTCCTTGATAATATAACCGTGCAAAAAAACGATCGGATTTCGTTTATAGTAATGGAAAGATGGGATTTATTCAAATTTGGCGATTGCGTCAGCTAACCAGAAATCTTGGCAAGCGTCCGTGATTATAGAAAGCATATGGAACAAGAAGATGCGTCGCTTTTCAATAGCCGATCTTGTAAACAAAAAAAATCGAACACAGAACAAGAGTCTGTGTTCGATTCTAGCAATCAACAAAATTATTTCATTTTCCGTTCATCTGGCACGATGTCTGCTTTTAACAACCAGATGTGGAAGAACCATTCTGCCACACCAATCAATACTGCTGGGATCAATACTAGCATCCAAATATCATTTGTATAGTCCATATAAGTCAGATACAGCCATAGGATAAGGGCTGCTGCACCGGCATCTGCGATCGTTGCCGCAATGTTACCGATCTTGCGCAAAATGACCAAGTCGCCTAACACATAGATCATCACCACAATGATCACACCGACGATCGTCGAGTCCATAAAACTGACATCGTAAATCCCTGACAACACAATCCACAAAATCGCCCAAATCATTAGTGCTTTAACAACCAACGCTTTTAGATGTTTCATTTCATACACTCCTTTTTATTATTTATTCCAAAAGCAAGAAGGTCATCTTAGTGATAACCTTCTATTTCAAGGCTATCATCTGACATTTTTTGTGTCAAAAAAAAGGATTGGTTTGGTTTTTTATACTATTTTAAGCATATTTGCTTGACGAATAGTCGTAAATAGTTTAAACACTTTAAGGAATGATCAGTGGGATCAATTTGTGAAACGAAAGAAGAATAGAGGGGATTTTGTAAGGAGATAAAGTATCGGTACAGTATTTACTGGAATCAAACAATTTAGCAAGGCAATTTAAATGGAGCGACCCGCCAAAGTCAGATTTTGATCTGCTTTTCGAGGGTCGCTTTATGCCGTCTTCTTATTTATTTTCTCCTAACAGCTCGATAATAATTGAGCCCGGTTCCTGCAAATACTACGAAACTAGCCAATAGGAACAAAAATCCTACAGGAATCAGGTAGAAATTTTCATGTAAAATGCCGGATTGATCGATGTATTCTACGGCGCTTGCTTTGATGAAGAAGCAGGCAAAGCCGAATAGTAGTAAAAATGTTCCGATCAAGGTCGTGATCAAATTGAGTTTGGCGCGTCGGGTCTCGCTGCCGTCTTTGATTAGTTTTTCAGTGATCTTGTTCACTTGGGTTCCTCCTAAAATCAATTCATCAAGCGAGAGTTCAAAAATCGTGGCGATGGCAATCAGCATTTCTAAATCTGGTAGATTGCGATTGTTTTCCCAGTTCGAAACGGCTTGTCTTGTCACGTGTAGTTGAGTGGCAAATTGTTCTTGGGTCAAGTTATTTCTCGTACGTACTTCTTTGATTTTTTCGCCAAATTCCATCTTTTCTTCCTTTCGCTGATGTGACTTAAGCATAGTCGAAACCCTCATTGGTTCCAAGAAAGCAGGGCTTGCTGCTTGATAAATCAAGGGAAAGTGGTGCTTGCGTCGCTTTTTTGTCCGCTCTTGGTTAGGGCGGGAGCCAATCATCTTTAATAATCAAAGCGATCAGCTGCTAAGTAAACGATTTGATGTGTGTTATTTTTACAATGTATCTTTTCTTTTATTATAGCATTGTGATCGAGGGGAGGGAATTGTGGGATACAGGCCTTTCGCTGCTTGATCGGTAGCTGTCCGACAGCTGTCGAGAGTATCGAGTGGGGGGGGAGCGCAACAGCAAGTTTCTTTTCTTAAAGAAAATCACTTAGTTGACAAATCGCAAAACATCTTGTTTAATATACCCCAAGGGGTATACGAAAGGAGCAAGAAATGTTTTCACTATTTAAGCGCATACCAAGTATGTCAACAGCAGATTTACAAAAAGAAGGAGCCAAAGAATGGACGGTTCTGGATGTACGCACGCCGGCGGAGTACCGCAGCGGGCACATTGCCTATGCGAAAAATGTACCGTTAAATAAGGTTGCTGGATTTACTCAAAAAGGCGACAAGAAACTGGCAGTCATTTGCCAATCGGGGATGCGAAGCAAACAAGCAGCCAAAATCCTAAGTAAAAAAGGTTTTGATGTGGTCAACGTTCGTGGCGGCATGAATCAATGGCGCGGAACAACCAAAGGAGGAAAGTAATGATGGAAAAAATAGTTATTGTCGGTGGGGTAGCAGGGGGAATGTCGGCAGCCACGCGCTTACGTCGGCTTAAAGAAGCAGCGGAGATCATTGTTTTTGAAAAAGGTCCTTTTGTCTCTTTTGCGAATTGCGGGCTGCCGTATGCAATTTCTGGTGAGATCAAAGAGCGAGATGCCCTATTGGTCCAAACACCTGAAGCATTAAAGAAACGGTTCAACTTAGATGTGCGACCTTTTCATGAGGTACTGGCGATCCAGCCAGAGGAGAAAACGGTGACGGTCAAACATGGCGAACACGTCTTCACGGAATCTTATGATGCGTTGATTTTATCGCCGGGGGCAAAACCGCTAGTACCAGCGATCAAAGGGCTAGAAGAAGCAACCAACGCCTTTTCTTTGCGCAATGTTCCTGACTTAGACCAAATCATGGCGCATCTTGAAGACAAAAAGCCTCAAAAAGCGACGATCATTGGCGCTGGGTTTATTGGGTTAGAAGTCGCTGAAAATTTACATAAAAAAGGCCTCGAAGTAACGATCGTAGAAAAAGCACCCCACGTATTGCCACCTTTGGACGAAGAAATGGCTGCGTATGTCAAAAATGAATTGATCAAGCAAGGGGTCAAAGTTTTGACCTCGCAGTCAGCGACCGCTTTTGAAAAAGCAGGGCAAGAAATCGTTCTGGAAGATGGCACGGTCCTGGCTTCAGATGTCACGATTCTTTCGGTTGGTGTCCAACCAGAAACGGATTTGGCGAAACGTGCTGGTATTGAATTGGGACACCGGGGGGGTATCCTAGTAGATGAGCAATACCAAACCAGCAAGAAAGATATTTACGCGGTGGGTGATGCCATCGTTGTGAAACAACAAATCACCAACGAAGATACGCTGATCTCCCTGGCGTCACCAGCCAATCGCCAAGGTCGGCAAGTAGCCGATGTGTTGGGTGGACTGGCTCGCAAAAACAAAGGCAGTATCGGGACGGCGATCGTGCGCGTATTCGATCTTGCAGCAGCTTCCACAGGGTTAAGTGAGCGCAGCGCCAAACTGGCAGGGCTAAATCCCCAGGTGGTTCATCTTTCAGGCAAAGACCATGCAGGGTATTATCCTGATGCGACGGATATTTATTTGAAACTGATTTTTGATGCGAATAATGGAAAAATCTACGGTGCGCAAGGCATCGGTGCCAAAGGGGTCGATAAACGGATCGATATATTGGCAACAGTGATCAAAGGCGGTTTAACGATCTTTGACTTGCCTGAACTGGAATTCACCTATGCACCGCCTTTTGGCTCAGCCAAAGATCCAGTGAATATGCTTGGCTATGCAGCGATCAATCTAGCGGAAGGAATCAGTGAGAATATTCAGTGGCACGAATTGACGGATGCCTTAGAAAACGGTAAGCAGTTGTTGGATGTTCGTTCAGAGATGGAATTAGCCAATAATGGACGTTTTCAACAAGCGCTCCACATTCCGTTAGATGAATTGAGGGATCGGTTGTCTGAATTGGATCCAAGCGTTTCGTATGTCGTTACGTGTCATAGCGGATTGAGAAGCTACATTGCCGAACGCATCTTAAAACAAGCGGGCATCAATTGTCAAAACCTCGATGGTGCCTTTTCGTTGTATAATACTATTAAGCCGGAGATGATTATTCATGATTAAAGCAATATCTATGGAGGAATTTGCCCAAAAAGAAAAACGTGAACCACTTGAGATCCTTGATGTCAGAGAAGTCGATGAGTTTGCACAAGGACACATCAAAACAGCACAAAACCTACCGTTGAGCGAGCTGACAGAACAAATCAGCGACTTAGAGAAGGATAAAAACTACTATGTCATCTGTCATTCAGGGGCTCGTTCGCAAATGGCATCTGAGTTTTTGAGTCAGCAAGGGTTTCAAGTGACCAATGTCCTCGGCGGCATGTCAGCATGGAGAGGAGAAATCAAACGATGACCGCATGCAACAAAGATATTTTGAATCGGTTAAAACGAACCGAAGGCCAGTTGCGGGGGATTCAAAAAATGATCGAAGACGAGAAAGAATGCGTCGATGTAATCACGCAATTGTCCGCCGTCAGTTCCAGTGTTAACCGTATTATGGGGATCATTGTCGCTGAAAATTTGAAAAATTGTTTGGAAAATCCAGACAGCGACACGGAAACCCAAAAGCAGAAAATCGATCAAGCCGTTCAGCTGATCGTGAAGAAATAACGGGATTTTTGAAAGGTTTGTCGTGTTTTTTCATTTGAAAGAGTTTTTTGTCAACCAGTTGAAGATTCGAAGCTGACCGCAAAAGAAGGGAAATACCTATTTTGCGGTTTTTTCTACATTAAAAAAATGATTGCGTTTTCTTTTTTTGGGTGCTATGATTAATTTAAGAAATAAATAATGATTTTTTTTATGTGTATGTGACTGTACGGCAGGCAAGGCATAATAAAATCAATTTTGCGAAGGTTCGCAGATTTGATTTTATTATGCCTTTTTTTACGCTTAGAAAGACTAACTATATAGAGTCAAGTGAAAATTAGCTAAATCAAAAAAATATTTTATAACAGTTAAGTCCAAAAAATGAGTACAACAAATAGACCTTTCACTATTAGATTTTTTTGATTGTTCAATAGCTAATCGGAAACAATCTTATAAGGTTCATTTTTAGTTAAAATAGCATGAATCACATAACAAAGCTTACGAGAAACAGCACCTAAGGCCGTCAGATGATGCTTTCCCTCAGAAATTTTTTTCTGATAAAACGCGCGAAAAACAGGATCACATCGAGAAGCAACTAGAGCAGCTGAAAACAAGGCTTTTCGTAAGTATGGAGATCCACGCTTGCTCATAACATTATGTGTTGCTTCGTTTTGCCCAGATTGGGACACAGACGCGTCTATGCCAGCATAAGCAACCAGTTTTTTCGGATTAGAAAATTTGCGAATGTCTCCAATTTCACCAAGAATTGTCGCGCCATTTATAGGGCCGATTCCAGGGATTGTGAGAATAACAGAGTCTAAATTACTCATTATGCGCTTAATTTCTTTTTCAGTTTCTTTTACTTGGCTTTCGATGAATTTCAATTGTTCAATCATGGAGCGTAATTGAAATGTAAAAGCTTCTTGAGCAAATTTCACTCCAAAGGAGTTAGAAGCTGCTTGCTTCAATTGATCTGCTTTCTCTGGCTTTATTCGGTTCCTGCTTAACTCAGCTAAGTATTGAGCCAACGTTTCTGCCGAAATTTCTTCTAGCTCTATAGGAGAACTAAACTCAAGCAATAACTCTTTAGACGCTTTTCCGAAAATACCTTGTTTAGAAAAAATTGATGCATATTCAGGAAACACTTGATCTAGTACAGCTATGATTTTTCGTTTGAAGTCGCTTGCGGTACCTACTAAATAGGTTCGGTAACGTGAAAGTTGTTTTAACGAAAAAACATTTTCATCAGACAATACTGTTTCTACAAAGGAACCATAACGCATCAAGTCAGCAATCAAAACAGAATCAATAATATCATTTTTTCGTTTTCTGATTTCTGTTCCTTTGCGCCAGCCATCGGTTTGAAGAGGATTCACAACGTGAATCAAAAAGTCTGATTCGTGGAGGTATGAAAAGATGGAGAGCCAATAATGACCCGTAGCTTCCATTCCGACAATAAAGTCAGCGGGAGTCTCTGAATATTTTGAAAGCCGCTCAATCAGGGAATCAGCTCCTTCAGTAGTGTTAGGGAAAGAAAAACCTTTTAGGATCACTTTACCTTCTTCACTCATTAAAGAAGCCACGTGAGTTCGCTTGCCGATATCAATTCCTAAGAAGTACATACATTTGACCTTTCTAAAAAAATATTTTGGATTGAAACCCGCTCAACTGAAAAGCGTCACTACCTTGTACGAGATACGGAGTAAAGCAAAAACTTTCAACATCTAACTCATACGTAATCCACTTATCAGAGAGAGGTGCCAGTCTTTCGATTACGAGCTTCAAAACTCAAGGAGGCAACGGCATAGCCTCTCAATCCAATAAATATATTATCTCAAAATGAATGAGTTAATACCAAATTAAAATAACGATGGTTCATAGGGTTATCCAATCAAAACCGGAAGGTTAAAACCCTAACTCTAATATACAAGGAGGAAGGAGAAGAATACATGTATTTGATTAAGAAGGTTTTGAATGTGAACGTTATTATTGTTGAGAAAGACAACAAAGATGTTATTGCTTTTGGCAAAGGTATCGGTTATCAGCAAAAGAAGGGTCAATTGATTTCGGAAGAGAAAATCTCTAAATTTTATCTTCCGATTGAAGATAATCGAATGGAGTCCTTGATCACGTTTATGAACAATGTACCTGTAAAGTATATCGAGCTAGCGTATGAAGTCATCCAAGAAGCGGAGAAATATCTAGATACGGAGTTATCTGCTAATACACTCTTTTCACTAACCGATCATATTTATTTTACTGTCGAGAGGATCAGAGACAATGTCATTATGACTTCTTCAATGTATTGGGAGTTCAAACGATTTTACCCGGAAGAATTTCAGGCTGCTCAAAAAGGTGTTGCCATTATTGAAAAAGCACTTGGTGTTTCTTTGAATGAACAAGAAGCAGCGAACATTACTTTCCATATTATTAACGGAAATAGTCGCTCATCAATTCATGCTAATGCTATCCAAATTACAAAAATCGTGACAAATATTTTAAAGTCTGTACAAATGTTGGTGAAGAAAAAATTGGATAGCCACAGTCTGCACTATGAGCGTCTGGTTACACATGCCAAATTTTTTGCAGAACGCTATTTAACGAACACGATGTTAAACAATGATGCAGTTCTAATAAAGACAGTTTCTACGCTATATCAAGAATCGATGGCCTATAGTCAGCGAATAAAACGGACGTTAGAAGAAATCTATGAGAAACCAATCACTGAAGAAGAAATTGCGTATTTAGCCATTCATATTAATAGACTATTACTATCACAAAATGAGGAGTGAACCAAATGGTTGATAAAAAGAAAGAATCAGTAGACAAAATCATTCAATCGATCGGTGGAGAGAAAAATATTAACGCGGTCTATCATTGTGCAACTCGCCTTCGCTTCCAGTTAAAAGATACCACGCAATTCAATCAAGCACAGGCGAAGGAAATTCCAGGAGTATTAGGAACCAAATTGACCGGAGATGAAGTACAATTTGTGATTGGTGGAGAAGTAGGCAATTACTATTCGACTGTAATCAATCAGTATAAAATCACGGAAAAAAACAGTGATGAAGCTGCAGATACATCTAAAAACGGACTTGTGAAACGAATCATCGAAAACATTGTTGGTGTAATGGCGCCAATCATTACTGCATTGATCGGATTTGGTTTAATCCGGGCGGTTCTAGCTTTACTGGTCCTTTTGGGATTGAGTAGAGAAAGTTTAAATTATCAAATCATCAATATGATGGGAGACGCTGCCTTTTACTTTTTGCCTTTTTTAATTGCGGCTAGTGCGGCAAGGCAATTCAAAACCAATCTTTATTTAGCATTGGGGATCACAGGTGTCTTATTACATCCAACTTTTCAGAGTCTGGTTGCCTCGGATGTTTCTATGCAGCTGTTTGGGCTTCCGATACGTGAAGCCGCTTATTCAGGAACGGTTATCCCCATCATCTTGATTGTCTGGGTTATGAGTTATGTTGATCGTTTATCTGAAAAGATCATTCCGAGTGTTTTAAAAACCATGTTGAAGCCGCTTTTCATCGTGATCATCATGGCTCCGCTAGCACTGATGATCTTAGGACCTATCGGCGCGATTTTTGGAGATGGATTATTCTTTGTTGTGGATTATCTGCGAGTGACTGTTCCGTGGCTCGTTCCAACACTGATGGGCATCTTCACGCCTTTATTAGTAATGGTTGGTATGCACACGGCTTTGACTCCGATTGCGCAAGTCTCCTTTTCAACCGTAGGATTTGAGATCGTCCAAGGACCAGGTATGTTAGCAAGCAACATTTCGCAAGCGGGGGCCGCCTTTGGGGTATTTGTTAAAACCAAAGATAAACAGATGAAACAAATTGCTTTTTCCAGCGGTATCACGGCGCTGTCTGGTATCACGGAACCTGCACTGTACGGGGTTAACTTGAAACTGAAAAAACCGCTGATTTATGTGATGATTTCAGGTGGAATTGCTGGTTTTTATGCGGGGATCAGCGGACTAGTCCGCTATTCATTCGGATCGCCGGGACTTTTGACCTTGCCGGTATTTTTCGGAGAGGATGCCTCTAATATTGTAAAAGCAGCCATAACATTGGCGTTAGCTTTTTCGATATCGTTTGTTTTGACAGTCATTTTTGGTTTTGAAGAGGGTACTGAAGAAGATATGAAAACGTTGGATAAACCTTCACCGATTGCTTCAGAAAAACGGACAGCGGCTGAAGAAGCATTGATTCAAGGCTTCGTCCGCGGCAACGTTTTGCCGCTGAGTGAAGTAGCTGACGAGGTTTTTGCTACCGAACAAATGGGACCAGGGCTAGCGATCGATCCTGTGTCAGGAGAATTCCATTCACCGATTGAAGGCACGATAACAACTGTCTTTCCAACAAAACATGCCATCGGGTTGCGACATGATAATGGATTAGAAATGTTACTGCATATTGGATTAGATACAGTGAAACTGGATGGAGACGGATTTGAACTTTTTATTGAGGAAGGTCAGCGAGTAAAGGCGGGTGATTTGCTGGCCCGTGTTGATATTGATTTTATCAAGTCTAAAGGCTATGATCCAACTTCTGTTTTGATTTTTATGAACAATCAGAATGAACCGGTATTTTTAGAGCACGATGAATTGATTGATTGCTCGAATAAATTAGTAACAATTATTTAGAAGAAAGAAGGGGAAAAAATGAAAGCAAAATTTCCAGATGGATTTTATTGGGGCGGGGCGACAGCTGCCAATCAATTAGAAGGAGCATATCAAGCGGATGGCAAAGGAATGTCAATCAGTGATCTGCTTCTGGGAGGCGATATGAACACGCCTCGGCGAATCACCACAGAAATTGAAGAAGGTGCTTTTTATCCAAGTCATGAGGCGATTGATCATTTTCATCGATACAAAGAGGATATTGCTTTATTTGCAGAAATGGGATTTAAGCTATATCGCTTTTCTATCGCATGGACTCGTATTTTTCCGACCGGTTTAGAGAAAGTGCCAAATGAAGAAGGGTTAAAGTTTTACGATGATCTGATCGCAGAATTAAAGAAGTACGAGATAGAACCGATGGTCTCATTGTCTCATTATGAATCACCGATAGAAATGACAAAACAGTTCAATGGCTGGGAAAGCAGAGAAATGATTGAATCGTATGAAAGATTCGCCAAGACGGTCATTGATCGTTATCAAGATGATGTGAAATATTGGCTAACATTCAATGAAATCAATATTTTATCCAGGGATGTAGGGGTGGGTACGTATTTAGGTGGAGGAATGTATCCAAAAGATATTGATGATTTTTTGAATACTCAAAATATCGATAACAGTCAGCAACGGTTTCAGGCACTCCACCACCAATTCGTTGCAAGTGCCCGAGTCATTAAATACGCAAAAAGTCTACACAAAAATTTGCAAATGGGCTGTATGATTGCCTATCGAATGATTTATCCGTTGTCTTCTCATCCAGAGGATATTCGCTTCGCACAAGAGATGACTAATATCAGTAATTTTTACTGTGGTGATGTTCAAGTGAAAGGGCGCTATCCATATTTTGCTAAAAAGTTTTGGCAAGATAGAGGGATCGATCTTACTATCGAAGCAGGAGATTTAGAAGTACTGAAAGAGGGCACTGTTGATTTCTATACGTTTTCTTACTACCAATCTTCCACTGTGACTAAAGTAAATAATCAAGCCGAAAAGCAAACGGGGAATTTTTTCAATGGGGTTAAAAATCCGCATCTTACAGCGAGTGAATGGGGCTGGGAAATTGATCCATTAGGATTACGCATCGCGTTAAATCAAATTTATGAGCGCTATGAAATTCCCTTGATGGTGGTCGAAAATGGGTTAGGTGCAATGGATACCCTAATTGAAAAAAATGGTGAATATACAGTCGAGGATGATTATCGTATCGACTATTTACGAAGACATATTAAGGCAATGGCTGATACTATTGCAGATGGCGTTGATCTTATCGGCTATACTTCTTGGGGGCCCATCGACCTTGTTTCAGCAGGAACTGGACAAATGGCAAAACGCTACGGGTTTATTTATGTAGACAAGCATGACGATGGGACTGGCTCGTTGGCTCGCTATAAGAAAAAGTCCTTTTATTGGTATAAAAAAGTGATTCAATCAAATGGGGAAGGAATTAATTAGAAAATCGCAAGCTAAAGTAATTACAGAAAAAAGCGAAGGTGCTGCTGAGCCTTCGCTTTTTCGTCGCCTACAATTGGACAGGGGGATTAATTGTGGCTGACTTCCTCGTAAAAAATGGCGTTGCGTTCTGCAATCAGTTGGGTTTCCCTTCGCTCTAATTCAAGAAAGGTTTCATCTGCCAGCAATTCGGCAGCAGAGTAGCCGGCAGCCAAGAAATTTTCGGCATAGGTCAATTTTTGATTCGTAATGTTTCTTCGTTGCTCGGCAATGACGAGTAGCTGTTTTACATTCATATATACACTCCATTCTTTTATAAAAAGCAAGTACTAAAAGAGGACAGCTAAGGCAGTACTTGCAAGTCAACGGTGAAGGTAGGGCTGCGCGCTTGTTTGGCTATTCATCGTTCATGAGGAAAACGTCCGGTTTGTTTCTGATCAAACGGGTTTATACGGAAGCTTTGTACTAAGTATAAAAAAATTTCCCCCGAAGCAACAGAACCTAGTCGTTTACATAAAGCAACCATTGGTTTACATTCTTTGGACAAGCGGGTGTTACAAGAAAATCAAGTAATTTTTCCAAGAAAACGGTGGGATTTGACGACAAAAAAACCTGCGACCAGCTTGAAGCGGTCGCAGGTTTCTTAGATTAGTAGAAATAGCTTAAACGGTTTGTTTTGCTGGGCGCAGCAAGACTTCGCTGATCGCCACATGTTTGGGCTGTTGAATGGCATAAACCACTGCATTTGCTACATCTTCTGGCGTTAGGCTGTTGCCTTCTACGCGAGAGGTTTCTTTCAAGGCTGCTTCTAGTTGAGCATTGCCGACGGTTTCAAACAATTCCGTGGAGACCATTCCTGGAGAGACGATGGTGGAGCGAATGCCATGTTCACGTTCTTCTTGTCGCAAGCCTTCCATGATTGCACGAACTGCAAACTTTGTCCCGTTGTACACGGCAGAACCTGGGTAAATGACATGTCCGGCAACTGAGTCAGTGGCGATGATCAAACCGTCTTGCTGTTTTTGCATGATGGGCAACACAGCGCCGATCCCGTTCAATACCCCCATGATATTGATATCCAGCATTTTTTGCCAGCTGTCATAGTTCAACTCTGCCAAGTTTCCTTGAGGCATGATGCCAGCATTATTGAAAAGGACATCAATCCGACCAAAGGAGGTCATGGCTAAATCAATGACTTGTTGGACTTGTTCGCGATTGGTGACATCAGCTGTTTGATACAAGACATTTTCTCCTAATTTTTCAGCCAGTGCTTTGATGCGCTCTTCACGGCGGGCAGCGATCACTACTTTTGCCCCTTGCTCGGCTAGTTTAACGGCAGTTGCTTCCCCAATTCCTGAAGATGCTCCCATAATTACGATAACTTTTTCTTTGATTTCTGTCATTTGTATTTCCTCCAATGAATGATTTTTTCAGCGAATCCTGCTACTGCCAATGGTGAACCTGTGAGACGATAGGTGATTGACAGTACAGTGCTTGCGGTGTATTTTAATTGTAGAACCTGAAGTTAGGTTTAGGTCAAGCGATAAACAAAATTTTTTTAGGAACGATGCAAGTGAGTTACTCGATTGGCGAAGTATCACAAACGACTAATATCCCCATCTCGACTCTGCGTTATTACGATCGAGAAGGGATGTTTCCGAAGCTGGCCCGCAGTAATGGCGGCATTCGGGTGTTTTCAGAAAAAGAAGTAGCGACGATCAAAGTGATCGATTGTTTGAAGAATACTGGTATGCCTATCAAAGACATCAAGAATTTCTTGGATTGGGGCGAGGAAGGCGATGCGTCTTTGCAGAAACGGCAGCAGCTGTTTCATGAACGTCTGGAAGAAGTCACAAAGCAAATGGCAGCCTTGCAAGAAACCATGAATACGATCAAATACAAATGCTGGTACTACGATACAGCGATGGCAGCAGGCACTGAAGCGGTGGTAAAAGAGTTGCCGCTAGAAGAAATACCAGAAGAAGTCCGAGCATACAAACTATAAGCCCATCGAAAAACCACCTGCTGTTTTTGCAGGTGGTTTTTCGATTGTACTAGTTTTGCTGGGAAAATCAACCTTGCCAGTTGCGGTTTTCTAATAGCAGTTCGGCAGTCCCATGAAAATTGGGTTTCGTTCGACGGCAGTGTTACTCAATAACGCCTACAGGAATCAAATAGCGGGGTTCATTTTCCGTTGGCAGCTGCAGCAGCTCTGTGAGTTCATGATCAGTGAAGGCGCCGATCGGCACAGCGCCTAAGCCTAACGCTTGGGCTTGTAAAAGGACATTTTGGGCGGAATGACCGACTTCGATATAGGCATAGCGTTCGATTCCTCGGTCCCCATAGCGCTCGATCAGTCGTTCATAAACCACTGTATAAAGCAATGTGGCAGGTGCCCGTTGGATCGCTTGCTGGTCCAACGAACCTTCCGCCAGTGCGGTCCGAAAATCGCCGGCAAGAACTTTTGCTAAGGTATGCTGCTCTGGTTGATACAGATAAAGCCCTGGCTCAAGCCCCGTTACCTGTGTGACCACGACATAGAGGTCTAAGGGATACAAGGCACCAGCCGAAGGCGCTGTCCGGCGACCATCTTCTGTAGTGACACCGGCAGCGGCCCATAAAAGCTGTGCCAGCTGTTCTTGTGTTAGCTCAGTGTCTAGAAAATCCCGTTGCGAGCGCCGCTCGAAGAGAGCTTCCGCCACACTGGTTTCCCCGTCTAAGATTGGTTGCGGCAATGGAAAGGTTTCATAGGAAACTGCTGGTTCAGAAGAAGTGGCGGTGTTGGTAGTCGGTTGTTCTTCAATTGGTGCCGTATCCGCACTGCAGCCAGTGAGGAGTAAGCCCAACACCAAAAGAGCGCCTAAATGAACAAAGCGAAATCGTTTGTAACGGGTCATGAGGGTTCCTCCTTTTCTAAGGACTTCGTGTTATTTATAAGTATAACAAGGATTGCTTTTTCATGCGCTTTTATTCACAAGTAAATGACAGTGAGTTACGCAGTCTTTCAGTCGTATCATAGACTGATTGTGCTTTTTAATATTTTCTAAAGACTTAGATAATGAGTAGTATCGTATTAACTTGCTATGAATCTTTTTAATGAAATCAAAACCGATTGCAATCAAACGTAAGAGATAAAAGAGCATACAAAAACCCTCCAGCAATTCGTTGCTGGAGGGTTTCATTTAATTGGCAGCTGCCAATGCTGCTTGGCTTTGTTTGGCATGATAGGCTTCCACGTCTAGGATTGCCTGTTTAAACATTTCTCGCGTGATCTCATAAGGGACGTGGACGATGTCATTGGTGGTCATTGCTTTGTCTAAGATTGCCTCAAGGTCGCTGGTGTCGTTAAGGCCCATATCCGCTAGGCAAACCGGCAGTTTGTTTTCCTTCATAAAGGCGTAGATGCGCTGGAAGAGGGCATCTTGCTGATCGAGCTGCAACAAGGCCAAAACGCCGTAACTAACGGATGCGCCGTGTAAATAGTCTTCCATTTTTTCCAAAACGGTCGTTCCGTAGTAAAAGGAATGGGCAAGGGCGGAGTTGTAATCATTGATGACTAAGACGGAAACTAAGCCGGTGGTCACGATGATATCCAAGACGACTTGCTCAATGGCATAAGACGGCTGATTGGCGGCACTGTCTTTCAAGGCTTGTGTGCCGTATTGCAATAAGCGTTCCGTACACATTTTGCCGATTTGGATGCCTAACCCATCGGTGTAATCTAGCTGATCGCCCCGCGCTGAAAATGTCGATTCGATCTCTTTGGAGAGGGCATCGCCGATTCCTGCCCATAAGTACTTGTCGGGGGCTTGGGCGATGATCTCACTGTCGATAAAGGCATGGGACGGCGGTTGCGAAGGGAAAAACAACCCTTGCATCTCGCCGTTTTCTTTATAGATGACACAAACCGCGGTGACTGGTGAGCAGTTGGAGCCGATCGTTGGGAAGGTGAAGACTGGTTTGCCAGCTTTTTCCCCAACCACTTTGACGGTATCGCAAACGCGGCCGCCACCAACGGCGAATAGAACATCGGCGGCTTGGACACTTGGAGTAGCTAACAGCTGATCGACGTTTTCATAGGTCGAGTTGCCGCCGTACCACAAGGTATCCGTCACTTGGACTGCTGACGTTAAAGCGGCTTTGATCTTGTCTTCGGCTTTTTCAAGGGCGGTTTTTCCGCCGATGATCACGGCATTGGTGCCGTATGGTTTTACGATGTCATTTACTTTTTCGTAGGCGTCCGCCCCGATTGTGTAGTTTGGCAAAAAGATACTTTGACTCATACTTTTCTCCTTCTTTCTTGGCCACGAGATTGGCTAAAATTGGTCCGGTAATTTGATGGATCACCATGCCGACTGCGGCAGGGGTAACGGCTGCAGCAATGGCGGCAAAGTGGGCATTGGCTAACGAGATCGCTAGGCCAGTATTTTTCATTCCTAATTGAAACATGATGGATTTGGCTTGGGTGGCACTGACGCCCATCACACGGCTCAGACCATAGCCTGCGCCGTAGCCGATCAAGTTATGGAGCAAGACTAAGAAAATCACGATCAAGCCAGATTGGACGATGACGGCGCCGTTGCGAGCGACAGTTCCTGCAACGATCAATAAGATACTGACGGAAGAAATCAACACAAATGATTGCAGAAATCGCTCGATGTGCTTGGCAATGAGTTTGTGGACGATCACCCCTAAAATGATCGGCAAAAGCACCATCTGCAAGACAGACAAGAGCATTTCCCAGAAGGAGATCTCGGTGTACTGACCAGCCAAGACATAAACCAAAAAGGGTGTAACGACGGTCGCTAACAAGGTCGATACCGTGGTCATGGAAACGGTGAGGGCGACATCGCCTTTGCCGATGAAGGTCATGACATTGCTGGCGGTTCCGCCAGAAACGCAGCCTAGTAAGACAAAACCGATGATCAAACCGGAAGAAAGACCAAACAGCTGCGCTAAGCCGTAAGCCACCAAAGGGCTGATGGTGAACTGGAAAAGCACCCCTAAGATGAATGCTTTGGGCTGTAAGACGACCATTTTAAACGCAGCAACGTTTAGAGTCATCCCCATACAAAACATGATGATGCTCAAAAGAATCGTTGTACGAGGCGGAATCCATAAGAAGGGTTGCGGGAAAAAATAAGAGACGATCATCAATAAAATCATGATGTAGATCAAATACTTGTTTACAAAAGCAGCGATCGTGTTGACGGTTTTCATAATAAAAAATCATCCTTCCTTTTTTCTGCTTGACCAATCAAGTGTCCAAACAGAAGGGGTCTTTAGAATAAGTGCAGTGCATAACCGCGGGGAATCGGCAGCAGTTGGTCAACGAGCGTTTTGGATCTATCTGACATCAAGGCGTCAGCTTGCAAAAGGCCGCTTTCTTGAAAATGGGTATAAAAAAACACTCCATCTCAAGAAGCTGTTCTTCTTTTTGGATGCAATGTGAATAGGGACTCTTTGAATGTATAAAATCAAACAGTCCCGACTATAATAATAAAATAATTCGTTTGCTAACATTGGTGCGGGTCATATACGCCACCGTCCTTTTCTTTATTTTGAATTTTCTAAATATTTAAATTATTTCTACTTAGTCTACAAAAGAGTCAACGCTTTGTCAATCGTTTGAGAAAATTTTTTCATTTTTTTGGGTGTTTTTTAAAAAACGTAGGTTTCTATGGGGAAAAACAGCAAGAATTGGTTTGTGCTGTGCTTTTTTCCCCTTCGTTTAGAAACAGAATAGTTGTTGGATCTTGGTTTTTGTCCTACGATGATACTAGCAAGAGTTGGAAAAAGAAACGAGAGGAGCAAAGAAAATGAAAATTTTTGTCGTTGGTGCTACTGGACGAGTAGGCCAAAAATTGATCACCTTTCTAGAAAAACAAGGACACATCGTTTATGCTGGTGCGCGCAGCAGTGAGAAAATCACAGAAACGGAGACGATCAAGCCCGTGTTCTTTGATTTACACACGGAACCGGAAGAGATGGCGGCGAAATTCGCAGATGCGGAAGCGGTATACTTCGTGGCGGGTTCCCGAGGCAAAGACTTGCTGCAATCTGATCTGTATGGTGCGGTCAAAGTGATGCAAGCCGCTGAAGCAAAAGGAATCAAGCGCTACATCCACCTTAGCTCAGCCTATGCCTTAGAGCCTGAACAGTGGCAAAGGGAAGGCGTGGCGTCATTGATGGATTACACGATCGCCAAATTTTTCTCTGATCGCTGGCTGATCGACAACACTGCACTAGACTATACGATTTTGCAGCCGGGTGCGTTGAAAGAAACACCAGGTTCTAGTTTGATCGAGATCAGTGAAACGACCTCTGGTGCGATCCCCATCGAGGATGTCGCCGTCTTGTTAGGTGAAATGCTGGAACGTCCAGCAACTTATCAAAAAGTCATCAAAGTCCAAGCTGGGGAAACCCCCATCAGCGAGGCACTGGATCAGCTTTAAGGCGAGCCTTTGGGCTTGAAGAGAATGTACTGAAGGAGCTGTACGGCAATGAATCGTTGGCGTGCGGCTTTTTTTTGTGAAGAAGCCAGCCACTTTTCATTTTTGAAAGCGGTGACTCTTGACTTTGGAAAAATAGTTTGTTACGCTTATTGCTAACTTTAGAGGGGGTGGTAAACGAATGTCAAGCGACTCGAGTGACGGTGAGCAGAAACACTATTTTGACTTGCCTTACTTTTTAATTGAATAGGAGACAAACAACAGCGCGTTATTTAGGAGCAGTTTCTAAATAAGGGGCTTATTTGTGTTATCCATCAATGAAAAAGAAAAGGAAGAAGAAAAAAATGAATAAAAAAGAGTTTCAGTTATCAGTGTCAGAAACAATCGAACAGTATCAGGTCCCCTCTATCGATCAAGGATTAGATGAGGCGCAAGTAACCGAGCGGTTAGAAACCTACGGATTGAACCAATTAGCGGTTAAAAAAACCGCCAAGTGGCGTTTGCTGCTGCGACAATTCCATAACACGATCATCTACATTTTGATTTTCTCTGCCATCTTAACGCTGCTGATGGGGCATTTCTCCGATGCCGTGATCATTGGCATCGTCGTGCTGGTCAATGCGTTGATCGGTTATTACCAAGAAGCGAATGCTTCCGATGCGTTAGAACGGATCAAAGAGATGCTATCAGCAGAAGCCACGGTCTATCGGAATGGGATTCGTCAAGATATTCCAGCTGCCGAAGTCGTTCCAGGGGATGTCGTATTCCTAGAAGCTGGCGACAATGTGCCCGCAGATCTGCGGATCATCGAAGCCGACAACTTGCGTATCCAAGAATCCGCCTTGACTGGTGAAGCCGATTCGGTGGAAAAAATAACAGACGCCTTAATGGATGAAGCAACTCCATTAGCGGAACAACGGAATTTGGCGTTTGCTTCGACTTCCGTGACGTCAGGAAGCGGGAAAGGGATCGTGATCGCTACTGGCGTCAAGACTGAGATCGGGAAAATCTCAGCTGAAGTCAATCAAACGGAAGAACGAAAAACGCCGTTGATGAAAGAGATCGATGGACTGGGGAAAGGCATCACCTATGTGATCATGGGCGTGGCGGTCTTGCTATTTGTCGTCAGTTTGTTCCAGCAAACCTATGCGATCTCTGTCTTATCCTTAGCCGTTGTCACCATGATCGTCGGCTCGATCCCAGAAGGATTGCCAGCAACGACCTCGGTGGTTTTGGCGATGGGTGTCAGCGACATGGCAAAAAACAAGCACACCATCATCAAAACGCTGCCAGCGGTTGAAACGCTAGGCTCAGTGGATGTGATCGCGACGGATAAAACAGGTACCCTGACCAAAAACGAAATGACGGTCAAAGACATCGTATTGGCTGAGCAGGAATATGAAGTGACGGGTGACGGCTATGCGCCGGTGGGAGAAATTCGTCCAAAGCAGGAGGACGTCCACGCGCAAGACACCTTGCAGTTGTTTTTGGAAGCTGGTTACGAAGCCAACGATACGGTACTGGTCCCAGAAGGAAATCACTGGACGATCAATGGGGAACCAACAGACGGCTCCTTTTTGACGCTGTATCATAAGCAGTTTGCCTATCCGCAAGCACCTGCTTACCAAGAGCTGGATATGCTGCCCTTTGATTCGGACAACCGCTACATGGCGAAACTAGTGGCAAACCCTGCGGGGGAACGTTTGTTATTTGTTAAAGGCTCCCCAGATAAATTGTTTGAAATGGTGCAAAAACAAGCGGCGCCTTTTGATGAAGCCTATTGGACAGGCCATGTCCGCCGCTTGTCGGCAGAAGGCAAACGAGTGGTAGCGGTGGGCTATCAGAAAGTTTCGATCGATCACATTGATGAAACGATTTTTGAGCAAGGGCTGCAATTACTAGGGATCGCTGAGATCATCGATCCGCCGCGAGAAGAAGTGATTGCCTCCCTGAAGGAAATGAACCAAGCCGGTGTTCAAGTGAAAATGATCACTGGCGATCACCCTCTGACCGCCAAAGCGATTGGGGAAAAGCTTGGCTTAGCGGATGAGATTCACGTCGTGACTGGTGCCGAGTTGGATCAGATGAGTGAAGCCGAATTTCAAGATGCTGCCTTGACGAATCAAGTCTTTGCACGAACCACGCCGAAAAATAAATTGGACATTATCAAAGCGCTGCAAGCCACAGGCAAAGTCACGGCGATGACAGGGGACGGCGTCAACGATGCCCCTGCGTTGAAGCGGGCGGATATCGGTGTAGCGATGGGGATCAGCGGCACGGATGTAGCCAAAGATTCTGCTGATATGATCTTGACCGATGACAATTTCGGTACCATGTCCTTAGCGATTCGCGAAGGACGCAGGATCTATGACAACATCAAAAAGAGTATTCTGTTTCTGTTGCCGACATCTTTTGCCGAAGGGCTGATCATTGCCTTTACGATCATGATGCAAAAAGAATTGCCGCTGCAGGCGACACAACTGCTGTGGATCAACATGGTTTCTGCTATTACGATCCAGTTTGCGTTTATCTTTGAACCAGCAGAGTCTGGGATCATGAGCCGCAAACCTCGAAAGACAGGCAATAAATTGTTGAATCGTCACGATATTTGGCAGATGGCGTATGTATCGATCTTGATGGCAGTCATCAGTTTGATCGCCCATGACTGGCTCTTGCTGCAAGACGTCAGCGAAGCCGTTGCTAGTACCATGATGGTCAATATCGTGGTCTTAAGTAAGATTTTTTATTTGTTCAACATCCGTACCAGTGCACCAGCGTTTTCTAAAGCTTCCTTCACCAATCCAAAAGCGTTCGTGATCATTGGTGTGATGCTGGTTCTGCAACTGTTATTGACCTATGTTCCATTTATGCAAAGCGCCTTTCATACGGAGGACATGTCCTTGATCGGCTGGGTCAGCTCAGCAGCTTCCGGGATGGTCGTCTTACTCGTGACGGAGTTCGATAAATGGCTTCGCTCGAGAAAAAATATTTAACCTAGGTTTTCTTGTATTTTTTTTCAGGCAAAATCGCCTTGCTGCAGCTTAGGAAAATGGCGGAACGACAAGGGATTTCTGCTGTCGCTGCTTTGGGGTTGCCAAAAGAAAAAACCAAGAGGAATTCCTATCGGCTCGTGATCAGGCCTATTGACAAACAAAAATGGTCGGGCTAAAATGCACATGAATTGAATAGTATTCTTCGGGGCAGGGTGTAATTCCCGACCGACGGTGACAAGCGTAATGCTTGAAGTCCGTGACCCGCATAGCTATGCGGTGGAGCCAGTGTGAATCTGGCACCGACAGTGAAAGTCTGGATGGGAGAAGAAAAACCACAAAATTTCAAGGGGCGCAGTGCGTCTAAAATTGATTTTTTGCCGGTCTTGTTTGTCTATGCCTCGTGAGATTCTCACGAGGCATTTTTTTATTGAAAGGAGGAAGGAAGATGCATAACGAATACATGCGTTTGGCGATCGCAGAAGCCAATAAAGGGCGTTACCAAACCTTTACCAATCCGTTAGTGGGCGCCGTGATCGTCAAAGAGCAACGGGTCATTGCTAAAGGGGCTCACTTAGTCTATGGGCAGCCCCATGCGGAACGAAACGCCATCGAACAATGCCATTCCTCCGAAGACCTAATCAATTCGACTTTATACGTGACGTTAGAACCTTGCAACCACCAAGGAAAACAGCCGCCTTGCACCCAGCTGATCATCGACAGCGGCATCAAAAAGGTAGTCATCGGCCAGTTAGACCCTAACCCGATCGTGGCTGGACAAGGCAAGCGCTTTTTAGAAGAACAGGGCATCGACGTGTTGGTGGGCATCGAAGAAACAGCGGTGCGCCGTTTGAATCCACACTATAATTTTTACCATCAGCATCAGCGACCTTACGTGGCGTTGAAGCAAGCGATCACTTTAGATGGCCGGATCGCTCATGATGCGTTAACCCGCAGTGCGATCACTGGTTCAGCGGTTTGGCAAAACGTCCATCAAGAACGTGGAGACTATCAAGGAATCTTAGTGGGCAGTCAGACGGTGTTGACGGATGATCCCACGTTATTGACCACGGTTGAAACCAGCTTTCCGCCGATTCGCATCGTGTTAGACCGTCGGGGGCGAACGCTGTCGCAACCCCATTTGGCACTGTTTGCCGATGATTCGGCACCTGTGTGGATTTTTACGCAGCAGACAACTGTCAGTGATTTGCCAGCTCATGTGTCAGTGATCCAGCTGGAAGAGTTGACAATTGTTTCATTGCTGAAGGAGCTTGCCGAACGACAGGTCCAATCGCTTTACGTAGAAGGAGGCGCTGCGATCCATGATGCCTTTTTAGCCAGCGGACTGTGGCAAGAAAGCATTACCTATGTGGCGCCAAAGTTTCTTGGGGGCAATAGTCTCGCAAGTTTTACCAGTGAGCGTACCCCGAAACAGCTGCAGCAGC
The DNA here is from genome assembly GCF_051711265.1 of Enterococcus sp. DIV0970a. Taxonomy (NCBI): domain Bacteria; kingdom Bacillati; phylum Bacillota; class Bacilli; order Lactobacillales; family Enterococcaceae; genus Enterococcus; species Enterococcus sp. DIV0970a. The sequence continues at coordinate 3,210,863 of NZ_JBIOMF010000001.1, read as the reverse complement.
TAACAGAGGTGACGGTGACTGCAGTTGGGGAAGATGTTTGCATCCGAGGAAGGAGACCAGAGGAATGTTCACAGGATTGATTCAGGAAAAAGGCCGCATCAAAGAGATCCGCAAGCAAAGCCGCACGATCCAGCTAACTTGCAGTGCGTCCGAAGGATTACTGGCGGATTACCAGATCGGAGACAGTATGGCGATCAACGGGACGTGTTTGACGGCGATCGCCAAACAAGCGACGACGTTTACGGTGGATATCATGCCAGAAACCTTTCAACGAACCACCTTTAAACAACTCTCGGTGGGTGCCGAAGTCAATTTGGAGCGAGCGATGGCAGCGACGCAGCGTTTTGAAGGCCACTTTGTCGCAGGCCACATTGATGTAACGACCCGTTTGATCCAGAAAAAGCAGTTGGAAAATGCCTTGATCTTGACGTTTGCTTATCCTGTCAGTGTGCAAGGGGAAATCATTCCGCAAGGGTCGATTGCGATCAATGGCGTCAGTTTGACGGTTACCCAGACGACGGCACAGGCATTTTCCGTTAGCTTGATCCCCCATTCCAAAGACCAGACGACGCTGGGGCAGTTGAAACAAGGGGAGTGGGTCAATATCGAGACGGATATGATCGGGAAATATGTCAAATACCAACGAAAATGAAAGAAGGCAGACGATGCATAAAGTAGAACAAGCAGTGGAATGGTTAAAAAAAGGCGGCTTAGTGATTGTCGCCGATGATGAAAATCGGGAATCAGAAGGAGATTTGATTGGGATCGCTGAATACGCAACGCCAGAATCTGTCAATTTTATGGCGACTTATGGCCGCGGCTTGATCTGTGCACCCATCTCACAAGCGATCGCTGAAAAGCTGGCATTGCCTGAGATGACCGCCAATAATACGGATGCCTTTGGCACCGCGTTTACCATCAGTGTCGATCACGTGACGACGAGTACAGGAATTTCTGCGAAAGACCGGGCAGTGACGATTGAAAAGTTGGCTGATCCTGCGTCACAGGCTGCGGATTTTTATCGCCCTGGCCATATCTTCCCATTGACCGCTCAACCTGGCGGCGTGTTGGAACGCAGAGGACATACAGAAGCGGCTGTGGATTTAGCAAAGCTTGCTGGCAGCGTGGAAGCAGCCTACATTTGTGAGATTTTAAATGAAGATGGCACGATGGCTCGGGTCCCAGAATTGAAAAAATTAGCAGAAAAATGGCAGCTGCCGTTTTTGACCATTGATGAGTTGGCGGAATATCTACGAGGAACCACGCCTATCACGGTGGATCTGCCAACGGCTTATGGGGCGTTCCAATTGACCTTATTTGAAGATGAATTCGGCAATGAACACCTTTTACTAGCCAAAGGCGAGATTCAACATACTGCCGAGCCGCTTTTACTGCGGATCCATTCAGAGTGTTTAACAGGCGACGTCTTCAGCTCTCATCGCTGTGATTGCGGCGAACAGCTGCAAGAAGCGATGCGGCAGATCGAAGCAAAAGGCCGCGGTGCGATTTTGTATCTACGCCAAGAAGGCCGCGGTATTGGCTTGCGGAACAAGCTCCGTGCCTATCAGCTGCAGGAACAAGGCATGGATACTTATGAAGCAAATATTGCATTAGGGTTTGCAGCAGATGCTCGTCATTACACGTTTGCCGCCGATGTTTTACGTTCCTTAGAAGTGCAGGAGATTCAACTGATGACCAACAACCCTGACAAAGTGAAGGAATTAGAAAGCTTAGGAATTAAGGTAGCAGAACGAGTACCGCTGGAGATGCCTGCGCATAAAGAAAACAGAAGCTATTTGAAAACGAAGAAAGAAAAGTTTCACCATTACCTATCTATTTAATCAGCCAAAGGAGAATGAACGATGACAGTATTTGAAGGAACGTTTCAGGGAGAGGCAGTCAAAGTAGGGATCGTAGTCTCACGATTCAACGAGTTTATCACTTCCAAGTTAGTGGAAGGCGCCAAAGACAATTTGTTGCGTCATGGAGTCAAAGCAGAAAACATCGATGTGTATTGGGTTCCAGGGGCTTATGAGATTCCGTATATTACCAAAAAAATCGTTGACCACAAACAATACGATGGGATCGTGACATTAGGTGTCTTGATTCGCGGAGCAACGACCCACTATGAATTGATCTCAAATGAAGTGGCGAAAGGCGTAGCCCAAATTGGTCTGAATGCCGACATTCCGATCATGTTTGGTGTGTTGACGACTGAAACGATCGAACAAGCCATTGAACGAGCGGGAACCAAAGCTGGCAACAAAGGCAGCGAAGCCGCTCAAGGTCTTTTGGAGATGATTTCGTTGAATCAGCAAATCCTTGGCAACGCATAGGTTTCACGTTCGAACAAAGAAAAGCTAGCAAGAACAAGCCTGCCTGAGCATAGGCATCAGACTGGAGACAGACTTCGTACAAAATGAAGTCTGTCTTTTTTTCATCATTTAAAAGCATGGGATTATTTTTGCCAAAGGATTCGCTTCTTCACGGGTACCGTATTTTCGATCGATCAATGGAGAGGAAAACGCCCAATCAATCACGAACATTAGAATAACTCTTATTTAAGGAAATTTTCAGAAAATTATTTACATTTCACAAAAGGTTCCTTATAATGACTCTATTCATTGAGAGTGATTCTCATTTGCAAATAGATGTCAAAGCAGTACATGGCTTTGGCGCTTTCATGAGAAGAACTGTTATAAGCGAAAAAACGCACAGATGCTTCTTTTATGATGGTGGCGAGGCAACAGTCAGGTTGTTTTTGCTGTGAAATCAGGAGAGGATCGTGCTGAATAAAGGAGAATCACATGTCGGTAGGGTTGATTAAATCAAATCGTTGGATGGTTTCGACAATCATTTGCTGTGTTTTAGTTGTCGCCATTCTCTTATCTGCAGGAGTTGCTTTGGCAAACGGACAAGCCAATATCACCCTTGGCGAAGTTTATCAAATTCTCTTCTATAAAATCAGCCATGGATTGGTTGGTGATCTTTCAGGCATTTCAGACGCAAACATCAATATCGTCTGGTTTGTTCGGGCACCGCGGGTCTTGCTGTCTATTTTTGTGGGCATGGGGTTAGCGATCAGCGGGGCAGTGATGCAGGCAGTGGTCCAAAATCCGCTGGCAGATCCCTATATCTTAGGAATCTCTTCTGGCGCATCCTTAGGGGCGACCTTCGCCATCTTAGTCGGCTTTGGCGGCTCGGCGCTAGTCTTGCAGCTGGGCTTATCGTTTGGTGCCTTTGCAGGAGCGGGGATTGCGACCATTTTGGTGCTGCTGCTTGCCAGTATCGGTGGGAAAATGACTTCCACAAAACTTGTGCTGTCGGGGACGATCGTCAGTGCCTTATGCAGCTCTGTTTCAAACTTGATCATCTATCTGGCTAGCAATGCAGAAGGGATGAAGACTGTGGCGTTTTGGTCGATGGGCAGCTTAGCCTCGGCTTCTTGGAACAAATTAGGCTTTATCGTGGTTCTGGTTTCTTTGATCACGCTGTTCTTCCTGACGCAATACCGTGTTTTGAATACGCTTTTGCTGGGGGATGAAGTTGCCTCCACCTTAGGGGTCAAGCTGACCTTCTATCGTCGTTTTTACATGCTACTAGCAGCGCTATTAACCAGTATCATCGTTGCGAATTCTGGTATGATCGGCTTTGTCGGCTTGATCATTCCTCATATCGTACGTGGAGTCAGCGGCTCGGATCATCGCCTGTTGATGCCTTTGACCGCTTTGACAGGCGCGTTGTTTTTGATTTGGGCGGATGTGATCGCCCGCTCGACCCTGCAAGGAGTCGAACTGCCGATCGGGATCATTACAGCGCTGATTGGCGCACCGATCTTTATCTATATCATTGTCAAACGGCAATACAACTTTGGGGGGTGACGGAATGAAATTAGCAGTTGAAAAGCTCAATCTGACGATCGGGGATCAGCAGATACTAAAAGACATCTCCGTCCAAACCGCACAGGGGCAATTTGTCGGCTTGATTGGGTCCAATGGCAGCGGCAAATCTACATTGTTAAAAGCTATCTACAAAACGTTGAAACCTGACAGCGGCGACATTTATTTGGGTGAGATGAATATTTTGAAAAGTTCCGAAAAAAAAGTCGCCCAGCAAGTCAGCGTTGTCAGTCAGTTCAATGAGTTGAGCTTTGATTTAACAGTAGAACAGATGGTGCTTTTAGGCCGCACGCCCCACAAGGGTTTATTGGAACAAGACACCAAAGCCGATCATGAGCTGGTCACTGAAGCCTTAGCCAAAACAGGGTTAAGTGCCTACAGAAAACGCAGCTACCTCTCATTATCAGGAGGCGAAAAACAGCGGGTCGTCCTTGCTCGTGCCATCACCCAAGAACCGAAATTTATGATTCTCGATGAGCCGACCAATCATTTGGATATCCGTTATCAGCTGGAAATCTTAGAAACCGTCAAGCATCTGAAGATTGGCTTGTTGGCGGCGCTGCACAATTTGGAACAAGCAGCTAACTATTGCGACATCATCTATGCCTTAAAAGATGGTCGGGTCGTAGGGTATGGCGAACCAGAAACGTTGCTGACAGAAGAACTGATCGAAGAAATCTATGGCGTGAAATGCAGTATTTACCATCATCCGATCACAGGCGGATTAGGGTTTCATTATTATTTTGAAAAGGAGCAAACAGATGAATAAATGGGGAAAAATGATTGGGGTAGGATTGGCAGTCTTTACATTAAGCGCTTGCGGCAATACGAAGGATGAAGGTACTTCGGCTTCTTCCTCACAGACAGAAAGTACGTATCCCTTAACCATCAGCAACTACACCAAAGCAGAAGGCGGCACGCAGTGGACCGCCAAGGATCAAACCTTTAATGAGGCACCGAAAAAAGTCGTAGCCAACACACGACCAGCAGCGGAATTGCTGCTGCATCTCGGCCTCAAGGATCAGATTGCGGGTGTCGGTGCAACCTTTGGTGCCGCCGATGAGGAAGTTGCTGCTGATTATGCAGAACTAAACGACCTTGGCAGTGACTATATCAGTAAAGAAACGGCGCTAAGTGTGGATCCAGATTTGATTTTTGGTCGCGGGGGACTTTTCGATAACCAAGATTGGGGCGTCGGCACCGTTGATTCCTTGAACGAGATGGGTATTCCGACTTACGTCCAAGAAACCTCTGTCACTGGGGCGACATTTGATTCCGTTTATCAAGACATTGAAAACCTTGGTAAGCTCTTCAATGTGCCTGAGGCAGCCGCTGCTTTTGAAAAAGAATTAAAGGATCGCCAGAGTGCCTTGGAAGAAAAAGTAGCAGACAAAGAAGAGCAAACCTTTGCCCATCTCTTTATGTCTGATCCAAGTGTGGTCAGTGTCTATGCCGCTCAGGACGAATCTTTTTTCAACAGCAACTTTGACATGATCAAACTGAACAATGTGTTTCAAGACTATTCAGGAGAAGTCAGTGTCGAAACCTTGATCGAAACGGATCCCGATGTCTTGATCGTCGGCGACTGGTCAACGATCGAAGGCAGTGTTTCTGGTCAAGAAATCATTGAAGGCTTGTACAAAAATGACAAACTCTCCAGCATGAAAGCCATCAAAAACAAACAAGTCTACAGCATGGACTACAATTATCTCTTTGGCTACGGCTACCAAGCCTTGACTGGTTTGGAAGAACTGGTAGAGCAAATGGCACAATAAACACCTCCTATTCCCATAAAAAGGAGAACCAACTTTTTATATAATAGAAGAAAACCAACGTTTCACTGGCCGATCGACCACAGAAACGTTGGTTTTTTGTATTTGGGAAAAGCAACCTTTGCCGCTGCCCGTTCCGCAACGAGTAGCCCGTTAGCTGTTTTTTTCTGTCACGTGGTCCATTTGATAGCGAGACAATAGCTTCTCTTTGTGTTTTTGCATGATTGTTTCCAGAGAAATATCGTATTTATCGGCGAGGATAAACAAGTTATCCAGTACATCGCCCAATTCTTCCGTCAGGTTTGCCAGTTTTTCTTCTGGCAAGCCATCTTGTTCATCGGGACGGTCACGACCGATTTCCAATGTCCGAATGGCACGGCTCACTTCCCCGACTTCCTCTGCTAAAAAATTCGCCCGAATAAACGGATCGTACTGATACCAATTGTGGGCTTTGTAGAAGTCACTGATAAATCGTTGATACTCCTCAATGTTCATAAATTTTTTTCCATCCTTTCCCAGAACCTTTATCAGAATCATGATATACTATTTCAAAATGATTGAGAAGGATGATGGAGAGTTTTATGAAAATTGCAGTCTATTGTGGTGCCAGTGTCGGTAATGAACCTAGTTTTGCAACAGCCGCCCAAGAATTGGGGCAGTGGATCGCCTCACGGCAAAATACACTGGTTTATGGCGGCGGAAAAGCGGGCTTGATGGGCGTATTGGCAGATGCTGTCTTAGAAAATGGCGGTCAGGTGATCGGGGTGATCCCAACATTTTTAAAAGATCGGGAACTAGCACATCCTGGATTGACCGAACTCCATGTCGTCGAGACGATGTCAGAAAGAAAACGAAAAATGTTCGAATTGTCGCAGGCGTTTGTCGCACTGCCAGGTGGTCCGGGTACGCTGGAAGAAATCACGGAGATGATCTCGTGGTCAAGAATCGGTCAAAACCCGAATCCTTGTGCTTTTTATGATGTGAACAACTTTTACCACGCAACGAGAGCCTTGTATGACAATATGGTGGAAAATGAGTTCTTGACGCAGGCCGATCGCGAAAAAATCGGCTTTGCGCAAACAACGAAGGAGCTTGAAGCTTTTATTCAAGCCTACGAACCACCAGTTATGCGGCAGTATTAATGAGCAATCGGTTAAATCCTATCATAGTTCTCTAGTTTAAGGAATGAGGAGGAGAGAAGCAATGCTTGAATGGCAAGATTATTTTGAATCCCATATTTTGGAAAGAGGAAAAGAATATTATTTAAGCGGCTGTGTGGCGCGACTGAGAGCGGATGATCAGCTTATTCTGGCCGAAGTATTCGGCACAGAGCTTTATGAAGTAGAAATTGCGCTAAAACAGGGCAAGGTCGTGGAGGAATTTTGTAATTGTCCTCACTTTGCGGCTGGTTTTAATTGCAAACATCTTGCGGCTGTTTTATTCGCCTATACGAGAGCGAAAGAAAAGAATAAGCCGCTGACTCCCCCAAAACGTAAAGGACGCCGTGAGGTCTATCAGAAGCTGGTGGATCAGCTAGATGAAGCAGATATGCGGCAGATTTTACTCAGTTTGATGGTTGAGGATACTTCTGTAGCCCTTTTTGTGAAGAACGTTGTATCGGATAGCGAAGATGATTTCGCTGAGGAGGAAGAAGTAGAAGCTTGGGATGACTGGGATGAAGAAGAGGAAGATTGGGAAGAAGAATGGGAGGATGACTGGAAAGCTTAAATGGAAATTTCGTACTAGGTCTGATACGCGTATCTTGCTCTTTTGCTTCTTTGACGCATTCTTAGTATAATGGGGTTTGTTTTGCAAGTGAGGTCATAAAATAAGATCCTTGGACAAAGAAATGGAGCGTAAATCATGACAACAAATTTTTGGGCTGAATTGCCGAAGCCTTTTTTTATCCTAGCACCAATGGAAGATGTCACCGATGTCGTTTTTCGACATGTCGTTCAAGCTGCCGGCGCACCAGATGTTTTCTTTACGGAATTTACCAACTCCGATAGTTACTGCCATCCAGAAGGACGCGACAGTGTACGGGGACGTTTAGTCTTCACCGAAGATGAGCAACCGATGGTGGCCCACATTTGGGGCGACAAGCCAGAGTATTTCCGTGAGATGAGTATCGGCTTAGCGGAGATGGGCTTTAAAGGGATCGACTTAAATATGGGCTGCCCAGTGCCAAACGTTGCCGGACGAGGCAAAGGCAGCGGCTTGATCTTGCGACCAGACGTTGCTGCTGAGCTGATCCAAGCAGCCAAAGCTGGCGGTCTGCCGGTCAGTGTCAAGACTCGTTTGGGCTATACCGAACTAGGAGAAATGGAAGCTTGGTTGACCCATGTCCTGCAACAGGATATCGCCAACCTTTCGATCCATTTGCGAACCCGTAAAGAAATGAGCAAGGTCGATGCTCATTGGGAATTGATTCCTGAAGTGGTTGCCTTGCGGGATAGAATCGCCCCACAAACGAAGCTGACGATCAACGGCGATATCCCTGATCGTACCAAAGGTTTAGAGCTAGCAGAAAAATATGGCGTAGACGGAATCATGATCGGTCGGGGTATTTTCAAGAATCCTTATGCCTTTGAAAAAGAACCGAAAGAGCATACCTCAGAAGAGCTATTAGACTTGTTGCAGCTGCAATTAGACCTGCAGGACCATTACGCCAAAATGGTGCCACGCTCGATCGCAGGATTGCATCGTTTCTTTAAAATCTATGTCAAAGGCTTCCCTGGAGCCAGTGATTTGCGGGCAAAATTGATGAATACCAAATCAACGGATGAAGTTCGGCAACTGCTGGCAGAGTTTGCTGAGGGAAAGACAGAATAACTTAGGCTGCTCCTTAAAGAAAGACGAGTGAAATAGATCGAAAGTAAGATGATCGTTTGCTGAACGGGTGATTATTAATAAATGTAAACATAATAAAGCAGTTCCCTTTTTCTTTTATTCGAAAAATGGGACTGCTTTTTTGTTTTTGCATTGATCGATAGTGAAGCAACTATGTTTCTTATCTGTAGATAGTTCAATTAATATCGGTGAAAAGTGAATTGTATCCGTTTTCTATCTTGCTTAAAATAAGAAAAAAAGGAGGAATTCCATGAATATCAGGAAGATAATAATCAATCACTTAGACGCACCAATTGGTGTTGGCGGAGAACAAGTAAGTTTTTCGTGGCAAATCGATTCGGAAGATAGGAATATTAAACAAAAACGGTATGATTTGCAACTATCATTAGACAATGAGTTTAAAACGGTTATCTGGCATCACAATGAGTGGAGCGAGCAATCAACGAATATCCCATATAAAGGCCCCAAGCTGGCTTCTCGACAAACCTATCATGTACGGGTAAAAAGTCTGGCGAGCACTGGACAAGAAAGTGATTGGGGAGTAACTCATTTTGAGACAGGCTTGCTTGAAGCAGGTGATTGGCAAGCCGATTGGGTGACAACAAAATGTCCCATTGTTGAACAAGGGAAAATAAAACCGTTTACAGGTGCTTACAAGTTTACGATTCAACAAGAAGTTGTGAAAGCCAGAATTTATCTCAGTGCTCTGGGTATCTATTTTGCAGAATTAAATCAAATGAAAATTGGGGATGATTATTTTACTCCAGGCTGGACAGACTATAACGATCGTATTCAATATCAAGTTTATGACATCACTTCGCAGTTGCAGCGCCAAAACGAAGTGCAAATAACCGTTGCGGAAGGATGGTATAGCGGCTATCTTGGTTGGGAGAAAAAGAAAGACACTTATGGAAACTTTAATGCATTTATTGCTCAGATTGAACTGACTTATGCAGATGGATCCACCGAAATAATCGGTAGTGATGAAACGTGGCAGGAGTATAGCAATCAATGGCTTTTTGCTGATTTATACAATGGCGAGGAGCAAAATCTTCTTCTAGAAAGAAAGTATAACGGTCATTTGAAAGCGATCTCTTATTCAAAAAAACAATTAACCAATCAAGAAAATGAGCCAGTACGAAAGCAAGAGGAATTGACCCCGATTGATTTGTTCCGTGATCCTTCAGGGCGTCTGGTTTTAGACATGGGACAAAATATGGTGGGATGGGTGCGTTTTACGATTAAAGGAGAAAAGAACCAAGTCGTTCGTTTGATACACGGAGAGGTGTTAGATCGAGACGGTAATTTTTATCGTGGCAATATACGGGATGCCCAACAAACAGATACGTATACATTAGACGGTTCTGTTCAAACGATCGAGCCGATGTTCACCTTTCATGGCTTCCGTTATGTTCATTTAGAAAACTTTCCTGAAGGCATCAAAAAAGAAGATTTCTCAGGTGTGGTTTTACATTCTGACATGCCAAAGACTGGCCTTTTCGAGACCTCTGATGCAGCAATTAACCAACTACAGCACAATATTCTTTGGGGACAAAAAGGAAATTTTTTAGATGTCCCTACCGATTGCCCGCAAAGAGATGAACGGCTAGGCTGGACTGCTGATGCACAAATTTTCTTTCCTACGGCTAGTTTTAATATGGATACGTATCAATTCTTTTATAAGTGGTTGAAAGATTTACGATTTTCTCAAATGAAAGATGGCTCAGTTCCCTTCGTTGTTCCAGATGTCTTAAAAGGAGTCTTTGCAGATAATGCTGCAAGAACAACCGCAGCTTGGGGGGATGCTGCAACGATTGTACCGTGGGAAATGTACCAACGATACGGGGATCGCCAAATCTTAGAAGAAAGCTTTGACAGTATGAAAGCTTGGGTGGATTACATCCGAGGACAAGGGCCTGAAGAAGCGCTGTGGAATACGGGATTGCAACTTGGGGACTGGTTAGCGCTGGATGCAGAAGAAGGCAGTTTTTTTGGCGCAACGGATGAAACACTCGTTGCTACTTGTTATTTTGCTTATTCTACCAGAATCGTTGCAAACACTGCTCGCATATTAGGGAAGTATCAAGAATACAAGATTTATGATGAGCTGTATCGCACAGTCAAAACGAAAATAGGAGAAACTTATGTTACAGATAATGGGTTAACTAGCGATACTCAAACAGCCCATATTCTTATCCTGATGTTCGAACTTTATCCAGAAGGGCAAAAGCTTTCTATTGTCAATCGACTAGTAGAATTGATTGAACAAAAAGATCGGCACCTCGATACAGGCTTTATTGGGAGTCCCTATATCTGCCACGTTCTCTCGGAAAATGGTCATTTAGATTTAGCCTACCAGTTACTTTTTAACAAAGATCTTCCCTCATGGTTGTACCAAGTAGAAAAAGGAGCGACAACGGTTTGGGAGCATTGGGATGGAATCAAAAATGACGGAACGTTTTGGGATGATGGGATGAATTCGTTTAACCATTATGCATATGGATCGATTGGTAATTGGATGTATGAAATAATCGCCGGCATTAAGATAAAAGCTCCGGGTTATCAGCAATCAATTATTGCTCCTAAATTATCTCAGCACTTAACACATTGCAATGCTTCATTAGAAACGATGTTTGGTTCCTTGTGTAGTAGTTGGAAACGAAACGAAGAGACTTATGAACTAACGGTTGTAGTACCTGCTAATACAGAAGCAGAGATCGTTTTACCATCAGTAGCTGATCAAGAAAACGTGCGAAGAGAAATCAGTGAAACCTGGCAGCCAAAGCGATTTGGTCACAGATCAGGTCGCACAGTCGTTGATATCGGCATTGCGAAATATGTGGAACATGAAGCAGAGTATCCATCGGTACAAGAAGGACCAAATGATCTCACAGTCTTCGTGGGATCAGGCACCTATCATATACGTTATGAATTAGAAAGGAAAGAAAATAAATGACGAAAAAACGAGGTTTCCTATTTAAGTTAACGCTTTTGTCAATCTCTTTATTACTAACATCGGCGAATGCTATTTCCATGACAATTCCTATGATTCAAGCTAATTTTCCAGATATCAGCCAAACGACAATTGAATCTTTAGTGACCGTCCCCTCTTTTACCATGATGATTTTTGTCTTGTTAAGCGGTTTTATTTCATCAAAAATTGGAAGCAAGAAAACTGTTATGCTAGGCTTGTTGCTCTCTTTGGTTGGTGGTGTGTTTCCCCTATTTACCCAGAATTTTACGTTGATTTATCTGTCTCGCTTTATTTTTGGGGCAGGTCTAGGCTGTTACAACTCTTTAGCTGTAAGTTTAATCAACGATTTTTATGAAGGTGATGAAAAGCAAGCGCTGATTGGGTTTCAAAGCGCTGCCCAAAGTTTAGGATCAAGTTTTGCAACGTTTTTAGCAGGGATCCTTGCAACTGTCAATTGGCATTATGCTTTTGCCGTCTACTTATTGGCATTGCCTCTCTTGATCTTATTTCAGTTTGTTGTACCAGAGACTCAAGGAGCTTCTCAACAGACGAAAAAGACAAAACAACAGATCAATCTGCCAACGTTTTTTTATGCAGCTGGCCTCTTTGCGCTCTTGGCAATGGTAATGGTCGTCTTTACAAAAGTAGGCTCTTTGGTCAGCGAACAGCAGATGGCGCATGCTAATTTTCTAGGGACAGCACTCTCCTTAATGACGTTAGCAGGGTTTATTAGTGGCTTAGTGTACGGAAAGTTCTTTCAGATTTTTCGCCAATTTACCCCTGTGGTTGGTGGGGTAGTGGCAACGATCAGTTTCTTTTTGCTTTCGATGGCTACTAACATCTATGCAGTGACTAGTTATCTTGTGTTGATTGGATTTTGTTTATCTTTGTTCATTCCTTACATCTTTGGTGCTTTGCTGGGCGCTGCACCAAAAGGATCAGAAACATTAGCAGTTTCGGTGGGGATGGTCGGCTCGAATCTAGGGTCTTTTTCTTCCCCTTACATTAGCTCTTTTTTCGCTCGTATTTTTGGAAACACCACAGCAAGTTTTGCTTTAGGAATTGCTGGTGCTGGCTTTCTTATGTTAACGGTGATTTTCTTTGTGGATATTTTACGAAAAAGAAAGCAGGTAGCCAATAACTAAATGATTTTGCTGAACATACCCTAATGAGTTTTTCCATGGCTCCGCATACTTTTGGGAGTCATTTGAAACGCTCGTTTAAATTGCCGATAAAAATAGCTTGTGGAGTGAAAGCCTGCAGTAGCAGCAATTTCTTCTATTGAATAAGTCGAATGCAACAGTAGATCTTTCGCAACTAATAGCCTTTTTTGGAGGAGCGTCTCTTGGAAATTTTTCCCAGTTCCTTTTTTTAACGCGTTGCTGATATAGTTTGCATTGAAGTTGAAGACTTGACTAAGCTCGTTTAAGGACACACTTTGGTAGTGTTCATCAATATATTCAAGAACATCAAGCGCATTAAACTGACTGGTCTGATTTCTACTAACTTCGATCGTATAAAGCCGCATCAATTCTGAGAGGATCAGTTGTAAATATTGGCTAATAAAACGAAAATCGATGACTTCTGATCGCCAGTACTCTTGCAACAGTAATTGAACTTGTGTATGTAAGTGCGGCGTAGAGCTGGTATGAAAAAGTAGGAACTGATCATGTTGGGCTTGTTCATCAAATGCAGTAGCCAAAAAATTCCCGATCAAGCTATTATTACGTTCTAACTGTAGGCAAAATAATGAAGTAAAGGTTTGATCATTAATTAATATATTGATGAGTAAGTCGTCTTCTTTTAATGGATCGATAGAGTGGGGAACATCGCGATCTAACACACAAAAATCGCCTTCAGTTAGGAGTATTTTTTGACCTTTGATGTATTGGGTACATTCGCCACTATAAACATAATTTATTTCAATAAAGTCATGAATGTGTTCGATCATCGGACCAAAACGATTGTGCTTTGCAATATATACCTGATTTCCTTGGAAAAACGGGGCTTTGGGCAGTCGGAAATGACCTGTTGCAGAATCAAATAAATCGTTACCATTATCTGAAAGGTTCGGAATATTATTGATGCTCGTCCCTGTTTTTCGTTGTTCTTTTTCGTAGTCATTGATCTCTCTAAGGTAGGTTTCTAATTCTTGTTGATTCAAGAGCGATATCCTCCTATTAATTTAAAACATGGTATGTAATAAAAGTAGCAAGAGAAAGGAAAGATAGCAATGAAAACTTATTTGGCAATTGATATTGGCGGAACATATTTGAAATTCGCGCTAATCGATGCGTTTGGAAAAATGCAAGACGTCCAAAGAGAGAAAACGCCGCAAACCTTGTTCGGGTTAAAGCGATTGTTAGTATCGATCATAGCTGCACAAGGAGGAGATATTGCTGGTGTAGGAATTTGTTGCCCTGGTAAAATCGATCATACTCAAGGGATAATATTTAATGGAGGGGCATTACCGTTTCTACATGAATTTGCTATCTGTGATTTTATTGAAACAACATTTAATCTCCCTTGCTCAGTCTGCAATGATGGAAAGGCAGCAGCATTAGCTGAATTATGGTTGGGTAATCTAAAAGGAAAGAAGAATGCTGCAGCGATCGTTTTAGGAACAGGCGTTGGAGGTGGAATCATTTTAGATGGAGCGATTCTTCAGGGAGAGCATTTTCAGGCAGGGGAATTGAGTTTTTTGCCACGAACACCAGAATCTGGCGAAACAAAGAACCTCATGGGAGTTACGACTTCAGCTGTTCAATTTATTCAGCGTGCCGCAAAAGAATTAGGGTTACTAGATTTAGATGATGGAAAAGCTGTTTTTGAGGCATTAGAAATGGGGGATCCACGAATAAAAGAGCTCTTTAAAAATTATTGTCGAGAAGTTGTTCATATTATTTTGACGTTGCAAGCTGTGCTAGATATTGAAAAAGTAGTGATTGGTGGAGGTATTAGTCAGCAACCGCAATTGATCAGGGAAATTAAAGTTCTTTACCAGAATGTCAAGAAGCAGTCTTCTTTGGTTGAGGAAACCATCACTTCTGTTGTTATCGAAAAATGTAAATTTGGTAATGAAGCCAATCTTCTAGGGGCGCTTTATTTGCTGCAATTAAAAATAAACGAGAAACAAAAAGATGTGTTTAACAATGACTAACGAGTGGAACCAAAGGCCTACAGGAGGAAATGTTCTTTCCTGTAGGTGTTTTTCTATGGGCAATTGGTTGTGAAGGATGAATGAAACGTGGTCTGTCGCTTGTTCTTTTTTTGTTTTTGGTTGCTGTACCCGCTCTCATTGTCAATCCTTTCTTGACAATAGATAGGTACCTATGTAAAATGGAGAACGGACTTTTAACTAGGTACCTATCTAAATAGTGAAGAGGCGAAAGGAGCTGAAGGTCGATGGTTTCCGAACAAGAAATCGTGGAACGATTGTTTGAAGTGTATAAATTAAATCGGCGGTATGCGGAACAAAAATATGGGCGTTTTATGCCAGGTCGGGGACAGTTCAATTGCCTACTGGTATTGGACGAAAAAGGGACGTTGACCCAAAAAGATCTCGCCGCGTATTTAGCGATCCGTTCGACATCCACTGGCGAACTACTAAAGAAACTGGCTGAAAAAGGGCTGATCCAAAAAGAAGTCGATCCGAAAGATAAACGCAGCCATCTGATTTCGCTGACGGAAGCAGGCAAAGAAGAGGCACAGCGAATGAAAGAAAAACGCAGCAAGGCGCACCAAGAAATGCTGACCTATTTGACGGCAGAAGAAAAACAAGCCTTTGGTCAAGCCTTAGCAAAAATCGAACAGTTTTATCTTGAGAAGGAGGCGGACGTTGATTGAGTGAAACAGTCCAACGAACGGAACGTCAGCGGACGCTGATTTTTATTAATTTAATGATTACATGTATTGCCGTATCCATGTTGGCGACCGCCTTGACGACGGCTTTACCCGCCATCGTCATTGACCTGCAGATTTCCGTCACTACGGGCCAATGGCTGACAAGCGGTTATTCCTTGGCGATGGCGATCGTTATGCCCTTGACGGCATATCTTATGAATCGTGTGCCAACCAAAAAGCTGTATCTCGCTGCCTTAGGAATTGCGTTGGTGGGCTTGCTGCTCTGTGCTGCAGCGCCCAATTTTCTAGTCATGATGCTTGCTCGTATTTTGCAGGCCGTAGGCAATGGAATCTTGACCGCAATGGCGCAAGTGATCCTTTTATCGATCTATCCGATCAATCGTATCGGTGTCGTGATGGGCTGGTATGGACTCTCAATCACCGCGGCACCCGTGATTGCACCGACTCTTGCTGGGTTGATCGTAGACCGCTTGAACTGGCATGCGATTTTTTATATCGTTGCCGTGATTGTTTTGATTTCACTGATTTGGGCCATAAAGGTTTTTGATGATGTGTTGCCAGTAAGCAACAGCAAATTTGATCAGACCTCTTTTGTTTTGAGTGCCTTCGCTTTTGGTGGGATTACTTTAGGCTTTAGCAATATCGGCAGCTATGGCTTTTTCAGCTTACCCGTTTTAGGAACCTTAGGGCTCGGTTTGGTAGCAGGGATCTTCTTTGTCTTCCGTCAGTTAAGAGCGGAAACTCCATTTTTGGATCTGCGGGTCTTAAAAACAAAAGAGTATGCCATCAGTGTCTTTGGCAGTATCATGCTTTACTTGGTCTTGATGGGTTCGGCGATGCTGATGCCGCTATACGTGCAGTCGATTTTAGGCAAATCAGCGACGATCTCGGGATTAGTCGTTTTGCCAGGCTCTCTGGTCTCGGCTTTCTTAAGTCCCGTGGCTGGGCGAATCTATGACAAAGTCGGCATCCGTCTGTTGACGCTTTTTGGCGGCGGCTCACTGGTCTTGAGCAACATCGGCATGTATTTTATCCATATGCACACGGGTATTTGGGTAGCAGTGGTTTTGAACATGCTGCGCTGTGCCGCCACAGGCTGTTTGTTGATGCCCTTCGTGACGTGGGGAAATAAAAATATTCCGCCGCAGTTGACGGCGCATGGAACAGCATTATTGACTTCTTTGCGAACGGTGGCAGGCGCCATCGGGACAGCATTATTTGTCGGGATCATGAATAGTGTGGCGCAAAACAGCACGACCTTAACGGGGACGAGTGCACTGCTTCATGGGATGAATGTTTCTTTCTTATTGATGACGATCGCTTCTGGTCTGCTGTTTGCAACGGGGCTATTTTTGATTCGTGATCAGAAACCAGAAGCCGTGTGGCTGGAAGGTGCGGAAGAACCGCTGGAATAAAGAGGGGCACCTTTCTTTGAATGGTGCTTTTCTTGATTTATTTCATGAAACTCTATGAAAAACCAAAAAATTCGATATAATAAGATAACTTATGGTTTAGGAGGAGTATTTTTTTTCAGGAAAGACTTGCTTTAATGGAAAAAAATCAGGGAGAAAATGAAGAATAAAGGCGTTTATTTTGGGTTGTCTGCCTATGTCTTGTGGGGCTTGGTCACACTATATTGGAAAATAATCGTTGGGGTTTCCCCGTTAGCAACGATGTGCTACCGAATCGTGTGGTCCTTTGTTTTTATGGTGCTGTTTATTTTGCTTTCCGGGAAGAAAACGCAATTTTTACAAGAAGCGCGTCTGCTGTGGAAGAACAAAGCATTTGCTGGACTGATCGTTTTAGCGTCTGTGCTGATTTCCATCAACTGGTTCACCTTTATCTTCGCGGTGAGTGCGGGCCACGTGATGCAAGCCAGCTTAGGCTATTATATCAATCCGCTTGTCAATGTCTTGTTAGCGACCGTTTTTTTGAAGGAACGTCTTAGTCGTACTGGCATGCTGGCGTGTCTGCTGGCAAGTATCGGGGTGATCTTATTATCGATCCAAACAGGAACGATTCCTTATGCCTCACTGATCATGGCCTTTTCCTTTAGTACGTATGGCTTGATCAAAAAAAGAATCCCCATTAGTTCGGTTACTGGGTTAACGATCGAAACGATGGTGATTTTCCCCTTTGCCCTCGTGTATATTTTAGGATTTTCAACCGTCGGCTTTATGAACTATCCCTTGCAAACCAATCTCTTATTGATGGGTGCTGGGATCGTGACGGCTATTCCGCTGTTACTGTTTGCGGAAGCGGCGAAAAATGTTTCTTACATTACGCTTGGGTTTATTCAATACGTCAACCCGACGATCATGCTTTTGTTGGCCATCTTTTTGTTTCACGAAACCTATTCACTGGCCCAATTTTCCGCCTTTGCGTTTATTTGGCTGGGGATCGCGGTCTTCACCTATGGTACGTTAGGCACGGCGATGAAAGAGCGGCGCATGGGACAGCAAAGAAAGCAACTCTGATAGATCAGGAATGGCTGCAACTGGGCCGTTCCTTTTTTGATTAAAAAACAACTCAATTTAGATAGTGAAGGATGTTGCAAGGAGAATTGTTCAATGGTATAACAAAGGAAAAGCACGTTGCAGAAATTCTGATTGAAAAGGGTTGCATCTGCCACAGGGGTGTGTTATTATTCTTTCAGTTACAAGGATTGTTACTGTTCGGCAGGCAAAACCAGAATTGACCGTAGCGCGCTAATGGGGAGATTCTAGGTTTTTTTATTTTGGAGTGAGGGAAAACGATGGTTATTGGGAAAATATTAAATAATAATGTCGTCATCTCGACCAATGATGCCGGTCAGGAAGTGATCTATATGGGCCGCGGCATTGCGTTTAAGAAAAAAGTCGGCGATCCAGTGGATGAAGCCTTTGTCGAAAAAGAATTTGTGTTAAAGGATACCTTTACTGCAAATCAGTTTCAGCAATTGTTTTCAGACATTCCTGTGGAAGAAGTCGAAGCCGTCAAGCAAGTGGTGGATGATGCAGAAGCATCCTTGGGGATCGAGCTGTCGCCAAATATTTATTTGACACTGACCGACCATATCCATTATGCGCTGGTTCGGGCACGTGAAGGCATTGAGCTGCCGAATCCATTGTTGTTTGAGACCCGCAAATTTTATCCGAAAGAGTATGCGGTTGCAGCAGATGCCGTTGCTTATTTTGAAAAAGTCTTCGGGATTACATTGCCAGAATCGGAAATTGGCTTTATCGCCTTTCATATCGTCAATAGCGAACAAGCCAATGGCACGATGGAAACCACGATGCAAGCGGTAGAAATCGTACGTGATGTACTGGCGATCATCAGTCGTTTTTATGGACGGGTCTTTAACCCAGATTCCTTGAATTATCAACGGATCACCACGCATTTGCAGTATTTTGCGCAGCGTTATTTAAGCGATGAACTTTCAGGGGGAAAAGATGAGTTTTTATTTGCCCTTGTGCAATCGAAGTACCCTAAAGCGTTTCAAACGGTCCAACGGATCAACGAGTACTTGATCAAAACCTACGACAAATCGATCGGTGAATCAGAAATGATCTACTTAACGATCCACATCGAACGTGTCGTCAATGATCAAACCAATTAACATTCAATCATTAACGGATTGTTACTGTCAGGCAGGCAATACCCAGATTGAAAAGACAACAGTCAGCGAGGAAAAGACTCGTTGGACGGTCGTTTTTTCAATCTGGGTTTTTTTATTAAAAAAGGAGTGTTGAAAAAATGAGTTCAAATAAAGAAATTGCAGTTCGCGTCCTCGATGCGGTGGGCGGCAAAGAAAATGTCAACAGCGTGGTGCATTGTGCGACCCGCTTGCGTTTCAAATTAAAAGATGAGAACAAAGCGGATACGGCACGCTTGAATCAAGACGACGATGTGATCCAAGTCGTTCAAAGCGGCGGACAATACCAAGTGGTGATCGGCAGTCATGTCAGCGACGTTTACCGTGAATTGAATGGAGTAGCGAACTTCGATGGCGAAGCAGACAGCAAAGGCGACAAAGGCAATTTGTTGAATCAACTGGTGGATATTATTTCGTCGATCTTTACGCCGTTTTTAGGCGCAATGGCAGGTGCCGGGGTCTTAAAAGGATTCTTGACGCTGGCAGTAACCTTGAATTGGTTAGCAGCTGATTCTGGGGTCCACACCGTATTGTATGCGATTGCTGATGGGTTATTTACCTATTTACCAGTGATGTTGGCTTTTACTGCAGCGAAGAAATTTCGTACCAATGAATTTCTAGCGGTTTCCTTAGCGATGGCGTTGGTTCATCCAGACATTACCGCTTTGGCTGGGCAAACGTTGAGTTTCTTAGGCCTTCCGGTCATTATTGGTGCGAGTGCTTATACGTCTTCCGTCATTCCGATTATTTTAGCGGTCTTTTTACAAAGCTATGTGGAGCGTTTCTTTAAAAAAGTCATTCCTAGCTTCTTACAGATCATCTGTGTGCCTTTAGCGGTCTTCTTGATCATGGCGCCATTGACCTTTATTGTCGTCGGTCCACTAGGAACGATTTTAGGAAACTTGTTAGGTAGTGCTTATGACAGCATTTACCACTTTAGCCCACTGATCGCTGGCGCTGTCATGGGTGGTTTATGGCAAGTCTTTGTGATGTTTGGCATGCACTGGGGCTTCGTACCGATCATCATGTTGAATCTCAGTCAAACCGGTGTCGATACGATGGTGCCGATGCTGTTGCCAGCTGTCCTTTCTCAAGGGGGTGCAGCGCTAGCAGTGTTCTTTATGACAAAAAATGTGAAATTGAAAGGGTTGGCCCTTTCTTCAACGATCACCTCAATTTTTGGGATCACAGAACCGACGGTGTACGGGGTGACCTTACCTCTGAAAAAACCATTTATCGCCGCGTGTATCAGTGGTGCCATCGGGGGAGCCTTCATCGGCTTCAGCCAAGTCGAAAACTATACCTTTGGGTTAGTCAGCTTACTAAGCCTGCCTTCTTTTATCCCACAAGATACGAAAGATCTAAGTGGTCTGATCGCAGCTTCGATCGGAACGGCTATCGCTTTTGGCGCCGCGTTTGTCTTGACCTTCTTCTTACGTTTTGAAGATCAGCCAGCAACCGATGCCAGTGTAACACCAGCGAAAGAGCCAGCAGCACCCACAGAGAGTTCGTCTAAAGAACGAGTGATCCTCAGCAGTCCGTTAGAAGGCAAAGTGGTTCCCTTAGCAGAAGTCAAAGACCAAGTCTTTTCTTCGGGTGCATTAGGAAAAGGCATCGCCATCGAACCGACCGTCGGGGCTTTATATGCGCCAGCAGATGGCACCATCACGACGCTCTTTCCTACTGGCCATGCCGTTGGTTTGACCACCACGGATGGAGCAGAAGTCTTGATGCATATTGGTATGGATACTGTGGAACTAGACGGCAAAGGCTTTGAGGTCTTTGTTAAACAAGACGATCAAGTCAAACGCGGCGATTTGTTAGTGAAGTTTGATCTAGATACGATCAAAGCAGCTGGCTTATCCACGATCACACCGATCGTTGTGACGAACACCCCGCAATATTTAGATGTGATGGATATGAACCAAACCGATGTCTTGCAAGGAGAAGACTTCTTAGCCATCGTAAAATAAGCAAAAGAAACCCGATCCTCGACTGAATATCAGCAAGGATCGGGTTTTTTGTAAGAAAATAAGGCGCAGTTGCCCTTCTCGCTTGCCTTATTTGGTGGCAAACGCTTGTCACAGCGCGAGTTAAGGGCAAGACCAACATCAGGAACGCCTACTCAGGGAAAACCCGAACATTCTTGGAAACTGCTCCTTACACATGGCTTAAATTTTCGGCAAGCGACTCTAAAGCGGGGAAATCGAGAATCGCATAGCCCTGTTTTTGTTTTTCGATCAGCTTGTCTTCTCGAAAGCTGGTAAAGGTTCGCAGCAGGTGGCGATAGCTGACATTCAAGATCGCCGCACAGGTGGTCAACTGAAAGGAAAAGTGTTGATTTTCTTGATGCGCAAGAATAAATTTGGCCAACCGTGTCTCTACAGGTTCCGTCAATGAATTCGCTAAGTTGATCCCCGAATTCAAGCGGGAACTGAGCAACTGACAGATGGTTTGCAAAAAGCGGACGTCTTGTTGCAAGGTGTTGCGGTAGCGATTCAAAGGGATGCAGACACAGACGCAAGCAGAAGCGGCTTTGACACTGCTTTTCGGCAAGAGTTCCCATAAAGAGGAAGCTTCTCCTAATGGTGCAGCTGGCTTGGCGTAATCAATACAAATCGTTTGGGTATCCGAAGAGAAGGAATAGACCATCACGGTTCCTTCTACGAGAAAATACAAGTATTCAGAAGGCGTACCCGTTCGAATCAAGTGCTCTTCTTTTTCAAAGGAATGCAAAGTGGCCATCGCTAACAAATCATTGTCCATATAAGATTGCAGATCGTATGTGTCAATGTAATTACTGAGGCGTGCGGTATCATCGATTTTTTTCATGGAAATCAGCCACTCCTGAATGGTTTTCTTTAAGTATAGCTTAGTTCCCCTTTTGACTCAACACGAACGATAAATAAAATCTAATGTAAATTGTATGTAAAAATAAGGTAAAATAGGACATATGTCACTTCATTTTGACGGGATACTTGGTATGATTTGAATGTAAGAAAGCTTCAAACCATTAGGAGGAGAAAAAATGCCATTGAAACGAATTGTTAAAGGAATGTTAGGAATTGCGTTAGTTGCCGCATTGACCGGCTGTGGGAATGGGAGCAGCAGCAGCGACAGCAGTGCCGCAGCCGAAAAAGAAAAGCTGGTGGTACAATTCGTACCGACCAATAATGACGGCTCGATGCAAGCCAAAGCAAAACCGTTTGCTGAGTATTTATCAAAAAAATTAGACCGTGAAGTAGAAGTAACGTTAGCAACGGATTATTCGACGATCGTAGAAGCGATGGCTTCTGGACAAGTTGATTTAGGGATCATGCCGCCAGCCGCTTATGTTCAAGCCAAAGACATGGATGCAGCTGAAGCGATTTTGACTTCTCAATTAGGTGCTTATGATCCAGAGACGGGCTTGCCATTAGAAGGGGAAAAAACCAATACCTTCAAAGGGGAAATCTTGGTCCGTGCGGATAGCGATATGACAGAATTAACGGACTTAAAAGGGAAAAAAATCGCCACATTGAGTCCAAACTCTGCCAGCGGCTATATTTACCCAGTTGCCGAGTTGAAAGATGCAGGAGTTGATCCAACGACGGATGCTACATTAACGACGGTGAATGATATTCCAAGTGAGATCACTGCAGTCTTGAATGGTCAGATGGACGCCGCCTTTGTGTTCCAAGGGGCACGAAATGTCTTTGCGTCAAGCTTCCCAGACAACGACTTATTCAAAGACCTAAAAGTCCTTTACTTAACCGAAGGGGACATCCCGAATGACGCCATTGCCGTTCAACCGACGATGGATGCTGAACTAAAAGAGCAGATCAAAGAAGTGTTCTTGAATATGGCAGACGATGAAGAAGGCGCCGAAGCAATGAGCTTGTGGGGACACCAAGGGTATGAAGAAGCAGCTGATTCTGCTTACGATACCATTCGCGACTATACTAAACGAGCAGCAGAGTAAAAAATCAGGGATTGCGGTAGAAGGATAACGGGACACGGAGATGTGCAGCGATTTACTAGGGGAATAGGTGGAATACGCAGTACCAGTGCATTTTTTAGTGAAATAGACCGTGACCGATTGGGGAAACTTTGCCGCGGTCCCTACATAATGGAGAAAACAGATGATAACTTTTGAGAATGTATCCAAAGTCTACCCAAATGGGGTCAAAGGATTACAGAACATAGATGTAACGATTGAGCAAGGTGAATTTGTGGCCATCATTGGCTTGAGCGGTGCTGGTAAGAGTACCTTTTTGCGCTCGATAAATCGCTTAGTGCCAATCACTGAAGGAGATATCCGGATAGACGGCAAATCAGTCACGAAAGCCAATAAAAAAGAATTGCGCTTGATTCGTCGACAAATCGGATTGATCTCGCAAAGCTTCAATTTGGTCAAACGCAGTACCGTTCAAAAAAATGTTTTGTCTGGGCGCTTGGGGTATTACGGGACCTGGAAAAGTATTTTAGGGTTGTTTACGAAAGAAGACTACGAAAGAACGAAAGAAGCGCTAGCGACTGTCGGCTTGTCAGACAAACTGCAAACGAGAAGCGACCAGTTGAGTGGGGGGCAACAGCAGCGGGTATCCATCGCCCGTGCCTTGGTCCAACAAGCGCCGGTGATTTTAGCAGATGAACCTGTGGCATCACTAGATCCCATCACGACAGAGAAAGTGATGGAGGATCTGAAGAAGATCAATCAAGAAATGGGCAAAACGATTGTCATCAATCTGCATTCGATTCCCTTGGCTCGTCAGTATGCGACAAGGATCATTGCCTTAAAAGCAGGTGCGATCGTTTTTGACGGCAACGCAGCCGCTTTGACAGATCAGCGTTTAGAACAAATCTATGGCAAAGCAATTTTTGAAGAAAAGGCAGGAGAAATCGATGAAACTGAAAGAAACAGTTCATTTTAATTGGTACAAACACCTGCTGCTGGTTCTTTTATTGCTGCTCTTTTTTCAAAGTAGTGCCTGGATCACAGGGGCTGATTTTGCACAAGTGTGGTCGAATCGCAGCCAGATGACGGCTTTCATGGCTCGCTTTTTGCACCCAGACTTTAGTTATCTACCGCAACTGATGATGCCCTTGATCAAGACATTGCAGATGTCCTTTTTAGGCACCGTTTTAGGAGTAGTCGCAGCGATACCGGTGAGTCTGTTGGCGACAACAGTCGTGACAGAAAGCCGTTGGGTCTCGGTGCCGATGCGTTTTCTCTTAGGTCTGGTGCGGACGATCCCCAATCTATTGTTGGCGGCATTGTTCGTAGCTATTTTTGGAATCGGTGAAGCCACTGGTGTTTTGACCATCGCGGTCTTTACCTTTGGTATGGTTTCACAGTTGATGTTCCAAGCGATCGAAACCATTGATTTTGCGCCGATCGAAGCAGCAGCGGCGGTAGGAGCGAATAAATTTCAAGTGACCGTTTGGGCGATCATTCCCCAAGTCATCAGCCAGTTTGCCAGCTATACTTTTTATGCCTTTGAAGTCAATGTTCGAGCTTCGACGGTGTTAGGGTATGTGGGTGCTGGCGGGATTGGGGTCATCTTGAACGCCTCATTGGCATTGTTGAATTATGAGCGGGTCTCGATCATTATCTTGACGATTTTGCTGACGGTAGCGATCGTTGATTTTCTCAGTGAGCGGGTAAGGAGGTCTTTCCTATGATGATCAGAGAAGTGAAGAAAACGACTTGGCTGTTATGGGGGCTCTTTGCTGTCTTACTAGTTTTATCCGCTGCGACGCTGGATTATTCTGGATTAAGCACCTTTTCCTTAGCGATGGGAAGAGATGTCTTGCAAGGGCTGAGTCAGCCAGACTGGTCCTTCTTTTATGACGGCAGTGGGGAAGATCTGTGGAGCTTGTTGTTACTGACGATCGGGATCGCTTGTCTAGGAACGATGATTGCAACAGTCTGCGCGATTCCAGTGACCTTGCTGAGTGCCGCCAACCTATGGACCTCGACACCCTGGGTCGCAAAAATCGGCAAAATGATCTGCAATATCTTGCGGGCATTTCCCGAGCTGGTTTATGCGATTATTTTTGTCCGTGTGGTAGGTCCAGGACCTTTTGCTGGAGTTATGGCGATCGGTGTCCACCAGATCGGTATGCTGGGCAAGTTGTTTACCGAAGAAATGGAAGCCATGGATGAGCGCTTGACGGAAGAGATGCAAGCAGTCGGTGCCAATTTTTGGCAGACGATGTTTTTCGTGCGGGTCCCTTACTTAGCACCCATCTATAGTTCCTTTGCATTGAATCATTTTGAAATTGCGGTCCGCAGTGCGGCAACATTAGGGTTAGTCGGTGCTGGCGGGATCGGTGCACCATTGATTTTTGCTATTCAAACCAGAACCTGGAGCAAGGTAAGTATTATTTTGTTGGGCGTCGTTGTGACCGTCTTCTTATTAGACCAGTTGACTGGAATCATCAGAAAGAAATTGAGATAAACCTATGAATGTATTGCATATATCAGATATCCATTTTCGAGAAAGTTACCTGCCTTGTGAAGAAGGGTATCAAGGAATGCTGGCAGCCATGCAAAATCCTTTGATTCCTCTTGAAGAGTGTATCCAAGATGCCAAGGCGCGAGCAGCGATCGATTTGGTGGTGATCAGCGGCGATTTGACCGAAGATGGCGCGCCTGCCGATTATGCCTCTTTGAAGCAATATTTAGAAAAAGCCTTTGGCTCAGTGCCCATCGTAGTAACGCTAGGCAATCATGATATCAAACGGCATTTTCGCCAAGGCTGGCAAGGCAAGTCAGTAGAAACCGCCAGTGATACACCTTTTAATCAAGTCTATGAAACGGAGACATTGGCGATCGTGACTTTCGATAATTCCTGCTATGGCTATGCCGACGGTATCGTAGATGAGCGACAGTTTGAATGGCTGCAAGCCACGCTGGCACAGCTCAAAGAGAAAAAGATCGTTTTTGTGACACACCATCATTTGTTGCCCGACCAAGCAAGCACGCCGGCATGGGCCGGTGCCAATCGTTTGGTGGCATTATTGCAGCAGTATCAAATCTCTTGTATTCTCAGTGGACATACCCATCATGCGTTTACGGGAACGATCGCAGGGATTCCTTACTATACTGTGGCAAGTATGTCGTTTGTCGGGGAAGATGAAGGCGATGGGATGGTCCGTTTTGAAGAACGCTATGGATACAATTTGTATCGTTTCGAGGAAGGTGCATTGGTTCATCAATCCTCAGAAAACTATCGACCGAACCGTGTATTGATGCGGGTCAACATGCAAGGATAAAAAACAGACGTTCCGTCAACGCTGCCTTTAGCAGCAGGAAAGGAACGTCTGTTTTTGTGTGAAAAAGGCTTAACTTTGATTGCCAAAGGTTTTGACAACTTCAATCGTGCCGTCGATATGAAAAAACAAGGTATAATTTTCTTCGGTTTTGATGCCATCAAAACGGCGGGCATAATACGTGACCGCGTCTTTGAAGGTTTGTGGGGGAACCCCTAAAAAATCAGCGCATGCCGCCAATGTTTTGCAGCCTTCTTCAAAACAAGCGATGATATCATAGGGCGTGACCACGATCGCAGAACCAATGTCGCGGGCTTTGCGTTCTTGTTTGCGTTTTTCGTTGGTGTCTTGGGCGGTAATGTCGCCAGCACTGGTCAGATAATGACCGATTTCTTCACCGATGGTGCTCAAGAGGTCTTCTTGTGATTGGTCAGGGTTCAAGTAAATATGGTGATCGATGTACAATCCTTGCTGACCATCAGGCATATTTTTATCGAAAATAAAGTGCAAGTCTGGGTAGGCGGCCATCAGTTCTTCTACTTTATCCATTTCCATCATTCCTTTTGGGCGTGCCGCTGTTTTATAAATTCAATATAGCTGAGGATATCTTCCATCTGCTCATCGGTGACGTCATCATCAATATGGGCCGCAACGGTTTGAACTTTTGCAGAGGGCTGCGTAAAGCCTGACGGGACTTGTCTGCCTAATAAAAAATCGGTGGATACTTGAAAAATCTCCGCAAGTTTGACGATGGTCTCGCCATCGGGTTCGTTACGATCATTTTCGAAATGCGAATACGCTGCGCGGGTGATTCCCAGCTGATCTGCGATCTGCTGTTGGGTTTGATTGGTTCGTAGTCTGAGTGTTCTTAGCCGTTCGCCAAGCATGAGTGATCGCCTCCTTTTTTGTAGTATAGCACGTTAGATATAATTTGTATCTATTTTTGTATTATTTGATATAAAAAATATCACATCAGTTGACGATACGAATCGTATCTTTTATACTGGAAACAGATGATATGAATCGTATCAAAAGAAGGGGGGAGGATCATGGATACATCGATCGTAACAGTTGTCTTGCCGTCACTCATTACTGGTGTACTTACCTATTTGGCTACCCGAGTATCCAGCAAAGCGAATTTGGAACAAACGAATATCGAAAATGCCCAGAAGCTTTACCTAAAATATGAACAGATCAATCAAGAATTGACCCATAAAATCGATCAGTTGGAAGAAGAAGTCCAAAAGACCGCCAAAACCTACCAAGAAGAAGTCTTAGTTTATCAAGGAAAGCTTGCTACTGCCCAAAGCGAAAGGGATTTTTTGCGGGCAGAAAACCAGGTGCTGAAAGAATTACAGCGAGGGAATCAAGTGCCTGTGGCGCGTGAAGAGAAGCAACATTCAGCCGTTGGCTAATAAAAAAAACTGCTTATCCGTCAATAAGCAGTTCAGACTGTAGACAAAGTACTAGTTTTTAGTGCTTTGTCTTTTTTTATCCGTTAAAATAAGAGTATCAATTGGAGGTGTATCCAGATGCTCTCAAAACAAGATATGAGTAAACGCGCACAAATCGGTTTCTTTTCTCTTGAAGACTTGGTCCCACAGGACCATTTATTGCGGCAAATAGATCAATGTATTGATTTCTCCTTTATTTATGAATTGGTTAAAGAGAAATACGATGAAATCCAAGGACGTCCTAGCTTGGATCCTATTCTTCTAATTAAATTACCAATGATTCAATATCTATTTGGTATTAAAAGTATGAGACAAACAATAAAAGAAATAGAAGTGAATATCGCTTATCGCTGGTTTTTAGGTTTGAGTTTAGAAGATCCCGTTCCTCATTTTTCAACATTTGGTAAAAACTATACGCGACGGTTCAAAGGAACAGATCTCTTTGAAAAAATTTTTTATGAAATTCTAGAACAATGTATCGCTGAAGGTATCGTAGATACTTCCGAAGTATTTATTGATAGTACGCATATTAAAGCACATGCGAATCGTAACAAAAAAGAATCTGTCGAAGTAATGGAACAAGCTGTTTTTTATACAGATAAGCTGACAAAAGAAATCACCAAGAATCGAGAAAAACATTTAAAAAAGCCCTTAAAAGAAACAAACGCAGAAAGTAAAACTTCCTTGAAAAAAAGAAGTACGACTGATCCTGAAAGTGGTTGGTTTCATAAAGGTGAACACAAAGAAGTTTTTGCCTATAGCTCACAAGTGGCGTGTGATAAACATGGATGGATATTAGGTTATACTACACACCCAGGGAACTTTCATGACAGTCGTACGTTTGTTTCTTTATTTAACAAGCTCAAAGGAGCTTTTCCCCTAGAAAAATTAATTATGGATGCTGGGTATAAGACACCAGCAATTGCACATTTACTACTCGAACATAAATTGACCCCAATTTTCCCATACAAACGTCCTATGACTAAAAAAGGCTATTTCAAGAAACATGAATATGTTTATGACGATTACTATAATTGTTATATCTGTCCCAATAATAAAATACTCTCTTATGCCACTACCAATCGCAAAGGATATATCGAATACAAAAGCAATCCAAAGGATTGTAAAAATTGTCCTTTCTTGTCTAAGTGTACCAACTCAAAAAATCATATCAAAGTAATCACTAGACACATTTGGGCTGAAGCTATAGAGACCTGTGAAGAGATACGCCATCAAAGTTGGTTCAAAGAACTTTATAAAAAGAGAAAAGAAACCATTGAACGAATTTTTGGGACAGCAAAAGAATTTCATGGGTTACGTTATACCAATCAAATAGGAATTGAAAAAATGCACATGAAAATTGGGCTTACTTTTGCGTGTCTTAATATGAAAAAGCTAGCAAAAATAAAAAGGATCAGAGCGCAAAAGAGACGTTTTCCTAAAGGAAAACTGCCTAATCTATCGATTATCCATAGAATATTACATAGAAAAAAGACAAACCTCATGTTTGTATAAGGTTTGTCTACAGTCTGAACTGCTTATCCGTCAATAAGCAGTTTTTTCGATTAGTTGATCATTTGTTCATTGACATAGGCAGCATAAAGCGGGTGGTTGTTGATTAATTGTGCATGGGTACCTTGACCGGTAATGGTGCCTTTTTCTATAAAGTAGATTTGGTCGGCATCCACGATGGTCGATAAGCGATGAGCGATCACTAATGTCGTACGTCCTTCCATCAGATGATCCAACGCCCGCTGGACTTTTTCTTCTGACTGAGAATCTAGGCTGGCAGTCGCTTCATCCAGCATCAGCAGCTTGGGATCCCGCAAGAATGCTCGAGCGATGGCGATCCGTTGTTTTTGACCACCAGATAGTTTGACGCCGCGTTCACCGATTTGTGTTTCTAGTTTTTCGGGGAACTCTTGGACGAACTGATCGGCATAAGCCAATGCCAGTCCTTGCCACAATTCCTCCTCTGACAGTGTTCGGTCCAATCCGTATTGCAAGTTTTCCCGAATCGTACCAGCAAAGACCGCACTGTCTTGGGAAACATAGCCGATCTGTGCCCGCCAGTTTTGCAGATCAATATCAGCTATCGGCTGATCTCCAATCAGCAAGCGCCCTCTGGTGGGCTCATAAAAGCGTTCCAGTAAAGCAAAAATCGTGGATTTTCCGCCGCCGCTTGGTCCTGCAAAAGCAATCACGGTGTTGGGTTTGGCTTCAAAAGAAATGTTTTGCAAAATCGGCCGTTTGGGAACGTAACTGAAATCGATTTGTTCTGCTCGTAAGACTGCTCCATCGATGGCGGCTTTGGGTGCTGCTTGAATTGGTTCTAGCGGCGTATCCAAAATTTCTTGGATCCGTTCCGTAGCACCCATCGCTTTTTGGACTTGTGAAAAGAACATTGCAAACGTCGTTACAGGCGCAATAATATTAAAGAGATACAGTAGAAAAGCGATCAATGCGCCGCTCGTCAAGGTGCCGGCTTGCACACGGATCGCGCCATAACCGAGAATTCCTACGAGTAAGCCCAGCATGGCCGTCGTCATGATTGGCTGCAAAATCGCACTGACTTTCGCATCCTTGACCCCGAGGGTAAAAATTGCCCCAATGTTGCGCCGACCGTTTTCTTGTTCACTGGCTTCTCCGTTGCTGGCTTTGATCAAACGGATCTCTGAGAGTTTTTCGCTGGCATCCGCATTGAAATCGGCGGTCGCTGCTTGCAACTGGCGTCCTAGTTTTGACATGATCTTGCCGATTGGCCACATGATCAAGGTGATCAAAGGCACCGCACTGAACATGATCGCAGCCATCTTCCAGTCCATCAAAAACAAGATGATCATCGAACCGACCAATTGGATCAAGCCAGTGACAAAGCTGGGAAATTGCGAGGTGACTAGCTCTTTGATCACGGAAGTATCATTGACGAGTCGCGAACTGCTTTCCCCCGACTTGTGGTCATCAAAATAGCTGACTGGCAAATGCAGCAGATGTTTCCAAAGACGTTCCCGCAACGTTTTCACAGCACTTTCTCCCACATAGCGCAAGAGAAAGCCGCCTAAAGTCCCTACGCCTAATTGCAGCACAAAGGCTAGGATCAAAACGACCAGCATGGAGGTGCTGAACGTGGGGGTGCCGCTGGCATCGACTAGCGTTTTCGTCAGCTGCGGCACGACCAAACTGGCGGCACTTGTGATCAGGCTAAAGAGCATCCCTAAAAGAAACAAGCCTTTCTTAGGATTGACACTGACGATCAGGTGGATAAAGTCTTTCATTTTAAATTTGTTTTTGTTCACTGTTGGTGTCGTTGTTTCCATTCGTTTTCCTCCGCAGCAAGCAAGATGGCTCACTGCTTTTTCTTTTTAATTAGGTGTTATTAGAAATCCTGCCAATCCTCCTCGGCTGCTTCGTCTTTAGAAGCGGAAGTCGGTCTTGCTTTGCGGTCTTGTCCAAACCCGTAGGCATCAAAAAAGTTGCCTTTTACCCATGTGTACCGTGGATCATTCGCCTCGCTATTATCAAACGGCCCAAACGGCCCAAACGGCTCAAATGGTCGATTGCCAACCATGCCGCGATGTCCAGGAAACGGCATTTGCCGCATGGCTTCCTCGATCTGTTTTTTCATTTTGCGTCGCTCATCAACGCCCATTTCTTGCCAAGTATCTTTCATTTGTTGCCTCATTTTTCGGCGCTCGTCATTCGACATTTCCTGCCAATTTCCGCCCCATTGCTTCACCATTTCTTCCCGAATCTCTTGCATGGCTTGCAAACGATCCATTGGGTCAATAAAGCGTTGTGCCTGCTGTTGGAAGTCCGTCTCCCACCCAGCGGCAATGTTTTCAAGCAGACGAGCAAATTCGGTTTGTTCCTCCTCTGAGAGCCCTGCAAAAAACGACTGACTGCTGGTGGCTTCTTTTTGTGCCAGTAATTTTTCTGCTTTTTTTCGGCCAGTTTCTGTCAGGTAGATTCGTTTGATCCGTTTGTCAGCAGCATCTTCTTTGCGCTGAATATCGCCACTATTTTCCATTTTCTTCAATAGTTCCGCTAGAGAGCTTGGCCGTAGGTCTAAGACTTCTGCAAGATAACTTTGCACCAAGCCGTCTTCTAAATTTAAAACGGCCAGGACACGTTGCTGTCCCGAAAGGCGCTGGTTGTTTTGACTCATAAAGGCATTGCTGGCTTCGCTGATAAAACGAAGCTGTTTCATTAAGTGGTCGGTCATTGTACTCATGGTGTACACTCCTTTTGGTTTATCGTTCGGTACCTAACGATATCGATGAGTTGATTATAGTTCGGTACCGAACGAATGTCAATAAGAAGCAGCTGAGAGTTTTTTCTAACAAAAAGTAAGCAGAATGATTGACTTACTAAAAGTAAGTTTGGTATGCTGAGTCCATCGTTAAAGAAACCACAACAAAAGGAGTACAAAAGAATGGTCTTTGGATTTGGGAAAAAAGAACAAATAATTGAAAAAGAAGTAATTAAAGAGGTGTATCGCACCCCTGAAAAGAAAAAAGCGCAAAAAATCGGGATCATCGTTGGCAGTACGAGAGAAGGCCGCGTGAGTCCGCAAGTAGCCAATTATGTTTTACAAACAGCACGCGCGCATAGCGACCGCTCGTTTGAAATCATTGATATCAAAGACTATGACTTGCCATTTATGGGTACAGGTGAAGTGAACCAAGCGTGGAACGAAAAAATCGCTGAGTTAGACGGCTACCTCTTCATCGTACAAGAATACAATCATGGCATATCAGCTTCCTTGAAAAATGCGTTGGACAGCGCTCGAGAGGAATGGTTCAACAAAGCAGCAGCGATCGTCAGCTATGGTTCGGCAGGAGGGATTCGTGCCGCTGAGCAAGTTCGCTTGATTTTGGCGGAACAAAAAGTAGCCACGGTGCGCACCAATCCTGCCTTCAACTTATTTACTGATTTTGAAAACTTTGCCACCTTTACCCCTGGCGAGCATATGACTGCAGGAATGAACGACATGTTGACGGAATTATTGGACTGGGCAGACACATTTGCCAATCGTTAAAAAAACAAACGAAAACAATCTTAGGAGGAACCTATCATGAAATTTGGTATTATTTTAGGCAGTACAAGAGAAGGACGCGTAAGTCCGCAAGTCGGAGCATATATTCAAGAAATTGCTAATCAACGGTCAGAGCATCAGTTTGAGATCGTTGATGTAAAGGCATTTGATCTACCGTTTATGGGAACAGCTGAGCCAAACCTGGCATGGAACAAAAAAATTTCTGAATTAGATGGCTATATCTTCATCGTGCAAGAATACAACCACGGTTTTGCAGCTTCCTTGAAAAATGCCGTAGATTCTGCTCGGGAAGAATGGTTTGATAAAGCTGCTGGGATCGTCAGCTACGGTTCTGGCGGTGGGATTCGGGCCGCTGAACAATTGCGCAACGTATTAGCTGAACAAAAAGTTGCCACCGTGCGGACCAACCCAGCCTTCAACTTATTTACTGATTTTGAAAGTTTCAGTACCTTCAAACCCGGTGCGCACATGGCGGCGGGTGTCAATGATATGCTAGATGAATTGTTGTTGTGGTCAAAAGCTTTTGCAACGATCCGCTGATCTGTTTTTAAGACACAATCATTTATAAGCGATCCTTTGCTGTTTCATCCCATGGATGGAACAGCTTTTTTGGCGTCTGCCAAGCAAGGGTTCGATTGGCAAGGGTGTTTCACTGAAAGAAAGACCAAAAATCGGGTATACTAGAAGAACAGAAGCTGCGTGCAACAGCAATCGATTTTTTTCCAAAAACCTGCACGCTGCCAGTAACAGAGGAGTGAACAAGAGCATGAATCTACTTTTTGCGATTGATGATCGATTCAGTGAACAATTAAAAACAACGTTATATTCAATCAAACGTCATACGACAGCAGCATCCTTTGATGTCTATGTCTTACAAGAAAAAGAATTGAGCCATGCTGCAGAGCTGGAGGCTTTTTGTCAAAAGCTGGCGATGACCTATCATCCCATCATCATCGGTTCTGGCTCGATTTTTAAAACCGCGCCAGTCAGTGATCGCTACCCTGAGTCGATCTACTATCGATTATTGGCACAAAATTACTTGCCGCAGCAAGTGGAAAAAATCCTGTATCTGGATGCGGATATTTTGTGCATCAATGATTTGCGCCCCTTGTATGAGCTGACGTTAGGGGATTTTCTGTATGCCGCCGCCAGCCATTCTAAGCTGACAGAAGTAACAACAGTCATCAATAAAGTCCGTTTGCGCAATTATGAGTCGGAAGGCTACTATAATTCAGGCGTTTTGCTGATGAATGTGCACCAGCTGCGGCAAGAGGTCAAAGAAGCAGAGATCGCAGCGTTCATTGAGAAAAATCATTTGAACCTCTTTTTGCCAGATCAAGACATTTTGAATGGGTTGTACGGCGATCGGGTGCTGGCGATCCCTGATCAGCTCTACAACTATGACGTACGAAAAAACCGTACCTATGAAACGATCAGTTTAGGGGAATGGAGTTTGGATTGGGTCATCGAGCATACCGTTTTGTTACATTTTTGCGGCAAAGAGAAGCCATGGAAAAAAGGCTACCGCAGCCGCTACGGGGCGCTATACAAGTATGTGGAAAATGAACGACGGAAGTTTGAAGAAAAACAATCAAAGTAGCTGTCATTGAATATAATTATCTTGAAAGAAACGTCCACACGGGCGTTTCTTTTTTAAGCGTTCTATTCTGCTTTTTTTCGATTCGATGGTACGATGAAATGAGAGAGTCATGAAAAAAAGAAGGAGTGGAGAACATGAAATTTTTGATTTGGCTGGTCTGTGTGATCGGCATCGAAGCAACAGGAATCATCTCGAGTTTGTTTGCAGGAGACATCGCTGGAACGTATGCGCAAATGGAAAAACCCTTTTTAGCCCCTCCTGGTGGGATCATTGGGATCGTTTGGACGATTTTGTATGCCTTTATGGGAACAGCATTGTATCTGTTGATCGTAGCCAAAGTCAATCCAGCACTTAAAAAGAATGCCTATATCTTCTTTGCGATCCAGCAAGTACTAAACTTCTTGTGGAGTATCGTTTTCTTTGGCTGGAATGCTTACTGGGCAGGAACGGTCATTATTGTCTTGTTAGTCCTATCAGTGATTATTTGTATGATCCTCTTTGCTCGCATCGACAAAAAAGCAATGTACTTGTTTATTCCTTATTTGATTTGGTGTCTGTACGCAGGCTACTTAACGATTGGCTTAACTTTATTGAATGCCTGATAGAAAAACCCTCTTCCAAGCGTCGTGTTGGAAGAGGGTTTTTTCTTTTAGATATAGTCTTCAGTCAATTCCATAAAGCTGGCAACATCTTTTAGGACCATGTCGATCCCTGCTTGCCAGAAGTCTGGTTTTGTTAAATCAACACCAAGGTGTTTTTGCGCCAGTTCTTCCGTCGTCATTGAAGCAGTATCTTGCAATAAAGCAATGTACTCTTCTTCAAAGCTAGACCCTTTTTCATTGGCATACGCATAGATCCCCATGCTAAAGAGGTAACCAAAGGTGTAAGGGAAGTTGTAAAACGGCACATCATCAATAAAGAAGTGCAATTTGGCTGCCCAGAAATGTGGATGATAAGTTGCTAACCCATCCGCATAGCTTTCTTTTTGCGCCGCTGTCATCATTTCCGTGATTTGCTCCGCTGAAACTAAGCCGTTTTGACGGGCTTGGTAGAAGCTGTTTTCAAAAATAAAGCGTGCATGGATGTTCATGAACATCGCGATCGCATTTTGCATTTTGGCATCCAATAGATTGATTTTTTCTTCCTTCGTTGTCGCTTCTTTGAGGGTTGCATCAGCAACGATCAATTCAGCAAAGGTACTTGCTGTTTCGGCGACGTTCATGGCATAGTTGCGGTTTAATTCTGGTAGCTCCCAAAGAACGCTGCTGTGAAACGCGTGACCTAACTCATGGGCAAGCGTCGCTACTTCGTTGACTGAATTGCTGTAGGTCATGAATATACGTGACTCTTTGGTTTCTGGCAAGCTGGTGCAATAGCCGCCAGGACGTTTGCCAGGACGATCTTCTGCTTCGATCCAGCTTTTTTCAAAAGCAACTTGGGCAAAGTCAGCCATTTTCGGACTGAACTTACGGAAGTTTGTCAAAATAAAGTCAGCTGCTTCATCAAAGGTGTAGGTTCTTTCTTCCATGTCCCCAAGGATGATCGGCGCATCTTGATCTTGCCATTCCATTTTTTCTTTGCCGAAAAGCTGGGCTTTGCGGGTCAAGAAATCAACGATCGGCTGTTTGTTCTTTTGGATCGTGCCCCACATAGCATCCAATGTCGCTTTTTGCAGACGATTGTATTCTAATGGTTCTTTCAAGTAATCAGTGACACCGTGAAGCTTGAAGGTAGAAAGGCGGAAGCCGTCTAAATGGTTCAAGGTATCTGCAAAGAGGTCTTCTTTTTCTGCCCAAGTCTTTTCCCAAGTGTCAAATAAACGTGCACGAACTTCTGGATCTGGATCACCCATCATTTTATTGAAGGCTTGACCAGCGGACAAGTTGATCGTCGTGCCGTCTTCTTGAAGGAAAGGAATTTCGATCGAGGCAACGATCGTATCGTAATGTTGGCTCCAAGCATTTAAGCCATCTAAATTTAACGTGTTGATGATGGTTTCTTCTGCTTCAGATAACAATTCTTTGCCGTCGCGACGAATCTCGCTTAGACGAAAAGCGATTGGTGCTAAGTTTTCCGCGGTAAGTAAAGCGGTCCAATCATCCTCAGAAATTTCTGTCAATTTTTTCGAGAAAACGGTTTGTGCTGCTTGCAATGCTGGCAGTTTTGCGTAGAGGTCGCCTGTCAGGATTTTGGCTTTGCTGTCGTTGACATTCGCTGAAAGCAAGGCATTGATAAAGCTGCCACATTGTGAAAATCCCTGATTGATTGTGCCAGAAAGTTCGATTAATTCCTCTAATTTTGTCGCATTGTCTGTAGCGTTTGGTGCCCAAGCGTCAACTTTTTCACGGTAAGTTTTGATTTCTTCTTCCAGCTGGCTCATGCGTTCTTTTAATTGAACAGAATCACTGCCTCCTGGAAAAATTGTTTCTAGATCCCAATTGATTGAATAGGTCATTCCTATCAAACCCCTTTCTTTTCCTACGATCTTATTAAGTATAGCATAGCCACATTTAGTCGCAACCATCGGATTTTTTTAATCGAAAAAGGAAAGCTGTTGGTTGAAAAAGTTCTTTTCTTTCGCAAGCTTTGCCTGCATTGGTCGGGGACGTCAAAATCAAAGAAAAGAACAAAATCGATCATTTTTTCATTCTCATCAAATTCTTATTTAAAAATTGCTGAATAAATATTACATAAAAAAAAATAACAACGAGTAAAAAAACGCTCGCAAGAAGATATTCACTCTTTATTGCATAATGACAAATGCTTTGCATAATGAAGGCGAAATACGTCGCTTGGTAAGCGCATACATTCTTGTACTATGTAGGCGTAATCAAAACAAAGGAGGATGTAAAGAAATGTCAAATGCTATTCATGTTTTTTCAGAAATCGGCCGCTTGAAGCAAGTCATGCTCCATCGCCCTGGTCGAGAATTAGAAAACCTCGTGCCCGATCATTTAAATCGCTTGTTATTTGATGATATTCCCTTTTTGGAACAAGCAAGGGCTGAACATGATCAATTTGCCGATGTATTGCGTAATAATAATGTGGAGGTGTTATATTTAGAAGATTTAGCAGCAGAAGCGTTAACTAGTCAAGAAATCAAAGAGCAGTTTATCAAGGAATATTTAGAAGAAACAACGTTACAAAGCCCAGAAATCATTGCTGAAATTACCGATTATTTCTTATCTTTTGAAGATAACCGTCAATTCATCGATAAAACGATGGCAGGTCTAGCGAAAAATGAATTGAAATTGCCCCATAGTCAAAGCTTAGCTGGTGCTGTGGATGACCAGTATCCGTTTTTGATCGATCCAATGCCGAATTTGTATTTCACTCGCGATCCGTTTGCGACGATCGGTAACGGGGTTTCCTTGAATCGTATGTATTCAGAAACAAGACGTCGTGAAACATTGTATGGCAAATACATTTTTGCTCATCATCCAATGTTCCAACAACAGCCACCGCACTTGCTTTATGACCGTGATCAGCCAACACGAATTGAAGGTGGCGATGAATTGGTTCTGTCAAAACGAGTGTTAGCGATCGGGATCTCCCAACGAACAGATGCCACTTCCATTGAACAGTTGGCTCGTAATGTGTTCCAACATGAACCAAGTTTTGAGTACGTCTTAGCTTTTGATATTGGTCAAGAACGCAAATTCATGCATTTAGATACGGTATTTACAATGGTTGATTATGACAAATTTACGATCCATCCAGAAATTGAAGGCGAACTGACCGTTTATTCAATCTCACGTGACGGGGATGGCGTAACCATCAAAGAAGAAAAAGATACGTTAGAAAACATTTTGTGCCGCTACTTAGAATTAGATGCAGTGGAATTGATTCGCTGTGGGGGGAACGATTTGGTCGCTGCAGCTCGGGAACAATGGAATGACGGTTCCAATACCTTGACGATCGCACCTGGTGAAGTCGTGGTCTATGACCGTAACACGATCACCAATCAAAAATTAACTGAAGCCGGCATCAAATTGCATAAAATCTCCGGCAGTGAATTGGTTCGCGGCCGTGGGGGCCCTCGCTGCATGAGCATGCCATTTATCAGAGAAGATATTTAATCTAGAGGAGGAATTACTAATGAAACAAGTATTTAAAGGAAGAAGCTTCTTAGCAGAAAAAGATTTTACGAAAGCCGAGTTAGAATACCTTATTGATTTTTCCATCTATTTGAAACAGTTGAAAAAGCAAAATATTTCTCATCGCTATTTGGAAGGCAAGAACATCGCCCTCTTATTTGAAAAAACGTCGACTCGGACACGGGCGGCATTTACGACGGCTGCCATCGATCTTGGTGCCCATCCAGAATTTTTAGGTGCGAATGATATCCAGCTAGGCAAAAAAGAATCCGTTGAAGATACCGCCAGAGTTTTAGGCAGTATGTTTGATGGCATTGAGTTCCGCGGGTTCAGCCAACAAGTCGTTGAAGATTTAGCCAAATTCTCTGGCGTTCCTGTTTGGAATGGCTTAACCGATGAATGGCATCCAACCCAAATGATCGCTGACTTCATGACGATCAAAGAAAACTTCGGTACATTAGAAAACATTACGTTAGTCTATGTGGGCGATGGCCGAAACAATATGGCGAATAGTTTGTTAGTGACGGGGGCGATTTTAGGTGTCAATGTTCGCATCTGTGCACCAAAAGAACTTTTCCCAGCTGAAGAAGTGACAGACTATGCCAACAAATTTGCCAAAGAATCTGGCAGTCAGCTGATGGTAACAGACGATATTCAAAAAGGCGTCAAAGATGCCGATGTTCTGTATACCGATGTTTGGGTTTCAATGGGGGAAGAAGACCAGTTTGAAGAACGGGTGAAGCTGTTGAAAGCTTACCAAATCAACCGCGAAATGGTAATGGCTACTGGAAAACAAGACGATGGCTTGATCGTGCTTCACTGCTTGCCAGCGTTCCATGATACGAATACGACGTATGGAAAAATGATTGAAGAAAAATTCGGCATTTCTGAAATGGAGATCACAGACGACATTTTCCGCAGTCAATGGGGCCGTCAATTTGAAGAGGCGGAAAACCGAATGCACTCGATCAAAGCAATCATGGCAGTAACCTTAGGCGATCTCTTTATTCCTAGAGTGTAAGAAGGAGCAGTGAGCAGATGAGTGAAAAGAAACCAACGATCGTTGTCGCCCTTGGCGGCAACGCTATCCTAGCAGATGATGCCAGTGCCAAAGGGCAAAAAGAACGGCTTAAACAGACCGTCGAGTATTTAATTCCCCTGATCCAAAAAGATGTTCATTTGATCATTACCCATGGGAATGGGCCTCAAGTGGGAAATTTGGTTTTGCAGCAACAAGCCAGTGATTCTAGCAAAAACCCAGCGATGCCTTTAGATACCTGTGTGGCAATGACGCAAGGCAGTATTGGCTATTGGTTACAAAATGAGCTGAGAATCCAGTTGAAAGAAGCCCAAATGGCTAAGCCGGTGGTGACAGTGGTGACGGAAATTACAGTCGATGCCCAAGATTCAGCATTTGCCCATCCGACCAAACCGATCGGTCCTTTCTTAACGGAAACAGCTGCCAAAGAAGCCATGGCGGCAACAGATGCCATCTATCGTGAAGATGCTGGTCGTGGTTGGCGGAAAGTCGTTGCCAGTCCAGCACCACAAGCGATTCAAGAAGTTGCCAGCATCAAGGCGCTGATTGAACAAAACACGATCGTTATTTGCGCAGGCGGCGGGGGCATTCCCGTGTTAGATAATGGGCTGGGGGTTGAAGCCGTGATCGATAAAGATTTTGCTTCTGAAAAATTGGCTCGTTTAGTCGATGCGGATCAGCTGATCATTTTGACGGGCGTGGAAAAAATCGCTTTGAACTTTGGCAAGGAAAATGAGCAGTGGTTGGATCATGTGACCGCCGCTGAATTGGAAACCTATGTCGATGAAGGGCATTTTTCACCGGGAAGCATGTTACCGAAAGTACAAGCAGCTTTGAATTTTGTCAAAATGGGCACGGAAAAACGGGCAGTGATTACTTCCTTAGATAAGCTGGCAGAAATTGAAGACGCTGGTACACAGATCACCTGGAAATAAGCGAAGTAGCAAAGCAAGTCCAAAACATTGGAGTGAGAGAAATGATCGACTACCAAATAAAAGATCCATCAACAAGAGCGAATAGCTTTCAATGGCTGGAAGAAGAAAATCAACAGCGGTTGAAGGAGCATATTTACTGCCGTACGTACAAAAAAGGCCAAGTGCTTTTTTATGAAGGCGACGTAAGAGATCGGATATTCCATGTGATCGAAGGTCTCGTACGGATCGAAAAAACCGACGGAACTGATTCCTATTGTTATGTAGATTTTGTTGGGCCTGATCAGTTATTTCCTTTGATTGGCTTGTTTGAAAGAGACAACTATGATGTATCGGCATTCGCTGCAACAGACATTGTCGTGCAGTTTGCAGCGATGTCGCTGTTTGAACCGCTGGTTGTTTCATCTACAAGTCAGTTGCTGTGGCTGAATAAGCAAATGAGCCAGCAGTTGGAGAAGCAAAGACGCCGAGTGGAGTACTGTGTCACCTCTAGCGCGCAGACAAGAGTCGTCAATACGATCGGTCTCTTGATGATCGAGCACGGACAGTCACAAGGAGAGCAGATTCGCATTCCTTTTCCAGTTTTTATCAATGATATCGCTAAATACAGTGGAACGACGCGAGAGACGGTCAGTCAAACCATCAAGGCGCTCGTGCACAAAAGAAAGATTTATTATCGTTACAAAGAACTCATTATTTATGACAAAGATTATTTTTCCCATGTTGCGAATTGACCACAGACAGACTAGCTGTTGGCAATTTGCACCTAAGATTGATTCAATAGAGGAGGAACGAAGATGAAAAAAAAGCAAAAAGAAAAAAAGTCGCTGACATCGTTCAGTATCTTATTTCTGATCATTATTGCGTTGACGGTCGCTTCTTGGCTACTAGCTGGTCAGCCCTTTGCACCTTCATTACCAGCAGGCCAAGAAGAGATGGTCAGCCAAGTCGTCGGTGCCAAGTTTTCTGATTTCTTTATGGCGCCTTTTAACGGATTTCGTGATGCGATCGAGATCTGTGTGTTTATTCTTTGTTTGGGTGGCTTTTTGAATATTGTCACACGAACAGGCGCTTTAGAAGCTGGTATTCAGCATTTAGTCAAAAAACTCAAAGGCAACGAGTTGATTTTGATCCCGATTTTGATGGTGTTGTTTTCAATTGGTGGCTCAACTTATGGAATGGCGGAAGAAACGATTCCGTTCTATTCCTTATTAGCAATCACAATGGTGGCATCGGGCTTTGATACGATCGTCGCAGCAGGAACCGTCATGTTGGGGGCGGGTGCCGGTGTGATCGGCTCCACCGTTAACCCTTTCGCTACTGGGGTGGCAATGGATGCCTTACGAAGCATTGATATTGCTCCGAATAATGGCACGATCCTAGTAGTTGGCGCATTGCTTTGGTTAGTCACGACCGCGTATTGTATCTTTGTGGTGATGTCTTATGCAAAAAAAGTCAAAGCCGACAAAGGCTCCACGATCTTATCGCTGCAAGAGCAAAAAGAAATGGAAGAGCATTTTGTCAAAGACACGAACGAAGCCTTGGCGTTTACGCAAAAGCATCGCTTGATTTTGACGATTTTTGGCTTATCCTTTGTGATCATGGTGGTTTCCTTGATTCCTTGGGGCGACTTTGATATCCATGTGTTTGACGGTTGGACCGCCTTTTTGACCGGGAATAGCTTCGGTGAATGGTATTTTGGTGATTTGGCTATGTGGTTCTTCTACGTCAGTATCATCATTGCATTGATTCAAGGATTCTCAGAAAAAGAAATCGTGACCAACTTTATCGATGGGGTCAAAGACATTTTATCCGTTGTCTTGATCATCGTTGTGGCACGGGGGGCTTCCTACATTATGCAAACGACGTACTTGGATCTGTTTATTTTGGATCGGGCTTCCCATCTTTTAGAAGGGTTATCACCTGTCCTGTTCGTAATTGGCGCCTATATTTTGTATCTGCTCTTATCGTTCTTGATTCCATCGACTTCAGGACTGGCATATGTATCGATCCCTATCATGGGTGCCTTGGCGCAAAGCATCGGACTCAATCCGAACGTCATGGTCATGATCTTTACTGCTGGTTGCGGATTAGTGAATTTGATCACACCAACTTCTGGCGTCGTGATGGGCGGATTGGAGCTGGCGCGGGTCAACTATTCTACTTGGACTCGCTTTATGCGCAAACCGTTACTGGTTATCGGAATTTCCAATCTTGCCATTTTAATCTTCTCGATGTTGTTCTTGTAAGCTGCGTTTCAAGAAGTGAACGAGACGGATCAACTATTTCAGTAAGCGAGGCGACTTGAGAGGAGCGGATCAAGTAAATGAAAAAAAAAGAGCGACAAGCAATTATCAAAAAACTCTTTGTCCTACATCGGATTGAGTCTCAAGAAGAATTGATGAATTTATTAAAAAAAGAAAATGTTTCAGCTACCCAAGCCACGATTTCTAGAGACATGCGGGAAATGAACATCGCTAAAACGTATGCCAAAAATGGCCGACCGTATTATTCGATCTTTGAATCCAAAGAGCAGGATCTAGAAGACAGAATTGCGTTTTCGATGTATGAGTATCTAAAAAAGATTACGCAGATTGACTTTTTAGTTGTCGTTCATACGGCTGAAAACGGCGCCGATGTGATCGCCAATTATCTTGATGAAATGGAGCTGCCAGAAATTGTCGGCACGATTGCAGGGTTTGATATTTTATTGATCATCACGCCGTCACAAGAAGCGGCAGCAGAGGTCGTCGAGCGGTTGAATCATTATGTAGAAGGCTACGAGATGGGTTCGTCATTGTTTACTGGAGAAAAAAACGCAAAACAGCCCTGAGAATCGTTGAAGGAGCTGAACGTCACAAGCCCCAAGATCTCACAACCAAACGGGTGACGGCTTTTCATACCGATGGCTATTTTTAAAAAGAAAGAGTGCTTCTAATCTTGACGGAAGCACTCTTTTTTTGTGTGCAATGTCTCCATGGTTTGCTGGAAAAACAGTTGCATCACCAAATGAAAATGGTAAGATAGGAAAATGAGGAGTGAAAACTATGAAAAAATTACTGAAAGAACCGAATTTTTACTTTTGTATTGCAATTGCGGTAATGGTCTTCCTCTTTATCAGCTCTTCACAAACCTATGAGCAGCAATCGCAAATTGGGTTGCTTTCACGAATCTTAAAAAACGAACCATTGAAAGAGTGGCTAGAGAAGATTTCTTTTTCCTATGCTGGTTCGGAGATCAGCATTGCGGAAAAAGGCTATTTCTCATTTGTGGAATTTTTCATTCGTAAAGGCGCGCATTTCTTTACCTATTTTGTCCTAGGTGGCAGTTTGTTCTTAACGCTTGTTTTTCGAAAACAGCCGTATTGGCTAGCCGCTTTTTTTGCTTGGTTGGCAGCCACCGGCTACGCTGGGATCGATGAATACCATCAAATGCTGACGGGAGGACGGACGCCGCTTTTTCAAGATGTCATGCTGGATTCAGCTGGAGCACTGACCGCCGTTCTTTTGGGCTGGTTGATTTGTCAGCTATCGAAAAAGTCACCTAAACGCCGCAAAAGATAACGAGTTTTCGGCGTTTTTAAG
Organism: Enterococcus sp. DIV0970a; assembly: GCF_051711265.1. Lineage (NCBI taxonomy): Bacteria > Bacillati > Bacillota > Bacilli > Lactobacillales > Enterococcaceae > Enterococcus > Enterococcus sp. DIV0970a. Next base: position 3,166,851 of record NZ_JBIOMF010000001.1, on the reverse strand, counting down.
CGTTAAGCTGTCAGAAAGTATAAAAAACAAGAGGCGAAACCAATGGAAAAAAGTTTGAGTAGTGCCAAAAGAAAATCGGAGTTTGTCGTGCATGAAAGTTTACCGGTGGGGATTCTTCTTGCTATGGCGGGCGGTTTTTTAGATGCGTATACCTACTTGTTTCACGGGGAAGTGTTTGCAAGTATGCAGTCGGGGAATGTCATTTTGTTAGGGATCAATATTTCAACGGGGCAGTTTGAACAAGCCTTTCGATATCTGCCACCAATCTTCATGTTTTTAGTGGGGATCGTAGTGACGAATTATCTGCAGCATCATTTTCCGACAGGGGGCTGGATCGTTTGGCAAAATGCCGCATTGATCTTTGAAGCAATCGGTATTTTTGTTCTGGGCTTTTTTGCTCGATCATTACCCAATGTCATGATCGATTCGGGGTTATCTTTTTTTGCGGCGATTCAATATGCCGCCTATCGTCGATTGGCAGGGATGCCCTATGCCACCACGATGACCACCGGCAACTTACGTTCACTGGCTGATTATGTGTACATGCGCTGGTTTAAAAAGGACCGATCAGTGACGCCCAAGATTATTTCTATTTCCTTGATCATCGGCGGCTTCTTTTTTGGTGCAGTCTTAAGCAGCTTGCTAGGGATTTTCTTATTCCACCGCACTATCTGGGTGGTTTCAGGGATTTTAGCCTTGGTGTTGGGGATCACAATCCATCATCAAAATAAACAATAGAAAAAAGACATTCGCTGGAATGTCTCAGACTGTAGACAAACCTTATACAAACATGAGGTTTGTCTTTTTTCTATGTAATATTCTATGGATAATCGATAGATTAGGCAGTTTTCCTTTAGGAAAACGTCTCTTTTGCGCTCTGATCCTTTTTATTTTTGCTAGCTTTTTCATATTAAGACACGCAAAAGTAAGCCCAATTTTCATGTGCATTTTTTCAATTCCTATTTGATTGGTATAACGTAACCCATGAAATTCTTTTGCTGTCCCAAAAATTCGTTCAATGGTTTCTTTTCTCTTTTTATAAAGTTCTTTGAACCAACTTTGATGGCGTATCTCTTCACAGGTCTCTATAGCTTCAGCCCAAATGTGTCTAGTGATTACTTTGATATGATTTTTTGAGTTGGTACACTTAGACAAGAAAGGACAATTTTTACAATCCTTTGGATTGCTTTTGTATTCGATATATCCTTTGCGATTGGTAGTGGCATAAGAGAGTATTTTATTATTGGGACAGATATAACAATTATAGTAATCGTCATAAACATATTCATGTTTCTTGAAATAGCCTTTTTTAGTCATAGGACGTTTGTATGGGAAAATTGGGGTCAATTTATGTTCGAGTAGTAAATGTGCAATTGCTGGTGTCTTATACCCAGCATCCATAATTAATTTTTCTAGGGGAAAAGCTCCTTTGAGCTTGTTAAATAAAGAAACAAACGTACGACTGTCATGAAAGTTCCCTGGGTGTGTAGTATAACCTAATATCCATCCATGTTTATCACACGCCACTTGTGAGCTATAGGCAAAAACTTCTTTGTGTTCACCTTTATGAAACCAACCACTTTCAGGATCAGTCGTACTTCTTTTTTTCAAGGAAGTTTTACTTTCTGCGTTTGTTTCTTTTAAGGGCTTTTTTAAATGTTTTTCTCGATTCTTGGTGATTTCTTTTGTCAGCTTATCTGTATAAAAAACAGCTTGTTCCATTACTTCGACAGATTCTTTTTTGTTACGATTCGCATGTGCTTTAATATGCGTACTATCAATAAATACTTCGGAAGTATCTACGATACCTTCAGCGATACATTGTTCTAGAATTTCATAAAAAATTTTTTCAAAGAGATCTGTTCCTTTGAACCGTCACGTATAGTTTTTACCAAATGTTGAAAAATGAGGAACGGGATCTTCTAAACTCAAACCTAAAAACCAGCGATAAGCGATATTCACTTCTATTTCTTTTATTGTTTGTCTCATACTTTTAATACCAAATAGATATTGAATCATTGGTAATTTAATTAGAAGAATAGGATCCAAGCTAGGACGTCCTTGGATTTCATCGTATTTCTCTTTAACCAATTCATAAATAAAGGAGAAATCAATACATTGATCTATTTGCCGCAATAAATGGTCCTGTGGGACCAAGTCTTCAAGAGAAAAGAAACCGATTTGTGCGCGTTTACTCATATCTTGTTTTGAGAGCATCTGGATACACCTCCAATTGATACTCTTATTTTAACGGATAAAAAAAGACAAAGCACTAAAAACTAGTACTTTGTCTACAGTCTGAGACATTCGCTGGAATGTCTTTTTTGTCTTACTTTTTGGTGCTTGTGCGTGAATCTTTGAGATACAGTGCCGTTTCTACGAGTAGCGCTGCTAGAAGATAGCTGCCAAAAACGGCTACTTGGTAAAAAGCCTCTGTGATCAGCTCGTTGCGCTGCAATAAAACGACCCCGCCTAGAAAGAGCATCGCTAACAGGGAGAACCACTGCTGGGCAAAACGCCAATTGCTGACACTGGCTGTACTGCGCTTGGTGCGAAAGCCGAATACATAATTGGGTTCTTCTCGGTAAAAGCACCAGAAGACGATGAAAAAAATACCCGTAAAAATCAACAACAAAAGTCCAATATCGATCGAGATCACTACCTTTCACGTGCGATTTGTTGGATAAGTAAGTGAAGCCGCTAAAGATGAGTACATACTTATTGTATCCGCTATGAACGCTTCTATGAAGGGGAACAATCGAAAAATACGTGCTTCTAGCAAAAAAAACGGATGGCGATTTGCAGCGCCATCCGTTTTTTATCCCCGTTGAAAAGGGCCTTTTGGTGCAATCAATTCAAGATTGGTGCCGTCTGGATCTGTAAAGTAAGCGACGCCTGTCCCAAAGCCGCTTTTCAAACCGTCTTGTGCTTCAAAAACGATGGGGGTGCCGTCAGGCTCAACGCCAATGGCTTTTAGACGAGCAACGGCTTCATCAATATTTTCGACTTCAAAACAAAGATGCATCGCGCTGATTTGCTCATTGGAATAGCTAGCTTTGTTGGATCTTGGTTCGACGTATTCTAAAAGATCGATGTTGAGATTGTCTAAATGAAGATTGGCATATTTGATCAGTGTATCTGCTAATCCTTGCGTTTGCGCCATGCGTTTGCCGCCGATCGTATCTTGATTGGCGATTTTCTTTCCCGTTAATGCTTCATAAAATTGGATGGAACGTTCGAGATTGCTGACGGTGATTCCAACATGGTTGACCATTGAAAAGCCTGTGTTTGTGTTTGTCATTATACTTCCTCCTAAGGTTTTGTTTAGTATATCGTTTGGTTAATGAAAATCGAATGTGTCTGGATCTGGACCCACTCGTAAGTCTTCATTTAATGCGTTCAAGCGGTCCATGTCAGCTTCTGATAAATGGAAATCAAAAATCGCTGCATTAGCGATCATTCGCTCAGGGTGCGTCGATTTGACATTGACTAAGATCCCTTGTTGAATAGCCCAGCGTAAAAGCACTTGTGCCGCTGATTTTTGCTGTGCATCGGCGATCGCCAAGACGGTGTCATCTTTCAGCAGTTTGCCTTGCATCAATGGCGACCAAGCTTGGATCGCAATTGCTTTTTCGCCACAAAAAGCCCGCAGGTCTTGTTGCGTCAGTTTGGGGTGCAGCTCGATCTGATTGATAACAGGAACGACCTTAGCAATGGCCAATAATTGCTCCAGATGATGGATCTGGAAGTTGCTGACCCCGATCGCTTTGATTTTTCCAGCCGCATAGAGGTCTTCCAAGGCACGCCAGGACTCTTGAAATGCTTGATTTCCTGGCCAATGGATCAAGTACAAGTCGAGATACTCGAGGTTTAAGCGGGCCAGACTTTCATTGAAGGCGTGGATCGTTTCATCATAAGTTAAATGATCGTTCCAAAGTTTGGAAGTGACAAAGAGTTCTTCACGAGCCAACCCCGTTTCTTGTAAGCCTTGTTTGATTCCTGCCCCTGTTCCTGTTTCATTGCCGTAAATCGCTGCTGTATCAATCAGGCGATAGCCATTGATAATCGCTTGCTTCACGACCTCTGCTGTGTCAGCTTCAGGGATTTGAAAGACACCTAACCCCAACCCGGGGATTTCGCTGCCATTGTTCAGGGTAACGGTATCTGATAATTTTCCGATCATAAAAACATCTCCTTTATTTTTTTCTGGTATCATCATATAATGAGGAGGTAAGGTTGTATAGTACGTACTTTTTTGTTTGATACACACCTTTTGGTAACATTTATGTGTTTGCAGACTTGATGAGGTGGAAAAAATGGAAGAAAAAATTTATAATATCGGTGTTGAAGCAACCATGGATGTCATCGGCGGGAAGTGGAAACCCATCATTCTTTGTAATTTACGCCATGGGGCATTACGTCCCAGTGATTTACGGCGGAAGATCCCTGGCATCAGTCAAAAAATGTTGACCCAGCAATTGCGGGAATTAGAAGAATCTGACATCGTTACTCGCAAGTCCTATAATCAAGTACCACCTAAAGTTGAGTATTCCTTGAGTGAATATGGAGAAACCTTAGGCGGCTTATTGGATACTCTTTGCCAGTGGGGCACGATGCACGTTGCTGCACTGCAAGACAAAGGAGAGCAAGTTACTTTGTTAGAACAAGAAGAAGCGATTGTCTAGCAGAGGGCAATTGGCATGAGAAAAGGCGGCAGAAACCATTGGTTTCCGTCGGCCTTTTTAGGTTATGCTTGTTGGATCAATTCTAGAATGGCCTCAGTATTCATCCCGCTGTAATGATTGACGGGAAACGAAAGGCGCTTGATGCGTGGTGGGATGGCCTGCTTGATCATCGGATCTGTTAAAGAAAGCAAGGGATCGACCAAAACGAGTTTTTCTTGCGCAAAACGATAATTCGCCAGACGTTCTGGTGTCACAACAGTTACGCTGATTTGATCCTCTGACAGCAGTTGGATGTTGCGGGCGAAAATTTTAATCAGACTTCCAGCTAAAGTAGAACGATCAATAAAAACGACTTTTTCCAAAATGATTCTCCTTATTAATTAAAATGGTTAATTAAGTATATTAATTAAATCGTTCTTTGTAAATAGGAACATTTGGGAGACAACAAAAAAGCCGCAAAAGATTTTCTTTTGCAGCTTTTGGTTCGTCTATAAAAAGGTTTGATTCTTTTTCGATTAAATCACGATCACGGGTGTCCCGACTTCGGCTTTGCTGTACAATTCTTTCATCACGCCTGGCGGAGTATTGATACAGCCGTGAGAACCACGGGTTTTCCAAAGATCGCCACCGTATTCCGTCTGCCAATCAGAATCATGGATACCGACACCAGTCCAATCGATGGGCATCCAGTAATCAACAGGGGACGCATAATCTTCACCAGTCAAGGTTGCATCTTCTTCTTTGTTCCAGACATAGAAGACGCCAGTTGGTGTTGGTGTGGCTGGTTTTCCGGAAATTATGGCTGTTTCAAGAACAAGCTGTCCGTCTTTGTAATACCACATGTGTTGGTTTTTTAGATCAACTTCGATATAGGTGTTGCCAAACAGCGGACTGCCTGCATCGGTGCTTCCTTGAGCGATCGGTGTACGCGTGAAGTCTTCGCCAGCTTTTAACGCCTCGATCAATGCTTCTGTTTCTGCATCGGTTTGGATCGTCCAGCTAAGAGTACCGGCTGGGACTGTCACTTCGCCTTGCTTGGTACTTTTGAAGGTCGAAGAATTGGTGCTAGTATTGTATTGTTCGCCGATTGATGTGACATAGCTTCGTACTTTGTCTTCGTCGATCGTTGTGTTGCCGTCTTTATAAGAGAGCCAATCCATGATCGTTTCTCTTGGGATTTGAAACGTATTTCCGTTGATCGTATAATTGCCAGTTACTTTGGCGATTTTATTCAACGAATCCATTTCTTTCGTTAAGTCTGGATCATCGGCGGTCACACTTGGTTTTGTGACATAATCAACGAGATTCAGTTCCTTTTCGCCGCTGACGATGGCTTCTTGCAAGTCTGCCACTGCTTTGTCAACATCGATGGCATCGCCGTCAACTTCTGATTTGATAGAAAAGCCGTCTTCGCCTTTTTCCAACGTGGCATCAGCCGATTTGGTACGATCTTCATTTAAGGTTTCGAGTTCTTTTTGGATCGTGTTGGTCTCGCTAGTCAAGGTGTCTTGGTCTACTGAGAGATTGTCTAATGTTTTTTCTTCGGCAGCCGAAACGTAAGCCATTCCCCAGCTCCACTGGTTTTGTTCATCTTTTAATGATTGCAGCTCATCGGTGAAATCCGTCTGCAAACCAAATTGAGCAAGGTTGACTGTTTTCCATTCGCTATCACCATCTTTGATGGTAAAGTCTTCTTGTGAATAGCGATCATGCAGCAGGGCGTTGGCCTCGACAACGGTTTTGTTGCTGATGTCGATCCCATCGATTTCAGTCTTTGGTAGAAAACGGTTTGCATAATATGTACTTCGGTAGGTATAGCCGCCAGCGATCACTACGAGTAAAGCAGCCACAACGATCAGAACAATTTTCTTCGTATTATTCTTGGCGTCAGTATGTTTGTTTGAACGAGTCATTCAACTACTCCTTTTTTTCTAATGGCATAATAGATAATAACGCTTAAATCATACCATATTCCCACGGGAAAGCGAATATGGCAAATGAAACTTCCATGAAAAATAGAAAATTCTTAAACTATCTTTAGGCAAGCTGTAGAAACGCATTTCTTACGATAAAAAAACTGAACGAATCGGCAGCAAGCCATCTTGATCAAAGGATTCTGAAAAAGAGTGAGCTGGAGGATTCGTTCAGTCGCATAATTGACTAACTAAAATTGACTATTTAACACGAGGGAAAAGAAATTATTGATTGTCTTCCGCATCTAATTTTGCAAAAGCTTCATCAAGAATATCTTTTAATTGTTTTGCCGAAGCGGCCATCCGGTCTTTTTCACCATCTGTTAATGGGATCTCAATTACTTTTTGAATCCCTTGGGCATTGATGACTGCAGGCGCACCGATGTACAAGTCGTTTAAGCCGTATTCGCCGTTCATGTACACAGATAATGGGAGAACAGCATTTTCATCGTCTAAGATCGCACGAGTGATCCGTGCTAAGGCTACCGCGATCCCGTAGAAGGTCGCACCTTTTTTCTCGATGATGGTGTAGGCTGCATCACGAACACTGAAGAAAATGTTGACCATTGCTTCTTCATCGATGTCTGGGTTGTTTTTGACCCATTCATAGATTTGTAAGCCAGCTACGTTGGCATGAGACCAAACAGGGAATTCTGAATCGCCGTGTTCCCCTAAGATATAGGCATGGACGTTACGGGCATCGACATCGACCAATTCAGCCAATGCTTGACGGAAACGGGCAGAGTCTAATGAGGTACCTGAACCGATAACGCGTTCTTTCGGGAAGCCTGAGAATTTCCAAGTAGAATAAGTCAAAATATCGACTGGGTTTGCTGCAACTAAGAAAATTCCGTTAAAGCCTGAATCAACGATTTGGGTAACTACTTCACGGTTGATTTTCAAGTTTTTATGAACTAAGTCTAAACGGGTTTCGCCTGGTTTTTGAGGCGCACCAGCAGTAATAACGACTAAATCAGCATCATGTGCATCTTCATAAGAAGCGGCATAGATTTTTTTAGGGGAAGTAAATGCCAAAGCATGGGACAAGTCAATTGCGTCGCCTTCTGTTTTTGCTGTATTTATATCAATGATTCCGACTTCTTGCGCAATGTTTTGGGTCACCAGCGCAAACGCGTAACTAGAACCAACCGCACCGTCTCCAACAAGAATTACCTTTTGGTGATCTTTTTTGTTCGTTTTTGCAGTCATCTGTGTATCATTCCTTCCGCATAATTGTTTTACTCGCTATCATCCTACCATTTTCAAGTATGTTTGTCATGTGATTTGCACAACAATATTACACAAAATATCGCTGTTTCAGTTGTAAATGCTTTCTTTGTTATTACGTCAAAAAGAATATATATCAAGGTTTTATTAAGATTCGTTAAGAAAGATAAAAACTGAGCAAGAGGGTGCCACCATAACAGTCCATTTCGTGTTATAATTACCTAAGCAAAAGAACTGGGCGCATTTGTGTGCCCAGTATTTTGTGTTTGGATAAGAAAACCGATAAAATAGATGAAGAATCAGCTTGAAACTAGAAATAATGGAGCGTAAATAAAAAATGAAAATGATTGTAGGCTTGGGAAATCCTGGCAAAAAATATGAAAAAACCAAACATAATGTTGGCTTTATGGTAGTGGATGCGTTGGCACAAAAGTACCAAGCAACCTTTAAAAAGTCGGCTTTTGAAGCAGAGGTGGCAGAGTTTTTCTTGAATGGTGAAAAAATCCTTTTGGTCAAACCACAAACTTTCATGAATGAATCCGGTCGTGCGGTAGGCCCGTTGATGACCTATTTTGGCATCTACCAAGAAGAACTAGTGGTGGTCTATGATGACCTCGATTTAGCATTAGGGAAAATTCGTTTGCGCCAAAAAGGCAGTGCAGGTGGCCACAATGGGATCAAGAGTTTGATCGCTCATTTGGATTCAACAGTCTTTGACCGTATCAAAATCGGGATCGATCGTCCACGTCCAGGACAAACCGTGGTCAATCATGTCCTGAGTCCTTTTGCAAAAGACGACCTGCCCATCGTTTTACAAAGTATTGATAAAGCGGTCGAGGCAAGTAGTGATTACTTGACCAACGGCGACTTTCTTGCCACAATGAATCGATTTAACTAAGGAGGGCCGAGATGGATTTAATTGAATTAATAAATAAAGTGCCGACAGTGGCGGCTTGGCATACAGGTTTACGTGAACAGGCCCCCCGGCAATTACTGACCGGTCTAGCTGGATCGGCAAAAACATTAGCGATCACTGGTGTGTATCAGGCATTTCAAAAACAAGTGATCGTCGTGACCCCAAATCTCTATTATACAAATCAACTAGCCGAAGATCTGCGCAATGTGACGGAAGATGTCTATGTTTTTCCAGTGGATGAAGTGTTGTCAGCCGAAATGGCTTTTTCTTCACCAGAAGCCAGAGAAGAACGCGTGGCAGCGCTGAATGCTGTTTCTCAAGGGAAAACGGGGATCTATGTGTTGCCGGTAGCGGCTTTGCGAAAGTATTTGCCTGAAAAGAAAACCTGGTTAGCCAATCAATTTCAATGGCAGATCGGCGATGAGATCGATTTAGAGCGTTTGCCGCAACAATTGATCTTGATGGGTTACGAACGTCAGTCAATGATTGGCAAACCTGGCGAATTCAGTATTCGTGGGAGCATCCTCGATATTTATCCATTAAACGCCGAATATCCCGTACGGATCGAGTTATTCGATGTAGAAATCGACTCGATGCGTTCTTTCAACGTGGAAACGCAACGCTCAGTGGAAACGCTGCAGCAAGTGGCTATTTTACCCACTACCGAATTGGTTTTCTCAGCGGAAGATTTAGCTGCGGGGCAAAAGCAGCTGCAAGAATTATTGAACAAACGGTTGGCAGTCACCAAAGAAGCAACCGATCGCGCCTTTTTAGAAGATTATTTTGGCCAGTTGGCTTCTCAATGGCAAGCAGGGATTCCTGGTGAAAGTGCCCGTTATTACACGGATTTACTGTATCGTCAGCAAACGAGTGTCTTAGATTATTTTTCTGAAGATGCCTTTTTGATGATCGATGATTATGCTCGGATCATGGAGACCAATCGTGAGATCGAACGGGAAGAGGCGGAGTGGCATACCCAAAAATTAGCGGAGCTGCGAGTCTTTTCTGAACAGCAATTCGGGATCGATGTCCATCAGCTGCTGCAAAAAGAAACCTTTGTGACCAGCTTCTTTTCTTTATTCCAAAAAGGAATGGGGAACATTCGCTTCCAAGCGATCCATCAATTCCAATACCGGCCGATGCAGCAGTTTTTCAGCCAAATGGGTCTCTTGAAAGTTGAAATCGATCGCTGGGAGAAGCAGCAGCAGACGGTGATTTTTCTGGTCAGTGACCAAGAGCGGGCCAAGAAGTTAGAGCAAGATCTGCGAGATCATGATATCTATGCCGTGCAGACGCAACAAGATCGCCTGTTTACAGGACGCACCCAAATCGTGGTGGAACGTTTGCAAAGCGGCTTTGAAATGCCGCAAGACAAGCTAGTGGTGGTTACGGAAAAAGAAATTTTCCAAAAGATGAACAAAAAAAGAGCCCGCAGGCAAAATGTCACCAATGCGGAACGGCTCAAAAGCTACAATGAGTTAAAAGCGGGCGATTATGTCGTCCATGCGAATCATGGGATCGGGAAGTACATCGGCATGGAAACCTTAGAAGTCGATGGCGTCCACCAAGATTACATGACGATCTTGTACCAAAACGAAGACAAGCTCTTTATTCCAGTCACCCAACTGAATTTGATTCAAAAATATGTGGCTTCCGAATCGAAAACACCGAAAATCAATAAATTAGGTGGCAGCGAGTGGGCGAAGACCAAGCGCAAAGTGACGGCTAAAATTGAAGACATTGCAGATGATTTGATTTTATTGTATGCCAAACGCGAATCAGAAAAAGGCTATGCCTTTCAACCAGACGATGCCTATCAAAAAGAGTTTGAAGATGCCTTTCCGTATTCGGAAACCGATGATCAGCTGCGCAGTACGGCAGAGATCAAGCGGGATATGGAAAAAGAAAAGCCGATGGACCGCTTGTTAGTCGGGGATGTCGGTTTTGGGAAAACAGAAGTGGCGCTGCGGGCTGCTTTTAAAGCGATCAAAGAAAGCAAACAAGTGGCTTTCTTAGTACCGACAACGATCTTGGCGCAGCAGCACTATGAAACGATGGTCGATCGTTTTGAAGGATTCCCCGTCAATGTTGGGGTACTGAGTCGTTTTCGGACGAAAAAACAGCAGAATGAAACGATCGAGCAAGTGCGCAAAGGGCAAGTCGATATTTTGGTGGGGACCCACCGATTATTGTCAAAAGATGTCGAGTTTGCTGATTTGGGCTTATTGGTGATCGATGAAGAACAACGGTTTGGGGTCAAACACAAAGAGCGCTTGAAACAACTGCGTTCGCAAGTCGATGTGTTGACGTTGACGGCAACGCCGATCCCACGAACATTGCATATGTCGATGCTGGGGGTACGGGACCTATCTGTGATCGAAACACCACCAGAAAATCGTTACCCGATCCAAACCTATGTGATGGAGATGAATCCAGGAGCAGTGCGAGAAGCGATCCAACGGGAGATGGCACGGGGAGGTCAAGTGTTTTATCTCTATAATCGTGTCGATACGATCGAGCGAAAAGTCGAAGAACTGCAGGCGTTAGTGCCAGACGCACGAATCGCGTATGCCCACGGGCAAATGACCGAGATTCAATTGGAAAATACCCTGTTTGACTTTATTGAAGGGCAATACGATGTGTTGGTGACGACGACGATCATTGAAACCGGTGTGGATATTCCCAATGCCAATACGTTGTTTGTGGAAAATGCCGATTACATGGGGCTTTCGACGTTGTATCAGCTGCGCGGCCGTGTCGGTCGGAGCAATCGGGTCGCCTATGCGTATTTCATGTACGAACAGCAAAAAGTGTTGAATGAAGTCAGTGAAAAACGGCTGCAAGCCATTAAGGACTTTACCGAGTTGGGGTCAGGTTTCAAAATCGCGATGCGAGATCTTTCGATTCGTGGAGCGGGTAATCTATTGGGGGCGCAGCAGCACGGCTTTATCGATGCAGTCGGGTTTGACATGTACTCGCAAATGCTGTCTGAAGCAGTCACTCGGAAACAAGGGAAAAATACCCAAACAGAAAAAACGACCGTCGAGATCGATCTGGGGATCGATGCCTACTTACCGACTTCGTATATTGAAGACGAACGGCAAAAAATCGAGATCTACAAACGAATTCGTGAGCTGGAATCCCAAGAAGCAGTTGATGAACTTCAAGATGATCTGTTAGACCGTTTCGGTGAATACCCTGTAGAAGTGGCGCATCTCTTAACGGTGGGCGAGATCAAGATGAACGGCGATCGTGCCTTGTTAGAAACTATCCGTAAGCAGCAGCAGACGGTGTCGTTTATTTTGAGTAAAGTCGGCACGAAAAATTATTCGGTGGAGCAGCTGTTTGAAGCATTGAAAGCTACTAAATTAAAAGCCACGATGGGTGTCGATCATGAGCAAATGACCATCAAATTACAGATTCCGCCAGTGATGAAGGAAAGCACCTGGCTATTAGAAATCCAAGATTTTGTCAAAGCGTTACGGGAACAAAAATACGCCAGCCAAGGCTAGAAAGGAACCAGAGGGATGCCGAAATCACAATTGAAGCGTACGATGGAAGGGGCGTTTATTTTAACGATCGCTTCCTTTATCGCAAAAATCTTAAGTGCCGTTTATCGGGTCCCTTTTCAGAACCTGGTAGGGGACGAAGGGTTTTATGTGTATCAACAAGTCTATCCGATTTATGGATTGGCGATGACGTTAGCGTTGTCAGGGTTGCCACAGTTTATCTCCCGCATCGTCGCTGAAGAACCCGATCCTTTGAAAAGCAAGGAACGGCTGCAAGCGTTGACGCCTTTCGTGCTTTGGTCTGCGATCAGTTTATGGGCGGTGACCTTTTTATTTGCTGGTCCGATCGCGCAAGTGATGGGGGACCACCAACTGGCGGGCTTGATTCGAGTCGTTTCTTTTACCTTCTTATTTGTCCCGCCTTTGACCTTTTATCGAGGAATGTTTCAAGGGAATTTGCAAATGGTGCCGACAGCAGTTTCCCAAGTCGTAGAGCAGCTGCTTAGAGTTGGTGTGATTTTAGGTGCTGCGGCAGCTTTCCAGCAATTGGGCTGGACGATTTATCAAACGGGGACTGTCGCCATGATGGGTGCCTTAGTCGGGGGCCTTGCGGCGTGGTGGATCTTAAGTTATTATAGCCGACAAATCAACGGCAAACGCTTATCGCTATGGCATAAACCAGTCACCAGTACAGGAGAAAATCCCGCTGGTTTATCCGCCTCGTTGAAGAAACGGTTCTTCTTAGAAGGCGGTCTGTTGACGATTTATAGCGGCTATTTGATCTTGTTCCAGTTAGCGGATTCGTTTTTATTGACCAATGCGCTAGAAGCGGGGGGGATGACGGCACAAGCAGCCCGAATTTCAAAAGGGATCTATGATCGCGGACAACCCCTCGTCCAACTAGGTCTTGTGGTGGCGATGGCGTTAAGCTCGACGTTTTTGCCAACGTTGACCAAGTATTTGACGGTAAAAAATCAGCAGCTGTTTGAAAAGTCGGCAAAAATGTATTTGCGCCTAACGATCGGGATTGCTTCGGCTTCTGCCGTGGGCTTAGCGATTTTGCTGCCTTATATTAACTTTGCCTTATTCAAAGACGGTTCTGGCAATGCGGCGCTGGTATTGTTTGTCTTTTCTATCGCTCTGATGGCGACGATCCAAGCCTATCAAAGCATTCAACAAAGTCGCAATACCTATACCTTCGGCTTGCTCGCTGCGGGGATCGGTCTTTTGATCAAATGTCTATCGATGTGGCCGCTGACTGCTTCGTATGGGACTGCAGGAGCGAGTATCAGTACACTGTTGGGGTTAGGCGCGACCTTATGCTGTTTTGTGGTTTCCGAACAGCGTCGAGCACAAAGCAGCATCAATCACTTTTGGCATGAAGGAAATTATGGAAAAAAACTATTTATTTGTTTAGGGATCATGGCAAGCGTGCTATTCTTATATTATAGCTTCGTTGCGATCTTATTGAACGGTCCTTTGACCCATCGACTACAGGCACTGCTTTTTTGCCTAGGCGGTGTCGGTCTGGGAGGCGCAGCCTTTATCGGGGCAGCGATCAAAATCAAATTGTTAACGATTCGCGAATGGCTGTTAGTTCCATTTGGAAAGAAACTATTAAGAAGAGGTGAAAAACATGAGATTAGATAAATTTCTTAAAATCTCCCGTATCATCAAGCGTCGCTCTGTGGCCAAAGAAGTGGCAGACAAGGGACGCATTCAGATCAACGGCAAATTAGCCAAGTCAAGCAGTGACGTCAAAGTAGGCGATACCATGCGTATTCAATTCGGGAATAAGGTCTTGGAAGTAAAAGTCAATGAATTGCATGAATCGACGAAAAAAGAAGACGCTGCAAAAATGTATGAGATCGTTTCAGAGGAAAGAATCTCAGAAAATGCTTGATTTTTACGGCATTTTCAGTTAGACAAGCTTTGCGGATGTTGGTATAATGTAAAAAACAAAGACAGCGACGGGAGCGAGTTCAGGTGGCAAAAGAATCAAATAAAAAAATAGAACTATTGCAGACCGATTATGCGAAAGAGCAATTTGCCAAGTTTGAAAAAGAGCGGCGACAAGTCGTGTTTCGCCGACGTCGGCTGGTGGCGTTTTTCGTGGCGGCATTAGCGATATTTGCAATCGTAGGGATTCAAATGTTCAACGATCAAATGCGCCTGCAAAAGCTAAAGGAATATAAGGCGGAAACAGTCGCCGAACAAAAAGAGGCAGAACAAAAGGTGGCTTCACTGGAGCGAGACGTTGCCTTGCTGCAAGACGATGAGTATGTGGCAAAATTGGCCCGCAGCCGATTCTTCTACTCAAAAGATGGCGAAAAAATCTATCCAGTCTTGCCAGACGGGACGGATTCTCAAAACACCAATGAGCGTTCTTCGCAAAGCGGACAAGAATCATCATCCACAGAGTCACAAGATTAAGCAATGTCATACCTACTCAGCGCAGTAGTTTGAATTATTTTAAATGGGTAAAAATTAGGAGGAACATTTTTTATATGTCAATCGAAGTTGGAGCGAAACTAAAGGGCAAAGTGTCTGGTATTACAAATTTTGGTGCGTTCATTGATCTTGGTGAAGGGAAAACTGGTTTGGTGCATATCAGTGAAGTATCAAACGGATTCGTCAAAGACATTCACGACGTGTTGTCTGTTGGGGATGAAGTGACAGTACTTGTTACGGCAATCGGCAACGATGGAAAAATCGGCCTATCGATCCGCAAAGCAGAAGATAAACCGGAAGAAAAACGTGAATACCCGAAAAAAGAATTCAATCGACCAAATCCGAAAAAATCTTTTTCACGCAATCAAAATACGAATGTAAATAAACAAGACTTCGATTCATTGATGAGTTCTTTTCTAAAAGATAGTGATGATCGTCTTTCGTCATTACGTCGAAATACAGAAGGAAAACGCGGTGGCCGCGGCGGACGCCGTAACTAAACATGAATAGCAAGTTGGAAAAAGCTGGAACAAAACTGTTGGTTCGTTTTGTTTCAGCTTTCTTTCTTGTGGGTCTACCAAATGAAAAGGAGGTCAAACGATGGTCATTCAAACCGTTCGAGGGCAACTCACTGCCATCGATCCTGATAAAAACCGCCGCTTTTTGCTGGCGGTATCGACGGGCGTCGATTCGATGGTCTTGTTGCAGAGCTTTTGTCAGTTGTTTCCTGAAATGCAAAAAGAGCCATGTTTTGGTGTGGCACATGTGAACCATCAATTGCGTCCAGCATCTGCCAAGGAAGCGGCTTTTTTACGGCAGTACTGCCAAGAACGCGGCATTCCTTTTTATGAACGGTGTTGGGAAAATCCGCCAGAAACCGGCGTAGAAGCTAGCGCTCGAAACTTTCGCTATACATTTTTTGCCGACGTCATGTCTCAAGAAGGCTATGATGTTTTGCTGACTGCTCACCACAGTGATGACCAAGTAGAAACGATGTTGATGAAGATGATGCGAGAAGGGCGCTTGCGATCGGCTGGCGGGATGAAACAGCAGCAGCCTTTTCACACAGGGATCTTGTTGCGTCCACTGCTTACTGTCAGCAAGGCAGCGATTTACGACTATGCGCAAGCACAGCAGATTCCCTACTTTGAAGACGAAAGCAATCACGAACCGCTGTATTTGCGAAACCGACTACGCCAGCAAGTAGTGCCAGCCTTAAAAGCGGAAAATCCGCAGCTGCTGCCGCATTTTCAACAGCTTTCTGAAGAAGTACAGTTCGCCAATCAGCTGATCCAACAAGAGCAGCAGCAATGGTTGTCTGCATTCGTTCAACAGCAAGCTGCTCGCTTAGTGATCGATCTGCAACAGCTGCCGACGTTTTCGCCAGCGCAACGCTATTTTTTCTATGCGGGTTTTTTACAGCAAGCAGAGGCTTTCACGAAGCAGCCCCTCAATCAAAAACAGCTGTCGCAGTTATTGCGTCTGCTGGATGAAAAGAAAGGGCAATGGCAATTGGCGTTGCACAAACAGTGGCAGCTGCGGCGCAGTTATGACCAATTGTTATTGGAACCTGTTACTGTTCCCCAAAAGCCTGCAGCGCCGTTGACAGAAGTTAGTCAGCGACTGGTTTTAGGGGAGGGGATCTATCTTTCTGAAAAGGAATGGATTGGGTATTTTCCGATAAATGAACAGCATATTCCCAAAAAAATCACAAATTGGTCAGAGTTTTCCCAAGATTTACCGCTAAACTATTCCTCTGAGCTGGTGGTGCGTAAGCGCCAGCCGGGAGACCGAATCCGCTTGGCTCGTGGTCTGACCAAAAAGATCAGTCGTTTTTTTATCGATTCAAAAATTCCTAATGAAGTGCGAGAAAAAAGTTGGGTCGTCACAAACCTTGAAAAAGAGGTGATTGCCTTACTACCTCATACATTTTCCTATTTGAGTATTGCGCCAGAAACTGATAAAATACACTACATACTTCTTTATAAATATCAGAAGTAAGAGTTGGAAGGAGAACTTTATGCTAGATAAAGATATTGAGAAAATTTTGATTTCCCGTGACGAAATCAAAAATCGTTGTGTGGAACTTGGTCAAGAATTAACGGCGGCTTATGCGGATAAAAATCCTCTAGTCGTAGGTGTGCTGAAAGGTGCCGTTCCTTTCATGGCAGACATCGTCCGTGAGATGGATTGTTACTTGGAGTTAGACTTCATGGATGTCTCAAGTTATGGCAATGCCATGATTTCATCTGGAGAAGTCAAGATCATCAAAGATTTAGATACAAATGTTGAGGGCCGTGATCTCTTGATCGTTGAAGACATCATTGACAGCGGTCGCACATTGGCTTATCTGGTGGATCTATTCAAATACCGTAAAGCGAAATCAGTGAAAATCGTAACGTTATTAGATAAGCCAGAAGGTCGTGTCGTTGAGATCGATGCAGATTATGTCGGCTTCGATGTGCCAAATGAGTTTGTTGTTGGATATGGACTGGACTATGCAGAGCAATATCGAAACTTACCTTACGTTGGCGTCTTAAAACCTAGTGTTTATCAGTCAAATTAGTGACTGTTCTAAATCAATTGTGATACAATTAAATGGTCAGGATTGATAAAACAAAATAGCCAGGGAGGTACGCATGAATAAGAAAAATAACGGTATGGTAAAAAATACCTTATATTATGTACTTGTCTTGTTGGCGATGGTCATGGTCGTATATTTCATTTTTGGAAATGGCAATCAGCAGACCCCAACGATCGAGTACTCCACGTTTACAGAGCAACTGAAAGACGGGAAGATCAAACAGTTTACTGTTCAACCCGCTAACGGTGTGTATCGAATCGTGGGTGAATACAATGAAGAACAAACCGTCAGCAATGACAACAGCTTGTCTGTTTTAGGCAATACACAGGCGAGTTCGACCCGCTTTTCAACGATCATTTTACCAAATGATTCTACATTGAGCGAAGTCACTAGTTTGGCCTCGGCAGAAGGGGTCAAAACTACCATCGAAGAAGAATCCAACAGCGGCATTTGGTTATCGCTTTTGGTTAGTTTCTTACCACTTGTGATCATCATTTTCTTCTTCTACATGATGATGAGCCAACAAGGTGGCGGCGGTGGCGGTGGCGGCCGTGTGATGAACTTTGGCAAATCAAAAGCCAAAGAAGCGGATAAAAAAGCCAACCGCGTACGTTTTTCAGACGTAGCCGGCGCAGAAGAAGAAAAACAAGAGCTTGTCGAAGTCGTGGAATTCTTGAAAGATCCTCGACGTTTCGTTGAATTAGGTGCTCGTATCCCAGCAGGTGTCTTACTTGAGGGACCTCCGGGAACCGGGAAAACGTTACTAGCCAAAGCCGTTGCTGGTGAGGCTGGCGTACCGTTTTACTCGATCTCTGGTTCAGATTTCGTTGAAATGTTTGTCGGTGTCGGTGCAAGCCGGGTACGTGACTTATTTGAAACAGCGAAGAAAAATGCACCAGCCATCATCTTTATTGATGAAATCGATGCCGTCGGTCGCCAACGTGGTGCCGGTATGGGTGGCGGGCATGATGAACGGGAACAAACATTGAACCAATTATTGGTTGAGATGGATGGTTTTGATGGGAATGAAGGCGTGATCGTCATTGCCGCAACGAACCGTTCGGATGTTCTAGATCCAGCGTTGCTGCGTCCAGGTCGTTTTGACCGTCAGATTTTGGTTGGTCGTCCAGACGTGAAAGGTCGTGAAGCGATCCTCCGTGTCCATGCCCGCAACAAACCATTATCAGATGATGTTGATTTGAAAGTTGTTGCCCAACAAACACCAGGCTTTGCCGGTGCGGATCTGGAAAACGTCTTGAACGAAGCGGCATTAGTTGCTGCTCGTCGTAACAAGAAAAAAATCGATGCTTCAGATATCGATGAAGCAGAAGACCGCGTGATCGCTGGTCCTGCGAAGAAAGATCGGGTCATCAACAAACGCGAACGTGAAATGGTTGCTTACCATGAAGCAGGACATACCATTGTTGGGTTAGTCTTGAGTCGTGCCCGTGTGGTACACAAAGTAACGATCATTCCTCGGGGACGTGCGGGTGGTTACATGATCGCCTTGCCGAAAGAAGATCAATTCTTGATGACCAAAGAAGATATGTTTGAACAAATCGTTGGGTTGCTTGGTGGACGTACGGCTGAAGAAATCATCTTCGGGGTACAATCAACAGGTGCTTCCAATGACTTTGAACAAGCAACTGCGCTTGCAAGAAGCATGGTGACAGAATATGGAATGAGCGACAAATTAGGTCCAGTTCAATATGAAGGAAACCATCAAGTCTTTGTCGGTCGTGATTATGGTCAAACAAAAGCTTACTCTGAACAAGTTGCCTTTGAAATCGATCAAGAAGTTCGCAAGATTTTAATGGATGCTCATCAAAAAGCCCATGAAATCATTGAAGAACACCGTGCACAGCACAAATTGATCGCTGAAAAACTGCTTGAACATGAAACATTAGATGCCAAAGCAATCAAATCCTTGTTTGAAGAAGGCAAAATGCCTGAAGGAACCGAAAGCTCTGAGTATCCTAGTGAAAAAGCTCAAACGTTTGAAGAAGCGAAACGTGCGCTGGAAGAAAAAGATGCAGAGAAGCAAGCTGCAGAAAAACACAGCGAAGATGCACCATCAAACGATTTTGATCAACAATTGGAAGATGTTCGCCGCAATAGCGAAAGCCAACCGACTGATCAAGAAAACAAAGATGATAACGCCTAAAATAAGACGTATCAAGGCACCGAGGAAACTCGGTGCCTTTTTGTTTCTATTTAAGAAGACTTTCCTTAAATTCAAACACATTCAGTTGAAAAAAGCGGCGCTTCCTAGTATGATTCATTAATGAATAAAAAGGAGAATCAAGATGAAGGATTATTTAGTAAAAGCACTAGCATATGACGGCTTCGTCCGAGCATACGCCGTATCGGCAACAGAAACGATCGCCGAAGCACAACGACGCCATGAAACATGGAATACGGCATCCGCTGCTTTAGGGCGAGCGATGGTGGGAAGTTTGTTATTAGGCAGTACCTTAAAAGGGGAAGACAAATTGACCGTCAAAATCCAAGGAAATGGTCCTGCTGGGGCAATCGTCGTAGACAGCAATGGTCGTGGGGACGTAAAAGGATACATAAAAAATCCGCAGATCAGTCTGCCGTTGAACCCTCAAGGAAAATTGGATGTTCAGGGCGCAGTGGGTGACCAAGGGATCTTTACCGTGATCAAAGACTTAGGGCTAAAAGAACCCTTCTCTGGACAAACACCGATCGTCTCTGGGGAGCTTGGGGAAGACTTTACTTATTATTTAGCAGTGTCAGAACAGATTCCTTCTGCTGTTGGTCTAAGTGTATTAGTAGAAACCGATGATTCGATTCGGGCAGCCGGCGGTTTTATGCTACAGATCATGCCTGGTGCCAGTGAAGAAATCATTGATGCCATCGAAAAACGTTTGGGAGAATTGCCTCGAGTATCAACCTTGATCGATGAAGGCCAATCACCAGAAGAGATCTTAGCGACATTGTTGCCAGATACGACGATCGAAGTACTAGAAAAAATGCCCGTCCAGTTCCATTGTGATTGCACGAAAGAAAAATTTGCGACAGCGATCATCACCTTAGGGGCTGACGAGATCCAAGCGATGATCGATGAAGACCACGGGGCAGAGGCAGTCTGCTCATTTTGTGGCAACAAGTATCATTTTGATGAAACGGAATTGGCGGCATTGAAGAAAGAGGCGGAAGCGTAAGTGAAAGATAGACAGACATGGCAGATCGGCTCGGTTGAGATTCCTAACCGCGTCGTCGTTGCGCCAATGGCAGGGATCACCAATTCTGCATTTCGTGTGACAGTCAAAGAATTTGGCGCGGGTTTAGTCGTCTGTGAAATGATTAGTGACCGAGGGATTCAACTGCGTAATAAGAAGACCCTTGAGATGCTGTTTATTGACGAGACGGAGCATCCTCTTAGTATTCAGATTTTTGGTGGGAATAAAGCATCTTTGGTAGAAGCAGCGCAATTTGTCGCAGAGAACACAACTGCCGATATCATTGATATCAACATGGGGTGTCCTGTAAACAAAATCATCAAAGCAGAAGCTGGTGCGAAGTGGCTTTTAGATCCCGACAAGGTTTATGAAATGGTCCATGCTGTTTCCAGTGCGATCGACAAGCCCGTTACCGTCAAAATGCGGATCGGTTGGGATGAGCAGCACGTCTTTGCGGTTGAGAATGCCCAAGCCGCAGAAGCAGCGGGTGCCGCAGCGATCGGTATGCATGGCAGAACCCGTGTACAGATGTATGAAGGATCGGCTGATTGGGACGTGTTGAAACAAGTGAAGCAAAGTATCACGATTCCCTTTATGGGCAACGGCGATGTCAAAACCCCTGAAGATGCCAAACGAATGTTGGAAGAAGTCGGTGCAGATGCAGTGATGATCGGACGGGCAGCGTTAGGCAATCCGTGGATGATCCACCGCACCAAGCAATACTTGGAGACAGGCGAGTTATTGCCGGAACCAACACCACGAGAAAAAATTTCGACAGCGAAACTTCATTTAGAACGGTTGGCTGATCTAAAAGGGGAAAAAATCGCTTCGCGAGAATTTCGTCAACATGCTGCGTACTACTTAAAAGGTATTTCGCGGGCAGCCAAAGTCAAAGCGGCAATCAACCAAGCGGAAGATAAGCAGACGATTTTTGATTTATTAGATGCATTTGTGGAAAAGACCGAAAAACAGCCGCTAGCAACTCTTAAGGAATAAGAAACAAATCAAGTCGATTCGAAAGTTCGGCTTGATTTTTTGTGTCATCATTGGCATTATAAGAAGGAAACCCAAGTTAAGAATGGAGGAAAACTCGTGACAGAGGAACGACAAACACAAGAAGAATTGAATGATCAAATGTTGGTTCGCCGTGAAAAGATGGAAAAACTACGGGAAGAAGGCATTGATCCTTTTGGCAAGCGATTCGAACGCACCCATAATTCTGCCGAGTTACATGAGTTATTTGATCAAAGAACCAAAGAAGAATTAGCCGAAATGAATCTTTCAGCAAGCATTGCAGGAAGAATCGTTACAAAACGTGGAAAAGGGAAGGCTGGTTTTGCGCATTTACAAGACCGCGAAGGCCGTATTCAAATATATGTACGTAAAGACCAAGTAGGGGATGAACCTTACGAAGTATTCAAACACGCAGACTTAGGTGATTTCTTCGGCGTATCTGGCGAGATCATGAAGACCGATACCGGCGAAGTGACCATCAAAGCCAAAGAAATCGTGATCTTATCAAAAGCATTGCGTCCATTGCCTGATAAATACCATGGCTTGACGAACGTAGAACAACGCTACCGTCAACGTTACTTGGATTTGATCAGTAATAAAGAAAGCTTTGATCGTTTCATGAAACGAAGCCAAATCATCAGCGAAATTCGTCGTTACCTTGACGGTCATGGGTATATCGAAGTCGAAACGCCAGTATTGCATAATCAAGCGGGTGGTGCAGCGGCTCGTCCCTTCATTACCCACCACAATGCCTTAGACATGGATCTGTATTTACGGATCGCTCTTGAGCTTCACTTAAAACGATTGATCGTGGGCGGCATGGAAAAAGTTTATGAGATCGGCCGCGTTTTCCGAAATGAAGGAATCGATACGACCCATAACCCTGAGTTTACGATGCTAGAAGCGTATACGGCATATACAGATTTTAAAGATGTGATGGATCTAACCGAAGGCATTATCCGTAATGCTGCTGAAAAAGTCTTGCATACAGCAACGATCCAATACGATGGACAAGAAGTCGATCTAGCTAGCGATTTTGCACGAATCCATATGGTCGATGCAATCAAAAATCAAACAGGTGTGGATTTCTGGCAACCAATGTCCGTTGAAGAAGCCCGCAGCTTAGCGAAAGAACATCATGTTGAAATCACTGATGCCATGACTGTTGGCCATATCATCAATGAATTCTTTGAGACATTTGTTGAAGAAACGTTACAGCAGCCAACCTTTGTCTTCGGTCATCCAGTGGAAGTTTCGCCATTAGCGAAAAAGAATCCAGAAGATGAACGCTTTACCGACCGCTTTGAATTATTTATCGTTGGTCGTGAATTTGCGAATGCCTTCACGGAACTAAATGATCCAATCGATCAAAGAGAACGTTTTGAAGGGCAAGAAAAAGAGCGCGAAGCAGGAAATGATGAAGCCCATGGGGTGGATGAAGATTTCTTAGAAGCACTTGAATACGGTATGCCGCCAACTGGTGGATTAGGGATCGGGATCGATCGCTTAGTGATGCTGTTGACAGATGCGCAATCGATTCGCGACGTTTTATTATTCCCAACAATGAGATAAAAAAACTCCGTCCACTCGCAAGAGATGGGCGGCTTTTTTTCTTGTCTGCTGGATCAGGGAGAAAAACAGCGAGGAATTAGAGGGGAAAACGCCACGATAGTTGCCAGAAAACGGATTAAATGCGAACGATAAAAGCTGGATCCAATGCGATTAGACGGGTTTGTAAAAATTGAAAAAAGCCATAGAAAATGATTGACCGCAAGGGATTTAGTTGGTATATTATTACATGTGCCAAATGACTAAATGAATTCCTAAAAAGAATTGAAAAAAGTAGTTGACGCACAGCTCGACAGATGATATTATAACGAAGTCGCAATTTTAAAATAGTTAATTGATGTTGATACATCAACAAAATTAATTGCAAAAAGTTGTTGACAAATAACAAATCATTTGTTATTCTAATTAAGTCGCTGAGACAGCCGCTACGAAGTTGAAAAACAACGAGCGAAAAAACTTTTAAAAAAGAGTTGACAATTAAATGCCACCCTGATATAATATAAAAGTTGCTAACACAGCACGGTAGACCTTTGAAAACTGAACAAAGCAAGCAAACGAACCAATGTGTAGGACGTTTCAATTTATTGGAACAAATACATGCAAGCAATAGCTAGCAAAGTTAATTTTTATGAGCTTAATGACCGTATGGTCATTCAAACAAATCATTATGAGAGTTTGATCCTGGCTCAGGACGAACGCTGGCGGCGTGCCTAATACATGCAAGTCGAACGCTTTTTCTTTCACCGGAGCTTGCTCCACCGAAAGAAAAAGAGTGGCGAACGGGTGAGTAACACGTGGGTAACCTGCCCATCAGAAGGGGATAACACTTGGAAACAGGTGCTAATACCGTATAACACTATTTTCCGCATGGAAGAAAGTTGAAAGGCGCTTTTGCGTCACTGATGGATGGACCCGCGGTGCATTAGCTAGTTGGTGAGGTAACGGCTCACCAAGGCAACGATGCATAGCCGACCTGAGAGGGTGATCGGCCACACTGGGACTGAGACACGGCCCAGACTCCTACGGGAGGCAGCAGTAGGGAATCTTCGGCAATGGACGAAAGTCTGACCGAGCAACGCCGCGTGAGTGAAGAAGGTTTTCGGATCGTAAAACTCTGTTGTTAGAGAAGAACAAGGATGAGAGTAAAATGTTCATCCCTTGACGGTATCTAACCAGAAAGCCACGGCTAACTACGTGCCAGCAGCCGCGGTAATACGTAGGTGGCAAGCGTTGTCCGGATTTATTGGGCGTAAAGCGAGCGCAGGCGGTTTCTTAAGTCTGATGTGAAAGCCCCCGGCTCAACCGGGGAGGGTCATTGGAAACTGGGAGACTTGAGTGCAGAAGAGGAGAGTGGAATTCCATGTGTAGCGGTGAAATGCGTAGATATATGGAGGAACACCAGTGGCGAAGGCGGCTCTCTGGTCTGTAACTGACGCTGAGGCTCGAAAGCGTGGGGAGCGAACAGGATTAGATACCCTGGTAGTCCACGCCGTAAACGATGAGTGCTAAGTGTTGGAGGGTTTCCGCCCTTCAGTGCTGCAGCAAACGCATTAAGCACTCCGCCTGGGGAGTACGACCGCAAGGTTGAAACTCAAAGGAATTGACGGGGGCCCGCACAAGCGGTGGAGCATGTGGTTTAATTCGAAGCAACGCGAAGAACCTTACCAGGTCTTGACATCCTTTGACCACTCTAGAGATAGAGCTTCCCCTTCGGGGGCAAAGTGACAGGTGGTGCATGGTTGTCGTCAGCTCGTGTCGTGAGATGTTGGGTTAAGTCCCGCAACGAGCGCAACCCTTATTGTTAGTTGCCATCATTTAGTTGGGCACTCTAGCGAGACTGCCGGTGACAAACCGGAGGAAGGTGGGGATGACGTCAAATCATCATGCCCCTTATGACCTGGGCTACACACGTGCTACAATGGGAAGTACAACGAGTTGCGAAGTCGCGAGGCTAAGCTAATCTCTTAAAGCTTCTCTCAGTTCGGATTGTAGGCTGCAACTCGCCTACATGAAGCCGGAATCGCTAGTAATCGCGGATCAGCACGCCGCGGTGAATACGTTCCCGGGCCTTGTACACACCGCCCGTCACACCACGAGAGTTTGTAACACCCGAAGTCGGTGAGGTAACCTTTTTGGAGCCAGCCGCCTAAGGTGGGATAGATGATTGGGGTGAAGTCGTAACAAGGTAGCCGTATCGGAAGGTGCGGCTGGATCACCTCCTTTCTAAGGAATATTTCGGAAGACTACACATCGTTTGCCTTTGTTCAGTTTTGAGAGGTCTACTCTCAAGTAAATACCCGGGGCCTTAGCTCAGCTGGGAGAGCGCCTGCTTTGCACGCAGGAGGTCAGCGGTTCGATCCCGCTAGGCTCCATTAACGACAATGGTCGTTATGCTTTGTTCATTGAAAACTGGATATCGAAGAAATAATCAAAACAAGTAACACACACCGAGTTGAAATGTTAAAAGAGTTTTTTAATAAGTTCAACGCTTATTTTCTTGAGCAACCTTCTATCGCTAGAAGAAGTACTCAAAACCGACCGTAAGGTCAAAGGTTAAGTGAATAAGGGCGCACGGTGGATGCCTTGGCACTAGGAGCCGATGAAGGACGGGACTAACACCGATATGCTTTGGGGAGCTGTAAGTAAGCTATGATCCAGAGATTTCCGAATGGGGGAACCCAGCATCTTTTATAGGATGTTACGTCTGCGTGAATACATAGCGCAGTCGAGGTAGACGCAGAGAACTGAAACATCTAAGTACCTGCAGGAAGAGAAAGAAAATTCGATTCCCTGAGTAGCGGCGAGCGAAACGGGAAAAGCCCAAACCAACAAGCTTGCTTGTTGGGGTTGTAGGACTCCGATATGGTAGTCTATTCAGATAGTCGAAATACTTGGAAAAGTATGTCAAAGAGGGTAAAAACCCCGTAGGCGAAATTTGGATAACACCTAGGAGGATCCTGAGTACGGCGGAACACGAGGAATTCCGTCGGAATCCGGGAGGACCATCTCCCAAGGCTAAATACTCCCTAGTGACCGATAGTGAACCAGTACCGTGAGGGAAAGGTGAAAAGCACCCCGGAAGGGGAGTGAAATAGATCCTGAAACCGTGTGCCTACAACAAGTTAGAGCCCGTTAATGGGTGATAGCGTGCCTTTTGTAGAATGAACCGGCGAGTTACGATAGCATGCGAGGTTAAGTTGAAGAGACGGAGCCGTAGCGAAAGCGAGTCTGAATAGGGCGAATGAGTATGTTGTCGTAGACCCGAAACCATGTGATCTACCCATGTCCAGGTTGAAGGTGCGGTAAAACGCACTGGAGGACCGAACCCACGTACGTTGAAAAGTGCGGGGATGAGGTGTGGGTAGCGGAGAAATTCCAAACGAACTTGGAGATAGCTGGTTCTCTCCGAAATAGCTTTAGGGCTAGCCTCGGAATTGAGAATGATGGAGGTAGAGCACTGTTTGGACTAGGGGCCCATCTCGGGTTACCGAATTCAGATAAACTCCGAATGCCATTCATTCATATCCGGGAGTCAGACTGTGAGTGATAAGATCCATAGTCGAAAGGGAAACAGCCCAGACCACCAGCTAAGGTCCCCAAATAACTATTAAGTGGAAAAGGATGTGGGGTTGCACAGACAACTAGGATGTTGGCTTAGAAGCAGCCACCATTTAAAGAGTGCGTAATAGCTCACTAGTCGAGTGACCCTGCGCCGAA
>NZ_JBIOMF010000001.1:2397500-3137500 GCF_051711265.1 Enterococcus sp. DIV0970a | reverse complement strand
GGATAGAGTGTTTGACTACGGATCAAAAGGTTAGGGGTTCGACTCCTCTTGGGCGCGCTTTTTAATAACGGGAAGTAGCTCAGCTTGGTAGAGCACTTGGTTTGGGACCAAGGGGTCGCAGGTTCGAATCCTGTCTTCCCGATACTTTTTCAAAAGGGGCCTTAGCTCAGCTGGGAGAGCGCCTGCTTTGCACGCAGGAGGTCAGCGGTTCGATCCCGCTAGGCTCCATATCATTTGAATAAATGATTCTTTTTTACGCGGTGTAGCTCAGCTGGCTAGAGCGTCCGGTTCATACCCGGGAGGTCGGGGGTTCGATCCCCTCCGCCGCGATTTTTAAGAGCCTGGACCTTTAGCTCAGTTGGTTAGAGCAGACGGCTCATAACCGTCCGGTCGTAGGTTCGAGTCCTACAAGGTCCATTGTGGCATTGTATCTGTTTTATTATGGAGGATTACCCAAGTCCGGCTGAAGGGAACGGTCTTGAAAACCGTCAGGCGGGTAAAACCGTGCAAGGGTTCGAATCCCTTATCCTCCTTAACTGTCTCTTTTGTTGCGAGCAAAAGAATCACAGTCTTTTAATTACTGTAAAGTAATTACTTATCGCGGGATGGAGCAGTCTGGTAGCTCGTCGGGCTCATAACCCGAAGGTCGTAGGTTCAAATCCTGCTCCCGCAATTGCTTTTGTTTTCAAAAGCGCAATAAAAGCTAAATATGGTTTGGTAGTTCAGTTGGTTAGAATGCCTGCCTGTCACGCAGGAGGTCGCGGGTTCGAGTCCCGTCCAGACCGCCATGCGGGTGTAGTTTAGTGGTAAAACCACAGCCTTCCAAGCTGTTGTCGCGAGTTCGATTCTCGTCACCCGCTTTAGCTTTTATTTTTTGGGGCCTATAGCTCAGCTGGTTAGAGCGCACGCCTGATAAGCGTGAGGTCGATGGTTCGAGTCCATTTAGGCCCATCAAAATGTAGTCATACATTTGGGGAAGTACTCAAGTGGCTGAAGAGGCGCCCCTGCTAAGGGTGTAGGTCGGGAAACCGGCGCGAGGGTTCAAATCCCTCCTTCTCCGTTTTTTATTGGTCCGTTGGTCAAGTGGTTAAGACACCGCCCTTTCACGGCGGTAACACGGGTTCGAATCCCGTACGGATCATTTTTTACTTTTGGAGGATTACCCAAGTCCGGCTGAAGGGAACGGTCTTGAAAACCGTCAGGCGGGTAAAACCGTGCAAGGGTTCGAATCCCTTATCCTCCTTAACTGTCTCTTTTGTTGCGAGCAAAAGAATCACAGTCCTTTAATTACTGTAAAGTAATTACTTATCGCGGGATGGAGCAGTCTGGTAGCTCGTCGGGCTCATAACCCGAAGGTCGTAGGTTCAAATCCTGCTCCCGCAATTGCTTTGTTTAACGGCAAAGCAGCAATACAAAGCTTCTGGTTTGGTAGTTCAGTTGGTTAGAATGCCTGCCTGTCACGCAGGAGGTCGCGGGTTCGAGTCCCGTCCAGACCGTTGTTTTTGGCTCGGTAGCTCAGTTGGTAGAGCAATGGATTGAAGCTCCATGTGTCGGCAGTTCGATTCTGTCCCGCGCCATAGGAATGCGGGTGTAGTTTAGTGGTAAAACTACAGCCTTCCAAGCTGTTGTCGCGAGTTCGATTCTCGTCACCCGCTTTGCATTTTTTATTTGGGGCCTATAGCTCAGCTGGTTAGAGCGCACGCCTGATAAGCGTGAGGTCGATGGTTCGAGTCCATTTAGGCCCATTACATTTTTAAACTGGTCCGTTGGTCAAGCGGTTAAGACACCGCCCTTTCACGGCGGTAACACGGGTTCGAATCCCGTACGGATCATGCAAACACTCTTGAGAGTGTTTTTTTATTGCCCAAAAATGATCTTTTTATCATTTTTTCAAGCATGAGCAGTCAAAATTTGTTATAATCAGTCCGTTGCAAGTTCCCGAAAGGATTCGCAGCTGCGAAGATGCCTTGTAACCGAAACATATATTAGGGGGAATACAAAAATGACAGAGAAACACTTATTTACATCAGAGTCCGTTTCAGAAGGACACCCAGACAAAGTAGCCGACCAAATCAGTGATGCCATCTTAGATGCGTTGCTTGCCGAAGATCCAATGGCACGGGTCGCTTGCGAAACGTCAGTTACTACCGGATTGGTTTTAGTCTTTGGAGAAATTTCTACTTCTGCTTATGTAGATATTCAAAAAGTCGTCCGAGAAACCATCAAAGAAATCGGCTATACACGAGCAAAATTCGGCTTTGACGGCGATACGGTTGCTGTTTTGGTAGCGATCGATGAGCAATCACCAGATATCGCTCAAGGCGTTGACGATGCTTTAGAAAGTCGTGGAGAAACGGATAAAGAAGATATCGGTGCCGGCGACCAAGGCTTGATGTTTGGTTTTGCTGTTGATGAAACACCTGAATTGATGCCTTTACCGATCGCGTTGAGCCATCGGCTGGTACGTCGCTTAGCAGAGTTGCGGAAAAACAACGAACTAAGCTACTTGCGTCCAGATGCAAAATCACAAGTAACCGTTGAATATGATGATAACGATCAACCACAAAGAGTGGACACCGTCGTTATTAGTACCCAGCATGATGATGCGGCTGATAATGAAACGATCCACCGTGATGTCATCGAAAAAGTGATCAAAGAAGTGATCCCTGCCGATCTTTTAGACGAGCAGACAAAATATTATATCAATCCTACTGGTCGTTTTGTGATCGGCGGTCCTCAAGGGGATGCCGGTTTGACTGGCAGAAAAATCATCGTTGATACTTATGGCGGCTATGCACGTCATGGCGGCGGTGCGTTTTCTGGAAAAGACGCAACCAAAGTTGACCGTTCAGCCAGCTATGCGGCTCGCTACATTGCCAAAAACATCGTAGCAGCAAAGCTAGCCAAAAAAGTGGAAGTACAATTAGCCTATGCGATCGGTGTGGCACAGCCCGTTTCGATCAGCATCAACACTTTTGGTACCGGAACCGTCAGCAACGAGCGCTTGATCCAAGCGATACGGGAAAACTTTGATTTGCGACCAGCAGGAATTATTGAAATGTTAGATTTGCGCCGTCCGATTTATCGTCAGACTGCCGCTTACGGACATTTCGGTCGTACAGATATCGATTTGCCATGGGAACGCACCGACAAGGTGGCGGCACTTTTGGCAAGTGTGAAGGATTAAAAGAGGCGACCTCTATTGATGACTATCAATAGAGGTTCTTTTTTTTGGAGTAAAAGGAGGAGTTATATGCGAACCAATGTAAAATTAGTCACCATTGCGGTCTTTGTCGCAACGTTTATGACCGCAATCGAAGGAACGATCATTACGACAGCGATGCCTACCATCGTTAGTTCATTGAAAGGGATCGAGATCATGAACTGGGTCTTCTCGATCTATCTTTTGACCAGTGCGATGTTGACCCCGATCTACGGCAAGTTTGCCGATAATATCGGCCGCAAACCAGTCTTTTTATTTGGGACGTTGCTGTTTATTATCGGGTCGGCGTTTTGTGGGATGGCCAACACGATGTTGACGTTGATCATTGCCAGAGCGTTGCAAGGATTAGGCGCAGGGGCCATGATGCCCGTTGCCCTAACGATCATTGCGGACCTGTATCCCGTTGAAAAGCGGGCGAAAGTCTTAGGGCTCAATAGTACGGCTTGGGGGATCGCCAGTGTCGTTGGTCCCTTAGCCGGTGGCTTGATCGTAGATACGATCGGGTGGCATTGGATCTTTTTTATCAACGTACCCATTGGATTAGGGCTGATTGCCTTGATTTGGTTTTATTTTCATGAAGAAAAGAAGGCCTTTGCTGCAGTCAACATTGATTATGCAGGCAGTCTCTTGTTGATGTTGACGCTAGTAGGCCTCTTGCTAGGCTTCCAGTTGCTGGGAGATTATGGTGTGAGTCTGCCTGTCATCGGGCTATTCGTTTTTTCTGTCCTTACGTTCATCGGCTTCGTTCAGGTGGAGAAAAAAGCAGCAGATCCGATTATTGATCTGAAGCTGTTTCATTCAAAATTATTTGTGGTGGTCAATATCGTAGCAGCTTTGGCTAGCGGCTTCTTGATGGGGATCGATGTTTATATCCCAATGTGGATGCAAGGGGTCTTAGGCATGAGTGCGGGGATTGGCGGGCTTGTGTTGGCACCGTTGTCGATTTTATGGATGATTGGTTCCTTCATAGCCAGCCGTTGGTTGACACAGCACAGTGTCAGCTGGGTCTTGACGGTTAGCTTGTTGATCACGGCTACCGGTGCTTTGTGGCTGTTTTTGACACCGGCACAGACCTCATTCTGGTTATTCTTGGTCATTTCTTCTATTACTGGCGTCGGGTTAGGGGCAACGATGGTGGTTTGTACGGTTACTGCCCAAACCAGCGTTGGCCCCACACAAGTCGGCGTGGCGACTTCTTTCAATACCCTGTTGCGAACGATCGGGCAAACCATCATGGTAGCGGTCTTCGGTATCGTTTTAAACACCAGTAATAGCGTAGGCTTAGCACAGGCACAAGTCAATGATAGCAGTGTCATGAATCAGCTAGTAGATCCAGCCGCTGCGCGCCAGCTGCCAACCGCATTATTAGGGCAATTACGGGAGATTCTTTATAGCGGTCTACACTGGGTTTTTGGGATCGGTGTTTTACTTATTGTGCTAGCGATTGGTTTGACCCGCACGATTTCGCGAGAATCTGGTACAATATAAAAAAAGGATCGCAGGTGATTGTATGGCTTTTTTACAAGCAAATATCTATTCAAATGTTCTTGAAATGGAGGTAATGATCGATGTGATCTTGCCTCAAAGTACCAAGAAAAAAATCGGCACGCAAAGCCAATCAACGGGCACAGATCTCCCGGTGCTTTATTTGTTGCATGGGATGAACGGAAATCATAGTGTCTGGCAGCGACGGACGTCGATCGAGCGGTATGCCGCAGAGTATCAACTAGCGGTCATCATGCCGTCTACTGATCTGGGTTGGTATACCGATACGATCTATGAGATGAAGTATTGGACTTTTATCGCCGAAGAATTACCACAGATTTGCCATGAGCTGTTTCCTCAGCTGACGCAAAAACGAGAAAAAACTTTTGCGGCTGGGCTTTCGATGGGGGGCTATGGGGCAGTAAAACTCGGGCTGAGAAAGCCTGACCAGTTTGCGGCGGTAGCGTCTTTGTCTGGGGCATTAGCGCTGGCTGAAAGCATGGATTCCTTGCTGCAGCTGCGAAGCCAAGCTTATTGGGAAGGAATTTTTGGACCATTAGAGCAATTCAAAGGGTCAGAAAATGATTTGATCCATCTGATTGAGACCATCGATCCAAGCACAGCGCCGCGCTTTTTTATTAGCTGCGGAACCGAGGATCAGCTGTATCCGGCAAGTGAATATGCGGTGGATAAGCTGCAAAAACGCAAACTAGCCGTAACGTTTGAATCGGGAACTGGGGATCATGATTGGAATTTCTGGGATCAATGGATCCAACGAGTCCTGCAATGGCTTTTTAGTGAATAAAAAAACCATCAGTCGATCGACACCTTAACGTGCCGAGGACTGATGGTTTTTTCGTTCGATACAAAATAAGATCGGCGGTTGGTTGCGCTGATTGATAAATTGATAGGAAAGGACATTGAATGCCTCTTGCGGCAGCTGCTGACAAAAGGAGTGTACTTCTTTCAGCTCTGCTTCGCCGCCAGTGTGTCCATAATAGCAGACGAGGATGATTCTACCTTTCGGGGCTAAACGTGTCAGTAAAGCTTCTAAAGCCGTTTTCGTTGTATCAGGCAGCGTGATGATCGCTTTGTCCCCTTTCG
Organism: Enterococcus sp. DIV0970a; assembly: GCF_051711265.1. NCBI lineage: Bacteria > Bacillati > Bacillota > Bacilli > Lactobacillales > Enterococcaceae > Enterococcus > Enterococcus sp. DIV0970a. The sequence goes on along the minus strand of NZ_JBIOMF010000001.1, from coordinate 3,131,688 downwards.
GCAAGTAGCCTAAATTGAAAATGGCGGCATGAACCGGACCACTCACAACATCTGCCAGCGTCTCATGGCCTTGATGGATCAGCTGGACTTGCGCCAACAGCTCTTTTTCAGCCAACCGCTTTTTGGTAGCTTGCAGGGCTTGTTCTTGAATATCAAAAGCAAACACCTGACCAGTTGGGCCAACTAAGGAAGCCAGTAATTCCGTGTCGAAGCCGTTGCCCATCGTGGCATCAACGGCGGTTTGTCCCGGCTGCAGAACTTCTTTTAAAAGGGTGTGGCTATAGCGCATGGCGGTCGGCAGCATTGACAGGCTCCTTTCGCACATTGAATTTCCCTTGATAGGAGTTGCGGCGCAGCATTTCTTGATCGATCTCATTCAAGACTTCCCATTTTTTCAAACTCCACATTGGACCTACCAGAGAATCCCATGGTGCATCGCCTGTCAAGCGATGAATGATGATCTCTGGGGGGATCATTTCTAACTGATCGCAGATCAATGACACATAGGTATCGCGCCGCATCAATTGCAAACGTCCTTCATGATAATCCCGCAGCATCCGAGTATTGCGCATCAAATGTAGCAGGTGCAGTTTGATGCCTTGGATATCAGAATCTTGAATGGTGCGGCGGACGTTTTCTTGCATCATCTCGATCGTCTCGCCTGGCAGGCCATTGATCAAATGGGTACAGACACGAATATTGTGTTTGCGCAGGCTGGCGACGCCGTCTAAGTAAGTTTGATAATCATGGGCGCGGTTGATGGCATTGCTCGTGGTTTCAAAAGTCGTTTGCAGTCCTAATTCGACCCATAAATAAAAGCGTTGATTGAGCTCTGCTAGATAGTCAACGACATCTTCTGGTAAGCAGTCTGGTCGGGTCCCAATGGAGATCCCGACAACACCAGGTAGTGTCAGCACTTGCTCGAAGCGCTCGCGGATCACTGCCACCGGTGCGTGGGTATTCGTAAAATTTTGAAAATAGACAATGTATTTGTCCACTTGCGGCCACTTTTTGTGCATCATGGCGATCTCTTTTTCAAACTGCTCTGGCAGTGGGGCTTCAGGAGCTACGATCATATCGCCAGAACCGGACACACTGCAAAATGTACAGCCGCCTTTGGCAACGGTGCCGTCACGATTGGGGCAGTCGAAGCCCGCATCGATGGGGACTTTAAAGATTTTTTCGCCAAATTCTTGCCGCAAAGCAAAGTTCCACGAATGGTATCGTTTGTTTTTATCTTCTGCATAAGGAAATGGATTCATTTTTTTACCTTCTTTTATAATTGTTTACGCGTGAAGCGCCAGACAAAGCGTTTTTGCAAGTAGTACGGATAGGTCAACAGCAGCCAAGACAGGCCAACACAAAAACCGCCTAATACATCACTGGGAAAATGCACACCAACATAAATTCGGCTGATGCCGATGCAGCCAATCAAAAGGCCCAGCAAAAGGCGGATGCCCCATTGCCAAAGAGGCTGCTTGAAGAAAACTGGGATCAAGAAGAGCAAGGTGCCATAAAAAATCATACTGCCCGTCGAGTGTCCACTGGGGAAACTGAAACTTGATTCCGTGACTAAGTGTTCAAGAGTTGGGCGCTCCCGTAAAAAGACCAGTTTGATCAATGGATTAAAGAGCCCAACAATCCCGATGGTACCAATACTAAGCCATAGGGCTTCAGCATAATACTTGTTGATCACTAAGACAGCTAAAACAGCGAGAAAAAGCAAGATGATCGTGGTAGGATTCGCAAATTTTGTGACCCATAGAAAAAACGGTGTCCAAAACGGGTAGCCGCTGCGGATGATGCGAGTCAAGGTTTCGTCAAATGAGACCAACCAAGTAGGGTAAAATTTCACGACATAGCCGAGAAAAACGAACAGCAGTAAAAAGCAACTGCCCGCAAATTGAAAATAAAGTTTTTTATGCATGGATAAGCCTCGTTTCTAGAGAATTTCTGTTAATTATTGTCATTAAGTCAAAGACACATCTAGAAGGTATTATAGCATTTATCACAAGTCGGAAAAAGCAGGGAACGAGCAGGGGGTTACTCGTCTGAGCAAGCGATACGTTTATCGGGAGCAGGCCAATTGCTTCATTGCAATATTCATTGCAATAAATGTTCGTTTGATTACAAAGAGTTTACAGTTTCTGAAATCGGCTCAAATACCTTTTATAAATTCTTAAGAAATTGTATACTAAACCTACGTTCACTATAAGGAAAAAACGGAGGAATAACGGACATGAACACGAGTCAATCAAGAAAAGTACATCGTCAAGCAGACCAATCGGGCGATAAGTATCGAGTGATCAAAAAAAGTGCAGTTGTTTTAGGAACAACACTGACTGCTTGCTCTGTTGTAGCTCCATTGGTGTCATCGGTTCAAGCAGAAGCCGTAGAGACCTCGATCGCCCAAGTTTCTACTAGCAATTTTGCCGCGCCGAATACTTCCGCGTTTATTGCTGAAATCGCTACGTACGCCCAACCTGTGGCAAACGCCAACGATCTATATGCTTCTGTGATGATCGCGCAAGCCATTTTAGAAAGTGGTTGGGGCCGAAGCAGCTTGTCAAAAGCACCGAATTACAATCTTTTCGGAATCAAAGGCAGCTATAACGGTCAAACCGTTTATATGAGTACCTTAGAATATTTGAACAACCAATGGTTGACTATGAATGAACCCTTTAAGCGTTACCCATCTTACACGCAATCATTTGAAGATAACGCACGTACTTTACGCTCAACTTCTTTACAAAGCGGTGTCGCGTATTATTCTGGCGCTTGGAAAAGCAATACGACTTCATATCTTGATGCAACCGCATGGCTAGCAGGCCGTTATGCGACTGCACCAAACTATGCTTCTTCCCTGAATGCCGTGATCCAACAATTTGGTTTGACGCAATATGACACACCAGCTTCTGGCAATGCCGGTGGTGGCGCCACAGCCAGTGCTTCAACGAGTACGACGACCACGACATCAGCTGTTAGCACGAGCGGCAGTCAAACCTATACAGTCGCTTCGGGCGACTCGGTCTGGTCGATCGCCAACAAACATGGCATCTCCATGGATCAGCTGCGCAGTTTGAACAATATCAAAAACGATTTTGTTTATCCAGGACAAACCTTGAAAGTCAACGGCAGCGCCCAAAGTACTTCGGCAACTTCAACGGTATCGATCGTCAATCGCAATGCTTCAGCAACTACATCAGGCAATACCTACACCGTAGTTTCTGGCGATTCCGTTTGGTCGATCGCCAATAAGCATGGCATTTCGATGGATCAATTTCGCAGTTTGAACAACATCAAAAATGATTTTGTCTATCCAGGGCAAAAAGTTGTCGTTAGCGGTGGTTCGTCTACGAATACCAGCAGTACTACGACTGTCAGCACGGCATCAACGGCTAGCCAAAGCAGTGGCGGCACCTACACGGTAGCAGCTGGCGATTCAGTCTGGTCGATCGCTAACAAGCATGGCATCTCGATGGATCAGTTCCGCAGCTTGAACAATATTAAAAACGACTATGTTTATCCAGGTCAAAAGGTGGTTGTCAGCGGTAGTTCTACCCGTACAAGTACAACGACGAGCACGACCGTCAGCAGCCAAACCAGCAGCAGTGCTGCAGGCAACACCTATACGGTGGCTTCTGGTGATTCAGTCTGGTCAGTTGCCAATAAACACGGGATTTCGATGGACCAATTCCGCAGCTGGAACAACATCAAAAATGATTTTATCTATCCAGGTCAAAAGGTGGTCGTCAAGCAAGGCGGCACGGCAGCTACTACCAGCACTTCAGCGACAAATGGTACGTACAAGGTCGCATCGGGGGATTCTGTTTGGGGGATCGCAGATAAGTTCGGCATCACGACGGATCAATTTATCCAATGGAACAATATTCAAAATAACTTTATTTACCCAGGACAAACAGTTAGGGTAAAATAGATTGCTATTCCTAATGATTTTTGTTAGGATAAGTGCAAAGAAACTTTCACGTTTGAGAAGGAATAGTAGAAGTACGGTGGGACTTTTAGAGAGTGCATGGTTGGTGGAAATGCACAGCACACCTTTCGAACTCGTCTTCGAGTGATATCTGACTGAACCTGATTTGGCTAGGCAGATACGGCGATGGCCGTTAAAACATCGAGGTCTGCTTTTTTGAGGAGCAGATAAACTTAGGTGGTACCACGTTGATAACGTCCTATAAAAATCATAGCGATTTTTATAGGACTTTTTTTAAGTTTTGCTGGTTGATTTGACGAGCAAAACACCAATTTTTTAGGAGGAGTCCATCGTGAATTACAATCACAAAGAAATCGAAAAAAAATGGCAAAAATATTGGGCAAAGAAAAATGAATTCAACACCCATGATGAGCCGGACAAACCAAAATTTTATGCGCTAGATATGTTCCCATATCCATCTGGACAAGGATTACATGTCGGACATCCAGAAGGCTATACAGCTACGGATATCTTGAGCCGCTTCAAACGCAGCCAAGGGTACAATGTACTGCACCCAATGGGCTGGGATGCCTTTGGTCTGCCTGCCGAACAATATGCACTAGACACTGGAAATGATCCAGCGGAATTCACGAAGAAAAATATTGAGACCTTCCGCCGTCAAATCAATGCGCTAGGATTCAGCTATGACTGGAATCGTGAAATCAATACGACAGATCCCGAGTACTACAAGTGGACGCAATGGATCTTTACCAAGCTTTATGAAAAAGGGTTAGCTTATGAAGCCGAAGTTCCAGTAAACTGGGTACCAGAGCTTGGGACCGTGATCGCCAATGAAGAAGTCATTGACGGCAAAAGCGAACGGGGTGGCTACGATGTGATCCGCAAACCGATGCGCCAATGGATGCTGAAAATCACAGCGTATGCTGATCGTTTGTTGGACGATTTAGAAGAAGTTGATTGGCCAGAAAGCATCAAAGAAATGCAGCGCAATTGGATCGGACGTTCGGTCGGAGCCAACGTTACGTTTAAAGTGGCAGGGATGGAAAAAGACTTTACCGTCTTTACGACTCGCCCAGATACCTTGTTTGGTGCGACCTACGCCGTATTGGCGCCAGAACATGAGCTAGTGGCCCAAATCACTACACCAGAACAAAAAGCAGCCATTGATGCCTATGTAGAAGAAGCGTCGAAAAAATCTGATTTGAACCGAACAGATTTGGCCAAAGAAAAAACTGGTGTCTTCACAGGTGCCTATGCCATCAATCCCGTGAATGGCAAAGAGATCCCGATTTGGATCGCCGATTATGTTTTGGCTTCTTATGGAACAGGTGCGATCATGGCGGTTCCTGCCCATGACGAACGTGACCACGAATTTGCCAAAACATTTGGCTTAGAGATCATTCCTGTATTGGCAGGGGGCAACGTGGAAGAATCTGCCTATACCGAAGATGGACTGCATATCAATTCAGACTTTTTGGATGGGCTAGACAAAGAGACAGCCATCGAAAAAATGGTCGCATGGTTGGAAGAAAACCACGTTGGGAAAAAAGAAGTCAGCTATCGTCTTCGCGATTGGTTGTTCTCTCGCCAACGGTATTGGGGAGAGCCAATCCCAATCATCCATTGGGAAGATGGGACGACTACGACGCTTCCTGAAGATCAGCTGCCGTTGCGTTTGCCAAAAACCGACAATATCAAACCAAGCGGTACTGGTGAATCGCCATTAGCCAATGTCACAGATTGGGTCAATGTCACCGACCCTGAAACTGGGAAAAAAGGACGTCGTGAAACCAATACGATGCCGCAATGGGCTGGAAGCTCATGGTATTTCTTGCGCTTTATCGATCCTCATAATAAGTCTGTTTTGGCAGACTACGACAAATTGAAACGCTGGATGCCAGTCGATATTTATATCGGTGGCGCAGAGCACGCTGTCTTGCACTTGCTTTATGCTCGCTTCTGGCATAAATTCTTGTATGATATCGGTGTCGTGCCAACGAAAGAACCATTTGAAAAATTGTTCAACCAAGGGATGATCCTTGGGGAAAACAATGAAAAAATGTCAAAATCCCGCGGCAACGTCGTCAATCCAGATGATGTCATCAATCAATACGGTGCGGATACTTTGCGTCTATATGAAATGTTTATGGGACCATTGGATGCATCGATCGCTTGGAATGAGAATGGCCTTGAAGGCAGTCGTAAATTCTTGGATCGTGTGTGGCGCTTGATCGTCGATGAAAATGGCAAAATGCGTGACCGCATCACGACATTCAACGATGGTAAATTGTCGAAAGTTTACCATCAAACAGTTAAGAAAGTGACGGAAGATTTTGAGCAGCTGCACTTCAATACGGCGATTTCCCAATTGATGGTCTTTGTCAATGAAGCGTACAAAGCCGATGCCTTGCCTTACGAATATGTCGAAGGATTTGTGCAGCTATTGGCGCCGATCGCACCGCATATCGGAGAAGAGCTCTGGTCGATCCTCGGAAATGACCATGGGATCTCTTATGTGCCATGGCCAACCTATGACGAAAGTGCCCTAGTGGAAGACGAGATCGAAGTCGTCTTTCAAGTCAACGGCAAAGTTCGCGCCAAAGCAATGGTGCCAGCGGATGCCGAAAAAGCAGTGCTTGAACAATTGGCGCAAGAAAACGAACTTGTCCAAGAACAGCTCCAAGGAAAAACGATCCGTAAAGTGATCGTCGTACCGAACAAATTGGTCAATATCGTTGCAAACTAAACGCTAAAAAATAGCTGCCTAGCAGATCGAGGGTCTGTTAGGCAGCTTTTTGGTGACGACAAAGAAAAAAAGTGTTACTGAGTGGTTCTCAGCAACACTTTTTTGTTATTTTTTGCGAATGATCCCATAGAACAAAGCGGCTGTTGCGACCAATGGAATCAAGATCACTAGTAGAAAGCCGTTTGGATACGTAGCGCGAGTGAAAATTTCTGATGAAGCATCACTTCCGCCAAATAGATGATTGGAAATCATGAACTGAGCCATCATAGCAACGATTGCGACAAAACCAATTGCAGCACCAGTACCGACGAAAATTTTTTTCTTTGCGTTGTTCATTACATTTGCCCCTTTTATAGTCTCTATGTATCATTATACAAAATTTGGATGCGTGTTCAATCTGATTTTGTCAAATAATTGATTCGTAATACACTTGAAATGTTTCTGACATATTTAAGCACCAGAAAAGTAAAAATTCCCCTGAAGACCGATCATATTATTCGCTGATCCTCACGGACTCTCGTATAATAAAGTAAGAGAAAAGAAAGAGGGGACTTACATGGAGTATCAATCATTTGAAGGCCAGTCGGCTTTTTTTGAAGATTATGCACGGATTGCCAAACCTGGCTATGAGGAAGAGGCAGTCACTGCCGATGTCTTGGAACAGTTGAATCAACAATTAACAGAAGAAGAGCTGTTTTACCGTTTAGCAGCCGAAGATGCCAAAGAAGGGCAAGTCTTTTTGTTTCCTTTCAGCAAACGAATGTTTACCGAAGACCTTGACGCCGCCATTTCAACAGAATTCCGGTATGATGGCGCACCCTATGTCTATGAGACTTACGAAGACGAACAACCATAATCACGCAGAAAAAAGCTTTCAGATGATCTGTTAAATCATCTGAAAGTTTTTTTGTTGAGGCAACTTGTTGCTATTGGTGTTTGGCTTGCTGCTGCGCTAAGGTCAAGTCACCGATGTAAGGGACTTTTTTTCCAGCGACTTTCATGTATTGTTCGGCGCCTTTGCCCGCAATAATCACGATATCCTTACTGTCTGCTTCAGCAATCGCCGATTTGACGGCTTGAGCCCGATCCATCTCATGAATGATGGCAATTTCAGGATTGGTGATCGCAGCTGCGATTTCTTTTGCGATCGCAGCTGCTTCTTCAAAATCAGGATCATCGCTGGTCAGGTAGACTTTGTCCGCATATTCTCCTAGCGCTCGTCCCATATCTGCTCGGCGAGATTGGGCTTTGCCGCCAGCACTACCAGTGACAAAAAGCAGGCGGCCATCTGGGCGCAATTGGCGGGCAAGTTCACTTAATGATTGGAAGCTAAGGTAATTGTGGGCATAGTCAACGATCATGACTGCGCCATTTTCTTTTTCTAAAACGATCATTCGTCCAGGGATGATCACTGTCGGCAGGACTTTCTGAGCGTCCTCACGAGAGGCACCCGCTAAGCAGGCAGCTAAAATCGCCGCTGCAGCATTCTCATGGTTGAAAGAACCTAAGATCCCCAGTTGATATTCCCCAGAGACCTGCAAGACATCAGAAGCAGCTGACAGCGCAAAGCTTTTTAGATCCGTCCCTTCTTGGACGACATAATCGGCGTCTGAACGTCCGTAGGTGATATAAGGAACTTGATGGACTTCACAAGTTTCTCGCAGCAAGTGGTAGTGATCACTTTGGCGATTCAAAATCATCTGTTTGCTGTTGCGGATCAGTTCCCGTTTGCAGTAAAGGTAATCGTCATAAGTTGGATGTTCCACTGGTCCAATGTGATCAGGCGAAATATTCAAGAACGCGCCAATATCAAAGGTAATACCGGCGACCCGTTTGGTTTTATAGGCTTGGGAAGAAACCTCCATCACAAGATGGGTCATGCCGTTTGCGACAGCCTCGGCCATCATCTTATAAAGATCCAGTGTTTCGGGGGTCGTCAACACTGCTTCATTAAAGGTTTTTCCGTCGACTGAGTTTTCCTCAGATGAAAAGAATGCTACTTTTTGACCCGTCGATTCTGCTAAAATCGCCCGAGCAAAATAGGCGCAGCTGGTTTTGCCTTTTGTTCCCGTGATGCCGATGGTCACCAGCTGTTCTTGAGGATGGCCATAAAACGCTTGAGCGATAACTGCCATCGTTTCTCGAATGTCGGTGACGATGATTCCATAAGTTGCAAAGTTGTCATAGGGCGTTTCTGAAATGTAGCACTGAATCCCTTGGTCAATGGCGGCAGCCAGGTAGCTTTCTTTAAAAGAAGCCCCTTTACAGAAAAAAAGCGTCGCCGCATCGGCTGTTCGCGAGTCGTAGCTTAATGAGGTAAAGGCAAGATCAGTCATTTCTTGCGGCACGGTATAAACCCAATCAGTGGGGGTGATGATTTCTTTCAATAGGTTTTCCTGCAATAAGAGCTTGCGGATCTGTGGCACGGTAATGAGTTCCTTTTGCATCGTTGTTCTCCTTCATTCCTCTAAAGATTTCTCTTATTATAGCATAACTCCTAAAAACCGCCGTTTGGGAGGGAAAAGTTTTCTTTTTTTTCTCCTTATTTTGAAGAAACTTTAAGATGTTGCAAAAATAGATTGCGACCAACCCTTTTTCGAATTAAAATGGAAGGGATATGTTTGTAGAAAGTTGGAGATAATGGCGATGGATAAACACATGCGTTCAGTGTCAAAAGAATTAACTACACAAGAAAAAATGGCTCAAGGATCTGCTTGGATGACGATGGGAAATATCGGCTCACGTTTGCTTGGCGCCATTTACATTTTACCCTGGTATTATTGGATGGGCGCAAATGCGGATAAAGCAAATGCGTTGTTTGGAATGGGCTATAATGTTTACGCCTTATTTTTAATGATCTCCACTGCGGGGATCCCTTCAGCAATTGCCAAACAGATTTCTTTTTACAATTCTCGCCAAGAATACCGCACGAGTCAGAAGCTCTTTTTAAGAGCGTTTCAATTGATGGCAGGCTTTGGCGTGGTGACCGCTGGAATCATGTATTTGGCAGCCCCATGGTTGGCAACGGCTTCAGGTGGCGGGGAAGAATTGATTCCTGCAATGCGCTCATTGAGTATTGCTTTATTGGTTTTTCCTTGTATGAGTGTCATGCGAGGGTATTTCCAAGGGAATCAAGACATGAAACCTTTTGCGATCTCGCAAGTCGTTGAACAAATCGCTCGTGTCTGTTATATGCTTTTAGCGACCTTCATCATTATGCGGGTCATCGAAGGCGAATACACGGCAGCCGTGACGCAATCGACCTTTGCCGCCTTTATCGGTGTCTTAGCCAGCATTTTGGTATTAGGCTATTACTTCCAAAAGCAGCGGGTGCGGATGGATGTTTTAGTGGATATGAGCAAAGAAGAAACGGTGCTGCAAACCAAAGAGTTGGTTTTAGCGACCATCAAAGAAGCGATCCCTTTTATTATCGTAGGCTCAGGGATCACGATTTTAAAATTAGTGGATCAGTACACCTTTGTTCGAATGATGAGCAGTTTTACCGAATTTTCAAATGATCAGCTCTTAGAACTAATGGCGATTTTCGGCAGCAACCCTGATAAGCTGACGATGGTGGTTATCGGATTAGCTACTTCCATGGCTTCAACGGGACTGCCTTTGATCAGTGAAGCAGTCGCCAAAAAAGACAAAAAGAACTTAGCCAAATTGATCAGCAACAACTTGCAATTGTATTCCTTTGTAATGTTTCCAGCGACTTTTGGGATGATCGTACTGTCTTATCCTCTATACACCTTGTTTTATCGTCCAGATGCGTTAGGGGCGAGCGTCTTAGTCGCTGCCTGTCTGTCTGGTCTGGTCTTGGGCTTGTTTATGCTTAGTTCGAGTATGCTGCAAGGGATGTACCACAACAAAGAAGCGGTTGTTTTCTTCTTTGTAGGGTTACTGGTGAAAGTGATCTTGCAGTATCCAGCGATTCGTTTGTTCCAAGTCTATGGACCATTGGTTTCTACCACGATTGCCTTAGGGATCGTCTGCTGGTTAAATATTCGCAAAATGATTCGCAAAGGCCATTTCAATGTAAACTTAACGTTGCGACGGACATTATTGATTGGCGCGATGACGATCATTATGGTGATCGCAGCGTTGATCGCTCGCCAACTCTTTGGGCTTGTCTTGAGCTCTGAAAGAAAAGTCCAAGCCTTTATCTTGAGCTTGCTAGTAGCAGGAGTCGGCGGCAGTGTATACATCTACATTGCGCTGAAATTGCGTTTAGCTGAAAAACTACTCGGCTCATCAATGGTACGTTTACGCCAGAAATTACACATCAAATAAAACCAGAAGCAGCCGCTGAGCCTCCTTTGTGAGACCTTGGCGGCTGTTTTATATGAAAGGAAGAAACCGATGCGTTTAGACAAGTTTTTAGCGGATATGGGCTATGGCTCCCGCAAAGAAGTGAAACAGTTGATCAAAAAAGGGCTCGTGACCGTCAATGGACAAGTCATCAAAAGTGACAAAGCACAAGTACAAGAAACACAAGATACCGTTTGTTTTGAGGGGGAACCCATCGCCTATCAAAGCCAGTTTTATTATTTGCTGAATAAACCCGCCGGCGTGATTTCGGCAACCGTCGATTCCTATGAAGAGACGGTCTTAGATTTGTTTTCTGAAGAAGCGTTTCGCGAAGATTTGTTTCCAGTAGGACGGTTGGATAAAGACACCGAAGGCTTTTTGCTGATTACGAACGATGGCGGATTGGCGCATCAATTATTGTCGCCTAAGAAGCATGTGGAAAAAGAATATTATGCCCAAGTCGAGGGAATCATGACAGCGGAGGATCAAAAAATCTTTGCCAAAGGCATCAAATTAGACGGCGAGTGGACCTTGCCGGCTGAGCTGCAGATCCTCAACGTCGATGAAAATGAATCGCGCAGCGAGATCAAACTGATCCTCCATGAAGGCAAGTTCCATCAAGTCAAACGGATGGTCCAGGCAGTAGGAAAAGAAGTCGTTTATTTGAAACGGATTCGCATGGGAGGCCTGTCCTTGCCTGATGATTTGGCATTAGGCGAGTATCGGGAATTAACGTCTGAAGAATTGGCGAAGCTGCAAGAGCGAGGATAAGACGATTGGCGAGCTAAAGAAATTCTTATAAAAGTTGTTATTCGGCTGCAATATTTGTAAAAAAAGCCCGTTTTATAGGTGATTTACATGAAAATTTGCAACAATAGACTTTAAACTGTTGGAAAAACCCTCTTTTTTTTCATGAATAAGCATGTTAAAGTAGCCAAGCTACTAAAAAAAGAAGGAGTTACCTCATTGAAGAAAAAGATTTTTTTATTGCTCGCCCTTACGTTGCCGCTTTTCCAGCCAGCTGTCAGTTATGCTGCTGAAACGAAGAGCACCGAGGAACTGCCGGTTTTGACTGCAGAACTTGCCACGTATGAAGAGGAAGTCACCACTAGCCAACAGAAAGTCACAGCGCTGGAAAGTCAATTAGCGGATTATCAGGAAGAATTAACCCAATTAGCACAAGAAAGCCAGGAAGTTCAAACGCAGATCGCTGCTCTGAATGACCAAAAAGCCCAGCATCAAGAAAGCCAAGCGCCAAGCAGCCTGGTAGTCGACGGACCACAAGCCACGATCCAACAACTACGCAAGTTTAGTGAACAACAAGCGGCTTTACGGGAAGTGAACCAACAGTTGGCGGAAAAAGAAGCCCAACAGCAACGAATCACTTCGTACCAAACCTTGACGCAAGCCCAATTAGTACATAGTAAAGAGCAACTAGCAACAGCAAAAGAAGAATTGCAGAGCCAACAAGAGCAGCTGCAGCAAACGCAAGCGCAAGTACAAGACTTGCAAGAAAAAGTGGACAAAGAAGCAAAAGCCGCTGAAGAAGCAAAACAAAAAGCCAAAGAAGCAGCAGAGAAAGCAGCAGCCAGTGAATTTTCACTGCCAATCACGGGCGCCGTGTCGATCTCCAGCGGGTTTGGTACTCGAGCTGACCCAACTGGTTTTTCTGGGACGCAGCATGACGGGATCGACTTTACAGGTCAAGCGGGGGAGAAGATCGTCGCCGCTCGTGATGGTCAGGTAGAAGATGCTGGCTATGGTCCAAGCACGGGGAATTACGTGATTTTGGCTCATGATAACGGCTTTTACTCGTATTATTTTCACTTAACAGCTGTCAGTGTCTCGAAGGGGGCAACCGTTGCAGTTGGCGAGCAAGTCGGTACGATGGGGACGACTGGAAACTCGACTGGCGTCCATTTGCACTTTGGATTGAGTAAGACGTTGTGGTCAGATTTCGTTGATCCAGCAGCTTACTTACCGCTATAAGCCGAAGCACCGAGTAGAAACATTGAAAAAAACATCTGAAACCAAAAAGCATGACTGACAAGAGGGGTTCCTCAAGTCGTCATGCTTTTTTTGTTTACCACAAGCCCGGTTGAGCGATGATCACTAACTGTTCTTTGGTAAAGGGATGCTCCAGATGCAATTCATAGCCATGTAGCAGCAAACGCGGCGCTGGTTTGTTTTGGTAAAGCGGGTCACCGACGACTGGATGACCGATACTGGCAAGGTGGACGCGAATTTGGTGGGTCCTCCCCGTGTCTAACACACAATACACATCGGTCGTCTTTTGTTGGGTGTGGGCGATGGTTACATGGGTGACGGCTGACTGACCGTTGCGGGGGTCAATGATCCGCTTGCGACGATCGTGACGGTCACGACCGATTTTTTTGGCGATCGTTTGATCTTGCGTAAGTTTGCCCCAAACTGTGGCTTGATAGCGGCGGAAAATCTGTTTGTTTTCCAACATTCGACCCAAGATCGGCAACACCAAAGGATTTTTTGCGAATAAAACGACACCGCTGGTTTCTTTGTCTAGACGATGGACCACATAAGGCTGCTGCTGTTTCGGCGCAAGGTAAGCAGCTGCATCATTTAATAGGGTATCTGCTTCTAATGGCTGATTGGGGTGCGTCTTGACCCCCGCAGGCTTGTTCAGCACCAATAAGTGCTCATCTTCAAAAAGTACGTCGACTTTGTTTGCTTGGCCTAACTGGATCGGCTGATAGCTGTAATCACTGTCTTCAATGATCAAAGTGATTTGATCGCCGCCACGAACTTCTTGATGAAACATCGCGGGCTGCTGATTGACGGTAACATTTTTCCGTGTGCGCAGAAAATGGCGCACTTTTCGTGGGACGAGCCACTCCCGTTCCAACAAATCGCGAAGCGGCATGGGCGGGTGATTTTCGGGTAAAGTCATGGTGTATTCCATAAAAACGTCCTTTCTTTGCTGTTCGCTATCGACTATTATAGCATCTTTAAGCTTTTCTTATAAAAAAAACAATAAAAAACAGAGCATTCAATGCTAGAATAATAAAGCATTCTTTTCGAATGAAATTACGTCTAGAGCCGTATAACAAAGAAAGTCATTTATGCTACACTTAACCAAAGGAGCGTGAAGTAATGGATTGGAAACACATCCTTCACAAAATAAAGACCGGTTGGCTGACCTTTTGGCGCTGGTTAAAACCGTATTTGCAGCAATTTCATCAATGGCGCAAGCGGGTTTGGAAAAAATACCACGTAAATAAAATTTTTATTTTACTTAGTTTAGTTGCTATCTTAATCATGAGCGGGTATTTGTTTTATATCGCCAAAAATACGAAAGTCAGTGAATTAGAGTCAGGTCTGAAAGAATCGACGGTGATTTTTGATGCCAATGGTGATGAAGCAGGGCAGTTGTACTCGCAAAAAGGCACGTACGTTTCTCTTGATGCCATCTCCAGTGATGTGGTCAACGCCTTGATCTCAACCGAAGACCGCAACTTCTATAATCACCACGGGTTTGATATTAAAGGGATCGCTCGGGCAGCACTGCGCATGCTGGTCAACCGCAGTGCCGAAGGCGGTGGGGGAAGTACCATCACCCAGCAGCTTGCCAAAAATGCCTATCTGTCCTTGGATCAAACCTTTAGTCGAAAAGCCAAGGAGCTTTTCTTAGCGATCGAGATCGAGAAGAAATATTCCAAAGATGAGATTTTGGAAATGTATTTGAACAGTTCCTATTTTGGTAACGGGGTTTGGGGCATTCAAGATGCCTCGCTAAAATATTTCGGTGTCAATGCTTCTGAACTAAGCGTGGGAGAAGCTGCGACGTTGGTGGGGATGCTCAAAGGTCCTTCGATCTATAACCCGATCGACAATCTGGAAAACGCCACGAACCGTCGCGATACCGTCTTGAGTTTGATGGTGGATAACGGCAAGTTGGACCAGTCCGTTGCTGACCAAGAATCGCAAGTTGCCTTAGCCAATTTACTGTATGATGGATTTGGCAATTCAGAATCTGGCTATAAGTATCCTTATTATTTCGATGCGGTCATCGATGAAGCCGAATCCTATGGGTTGGACGCCGATGATGTCATGAATCGCGGCTACAAGATCTATACAGCACTGGATCAAAACTACCAAGCGCAAATGGAAGCTGCCTATAAAAACGATGCCTTGTTCCCTGAAAATGCCGCTGATGGCACGATGGTGCAATCTGGCTCTGTCGCACTTGATCCGAATACCGGTGGGGTGCAAGCGGTGGTGGGTCGTCGTGGCGAGCACGTCTTTAGAGGCTTTAATTTTGCCACGCAAATGAAACGTTCACCAGGCTCCACGATCAAACCGATCAGCGTCTTCGCCCCTGCCCTAGAAGCTGGGTTTGAACCCGACAGTATCCTGAAAGACGAGCCCCTCGATTTTTATGATGCTCAAAACTTTGATGGGACCTATGCTGGCGAAGCAGTCATGTATCAAGCCCTCGCCCAAAGCTTGAATCTGCCAGCAGTTTGGCTGTTGCATGAGATCGGCTTAGATCGTGGGTACAGCAAAGCACAAGAGTTTGGACTTTCCTTGACCGAATCCGACAAATATTATGGCTTAGCCTTAGGTGGTTTGGAAAAAGGGGAATCTCCAATGACGATGGCAGCAGCGTATGGGGTCTTCGCAAATGGCGGGTATTACTACAAACCGCATTTGATCACCAAAATCGTTGATTCAACTGGTGCCGTGATCGTTGACAATACGTCTGTGCAAGGCAAACGGGTGATTTCTAAAGAGACCGCTGATAAAATGACGAGCATGATGCTGGGCACCTTCTCTAACGGGACGGGTGTTAGTGCAAGTCCGTACGGCTTTACGATCGCCGGTAAGACGGGTACGACAGAGACCAACTTTGATGCTTCTAAGGTCAATGACCAATGGATCGTCGGCTATACTCCTGATATGGTTCTTTCAACTTGGTTAGGATTTGAGCATGTGAGTGAAGATCATTACTTAACGGGAACCAGTGGGCAAGTCGTTGGGAAAATATTCAAAGCAGAGGCCGAAAGCTTACTGCCTTATAGTCAAGGCACCCAATTTCAAGTTGCAGACGCTTATTGGACAGGCGGAAAACTGATGGCGGCCGATGAAGTACCAGATCCTGAGAGCAGTACGTCACAAAATGGCAATGATTGGCAGAAAACCATCGATGACTTTGCCGAAAGCGCCAAAGAAGGCATGAAGGAATTCGGCAACAAGATCAAAGAAGGAACGAAAGAACTGTTTGGCGGCTTACGGAATTCCATAAGCGGAAATTAAAGGAATTAGGCAACTGCTAGTCTAGAACCTGAGAAGAATGGTATACTAGAAAAAAAGAGGAGGCGTCAAAATGGCAAATATTTATGATACAGCAAACCAATTAGAACGTGAATTACGCGAGTCAGAACAGTTTCAAGATTTGAAAGGTTCTTTCGACCGCTTGAAAGCAAATGAAGAAGCGTATGCGTTATTCAAAGAGTTTCAAGAGTTGCAACAAAGCCTGCAACAAAAAATGATGGCTGGCGAAGAAATGACAGAAGAAGAAGCGCAAAAAGCCCAAGAATTATCGCAAAAAATTCAACAAGACGGCATTGTTTCTGACTTGATGCAAAAAGAGCAAGCCTTCAGCTTAGTAGCTAATGACTTGAACCGCATCATCATGGGTCCTGTAAGAGATCTATACGAAGCGTAATCGCCAACCAACAAAGACCAAAGAAGCAAGTGAATCTTCAGAGCAATCGGCTGCAACTGCAAGAGCCTTTTCCAAAGAAGTTTCAAAATCGCTTCTTTGGTTTTTTTTATGAAAAAGGCGAACAAATTTTCGTATTTTGCTGACGAAATGCCTGAGAAATGTTATGATAGAAGCATTAAGGAGGGAGAAAGAAATGCGATTTTTACATAGTGCAGACCTGCATATCGACCGGTCATTTGAAGGGGTTCATTTGTTATCTGAAAAAGTGAAGACCCAACTCCCTGCCATCAATCAAAAAATCATCCGTAATTTGGTGGATGTTGCCTTAGAAAAAGCGGTCGATTTTGTTTTGCTGGCTGGGGATACATTCCATCAAGCACGGCCGAGTCTAAAAGTGCAGCATGACTTTTTTGCCCAACTGCAACGACTAGGGGAAGCACAGATCCCTGTCTATATGATTTTCGGCAACCATGATTATTATGATCCGCAACGGTATTGGTTTGCTTTTCCAGAAAATGTCATTCTCTTTTCATCAGAAGAAGTTCAAACGGTTCAAGGAACAACGAAAAACGGTGAAACCTATGCAATCAGTGGATTTAGCTACCAACATCCTTGGATTACTGAAAATAAAGTAACAGAATTTCCTGCAAGAGCAGCGGTGGATTACCATATCGGGCTTTACCACGGGGACCAAGCTGGTGAACGGTATGCCCCCTTTTCAATCAGTGAAATGAAGCAAAAAGGCTATGATTATTGGGGCTTGGGGCACATCCATGTACCTAAGACGCTCTCAGAGCAGCCACCGATTCTCTATCCAGGTACACCTCAAGGAAAGACCAAGAAAGAACAGGCGACTGGGGTGATTTTGGCAGACTTAACGCCGCAGGGACCAACGATCGAGCGCTTGGAGATCGCAGAGATCGCTTGGCAAAAGCAAGTGGTCTCCTTAGCGGATGTGACTGCCTCGAATGCCGTATTGCCAGCGATCATCGAGCGCTTAAAAAGTCCTCGTTCGCGCTTGCTGCATCTGGTGTTGACCGATGTGCAGCAGCTGCCGCCAGATTGGTTTCCAGCTGCGGAAAAAAATGAATGGCTGACCTACCTCAATGAACGGTTGGCACAAACAGAGCCGCTGCAAGTGATCTATGCCCTTGAAGTCGAGCAAGCCAATGAAGACAAGATCGCATTGGCGGTATCAGAAGATTATATGCTGCAGTTTTTAGCGATGTATGAGTCGCCAGAGATGTTTGCGGATCGATTGTCGGATCTATTGCAGCATCCACTGATCCAGCGGGGGATCACCCATGAATCATTTCAAGAAGAAGTCTTGCAGCAAGCCAAGCAATTGTTGAAAGACGACTTTCAATGGGAGGAGCAGTCATGAAAATTTTAAAAGCAGAAATTACCGGTTTTGGGAAATACCATGAACAAAGCTTTGCCTTTCATCCGCAAAATCAGCTGCTCTTTGGGCACAACGAGATCGGAAAATCGACGTTGTATCAATTTATTGCCGCCATCTTGTTTGGCTTTCCGAAAAAGACAGCCAAGAAAAAAGACTATACCCCCAAAAACGGTGCTGCTTACGGTGGCAAGTTATGGTTGGCGCTGGAACCCTTCGGCGAAGTGATCGTGGAACGCTATCGGCAAGTGGACCGTGGTCGTGCCAAAGTCCATGTCGCTGGCCAGACGGTCGATGAGCAATGGCTGGCACAACACCTGCAGCCCCTCAATCGAGCATTGTTCTTCGATGTCTTTACTTTTCAGCAAGAGCAATTGACCCAGATCGATAAGCTAGAAGAAAATGAGCTGCACCAAGCGTTGATTTCTCTAGGGATCAGCGGCAGTCAAAAAATGCTGCAGCAAGTGGCGCAATATGAAACCATCAATCAGCAGCAATACAAGCCACGAGGGCAAAAGCTGCCTTTGAATCAAGCGTTAAAACAATTAGAAAAACTGCAAAAAACGATTGCGGAAAAAGAAAGCGAAGAAAGCCGCATCCAACAGCAGTATCAGCAGATCGCCCAGCTGCAAGAACAGATCCAAGACTTGCGGCACCAGTATCAAGCATTGAATGACGCTTATCAGGAAAATCAGCAACAGCTGAGTCACTGGGGCCTTTATGAAGAGTGGCAGCAAATGGCACCAGCAGATACGCTAGCCGATCCTCAGCAAGTCCAAGCCATCAAACAGTTTTATCAGCAGTATCAGCAGCTGACGGAAGAAATTCGCAAAAAAGAAGCCGAATTAGATCAGTTGGAGCAAGGAAAAGAATCAGACAAGTATTTCTTTTACCTTGATCACGAGCATCAGATCAATCACTTGCTGCAGCAGCAAGTGACGATGGCGCGTTTGGCAGATCGTGAAGCAGCAGCCAATCAACAAGAAACTGTCGCCATCACAGAGTTGAATCGCTTGATTGAAAAGCGCCAGTGGAGCAGAGAATCGCCGCCGCTAGTAACGGCTTCGATCCATGAACAAATCACACGTTTACTGCAAGAACGTGTGCAGTTAGAAGAGCTCGAAAAGCGCATGAGGCATTTAGAAGAAAAAGCGCAACCTTTGCAAGCCACCGCGGCCCGCTTAGAACAGCAGCATCCTCAATTAATTGGCCGCAAGCCCGTTTCTCGCCCACTATGGCCGCTAGGGATCGTCGGTGGGCTAGTCGCAGTGATCGGTATCTTTTTGCCGAGTCCCTGGCGCTGGCTTGCATTAGGTGCGGGGATCGCAGCGATCATCGGCAGTATTTTGCCGCTGATGAAAGCAGCACCAAACAAGCAGCAAGGCATCAAGCAAGAATGGCAGACGGTCCTCATGCAGTTGGATCTACTGGGCGAAGAGTTGGCACAGCTGGAAAATGAACAGCAGCAAAAGCAACAGCAGATCAGCCGTGCCCACCAAGCGTTGACACCCTTTTTTGCTGATTTGCCGGTGGACAACTGGCAGTCGTATCTATTCGCCTATGATGAAGATGTTGCTAGCTATCAAGCCTACTCGCAGCAGCGCAAGCAAGCCTATCAAGAACGGCAAGCTGTCACGGAAGAATTGGCCCCCTTTGAGGAGCAATTCCGCCCGTATGCGGAGTGGCTGCCGCTGCAAAACAAAACCTTGTTAGAAAAAGCGGCGATGTTGCAGAAGTTTCATGAAGAGATGCAAACGATCAAGCTTTCGCGGTTGCAACAACCTAGCACGTTACTGGCCCAACAATTGACCCGTACCCGCAACGAACGCGACCAGCTGTTTGCCCAAGCCAGTGCGCTCTTGCAGCAGCAAGGGTTAGATCACCCTGCAGAAATCAGCCTCTGGTTGAAGCAATGGGAAGCAGCGCAGCGCACGCAGCAGCGAGCAGAAGAATTGGCGGGGATGTTAACACCGATCTATCCCAAACCAGTCACACAAGCAGAATTGCTGCAGCAAAAAGACCAGATCAAGCAGCAGCAAACACAGCTTCAGGCACAAATGCAGCAGTTGACGGAGCACAAACAACGCTTGGAATTAGAAGCAGCAGCCAGTCAAAAAAACGGCACCTTGAATCAGCTTTATCAAGAAGAAAGTGAGCTGAAGGCGGTTATTGAAGAACTCGCTGTGGCATGGGGCAGTCGTCAGTTGGCGGCTTCGATTTTAACGGATGTCACGACCGAGTTGTCAGAACAGCAATTGCCGCAGCTATTGTCAGCCGCTTCGACTTATTTTGAACAGCTTTCAAACGGACGTTATCAAAAGATTCTTCTGGAAAATGGCTTGTTGATAGCGGCAAATGCCAGCGAGACCTTTTCGATCATCGACTTGTCCACAGGCACGAAGGATCAGTTGATCATGGCGTTACGCTTCGGTTATCTAGCGCTGCAAAAAAATCACCCATTGTGTCCAATCATTATTGATGATGGTTGGCTGCATTATGACAGTGTTCGTAAGGAACGCTTTGCCGCGCTGTTAAAAGAGTTTGGACAAAGTTATCAAGTAATTTGTTTGTCTTCTGACCAAGAAATGGTAAGCTATTATCAGAAGTACCAGCAGCCTATCCAGGATCTGAGTAAAGGAAGTGAAAGATTTGGCTGATCGGCCAAATAAGCCCATGAAAAAAATTCGTGAATTAACTGTTGATGAAACGTTTCAACTTTTCTTGCTGATCAAGAATGCCGATGTGCGGATTGCGAAAAACGGCAAAAAATTTATTGCCTTCACCTTTCAGGATACATCTGGCACGATAGATGGAAAGTTTTGGGATGCATCAGATGAAGAAATCGCCCGTTTTGAACCCGGGAAAGTGGTACTACTAGATGGGAAACGAGAAGTTTACCAAGGCAATCCGCAAGTCAAAATCATGCATTTGCGTTTAGCGAAGCCGGAAGAACCCCACGAACCAAGCCAATACATGGAAAAAGCGCCCTTGCGAAAAGAAGAGATGGAAGAAGAAATCAGTCAAACCTTGTTTGAGATCACAAATCCTCACTGGAATCGCATCGTCCGTTTCTTGTTGAACAAGTATAAAAAGGAATTCTTTGATTTTCCAGCTGCGAAGCGCAATCACCATGCCTTCGCCAGTGGATTGGCGTATCATACGACAACTATGCTGCGCTTAGGAAAAGCGATCGTCAAAGAATACCCTGAATTAAATGCGTCACTGCTGTATGCGGGCATTATTTTACATGATTTAGGAAAAGTGATCGAGTTGACAGGTCCCATGACGACAGAATATACCTTAGCGGGGAATCTAGTAGGGCATTTGGTCTTAGTGGATGAAGAAATCACGCAAGCCTGTATTGCTTTGAAATTTGATGACAAACAAGAAGACATCGTTGTTTTGCGGCATATGGTCTTAGCCCACCATGGCTTGTTAGAATATGGGTCACCTGTTCGGCCCCGCATAATGGAAGCGGAGATCCTCCATCAGATCGATAATTTGGATGCTTCCATGCAAATGATGCTGACCTCGATCCGCCTGACAGAACCTGGTCAATACACAGACCGAATTTTTGGGATGGACAATCGGAGTTTTTATGTACCGAAAGAAGTGTAGCAGTGATGTTGCAGCTTGATCGATCAAAGTGAATGATATAAAGAACAAAAACCACGCTAGGCTTGCTTAGCGTGGTTTTTTTAGCTGCTGGAAAAAGCAGTTGAATCGTAGATAGAAATCTAATCGGCACAAAAAAAGAAGCACCGCTATGACGGCACTTCTTTTTTCGTTTATTCAGCAGAAGAATCTGTAGCACTTTCACTTGTTGCAGTAGAATCATCGGTTGCCTCAGTAGCAGAAGAATCTGCTGCAGAGCTGTCTGTTGCATCCGTTGCAGAAGAGTCAGCAGTTGAATCTTCTGTTTCAGCAGCTGTGATGTAATCAGAAAGCAAGTCTGCTAAGTCAGAGTCTTTCATTTTCACGTTGGCTGCTTGCAATTCTTGACCGATCGTTGCTGCCATAAAGGTTGAATCATTCAACAACGTGTTTTGAGCAATTTCAGTCAGTTCATCTTTGTATTTATCCATATCGTTGCCTTTGTCTTGGTTTTTCACCATTTTCACGATATAGTATTCCGTCGTATAAGTCGACGTGTTGGTTGCAGAGATCACTTCAGAGATTTCACCATCTTTTAAATCAAAAGCGGCTGTTTTCACTTCGTTTGGCACAGCAGTTGACGTAGAATCAAATTTGATCGTTCCGCCATCTTCTTTTGTTGCTGCATCCGTTGATTTTTCTTTAGCGATTTCGCCAAAGTCAGCATCATCTTTTTTCGCTTCTTCTAAGACATCTTTGGCATCATCTTCACTTGCTACTTTGATGATTTGTGCTTCTACTTCTGGGTGGAAAGAATCCCAAGCAGTTTTCATTTCTTCATCAGTAATATCCATGTTGGCTTTTAAGCCTTCACGTAACGCAAGCTGTTCTTTCAATTCTGCACGGTAAGATTTCACCGTATAACCAGAAGCAGTCAAGGTTGATTCAAAGGAATCACTACCGCCGTATTGTTCAGCCACGTTGTTGAATTGTTCGTCGATCATTTCTTCAGTCACGTCATCGCCGTATTTTTCATTAAAGACTTTTAAGACGATCATTTGACGCAACGCATTTTGGTTTTCTGAACTTGTTTTTGCTTTGTCATAAAAATCTTGAACAGTGATTTTACCGCCCTTCATTGTTGCGATTTCCTCACTTGAGTTTCCACAAGCCGCTAATGCAAAAAGACTCATTGCACTGACTGCTACTAAAAGTAATTTTTTCTTCATTCGTTTAAGCACTCCTAATTCTAAAAAGATTCATAATAATCACTGCACCTACTATACCACTTCTAGAAATGGTTGGGAAGAAAACAGTGGATGTTTCAAACAAAATTCATAAAAACTACAAATTTTCGATTTGTTTGTCATCCTCGGCGCTTTGGGCTTGAATCGTCGTAATGTGTTGATTCAATTGCTCCATTTGAGTCTTGATCCGAGCAAGGCGCGGTTGTGCTTGGAATTTGAAGGCTTCCAAATCTTTCGTGAAAGACTCCGTAACAACAGGGATCGTTTCGTCGATCGTTTTGCGGGTTACCATTACGGCATCTTTTAGCTGTTTGACGCTGTCATTGAATTCTAAGGTCGCTTCTGTCGTGTCATCTAAATAGCGAATCAATTCTTCACGGGTTTCATTGCCGCTTTTCGGTGCAAAAAGCAAACCGCCTAAGCCGCCGGCGATGGACCCGAATAATAGTCCTTTAAGAAAATTGCCGATCATTTAGTCCACCTGCTTTCCAATTTTTTCGGCGATTGCCGCTAGTTCTTCCCCCGTGTAATTGTCTGCGTGATTGCCAAAATGGATCTTGAAATCATCGTCTTTGCTGTAACGAGGAATCAAATGGACATGGGAATGGAAGACCGATTGGTACGCCAATTCTTTATTGTTGTTGATGATATTTAAGCCTTCGATCTCAGGGAATGCTTTTTCGATCGCCCGAGCAATCTTAGGGATACGGGCAAAAACCGCTGCTGCCAACGTTTCATCGTACTCAAAAATATCCGTCACATGGGTTTTGGGAATCACCAATGTATGACCAGGGGTGACTTGGGAAATATCTAAAAAGGCATAAACTTGCTCATCCTCGTAGACTTTGTAGCTAGGGATCTCACGATTGTTGATTTTACAAAAAATACAATTTTCCATTGTAAAAAAACCTCCTTGATCTATTACCTCTACTTTACCATATTTTGCTTTTTTTCGTCTGGTTTCCTCTTTGAAAAAGTCGGAACAAGGCAACTGTTCCTTCAACAAAGGCGCTTTTTTAAAGAAATGCGAAAAGCGAGCGAGAAACGCTTGCATTTAGATTCCAACAACCCTAGACTTAATATCAGAAATCAATTGGAAAGAAGGAACCTATGAAACCGATCATCAAAGAAACCTTACAGAAAAAAACAACGACTTCAGCGAAGCTCCGCTACTTGGCTTATGCCTATAAAGAATGGTTGATTGCGATCACGCTTTTTGTGGTGTTCGCAGGTTCGATCACCTATTCGCTAACGCGTCCAAAAGAAGAAGTAGTCAATGCCGCCATCGTCACTGAAACAGCGATGGACCCTACGGTGCAGAGTGAATTGGAGACAGCCATTGAGACCTGGGCGATCGACCAAGGGTATCAAAAAGAAGAGTTGAGGATCAGTCTGGTTTCCTATGCTGAACCTGCTGCTGTTCAAGCCTTTACCACCCGTCTTGCCGCCGGTGCGATCCAAATGGTCATTTTTCCAGCGAGTGATGCACAACTGTGGCAAGAACGCTTTGGCAGCCAAGAATTGCCGCAAGAAACCATTACAGTGGGAGAAAACGAATTTATCTTACAAGTCACGAATAAAGAAAAATAAGCAACGGTTTTGCTAGCGGATTGAAAAAAGAGCCTACGTTGACAGAAAGCCGTAATTAGGCGAATCGGAGGAAAAGAATGACTTTACAAGTAGCGAATGTGACAGGCGGTTATAACCAGCTGCCAGTCTTAAAAAATATTGATTTTACGATCGGCGATGGTGAGCTCGTTGGTCTGATTGGCTTGAATGGGGCAGGGAAGAGCACGACGATCAAAGAAATCATCGGGTTACTGCAACCTCACAGCGGGACGATCACGATCGATGGCTTGACCTTGAAGGAAAACCCAGAGCAATACCGCAAACAAATCGGGTATATTCCCGAAACCCCATCTTTATATGAAGAATTGACCTTAAGAGAGCACATTGAAGTGACAGCGATGGCCTATGATCTTCCGCAAGAAGAAGCCATGAAGCGAGCGGAGCGTTTATTAAAAACCTTTCGCTTAGAAAACAAACTCGATTGGTTCCCAGCAAACTTCTCAAAAGGGATGAAACAAAAAGTCATGGTGCTGTGTGCCTTTTTGATTGAGCCAAGCGTCTACATCATTGATGAACCTTTTCTAGGATTAGATCCTTTAGCGATCAATGCGTTATTGGAACTGATGAATGAGATGAAACAAACCGGGGCATCAATTTTGATGTCCACCCATATTTTAGCAACCGCAGAGAAGTATTGTGACAAATTCATCCTACTGCATAACGGTGAGATCCGCGCACAAGGGACATTGGCGCAGCTAAGAAGCCAATTTCAAGCACCAGAAGCCTCCCTTGATGATCTGTACCTCGCACTGACAAAGGAGAGTCAAGCATGAAGCAGTTTTTCTCGCAACGCTTACAGCGGCATCAAAAACAGATGACACGCTATTTGCGCTATGTCTTCAATGATCATTTTGCTTTGATCAGCACCTTCTTAGTGGGAGGTCTGGGGCTGTATTATTCAGAATTGCTAAAAACATTGCCTCGGCCGTTTCCATTAGGCGGCATCATCGTGGTCGCTGTTTGGCTCTTCGTTTTACCGCTGGGACGCTTAGCGACACTGACGAAACCGGCAGATTTGATTTTTCTGTTAGCCAAAGAAGGGCAAATGAGAAGTTACCTCAGTCAAGCCCTGCGTTATTCCCTCTGGCTGCCCTTTGGGGTCTTATTTTTAGCCGTAGGAGCAACGATGCCTTTAGTCGTGGTCACAGCAAACAGTACATTTGCTTCCTTTCCCTTCTTTTTAGGAATGATGTGGCTGTTAAAACTGGGGGATTTTTCACTGCAGCGGATTCGGTTGTATCAAGAAACACAGCAGCAAGTCAAACAGCAGCGAGGAATCTGGTTCGCCAGTGCGTTAGCTGCCACACTTGCCAGTATTTATGTAGCACCTTGGCTAGGGTTGGTGATCAGCATCCTCCAAGCAATCTGGTTCCTCTTTGGTGTGAAATCTAATCGTCAGCTCTTGGATTGGGACTATATGATCCAAGCCGAGCAATCGCGCTTATTACGGATCTATCGATTTATCAACTTGTTTACAGATGTTCCCCAAATCACGACGGAAGCCAAACGACGCAAATACCTCGACTGGTTGCTGGCAAAGATCAAACCAGCCCAAAGCAATACGTATCTTTATCTTTACTTGCGCCGAGTGATTCGTGGTGGGCAATACGGCGGTCTTTATGTCCGGTTATCCTTGATTGGTGGCTTCGTCTTATTCTTTGTCGATGAGCTTTGGATCAGTCTGCTGATCGGCTGCTTGTTTCTTTATCTGATCGGTTTCCAACTGATCCCTTTGATCAATGAATTTCAATACATGGTTTTGACCCATTTGTATCCCGTGCCAGAAAAACAAAAAGCCGCAGCAATCAAAAATATTATCGGGTCACTTTTGCTTGTGACGACTGTTTTTTTCGGCGTGATCTGTTGCTTGCGCTTGCCCGTTGTTTGGCAAGGGGGCATCGCTTTTGTGGGCTTCTTCCTCTTTGCGGGTCTTTTTTTAGGCATCTACTTGCCAGGGCGATTAAAGAAAATGCACGCCTGATCCTCAGGAAACCTCTCTTACAAAAAGCGAACGCATATGCGCTTGACGGCGACCCTTTAGGAAGCTAGAATAAGAGGTACTGCGAAATAAGGAGAGAAGCTAGGATGGATATTCGCTTGGATCAAGATTGGCGTATGCGGCCGATCAAAGGCGACACCGGGAAAGCCTATATCGGGCTCAAGGACAACGACAAAGTCTTTATCAAACGAAATACGACCCCGATGCTTGCGGCACTCTCTAAAGAGGGCATTGCACCCAAACTCGTCTGGACGAAACGGACGGGAAATGGGGATACGCTCTCCGCACAAGAATGGCTGGATGGACGGGTCTTAGATCCCGATGAGATCGGCCAAAGAAATGACGTCATTGATGTGTTGTATCACTTGCATCATTCAAAAACGCTGGCACAGATGCTAAGCAAAATCGGCGGACAAGTCAGATCGCCTGAACAAATGCTGATGGATTATCAAGATCAGCTGCCTTCTGCGGTGGCTCAAAACCGTTTTATTCATTTGGTCACCGAGTATTTAAAAGCCAATATTCCAGCTTTTGACGAGCAAAAAGCCGCGGTCGTCCATGGCGATGTCAATTATCGAAATTGGCTGGTTTGTCAAAACTATTTGTATTTAGTCGATTGGGATTCCGTGATGTTTGCAGATCCAGCAATCGATATCGGGACTATTTTAGGTCACTATGTGCCGCTATCCAGCTGGTCCCATTGGCTGGTGCGCTACGGTATCCATAGCAGCAGCGAAGTGATCGAAAAGATTTATTGGTATGCATTGTTGAGTATGCTGCAAGAGGTCAAAAAATATTATCTGCGGGGCGATTACAAAGCCATGAATGCAGAGATTTTACAATTAAAACGAATTTATAGTGAATGAAGAGAAGATGGAGCGAGGCAATTTGGTTCCATCTTGTTTTTTCGGAAAGGAAGAAACATGAGAGTAAGAAAACGTGCAGGTGCAAAAGAGCTGATTGAAGCTCATCCACAATACGTCGTTGCAGAGCCTACCGAATGGAAAGGGCGTTGGCATGAACGCTTTGGCAATGATCATCCGCTACACATCGAGATCGGCATGGGAAAAGGTCAATTTATTACGGAAATGGCGAAAGCTCATCCCGAAATCAATTATATTGGGGTAGAGATGCAGATCAGTGTCGTTTCGATCGCATTGGATAAAATGATCGAGCAGGAGATCCCAAACTTGCAGCTGCTGCATGTGGATGGTTCGGCTTTGACCAACTATTTTGCGGACAATGAAGTAGACCAGATCTACTTGAATTTTTCTGATCCATGGCCTAAGAAGAAGCATGAGAAGCGCCGTTTGACTTCTAAAGCCTTTTTAGCGGTGGACGAGCAAATTTTACGACCTAATGGCGAGATCCATTTCAAAACGGACAACCAAGGATTGTTTGAGTATTCCTTAGCGAGCTTTTCTCAATATGGCATGATCATCAAACAAGTTTGGTTGGACCTGCATAACAGTACCTTTGAGAACAATATCATGACGGAATATGAAGAAAAATTCTCAAGCCGCGGGCAGCGAATCTATCGGGTGGAAGCCCAATTTGTGGCAAAAGACCCGCAGGAATAAAGAAGTGATGAAAGATGAAGCAAATTTGCTTCATCTTTTTTTGGCTCTTTGTCAATAAGGACTGATGAGTTGTGCAAAATCAAATCTGGGTCAGAATGAACCACATTCTGGCTCAGATTTTTTGTTATCTTACTTTGATTAATTGATTGATCAAAAAGATTCTAATTCTCATGTTCTCGAATGATTTAAATCCGTAGGATACTCGTTTCATTGTCTTTATGTGGTATTCTTCGCTTCTATTTTTCCATTGGAATAAGGTTAGATCATTGCGTTGGTGATGCCTTCTTCATAGGTCAGAAGGTTTTGAAGCTTCTCCCGAAAGCTGTCATCTAACGTTTCGGGAAGTTCTGTCAATAAGGAGAAAAACAAGTCAGGGTCTTTGTCTCGAAAGGCTTCAACTAATTCATGAAAAAAGGGATACGCCTCCTTCAGGGGCGTAGAAAACTCAAGCAATCGATCAATCATCATTGCTTCAGTAAGAAATGGGTATTTTGGTGCTCGGAAACTTTTCCATGTTTTGTATTCATAATGGTTGATGTTTGCACGATTTTTTAGCAAAAAGCGCCAGTTCTTTTTCAGTTTTTCTGCCTGGCTTTTCTGTCCGGCTTTACGAAGTTCATTCATTTCACGGATACGCAACTCATTGAACGCTTGATTCATGTGTTTGACAATATGAAACCGATCAATCACTACTTTCGCATTTGGCAGAACACGTTTGGTGAGCTGGAAGTAGGCGGCGTTCATGTCTGTCACCAAGAATTCTACTTCTTCTGGATTGGTACAACCTAAGAAATAGCTTGTTAATCGAGGTAATTTACGCGTAGGCAAAACATCTATTAATTTTCCTGTTTCGCCATCTGCGCAAATAAAGCTCATTTTATCTTCTATGGAAGCGTGCGAACGAAATTCATCAACCATCAATACTCTGGGGAGAATCTTCTTAGATTGCTTTGGTAAATAGCTTTTAAACTCTTTCAATGTACGAATAACGGTGGTCAAAGATACCTGACAGCTTTTCGCAATAAAAGATAAAGATACTTTTTCAGTCAGTAAAGAAGCAATTTTATATCTAACATGATTTGCGATTGAATGTCTGGGTTGGACAAAATAACTTTGAGTAGTCCAATGGGTTCGGCAGTTTTTACAGGTATAGCGCTGTTTTTTTAGGCGCATAACCAAAGGCATATGATTGTATTGTTCAAAACGGACAATCGTTTCCTTCTTCCCATTTTTCACTATAATTGCTTTCCCGTTTCCATCTACCACAGTAGAACCACAACTTCTACAAGCACGAGGAGTAGGCGAGAGAACAGCATCGACGACCAACGTCTTTTTCTTCTGAAGGGTCTCGTAAGAGACCTCTGTAATCATCAAATCTTTCTCTATTATTCTCAGCATTTTTTTGATAGAATCATTCATATAGCATATCGTCCTCTCAGTTGTTTATTTTGTGGTGATTTAATCATACTAGAGAACGATATGTTTTTTAATACCTAAAATGAAAATGGGGGCGTGACATAAGTTAACTAGTTACGCTCTCCAAAATATAAGGAGCACTCGAAAATCATGTGATTTTTCGAGTGCTCCTTGTTTTTTTTATTCATTTTGGGTAGTTCAAGTACCTATTTTTGTCAGTTTCATCATATTGATTGCCGTAATGAGTAAACCCGTCTGTTTTCTGACTTTTTCTAAGTCCCGAACCGTGTATCGAGTGAAACCCAAACAAGCCTTCATAAATCCGAAGACTGTTTCCACGTCGATCTTTCTCCGACCATATATTTTTTGAATTTCAGGCGTTGATAAGCGCTCTTTTTGTTTTTCTTTATGGTATTCCCAAGACGGATTTACAGTGATCTTTCTGCGATTCCCCTTTGGGGTTAAGGCTTCAGGAATGAGCGCTTGGTTCGCATCCGTTTTTTCTGCTTGGTATTCTTTAAAATCTCGGACAAATCCATCCGCATCTGTTCGTTGACGGTAAGCATGAAAATTGAATCGTACCCCTTTGGGGTCGATGTAAAAGTCCTCCTTAGGCTCATAATCCCAATTCATTACTTTCCGATCATCTGTCTGCCATTTCTTGCTTTGTTCTTTAAACATCGTTCCATAAGGAATCAGTGCAGTATGCTGGGGAAGTTCATCTTCTATATAGCGGTAATTGCTTTCTGAACCATAGCCTGCATCGGCGACCAAATAATGAGGGGACTTTTGTGCAATCTTCATCTTTTCCAGTAATGGCTTCAGTGTCTTAGTGTCTGTTGGGTTTTGAAAGACATCGTAGCCGAGTACAAATTGATTACAAGTAGCGATTTGCAGGTTATACGCAGGCTTAAGTTGGCCATTTTTCATAGGGTCTTCTTTTAGGCGCATGAATGTCGCATCATGATCAGTTTTTGAATAACTGTTTCTTGTCCCATAAGTAGAAAACTGCGTTTGATGTTCCAGAACTTTTTCTCGTTTTGTATTTAATTTGCGTACTTGGCTTTTCAACGTTCGCCGTTGTTGTTTCGCTGGATTTGGCGAAAGACGTTTCGTTGCCTCAACTTCTTTTTCTAGTTCTTCCAGACGTAGTTCCATCCGTGTTAACAGTTCATCTATCATGTCTACTGTCAAGGTCGTCCCTTCGGGAATCTGTTTCAGGGCATACGCTTCTCTTAGTTCCGTCATCATAGTAAGCAGTTTTTCGCGATTCATTTGATCGAATCGGATCGTGTTTTTCTTCCAGACAAAGCTGTACTTATTCGCATCTGCCAAGATTTTTGTACCGTCAATAAACAACGCATCATCAATCAGATTCCGTGCACGCAGATACTCTGTCAACTGATCTAAGCCTTTATTGGTCAACTCCTGCACATCGTTAGATACACAAAAACGGGCGATCGTTCGATAAGTCGGAACCCGTTCTTGCGTCAACCAGCGAGCATATAGGTTTTCTTCAGCTAAGCGTTCAATCTTGCGACTTGTAAAGGTTTCTCGCGTATACGCAAAAAGAACCAACTTCATCATGGCACCTAAATCATATTCTCTTGGTCGACCAAAAAGATAGGGGTCATTAATCTGAAGCGCTTCGACCAGTTCATGGATAAAAACGGCGACATGATTTTCTTTTGGAGAAAATGAAGTAGATAGATCCAAAGTGAGTTGATTCATGTTATAATTAGTATACATTTTGTTTAGTCCTTTCAGGATTAAATGATGGGGCATTGGCGGCAACCGGTGCTCCTTTTTATTTTACCCAAAAAACCGCAAGAAATGAACGATTTCTCGTCATTTCTTGCGGTTTTCTTCTATGGACTTATGTCACAGCCCCATAAATTATAGAGCCCTTTTTTTCTATTCTCAAAGCGTTTGCGTATTTCTTTTTAGGAGGGATAAGTCGTGGATATTCAAGCATTCTCAGATGAGTTGATTCATTATGGCAGACAAGAACGCATGCAGGATCTGGCCATTTTGCCGAGCGGTACACAGATGGAGGTGATTTTCAGTAAAAGCTATCTCAGAAAGACCTATCAAGTACTGACCAACGAAGAAGCCCAGCAGCTGATCACTCGCTTCAAATTTTTAGGAGGAATGGAGGTGGGAGAACGACGCAAAGCTCAGTTAGGAGCAGTCAGTTATCCGTTAGGCGATCAGCTGCAGCGGCTGCGCATCTCCACAGTCGGTGATTACCAAGGGCGTGAAAGTCTCGTGATGCGGTTTCTTTATCCTTTGACTCAGGAGCACCTGCGCTATTTTTTTGCAGAAGACGTCCAGCAGATCCAACAGGCAACCAAACAAAGAGGGCTGTATTTGTTTTCTGGCCCCACTGGCTCAGGGAAATCGACCCTCATGTATCAATTAGCTCGGGCAACCAAGTGGCAAATCATTACCATCGAAGATCCTGTGGAGATCGAGGAGCCGCGCTTTTTACAGCTGCAAACCAATTTGAAGATCGAACAAGACTATGATGAATTGATTCGCTTGTCCTTGCGGCATCGTCCAGACCTGCTTTTGATCGGCGAGATTCGTAACAAAGAAACGGCGCAAGCCGCTGTACGAGCCGCTCTGACAGGTCACCGAGTATTTGCCACGATCCATGCCCGAGGTGTAGCAGAAACCAAGACGCGGCTGCTGGAATTGCTCGGGACAGACGATCGTCTGGCACATGCGCTGCAAGGGATCATTTATCAGCGATTGTTGCCAAATGAAGCGAATGAACCTCATGGATTGCTGGCATATCACTTTTATGAGGGGCAAGTGGAAAAACAGTGGCAGCAGGTATTAAAACAAGTGAAAGAAAGTGGGTGGATCAGCGATGAAGTTTATGAAAAAGAAGCCCCAGCTACCACGCCGTGCAACTGAAGCCCTCTTAGTCACCTTCACGGTGTTATTGGAGAGTGGCTTTTCCCTACAAGAAAGCCTCCAAGTGCTGCTGCGCAGCCGCCAGTTTTCTGAACCTGTGATCGAACAGCTAATTGTCCATCTCGCCCAAGGGCAAAGCTTTGCAGCAGCGGTAGCGCCGTTGTCGTTATCGGCTACTGAAAAAAGTCAGCTTCATTTAGCAGAAAATCATGGGGATCTCACGGCGACCTTGCGGCGGATGGTCGACTACCATAAATTGGTCAACAAGCAAAAACAGCTGCTGTACAAAGTAGCTGCCTATCCGCTTTTGTTACTGGTCTTTTTAATAGCTGCGCTTTTTGGGATGCACCGCTTTTTATTGCCCCAATTGCTAGCCTCTGGCATGATCGACGAAGGTCATTGGGGCATTCGCGCCATCACTTGGGCACCAGCAGTACTTATCCTCTTCTTGTTGTTAAGTGTGCTGCTTTTTGTGATCAGCCGCTGGATGTTTGCCCGCCGCACTGCCTTGCAAAAAGCTGTGTTTTTCAGCCACCTGCCATTGTTCGGAGCATTGTACACGAGTTATCACACGAGTTTTTTCGCATTGGAATGGGGCAAGTTGTTTCAGCAAGGGTTAGATATTCAACAGATCATTGAGTGTATGGAGCACACCAATAAAGCTACCTTGATCCAAGAATTAGCACGAGAACTGCGAGTGACCTTGACACTTGGGGGCGAACTCCCAGAAAAACTTCGTCATTTCTCGTTTCTCACACCCGAATTTTCTTTGATCGTCTTTCAAGGAGAAGTACGAGGAAAGTTAGGAGAAGAGCTTTTTTTATACAGTCAATTATTGATGGAACGCTTGTTTCAACGAATCGAAAAAGCCATTCACTGGGTTCAGCCTCTGATTTTTTTGTTGGTTGCTTTAATGATCGTTGGGATCTATGCCGCTATGTTTTTACCAATCTATGGAAATATCCAAGGAGTGATCGAATGATAGAAAAGAAAGTAGCATCTCCTCGCAAGCAGGGGATTTGGCGTGTCAAAAAAGGCTTTACATTGGTTGAAATGCTAGTCGTTTTATTAGTGATCAGTATTTTGGTTTTGTTGTTTGTCCCAAATCTTGCCAATCAAAGAGGAATCATTGATGAGAAAGGAAATGCGGCGATCGTGAAAGTAGTGGAAACCCAGATCGAACTCTTTCGTCTAAATGAAGATCGGGTGCCTTCGAAAGAAGAATTGATTGCAGAAGGGTATGTATCTGAGGAACAATATGCGATTTATGAGCAGGGAAAGTGAGAACAATGGCACTAGGGGATTTTCTGGGTTTACCTTGATGGAAAGTCTCTTGGTACTCTTGGTCAGTAGTCTCTTTCTCTTTTTCCCCGTCGTGGCTATCGAGTACTATCAACGATCGGCGGAAGTTTTCGGCTTTTGTGCTCGCTTAGAAAAAGGACTCTATACCTTGCAGCAATCGGCCATCATCGATAACACACAAACCCGAGCAATCTATCAAGCAGAGCCAACACCAACTGTTTCATTTTACGGCGCTGCAACTGAGCCAGTCACCAAGATCGACGTTCCTCCTCAACTAGCGATGCAGGCGTTTCCCGATATTCTTTTTAGTAGTCAATCCGGCAATAACAGCAGTCTGCGAAGGATCATTTTCTATTGGCATGAGAAAAAGCAAACCATCAGCTATAAGTTTTTATTTGGGAGTGGCCGTTATGAAAAAATCGTTGAATAGTGGGTTCATCTTAGCAGAAAACCTGATTGGCTTTGGGGTCTTGGCAACTTGTGTGTTACTGTTTTTAGCAATGCAGACCGCTTCACTGACGCAAAGTGCGGCATTGCAAGAAAAAGCCCAAATGCTGCGGGTGCTGTATGAAGAAGTCCAGAACCACTCCTTTGATGCGTCAACCATTACCTACACGACGCAGCGTCAGGCAGTCTATCAAGTTCACTTTTGGCAAGCAGCGCAGCATCAACAAGCACGCATCCAAAGCTGCGAGCAGCTCTGGGAGATCGTGTATGAAGAGTAAAGGCTTTACTTTGTTGGAGTGTCTGTTGTCTTTATGGGTATTGGCGATCTGCTTATTGCTGATCAGCGGGATCGTCAAGCACCTCGCACCCGTCAATCAGCAGATCATGGCTCGCAAAGATCAAGAATGGCATGTGTTTTTGTTTCAGCTGGAACGGGAATTAAGTACCTGTACCTATCTATCGGTCAGTGAGACCACACTGTATTTGCGAAGCAGTCAAAACAATTCGGTCACCATCGATCGCATCAATCGCGTGCTGCGAAAGCGGGACAACAATGGGTATCAACCACTATTGACAGAAGTAACGGATGTGTCTTTTGAGAAAATTGGCGCAGCGATCCGCTTTACCGTTTCCTTTGAGAATGGAGAGCAGAAAATTGGACAATGGAAAATTCATACACAAGAGGTGGCATAAAGGCGGTATTTTACTCACAGCATTGTTGTTTGTGCAGCTGTTGAGCTTGATGTTATTGCTAGTGTTAGAAAACAGCCGCACAACAGCCCTTTTTTATACAAAAACCATTGAAACCTATGAAGCCCGCATCATGAGCGAACTGTTTCATGCGGAATTCTTGCAAAACGAATTGGCAGATCAAGGGTCACGACTTTATAATGTAGGAAAGTTGACCTATGAACGGCAAGGACAACTCTTACAGATCGAGTGCCACGTCAAAAGCCGCCGCTTTACATTTACCTTTTTGTTACCCGAAGAAGAGCCTGAAATAGACACAGATGACCAAGAAGAATAGTACAGGAAAAGGATGGTTGTTTCGACCATCCTTTTTCATACAGAAATAGAAAAAGAATGTTTACAGCTTCACAAATTATTCTAAACGAAAGCGATTGATTATTTTGGATGAATCGGCTAAAATTAAACAGGTATATATGTTGTTATAGTTTTGAAAAGAGGTGCAAGATGTCCGCAGAAAAAATGGAAACGTCTTTTCATTTGACCGTTGAAGCGATCCAACTGCTTCAAAACGCATTGGAAACGTCTTTTTTTGATGCTTACGTAGAGACGATTGAAAATTTTGTTGATCAATACCAAGTT
The DNA here is from genome assembly GCF_051711265.1 of Enterococcus sp. DIV0970a. Lineage (NCBI taxonomy): Bacteria > Bacillati > Bacillota > Bacilli > Lactobacillales > Enterococcaceae > Enterococcus > Enterococcus sp. DIV0970a. The sequence goes on along the minus strand of NZ_JBIOMF010000001.1, from coordinate 3,096,108 downwards.
CGCGTGATCGATGGGGTACCAGATGAAGCAACTGCTGCTCGTTTAGAAACCATCTATCAAGAAATTCGAGCAATGGAACTATCGGCAGAAGAAAAACGCAAGCTTGCGCAGTTGGTTTTGTTGAAAGGCAGCCAAACGGAGCGCCTGCAGGCCAATCACCAACTGACACCAGATAGTCTTGGGTTTTTATTCGTCTATTTGATCGAGCAGTTGAGTAGTGCCGACCAACCAGTGAAACTTCTTGATTTATCGGTAGGCATGGGGAATCTCTTATTGACAGTCTTGCTGAATCTGCAATTAGCGAAGCGTCCAGTAGAAGGAACCGGTGTGGATATTGACGAAACCTTGTTGGCGATCGCAGCTGCGACTGGCGAATGGACCAAAGCGCCCTTGCATTTGTTCCATCAAGATGGCTTGCAAGAGCTTTTGATCGAACCGATGGATCTGGCGATCAGCGATCTACCGGTGGGCTATTACCCACAAGATGACAAAGCCCGCAGCTTCATTACGGCGGCTCCAGAAGGGCACAGTTACGCCCATCATTTGTTGATGGAACAAGCGATGAACTATGTCAAAGCTGGCGGTTACGGTTTGTTCTTAGTACCAAGCAACTTCTTGGAAACGGAACAGAGTGAATTTTTGAAAAAATGGCTGAAAGAAAAGGTTTATTTGCAAGGAATGATTCAGCTTCCTGAAGAACTCTTTAAAAATGAACATTCACGTAAAAGTATTTTGCTTTTACAAAACCATGGAGGGACAAGCAAACAAGCAGACGAAGTCTTGCTGGTCAAGCTCGCCTCACTGAAAGAACCAAAGAACATCACAAAACTTTTTGAACAATTTGCGGCTTGGAAAGCAGCAAATCTGTAATATAATTCGGATAAGGAGATCATCATGTCAAAAACAATCGCAATCAATGCTGGAAGTTCAAGTTTAAAATGGCAATTATATCAAATGCCAGAGGAAACAGTTGTCGCTAAAGGAATCGTTGAACGAATCGGTTTGAAAGATTCTATCTTTACCATCAAATATGGGGAAGATCAAAAATTCGAACAAATCATCGACATCAACGATCACGAAGTAGCTGTAAAAATGTTATTGGATCAACTGATCGAATTAAACATTTTAGGTGCCTATGATGAAATCACTGGCGTCGGTCACCGCGTCGTTCACGGCGGAGAAGATTTCCCTGATTCAGTTGTGATCACAGACGAAGTGATGGAACGCATCCAAGCATTGGCTGAATTTGCGCCATTACACAACCCAGCAAACTTGATGGGGATCACTGCTTTCAAAAAAATCTTGCCAGAAATCATCAGTGTCGCTGTTTTTGATACTTCTTTCCATGCAACGATGCCAAAACACAATTACCTATACAGCTTGCCATTAGAGTACTATAACGAGTTTAAAGTACGTAAATATGGCTTCCACGGTACAAGCCACCGTTATGTTTCTGAGCGTGCGGCAGAAATGTTAGGCAAACCAATCGAAGAACTAAAAATCATCACTTGCCATCTAGGAAACGGTGCGTCGATCACGGCGGTTGACGGCGGAAAATCAGTAGATACATCAATGGGCTTCACGCCATTAGCTGGTGTAACGATGGGCACACGTTCAGGTGACATCGATCCTGCTGTTTTGCCTTACTTAATGGAAAAATTAGATTTGAACATCGATGAAATGGTGGATGTTTTAAACAAAAAATCTGGTTTATTAGGCTTAACTGGTATTTCCAGCGACATGCGCGATCTAGAAGCAAACTACGACAAAGAAGAAGTCAAAGTTGCTTATGACGTCTTTACTGACCGCATCCGTAAATACATCGGTGGCTATGTCACAACCATGAACGGTGTCGATGCAATCGTCTTTACTGCTGGTATCGGTGAAAATGATGCCCACGTCCGCAGCGAAGTTATCAAAGGCATGACTTGGTTTGGTTGCGAATTAGATGCCGATCAAAATGCAAAACGCGGCGAAGAATTAGTGATCTCAACTGAAGAGTCAAAAGTCAAAGTACTTTTGATCCCAACAGATGAAGAATTAATGATCGCTCGTGATGTGGAACGTTTACGCGGCTAATTCTTAGAATAGAAGAGGAAGCACATGCAAGAGAAATGCTTGCATGTGCTTTTTTTGTAGGAAAGTCCGCAAAATGGGGTTAGAGAGAAAAATTGGTGAAGACCATTTTCTAATTTTTTAAACAGAAAATTTAATAATTATACATATGAAAATTGGCTCATACTGCACCTAGGTGGAGGGCTTCTCATTTTGCTTTCATTTGAATTTAAATTTCCCTCCTTTTTTACAAGATGTTCTCAGGGAAATACCCTTGTAAAAGTTGCCAAATGGGAATAAACTGGCATTTGTGAATTTTCAGAAAAATTCCGCTATTTTATTTTCATTAATTTTTATAAGGGGCCATTACATATGGAAAAAGAAAAAACATTCTTAGGTCAGCCGCGAGGGCTGTCGACTTTATTCTTCACGGAAATGTGGGAACGATTCAGTTATTATGGTATGCGGGCGATTTTGGTGTACTTCATGTACGATGCAGTTGCCAACGGCGGCTTAGGGTTGCCAAAAGGAACGGCTGTAGCGATCATGTCGATTTACGGTTCCTTAGTGTATATGTCAAGTATTGTTGGCGGCTGGATCTCGGACCGTCTTTTAGGATCAAATAAATCCGTCTTTTATGGTGGGATCTTGATCATGTTAGGACACATCGTCTTGGCAACACCTTTAGGGATTCCAGCGTTGTTTGTGTCCATGATGCTGATCGTCATTGGAACCGGACTCTTGAAATCCAACGTGTCGGGTATGGTGGGGCATTTATACAGCAAAGACGATATCCGTCGGGATGCTGGTTTCTCGATTTTCTATATGGGGATCAATATCGGCGGCTTGTTAGCACCGATCATCGTCGGTATCTTAGGCCAAGAGGTCAACTACCACTTAGGTTTTTCGATTGCTGCCATCGGGATGTTCATCGGTTTGGTGCAGTACTATGTGCAAGGAAAAACAACGTTGAAAAGTGTAGCGATCGCGCCAACGAATCCCTTATCGGCAGCCGAAAAGAAAACCTTCTTCCGAGCAGTCGTTCTAGTTCTTCTCGCATTGGCAGTGTTGTTTGGCGCAGCAGCTGCAACTGGCCATCTGACGGTTGATTTCTTCATCAACTTTATCAGTGTTCTAGGTATTTTCTTACCGATCTACTACTTTACCAAAATGCTGCGTTCGAAAGATGTCACGCCAGATGAAAAGAAAAAAGTGTTGGCCTACATTCCGCTGTTTTTGTCAGCGATCGTCTTTTGGTCATTAGAAGAACAAGGCTCATCGATCTTGGCATTGTTTGCCGCTGACCGTACGCAATCGACGTTATTCGGCATCAATATTCCAGCAAGTTTGTATCAAACCTTAAATCCACTTTTTGTCGTCTTACTGACACCTGTTTTTGTCTGGTTGTGGACCAAACTAGGCTCTCGTCAGCCACGGACAGAAGTGAAGTTTGCCATCGGTTTAGTCTTAGCCGGTATGTCCTTTCTATTGCTAATGCTGCCAAGCCTTTTGTTTGGAGTAGAAGAACGGGTCAGCCCATTATGGTTGGTATTGAGCTTCTTCATTATGATTGCAGGGGAAATGTGTCTTTCACCAGTGGGCTTATCGGTGACGACTAAACTAGCGCCGAAAGCCTTCGAAGCACAAACTTTGGCGATTTGGTTGTTAGCAGACGCTTCTTCACAAGCCATCAATGCGCAAATCGCTCGGTTCTACACACCGCAAACAGAAGGGATGTACTATGGCATCGTCGGCGGAGTAGCCGTTGTTGTCGGCATCATCTTGTATTTAGCTAGAAAACCGATCCGCAACTTGATCGGCAACATTCATTGATCAAAAAATAAAAACTTGATTTTCCGCCTACACATGGATTGAACAACCCATGCATACGATAGGAAAATCAAGTTTTTTTGTTGCGAATCAATGTCTTAGTCAATCAAGGGGCTCAGGGACTGGCGCGTGATTTGCTGCTGTGCAATGACCAGGGCCTCTTGGAAGTGCTGCTGTAAAAAGTAGCGGTCATGGCTGACTGCCAGCAGGGTCCCTTGATAATCTTGCAGCATTTCTTCAATTTCTTCTCGGGCATAGCTGTCGAGGTGATTGGTTGGTTCATCCAAAATCAGGACGTTGATTTTTTCTAAAAAGAGTTTCAGTAACGCCAAACGGATTTTTTCACCACCAGATAAATCTTTGATTCGTTTGGCCACATCACTTTGATAAAACCCGCTTTTGGCCAATTGCCGACGAGCAGCCTCTTCGTTTCCTGTCAACGTCTGTACGTAGGCCAACAAGCGGCTCTCAGGATCGGCAAACTGCAGCTGTTGGGGCAAATAGCCGATTTGTAAGCTGCTGCCGCGCTTGATGGTGCCGCCGCTAGGAAGCTCCTCACCGAGAAGTAATTTGAGTAAGGTTGATTTTCCTGTACCATTGTCGCCGATGATGGCTAGATGCTCCCCACGGTAGATTGCAAAAGTGCTGTCTTTGAATAGGAGCTGATCGGCGTATTGCTGGTGCAAATCGTGAACCATGAACACCTCTTTGCCTGATTTTCCGCCATTTGCCAAGCCATGCAGCCGATTTTTCGGGGGCGCTGGCGGTTTGACCAGCGTTAGTTTCGCTAGGCGGCGTTCCAATTCTTTGGCTTTTTTGAAGAAGGATTCATTGTCTCCTTCATGGGCCCACTGACGAAACCGACGAATCATGACTTTCAGCCGCTGGACTTCTTTTTGCTGCAGTTCGTAATTTTTGGTCAGCTCCGCCAAGCGAGCTTCTTTCAAGACACGAAATCGGCTGTAATTTCCAGGATACTCAACCAAGGCGCCTTCTTCCAGTTCCCAGGTCTTGGTGGTGACTTGATCGAGAAAGTGCCGATCGTGAGAAACGACTAGAACCGCTTTTTTCGTATTCTGTAAATAATTTTCCAACCAGCGGATACTGGAAAGATCCAAGTGATTGGTTGGTTCATCCAGTAACAGCAAGTCAGCATCGGCAACTAGCACTTTGGCTAAAGCGACTTTGACCCGTTCACCGCCGCTAAGCTCTGTTAAGCGTGCGTCCTGCCGATGGGGAATTCCTAAGCCTTGTAAGATCGCGGAAATACGGTCTTCCAATCCATAGCCGCCCAGCTCTTCAAAGCGCTGCTGCAGTTCGCCATAACGGATCAGACACTTCTCTAAATCAGTATCGGGTTCTGCCATCAAGGCTTCGTAATGGCTCATTTGCTGCTTGAGTTCTTGAATGGTAGCAGCAGAATGGAGCAGGTAGTGGGTAACGGTTGCTTCAGAAACTGTCAGCTCTTGCTCGACCGTCCCGATCCTCAAGCCTTTTTGGCGGCTGATAACGCCGCTATCGACGCCTTCACTGCCAGTCAAGATTTGTAAAAAGGTTGATTTGCCCGTTCCGTTGATGCCGACTAGGGCAATTTTTTCCCCAGCTTCGATTTGGCAGGCTAACTCCTCAAATAACGGATTCCCGCCGATGGTTTTTTTAATAGCAATTGCTTGTATAATCATGATCTCTCTCCTTGAGACCACTCAAAAAGGCCATGGATATCCATGGCCAGTGTTATTTAAACTCAGATTTTCTTGAGAAAAATACCTTGAGATGGCCATTGATTTTACGTAAATGTAACTGTTTTGGACAGACTCGTCCCGTCAACAGCAACTGTAAAACCAATTGCATGGCTAAATGCGATATGGTATCGTTGGTAATTTTCATTACTTGTTATTTTAGTCATGCGCATCATGGTAGTTTTCCCTCCTTTGTGTCTTTGTCTTTTCAGTGTACCTGAAAGTATCAGAAAGTTCAACCAGTACTGGCGGTTTCTTAGCGTTCCTCGATGCGTAATTCTGTCAGAGAGCTTTCTTTCATCTGACCGATGACTAATGGAACGGTCTCATGAACCACATCACTGTATTCTAAGCCGAACCAGCGTTCAGGTGAAATGGTATGGCGTTTGATAAAAAGCTTCGTCTGCATGACTTGCTTCTGCCATTTGCTTAATGCAGTTGCATTCGACAGCTCTTCTTCGATCATCACGAATTGGAAATCGCCCACATTGCGTCCAGGCGTTAAGGAGTAGCGTTGAGGCTGCAGCGGCAAGCGACCATCTTTCATCAATTCTTGAATGATTTGGCGAATGTAGAGATTGACTTCTTGCGGCACCCGAAAGCCGAGATAAAGCTTTAGTTTAACGATAAAATCGGTATCTGCCATCGAAACTTCATATTTTTTCGTATAGGGTTCGTCGGTGACTTCCACATTGACGAACCAATACACTTTGGCACGTTTTGGCCGTTTGTCTAAAATGGAATAGATGAACTGCTGACCGATCTGATCGTCTTGCAGTTTAGGAACCATGAAGACGACGTTCGTCTGAGATAACGGCAAAGAATCATCTTCCCGCAACTGTTTCAATTGAGGGATGTAGGTAGAAAGCGCAACTTCTTCGGCAGCATTTTCTTGAATACGATTGCCCCATTCCCAAATCAGCATCACGCCGATGATCACGCTGGCTAATAAGATGGCAACGTAACCGCCATGGAAAAATTTGGTCGCACTGGAGATAAAGAAAATCCCCTCGATCGCTGCAAAAAAGAGCGTGATGAACGGTGCCAAGAAACGGGTCTTCTTGTTTTGGTGCAAGTAGAAATACAGCAAAATAGTGGTCATCAACATCGTTACCGTAATGGCCAATCCATAAGCAGCTTCCATCCGAGTAGAGGTCTGGAAGAACAAGACCACGCCAGAACAGGCGATCCACAGCAAGGTGTTTAAGGCAGGAATATACATTTGCCCGATAGACGCCCCCGGATAGATGATTTGCATCCGCGGCAATAGTTTCAACTTGATGGCTTCAGAAACCAGGGTAAAGGAGCCAGACAGCAGGGCTTGCGAAGCTATGATGGCAGCGAGGGTGGCAAAGCTGACACCAAAGACTGTCCACCCTTGCGGCAACGCTTGGAAGAATGGATTCAAGTTTTCGATTTCTTGATAAGTCGGGTTTTGATAGACTTGCAGCAACCACGCCGCTTGACCAAAGTAATTTAGCATCAAGCAGATTTTGATATAGGGCCAGCTGGCATAAATGTTTTTCTTGCCCACGTGACCTAAGTCTGAGTAGAGGGCTTCCGCACCAGTCGTTGCCAAAAAGATATTGCCGAGAATAAAGAGACCGGCACTGTTATCGGGACTAAAGAGCAAATTGATCGCATAACGGGGATCAAGGGCGCGAATCACCGAAAGGTCACCAGCAAAGTTCATCACCCCGACGATCCCTAAGAAAGTGAACCAGCCTAGCATGATCGGTCCGAAGGCTTTGCCGACAAACTCAGTCCCAAAGCGCTGCAGGGCAAAGAGGACCAATAAGATTGCTAAGGTGATGCCGACGATGATCGATTGGTCATTGCCGAAGCGATCAAAAAAGACTGGAATCCCCCGTAATCCTTCGATGGCAGTGGTCACCGTCACGGCTGGCGTCAACACGCCATCTGCTAGCAGGGCTGCGCCCCCGATGATTGCTGGAATAATCAAATAGCGGCTGTTTTTACGAACTAGAGTATAAAGGGAGAAAATCCCGCCTTCTCCATGATTATCCGCGTTTAATGCGATCAAGACGTACTTGATCGTCGTTAACAGCGTTAGCGTCCAAAAGACGAGCGAGACGCTGCCTAAGATAAAATCGGGTGTTAAGGTGCGTAGTCCGCCATTGTCCTCCACCAGGGCTTTCATTACGTAAAGCGGGCTCGTACCGATATCACCGTAGACCACCCCCATGGCGACTAAAAGTCCGCCGGCGGTCACTTTTTTCATTTTACTTGAACTCATTGACTGTTTTCCCTCCATTTTAAACTGCAAAAAGACCTAAGCGGCCCCTTGCCACTTAGGTCTTGCAAGAAACATCTTAAACCAGCGGATTCCCGCTTGCTGTTGATCTAAGATCATGGAACGATCCATGTGCTACTCCCCTAAAGTGCTCTTATTATCTTTGTTTTTGCAGCTCCTGTCAATTGATTTGTTAAAAATGGCAATAAACATTTTTCATTTCCTGCTTTTCAGCGTAAGATAACAATAGGTATGGAATAAGGAGGCAGGAAAATGATTGAGATCAAGAATCTGACGAAACAGTATGGACCAAAAAAAGCGTTGTCTGATCTTTCCCTGACGATCCGTCAAGGGGAGATCTTTGGCTTTCTGGGACACAACGGAGCAGGGAAGTCGACCACGATCAAAAGCTTAGTGAGTATTTTGCAACCGACGAGTGGGGAAATCTATTTTGATGGCCAATCCCTCGTGGAACATCGCGAAGCGATAAAAAAACAAATTGCTTATGTGCCAGACACGCCAGATTTGTTTTTACAGCTAACGGCAGGGGAGTATTGGGACTTGATTGCCGCAGCGTATGAGGTGCCAGCAGCGGAAAAGGCCGAGCGTTTGCAAAAATTAGGGCGCTTGTTTGATATGCTGTCTCATGAAGAAGAGACCATCGCCAGCTTTTCCCATGGAATGCGGCAAAAAACGCTGCTGATTGGGGCATTGATCCCCGATCCAGACATTTGGATCTTGGATGAACCATTACAAGGCTTAGATCCCCAAGCGGCGTATGATTTAAAAGAAATGATGAAACAGCACGCTGCCAAGGGCAAGACCGTGATTTTTTCCACCCACGTCTTGGACACCGCCCAGCAGTTGTGCGATCAATTGGCGATTTTGAAAAAAGGTGAGCTGCTGTACAATGGCTCAGTGGCAGATTTGCTGGCACAGCATCCGTCGCTTTCTTTGGAAACGATCTATCTGCAAATGACTGGGAGAAGTCAAGAAGAAGCGATTCTTGCAGAAGCGGAGGAAGCGTAGATGCGAAAACAACAATTTCTGACTCTGACCTCCGTTAATTTGCGGTATGCCAATCCCCAACTGACAGATAAAGCCCGCAAAAAAGGCAAGGCTGGTTCGACTTTGACCAGTTATTTGTTGTTTCAATATGCGTTTTCTGGGGTAGTATTTCTGCTAGTCTATGGGTTGACGATGATTACATTGGATTTTAGTCAGATGCCAGGCTTTTTTACCTATTATGTCGCTTTGTTCGGGATCTTAGGCTTTTCCCAAGGGATTTCGTCCATTTACAATGTCTTTTTCGAGAGTCAAGATCTGCCAGCGTATTTGCCGCTGCCTTTTCGACAGAGTGAAATTTTTCTGGCAAAGATCGTGGTGGTGTTTCTCACCGTTGCGCCGTTTATTTTTCCTCTGTTGGTCTTATTTCTCCTGACAGGGATTCGGGCAAACGTCTTTTTCTTGTTGACGATCTTATGGGCGTTCTTGCTGTTCGGCTTGTTTTTAGTCTTGATCTTCAGCATTTGCAGCTTGATCGTCTTCAGCCTGACCCGCACCAAGTTTTTCTTGAAGCATAAAAAATTGGTCACTAGTTTATTGCTAGGCGTGACGATGCTGGTTGTTGTGATCGGGGTCTTAATGATGAATCAGGTGAATACTTATGAGACAGACGTGGTAGATCGGGGAGCGATCAGCTTTTTATTGCCCTTTTATTATGTGATGGTGGCACCGTTTCAAACGACTGGTTTGCTTAGCTTGCTAGGGATCATCGTCACAGCAGGCGTGTTGCTTTTTGCCCTCTATCGATTGATCTTGCCGAAGTTTTATGAGCAAGTGGCAGCCGCGGCGCCCAACCAAGGGAGTGTTCGTCGGAAGCATAAACCCAACCAAGGATTGGGCCAGCTGTTGTTTAATTACAATTCGCAGTTGATCCGAGATCCGAATTTGATCATGCAAGTCTTTTCTTCTTCATTGCTGATGCCCATCATTTTCTTAGTGTCCTTTGTGTTTACAGGAGCGATTCAGTTAAGTGAATTGGATGAGCGGTTTATCGGTGTCGTTTTTGTGGCGGGGATCGCCTTGGCAGCATTGATGGTCAACCCGACTTCTTTTATCAGTAATTTGATCTCACTGGATCAGGAGAATTTCTTGTTTGTCCGCTCCTTGCCGCTATCGATGAAGCGCTACTTGCGGGAAAAATTCCGCTTTGGCGTCGTATTGCAGCTGAGCTTAACGGCAGTCATCGTGCTGGCAGCAGTCCTTCTCTTCAAAATGCCACTGATTTTGGCTGTCTCTTTTCTAGTAGGGGCACTTTGGAGCAGTTTTCTTTTGTGCTTGAAATATTTTGCTCGTGATTATCGGCTGCTGCTTTTGGACTGGACCAACATCAGTCAATTGTTTACGAGAGGGGCGGGGAGTCTTGGGCTAGCCATTGGAACGATCGCAACGCTGTTTCTTTCCATCATTGTTATCATCCTTTACGGCTTTGCTGTGACTTCGCTTGATTTTTGGTTATTGAATGGTCCGGTTTTCTTTGTGATTCTCTTGACCAGCGGCCTCTGGATAGCCCATTATCACCATAGATTTTGGCGTCGTTTTTCCTAAGGGAAGCGACGCTTTGCTTTTTTTATTTAAGGATGGGTAAATTAACTATTTATTCAGAAAATTCAGAAAAACTCTTTACAATCAAGCGGAAACATGGTTAGATAGGAGTACCTATTACTTTGCTTTCATTTTTTGCTGTACAAGTTTGGATAACCGACTTGTCAAAGAGCTGTGACCAAAGTCAAAAAGACCAATGAGACCTGAGCGCTCGTTGCATCTTTTGCTTTTGTCGCGGCTTTTTTTGTACAAAAAAACCTGCCAAGCAGCGGCAGGTCGTCTCACTATTAAGCTTTCGTGTGGTCTTTTGCTGGGACTTTGTTTTCTAGGTCTGTCCGTACAACTAACACATCACAGCCGGCATGGCGAATGACATATTCAGAAACGGAACCGATAAAGATTCGTTCCACGGCATTTAAACCAGTGGCACCGATCATAATCAAATCGATGTCGTGATCTTCGGGCAATTGTTTGGCAATGATCGGTTTTGGCGAGCCGTATTCGATCACAGTTTTGACCGCAGTTACTTGATGCTTGCGGGCATAATCCTCATAGTCTTTCAAGGTTTGTTTGGCCATTTCGGTTGCTTGTTCAGCAAGCATGCCGTCAAAAGAAGAAACGGTTTGAAAGGCACGAGTGTCGATCACATGTGCTAAAACCAATTCAGAATCATTCCGCTGTGCCACGTTCACGGCTTTTTTGAAGGCTAATTCTGACTCGCTAGACCCATCGACGGCTACCATGATTCGTTGATATTGTTGTAACATAAGAAACACTCCCATCTGTTATCTTCTACTTTTATTGTAATGCTTTTTTCTGGAAAAAGAAAACCTAATCTTTCTTTTTTTTCATTTTTTGTGCCAGCAAGATGCTGAAAGATGCGGAAGAGAGCAGCAATAAAGCCAAATAAAACAAGGCAATCAGCTCCTTATCGACAAAGCCCACAACCAATGCCACCACGCCTAAAAGGAAATGAATGAGACTATAGGTTTTTAAGAAGACCTTATTCGCCTCGGTGGTAGGGATCAAAGTGAAAAAAATCGCTTGTTTGGCATAAAGCAAATAACTGGTGCCGAATAATACGAGTGCCACGATCGTAAATAATAGAAGAATCATAAACATACGCCATCCTGTCCTAAGTTGATAAGTTTAGTATAGCGAACCCTAGAAAGAATAGCAAAAGCCACCCTTACTCTGATGTCAGGCAAGGACGTTTCACTGTTGCTAGCGGTTAGAAAACGCAAAAAAGCCATCTGTTAAAAACAGATGGCACATTCTAAAAAGAATGGGTAATATCCGTTGATGCCGTTCTTTTTCCCATAGTATTGATCCCGCAAATTCTAGCAGGTGGGTTCCACGGTCTAAGCTTCGAACTACCAAAGGAAAAGGCATGTTACCAGCATTGACACAAGACGGATCCCAAGATATCAATAAAAATGTTCGGTCAACACACAAAAGGGACAACTCGTACATCACAGAATTCCCACCCTTATAGTAGCATAGGAATGACGAAGGTGCAATAAAGTTGTTTGAAAACGATACCAAAAAGTCACTATTTTTTCTTCTTTCGCTGCTGCAATTGTTGGTACCGTTGACCTAAGGCTTGCTCATATTTACCAGTGGCTTTTGGTTGGTAATAATGAGTATTTTTCAGCTTATCAGGTAAGTATTGCTGATCGACCCAGGCATCATCAAAATTATGCGGGTATTGATAGCCGACACCCCGATTCAAGCTTTCTGCACCCTTGTAATGACTGTCTCGTAAATGATCCGGGACATCGCCAGCTTTACCGCTGCGAATATCTGCGATCGCTGCATCCAATGCCATGTAGGCAGAGTTGGATTTTGGTGACAGACATAGATCGACCACTGTATCGGCTAACGGAATCCGAGCTTCTGGCAAGCCCAAACGTTCAGCGGCTAACACAGCATTGACGGTTCGAGCAGCGGCTGCTGGGTTAGCTAAACCAATGTCTTCATAGCCGATGACCATTAAGCGCCGACAAATGATCGCCAGATCGCCTGCCTCTACTAAACGACCTAAGTAATGCAGCGCACCATCCACATCGCTGCCGCGAATCGATTTTTGAAAAGCAGAGATCACATCATAGTGCGCATCCCCATCTTTATCGTGGGTCAATGCTTTACGCTGGACGCACTCTTCGATGATCGCTAAGGTCAAATGAATAATGCCGTCTGGTCCTTTTGGGGTGGAACGAGCAGCGAGCTCTAAGCCGTTTAGCGCACTTCGTAAATCACCGTTGGTCGCTCGCGAGAGATGCAAGCGGGCATCATCGGTCAATACGATGGTTTCTGATCCAAGTCCGCGAGTTTCATCTGCTAAGGCTTGATCAATGGCGGTCAAAATGTCTTCTTCTTGGAGCGGTTTGACTTCAAAAATCTGTGTCCGACTGCGAATCGCTGGATTGATCGTAATGTAGGGATTTTCCGTCGTGGCACCGATCATAATGATCTTTCCGCTTTCTAAATGGGACAGTAAAAAGTCTTGTTTTGTCTTGTCTAGTCGATGGACTTCATCAAGCAATAAAATGACAGTACCGCTCATTTTGGCTTCCTCTGCCACGATCTGCAGGTCTTTTTTTGTATCCGTGGCGGCGTTCAGCATGCGAAACGCATAGCGTGTCGAGCCGGCGATCGCACTGGCAATGCTGGTTTTTCCGGTTCCCGGCGGTCCGTATAGGATCATCGAAGAAAGCATTTTGGCTTCGACCATTCGGCGAATGATTTTCCCCGGGCCAACCAAATGCTGCTGTCCGACGACTTCATCTAAGTTCCGTGGCCGCATTCGATAAGCAAGTGGCTGCTGCATAAAACGATCCTCTCCTTTTCCTGTAAGTATAACATAAGAACGTATATTCTCATAAACAAGCTGATTTGCGTCTTTACAGAAACAAAAGGGCGCTTATTTTCCACTCAGTCAGCAAAAATCAGGTTCGTTGAAAAGAAATCGTTGAGATCGTCGTAACTCTGTAGTCAAAGATAGTAAGTTCGCCGAGAATTGTGTAGAATAAAGAGGGTGATGAGAATGGATGAATTAATGGCACTTTTTGCGACACAGCCGACAACGACCATCGCACGTGCCTTATTAGGAATGTATTTGGAACATGAGACCCCAGAAGGAACAGTAGGTGGGTATATCGTGGATTGTGAAGCGTATCTAGGTCCCGATGATCTGGCGGCTCATAGTGTGGGCATGCGAAACACACCAAGGGTTCGGGCGATGTATCAGGAACCAGGTACGATTTATTTATATACGATGCATACGCATCGAATCGTCAACTTTATTACGCAGCCAAAAGGCATCCCGCAAGGAATCATGATTCGCGGGCTAGAACCGGTGGATGGGATCGCCTTGATGGAACAACAACGACAAAAAACAGGACCGGATGTAGCCAACGGCCCCGGGAAACTGGTACAGGCACTGCAGATCCCCGCTGAGCTTTATGGCGAATCGATTTTTACAAGCCCACTGCATTTGGTTCCTGAGCGCCGACGTACCCCAAAAGAAATTTTGGCATTGCCTCGGATCGGTATCCCAAATAAAGGGGAATGGACCCAGATGCCGCTTCGTTTTGCGGTGGCTGGCAATCCGTATTTGACAAATATACGAAAAACCGCTGTTCAGCAAGACCATGGATGGTGTTAAGAAAGAAGGAATAGTGATGGCGAAAGAAACGATATTGACTTACTTAGATCAGCGATTAACGAAAAAAATCACCGACTATGATGTGGCGATCGATTGGGATGCCAAAAATCATACGATCGAATTGGTGCTGCGCTTGTTTGCTGAAAATCCTCACCACGTGCAGATCGACGATGCACAAGGTGTGGCATCAGAAGAAGCGATCATTGAATTTGAAGATGGGATTTTGCTGTATGATCCACAAAAATCAACGTTTGATGAAGAAGATTATTTAGCGACGATCCCTTATGCAGGGAAAAAAGGGATCCAAAAAGCCTTGTTAGACGGATTGGTTGATTACATTCAAGAAATTTTAGAAGAAGGCCAAAGCGATCTGCTTGATTTCTTGAACGATGACAGTGAAGAAGCGATCTTTGAATTGCGATTCAACGAAGAAGAATTTGTGGAGAAAATGACGAACTATCAAGCGGGAGCTGGGGAAACCATGATCCCGTACCCTAGTTACTAAGGAGAACGAACATGAAATGGAATGAAGTAACCGTAGCGACAGCTAGCGAAGCAGTGGAAGCAGTCGCCAATATTTTAATGGAACACGGAGCAAGTGGGGTAGCGATCGAGGACGTTTTAGATATCGAAAATTTTAAAAGCGATGCGTATGGCGAAATTTTGGATAAAGAAACCTATACGACCTTAGAAGAAGGCGCCCAAGTCAGTGCCTATTTCCCAGAGACGATCTTTTTACCAGAAGTGCTGCCGACGATCAAAGCAGCCATCGACCGTCTGCCAGAATATGGTTTGGCGATCGGCAAAAACACCATCACAACGAGCGAGGTCGTGGAAGAAGCATGGGCGACGGCCTGGAAAAAATATTACCATCCAGTCCGTATCTCCCGCTATCTGACGATCGTGCCGAGCTGGGAAAACTATCAACCGCTGCAAGAAGATGAAAAGATCATCACCCTTGATCCGGGGATGGCTTTTGGAACCGGCACGCATCCTACGACACGCTTGACATTACAAGCCCTAGAAGTCTACTTGCGAGGCGGTGAAACCGTCTTAGATGTCGGGACGGGCTCAGGCGTGTTGAGTATCGCCAGTAAATATTTAGGTGCCAAAGACGTGTTCGCTTATGATCTAGATGAAGTCGCTGTGAGGTCCGCCCAAGAAAATATGGCGATGAACCCTATTGCTCACGATGTGACCGTGCAGGCCAATGATCTCTTGCAAGGAGTGACGGTCCCTGCTGATCTTATCGTTGCCAATATTTTAGCGGACATCATTCTATTGATGATCCCTGATGCGTGGCGTCTATTGAAGCAAGAAGGGACCTTGATCGTTTCTGGGATCATTGAGACGAAAAAACAATTAGTGATCGATGCCATGATCGCACAAGGCTTTGAGATCGATCAATTGTTCAATCAAAAAGACTGGTATGCGATCGCCTTTAAAAAACCAGAGGTAGAGTAAGATGCAGCGATATTTTTTACAGGAGCCTTATGAAGCAAAAGCGGTGTTTGCCGTTTCGGGAGAACCCTTCCACCATATGATCCGAGTGATGCGCATGACTCCCGGGGCAAAAGTCGGTTTAGTGTTTGAGGATCATTTGGCGATCATTGCCAAGATCAAAGAAGCCGATGAAGAAACGGTGTACTTAGAGGAAGTCGAAAAAGAACAGCAGGACAAGGAATTGCCGCTGCAGGTCACGATCGCTAGCGGCTACCCGAAAGGCGACAAGCTGGAATTGATCGTTCAAAAAGGAACGGAGCTGGGGGCGGCAGCCTTTATCGGTTTTCCTGCACAAACTTCGGTCGTGAAATGGGATCAAAAGAAATTACAGAAAAAGCAGCAACGGCTGCAAAAAATCGCCCAAGAAGCGGCGGAGCAGTCCCAACGGCAGATCGTACCAGCCATCACGCTGCTGGATAACGCCAAAGCATTTTGGCAAAGCCTCAGTCAGTATGATGCGGTCCTAGTGGCTTATGAAGAATCAGCCAAGCAAGGAGAAGCGGCGATGCTGCTGCAAGTGATCACCGCATTGCCTGTTGGCAGCAAAGTTTTAGCGATCTTTGGTCCAGAAGGCGGTCTGACCCCCTCCGAAATCGAAGAAGCCCAGCAAAACAATGCCAAATTATGCGGGTTAGGCCCTCGAATTTTACGAACAGAAACAGCCCCGTTTTATTTTTTAAGTGCTGTCAGTGTGCTAACGGAATTAAAGAGGATGTGAGTTGATGAATAAGAACCAAGAAGCAATCAGTGTCCGTTTGTTGACGGCCGATCTGACCGACTGGGTCTTGAAGGATTTTATCAATCAATATAAGACGACCTTAAAGGAAGTCGTCGTTTTGCCTAGTGCCATTCGGCGAGCGAAAATCTTGGCACAAGGCTCTTCCCTACAAATCGGCGCAGTGATCGATTACCCCCTTGCCCAAGGAACACTGGCAAAGGTGGCGTTTGAAATTGGTCGGGCGTTTATGGAAGGCGCCGATTTTTTGGAAGTCTGGCTGCCAGCTTCTTCCTTCATGGAAAATGATCGTGGCTTTGCGGAGCTGACTGAAACGATCCGCTCCTTGACCTTGACAGGAGGAGAGATCCGCTTAGCTGTGCAAACCGAGATCATGAATGAATTGACGAAGATCCAAGTAGCACAACGCTTGAAAGAAGAAGCTTGGCCAAAGATTGTGTTAGGGCAAAAACAACCACTAGCAGAAGCATTGCATGACGTGAGCTTGTTTTCCTTAGATGGCGGCAGTCAACTGTCGATCCAGATCAATCCTGACACAGTCGATGAACAAGCGCTGCAATCACTACAGGCTGCTGGCGCTGAGAAAATCGGGCTCTCGTATCATGTTTTTGAAGAATTGCTTAAGGACCAGCCGTCGCCCGATGTGCTTTGAACAACAGCGATTGAAAAATAGCTGAAAAATTTGTATAATAATACTACTAAATAAGAACTGCAGGTTAGACAGGAGTCCCATGCTTAGAACGTTTGTCCGCAAGGCTTTGGGTGCGTGACGAAACGTTAACAGCGACTTCTGTCTGCCTTTTTGATAGCACAAAAAAGAAAAGCAGGAGGCGGAATGAATGGCAAAAGAAGTTATATTGACCGGGCCCAATGTCATCAAATTGGTCGCTCATTATATGAGTGAAGAACATGTTGCCTTTGTCCAAAAAGCATTAGATTACGCGACAGAAGCCCATAAAGAACAATTCCGTAAATCCGGCGAGCCTTACATTATTCATCCAATCCAAGTTGCGGGGATCTTGGCAGAATTGCAGATGGACCCTCATACCGTTGCAACTGGTTTTTTGCATGATGTCGTCGAAGATACCGATGTGACGTTAGCCGATCTGAAAGAAGAATTCGGTGCCGATGTAGCGATGCTAGTGGATGGCGTGACCAAGCTGGGTAAGATCAAGTACAAATCTCATGAAGAACAATTAGCAGAAAATCATCGGAAAATGTTGATCGCCATGGCGCAAGATTTACGGGTCATCATGGTCAAACTGGCTGACCGTTTACATAATATGCGTACGTTGAAACATCTGCGGGAAGACAAACAACGCCGCATCGCCCAAGAAACGATGGAAATCTATGCCCCATTGGCTCATCGTTTAGGGATCAGCCGCATCAAATGGGAATTAGAAGATATTTCTTTGCGTTATTTGAATCCACAGCAATATTACCGAATCGTGCATTTGATGCAGACAAAGCGAGAAGAACGGGAATCCTACGTTTCTGAAACCGTAGAAGAGATTCGAATCGCCACCGAGGAACTAGATATCTATGCTGAGATCTATGGCCGACCAAAGCATATTTACTCAATCTATCGCAAGATGAAAGACCAAAAGAAACAGTTCAATGAAATCTATGATTTGTTGGCGATCCGAGTGATCGTTGACTCCATCAAAGATTGTTATGCGGTTTTGGGAACGATCCATACAAAATGGAAACCAATGCCTGGGCGGTTCAAGGATTATATCGCGATGCCAAAAGCCAACATGTACCAATCGCTGCATACGACGGTCATTGGTCCCAAAGGCAATCCTGTCGAGATCCAAATTCGGACCCATGAAATGCATGAGATCGCTGAATTTGGGGTTGCTGCGCACTGGGCCTATAAAGAAGGCAAGACCGAAAAAGTCAGAGCCGACAAGATGACCCAACAAGTTGGCTGGTTCCGCGAAATCTTGGAACTACAAGATGAAAGCTATGATGCTTCTGAATTTATGGAAGGTGTCAAAGGCGATATTTTCAGCGACAAAGTCTATGTATTTACGCCAAAAGGTGATGTGACGGAGTTGCCTCAAGGCTCCAGTCCCCTGGATTTTGCCTATAGCATCCATACCGACATCGGTAACAAAACCACCGGCGCCAAGGTCAACGGCAAGATGGTCCAATTGGACTACAAGCTAAAAAATGGGGACATTATCGAGATCTTGACCTCACCAAATTCCTTTGGCCCAAGCCGCGACTGGGTCAAACTAGTGGCTACCAGCAAAGCGAAGAACAAAATCAAACGATTTTTTAAAGCCCAAGATCGTGATGAAAACATCATCAAAGGGCATGAGGCAGTGGTTCGTACCTTACAAGATATGGGCTTTGTGCCGAAAGAATTTTTGACGAAAAGCAAAATGGCGGAAGCTTGCGAACGGTTCAACTACCAAACAGAAGATGATCTATTTGCCTCTGTCGGCTATGGGGAAGTTAGTCCCACGACTTTAGCCAACCGTTTGACCGAAGAAGAACGGCGCGAGAAACAAATCGAGAAGCAAAAGCAGCAAGTCCAAGAGATGATCAATCAACCAGCGAAAAAAGAACCAGAAAAAATGAAGGTTCGTCACGAAGGCGGCATTGTCATTGAAGGGGTCGATAACTTGTTGATCCGCATCTCCCGCTGCTGCAATCCGGTCCCTGGGGATTCGATCGTCGGCTACATTACCAAAGGCCGAGGAATCTCGATCCACCGCAGCGATTGTCCCAATGTTCAAAACAAAGACGCCGCGAACCGTTTGATCGATGTTGAGTGGGAAGATGCCACCGACATCAACAAAGAATACGATGCCGATCTTGAGATCTACGGCTATGATCGTTCTGGGTTGCTCAATGATGTCTTACAGACAGTCAACACTGTCACGAAGCGCTTAGTGAGTGTCGAAGCCAAAACCAACAAAGACAAAATGGCAACGATCCGCATCACGGTGGCGATTCAGAATTTGACTCATTTGAAATCGATCGTTGATAAAATCAAGCAGATTCCAGATGTTTACAGCGTCAGACGTACGAAGGGATGAGAAAGAATGCGGGCAGTGATCCAGCGAGTCAGTCAAGCAAGTGTGTCGATTGAGGAGAATATCGTCGGTGCGATCCAACAAGGGTTTATGGTTTTATTGGGGATCACCCATGAGGATACAGGCGACGATGTGGCTTATCTCGTAAGAAAAATCAAAAATCTGCGGGTTTTTGAAGACGAAGAAGGTAAAATGAATCGGTCACTGGAAAGTATAAATGGCGCCGTCTTGAGTATTTCACAGTTCACCCTCTATGGGGAGACCAAGAAAGGCAATCGCCCTAGCTTCATTCAAGCGGCACCGCCAAGTATTGCGATCCCGCTTTACGAAGCCTTTAATGAAGGTTTACAAGCCGAAGGCATCACTGTTGCTACTGGAAAATTTGGTGCAGATATGCAAGTCGCCTTGGTCAATGATGGCCCGGTGACGATCGTGATCGATACGAAAGAAAAATAAGTGATACAAAACGAAGGATTTTCTCGCTGGGAAAGAGTGAGAGAATTCCTTCGTTTTTTTATACTCTCGAAAGCGCCAAGCATTTTTGATGGAATTCAAGTAAAATTTAAGTTGAAATCGGGAAATCTTACAAAACTGTTAGCAAAAATACCATTCTTTTATTTGTTATTTAACATCTTTTTCTTGTTCTTTTATAAGGGTTTTTAAATGGAAATATCGTTTGTACTCGTTTTTTAATATTTAAAATTCGAAAAACGATCCTTTATTGCGATTGTTCTTGAGGGAGAAGTATGGAATAATTGTTAAAAAATAATGTCACTGGAGGAAAAAACAATGAACTTTTGGCAGCGTGCATTAAAAAGTATCACCAGAAGAAAAGGGAAATCATTTATTTTATTTTTAGTTCTATTTATTCTAGGCAATGTGATCGCTGGTGCTGTAGCAATTCAACAATCCACTGCCAACGTGGAGCGAGAGACGAAACGCAAAATGGGGAACGTAGCTACGGTGGAAATGGATTGGGAAGGTTTTGAAAAAGAGCATGCAGATGCTTCGGACGAAGAGCGGTCTCAAGAAGATTTTTATCCGAAACCACCAGCGCTGGATGTTTATGAGCAAATCGGTCAGTTAAGCTATGTGAAATATTTTGATTACCAAAATCAAGCTTGGTTAGAAACAACAAAATTGAAAGCCTATACGCCGGAGGATGGCTCGGTTGGCATGGGTGGCAACTATTTCTCTTTGAAGGGCGGAAATTTGGTTGAGCCATTAGACATGCAAGAAGGCTTGATTCGCTTGGAGGAAGGCGAGGGATTAACAGAAAAAGATGTCAGTGAGTTGACGAATGCGGTATTGATCAGTAAAGAGATCGCAGAATTGAACAACCTGAGTGTCGGTGATCAATTGGTATGGGATACACGGGCAGAAGTCATGATGGAAGGTGGTTCAAGCGAGGGAGTGAGTGACGATAGTGAGGATGCGACGGACGAAACGGCTGAAAGTGGCAATCGTGTCGCAACCTTTGATTATCCTGTGACCATTGCAGGGATCTTTTCTGTCGTTAAAAAGGATCAAAGCAATCAAGGCAGTTCATCAGATCAAAGCAATTCTCAAAATAGTGATCAGATATGGCAAGTGATGGATCAAATCAACACCTTTTATGCTAGCAATAATTTAGTGCAAGATTTTAACAAATTGCAGTCTGAAAAGCTTTGGGGTCAAGAAGTGATCGAAGAAGAGTCAGACGCCTATTATCAACCGATCTTTGTCCTAAATTCAACGGATGACGTCGAAGCCTTTAAACAAGAAGCCGGTGCGTTATTGCCGCAATACTACCGCGTCATTGCCAATACGGATCAATACGAGCAGATCGCCGGTGGTTTTACTCGTTTAGGGGTGATCGCAAATTACATCGTAATCATTGCATCGATCGCAACCATCTTTATCATTTCCTTAGTGGTCCTACTTTTCTTACGAGATCGGAAACAAGAATTAGGCATCTATCTCTCCTTGGGGGAAAGCCGTGGGAAAGTCATTGGTCAGATCGTGATTGAAGTCTTGCTGGTTAGTTTAGCCGCACTGCTATTGTCCTTAGTGACCGGGAACTTATTAGGTGGGGCCGTTTCAAATACTTTGATGCAAAACGATTGGATGAGCAATCAAAATGAGATGGGCGGTGTTTATTCTGGCGGTTTGATGGCAGCTAATATTGATTACATGGATATCAAGAATGCTTATCAAGTGTCCTTCTCAGCCGGCTACATCATCACGTATCTGCTGTTAGGTTTAGGAACTGTCTTACTCTCAGCGATTTTACCGCTATTGTATATTTTACGCTTGAATCCAAAGAAAATCATGATGTAGGAGGAACCACCGATGACTTTATTAGAAACCAAAGCAGTCGATTACTATTACCAAGACGGCGATCAGCGTCGCTATATACTGAAAGAGACTTCTGTTTCTTTTGAAAAAGGCCGATTTTATGCCATCTTAGGTCAATCTGGTTCGGGAAAAACGACGTTTTTGTCCTTGATCAGTGCACTGGATAGTCCGAAAAGTGGGCAAGTATTATATGAAGGCACCGATATCGAAAAAATTGGGCATGAGAATTACCGCCGCGACGACATCAGTATCATTTTCCAAAGCTATAATCTGATTCCCTATTTGAGTGCAGTCGAAAATGTCTTAGTGCCGATGGCGATTACGAAAAATCAGCTGCCAGACAATCAACGAGAAGTGGCGTACAATTTGCTGGATTATATAGGCATCACTAAAGAAAAAGCCGATCGTCTCGTCAATCAATTATCTGGTGGGGAACAACAGCGGGTAGCGATCGCCCGGGCGTTAGCCACCAATGTCGATATCATTTTAGCGGACGAACCAACCGGGAATTTGGATGAAGAAATGGAACAAGAAATCATCGATATCTTTAAAGAGCTGGCACACGTCCACAACAAATGTGTGATCGTCGTGACCCACGCCAACGAGATCGCTCAACAAGCGGATGAAGTCTTGTATTTACGTAAAGGTGTGTTGAGCAAACATGAGTGATTTTTTATCAAATTTTAGCCCGGACAACTATGATGGCAAAAAGAAACCCACGCCCGATCGCGAGAAAAAAACCAGCGAACCTGTCGGAGATCAAAACGCAAGTGGCGCGGAGCAAGCGGGCAAACCAGCAGAGCCGACGACGGTTCACCAATCAGAAGAGTCGACCGCTAGTGAGCCACTGAGTCGTTCGGCAGCCCGTCAACAAACACAGACGACTGAAGCAAAAGCGGCGAGTTCTTCGACGGAGAAGGTAGCATCAAAGGAACCAGTCAGCCGGTTTGGGAAAGAAGAAACGGAATTTGATCCGACCTACAAAAAGCGTAAGCAGAAAAAAATCTTGCTGATTGCCCTACTGACCGCCTTGGCGGTTGCCGTGATTGGGATCGTCTACTATCAAATGACCCATGTGAAGGTGCCAGATTTCACTGCCCAAGATCTGTCAGAAGCGCGGACGTGGGGCATGGAAGAAGGCGTCGCTATCAAAGTAGAGCAAGAATATGATTTTGACAAAGACGTCAACCAAGTGATTGACCAAAGTGTTGACCCTGACAAAAAGATCAAGAAGGGTGCCACATTGACACTGACGGCGAGTCTCGGGCCTGATCCTGAAGAACGCTTAGAGCTGCCAGATTTTTCAGCGATGCAAGTGACCGAAGCAAAAGAATGGATCGCCAGCAATAAAGCCGAGAACCTCTCTTTGATCGAACAATTTGACGACAATGTAGCAGCAGAAGCCTTTATTAAACAAGAGGCGGCCAACAAAGAGCTTGATTTGGCGGAATACAAACGCAAAGACCGTTTGAGTGTCTATTATTCAAAAGGGAAAGAAGTCTTTGAAAAAAATATTGAAGTACCTGATTTTACGGGCAAAGCCAAGAGTGAAGCTTCTGAATGGGCGAAAAAGAATGACTTGAAATACAAAGAAGAAACCGTCTTTTCTGACAGTGTCGCCCTGGATCTGGTGGTTTCACAAGAACCAGTCAAAGGCAGCAAACTCGCGAAAAAAGATGAATTTGTGGTGAAGGTCTCAAAAGGCCAAGCATTGACCGTTCCAGATTTTTCACAATACACGATCGAAGAAGCCCAAGGACTAGAATCGAAAATCCCGCTGCAAGTCAGCACAGTCTATTCCGATCAAGTGGCGTATGGTAGTTTCTTGAGCCAGTCGGAAGAAGCAGGCAAAGAATACAGCGAAAGCGATACTTTGCCAACCGTCAAAGTCGTCTACTCATTAGGCCGACCATATTTAAAAGACATCCGTTTTCAAGCAACGGAAGGCGACTTGCCAAAACTATTCTTTGATGAATACAAATCAAAAGGCGCCAACGTCTATTATGAAATCTACTATATCGATTCGGCGGAACCAAAAGGAACCGTTGTTGAAATGAGCCGCTACGGCGAGTTTATTCCCCTAGAAACGTGGATCACCATCGGGATCAGCCGCGGCAATCTGCAAGGCAGTACCCAAACACCGCCGGCAGATGATGGCGGTGACGATGTCGATGAACCGATCAGTACCGCTGGTTCAAACGCTACCGAATAATCCTTACTAAGTGCTTTTTCAAACCGCATCAAAAAAGCAAGCACCCTTCTTTTTGGAAGGGTGCTTTTTACTTACTAATTGTAAAAAAAACACAAGCGAGCCGCTTGAAATCGCTGGGTCGATAAAGTAAACTTGATGGTAACGATAAAAAATGGCTCCGCAGTGCCATCTATAGAAGGGACGAAACAAATGATAAAAAAATTACTCGCGAATGTTGGCAGCTATAAGAAGGACAGCTTGCTGACCCCTGTGTATGTAGCAGGAGAGGTTGCCTTAGATGTCATTATGCCCCTGATCATGGCCATGATGATCGACCAAGGGATCGAAAAAGGAGACGCCGGTGTGATTCTAAGAGATGGCGGCTTGCTTTTTTTATGTTCCTTGATCGCATTACTTTTAGGAACGCTTGGCGGACGAATGGCAGCGATCGCTTCGGCTGGTTTTGCCCGCAACCTGCGGCACAATCTGTTTCGCCGAATCCAAGATTTTTCCTTTTCAAACATTGACCGCTTTTCTTCCTCCAGTTTGATCACCCGCTTGACCACTGACGTGACCAACGTCCAAAATGCTTACCAAATGATTATTCGTATTCTGGTCCGTAGTCCGTTAGTTCTGATTTTTTCACTTGCAATGGTTAGCACCATCAGTCCAGAACTTATGACGATCTATCTGGTTGTTTTACCGATCTTAGCGATTGGTCTGGCTTTAGTTATACGTTTTGCCCACCCGCTGTTTCTAAAAGTATTCCGCATTTATGACCGCCTGAATAATGTGGTGCAAGAAAATTTACAAGGGGTTCGCGTCGTGAAATCGTATGTTCGGGAAGAACAGCAAGAAGAACTGTTTGGCGAAGTGTCCACCGATGTTTATCGGAATTTCACGCTTGCGCAACGAATCGTCTCTTTCAACATGCCATTGATGCAATTTTCTGTCTATACGTGTATGCTGCTCCTGTCATGGTTTGGTGCTCAGCTGATCGTGGAACAAAGCAGCCTGACCACTGGGGAGTTAGTCAGCATGTTCAACTACACGATGCAGATTTTGATGAGCTTGATGATGATGTCGATGGCTTTCGTGCAGATTTTGATCGCACGAACGTCGGCAGAACGGGTCGTAGAAGTATTAGATGAAGAAAGTGACTTGAAAAATCCCGCCGATCCAGTCAAAGAGATCAAAGACGGCTCCATCGTTTTTGAGAATGTCGGCTTTAGTTACGCCAATGACAAAAACAAGCTGGCGCTGACGGATGCAAATCTGCGTATCGAATCCGGGGAAGTCATTGGAGTCATTGGCGGGACCGGGAGCGGGAAATCCACCCTCGTCCAGCTGATCCCCCGCTTATATGATGTGATCGAAGGGCGTGTCATCGTCGGCGGTCATGATGTTCGCGACTATGATTTAGAAGCATTGCGGGACCAAGTAAGTATGGTCTTGCAAAACAATGTACTCTTTAGCGGCACTATCAACGACAATTTGCGTTGGGGCAATGAAGAGGCATCGGATGAAGAGATCCAGCGCGTGGCAACGATCGCACAAGCCGATCCTTTTATTCAAGAGTTTCCTGACAAGTATGAAACACAGATTTCGCAAGGAGGAAACAATGTTTCCGGTGGGCAAAAACAACGGTTGACGATTGCTCGCGCCTTGCTGAAGAAACCGAAAATCTTGATTCTCGATGATTCTACTAGTGCCGTCGACACCAAAACCGATCGCAGTATCCGCGAAGGCTTGAAACGAGAAATTCCGGGAACGACGACGATCATTATTTCTCAACGGATCAACTCGATCGAAGACGCCGACCGGATCATCGTAATGGATGATGGCAAAATCAATGGCATCGGTACCCACGAAGAATTGTTGGCAAACAATGCCATCTATCAAGAAGTGTACCATTCGCAGCAGAAAGGATTTGGTGAAGGTGAAGAATAGACAAGCAGCAAATCCCAAGCGCACATTGAAACGTTTATTGCGAACGATGTTTGGCGACTACAAAGGACAACTCCTGTTCGTCGTGGTCATGATCTTGTTAAGTGCCTTTGCCAACGTACGCGGTTCGTTGTTTTTACAAGTCGTGATCGACGATCATATCACACCCCTCTTAGGGCAAGCCAATCCTGATTTTGGCGGCTTGTTTCGGGCGATCGTTCAAATGGCGATCATCTACCTGATTGGAATCTTGGCCGCACTGACCTATAACTTTATGATGGTCAAAATCAGTGAAGGGACACAGAAAAAAATCCATGACCAAATGTTTACGCATATGCAGTCTCTACCCGTCGGTTACTTTGATGCCCGCTCAGATGGCGACATCATGAGTCACTTTACCAACGATACGGATACGTTGCGCCAAATGATCTCCCAAAGTATTCCAAACTTGATGATGGCGGCGGTAACCTTTTGTTCTGTCTTTATCGCCATGTTCTCCATCAGTGTCCCATTGACTTTGTTCGTGATGCTGTCGATTATTTTGATGCTGAATGTGATCCGCATCATTTCTCGCCGCAGCGGCCGCTTCTTTGGCGCACAGCAACGAGATTTAGGCGCTGTCAACGGGTATATCGAAGAAATGATGCACGGGCAAAAAGTCGTCAAGATCTTCAATCATGAAAAAATCGTCATGGAAGAATTTGATGCCTTAAATGACCAACTACAAGAAAGTGCCACTAAAGCCAATGTCAATGCCAATACCTTGATGCCGATCATGATGAACTTACTGAATGTCCAATATGTCTTGATCGCCATCATTGGGGGCTTGTTTGCCATCAATGGTGTTTCTGGCCTAACGGTCGGGATGATCGCTTCTTTCTTGCAGCTGAGCCGTTCATTAAATGGTCCTATCAGCCAGGTGTCACAACAAATCAACTTTGTGATCATGGCGTTAGCTGGTGCCGAGCGGATCTTCCATCTATTAGATGAAACGCCAGAAATCGATCATGGCTACGTCACACTGGTCAATGCCAAATGGTCGCAAGGTCAGCTAGTTGAAACCAAAGAACGAACAGGCACGTGGGCGTGGAAACATCCCCACGAGGATGGAACCATTACCTATACGGAAGTGACGGGAGACGTGCGATTTGAAGATGTTGATTTCGGCTATGTCGACAATCAACTGGTCTTACATGATATCAATCTGTATGCAGAGCCTGGGCAAAAAGTTGCTTTTGTCGGTGCCACAGGTGCTGGTAAGACAACGATCACCAATTTGATCAATCGGTTCTACAACATCCAAGACGGGAAGATTCGTTATGATGGCATCAATATTGAAAAAATCCATCTTGAATCCCTGCGCCGCTCCTTAGGGATCGTGTTGCAAGACACCCATTTGTTTACTGGAACGATTCGCGAGAATATTCGCTTCGGAAAACTGGATGCTAGTGATGAAGAAGTGCTGGCAGCTGCGAAATTAGCCAATGCCGACATGTTTATCAACCACTTGCCAGAAAAATACGACACCGTGATCACGGGCGATGGCGAAGGGCTTTCCCAAGGGCAACGTCAGCTGTTGGCAATTGCGCGGGCAGCGATCGCTGATCCGCCAGTGATGATCTTAGACGAAGCCACCTCAAGCATCGATACCCGTACAGAGCGGATCGTCCAATCAGGGATGGACCGTTTGATGTCTGGACGGACCGTGTTTGTGATCGCCCATCGATTATCTACGATCCAAAACTCCGATGCCATCATGGTGATGGATCATGGCCGTATCATTGAGCGGGGAACCCATGAAACGCTATTGGCGGAAAAAGGTACTTATTATCAGCTCTATACTGGAAAAATCGAATTGGATTGATCCTGCCATAGCTACGGCTTGAAGCTGCAGCGACTGGCGATCTGCCTATTTTTTCCCTTGTTTGCAACGACCGATTGGCAGTAAGCCAGTCGGTTTTTTTGCACAGCTCGAAAAAATGGT
This sequence comes from Enterococcus sp. DIV0970a, assembly GCF_051711265.1. Lineage (NCBI taxonomy): Bacteria > Bacillati > Bacillota > Bacilli > Lactobacillales > Enterococcaceae > Enterococcus > Enterococcus sp. DIV0970a. The sequence continues at coordinate 3,068,211 of NZ_JBIOMF010000001.1, read as the reverse complement.
ATACTGTCACTGAGACAGCCGCACAACGGCGGCAGCACATAAGCAGTTGTGCTGCGAAAAATGGATTCCATGAGGTGAAAACATGAAACTAGCATTGGCAAAGATCGTTTTAGATGATGAGTGGTATGAAGTGGTCCAATCGGAAAAAGGGCTAGTTTATTTTGGTCGGCAACAGGATCATCATGAATTACTCAAGTTCTTTCCATTGGCTAAAATCAGTAGTACAGCTGACCTTGATCCAGTAATTGAAGCGCAGCTGCAAGCTTATTTTGCAGGGGAACCAGTGACATTTACTTTTGCGTTTGATTTTGTCGGGACACCATTTCAACAAAACGTTTGGCAAGCACTGACCCAAATTCCTTATGGGCAAACCACTACGTATAGTGACTTGGCGCTGCGCATTCAACGACCGACTGCTGTCCGCGCTGTCGCAAATGCAGTGGGGCGTAACCCGATGATGATCGTGGTTCCTTGTCATCGGGTGTTAGGAAAAAACGGCCGCTTGACGGGGTACCGGGGCGGGTTAGCAACCAAACGCCGACTACTGCAACTGGAAGGGATTCCGTTTAAAGAGTAAGGGAAGCAAACTATTTATAGTAAAAAATACTAAAAAGCAATTTCATTTCCTTTTTTCTCTGGTATAATAAAATTGATTCCGGTTACAAGAAGGGGTGGAGGAAATGAACATCGTTGATTTGCAAAATGGTTCTGATATTCGAGGAATTGCGATCGCAACAGAAAAAGAGCAGGTGACACTGACAGAGCAAGCGGTTCGGCAAGTTGCTTCGGGCTTGCGCAACTGGTTGGCAACAAAGGGCAGCGGTCCTTTTCGCGTGGCAGTCGGTCGTGACAGTCGCTTGAGTGGCGAAGCACTGCAAGAAGTGTTGATGGCACAGCTGCAGCAAGAAGGTGTGGCAGTGATCGATTGCGGCTTGGCAACGACACCTGCCATGTTTATGAGTACACAGTTTGCGGATTTCGACTGTGATGCTGGTGTGATGCTGACAGCGAGTCATTTGCCTTATTACTTTAATGGAATAAAAATTTTCAGCCGCCAAGGCGGTGCCGAAAAAACGGATATCCACTATATTTTGTCCCACACTACCGTTCATGAGGCAGCGGAAAAAGGAAGCTATCAGCAAAAAGACTTGCTGACGCCTTATGCCCAAGATCTACTGCAAAAAATTCGCCAAGGGATGGGAACCAATGAGGAAAAACCTTTGGCTGGATTAAAGATCATTGTTGATGCAGGCAATGGTGCCGGCGGCTTTTTTGCTGAAAAAGTGTTGCTGCCGCTGGGAGCAGATACGAATGGCTCGCAATTTTTAGAACCGGATGGGCATTTTCCCAATCATATCCCGAATCCAGACAATAAAGAGGCAATGGCAAGTATTCGCGAAGCCGTCTTGCGGGAACAAACTGATTTAGGCATTATTTTCGATACCGATGTCGACCGCTCGGCGGTCGTGACCAAAAGCGGTGAGCCCTTGAACCGCAACAATATGATCGCTGTATTAAGCAAGATCATCTTAGCGGAACACCCTGGCACGCGTATCGTCACCAATTCGCCAACCTCTAATCATTTAAAAACCTTTATCGAAGCACTGGGAGGGCAGCAAGTACGCTATATTTCTGGCTACCGCAATGTGATCAACAAAGCGATCGAATTGAATGAAGCAGGACTGGACACACAGTTAGCCATCGAAACCAGCGGGCATGCCGCGTTTAAAGAAAATTTCTTTTTGGATGACGGGGCGTACGTGATCGCCAAGCTCTTGATGATGCTGCCTCAATTGCAACAGCAAGGCACGACACTGGATGAGCTGATCGCGGCGTTGCAACAACCCGCCGAGACCCAAGAATTGCGCTTTGCGATCCAAAAAGACGACTATCAAGACTATGGTCGCCAAGTGATCAAGGCGCTAGCCAATCATTTGCTGCCAGGATGGCAGATCGATCCAGAAAATGAGGAAGGCATTCGCATCAACTTGACAGCGCCTTATGGCCAAGGCTGGTTCTTGCTGCGAATGAGCCTGCACGAACCACTGCTGGTGCTGCAGATCGAAAATGATGAAGCGGGTCATCTACCGGCAGTCGTTCAAGCGATCGGTCGCTTTCTATCGCAGTATGAAGCCATCGATCAAAGCAAACTGACACAGTTTTTAGCACAGCAACCAAAAATTTGAAGAAAAGCAGGGAACTAAAATGGTGATCTTGATGCTGCTGATCATGGCAGTGACGTATGGTGTGAATTTTTTCTTGTTTCGTTACTTGAATAAACGACCAAAAATCGATGTCGTTGAACGGTTATCGATGTTATTAGGTGTCAACATGAGTGTGCTTTTTTTCGATGGGATCTTATTGTTTATCGGTAAATTACTGATCGAGACGGTAGAGATCATCGAATAACCCAATAGACATTTTTGCTTTGCCTCGCCACTGGCTTCTACCGTCAGTGGCGAGGTTTTTTAGGGTTTGCTAAAAACGGCGATTAATATTCGCATTCGTTTTTGATATTTGATAAAGTAAAGAGGAGAAAATTACACAAAGTGAGGGAATTCACGGATATGGCAAAAATAATGGTAGTAGAAGATGAAGCGGTGATTCGCCAACTGATTATCGAAGAACTAGAAAAATGGCAGTTTGAGACCTTTGGCACGACGGATTTCCATCATGTGTTGACTGACTTTGAAGAACAAGAGCCCCAACTGATTTTACTGGATATTAATTTGCCGGTTTTTGATGGCTACTATTGGTGTCAAAAAATCCGCGAAGCTTCCAAAGTACCAATCATTTTTATTTCTAGCCGCAACACCAATATGGATATGATCATGGCCATGAATATGGGAGCGGACGATTTTGTGACAAAACCTTTTGAGATCGACGTTCTGATTGCAAAAATCAATGCGCTGCTGCGCCGTTCCTACAACTATGTAGAAAGCAGCAGTGAAACGTTAGTGCATAACGGTTTGACCCTCAATATCGACAACAGCAGCATGTATATCAATGGCGAAAGCATCGATCTTAGCAAAAACGAATACCGCCTGCTGTATATTTTGATGAAAAATCACGGCAAGATTTTAAGTCGGGAAAAACTCTTGCGAGCCTTATGGGATGACGAGCGATTTGTAGACGACAATACCTTGACGGTCAATATCAATCGTTTGCGACGAAAAATCGAACAAGCGGGGATGAACGGCTACATTGAGACCAAGGTTGGTCAAGGGTATATCGTACCATGACAAAGTGGCGAGTTTTGCGCAGTTTTTTGAAAGATCGTTGGCTGCTGTTTATCGGTTGGCTAGTCTTTTTCGTGTTGACGGTCTTAGTTTTTTGGCTGACTCCTCATTCCCCGATGGATTGGGGCACAGTCGGCTATCTCTTTTTAATGCAAAGTGTCTTGATGGTATTCTTTTTAGCAGTCAGCTACTTATCTAAGCGGCGTTTTTGGCAAAAAATCACCCCCAAGCCTGGAGACAGCTTGCTGCAAAACTACTTGCAAGGAGCACGCTCGGCGGAAGAAGAACGGATCGAATCCTACATCAATCAGTTGATCCGAGAGCACCAAGAATTGATGCAGCAAGTCGTCAGCAATCAAGAAGAACAAAAGGAATACATCGATTCGTGGGTCCATGAGATCAAAGTCCCTTTAGCTGCATCACGATTGCTTTTGCATTCGATCGAATTTGATATTCCCGATGAAAAATTCATCTTACTAGAAAATGAATTGAACCGCATGAACGAATACGTCGAGCAAGTCTTATACGTCGCCCGCTTGGACAGCTTTTCAAAAGATTATCTGGTCCAAGAAATTTCATTGAAAGCCGTCATCCAGCCAGTTTTACGCAGTCAGGCCAATTATTTTATCCAAAAGAACCTGCACTATGCCGTTGAAGGCGAGGATCAGCAAGTGTTGACCGATGAAAAATGGCTCGGCTTTATCTTTCGACAGCTGGTCAGCAATGCCGTGAAGTACACACCACAAAATGGGCAGCTGACGATTCGGATCGAAAAAGATGCCCAAGGGACCTATCTCCACTTGCAAGATAGTGGGATCGGCATTCCTAAAGAAGACATGCGGCGCATTTTTGATAAAGGCTTTACGGGCGAAAATGGGCGCCAAACGGACACCCACTCGACGGGATTGGGGCTCTTTTTAGCGAAAAGTTTAGCGAAGGAATTAGGCATCGAGCTAACGGCTTCGTCGACAGTTGGAAAAGGAACCACCATGACGCTGTTCTTTCCGTTGTTGAGTTATTATGAGGAAAAACGCTAATCTGCTTTTTTTCGAGTATCTTTTTGTGTTTTTTGACAAAAATCACTTGTCCCTAGAACGTTTTCACTGATACACTAAAGCCTGTGTTTAAAATTGAATGGTAAGGATGAATGAAATGGAGATACTCGTTGCATTAGTACCAATGTTTGCGTGGGGCAGCATTGGTTTAGTAAGTGCCAAACTTGGCGGGGATGCGAACCAGCAAACGCTAGGAATGACGATTGGTGCCTTTTTCTTTTCTCTGGTCGTATTTTTTGTGACGATGCCAGTGATTGATGGAAAGGTGATTTTGATCGGTCTTTTGTCTGGTCTTTTTTGGTCCATCGGTCAAAACGGTCAATTCCATGGCATGAAATATTTAGGTGTGTCTGTTGGACTGCCGCTTTCAACCGGCATGCAGCTGATTTTAAATACAATCGCAGGTGCATTGTTTTTTGCAGAATGGACACAGACCCGCGATTATGCACTAGGTGTTAGCGCATTGATCTTGTTGGTGATCGGGGCGTATCTGACCGCTCGTCAAGATGGCGAAAGTCCGGTAGAAGCTGGCAGCAAGATGCTTGATTTTCCTAAAGGATTTCGGGCATTGATCTCATCAACGATCGGTTACGGTGCCTATACGATTTTGATTACTTGGGCAGGATTGGACCCCTTGGCGATCATTTTGCCACAAAGTGTCGGGATGCTGATCGGTGCCAGCCTATTTGCTTTAAGGAAGACGAAGGTCGACCGTTTTGTAGGGAAAAATACCTTGTCAGGATTGTTATGGGGCATCGGCAATGTCTGCATGCTGATCACGGTTCAGCAAGTCGGACTAGCGGTGGGCTTCTCATTGTCGCAGATGGGAATCATCATTTCAACGCTAGGCGGGATTTTTATTCTCGGCGAAAAGAAAACCAAAAAAGAACTGCGGTATGTGGTGATTGGTTGTCTGCTGGTGATTATCGGCGGTGTTTTGCTGGGGTATATGAAAGCAACATAAACTTATATTTTTGAGGAGGAGTTATGGATTTATTTCGAAAAAAAGTCATACAACGGGAAAGTGTGACGAATTTAAAAAAAGAGTTGAAGTTAAAAGATTTGATTATGTTGGGGATCGGCGCCATTATCGGCACAGGTATCTTTGTTGTTACAGGGACTGCTTCTGCTGAGTATGCCGGACCGGCATTGATTCTTTCCTTTGTTGTAGCTGGTATCGTTGTTGTGTTATCAGGGCTTTCTTTTGCGGAATTTGCTTCTCGGATCCCCGTTTTAGGGGGCGCCTATTCGTATCTGTATGTCGTTTTTGGTGAATTTACCGCGTGGCTGGCAGGCTGGTTTTTGATTTGCGAGTTCTTATTGGCCGTTTCTTCGGTGGCATCTGGCTGGTCAGGCTATGTGCAAGGCTTTTTGGCCAGTGCGGATATCCATTTACCAACCGCTTTGACGGGCGGTTATGACCCAAGCAAGGGGACCTACATTGATTTGATTGCTGGTTTAGTCATTATTTTTGTAACCTTGTGGGTCAGCCAAGAAGCGAAAAAAGCGTTACGTTTGAACAATGCTATGGTATGGGTCAAATTCGGCGTGATCCTCTTGTTTATCGTCTTTGGTGCCTTTTTCGTGGAACCAGACAACTGGCAGCCCTTTATGCCCTTTGGTTTTTCAGGCGTCTTTAATGGTGCAGCGTTAGTCTTCTTTGCTTTTCTTGGCTTTGATGCCGTCGCAATGGCGGCGGAAGAAGTTGAAGATGCAAAGAAAAATGTCCCTCGGGGGATCATTGGTTCCATTGCGATCGCAACAGTCCTTTATATCATTGTCACACTGATCATGACGGGAATCGTGCCGTTTACTGAATTAGGAGTCAATGATCCGGTGGCTTTTGCGATGCGTTATGTCGGTCATGGAGTGGTCGGATCAATCATTTCCGTAGGGGCGATCTTGACCTTATTAACAGTGACGATCGCTATGATGTACTCTTTGGCGCGTCTGTTATATGCCATCAGTAAAGATGGGTTATTGCCAAAAGCCATGCAAGCCATCGATCCTAAGCATAAAACACCAAAGAAAGCGACCTACATCGCTGGTGTTTTTGCCTTCTTTTTTGCGGCAGCTTTCCCGTTGAATATCTTGGCAGAATTGACCAACATTGCGGCATTGTCGTATATGATCTTAATGTCCTTAGGGATCATCAAGCTGCGGAAGATGATGGGGCCACCTGCTAAAGGTGAATTTAAAGTACCCCTGGTACCGTTATTGCCTTTGTTGTCCGTTGCCAGCTGTCTCTTCTTGATGACCCGTCTACAAACGGCGACCTGGATCGTTTTTGGGATCTCCTTAGTGATCGGAATCGCGATCTATTTTGTATATGGCTATCGTAACAGCGAATTAAATGAGAAAATTGACGAATAGGATTGTGAAAAGGCAAAGACCCAGATGTGGTCTTTGTCTTTTTTTGTTAACTATAGCAAAGCCTCCCAAAGAAATCTTTTGGGAGGTATGTTCTTTTGTCATTCACATTCTGATGATTGCTGGAGTCGATCATTGAAACAACAGTCTTTTTTATCAAACGTTCCCTAGGATTCTGCTTTTTTTGAAAAAATTTGCAAATGACAGATTCACTAAAGGTTCATCCAGTATGCTTTTGTTAGAGAAAAAAAGAGAGGATGTTGGCAAGTGAATTATATGAAACGAGCATGGCTGAGTGTGACGAGAAAGCGAGGGAAATCTGCGATATTGTTTGCTGTTATTCTGATATTAGGAAATGTGATCGCTGGCGCAATTGCGGTCAATCAATCGACTCAAAATGTCGAAAAGCAGATCAAAAATCAATTAGGCTCACTGGCCACGATTGAGATCGATTATGAAAAGTTGGCAAATAGTGATGGTGGTGCGAGTATGGAGGAGATTCAGCCGCTGTCAGAGGACCTGATCAAGCAGATCGGTGAACGGTCCGAAGTCAAACAGTATGACTATTTACGAGAAACAGCGATTGCTGTTGAAAACTTCAAACCTTATCGTTTCAGTCCTGAAGAGGACGACGACAATGTCATGATTGTCGGAGGAATATCTCCTTGGGTTTATTTAACAGGAACCAATCTCTTAAAGCCGTTGGATTTTGAAGAAGATACGGTGGATTTAACACAGGGACGCTTTTTTACTGAAGAGGAACAGCGTACCGGAAAACGTGTGGGCTTGATATCGGAAGAGATGGCTCAGGAAAACGGCTTGACCGTGGGAGACACTATGGTCTTAGATGGTCAGTTTGTCGATTATTCGTCAGGGATGGACCCTGAAAAGCAAAAAGGCAATGATTACTCCATCGAAATCGTCGGGATATTTAAAAATACCAGCTTAGAAAAAGCAAATAATCAAGGACAAGATGGCATGGCCAGCTCGTTTGCATTTGATGATCGGCCCTTCAATCGTATCTATATGCCGAATGATGCCGTGAAAACGATTGTTGAAGAGGAACGTGCGGGACAGCAAGCGGCGTTTCCAGCGACAGATTTCGGTTCTGATGAGGAGTTCTTCACTCCACAATTCATTTTGAACCAACCAGAAGATGCAGAGCAATTCAAACAAGAGGTGACACCGCTCTTGCCAAATGGCTATAAGGTCAATGCCTCTACGGATGAGTATGACCGTGTGGGGACCAGCATGAATCGCTTATCACAGATTTCCTCATATGTCGTAGTGATTGCGGTGATTGCTTCCTTGATTATTATCTCCTTGATCATTGTGCTGTTTACCCGAGATCGTAAATATGAGTTAGGTATCTACCTTTCGTTAGGAGAACGACGGAAATACGTGTTTGCACAGATCGTGCTCGAACTCCTGTTGATTGGTGTCAGTGCAATGTTGATCTCCTTGGTCACAGGGAATATGCTGGGCAAGATGGTTTCTGAATCTTTGTTATCCAGTAGTATGCTAGAGGCAAATCAAGCAGGGGTGGAGCAATTCTTTGTGGGTGTACCGAAAATCGATCAAGCAACGATCAACGAAGCGTTTCGCGTTCAATACACCCTGTCTTATATCATTGCCTTTTTAGCGACCGGGATCGTGACGATCTTGCTTTCGGCAGTGGTGCCGCTGTTATATATTTTACGTTTGAATCCGAAAAAAATCATGCTGTAAGGAGCGAAGAACATGGCAATTTTAGAAACCAAAGATATGACGTATTACTACCAAGATGGTGAGAATCGTCGGAAGATTTTAGATAAAACCAATATCTCCTTTGAAAAAGGTAAATTTTACACGATTTTAGGGAAATCAGGCTCAGGAAAGACCACCTTTCTTTCCTTGATCAGCGCATTGGATCAACCAACCGATGGGGAAGTATTTTTTGAAGGAAAAAATATCAAAACGATCGGCTATGAAGAGTATCGCCGCAACAAGATCAGTTTGATTTTTCAAAGTTACAACTTGATTCCTTATTTGACGGCATTAGAAAATGTCCTTGTTTCGATGGCGATCTCAGACAACAAGCTCCCCGATCAACATGATCAAATTGCGTATCGCTTGCTGGATTATATCGGAATCACCTCCACGAAAGCCGATCGTTTCGTCAATCAGCTCTCCGGCGGGGAACAACAGCGGGTCGCCATCGCTCGCGCCTTAGCGACCAATGTTGATATCATTTTAGCCGATGAGCCGACGGGAAATTTAGATGAAGGCATGGAGCAAGAAATCGTGGATATTTTTAAAGATTTAGCTACTTTACACAACAAGTGCATCATCGTAGTGACGCATTCGACTGAAATTGCCAAGCAGTCGGATCAGACCTTTTATTTGAAAAACGGCGAGTTGACGGCCTATGAGTGATTTTTTATCGAAGTTTGAAGAAGAACCGAAAGAGCCAGACAAGGAATCAGCTACAGCTAAAGCACCTTCTTCCCGTGTTTCCCGCAAAGAAAAAGGTTCAGCTTCTTTAGAAGAGGGGATCGAACACGATCCCTCCTTTAAAAAGAAACGGCGGAAAAAACGACTGCTAGGGCTTGGTGCGTTACTCGGACTACTTCTACTCAGCGGCTTTTTATTTTTCCAATTGGCGTACGTCCGACTGGATAACTTTGTGGACAAAGAGATCTCTGAAGTCAGGGAATGGGCGGCGGAACATGATCTTGCGATCGATGTGACGCCTGCCTATGATGAAGCCCCAGCCAATCAAGTGATCGCCCAAGAAGAAGCCGCCAGAAGTCGAGTCAGAAAAAGAAGCACCCTGCATCTAACGGTGAGCCAAGGCCCAGATCCAGAAGAGAAATTGGCATTGCCAGACTTTATGGAAATGACGAGGGACGAGGCAGCAGAGTGGATCGAAAAAAATCAAGCCAGCAATTTGACGATCGTCGATGAATACCACGATGAGATCGAGGAAAAAGCACCGATTCGAGTAGAATTTACCAATAAAGAAGTCTCGCAAGAAAACTATCATCGTCGAGATGTCGGACGAGTCTTTTATTCCAAAGGCGAAGAAACCTTTGAAAAAGATATTGAAGTACCAGACTTTCGTGATAAAACCCGTGCAGAGGTAGAAACATGGGGGAAAGCCCATGAGCTGGAGCTTGAAATCAAAGAACAGGCTTCGGATACTGTGGAAGAAGGCAAAGTCATTGAACAAAGCGTGGCACCAAAAGAAAAAATCGCGAAACGGGATGCGTTTCAAGTAACGATTTCTCTAGGGAAAGGGGTCACCGTACCAGACTTTTCAACGATTTTACCAGATGATGCCCAGGCCGCTGTTGAGGGTGTCACTGTGCGGATGCGGATGCAGTTTACTCAGAGTCTGCCTTACGGACAATTGATCTCGCAAAGTGAGACCGCCGGGACCGTTTTAACCAGCAAAGATGACCAAGGCATTGAAGTCGTCTATTCGGCAGGTCAACCGTATATCAAAGATTACCGTCGAAGCGAGCTCCTTGAAGGGGATCTGCAAAAACTCTTCTTTGATGAATTCCGTTCAAAAGGGGCGAACATCAGCTATCAAGTCCGTTATGTCAATTCAGCAGAACCCTACGGGACAATCGTGGGGATGAGCAAGTTCAATCAGTTTTTACCGTTAGAAGATACGATCACCTTCGATATCAGCTTAGGCAATCAGACAGCCCCAGCGGCTACTGATCCAGAATAACCGAGCGGATTTATCGATGACCTGCAAAAAGGAGGAAACCCATGCGTCATCAAGAGAATTTTCAAGACCTTAGGAAAAAGCTGTTTGTCTTTTTGTTAAGCGGTATGGTAGCATTGTTGCTACACATGTGGATTCATCAATCCAGCGAACACGTGCGGATCGTTTCAACAGAACGGTTTATTGGAGAACAATTGGAATGATCCTACAGGAATGATTGTGCTGACCGAAAAGTGATTGAAAAAAAGAAATGATGAGTGTAAAAGGGGGACTGACCGATGCGGATCTTATTTGTAGAAGATGAGCCATCGATCGCAGAAGCGATTGCCAGCTTATTGAAAAAACAGCATTATTCCGTTGATTTGGCGTATGATGGCGAGACTGGGTTGGACTACGCAGCAAGTGGGGTGTATGACCTTCTCGTTTTGGATATCATGCTGCCAAAAATCGATGGGATCACATTACTAAAGACGTTACGCAAGCAAAATATTCGCACGCCGATTATTATGTTGACGGCCAAAAGCGAAGTCGATGACAAAGTACTCGGCTTAGATGCAGGGGCAGATGATTATTTGACGAAACCCTTTCAAATGAAAGCGCTGCTGGCACGGATTCGTTCATTAAGTAGAAGAAAAGACTTGGATTATCAAGAAGACCAGTTAGCCTTTGGCAACGTGGTCTTGGCGCGTAATGAGCTGCAGTTGACTACAACGACCAATCAAGTGGTGCTGTCACCAAAAGAAATGAAACTGATGGAGCTATTTTTAGCCAGACCTAAAGTGATTTTATCAAAAGAAACTATCATCAATAAGATTTGGGGCTTTGATCCCGATGTGGAAGAAAACCGTGTTGAGATCTATGTATCTTTGCTGCGAAAAAAACTGACGCTGCTAGAAGCGGATATCGGCATTCGTACGATCCGCAATGCGGGGTATATTTTGCAGAGCAAGGAGCCGCCATGTTAAAAAAATTACGGAATAAAATGCTGTGGTTCAATATGGTGTTGATCTCAATCATTGTCTTAGGTGCTTTTACCTTTATCTATATTTTGAATGCCACCCAAATTGAAAACGAGATCCAATCATTGATCTCGCAAGAAGCCAACACCTTAGCTGCGGTACCGTTGGATGAGGAGGAGGCCCGACAGTCACTGACAGACCCAGAGTATCCAATGATATTGACCATCACGAATAGTACCAGTGAGTTCAGAGAGATCGCTCTAGTCGACGTGGATCAAATGGATGTCGTGATCCAAAGTATTGATGAGGGTGTCGATGAGAGTGATCTTTATGAAGCCTTGGTCGATGCCGCAACGAAACAAGAGGAGATTCCCAATGAAGTGAAGGTAAATGACCGAGACTGGCGGTATGCGCTCTTTTTGGTGACTTCCATTAGTCATTATTCGATCAATCATGATTCGACGGGGGAATATTCCACCAGTATCAATAATTACGAGCCATTTTATCAAGTGCTGTTCTTTGATGTCACCGACTATAAAACTAGTCTAAGCAACTTAAGAACCACGCTTTTGCTCATCGGGGTCTTAGCCTTAGTCAGTATTTATATCGCTAGCTTTTATGTCGCCAATCGGGCATTGCGACCAGTTGAGCTGGCTTGGCGCAAACAAAAAGAGTTTGTCTCTAACGCTTCCCATGAGTTGAAAACACCACTGGCGATCATTCAAGTCAATGCTGAGGTATTAGCTGGCAGTCCAGAAGAAACCTTGGAAAGCCAAATGAAATGGCTGGAAAACATCCAGTTAGGTTCCGAACGGATGGATGAGCTAGTAAATAGCTTATTGATGCTGACCAAATTCGAAAGTGCCGAGCAAGAAGTCGTGCGTTCGGTGATCGATGCCAGCCAAGTCGTGCAAAGTGTTTATCAAAGCATGGAGGCCATTGCGCTGGAAAAAGGGATCCACTATCAGGAACAGATCGCTAAACAGGTGAGTCTTGAAAGCAATGAGCAAGCCTTACGGCAATTGACCATGATTTTGGTAGACAATGCCTTGAAATATACACCTACTGGAGAAATCGTCACAGTGGCTCTCGTGGAACGCCAACGAAAAACGGTGCTGCAAGTGTCCAACAGTGGTTGCCCGATCCCTGAAGAAAAAATTCCCTATGTCTTTGATCGCTTCTACCGCGGGGATCCTTCTCGCAACCATCAAGACGGTGGCTATGGGTTAGGTTTAGCCATCGCCAAAGCCATCACAGAAATGCTGCAGGCGCAAATCAGTTTGACGGTGGATCAAGACGGCGTCAATCACTTTGAAGTTTCATTTCATTGAGATTTGATCGCTGCTTTCACTTAAATAAAATTTTTCAAAAAAAGAGGACTCCGTGAATGGAAGTCCTCTTTTGATAGGTGAAATTTACTTGTTGCTGGTTAAATCCAATAAGCGGTCTTTCAAGTCTTCTTCTAGATGACCCAATTCCACTTCGGCAGCACGACGTTTTTCTTTTCCTTCTTTTTGGATCCGTAATGTTTCTTGGATCGTTTCCACAAGGTCGTTTTGTGTTTTTTGTAATGTTTCGATATCGACGATGCCGCGCTCGTTTTCTTTCGCTGTTTCAATAGCAGAAACTTTCAACATTTCTGAGTTTTTCTTCAATAGATCATTGGTGGTCTCAGAAACTTGGCGTTGTGCCGTAACTGCATCTTTTTGACGCAATAAAGTCAAGGCAATGACCACTTGGTTTTTCCATAGTGGGATCGCTGTATTGACAGAAGCTTGGATTTTTTCTGCTAACGCTTGGTTCGTGTTTTGGATCAGGCGAATTTGCGGTGCCTGTTGGATCGTGATTTGACGTGCCAAGCGCAAGTCATGAGTCCGTTTGTCTAAACGATCAAGAAATTGCGTGTAATCGTTGGCGATCTGTACGTCCATTTGATCATTCGTTTCTTCTGCTTTTTTCATGGCTTCAGGAATGATTTTGGTTTGCAATTCTTGCATCTTCAACTCGCCAGCGGCAATGTAGATGTTCAATGCATCAAAGTAATCTTTGTTCTTTTGATACAACTGTTCCAACATCATGTTGTCTTTTAGTAAACCGTCTTTTTCTTTATCCAATTTGACGGCGATCTTGTCGATTTGGGCACCGATTTTTTGGTATTTAGCGGTGATTTCAAAAATGGATTGTTTTACTTTACCAAACATCCGCTTGAATAAGTTGCCTTCCCCTGCACGCAGTTCGTCTGGATTGGCTTCTTGCAAGCGATACATCAACTCCGTCAATGAGTCGCCCACAGGGCCGATATCAGCTGCTTGGACATGGTTCAACATGGATTGGGAAAACTCTCCAAGTTTGGTTTGGGCAGCTGCACCATAGGTGATGACCGCTTGCTGGTCGGTCGCATCGATCTTGCTGGCTAATTCTTGGGCCTGTGCTTGACGCTCTGGCGGTAATTTATCAATCAAACGCGGTGCCGTTTGCTGTTCTTTCAGCTGACTGATTTCCGCTTGTTGAGTGGTGGTCAAAGTGTCGACAGGGGTTGAAAATGGGTTGTTCAATAAATCGTCAAGCGTATCCGTTACGGGTTTTACTTGATTTGGTGTTTCACTCATAATAACTCCTCCTAATAATTGTCTGCTTTCGAAAAAAATCTAGCCTGGGCTAGATTTTTTTTTAGATTCTTTTCTTGTTGCCAATCAGAATCTATCCCTATTCATTATCTCGTTTTATGCTTTGTTTGGCAATGGATAACTCAACATCCATGTCATCAAGATCGTCTGCTACAAATTGGGAGTAGTCTTTGGCGATCAAGGAAGCCATTTGCTCGATGATTTGGGTGCTTTCCTCGATTTTATCATAGGTCTCACGACTTTTGATCTCATGGCTATTGATTTCAATGAACTTATCGGTCAAATCGACCATGTTGGGCAAGTGGGTATAAAGGAAATGACTTGCCAAAGGCAGTTTGGTCGGTTCTTTCACGAGTTCTTTGAAAAGAGCTTTTGAGGCACGCAAGGCATCGTGACGCAAGTCAATGGCTTTTAACTTGTTATTGCTAGTGATATTTTTTTGGTATTTATCGATTTGGTGTTTCGTCTGATTCATCGTTTCACGGAACAATTCGATCTCACGAGCAGTCATTCCGCTTTTCAAGTAATGGGCTTCTCGTTCTCTAGTTAAAGAAGGCAAAACTTGTGGATCGGCTGCTGGAACTTTACGCCCTCTAATACCGACGTAGACTAAAATTGCACCGACGATTAATAATAGGCTCGCAAATGAATCGCCTACTACGTTAAAAATAATACTGATGAGGACGATCGCACCAACGATCAGCCAGATGTTTTTTTTCATTTTTCCTCCTCCTAAAAATCTCTTGGACAAGTAGATTGGGTTATTCGACATCTTTATTTTAGCATGTTCACTAAAAGAAAAATATCAGACTTGGGGTGGATTTTCCGATTTTTAGTAAATTCATAAGCTTTCTTGCTATTTCTTAAGAAGATATTTTTTCTAAATTATGCTAAAGTGTTTGATAGATAAGACGTATGAGGAAAGTTAGGTGTCGATAGATGTTAGAATTTAAAGATTTTGAAGAAAAAACGATCCAACGGAATGAAATTTTCCATGGCAAGATCATTGATGTGGTCGTTGATGATGTCTCCTTGCCAAATGGCGGGACCAGTAAACGCGAACTAGTCTTTCACCCTGGTGGTGTTGCCGTGATCGCCTTGACAAGTGAGAACAAAATGCTGTTCGTTCGCCAATTCAGAAAACCGTTAGAGCGAGTGATTTTAGAGATACCAGCAGGAAAAATCGATCCAGGAGAAGGCGCTCGTCCAGATTTGACTGGCGCCCGGGAATTAGAAGAAGAGACCGGCTATCGTGCAAAAACGCTGGAGCACGTTTCTTCTATGTACCTTTCACCAGGCTTTGCTAATGAGCTCTTGCACGTCTATTATGCCAAAGAGCTGGAAAAAGTGACAAATCCCTTACCGCAAGACGAAGATGAAGTGCTGGAAGTCTATGAATTGACCTTAGAGCAAGCACAAGCCGCTATCGCTGATGGAACGATCTGTGATGCGAAGACCGTGTTTGCGATCCAATTTTGGGAGTTGCTGGAATTGAAACGGAGGAACGGACTTGCCTAAAGAACCATTGATCACCCGCAGTGAGCTTCGACGCAGACGCGAAGAAGAACAAGCGGCAGCTGAACGCAATCAGCAAATCGTAGAAAAGCAAAGCAAGAAAGAATGGAAACAAAAAGAAAAACAAATTGATAACCACTACCGAAAAGTGCGCAAGAAAAACAAAGAAATCACGAAGACCCGTGCCGGTGAGAACCAAAAATCTCGGGATCTGAACCGTTTTTTAATGAAAGCCATTGTGATCGTCACTTTATTGTTAGTCGTCGTCGGTTTGGCGATCTTTTTGTTGTGATTCTTCTAGTACTAAGAAAAAGCCGCCCCTGCATCTTCTGCAAGTGCGGCTTTTTTTGTTATTCGGTCGGCTTTTTCAAAATAGCTAAAAACATGGCCGCTGGCTGATTCATGAACAAATGATCCGCTTCATGAAAAACGGTAAAGGAAGTGGCAGTAAACCCAGTCGTCTCTGCCAGTTGAGTCAATGCGGCAGGATCGAACCCATTATGAACCAGCGGGTGAGACACGGCGGGATTTTTGAGGAAATCCACTAGATAAAGGGTTCCTCCTGGCTGTAGCAAGGCGTATAGTTTTTCCATCATAGCGGCTGTGTCAGGAATATGCAGCAAGACGAGAGATAGCAGCACCGCGTCTGCTTTTGCTTGTAAGGATTCTTGCAGCAGATCGTGGACAGTTGCAGAAGCATTGGCCAGCTGCAGTTGGTTGATTTTTTTTTCAGAAACCTCGATCATGTTAGGGGCAGTATCCCAGATGGCTAAGTGCTGGATATAAGCTGCTAAGGGCAGACTTACTAGGCCGGTACCGCCGCCGATATCGATCAGAGTTTGATGCTGGTTGTCTTTAAAATAAGGTTCAAGGGTTTGGGTGACTAATTGTGCTAACGCGATCCGTTCAGGGGTATCGTATTTTGCTGCCATGGCGTTGAAAATTTCAGACATAAGTGCCTCCTTTTATAATGACAAAAAACTGTTCGTTTCGTCAAAACTAGTTTATCATGAAAGGAGAAAAACACGTCAGTAGATACGTGGGAATTTCTGTTGTTTTTCATTTTAAAGGATGAAAAATAAACGAGAAGTAGGAGGCAAACACATGAAAATTGGTATTATTGGTGCAATGGAGGAAGAAATCAAGGCGTTGCGGGAACAGTTGATTTCACCGCTTTCTTGGGAACGCGGCGGCGCACTATTTATTTCAGGAAGTATCGGCAATCATGAAGTGATCGTCGTTCGTTCAGGTATCGGCAAAGTTCTGGCATCGATCACCACTAGTCTATTGATCCAACAATACGGGGTCAATATGGTGATCAATACTGGATCAGCTGGTGGGATCGGTGCCGGCTTACAAGTAGGGGATTTAGTGATTTCAGATAAAGTGGCCTATTTTGATGTCGATGTGACGGGCTTTGGATATGATTATGGCCAGCTGCCTGGCGGGATGCCTTTGTATTATGAAGCCAGCCGCTATTTGATCAGTGAGATGACGAAAGCCGCAGAAGCGACTCATCATACCGTGAAAAAGGGACTGATCGTTACCGGTGACAGCTTCATTCATGACCCGCAAAAAGTACAAGAGATTTTAGGACATTTTCCAGATGCCTTGGCTTGTGAGATGGAAGGCGCCGCGATCGCACAGACCGCGCAGCAATTCAATATTCCTTTCTTGATCGTGCGCGCGATCAGCGACACCGCCGACCACGCAGCAACCGTCTCTTTTGATGAGTTTATCTTAGAAGCTGGCAAGCGTTCCGCTGAAATGGTCTTGGCATTCGTTGAAACATTAAAGTAACTTAAAAAACAGGAGAGCCGATCCGTAAGAGGAGGAAGGAAGCATGAGAGCATTACTATCCATTGATTATACGTTTGATTTTGTTGCAGATGAGGGACGATTGACCACGGGTGCTGCTGGGCAAGCGATTGAAGCTGCCTTAGTGGCTCGGACGCAAGCCTTTATCGAAGCTGGTGAATTTGTCGTTTTTGCCATCGATCGTCATGAGGAAACAGACAACTATCATCCTGAAAACCGCTTGTTCCCACCCCACAATCTTGCGGGCAGTGCGGGGCGACATCTTTATGGTCGTTTAGCCCCGCTATATGAAAACTATCAGGAAGCGCCAAATGTCTATTGGATCGACAAGCGCCATTACTCAGCCTTTAGCGGTACCGACTTGGACATCCGACTGCGGGAAAGAGGGATCACGGAATTGTACCTGACCGGCGTTTGTACCGACATCTGTGTCTTGCATACAGCAGTGGATGCCTATAATTTAGGCTACCAACTGGTGATCGATGCAGATACCGTTGCCAGCTTTGACGCGGTCGGACATGAATGGGCACTACGCCATTTTGAAAATACCCTGGGCGCGAAAATCATTTCTGCGAAGGAGGAAGCATAAATGGGATGGATGGATCAATTAAAAGAAAATTTCAGTTTCAGTGAACTGACTAGCCTTTATCAAGCGTATCAAAAAGGGGATCTTGATGTAAAGGCGTTGTTGAACAATGACTTCTTACAAAAGTATACGGATTTTCAGAACTTGGATGAGTTTATGGCTAAATTAGGCATCCAGAATGAAAACCAAATCTTTGACTTTCTAAAAGACCGCCCCAATCGACAAAAAGCCGATCAAGTCGTCAATGAGCATTCCCAATTCGACTCTGTGATCAGTATGATGAAAAAAGCTTTGCAGAAATAAACAATTGGCTAAGAAAAAGCGCAAGCAGAAAAATCTGCTTGCGCTTTTGTTTACCAGATCTGCACACGATCTTCTGGTGCACGATACATAGGGTCACCAGGTTTGATATCAAAGGTTGTATAGAATTCATCGATGTTTTGGACTTGGATATTGGCACGTAGTTTCGCTGGTCCGTGGACATCGATCGACAGTAAGAGCTGTTGGTATTGTTCTTTGGCTTTTGTACGCCAGATCTTTGCCCAATTGGTGAAGAAGTCTGCTAAAGAAACGTCGCTTTCTTTTTGCGCTGCTTCTAGCGCACAGCTTAGTCCGCCTGCATCGGCGATGTTTTCAGAAACAGTCAACGTTCCATTTACGGTACCGCCGGCAAAGGGCAGGCCATCAAACTCGTCGATCATCGCTTGAGCTAAGCGTTCAAAGTGGGCCAAATCTTCTTCTGTCCACCAATTGTTTAAATTACCATATTCATCAAATTTTGCCCCGTTGTTGTCAAAGGCGTGGGAGATCTCATGAGCAATGACCGCGCCGATCCCCCCATAATTTGCGCTGGTGGATTGCTCCAAACTATAAAAGGGCGCTTGTAAGATTGCCGCTGGGAAAACGATCACGTTTTTAAATGGGTGATAGTAGGCATTCACGGTAGCGGCGGACATTTCCCATTCCTCGCGATCCACGGGCTGCTGCCATTTTTTGAAGGCATCTTCTCGGAACAAACGATTGAAATGCAGGGCATTTGCCAGCAGACTTTTCTCTTCATCGGTATGCAATTGGTCATAAATGGCAGGAACTTGATCAGGGTACCCGATATGGATGCCTAAACGATTCAATTTGATGATCGCTTTTTGGCGGGTTTCTTCACTTAACCACGTGTTGTTGCGCAAACGATCTTGGTAGACAGCAATCATTGTTTCCACCATGTGTTTGACGTCTTTTTTCGCCGTTTCCCCAAAGTACTTGCGTCCATAATAATCACCGATCACTTGACTAAAATGACCCATCGTTAAGTAATAAGCCGCTTTTTGTTGGGGAGCCGCTTCATCGATCCCTGATAAGTAGCGGCTGTAGGTTCCGCCTAACTGACGCAATTCTTCACTCAGATAGCTAGTATAGCGCAAGCTTTGGTTGACGATCATCCAGCCTTTCAAGAGTTCAAAATGGCTATCAGAAACAATAATGTCAAAGGCTTCAAAGTAAGCGGGTTCCGTTACGATCAGCTCTTCTGGTGTCCCTGGTAAAAGGGCCGTCAAGAGTTGTGTAAAATCGATCTTGCTGGCTTGCTTTGCAAATTCTTCCAAGGAGCGAGGATTGTAATTTTTGCTATAATCCGCACTTTCTTCCGCACTGCGGACGTGAGGGGCGATCAATTTATCAAAAGCGATCGCTTGCTCTACCAGCGATTCCGCTTCTGCTTGGTCTTTTCCATAAGCAACTAAAACGTTGACGGCCATCTCAAAGTAGACTTGCAGCATTTCGCTTGCTTGGGGATTTTCTGTGTAATAAGTTTTATCCGGTAAAATAGTAGCAGGCGGATAGACCGACAAAGTATTCATTTGCGCATTTTTCATGTCTGCATCGACATCTAGTTGGAAAGGCAAGGCAATGCCATCTAAAACGAAACTTGCCAGTTGCTGATTCAATTCCTCATAAGAACGCAACGCTTCGATTTTTGCTAATAGTGCATTTGCTTCAGTAGCGCCAGCTGCCTCTCGTTGGGCAAAATCGCTGGCTAAGCGGTAAAAAGCCACAGCATCCCTCATGCGGCCTTTTGGCGTAGCATGGGGATCGTGTGCCATATTTTCAAATTCTGCGATCATTAAGGAATCGATTCCGTCAACGAGATCTTGGAATCCACCCGTAGCGGGTTTATCTGCTGGAATAACAGCGGTCTCCAGCCACTCGCCATTTACATAGTCATAAAAATCATCTTTTAACAAGGTTGTCATGTCTTTCGCTCCTCTCGCTTTCTACTATTATGAAACAAAATCTGTAAGGACGCAAAGAAAAGTTTTCTAGACGAAAAAGGGTTTTGATCCAAGTAGGAGGAGAATCTAAGGTATAATAAGAAAAAAGGCAGGTGAACGAGATGGAACAAGTAGAGTGGAAAGGGATCGCCGAAGAGCGGTTTCGTCCGTATAAGCAGTGGGTCACTCCTTCAGGGTATTTATGCGGCACCTATGCGGCAGCCGTCTTTTTGGCCTACTATCAAGATTATATCGATGAAACGATCATCCCGAAAGCGTTTCGCCGAAAAAAACAGCGGGATCTGACAGTAGTGACGGAAATGCTGCGGGTGCTGATTCAGCCTCATGGGTTGCCGACGATCGCTTGGCAAGTCAGTCATGGTTTGACTCGGTTTTTCGATCAATTCCAATTGCCTTACCGCGGACGTGCGACCGTTGTTGGCGGTTGGCATCGAGCGTGCAAACGAATCGACGAAGGCAAACCGGTTATCATCGGTATTTTGAAGCCTTTTGGTAGCACATATGGCAATCATTGGGTCGTGGCTTACGCCTACGCTGAAACCGCCAGCGGAGAACGTTATTTTAAAGTTCATGACAACTGGGGCAACTACAAAAAAGTGATTCCCGCCAGTTGGGTAAACGGTACCGTCACACTTCCTTGAACGAGACGGTTAAAAAAACAGTCACTTTGTGCTAGAATAGAAGAAAACAACCACATTCATTGGAGGCAATCATGGGCGAAAGTTATAAAGATAGTTCGTTGAAAATTTTTAGTTTAAATGGAAATTTACCATTAGCAGAAAACATTGCGAAAGTTTTCGGTACAGAACTAGGGAAGTCAAAAGTGACACAGTTTAGTGATGGAGAGATTGCCATCAATATCGAAGAAAGTGTGCGGGGCGACCATATTTATATCATTCAATCGACGAATGAACCCGTCAATGATCACTATTTAGAGCTATTGATCATGATCGATGCGATGAAACGGGCTAGTGCGAAGACCATCAATGTCGTTTTGCCTTATTATGCATATGCACGGCAAGACCGAACCGCCAACCCGCATGAGCCGATCACTGCAAAATTGATTGCCAATATGCTGGTGGAAGCAGGGGCTTCTCGAATCTTGACGCTTGATCTGCATGCCGTCCAAGTTCAAGGATTTTTCGACATCCCAGTGGATAATCTCTTTACGATCCCATTGTTTGCCCATTACTATCGCGAACAAAAAATGACGGGTGACGACTATGTCGTGGTTTCACCAAAAAACAGCGGTGTCCAACGGACCCGTAGTTTGGCAGAATATTTAGATACAGCGATCGCGATCGTCGATCAAGATGAAGCCGATGGCGGCTATGTGATCGGTGATGTCGTTGGGAAAAAATGTATTTTGGTTGATGACATTTTAAATACCGGCCATACATTGGCAAAAGCGGCAGACTTGTTGAAGGAAGCTGGTGCCAGTGAAGTGTATGCATGTGTCTCTCACGCCTTGCTTTCGCCGCCTGCTAAAGAAATTTTGGATCAATCAGCGATTGAAAGTATTTGTGTCACCGATTCTTGTTGGACCAGCGAAGAACGCCATCCAGAAAAACTGCACTACATTTCTTGTGCCGAATTGATGGGGGAAGCCGTTCGCCGTATCCACGAAAATACACCAATGAGTCCATTGTTCCGCCTGGAAAGCAAAGAGTATAAATAAAAATATGAAAAGCACCCGCTATCCTTAGGGACAGCGGGTGCTTTTGCATGTAAGGGGAAGTGGATCAGACCCAGCGGATCAGTTCAACTGGTTTCGGTTTAAGACCGTTTCTCGTTTGATCAGCTTATGTGGTACGACCAGCTGTACGCCGTTTGAATCTTCATGATTCAATTGCGCCATCAGCCGTTCGGTAGCGATTTTTCCTAAGGACAACACGTTGATATCGATACTAGTCAAATACGGATGGGTCAAAGTAGCAAAGATCGAATTGTTGAAACTGATGATGGATAAGTCGTCGGGGACTTTGTAGCCATACATCGTCGCTAATTGAATGATCCGCACAGCGAACAGATCATCGATCACGACGATGGCCGTTGCTTGGGATTCTTTGATCGTTTCTTCAAACGTGACGTAATCTTCCGCTTTTTCAAAGGTCAATGCTGGATAAAAGGGGAGATTTGCCAGCATCATGGCTTTTTGGTAGCCGAAGAAACGCTCGAAATACAGGTTTTCATGGGTCGTATTGGTAGCAAATAATATCTTCGTATGCCCTTGGGCGATCAGATGCTCGGTTGCTTGCTTGCCTAACAACTGGTTGTCATTATCGACAAAAACGATTTTGTCTTCATTGCTGTATGGTTGACCAATCAAAGTAAAAGGGACTTCTTTTTCGACCAGATAGTCGATGATGGGGTCTTTTTCATCGGAATAGACCAAGATAAAGCCATCTACTTGTTTTTGCAGGTGCATCCGTTCCACGTTTTTTAGTAATGTAGCAAAGTCACGGGCGGAGGCAACGGCAACCGTCATTTGATGATGGCGGGCCTCTTCATTGATGGCTTCGATCGTTTCTAAATAAAAGGGGTTTCCTAGTCGTTCTTTCGAATCAAGAGGCGGCAAGATCACGCCGATGGCACTGGATATCTGTTTGCCGAGATTTCGAGCCGCAAGATTGGGGACATAGCCCATTTCTGCCATTACTTTGCGCACTTTCTTCTTGGTATCTTCAGAAATGCTGGGATGATCGTTTACGACACGAGAAACCGTGGATGTAGCGACGCCAGCCTTTTTGGCGACATCTTTGACCGTAATGCTCACTGATTTCCCTCCTTTTTTAGCTTATAGTATCACAAAGTGTCGGCACAAGGGTAGAGCCAATCAAAAGAAAGAAGAAATGCAGACATTTCTTCTTTCAGAAGGCTTGTTTAGTTGATCGCTGCACTGATTTCGTCTTCTAAAACATAGTCTTTGCCATACAACTTGATTGGCAATGCCTCACCGCTGATTTTCTTCAATGTCACCGTCGAGTCATTGACGGAAACAAAGAGCAGACGTCCACGATAGTTGATGTGGAAGGCATAGCGGCTCCAAGTTTTAGGTAAGAATGGCGCAAACCCTAAGTGGTCGTGATCGGTTTTCATTTGAGCAAAACCTTGAACGATCGCTAACCAGCTGCCGGTCATAGAAGTGATGTGCAAGCCATCATCGGTATCATTGTTGTAATTGTCCAAATCAAGACGAGCAGTCCGCTCATACATTTCCAACGCTTTTTCTTCCATGCCTAATTCCGCTGCTAAAATCGCATGGATACTTGGAGAAAGGGAAGATTCATGCACTGTCATCGGCTCATAGAAATCAAAGTTCCGTTGTTTTTCTTCTTTGCTGAATTGATCGCCGAAGAAGTAGATACCTTGCAAAACATCGGCTTGCTTGATAAAGCAAGAGCGCAAGATATGATCCCACGACCAATTTTGGTTCAACGGCAAATGTTTTGGATCAAGATCGGAAACGGGCATCAAGTCTTTGTCTAAGAAGGTATCATGCTGGACGAAGACTCCAAGCTCTTGGTCTTCTGGGAAGTACATATTGTCGATGATGTCTTGCCATTTGGCTTGTTCTTCGTCAGAGATCGTGACAGTCGCTTCGTCTTTGAAGGCTTCATAGCTGGCTAAGGTATAAGCTAAGACCCAAGTAGCCATTTTATTGGTGTACCAGTTGTTATTGATATTGTTTTCGTATTCGTTTGGTCCTGTAACGCCATGGATCATGTATTTTTGCTGGCGTTTCGAATAGTGGACACGATCTGCCCAGAAACGTGAGATCGCACTTAACACTTCTAATCCTTCTTTTTTCAGGTAACTTGTATCGCCAGTATAATTCGTATAGTTGTAGATGGCATAAGCGATGGCACCATTTCGGTGGATTTCTTCGAAAGTGATCTCCCACTCATTGTGGCATTCGATCCCAGTGAAGGTCACCATTGGGTAAAGGGCACCTGCTAAGCCTTGTTTTTGCGCATTGATATGGGCCTGCGGCAATTGGTTGTGACGGTATTTCAACAAGTTACGGGTCACTTCTGGTTTTGCTAATGCCAAATATAATGGAACTGCATAGGCTTCGGTATCCCAGTAAGTCGCACCGCCATATTTTTCGCCAGTAAAGCCTTTCGGTCCAATGTTCAAGCGCTCGTCTTCGCCATAATAGGTTGAAAACAATTGGAACAGGTTGAAACGAATCCCTTGTTGCGCCGCAGCATCGCCTTCAATGATCACATCAGCTAAATCCCAGCGGGCTTTCCAAGCAGCAACTTGTTCTGCACGCAACGCATCATAATCTGCTTTGTATAAAGTGCCTAATTCGGTGACTTTTGCTGGATGATCATGAGCGGGAACATCACGACTCGTAACGATCAAGACTTCTTTGATCAATGAGAAGGTGTCACCGGCTGTTCCAGAAAAGGCAAAGGTATCAGCAACGCAAAGCTCGCTTTTCACGGAATCGATCGGTGTTTGGCTATGACGCATAGCAGAAGTGACAGTAAAGCGTTCAATGTCAAAATTATTTTCTACAGTCCGAGTGGTCAAGTAATGGAAGGTTTCGGTTTGGCCATGAGCCAATTCTTCCCAGAAACGTTCGTCGTAGTTGCTGTCTTCGTTATGGACATTGTTATCTAGTTTAGAAACGACTTTGATCTCAGCGTCGCCTTCAATGATCTCAGCGTCCATCTTAATGAGGGCAAGTTCACGTTTTACGATGCTCAAGAAGCGTTCAAAAGAGAATTTTACGGTGGCGCCTGCCAAAGTGACAGTAAAGTTGCGGCGTAAAATCCCGGTTTCCATGTCTAGTTCTAAACGGAAGTCACTTGGGCTGATTTTTGCTAAGTCGACTAATTGGTCATTGACAAATAGGTCCATTGCAATAAAGTTGACCGCGTTGATCACTTTGCCAAAATAGTCAGGGTAGCCGTTTTTCCACCAGCCGACACGGGTTTTGTCTGGGTACCAGACACCAGCGATATAAGTACCTAAGTGATGATCGCCGCTGTATTGTTCTTCAAAGTTGCCGCGCATTCCCATGTAGCCATTCCCGATACTTGTTAGCGACTCTTGCAGTCGACGATTTTCTTTATCTAAGGTAGATGTCGCGATTTTCCATGGATCGATCTCGAACAATCGTTGGATTTTTTTCATGAAAGTCCCTCCAGAATCTTTTTGATATCTCTATCATAAGCGCAAACGATTGCATCGTCAAGTGAAAGTTGTTGCGTTTAAAGAATTTCCTATTAGGAAACATCGAGAAAGAGAGATTCAGTTATATAAAGGTGAAAAGCGAATAGAATCCCTTTTGATATTTCTGGGTTTACAAAATCTTTTTTCTCCGTTAGAATGAAATCATTAAGAAACCGATTGCGTAAATCGATTCAGGGAAGGAAGAAGGAAGATGAAAAAATTATTGAGCTTCGAATTTTGGCAAAAATTCGGAAAAGCGCTAATGGTGGTTGTCGCTGTTATGCCAGCTGCTGGTTTGATGATCAGTATTGGGAAAACGATCCCAATGATCAATGCCGACTGGGCATTTTTGATCACTACAGGAGGCGTCATTGAAAACATTGGTTGGGCAATTATTGGTAACTTGCATTTATTATTTGCATTAGCTATTGGTGGTAGTTGGGCAAAAGAGCGAGCTGGTGGGGCATTTGCTGCTGGGATCGCCTTTATTTTGATCAACCGAATCACTGGTTCGATCTTTGGCGTGACGAGCGCGATGTTAACCGAAGAAGGTGCCTTTACCCATACGTTATTTGGGACGAAGATCATGATCGACGGCTTCTTTACTAGTGTATTAGAAGCACCTGCTTTGAACATGGGTGTCTTTGTTGGGATCATCGCCGGTTTTGTGGGAGCAACAGCTTACAACAAATACTATAATTTCCGCAAATTACCGGATGCGCTTTCCTTCTTTAACGGCAAACGCTTCGTACCTTTCGTAGTGATCGCCCGTTCAGTAGTCGTCGCATTAGTGTTATCGATCGTTTGGCCCTACATTCAGGCAGGCATCAACAACTTCGGTTTATGGATCGCGCAATCACAAGAAAGTGCGCCCGTTTTAGCACCGTTCTTGTTTGGAACCTTGGAGCGGCTGCTCTTACCATTCGGGCTGCATCACATGTTGACGATCCCGATCAATTACACCGAATTAGGTGGAACTTACACGATTCTTTCTGGCGCACAAGCCGGCACCCAAGTCTTTGGACAAGACCCATTATGGCTTGCTTGGGCAACGGATCTAGTGAACATGCGCAATGCTGGCGATACGTCACAATATCAATTTTTATTGGAAAACTTTGTTCCTGCCCGCTTTAAAGTTGGACAAATGATTGGTTCATCTGGGATCTTGATGGGCTTGTCTTATGCCATGTATCGCAATGTCGATGCGGACAAACGGCACAAATATACCTCTATGTATTTATCAGCTGCTATCGCTGTCTTCTTGACAGGGGTAACGGAACCGTTGGAGTTCATGTTTATGTTTGCTGCCGTACCGCTTTACATCGTTTATGCAGTCGTACAAGGGGCGGCGTTTGCGATGGCGGATATCGTCAACTTACGGGTCCACTCTTTTGGGAATATCGAGTTGTTGACCCGTACCCCAATGGCGATCAATGCCGGCTTAGGACAAGATTTGATCAACTTTGTGTTAGTGACCATCGTCTTTGGTGTTGGGATGTATTTCTTGGCCAACTTCTTGATCAAAAAATTCAACTTTGCAACACCAGGTAGAAACGGCAACTACGAAACAGAAGGAGCCAGCGATGCGCCAGCAACAGCTTCGGCGGATGGAAATTTGAACCCAGATTCGCAAGTCGTGAAAATCATTCATTTATTAGGCGGACGTGAAAATATCGCCGACGTTGATGCATGTATGACCCGTTTACGGGTCTCTGTGAAAAATCGAGAAGCGGTCGGCGATGAAAAAGCATGGAAAGCCGCAGGGGCTTTAGGCTTGATCGTAAAAGACAACGGTGTGCAAGCAGTGTATGGACCGAAAGCAGATGTCTTAAAATCAGACATTCAAGATATCTTAGATTCTGGTGTCACGATTCCCGAACCGACGGCTAGTCAAGCACCAGTAGAAACCACTACCCACCAAAGCCAAGGCGTGACAGCTGAACTAGCTGCCGTTGCCACTGGAGAAGTGATGCCGATCACCTCTGTCAAAGACCAAGTGTTTGCTGAAAAAATGATGGGTGACGGTTATGGCGTGCGTCCAGAGCAGACGACAGTTGTCGCACCAATCAGCGGGAAAGTCACCAACATCTTCCCAACGAAACATGCTATTGGCTTGCTTTCTGATGAAGGCATCGAAGTATTGGTTCACATGGGCTTAGATACCGTTGACTTAAACGGTGCCCCCTTTACGGTAGCTGTCACTGAAGGACAACAAGTGGCGGCGGGTGACAAGTTAGCGGAGATGGATCTCGCTGCAGTAAGTGCTGCTGGCAAAGACACCACCATCGTTGTAGTGTTGACCAACAGCAATCAAATCGATTCCTTTGAATTGACCCAAATCGGCAAGCAACAAGCAGCCGCAGTTGTTGGAATCGTAAAACTATAATAAAATGACAAGCGGGTCGACTCTTTTGTTGACCCGCTCTCTTTTATTTTTAAAAGGAATCGTACAAGCAAACCGAGAGAAGGAGCCTTATTCATGAAGGTATTAACATTGAACACCCATAGCTGGTTAGAAGAAAATCAGCTAGAAAAATGCAAAATGATCGCACAAGAGATTGCAACAGGCGACTATGACATCATCGCCTTGCAAGAAGT
Source organism: Enterococcus sp. DIV0970a (assembly GCF_051711265.1). Classification (NCBI taxonomy): domain Bacteria; kingdom Bacillati; phylum Bacillota; class Bacilli; order Lactobacillales; family Enterococcaceae; genus Enterococcus; species Enterococcus sp. DIV0970a. Next base: position 3,040,254 of record NZ_JBIOMF010000001.1, on the reverse strand, counting down.
CAACCAAACGATCGCTGCTCAAGCCATCGTTCCTGATGGGCTATATTGCCCCACAGATACGCTGGTGGAAATCAAGGAGGACAATTTTGCTTTACGCCTAGTGGAAGAACTGCAACTGTTAGACTGTGATTACTACTGGTCATGGACCTACAGTCACGTAGGCTATGACATTTACCACGAAGGCAATGCCTTATTGTCCAAACAGCCCATCATTGCCAAAGAATATCTTGCTTCACAAGCCACGGATGTCTGGGATCATACCACGCGCAAAAACCTGAGCGGCGTGACTGAAGCCGATGGACAGATCGTACAAGTCGTTAGCTGTCACTTTTCTTGGTGGCAAGACGGTAAATTTGCCTACGAGTGGCAACAGACAGAAGCATTTTTAGCAGAACGGTCAGATACCTTATTGATTCTAGGAGATTTCAACAACGATGCGGCCAGTTCTGGTCATCAACTCGTCCTTGACAGCTCCTTACAGCTGCAAGACAGCTTTTTAACGGCTGCCGAAACGATCGGTGAAGCCTCTGTCGTTAAAGCCATTGATGGTTGGCAAGACAATCGAGAAGCATTGCGGATCGATTATGTTTTTGCATCCAATGACCTGCAAGCAACGGAATATGAAGTGGTTTTTGACGGAACGCGTACTCCGATCGTCAGCGATCACTTTGGAATCAAAGTGGTTTTTGCTTCAAAAACAGAGCCAAACTAGCAGAAGCGACAGCAAAAAAGTAGTGCCAATCGGCACTGCTTTTCTTTTTGGGGAAGTTAAATCGCTGATCGAACAAGGAGGAAAAAGAATAAACTCAATAAAAGAATGAATGCTAATGCCCCATAGGTAAAACTCTTTTCGCCCCAAGTTGCGTTTTCCTCCTGACTTGAAAGACTTCTTCTTGTAAAAAAGACGAGTCCTGCGCCGATGACATTCGCTGTCAGCAACTGCTGGAAGAAGATCAGGAATAAATACTGACCCAAAAGGCCCTTTTTACTCATGGAAAACCGTTGAATAAAGTACAGGCAAGCCCCTTGCAGCAAAAGGAGACTACTTAACAAGACCCCTAAAGCGGCTAACGGTTGCGAGTTGAGGTACTGGGCAAAGGTCATCCCATGGTTGAAGGCAGTCAAGGAAAGATAAAGATAGTAAGCACCGGCGATCAAAAGCCAATAACTCAGTAAAATCAATGGAAACGCCCATTTTCGTTTAGTCATGGTTGCCCTCCTGTAAAGTGAATAGTCCGTAGGAACGGATCAAATAATCAATCAAGCAGCTTAGTCCAATCAAAGACTGGCTAGGGATTTTCTTGCGACCGATTTGAAAAAAATCGCAATAATAGGTCAGGTGAAACGTTGAATGGCGAGCAAAATAATTATCTCCTGGCGCACTCAATGTCAAAACGGGAATCTGACGAATCGCAAAAGTCGTCAGATTCTCTTTGACGTTTTCTGTTTCGCCGCTCAGTGAGGCGATGATCACACAATCTTCGGCAGTGATCATCGGCATGACCATATCAAATTCCGTTTTGTTCGGCAATACGATCACTCGTTTTTCCATAGAAAGCATCATTTTGGAAAACTCCTCCAGTGCTTTCTTTTGGGAAAACCCAGTTGGGTAGCAGTAGATGGTTTTGCTGCGGTCAAACAAGCGGTTGAGGGCAGCTAAGTCTACCGTTTTTACATAGTTGAGGGTGGCGAAAATATCCTCTTGTTGCTTTTCAAAAATCGTTTTTTGTTGCGAAATCGTTGTTGCCTGTTCTTGCTGATGCCGTAGAAAATATTTGAACTCGGAATAGCCAGAAAAACCAAGTTTTTTCGTCAACCGTAAAATAGAAGACTTGGAGACGTGAACCTGCTCGGATAGCTCGACGATCCCCATAGATAGAACGGTGTCGCCGTTGGAAAGAATGTAGTTTAGAATGCCACGATCAAGTTCACTTAACTCTGATTGGTGCTGTTGAATCAAATACTGTAATTTCACAAAAACCCCTCCTTATTGATTAAGTATAGCTGAAAAGCCAGGAGGGGAGGCGAAGAACGCTGGCTAGTGTAATTCTGGCCAAAAGGCTTGATTTGCTTCAATCAATTCATCGAGTAATTCTTTGGCTACACGGGCATTTGGAACCACTTTTGAAAGAATCAGTGCTTGCCATAATTTCTGGTAAGAACCCTCTGCCCAAGCTTCCACGACTAATTTTTCTACGGCGACTTGTTGTTCCATCAATCCTTTTTGGAAGCGAGGGATCTTGCCTTGTGTGATTGGTTCTGCCCCGTTACTGCCGACGATACAAGGCACTTCCACCATTGCCTGTTCATCAAAGTTGACGATCGCTCCTTCGTTAGGCACGATCAACAGCATCCGTTCTTGCGTGTTATAAGCAATCGCTCGTGCAAGGTCCACGATGTAGCTGGCGTGTTCATCCACTTCAAGCGTGGTGTCAGTCGCTGTCTGGTTTTCTACGATGCGTTGGCATTCACCAAAGACGTGTTTTTCGCGGCCAGCCATGACTTCATTTGCCCGTGTAAAAGATGGGTTGGTGTGCGCCACTTCATCTTGAGGGAAAAAGTAATATTTCAAGTAGGTATTTGGCAAAGTGGATGGATCAACTTCGTACACTTCTTTTGCTTTGGCAAAGGTGTGCATCCAGCTGGCATCAGCATGTTGGCTCGCTTCGATTTCTTCTGGCAATGAATAGCCGTATTTTGCCACATGCGCCTGGATCTGCGGCAGCAAATCATTGCCAGCTTTGTCTCGTATATCTGTCCACCAGCCAAAGTGATTCAAGCCATAATAGCGAACGACCAATTCTTTGCGAGAAGCTAAACCGATCGCTTGCGCCATCCGTTCTTCGATTCCCACTGGCATATCACAAATATTAATGATCTTAGCATCAGGGCGCAATTTACGAGTCGCTTCTGCGACGATCGCTGCAGGATTGGAATAATTCAACATCCATGCATCAGGGGAATATTTTTCCATGTAATCGACTAACTCCAATACACCGCCGATAGAACGCATCCCATAAGCGATCCCGCCAGGACCACAAGTTTCTTGGCCGACCACACCATATTTCAAAGGGATTTTTTCATCCTTTTCGCGCATCGCATACAAGCCAACTCGGATATGCGCCATCACAAAATCGACATCCTGAAATGCGGTTTCGGGATCAGTGGTTGCTAAAAAGCTGATTTCTGGTGCGCGTTCTTTCAATAAAATATCGCAAGCTTGTGCCACTTTTTCTTGTCGTTCTTCCAAATTGTCGTAAAACTTGATTTGGCGAATCGGGAAACGATCCAAGTGTTCCAAAAGCATCAAGACGATTCCTGGGGTAAAGGTACTGCCGCCTCCGGCGATCACGATTGAAAATTTTTTCATTTTTGTTTCCTCCTTAGTCTGATACAGCTAATAATTTTTCGAATTGTTCTCTCACTTGTGGCACATCCAGACCAACGATCACTTGGAAGGCGTTGCCGTTGCGAACAACACCATGGGCACCAGCGCCTTTAAAGATGTCATCTGGCAGCACTTGGTCTTGATCTTTGACGGTGATTCTTAGGCGAGTGGCACAATTAGTGACTTTATCGATATTATCGCGTCCGCCAAACCCTTCTAAGTAGACTGCGGCTTGTTCGGTGTAGCGATTGGCACCAGCCATCACTGGCGTTCCAGTGTTGGCTTGTTTTTCTTTGTAATCTTTTTTGGTGTACAGTTTGACTTCGCTATTGTTTTCTTCCCGTCCTGGTGTGGCTAACTTAAATTTGAGGATCAAGAAGCGGAAAACAAGGAAATAAAGGGCAGTAAAGGCTAACCCGATCACCAGCTGCGTGAAGATCATACTGCGATGATTTTGAAATAGCGGAATCCAGACCTTCGCCAACAGATCGATCAAGCCGCCCCCCATATCTCCAACAACCCCGAAGGCAAACATCGTTGCCGCCATGGTCGCTGCTAAAACAGCGTGCACCGCAAAGAGGGGTGGTGAGATAAAGAGGAAGGTGAATTCCAATGGCTCAGTGATACCAGCTAAAACGGCAGTTAAAGTGGCAGGGATCAAAATCGCTAAGACCTTCTTTTTGTTCTCAGGCTTGGCTGTGAAATAAAAAGCAGCAGCGATCCCTGGTGCAGCAAAGATCTTAGAATTGCCATGTAAAGCAAAGCCCCCTTCAGGGAAAAGCTCTTTCAATGGTCTGGTGGATTGGGCAAATTCTTGTAAATGTGCCATCCAGTATTTGGAGATTCCTTCTTCGACGACAGCGGGACCAAAAACAAAGGGGGTATACACGAAATGATGGAGACCTGTGGGAATCAATATTCGCTCTAAGAAAGTATAGAGCCAGACCCCAAAGACCCCAGCACTTGCTAAAAACCCTTGCATGGACCCAATGCCAGCTTGGACTTTCGGCCAAATCAATGCGATCAAGAAAGCAACTGGTAGCATTAAAAAGAAACCGAGGATCACGACAAAGGAAGAGCCTTGGAAAATTCCGAGAAAATCAGGCAGCTTCGTATCGAAAAACTTGTTGTGAAGATAGACGACGATCGCCGAAATAAAAATTGCTCCGATAATACCAGTATCTAATGTTTTAATGCCAGCGATCATTTTCAAGCCACTCTCACCGCCGGGATCAGCTGCAAAGTTGACACCGAAGAAGCGACCAAAGTACTCGATCATGCCAGAAATAAAATAATTACAAGTAATATAGACGACAAAGGCTTCCATTGCCGCTCGCGCATTGGCTTTTTTTGCGAGACCGATCGGTAATCCAATGACAAATAATAATTCCATTTGGTTGAAGACCGTCCACGCACCGTTTTCAATGATCGTCCAAATGTTGTACCACGTAGAGCCTTCAGTGGCGATGCTCCCCACAAGCATCGGATTTTTAAAGATAATACACAGCGCGACCATGATCCCTGAAAAGGAAAACAAGAGGACCGGGGTAAACATCGCACCGCCAAACCGCTGAACTTTTTCCATCATAATTTCTTAACATCTCCTTTCAATTTTTACTACAACCCCAGTATAGAAAAGAAAGATAGCGGTTACAATAAAGCGAGGCAGCATAGGAACGTAGAAGCAAACAAAGAGAAAAAGTGGCAACTGCGGGGAAATTTCCCATAAAAAAACAAACCTGTGAAACACAGGTTTGTTTGCTACGTACGTGTATTTAAATTTCGACGTTGCCATAACGATTGGCAAGGGCGGTGCGGATCAAGCGCTCTGCCAAATGCTCATTTCTTGCAAGGAGCGGTCCGTGGAAGTAAGAGCCGAACACATTGCGGTAAACCACGCCTTCGGTTTGGTCTTCGCCATTGTTTCCTTGTCCTTGGATGACTTTCCCCAATGGTTTTTCCCCTTTACCTAAGAAAGTACGGCCATTATGGTTTTCAAAGCCATAATAGGTCTCATCGAATTCTTCATTGTGGATCACGATGTCACCGATGAACCGGTTGTTTTCTTGGCTCAAGGTGTAATGATCCAAGGCGCCGATCCCCTTGATTTTCTCGCCGTTGGCACCGATGTAGTAATGACCCAGCAATTGATAGCCGCCGCAAATTGCCAGCATCACGCCATCATTTTCGATATAGCTTGTCAAGGCTTCTTTTTTTGATTGGATATCTTGTGAAACGATCACTTGTTCAAAATCTTGTCCGCCACCGAAGAAGACGAGATCATATTTTTCAGGATCGAAGGGCTCGTGAATGCTGACGACTTCTGCGTTGAAGGTCACGCCTAGTTTTTCGGCCACGTAGCGCAGCATCAAGAGATTGCCGTTGTCGCCATAAGTATTCAAAAGATTTCCATACAAGTGGGCAACATTCAGTTGATACTTAGTCACGACTCATTCCTCCTTTGATATAGCCTTTTTCCGCAAGCTTTTTGCGTAGCTGCAAGACTGCAGTGTAAGTCGCTAAAATATAGACTTTTTCTGTTGGTAAGTCTGCGATTTGCTTGATGACGTCATCAAGTTCAGGGGTTTCAATGATTTTTTTTTCAGGGATTCCCGCAACTTTTAGCCGCAACGCCATATCTTTGTGACGATCACCACCAGCGATCACTTGAGGAATTCCCATATCGGCAAACGCTTCATGGTCGCCATCCCAAATCCAGCTGACGTCGATCCCATCTGCGTAGTTGGCATTCAACAAGCTGACTAGCGAGAAAGGATAGGGCGACAGGCCGATCATATCGATGACTTGGTTCAAACCAACAGGGTTTTTAACTAAGACTAACGTACATTCTTTGTCCCCGATGCGGATCACTTCTTGGCGACCAAAGACTTTTTCGTCATAGGCCAAACCAGATTTGATTTTTGCAGGTGCTACGCCATAATATTCCGCAATCGCAGTTGCCGCCAGCGCATTGTAGACATTGTACATCCCACCAACTTCGATGCGATAGTCATTGCCATCGATCACAAAATCAGCAGAGGTGTTGTCCATTGCGGTCATTTCCGTCAGTTTATAATCCAATTCTGGACGATGGAAGCCACAATTTGGGCAGTAGTATTTTCCAAGGTTGGCATAGGTGATCATTTTGTAGTGCAAAATGTGATGACACTCAGGACACAACACGCCATCCGTATTGTAATGGGCCATCTGCTCTTCATCTGGCAAATGATCAAATCCATAGTATTTCCGCGGATTGACAGTTGCTACCGAATTGAACAGTGGCGAATCCCCATTGCAGAGGATCGTAGCTTCTGGTGAGTTTGCGGCACCTTCAACGATCATTTTATAGGTCGTATAGATCTCGCCATAACGGTCCATTTGATCGCGGAAAATATTAGTGAAAACGAACAATTCCGGTTTGATGTACTTCGTTACTTTGCTGAGACTGGCTTCATCGATTTCTAAAACCGCGAATTTTTTGCCTTTTTTAGGGCGTGCCGATAGAAAGGTTGAAACGATCCCTTGGACCATATTGGCGCCGGTGGGGTTCGTCAATACTTCATCAAATTCTTGGCGCAAAATATTGACAGTCAAGGCAGTCGTCAATGTTTTGCCGTTGGTGCCTGTGATCACGACGACTTGGTAATCTTTCGCCAAATGATCTAATATATGTGGATCAACTTTTAATGCTAATTTACCAGGCAGGCTTGAGCCGCCTTTGAAAAAGTTCTTTAATACCCATTGAGAGGTCTTACCGACTGAAACAGCCAGATGACTTCGTATTCCCATAATGTAACCCTCCATTAGAGCGAATGCTTTCATTGTGCAAATTCAATTTATCATACCATATACCAAGAAAAAGGTTAAATTGCTTTTGCGATTCTTTAAATTTCTGCAAAGACCATTCTGATAAATGGCTCTTTTACTTGCGATGATCAAAGGCTTGAAAAGCAAAACAGCAAACCTTCTGCCAGGTTTGCTGCTGCTTTAACCGATAATGATTTTTTCCGTTGGGTACTCGTAACCTAAGTCACGTGTTTCTTTTGGTACGAATAACATCAAAGTGTACAGCATACCGACACGGCCAATAAACATCAAAAGAGCAATCACGAGTTTGCCAATAGTTGATAAATCGCCCGTGATTCCTAAAGAAAGTCCTGTGGTTCCAAAGGCCGAGGAAACTTCAACAATGATGGCAATCAAAGGGATATCCTCGATGGCGGTCAAGAATAAGACACAAAAGAAGCACATGCCCATCGAAAGCATGAAGACTACCACCGATTTGCGGACGTCATCTTGATCGATGCGGCGACCAAAGATATTGATATTATCCTCACTTTTTAAGAAGGCATAGAGGTACAGCCCAATGATGGCAATGGTCGTCGTCCGAATCCCCCCACCAACAGAGCTGGGACTACAACCAATAAACATCAGCAAGGAGAAAACGATCAACGTCGTGGTTTGAAAGTTGCCTAAGTCATGGATCTGCAGGCCAGCATTCCGCGTTGTCATGGAATAAAACATGCTGTTCATCCACATACCGCTAAAGCTGTAATCTTTGAACAAATAATCTTTCTCAAGGAAAAAGATCGCTAATGTACCGCCGACAAAGAGGATCACGAAAGCCAAAACAGCAATTTTTGTGAATAATGAAAAGCGAAACGGCAAGCGGCGGCGTTGTTTTTTCATTTTAAAAAGAACCCATTCTCGAAAGTCCATGATCACTGGAAATCCGATCCCCCCGATAAAAATCAAAATCATGATACACGTCAGGAAGAAATAATCATGGGAAAACGGCAAGATGGAATTGCCCGTCACATCAAACCCTGAGTTGGTCACAGCAGAGATCGCTTGATAAAACCCATAAAAGATCGCATCTCGCCAATTGTCATAATAGCCGTAAAGATGAAAATAAACAGCGAAGATCGTACCTGCTACCAACTGACAAACTAAAATGATTGTAAACGTCGTTCGAATCATCCGAACGATCCCACTAAGCTTTGGCTGATTCATATCCGTCATGATCAACTGGCGCTGCTTTAAACTGATTTTGCGCCGTGAGACGATCGCAAAAAAGGTCGAGATCATCATGATCCCTAAACCGCCGACTTGAAAGAGGACTTCCAATAAGATGACCCCGTGGTCGTTAAACACGTCATTGATCGGGAAGGTAGTCAGCCCAGTGACACTGACCGTGCTGACCGCCATAAAGAACAGATCGATAAACGCGACATGAGAGCCGGGTTCTCGAAAGAAGGGGAGTGAAAAAAGCCCCAAAGAGACCACCGTCATCACGATATAATAAAAAACAATCACTTGGATTGAAGACACGTTCTGGGAAATAAACGTCTTGCTCCTGCGCTGCGTCAAGCGGGCAAAGCGGGTAAAGTTCATTACAAAAAACCCCTCACTAAATAAACTATCCCCAGTATACCAAAGAACCAAGTAGATTTGAAAGAAAGCAGGATAGAATTCATGGGAACAGAAATTGTGTAAGGAAAAGCTTTTGGAAAGGGCCGTTGGGTTAGAGGAAACGATCAGGCTGTGGTTCTTGCGGCAGCTTGATTGCTTAAGAAACTTAAAAACTCGAAGCAAATCAGTAAGGATTTCGCGATTTCAGAAGAAAACGCTGGCAATTTATGAGAAGATAAAAGAAGAAAAAGATAGCAGCGACGATCCGCACGGAACAATAGCGAGAAAGCGAACAAAAAAAAGCGCATCAAATTTTTTGAAAATCGAGACGGAAATGGGGAGTATCATGAAGAACGTGAAAATTATTTTTTTCGATGTTGATGGCACACTGATCGATATGAGCAAAAAGCAAATCTCTGAAAGAATGTTAGCCACATTAAAAGCCTTGAAGAAGCAAGGGATCCTGTTGTGCATTGCGACTGGCAGAAGTCCCATCGCGTTGCCGCAATTTGAAGGCGTGACCTTCGATGCGTTTTTGACCTTTAACGGATCGTATTGTTTTAATCAAGCCGAGGGGATCTACCAAAACCCCATTCCTAAAAAAGATATTCAGCAAATCATTGAAAATGCCACGGCACTCAAGCGTCCAGTAGCGATCGCTACGAAGGACCGAACGGTTGCCAATGGCAAAGATGCTGATTTAGGTGAGTATTTTTCCTTTGCCCACCAAGAAGTGATCGTGGCAGAAGATTTTGATGAGGTGATCCAACAGCAAGACATTTTTCAAGTGATGCTAGGCTCAGGGAAAGAAGACTACGCCAAAGTGATGGCAAATACCACGGAGGCGAAAATCACCGCCTGGTGGGATCGCGCAGTCGATATTATTCCAGCCAGCAGTGGGAAAGGAAGCGGCATTGCCAAAATGCTGGCTTACTATGGCTTGGATAAATCTGAAGCCATTGCCTTTGGCGATGGCAACAATGACATTGAGATGCTGGAGGCAGTCGGCTGGGGTCTCGCAATGGCCAATGCTTCGGATGAGTTAAAAGCAATCGCCGATGAAGTGATCGGTCACGTAGCCGAGGAAGGCATTTATCATTACTGCTTAGAAAACGGGCTGCTGGGTGAAGTCGTGCAGTGATAGGCAATGCTTCAGTTGCTGTTGCCCGTTAAGAACATGCGCAGCCAGGATCGCTACTGCGTGTCTGTTTGATCAAATAAAAAAACTGTTTCCGAAGTGCATTAGAGAAACAGTTTTTTTTATATAGTTGTTTAGCAATGTGTAAGGTTTACAGCGCCTCCACTGCTTCGATCGCCTGATAGACTTTTTCGGGTGTGATCGCAGGATCGATCAAAATAAAGGTTTCTTCTTCTTTGACAGCATAGGTCAGAACCGAGGCGAAGTAATCCCGATCAAGGCGTGTCACGTGGAGATCCTTCAGCTTCATTGGCAAGTGCAAAGCTTCGTAAAATGGCCGTAATTCTTCAATCACATCAAAATTATTGGTATAGGCAAGCTGGACCCAAATGCAGTAGGCGACTTTATTGCCGTGCAAGACACTATGAGTCTCACTCAAATAAGACAAGCCGTCATGCAACGCATGCGCACCAGACGTGCGGCCAAATTCGACTGCAAAACCACCAACTTCGCCTGCCAAAGCAATGATCGCATCGGTGATGCGGGCAAAGGCGGGGGTCAGCTGCCCGACTTCTAGGTCTTTGACAGCTTGGATCGCATCGGCAATCAACAAGTCTTTGATCAAAAGAGCGCTTTGGAAACCTAGCCGTACTAAGGCAGTCTTGTCGTCTTCTGCCATGTTGCGGACGATGGCTTCCATTTCATAATATTTGGCTAACGTATCAGCGATCCCAGCGATAAAGTAATCAACGGGTGTGGCTAGTAAAAAACGGGTGTCGACGATCGTCATGTAGGCACCTTTTTTGGCATAGTCGATTTTACAAATCGTATGATCAGGGTAATAGGCGACGATCACCGGGGTGAAGGGTGCACAGTTGGAAACCAATGTAGGGATCACGATCAATTCTGCGCCAAGGGTTTGGGCGGTGATTTTTGCTGTATCAGCGACCTTGCCGCCGCCGATTGCCACCACGGCATCCGCTTGCTGGATCGCTTCAGCTAAGGCTTGCGCATTTTCATAACTCGATGATCCATCGTAGCGGTAGATCGGGTAGTCAAATGAATGGGGGTAATAGGCTGAAAACACATCGAATGACTGCTCCCCAGTGATCACAGCAACTTCTTGGAACTCACTTAAATACTCTGGCAAATCAGCTAAGACCCCATCGCCAGTAATATATCGATTAGGACCTGGACGGACTTCATTGGCTAACATCAAACAAACACTCCTTTATAATCGTCAGAATTTTCTAATCAGTGTATCGCGAAAATGCCCTGATTGTCAATTTCCTTTTGGCAAAAGAAACAGAAAACAGCCGATCTGCCTTGGGAGCAAATCGGCTGTTAATGATAAATCGGGAGGCATGCTCCAAAAATGTTAGGCCCAGTTTTGGCGAATAAAGCCAGCTCGACCGGAGCCTTCGCTATAAGCATTGTAATGGGCTGCATTTTTCTTGTAAAAATCTTGATGGTAGTCTTCTGCAGGATAAAAAGGTTCTGCTGGTTCGATCTTCGTTACGATCGGACGGTCAAAGCGGCCGCTAGCTTGCAACTGCGCCTTTGAATTTTCCGCAACCGCTTTTTGTTCTTCACTATTGTAAAAAATCACTGGACGATAGGAATCACCACGGTCGGCAAACTGACCAAACGCATCCGTGGGGTCTGTCTGCTGCCAATAGATGGCAACCAATTCTTCATAAGAGATGACCTCAGGATCAAAGGTGATCTCAACTGCTTCGGTGTGACCGGTGGTTCCTGTCGTTACTTGTTGGTAGGTTGGGTTAGGCACATGGCCGCCAGTAAAGCCAGAAACCACTTTGAGGATGCCTGGCTGCGAGTCAAAAGGTTTCACCATGCACCAAAAACAACCGCCAGCAAAAATTGCCGTATCTTTCATAGGTATTCCTCCTTTGCTTCTATGGTATGCTTCTAGTAGAGAAAAACAAGAGATATGCTTAGAAAACAGGGCAATGAAGAAAGGAAGTTTGCATGGAAAGTATTTTGATTTTACTTCGAGGTAATTCTGGCAGCGGCAAAACCACTATTGCCAGAGCTGTTCAACACATTTTCGGTGAGAAAGCAGTGTTGATTTCACAAGATGTTTTTCGCAGAGAAATTTTTTGTGTCAAAGATAGCCCCAATAATTTAGCAATCGGTTTGATGAAAGAAGCCGTCTTGTATGCGAAGGGGAAAGTGCCATTGGTACTTGTTAAAGGAATTTATTCTCGTGAAAAATACCAAGACTTTCTCGACTTTCTGATTCAACTCTTTCCCGAAAGTAATCTCGTTTATTATTTTGATCTTTCTTTTGAGGAAACGGTCAAAAGACATCAGACCCGAATGCAGCGAGACCATTTTTCCGAGGAGAACATGCGTGAATGGTGGCTTGAGCGTGACTTGCTTTTCCCGCAGGAGTCTTTAAAGGAAAGGCTGATTAAAGAAGGGCAAACGATAGCAGAAACGGTCAATCATATCATGGCTGACTATGAAGAAATAAGAAGGCGGGATTGACTGTGGCGCTAATCATTGAACAAGGAAACGAGCAAGAATTGGCTGCTTTAGAATCAGCGTTAACAGCGTATACAAAGCACCAAAAACCATTTACGCAAACAGAAACCTATCAGAGCTTCAGTTGTGTAATCAAAAAAGAGGGGATGGTGATTGCTGGTGGCATTGCCTATGCCTCGATGTATCACATCGGTTATCTTGACACCCTGTGGGTCAAAGCATCCGAGCGGGGGAAAGGGTATGGTAAGCAGATTCTTACTGCTCTTGAACAGCAGCTGAAAGCATTTGGCTGTGAAAATTGTCAGACGGCGACCTTTGATTTTCAAGCGCCTGATTTTTATCAGCGATTGGGCTATGATGAAATTGGGAGAATCGCCCATACGCAAAATCAGCTAACAGAAATTTTTCTAGTAAAGAAATTACATGATTGATTCCAAATTAATTCTCAAATAAACCTTTGAACAAGGAAAAAACCAATGAAAGAGAGGCACAACCAATGTTAGATAAATCAATTCCATATGCAGAAATCTGGATGAAGCGAGCGCACAAAAGCACACCGATCCAGCCTGTTCAATCCGATAACTATTCATTACGCAGCTACCAAGCAGGAGACGAAAGGCACTGGGCACGGATTGAAACATCCGTCGGAGAGTTTGACAATGAGGCCGAGGCATTGGCGTATTTTGAAAAAGAATTTATGCCTGAGCAAGCACAGCTAGGACAGCGAATGTTTTTTGCCCTTGATCAATCAGGTACACCGGTCGGTACGGCTACCGCTTGGAAAAAAGCCAAGCAAGATGGCACACCGGTTCCACTAGTCCATTGGGTAGCAGTAATGCCGCAAGCTCAACGTCAAGGGATCGCTCGCGGCTTGGTCACGCAAGTCGTTTCTGTCTTGGAGGCAGCCAACGAACCGATGTATCTTCATACGCAAACCTGGAGCCACGCAGCAATCACGCTGTATCAGCAGCTTGGTTTTGTGATCATTGCAACGGATATCAATGGGAATGAAAATCCAGAATATTCGCTGGCTTGTCAAGTATTGGCAAAAGTTGCTCAAAAAGCCAGAAACGAGTAAGAGATGGCGGCGGCAAAAAATCCGTTAATTTTTCGTAAAACTCTTGCGTAAAAGGCGGCAGGTGTCGAATTTAAGTCTGTAAAAATTCTCCTTTTTCAAGTATAATACCAAAGGAGTATGAGGAAGGATGGGCGAGATGGCACAGCTTTTTTTTAAATATGGCGCAATGAATAGTGGGAAAACGATCGAGATATTGAAAGTTGCTCACAACTATGAAGAACAAGACAAACCAGTCGTGATCATGACAAGTGGATTGGACACCAGAAGCGGTGTGGGAAATGTTTCGAGCCGCATCGGCTTAGAACGAGACGCGATCCCGATTTTTGATGAAACGGATCTGTTCCATTTGATCAAAGACCTCGGTTACAAACCTTATTGTATTTTGATCGACGAAGCACAGTTCCTAAAGAAGCATCACGTGCTGGCTTTCACCAAAATCGTGGACGAGTTAGGTATCCCTGTGATGGCCTTTGGTTTGAAAAATGATTTCCGCAATGAATTATTTGAAGGCTCAAAATACTTGTTGCTTTACGCAGATAAAATCGAAGAGATGAAAACCATCTGCTGGTTCTGTCATAAAAAAGCAACCATGAACTTGCACTATATCGACGGAAAACCCGTTTACGAGGGCGACCAAGTACAAATCGGCGGTAACGAAGCGTATTATCCTGTTTGCCGCAAACATTACTTTCACCCGGGAATGAAAAAAGAAGGAGAATAATCAATGTACGATCAGTTACAAGCAATCGAAGACCGTTACGAAGCATTAGGCGAATTACTAAGTGATCCAGCCGTGATCTCTGACACCAAACGCTTCATGCAGCTTTCAAAAGAAGAAGCCAATACACGGGAAACGGTGGAAGTCTACCGTCGTTACAAAGAAGTTGTTGAGGGAATCAAGGATACCGAAGAAATGCTTGGGGAAAACCTTGATGCGGAAATGGCAGAGATGGCCAAAGAAGAACTCTCTGACTTGAAAAAAGAAAAAGATGTTTTAGAAGAACGCATCAAAATCTTGTTATTGCCAAAAGATCCGAATGATGACAAAAACATCATCATGGAGATCCGTGGTGCAGCAGGCGGCGATGAAGCAGCCTTATTTGCTGGCGATCTTTTCAATATGTATCAAAAATATGCGGAAAACCAAGGCTGGAAAGTCGAAGTCATGGATGCCAACGTCACTGGGATCGGTGGGTACAAAGAAGTCATCATGATGATCACTGGCGACAACGTCTTTTCAAAATTGAAATATGAGAGCGGCGCCCACCGAGTGCAGCGGGTACCGTCTACCGAATCACAAGGCCGAATCCATACGTCTACGGCAACGGTCGTGGTTATGCCCGAAGCTGAAGAAGTCGAAATCGATATCGCAGACAAAGATATTCGGACCGATATTTACCATGCCTCTGGTGCTGGTGGTCAGCACGTCAACAAAACAGCTTCTGCTGTTCGTCTGACGCACTTGCCAACAGGGATCGCTGTTGCGATGCAAGATGAGCGTTCACAGCTGAAAAACCGTGAGAAAGCGATGAAAGTCTTGCGGGCACGGGTCTATGACCAAATGCAGCAAGAAGCACAAAGTGAATACGATGCAAACCGTAAATCAGCAGTGGGTACCGGCGATCGTTCTGAACGGATTCGCACCTATAACTTCCCGCAAAACCGCGTAACAGATCACCGTATCGGGTTGACTATTCAAAAATTGGATCAAATTTTAGCTGGAAAACTCGATGAAATTGTTGATGCACTGATCGTTTACGATCAAACATCAAAATTAGATGAGATGCAAAATGGCTAAAACCTATCGAGAAGTCCTTTCACGGGCTTCTTCTTTTTTAGAAACGAAAGGGCTGGACGGGTATGCGATCCAATACCTGTTTTTACAGCGAAAAAACTGGCAGCAACTCGATTGGCTGCTGCAGATGGACCAACCCATCTTAAGGGAAGATGAGGCACAGATCGCAGCAGATCTTGAACAGCTGTTGCAGCATGAACCACCGCAATATTTATTAGGGTATGAAGAATTTTATGGGCATCGCTTAAAAGTGACCCCTGCAACCTTGATCCCGCGTCCAGAAACCGAAGAGCTGGTGGAAAAGTGTTTGGCAAAATTACCAGCAGATCAGCCGCTGCGAGTCGTAGACATCGGCACAGGTACTGGAGCGATCGCCATTGCCTTGAAATTAGCACGTCCCCAGTGGGCCGTGAGTGCCGTGGATCTTTCAGCAGAGGCATTAGCCGTTGCTAAAGAAAATGCGGCAGCCTTAGGCGCGGAGATTCGCTTTTTCCAAGGAGATACCTTAGAGCCCGTGGCAGATCAGCAATGGGATCTGATCGTTTCCAACCCACCGTATATCAGCGCTGAAGAGTGGCCGCTGATGGATATCAGCGTAAGAGAAAAAGAGCCTAAAATGGCGCTTTTTGCACAAGAACAAGGATTGGCGATCTATAAGCAATTGGCACAGCAAGCACCGAATTGTTTGGCGCCTAACGGGCAAATGGCGCTAGAAATCGGCTTTCAGCAAGGATTAGCTGTTCAACAGCTTTTTGCAGCCGCTTTTCCCAACAAAGAAGTCACTGTAGTAAAAGATCTTGCGGGTCAAGACCGGATGGTGTTCGTCAGTCATCCACAAGAAGTGGATAAATAAATTTTTTTTGCTACAGAAAAATTGCAAAAACCTTATGAAATGAACGACTTCTAAATAAACCGAGTTATAAACAGGGTTATCCACACTTGACAAACGACTTATCCACAAAATGTGGAAAAGAAACGAGAAAATGTTGATAAGTGTGGAAACTTCTCAAAAAAGGATGTGGATAAATTGTGGAAACAAAAATTTTTGATCAAACACAGTTGAACGAAGCAGCAGCTATTTTAGCTGAGGGGGGATTGGTGGCGTTCCCGACGGAAACCGTCTATGGACTAGGGGCTAGCGCGCTTTTGCCCACGGCTGTTGCGCAAGTATATCAAGTCAAAGGGCGACCTAGTGACAACCCTTTGATCGTTCATATTGCCGAGCCAGAGCAGTTGGAACCGTTTGTGGATAACAAGCATCCTTTTGCTGATAAATTGATGGAAACTTTCTGGCCTGGGCCCTTAACCTTGATCTTTTCGATCAAAAAAGACAGTTTACCTAGCATTGTTACTGGCGGCTTATCCACAGCGGCGTTTCGGATGCCAAACAACACCAAGACGTTAGCGTTGATCAAAAAAGCCCAACAGCCATTGGTTGGCCCTAGCGCGAATACTTCTGGTAAACCAAGCCCAACATCAGCTGCGCATGTTCAGCATGATCTGGCAGGCAAAATCGCTGGCATCTTGGATGATGGGGTGACGCAGATCGGTGTCGAATCAACGGTCTTAGATTTGAGTGACCCAACGGCGCCGCCGATCATCTTACGTCCTGGTGCGATCTCTAAAGAACAGCTTGAAGCAGTTTTACAAACAAAAGTCCTCGTCGATCAGCACTTAGTAACAGAAAGTGAAGCACCCAAAGCGCCGGGCATGAAATACAAGCACTATGCACCGAATACCAACGTCATGATGGTCAATGACCAAGATTGGCCGGCAGCCATGGCTTGGGCAAAAGAACAGCAGTTTAAGGTAGGGGTTTTAGCTGGACCAACGATCGCCGAGCAAGTCCGCTTTGAAGCTGCAGCCATCTATTTATTTTTTGATGACAGTGTGGAAGCCGCGACAAAAGGGCTGTTTGCTGGTTTACGGGCGTTAGATGAATCGATTGCTGAGTTAGATGTCTTATTTGCACCCACGTTTCCAGAAAGCGGCTTAGGGGCTGCTTATATGAATCGGTTGAAAAAAGCTGCAAATCAAAGTTTCTTTCAAGAAAATTAGCAAAAAACCAGAATTCATTATAGGTAGCTTATGAAGAAATGTGATACAATGCTACCATTAAGGTAAAGGGGTGTTGTAAGCATGGATTATCAAACGTTTGATCCCGAATTGTGGCAAGCGATCGAAAAAGAAACGAATCGTCAACAAAACAATTTGGAATTGATTGCGTCTGAAAATATCGTTTCAGAAGGTGTAATGGCTGCGCAAGGTAGTATTTTGACAAATAAATACGCTGAGGGTTATCCAGGTCGTCGTTACTATGGCGGTTGTGAATTTGTTGATGTGGTAGAAAACTTAGCAATTGAACGGGCGAAAAGTATTTTCGGTGCGGCATATGCCAATGTTCAACCGCATTCTGGTTCTCAAGCCAACACAGCAGCTTATTTAGCGTTGATCGAAACAGGCGATACAGTATTAGGGATGGATCTTTCCGCAGGCGGTCATTTGACTCATGGCTCACCAGTGAATTTCAGCGGCAAGACCTATAATTTTGTTAGTTATGGTGTTGATCCTGCAACAGAAGTCATAGACTACAATGTCGTTCGTATTTTGGCGCGTAAGCATCAACCGAAACTGATCGTTGCTGGTGCCAGTGCTTACTCACGTACGATCGATTTTGCGAAGTTCCGTGAAATCGCTGATGAAGTTGGCGCAAAATTGATGGTGGATATGGCGCATATCGCTGGTTTAGTAGCGGCTGGTCTTCATCCAAACCCAGTTCCTTATGCGGACATCACGACTTCTACGACCCATAAAACATTACGCGGCCCTCGAGGCGGCTTGATTTTAACAAATGATGAAGACTTAGCGAAAAAAATCAATAGTGCCGTTTTCCCTGGTATCCAAGGCGGCCCATTAGAGCACGTGATCGCAGCGAAAGCTGTTGCTTTTAAAGAAGCACAAGATGAGTCGTTCAAAGAGTACTCTGAGCAAGTCATCCGCAATGCACAAGCAATGGCGAAAGTCTTCAACCAAGCACCACAAGCCCGCTTGGTCTCTGGTGCAACAGACAATCACCTATTATTGATCGATGTGCGCGGCTTTGATTTGAACGGCAAAGAAGCAGAAGTTTTGCTGGATCAAGTCAATATCACCGTCAATAAAAACTCGATTCCTTTCGAATCATTAAGTCCTTTCAAAACGAGTGGAATTCGCGTGGGGACACCAGCGATCACTAGTCGCGGCTTTAAAGAAGAAGATTGTGTCGAAGTGGCGAAATTGATCGTCAAAGTTTTAGAAAAACCAAATGATGAAGCCGTTTTGGCAGAAGTAGCGGCGCAAGTCAAAGAATTGACGGACAACTATCCACTTTATAAAAATAAATAAAAGGGGACTGTGACAGAAGTTAAGGTCAGACAAGACGTCTCACGCTTTTTTCCTGCGCTACAGCTCTTTGATCACCGAAAGTGAAAAAGGGGCTAGAATGAACGCAGAGGCGTGTTTCATGCCGTCTTGTCTCCTTCCTTCTAACGCAATCCTTTTTTTGAGGAAAAGCAGTATTGCCTGTGGCAGATGGTTGTAACAAGAGCCGATTTGCTTTAAAATAAGAGAAAAACCAAAGGAGATTTTTTTAAATGGGTAAATTTCAAGTAATCGATCACCCGCTGATCCAACACAAATTAACAATGATCCGCGACAAGAACTGTGGAACAAAGGTTTTCCGTGAAGTTGTTAATGAAATCGCAATGTTGATGGCGTATGAAGTGTCTCGCGACATGCCGCTTGAAGATCTAGTGATTGAAACACCAATTGAAGAATCAACACAAAAAACACTATCTGGTAAAAAGGTAGCGATCATTCCGATCCTGCGTGCAGGTCTAGGCATGGTTGATGGTATCCTTGAATTGATCCCAGCCGCAAAAGTTGGCCATATCGGGATGTACCGTGATGAAGAAACGCTAGAACCACACGAATACTTCGTAAAATTACCTGAAGATATCGATGAACGTCAATTATTTATCGTTGACCCAATGTTAGCTACGGGCGGTTCAGCGATCATGGCGATCGACGCACTGAAAAAACGCGGCGCTTCAAACATGAAATTCGTCTGCTTAGTTGCAGCACCAGAAGGCGTGAAAGCATTGCAAGATGCCCATCCAGATGTTGACATCTATACTGCAAATCTTGATGAACGCCTAAATGAACACGGCTATATCGTTCCTGGTTTGGGCGATGCCGGTGACCGTCTATTCGGTACAAAATAAATCAATACAAATAAGACAAAGGCAACTGAAGTTTTGCCTCGTCAATGATGCCATGGAAGAAGATCGACAGCCAAAACGGTTCGATCTTCTTCCATGGCTTTTTTTGAGCTTTTCATAAAATCAGACAATGAAAAAAGGAGAAAATCAACTGATTTTCTCCTTGCATTAAACGGGTTATAGTTTGGTTAATTGTTTGTAATTGATGATCAATACACCATTACTTTGCGAAACTAATTTCTGGTTTTCTGGGGTTTCGTTCAGCTCGACCACCGCAGAGTTTTTCAACTGCTTTGTGATGGTACCAGTTTGTTTCTTCCCATGGAACGTGAACATGACAGGAGTAGCGACCTCAAACGTTGAACCTTCTTGTGACGGGACAATTGTTGTTTCGAATTTACCAAATGTTGCCATGTAAAAACCTCCTTGATACTTCTATTATATCACAATTTTCGGAAAATTTCAGTAAGTAGATTTTTTTCAGCAGACCTCTTTACAAAACAACCGTTTTTGCATATAATTTTCTTTGTGCCATACAACGCCAGCTTAGCTCAGTTGGTAGAGCAACGCACTCGTAACGCGTAGGTCACAGGTTCGAATCCTGCAGCTGGCATAAGAAATGAAAAACCATGAATCTTCTTTTAGAGGATTCATGGTTTTTCTTTTGCATGCGATAAGTAATCTCAATTTTTCCTGGTTTACCCGGTAACTGTTTTTATTCGCCCATTAGCATTACATGGCATGTCCTATTTCGCACACGATTTTGATCGAAATCAACAAAATAGATATAGCCTACGGAACCGATCTCTAGCTTGCCGTTACTTAAAATAAAACTTTCGCTTGCACCGAAAAAACTCGAGCGAATATGTGCATCGCCGTTTAAAATCGTTGCTGGATCTGTTGGGTAGTTTGGATCGTCCAGACTCATCAAAAATTCTAAATGCTTTGGTCCAGGATAACGGTAATCGGTATTTTCTGATAACTCACGAGGAATAATCTTATCGAGAATTCGGTTTAAATCAACTTGAAGAAATTCATCTCCGTTAAAGTCTGTATCATGCATGTATTCTTCAAAGATAACCGAACAGGTCGTATGAGGAGACTGTACGAGACAGATTCCATTTGAAATTCCACTTTTTTCAACCATCGTTTTCACTTCTTCTGTGATGTTGTGGTAAGACACTCGATTCCCGTTAGAAGTTAACGTCAGTTGCTCTTTTAAAAATTTCACAGTGTTAATCCTCCTTTTTATACTTCACCGCTTGTTTGATCATTTCTGTAAGGGTTTGAACTGGATCTTCTGCTTGCACAATGCCGCTTGTCCCACCAGTGCCATCAGCCCCTGACGACAAAGCTTTTTCAACATCGGCAGCACTAGATATACCAGCTGCCTGCAGAATTAGGATTTCTGGATCAATTTCACGAACAACACGATTTGTTTCCGTCATGTATTGAAGATCACTGGTTTGTCCTGTCCCAATTAGTTCTGTTGGCTCGCAAACCATCACATCGGGTTTTAGGGAAGCTGCGGCTCTTGCTTCAGTCAATGAATTCGCACAAACAATTGTTAAAATACCCAATTCATTTGAGCGTTGCATCGCTTTAGTCAGTTCTTGCAATGTCATGGGGTGTTCAGCATGGTTTAAAAAGGTAGCTTCAGCTCCGGCTTCTGCCACTGCTTCGGGTAAAACATAGCCCATTCCACGACCAATTTCGATTCCGTCTAAATGTTGGACAGTGACGAATAAATGTGTTGTTGCCTGTTTAATTAAAGAAACGTCTGCATGCTGAACAGTAAATAGAATGTCGATGTCATACAAAGATGACAACTCATCAGCAGCTTTTGCCAATGCCAATGCTTGTTTTCCATAAAGATAGGCTTTGGGATTGATGACAAAGAATGGCGTTCTTAAAGTTCTTTTTTTCATTAGCTTTCTCCTTCACGATAAGGTTTGGTATGAAAGACTGTAAAATAGTGCTCGAGTGTCTTGGACATTCCATTGCTTGCTGAGTGAAGTAGATCGAAATAGTCATTTGGTTGATTTTTGTGAATTTCATTCATAGCAGCAGTGACGAAGTCCGTAAAAATATTTATTTTACGGATACCTTCTAAGGCACATTTTTCAAGGTTTTCATCGCCAGAAGAGGATCCGCCATGCAGAACAAGAGGAACATTGACGGCATGGTGAATTTCATTTAAAACGTCAAAATTTATTTTGGGTATCCCTTGATAATGTCCGTGAGAGGTGCCAATAGAAACTGCCAACGAATCAACACCGGTTAATTTGGCAAATGCAACAGCCTCAGAAGGTTCTGTGTAAATAGATTGACTATTTACGGCTGATTCCAGACTGTTTTCCGACCCAACGTGCCCGATTTCCGCTTCAACAACGACACCATTTTTATGAGCGTAATCGGCGATCTCCTTTGACCGACGGACATTTTCTTCGAATGACTCCTCAGAAGCGTCGATCATTACGGAAGTAAAACCTAAATGAATGGCTCTTTTGATGTCCTCTTCATCGGTACCGTGATCTAAGTGCAAAGCGATAGGTGTAGTGCTTTTTTTTGCTAAAAATTTTCCAATCATGGCAGCCTCTTCTAAAGTCAACATGTTCACATGAGATTGAGCGAAGGCCAATATCAAAGGTTTGTTCAAACTTTCAGCAGTTTCCGCGTATGTTCTTGCACTAGTTAAGTCGAAAAAATTTGCTGCGGGTAATGCATAATTGTGTTTTTCTGCATGTGCGAATAGTTCTTTTGTTGTGACCAACATAGGGCATTCTCCTTATTCTTTGATTTTCTTTTCGATTTCCGCGTACATTTCTTCTGTACCAATCCCTGTTAAGAGTGGCAGCCCCATAATTACGCGATCTTTGATTGAGTCTGGAACAACCGTTGTACTCACCACGATGTCATAGTTATCAATTTTATTCATCTCATCTGCCACTTTGGATTGATACAGTTTCACTTGATCAGTCATCCCTTTTTCTTTCAGCCATTCTTTTACCTTATTTGTTACAATTGTTGAAGTTGCAACACCTGTACCACACATAATCAGTAATTTTTTCATTATCATTTCCTCCTATTATTTCGATGTTTGTTTCTTGGGACGAATTTTATTTACATAAATCAATCCAAACAAAACAGAGACGCCAATTATGGCTAAACCGCCCCAGCTTAATATTTTGGTTAAGCCGACATAAAGGAATGTGGTCCATAAACCACCTTCAGCCATAGCAGTGATCATAGAGTTTCCTTGTAGATCAAAGTTTGCGGATCGAGCAGCAGTAGTGACAAGCGGTGCTGCCCACGAAGTAATATATAGAATGCTTACCATATAAATCGTTCCAGCAATTACTGTTCGAATAATGTTTCCTCCAAAAACAGCAGCCATCAAGCAAATCAGAAAGGGAATAGTTGCTAAATCACCAAAAGGCAAGGTCGTATTGCCTGGTAGAACTACGGCTAACAAAATAGTGATCGGAACTAAAAGCAATGAGGAAGATAGGACAGCTGGATGACCAACCGATAATGCTGCATCCATACCGATGTAAAGCTCTCTTCCAGGAAACCGTTTTTTGACGAATTCATTTGCAGATTCAGAAATAGGCGTTAGACCTTCCATCAGTAAAGCCACCATTTTGGGCATCAAAACCATCACAGCGCCTGTTTGGACGGCTAATTGACCGACACCTGCTGTGTCATATCCGGCAAGTATTCCCATGATGAGACCAATCAAAAAGCCCATAACAGTAGAGTCACCAAAGACACCAAATTTTTTCTGAATGGTTTCTGGATCTGCTTTCCAATCTTTTAGTCCTGGAATACGATCAAAGAGCCAATTCATCGGTAGTGCAAAGATGAATCCTGGTGCGGCGGTACCATGAGGAAAAGTAATATTAGGAAACCCGTAGAACTTATTAATGATCGGACCTAAAATATCTCCCATTAAAAGAATCATCATCAAATAGATGACGGTCGCCGCGATTCCCATTGCAAAATCTCCAGTGAGGGCATAAATCAGAGAAGAGATGAAGGCTGCGTGCCAAATATTCCAAATATCTACATTCAATACTTTGGTTAGCCCTAAAATGATGAGTAGAACATTTAGGACCACACCAATCGGAATCGCAAGACTTCCTAAAATCGTCCCGTAAGAAATTGCCGCTGCGGCAGGCCATCCGACATCAATCGTTGTCAGATTTAATCCTAAACGTTCAACCATATGCTGTGCTGCGGGACCCAAACTGCTGCTTAGAAGGTCAATCACCAAATTCAATCCAACAAACCCAACGCCAACAGTTAAAGCTGAAGTAAAAGCTTTGCTAGGTTTTGTCCCCAAAATTATTCCAAAAATAAAAATTAAAATCGGCAAAACAACGATTGAACCTAGATCAACGAACCACTGTAATGCATTTAACATAATTGTTCCTCCTTTTTATTGCAGTCCATTTCTTTCAATAATCGAAAGATACTCTTCTTTAGTCGTTACTGAGGATAAGGCATCCAAAACCCCGGGTGTTTGAAACATAGAGATAAGATTTTGCAGCATACCCAATTGCTCATGTGGTTCCTTCAGTGCAAGCATGAACAACAGGGATACATCGATTTTCTTTTCTTGTGAACCCATTTCAATAAATGAAAGGGGAGAGGCAAGTGACATAAAAGCGACTTGGGATCGTAAAACAAATTTGCTGTCCGTGTGTGGGATCGCTACCCCAATGCCGTTAATTTTTAAACCTGTAGGAAAGGTTTCTTCTCGCTGTACGATATTTTGATAGAACTGATCATTTACACAATGAGTTTTGATGAGTTCGTCTGCTAATAGTCGAAAAGCTTCCTCTTTTGTTTTAGAATCTTTTTCAAGTAACACGATTTGGTGATCAAAAAACATGATCAATTTCCTCCTCTTAACAATCTTTGATACAGTTCTTCTTGCGTTTGACTATTAACGATCCATTGAATTTCTTCGGCTGAGTTAAACAATCCGTAAATCGAAGCGATCAACTCTTTTGCCTCGATCATGTTTTCTTCAGCAATCGCAAGCAAAACAATTAGTTGGATTTTTGTGTCTCCCCAAGTAATTGGCGCATCGAGGGTGAGAAAAGCAAGTTTTGTTTCTTTCACTGTATGTGGATCAGCATGTGGAATGGCTACTCCCGTCTTTAAGCCAGTGCTTCCTAGTTCCTCTCGTTCAAATAGAGAATGCTTAAATTTTGTTGTAACAAGCTTTTTTTTCAGATAATCATCTGCTAAAAAATCCAGTACATCTTTTTTTGTTCGAAACTTTTTTTTGACGAAAAGGAAAGTAGGATCTAAATATTTTTGTAATAAAGTCGTTTTCTGGTATTTTTTTGAGTAAAAATTTTTCTCATTCTCATTAAGATTAGATATCTTTGCTGAGATTCTTCCTATTTCTTCGGTAGTAGGAAGCGGCGAAATATAAATAACTGGCGGTGCTGTAATGTCCAATGGAATAGTTGATATGATCAGATCAACAGTCTCAAGAGATGTACTGGCCAGTTTACTTAAAGGAATGATCTCCAATACGGTATCAGCCGCGATCGTCTGTTTGATACGGTTAAAAATCAACTCCGATGTAGCAAAACCTGATTGGCAAACAATTAGTATATGGTTAGTAATTTTTATCTTTTCAAAGGCTAACTGAAAATGGATCGTCAGAAAAGAAACTTCGTCTTCTGTTAATAAGATTTGAAATCGCTCCTCTAAATCTCCAATTGCATATTTGGTCAATGTATACATTGTTGAGTATTGTTTTTTGATACTTTTTATCAGTGGGTTTTTCAATAAAATGCCTGTCTTTGATCGATGGATCATGGGAACGATATGAGCCAATAATGTTTGCAGTAATAATTTATCTTGTGTCAGATCTGCGTTTAACATATGTGACATTTTTTGAATAATTTGTTTCGTACAATTTGTGATAGTAGATTCGTGAGGCTCATCCATTTGTCCAAAAGGTTCGATACCGTGTGCTAATAACAGGGAACATACATATTGAATATCTGTATCACTAAATTGAACAGGTAGTTGCTGTTGGATCATTTCAGAAAAATCAACCGCGATCATATAGAATTTCATTCGTCTAAGTTCGTCAAATACTAGATGCTCTTGTTTTTCAATGTGTTTATCTATAAGAAGTCTTGAAAGAAAAATTCGCAATGAAAGCTTCAAGGATTCAATAGAATAATTATTGACTGGATGGCCGATTGTTTGAGTCATATCTGAGACAAATTTCTTCGTTAAATCGAGTACCTTAGAGTCAAAGAGATTGTTGACCAAAAGATTTTCACTGGCTTTGGCGTCGGTATACTTCTCTAAAAAAGATTTGAATACGTTTTGAGTAGCAGATTCAACTGAGGTTAGTTTGAGTCCGCTTGTAGTCATTTTTGTAGATACGTGATGGAATCGACAGAAAGCAACGATTTCATCAACATCTTTCTTTATTGACTGGTTGCTAATATAAAAATATTCAGAGAATTCCTGATAGTGCATTGGCTTTGCTGAAAACAGATAGTTAGCGAAAATAAAGATTTTACGATAATTAGGCGAAAATAGTTCGAGTTTAGTCTCTTTTTTTGCTAACAATCGATATCCATTCTGTTTCGCTGATTCAGAACCAGATAAAAAGATTCCTTTTCTTGGTACTTTTTTGATAGCTAGTCCCGAATCTTTTAGTTTCTTTTCTAAAGTCGTTAAATTGTTATAAACTGTTTTTTGGGATACATTTAACTGCTTTTGAAAAAAAGAGGCAGGGCGAAACTCCTTTTGTTCTAATAGCAATTGCAACAGTAGCTGTTCTCGATTACTTAAAATCATTGGTTCACCTCCGGAAGCGCTTCCTTAATTGTATTCTAGTGAAATTATATGGTGGCGTAAATAACATTTCATTACCACATTAATGTGGTAAATACGATTGTCGTATATCAATTTATATTTTGTAAAAAGTAGTCATTTGTTGCTATTTATTTGAAACGGAAACTAGGCGGGGATCTATCATGGAGTTAAAGTTGCTTTATTCTGTTAGATAGAGCAAAGATTTATCAAAAATAAAGAAGAATACATAGAATAAGGTATTTGATTAATAAGAAGAATGGACGAATTCAGCGATTATTTCGTTGTAATTCTAAACAATTTTGGATTGTTTTTAACCCTCTTTTCCCGAAAATCATTAAAGTTTCTAAATTTTTTGTGAATGCTCATGGACAATCCTTTCTTTTCTCCTCAATTATCACTATAATGGATAAAGATTCTACAGAAGAGAGTGTGGACATGGAAAATTCACGAATAAAAACGAACGATAATCGAATTGACTACGGTGTGATTCTACCCGTATTTTTATTATGTCTGATTGGTTTGGCGTCCCTGTATGTGGCGCTGACACACGATCCGAATAATCCGAATATGCTGCGAATGTTAGGGTTTCAAGCTTTATGGTATGTGTTAGGCGTTGTTGCCGTGATCATTATCATGCAGATCAAATCAAAATGGCTCTGGAAATTGACGCCCTATATTTATGGGGCTGGGCTAGCCGTTATGCTGGCGCTGCTGAAATTTTACAACCGGACGATGGCTGCCTCGACAGGGTCGAAAAACTGGTTTAGTTTTGGTCCCTTTACCTTGCAACCTTCAGAATTGATGAAGATCGCCTATATCATGATGTTGGCGTTAGTCGTCACGCAGCACAATGTCAAGCATCGGGAACGGGATCTGAAAACAGATGGGTTACTGATTGCAAAAATGTTAGCCGTCACGATCCCAGTCCTGATCCTGATCACCTTACAAAATGACTTTGGTACGATGTTGGTCTTTCTAGCGATTTTCGGTGGGGTCTTCTTGATGTCAGGAATCTCATGGCGAATCATCGTGCCAGTGATTGCGGCATTTGTGATTCTCGGCGGTGGAACGATTTTCTTAGTGACTACCGATGTTGGTCGCGAGTTTCTGTACAATACAGGAATCTTTAAAGAATACCAATTCGCCCGTATCGATTCGTGGCTAGATCCTTTTCATGATACCCAAGGGCAATCCTTCCAATTGGCGTATGCTCTGATGGCGATCGCCTCTGGCGGGATGTTCGGGAAAGGATTTAATGTCAGCGATGTGTATGTACCAGTCCGAGAATCCGATATGATTTTTTCGGTGATCGGTGAGAATTTTGGGTTTATTGGCAGCGCGTTTGTCATTTTATTGTATTTTATTTTGATTTACCGAATGATCCGCGTATGTTTCGATACCAACAATGAATTTTATGCCTACTTGGCAACTGGGATCATTATGATGATTCTCTTCCATGTGTTTGAAAACATTGGCGCAAACATCGGTCTCTTACCGTTGACGGGGATTCCACTGCCGTTTATCAGCCAAGGAGGATCTGCCCTATTAAGCAATATGATTGGGATCGGTTTGATTTTATCGATGCGCTATCAAGCTGAGACCGCACCAAAAACACTTTAAGGAGTTCACATGATTACATTTTATTGGTACCCAAAATGCAGTACATGCCGAAATGCGAAGCGTTGGTTAGAAGAGCACGAGATTCCTTTTGAAGCGATCGATATGGTAGCTACACCGCCTCAACCGGAACAATTGCTGGCTTGGATCCAATCAAGCGAAGCACCGTTAACCCGTTTCTTTAACACAAGCGGCATGAAATACCGTGAATTGCAATTAAAAGAAAAAGTGCCGACCATGACTGCCCAAGACGCAGCCGATGTGCTGGCAACCGATGGTATGTTGATCAAGCGCCCACTGCTGGTTAGCGGCGACCGCTTTTTGATTAATGGATTTAAAGAAAATGAATATGAAGGAGTCTTACTAGAATCATGGAAAAGAAATGCTTAAGAAAAAAAGATAATTTGTGGGTTTTGTTTAACGGGAAAGAATATTGTGTCGGTTTAACAAAAGAAGCGCAAGAAGAACTTGGTGCGGTCACGTTTGCTTCGATTCAAAAAGCAGGAACTGCTTTAAAACAAGGAGAGACCCTTGTTGAGCTGGAAGCGGAAAAAGCAGTCAGTGAATTTCCAAGTCCATTGACGGGCGTGATTTCTTCCGTAAATGAAAAAATCGATCAATCGATTGATACCTTAAATGATGAAGACGAAATGAACGCTTGGCTGGTTAGCTTCAAAGAGGTTGACCCAAGTCAATTTGAAGCCTTGTAAGTCAAAGCTGTAAAAACGACTATTTTTTCAAAAAGAATTGACAGTCGGATAAGACGTTGCTATAATTTGCTCAATAAATGAATGCTTTGAAAAGAAGAGTACATGTTCTTAACGTACACAGAGAGCCCTGTTTGGTGCAAATGGGCAACGGAGAGAGGATGGAAGATGGTCTTTGAGCATGATAGGTGAGTGGAAACAAGCCTATCACGGGAGGCACCCGTTACAGTGCAGCAGTATGCGAAGCAATTCAAGTACTGAGCGAGGCTGTTGATGCGAATCGACAGTAAATCAAGGTGGTAACGCGGAAGTTGTGCTTTCGTCCTTTGTAACAGTATAATGTACAGAGGATGAAAGCTTTTTTTGTGTTTAACCAACCAAAGAGGAAAGATGGGAATAACATGGCATTAATCGAATTGTCGCATGTAAAAAAGTCATTCGGCAAAAAGCAAACGGCTGTCCACGCCGTCAATGATGTTTCACTGCAAGTGGAAAAAGGCGATATCTACGGAATCGTCGGTTACTCTGGTGCTGGGAAAAGTACATTAGTACGTTTGTTGAACGGCCTAGAATTGCCGACAGCAGGAGATGTAGTCATTAACGGTCAAAACATTTTGGCATTGAAAAACAAAGAATTGAGAAACTTCCGCAAAAAAATCGGCATGATTTTTCAGCACTTTAATCTTTTATGGTCTCGAACGGTGGCGGAAAACATTGAATTGCCATTGGAGTTGGCTGGCGTTGAAAAAGCAAAACGCCGTCAACGAGCGCAAGAGCTGATTAAATTAGTTGGGTTGGAAGGACGGGAGAATGCCTATCCGGCACAATTGTCTGGCGGACAAAAGCAAAGAGTCGGGATTGCTCGTGCACTAGCGAATGAACCAGAAATTTTGCTGTGTGATGAAGCAACGAGTGCGTTAGATCCACAAACAACAGAAGAAGTGTTGGATCTCTTGCTTTCCATCAATAAAAAATTGCATTTGACGATCGTCCTGATTACCCATGAAATGAACGTCATTCGCAAAATCTGCAATAAGGTCGCGGTGATGGAGCATGGGCAGATCGTGGAAGAAGGGTCAGTGCAATCGGTTTTCCGTAACCCACAGCAGGAAGTGACCAAACGTTTTGTTCAGCAAGATTTGGAGCCAGAAGAAGATGCTGAAGAATTACGGCAAGCCTTCTTACGAGAAAATCCGCAAGGGCATTTAGTGACCTTGACTTTTACACAAGACAACGCCAATGAACCAGTGATTTCACAAGCAATCCGTCGCTTCCAGATCGATGTCAATGTCGTTTACGGAAAGATCCAACAAACCAATGAGGGATCCTTTGGCGGCTTGACGGTTTTATTGACAGGTGAAGCAAGTGAGATCGAAAAAGCGATCGCCTTTTTCAAAGAGCAGCAAGTAGGCGTGGAGGTGATTGAACGTGGATAAGTCATTTGTAGAAACCTATTTTAATTTTGAAAAGGTCGACTGGGCCAATATGCAGCAAGCAACCCTAGACACCTTGTTTATGACTTTCTTCTCCATGGTTTTAGTGGTTGTGATCGGTTTACTTCTAGGATTGGCGCTTTATTCACTAGGGCGTAAACAAACAGCGGGAGCCAACATTTTCTATAACGTGGTTTCCATCATCAGTAACGCCTTTCGCTCAACGCCATTCATGATTTTGATGGTCTTGATCATTCCGTTTACAACGTTATTAGTCGGTTCGTTCCTAGGGGCAAAAGCAGCGATCCCAGCATTAGTTTTATCGGCGGCACCGTTTTATGCTCGGATGGTGGAAATTGCTTTTCGTGAAGTCAATCCTGGTGTGATTGAAGCAGCGGAAGCGATGGGCGCTAGCTACTGGGAGATCATTTATAAGATCGTGATTCCAGAAAGTGTTCCGGCATTGATTTCAGGGCTGACGGTCACAACAATCTCAATGATTGGTTATACTGCCATGGCAGGCGCGATCGGTGCCGGCGGGCTAGGCGCTTTGGCTTGGCAAGAAGGATTTCAACGTGGAAATTACACTGTTACGCTTGTTGCAACAGTGATTATTTTAATTATCGTTTTCATTATCCAAGGAATCGGCGATTTCCTTGCGAAAGCCACCGATAAACGGTAAATGAAACGAAGAACAAAAAGTGGAAAATATGGGAGGAAATGGATATGAAAAAGATTTTTGGTATTGCAACAACCTTATTGTTAACTGCCGCTTTAGCAGCTTGTGGGACAGGCTCAAATTCAGGAAGCTCTGACTCATCTGCGGCTGAGGGAGAATCAACAAAATTAGTGATCGGTGCATCAGTTACGCCTCATGCGGAAATTTTAGAACAAGCCAAACCTTTACTAGCAGAAGAAGGCATTGATCTTGAAATCAAAACCTTCGATGATTATGTGTTGCCAAACAAAGCATTGGAAAATGGCGATATCGATGCCAATTACTTCCAACACATTCCTTACTTGAACAAACAAATCGCAGACAATGGCTATGATTTTGTCAATGCTGGTGCGATCCATATCGAGCCAATGGGTCTTTACTCAAAACGAATCTCTGATATTTCAGAACTAGAAGATGGTGCAACGGTTCTTACTTCCACTTCTGAATCTGACTGGGGTCGTATCCTAACGATTTTACAAGATGCTGACTTGATCACTTTAAAAGACGGCGTTGATACAGAAACGGCAACCTTTGATGATATTGCTGAAAATCCGAAAAACTTAGAATTTAAACATGACGTCGATCCATCTCTTTTGGCGACTGCTTATCAAAACGACGAAGCAGACCTAATTGCCATCAATGCGAACTTCGCATTCGGGATCGATTTGAACCCAGCGGATGATTCTGTTTTATTAGAAGCGGATAATTCGCCTTATGTCAACGTGATCGCTGTCCGCAGTGGTGACGAAGATAGCGACAAAATCAAGAAATTGATCGAAGTGCTGCATTCAGACGAAATCAAAGACTTTGTGGAAGAGCAATGGCAAGGTTCAGTGAAAATCGTTGATGCTGACGCAAAATAATTCACTGCCAACTAAATGAACCTCAAAAGAGCGTGTCGCTACTTAAGCGGACGCTCTTTTTTTTGCGGAAAGGCAATGATCGGTTGGAAAAAAGAGAGCTCTTGCCAAATGCATTCATAGAGTAAGGGCAACTCGGGATGCTTTTTTAAGAGTTTTTCGTAATGGGGAAGCTGAGTCAAAAAAGCCTGGACCAAGCGTTGGGAACGTTCAGATAGGCAAGGATTTAGTGGCGGATAGACAAATAAATTGCCTTCCAGTAAGGCGCCCAAAAGATGGGCTTGGAAAATTTTCGACAAAAGCACTTCTAATGGCTGCTGGAGCGGATGCTCCGACAAAATCGGCGTGATGATTCGTCGCAAAAGGAAGGCTTCTTCTGTTGGCACATAAAAAGGCTCCAGTGTTAGCAGCTGTTGCCACAAAAATAAATAGCTGCGTTCACCAACTAAATAAAAACGCGGTACAAAACATGTTGGATAAACTTGCTGAGTAAACGTGGCGGGGGTGTTGGGATAAAAAGCGTTTGCGCGCAACTGATGAATCTGCTTCAGTTCTTGAAACGCTTGATTGGGGGAAAGCGTCGGGCTTGCTAAGAGGGTGAGTCGAAAAATCACATAACGCAGTTGCCGTTCATTGCCAGTAATCAAAGGAAAACTGCGACGGTCGATCCTTAGATGATAAGGTGCCAAAAAAAAGGAAAAGGACAAAAAGCGCCGATGCAAACTGGAGGGGCTCAGGTAATACCGCTTGTGGAGGTCCGCAAAGGAAATGGTCGGCATTTTTAACAGTAACAAGAGCAACTGATAGTTTGTACTTTTATTAAACAATGCAGCAAGCATTTCTGTATGGGGGAAGTTTTTGCTGGCTAGGGGCTGCTGCAAATCATGAAAGGCACGAATGTGTCCTTGCTGCACATCATAATGGAAGGAAGGGTCCTCGTTTAAACAACTGGACAGTAGCCGACGGATCGTTTTGACGGAAAGATTTTGGTCGGCAGCAGCTTTATTCAAAGGAAGGGGATTTTCGCTCAAGAGCATCGTGGACAGACGCAGCATTTGCATAATATCTTTTTCAAGGATATTTTTCAAAACCAGGCACCTCTTTCAGCTGAATTTTGCAACTGTCCTTATTATAAGGGAACTTCACACGTTATTTTAACACATAAAAAATAGTCAATAAAACGTAATAAAAAACGGGGGATTCATTGGTTGCTTCCTCGAACCCTGTATATTATAGAATTAAATGAGAGGAAGGAATCAAAAAAAACCACCTTTTAAAATAAAAAGGTGGTTTTTTATGTAAGTAACGTTATAAAAAGAGAAACACGAAGCGCTGTTAACGAGTCTCGCTAGGCAATAAAATCGTTTGCCGCTGCCCATCGTCATACACATAGACTTTTTGAGGATAGAGGTCGGAATAACGGTAAGGCAGATCAACGCCGAGTTCGATTTGACTTTGTGCTTGAGAAAAAAGCAGTGTGACACGACCGTGATTGTTTTGGACTTCAAAGGTGAGCAGATTTGTCAACGGAATAAACCCTTTTAAATCGAGATCGATGATTAACCAAATACTATCGATTAGTTCGCCAGGCAGTGTTTGAACAATCCCGCCAGAAGCGTAGCGGCTGCGGTGATCATCAAATGTTTCAAACATAAAAACCCCTCCTTCAAGTAGGCTTGCCAATAACATCAAATTTGTCTATTTATCATAATGAAGAACCGTCAAAAATGCAACTACTTCTGCTTTTCTTTTTGGTCAGCGACGCATTTTAACTATTTTCTTAAAAATTTGTTGGGTTGGCTGGACCAAGCTTTCCCATGGCGTCTTTCAGTGGAAAATAGTCAGTTGCAGCTCACCAGCTCTTCGTAAGAATGAAAAAGACTCTTAAAGGAAAAGCCCTTCAAGAGTCTTGCATTTCTTAGAAGTGTCTGTTGATTGAAGACGTGATCTTAAGAACGATGTTCTATGATTATTCTTCGTCTTCACCGATAACTGCTGGTTCAGCAGCTTCGCCAGCTTCTTCATCTTCAGAGATTTCTTGTGGTTCAGTAACCGCAACGATTTGTTCTTCTGGATCGGTCACGATCGTGTACTCGTCGTTCTTAGGCAGATCAGCCACTGTTAATGAATCGCCGATCTCTAATGACGTTACATCGATCTCAACACGTTCAGGCAATTTGTCTGGTGTTGCTGATACAACGACTGTATACAAGTTTTGTGCTAGAACACCACCAGCTTTGACACCAGCAGATTCGCCAATTAAGGTTACTTCTGCTTCTACTTCTGTTTCTTCATTCATATCGACAGATAGGAATTCAACGTGGGTTAAATTGCGTGTGAAGGTATCTGATTGATACTCTTTGATCAGTGTATTGACTTTTTTGCCTTCTAAACTGATCGTGATTACGGTATTCAATCCATTTTCACGCAAGATTTTTTCTAATTCTGCTGCATTGACAGCAATCGGTGTGCTTTCTACTTTGTACCCATTGACAATTGCAGGTACTTTTCCTTCGTGGCGCAACTTGTTCCGTAAAGAACGTGGGCGAACTTCTCTTTTCGTAACTTCTAATGATACTGACATAACTCAATTCCTCCTAAAATTTTCTCGTTAATAACGAGATTTTTTATGCAAATTTTGTTAACTCTGCACATTAAGTGGTACGTGAGTGAAAACACGCAAAAGGGCAGTTGTGTACACAACTGCCCCAGAAAGTTTTGGTTCAACTTTTCTCCACCAGGTCATAACGCTGTGTATGAGAAACTATATTTACTTTACTCTTTAACCTTACGCAAAAAGACAAAGAAAGTCAAATCATTTGAAATCCTGGCAGTTTCCTTTCGCTAGATCCTGAGCTATAATAGCCACTATGGAGAAAAATTTATGCGTTTAGATAAAGTGATCGAGCAACAATTGAATACTTCTCGGAAAGAGATGAAACGGTTGTTTCAGCAAGGAAAAGTCCTCGTGGACCAAAGGATTGAAGGGCGACCTGAGCGCAATGTCGATAGCGCCATCCATCAAATCATCGTTGCGGGTCGTCAGTTGGAGACGCAGGAACGCTATTATATCGTCAACAAGCCCAATGGTGTTGTTACAGCGAATGTTGATCAACAGCACCAGACAGTGATCGATTTGATTGCACCAAAGGACCAGCACCCAGATCTTTATGCCGTCGGTCGATTGGATCGGGACACGGAAGGGTTGGTATTAGTTACGACGAATGGTCAGTTAGGCTATGACTTGCTGCATCCCACCAAAAAGGTGACCAAGCGATATGAAGTGGTGGTCAATGACTTGGTGACTCCTGAAGATGTGGCGGCATTTGCCACAGGGATCACCTTTCATGGTGGTGTCACTTGCAAACCAGCTGCCCTAACGATCATCGATGCCCGAGCGGATCGTTCCTTTGTTTCGTTAGAAATTGCTGAAGGCAAGTTCCATCAAGTGAAAAAGATGTTTTTAGCCCGAGGGAAAAAAGTCATTCAGCTGAAACGAACAGCGATGGGTTCGCTAGTTCTACCAGATGATTTAGCAGTGGGGAGTTATCGCTCGCTGACGCAAGAAGAATTAAAAGGACTGGCGGCGCATTTCCGCTGAGAAAGAGGGAGAAAATGAAGTACAAAACATTATTATTTGATGTCGATGACACGATCCTCGACTTTCAAGATACCGAAGATCAAGCCTTAAAAGCACTATTTGAAGCTCATGGCTTGGAAATGACCCCAGAGCGCAAACAAAGCTATCAAACGATCAATCATGATTTGTGGCAGCAGTTTGAGCAAGGGAAAATCACGAGAGACCAAGTCATCAATGAGCGTTTCGGCTTGTTTTTTGAAACGCAAGGCATTCAGGTCGATAGTCCAGCAGTTGAATTGGCGTACCGAGAATTTCTAAATGAAGGACATAAACTGTTAGACAACAGTGATGAGGTCTTAGCGGAGTTGGCGCAGCATTTTGACCTATACGTGGTGACGAACGGGGTTTCTGAAACCCAATACCGCCGCTTGGAAGATGCCAAATTAAAGCCGTATTTTCGCGATATCTTTGTTTCAGAAGATACAGGGTATCAAAAACCAATGAAAGAATATTTTGACTATGTGTTTGCTCGCATACCAAACGTTAAAAAACAAGAAACAGTCATCATTGGCGATTCACTGACTTCAGATATCTTAGGCGGACAACTGGCAGGGATCGATACGATTTGGTTCAATCCAAAGAAAAAAAACAGTGGTGAGATTCAGCCTACTTATGAGATCGAACGTTTGCAGCAATTACTTCCTTTATTGCAGCACTGATTCCACAGAAACAGTAGTAATTTGCCAAATTTTCGCTATAATAGAACCAGTGTGAATTTTTTAAGATGAAAGAGGTTAATTGAATGACGAATGGCAAGCCCATTATTATTGGTGTGACAGGTGGATCAGGTAGTGGAAAAACAAGCGTGAGTCGGGCGATCTTTAATCATTTCCCCAATCATTCTATTATGATGCTTGAACAAGACTCCTACTATAAAGACCAAAGTGATCTGAGCTTTGAAGAACGGTTGAACACCAACTATGACCATCCTTTTGCATTTGATACTGATTTGTTGATCGATCACTTGCAACAACTGCTTGCATATCAAACGATCGAAAAACCCGTCTATGATTATGTCGCGCATACCCGCAGCGAAGCAACGATCATTCAAGAACCCAAAGAAGTCATTATCTTGGAAGGGATCTTGATTCTAGAAGATGAGCGATTGCGTAATTTAATGGATATTAAACTTTATGTTGATACAGACGATGATATTCGAATCATTCGCCGAATCAAACGTGACATGGAAGAACGTGGCCGGACATTGGATTCTGTGATCGAACAATACTTGACGGTGGTAAAACCGATGTATCATCAATTCATCGAACCGACCAAACGGTATGCCGATGTCATCGTACCAGAAGGCGGCGAAAACCACGTAGCCATCGATTTGATTACGACCAAAGTAGCGACCTTCTTATCCTAAGTTTTTTTATCCATCAATTGGAATGTTTCTATTTGAAAAGTAACAATTGATTCATGAAAAACTGCTGATAGGCACTCTTTCTTGAGAAATGCTTATCAGCAGTTTTAATTTTATAAAAAACAGTAGTATTCCGACTAGTTTTATGGTAAAGTAATCCTCATGCGACGAGTCGAGAAGGTCTAGCATTAGCTGACCAGATTGATAGCAGAGGCACACCGCGTAAGCAACCTACCGGATTTGTAGGGTGTCGGAATATTCCTTTTGTGGAGATAGGGTATTCTACTAGCAATAGTACTGTGAGTAAAGAAAGCTGTGAACATTTTTGTTCACAGCTTTTTTTTGTTCATTTAGGTGAGAGAACAGCGATAAATGGTGGAAGACTCTCCCCAAGGATGGTAGCCCGTTCCGATCGGTTCAAAAGCAAATTTCTCATAAAAAGTAGAAAGATCCGTACATAGATACAGAGAATCAAAACCAGCTCCAGCAGCACGTTGCTTGGCTGTTTCGATCAAAAGGCGGGCACCGCCTTGGCCACGCCACAAAGGGTCCACATACAAGGCGCAAAGCCAAGGGGTCAAATCCATCCGACTGATGAAGTCGTTGGGGATCAAGCCACCGCAGCCGATGATTTGATAACGTCCGTCTGCTGCGATTTCTTCGTTGACCAGCAGCAGCCATTGCGGCAAAGGATTTGCTG
Organism: Enterococcus sp. DIV0970a; assembly: GCF_051711265.1. Lineage (NCBI taxonomy): Bacteria > Bacillati > Bacillota > Bacilli > Lactobacillales > Enterococcaceae > Enterococcus > Enterococcus sp. DIV0970a. The sequence continues at coordinate 3,002,777 of NZ_JBIOMF010000001.1, read as the reverse complement.
AAAAACTATGGGTCAGGCTATCCTCATAAACCATGAGGGAGTCGGGACCAGCCCACTGTTTTTTGAAGTAACGAATGGCTTCTGCTAAGTAGTCAGGGTGTTCTTTAAGGGTGATGACCTGCATTTGTTTTTCTCCTTTATCCTTCTTTAGGTAAACGAATCTGAAAAATAACCCCTCGTGGCTGCAAATCTTTGACCTGGATTTGTCCCTTGTGCTCTTCAACGATTTGCTTGGCGATCGCTAAGCCTAAACCATAGCCGCCGGTCTCTTTGGAGCGGGAACGATCCTCGCGGTAGAAGCGGTCAAAGATACGGGCTTTTTCTTCATCGGAAATGGCTGGTCCTGTGTTTTTGACCTCGATCAGCCATTGCTTGTTAGAAATCTCCGATAAGAGGGTGATTTTATCACCGCTACTCGTATATTTTAAGGCATTATCTAGGAGGATCACGAGGACTTGATGGATTTTCTTTTGGTCAAAGCAAGCGGTCGTTTTGGCAAAGTTTTCGACAACAAAGTGTTTTTGATCCAATTCGGCAATTTCTTTGAAAGGTTTGACTAAGTCATCGATAAAAGGAGCTAGCTCGATGGTTTCTTTTGTCAAAAGCAATTGATTGGAATCACTGCGGGCGATCGTCAGCAAATCCGCCGTTAATCCAGTCAGCCGCCGAGTTTCCGCTAACGCTTGTGCGATGCTTTCAGATTCTTCAATGATCGTATGATTGGGCTTGGTAAACAGGCGTTCCAGACTGTTTTGAATGATCGTCAATGGTGTGCGCAGCTCATGGGATGCATTTTCGACAAATTCCTGCTGTTTTTTCCAGGAGGCTAAAATGGGGCGCATGTTCAAGCTGGAAAGCAAATAGCTGATCCCGATCGAAAGAATCCAGAAAAAGATCATCGATAAAATCAAAATCGTTTGGAAATTGTTCATCGCATTTTTGATTTGGTTAGTGTTCGCCAAGACTTGGATATAGCCGACACCAGCATCATTTGTTGGTGCTTTGGTGGTGATCGAACGAAACAAAAGGGTCTCTTCTTCCTCTGACAAGGACTGATCCACCACTGAAAAAGATGTGATACTGTCTAAGTGGCTTGTATCTAAAGATAAACTTGCCAGTTGTGAAAAGCGGCCGCCCAAGGTCTGCTTGTTTAATATCTCACCGTCTTCAGACCAGAGAATCAACTGGGTATTGAAGCGATTGGTCCCAGGGATCTTTGGCATGGCACTATCTGGTGGCAATACCTCTAGATTGGATTGCGAAGCGCTGATCTCTGCTTGGATCAAGCGGGTATCTTTGACTGCTTGTTCCAAAGAAATGTCGGTTTGCCGATAAGCCGATTGGTTGAACAATTGGAGGACGATGGTTCCTAAAAGTAAGAAAACCAACGCAAAGGCACTGACATTTAGGAGAAAGGAGTGCAGCCGTTGTCTCTTAGAGCGTTCTTTATTCATAGACTAGGCTCCTTGCATAATATAGCCGACATTTCGCAACGTACGGATCTCTTTGTCGATCCCTGTCTGGCGCAAGTGTTTCCGCAGATTGCTCATATAGACTTCGACGACAGTCAAGGTCGTTTCTGAATCAAATCCCCAGATGCGATCAAAAATCTGTTCCTTAGTCAAAATAATGTTTCTATTTTGTAGAAAATAAAGCAGCAGCTCAAATTCTTTCCCTTGGATCGGCAAAAGCTGCCCTTGGTAACTGACCTCATTGGTGCCAAGGTTGCACAGCAATCCGTTATATTCCAGGGTATTTTCATTGAACAAACCTAAGGAGCGTTTTAGCAACGCTTTGATCCGCATCAATAATTCTTCCCGATAAAAAGGCTTGGTCAAATAATCATCTGCCCCTTTTTGAAAACCAGTCACTTTGTCTTCTAAGCCGTCTTTGGCTGTTAAAATCAGGACGGGTGTTTGGAGTCCTTTTTTTCTTAGGGCAGAAAGCACCTCATAACCGTTCATCTCTGGCATCATCAAGTCGAGAATAATCAAATCATAGATCCCCGTTTCTGCCTCGTATAAGCCTTCACTGCCATCATAGGCTTGTGTGACGTCACCGATCTCGCTGACGATTTCTTTCATATTATCAGATAATGTTTTGTCATCTTCGATCACTAATAGTTTAATCATGTTCCCACCTCTTTAAGGATAAGAATAGCACGAATAGCATAAAAAATGCTTAAAAAAACTGTTTTGCCTTAAGCTGCATTTAAGATAGCTGCCGTAAATTCAGTGCATGGATTTCAAGGGAGGAACATTTTTATGAAATTGAAAAAAGTCTTTCAAAGAAAAGAGACAAAATATTTAATAGCCAAGGAGCAATTTCCTGCATTTCTTGCTGAGCTTCAGCAAAGAATGGCGATCGATGAATATGGGCAGCACACGATTATGTCCTTGTATTACGATACCCACGATTACCGCTTTATTCGTCATTCGATGGACAAACCGAAATACAAAGAAAAATTTCGGGTCCGCAGCTATGGCATACCGACAGAGCAGCAGTTGATTTTTTTAGAGATCAAAAAGAAAGTCAATGGCGTGGTCTACAAACGCCGAGTCCCGATGCCCTATGCTGACTATTGCGGCTGGTTGCAAACAGGGGTCTTGCCGTCAATGGCAGAAGCACCACAAATCGCTGCAGAGATTCACTGGCTATTTAAGCAAAACCCAGACTTGCTGCCGAAAGTGTTGATTGCCTATGATCGCTTGTCGCTGTTTATTGATGATGATAGTGAATTTCGCGTGACATTCGACCAAAACATTCGCTTTCGCACCTATGATCTTATGTTAGGTTCTGGCAGTGAGGGGGCGCTGGTAGCACCTGAAATCGGGGTGTTGATGGAAGTGAAAGCCCTCGGCGCTTATCCGTTATGGTTTGTGGAGCTGTTGAACAAATACAGCGTGCGCAAAGGGAGCTTTTCGAAATATGCCCAAACGTATCAACGGCATTTGTTCAAGAAGGAGGAATGGTTACATGTTATCTAGTCTGTTTTCGGGCGATACGAGCACCCTGGAATGGCGTAGCTTATTGATCTGTATCGCCGCCTCATTGCTTTTAGGAATATTGGTAGCTGCGATCCATATGATCCGCAATGTCTACACAAAAAACTTCGTCATTACCTTGGCGGTCTTACCGATCCTCGTTCAATCCGTGATCATGCTAGTCAACGGCAATCTTGGCACAGGTGTGGCGATCTTAGGCGCCTTCAGTTTGATTCGTTTCCGCTCGGTTCCAGGAGGGTCTAGAGAGATCACCAGCGTCTTTTGGTCGATGGGGATCGGTCTGGCAACTGGGATGGGCTATGTCGGCTATGTCGTGATTTTTTCCATCATCGTGGCGCTTTTCTTGACCCTTTTATACACGGTGCCCTTTGGCGATCGACAAGCCACGAGTGAACGAGAACTGAAAGTCACGATTCCAGAAGATTTGGATTATCCGCAACTATTCGATGATCTCTTTGAAAAATATACGCATTCTGCCAAACTGACATCGGTTCGAACGACCACGATGGGGAGCTTATATGAGTTGCGTTATCAGTTGCTGTTAAAAGACCAAGCGCAAGAAAAACAAATCATTGATGAAGTTCGGGTTCGTAATGGCAATTTACCCGTTGTTTTAGGCAAGCTCACCGCTAACCGCGATGAGCTGTAGAAGGAGGAACCTCTTATGAAAAAACTCATTTATCCGCTCTTACTCTCATCGCTGCTCCTAGGCGCTTGTGGGCAAACCGATAAAACCGATAGTAGTAGCACGAGCAGCAGCTCCAGTTCTGCAGCGGCTGTTTCAGGTTCTGCCGCAGTGACCAACGTTGCAACGACTCTTGATGATGCTACGGACTATTATGGCAGTTACGAAGAAGAAGACGTGGATGCCTCCTACGATGAGGCGACCGCCACGCAACTTGAATTGAATGACGGCGATACGACGGCTGTTGATGGCGTTGCAGTGGAAGACCAAACGGTGACGATCACGCAAGCTGGTACTTATGTCGTCAGCGGTTCCTTAAGTAATGGTCAACTGGTTGTCAACGTCAATAAAGAAGAAAAAGTCCATCTGATCTTTGCGGGTGTCACGATCACCAATGAAGACGGGGCGGCAGTCGTCATCGAACAAGCAGAAAAAGTCATCACGACCTTAGCCAGTGATACGACAAATACTCTGATAGATGGCAGCAGCTACACCTTGGCGGAAGGTGAGACGGAACCAGATGCCGCTTTTTATAGTAAAGAAGATTTGTCCATCAACGGTGATGGAACGTTGGTTATCACAGGAAATTACAGCAACGGGCTGCGCAGCAAAGATGATTTGGTTTTAGCTGGTGGCACGATTGAGATCACAGCGAAAAACAATGCCATCAAAGGAAAAGATTCCGTGTCGATCTTGGCAGGGAACTACACACTGAACACCACTGAAGGAGATGGCATCCAAGCGAATAATTCGGAAGATGCGGAAAAAGGCTACGTTGCGATCGATGGCGGTACCTTTACGATCCAAAGTGGTCGTGACGGCATCCAAGCAGAAACGAATTTGAGCATCCAATCAGCCGATCTCACGATCAAAACGGCTGACGGGGCACAAAGCCAGTCGCTAGTGACGGATGAAAGCTACAAAGGATTGAAAGCTGGCGGTGTGATGACCATCAGCAGCGGTACCTTTGCGATCGATAGTGCAGATGATAGCCTGCATGCCAACGATACGATCAACATCACAGGTGGTACGATCACTGCCAGCAGTGGTGACGACGGCATACATGCGGACAATGAATTGACGATCTCCGATGGGACGATTGCTATCGAAGAATCCTATGAAGGACTAGAAGCAAGTGTGATCACGATTGCTGGTGGCACGACACACGTCGTGGCTAGCGATGACGGGATTAATGCCGGTGGTGGCAGTGATACGGAGGAAACCACTGGCCAATTTGGGCAAGACAGCTTTGGTGGCGGTCCTGGCGGTGGCGATACCGCAGATGACAGCAAACAAATCATAATCACTGGCGGGACGTTGGTGGTCGATGCCGAAGGGGATGGATTAGACAGTAACGGCAATGTCACCATGAGTGATGGGGTCGTCATCGTAAATGGTCCAACGACCGGTGGCAATGGCGCTTTGGATTATAACGGGACGTTTGAAATCACTGGCGGTGTCTTGTTGGCTGCTGGTACGACCGATATGGCCATGAATGTCAGTGGAGGAAGTCAACAGTCGATCGGGATCAGTTTCGATCAAACCCAAGCAGCAGAGACCCTTGTGACCTTAAAGGATAGTCAAGGACAGACGATCTTGTCCTATGCACCAAGTAAAAGCTACCAACATGTGGTTCTTTCTAGCCCAGATTTGACGGATAGCAGCTATACATTGGTCAGTGGGGGAACGAATGATGCGCAAGCTGTTTCTGGTTATTATGCTGGTGGGACCCTTAGTGATGGGACGGAATTAGGAACGTTGCCCGTCACGGAAACGATCGCTAACTTGACCCAATCAGGAGCGACAGCGACAACCAATCAAATGGGCGGCGGCTTTGGCCGTTAGTTGAAGGTTCATCGATCATTCCCTGGGGGTCATTAATAAAACGTGCAGATCGCAGAAGACAGCTGCGGTCTGTTCCAACGTTTTGAAAAATCAGGGGAAGATTTAAGTTCAATTTAAGCTAAGGTTCTTATAGTCGAAATACAATAATTTGCCATTCAGGAGGAACAAAGATGAATTTTTTGAAACGAGGTCTCCAAAGTTTATGGGCGAAAAAAGGCCGGAGCCTGTTGCTGATCGCCGTATTTTCTGCAATCTTGATTTTTGTATTGGCGGGTCTGACGATTCGCAGTGCGGCACTAGTAGCGACTGAAAATGCCCAGAAAAGTGTTGGCGCAACTGTGACGTTGCAAGCAAACCGCGAGCAGGCTTTTCAGCAAAGGAGCTCTTCTTCTGACAGCGATGACCAAAGCACCCGACCAGATCCAGGGAGTTTTCAATCGACACCAGTAGCGATTACTGATGCCCAAGCGATCGCCGATTTAGACGGGGTTGCTTCATATAGTTTTGAAGTCAGTACCTCGGCTGATGCCGTCAGCGGGATCGAACCGATCTCTAGCAGTGACTCCTCGACAGAGTCAGAAGCAACCGATAGCAGCGAGTCGGGGCAAATGGGCGGTATGCCAGGAGGTATGCCTGGTGGGAGTATGAGTACAGGTGATTTCCAAATCACTGGCGTATCAACCAGTGCGGCGTATACGACTTTTTCGGAAGGAACAGCGACGATCACGGATGGAGAAGGAATTACTTCTGAGGACGAAGGCACAAACCAAGTCTTGATTGAATCCTCACTAGCTGAAGCGAATGATTTAGCGGTCGGAGATACGTTTTCAATCACTGATGCAGAGGACAATGAAGTAGAAGTGATGGTCAAAGGAATCTATGAAACGAGTGAAGTTGGCAACAGCATGAGCCAAATGTTTAACTTTCTCAACCCAGCCAACACGATCACTGCCTCTTATACCCTTGCCAATACGTTGAGCGGCAATGAGGACACCATTGATTCAGCAACCTATACCTTGAGTGATCCGTCTGCGATGACAGCATTCGTGGAAGAAGCGGAAGGGTTGATCGATACAGAAACCTACAGCATTCAAACCAACGATCAAATGTATCAGTCGATGCTGACACCATTGAATAATGTCGCTAGCTTTGCAAAAAATATTATTGTGTTAGTTGCTGCTGCCGGTATCATTATTTTGACGTTGATCGTGATGATGTCGATTCGGGAACGTCGCTATGAGATTGGTGTATTGCTCTCTTTAGGCGAGTCACGGGCTAAAGTGATCCTACAGTTTTTCACAGAGATTTTTGTCTGTATGGTGTTTGCTTTAGGGATCGCGGCCGCTAGCGGCAATCTTGTCGGTAATGCCGTCGGAGAGCAATTATTGGCACAACAAACAGAGACAACGACTGATCAAGCAGCCACTGAAAACGCTGGTCCTGGAGGCGGGGAGATGCCGCAAATGGGCGGAAATCGTGGTGGTTCTTTCCCATCCTTCACCCAATCAGCAGAAGTGGAGTCCTTGGAGATCACCGTTTCCCCTCAACAAATTGGTTTATTGGCATTACTCGGTCTAGGGATCAGTTTTGGCTCGATCTTACTCTCTTCCGCGGGCATTTTGCGGTTGAATCCGAAAAAAATCTTGGTTTCTTAGGAGGAACGACATGACATTACGAACAGAACAATTAGGATATTGGTATCAAAGCGAAGCAGAAGCGCTGTTTCGTGACGTTGATTTGACCTTTGAACCTGGCAAGATGTATGCGATCTTAGGTTCCAGCGGATCGGGGAAAACAACTTTCCTGTCACTGATCACGGGCCTAGATACACCGAAAGAAGGAAAGATTTTCTACAATGAAGAAACGTTAGCAAAAATCGGATTGCGAGAATACCGCCGCAAAGATGTTTCCATCGTGTTCCAAGCGTATAATCTATTGCCTTATATGTCGGCACTGGACAATGTGATCACAGCCATGGCGATCGCGAAGTCGCAGCAAGCCGATAAAAAGGCCTATGCTTTAGCCAACTTAGCCAAAGTTGGCATCACGGAAGAGCTGGCACTGAAAAAAGTGACCCAATTATCGGGTGGGCAACAGCAGCGGGTCGCTATCGTTCGCGCGTTGTGCTGTGAACATGAGCTGATCGTAGCCGATGAACCGACTGGAAATTTGGATGAAACGACATCTAAAGAAATCGTCAAACTGTTTCAAGAAATTGCCCATGAGCAAAAAAAATGTATCATCTTAGTGACCCATGAACAAGAGGTAGCAAAGGCTTGCGATGTCGTTTATGAGCTAAAAGAACGAGCATTTTCTAGAATTGAAGGATAAGCTTTACTTATGGCAACTGCTAGTTAGTGAGACAAAGATCGTCATTCTTATCCCCTCATTGAGCAATACTGAAATGAAAATACTGCAAAGTCTGCTTGCATCTTCTAGGTGCTCCTCTTACAATAGAAGTAATTGTAAACGAAGAAATTTGTGAGAGGAGCAAGCAGATGCGGCTTTTTATTGACGGCGACGGTTCGCCGGTGAAAAATGAAGTGATCGAGCTGGCTCAGCAGTATCAGCTGCCGGTAGTAATCGTGACCAGTGTCGATCATTATACGACCAAAGACTATCCCGCCCACGTTCACTTTGTCTATGTCGACAAAGGCTCGGATCGCGCGGATTATGAAATCGTGAAGGAAATAGAACCCGGCGATTTTCTCGTCACCCAAGATTATGGCTTAGCTTCGTTAGTCTTGCCCAAAAAAGCACGAGTTTTTCACCATAACGGTATAGAGTATTTGCCAGAAACGATCGATTTTTTATTAGGTCAACGCTACTTAGGTGCGCAGATGCGTAAAGCAGGCAAGCGCACAAAAGGACCGAAGCCCTTTACGAAAGAGGATCGGGAAGCCTTCAAACGAATCTTTGAAAACGAATTGCGACAGATCCTTGCAAAATAAGCACCCTCAAGACCCAGCTTCTGCATGAACCACGGGAATTGAAGGTGCTTATTTATTTCTTGCGAAAACGATCATAGAAGTATTTGCTGACTAAAGCCACGATCGCGAAAAATGCTAAGGTATATCCGAAGATCCCCATCTGATGGACGAAGGCTCCTTGTTGCGGGCTGGCGACCACCAATAAGGAAGAGCCAAGGATGACCGCAGCTAGAATAATACCGATCACCAGTCGATTGACCATCTGATCAAAGCGATCCAATAGCTGTTTTTGTTCGCGGATCTCTAAATTTAACCGGTGTTTACCAGTGGCAAAAGTGTCTAAGACAGCCAAGGTCCGATCAGGAAGATGGCTAAGTGCCCGCAAGCTTTTTGCGGTTGCCAAGGCGCTTTTTTTCACCTCGTCTTCAATACTCAGCTGCTGTAAGAAATATTTTTGTGCAAAAGGCTGAGTGACTTCCATCATTGATAATTCGGGGTCTAAGGCTTTGATCACACCTTCCAAGGTGCCAAAAGCCTTAATCAGCAAGGTGATGTCTCGATGCATCTGCAGTTGGTTATCATGGCAGATTGTGATGACTTCCCCCATCACTTTTTGCAAGTCGATATCCTTTAGCGGCATATTATAGTAGTTTTCAACAAATTTTTGAAGATCCTGATAGAAGGCGACTTCATCAAAGGAACTGCCGCTGCTGTTGCACAAACGCAAGACAGCTTTGCCGACTTCTTGGGTGTCTTGGGTATACAAAGCAATCAATGCATCAGCTAAGCGACTGCGTAATGACTGATCCAAGTGTCCCATCATCCCAAAATCTAAGAAAATCACTTGGTAAGGCGGCATAACCGCTTCTTCTTGCCATTTCAATGAATAATCAACACCGCCGAGGACACCGACGCGCTGTTTGACTTGGAATGGTTTTGGTCGATTGGCTTGATCTGTGAAGACATGTAAAAAAAGATTGCCAGGATGCGGATCAGCGTGAAAGAAGCCATCTTCAAAGACTTGCTTCATAAAGTTTTCGACTAATAGCGTTCCCACTTGTTTTTTCACTGCTTTCACGGACTGATTGTCATAAACGATATCTTGATTGCTGCGGGTCAGCAAGCAGTTCAAACTTTCACCGGCCATGTAATCCATGACTAATACTTTTTGGGTGCACCATTCGGGATAAACTTTTGGCAATGCCAATTGCGGGTTTTGGTGATTGTTTCGGTAGAATTCCTGCGCATTTTTCATCTCTTGCAAAAAATTCGTTTCATTGGCAAGGGATCGTCTGACTTCGCTTAACACGCTTTTTAAATCCACCACATTGGCTTCTGGAATTGCACGAACTAACGGTAGAGCCTTTTCAAAAAGATCGAGATCTACTTGAATCGCCGCAATGATTCCCGGATGCTGCACTTTGACGATCACTTCTTTGCCGCTGATCAAGTTTGCTCGGTGGGCTTGTCCGATGGAAGCTGAGGCGACTGGGATTTCATCAAAAGCGGAAAAAACTTCCGTTAGTGGCTGCTGTAGTTCTGCTTCCAGCAGTGCTTTGACCTTGGGAAATGGATCGCTTTTGACATTGTCTTGTAACTGCTTGAAGGCATCAACGAAAGTGCTGGAAAGCAGGTCATTGCGGACCGAAAGCATCTGCCCGATTTTGATAAATGTTGGTCCTAATTCTTCAAACGCTTGACGCACCATTTCGGGATGCTGCTGTTTGCTGATATTTTGAACGACTTTGTATTTCAAAAAGACTTGAAGGATTTGTTTTAATCGTCCTTTTCTAGAAGGAGCAGTTTGTTCTGTCATAGGTCCCACCTCTTTAAACGTGCCGTGATATATTCATAGTACTGACAAAATGAAAAACATTCAACTAACGACTGTGTAAGCTTAAAGAAATTTCTGCAAGATTTAATGCCGGTTGGTCGATTTTGTGCTAAAATGTGGAAGACTTAGTTTGGTAGAATCAATGAATACAGGAGGAAATTCTTTTGAAAATCATTTTATTATACGGGGGACGCAGTGCAGAGCATGAGGTATCACTGTTATCCGCTTTTTCAGTTGTTAATGCTGTATATTATAATTACTACCAAGTTCAATTAGTAATGATCACTAAAGAAGGACGCTGGTTAAAAGGCCCATTATTGTCTGAGGCGCCAACGTCACCAGATACTTTGGCATTGACCAACGAAGAGACCAAAGGGGAAGAAATTTCACCTGGGGCAATCTATGAAAAAGACGCGATCGTCTTTCCATTGCTCCATGGACCAAACGGCGAAGACGGCACGATCCAAGGGTTTTTAGAAACCATCGGAATGCCTTATGTCGGTGCTGGTGTCTTGACTAGTGCCTGTGGGATGGACAAAATCATGACCAAGTACATCTTGCAAGCTGCGGGAATTCCGCAAGTTCCGTATGTACCAGTCTTGAAAAATGCGTGGAAAGAAAATCCGAAAAAGATTTTCGATCAATGCGAAGGCAGTCTACTTTATCCGATGTTTGTCAAACCAGCCAACATGGGATCAAGTGTCGGTATCTCGAAAGCCGAGAACCGCGAAGAACTGCAAAATGCGTTGCAAGAAGCGTATCGCTACGATACCCGAGCGATCGTTGAACAAGGAATCGAAGCCCGTGAGATCGAAGTCGCTGTTCTTGGAAACGAAGACGTGCGGACCACCATGCCGGGAGAAATCGTAAAAGATGTTGCGTTTTATGATTACAATTCCAAATACATTGACAACCGAATCGAGATGCAGATTCCTGCGCAAATTCCCGAAGAAACACAAGCCAAAGCCCAAGAGTTTGCGAAAAAAGCCTATACGATGTTAGGCGGCAGTGGATTGAGCCGTTGTGATTTCTTTTTGACCAATAAAAACGAGCTCTTTTTAAATGAGCTAAACACGATGCCGGGATTCACTGAATTCAGCATGTACCCATTGCTATGGGAAAAGACCGGATTGCCGTATGGTGATTTGATTGAAGAATTGATCCAATTAGGGATGAATCGTTTCAACCAAAGACGTTCTTTCTTGACGAATGTGGAAGAAGCAGAAGTTGAAGCAGAGAATGAAAAAGAAGCAGAATAAATAGCAGGAAGAAAGCCAGCTCAACTCAAGGAAAATACTTGAAGCGATCTTGTGCTTTCTTTTTTTGTAAAAAAGGAGCGAAACTGATGAATTTTACTGTAAAAGAAGCCGCTGCCGTATTTGGTCAGCCAATTGAAAATGAGACACCACTTGCCTCTGTGGAGTTTGACAGCCGTCTAATCAAAGAAAACAGTCTTTTTGTTCCCTTGGCGGGGACTCGGGATGGACATGAATTTGCCCAACAAGCCAAAGACAATGGTGCGATCGCGACATTGTGGAGTCATCCCACCATCCAACCACCGCAAGGCATCCTTGTGATACCCGTCAAGGATACTGTCAAAGCGTTCCAACAGTTAGCACGAGCCTACAAAGAAAAACTTGCGCCAAAAATCATCGCTATTACCGGAAGTAATGGGAAAACAACCACAAAAGATATGGTAGACGCGGTTATGGCACAAAAATACCAGACCTACAAAACTCAAGGTAACCATAACAATGAACTAGGCGTGCCTTTGACTATCTTGCATGCACCAGAAGATACGCAAGTGTTGATTTTAGAAATGGGAATGGACCATGCAGGAGAGATCGAAGTCCTTTCGCGCTTAGCAGAACCTGATGCAGCGGCGATCACTTTGATTGGCGAAGCCCACATTGAAAACTTAGGGTCCAGAGAAGGGATCGCCAAAGCCAAAATGGAGATCACCGCAGGATTGAAAAAAGACGGCTTCTTTATGATGCCGGCGGATGAACCATTGTTAGACCCCTTTGTTCCTAACTTGACGCAGCCCATTGAAACTTTTGGCTTAACAGAGGGAGATCTGCAAGGAGACATCGTAGAGGAATCGCAAGATCAAACGATTTTTACGGTAGCAGGTAAGACTTTTACCTTACCGGTATTAGGCGGTTATAATGTCAAAAATGCCTTGATCGCGATTGGTTTAGGACGTCATTTTGGTGTATCAAATGAAGCCATCAAGGAGGGCTTGGCGCATTTTCAATTAACGAAAAATCGGACCCAATGGGTGACTGCCGGTAATGGAGCAGCGATTTTGAGCGATATTTACAATGCCAATCCGACTGCCATGGGTCTCGTATTGGATAGTTTCCGCAAATTGCCGTTAGAAGGAAGACGGATCGCCGTATTGGCAGATATGCTTGAATTAGGACCAGATTCTGCACAAATGCACGAGCAGATGGCCGCACATTTAGATGACTCGTTCCAACTAGTTTTTCTTTATGGCAAAGAAATGCAAGCATTGCAAAAACGACTAGCTCAGTCACCACTTGCTGACAAGGTGCGCTATTTTGCGACAGATGAAAAACCACAACTGATCGCCTCCTTAAAGGAAACTTTAGAACCTTCCGACAGCTTGGTAATCAAAGGGAGCAATGGCATGGGCTTGAGCGAAGTCGTTGATGCACTAAAAGGAATGTAAAGCGGAGTTGAAATCTTGCTGAAACTTTCAAAACGTGTTATACTTATCTAACGCCGAAAGATGAAGCACAGAATGATTACTGTAAAAAACATTGACGTTTTGAGATAAAATGATGGCTGAGACAAACAACACTTGTTTTAGCCTTTTATAATGCCTTCGTGAAGCGGTTTTTCGGTACCGAGAGAAAGATAAGAGTAAATGGGACTACTCTTGTGTTTCTGAAGAACTAACCTACGCTTCGATGATAGAAAAACAGGCATCGAAAAGATGACCAGCCTAGGAGGATCCATTTGAAATTTAAAGATCTAGAATTATCCAACGAATTATTGACTTCTGTTGAGCGTGCCGGCTTTGAAGAAGCAACACCCATCCAAGAAGCAACGATTCCATTAGCCTTAGCAGGCAAAGACGTGATCGGTCAAGCACAGACCGGTACTGGTAAAACCGCCGCATTTGGTTTGCCAATGTTAGAAAAAATCGACCCAGCGAACCATCAACTACAAGGATTAGTGATTGCCCCAACCCGTGAATTAGCGATCCAAACCCAAGAAGAATTGTATCGTCTTGGTAAAGACAAAAAAATTCGCGTTCAAGCAGTTTACGGTGGAGCCGATATCGGCCGTCAAATCCGTCAATTAAAAGATCGTCCCCATATCGTAGTTGGTACGCCAGGACGTATGTTAGACCATATCAACCGCCACACCTTAAAATTAGGTACGGTTGAAACGCTTGTATTAGATGAAGCAGACGAAATGTTGAACATGGGCTTCTTGGAAGATATTGAAAAAATCATCAGCCAAGTGCCAGATGTTCGTCAAACGTTGCTATTTTCAGCAACAATGCCGCCAGCAATCAAAAATATCGGCGTGAAATTCATGAAAGAGCCTGAACATGTTCAAATCAAAGCCAAAGAAATGACCGCTGATTTGATTGATCAATATTATGTTCGCTCAAAAGATTATGAAAAATTCGATGTCATGACTCGTTTGTTGGATGTGCAATCACCAGAATTGACGATCGTTTTCGGTCGTACGAAACGTCGTGTTGATGAATTGGCACGTGGTTTAGAAGCTCGTGGCTACAAAGCTGAAGGCATTCATGGGGACCTTTCTCAACAAAAACGGATGAGCGTTTTACGTTCATTTAAGAGTGGTCAATTAGATATCTTAGTTGCCACAGACGTAGCAGCTCGCGGATTAGATATTTCTGGTGTTACACACGTTTACAACTACGATATCCCTCAAGATCCTGAAAGCTATGTTCACCGGATCGGACGTACAGGTCGTGCCGGAAAAGGCGGAATGTCAGTGACTTTCGTTACACCAAACGAAATGAGCTACTTGCATGTCATTGAAAACTTAACGAAAAAACGGATGACACCAATGCGCCCACCAACCGAAAAAGAAGCTTTTAAAGGTCAATTAGGTGCCGCAATCGAATCTGTTGAAACAAAATTGGATGAAAATGGTTTGGATAAATACTTGCAAGCAGCCGACGATCTTTTGGAACGTTATTCTGCACAAGATTTAGCAGCACTGCTTCTAAAAACAATGGCGAAAGATCCAGCTGATTTAGAACCAGTCAAAATTACACCAGAACGCCCATTACCTCAAGGAAAAAAATCATTCAATAAAAACGGACGTCGCAGCAATAACAGCAATGGCGGCAATCGTAACCGCAAAGAAAACGGTGGGAACCGTGGCGGCGGCAACGGCAATAAAGCCCGTGGTAACTATTCAAAAGATGGTGCCCGTAAAAACAATCGCCGTAGCAACGACAAAAAACGCGGTTTCGTTATCAGAAATAACCAAGACTAATTGAGTTTGTGGACCTTGTAAGGAAACTTGCAAGGTCTTTTTTATATAAAAAACAAATACGAGTGATTGAAAATCTTAATCTCCGTATAAACTCGTCAGATTTGAATGGTAATTCGCCATTTTTTTGGTAGAATGGTAACTAGCTAAACAAGGGCCAATTCCAATTTGGAAACCCCTATCTTAAGTAAAGGTAGCGAGAAGAATGATTAAAGGAATCGGGATCGATGCAGTCGAGCTGCCTCGAATGAAAGAATTAATTGAAAAAAAACCTCAGTTTATAACGCGTATTTTAACGGAGAAGGAAGCAAAATTATTTGCCCGTTTGCCCCTGAAACGTCAGGTAGAGTTCCTCGGGGGGCGCTATGCCTGCAAAGAAGCGTTCTCGAAAGCTTGGGGGACGGGGATCGGCAAAGTTTCTTTTCATGATATTGAAGTCTTGACCAATGAATTCGGTGCACCGATCGTTACCAAAGCACCGCACCCTTTAGAAAAAACGTTTGTCAGTATCACCCATACAAATGATACTGCCTTTGCACAAATTATCTTAGAATTATCGGATAGTGAGTAACCTGAGTGGAAGTCGTCACTTGGTGAAAAAACTACGATACTTTATGGACGAACAGCCGACTACATAAAACCAACTTAATTTGTTTGTCTGATCAAGCATTAGTAGAAAGAAGGAACTGGAAATGGTGGTTGCTTACCATAGACCAACGAAAGCGATTATTGATACGACCGCGATTACTGAAAACATCAAAAATGAGATTGCTCACTTACCAAGCGAGACGTTTCTTTTTGCGGTGGTAAAAGCCAATGGGTACGGACACGGAGCGGTACAAACTGCTCAAGCAGCCAAAGAAGGCGGTGCAGCCGGTTTTTGCGTTGCGACGATCGATGAGGCGATCGAATTGCGAGAAGCAGGAATCACTGACCCGCTGCTGATTTTAGGGGTTGTGAACGTGCAAGATATTCCCTTACTTGCAGAATACGATTTTTCTTTTCCAGTCGCTTCGATGGACTGGTTGGTAGAAGCCGGTACTTATTTGGAGGAGAATCCTGTAAAGACACCGCTTAAAGTACATGTCAAAGTGGATACCGGCATGGGGAGAATCGGTTTTTTGACCCCAGAAGAAGTGCTTCAAGCCGTTCTTTGGTTGGAAACTCATCCCACATTTGATTGGGAAGGAATCTTTACCCATTTCTCCACAGCCGATCAAGCTGATACAACTTATTGGGAAACACAGCACCAGCGGTTTAAAGAAGTCTTAACTGTTTTGCCTTATTTGCCGACATATATACATACAGGCAATAGCGCGACCTCCTTGTGGCACAAAGAGGCCGTTGGGAATATGGTCCGTTTTGGGATCGCGATGTATGGATTGAATCCGTCAGGTCATGCATTGAAGGAACCATTTTCCTTAAAACCAGCCCTTTCACTTGTTTCTGAACTGATCCAAGTGAAATTACTTGAAAAAGGAGCGGGGATTGGCTATGGTGAGACATATATCACGCCCCGTCAGGAATGGATCGGCACTGTGCCTATCGGTTATGCGGATGGCTGGTTACGAAAAATGCAAGGCTTCTCACTCTTAGTAGAAGGCGAACCTTGTGAAATCGTCGGTCGGGTGTGTATGGATCAACTGATGATTCGTTTGCCGCGAGCCTTTGCTGTCGGTACAACGGTCACGTTGATTGGTGAGAATCATGGGAAACGAATTACGATGCAGGATGTTGCAGACCAGTTAGAAACGATTCACTATGAAGTAGCGTGCACCCTCTCAGCAAGGGTTCCGCGAGAATATAAAAGTTAGGGTGGTCCTATGGTAAAAAGGGGAGATATTTATTTTGCCGATCTTTCACCAGTCGTTGGATCGGAGCAAGGCGGAATACGACCGGTCTTGATCATTCAAAATGACTTGGGCAATCACTTCAGTCCCACCGTGATCATTGCGGCGATCACGGCAAAAATGGCGAAGCCGAAATTACCAACCCACATTGGAATTTCCGCTTCTTGCACAGGGATTGGCAAAGACTCCGTCATTTTGATGGAACAGATCCGCACGATCGACAAAAGTCGGTTGAAAGAAAAAGTTTGTCATTTAGACGATAAAGTGATGTGTGAAGTCGATGCTGCTTTGATGATCAGTATTGGTGTGGAGCCGACCTTTGCTACATCAACGATCGAGGTGTAAAACAAGCAATGGGGTATGTAGTATTAATAGTAGTTGTCATTTTATTGATTCTCTTTACTTATAAACATATTCGCCGTTTTCTTTCAGAAACCAAAAAGCGCAACGAAACCATGGAACAAGGGTATTACCTTGTCAGTCATACATATGAAGAGAAACGGGAACAGACCCATTATTACGGCGTTTTTCAACAAGGAGACAAAGAACTGATATTAGAAATGTCACTCCATCTTTATTTACAGCTACAGCCACCGCAACGAGGGATGTTGACCGCCAAAGAAGGCCAAGTCCTTTCTTTTGAAGGGTGATCATGTGAAGAAAGCAATGCCCATGAGAGAGTATCTCTTCAAGGAAAAGCAAACAAGCAGGAAAGAGCTGCTCCATTTATTTCACAGGAGTTGGTTCATTCGCTGCTTGTTTTTTATGACTAAAATGTTTGTGAGAGCTATTTCAAGTAAGATGGCGTGATGGATGGGAACATTGAGCGTCGAAAAAAATGATCAACCAGCGCAGTAGAGCAACGGTTTCGCTTTGACAAACAACCAAGGTACGGTTGCTTTTCACAAAGAATTCAGTTATAGTATGTAGCGACTAGTTTGAAAAGAGGGAAAAAAGTGAACCCATCGATTTATGGACTTACCAAATCAGATCTATCTTTGTGGATAACTGAACAAAACGAAAAGAAATTTCGAGCCAACCAAGTGTGGGAGTGGCTCTATGAAAAACGAGTAACCAGCTTTGAAGAAATGACCAATTTACCGAAACCTTTGATTGAGAAACTGACGGCAGCCTTTGTGATCAATCCCCTGAAGCAGATGGTGGTACAAGAAGCCAGTGATGGGACCGTCAAGTATTTATTTCAATTGCCCGACAATCACATGATTGAAACGGTCTTGATGCGTCAAGAGTATGGCATGTCGGTTTGTGTGACAACCCAAGTCGGTTGCAACATCGGCTGTACCTTTTGTGCCAGTGGGTTATTAAAGAAACAGCGGGATTTAACGGCAGGCGAGATCGTGGCTCAAATCATGTTAGTACAACACTATTTTGATGAACGCAACGAGGGAGAACGGGTCTCTCACGTAGTCGTCATGGGGATCGGCGAACCCTTTGATAACTATGACAATGTGATGCATTTCTTGCAGATCATTAACGACCCAAAGGGTTTAGCGATCGGTGCGCGGCATATTACCGTGTCAACCAGCGGCTTAGCGCATAAAATCAAAGAGTTTGCGGAGAACGGCTTGCAAGTGAACCTAGCGATTTCGCTGCATGCCCCAAATAACGAAGTCAGAACCTCCATGATGCGGATCAATCGGAGCTTCCCGATTGAAAAACTGATGGCAGCGGTCGATTATTATTTAGAAAAAACCAATCGTCGCATCACGTTTGAGTATATCATGCTGGATCATGTCAACGACCGACCGGAACATGCCCGTCAGTTGGCAGCATTATTGAAGGATAAAAAGAAATTGTCTTACGTCAACTTGATTCCTTATAACCCAGTGAGTGAGCATGACCAATATGCTCGAAGTAAAAAAGCCGATGTGTTAGCTTTTTATGACATTTTAAAGAAAAACGGCATCAACTGTGTGATTCGTAAAGAACATGGGACAGATATCGACGCAGCATGCGGACAGCTGCGAAGCAAACAAATGAAAAAAGAAGCTTCTGCTTCTTAAACACAAAAAACCAAAAGAAGGACTGCACAAGCGCAGTTCTTCTTTTGGTTTTTTATTATCTAAGCAATTAAAAAACGCCTTAAAGAAAGCGTATTCCTGTAAAGAAAATTCAAAAAACATTGTTTTACAAGAAAAAAATAGATTATACTAAAAGCTGGTATTCATTAAAAATAACTTACTGTGAAAGGATGATTTGATGGAATGGATTAAATTAATTGGTATTCTAGTTATTTTAGTCGGCTTTTTGCTGAAGCTAGATACTATTGCTGTCGTAATCGTTGCTGGTTTTGTCACCGCGCTTGTGTCGGGGATTTCTGTTGTTGATTTTTTAACAATGTTAGGAGAAGCGTTTGTCAATAATCGACTCGTTACACTGTTCTTACTGACACTACCGATGGTCGGCTTGTCAGAACGTTTTGGCTTGAAGCAGCAAGCAGTCATATTGATTGAAAAGATCAAAGGCTTAACACCAGGGAAGTTCTTAAGCTTGTACTTGTTTATTCGAGAACTTGCTGGCTTTTTCTCTATTCGGATCCAAGGACATACACAATTTATCCGCCCGATCGTTAACCCGATGGCGCAAGCTGCTGGGGAAAACAAATTTGGGGAACTGGATGAAAAAGATCAGGAAAAAATCAAAGCTCGGGCTGCCGCTAACGAAAACTTCGGGAATTTCTTTGCGCAAAATACCTTTGTGGCTGCTTCTGGTGTGCTATTGATCGTAGGAACATTGCAATCTCTTGGCTACGATGTGGCAGCTAGTTCGATCGCGCAAGCCTCATTGCCGATCGCATTGATCGTCTTAGTCATTGCTACATTGTCGAACTTGCTCTTTGATCGTAAATTAGCAAAAAAATATGGCAAGAAGGAGGACAAATAGATGGAAGGAATCGTTAACGGATTACTGGAATTCTTTTATATCTTGATCGGATTGCTGTCGATCATGACGGCTGTACGGGTTTTTCGTGAAGCGGATCATCCCACCCGATTAGGCACCTCTGCTTTTTGGTTACTGCTAGGGATCGTCTTTGCTTTCGGGAATTTCTTGCCGTATCTTGTGGACGGTATTTTGATCGTTTTGATGGGCTGTTTGACCTTCTTCAAACAAGTGCAGATTGGTAAAATCGTGGACGTGGATGATGAAAAAGCAGAAGCATCGGCTAAACGGATCGGTAGTACGATCTTCGTGCCATGTATCAGCTTAGCATTGATCGCTGTGGTGATTTCTTATACACCATTAGGAGGCCAAGTTGGAATCGGGATCGCATCGATCTTAGCGCTCTTGTTGGCAGTCGTGTTGACTTCCGCTAAACCGAAAACAGTGCTGGACGATTCCGACCGGATGCTTCGTCAAGTCGGAACTGCCGGTATCTTGCCGCAGTTATTAGCAGCACTAGGTGTCATTTTTAACGCTGCTGGTGTCGGTGATGTGATTTCTCAAGGAATCTCTGGTGTCGTGCCAGAAGGCAATCGTTTTATCGGTGTCGTGGCTTACTGTTTAGGAATGATGATCTTTACTATGATCATGGGAAATGGCTTTGCGGCATTTACCGTTATTACCGCAGGCATCGGTGTACCTTTTGTGATGGCTCAAGGCGGCGACCCAGTCGTTGCTGGTGCGTTGGCTATGACCGCTGGTTTTTGTGGCACATTGCTGACTCCGATGGCAGCCAATTTCAACGCACTGCCAGTGGCCTTGTTAGAGATGAAAGACCCCAATGGTGTCATTAAAGCACAAGCCCCAATTGCTTTATTATTGTTAGTGATCCACATCGCTTTAATGTACTTTTGGGCATTTTAGTGGTAAAACAAAGAGGGAAGGATGATGGAAATGAAACTACTAATTACCGGATTTGATCCATTTGGCGGAGAAGCAATCAATCCTGCCTTAGAAGCAGTGAAATTACTGCCAGATACAATTCATGGTGCACAGATCGTGAAAGCAGAGATCCCTACTGTATTTGGGAAATCAGCAGCGATCGTCGCAGAGAAAATTGAAGAGATCCACCCAGATGTCGTTTTAAACATTGGCCAAGCGGGTGGACGGTTTGCCATCTCACCAGAACGAGTGGCGATCAATGTAGATGATGCCCGGATTCCTGATAACGAAGGCAATCAACCCGTCGATGAAGCGATCCAAACAGAAGGGAAGCCTGCTTACTTCACACAACTGCCGATCAAAGCAATGGTAGAAAACATGAAAAAAGCAGGAATACCGGCAGCCGTTTCTAATACTGCTGGAACCTTCGTCTGCAACCACATCATGTATCAAGTACAATACATGATCGATACAAAATACCCTGAAATGAAGGGTGGTTTTATCCACGTGCCGTTTATTCCTCAGCAAGTCGTCGATAAAGCAGGACAGCCTGCAATGAGCATCGAAGACATCGCCAAAGGATTGACTGCAGCGGTGGAAGCCATCGTTGATTATGCCGACAAAGAAGATCTAAAAGCAATTGGCGGCGCGATCCATTAATCATTGAAGGACATCCTTTCGGGGATGAAACAAATGTCTTTAAGGCGAGAAGACCTGATCAGCAAGCATGCGATCAGGTCTTTTTTTGGTCTGTTCTGATAAAAATCATTGGCGATTTCTGTATATTTACCCTTCTATCAGACATTTCTCATTTTGACGGATCAAATGAAAAAGAAAGACAGAAAATGAATGTAAGTTACATTTAACCATGTTTTTTTATTATTTTTTTTGCTTTATTTCTTATAAATAAAAAAAGGAAAAATAGCATTTAACGAATGTTTGATGAGAGTAAGGTAAGTAAATACCAAGAAAACTTTCTGTCAGAGGTGTTTTTTATCGAAAAAAGGATTGCTTTTTTAATAATTATTAATTAAAATCTTATCTAACTTCAGAAATCGCATGATTATTCTGAAAATTAATTCAATTAAGGGGTAGGACAGGATGAAGAATAAATGGGCCTATGGTTTAGTGGCTGTGTGTGGCGTGGCGTTAGCCGGTTGTACAACGGGCGGAACAAATAGTTCAAGCAATGACACAGCAGCAAGCGGTGACAGCAGTGCAGAACAAGTGTTTAACATAGTGGTTTCACAAGAAATGCCAAGTGCGGATCTCTCATTAGCAACCGATACGATCAGCTTCAGTGCATTGAACAATGTATATGAAGGACTGTATCGTTTGGATGCTGACAGTACACCACAACCTGCTGGTGCAGCTGAAGCAGCTGAAGTTAGCGAGGATGGACTGACTTACAAGATCAAATTACGTGAAGATGCGAAATGGTCAAATGGTGACCCTGTTACAGCAGCGGATTACGTCTATGGCTGGCAACGGACAGTCAAACCTGAAACAGCATCAGAATACGCGTATCTATTTTCACCAGTTAAGAACGCAGATGCCATCACAGCAGGCGATACGGATCCATCAGAGCTAGGCATCAAAGCAGTGGGGGATTATGAATTAGAAATCACCCTAGAAAAAGCAACACCTTACTTTGACTACTTATTAGCATTCCCATCCTTCTTCCCACAAAATCAAAAAGTGGTAGAAGAAAATGGCGATCAATATGCGTCAACCAGCGACAATGCCGTTTACAATGGACCATTTGTCTTGACTGGGTTTGATGGACCAGGAACGGATACGGAATGGGCTTATGAAAAGAACGACCAATATTGGGACAAAGATACTGTTAAATTACAAACGATCAACGTAAGCGTCGTGAAGGAATCCTCAACTGCCTTGAACCTTTTCCAAGATGGTCAAGCAGATGATGTCATCCTAACAGGTGAATTAGCGCAACAAATGGCTAACGATGAAGCCTTTGTTTCTCAACCAGAAGCAACGACTTCTTACCTAGAATTGAACCAACGTGATGAAGATTCACCTTTCCGTAACGAAAACTTACGTAAAGCGATCTCTTATGCGATCGACCGTGATGCCTTAGTGACATCGATCTTAGGGGATGGTTCGATTGCTTCAACTGGGTTGGTACCAGAAGGCATGACCTTCAGCCCTGGTGATCATACAGACTTCACGGAAGCAGCTGGCAGCGTCATTGAATACAATGAAGAACAAGCCAAAGAACATTGGGAAAAAGCCAAAGAAGAATTAGGGATCGATTCATTAGAATTTGATATCTTAGCTTCTGATACAGACTCAACGAAGAAAATCATTGAGTACTTGCAAGATACGATCGAAAAAACATTGGACGGTGTGAAAGTCACGTTAAGTCCAGTACCATTCTCTGTTCGTTTGGATCGTTCAAACGCTGGTGATTTTGATACAGTAATGGGCGGTTGGGGTGCTGACTATGCCGATGCAAGTAGCTTTACAGACTTGTTTACGACAGGCAATTCATACAACCGTGGGCAATGGAGTAACGAAGAATACGATGCAGCCGTTGAAGCAGCGGGTACAACCAATGCCAATGACCCTGACAAACGTTGGGAAGATCTAGTCAATGCAGAAAAAATCATTATGAATGAACAAGGTGTCATTCCAGTTTATCAAAAAGCGGAAGCACACTTACGTGCAACAAAAGTCAAAGGTGTTGTTGCTCACGCAGCGGGCGCACAATACGACTACAAGTGGACATCAATCGAATAATCACGAGTAGTTGACTTGAAATGCCGAAGAAAAGGCTGGGACAATTTCTTGTCTCAGCCTTTTGCTTCTCATTTCAATGAGTAAAACTATAAGAATGAAATTAACTAGTAGCAATCATTAAAAAGAGCAATGAAAGGAATAACAAGAAGACACCAGGCCATAACCAAAAGGCGTAGCTCTGTTTGCCGACTTGGGATAATTTCAGATAATCTGTTTTATTTTTGGAAAAAGCTTTCTTCATGGAGTATTGAAAATGGTCAAAGAAACCAGAAGCAAATACCCATAAAAAACCGCCAATGATCAAAAAGAACAGCGCCCACAAGAAAAGGGCATCTGAAAGAGCTGCTATGGAAAATTCATTTTTTATGGCTAACCATCCGCCAGAAATTGCGAGGCATAGGAGGGGTATGAGCCCACTACTTTTTTTTATTTTCATGATCTGACTCCTTTTTAATGATTCGTACTATGTTAATTTACATAATTATTGAATAGAAGTCAAAATACTTAAGGGGGAAACTGCGTGAACAGCTTTTTGAAATATTTATTGAAACGAGTGTTCTACATGGTCTTAACATTATGGCTGATTGCCACGATCACCTTTTTCTTGATGCAATTTTTGCCAGGAACACCATATACGAATGCTGAAAAATTAAGTCCAGAACAAATTGCCTTGCTAAATGAGCAAGCAGGATTGGACAAACCGATCATTACCCAATATTGGCTTTATTTGACCAATTTACTAAAAGGTGACTTTGGAATCTCTTTCCAATTTAAAAACCAGCCAGTAGCGAATTTATTATCAGGAAGAATCGGACCTTCACTGCAACTAGGGCTACAAGCGATCATCTTTGGTACGTTCTTTGGGATCATTTTAGGAACGATCTCTGCGATGAAACAAAATACTTGGATCGATACAACGTCTACCTTAGTGGCGATCTTAGGACGTTCGATCCCTAACTTTGTCTTTGCCGTGTTGCTGCAATACATTTTTGCCATCAAACTAGGGATCTTACCGATTGCTAAGTGGGAGACTTTTGCCAGCACGATCCTACCGACCGTCGCCTTGGCGATGTCGCCATTAGCGGATTCCGCCAGGTTTATTCGAACCGAGATGGTGGAAGTGCTGCATAGTGATTATGTCGAGTTGGCACGAGCAAAAGGGTTGAGCCGCTGGGAAATTGCCTTCAAGCATGGTTTGCGGAATAGTTTGATTCCGTTATTGACGCTGTTAGGACCGCTAGCTGTCGGTTTGATGACGGGTTCTCTTGTCGTAGAAAATATTTTTGCGATCCCAGGTATCGGTGAACAGTTCGTAAAATCAATCATGACCAATGACTATCCAACGATCATGGCGGTAACAATTCTTTATTCCGCGATGTTGGTCTTTGTTATTCTTGTTGTTGATATTTTATATGGAATCGTTGATCCGCGGATCCGAGTTTCAGAAGGGAGTCGTGGCTAATGGCAGAGAAACCTTACACAGCAAATGATGTTGCTGCCATCGATGCAGCCAAATTTCAACCGTTACAAAAAAATACCAATGAAGAGCGTGAAGCGATCGCAACCCCTTCATTAACGTTTTTCCAAGATTCATGGCGTCGTCTGAAAAAGAACAAAGCCGCTGTTTTCTCAATCATTTTGCTGCTGATCATTATCGCGATCTCAATCATTACGATTTTTGTCTCGCCACATGATCCAACTGCGCAAAATGTGACCTTTACAAATCTGCCGCCGAAAATTCCTGGTATCAACATCAATGGCTTAAACGGCTATGCGATGGTGGGAGGCGAGCTAGTAGATAAGTATGCAGCTGCCAATGTTCCTGACGGGACGTATTTCCTTTTAGGAACGGATGGCTTGGGTCGTGACCTACTGAGTCGTCTATTTGTAGGAACACGTATTTCCTTGTTGATCGCGTTTATCGCGGCAATGCTTGACATCATCTTTGGTGTAACCTATGGCCTGATCTCTGGTCTTTTAGGTGGACGGATCGATAATGTGATGCAACGTTTTCTAGAAATCTTATCTGGTATTCCCAACTTAGTGGTAATGATCTTGATGTTGGTGGTTTTTGAACCTGGGATCTTCTCGATCGTGGCAGCAATGGCGATCACTAACTGGATTCCAATGGCGCGGATCGTACGGGCCCAAACGATGAAACTAAAAGATCAAGAATTCGTTTTAGCCGCAACGACGCTGGGGGAAAGTCGCCTCAAGATTGCGATGAAACACGTATTACCGAATATTTCCAGCGTGATCATCGTACAAATGATGTTCAGTATCCCCTCGGCGATTTTCTTCGAGGCCTTCCTAAGCTTTATTGGGCTAGGATTAAAACCACCTTCAGCATCTTTAGGGATGTTACTAAGCGATGGCTACAAAACCTTCTTGTTCCTGCCTTACCAAATGTGGGTACCAGCTGTGACCTTGTCTGTGATTATGATTGGGTTCAACTTGCTGGCAGACGGTTTGCGTGATGCCTTTGATCCGAAAATGAAAGAGTGATTGCTATGAAAAAAGTCTTAGAAGTGAAAAACTTAGAAATTTCTTTTGACACCTTTGCTGGGAAAGTCCAAGCGATCCGCGATGTCAGTTTCGATCTATACAAAGGAGAAACCTTGGCGATCGTGGGCGAATCTGGGAGCGGCAAGTCCGTGACGACCCGCAGTATCATGGGGTTGTTAGCCAGCAATGCCAATGTCGATAATGGCCAGATCCTCTTCAATGGGACGGACATTTTGAAAAAATCCGAAAAAGAACTGCAAAAAATCCGTGGCAAGGAAATCGCCATGATTTTCCAAGATCCAATGACTTCATTGGACCCAACGATGCCGATTGGCAAGCAAGTGGCAGAATCATTGATGAAGCACAACAAAATCAGTAAAAAAGAAGGCTTGCGACAAGCGTTGGAACTATTGAACCTTGTCGGCATCCCGAATGCTGAGAAACGCTTGAAAAATTATCCGCATCAATTTTCTGGTGGTCAGCGGCAGCGGATCGTCATTGCGATCGCGTTGATCTGTTACCCGCAGATCTTGATTGCAGATGAACCAACGACTGCATTGGATGTAACGATCCAAGCACAAATCTTAGAGTTATTAAAAGATATCCAGAAGAAAATCAATTCGTCCATCGTCTTCATTACCCATGACTTAGGGGTCGTTGCCAATGTGGCGGATCGGGTGGCCGTGATGTACGGTGGGAAAATCGTCGAAGTGGGGACCGCAGAAGAGATCTTCTATAACCCACAACATCCATACACTTGGGGCTTGTTAGGTTCGATGCCGACGTTAGAAGGAACAGGCGATCGCTTGTACGCGATTCCTGGTTCACCTCCAGATTTGTTAGATCCGCCAACAGGTGATGCTTTTTATCCACGGAACGAGTTTGCCTTGCAGATCGATGCTGAACAGCAACCGCCATTCTTTGACGTCTCACCGACGCACAAAGCGGCCACTTGGCTGTTAGCGCCACAAGCACCGAAAGTGACTCCGCCGGATGAGATCTTGATTCGCTGGAAAAAATTCCAAGAAAAAAATACTCAGGCATCTGTCTAAAGGAGGAGAAACGGTTGGAAAAAGTTTTACTTGAAGTAAAGAATCTCAAACAATATTTTAACGTTGGCCGCAAAGACGAAGTCAAAGCCGTCGATGATATCTCCTTCCAAATCTATGAAGGAGAAACCTTTGGTCTAGTCGGTGAATCTGGAAGCGGAAAATCGACGACTGGACGGACGGTGATTCGCTTGAATAACCCTACCGGAGGCGAAGTTCTTTTTGATGGACAAGATGTTATGAAAATCAAAGGCAAGAAACCGCTGGCTGATTTTCGCCGGGAAGTTCAAATGGTCTTCCAAGATCCTTATGCTTCCTTGAATCCACGGATGAAAGTTCGGGACATTATTGCCGAAGGGATCGATATCAACGGATTAGCCAAAAATGAAAAAGAACGCAATGATCGGGTGGATGAACTTTTGCGAACGGTCGGACTAAACCCAAGTCACGGGACCCGTTATCCCCATGAATTTTCAGGTGGACAACGTCAGCGGATCGGGATCGCCCGCGCGTTAGCTGTCGATCCAAAATTCATCATCTGTGATGAACCGATCTCGGCATTGGATGTTTCGATCCAAGCCCAAGTCGTCAACTTGCTGCAAGATTTGCAAGAAGAACATAAATTGACGTACTTGTTTATCGCCCATGATTTATCGATGGTCAAACACATCAGCGATCGGATCGGCGTGATGCACAACGGCAAACTGCTAGAAGTAGGCACCAGCGATGAAATCTATCATTACGGGGTCCATCCGTATACTGAAAGTCTTTTATCAGCGATTCCGCTGCCAGATCCTGACCATGAGCGTCAACGCAAGCGGATCAAATACGTCAGCGAACCAAACGATAACCAAGAACGAGCAATGGAAGAGATCGCACCAGGACATTTCGTTTATGCCACGAAAAAAGAAGCCAAGATCTATCAAGAAAAGTTAGCACAAAAAAAGGGGAACTAGCGTCAAAGGTATAGGGAGTGTTAGGAGGAGATGAAACTGGGTGTTTTAAAAGCATACAAATTTCGGATCTATCCTAATGGACAGCAAAAACAGTTTTTCATCGAAACCTTCGGCTGTGTACGTTTTACGTACAATCAACTGCTGGAGGCAAAGATGGAGGAGCTGGCCAACAATGAAGCAAAGCAAGGGTTGACGCCAGCCAAACTAAAAAAGGAGTATCCTTTTTTGAAGGAGACCGATAGTTTGGCATTGGCGAATGCACAACGGAATCTGGACCGAGCGTTTCGAAATTACTTTCAAAAGCGGGCTGGCTTTCCAAAAATGAAAACCAAAAAAAGTATCTGGCAATCGTATACCACCAATAATCAGCAGCACACCATTTATTTTGAAGACGATCAAATCAAGCTGCCAAAGCTTAAAACATTGGTTCCCGTAAAAAAGCATCGGGCGATCAAAGGCAAGATCAAATCGGCAACGATCTCAGCAAAAAACAACGAAGAGTTTTACATCTCGATCCTTTGTTTGGAAGAGATCCCGCCATTGCCGAAGCAGCAAGCCTCTGTCGCTGTTGTTTATGATCCGCAGCAGTTGGTCAAAGCCAACCAGCCGATACCCATAACCTGTGAGCATGCCATCCAAACGAAGCAAAAGCTGACGCGAGCAGAACGCAAACTTCAGGTGAAAGCGACGGCGGTCAAACGGAAGAAAATCCTTTTGACCCAGGCGCGAAATTATCAGAAGCTAAAAGGAAAGGTCGCTCGCCTTTATCGTTTTCACTGCTGTCAAAAGCGGGAATTCATCGATCAAGTCAGCTACCATCTCGTAAAACAGTACGATACGATCTATTTGGAACAAATCGCAGAAGATACGGTTTTAAAAGCTGGTCATTACAGCATCAGTGATTGGCATCAATTCGTTCGCAAAATCCAGTACAAAGCGCAGTGGTACGGCAAAGAACTGCGGTTTGTCACGTTGGATACGCAGGACCAACAGAAGCTAGAACGGCTCTCAGGCGAAATGAGCAGCTGAGCCGCTTGAACTGGAAGGAACGCCAGGGATCGCCTAGGGTATAGAAAAAATCTTTCTGATTTTTGTTTCTAGGAACCACGTTCACTAATTATGATTAACCAGCAACCCCCTGCCAAACTACGGTCTGACAGGGGGTTGTATTTTTTTACATTTTGTCACCTAAAAATGCGTCATTTAAGCGATAGATCTTTGAGGGACGCCCGATGCCGACGGGCTTTTCGCCAACTTCCGTAAAATATTGGAGCATGGATTTTTTGAAGTTGGAATGATCGATCATTTTAAAATCGATCCCTAAAAACTTGGCGAATACTTTACGGGCTTCCGTGATCGTAAAGTCTTTGCCTAACACGAGCAGCACTTGTGGCTCGTGTTCCATCTTGTTGGCAACCCGTTTGAAAGCTTTGAGGATGATCGCGCTGTGGTCAAAAGCCAACGTATCTTTTCCAACAGAGGCGCCAGTCACTAGGTCAAGAATGATCTCGATCTCGCCGCTGGTCAAATAAATTTGATTGGCTTTTCTTTCTAAAGAGAACCAGCGTACTTGGTTCGCATCGTCACCGGCACTTAAGGGTTCTTCACCGATAAAAGCCAAATAGCTGACGGTTATCACCCAACCGCGAGGATCGCGATCTGGGGTGCTGAAGGTATGCAGCTGTTCGATGTTTTGCTTGGAGATGGTGACCCCGATCTCTTCTTGCGTCTCACGGATCACACTTTGCCCCGTCGATTCATTGGGATTGACGAAGCCTCCCGGCAATGCCCAAGAATTACGGAAAGGGTGGCCTTTTCTTTGGATCAGCGCAATTTTTAATTGTTCTTCTTCTTTGTTGTAACACATCAAAACCATATCGACGGTTACGGAAGGTTTCTCGTATTTCGGCTGATCTTGCGCCTGATACCATGTAAGAAACTCTGCTTCTGACGCTTCTTTTTCATAGTAGTGTTTTTCAGCTGATTTTGAGGTAAATTCTTTCATTGGTTTCTCCTGCCTTAGATAAAGTAAGTAGCTGAACGCGACGGTTTTCCTTAACGGAAAAAATAAGGAACGATCAAATTAAGGAAAAATAATGCGAGATAAAGCCAAGAAGATGGCGGGTGTTCTTTGAGTGCTGAATAGCCCCAAAGAGCGATCCAGAGCAAAAAAAGCACACGGAGGACTGCCACCGCTGTTGCAAAGAGCGCAGCATAATCATGGCTATTGAAGTACGCAAACAAAAAGGGGTAACTTGTGGTTGAAAAAAGCAAGTGTCCCACAGAAAGCACAGTTAAAAGCAAAAAATGCTGTTTGTTTTTTCGAGTCATAGCGTTCCTTTCTATAAGTGAAGTCTTCCTCATTATAGCAAAAGAAGCACCTGTTAATCAAAGACCGTCTGCAAGAAGCTTTTTCAGATCCTTTTTCTCAAAAAAAGCAATAAATGACTAGAAATGCTGCTGAAAAGGCACGAAATAGGTATACTAGAGGAAAGAAGGCGAGCCGCAGAGAATTCTTTCGAGAGGGGGAAAAGAGGTGAAGACGATCAAGTTTCTCGTTTTTCTATTACTGTTGTTGATCATTAGTGGCTGTACCGGTTTCCGTCAGCTGCAAGAGCAGCCGACGGATTTGATGGTTGGGCAAAGTGTCAATCGAAGCCCTGCCGATACGTTTATGGGGCCCCCATCCCCTCAACAAGCAACCCTTCGTCTGGAAGTGGAAACCAGCACAGCAACATCCGGACGCTTCAAACTGTACAATCATTCCGATCAGAGGGTGATCTACGACAACTATTTTGCAGTGGATGTTTTCGAGGGGGATGAATGGCGGGAGCTCCTTTTTAAAGAAGACGTGGTTTTTCAAGACATCGGTCATTATGCCTCTGCCCACAGTCAAACAACTTTACTAATCAATTGGTCGAAGTATTTTGGCACCTTGCCGAAAGGAACCTATCGCTTGATCAAAGAAGTGACGATTGAAGAAGAGGGACCACAAACGCTGATGGTAGAATCTATGATCGAATAAGCGCTAGTTGCCGCTTGTAAGACACAAAACGATCAGAAAAAAGAAGCAACTCCCTCACTAGCACCCTTTCTATCTAAGCAAGATTCTTCCCCTAGAACATTGAAGTGAACGGCTATCTGCGCTATGATAACTAGTAGAAAAGAAATGCTCAAATCTGCTGGTTTATTTGCTGCGTGTTAAGGACCAAAACGATTCCTTTGTTCCTTGTAGACCATGGAAAAAGGTCTTAGGTTATCCGCTTTTTTGATTAAAATTATAGCATTTTTGGGTTGCGAACTGTATACTACCTAAGTATACACTTTACTAGTGAAAAGGAGGACTTGCGTCCATGGCTGAAAAAGAAACATTCTATATTACGACGCCAATTTATTATCCAAGCGGCAAGCTGCATATCGGGAATTCTTACACGACGATCGCTTGTGATGCGGTAGCACGATACAAACGATTGATGGGCTTTGATGTCTTTTATTTGACGGGTGTCGATGAGCACGGTCAAAAAATCGAGAAAAAAGCAGAAGAACTTGGCGTAGATCCGCAAGAATACGTCGACAAAATGGCAGCTGACGTCAAGAAACTATGGAACACACTAGACATCAGTTACGATAAATTTATCCGCACAACGGATGATTACCATAAAAAAGCCGTTCAAAAAATCTTCCAGCAATTGCTTGATCAAGGAGATATCTATCTTGGTGAATATGAAGGGTGGTATTCCGTTTCTGATGAAGAATACTTTACTGAAACGCAATTAGCAGAAGTTTACCGAGATGAAGAAGGCAAAGTCATCGGCGGTAAAGCACCAAGCGGTCATGAGGTAGAATTGGTGAAGGAATCTTCTTATTTCTTCCGCATGAGCAAATATGCCGATCGTTTGGTTGAATACTATGATGAGCACCCAGAGTTCATTCAACCAGAATCACGTAAAAATGAAATGCTGAATAATTTCATCAAACCTGGCTTAGAAGACCTGGCTGTTTCCAGAACGACCTTTAAATGGGGTATCCCAGTCACTGCTAGTCCTGAACACGTGGTGTATGTGTGGATCGATGCGTTATCCAACTATATTACGGCATTAGGCTATGGCTCAGACGACGATTCCTTGTTCCAAAAATACTGGCCAGCTGACGTGCATATGGTTGGGAAAGAAATCGTGCGTTTCCATACGATCTATTGGCCAATCATGCTGATGGCATTAGACTTGCCATTACCGAAAAAAATCTTTGGCCATGGCTGGTTGATGATGAAAGACGGCAAGATGTCGAAATCTAAAGGCAATGTCGTTTATCCAGAAATGTTAGTGGAGCGCTACAGCTTAGATGCGTTGCGTTATTACCTCTTACGAGCGGTTCCTTTTGGCAGCGATGGTGTGTTTACACCAGAAGATTTCGTTTCTCGTTTGAACTACGATCTAGCCAATGATTTAGGAAACCTGTTGAATCGGACGATCGCTATGATCAATAAATATTGTGATGGCTTAGTGCCAGATTATGCCTCAAAAGTGACGCCTTTTGATAGCGAGCTGTCAACGACTGCTGCCAATGTTGTTGGTCGTTACCATGAAGCCATGGATAAAATGGAATTCAGTACGGCATTGTCAGAAGTATGGACGTTGATCTCCCGTGCCAACAAATACATTGACGAAACTCAACCATGGGTGTTAGCCAAAGAAGAAGAAAAGCGCGCGGAATTAAACAGTGTAATGGTTCATTTAGCGGAAAGCTTACGCATCGTTGCGATCTTATTGCAACCGGTGATGACAGAAACACCAGCCAATATTTTCCAACAATTAGGATTGGCTTCTGTTGCCATGGATCTGAAAGATTTACGCTTTGGTGAATTTCCAAGCGGCACGAAAGTCGTTGCCAAAGGCACACCGATTTTCCCTCGTTTGGAACTTGAAACAGAAGTAGCCTACATCCAAAAGAAAATGGCTGAAGGGACGCAAAGTCCAGAAGAAACAGTCAAATGGAATCCAGAAGAAACCACATTGCAATCCGAAAAAGCCGAGATCAAATACGAAGACTTCGACAAGATCGAATTAAAAGTGGCAGAAGTCGTTGACTGTCAAAAAGTCAAAGGCGCCGACAAGTTGCTGCAATTCCGCTTAGCTGCGGGAGATGATCAAGATCGTCAAATTTTATCGGGGATCGCTGAATTTTATCCAGAACCGCAAGATTTGATCGGTAAAAAAGTCGTGATCGTTGCTAACTTGAAACCGCGGAAAATGCGGGGACAAGTCAGCCAAGGAATGATCCTTTCAGCAGAAGACAATGACGGTCGTCTGCAAATCGTGGAAGCACCAAAAGGCATGCCAAACGGCTCGATCATCGCCTGATTCTTAGGAGAAATCCTTCTGCTAGTTTCAGCAAAATTAAAATTGCCAGACCTGAAAAGTTTTTGTATAATGTAGGTTATTGACATGAACATGAGGGAGTAATTGGCGGATTTTATCTGCGGCAGTATCACCATCCTGAAAGAAATTTCTGGTGCTGTCTTAAACAGTGAGACTTATGTATGCTTAGACAGTGCATACATAAGTCTATTTTTTTTCATATCATGTACAATAAAGGAAGAGTAAATATAAAAGGAGGAGAAACATGTCAGAAGAAAACAAAAAGGAACAGCTATCGCAGGCGTTTTATGCGCAAGAAGCGCAGCATGTTCTGGAAGAAATGCAAACAGATGCCAATGGATTAACGAACGATGAAGCACAAAAACGCTTATCTGAGTACGGTCCCAACGAATTAGAAGAAGGCAAAAAGAAATCGATGGTACAAAAATTCTTTGAACAATTCAAAGATTTGATGATCATTGTTTTGCTAGCGGCGGCGATTATCTCAGCAGTCGTTTCCCATGAAGTCGTGGACTCAATTATTATTTTAGCAGTTGTCATTATCAACGCGATCATGGGTGTCGTTCAAGAGGCGAAGGCGGAGCAAGCAATCGAAGCACTAAGAGAAATGTCTACACCAAATGCCAATGTGTTGCGTAATGGTCATACCGTCACCATCAAGAGCGATGAATTGGTGCCGGGGGATATTGTCCTATTAGAAGCTGGCGATGTCGTACCGGCAGATTTACGCCTTTTAGAAGCAAGTTCTTTAAAAATTGAAGAAGCTGCTTTGACCGGTGAGTCCGTACCAGTCGAAAAAGAATTGACCGTCATCGAAGGGACGGATGTCGGGATCGGCGATCGCGTCAATATGGCATATTCAAACAGTAATGTGACCTATGGCCGCGGCAAAGGGGTCGTGGTCAATACAGGGATGGGAACTGAAGTTGGGAAAATCGCTGGCATGCTGGCTAGCGCCCAAGAAACCGAAACACCGTTGAAGCGTAACTTAAATGAACTAGGAAAATTCCTGACGATCGCCATCATTATCATTGCAGTGATCATGTTCTTTGTTGGAACGATCTTTAACAATACGTCATGGGTCGACATGCTATTGACGTCGATCTCATTAGCAGTAGCGGCGATCCCAGAAGGGCTGCCAGCGATCGTAACGATCATCTTAGCCTTAGGTACGCAAGTAATGGCGAAACGAAATGCAGTGATCCGTAAATTGCCAGCGGTTGAAACCCTTGGGGCAACCGATATTATCGCTTCTGATAAAACTGGTACGTTGACGTTGAATCAAATGACCGTGGAAAAATTGTATGTCAATGACAAGCAACATGCTGCTTCAGAAGATATTCCGTTAGATAACATGGCATTAAAAGTCATGAACTTTGCCAATGATACAAAATTTGGTGAAGAAGGCAACTTGATCGGTGATCCGACCGAGACCGCATTGGTGCAATTCGGGATGGATCAAGGATTCCATGTGCGTGATCTTGTCAATCAAGAACCACGGGTAGCAGATCTGCCATTTGATTCTGACCGAAAACTTATGAGTACGATCCACCAACAAGAAGACGGTCGCTATTTAGTTGCTGTCAAAGGCGCACCAGATGTCTTGCTAGGCAGAACCTCAAAAGTATTATTGGACGGCCAAGAGCTGCCGATGACCAATGAAGAAAAAGAAAAAATCTTATTCAACAATACCGATATGGCAAAACAAGCACTGCGGGTATTGGGGATGGCCTACAAATATGTAGACCAAGTACCAGAAAACTTAGAATCAGAAATCGTCGAAAATGATTTGGTCTTTGCTGGCTTAGTCGGAATGATCGACCCAGAACGGGCAGAAGCAGCCGATGCGGTACGTTTAGCCAAAGAAGCTGGGATTCGTCCAATCATGATCACCGGAGACCACCGCGATACAGCTGAAGCCATTGCGGGACGTTTAGGGATCATCAAACCGGGCGATGATGATGCCGTCTTGACTGGCGCTGAACTCAATAAAATGAGCGAAGAAGAGTTTGCCCAAAAGGTAGCGAACTACTCAGTCTATGCACGGGTATCACCTGAACATAAAGTTCGGATCGTCAAAGCTTGGCAACAAGAAGGCAAAGTCGTTGCCATGACTGGTGACGGGGTCAACGATGCACCGTCACTGAAGCAAGCCGATATTGGTGTCGGCATGGGGATCACAGGTACCGAAGTTTCTAAAGGTGCTTCCGATATGGTCCTAGCAGATGACAACTTCGCTACGATCGTCGTAGCAGTGGAAGAAGGACGAAAAGTCTTCTCCAATATTCAAAAAGCGATTCAATACTTGCTAGCCGCTAACCTAGGGGAAGTTTTGACCTTGTTCTTAGCAACCTTGTGGGGTTGGGACTCGCTATTGCCGATCCACTTGCTTTGGATCAACCTAGTAACGGATACATTCCCAGCAATTGCTTTAGGAATGGAGCCTGCTGAAAAAGATCTAATGAAACATGCACCGCGGGGACGCAGTTCCAACTTCTTCTCTGGTGGTGTGATGAGCAGTATCATCTACCAAGGGATCTTAGAAGCGGCAACCGTGCTGTTCGTTTATTGGTCAGCGATCCAATGGCCCGTTCACAATACGTACGATGCGATCCATGCCGATGCCTTAACGATGGCCTTTGCCACGTTAGGATTGATGCAGTTGTTCCATGCCTTCAACGTCAAATCGATCCATCAGTCGCTCTTTAAAGTAGGGGCATTTAGAAACAAAGCCTTCAACTGGGCGATCCTGTTGTCCTTTGCGTTGATGCTGGTGATCTTCATCGTGCCAGGATTAAATGATATCTTCCGTGTTGCACACCTTGACTTGTATCAATGGGGCATCGTTTTAGGGGCCTCCTTTGCGATCATTCCAGTCGTTGAGATCGTCAAAGCGATCCAACGAGCAATGGGACGCAAATAAGCCAAAAATAAACGGAAAAACAATCAATGGTCTGCTGTCCTTCTCTCTGGGCAGCAGGCCTTTTTTTGCTGGCTTATTTTCGATAAACCCTGCGGCTGTTACTTGACCTTTTCATTTGCAGTAAGAAACGGTAAAATAGGAGATAATAACAAAGAAAGTAGGGGACCCACTGTGCGACCAAACTTAGGTTTTTATGTACAAACAATCAACGATCTTGTCAAAGAAACAGAAGCGATCGGGGAGAAAATGAATCCCAATTATGAAGAGATCCGCAAAGCGATCGACGAGAAGAAAGAAGCCGAGGTAACACCTGAGCGGCTAGCTGAGATTACCAGAATTTTTAAAGAAGGCACGGACAAATACCGCTTGATGCTGGAAAAAATCAGCAAATTACGTCCCCCAGCGAATGTGATGGGGATCCATAAAAAATTCGAGCGGGCGTATATGAAATATGTTGCTGGCTGTGATGAGATGATTTTGAGTCTCGATAACAAAATCGACCAAGAAGCCTTTGATGCGGCAGAAGCCAAGCAAGATGAAGCAACCGACGAAATTTCTTTTGCCATTCAACGGATGACGGCTTTATTGTTAAAAAAATGATAAACATTCAAGTTAAACAAGAGTTATTTAATTTAACTGTTATGTTTTTCACATGTAAAGTTTTTTTATCGGAGGTATAATGAATTCACAACCAACAACCTTTTTATTTTTCATTTTACTCCTTTTGCCATCAGGACTAACCAACCTGATGGTTTTTTTGTGTTTCAAGTGTTTTTTAATGAAACGTTTCCAGCAATAACGGGTTTAGTTTGTGAATAAAATATAAAGGAAAAGCAGCAGGGGGTACTGAACTTGCGCTTTTTTGCCGATCAATGCTATACTTAGGGCACTATTAAACGAAATGAGGGATCCTCCATTGAAAAATTAACCAATTTGTTGAAAGCTGCATGAAACTGTTCCTCCAAGGGGATAGTCTGCAGATTTTCAGGATTGGTTGACTTTTTCGATGGGGGATCTTTTTGTGTACCTCTAAAAACTGATTCTGAAAATAGCTTTAGGTCTACTCTATTCCGTGAATAGAGACGAGGTATATTTATGTCGAATATCAGTATTAATCATTTAACTTTTGGCTTTGACAGCCAGGAACGGTTGCTTTTTGAGGATGCCAACTTGAACCTTGATACACAATGGAAATTAGGGTTGATTGGTAGAAATGGTCGCGGCAAAACGACCTTGCTGCGTCTGCTGCTCAATGAATTGCCTTATAGCGGCTCGATCACCCATGAGCAGCAATTCGTTTATTTTCCCTTACCTGTCGCTGACGATAAGCAACTGACGCTTTTTGTTTTACAGGAATCTGGCGAATTTGAGCAGTGGCGTTTGGAACGGGAATTGAACCTGCTGCAGCTTGATCCAGAAGTTCTTTGGCGGCCCTTTGCCACTTTATCTGGCGGCGAGCAAACGAAAGTCCTGTTGGCGCGGTTGTTCGTTGATGAAGAGAATTTTCCTTTGATCGATGAACCAACCAACCATTTGGATGTGACCGCTCGCGAACATGTTGCCCGCTATTTGCAGCAAAAAACCGGGTTTATCGTTGTGAGCCATGATCGACAGTTTGTCGATGAAGTCGTCGATCATGTATTGGCGATCGAAAAAAGCCGCTTGGTGCTGTACAAAGGGAATTATTCAGTCTATGAGCTGCAAAAGCAGCAAAAAGATGCGTATGAGCAAGAACAAAACAGCAAGTTGAAAAAAGAAATCGGTCGTTTGAAGCAGACGGCAGCCGAGAAAGCGGAGTGGTCCCGAGGACGCGAACGGGACAAATTAGGGTCGCCGACCAAAAAAGGCAGCGGGGCAATCTATGATACGGGGGCGATCGGTGCCCGAGCGGCACGGACCATGAAGCGCTCGAAAGCGATCGTTAAACGGATGGAAGATCAAATTCAAGACAAGTCTGCGTTTTTAAAAGACATTGAGTGGATTGATCCTCTGAAAATGACTCCGCTTGTTAGCCATCATGATGTGTTGCTGGAAGCAGAGCATTTTCAGCTTGGCTATGAGCAGCCTTTGTTTAAACCGCTGACGTTTGCGATCCGTCAAAAAGAGCGCTTGGGGATTCAAGGGGCCAACGGATCTGGCAAGTCCAGTTTGATTGCGAGTATTTTAGGTACTTTCGATGGACAGCAGACTGGGACGATCAAAACAGCCCATGGGATCACCATCAGTTATGTCCGACAAAACTACGAGGACAACTGTGGGATGCTGACAGAATTTGCCCAAGAGCATGGCTTGAATTATCAAGATCTGCTAAATAACTTAAAAAAGCTTGGCTTGGAAAGAGCTGTCTTTCAAACGCCGATCCAGCAAATGAGCATGGGGCAGCGTAAACGCGTGGAACTAGCCAAATCATTAGCGACACCAGCAGAATTGTTTATCTGGGATGAACCGCTAAATTATTTGGACGTCTTCAATCAGAAGCAATTAGAGGAAGTGATCCATTTGGTGGAGCCTTCTATGCTAATCATTGAACACGACCGTTATTTTCTTGAGCAAGTTTCAACGAAATTGCTGACGCTGACGGGTGACTGAGGCGAAGGATAGAATGAAAAAGGATGATTGTTTTTTAAATAATCATCCTTTTTTTTGTTATTTTAAAAGAAGAAATACTGATGGTCTTAGTAAACAATTACTAAACGTGCTTTTGGACAAAAAGTCGCGTAAAAATAGTGTTAACATCAATGGATACTAAAGGATTGATAATTTTTACCCGTTTTTCATGAAAATTTTCTAAAAACGTTAAAATGTTCGTGTTTACTGGCTAGAAACTGCGTTGTTTGGCTCATTGTTTTCTCATTAAAAGGTAAATTAATTAAAAATTCTTTCATAATTCCCAATGATTTTTACAAAACATTTACAATAATGGTATCGAATAAAAACATTCGTTTGTTATGATTAAAATCGAATTTCTTTGAGCGTTTGACCGAAACATCAAGAGTTCGTTTTTTTTGTGACTTGAAATGCCAGTCAACTATTCGGAGGAAAAAGAGAAAATGGAGGGGCAGTTTTGATAGAAGTAGTCGGGTTGAAGAAGGTTTTCGATAATAAGTTTGAAGCCTTGAAAGCAGTAGATTTTACAATAGAAAAAGGCGATTTGGTTTGTTTGTTGGGACCAAGTGGTTGTGGGAAATCGACGATATTGAATTTGATCGCGGGGTTGTTGAGTCCCACCGATGGTGATATCCGCTTTAATGGTTCTTCCGTTGTTAAGACCGAGCCAAAAGACCGCAATATCGGGTTTGTTTTTCAGAATTATGCCCTTTATCCCCATATGACTGTTTTAGAAAATGTCATGTTTCCACTGACAGTCGGAGAGAAAAAGATCAAGAAAAACGAAGCACAGAAAATTGCTGAAAAGTTCATGAAACTGACCAATATTGAAGAGTTAAGTCAGAAAAAACCAGGAACCCTTTCTGGGGGACAGCAGCAACGGGTAGCGATCACGCGTGCCTTGGTGCAAAGTCCAGAAGTCTTACTACTGGATGAACCATTAAGTAACTTAGATGCCCGTTTGCGCTTGAAGATCCGTGAAGAGATCCGTCGGTTAGTCAAAGAAGTGGGCATCACCACGATCTTCGTGACCCATGACCAAGAAGAAGCTCTTTCTATCAGTGATAAGATCATCTTGATGAACGAGGGGATCATTCAACAAAATGATGATCCGCAAAATCTTTACTTAGAACCAAACAATCTTTTTGTAGCGAAATTCATCGGTAATCCAATCATCAACATCTTGCCAGTAGAAGTCAAAGATGGCCAAATGATCCATCCTGCCTTCACTGTACCAGTTGACCGTTTTACTGACCTTCGCTTCAAGAAACCATTAACAGACGGCCAATACACGTTAGGCATTCGTCCAGAAGATGTGCTGACCACCTTGCAAGCAGGTTTGTTCCAAACGGAAGTCAAGAG
Source organism: Enterococcus sp. DIV0970a (assembly GCF_051711265.1). NCBI lineage: Bacteria > Bacillati > Bacillota > Bacilli > Lactobacillales > Enterococcaceae > Enterococcus > Enterococcus sp. DIV0970a. The sequence continues at coordinate 2,962,733 of NZ_JBIOMF010000001.1, read as the reverse complement.
TGTGGAGCTGATCGGACGAGAACGAATCTTGAACTTTGATCTGGCTGACAAACATATGAAATCGATCGTTAGTATTGAAGAAATCATTGAAGAAGGCGCGCAAGTGTCATTTGATTTTCATTACAAAAAAGCCTTTATCTTTGATGAAAAAGGAGAGCGGGTCTACTAATGTTCAAAAAAAATTATAACCCTGAGAACCAACCGAAAGCATGGCTGTTTTTACTGCCTTCATTGGTCATTATTTTCTTATTCAGTGTATATCCGCTGTTTCGTTCCTTCATCATGAGTTTCCAAAAAGGAACCTTGATTAACCAACAGTATGCTGGGCTTGAGAACTATCAAAGGGTTTTAACGGACCCAGTCTTCTTTCGAGCACTGCAAAATACGGCGCTCTTTGCTTTTGCGGTCGTACCGATCGCGTTGATCCTTTCTTTAGCGATTGCGTGGATCATTTTTGAAAAAGTCAAATACAAAAGTTTTTTTGAAACGATCTTTTTTATGCCTTATGTCACGAGTACGATTGCCATCGGGATCGTGTTTCGCTACTTTTTCAATGGCTCTTACGGGATCATCAACTATTTGTTGAGTCTTGTCGGCATTCCACCAGTCAACTGGCTGGATAATGTCAATATGAGTATGACGACCTTGATCATCTTTGGCGTTTGGACGAGCCTCGCCTTCAACATTATTATCTTGTTGGCAGGAATGCGCAACATCGACAAAGAACACTACAAAATCGCAAAAATGTTTGGCGCCACCGATGGCGAGATTTTTCGGAAAATCACCTTTCCGCAGTTGATCCCGACTTTTGCCTTCTTGTTAACGGTCAATCTGATCAGTGCCTTTAAAGTCTATACTCAAGTATATGCCTTGTTTGGCGGACAGCCAGGGATCGCCCGCAGTGCAACCACGGCAGTCTTTTATATTTATGACAAATTCCATATCGCCGGACGTCCGGGGATTGCAATGGCGGCAACCGTGATCTTGTTCATCATTATTTTGCTCGTCACCTTTATCCAAAATAAACTTTTGAAGAAAGTGGGCGAATAAACGAATGAAAAAAATTGTCACGATTGTTTCGATGCTGTTTTTAGCAATTTTAGCAGTGATCACGCTGTTTCCCTTTGTCTATATGATTTTAGCTGGTCTAATGACCTACAGTGAAGCAACCAGTATTCCACCGACGATCATGCCAGAGTCTTTCCAGTGGAGCAACTACGGGGAAGTTTTTACCCGAGCACCGTTTTTACGCTACTTCTTTAATACGGTCTTCGTTTCCGCGGTGACGACTATCGCGACGCTGATCACTGCGATTCTAGCTGCCTTTGCATTGACTAGTCTTGAATTCAAATACAAACGGTTAGTTATCGGATTGATGATCTCGTTATTGATGGTTCCTTATGAATCGATCATTTTCACCAATTACAATACGATTGCGCGAATGGGCTTATTGAATACGTATAGTGCGTTGATCATTCCCTTTCTGACCAGTATTTTTTACATCTATTATTTAAACGGTTATTTACAAAGTATTTCTAATACCTTTTATAAGGCAGCCAAAATTGACGGTGCCAGCGACCTAGCTTATATCCGCCGAATTTTGATCCCCATGTCTAAACCAGCCTTGGTGACAGTCGGGATTCTGACGTTCATCTCTAGCTGGAATTCTTTCTTATGGCCGTTGTTAGTGACGAATGAGAAAAAATACCGTCTCTTAAATAATGGATTGGCTGCCTTTACCACAGAAAGCGGCAGCGATGTTCATTTACAGATGGCGGCAGCGACCTTGACCGTCATTCCAATTCTGATCATTTACTTGATCTTTAGAAAAGAAATTATCAAAGGAGTGGCTAAAGATGGCATCAAAGGATAAAACGACGATTACCTTTCATAGCGGGATCTTAACGATTGGAGGGACCGTCATCGAAGTTGCGTACAAAGATGCCCATATCTTTTTTGACTTCGGTTCGGAGTATCATCCAGAAACACCCTTACCAGATGAAGAATTACAAACGTTAGTTGCGCATCGCTGGATACCAGAACTGAAAAATGTCTACGATCCACGCTTAGATTACACGTACCAAGGAAGCGAAACGAAAGAATACCAAGAAACAGCAGTTTTTCTTTCCCACGCCCATCTGGATCATTCCAAGATGATCAACTTTTTAGACCCAAATATTCCTATGTACACCTTGAAGGAAACCAAAGCGATCCTCGAAGTGTTGAATCAAAAAGGGGACTTCTTGCTGCCCGTTCCTCATGAAGAAAAAAGCTTTGTCCGTGAATTGATCGGCTTAGAACCTCATGATGTGATTCGGGTCGGGGAAATCGAAGTCGAGATCATTCCAGTTGATCATGATGCGTACGGTGCGGCAGCTTTGTTGATTCGCACGCCAGATCATTTTATCGCTTATACCGGTGATTTGCGTTTGCATGGCTATCATCCAGAGCGTACCAAAGAATTCTGTCAGTTAGCCAAACACACGGATTTATTGATGATGGAAGGGGTCAGCATCAGCTTTCCAGAAAGAGAACCGGACCCCAAAGTGATCACAGTGGAAAGTGAAACAGAATTGATCGAGACCTTCGTGCGTTTGGTCAAAGAAAATCCCCAACGACAAATTACCTTCAATGGCTATCCAGCCAATGTCGAGCGCTTTATGGCGCTTGTTGAAGCCGCGCCGCGGACGGTTGTTTTAGAGGCGACGCAAGCTGCTTTGTTGAAAGAAATTTTCAATAAAGATGTACCGTTCTATACGATCGATGATCAAGTACCAGCGACTCTCGATCCAGCCTTCGCCATTTCTTATCAGGCATTATGTGCCGACACGAGCCAGTACCTTTGGCAAGCAGTCGCGCATTTTGAAAACTTGCAGACGGGTGGTTTGTATATTCACAGTGATGCGCAGCCGTTAGGCGATTTTGATCCAGCTTATCAAGTCTTTTTGGATCAATTGGCAGCACTGGAGATCGAATTTGTCCGTTTGCCAAACTCGGGACATGCGAAACCAGCTGATTTAGATCAGATCATTGCATGGATCGAGCCCCAACGATTGGTTCCAATCCATACGCTGAAACCAGAAAATCTGGTGAATCCGTATGGTGAAAGAATATTGCCGCAACGCGGTGAAAAAATTATTTTAGAGTGATAGAGGAGAGGAAAAAATGAAAACAAAGAAACTTGCATTTGCAGCAGCTGCAGCCGCGACATTGGTATTAGGGGCTTGTGGAAACAACAACGATTCATCTGGTTCTACGGAAAGTGATGAAATCGTTACAGAACTAAGCGAAGATACGACTGTCACCTTTTGGCATGCAATGAATGGTGCGCAAGAAGAATCATTGACGAAATTGACCGAGCAATTCATGGACGAAAATCCAAACATCAAGATCGAATTGCAGAACCAATCAAGCTATCCTGATTTGCAAGCAAAGGTGAATTCAACCTTGCCTTCACCAAAAGATCTGCCAACTATCACCCAAGCATATCCTGGTTGGTTATGGAATGCTGCCCAAGATGACATGCTAGTTGACCTTGGCGAATACATCAACGATGATACTATCGGTTGGGGTGACCAAGAAGAGATCCGCAGTGCCCTTTTAGATGGTGCACAAATCGACGGCGTGCAATACGGGATTCCTTTCAACAAATCTACAGAAATGCTGTTTTACAATGCAGACATGTTAGACGAGTATGGTATTGACGTACCAACAAACCTGGAAGAATTAAAAGAAGCTTCTCAAGAAATCTACGAAAAATCAAACGGTGAAGTCGTAGGTGCTGGTTTTGACTCATTAAACAACTACTATGCCATCGCAATGAAAAATCAAGGCGTTGATTTTGACAAAGACTTGCAACTAGACAGCGATGAATCAAAAGATGTCATCAACTACTACCTAGATGGTGTCAAAGACGGCTACTTCCGAATCGCTGGTTCTGACAAATACTTGTCTGGTCCATTTGCCAACGAGCAAATCGCAATGTATGTCGGCTCAATCGCAGGGGAAGGCTTTGTTAAAAAAGATACCGAAGGCAAATTTGAATATGACGTAGCAGCTCGTCCAGAACCAATCAACTTGCAACAAGGAACTGACTTGTATATGTTCAACAGCGCAACACCAGAGCAACGCACTGCTGCTTTTGAATACATGAAATACTTAACTTTGCCAGAAGCGCAAAAAACATGGGCGATCGATACCGGCTACATGCCAGTTGTTGAATCTGTTTTGGAAAGCGATGAATACAAAAACAATCCTGAAACAAAAGTCGCTGCCAAATTAGAAGATGCAACCAAAGAATTGTTCTCGATCCCAGTGATTGAAAATGCTGATCCTGCTTACAATGAAATGCGTTCAATCATGGAAAACATTTTGTCTAATACAGATCAAGATGTCGATCAATTGATTGAAAACGCAAAACCACAATTAGAAGATGCTTGGAACCAATAATTCTGAATTTCTTCGTCAAACTAGGGTATAATCAGGGAAACACCTGAGAATGAAAGACAAAAGGGTTTGTGCCATAAGATTTGAAGACACAAGAAAGCAGAAAATGCTGGCTTTCGAGGGTTTTCGACTTATGCGCATGCCCTTTTGGTCTATTGAGGGGAAAAGGAGTCTTTTGAATGAAAATCACGTTTTTAGAAACGAGCGATATGCATGGCTATGTTTATCCAACCAATTTTGCCGATGACACGGAACAAGGATTCGGCGTGGCAAAAGTTGCTACCAAAATGAAAGAGCTACGTCAAGCAGCCACCGGACCGGTCGTAACGATCGAAAATGGCGACTTTATCCAAGGCTCGCCCTTAAGCTATTACATCGCCAAAAGTCAGCACTCCGTTGCCGCATTGACCGCTGTCGTCAACCACCTAGACGTTGATGTCCATGTCTTAGGCAATCATGAGTTCAACTACGGTCTGCCTTATTTGCAAGAAGCGATCGCCAGCTACCAAACACCAGTACTCGCAGCGAATATTTTAAATGAAGCGGGAGAACCATTCTTTGGCCAAGCTTACACCATCATTGAAAAAGAAGGGGTAAAGATCGCGATCTTAGGAATGGTGACGCCATATATTCCTCATTGGGAACAGCCTGCGACGATTCGCGGGATGCAGTTTGTCAGCATCGTTGAGACAGCGAAAAACTATGTGCCTTACTTAAGAGAAAAAGCCGATATCGTTGTCGTCAGTTACCATGGCGGTTTCGAGCGTGATTTAGTCACTGGAGAACCGACCGAATTATTGACTGGTGAAAATGAGGGCTATCAATTATTGCAGGAAGTCTCAGGAATCGATGCGTTCTTCACAGGACACCAGCACCGTGAGATCGCCACAAAAATCAATGGTGTCCCCGTTGTACAGCCCGGTTATCGTGGAAGCTTTATCGGCGCCATCGAATTGACGGTTGAAAAAAATCAGACAGGGGTTCATGTCACAAACAGTACGGCTGCGTTGATCCCTGTTGCAGATGCTGTCCCAGATCAAGAGACGTTGGCTTTGTTAGCACCCATCGAAGAAGAATTACAAACCTGGCTAGATCAGCCGTTAGGCAAAGTCAGTGGGGATATGCGAATCACCGATCCGATGGGGGCACGCTTGAAAGAGCACCCTTATATTGAATTTATCAATCGTGTTCAGATGGCTGCCAGCGGCGCCAAAATTTCTGGTACTGCTCTTTTCAACAATGAGGGCAAAGGCTTTGGCGCAACCATCACGATGCGAGATGTGATCACTAATTATATTTACCCAAATACGTTAGCTGTAGTCAAAATAACAGGTGCCGAATTAAAAGCCGCTTTAGAACAAACGGCGGATTATTTAGCCGTTGTTGACGGTCAGATCATCTTCAATCCTGCTTTTATTGAGCCAAAGCCGCAATATTATAACTACGATATGTATGAAGGCATCGAGTATACGATCGATCTTAGTCAACCCGTCGGTCAGCGAATCACCCGCTTGGACTTTGAAGAAAAAGCCATTGCGATGGATCAAGAATTAGAGATCGTCATTAACCAATACCGTGCAGTAGGTGGCGGCAACTACGCCATGTTTTCTGCCGAAAAAATCGTTCGTGAGATTCAAGTCGATATGACGGAACTGATTGCTGACTATTTAAAACAGCATCCTCAAATCGAAGCTACGACGAATCAAAACTTTCTAGTGACGTTATAACAGTAAAACGGGGGCGTGACATAAGTTAACTAGTTACGCTCTCCAAAATATAAGGAGCACTCGAAAATCATGTGATTTTTCGAGTGCTCCTTGTTTTTTTATTCATTTTGGGTAGTTCAAGTACCTATTTTTGTCAATTTCATCATATTGATTGCCGTAATGAGTAAACCCGTCTGTTTTCTGACTTTTTCTAAGCCCCTAACCGTGTATCGAGTGAAACCCAAACAAGCCTTCATAAATCCGAAGACTGTTTCCACGTCGATCTTTCTCCGACCATATATTTTTTGAATTTCAGGCGTTGATAAGCGCTCTTTTTGTTTTTCTTTATGGTATTCCCAAGACGGATTTACAGTGATCTTTCTGCGATTCCCCTTTGGGGTTAAGGCTTCAGGAATGAGCGCTTGGTTCGCATCCGTTTTTTCTGCTTGATATTCTTTAAAATCTCGGACAAAGCCATCCGCATCTGTTCGTTGACGGTAAGCATGAAAATTGAATCGTACCCCTTTGGGGTCGATGTAAAAGTCTTCCTTAGGCTCATAATCCCAATTCATTACTTTCCGATCATCTGTCTGCCATTTCTTGCTTTGTTCTTTAAACATCGTTCCATAAGGAATCAGTGCAGTATGTTGGGGAAGTTCATCTTCTATATAGCGGTAATTGCTTTCTGAACCATAGCCTGCATCGGCGACCAAATAATGAGGGGACTTTTGTGCAATCTTCATCTTTTCCAGTAATGGTTTTAGTGTCTTAGTGTCTGTTGGGTTTTGAAAGACATCGTAGCCGAGTACAAATTGATTACAAGTAGCGATTTGCAGGTTATACGCAGGCTTAAGTTGTCCATTTTTCATAGGGTCTTCTTTTAGGCGCATGAATGTCGCATCATGATCAGTTTTTGAATAACTGTTTCTTGTCCCATAAGTAGAAAACTGCGTTTGATGTTCCAGAACTTTTTCTCGTTTTGTATTTAATTTGCGTACTTGGCTTTTCAACGTTCGTCGTTGTTGTTTCGCTGGATTTGGCGAAAGACGTTTCGTTGCCTCAACTTCTTTTTCTAGTTCTTCCAGACGTAGTTCCATCCGTGTTAACAGTTCATCTATCATGTCTACTGTCAAGGTCGTCCCTTCGGGAATCTGTTTCAGGGCATACGCTTCTCTTAGTTCCGTCATCATAGTAAGCAGTTTTTCGCGATTCATTTGATCGAATCGGATCGTGTTTTTCTTCCAGACAAAGCTGTACTTATTCGCATCTGCCAAGATTTTTGTACCGTCAATAAACAACGCATCATCAATCAGATTCCGTGCACGCAGATACTCTGTCAACTGATCTAAGCCTTTATTGGTCAACTCCTGCACATCGTTAGATACACAAAAACGGGCGATCGTTCGATAAGTCGGAACCCGTTCTTGCGTCAACCAGCGAGCATAGAGGTTTTCTTCAGCTAAGCGTTCAATCTTGCGACTTGTAAAGGTTTCTCGCGTATACGCAAAAAGAACCAACTTCAACATGGCACCTAAATCATATTCTCTTGGTCGACCAAAAAGATAGGGGTCATTAATCTGAAGCGCTTCAACCAGTTCATGGATAAAAACGGCGACATGATTTTCTTTTGGAGAAAATGAAGTAGATAGATCCAAAGTGAGTTGATTCATGTTATAATTAGTATACATTTTGTTTAGTCCTTTCAGGATTAAATGATGGGGCATTGGCGGCAACCGGTGCTCCTTTTTATTTTACCCAAAAAACCGCAAGAAATGAACGATTTCTCGTCATTTCTTGCGGTTTTCTTCTATGGACTTATGTCACAGTCCCGTTTCTTAATTTTCTACATTGCGTACATAGTCATCAAAGTATTTTACCAAATCCGCTTTGACTTGTTGATAGTCTTCTTCGGAATAGGCTTTGTCTTCTAGTTTTGCTTCGAAAAACGGCATGGCCAATTCTTCTCGTAAACGATCCAACACTTGTTCTTGGTTCATAACGTCACCTTTTTCACATTTGATTTGATTTCATCATAACAAATGAAATGAGGCTGTCAATGCTTCGTAAGTGTCTTTCATTTTTTCTAAACGATTTTTTAAAGAAACAAAATCATCGTCATCATGAAAAAGGACTTGTTTTAATTCAAAATAATAGATCTCAAAAGCATCAAAGAAAGCAATGACTTCCGCTGTTTGCAGCTCTTTGGCAGTATCGCAGCGAATATAGGCTTTTTCAGCGATCGCATACGTTTCTGCAGTCGTTAATAGGACCAATGATTCATTGTATTTGCGGCTCGTCACTAGTTCAAAGGTTGATTGACATTTATTGTAGATATTAGAAAAATCTTTGAGCACAAGTTCCTTTGGTGTTTTATCAAACATGGGGGAATCCTCCAAAACTTTATTTTTTGAATAAGACGCAGACACATTCCGGTGCGTAGATGTCTTTTTCTAAGACAGTCAATTTGCCAGTGGCTTCATCGCGTTTGTATAACGTTAGGTTATCAGAATTTTGGTTGGCACAAACGAGATAATCGTTTGTCGGGTCCAAATCGAAGTCGCGAGGGAAGTCGCCTTCAGTCGAGATTGATTGAACAAAAGTCAGGCCAGCGCCTTCATCGGTTACTTCAAAAACAGCGATTGAATTATGGCCGCGATTTGAGCTGTAAACAAAACGGCCATCGTTCGAGATACGTACCGCAGCGCCACTGTTGAAATCCGTAAAGTCTGCAGGGATCGTTGGCACCTTTTGGATATTCTCAAAACTGCCATCTGCTTCATTGTAGCGTAAAACAGTCAATGAGCTGTCTAATTCGCCCACTAAGTAAGCGTATTGGTTAGTTGGATGGAAGACCAAGTGACGTGGGCCAGTTCCGTCTTCTGCCACGTAAACGGCAACTTCTGTCAGTTTGCCATCTTCTGAAATATCATAAGTATAGACACGGTCCGTTCCAAGGTCACAAACTGCTAAACGTTGGTCTGGTGTTAAGTCAGTATAGTGGACATGAGGTTTGTCTTGGTTTTCATGAGAGCCGACGGGTTCATCATGGTAGATGCTGTCCGTTGCTTCGATGCTGCCATCCTCTAGAATTTTATAAACATTCACTTCACCTTTATGGTAGTTGGCACCATATAAAAGCTGACGGGTTTCATCAACTGCTACATAGCAAAGTGGTGCGCCTTCTTCCGTTGCGGTATTCAGCAAGGTAAAGTCTGGGGTATAAGCAGCTGCGCCGCCGTTGCCATCTACTTCTGTGACGCTGTAAACTGCTTCTTTTTTACTGCGGGCAAGATAAGTCGGACTTTTTTCTTCCGCGCATAAGGTCAAATCGGTCAGTGTTCCTTTTTCCGTATCTAAAGCGATCGAATAGATCCCTTTACTTTCGCGACGAGTGTACGTACCTAAATAAATCGTTTGCAACATAAAAAAACCTCCTAATAGTTTCATTCCTATTTAATTCTACCATAGAATGCGGTTTTGGGCGGGTAGAAAAACTCTTTATGTTATAATAAACAAGAAGATAGAAAGGGGAGTTTGTCATATGAAAAAAGGGACGATCAAAGAAATCGGTCCACAAGCGATCGATTCGCAAGAAAGAATGATCATCTTTTTTGGGGAAGAAGCGACCGACACACTGCGAGAATATTCAGTCATTCAAACGATTCCTGATTCGCAAGCGTTAGTCGTCACAAAAGGGGACCAGATCACTTTTGGTGATCAGACCTATCAAGTCCAATATGTAGGGACGGTCGTAAACCAAATCCTGCAAACGATCCAGCATGTGACCTTTGTCTTTGACGAAGTGCCGGCTGAAGATCAGCTTTCAAGTGCGATTTATTTAACGCCAACTGTTCTGCCGAAACTAGAAGTCGGCATGCAGGTGACGTACGACTAGGAGGCAAAGAATGTCATGAAAGAAACGCAGAAAAAGCCGCATTCCTGGTTTTGGAAATGGTTTTTAAACAATCAAGCAGTGACCAGCTTGCTGGTCATTTTATTGATTCTCTTGATTTTGCTGCTCTTTACGAAAGTGTCGTATTTGTTTGAACCCGTCTGGCAATTTTTAGCCATCGTCGGATTGCCAATCATTTTGGCGGGGATCTTGTATTACTTGATGAACCCCACCGTCGACTACTTAGAACGCAAGGGAATCAAACGAATCTACAGTATTTTTGGTCTCTTTATTTTAGTGGTTGGTCTGATCGTCTGGGGTGTGGTGGTGATCATCCCTAAGATCCAAGAGCAATCCATGAGCTTTGCGGATAATTTGCCAGGCTACTTGACGATCATCGAGAATAAGGTGAATGAGATTCTCTCTGATCCAATCTTCTCGCAAGTCCAAGAGCAGATCGAAGCCTCCAATGAGAAGCTGATTTCTTCTTTGACGGATATCGTCCAAAACCTTTCCCGCAGCACGATTCAAAATCTAGGCAGTTTCTTCGGCGCCGTTGCAACGATCGTTTTAGCGGTCATTACCATGCCATTTATTTTGTTCTACCTACTGAAAGATGGCCGTAAACTAGCCCCTTATTTTGTTAAATTTCTGCCAACCAAAATGCGCCAGCCATCACTGGTCGTCTTAAAAGAGATGAACGATCAAGTATCCTCCTATATTCGGGGACAACTGACGGTGGCGTTTGCGGTCGCAGTGATGTTTATGATCGGGTTTAGTATCATTGGCTTAGATTATGCCATCACACTGGGGATTGCAGCGGGATTTCTAAATTTAATCCCTTATTTAGGATCTTTTTTGGCCATGATCCCTGCGGTCTTTTTAGGAATCGTCGGTGGACCCGTGTTACTGATCCAAGTGCTGATCGTCTTTGTCATTGAGCAGACCATTGAAGGCCGCTTGATTTCGCCATTAGTTCTAGGAAACGAGTTGTCGATTCATCCTGTCACGATCCTGTTAGTCCTCTTGACTTCAGGAAAACTGTTTGGCCTTGTTGGGGTCATTTTAGGGATTCCTGTGTATGCGGCAGCTAAAGTGGTCATTACCCATGTGTTTGAATGGTATACGCGGGTTTCCTCCTTGTATAAAGAGGAAGAACCGATCCCCGAAGCGCCACCAGAGAACACCCCAGAAGTGTAGCAGCTTCGAGTGTAAAAGAGCCCATACGTATTATCTACGGTACAGCCTTTTTCTGTGGGCTGTACCTTTTTTATGCGGATAAAAGAGCCAGCAATCATTGGAAAGTAACGGAAGATTTACACCCTATGAACGATGATTTGTGAGAAAGCGACAGCTCTTTATTCAATAGAAAGAGCGAGGGATAGTGGCTTGGATCCAATTGACTTCGAAGGAACAAAAGAATATAATCGATTTATATAAAGAGTTTATATAACGAAACTTGTGCTTAAGGAGGGCAATGAATGCCGAAACAACGAATAACAAAGGAAATGGTGGTTGATGCCGCCTTTGAGATTGCTCGAAAAGGCGGTATGGAGCACGTGATCGTCAAGAACATTGCCGAGAAGTTAGGCTGTTCAGTCCAGCCCATTTATAGTTACTGCACCAATATGGAGGGCCTGCGAACAGAGGTAGAGCAGAAAGCACGGCAATTTTTACAAGCGTATCTAGAAGCCCATAGCGACCCCCAGGATCTGTTTCGCAGTACCGGACACGCGTATTTGCAATTGGCGAAAGAAGAACCCCATATTTTGAGTATTTTTGTCTTACAAAAAAGAGCGAATGTTTCGTCATTAGAAGATCTGTATCAGTTGGAGACGAATCCTCAAGTAGCCCAAAGGATTGCCGCCGATTTGACTATCAGTATAGAAACCGCCAAACAGCTACACATGCATATGCTCATTTACACGATCGGAATCGGTACGATTTTCTCAGTAACGACACCTGGTATTCCACTAGATGAAATCTATGCACAACAGGAAAAAGCGTACGAAACGTTTTTAGAACAAGCAATAGCTGGCACAAAACCATAAGGTGCAGTCCTAACTGCAGAGAGGAGTTCCCCCATGAAAAACGGCATTATTGTTTATCAATCGAAATACGGCGCTGTCAAAAAGTATGTCCACTGGCTTCAAGATGCAACAGGTTTTTCCAGCCTAGAAACCCCAAAAGCGAAAATAGCTGAAGTAATGGATTATGACACAATTATCTTCTGTGGGGGAATCTATGCATCGGGTATTGCTGGACTGTCCTTTTTAAAAAAGAATACCAACCAGCTAAAAGACAAAGAGATACTTATCTTTTGTGCGGGAGCCTCTGCTCCTGAAGAAGATGTTGTGAAAAAACTCAAAGAACAGAATCTCACGGGTCCGCTAAAAGACATCCCCCTTTTTTACGGCAGAGGACAATGGCAGGAAAGCAAAATGAATTTCTTTGATCGAAACTTAGTGAAAATGTTAAGAAAAGCTGCGGCTAAGAAAGCGCCTCACACCTATGATCCGCAGATGAAGGCGCTCATGGAAGCCAACGGACAAGATTGTGATTGGACAGATAAAAAGTACTTGGGTCCGTTGGTGGATTATTTGGAGCAGGGACTGTTTCAATAGTAAAGGCCAATTGCAGCTCAGCTGATTTTTCTTTTGTAGTAGTATAGGGGAGAGAATCATCATTGGGAAGCTGGCTCTTTTTCCCATTCACATCCTTCCAGAAAAGTTATAACGAATCGATCGACAACTACATGAGAATTGTTGGCTTTACTGGGATGATCGTTTGAATAGGCAATTAACCACCATACACAGGACCGGCTTTTCTGATTAGTACTTATTAAGAAATCTCTCAAAATGAAAACGTTCTTATAATCAGGTGTTATGATAGAAAGGAACCTTCATAAAAGGGAACAAATTATTAATTGTACTGAGAGAAACGAAGATGAATGAAGCACACAATGAATTCGTAGATTATAAAAAAGCAACCGCTCTTTTTGCAACAATGGGCTGGCAAATGCCAGACCACCAACCCCAAATCGTTCTCAGGCCATCACTTGATGCGGATTTTCGTTTTGAGAAGCAACAGATCATTGTCTCAACTCCTGAGAAGGTCTATCCTGCTACAACGAAATATTGGCGAGATTTCTTTACTGATCAATTGCGGGAAGGCTCATATGCGGCGGCTATCCCCGAACGTTGCTTAATGATCGATATTGGTCGCAAATTTTACTCCTTGATGGATTTAAAAGCTGTCGTTCGTAGTATGGCTTGTTTCCAGTTTACCCATCTACAGCTACACTTTTCCGAGAATGAAGGATTTCGCATTGAATCAGAGCAATTTCCAGAAATCGTTTCGGAGGAGTATTTGACCAAACAAGAGATCCGCGAATTGATCGCATATGCCCACGAACATCGCATTGCCATCATTCCGGACTTTGATTCTCCCGGTCATCTGCGGCAAGTGTTGGCTCAAAAGCCCGAGTGGCAATTACCGACAGCCGATGGCACGCGTGATGATCGAGCACTGAACATTTTGGATTCAGAAGCGGTAGCTTTTATTCAGGAAGTTTATCGGGAATATGCGCAACTGTTTGAAGACAGCACCTATTTTCATATTGGTGCCGATGAGTTTATTGATTTTGATCATTTAGAAAACTTTCCGCAAATGATCGAAGCAGCCCGTGAGCGCTATGGAGAAAAAGCCAGTGGAATCGAAGTCTTTATTGATTACGTCAATGAGCTGGCGGCCTTTGTTGAAAGTCTCGGCTTTGTTGTGCGGGTCTGGAATGATGGGTTTTACCGCTTGAATCGCCAAGAGCAGACAACGTTGACGGAGAATTGCCAAATCTCCTATTGGACCCGTTGGAACCAGAATATGGCGCCGGCAGATGTCTTTTTTGAAAAAGGCTATACCATGATCAATCACAATGATAATTTTTTCTATTATGTCTTAGGAGAAGCGGCAGGCTATACTTATCCAACCTACGAAAAAATCAGCAATGAATTCCAGTTGACGACGTTTGCCAATGGACAACAAGTTGCACAGGAACAGCTTGCCCAAACACAGGCGATCGCTTTATCCGTCTGGGCGGATGTACCTGAGGCTCAGACTAGTCGTGAAGTGATCCAAGCGATTTTTTGGCTCCAAGCGGCCATCGCACAAAAGGTGTATCAAGAAAAAGACCGCCCAAAAGCTGCGTATCAAAAACTATTTGATTCGTGGGTAGTCTCGTATTTGGAGGAGGAGCAATGAGGAAAGTAGTCGCGAGCAAGGAGAAAACAGGAGCGGATTCTATCTAGCGAGACGGAGTAAGAATGAATGCAACGTCCAGTTCATTCTACAATGGGGATCATTGCTTAGCATAAAAAAATAGAGGCTGATGACATTCAGCCTCTTGTCTTTGATTGGTAAAAAACGTTTCATCAATGGGTAGAGTCATCGCTTTAATAAAGAGTAGGAGGCTATAGCTCCCTAACATTTTACAAATACTTCTCACGAAAATCAGCGATGGCTTGGCGTGACGCATAGATATTTCGTGCCAGCTTTTCATTTTTACTTAAAAAGACATAGAAAAGGACATCGACCGCTAATAGGTGGGCGATGATTGAATTGGTAGCGGCACTCCGCTGGTTGGCTTCTTTGGAACGGGACACTTGCAGGGGAACATCCGCCAACTTCGTCAACGGATTGCTGCCAAAGCGGGTGAGTGACAGGATCGGAACGCCAAGATTTTTAGCGATTTCGGCTAAGTGAACCATCTCAGGCGTGTGTCCACTGTTGGAAATGACCCAGACCAGACTTTTTTTCTCGTTTTTGACAAGTTGCGGCAACAAGAGATTGTAGTCATTTTCAAACACGACGATCTTGCCTAAACGAGTCCATTTTTGTTGGATATCTTGTGCGATCAATGAGGAAGCACCGATTCCGCAGACAAAAATGCGTTCACGAGTCGCGATCAGTTCAGCGGCAGCCAACATCAGCTGTTCTTCTAATAATTGGGCCGTCTCATTCATGGTCACCTGGGCATTGTGGCTCAATTTTGAGGTGATGGCATGAAAGGGCTCGTTTAATTCAACATCGGCATAGCCTAAATGCTCATTGGCATTGTGGCGCAAGCCGGATTCGGCAGATAATTGTATTTTTAAATCTGTCAAACTAGCAAAGCCGGTTTTTTTCGCAAAACGTACAACGGTTGGTGCACTGATCCCAGTGGCTTCTGCTAATTGACTCGCAGTCATCGACGGCACTTTTTCAGGATTGGCCTCCATGAATGCGAAGAGTTTCTTCTCAGAAAGCGATAATTCATTTTTCATGCTCTCGATTCGGGAAAGAACGCTCATCCTTACACTTCCTTTAGATAGAGTAGTATCCTAAGTATAACATAAGTTTTGGAGGAGCTTTCAAAAGAAACGAAAAGAATAGGTAGATAAACTTGCTTTTTTACTTAGAATCAAGTAAAGTAATTACGTGTGAAAAGCACAGTACCTGTTACTTGGTTTAACGAATCACCAACGTTTTACTCAGTCGCAGGGGAAAAAGAAAAAGAGGTGAAAAACATGGCAATTTCAAAAGAACGCAAAAACGAAATCATCAACAAATTTGCACGTCATGAAGGAGATACTGGTTCTCCAGAAGTTCAAATCGCTGTTTTAACAGAAGAAATCAACCATTTGAACGAACATGCACGTATGCACAAAAAAGACCACCATTCATACCGTGGGTTGATGAAAAAAGTTGGACATCGTCGTAACTTATTAGCTTACCTACGTCAAAAAGACGTACAACGTTACCGCGAATTAATCCAAGCTTTAGGATTACGTCGTTAATCAAACAAAGAAAAGTGAGGTTCAACCCGAATCTCACTTTTTTGCTATGAATTACTGCGACTGAGCGGCGCAAGCCGCACAGAGCAGATGATGAATAGTACTAGGCGAGAGCAGCGAGCGTAGTGACCAAGCAGCGGAATCACTGCGACTGAGCGGCGCAAGCCGCACAGAGCAGATGATGAAACCTACTAGGCGAGAGCAGCGAGGGTAGTGACCAAGCAGCGGAATCACTGCGACTGCATTGTCGGCTAAAACAGCTGATGCAGTCTGACAGGTAAGCTCGAGCCATCTAAAAAGTGAAACACCAAAATAGCGGCCTTTTGACTGGTGAATCAAAAAGCGCAGCCAAAAAGAATTTTGGGTCCTTGTAAGCAGCATCCTACTAACCAAATGAAAGCAGCGGAACGCCATTCCGATTTTTTCATTTGTTTAGTAGTGACTTGCTGGGATCCGATGAAAAGGAGCAGAACATGACAGAAAAACAAGTATTCAAAACAACTTGGGGCGGCCGCCCATTAGAAGTAGAAGTTGGCCAATTAGCCAAGCAAGCAAACGGAGCTGTATTGGTTCGTTATGGCGACACGGTTGTCCTAAGTGCAGCGGTTGCATCTAAGGAAGCAAAAGATACCGACTTTTTCCCATTAACGATCAATTACGAAGAAAAAATGTATGCCGTAGGGAAAGTACCTGGTGGCTTTATCAAACGTGAAGGACGTCCAAGTACGGAAGCAACCTTGACTGCCCGCTTGATCGACCGTCCGATCCGTCCAATGTTTGCGGAAGGCTTCCGTAATGAAGTACAAGTTACAAACATCGTAATGAGCGTTGAACAAGATTGTACGCCTGCAATGGCAGCAATGTTAGGTTCTTCTTTAGCGTTATCTATTTCAGATATCCCGTTTGACGGACCGATCGCTGGTGTCGATGTCGGTCGGGTCAATGGCGAATATGTCTTGAATCCAACAGTAGAACAAGCAGAACAAACCGATATCGAATTGACAGTAGCTGGAACGAAAAAAGCCATCAACATGGTTGAATCAGGAGCGAAAGAAGTTTCTGAAGAAGACATGTTAGGTGCGTTATTATTCGGCTTTGATGCTATCAAAGAATTGGTTGCCTTCCAAGAAGAAGTTGTCGCAGCTGTGGGCAAACCAAAAATGGAAGTCAAATTGTTACAAGTAGATGCTGACTTGAAAAAAGAAATTTTCGACGGCTACTACCAAACAATGAAAACTGCTGTTATGACGGAAGAAAAATTGGCTCGTGAAGACGAGATCGATAAAGTCAAAGACACAGTGAAAGAAGTGTATGCAGAAAAATTTGCTGGACATGAAGAGGAAGCACAATTCTTGAAAGAAGTGAAACAAATCGCAGAAGATCTTGAAAAAGATGTGGTTCGCGAATTGATCACCATCGACAAGATTCGTCCGGATGGCCGTCAATTAGACGAAATCCGTCCATTGGCATCAGAAGTTGGCTTATTGCCACGTGTTCATGGTTCTGGTCTATTTACTCGGGGACAAACCCAAGCGTTGTCTGCGTGTACGTTAGCACCTTTAGGTGAACACCAAATCATTGATGGATTAGGGGTTGAAGAATCAAAACGATTCATCCACCATTACAACTTCCCTCAATTTTCTGTTGGTTCGACTGGTCGTGCTGGCTCACCAGGACGTCGTGAAATCGGTCATGGTGCATTAGGCGAACGTGCCTTAGCACAAGTGATTCCTGATGAAACAGACTTCCCTTACACAATCCGTCTTGTTGCAGAAGTATTAGAATCAAATGGTTCTTCTTCTCAAGCAAGTATTTGTGCAGGAACCTTAGCATTGATGGATGCAGGGGTACCAATCAAAGCACCAGTTGCAGGTATCGCAATGGGACTTGTATCTGATGGTAAAAACTACACGATCTTAACGGATATCCAAGGCTTAGAAGATCACCTTGGCGATATGGACTTTAAAGTTGCTGGAACCAAAGATGGGATCACTGCGTTACAAATGGATATCAAGATCCAAGGAATCACTGAACAAATCTTGACAGAAGCATTAGATCAAGCGAAAAAAGCACGGATGGAAATCTTAAATGAATTGACATCAACATTGGCTGCTCCTCGTGAAGAGTTAAGCCAATACGCACCGAAGATCGAAATGATCCAAATCGATCCTGCGAAGATCAAAGATGTAATCGGTAAAGGCGGCGACACCATCAATGGCATCATTGATGAAACTGGCGTGAAAATCGATATCGATCAAGACGGAAAAGTTTCGATTGCTTCTGCTGATGCAGAAATGATCCAAAAAGCCATCAAGATCATTGAAGAATTGACGAAAGAAGTAAAAGTTGGCGAAGTGTACCTTGGGAAAGTTGTCCGTATTGAAAAATTTGGTGCGTTTGTCAACTTGATCAAAGGCAAAGACGGCTTAGTTCATATTTCACAACTTGCGAACGAACGGGTCAACAAAGTGGAAGACGTTGTCAAAGAAGGCGACGAAATCTTAGTGAAGGTTACAGAAATCGACAAACAAGGTCGTGTGAACCTTTCAAGAAAAGCACTATTGAACGAAGACAAAGCAGAGAAAAAATAAGCTGCTACTTCTAAATCATAAGCAAAGTCTAGGAAACTGGACTTTGCTTTTTTTGTGTCTAAGTAGCAGCTCTTCAAGAGGGTCTTACTTGACAGGAGTTATTTTTTGCGTTACCGCGAAAAATAAGAGATAATTCAGAATATTGTCTTTGCTATGCAAGCAATAATTCTAAGATGTCAAACGCATCTTATTTAGGATAAGGAGTACGATATGAAACAAACATTTCCAACCGATTTTTTGTGGGGAGCATCGATTTCCGCGCACCAAACCGAAGGGGCGTATCAAACCGACGGTAAGGGACTGAGTGTCCAAGATACTCGTCCAAGAGACAACCATGAGATCGCAGATTTTACAGTGGCTGTCGACCATTACCACAAGTACAAAGAGGATATCGCCTTGTTAGCAGAAATGGGGATCAAAATTTTCCGCTTTTCGATCGCTTGGTCGCGAATTTTCCCAGAAGGGCGCGGTACTATTAATCAAAAAGGCTTGGATCATTACAGCGATGTCATTGATGAATTGCTGAAACACGGGATTCAGCCCTTTGTGACGCTGAACCATTTTGACTTGCCGCAAGCATTGGAAGAAGAAGGCGGCTGGACAAAACGCAGCACCGTTGAGGCATTTGCCGCATATGCCAAAACGCTGTTTACAGCCTATGGGGATCGAGTGACGCATTGGCTGACGATCAATGAACCAAATATCATGCTGCTGGTGGATCAAAAAATATTAGGGAAAAAGATTCCATTATCAGAAAAATACCAGCAATTTCATCACCTGATGATCGCTGAAAAATATGCCTTCGAAGCGTGTCATGAAATCGTTCCAAATGGCAAAATCGGACCGGTGCCGAATATTTCGTTGGTCTATGCGGCGACTAGTCGACCAGAAGACAACCAAGCAGCGTTGTACTTCAACAGTGTCCGGAACTGGGCTTACCTTGATTTTGCCTGCTTCGGTCGTTACAACACGGTCTTTCAAGATTATTTGAACCAAAACGGGCTCACGATTGACTTTGGTCCGGAGGATGAGGCGTTGATGAAACGGGCGCTGCCTGACTTTGTCGCGATGAACTTCTACACCACAGTGACAGTGGAGCAGCCGACGGAAGCCGGGGATATGAAAAACGGTATCAGCGATCAGCAAAGTGAAGACATTATGGAGCGTGGTTTTTACAAAGGGTTCACCAATACGTTCTTGAAGAAAAATGCCTTCAATTGGACCATCGATCCCTTGGGGCTGAAAACGACGTTGCAGACTCTTTATGATCGTTACTACTTGCCGATCATCATTACCGAAAACGGCTTAGGGGCAGAAGATCATCTAGAAGCAGATGGCACGGTTCATGATCCGTACCGTATCGATTATTTGTCGCAGCATATCAGCCAATGCTTAGCCGCGATCAATGCTGGGGTGGATCTGATCGGATACAGTCCGTGGTCTGCCATTGATTTGATCAGTGTACATGAGGGGATTCGAAAACGGTATGGCTTCATTTACGTGGATCGCAATGATGCACAGGAAAAAGAACAAAAACGAGTGAGAAAAGACAGCTTTTATTGGTATCAAAAGCTGATTGAAGAAGGGGCGATCCCTTCGTTGGAGGAGTAACGATGACAAGTGTTTTTACCTTTTTAGAAACGCGTTTGATGCCGCCTTTGAATAAGTTGGCGAATTTACGCTTTATTCGCGCAATCATGCAAGCAGGGATCATTACGGTCCCTTTTACGATCGTCGGATCGATCTTTTTGATCATCAATAATTTACCGCAGATCATTCCACCACTGGCTGGCTTTTTCGAACAAACGATTTTACGATTTTCACCGCTTTATAGTGTCGTGACCACGATGTCTGTCGGCTCGATTGCTGTTTTTTATTGTTTAGCAACAGGGTATTATTTAACTGAGATTTATCATAAAGAAGATCATTTGACTATGAGCAGTTTTGTAGGGGCGTTATTAAGCTTGTTTGCCTTTTTAATGACGATCGTCCAAGTCGATATCACAGATGGTGCAGCTCAATTGCTGCAGTCAGAAAGCGAAACTGCCATTGTTTACAATGGAATCGCCATAGGCGGTTGGATCACACGCTTTAGCGGGGTAGGCATCTTTATTGGGATCATCACCGCAGTGCTTGCTACGGCGGTCTATCGTTTTTGTGTAAGAAGAAAGATCACCATCCAGATGCCTGAAGGAGTTCCCGATGGAGTCAGCAAGGCATTTGCGTCATTGATCCCAGCGATTTTGATCGCCTTTTTGATGGTGGCGATCAACGGGGTACTGGCGGTTTTCCACACGGATCTTCACGGATTGCTGTCCAAACCATTTGAATTCGTGAAAGAGTTGACGGGTTCTTGGTTAGGAATCATCGTGATTATGCTCCTTATCCATCTCTTATGGGCAGTGGGGGTTCATGGGACGGCTGTTATTAAAAATAGTTTCATCAATCCCATCCTGTTGGTGGCTCTAACAGAAAATATCGATGGTGCCAATAATATTTTTGCTGGGGATTTCGTGAACATGTATATTTTTATGGGCGGCGCAGGAAGTACGCTTGGATTGGTTTTATTGATGCTGTTTGTGGCAAAATCACAACAGCTCAAAGTCTTAGGAAAAGCAGCGATCTTACCAGGGCTTTTTAATATCAATGAACCAGTGATCTTCGGGGCACCGATCGTCTACAATCCGTATTTGATCATCCCCTTTATCATAACCCCTTTGATCAACGTCACGATTGCTTACTTTGCTAGCTCATTTGGCTTTGTCGATAAAGTCATTACTGGGATTCCTTGGATCTCGCCAGTCGGAATTGGGGCGTTTTTAGGAACCGGTGGTGATTTCCGAGCCATCCTGATCGCTTTGATCAACTTAGGGGTTTCCATTCTCTGCTATTATCCATTCTTTAAGATGTACGATGGCAAACTCTACACGGAACAACTTGCCAATCACGCATAAATAGGAAAAACAGCAAAACGCCCGTTGATGGACTTCTAGTGAAGTGCCAACAACGGGCGTTTTTCTAATGCAAGTAGTGATCACGTATGCAAAGACTGTTGATACAAGACGCAATCATCACAATCTTTGCGAGTTGGTTTGGCTTGCTGGGGTGTTTCTTTGTGTAATGGCAAAAGCATACGCAACCCGTTTAAGATAACTAAGATCGTGCTTCCTTCATGACCCACGACCCCTAGAGGCAGCGTGAGAAATTCAAGGAAGTTTGAAGCGATCAGCAACAAGATGACGCTGATAGAAAAGACGATGTTTTGTTTGATGATCCGCTGTAATTTTTTAGCCAAACGGTGACTGTCGACCAAGCGCAGCAAATCATTTTTCATCAAGACGATGTCCGCCACATCCATTGCGACGTCGGTTCCTTCGCCCATCGCGATCCCCACACTTGCGGTCGCTAAGGCGGGGGCATCATTGATCCCATCACCGACCATCGCATTGATTTTGTAGGTTTCTTTCATTTCTTTGATCCGAGTGGTTTTCTCATCAGGCAGGCAATCACTTTCGTAGTCAGACAAGCCGATTTCTGCTGCGATCACTTTAGCAGTACCTAAATGATCACCCGTCAGCATCGTCGTGTGAATCCCCTGCTCATTGAAGTAGGCAAGACTCTCACGAGCTTCAGGACGGGGCTGATCCAATAGCGCTAAATACCCTGCTAACACACGGTCACGATTGATATAAATCAAGGTTTTTCCAGCTGCTTTCAATTCGTGGATGCGGGTTTGCTCACTGGCAGCAACAGAGGTTAGATCGACTTCTTTTCCAATCGTCCAATGGGCAGCTTGGTAAGTGGCGGCTAGACCGACCCCCGCTTGTTCTTCCACGGCTAATTCCAACGGCTTTTCATCATGAAAATACGCCAAGATCGCTTCAGCCAATGGGTGATTTGATTGTTTTTCCATCCCGACGATCAGTTGGGGAATAAAGGGTTCATCCAGCAACAGATGGACATCAGTGACAGCAGGTTTGCCGCGAGTCAGCGTTCCGGTTTTGTCAAAAGCGATCGCTTTTACATTGGCAAAGGCATCTAAGGCTTGTCCGCCTTTGCATAAAACGCCCAAACGAGCAGCGTGAGAAATAGCTGCTAAGGTCGCAGGAGTAGCAGAGGCGACTAAGGCACAAGGAGATGCCACCACCAGTAAAACCATACCGCGATAAAAGCTTTCTTGGAACCCCCAATTCGTGAAAAACGTACACAAAACGATCATTAGCGGGACGGCGATCAGGACGATCGGCACATAGATCCGTTCGATTTTCTCTATCAAGGTCGCCGTTTGACTTGGCATTTGCTGTGCTTCTTCCACCAATTGAATGATTTTTGCAAAGCGGGTGTTTTCACTCGTTTGAGTAACTTCAATGTACAATGGCTGCCCGAGGTTGATGGTTCCGCCAAAGACTTCACTGCCTAAACGTTTCTCGACAGGAATGGATTCGCCACTGATGGCCGCCTCATCAACGCTGCTGTTTCCTTGGATCACGATACCGTCGATCGGGATCGCACTGCCTTTTGCCACCATAATCGTATCTTTTAACTGAAGGGCTTCTACTGGTACTTCGACGAGCTCGCCACTTTCAATCATTTTTAAGGCAGTCGTTGGTTGCAGTGCCATTAATGAACTGATTTCTCGCGTACTTTTGTTGGTCGTATATTCCTCAAGGGCACCGCTCAAACAAAAGATAAAGGTCAGCATCGCCCCTTCAAACCAATGACCAATGATACAGGCACCGATGGCGGCTAATGCCATCAATAGATCGACGTTCAACCGTTTGTCGTGCACCAATTCTTGCGTGCCTTCCCAGGTTTGTTTCCAACCACCAGCAAGAATCGCTAACAGATAAGGGACAAAGCTATAAGGAATGGAAAAAGATGCCATAAGAAAGCCAGTTGCCATCAAAAGCAAACAAGCGATCGTTGAAAAAACAGCCGACGATTCTGATTTACTCATAAGAAACGCCTCCTTTTGAATGTAGTCTAGGAATGAAAAACCGATCCTTTTCTCAAGAAATAATCGATTGTTCCTCCCTCAACTTGAGCATAGCACATTCGAAAACAAGATGGTAAAAAAACAACGTACCTGATAATGAAAGTGATTATCAAGTAGCGATTAAATAACGTTACTATCCAAATGATAAATGGAAACTTACTATTATAGAAAAAAGAACACAAAAAAAAGCAGTACAATAAAAAACGAATTGTACTGCTTTTACTTATTTGATGTGGTAGTCAGCGATTGGATCGCTTAACGCAAACTATACTTTGCTAAGGGAATCTGACGTGCTTCACACCACTCTTTGACAGCACCAGAAAAAATCAGCTGAACCTTGGTAAGGTCTTTGGTGCTTGTCTGTCCTGCCATTGTGTAGAGCAGCTGCAGCTGTTCCTTCCATGATTGTAAGGTGGCGATGGTTTCTTCTTTGCCTTTTGACAAAAGCAGCACGAGGATCGTGGCGGATAGTCCTACGCTATCGGCACCAAGGCAAAGTGCTTTGAAGATATCGTAAGCATCCCGAACCCCGCCTGAAGCGATGCGGGTAAAGGGCTGTTGGATCTCATTTGCTTCCAGCAAGGAAATCACGGTGGATTGACCAAAGGTGTCTAAATACGCCAATTCACGTTTTTTTCGACGAGCATTTTCGATTTGAGTAAAACTTGTGCCGCCGCTGCCAGCAACATCAATCGTTTGTACGCCGATCGCCAGTAACTGCTGGATCGTTTCACGGGACATCCCAAAGCCGACCTCTTTTACGACAACCGGAACGGCAACAGAAGCCATCGTTTTTTCCAATAAGGACAGCCATTGGCTGAATTGACGATCGCCTTCTGGCATCACTAATTCTTGCGGTGCATTCAGATGGATCTGCAAGGCATCGGCATCAAAGAGCTCCACTGCCCGCTGTGCATTTTCAACGGGACTGCCCGCGCCAATATTGGCTAATAAGAAGCCGTCAGGATTGGCTTTACGGACGATACGGAAAGAATCGGCGACACTTGGGTCTTTTAAGGCAGCCGAAACTGAGCCGGTTGCCATCATCAACTCACAGGCTTGTGCGATCTCTGCTAACTCTTGATTGATTTTTAAGGTTTTTTCACTGCCGCCGGTCATGGCATTAATGAAAAAAGGGCTGGAAAATGAGCGGTCAAAGACAGTCGTCGCAATTGACACATCAGCCACGTCAATTTGTGGAAACGACTGGTGAACCAAGCGAACTGCATCAAAATCGTTGCTGTGTTCTTTATGGAACGCTTTTGCTAAGGAAACATGTTCATCTTTTCGATTCATGATAGGTCCTCCCGGTAATGGTAAACATGCAGCGGCAAGGGGGTGATCTCGGCTTTTTCCCACGCACTCATCAATGGTAAAATACCGGTTTTTTGGTCAACGATCACGATGCCGCAATCGCCGCCGCCGGCACCGGAAGATTTGGCTGCACCACAATAATTTTCTGCTAGATCACAGAGCTTTTTAAGTGCTGGAGTTTCAATCGGCACACCAGTCAGTGCGGACAACTCCCGCAGGAGCTTTCGATTTTCCATGATCATTTTTTTGATCGTGCGACTGTCTTCATTTAAGAAGCCGTCGATCAATCGATTGACGCAGTCTTTGCTGGCTGCTAAAAAGGCCGCATAGGCGTTTTCTTTTTCTTCTTTGGATTGATAGACTTGATCCACTAAATCAGAGGTGGAGGCAGGAGAGCCTGTCCAGCCAATCAGCAGTCGAAGAGATTTCGGAACCGTCAAGGGACGGATCGATAATCCTGGCCAATCGAAAGCGATCAATTCTGTTAAGGTATGGTCTTTTTGTTTGGTTAAGACCCAGTCGTGATCGAAGGTTGAAAAAGCGATCCAGCCGCCATAGCAAGAGGCCGCAATATCACCGCACGACCCATTGCCTTGAACAGCGAGATGGGCAAGAGCCGCAATTTTGAATTGGGTCAACCGATCCATTTCCATTTGATAGTACAGATTCAATGCTTTGACCGTGGCAACAGTCACGGCACCGCTGGAACCGAGGCCATATTTGCGACCATTCGAGTTATCCAGTTCACTGGTCACTTTTAAATCGTAAAAGGAAAGGGGAATGCCTTTTTCTTGGGCATATTTTTCCGTCAGACGAATGGCTGCCAAAATATAGTGGAACGGGTTATCCCGGTGGTCTAAGACTAATTCGCCTTTGCGACGGGTCCAGCGAATCGGCAGGTCGCTGTATTGGGCAGACTGGATGCTGCCATTTTTACGGGCCTCTTCAACAGTGACCGTGATAAATTGGTCAACGGCAACGATGATTGCAGGATGACCTGGTTCGACAACGGCGTATTCACCAGCAATAAATAGTTTTCCAGGAACGGATAGTTCAATCATTTCGACACTCCTAATCGATGGCTTCTTAATGGCTTCTTAGTTGATGGGGGAAGATTCTTCCACCGGTAAAAAGGCTAATCCTTTGCCCGCATGAGCAGTTACTAATTGTTCTGAGGCAAAGTGAGCACTTAATTCACGTAAAATCGTTTGTTCTTCTTGTTTTTGGCATAAAACTTTGACATTGGGACCAGCATCCATCGTGAAATAGCAAGCCAATCCTTTTTTTCGCAGCATTCGGACACATTCCATAGCTCGTAAAGATTCAGAAGACCAATAAGTAAAAGGTGGTTCGGCGGCTAAGGTCGTTCCATGCATTTTCAAGGCGTTGGCCTCGGTCGTTTCACCTAAAGCAGTAAAGTCTTTTTCGGCAATCGCTTGTTTCATTTTCACGAGATCGCTCGCAGTGGCAGAAAGCCAGCCTGGATAAAAGCTCGATGTTTCAACGGTTCGGCGCATGCCCTCACGACTGGAGACTTCTTTGGCTTGTGCGTTGATCAAAATAAAGATCATACTCAATTCTTCTTCCCAGCCATTCGACGGCACTTGGGTGGCAAAAGAAGTCTCATCGGTGCCTTGATGCCATTCAGCAAAGCCGCCGTAGATACTCCGACAAGCCGAACCAGAACCGCGACGGGCCAAACGGGATAACGCTTGCTCCGACAAGTTTAAGTCCAGTGCTTCACTACAGGCACCCGCCAATGCCGCTAATCCGCTGGCAGAAGAGGCAAGTCCAGCAGCGGTTGGGACGAAGTTTTGACTTTCCACCGTGGCATACCACGGGCAGTCCGCTTTTTTTCGTACCAGATCCAAAAAGTCCGCAACTTTTTTGGTGGCAGCGTCTGTTTGCACCACACCATCCAATGTAAAGCGATCCTGTGTAAAATCGGGTGAAAAAGCCACCGTTGTTTCTGTGTAAAAAGCATCGAGGGTCAGGGACAAACTATTGTTCATCGGTAAAATGAAGGTTTCGTCTTGTTTTCCCCAATACTTGATCAATGCGATATTCGTGTAGGCACGAGCCTTTCCCTTATACATGTTCATAAACTCCTAATCCTTGTATCCATGCCGCACGAGCGCCATCGGACAATAAAATACGGCTGATGTTCTCAGCCTGTTCCTTCGTTTTGGTTAGTGCGATCATACAGCCGCCTCGGCCCCCGCCGGTCAGCTTCGCCCCATAAGCCCCGTGTGCCAATGCTGAGGAAACCAACTGATCCAGTTGCTGATTGCTGACCCCTAACTGCTGCAGTGCCTGATGGGCATTGTTCATGCTTTCGCCTAATATTTCTAATTGATTGGCTATAATTGCCTCTTTGGCTCTTTTGGTTTCGATCCCTAAACGCTGGATCGCTTGACTGGCCAGCTGCTTGCTGGTTTCAAAAAGATGGGCGACACTTTTGACAGCTTCTCTCGTTTGCCCTTTGATGCCAGTATCAGCGACGAGCAAATAACCGTCGATCGTGAGGGGAAACGAAGTGATGGGATGCCCTTTGATAAAGTAAATGGCATCCGTCCCACTAGCTGCTGCAGCATCGATCCCGCTAGGATTGCCGTGAGCGATTTTTTCAGAAAAGTTGACATAGGTCATCAATTCTTCTTTTGTAAAATCTTTTTTGATCCAATCAAAAAAAGCGCGAGTCAGTGCAACAGCGACCGCCGCGCTAGAACCCATTCCCCGTTCAGAAGGGATGGTGCTGACGATGGAGGTTGCAAAAGGACCCGTGTGGAAATCTTGTTGCAGACGATGCAGCAAGTCTTTGACATTTTTTAAGTGGCTGGGGACTTCTTCAAGCAGACCGTGATAGTAACTTGAAATCAAGGTGTTTTTTTCATTTGCTGTGATCTCGACTTGTACTTTTGCTCCCGCAAAAGGGAAAGCAATTGCTGGTTCACCGTAAACAACTGAATGTTCACCCATTAAGATGATTTTTCCTGTAGCTATGCCAGTACCAATTGACATTATTTTCCTCATTTCTTTAGGGAGCTTACCCCACATGATTCATTTATCGTTTGTCAGTCAATTGTAACTATCTCCTGACAAAAACACAATTTAATTAAAGATCCTTTCCTATTTTACTAGAAGAAGGCTCTTTCGTTAAGCATTCCGTATGAGATTTCAAAAAAAAGCAAAAATCTTTAAACTTTTATTGAAAAACTTCTTGATTTGTGCTTCAAAAGTTTCAGTTGACGGCACAAGATATAGTATTGTATAGTTGATATCGCAAATGCAACATACAATATTTAGTGATGAGTGAGTTGGGGGATATGAGCGTGATCGTATTAGCAGGAACGATTGGTGCCGGTAAATCAAGTTTGACCGCATTGATCGCCAATCATTTTGGCAGTCAAGCCTTTTATGAATCGATCGATGACAATGAAGTGTTACCATTATTTTATGCAGATCCAAATAAATATGCGTTTTTACTGCAAATCTATTTCTTAAATAAACGATTTGAAAGTATCAAGCAAGCTATGAAAGACGACAATAACGTCTTGGACCGTTCCATTTATGAGGATTCACTGTTGTTCCATTTAAATGCGGACCTTGGGCGAGCAACCGATACCGAAGTCAAAGTCTATGATGAATTGTTAGCCAATATGTTGGAAGAGCTGCCGTATGCAGCCCACAAAAAGCATCCAGATCTTTTGGTGCATATTCGCGTTTCTTTTGAAACGATGTTGGAGCGTATTGAAAAACGCGGACGGGAATACGAACAATTGACCTTTGATCCTTCGTTATACGACTACTACAAAGAGTTGAACAAACGCTACGATCAATGGTACGAAGAGTACAATGAGAGTCCAAAGATCCAGATCGATGGCGATCAATTCAATTTTGTCGAAGACCCGCAAGCGGCACAGGCCGTTTTAACAATGGTGGAAGATGCTTTGAAAGACGCCCGCAAATAGCAATGGCCGATACAGCCAGAAAAGTCCTTTGATTGGGCTTCTGGCTGTTTTCTTTTATAATAGAAGAAAGCAAGAGTGGAGGATGGACTGTGGAAAACAAACATGTCTTTTATGATGGAAACTATGAATGGATTCAAGTCGACCAGCAAGACGCAAAAAGCGTGATGGCACTACAAAAACAATATCATCTGTCGGATGAGATGCTTACGTATTCTCTAGATAAAAACGAACGCGCACGAGTCGAATACGATGCCGAAGAAGAAGCATTGCTGCTGGTTTTCAACGTACCTCAGCAAGAAAAGCGAGACAATCATTTTGAGACCAGCCCAATGACGTTTATTTTAAAAAAGAAGCAGATCTTTACTTTTGCCTCCCATGATACCCGTTATGTGATTCCGATGATGGAGCGCTTGATCCTGCAAAAGCCGCAGCAAACACCGCTTCACTTTTTGTTTCAAAGCTTATTCTTGATTTCAGGCACGTTTTTTCCGCTAGTCGAAGAAGTCAATAGTGACCGGATTCGCTTGAATCAGCGACTACGGGAAAAAACCACCAATAAAAACCTGCTGCAAATGTCCGATTTGGAAGTTGGTTTAGTCTTTTTAGTGTCTGCCACGAAACAAAATGCGGTCCTCTTGGAGCAGATCAAAGCGTTATCCATTTATCGCTTGATGGATGATGACGAGCGGGAACAGCTGGATGATGCCTTGATCGAAGCCAAACAGGCAGTGGAAATGACGTTGCTGGCTTTTCAAATTTTAGAGCAACTATCTGGAACCTATAATAATCTGTTAAACAATAACTTGAATGATACCATGAAGTTTTTGACCGTTTGGTCCCTCTTATTGACTGTGCCTTCCATCGTCACCAGTTTCTTTGGCATGAACGTTCCGCTGCCTTTTACCAATAGTATTTTCGGTTGGGGGATTGCCTTATTGATCAGTTTAGTGTTATCCGTTTGGATGTTGATTGCTTTATGGCGCAGAATTCGTTAATCGATCACCAAACCTAGACCGGCGGCGATAACCAAGGCTTGTTCTTGATCGACCGTTAGCCCCCGCAATTGTTCAAAGGACAACGCGATCTTTTGAAATTGATTGGTCCGAAAATCTAAAGTTGCTAATTTTGTGTGAAACCAGTTGCTATTGTTCAACTGGTTTTCTTGTAACGTCAAGTGTTTCCAATCCATTTCATAAAACTCACTGTCGTTTAGTTGGCACTGACGAAACAGCATTGTCCGTAAATTGGTGTTGCTAAAAGAAGCAAAGTTCGCCACGCAATCTTCAAAGGTGCAGTCACGGAAATAGCTTTCCGCAAAATTGGTGCCAGTCAATTTACATTGTTTAAAGTGAACCCGATGAAAGCTGGCGCCAAAACATTCCAGATTAGAAAAATCGCAATTTTCAAAGAGAACGTTTTGGCATTCCCACTGACTCAAGCGTGTTTTTTGCATCGTCACTTTCTTGAAATGACATTGCTTCAAGATGAGATTTTTGCAAGCATCATAGCTATAGTCACCGCCTTCGAAGAAAGCACCTTCGAAAAGCAGTTCTTCTTCTAAATAAAAATCCTGTGGCTCTAATGCCGACAATAAGGGCGGTAGTGGCAATACGATTTTTTTCTTCATCAAGATCCCATCCTATCTGTTTTTTCTCTTCAGTATAACACGGCGAATCGCTGCCGCAACAGGTGCGAAAAAGCGGTAGAACATTGTGAATTTTATTCAATCGGTTTGCAGAATGCTTTTATAACAAGGAAAATCCTTAGGTTTAAATACATGATTTTTCACAATCTTTTTACTTGCAAGACGAAAATAATTTTGATATAGAAACTCAACCCGCTGAAAGTGACGTATATCAACGAAAAACTGTCATAAATTTTTAAAATCGCGAAAAAGTTGATAGTTTTCAAATTCACAAGCAAGCTATAATGACAATGTAAACAAAAGGAGGAAATTTTCCATGACAAAAACAGTTATTATCGGTGCAAACCACGCGGGGATTGCTGCTGCCAATACACTATTAGATAACTACAAAGACCAAGAGGTCGTAATGATCGACCGTAATACAAACTTAAGCTACCTAGGTTGTGGGACTGCTTTATGGGTTGGACGTCAAATCGATTCATACGAAGGCTTGTTCTATACAAAACGTGAAGATTTTGAAGCAAAAGGTGCAAAAATCCATATGGAAACAGTGGTTGACCATATCGATTTTGAGAAAAAAGAAGTGCACGCTGTAACCAATGACGGTGAAACGATCGTTGAATCTTATGATAAAGTTGTCATCGCAACTGGTTCTGTACCGATTTCACCAAAAGTACCTGGACGTGACTTGAAAAACATCCATTTCTTGAAAAAATTCCAAGACGGACAAACGGTTGATAAAGAGTTAGCATCAGAAGACGTGAAAAACGTTGCCGTTATCGGTGCTGGTTACATCGGTGTTGAAATTGCTGAAGCAGCAAAACGTCGTGGCAAAAATGTGTTGCTTTTTGATGCAGCAACACGGGCATTGCCAAACTACTACGACAAATGGTTTACAGAAGATATGGACAAAAACTTAGCTGACAATGGCATTGAATTGCATTTCGGTGAATTAGCACGTGAATACAAAGGAACAGAGAAAGTAGAAGCAGTTGTAACAGACAACGGCGAATACCCAGTTGATCTAGTGATCAACGCGATCGGTTTTTTACCAAACAACGAGCTAGGCAAAGATCATTTGGAATTGTTTGCTAACGGCGCGTACTTAGTGGACCGCCATCAACGGACAAGCGATGCAGATGTTTACGCAGTCGGTGACTGTGCAACGGTGTACTCAAATGCTTTGCAACAAACAACGTATATCGCATTAGCAACGAATGCCGTACGTTCAGGGATCGTCGCTGCCCATAATATCGGCGGAACGTCTCTAGAATCAACAGGTGTTCAAGGATCAAACGGGATTTCGATCTTCGGCTACAACATGGTTTCAACTGGCTTGTCAGTCGAAGCTGCCGAACGTAATGGCATGAAAGTGAAATACTCTGATTACGAAGATACCCAAAAACCAGGCTTCATGAAAGAAAATGCGACAGTTAAGATCCGCATCGTCTATGAAGAAGAAACACGCCGCATCGTTGGTGCACAAATGGCGTCACGTACATCTGAAATCGCAATGGGCATCCACATGTTCTCACTAGCGATCGAAGAAGGCGTAACGATCGACAAGATGAAGCTATTAGATATCTTCTTCTTGCCTCACTTCAACCAACCATACAACTACATCACGATGGCTGCATTGAAAGCAGAATAAGAAACACGAAAGTCGGAGCGTATGCTCCGGCTTTTTTTTGAAACAATCATGAAAACTGTTGACAATAAGAGAAAAAAGCAGTATACTATAAAAGTTGAGAAATAAAAGCAGAAGCACCCGCTTCTCGCCTGAGTGAAGATATCGCTGGGCAGAATAGGATTCCTACCATTTATTTGTGTGGAGTACGTGCGGGTTCGTGAAGAACTCGTTTTTTTATTGTCTGATTTCGAATCGACAAGCTTTTCTTTCTCTCAAAAAACTCGGAGGTGAATGACCATAGCAAAGGATATGATGGTAAACGACGGCATTCGTGCACGTGAATTGCGTTTGATTGATCAAAACGGCGAACAACTTGGTGTAAAGAGTAAAGCTGAAGCATTGCAAATTGCAGAACGAGCAAACCTTGATGTGGTATTGGTGGCACCAAATGCTAAGCCGCCAGTAGCAAGAATTATGGATTACGGGAAATTCCGCTTTGAGCAACAGAAAAAAGACCGTGAAGCTCGTAAGAAACAAAAAGTAATCAACATTAAAGAGGTTCGTTTAAGTCCAACGATCGACGTCAATGATTTCAACACAAAATTGCGTAATGCACGTAAATTCCTTGAAAAAGGGGACAAAGTGAAAGCTTCGATCCGTTTCAAAGGCCGTGCCATTACCCATAAAGAAATTGGTCAGAAAGTGTTAGATCGTTTGGCGGAAGAAACTGCTGATTTGGCAACTGTTGAGCAAAAGCCAAAAATGGATGGCCGCAGTATGTTCTTAGTATTAGCACCAAAAAACGATAAATAATGACTCACTGAGTTTCAGTTTAAAGTCAGATAACGAAAGATTTTGAGGAGGAAATTAGTTATGCCAAAACAAAAAACACACCGCGGATTAGCAAAACGCGTAAAACGCACTGGCGGCGGCGGATTGAAACGCTTCCGTGCCTTTACCAGTCACCGTTTCCACGGCAAAACAAAAAAACAACGTCGTCAATTGCGTAAAGCTTCAATGGTTTCAGCTGGCGATTACAAACGTATCCGTCAACAACTAGCACGCATGAAATAATTGCGTAACCCAAGCTTCACGTATACAAACAATTATCGATTTTCATATTAGGAGGAATTATACATGGCACGTGTTAAAGGTGGAACAGTAACTCGTAAACGTCGTAAAAAAGTGCTTAAATTAGCAAAAGGTTACTACGGTTCTAAACACACTCTATTTAAAACAGCAAAAGAACAAGTAATGAATTCATACAACTACGCATACCGCGATCGTCGTCAAAAGAAACGCGACTTCCGCAAATTGTGGATCGCTCGTATCAACGCAGCGGCTCGTATGAATGGCTTAAGCTACTCAAAATTGATGCACGGCTTGAAATTAGCTGAAATCGACATCAACCGCAAAATGTTAGCTGACTTGGCTGTAAACGATGCAGCAGCATTTACTGCATTAGCTGACCAAGCAAAAGACGCTTTAAACCAATAATCAATCGTTGGCAACAACGTTAGCCCCGCTCTTTGAGCGGGGTTTTTTGTTATTGACTTTAGTCAGTTTCGTTCGCGTAGCGTACGAAACAAAAAAACCGCGCGTTTCTACGCGTGGACGAAATAGCTTTAGCGATAAAAAACTCCTTTCGATATACTAATAGTGGCTACCAACCGCATATCAGATCGAAAGGAGTTTTTTTATGTCTAACGACGATAAAAGTTTAGCACATACCAGATGGAATTGTAAGTATCACATAGTCTTCACCCCGAAGTATCGACGAAAAGTGATTTATGGAAAGTTAAGAGTAAGTATTAATCAGATATTAAGAAAATTGTATGAGATGAAAGATGTTGAAATCATTGAAGCTCATGCCATGCCTGACCATATTCATATGTTAGTAAGAATACCACCAAAGATTAGTATTTCTAGTTTTATGGGCTACTTAAAAGGACGAAGTGCAACCTTAATCCATGAAAAACATGCGAATTTGAAATATAAGTATGGGAATAAAAGCTTTTGGTCCAAAGGATACTACGTGAGTACGGTTGGGTTAAATCAAAAAACAATTGAAAAATATATTCGAGAACAAGAAGCAGATGATCGAATAAGAGATAGTATAAGTAAACAAGAGTATGTAGATCCATTTAAATAGTTAAAGAGAGATAGGGCTGTGAGCGGTTGGTGGTCATTTAAAAAGCCCCTTTTAAGGGGCTAGCGAGTGGTGAGCCCTTCTAGGGCTGTTAAAAAGCCACCCGTTTCACGGGTGGATATTTACTTTTTCTCGATGACCGAAGAATGGTTTCTCACTATCTTTCATATGTTTCTTTCCATTAAGCGAAAAATAGATTATACTTTTGAAAGCGTTTGTTTTATTTATCTTACGATTTTTCCACGAACACTGCAGCAAAAGGAGCATACGATGGCAATTGATTTATGGCGGCATTTTAAAAAAGGATTGACGGTATATGTTGGGATTGGAATTGCGGTCTCATTTTTGAGTGCCGCGAATGTTTTTTATTTTCAAAAACTACTCGATTCATTTGGCAAGACACTTGATTGGCCAGTCGTTTTTATCTATGGGTTAACGCTAGTACTGGTACCGATTTTGTCCTATCTTGAGCAGAAACCAAAAACAACATTGCACAACAGCATGTATTTCTATCTCAAAGAACAAGCTTTAGTAAAAATCAGCAAGATTGCCTATTCCGAGTACTTGCAGATCGGCTCTGGAGCACTCTTACAGAAAACTGAAGCGGGAGCAGCGGCTGGCAGAAATATCCATTTGAATTTTTATGGACGCTTGTTTAAAGAATTGCTTCCCGAAACACTGTTTAACTTAGCTTTTATTGCTATGATCGATAAAAGATTGATTCCAGCGATCCTTGTGGGCTATCTAGTGGTGTTTATTGTGACCAATCTGCTTTTGAAAGTTTTACGCTCTCTCAAAGAACGTGCGCTA
The DNA here is from genome assembly GCF_051711265.1 of Enterococcus sp. DIV0970a. NCBI lineage: Bacteria > Bacillati > Bacillota > Bacilli > Lactobacillales > Enterococcaceae > Enterococcus > Enterococcus sp. DIV0970a. The sequence goes on along the minus strand of NZ_JBIOMF010000001.1, from coordinate 2,927,755 downwards.
GTTTCAGAAGAAGCCATGAACAGCACCTTTATTCGCGGATTAACGGAAATGGTCACGTTTCGGATCAATAAGCGGTTTGAAAAAGAGATCGCACAATATAAAAACATGTCTGCTGACACAACAGAACGTTTGACAAAAATGACGATGATCCATGAGTTTTTCTTTGGTTTTTTTGCAGTTTTAGTCGCATTGATCAAAGTCGCAATTGTGGTACTGGCATTTACAAATCAGATTACGGTCAGTTTGGGCGGTTTAGCAGCACTGATTATTTATGTGGATCGAATCTACACGCCTGTTGCAATATTTAACGTGATTTTTGTTCAATACAACTTAGATAAAGTTGCCTTTGCACGGTTAAACGAATTTTTCTATCTGCCAGAGGACAAAGCATTAACACAAGGCGATGCATTGTCTGAGACCATCAACTGCATCACAGTTAAGGATCTATCCGTCACACTTCAAGAAAAGCAAATCTTAACCAATAGCACACTGGAGCTGAAGCGGGGAGCGATTTATGGGTTAGTAGGAGAAAGCGGCGCAGGAAAATCAACGCTGGTCAAAACGATTTTAGGCTTGTATCAGCCGACGACCGGTGCGATCCTGATCAATCACAAAAATTTAGCTGCTTACAACTTAAATGATTTCTATGAGCATATCTTTTATCTATCGCAAGATGCCCCAATCTTCCAAGGAACGCTGAAAGAGAATATTATTTTTGATAAGGAAATCGCAGACGAGGAAATCATAGCGGTATTAGAAAAATGTCAATTAGGCGCATTCTATCAGGCACTCAAGGGAGGACTGTCTGCTGAAATTGGAGAAAAAGGAGCCAACCTTTCTGGTGGGGAAAAACAGCGGATCGCTTTTGCCCGATTGTTTTTCACAAACGCAGAAGTCATTGTCCTTGATGAAGCCACATCTGCTTTAGACGAAACAACAGAAGAAAAGCTTTTTGCAGCGATCAAAGACCAATTGAAAAATAAACTAGTCATTATGATCACCCATCGCCCGAAAAATTTGATTTATGCGGATGAGATCATTGAGTTGAAAAAAACACAGGTTGTAGCGGCTTCATCATAAAAGCAGTTGCACCCTGTATTTTTTGTCAGCGCATCAGTAAATGCGGCAGTGTACTAAGCCATGCGATGATACCGACGATCAAGGTAAAAACCACGACGATGACTGCTGTTGAAAGGAAATCTTTTTTGACGTCGCGCTTTTTTCTAATGGCATCGAGGTCTTGATTTTCCATGAAGGCAACGATCTCTTTATACGTTTTGATATTTTGGGTTTTCTTGATTTTTTCGATCTTTAATGCGGCATACATGGAGACGAGCCAAAAACATAGAGGCGGGACAATCCACCAGTATCCGGGTAAATAAAGAGCAGGCCCAACAGAGAGTGCGGTCAATAGTATAAAAAGCAGCATCATTTTTGTGTAACGATCCATTTCTGTTTTCTCAATCGTTTCTTTCATTTGTTCAACATCCCCTTTGACTAATTCATCTAAAGAAACATCAAATAGAACACTGAGCAATAATAAATTGTGAACATCAGGATAGCTTTTTTCATTCTCCCAATTGGAGATCGTTTGTCGGGAGACATAGAGTTTTTCTGCCAGCCCTTCCTGAGAGAGACTTAATCGTTCCCGATGTTTTTTTATTTGTTTGCTTAAGTTCATTTTATCCGCTCCTTCTACCATTAGTTTAGGCCAATGTCTGCATTCTAACGATCAAATGTCTTTGACAATGCCTTGAAATCAAGTGTCAAAATGTTTTTACAGTTGGGTTTGGGGTGTTTACATAGCAGTACAGCGTTGATTTTCTTCCGTTAACAAGCGACGGTCAACTTGGTTATTGTTTTTTTATAGACATACCTGCTGGTTTCTAAAAAAAGAAAAAAGATGGCGAGTCTTTGCTGATTTTAAGTGTTTGTCCTTGTCTATTATTCATTAATTTCGCAAAGATGGGAAGAGGAGAAGACAACTAAGCGTGTGAAAGATTCATTTTTCCATTAGTGGATCTTTAAAGGTACCTGTGTGTTGAAATGGAGCCATTCAGAAGACACCTCTATTTGTTGGTTCTGTTTTAGAAGAAAATCGACTGTTGGTAAGCATATCACCCCATAAAAACGTCTGCTTTGTGCTATACTGAGGCTTTGTAAAAATAAGTTTGTACAAGCAAGCAGCAACGGTTTTTTCATTGATTGCTTGCAAGAAGGAGCGTATACGCAGTGAAAAAACTAAAGGTTCAAGATTTAATTGCAGTAGGGATCTATACAGCGATCTATTTTCTTTTAATGAGCGTCTGTCTATTGATTTTGCGTTTTGTGATCCCAGGTTTTCATAATTTATTTATTCCAGCAGTCACCGCTTTGTTTTCTGGCATTATCTATCTGATTTTATTGAATAAAGTACCGAAATTTGGCGCAATCACCATTATGGGTACCGTGGTAGGGCTCTTTTTTTTGATTTCAGGACATTTTCCATTGGCCTTTTTGCCCAATATGATTTGTGCCTTAGCAGCTGATTTGATCCAATACAAAACAAAGCTCAAAGGAAACGTTCGCGTACTGGCGAGTTATATCGTCTTTAGTTTTGGCTTGATGGGTCCGATCTTACCCCTGTGGTTTATGAAAAATGCCTACATCGATTCATTAGTGGCTCGTGGAAAAGATGAAACCTACATTGCCGGCGTGTTTGCTCATACCTCCAATTTGATGTTAGGGCTTTGTGCATTGGCGGTTTTGATTGGTGCGGTGGCTGGTTTAGGTATCGGCAGTCGCTTGATGGAAAAACATTTTCAACCAACGATCCAATCGCATAAAGGGTGAGGAATGTGTCGAAAACAAGGTTTGATCCCCGCAGCAAATTAGCGGTGATTCTCTTTGCTAGTTTTACTATGATGGTGACCATCAGCTGGATCGATGAGTTTGCCTTTGTCACTTTCTTGCTGCTGCTATTTATAGTCAGCGGCTTTTGGAAAAAAGGCTTGCTGCTCTATGGCGTGTTTGTCTTGCTGACAATGGCAGATAGTTTTTTGTTTCGCCAAGGCAACCACGTACTAATCGTGTTGCTGGATTTCTTTTCCGTCGGTTATCGCCGCTTATTGCCAACGATCATGGCGGCGGCTTTTGCCATTAGCGGGACGAAAAACAGTGAGTGGATGGCTGCGCTGCAAAAAATGCACGTGCCCAACGTATTATTAGTCCCGTTGGCAGTCTTATTTCGTTTTTTCCCCACACTGGTACAAGATTTCAAAAGTATTCGCCAAGCGATGCGCTTTCGCGGCATCTCGCTGTCGGCAGGATCGATCTTGCTTCATCCGCTGCAAAGTGCGGAGTATTTTTTGATCCCATTACTGATGTCGGCTGAAAAGACCGCAACCGAACTGTCCGCTACGGCCCTGGTTCGCGGGTTAGCATCAGAAATTCCCCATACCACCGTCCACGAACTGAAGCTGCGCTGGTGGGATGGCTTAGTCTTTTTAGCATTAGGCGGCTTTATCGTGAAAAGGATGTGGCTTGGATGATCACATTAGAACAAGTGTCAGTGAAACGAGAAAATCGGACCGTATTATCTGAGCTCTCTTTGACGGTCGCAGCTGGGGAAGTCATCGTTTTGTGCGGCGCTAGCGGCAGCGGAAAATCGACCTTGCTCAATGTTTTGAATGGCTTGATCCCTGAGCTGTATCCCGCCGAAGTGCAAGGAAAGATCCGTGTCGGAGAAACAGACTTGCCAGTTGCCGATTTCTCCCATTATGCCCAGACGATTGGCGTCGTCTTTCAAAACCCCAAGACGCAATTTTTCACCACGGATGTCTATTCGGAGTTGGCTTTTTCGATGGAAAATGCGGGCGTCGCACCAGAAAACATTCGGCAGCGAATCACCGAAGTAGCACAGCAGTTTTCCCTGACCCCATTGCTTGATGCTAGTGTCTTTGACCTATCTGGTGGGGAGAAGCAGCTGGTTGCTCTCGCTGCAGCCACGATGTTGCCCCATGATGTGTTCTTATTGGATGAGCCTTCCAGTAATTTGGATCAAGAAGCGATCCAAAAGTTGACTCAAGGATTGGCTTCTTTAAAACAACAAGGGAAAACCATTGTGATCGCCGAACACCGCTTGGTGTATTTGGCGCCACTGGCAGATCGCTTCTGTCTATTAGAAGCAGGACGATTGCGGGCGTCTTATCCAGCAGCTCAGCTTTTGTCACTATCAGAGGAGGCAATTCACGAGTTGGGATTGCGAAAAGTAGGCGAGGCGGCATTGGAAACTCAGCACTGCCGAGAATCTTTGCCAGAAAAGTCTGGATTAAGGGCAACGCATCTGCAGATCAAGCAATCGAAACGCTCAGCAAACAGCAGGAATTGGGCGCTCAACTTGCCTGAACTACAATTGCCGACGAAGCAAGCTGTGGGGATCGTTGGACCAAATGGTGCTGGCAAAAGTACGTTGGTGCAAGTCCTGTCAGGATTGAAAAAATGCCCAGAAGCAGTATTTGCCATCAATGGACAAAAGCGGACCCAAAAGCAGCTGCTGCAGGAAAGCTTTCTTGTGATGCAGGATGTGAACTTGCAGCTGTTTTTTGAAACGGTGGAAAAAGAGCTGCTGATCAAAGCCCAAAAACCAGCGCGTTTTGAAGAAATTGTCTCATTGTTGCACTTAACACCACTCCTTGCCCGACATCCGCAAAGCTTATCGGGTGGGGAAAAACAACGAGTTGCCATCGGCAGTGCCCTGCTTTCTGGTAAACGCTTGTTGTTTTTCGATGAACCAACGAGTGGGTTAGATTTGCAGCAAATGGAAGAAGTCGCAAAACTGTTGCGAACAGTTGCCAAAGAAGTTGATTTATTAGCGGTGATCAGTCATGATCGTGAGTTTTTAGCTGAAGCATGTCCTTACGTGCTTCAACTCCAACAAGGGGAACTCGTTGGCGCGTATCAGCTAGCAAAAAATATGGAATAAATGAAAGACGGAGTGGACCTTGGTTCATGCCGTCTTTTTTGTTCGAACATGAAAAAATCTTCATGATTTTTTTCTTTCAATCAGTTAGGAAGTTTCGAAAAAATCCGTTATGATAGAAGCAAAACAGGAGGAGGAGCGCATATGGCCTTGAAGATCTTGCTAGTAGAAGACGAAGAAAGTTTAGCCAGTTTTATTCAGACCGAATTGACTTTTGAGGGATATGACACGGTCTGGGCCAAAGATGGGCAAGAGGCATTGACCTTATTCAATCAGCAAGCAAATGTCTTTGATCTGATTTTATTGGATTGGATGCTGCCAATCTATGACGGCATCACAGTGGCGCGGCGGATACGTAAAGAAAGCGACATCCCGATTTTGATGATGACCGCCAGAAATCAAACCGCCGATGTGGTGACGGGGCTTGATGTCGGATTAGATGATTATTTAACGAAACCTTTTGAAATCGAAGAACTGTTTGCCAGAATTCGGGTAATCGAGCGACGGTTGCAACGAGAAGCCAAACAACAAAAGAACCAGCAAAACCAATTAGTGGCGGGGGAACTGATGATGGACATCGCCAAGCACTTGGTTCAGGTTGCCGGTGAAACCATTGAGTTGACGCCCAAAGAGTTTGGGATTTTATATGAATTGATGAAAGAACCCGAGGTAGTCAAAACGAGAGATGACCTGTTGAATGAGATTTGGGGCTATGAATACGACGGCCAAACGAATGTTGTAGATGTCTATATCCGCACACTGCGGAACAAGCTGGATGTTTGCGGCAAAGGCAAAATGATCGCAACCGTTCGTGGATTAGGCTATGTCTTGAGGACCGATCATGAAGAATAAATCAGCCAACCAACGTAGAAAAACAGCCCAATTTCAATTGACGAACCGCTTTTCCTTGATTCTCTTTGGTCTGCTGATTCTCTTCAATCTGTTGTTTATTTTATTATCCGTAGGTTATTTGTTTGAACATATCGAAAATCGTGCCAGCAACATCCTTGAAGCCATCGAAAAAGGTGAGGCATCAGGGGATGCCTGGGACTTTCTCGTCAATGCCTATGTCTCGGCAGATGAAGAAGACGCCCTGCAAGTGATCTTAGCCGATGGCAGTGTCGTTTCATCAGAAGATGCGGAAGAGATTTTTGCCGATATCAATCAAGGGCGAGTGATTCCTTTTCTCGAAGACATCGTTTTTACAGAGGAGGGCATCTATTACACGAAAACCCAAGAAGTCGATGGGGATCAGGTGACGATCGCTATCAATGGGGAGGATAGTGTGGAATTAGCCTATGGCCTCTTTATGATCAGCAGTTTCTTGAATCTGATCGCTGTTGTCGTGGGCAGTCTGCTGATTTATTGGAGTGTCGGGAAATGGAGTCAGAAGCTTACGGGTATGGCGCAAGAAATTGCTGCCATTGAACAAAGTCGAACAGGAGAACTGACGGTTTCTGAAGAGCCCATCGAGATTCGTTCGGTGGCATTGGCCTTTAATAAATTATTGAAAGAACAGCGAGAGACGATCGAGCGGGAAAAACGGTTCGTTGCCGATGCTTCCCATGAGCTGCGAACACCTTTAGCTGCGATTCGCGGACATGTCCAATTGATCCAGCGGCGTGGAACCAAACATCCCGAAGTCATTCCTTCCTCAATGGCGTTTATCGACAAAGAGTCGAAGCGTTTGGAAACATTGAGCAATCAATTGTTGGACCTAGAAAAAAATCAATCCCAAGATGAAATGACCTTTGTTGATGTTTCCCAGATCGTCCGAGAAGAGTGTGAAAAACAAGCGACGATCGTTCCGCAATCGATTGAATATTTTGTGGAGAACCAATGTATGAAACGTGGGCATAAACGTGACTTCCAGCAAATCATCCAAAACCTGTTAGAAAATGCCGCGAAGTATTCACCTGCCGATCAGCCGATTCATGTGACCTTGACGCAAGAGCAGAGACAGATGTCTTTGACCGTCGCCGATTTTGGCATTGGGATTCCCGATGATAAGAAAGCCTTGATTTTCGAACGGTTCTATCGAGTAGAAGATTCTCGTTCCAGCCAGATTGCTGGTTCAGGCATCGGGCTTTCACTGGTAAAACAGCTGGCAGACAAGTATCATGCCAAAATTACCGTGACAGACAATCAACCGCAAGGCAGTATCTTTAAACTTGCCTTTCCAAATGAAAGAGAAAGATGAAGATTTTTTTAGATTTTCTTCAAGCATTTTTGATTCTTTTTCATGAGGAACTTGTTATTCTAAATATATAGAAAAAAGGAATACACAAACAATTGGAGGAATGAAACATGAAAAAAACAACTATTTTATTCGGAATTGCCGCATTAGGATTATTGGCAGGATGTACACAAAACAACACTGGAAATTCAGAACCTGCGCAAAACAGCAGCTCAAGCACAGCAGTTGCCTCATCAAGTGAAACAACGTCGTCACAAGCAACAGACAGCTCTTCAAGCAGTGCAGCGATCGCCAATGGCGGCTTACCTACGGTGACCGTAGAAGAAGCGATCCAAATATTCCAAGACAAATACCCAGATGCAGCGATCACTTCGATTGATTTGGATACTTCTTTTGGCAATTACTTCTACCAAGTAGAAGGCGTGGATGACACGAATGAGTTTGAATTAAAGATCGATGCAGAAACCAAAGAAACTTCTGAAGAAAGAACGGAAAAATTGGATGCCGATGAACAAAACGGTGTCAAAAAAGATGCCGATCAATTGGACCTAACCAACTTGCTTTCATTGGAAGAAATTTCTGATATCGCCGTGAAAGAAGCTGGCGGTGGTCAAGCAACAGATTGGTCATTAGACAAAGAAATGAATGTAACTTATTGGGAAGTCAAAGTAGAAGATGGCAACAAACAAACAGATGTGAAAATCAATGCCCAAACAGGTGAAGTACTAGAAACCGAATTGGATGACTAATCCTGTTTCGCAGTAAAAAAGATAAGCCGCTATCGTCTATGCGCAAAAGACGATAACGGCTTATTTTTTTACGTATGCTGTTTGACTTCAGTTAACGGTTTGACGCGACCACCAATTTTATCTGCAAATGCTTCGGACTGCTTCCGATCTTCAAAGACCCATAACTTGTCTGGAATTTTTTCACGAGTGCGACGACCATCTTTGCCAATGTAACCATGCAAAACTTTAATCACGTACATCGCCATCATCCTTCCCTGAAATTACTTTTGATTATACGAAAGCCGTTTCAAAAAGCAAGGATTTTGACTTAAATGAGTGATCAGAATTGATTATTCCCCTGACAGGGCAGCATAATCAGCAAATCGTTGATGGATTTCAGGAAAACTACGCTTCAGCTGCACGATGCGATTGGTCTCTTTTGCTAAAAAACAATGCTTTGAAGTCCCCGTCGTTGCCAACTGACCATCACTAGTTTTGTAGATCTCATAGCGAAAATCCAAACGCGTGCCAGTATATTTGTCGACCAAAACATCGATTCGCACCTCATCTTCGTAACGAATCATCGTTTTGTATTGCGCACTGACTTCCAGCACGGGAACGATCAAGCCCGCTTCTTCGATGGTATGATACGGTAAATCCAAAAACGCGAGTAATTCCACGCGGGCTTCTTCAAACCAGCGGATATAATTGGCGTGATGGATGATCGCCATTTGATCGGTCTCATAGTAGTGTGGTTGACGGATATAGCCTGAATATAAAGACATAAAAACAGCTCCTTTCATAGAAACAAAACCTTCGTTATTCAGCATAACGCAAAAAGGAAGAAAAGCAAACAGAAGGAGAGCTTCTTTGCGTTGGCCACTAGAGAAAATGCTACTAGAGAGCAGCGGAGTGAAAAAGACAGTGAAACACCTTGACTTTTTCATAGCTTTCTTGTAGTTTATAGATAATATCAAAAATCAGTGAAGGATCGAGTACTTTATTCTATTCCTTAAAAGAGAAAACTGCCCCGGCTGAAAGCAGTTTAGGACGTGTAAAGGAAAGACAATCTGGAGATGAACAGAAGAAAAGCTGTTCCGTGACCGAGCGTTAATCGAGCGAAGGAGAAGAACATTTCTCGAATTTAGGTGGTACCGCGTGTAATCAAAACTCGCCCTTGTATAAAAAACAAGGGCGAGTTTTTTGCTGTGAATCACTGCGACTGGTCCGCAAAGCGGAACAGAGCAGATGATGAACAGTACTAGGCGACCACAGGGAGCGTAGTAACCGAACTAGAAATCACAATGATTGGCTTGCGGAGCAAGACAGAATAGATGATGAACAGTACTAGGCGACGGTAGGGAGCGTAGTAACCAAACTAGGAATCACAATGATTGGCTTGCGGAGCAAGACAGAATAGATGATGAACAGTACTAGGCGACGTAGGGAGCGTAGTAACCAAACTAGGAATCACGTTGATTGACGCAGGAAGTGAGAAATGAAAGCTGTACCTGGCATTTTTGCTTTGTTCAATTGCAGTCGAAGCCAACGAAACCATGACCAGCAACCAACGGCAAAGAGCGCAATAACCCAAAAGTCAAACACGAGAACAACCCACCCACATCAATGAGCAACAAGCAATAGGTGAATAAGCAAACAAGCAATGAAAGCAAAGAACATGGGCAACCATGAAACAAATAGGAGGATGCATACGATGAGTTACCAACGTCCAAAAGGAACCAACGATATTTTGCCAGGAGAATCCGAAAAATGGCAATTTGTGGAAGAAACAGCACGCTTAGTGTTTCGCGATTATCAATTCAACGAAATTCGGACACCGATTTTTGAGCACTTTGAAGTGATCGCCCGCAGTGTCGGGGACACAACGGATATCGTTTCAAAAGAAATGTATGATTTCTACGATAAAGGAGAGCGTCATGTGACGTTGCGTCCAGAAGGCACCGCACCGATCGCTCGTTCTTATGTCGAAAACAAACTATTCGGACCAGAACATACGAAGCCTTATAAAGTGTTTTACATGGGACCAATGTTCCGTTATGAACGTCCGCAAAAAGGCCGTTTGCGTCAATTCCACCAAATCGGTGTCGAAGTTTTCGGTTCAGCAAATCCAGCGACCGATGTTGAGACAATGGCGATGGCAATGGATTTTTATCGTCAATTAGGACTGAGTCAATTGCGCTTGGTCATCAATTCATTAGGCGATAAAGAAACACGCCAAAACTATCGGCAAGCGTTGATCGATTATCTAGCGCCCCATGAAGCGGAGCTTAGTGAGGATTCAAAACGCCGCTTGCATGAAAATCCTTTGCGGGTCCTTGACAGCAAGGACAAGCGAGACCAAAAATTCGTGGCGGATGCACCATCGATCCTAGACTACTTAACACCAGATGCCAAGGCACATTTTGAAACCGTAACGAGTATGCTGGATGCGTTGGAGATCCCTTATGAGATCGATTCAAATATGGTGCGCGGTCTGGATTATTATACCCACACGATTTTTGAGATCATGAGTGATGCACCAAAAATGGGGGCGCAAGCCACCATCTGTGCCGGCGGTCGTTACAATCATTTAGTGGAAGAGCTAGGCGGACCAGAAACACCTGGTTTTGGTTTTGCTTTAGGGATCGAACGTTTATTGATCACTATGGAAGCCGAAGAAGTTGTGATTCCTGCTTTGAATGAGTTAGATGCGTATGTGGTTGGTTTGGGACAAGAAACCAATTTAGAAGCGTTGAAAGTCGTGCAAGCGATTCGTAATTTCGGTTTTTCTGCCGATCGTGATTTCATGGATCGTAAAGCCAAAGCCCAGTTTAAATCTGCTGATAAACAAGGAGCACGGTTGGTTCTGACTCTAGGCGAAACAGAATTAGCAGAACAAGTGATCAATATCAAATCCATGGCAAGCCGTGAAGAAAAACAATTTTCGTTAGCGGATCTTTATGCCCGCTTCGATGAGATCTACGATGAAATGACAACCAAAATGTTTGAGTGAGGAGAAAAAGAATGACAAAACGTACAGTATATTGCGGGTTAGTAAATGAGACCCATTTAAACCAGACAGTAACTCTAAAAGGCTGGGTGCAAAAGCGCCGTGACTTAGGGGGCGTGATCTTTATTGACTTGCGCGACCGAGAAGGGATCGTGCAAATCGTCTTCAATCCTGAGGTTTCGAAAGAAGCCTGGGAAATCGCGGACAAATGCCGCAGTGAATATGTGTTAGAAGTAACAGGTCAAGTCATCAATCGTGCACCAGAAGCCATCAATCCGAAAATGGTGACAGGTGCCTATGAAGTGATGATCAGCGAAATCACGATTTTAAACACTGCAAAAACACCAGCCTTCTTGATTGAAGATGATCAAACCGTTGGCGATGAGATTCGCATGAAATACCGTTATTTAGACTTGCGTCGTCCAAAAATGACGAACAACATCGTGATGCGGGCGAAAACGACGCAAGCGATCCGCAATTTCTTAGATACGAACGACTTCTTGGATATCGAAACACCTTATCTAGGAAAATCAACACCAGAGGGTGCGCGGGATTATTTGGTTCCTTCACGGATCTATCCAGGTCATTTCTATGCGTTGCCGCAATCACCACAAATTTTTAAACAGTTATTGATGGGTGCTGGCTTCGATCGCTACTATCAAATCGTACGTTGCTTCCGTGACGAAGATTTGCGGGGCGACCGTCAACCAGAATTTACCCAAGTCGATATCGAAACCTCTTTCTTGACGGCAGAAGAAATCCAAACCTATACGGAAGAGCTGTTGGCAAAAGTGATGCGAGAAGTCAAAGGCATCGAAGTTACCTTGCCATTCCCACGGATGACCTATGATGAGGCAATGGGACGCTACGGCAGTGACAAACCAGATACACGGTTTGACATGGAGCTTATCGACTTATCAAAAGTTGTGAAAGACGTTGATTTTAAAGTCTTCCAAATGGCTCTTGAAAAAGGCGGCGTTGTGAAAGTCTTGAACGCCAAAGGGGCTGCAGACAAATACTCCAGAAAAGACATGGACAATCTAGGCCATTACGCTGGTCAATTTGGTGCCAAAGGATTGGCATGGGTCAAAGTTGAAGAAGATGGATTGAAAGGACCGATCGCTAAATTCTTGACAGAAGCGACCGACGCGATCATTGCAGCAGCCAATGCGGAAGTTGGCGATATTCTGATGTTTGGTGCCGATTCCTTTGAGATCGTTTCAGCAACATTGGGGGCGATCCGTAATAAATTAGGAAAAGAATTAGGCTTGATCGACGAGAGCAAATTCAACTTCCTATGGGTCACTGACTGGCCGCAATTTGAATACGATGAAGAAGCAGGCCGCTACGTTTCTGCTCACCATCCATTCACATTGCCAAAAGAAAGCGATCTGCCGTTGTTAACGACAGACCCTTCAAAAGTCTATGCGCAAGCCTACGATATCGTGCTAAACGGTTACGAGCTAGGTGGCGGATCATTGCGTATCCATACACGGGAAGTGCAAGAGCAAATGTTTGAAGCGCTAGGCTTCTCACGTCGCGAGATGCAAAATCAATTTGGCTTCTTATTGGATGCTTTGGATTATGGGTTCCCACCACATGGCGGCATCGCCCTTGGGTTAGACCGATTAGTGATGCTCTTGGCTGGCGAAGAAAACATTCGCGAAGTCATTGCTTTCCCTAAAAATGGGAAAGCAGCTGATCCAATGTCTCAAGCGCCAAGTACCGTTTCGCCAATGCAATTGTTTGACTTGAACATCGATGTAACAACGGTTGAAGAAAACGAATAAGCGTTAAACCATGATGAAATGAGTGATGAAATAGAAATTGGTGAATGAATGAAAAAAGTTCATGAGAATTCATCCATTTCTTTCATTGCTCGTTTCTTTTTTTATGAGCTGAAGTATAATAAAGGCAAATCAAAAAAGTGAGGCTATGAAATGCAATGACTCCTCTGTTTAAATGGCTCCCTCATCCAGAATACGCCAACAAACTTTCGTTTTCGATCGTCTATGCGCTGCTGGCATCGATTGCGGTTAATTTCTTCTATCAACCAGGTAATATTTATTCCAGCGGCATTACGGGTGTCGCTCAGATCATCACCACGATCTCAAGAGAAGGGCTCGGATTTTATATCCCCTTGTCCCTTGCGCTATTATTGTTGAATGTGCCATTATTTTTTCTAGGTTGGTTTAAGATCGGCCACAAGTTTACGATTTTTACTGGAATTACTGTTTTACTCACCTCCTTATTCGTGCAAATTTTGCCCGAAGAAACCGTTACGACGGACCCGATGATCTGTGCGATTTTCGGTGGTGCCATCAACGGGGTGGGGATCGGCTACGCCTTGAAGAATGGTCTTTCTTCAGGAGGGCTGGATTTTGTCAGCATTGCCATCCGCAAACGGACAGGGAAGACGATCGGCTCGATATCGATTTTCTTTAACATTGTTATTTTGTTCGCCGCAGGGATCTTGTTTGGCTGGCAATATGCGTTGTATAGTGCGATCGCGATTTTTGTCAGTGGAAAAGTGACGGATGCGGTCTTTACGAAGCAAAAGAAAATGCAGGTGACGATCATCACCCGCAACCCAGAAGAAGTCATTCAAACGATCCAAAAACATATGCGGCGAGGGATTACCATCATCAATGAAGCCGAAGGGGCGTACAAGCATGACAAACAAACGGTTTTGCTGACGGTAGTGACACGCTTTGAACTGCCGATGCTGCGCAGTGCCATGAAAGAAGCCGATCCAAAAGCCTTTGTCAGTATTGCAGAAAATGTCCAGATTTTGGGTCGCTTTTATGAAGAAGAACTGTGAAAAAGGAGTTGAAAAAAGTATTTCTTTATAGAAGTACTTTTTTTTCGCCAAAAATTAATTTTTTTGAAATATAGCAGATGTTGCTAGCTTTATATGGGGGATTTCTGGTAAATTATGAGAGTATGGAATCAATAGCGTTCATGCTGAAATTGTTTTTTTATGAAACAATTGGATCAATTAGAGAAAAGTGGTTGAAAAATGAATAAACGTTTAAGCACAAGCCGCTATATTACCGGGTTTGACGGCATTCGAACCTTGGCAGTCATCGGCGTTATTTTATATCATTTACTACCTACTCATATGCGAGGCGGGTATTTAGGAGTTCCAGTATTCTTTGTCGTATCAGGTTATTTAATCACTGACTTGCTGAGGCAAGAGTGGGATCAAAACGGCAAAATCAAAGTCAAAGATTTTTATGTTCGGCGGATGAAACGGCTCTATCCAGGAATGGTGGTGATGCTGCTTATCTCAGCAGCGTATATCACGTTGTTCCAGCGAAACCTGTTGAATAATTTGCGCGGGGTTTTTGTTAGCTCGTTGCTTTATTACAACAACTGGTGGCAGATCAATCATGGGTTATCCTATTTTGATCGGTTCGGTAATGAATCCCCCTTTACCCATCTGTGGTCGCTGGCTGTGGAGGGACAGAACTATCTGATTTGGCCTTTAGTATTTATTTTGCTGATGAAAATCGGCAAGCAGAGGCATCGCGCCTTTAAATTTACTGCCGCAGTCACGATTTTGTCGGCAATTCTGTTAGCAGTCCTTTACACACCAGGCGCTGATCCGACACGGGTCTATTATGGAACGGATACGCGGCTCTTTTCGATCTGGATGGGGAGTGCCTTAGCATTCATTTGGCCAAGTACCCATTTGAAGAAAGAGATACCGCAAAAAGCCAAACGGGTCTTGAATATCTCTGGCTTTGCTTCCTTGGCTGGTCTGATCGCAGCGTTCTTTTTCTTAGATGATCATTTGACTTTTGTCTATTATGGCGGCATGTTCTTGATCAGTATCCTATGTACGATTCTTGTGGCAGTCACCGCTCATCCCGGAGCCAGCTTGAATCGGGTATTGAGTAATCCGATTTTCAGTTATATCGGCAAGCGCAGTTATGGGATCTATTTGTATCAATTTCCAGTGATGATTTTTTACGAAGCAAAAGTGGGGAATATCGGGGAGAACGTGCTGATGCACACGTTAGTGGAACTATTCTTGATCTTGTTTATCAGTGAATTGTCCTATCGGTTTATCGAAAACCCAATGCGTAAATTCCAGTACAAAGACACATTCAGAACGGTCCGCGGTTGGTTCAGTAAACCGATTTTTAGTTGGAAAAAACCGTGGTTAGTGCCCAGCTTACTGATTACCCTCGTTGCTTTGTTTGGCGTCGTGACCGCACCGACGAATTATGTCGATGCCCAGCAGCAGCAGTTGAAAGACAACATTGCGGCCAATAAAAAAGCGGCAGAGCAATCGCAAAAAAATGCGAATGCTGAAGGCAATGAAGCAGACGATGAGGCGAACACAAGTGAAGATGAAAAAAATATCATGGAAAAATATGATTTAACAGCAGCCCAAGTGAAAAAAGCAGAATCTCTTGAAATCACGGCTTTTGGTGATTCCGTGATGCTGGATGCAACGGCTGACTTGAAAGAAGTCTTTACCCAAGCGGTAGTTGATGGGGATGTTGGGCGCCAGCTGTATGCGAGCCCTGAATTGATCAAAGACTTGAAAGAAAAAAATCTTTTGCGGGATACCGTCCTTGTGGGGCTAGGGACGAATGGTTCCTTTACAGAAGCCCAATTTGACAGCTTTATGAATGAGATCGGTGATCGCAAAGTCTACTGGATCAATGTGCGGGTACCGACACAGCGTTGGCAAAATGAAGTCAATCGGATGTTGGAGCGCATGGCGGAAAAATACGACAATATGACCTTGATCGATTGGTATGATTTGAGTAATGACCAAGAGTCATGGTTCTATGAAGATCGGGTCCATCCAAATCCAGATGGCATGGATCAATACGTGAAGCTAGTTGCCCAAACGATTTTACAAGAGGAATAAACAAGAAAAAGACAAACCTTACGCAATCATAAGGTTTGTCTTTTGTCTTAAACGGTGCTTTGTAAGAGCATCGTTTTTTAATTCTTTTCTATCACCGTTAATAGTGAGTCAAACAAAATCGCACTAGAAGCCGATCCGGGATCGATATGACCGATGGCACGTTCACCAACATAAGAGGCACGGCCTTTTTTAGCAACGAGTTCTTTGGTATGTTCTTTCGCTGCTTCGATCGTGTCTTTGGTCAATTCCCCTTTTTTCAAGGCTTCTGCGACAGGTTGCCAGACATCGACCATCGTTTTGTCTTCAAACTCAGCTTTTCCCCGCATTTTGATGCCCGTCAAACCTTCTTCAACGATCGTACCTAATTGTTCAAAGGAGTCGATCGTTTCTAGTTCCTTCGTTGCTTTGGTCATATTCATAAACGCCGAACCATAAAGGGGACCCGAAGCGCCGCCGACTTTTGAGATTATTGCCATCGAGAAGACTTTAAAGGTATCACTGATCGTCGTTGGCTGTTGTTTGGCATAAGCTTCTTGATAAGCAGCTACGCCGCGTGCCATATTGTTGCCATGGTCCCCGTCGCCGATCGGTGTATCTAAATCGCTCAAATAGGCTTTGTTTGCTTCGATTTCTTTTGTGAAGGTATCTAACCATGCTTGCACCATTTCTGTTGTCAATTGCATCTCTATTCGCTCCTTTACCAGGCTATTGTTGTGACGGCTTCATTTAACGCATCGGTGTGATCCGTTTCGCTGAAGTCGATCAAGGTCAGTGAAAGTCCCTGCATATCGATGGAAGTCATGAAATTGCCGACTTTATGGAAGGAGACAGGTATGTCTTTTTCTGCGAGTAATTTCGCGACATCATTGGCAAAAACGAACAGCTCCATTTGCGGCGTACCACCCATACCGTTGATCAAGACACCGACTTTTTCTGGGGTCTTTTCATAATCCGCTAAGATTTTTTCCACCAACTCTTGTGCTAGTTCACGTGAGGGTTTCAGTTTTTCACGACGGTAACCAGGTTCGCCGTGGATACCCACGCCATACTCGATCTCATCATCGGCTAAGTCAAAACCTGGTTTCCCAACTTCAGGAACTGTTGCCGCTTTTAATGCGACCCCAATGGTTTTGATCGATGCAACCAAGGCATCGCCCAGTGTTTTTAATTCGCTTAAGCTGGCACCATTACGAGCAGCTGCGCCTAAAATCTTGTGGACTAAGACCGTACCGGCAACTCCTCGTTTGCCAGCAGTATAGGTGCTATTTTCAACAGCGATATCATCATCCACGACCACGATCTCCGTCGTGATCTCTTCCATTTCTGCCATATCTTTGGCCATCTCAAAGTTCAAGATATCGCCAGTATAGTTTTTGACGATCAACAAGACGCCTTGTCCTTGATCAGAATCTTGGATAGCCGTCAAAATCTGGTCGGGGGTCGGGGAGGTGAAGACATCGCCTAAAACGGCGGCGCTAAGCATCCCATCACCGACAAAGCCAGCATGCGCCGGCTCATGTCCGCTCCCACCGCCAGAAACAAGACCGACTTGTTCTTTTTGATTATTCTTAGCGATCACCCGTGAGTCGGCGACTTGATGGACCAGTTCAGGATAACTGCCTACGATACCAGCCAACATTTCTTCTACGATCATTGAGGGATCATTAATGATTTTTTTCATGCTTCATGCCATCCTTTCTCGGCTGCTTTTTTTGCTTCTGCAACGATTTGTGCCAAATCATCACTGAAACCAGCGGTGATCGCTGCAGCAAAGGCACCTTCCACCAGCGGCGCGTCGATCAGGTGATAGCGTTCTTGTTGCTGAGGTTCCAGCATGTCGTATGCAAGTTCGGCATTCAAAACGGCACTGCCTAGATCGGCAAAGACTAAGATCAGTTCAGCGTCTGCGGATTCGTTGACGGCATCCACGATTTTCGTGGCGTCAGAACCCAGCTCTCCTTCTGCTGTCCCGCCTAAAGAATAGATCGTGACTGACTCGCCGTCAGCCATTTCTTCGATCATCTGTTTTAATCCTTCGGTGAGTTGCTGACTGTGAGAAACGAGTAAAATACTTTTTTTCATCCAATTTCACCAACACTTTCTGATTAAATTTGGCTGTTTGACAAGGGGGTTGCCTTTTCCAAAGAAACACCGTCCTTGTTGAAACCGCCTACAGGTTCAGTATACCAAATTTCTTTCTTCTTGTATGGTTGCACCTATGGAGAGGACAAAAAAACAGCATCGTCTTTCTGGACAAAGCAAGAAAGAGCGATGCGGTAAAATCAATTAGGATTGTTTAACGAGCACTTTGGCTGAAAAGCGCTTCGTTAGGAAAGAAAGCCCCACGTACAGGCAGATGTTCAATGCCATCATGCCAAGGAAGTAAGGCAATGTTACGGCGGTCAAGAAACCGACTTCCAGCAATCCGTGGAAAAGCATTGCTGCGACATAGATCCCCACGGTAGTGGTAATCGCTAAGAACAATCGCAATGGATTTAACGGCAAGCAAGCGCGAATCACAGCGATACAGCTGATCCCGATCAACAAATAGTACAACAAGGTCGTCGTATCAAATTGCGACCAACCGTAGTCGGTTTGTAAAAAGCGGATCGCAAAGTAATTGACTAACACCAACAAGGCATTTGGTAATGCATTGAGTAAGACCGTCGGCAAGTAGCGCCCCTTGATCGGTGCTTTGTTTTCTTCAAAGGAAAGGAAGAATGATGGATAGCCTTCAATTGCTAAGTCGATCAATGTGATTTGGATCGGCAAGAACGGAAAGGCGCTGGATGTCAGGATACAAACCAAAGAGAGCAAGAAGCTGTAAATCGTCTTGATAAAGAAGATCCCCGACGCTTTGGTGACGTTATTGACGACGCGGCGTCCTTCAAATAAAACATCTGGCAACGTAGTAAAGTCAGAATCCAATAAGACAAAGTTAGCGATTTGACGAGCCGCACTGTCGCCAGCAGCCATCGCAATACTAACGTCGGCTTCCCGCAGCGCCAACACGTCATTGACGCCATCGCCCGTCATAGCAACGGTCCGGTGATTGGCTTTTAATTCTTGGACAAGCAGTTTCTTTTGTTCAGGGGTCACACGACCAAAGACCGTATAGCGTGTCGCAGCTTCTCGGACTTCTGCTTCGGTCGTTAAGGTAGAAAGATCGATAGCTTGATCGGCATTCGCAAGACCTGCACGATGGGCGATCGCAGCGACAGCTATTGGATTATCGCCAGAGATTACCTTTAGATCGATGCCTTGATCGGCTAAGTAAGCCAAGGTTTCTTCAGCGTTTTGGCGGATGATATCAGATAAAATCAAGACTGCCACCGCTTGTGCATTGCTTGGGTCAAAGGATGCTGGCGCTTTTGGATCGGTCTCTACGGCTAAAATCAACACTCGCAGACCTGCTTCTTGCGCTTCTTTGACTTGCGGCAAGGCAGCAGAGCCAGCGACTTTTTCAGGTGCGCCAAGATAGACATTTCCTAGATGTTCAAAAGCTACAGCACCCCATTTGCGCTGTGAAGAAAAGGCAGCGACTTCGATCGGCTGATGATCCGTTAGCTCAGGGCAGCCTTGACGCAATGCTTGCATCGTCAAATTGTTATCTGTGCTGGCTGCCAAATAATTCCCTAAGAGCATGTTAGGGTCGCTGTCGGCTTGGAGAGGAACGATCGATTCGAGAACCATATGGCCTTCCGTCAACGTCCCCGTCTTATCCAGACAAAGGGTATCGACATGCGCTAAGGTTTCAACGGCATACATGTCTTGGACCAAAATCCGTTTTTTGGCCAATTTAATGACACCTGTCGTCAAGGCGATACTGATCAGCAGGACAAGTCCTTTTGGTAACATTCCTAATAAGGCAGCGGCAGAAACGACGACGGATTCCTTGATTCCAGCATCTCGCATCATAAAGGCTTGGAAGAACAAGATCACCCCTAAAGGAACGATCACATAGCTAGTGAATTTGGACACACTACGGATCGAAGCAAGCAGCTCAGAGCGGATCGGTTTGTGGACCTTCGCCTCATTGCTTAGTTTCGCTGCGTAGTTTTCAGCACCGACATGAATGACTTTTCCTGTCACTTCACCGCTGACGATGAAACTTCCTGAGAGTAAGGAAGCACCTGCTTCTTTGACAACCAGATCGGCTTCACCAGTCAGCATCGCTTCATTGACTTCGACTAGTCCAGAAAGCACCGTCATGTCAGCGGGGATTTGGTCCCCAGCACCAAGAATGACTGAGTCTTCTAAGACCAATTCTTTGGCTGAAATCTCATGGGTTTGACTATCTCGAATCACTCGTACCGTTTGCGGTGAAACAAGTGAGAGTTTTTTTACTAAATTACGTGCGTGCAATTCTTGGCTGATCCCAATGGTGATATTCACAAAAATAATCGCTAAGTAGAACATGTTGGAATAGGCGCCTACGGCAAATAAAAAAACGCCAATCAATAGGTTGAGAAAATTGAATAACGTCAGTAAATTGTCCTTGATGATCGCAGCAGTTGATTTACTGGTTTTGGTTTCATAATCATTGTGCAGCCCCTCTTGGGTTTTCTTGGCGACTTCTGCTGCAGTCAAGCCGGTGGGTAATTGAGTCATAAGCATCTCCATTTCATTTGTTCATTTCTTTCTGATTCCTTTATCTAGTCTAGCATTCGAAAAAGGCAATGCAATCGTTGCGAGGAAAATAGCGATAAAATTAATTAAAATCTTAAACAATCAACACGTGTTCTTTTAAAGAAAGAAAAAAAATGGGGGAACAAACCGCACCATCGACTTTTTTCTGGTGCTTACGTATAATAGGGGAAGAGAAAAAGCCGAGAAGCAGATGCTTAGCGGACAAAAGAGGGTAGCGAGCATGTCTTTAAAAGAAAAAATTATTGCAGAAAGCAAGCGGCTTGGCATCGACAAGATCGGGTTTGCTTCAGCGGAGCCGTTTTTGGCATTGGAGCCTTCCTTGCGGGAACAAAAAGCCAAGGGCCATACCTCTGGTTTTGAGCATCCCGTGATCGAAGAGCGTATCTATCCTGAACGGACATTTGAAAATCCGCAAACGATCATTGCGATCGCTTTAGCTTATCCGACAAAAATCAAAGAGAAAGTCCCGCGGGATGAAAAACGTGGCATGTTTGCCCGTGCCTCGTGGGGCATCGATTACCATGATATTTTGCGAGAACGGTTGGATCGCTTGATCGCCTTTATCAAAGAACAAGCGCAAACGATGGAAGAACAAGTCGAATGGCGTTTCGCACCGCAAGTCGATACAGGGGAATTGGTGGATGTGGCGGCAGCGCAGCGGGCGGGTCTTGGCTTTATCGGTCGTAATGGCTTGCTGATCACAGAAGAGTTTGGTTCGTTTGTTTATCTCGGGGAGATCGTCACTAATATCTCTCTTGAACCAGATGAAGAAGTCCCGTTTGGTTGTGGGGATTGCATGCGTTGTGTGACGGCTTGCCCCACCAAAGCGTTATTGGGCGATGGTCGGATGAATGCCCAGCGCTGTTTGTCCTATCAAACCCAGACGAAGGGCATGATGCCAGAAGAGTACCGCAAAAAGATGCATAACGTGATTTACGGTTGCGATATTTGTCAGCTGGTCTGTCCTTATAATCGGGGGAAGGACTTCCATTTTCATCAAGAGATGGAGCCTGAAGTCGATACCGTTTATCCAAAACTGCAACCGATGCTGTCTTTATCAAACAAAGCCTTCAAAGAACAATTTGGCCATCTATCTGGCTCTTGGCGGGGGAAAAAACCGCTGCAGCGTAATGCCATCATCGCCTTAGCCAATGTGGGAGACCGCAGTGCCTTGCCAGCGATTTGGCGCTGTGCGACAGAAGACGTTCGCCCAGTGATTCGAGGAACGGCTTATTGGGCCATTGGTCAGTTGGGCGTCAAAGAACCAGAGATGTGGTTAGAGCGACTGCAACGATGCGCAGAGTTAGAACCCGAAGAAGAAGCACAGCAAGAATTGCAACCTGCCATCGAACGATTGCAAGCAGTCATTACCAAAAAGCAGGAAAAAGAGCTATAAAAAAAGCAAAACGTGCCCGTGGCCGTTTTGCTTTTTTGTTTAATCTAGTACGTCATCACTTTCAACGATTTCTTCTGAATCGAGTTCAAAATCTGGTGCTGGATGCACACGCTCAGGCAGCTCCATTTCTAACTCGCCTTCTTCGGTGTATTGGTTGTCGGTATCGGCAACGTCAACTAAAATTTCTTCAGGAAGCTCTTGTTCTAACCGATAGCCTTCTGCATGACGTGCATCGAGTAATTCCAAAAGATGTTGCCACTCGTCTTTCGAGATCACTACGACGTCAATGCCATCTTTGTTTTGTACCTCTACAACAGAGGAAAGATCGGTGCCGACCGTTTTAATGATCGATTCCAACGACCATTTACTCGTTTCTAAGTCAATTTTTTGTGCCATAAGAATTACTCCTTTTTTGAGAAAAATTTTGTCCTACCTTAATTGTAACGGGAAAGTTGCAGAAAACAAAATAGCTTGATTGGGAATCGTCCCTAATATGCGCAAGAACATTTGCACAGCGGCTTTAACCAAGGTAAGATAAGAGCAAGAAGGGAAGGAATAAAAATGACAGAAAAACAGACATTTCATGTGAATGGGTATTTAGCACTGGTTGTGCTGATCGGGTTATTAGTTGGCGGCGGTTATTTGTTTTATCATGGGTTCGTAAATGAGAGCGTTCTCGAAATCGTTCTCAGTATTCTTTTATGGATCGTTTCGTTTCTTTTCCTTAGTTCGTTAACGATCGTACAGCCCAACCAAGCCAAAGCGATCCTCTTTTTTGGGCAATATTTAGGGACCATTAAAGACAACGGCTTGTTCGTGACAACCCCCTTAACCCAAAAAATCAATGTTTCATTGAAAGTCCGTAACTTTAACAGTTCGCTGTTGAAGGTCAATGATTCAGACGGAAACCCGATCGAGATCTCGGCGGTGGTGGTTTTTAAAGTCGTAGATACGGCGAAAGCATTGTTTGATGTCGATTATTACCAAGATTTCATTGAGATCCAAAGTGAAACAGCGATTCGTCATATTGCGACGCAATACCCGTATGACACGTTCAATGACGATGATCTGACGTTGCGAGGCAATACCAATGAAGTTTCTGAAGAACTGGCAAAAGAATTGCAAGAACGATTGGCTGTTGCTGGGGTCGAAGTCATAGAGACCCGCTTAAATCACCTCGCGTATGCGACTGAGATCGCTAGTGCGATGTTGCAGCGCCAACAAGCTAAAGCAATTTTATCAGCACGGCAAATCATTGTTGAAGGGGCCGTCTCCATGACACAAATGGCGTTAGAACAAATCGAAGACGGACAGGACATCAATTTCACAGATGACCGCAAAGTCCAACTGATCAATAATTTATTGGTGTCGATCATTACCGATAAAGGCACGCAGCCGGTGATCAATACGGGCGATGTCAAAGAGAAAGGAGTGTAGCATTTGAAGAAACTTTACATCAAACAGAAGGTTTTCAGCATTGGCGAAAAATTTACCGTCACCGATGATTTACAAAACCCTCGCTATTATGTCGAAGGCAGTTTTTTTAAGATCCCGAAAAGTTTTACGATCTTCAATGAGCAGCAGCGACCGATCGCGGAGATCACCAAAAAAGTGTTCAGTTTATTACCGAAATTTTTTGTGGAAGTCCACGGCCAAGAAGCGATCGTTTTAGAAAAACATTTCACATTTTTTAAAGCCCGCTATTCCATCAGTGCAGAAGGCATCGATGTGGACGGCAATTGGTGGGATATGGATTTTGTGGTCAACCGCAACGGCAAACGGATCGCAGAGATCCACAAAAAATGGATCTCTTGGGGCGATACCTATGAAGTTGTGATCTATGAAGAAGATCTAGATGACCTGATCATTGCATTAGTGGTAGCCATCGATCGCGTCAAAGCAGATGATGCCGCAGCGTCAA
Source organism: Enterococcus sp. DIV0970a (assembly GCF_051711265.1). Taxonomy (NCBI): domain Bacteria; kingdom Bacillati; phylum Bacillota; class Bacilli; order Lactobacillales; family Enterococcaceae; genus Enterococcus; species Enterococcus sp. DIV0970a. The sequence continues at coordinate 2,904,005 of NZ_JBIOMF010000001.1, read as the reverse complement.
GTTCAGCAAGTAGTTAGAAAAAAAGGAGCGATGTGCATGTTATACGGTTCGATTGAAGCAGGCGGCACAAAATTTGTGTGCGCCATTGGCGATGAAGAAATGACAATCAAGGAAAGAGTGAGCTTTCCGACAACGACACCTGAGGAAACAATGCCTTTAGTCATTGGTTTCTTCAAACAATACCAAGCAGATTTAGCAGGGATTGGGATTGGCTCATTTGGGCCCATCGATATCCATCGCGATTCTGCCACTTATGGGTACATTACCTCGACCCCGAAATTGGCATGGCAAAATTTTGATTTCATCGGTACCATGAAAAAAGAATTTCCGATCCCGATTTCTTGGACAACAGATGTCAATGCGGCCGCCTATGGTGAGTATGTCTTTGGCAGTGGCAAAGGATTGAGTAGTGTCGTTTATTACACGATCGGTACAGGTGTTGGCGGCGGTGCCTTACAAGAAGGGCGCTTTATCGAAGGCTTTAGTCATCCAGAAATGGGGCATATGCTGGTCGTCCCTCATCCAAAAGATGACTTTGCTGGCAGCTGTCCATTTCATGGCAACTGTTTAGAAGGGATGGCTGCTGGACCCGCCATCGAAAAACGCTTAGGGAAAAAAGGTCAAGAGGTTGCAGAAGATGATCCTTATTGGGAAATCGAAGCCTCCTATATTGCTCAATGTGCCTACAATACAACCTTGATGTTTTCTCCAGATGTGATCATTTTTGGTGGTGGTGTGATGAAACAACGCCATATGCTGCAAAACGTCCACGACGCATTTGCAAAATTGGTCAATGGGTATGTTGAAACACCTGAGTTAAGCAAATATATCGTGACCCCAGCATTAGAAGACAACGCTGGAACCCTCGGTTGTTTGGCATTGGCTCGAGAAGCGGTCTTACATTCATAAACGAAAAAGGGATCATACTCTTCGGGTATGATCTTTTTTACAGCGTATCAGTGGCGCTTTTGGCGACTTTTTGTATACTTAAGCTGAGGTGGAAAAGAATGAAATTAGCTGTTCGAAAAAGAAAAATCGGGAATATTCCGGTCTTAGAAGTCGTACCTGAAGAAATGATTTATGAGCCGCTGCCATTGATTATTTACTATCATGGCTGGCAGACGAGTAAAGAATTAGTGTTGACACAAGGCAGAAAGTTGGCTAGAGAAGGTTTTCGGGTGGTCTTGCCAGATGCAGCCAATCATGGGGAGCGCAAGACCCAGCTATCGGAGATTCCTTCTTTAACTTTTTGGCAAAGTATCCAAACCAATCTATTTGAGTTTTCTTACTTAGTCGATTTTTTTGAAAACCTTGGTTTGGTCAACGGTCAGATCGCAGTTGGTGGAGTCTCTATGGGAGGGATGACCACGTGCGGTTTATTGTGTCAGCATCCAGAAATCACAGCGGCAGCTTGTATCATGGGTTCTCCTTCCATGTTGAAATACCGTGACCGCATCCAAATGCACGCTGGCGCTGCTGGGTTCTTTGTACCCGAGGATTATGGTCAGCTTTTAAGCTGGATGGATGCTTACGACCTGTCTTCTCAACCAGAGAAATTGGGACAGCGTCCTCTTTTGTTTTGGCATGGTACCCAAGACGAGAAAATTCCTTATGGTGATGTGGAAGCCTTTGTGGCAGAAAATCCAGAAGCAAATTTGCAGTTTATCTCGCGAGAAGAACGCCATCTGGTACGTGGAGAAACGATGGATCAAGTCACAGCTTTTTTCGTGGCAGAGCTCAATCAAACCAATCCATGACACGGTTTGCGCAAGGAAAAAGATTGTGTGAAAAGGTACAAGCATAAAACTCGTTTTTTGTCACGTGATAACCTATACTGTAGGGTGCAAAAAAAGGAGGAATTGGTTTGACATACCGCGTTTTATTATTTTATAAATACACAACAATTGAAGATCCGGAAAGCTTCGCCAAGGAGCATTTAGCATTTGGAAAAGAAATTGGCATCAAGGGCCGTATTTTAGTAGCCAATGAAGGGATCAATGGCACACTTTCTGGAACGGTTGAAGCAACGGATCGCTATATGGAAAAAATGGAAGCTGATCCCCGTTTTAAAGGGATTTTTTATAAGATTGACGAAGTAGAAGAACATGCGTTTAAAAAGCTATTCGTTCGTCCGCGTAAAGAATTGGTTTCATTGAACCTTGAAGACGACATCGATCCATTAGAAATGACTGGAAAATATTTAGATCCTAAAGCGTTCAAAGAAGCGTTGTTAGATGAAGATACCGTGGTGATCGATGCCCGTAACGATTATGAATATGATTTAGGCCATTTCCGAGGAGCCGTTCGTCCCGATATCCGCAGCTTCCGTGAGTTGCCGCAATGGATCATCGATAATAAAGAAAAATTCATGGATAAAAAAGTCGTTACTTATTGTACTGGTGGTATCCGTTGTGAAAAATTCTCAGGCTGGCTGCTGCGAGAAGGCTTTGAAGATGTGGCCCAACTCCATGGCGGTATCTTTGCTTATGGGAATGACCCAGAAGTTCAAGGTGAGCTTTGGGATGGAAAAATGTACGTCTTTGATGAACGCATCAGTGTGGAAATCAATCATGTAGATAAAAAAGTCATCGGCCGCGACTGGTTTGATGGGACACCTTGCGAGCGCTATGTAAACTGTGCCAACCCAGAATGCAATCGCCAATTCTTAACTTCTGAGGAAAATCAGGCTGCCCATTTAGGTGCCTGCAGCTATGATTGTGCCATCCACGAACACAACCGTTACGTGGAGCAACATGGAATCACAGAAGCAGAAAAAGCTGAACGGTTAAAAAACTTTGCAACAAAAAATGAAACAGTCACTGCCTAAACCGACAACTGTTTCACAGGAAATGAAGGATTAAAAGAGTCGCACGTGAGTCCGAAAACTGGCTTAGCTCAGTCAGTTTTTCCACCTTCCGTGCGGCTTTTTTGAATGGACAGAATTGGAAACGATTGTTTTTTAATTATCTGAAAAATCTAACTATTCCAATTGTTCTTTTTTCTTTCCTATCGAGAAAAAACGCAAGGCTCTCGCATATTTAACGATTTTAGAGTAAACTATACCTAATTGTGGAAGAGGAAAGAGGAATTCAGATGAAAATTGTTATTGCTGGTGCAGGTGCTATGGGCAGCCGTTTTGCTATTATGCTAAAAAGAGGCGGAAATGACGTCACGTTAATCGACGGCTGGCCTGCGCATATCGAAGCGATCCGTGAACACGGATTACGAGCGAACTTAAACGGTGAAGAGATCGCAGTCCCTTTTTCGATCTATTCGCAAAATGAGATCCCAATGACTGTACAAGCAGACTTGATCCTGGTCTTTACTAAAGCGATGCAACTGGATCAAATGATGCAAACGATCAAACCGATGATCGGAGAGCAAACGAAAGTCTTATGCTTATTAAACGGGATCGGTCATGAGGACACGATTGAAAAATATGTCAGCACGGATAAAATCTTTTTAGGAAATACCATTTGGACGGCGGACTTGATTGGTCCTGGTAATGTTCGCTTGTTTGGGGATGGTTCTGTAGAACTGCAAAACATCGAACCGGGGAAAGAAGAAGATGCCCGTCAATTGGCGGCAGTCTTGGCTGATGCTGGGTTGAATGCGTCTTATTCTGAGAACATCCGTTACTCCATCTATCGCAAAGCCTGTGTCAACGGCACCCTAAATGGCTTGTGTTCGATTTTAAATGTGAATATTGCCCAATTCGGACAAACCTCAACGGCGCGTGCGATGGTCCAAACGATCGTGGAAGAATTTGCGGCAGTTGCTGCCCATGAATCTGTTGAACTGGATGTATCCGAAGTAGTCCACCATATTGAAGAAACCTATGATCCAGAAGGCATCGGAATGCACTATCCATCCATGTATCAAGATTTGATCAATAATCATCGCAAAACCGAGATCGATTATATCAATGGCGCAATCTCGCGAAAAGGCCGCAAGTACCAAGTGCCAACGCCTTATTGTGACTTTTTGACTCAAATGATCCATGCTAAGGAAGATATTTTAGCAGCAGAATAACCTAAGTAAATCTATTCTAAAAATGCAAAAACGGCGTATCCTTTTAGGGTTCGCCGTTTTTTTGTCCATTTATTGAAAATGTGTTGCTGTAGAGTGCATTCAAAGTTGACGCTATTGAGCAGGCAGATCCGCCATAAACCGTTCGCTACCTTGAAATACCGCTAATTGATTGACACCAAAGGAACGCAATAGATCGCTCATCGCTGCAAAATCTAACCGATAGTCACTGGCTTTATGGGCATCAGAGCCGAGGGTGAACAATTTACCACCGACACTTTGATACAGCGGGATAGCATATTGATAAAGGTGGGCATTTTGATAGGGGCCAAAGCTCTTCGCGTTGATTTCCATCGCTAAGTCACGGGCAACGATTTTTTTGAAGATCGTCGTTAACTCTGTTTCAAAATGGGCGGCCAATTCCTCAGCTGTAAATTGGAAACGACGCAAGCCATAATCAAAGTGGGTCACGATGTGCCCGTCAGAAAACGAGTCCAACACGTGGGCCATTTGGTCAAAGTATTGTTTGGCGACTGCAAATTTGTCCTTGTTCAACACGGCATCGTCCATATAATCAAAGGTACCGTTTTGATGGATACTGATCAATTTCAAGTCATAGGGATGGCTTTCAAGATAGCGCAAGATTTCTTGTTCTTGACCAGGCACGACACCAATCTCGATGCCTTTTAAGAGTTTCGTCGCTGTGGTCTCTTGCAGCTTCTGGTGGGTATTTACTAGTAATTCATAGTCAGGAATATCATCACGGAATCCCGAATAGGGGTTCTTCAAATCGAAATGATCTGTCGCAACGAAGTAGGCAGGCTGGTAAGCAAGATAATTCTCAAACTGTTCATCTGAATCAAAAGACAAAAATGTATGCAGATGTTGATCATAATAATTCATAAACAAGACTCCTTTTCTTGAATACGATACCACAAAAAAGCAGAAGAAACTATGATTGGCTGAGAAAAGGTTTTCTCTTGGACAATTTTTCGCTTATAATAAATAAGAATAGAGCGAAGGAGTCGGTCAGCCATGAGTATGTACCTTGAAATTCCTGAATTTGAAAGTGAATTTCGTTTTCGAACGTTTCTAAATGATGGGTTGACCATCGTTTACCCCCATGTCCATAAAGAAATCGAGATCATTTACGCTAAGCGCGGCACGGTCAATATTGGTGTTGACGATATGATCATTGAGTTGGAGGAAGGGGATCTGTATCTTTTTTCCAGCGGGCAACCCCACTATTTTCTAGCATCGCCTGAGAGTGAACGCTATGTCTATCAATTTGATATGAAGCTTTTTGAAGAGCCATTGCTTCGAGAAAATGAAGTATCCTTGATGACACTCTTTGAAGAAGGGGAGCCCCACAGCAAAAATTGGCCAACGAGTTTTACGGAAAAAATAACAGGTCTCTTGATCGAGTTGTATCAGTTGGAAGAGGAAAATGTCGTTGGGAAGCGTTATTTGACTCTCGGGCTGCTTTACCAGTTGATTGGGGAGTGCTATCAAAGTTTGCCAAAGCGCAAACAAGCCGTCAATCCGCTAAAACGAACGGCCGCACAATACAAAGAAACCTTGCAGCGTCTGAATGATGTCTTTGAGTACATCGAATCTCATTACCAAGAAGTCTTGACGATGGAGGACACCGCAAGACATGTAGGGTTTAGTCCCCATTATTTCACGCGTTTCTTTAAAACCAATACTGGCAAGACCTTCATGCAGTTTTTGACGGAATACCGCATCAATCAAGCCAAATTTATCTTGGCAAATGAAAAGATCCCCATGGCAGAAGTCGCTGAAAAAGCAGGTTTTGCCAGTGTTAAAACATTTCACCATGTCTTTAAGGAAGCCGTTGGTCAATCACCGTTGCAGTACCAGAAACAACTGAATCAAAATTGAGAGAAACAGCCGATGAGCCTTTGCTTGTCGACTGTTTTTTTGTCAATTTGGCACTATTTTTTTCTCGATAGTGTTTTTTTAAGCGCTTTGCATAAATTGTGGAGTGGTTCTTTTTGTTAAAGTTTCATAAGATAATTTTCGGGAATTTTTTCAATGGAAACTGGGAAGAACTGCTTTCGATGTTTCGCTATAATGAGGGGGTAGAAAATAATAAGCGTTTTCAGGAGGAAAGATATGACAGTTAAAGTTGGAATCATTGGGTGCGGTGGGATCGCAAACGGCAAGCACATGCCTGCCTTGTCTCAAGTAGAAGAAGTAGAAATGGTTGCCTTTTGTGATCTGCTGGTTGAACGTGCAGTTGAAGCGAAATCAGCGTTTGGGACCGAAGATGCCCAAGTATTCAGCGATTATCAAGAAATGTTGGCACAAGCTGATCTAGATGTGATCCATGTGTGTACACCAAACGCCTCACATGCTGAGTTGACGATTGCCGCACTAGAAGCGGATTGTCATGTCATGTGTGAAAAACCAATGGCAAAAACAGCGGCAGAAGCCAAAGCAATGATCGAAGCAGCTAACCGAACAGGGAAAAAACTCACGATCGGCTACCAAAACCGTTTTAGAAAAGATTCTCGTTATCTTCATGAAGTGTGCGCCGAAGGACAGTTAGGAAACATTTATTTTGGGAAAGCTCATGCGATTCGTCGTCGGGCTGTGCCAACTTGGGGTGTTTTCCTTGATGAAGAAGCGCAAGGCGGCGGTCCGTTGATCGATATTGGTACCCACGCATTGGATCTGACCTTATGGATGATGAACAATTACAAACCAAAATTTGTTGTCGGAAAAGCGTATCATGAGTTGTCGCAAACCAAAAATGCCGCAAATGCTTGGGGCCCTTGGGATCCAGAGAAATTCTCAGTAGAAGATTCGGCCTTTGGTTTTGTGGTCATGGAAGATGGCGCAACGATTTTCTTAGAAGCTAGCTGGGCGCTCAACAGCTTGGATGTGAAAGAAGCCAAAACGACACTGATGGGCAGCAAAGCGGGTGCGGATATGAACAACGGTTTGACCATCAACGGAGAAGACCACAGCTTGCTGTATGAAAAAAATATCGAACTTGAAACAGGCGGCGTTGATTTTTATGAAGGAAACGGCGAGACGCCAGAAATTTTAGAAGCACAATCGTGGATCCATGCGATCATCAACGATACCGAACCAGTGGTCAAACCTGAAGAAGCAATGGTCGTGACGGAAATTTTAGAAGCGATCTACAAATCATCGCAAACCGGTGAGCCAGTCTACCTATAAGAACTGCTGGAAGAAAAGGAGCGAGCATAAATGACAAAACCGAAAATCGCTTTACAGCTTTGGAGTATTCAAGAGGACTGCAAGACAGACCTTTTTGAAGCGTTGAAAACAGTAAAACAAAACGGCTATGACGGTGTTGAATTTGCCGGTTATCATGGACACAGTGCTGCTCAGATCAAAGAAATGCTTGAGCAGTTGGATTTGGCGGTCGCGGCTTCCCATATCCCGTTTGAAGCATTGCGAGATCGTTTTGAAGAAACCGTCGCTTTTGAAAAAACGATTGGCAATCAACGGATCGTCATTCCGTATGCCAGTTTTGATTCTTTGAAAAAATGGCAAGCCTTTGCTGCGGAGCTGACCCAGATCACCCAAAAGTTGCAAGCAGAAGGGCTGACTTGCTACTACCACAACCATGCCCATGAATTTACTGAAGTTGCTGGAGAATCTATGATCGATGAACTGATCAAAGACAATCCGCAACTGCGTTTGGAAGCCGACCTTTACTGGTTAGCCTTTGCAAACGTGGCTGTTTTACCTTGGCTAAAGGAACGCGAAACGAAGGTCGGTTTGGTTCATATCAAAGATATGCAAGAGCAGCCGCAGGAAAGCACCGAGATCGGCAATGGGATTTTACCAATCAAGTCGTATGTAGAAGCAGCTAAAGCATTAGAACTACCATGGCTGATCGTCGAGCAGGAAGCGTTTCAAAAATTCGCTCCTTTAGAAGCCAGCGGGATTGATTATCTGCAATTAAAAAACATCGTAGAGGAGGTCTACCAATGATCCATGTTACGGTATGGAACGAGTTTCGTCATGAAAAAACGAATGAGACCGTCCAAAAAATGTATCCAGAAGGAATCCATGGTCAAATTGCCAAGTTTTTAGAAGAGGATGATTTCCAAGTGCGAACGGCGACCCTTGATGAACCAGAACACGGGTTGACGGAGCAAGTATTGGCTGATACGGATGTGTTGGTTTGGTGGGGCCATATGGCGCACGAAGAAGTCGATGATGCTATCGTTGCTCGTGTGCAGCAGCGTGTATGGGAAGGAATGGGACTGATCGTCTTGCATTCTGGTCATTTTTCGAAAATCTTTAAAAACTTGATGGGAACGTCGTGCGATTTGAAATGGCGGGTAGACGATCAGCATGCACGGATCTGGAATGTCAATCCAAGCCACCCAATTGTTGAAGGAGTCGGCGAATGGATCGAACTAGAGCAAGAGGAAATGTATGGCGAGCACTTTGATATTCCAGCGCCGGATGAATTGATCTTTGTCAGCTGGTTCCCTGGTGGTGAAGTTTTCCGTAGCGGCTGTACATTCCGCCGTGGGAATGGCAAGATCTTCTATTTCCAGCCTGGTCATGAGACATTCCCAAGCTATTACAATCCCAAAGTGCAAAAAGTGATCCAAAATGCGGCTCGCTGGTGTGCACCAACAGAAAATCGTTACCCAACATATGGGCATTTTCAAGCAATTGAGGAGGAAAGAAAATGAAATTAGGTGTTTTTACCCCGTTATTCAATCAACTTAGCTTCGAAGAAATGATCGATGAAGTAGCGAAAAAAGGGCTGCAAACCGTCGAGATCGGTACCGGTGGTTCTCCAGGCAATGCCCACTTAGACATTGACCGTTTACTAGCAAGTGAAGCAGAGCGAAAAGAATACTTAGCGAAATTAGCTGATAAAGGATTGGAAATCTCAGCTTTGAGCTGTCACAACAACCCAATCTCTCCATTAAAAGCAGAAGCGCAAGAAGCCGATGAACTTTTGCGCAAAACCATCAAATTAGCCAGCTTAATGAATGTACCTGTTGTGAACGGATTTTCAGGCGTTTCAGGCGGAAATGCAACAGATACACAAGTCAACTGGCCAGTATTGCCATGGCCAACGGAATACGATGACAATTATAATTATCAATGGGAACAAAAACTGATTCCTTATTGGAAAGGCATCAACACGGAAGCAGAAGCGGCTGGTGTTAAAATTGGGATCGAACTTCATGGCGGCTTTTTGGCACATACCCCTTATACGATGTTGAAACTGCGGGATGCTGCGGGGAAAGCCATCGGCTGTAACTTGGATCCAAGTCATTTATGGTGGCAAGGGATCGACCCAGTGGCAGCGGTCAAAATCTTAGGGGAAGCCGATGCGATCCATCACTTCCATGCCAAAGATACGTATTTGGATCAAGACAATATCAACATGCATGGCTTGACGGACATGCAGCCATATAGCAATGTCAAAACCCGAGCTTGGACCTTCCGTTCAGTCGGTTGCGGCCACAGCTTACAAGTCTGGTCAGATATTATTTCTGCGCTTAGAATTTATGGGTATGATTATGTCTTGAGTATTGAACATGAAGATCCAATCATGTCCATTGATGAAGGACTGACTCGTGCCATCAGTAACTTGAAGACGATTATGATCCGTGAAGAAGCTTCATCCATGTGGTGGGCATAAGAAGAAAACCGAGGAGTGTCAGACATGAGTGCAATCAATTTTGCAGTAATCGGATATGGCGGCATGGGTGCGTACCATGTCCACAATATCTTACCAAATGAAAACGAACGAATCCACATCGTAGGAACTTACGATATCAATGAAGAACGTCAAGCGATCTCCCAAGAAAAAGGCCATAAGATCTTTAAAAGCTATGATGAAGTCTTAGCCGATGAGACGATCGAAGCAGTATTGATCGCCACACCTAATGACTTGCACAAAGAGTTATCGATCGCTGCGTTGAAAGCAGGCAAACATGTTGTTTGCGAGAAGCCTGTTGCGCTGAATACTGCGGAACTAGATGAGATCGTGGCGGTTGCCCAAGAAACTGGCAATACCTTTATGGTTCACCAAAACCGCCGTTGGGATCCTGATTTTCTACTTGTACGCGAACTGTACCGTAATGGACAGATCGGTGATTTGTTCCAATTAGAGTCACGGGTCCAAGGGGCAAACGGCATCCCAGGAGACTGGCGCCATGTGAAAAAACAAGGTGGGGGAATGCTTTTAGACTGGGGCGTTCACTTGCTGGATCAAATGCTATGGCTGATCGACAGTCCAGTGAAAGATGTTAAAGCGGATCTTAGCTTTGTGTTGGGGGAAGAAGTCGATGATGGGTTCTTCGCTTTGATTACCTTTGAAAATGGGGTCAAAGCAATCGTGGAAGTTGGAACTTCCAATTACACGCAATTGCCTCGCTGGTACATCAAAGGCACAGAAGGAACAGCCACCATCACCGATTGGGATTTAAATGGGGAAATGGTGCAAGCAACAGGTCGCGAAGATGTGGCAGCACCAAAACCAGTCCAAGCAGGCGTCGGCTTGACGAAAACGATGGCACCCCCATCGGAATTGGCAGCCAAAGAAATTCCTTTCCCGAAAGCCGAAGCGGATTTTGAACCTTTCTACAAGAATTTTTACAACGTTGTACGCAACGGTGCCGAACCTATCGTTAAAAACGAAGAAGTCCGAGCAGTGATGCAGTTGATCGAACGCATTTTTGCTACAGCGTAAGAGATAGAGGAAGCAGCTCTTTATCCATGTAACCGAACGAGTGCGAGAAGCAAAAACTGGGAGAGAATGATGTTCATTCTGTCCCAGTTTTTTTATTTCTTGACATCATAAGTGACCCATAATCATGTGAAGGGGAAACAATTTTCAAAAGAAGCTTTGGTTAAGGTACTTGATGTTCAGTTAAAGAATACTGTTTTGAATGGTTTGGGTTAGTAGGATCACTCGAGGTACCTCGATCTATACGCTTATTGGTTAGATAAGCGAGGCGATAGCTAGGCAAGTTGTCGCTAACCCACACGCTTGGAAGTTGCAACAAGCGCACAATAGTCACTCTTACCGCAAATAGGGGTGGCTATTGTGCTACATATGTTTGAACTTCTCACGTTTTGCGTGGTTTTTTATCCTTGAAAATTCCCAACTCCTACCGCCATAGCCTAAAATTCCATGTATAATAAAGAAAACGACCGTTTTATTTGGCGAAGGGAAAAGAAAAAGCAAAAGAGGTGCGAACTATGAGGATGAATCAAGAAAAGCTGACTTCATCAAATGGGAAGGATCAGCTTTTTGTCAAAACGTGGCTGCCAGAAGAACAGCCGAAAGCAGTCGTGCAAATCGTTCACGGAATGATCGAACACATTGAACGTTACCACGAGTTTGCGGAATGTTTGACTGCGCAAGGCTATGCGGTGGTCGGTCATGATCACTTAGGGCATGGGCAATCCGTGAAAGAAACACAGGCCTATGGGCATTTTGGTGAAAAAGAGGGCGCCAACTATTTAGTGGCAGATGTGGGAGTGGTCCATCAGTACGCAGCTGCTTGCTACCCAGACCGACCATGCTTTATCTTAGGGCACAGTATGGGGTCTCTGGTGTTGCGGAATTATTTGTTTAGTCAGCCACATCCATTGTCAGGAGCGATCATCATGGGCACCACGATGGAAAAAGCCGTGCTGATGCAAGGAGGCAAACTTGTCACGAACTTGTTGCGCCCGTTTGCCGCTCAGCAATGGCCTTATCACGTAATGGAACAGCTGGTTTTTGGCCAGCACAACCGGCGTTTTCGTCCCAATCGGACCGCCAAGGATTGGTTGACCAGTGATCCGCAACAAGTGGATCGCTACTTGAAGGACCCTTACACGCAATTTCATTTTTCCTTAGCGGCTTACAAGGATCTCTTTACATTGACGCAAACTGCCAGTGATCCGGATCAACTGCGCAGGATTGATCCAGAATTGCCGCTGCTCTTGATTTCAGGTGCAGATGATCCTGTGGGGCACTATGGCAAAAGCGTCCGCCAATTGGCTCAGCAGCTGAAGCAAAATGCTGACGTGACGATGTATTTGCTTGAGCAGGGCCGGCATGAGATTTTGAATGAGCGCAATCGCGAGATCGTTTACAATGAAATTTCTCGCTGGCTGTTTGAAAAAATGCCGAAATGACGAACGTTAAGAAATTGGTAGTCTTTTCTGAAAATTCAAAATTATTTTCTCTTTTAAGGCTTTTTTCATTTTCGGCTATCTGTTATAATGATTTTCACATCTAACATAAAGGAGAGATTTTTTGTATGACAGTTTATAACTTTTCAGCTGGTCCTGCCGTATTGCCCCGTCCCGTATTGGAGAAAGCACAATCCGAACTTTTGAATTACCGCGGAAGTGGGATGTCCGTTATGGAGCTGAGTCATCGGTCCTCCTTGTTTGAAGCGATCATTAAAGATGCAGAAGCACTTTTACGAAAATTAATGGGAATTCCTGAAAACTATCAGGTACTGTTTTTACAAGGCGGCGCGAGTCTCCAATTCAGTATGATCCCTTTAAATCTTGCACAAAACAAAAAAGCCTTATACGTAAATACCGGTTCTTGGTCGAAAAAAGCTATTGAAGCAGCAAAAGCGCTTGGAAACGTGACGGTGGAAGTTGTTGCCTCTAGTGAGGATCAAAACTTTACCTATATTCCAGAAATTTCAGAAGATGCGATCGATCAAGAAGCGGCTTATTTGCATATCACCACGAACAACACCATTGAAGGGACGGCCTTTCAAACGATTCCGCAGGCTGGCGACGTGCCGATCGTAGCGGATATGTCCTCAAATATTTTAGCCAATGACTATCGCGTAGAAGACTTTGGTGTGATTTATGCTGGGGCCCAAAAGAATATTGGTCCTGCAGGGTTGACGGTAGTGATCATCCGAGAAGATTTACTCAATGATGATGCTGTCTTCGCTCCAATGCTGGATTATCGTCTACAGGCTAAAAATGACTCATTGTACAATACACCACCAACGTATGCTATCTATATTGCTAAATTGGTGTTTGAATGGTTGGAAGAATTAGGCGGCATTCCTGCCATTTTAGAACAAGACCGCCAAAAAGCGGCGCTTTTATACGAAACGATCGAAGCCTCTGCTCTTTACAGTAGTCCTGTGGCTGTTGATAGCCGTTCACTAACGAATATTCCTTTTGTGACAGGGGATAAAGCATTAGATCAGCGCTTCAATGAAGAAGCTGTCAAAGCTGGCTTTGAGAACTTGAAAGGGCATCGTTCCGTTGGAGGAATGCGAGCAAGCTTGTACAATGCCTTTCCATTAGCTGGCGTTCAAGCGTTAGTCGACTTTATGAAATCATTTGAAGCGGAGGTCAAATAAATGTTCCAAATCAAAACATTCAATGCGATCGCACCAGAAGGATTACAGCGTTTAGAAAAAGAAAAGTATGCCATCAACGAAAGCGACCAACCGCAAGGGATTTTGCTGCGCAGCCAGAAATTGCACGATTACGCTTTTCCTGAAAGTGTCTTAGGTATTGCCCGTGCAGGGGCTGGGACCAACAACATTCCCGTCAAAGCATGTACTGAAAAAGGGATCGTCGTCTTTAATACGCCAGGCGCCAATGCCAATGCGGTCAAAGAATTAGTGATCGCTAGTCTGCTCTTAAGTGTCCGTCCGATTTTACGAGGTGCCCAATGGGTCCAAACCTTGAGCGGTGATAATGTGGAAGAACAAGCAGAAGCGCAAAAAAGTCAATTTGCTGGAACAGAGTTAGAAGGCAAAAAGTTAGGAATCATCGGCCTTGGTTCTATTGGAGCGATGGTCGCCAACGATGCTTATCGTCTAGGGATGGAAGTAGTCGGTTATGATCCTTACGTGTCAGTGGATACTGCTTGGACGATCTCTCGTCGGGTCAAGCGTGCCAATGATATTGCGGAAGTCTTTTCAACCTGTGATTTTATTACGGTTCATGTGCCGCTAATGGAAAACACGCATCATCTCGTCGGGGAAGCCGAACTTGCGAAAATGAAACCAACAACGAAGCTATTCAACTTTTCTCGTAAAGAAATCGTCGATACAGATGCCGTTTTACGTGCGTTAAAAGCTGACCGTCTAGCGGGCTATACGACTGATTTTGCGGATGAACAATTGCTGCACAATGAAAAAGTCCTCGTCTTGCCGCATTTAGGTGCATCAACAGAAGAAGCCGAAGTCAACTGTGCCAAAATGGCAGCCCGAACATTGAAAAAATTCTTGGAATTTGGAACCATCAAGCGCTCAGTGAATTTTCCAAATGTTGAGATGGCTTTTCATTCGCCTTATCGTCTGACGATCATCAATCGCAATGTACCGAATATGTTAGGTCAGATTTCATCGATCATTGCGGAATCTGGAATCAATATCGACAATATGCTGAATCGTGGACGGGAAGACTTTGCTTACACCCTAGCCGATGTCGCTTCTGAAGATGAAGCCTTATTGAATCAATTAGCCGATAAACTGCGGGAGAACGAAAATATCGTTCGTGTACGGGTCATCAAGAATCAGGAGGTTGGGTATTAATGGTTCAAGTATTTCCGTTTAAAGCCATTCGTCCAGAAGCCTCATTGGCAGAAAAAGTGGCCGAGCTACCGTATGACGTGGTCAATTCACAAGAAGCCGCAGCGTTTGCGCAAGGCAATCCTTACAGCTATTTCCACATCGACCGTTCGGAGATCGACTTGCCAGGAATCGATCCTTATGATCCACAGGTGTATCAAAAAGCGGCGGAAAATCTTGCATCTTTTCAAGAAGAAGGCTGGTTGATTCAAGAAACGGCGCCCGCATATTATTTGTATGAATTGACGATGGCTGGTAGAAGCCAAACGGGGCTTGTCGCCTGTACCTCGATCGATGATTACGTCGCTGGGAAAATCAAGAAACACGAGTTTACCCGTCCAGAAAAAGAAATCGATCGGATCAATCATATTCTGGCATGTGATGCCAATACAAGTCCGATTTTCTTGAGCTATCGCCAACCAGCAGCAGTCAAAGAAGCGATCGATGCGTGGCAAGCAGAGCATGCGCCAATCTATGATTTTGTCAGCTATCATGAGGTGCAACATCGTGTTTGGCTGATCGATGATCCAGCGCTAGTCGCCTCTTTTGCCCAGCAGTTTCAAGCTGTAGATGCCCTTTATATTGCGGATGGGCATCACCGCACAGAGTCAGCAGTCAAAGTCGGCTTGCAAAAGCGAGCCGATGGCCAAAGCAGTCAAGAAAGCGACCGCTTTTTAGCGATTTTATTCCCAGAAAATGAATTAGCGATTTGGGAATACAATCGGGTTTTGCGGGTACCAGTGCCAGAAAACTTTTTTGAGCAGGCAGCCCAGCATTTTACGATTCGAGAAACTACAAGGAAGAAACCAGCGCAACGTGGTTCGATTCATCTGTACCTAAACCATGCGTGGTGGGAGTTGACCATCAAGCCGGAAGCTGTGCCGCAAGATGCGGTAGGACAGCTGGATGTGTCGCTTTTACAACAATACGTGCTGGCTGATATTTTCGCGATCCAAGATGTGCGGACAGACAAACGCATTGATTTTGTCGGCGGAATTCGTGGTCCAGAAGAATTGGAACGTTTGGTAGATAGCGGAGAATGGACATTGGCCTTTTCCATGTATCCAACGCAAATGGCCGATCTTTTGGCAGTCGCCGATGCGGGAGAAATTATGCCGCCAAAATCAACTTGGTTTGAACCAAAACTGTTGAGCGGTCTGTTTTTACATGATTTAGAAACGAATTAACCAAAAAAAGCTTACGAGGCTAGCTCGTAAGCTTTTTTTCTATTAGAAGTTGCCGAGTGTTTCGATGATCAAGCGGACATTCAAGACCGTCAGTGCAAGGGCACAGATCCAGCCTAAGGTAGAGACCCATAGCGGATTCTTGAAGCGTTCCCCCATGATTTTTTTTGAGCTGGTAAAAAGAACCAACGGAATCATCGAAACGGGTAAGGCGATGCTTAAAAAGACTTGCGAATAGATCAGCAGATCGTCCAAGGCTTGTTCGTTACCGCCAAAGTAAATCGTACAAAGCAAAACGGGGATCACCGATAAGCCACGGGTGATCAGACGTCGCGCCCAAGTAGGGATCTTCATATGGATAAATCCTTCCATCACGACTTGCCCCGTCAGTGTCCCAGTGATCGTTGAATTTTGACCAGATGCCAAGAGCGCCACGGCAAACAGAACGCTCAAGACTGGACTGGCGACAGCACCAGCAATGGAGGAATCTTGCAAAGCATCAAACAGCGCGGAGAAGGTGCCGACTTCTTCACTATGACCAAAGAACAAGGCACTTCCTAAGATCAAAAGCAGGCAATTGACCAAAAAGGCAGCGGATAATTGGATATTGGAATCCCAAGTAGCGAACCGCACGGCCGTTGCCACTTCTTGGGTATCGCTGCGATCGATTTTTCGTGACTGGGAGATCGAAGAATGCAGATAGAGATTATGCGGCATCACAGTCGCACCAACGATCCCCAACGCCATTGTCAGCTGCCCATGGTTCAAGACTTGCTTTTGGGGAATAAAGCCTTGCAAGACAGCAGGCAAATTTGGTTGAGCAATAATGACTTCGTAACAAAAGACCAGCATAATGACCAAAATCAGTGTCATGACGATCGCTTCGATTTTTCGGAAACCCAATTTCATTAAAAAGAGCAGAAGCAGTACATCGAAAATCGTTAAGATGACCCCAACTAATAAAGGTAAGCCGAATAGTAGATTGAGAGCGATCGCTCCTCCGATCACTTCCGCGATATCCGTTGCCATGATAGCCAATTCGGTGACGATCCACAAGACAAAGCCTAAGCCTTTGCTGGTGTGTTTACGAGTTGCTTGCGCAAGGTCCATCTGGGTCACGATCCCTAGCTTGGCTGCCATGTATTGCAGCAGCATAGCGATCAAACTGGAAATCAAGATCACAGAAAGTAAGAGATAGCCATATTCAGCACCGCCACCGATCGAGGTGATCCAGTTTCCTGGGTCCATATAGCCCACGGCTACCAATGCCCCAGGACCAGAAAACGCTAAAAGATTGCGCCAAAAGCTACCGTTTTTTGGAATGGCAACTGTATTATTTATTTCTTCCAAGCTAGGACCGTTGGCCGCTTGGATCAATTTTTTTTCTTCATTCATCGTTTCACGTCCTATCTTTTTAGGTATACCTAAAAACAAATCTATTGTATTCCTCATTTATGAATTTTTCAAGAGAAACCTTTTGGACGTCAGAAGGAAGGACAAAAAAACAGCAGCCAAAGGAATGGCTGCTGTCTGTTAGGTTTTTTATAAAATTAGTCGGCGCGTAAAGCGATCGCTGCATCTTTTTTCGCTGCCATTCGAGCTGGTATGTGGCCGCCGATCATCGTTAGGACGGTGCTGACGGCAATCAAGATCAGGCCGTGGACTGGATTTAATTGAGCAACATTTTCGAGATCAGTCATACTATATAAGATCGCGTTGATCGGGAATGTGGCTAACCAAGCAATCAGGACACCTAAAGCTCCTGAAGCGATCCCTAAAATACAGGTTTCGGCATCAAAGACGCGGGTGATGTCTTTTTTACGAGCACCTAATGCTTTTAAGACCCCAATTTCTTTCGTACGTTCTAGCACAGAGGTGTAGGTGATGATACCGATCATGATCATGCTAGTTACCAAGGAGATTCCTGCAAAAGCGATCAAGACGTAGGTGATGGCATCCATCAAGCCACCAGTCAATTGAGTCATCGTACCCGCTAAATCGGAATAAACGATTTGGTCTTCTTTGTCTTTGCCTTTGTTGAAGTCATCCAAGTAATCAAGGATTTTTTCTTTGGCACTGAAATCATTCGGATAGATCATAATGCTGTTTGGTAAATCACTGCCGCCAAGATAAGCGATCAATGAATCTTTGGCACTTTCGTCAACGGGTTCATTCGTCATCACGTTGGTGTCGCTGTCTTTTTGGGCTTGGACGATCGCTGAGTCTTGGTTTTCTTTGATGACTTCTTGCGCGAGGGCATCACTGTAGGCAATGCCAGTTGACAGCAAGTTCATCGTAGAGTTTTGCTTGATACGTAAGATTCCGCTGATCGTTAGTTCTTTGTTGCCGCTGTTATCGAAAACTTCATTTAAATCTTGATTTGGAATGAAGTTTCCAGTTGGTAATTCGGTGTAAAAGGCATCATTAGACGCCAATGTGATTTTTGTTCCCACGATATCGTCGAAGGACACCTTGTCGCCATCTTCAATGTCAAAACCGAGATTGATCAATGCATTGACATTCGTTACGTTGTTTTCATCGACGATCAAAACGACATCTGTGCTAGCACTTGGGTAGCTGCCTTCTAAAAGGTCGTAGTTGTCTTTTAAGAAATTGCCGTTATCCTCTGATAACTGCTCGGGGAAAGTCGAAACCCCAATCCCGGTGGAGGCACTCATGGCAGACATCATGGCATTGGTCTGTTCATTGTCAGGTGATGCATTGGAGAAGCTGACTTGTTCCACAGTATCATCGATCTTACGGAAAAGGTTCAAGGAAGTGGAACGAGTGTAGCCGATATTGTTGCTTAATTCAGGATCAATGTCGTTGATGTAATCGAGAAACTCTTGATCGATTTTATTGATATGGGTTGCACGATCTGCATCACTTAATTTGGCAGTGACCTCTTTATCTGAAGGGAAATCTTCAGATTTCTCCCGCGTTCCCATGGCTGATGGATCTTGTTCAGTGGCTACTTGCGAGATCGTGATCGGAAAACGAGCTAATGTTTCTGACTGGGTATTGTCGATTTGTTTTTGGAATCCCGTTGACAGTGACAAAACAATGGCGATTCCGATGATCCCGATACTAGAAGCAAAGGCTGTCAAGAAGGTGCGCCCTTTTTTGGTGCGGATATTGTTAAACGACAAACGTAAGGCAGTCATGAAACTCATTTTTGTGTGTTTTAATTCGAATTGGTCTTTCTTTTGTCCTTCGACATGAGGGTTCGAATCTTTAATGATTCGTCCGTCTTTGAACTCAATGATCCGTCCAGCGTATTTGTGCGCCAATTCAGGATTATGAGTAACCATGATGACCAATTTTTCTTTTGATAGTTCTTGGATCAGTTCCATGATTTGGACACTGGTCTCTGAATCCAAGGCACCTGTTGGTTCATCACAAAGAAGGATATCAGGATCATTTGCTAAGGCACGAGCGATCGCTACCCGCTGCATTTGACCACCAGAAAGCTGATTTGGTTTTTTGTGCATATGCTCAGCTAAGCCTACACGCGTCAAAGCATCGGTTGCTTTGGCGCGTTTTTCTTCTTTTGACACACCGCTCAAGGTCATCCCAAGCTCGACGTTGTCGATGATGCCTAAATGACTGATCAAATTGTAGCTTTGGAAGACAAAGCCGATCGAATTGTTCCGATACGCATCCCAGTCACGATCTTTAAAGGATTTCGTTGATTTGCCGTTGATGATCATATCACCAGAATCGTAATTATCTAAGCCGCCGATCACGTTCAACATGGTTGTTTTCCCAGAGCCGCTTGGCCCTAAAATGGCAACAAACTCTTGTTTACGAAAGGCGACGGAGACACCATCGAGGGCTTTTGTAGTACTGGCGCCAACCGTATAATACTTCTTGATATCTTTTAATTCTAACATGCTGTCACTCTTTTCTTGCCGTTTTCACGATTATTTTCATTATGTAACCACGCTATCATAATGGTTAACAAAAATCAACGATTATCATTGTTTAAACAAATAATTTATACTAAACTAAAGACAGAAAAGAGGGAGAGTATGGAAAAAGCGTTAGGAACATTCAATATGGCGGTATTTGCGGAAATCTTTTCGCTGATGGGAAACATATTGTTTGAAGAAATCGGTCTGGAAGATTTAAAATTGACCAAAATGGAAATCTTGGAACTCGTGGTGATCTCTAGTAATGAAGGAATCACGATGTCCGAGTTGGCCCAGCAAATCGGTACGTCAAAAGTCCAAATCAGTCGTTCGATCTCGGGGTTAGAAAAGGCTGGCTTTGTGGTCCGCAAAACCAACGGCGTCAATCGCCGCAACGTCAATGTTTATTTGGAAGAAGCTGGGAAGCAGTTGTTTGTCCAAAAGAAAAAACAAGTGGAAGACCGCTTGAATGCCAAAACCGCTCAAATGGCTGCAGAAGATATCCAGCAGTTGAGTCAGTCGTTGACGGAGGCAGTGGGGATCTTGCGGAAATATGACATTTTACGGACTGGCAATCAATGTGAGAAAAATACGCCGTTTGATTAAAAAAGGGCGAAGCAATCGTTTGCTTTTCAATTGCTGAATTAATTTCATATTAACTTATATTATCGATTTTTTAGATAAAGCAACCGATTGCGTTTTTCTCTTGTTTTGACTTCTGATTTGTGCGACAATGAGTATATCAAACAAGTCAAAGGAGTCTGCTATGAATACTACTGCCATTTATCATCGTCCCGAAAGTGAATTTGCGTATTTGTACGAGAAGGATAAAATGCATATCCGTTTGCGTACCGCCCGTCAAGACGTCCGCCATGTCCAGCTGCTTTGCGGTGATCCTTACACACTGTATAAAGAAGCTTGGTACCAGCAAAGAATTGAAATGAAAAAAATTCTTTCCACGGACTTGCATGATTATTGGCAAGTATCGGTCGGAGCAGAATTCCGCCGTTTGTCTTACGGCTTTTCCATCGAAAGTTACGATGGGTTGCATGTCTTTTATGGAGACCACGGGGTCTATCCTTTTGAGCAGCAATATTTAGAAATGAACAACAATTATTTTCGGATGCCTTACTTCCAAGAAGCCGATCGTTTCAAAATTCCCGAGTGGGCAAAAGAAACCGTTTGGTATCAAATCTTCCCTGAACGCTTTGCAAATGGGGACCCATCAAATGATCCAGAAGGTGTATTGCCCTGGGGCTCAAAAAATCCCGATCGCCAAGACTTTTTCGGCGGGGATCTGCAAGGGGTCATCGATCATTTGGATTACCTCGTCGATCTAGGCATCAATGGAATCTACTTCTGTCCGATTTTTGAGGCCTATTCGAATCACAAGTATGATACCATCGATTATTTAGCCATTGATCCAGCGTTTGGAGATAACGATACCTTTAAACGCTTAGTGGAGGAATGCCACAAACGCGGCATTAAAGTCATGCTAGATGCTGTGTTCAATCATATGGGGGATACTTCGCATCAATGGCTAGATGTCATCAAAAACGGCAAAGATTCGCCCTTTGCTGATTGGTTCCACATCAATGAGTTTCCTGTCAACTACAAAGAAGGGGAAAACTTTGAAGATGCTTATGACATCACCTATGATGTGTTTGCCTTTACGCCGCATATGCCAAAACTCAATACAGAAAATCCCGACGTGCAAGATTATTTGTTGAAGATCGCTCGTTATTGGATCGAAGAGTTTGATATCGATGCTTGGCGCTTGGACGTTGCCAATGAAGTCAGTCACCACTTCTGGAAAAAATTCCGCCAAGTGTGTGATGATGCCAAAGATGATTTTTATATCCTTGGGGAAATTTGGCACTCTTCTCAACGGTGGTTACAAGGCGACGAGTTTCATGCAGTCATGAATTACGCCTTTACGGATGCAATCATTGAATATTTTGTCAAAGACGAGATCTCCATGACGAAAATGGTCTCGGAATTAAATAACCAGCTGATGTTGTATCGGGAGCAAACCAACCAGGTACAGTTCAATATCTTGGATTCTCATGATACCCCACGCTTGTTAACTTTGGCTCGAGGAGACAAAGACTTGATGCGCCAAGTGATGGCCTTTACGTATCTGCAACAAGGCGTTCCTTGCCTGTATTACGGTGATGAGATCGGTTTGACCGGCGATATGGACCCGGATTGCCGCAAATGTATGATTTGGGAAGAAGAAAAGCAAGATCGTGATCTCCTGCATTTCACTCGCTCATTGATCAGCATTCGCAAAGACAACCAGAAAGTCTTATCAGAAGGTTCCTTGAGTTGGAACTGGGTTTCGGAAGAGGATGGACTGATCATTTTCGAACGAGAGTTAGGGGCACAGCGGATCATCGGTATTTTCAATACGGGCGATGACCAAATCACCCTTTCTCGTCCTGATTCGATCCTGATGGAACAGTTTGTCCAACTGGAAGATGAAACGATGATTATTGATAACAAAGGCTTTGCTATCGTGAAAGTAAACAACGAAGAATCGAATGAAGCATAAAAATGAGGCAAGAATTGCATATGCAATTCTTGCCTCATTCAATGTTTTGGGTATTTTTAATTTCCCCATGCACGTTGGAAAGAATCTTCCCCAAAATTCCTTCTGTCGGTATTATATCCTATAACACCTGAATGTGACAAATGATAACCCTTAAATATAGGTAGATTTTTTCTGCAAAGGGTAAAAAGATTAAAAATTTAGACAGTATAACCTTCTTTTTGCGCTTCTTTCCACGAAAGGTCTTTTCTTTTTTACAAGATATGATAAACTAGTAAAAATGTATTTTTATTCGAGGAGTGATTTGATGAGTACAGGGTATCACGTAGCAGTTGTCGGGGCTACCGGCGCAGTAGGAACAAAAATGATTGAGATGTTGGAGAAGACCACGTTGCCGATCAAAAAAATAACGTTGTTGGCATCCAAACGTTCTGCTGGGAAGACCCTTGTGTTCAAAAATGAACCGCTCGTTATTCAAGAGCTGACCACAGATTCCTTTGCAGGCGTCGATATTGCATTGTTCAGTGCCGGTGGCGGCATTTCAAAACAATTTGCTCCAGAAGCAGTCAAACACGGTGCAGTCGTGATCGACAATACCAGTCATTTTCGGATGGACCCGAATGTTCCTCTAGTCGTTCCTGAGGTGAATCCTCATGCATTAGCGCAACATAAAGGAATCATTGCCAATCCGAATTGTTCAACGATTCAAATGATGGTGGCGTTAGAACCAATTCGTCAAAAAGTCGGTTTATCGAGGGTCTTGGTTTCAACGTATCAAGCAGTTTCAGGTGCTGGCGCCCAAGCCTTGGCTGAATTGACTCGTGAATCTCAAGAATTATTAGCTGGCAAAGCCGCTGATGAACTAAACCCTGAGATTTTACCAGCAGGCAGCGACAAGAAGCACTACCCGATCGCGTTTAACGCCTTGCCGCAAATCGATGTTTTCGCCGAAGAGGATTATACTTACGAAGAGTGGAAAATGATCAATGAAACGAAGAAGATCATGGAAGATACGCAGATCAAAGTAGCAGCTACGTGTGTTCGGATCCCTGTGTTTAGCGGTCATTCAGAGTCGATTTATATCGAGACCAAAGACCATGCTAGTGTTGAGGAAGTCAGACAGTGGATCAGCGAAGCGCCAGGAGCCGTCTTGCAAGATGATCCAAGTCAACAAGTGTACCCGCAAGCTTTGACCAGTGTGGACAAAACAGAAACCTTTGTTGGTCGGATTCGCAAAGATTTGGATGTCGAAAACGGCTTGCATTTATGGGTCGTTTCTGATAATTTGCTGAAAGGTGCGGCATGGAACTCCGTTCAAATCGCCGAAAGCCTGCATCAGCAAGGATTAGTTCATGTGTAAACCATAAGTTTTTCAGAAAAGTGTGGTGAATGCCACGCTTTTCTTTTTTTTGTTGTATAATAATAGGGACGGCTTATGCTTGGGAAATAATACAGTAGAAAAAAATTAAGAGGTGAATAAAAGTGGAAACGATAAAAATCATTCCTCTTGGCGGTGTACGCGAAAACGGAAAGAACATGTACATTGCTGAAGTTGGCGAGGATATATTTGTGCTGGATTGCGGTGTCCGTTATCCAGAAAATGAATTATTAGGGATCGATACAGTGATTCCAGACTTCACATATTTAGAAGAAAATGCCGACCGTGTGGCGGGTGTCTTCTTGACCCATGGGCATGCAGATGCGATTGGTGCATTGCCTTATTTCTTGGAGAATATCCAAGTACCAGTCTTTGGGACCGAGTTAACGATCGAACTAGCAAAATTGACCGTGAATAAAAATGAAGCTACCAAGCGCTTCAAAGATTTTCATGTGATCGATGAACATTCGGAGATCGACTTTGGTCATGCGACCATCAGCTTTTTCCGTACGACCCATTCTATCCCTGATTCTGTTGGGATCAGCGTCAAAACAGAAGCTGGCAATATCGTTTATACAGGAGATTTCAAGTTTGACCAAACAGCGATCCCTATGTATCAAACCGATTTTGGCCGCTTAGCGGAAATTGGAAAAGAAGGCGTCTTAGCATTGCTAAGCACCTCTTCAAATGCCGAAAATCCAACGCCGATCGCTTCTGAATTGACGATCCAAGATGAAGTTTACGACAATATCCGTTATTGGGAAGGTCGAATCATCGTTGCTAGTGTTGCCAGCAATTTGCAACGGGTGCAACAAGTATTAGATGCGGCGTTTCGTTCTGATCGCAAAGTCGTTTTGACCGGGCAAGATTTTGGTCGGATCATCAAAACGGCCATGAAGTTAGGGAAATTAAAATTACCTGCCGAAGACTTGCTGATCACCCAAAAAGAAATGAAAAAATACTCAGACGAACAGTTGCTGATTTTAGAAACAGGTCGTATGGGTGAACCAATCAAAGCGTTGCAAAAAATGGCCAACGGCTCTCACCGGACGCTGCGCATCAAAGAAGGAGATCTTGTTTACATCACAACGACGCCGACAACGGCAATGGAAACTGTGGTTGCGAAAACGGAAGATATCATCTATCGCGCTGGCGGTACCGTAAAACAGATCTCGGATAATTTCCGTGTTTCTGGTCATGCCAACCCGAATGATCTGCAGCTGATGTTGAATATGATGAAACCGAAGTACTTTATCCCTATTCAAGGCGAGTACCGCCAATTAGCCGCCCATGTGGACTTGGCGCAAGAAGTCGGGATTCCGATGAAAAATATCTTCATTACTGCTCGTGGAGATGTGTTAGAGTACAAAAAAGGCGAAATGCTTGCCGCAGGTGCGGTCCCAGCTGAAAACGTCATGATCGATGGGATCGGTGTCGGTGACATTGGGAATATTGTCTTGCGAGACCGCAAAGTCTTATCTGAAGACGGAATCTTCGTTGCGGTAGTGACGATCAATCGTCGTGAAAAGAAAATTATTTCTGCACCACAAATCACTTCTCGTGGATTCGTCTACGTGAAAGCCAGTCGCGATCTGATTCGTGAAAGTGGCGAGATCGTGGAAGAAATCGTAGAAAAACACCTTCATGATGAAGAGTTTGAATGGAGCAAATTGAAACAAGATATCCGTGATCGTTTGAGTCGTTTCTTGTTTGAACAAACCAAACGCCGTCCCGTCATCTTGCCGGTCATCATGGAATCAAGCCAAAGAAATCGCAACCGTAAATAATTCGTTTTGACCTACTGACAAAAGCAGGTGAAAGAATAGCCGTTTGACGGCCGATTTCTTTTCACCGAAGCTTTTGTCTTTTTTTTATGTAAGAAAACAGGTGGCGTTTTTTTTACAAAATGACCCTTATTTTGGTCGTGATGAGCAGATAAGGATTGACGGCGAATGGATTTCGATCAATAATACAAAGTTGTCCCCCTAAGACTAGAGGAACAAAACAAGCAAAGAGAGGATGGTCGATTTGTGAATAGTTATCAAGAAAATCCCATAGTACAACAGAGAAAGTGGTGGATTCTCATTGCTGTTTCGATGTTTACCTTTATGTCAACACTGGATGGGAGTATCGTAAATATCGCTTTGCCGACGATCTCGGCAGATATGGGTGTCCCTATGAATCAAGCGGAGTGGGTCGTATCCGTCTACTTGATGATCGTTTGTGCCTGCCTTTTGTTATTCGGTAAGGTAGGGGATAGTTGGGGCAAGATCAAAGTATTCCGCTTGGGGATGCTGATCTTTATTATCGGTTCGCTGTTATGCGGGTTTAATCATTCCTTAGCATTTCTGCTATTTGCCCGAGTCGTGCAAGCGATCGGAGCCAGCATGACGATGGCGACAAATACCGGAATCATTACTGAAGTTTTTCCTATGAGTGAACGAGGACGTGCCTTAGGGATGATTGGTGCCTTTGTTTCGTTAGGATCCATCGCCGGTCCTGGATTAGGCGGAGTGATTTTGGCGCATTTTTCTTGGCCGTTTATTTTTTGGATCAATGTTCCAGTCGGTATTCTGACAATGATTGCTGGAGAAAAGGTGTTGCCAAAAGATATCACCATGAGTCATGATTCCATCGATAAAACCGGGTTTGTGCTGTTTTCAATTGCAATTATCAGCTTCTTCGGCGGCATTTTTCTTGGACAAGAGCGTGGCTTTCTAACGTGGCTGCCGCTGCTGTTGGTGGGGATCGCCTTAGTGGCATTCATCGTCTTTTTGCGAGTAGAAGCGCGTGTGAGCAAACCGCTGATTACCTTTGGGATCTTTCGTAATAAAATTTTCACCATGAGCCTGATCACGGCGTTGCTGATCTTTTCTGCAAACTTTTTTGTCAATGTCGTGATTCCCTTTTACTTGCAAAGTGCCCGAGGCTTAACGCCGAGCGTGGCAGGAATGCTGATGATGGTCTTTCCTTTGATGATGGTCATCGGTTCACCACTTAGCGGCTATTTGACCGACCGTGTAGGACCGGAGATCTTGGTCTTAGCTGGCTTAGCGTTGCTGTCCATCACTCAGCTGATGTATATGTTTATGAATCAGCATACGCCGATTTGGTACTATGTCGTCGCTACTGCCATCATGGGGTTAGGCAATTCGTTGTTCCAATCCCCCAACAATACGATGGTGATGAGCAGCGTCACCAAAGAAAATCTTGGGGTGGCAGGTAGTCTAAATTCCTTTGCCCGTAACTTGGGCATGGTCTTAGGGATATCCTTAGCAACGACGATTCTTTATGCCGCAATGAGTCAAGCCTATGGGAAGCATGTGACGACCTATATCGCAGGTCGGGCAGATATTTTTGCCTATGGCATGAAAATCACCTTCTTTGGGGCGTTCCTTCTTTGTATCACGGCGTTATTCTTAACAGTCTGGCGCATCTATAAACAAGGCGGACGTAAGAAAACGCTATGATCGCTTGAAGTCATCAGGTCGAACTGTTCTATTCCTTATTCAGAAAGGGTAGAACAGTTTTTTTGTTTTTCTTGACAAGAACCAGAAAAAGGACGGATGTAATAAAGCTGCCAGAATTTGTGCTTTTGGATTTCTGGCGTTATCTGTTATAATGAAAAATATTAGACTGTATTACTTAGATGGAAAGGGGAATGTTGTATGAAACTTACGTATCACGGACACTCGGTGCTTGCTATCCAATTAGCGGATGGCCAAAAATTGTTGTTTGACCCTTTTATTACTGGAAATGCTCTGACTGATTTGGATGCAGACACAGTGGAAACCGATTGGCTTTTGATCACGCATGGTCATAGCGATCATATTGGGGACATGGTGCCGATCGCCAAAAGAAATGAAGCACCAGTGATCAGTGTCGTTGAAATTTGCCGCTATGCAGCCCGCAAAGGCGTTGCTGAGACGCATGGCATGAATATGGGAGGCTCTTTTGAGTTTCCGTTTGGCAAAATCTCAATGGTGGAAGCGAAACACAGCTCTGGTCTTGAAGAAGACGGAACGATGATCTATATGGGCAATCCAGTGGGGATCATTTTAGAAGCAGAAGGCAAAACCATCTACCACGCTGGCGATACTGCCCTCTTTAGCGATATGGCGATGATCGGTGAACGTTTCGACATCGATGTGGCGTTTTTACCGATCGGGGATAATTTTACGATGGGCGTTCAAGATGCTGCAACAGCAGCGGCGCTTTTAAACGCGAGCAAAGTAGTACCGATCCATTACAATACGTTTCCAATGATCAAGCAAGATCCGCAAACCTTCGTGAATTTATTGCCGGCAGGTGTGGGCCAGATCCTTGCAGTCGGTGAGACATTAGAAGTTTAAGCAACAGGAAGATTCGTAGTAGGAATAGGGGATAATTATGGCGACAAAACACGACTTGATTTTAGCGCATATCGAGAATCTGCCTGTAGGCGATCGCATCTCGGTGCGGGGAATCGCAAAAGACTTGAATGTCAGTGAAGGAACAGCCTATCGGGCGATCAAAGATGCGGAAAATATCGGCTTGGTTTCAACGATCCAACGTGTGGGAACCATTCGGATTGAACGGAAACTAAAGAAACACATTGAAAAACTAACTTTTGGCGAAGTCGTCCAAATCATTGAAGGCGATGTTTTGGGCGGCGCAGCCGGATTAGACAAAGACTTGAACAAATTTGTTATCGGCGCCATGAAGGAATCGGCAATGGAACGCTACATCACGCCTGGTTCCTTAGTGATCGTCGGAAACCGTAACGAAGTCCACAAGTTGGCATTGGAAGATGGCGCAGCCGTCTTGATCACGGGGGGCTTTGAAACCTCAGAGGAAATCTGTCGCTTAGCAGACGAATTGGAGCTGCCGATTTTACAAACGACCTATGACACCTTTACCGTGGCAACGATGATCAACCGTGCCTTGAGCGACCAGCTGATCAAAAAGGACATCATGCTGGTGAGTGACATTTATATGCCATTGGAAAAAACCAAGTATCTGCACACCTTTGATACGGTCAAGGATTACAAACTGCTTTCGGAGTCTACCAACCACTCCCGCTATCCAGTCGTCAACAAGAATATGCGGGTCGTTGGGATCATCACAGCCAAAGATGTCCTAGAAAAGCCTGACACGCAGATCATCGAACGAATCATGACCCGGGAACCACGGGTCGTAAAAAAAGAGATGAGTGTGGCCTCTGCCAGCCATCAGATGATTTGGGATGGCTTAGAAGTGATGCCCGTCGTAGCAGATGACCTTTCTTTGATTGGG
Source organism: Enterococcus sp. DIV0970a (assembly GCF_051711265.1). NCBI lineage: Bacteria > Bacillati > Bacillota > Bacilli > Lactobacillales > Enterococcaceae > Enterococcus > Enterococcus sp. DIV0970a. The sequence goes on along the minus strand of NZ_JBIOMF010000001.1, from coordinate 2,875,086 downwards.
ATCGTTACACGCCAAGACATCATGAAAGCGATGCAGATGGTCCAACGACAAACACAAATTTCAGATACGATTTCAGACCAAATCTCGGGACAGATGCAAGTCATCGAACAAGATTTTGAAGGGAACAAATTGCCGCAGCCGCATTTCAGCTTTGCGGTGACGCCTCAAATGGTCAATGAAGTCGGAACGATCTCTTTTGGTGTCTTGAGTGAAGTGATCGCGAATACGGCAAAACGTACCATGCAGTTGAATCAACGGCGCAATAGTTGGATCGAGCAAGTCAATCTGCATTACTTCCGTTTGATCCAATTAGAAAGCGAGATCATCATTCAACCGAAGATTCTAGAACTGGGGCGACGTTCGGCGAAAATCGATATCGAAGTATCGATCGAAAATTCCTTAGTAGCAAAAGCGATCGTGGTATGCCAAGTAATGGAACGTCCATAAATCATCGAAAACGGCACTTATGGAAAAATTTTAGAGAGAAAGTTGAGACCATTCATGAAGGTACAAGAAGAAATACTTGCAACAATCAAAGCATTCGACCGAATCATTATCCATCGGCACCAACGCCCTGATCCAGATGCATTAGGATCACAAGTGGGCTTGGCAGAAATTTTACGAGCTAGTTTTCCCGAAAAAGAAATCTATCAAGTCGGCGGACCCGTTGAAGGATTGGATTACTTGGCGCTGATGCAGACGATCCCTGATGATTTGTATAAAGGAGCGTTGGTGATCGTTACAGATACGGCCAATGCACCACGGGTCAGTGACCAACGCTATGATCAAGGGGCGAAATTGATCAAAATCGATCATCACCCTAATGATGAGCCTTACGGAGAGCTGGTCTGGGTCAATACGAAAGCCAGCAGCTGTAGTGAGATGATCGTTTCGTTTTGGCAAATGTTTCAAAACGAGCTGACGATGACACAAGAAGCGGCTCGTCTGCTGTATGCGGGCATCGTTGGTGATACTGGACGGTTTTTATATCCGGCAACGACAGCGACAACGCTGCGCTTAGCGGCTGAACTATTGGATTACGGTTTTGATGCACCGAAGATCAATCGGCAATTGGATCAAGTCTCTCGCAGTGTTGCTCGCCTTTCAGGGTATGTCTACGAAAACATCGAGATCGATGAGATTGGTGCTGGCAAAGTGATCCTATCACAAGATTTGCAGCAGCGTTTTGGCGTAGTGGATTCGGAAACCTCAGCAGTCGTTTCCTTACCAGGGAAAATCGACGAAGTGATGGCTTGGGCGATCTTTGTCGAACAACCAGAAGGCTATTATCGGGTGCGGATGCGTTCGAAAGGTCCAGTGATCAATGAGATCGCCAAACGCCATCATGGCGGCGGACATCCCCTTGCCAGTGGAGCAAACGCAAAAGACCTTGAAGAAGTTGCCCTAATCTATCAAGAGATCCAAGCAGCGATCAAAGAATTTCAAGCAGAATAAACACTTTTACAAGAACATTTGCCAATAGAAAAAGGGCGTGCCAAAAGCTTTCGGCACGCCCTTTTTTAGACAAAACGCAGCGCAGGCTCATCACTGAACCCGCACTGCGTTTTTATGTTTATATTTGAGAAAAGCGCGGTTTAGCCCCGTAGATCGTCTAAAAATTCGGTTTTGCTTTTCGTTTTCTCGTCTTTCATTTTGATGACTTTGGCTGGTGAGCCAGCAACGACTGCGCCAGCAGGGACATCTTCAGTCACCACAGAACCGGCAGCGACGACTGCACCTTCGCCGACACGGACGCCTTCAAGGACGACGGCATTTGCACCGATCAAAACATTGTCTTCAATGATGACTGGGCTTGCTGAAGGTGGCTCAAGAACGCCAGCCAAGACAGCACCAGCGCCAATATGGGCTTTTTTTCCAACGGTTGCTCGGGCGCCTAAAATCGCACCCATGTCGATCATGGTTTCTTCACCAACGACGGCACCAATGTTGATCACGGCCCCCATCATGATAACGGCATTTTTTTCAATGATGGCTTGGTCACGGATAAAGGCACCTGGTTCGATACGGGCATCGACTTTCGTCAAGTCCAGCAAAGGGATCGCTGAGTTGCGGCGATCATTTTCCAGATAGTGATCGGTGATTTTGTCTTGGTGCACGGTTAAAAACTCAGCCACTTTTTGACTGTCACCAACCACGAAATAGAAAGTGCCGTTACCAAACAATTGGATGCCATCTGCTTGGACGTTACTAAGATCTCCATTGATATAGACTTTTACAGGTGTTTGTTTATTTGCTTCTTTGATGTATTTTGCTAATTGATAAGGATCGGAAAATTGTAATTCTGTCATGAGAGACCACCTTTACTTGTCGATTAGATTTTGCATGGAATAAAAACCAGCTGGTTGGTCGGCTAAAAATTCCGCTGCTTTTAGCGCACCATTGGCGAAGATTTCGCGGGAGAGCGCTGTGTGTTTTAATTCAATGATTTCATCCTGCCCAGCGTAGATGACAATGTGTTCTCCAGGGATCGTTCCGCCGCGAACGGCATGGATGCCCATCTGCTTGCGGTCATTTACTAGATCACTGCCTTCACGCCCGTAGAGATACTCTTTTTTCGTTTCGCAGCTGTCATTGATACTATCTGCCAACAGCAAAGCTGTACCACTTGGTGCATCGAGTTTTTGATTATGATGCTTTTCGATGATCTCAATGTCAAAGTCAGCTTCTAATGCGGGGGTGATACTTTGTAGTGCTTTGATCAGTACATTGATCCCCAACGACATATTGGCAGAATAAAAAACTGGGATCACTTTAGCAGCCAACGGCAGCATCATCTGCGTGTCTTCCGTCAAACCAGTTGTAGCAACCACGATAGGCAGCTGCTGTTCGACACAATAGTTCAATAAGGCAGGGACATTGCTATAATGAGAAAAATCAATCACCAAATCGATCGGCTGCGTGATTTTTTCTGGACGATCATAGATTGGAAAGGGACCATCTAATTGCTCGGTACGATCCAATCCGGCGGCCACTTCTAACTGAGGGTGCTTTGCGATCAGGCTTTGCAACACTTTGCCCATACGACCGTTTGCACCGCTTAATAAAATCTGTTTCACCAAAAACTCCTCCTTACAGCAATCCGTAATTGGTCATTTCTTCTTCTAAATGAACGAGGGTCGCATCTTCTGGGACACCCAAAGGCAAACGATAATGCAATTCGCATTTGCCTAGCAAGGAGACCGCTGCTTTGATCGGCACAGGATTTACTTCACTGAAAATCGCATCGATCAACGGTTTTTGTCGCAATTGCTCTTTGATGGCGGCTTTTACATCACCATTTAAGAAATCAGCAACGAGTTGTGCCGTTTGTTTCGGAGCGATATTGCCGATCGTTGAAATCACGCCAGAGCCACCTAAAGCTAGAATTGGGGTTACTTGATCGTCATTTCCTGAATAGATCGCAAAGTCATCATCCGCAAGACGAGCGATTTCTGCGATTTGCGAAATGTCGCCGCTGGCTTCTTTGATGCCTTTGATATTAGGGATTTTTTTCAGTTCTGCCACAGCTTCAGGTGTTAAATTTAAGCCGGTTCTTGAGCTGACGGAGTATAAGATCACTGGCAGCTCAACGCTTTGACAGATTGCTTCATAGTGAGCGACTAAACTTTTCTTGGTCGCTTTGTTGTAATAGGGTGTTACAACCAATAATGCGTCAGCACCAACGCGCTGTGCTTCTTTTGAAAGATGGATCCCATGTTGGGTGTTGTTGGAGCCTGTTCCGCCGATGACGGGGATTCGACCAGCAACTTGTTTTACCACCGCTTCGATCACCGCGATATGTTCTTCATCGTCTAACGTGGATGCTTCACCGGTCGTACCGCATGCAATGATTGCATTCGTTCCTTGCTGCACATGCCACTCCGCTAACTCCTTCAGCTTATCGAAATCCACCGAACCATCTTGAAGCATAGGGGTGATCAACGCAACGCCAGAACCTTTGAATATTGTCAAACTACGACACATCCTTTCAACCAATTTATTTTTCGTAACTCTACGTATAAGTGTACCAAAACGAGGGGTAAATTTTTCAATAAAAATCGAAACATTTCGACAATTTATACTATAGATTATTCGAATTATATACTATAATATTAAACAATATCAATGAAAAACTGAATATTCGTTGGTTTTTATGGATATTTTTAAAAGGAATGAATAGAAAGGTGTTTTAACATGCAAGTATCGCAAGCAGTCAAAGAATTAACCGAAGACGTGGTTCGTTTTCGTCGTGAATTACATACAATCCCTGAATTAGGGTTAACTGAGTTCAAAACAAAGGAATACTTGCTGCGTCAGTTGCAATCCTTTGGGATCAAAGAAATCTATCCAGTGATTGAAACCGGCTTGATTGCGGTCTTTCGCAGCGATCGCCCAGGAAAGACGCTGGCCTTTCGAACGGATATCGATGCACTACCGATCAAAGAAGAGACAGGTGTTTCCTTTGTTTCCAAACATGAAGGGAAAATGCATGCCTGCGGTCATGACGGCCATATGGCAACGATGCTAGGGTTCGCTAAATATTTGGCAACACATCCTGAAGTGATTCGTGGAACGATCGTTTTGATTTTCCAACCAGCCGAGGAAAGCCCCGGTGGCGCTCAATTGATGATCGATGAAGGCATCTTACGAGATTTTGGCGTGGAAAAAATCGTGGGGCTGCATGTCTTCCCAGACTTTCCCGAAGGAGTCATTGCGAGCCGGAAAGGTCCGATGATGGCCCGTAACGGCGAGATCAATCTAACGATCAACGGCACGAGTGCCCATGGTGCCCAGCCTCATCAAGGACATGATGCAATTTTAGCCGCGGCTGCGATTATTCAAGGATTGCATTCGATCATTTCACGCAATATCAGCCCGCTTTCTGCTGGGGTCATCACTTTTGGGAAGATCCATGGGGGAGATGCGGAAAATATCATTCCCGGTAAGGTCGTTTTAAAAGGAACGATGCGGGCGTTTGAAGATGAAGTCTATGAAACGATGACGCGCAGAATCACCACCGTCGCACAAGAAATCGCCAAAGGATATGATTGCACGGCAGATGTCGAATTCGAACATCTTTATCGTGTCGTGGACAATGATCCTGAGATGGTGGAAGTGTTGGAAAAAGTGGTCGGGGAGAGCTACCGAGAAACACCACCATATATGTTGGCAGAGGATTTTTCGATGTACCAAAAGGAGATCCCAGGTGTCTTTTTCTTTGTGGGTACCCGAAATGAAGAAAAAGGCTATGTCCACCCTTTACACAGCAGCAAAATGAATTTTGACGAAAAAAATCTATTGCAAGGCATCGAATGCTACGTTCGTTTGATCGAGGCGTTGAACGAGCCAACAGACAAGGAGTAAAGCGATGGCAAAAGAAATCAAGAACAATCACTTATACATTGACGGTTGTGATACCGTTGAGCTGGCAAAAACCTTCGGAACCCCCCTTTACGTGTATTCCGTTTCGGAAATTCGCGAAGAATGCCAAAAGATTCAGGCGCAGTTTTTGACGCGCTACAGCAAGACACGGGCAGCCTATGCCGCTAAAGCTTTCTGCACCACAGCAATGCTGCAAGTGATCAAGTCAGAAGGACTCTCATTAGACGTGGTTAGCGGTGGAGAACTGTATACAGCGATCCAAGCTGATTTTCCAGCAGAACACATCGAGTTTAACGGCAATAATAAATCGATTGAAGAATTAGCAGCCGCCCTTGATTATGGCGTAGGACGGATCATCGTTGATGGCATTCAAGAAGTCGGCTTGATCCGCGCGTTATGTCAAGAAAAGCAAGTCGTTGCTAAAATTTTGTTGCGCATCACACCCGAGGTTTCGGTCAGCACCCATCAATTTATCTCGACCGGACAAAAAGATTCGAAATTCGGGATTCCTTTAGATGAAGAAATCTTATTTCCGTTAGTGGAAGAAGTGATTCAAGCACCTGAATTGGATTTCTATGGCCTGCATTTTCATGTCGGCAGTCAATTGTCGGACAATCGCTCACATCTAGCGGCAGTTGATGCGGCTTTGGCCCTTGTCCAAACCATTCATGAACGCTTTGATTATTGGATCAAAGAACTAAATGTTGGCGGCGGCTTTGGCGTTCGATACACAGATGCAGATATTCGCCAACCCTACAGCTACTTTTTAGATCCTGTGATGGAAAAAATCGACGCCTTTTATGCGCAGCACCAGAGCGAACGTCCGACCATCGTTATTGAACCTGGGCGCAGTATCGTCGCAGAAGCAGGTATCAGTTTGCACACCATCGGCAGTATCAAGACATTGCCGGGAATCAGAACATACGCCAGCATTGACGGTGGCATGACAGACAATATTCGTCCGGGTCTTTATCAGGCAACTTACACTGGGATCTTAGCCAACCGCGCTTCCGAAGCTGCGACACAAAAGATCACCATTTCTGGCAAAGCTTGTGAGAGCACGGACATCTTAGTAAAAGACCTTGCATTACCGCCCGTTGAAACTGGGGATCTGTTTGCTACGTTCGCAACAGGAGCTTATGGCTATTCGATGGCCAGCAGCTACAATAATTTACAGATTCCTGCAGTCGTCTTTGTGGAAAACGGCCAAGCGGAATTAGCCGTTAAACGCCAGTCCTACGAGCAAATGCTGCAAAATGAAGTGGTTCCTTCGTTTCTAAAAGAGGGAGCTTCCAGCAAGTAAAATTTTGAAAAGCAGGTGACAACATGACGATTCCTTATACAAAAATGCAAGGTGCAGGAAATGATTTTATCGTAATCGATAACCGCACATTGAAATTCTCCCATGAACAACTGTCGCAATTTGCTGCTCAGGTTTGCCATCGGAAATTTTCTGTTGGCGCGGATGCAGTCATGGCTGTGGATTTTCCCACAGGAACCGCTGATTTTCGGATGCGGTTTTACAATGCTGATGGGACCGAAGCAGAAATGTGCGGCAACGGCGCTCGCTGTATTGCCCGTTATGCCTTTGAGAAGGGAATTGCTGGCGAGCAGATGACCATCGAAACAGTTGCTGGCGATGTCCCCGCATGGCGCTTGTCGGCAAAACACTACAAAGTAACCTTGAATCCACCCACCGTGACTACATTTGATCAAGCGTACCCGAATCCAATGGTTTCATTCGTGGACTATGTGGAATTGGGTGATCCAGGAATCCCTCATGCGGTGGTTCACTATCCTGGTCTGGCAGAAACTGAGTTGGAACAGCTGGCTGAACTTGCCAAAGAGATACGCTATTGGGAGGTTTTTCCCAAAGGGGCGAATGTCAATTTCTATGAAGAAGATGACAAGGGTGATCTGATCGTTCGCACGTATGAACGAGGGGTGGAAGGTTTTACCTATGCGTGCGGCACAGGTTCTGGTGCCACTGCGTATGTCGTGACCAAACGTCACCAGCAATCGGCAGCGAATGTCTTGCTGCACGTGTTGGGTGGCGAGTTAACGGTAGAAGTTGATGTTGATCAGGGCGCATTAGAATTGATCGGCGATGCGGTTATGGTATCTGAAGGCTTGATTTTAGATGAGAATTTGGCTCTGTAAACACTGTGAAAATTATTGCAAAAAGATGATATTTTCGTGAAAAAAAGAATTGACATTCATTTGAGGCTATCGTATAGTTAAACACAACTTAAAAACACGCGATGATAAGAAGAGTAAGTCAGTTTCGATTGGATCAGAGAGCTCGGATTGGTGAGAAAGAGCACAGCCGTTTGACTGAAGATGGCCTTGGAGCGTTTGGACGTGAGCAAAAGCAAGCGTGCAGCGGGATTGCCCGTTACAGCAAAGCAGTTGATAAACTGATAAGGTTGGCAGCTTGTGCCAATGAATTAAAGGTGGTACCACGAACATGGTTGTTTCGTCCTTTCTCTATGATGGAGAAAGGACGTTTTTTTATTATAAAAAGGGGGAACTAAAAAATGAAACAGTTGAAAAAGGGAATCGTTGGGTTAGTTGCTGCTGCTGTCTTAATTACATTGGCAGCTTGTGGCAATACTAGCAGCACAGAGGATACACAGTCTGCTGAAAACAGTGTAGATGCAGTGGAAGAAAAAGTCGTTGGAGTGGCACCAGGACCATATGGCGATATGGTGACAGAGATGATCTCTCCATTACTGGAAGAAAAAGGGTATCAACTAACGACCAAAGTGTTTAATGATTATATTCAGCCGAACAATGCCTTGGCGAATGGCCAAATCGATGCCAATTTGTTTCAGCATACGGCCTATCTAGAAAAATTTTCGGCAGATAACCAGTTATCTCTTACGGCATTACAAAAAGTGCCAACATTGGGAATGGGCATCTATTCGAAGCAACTGTCCAGCTTGGATGAGTTAGCAGACGGGGCGACTGTTTCGATTGCCAATGATGCCTCAAATTTAGCTCGGACCTTGCAACTGTTAGCTGCCAATGAGTTGATCACCATCGCAGACAATATCGACGAAACGAAGGCAACGGTGAATGATATCGAAGAAAATCCGAAGAATCTGACATTTAAAGAATTAGACGCAGCCCAATTGGCTCGTTCGTTAGATACAGTCGATTTAGCTTTAGTACCAGGAAACTTCGCTTGGGCAGCTTCTCTTGATCCTGCAGATGCTTTGGCGTTGGAGTCGTTGAAAGAAGAATATAAAAATGTCTTTGTGGTGTCCACCGAAGAAGAAGACAGTGATTTTGCTAAGGCAGTTACGGAAGTATTAGAAAGTGATGCATTTAAAGAAGCGATTGCCGAATCACCGTTCAGCAACTTTGATCAACCGAAATTTTGGACTGAGTAAGAAGGGCATATCTTATGGCAAAAATAGAAGTAAAACAAGTATCAGTGACATTCACTCATAAAAAACAAATCAAAAAAGCAGTGGATTCCGTTGATTTTTCCGTTCAAGCTGGAGAAGTATACGGGATCGTCGGATTGAGCGGGGCTGGGAAAAGTACCTTGGTTCGTACGTTGAATCTACTGCAGGTGCCCTCTAGCGGTCAAATTCTGATTGATGGTCAAGACATCACGCAAGCCAAAGGCAAACACTTGCGTGAAGTACGACAAAAAATCGGGATGATCTTTCAGCATTTCAATCTGATCCATAATCGAACCATCAAGGAAAATTTAGCCTTTGCTTTGCGCGCTGGTGATTATCCGAAAGATCAGCAAGAAGCGAGGATCAAGGAACTGTTGGAAATGGTGGATCTGCCTCACAAAATTCACGAGTATCCGAATAATTTGTCTGGGGGAGAAAAGCAACGAATCGGCATTGCACGAGCGATTGCCAACGAACCTGAGATTTTGTTGTGTGACGAAGCTACCAGTGCGTTAGATGTTGAAACGACTGAAGAAATTTTGAAATTATTGATCCGAATCAAGGAACAGACAGGCATCACCATCGTCTTTATCACTCATGAATTGGATGTTGCCCGTAAGTTTTTTGATCGGGTGGCAGTGATGGAAAAGGGGCGCATCGTTGAAGAACAAACGACCTATGGCTTGTTCAGTCAGCCTAAACAGCCTATTACGAAAAAACTGGTAGGCCGCTACTTGGATCTGACGCTTCCTGAAGAGATTCTAGCATCTTTCACGCAAGGTGACTTGCTGGAATTGCGCTACCAAGGTGAGTATACGTTAGAACCGCTGATTTCGACTGTAGCGAAAGCCTACGATGTGTCGATCAATATCATCCATGGGAAAATTGAGTATATCAAAAAAGATGTGATCGGTATTTTGTATATCTATTTGACGGGACCTGCCGAAGAAGCAGCAAAAGCCCAAGAACACTTAGCTGCGAACGTCTTTTCTCTAAGAAAGATAGGTGAGAAAAATGGCTGAAACGATTGAGATTTTAAAAACAAACCTGCCTCAAGCACTATGGGAAACATTCTTTATGGTGGGGACCTCAGCAATTATAGGAGTAGTTTTCGGCTTATTAATTGGATTAGTCCTGTTTTTAGTCGGCAGTAACCTTTTTCATAAAAATATTTTCTTGCATCATCTGGCCGATTTTGTCGTCAATGCAATCCGTTCGCTGCCATTTTTGATCTTATTGATTACGCTGATTCCGTTATCAGCGATGCTGATCGGTGATCCTTATACCCCAGCGGGTGGTGCGATTGCTTTATCGATTGCCGCGATTCCTTTTTACGCCCGAATCGCTGAATCCGCATTTGCCGAAATCGACTATGGCGTCCTTGAAGCCAGCGTCGCTTCTGGAGCATCGACGGGACAGATCGTTCGCGAAGTGATTTTACCAGAAAGTCTGCCAGCTTTGATTCGTGGATTTGTGCTAACTTTGATCAGTCTTTTAGGCTACTCAGCGATGGTGGGAACAATTGGCGCAGGCGGCATTGGCGATTTAGCAATTCAGTATGGTTATTATCGCTATGAAACGGCGATTTTGATTGTGGTGATTCTCCTGCTGATTCTTCTGGTACAAATCATCCAGTGGGTCGGCGATGCTTGTGCGAATCATTTCTCAAAATAATATCCAACGCTTTGTAGTTCCTTTTCGAATACACTTGAGTTATCGCTTCTGTTATTACTCTACAGAAGCGATTTTTTTTACTTACAGGTCACTGATTTTTGGTTGCACCTCTAATGGTTTTTCGGTATGCTGATGGTGAGTTGTTTTTTTACAGCGAAAATTATATTTTAAAGGAGCAACACTATGACTCAAATTCCTAACTGTCCAAATTGCCAATCTGAATACGCTTATGAAGACCGTGGGCTGTTTGTTTGTCCTGAATGCGGAAACGAATGGCAAGAGCAACAAGCGATGGAAGAAGCACCCGTATATAAAGATGCCAACGGCAATATTTTAGTCGATGGCGATACAGTAACGGTCATCAAAGACTTGAAAGTCAAAGGCGCATCTGGCGCCATCAAACAAGGAACGAAAGTGAAAAACATCAAATTAGTCGAAGGCGACCACAACATTGATTGCAAGATCGATGGCTTCGGCGCAATGAAACTAAAATCAGAATTTGTAAAAAAAGGTTAAAAACAAAATCTTCCAGTCATCTTCATAATTTTTTCACCACTTTAATGGTAAAATAAGGTCAAAGATTAAAAGGGGGAATTTTATCGTGTATGGTATGGGCGGATACGGGTTCGGCTTTTTTTATGACCCGACTTTCATTCTTGTAATTATCGGTATGGTGATTTCGCTAGCAGCGTCAGCGTACGTCAAAAGTACCTTTAACAAATATGACAAAGTCAGAAGTAAAAATAATATTACCGGCACAAAAGCGGCGCAGTACATCTTGCAAAGCCAAGGAATCAATAATGTGGGTGTGCAAGCGATCGCTGGTGATTTGACGGATAATTACAATTCTGGCAACAAAATGCTGAGTTTATCGCAATCCACTGCACAATCAACTTCGGTAGCAGCAATCGGTGTTGCGGCCCATGAGTGTGGACACGCAGTCCAAGATGCCAAAGGTTATTTTCCTTTGCGTTTGCGTCATGCGATCGTACCGATCGCTAATATCGGAACCAGCATCTCGATCCCATTGATTTTGATTGGGGTCCTATTACGAGGATCGTTTCTGATCAACTTAGGCTTGTTGGCTTTCTCATTGGCGTTTATTTTCCAATTAGTGACCTTGCCAGTCGAGTTCGATGCCTCAAAACGGGCGATCCGTATTTTGGCAGATGGTGGCTTGTTAACAGAAGATGAAGTACCACAAGCAAGAAGAGTGCTCTTTGCCGCAGCGTTGACGTATGTCGCAGCTGCCGTAGCAACCTTATTGCAGCTCTTACGTTTGATTATTTTATTCGGTAATAACAACCGTCGGAATTAGAAAATGGAAACAAATAATAACAAAGTGGCTCAATCAAGATTTCTTGGTTGAGCCGCTTTTTGTATGGAATATTATGATTTAACGAAAACTTTTGACAGGTGCTCTGTCCAAAAATCAGTAAAATCTTTGATGGTTCCATCTTTATTTAGCTGTGCCTGTTCAAATACTGATTTATTCTTACCGAATGGATCAATTGCGATAATTGTTCCAATCCCAGCACGCTTGGCAGCAAGCAAACCTGAATAAGCATCTTCGATAACAAGACAATCTGCAGGAGCTAAGCCCAATTTGCCAGCCGCTTTAAGAAAAATATCCGGTTGCGGTTTTCCAGGAAAAGAGCCATCGTCATAGACGATCTTATCCCAATCAAACCAGCGAGCTAAATCGAAAGTATCAAAATAAAAAGCAACATTCTCTTTAACAGTAGCGGTGGCGATCGTTAATGGAATCTGCTGGTCAGTCAGCTGATCAAGAGTCGCTTCAAGCCCCTTTGTCAATTGGAGATCGTTCTTATTTTGCAAGCAAAGCATACGATAATAGCTTTCTTTTTCTTCTGACAATACGGCGATCTCAGAGGCGGTCAAATGTTCTGAAATGAAATGTTTTAAAATCTCCGTATTCGTTCGACCATGGATATTTTTTAAAATATCCTCATCTGATAAACCATCTTTTGTATGATCATGAATCATGTGCAGCCAAGCAGCTTCATGTAGATGAGAGTCCAAAAACATTGTTCCGTTGAAATCAAAAATAATCCCTTTCATAGTTACGCTCCTATAGTGGTATTTTCGGTTGAATCAGCAATTTGCAGATCGACATATTGTGCATAGTGCTCTTGAACCTCTCGCGAGATCTGGCGATCCGTAATGAGTAAATCGAAATCATGTAAATTATAAAACACATAAAAATCATCGCGATTGAACTTTTTGTTATCAACGAGCAGATATTTCTTGCGAGAATTATTTAATGCGATCTGCTGCGCTTCTCCTTCTTCTGTACTGTAAGTAGAAATTGCTTCGTTGTGAACGCCATTTGAACTGATAAATGCTTTTGTAAACTTTAGTCTTCTTAAATTGTCGTTGGTGATTGGTCCAACAAATGCGCCGGTATTTTTACGGAAATCACCACCAATTAGTAAAATTTCTGGTCCATCTGCTTGCGCAAGAATATCAAAAACCGGGTAATTGTTTGTAATAATCCGAATTTTCTTGTTCAGTAAATGGGTCGCCAAAAGTTCGATTGTTGTACCTGGTCCTAAAAAAATTGTTTCGCCTTCTTGAATTGAGGAGGCTGCTGCGGCAGCAATTTCTTTTTTTTCTTGAATCTGCAGAGTGGCTTTTTCGGTGTGAGAAAGTTCTTGATCTAAAGTGTAGGAAAGACTTTGCGCCCCTCCATGGACACGTAGCAGCTTGCCCGATTTTTCTAATTCATCTAAATCTCTGCGAACGGTCATATCAGAAACATCTAATTGATTGATGATTTCATTAACGGTAAGGATTCCTTTTTTATTGACCATTTCTACGATAGTAAACAATCTTTCTTTTTTCAGCATCGTCTTCACCTCTAATTTAAGGATAATCTACCATATAATCGGATAACAGTCAATCTGTTTCAAACAAAAACAAACAATTATTTGCGTGATACATGTTTATTTCAATGGTTTTTATCATTTTTTTCGATTTTTGTGATTATTTATGTTTGTTTTTGTTGACAAATGTTTTGGATGCGATTACAATTCAATCAGTTAGAAAGTGTGGAAACTGATTATAGATTTGAGGAGAGATGTACATGCTTAAATTACCAGAAGATTTTATTTTTGGTGGAGCCACAGCAGCCTATCAGGTTGAAGGAGCCACTAAGGAAGGCGGCAAAGGCGCTGTTGCTTGGGATGATTTTTTAGAGGAACAGGGTAGATTCAGTCCCGATCCGGCAAGTGATTTTTATCATCAATATGCAAAGGATATTGAATTGTGTGAACGATTTGGTGTGAATGGGCTAAGATTATCCATTGCATGGAGTCGAATTTTTCCTGATGGTGATGGGGAACCGAACCCAGAAGGAATCGCTTTTTATCATCGTGTGTTCGAAGAATGTGCGAAAAGAAACGTAACGCCGTTTGTGACATTGCATCATTTTGATACCCCTAAACGTTTGTTTGACCAGGGAGATTTTTTGAATCGAGAAACAATAGAAGCATTCGTTTCCTATGCCATTTTTTGTTTTCATGAATTCAAAGAAGTGAAAGTGTGGAGTACCTTTAATGAAATCTATCCTGTTGCGACCAATCAATATTTGTTAGGCGTTTTCCCGCCAGGAATCAAATATGATTTTACAAAAATCATCGCCTGTCTTCATAATATGATGGTTGCCCATGCACGTGTAGTGAACTATTTCAAAGAAAACGAACTTCCAGGCGAAATCGGTGTCGTTCACTCATTGGAGACGAAATATGCGGCAACAGATGCTCCAGAAGATAAGCATGCAGCCTTTTTAGACGATGCATTGTCGATCCGCTTCTTATTAGATGCTACTTATTTAGGCTATTATTCAACTGAAACCTTGACTGCTCTTGATGAGATATGTGAAGCAAATCAGGCCAGCTATCATTTTCCTGAAGAAGATTTTGTCGAATTGAAAAAAGCCTCCACGCGTAATGACTATTTAGGGATCAATCACTACCAATGCCATTTTGTCAAAGCTTACGATGGAGAAAACGCGATCCATCATAATGGCACGGGTGAAAAAGGGACCTCTGTTTATAAAGTGAAGGGGATCGGAGAACGCATTTATAAAGAAGGAATTCCTCGAACAGATTGGGACTGGCTGATTTATCCAGAAGGGCTTTATGACTTGTTGTTGCGAATTAAAAGCGATTACCCGCATTACAACAAAATCTATATCACTGAAAACGGCATGGGGTATAAAGACCAGTTTGAAGATGGCATCATTATGGATCAGCCGAGAATCGACTATTTGAGAGTCTATTTGGAATCCTTAAGCAAGGCGATAACAGCTGGGGTAAATGTGAAGGGATATTTTTTGTGGTCGCTTATGGATCTTTTCTCATGGACAAATGGGTATAACAAAAGGTATGGCTTGTTTTATGTTGATTTTGAAACCCAGAAGCGTTACCCGAAAGAGTCAGCATACTGGTACAAATTAGTTAGTGAAACCAAAACGATTATTTAATAAGTAATAATGGAGGAAGAAAAGATGAATAAAGAGGAATTACAAATGCTTGGTTTTGAGATCGTTGCTTATTCAGGGGACGCTCGCAGTACATTATTGAAATTATTGAAAGAAGTAAGACAAGGGAACTTTGAGCATGTTGATTCAGCACTGAAAGAAGCCGACGAAAATTTAACCCTTGCACACAATTCGCAAACGAAAATTTTAGCGGAAGAAGCATCGGGAAAAGAGATGGAGATGGGATTCATTTTTATCCATGGACAGGATCATTTAATGACCACTTTGTTGCTGAGAGATCTGATTCAAGACTTTATTGCACTGTACAAGCAGAATCAAGGATAGGAGAAGAACGCTATGGATGGAATCATTAAACAAATCGAAAAAGGGAAACCGTTTTTTGAAAAAATCTCACGCAATAGTTATCTGGGAGCCGTTCGTGACGGATTTTTAACAGCGATGCCGGCTATTTTATTCTCAAGCATATTCATTTTGATTGCTGCGGTTCCTGAGATTTTTGGTTACCAATGGCCTGAAGCTGTCTCCACTTGGTTGTGGAAAGTCTATAATTATTCGATGGGGGTTGTAGGGTTACTTGTTTCAGCAACCACTGCTCGCTGCTTGGCTGATTCGATGAATCGCCGCTTACCGAAAAACAAAGTAATCAACACGACTTCTGTGATGCTGGCTTCTGTGGTAAGTTTCCTGTTGTTAAGCGTCTCTCCAATCGAAGGCGGATTTTCAACGGAATACATGGGGACAAAGGGGCTTTTGGCGTCCTTTGTCGCTGTATTTTTAACAGTTAATTTATATAAGTTTTGTGTGCTGAAAGATATTACCATTAAGATGCCTAAAGAAGTTCCTGGTACGATTTCGCAAACCTTCCGAGATATTTTTCCTTTCTCTTTTTCAGTATTTGCGGCCGTTTTAATTGATTTAGGTATTCGGCAAATTTTCCAAATCTCATTTGCAGAAGCAATCATTACTGTGCTGCAGCCATTATTCACAGCAGCCGACGGTTATTTAGGAATCGCTATTATCTGGGGAGCGATGGCGCTATTTTGGTTTGTCGGTGTTCATGGACCGTCGATCGTGGAACCAGCAATTGCAGCAATTATCTATGCCAATGTGGAAACCAATCTGCAATTGTTCAATTCCGGTGAGCAAGCTTCAAAAGTACTGACAGTCGGTTTAGGAAATTTTGTAGGAACTATGGGAGGAACTGGGGCCACATTGGTCGTTCCTTTTATCTTCTTACTCTTTGCTAAGTCTAAACAATTGAAGGCAGTCGGGAAAGCTTCCTTTATTCCAGTAAGTTTTGCTGTCAATGAACCATTGTTGTTTGCAGCACCCATGATTTTGAATCCTTATTTTTTCATTCCGTTTTTGTTAACACCAGTTGTAAACGTTTGCTTGTTTAAGTTTTTTGTCGATGTGCTAGGCATGAACAGTTTTATGTACGTTTTACCTTGGGCAACTCCGGCACCGATCGGTTTGGTTCTAGGAACAGGCATGGGGGTGTTAGCCTTTGTTTTAGCAGCGGTTCTAATCGTCGTTGACTTCCTGATCTATCTACCATTTTGTAAAGCATACGATGCTGTTTTAGTAGAGCAAGAAGCACAAAAAGCGGAAGTGATCGCAACCGAAGAAGGTGCTTCTGCTGCTATACGTGAGGAAGTACCTGTGGCAGCGAGACAAATTATCAGCGATACAAATAAAGAAATCAATGTGTTGGTGCTTTGTGCTGGAGCAGGGACAAGTGCGATGTTAGCTAATGCTTTAAAAGAAGGTGCATCTGAATCGAAAGCACCGATCAGTGCAATGGCGGGTGCTTATGGTTCTCATTACGAAATGCTGAAGGATTTTGATATGGTGGTCTTAGCACCGCAAGTCAATTCTTACTATGATGATATCAAAGAAGATACCGATCGCTTAGGAATCAAGCTGGTTGCGACAAAAGGAGCAGAATATATCGGATTAACGAGAGATCCTGAAAAAGCCGTTCAATTTATTCTGAGCCAATTTCAATAAAGGAGGAGCAAATGAATGAAAAAGGGAGCTTGGTTGCGTAAAGTCGCTTTATTTGCAGCTGTGATAGGGACTTTGGGGGCTGTTTCAAAAACAGTTGAAGCATCTGCCAGCGAGTTTATTCGCGGAGCAGATATTTCAATCTTGTCAGATATGGAAAAATCTGGTGCAAAATATTATGAAGATGGTATTTCAAAAGATGCCTTAGAGATTCTAAAAAATAATGGTGTCAACTATGTTCGACTGCGTTTGTGGCAGGATCCTTATAATAGTAACGGAGAAAGTTATGGGGCAGGGACAAATGATCTGGAAACGACGATTGCCCTTGCAAAACGAGCAAAAAGTCTTGGACTCAACGTGTTGCTAGATTTCCATTACAGTGATTTTTGGGTTGATCCTGGGAAACAGAATGTTCCTAAAGCGTGGCAAGATCTGACCTTTGAAGAAATGAATACGGCATTGTATGACTATACAAAGAACGTTCTGTCGGAAATGAAGCAGCTAGACGTTTATCCTGATATGGTTCAGATCGGCAATGAACTGAATAGTGGCATGCTCTGGCCTTATGGCAAGTCTTGGGGAGAAGACGGGGGAGAGTTTGATCGATTGGCTACTTTTTTGAAGTCTGGTGTCCAAGCTGTTCGAGACACTCAACCTAAAACAACTCCAGTAATGCTCCACTTAGCTGATGGTGGCGATACAGGAGCATTTACTTGGTGGTTTGATGAAATCACCAGTCGGGGTGTGTCATTTGATTTAATTGGAGTATCGTATTATCCGTATTGGCACGGTTCAATGAATGAACTTCAAACCAATATGAATACGATCAGTCAACGGTATGGCAAAGAAGTGATCGTAGTTGAAACAGCTTATGGGCATACAACAGCGAATGCAGATACTATGCCAAATGCCTTTGGCGAAGCCGAAGCAGCGGCGGGGGGATATGAACCAACGCCGTCAGGACAAGCAGAGTATTTGCTGGATCTAGCCGATCGTATTCAAGCGGTGCCGAATGATCGCGGGGCGGGCTTCTTTTACTGGGAACCTCTTTGGTACAACGGAAACGTGAGTTGGGCAACACAAGCAGGTATGAATTATCTCGGTGTTCAATCCACTATGGGAAACGAATGGGACAACCAGGCGATGTTTGATTTTGCTGGAAACGCCTTGCCAAGCTTGCGTGCGTTTAAACAAGCAGGGACGCAAACAAATCTGGTTAAAAATGCAAGTTTCGAGAGCGATGGACCAACGACCAGTCCTTCTGATTTGCAAACGTGGTTTCAACAAGGAACAGCTGAAGGTACGATCAAAACGGAAGCAGGGACTTTTTTTGGAGACTACAAATTAACTTTTTGGAAGGACCAAGCTTACGAGGCATCAGCTTATCAAAATATTAGTGGCATCAGCGATGGAACTTACACATTGAGTGCCTACGTAATGTCTGGGGGAGAGTTTGATACCAATCAGTTATATATCAAAAATTATGGTGGAGCGGAACTAAATACTGCGGTTGATAAAACCAGTGAATGGACAAAAATTACAATCAAAGACATTCCAATTACAACAGGTGTTTGTGAAATCGGGGTTTATAGCAAGGCTTCAGCAAATGCTTGGACGAACGTTGATTTTGTTTCGTTGGTGAAACAATAGTCTAAGGATTGCTGCGATTGATCCTCAGAGCTCCCTTTCAACCGCATCACTAGCGTAGAAGGCAGGAATCGAACCTGCACCTCGTCTTTGCCAAAAATAACCAGAAATACGTTCCGATCATTTTTACCAAAACGAGTAAAGCGCCAGACTTCATCTACACTTTGTATTATGCCAAAGAGAGTTCAACGATTTCGTAAGAAGCAATGAAAAATTTGCAAAAAGTTGTGCAGAAAACATGAAGGTTGTTTAAGAAAGAATAACCATAGAATTTAGTCGAGAAAAAGAAGGAACCAGCTGTATCAATAAGTAAAGCGGTTTGTCTGGAAACTTCGTTTTTTTCTGAAAAAATCAAATAAAGTTTTCTTGACATTTGCTAGGTGAGAATGTATCATTCTGTTTGGGCACTCTTTACAAGAGTCAGAAAGTGATTTAGAATTTTCGCTCCCTATTCATTTATGGATAGGGAGCTTTTATTATTTTCTAAATGCTTTTCCTGTAAAATAGATTAAAGGAGTTTTTCAGTTTATGACAAAATATATTTTTGTAACCGGCGGTGTGGTTTCTTCTATTGGTAAAGGGATCGTAGCAGCATCATTAGGACGTCTGTTGAAAAATCGCGGCTTGAAAGTAACGATTCAAAAATTCGATCCGTACATCAACGTCGATCCAGGAACGATGAGCCCATACCAACATGGTGAAGTATTCGTAACCGATGATGGAGCAGAGACCGACTTAGACTTAGGTCACTATGAACGCTTTATCGATATCAATTTGAACAAATACTCAAATGTAACAACTGGAAAAATCTATTCAGAAGTTTTGCGGAAAGAGCGTAAAGGAGAATACTTAGGCGCGACTGTTCAAGTGATCCCGCATATCACCAACGAGATCAAAGAAAAAATCATGCGGGCAGCCAAAATGACTGATTCAGATGTGATCATTACAGAAGTCGGCGGTACAGTAGGGGATATTGAATCATTACCATTTCTAGAAGCTTTGCGTCAAATGAAGGCAGACGTAGGTTCAGACAATGTGATGTACATCCATACGACGCTGATTCCTTATTTGAAAGCAGCAGGCGAAATGAAAACCAAACCGACACAACATAGTGTGAAGGAACTGCGCGGCTTAGGGATTCAACCAAATATCTTGGTCGTTCGGACAGAACAACCCGTAGGACAATCAACGAAAAACAAATTGGCACAATTCTGTGACGTGGCACCAGAAGCCGTGATCGAATCTCGTGACGTTGAGACCCTTTATTCGATCCCATTGGCACTGCAAGCGCAAGGCATGGATCAAATCGTGTGTGATCATTTGAAACTGACTGCACCAGCTGCTGACATGACCGAGTGGCAAGCATTGGAAGAAAAGGTACTGAATTTGAAGAAAAAAGTACGCATCGCATTAGTCGGAAAATACGTGGAATTGCCAGATGCTTATCTATCAGTTGTCGAAGCTTTGAAACATTCTGGTTTTGCCTTTGATGCTGACATCGAGATCGATTGGATCAAAGCCCAAGAAATCACACGAGAAAACGTGGATTCTTACTTAGGTGAAGTAGACGGTATTCTCGTTCCTGGTGGATTCGGTGATCGCGGGATTGAAGGAAAAATCGAAGCGATCCGATATGCTCGGGAAAACGATGTGCCATTCTTAGGGATTTGTCTAGGGATGCAAATGGCTTGTGTGGAATATGCCCGCAATGTCGTTGGCTTGGAAAATGCCAATTCCGCAGAAACCGATCCTGAAACAGCCAACAACATCATTGATTTGATGGCTGACCAAGAAAACATCGAAAACTTAGGTGGGACATTGCGCTTAGGCTTGTACCCATGTAAAGTGAAAAAAGGCACCAAAACAGCTGCAGCTTATGACGGAGAAGAAGTTGTTCAAGAACGTCACCGTCATCGTTATGAATTCAACAACAAATACCGTGAAATCTTTGAAGCAAACGGGATGGTTTTCTCAGGTGTATCACCAGACAATCGTTTGGTTGAGATCGTTGAGATCCCAGAAAACAAATTCTTCGTGGGTTGCCAATTCCACCCAGAATTGATTTCTCGTCCAACTCGCCCACAACGCTTGATCAAAGCCTTTGTTGGAGCTTCATTGGATAACCGCCAACCATAATAATCGCTAGCGGCAAACCAAGCAATGAATGTGCGAAACTCCTCATCTCAAGATGGGGAGTTTTTTTGAGTTGCGCCATCCCAGTAGTCCGTAAAAGGTTGAAACTTGCATGAGCGTTGGTAGAAGGTATCCATTTCTGCACACAAAAAACTTCCGTCAAAACGACCGGAAGTTTTTGGCTGATGCATTATTTTTTTCGCTAGCAGTTTGAATGAAATCCGCCAGCGGGAAACCCATGTTGATTTGCTGGTGCCTAGAGAGGATTATTCTTTTAGCTTATACCCTTGATCTAAGAGCATTTCCTCTGTACGTTCCATGCTGATCCCATTTTCGGTGTTTCCTTCGAAACTAACCCCAGGCAATTGTTTCGCTGAATCATAATCCAACTCATCATAATTGATGGTCAATGATTCAGTCGCTTCACTATCTGTATAGTCGAGGGAATAGTCCAACCCTTTGACTTGCTGATACTGTTCTGCAATCGGATCAAGCACGGTTTGTGCTTCTTCTTTAGTCGTTACCCCGATCGCTGAATAAGGCATGACATTGTTCGCAGTCTGAGTTTTTACTTTATCGCCTTCATAAGTGAAGACCAGTTCCATCGAAACCCCATTTTGATCCATTGTGAATGTTTTGGTTTCTTCCTTGGCCCCCGAGCTACAGCTTGCCAAGAAAAGAACTCCGATGACTGCCAAAAATCCAATAAGCGCTTTTTTCATTTTATCCCTCCTTTTTTACATAATAATATAGCCGCTTTCACAAGGCTATTCTTATGCTCAAAAGAGAAGAAGAAAGGATTTGCTGGAAGATTATGATAAAATAACGAAAAAATATGTGAAATTTTTCTCGAATTTTCACATGCCGATTTGTTATCTAACGACCACAGACAGAAGAGCAAAACCTTACAGAATCCTAGACTTTCAGAAAAGATGATGAAAATGCTGGATTTTTATATTTGTGCAATCTTTTTTTGAAAAGAGAAATTCCTCTTTTTAGTAGCAAATACCGCAAATCTTTGCTAAAATAGCATTGTCGGTTAAGCATTGCTTAACAAATAAAGTTTTTCAAAACTTAGGAGGAATTTTTTATGCCAGTAGTATCAGGAGCTGAATTCTTAAAAGCTGCTCGTCAAGGCGGATATGCAGTCGGCGGATTCAACACAAACAACTTAGAATGGACACAAGCGATTTTAAAAGCTGCTGAAGCGAAAAAAGCGCCAGTTCTAATCCAAACTTCAATGGGTGCTGCCAAATATATGGGCGGATACAAAGTTGCTAAAGACATCGTTACAAACTTGGTTGATTCAATGAACATCACTGTTCCAGTTGCAATCCACTTAGACCACGGTGATTATGATGCAGCAATGGAATGTATCGAAGTTGGTTACACTTCTGTTATGTTTGATGGCTCTCACTTACCATTTGAAGAAAACTTGAAATTGGCTAAAGAAGTTGTCGAAAAAGCACACGCAAAAGGCGTTTCTGTTGAGTGTGAAGTTGGTTCAATCGGCGGAGAAGAAGATGGAATCATCGGTTCTGGCGAATTAGCTGACATCGAAGAATGTAAACAAATGGTTGCAACTGGTATTGATTACCTAGCTTGCGGAATTGGTAACATTCACGGTCAATACCCTGAAAACTGGAAAGGCCTTGCTTTTGACCACTTACAAGCAATCGCTGATGCAGTAGGTTCTGATGTACCATTAGTATTACACGGTGGTTCTGGTATTCCTCAAGACCAAATCGAAAAAGCAATCTCAATGGGTGTTTCTAAAGTAAACGTAAATACTGAATTCCAATTATCATTTGCTAAAGCAACTCGTGAATACATCGAAGCTGGCAAAGATAAAGAAGGTAAAGGATTCGACCCTCGTAAATTATTAGCACCAGGTGTTGCTGCAATCGTTAAAGATGCAGAAGAACACATCGACTGGTTCGGTTCAGCTGGTAAAGCTTAATCTTAATCAAAGATCAAAACTCTTAGAATCACCGATTCTAAGAGTTTTTTTGCTTTCCAAGAAAATATTCTTGATGCGGGGATCAAAAATATCCTGCATCTTTTTTCTTTGAGTGATCTGTGCTAAAATTGGAATGATACACATAAATTAAAAAAGAGTATAGGTGGAATTCCATGAAAAAAATTGTCATCAACGGCAATCGTCCCTTAAAAGGTGAAGTCACCATTAGCGGCGCAAAAAACAGTGCTGTCGCATTGATCCCGGCAGCGATCTTAGCTGATTCACCGGTCATTTTAGAAGGAGTGCCTGACATTCAAGATGTGCACTCATTAATTGAGATTATCGAAATCATGGGTGTGAAGACCCATTTTGAAAACAATACGCTAGAGATCGATCCGACAAACATCGTTTCGATCCCGATGCCTAACGGAAAAATCAATAGTCTACGAGCTTCTTACTATTTCATGGGGGCATTGTTGGCGAAGTTTGGTGAAGGCGTCGTTGGATTGCCTGGCGGCTGCTTCTTAGGTCCGCGACCAATCGATTTGCATATCAAAGGCTTCGAAGCACTTGGCGCAAAAGTCACCAACGAACATGGTGCTATGTATTTGCGTACCGAAGAAGAAGGCTTGACTGGCGAACGGATCTTCCTAGATATGGTCTCCATCGGAGCAACCATCAATGTGATGCTGGCAGCAGTAAAAGCCAAAGGCAAAACGATCATTGAAAATGCCGCACGAGAACCTGAGATCATTGATGTTGCGACCCTTTTAAATAATATGGGGGCGAAAATCAGAGGTGCAGGTACCAATGAAATTCGTATCGAAGGCGTGGAAGAATTGCACGGTTGTCGCCATTCCATCATTCCAGACCGGATCGAAGCAGGAACCTACCTTTCTTTAGCCGCAGCAGCGGGGGAAGGCATTACTGTCAAAAATGTGATTTATGAGCATTTAGAAAGCTACATTGCGAAATTGGAAGAAATTGGCGTACGAATGGATATCAGCGAAGATGAAATCTATGTGCATCCCTCAAAAGACTTGAAACCAGCGACTGTGAAAACCTATCCTTATCCAGGATTTGCCACAGACCTGCAACAGCCGATCACACCATTATTGCTAAAAGCAAACGGAACATCGGAGATCATGGACACGATTTACGCCAAACGGGTCAACCATATTCCTGAATTAGCACGAATGGGCGCACAAGCAACGACAGAAGGCAACATGATTTTTGTTAGCGGACCGAGCCAATTGCACGGAGCAGAAGTTGTCGCTTCTGATTTACGAGCAGGAGCTTGCCTTGTCATTGCCGGATTGATGGCGACTGGCACGACCAGCGTCTTTAATGTCGAGTATATTTTGCGCGGCTATGATCATATCATCGAAAAACTAACGGCTCTTGGAGCTGATATTCAAATGATAGAGGAGTAATTATGAGCGATTATCTTACGATGGCAGAGTTGGAAAACAAAACCTTAAAAGAGATCTACACCTTTGCCAAAGAGTTTCGAATTCCTTATTACAGCCAGATGAATAAAAAAGAATTGTCATTGGCTGTGATACGGGCGCAGGCGGAAAAACAAGGCTTCTTTTATATGGAAGGAATCTTGGATATCGTAGGCCAAGAAGGCTACGGTTTTTTACGCCCAATCAACTACGGACCGAGTGCAGAAGATATCTATATTTCTTCATCACAGATTCGTCGGTTTAGTTTGCGTAATGGTGATAAAGTCGCCGGTAAGGCGCGCCCGCCCAAGGAATCTGAGCGCTATTATGGATTGATGCACGTTGAGTCTGTTAATGGCAAAGATCCAGAAGATGCCAAAGAGCGTCCGCATTTTCCAGCGCTGACGCCGCTTTATCCGAATCGTCATTTAAAATTAGAAACAACGTCAGGACGCCTTTCTACGCGGATGATCGACATGCTGTCGCCAGTGGGTTTTGGACAACGGGGACTGATCGTTGCTCCGCCTAAAGCTGGGAAAACCAGTATCTTGAAAGAAATTGCCAATGGGATCACTGACAACTATCCTGAGGTGGAATTGATCGTTCTTTTGATCGACGAGCGCCCAGAAGAAGTGACTGATCTGGAACGCAGTGTCAAAGGAGATGTTGTTTCTTCAACCTTTGACCTGCAGCCTAGCAACCATACCCGTGTTTCTGAATTGGTACTAGAACGGGCGATGCGTTTGGTAGAAGACAAGCGTGATGTCGTGATTCTGATGGATAGTATCACTCGTTTGGCAAGAGCCTACAACTTAGTGGTACCTCCAAGCGGACGTACACTAAGCGGCGGGATCGATCCAGCTGCTTTGTACAAACCAAAGAAATTTTTTGGTGCTGCCCGTAATATTGAAGAAGGCGGCAGTTTGACGATTCTTGCCACCGCACTGGTGGATACCGGCAGCCGCATGGATGATGTCATCTATGAAGAGTTTAAAGGAACCGGCAATATGGAGCTGCAGCTTTCTCGCAGCTTAGCAGAACGTCGGATCTTCCCAGCGATCGACATCAAGAAATCTGGTACCCGTAAAGAGGAATTGCTGATGAGCAGCGAGCAATTGGAAGAAACCTGGCGCTTACGCAACAACATGTTGGGGGATTCCTTGGAGTTCACAGAACAATTCATTCAATTCTTGCGTAAAACAAAGAACAATGAAGAGTTTTTAGCGGCTTTTCATGATGTCCATTTCGGAGACAAACGGCAAAAAAGAAATATAAAAAGATAATTGCATCTAAAAACCAAACATGGTAAGATAGTCATGTTGTAAAATCGACAAATCAACTCTGGTGAAGCAAATGAGCCAGGGCAAAGGAGAGAAGAAGAAATGAAACAAGATATCCATCCAGATTATCATCCAGTTGTATTCATGGACTCAACTACTGGTTTCAAATTCTTATCAGGTTCTACAAAGAATTCTCAAGAAACTGTTGAGTGGGAAGACGGCAACACGTATCCATTGATCCGTGTCGAAGTAACTTCTGATTCACATCCATTCTACACTGGACGTCAAAAATTCACACAAGCAGACGGACGTGTGGACCGTTTCAACAAAAAATACGGTCTCAAAGACAACAACGCTGCAGAATAAGACAAACATTGTCCAAGGGCTGTTTTATCAGCTTTCTAGAGGTTTTCCTATTTATAGGGAAACCTCTTTTTTTTACATTTGACTACCCCATTGACTACCCCTAGTATTTTTATCTGGATCTGGGCTGCCGTTTGCCATGAAGTTTGCAAAGTCATGAGCAGTTTTTTCTTTTCTTTGTTCAGTTACGTGAGCATATATGTTCATAGTAGTTTTAATATCAGTATGGCCCATTCGTTCCTGCACGTCTTTTATTGAAACACCTGCTTCAAATAGTAAACTACAATGAGTATGTCTAAATCCGTGGACAGTCATTTTAGGCAAATTATTTTCTTTCAGGATTTTCGAAAGATTATGGTTCAGGTAATCTAGATAAAGCGGTTTGTTTTCAGTAGAAGGGAATAGCAATTGCTCTTGAGATAATGAGTTTATGCCAAACTGAAAAAGAAATTTTTGTTGGTGTAATTTCCATTTTTTTATCAGACCCAGCGTTTCATCATCCAAAGAGATAGTACGAATACTTTTTCTTGTCTTCGGCGGCTGAAAAACTAACTCCCAATTCTGAATAGTTGCTAGAGTTTGTTTGACGGTAAGAGTTTTTTTATCGAAATCAATATCTTTCCAACGTAATGCATGCAATTCTCCTTTGCGAAGACCCGTATACCCAAGAATTCGAAACATCACAAATAATTGTTCTGAATAATTTTCTTTTACCACCGACAAAAAAGTAAGCAACTGTTCACGATCATAGAAAGGAGCGATGTAGTCCTCTTCATCTACTTTTTGCAGTTTCTTAGGTCGAATTACACCATCCATTGGATTATTATTGAGTAACCGGATATTGATAGCATAATTGAATACTGATGTCGTGATACCGATTAAGTTGGAGTATTTTTTATAGTAACTAAACCAATGGTTTACTTGTTTTTGACAAAATTGAATAGTAATCTTACTCATTCGAATATGACCAAATAAAGGGAGAATGTGTTTGTCTATCGCAACTTTTTGAATAGTGTAAGTACTAGCTTTGACTGTGTTTCTGTATTGTTCTAACCAAATATTGCATACTTCTTCAAATGTTTTTGTTGTTTCAGTGATGAAATCAGGTTCTTTTGATTCTAGTTGTAAACGAGCAAGTGCAAGCTTTGCCTCTTGCTGTGTTTTAAACCCTCGTTTCGTTGTTCGTTTCTTTTTACCAGAAATAGGGTCAACGCCTAAGTATATCTGAAACATATAGGCGGTAGATCCATCTTTCTTCTTATACTTTTTTATCATTATTTATCGTCCTTTCTTGCCCGCCAGCATGTAGAACGAGGTGGCATCACTCCTTTCAATTTGGTATAATTATGTACAACAAATAAACATCAGTTTTTTGTTAGCACGCTCCTTGTCTGCCAAGAAAGAGGGGCGTGTTTGTTTTATTTCAGTATAGCAGTGGCTAGCGCTTGCTGAATTTGAGTAATACTTTTATCTTTTTTGAACTGGAGGCTTTGAGCAGGCTCAACAGCACCTGAAATCCAAATCTTCAATTCTGCATCTAAATCAAAATGCCCAGCTGTTTCTACGCTAAACCTTGAGATACTTTTATAAGGAAATGTTTTGTAATCTACTTTTTTTCCTGTTATACCTTGTTTATCTACTACAATTAGGCGATAGTCGGTAAACACAATCAAGTCCCTAACTAATTTGAAAGCTAAATCAATATTTTCATTAGGCATAAGAACAGCTGACAACTCTTTTTTTACCTCTTCATGTTTTATGTCGGTTGCATTGCCAAGTATACCATCAAATAATCCCATTTCATTTTCTCCTTTATTTAGTTAATCATTTCAAAAGAATCCACCACTACAGCAGGAACTGTAATTTCTCCACCTAAAGCAGAAGTATAAGTATATTCTCCAAAAGATACTCCACGAATAGTAATATAGTCATCTTCTAAAAGTCGATTATTCGAAAGCTGATCTTCGGAAATTTCAATTAAAATTACTTGATCATAGTTATCATCTATAGCAAATCTGAATTGTGATTGATCATCACCTTTAATAACTTGAATAATCCTTCCAGAAAACTTAACTTTTTCTGCTAAATATGTGTCTGGATTACGAGCGAGATTTTCAAACGTAACACCAGTATCGTAACTAGCTTTTTCTTCTTCAGCAGCTTTTTTTGCAGCTTCTTCAGCTTCTTTTTTCTTTTTCTCAGCGGCTTCTTTTTCAGCTTGTTCTTTTGCAGCTGCTTCTTCAGCAGCTTTTTTCTCAGCTTCAGCTTTTTGTTTTTCTTGCTCTTTTCGTTTCGCTTCAACTTCATCAGCTGCCTTTTGAAGCTCAGCTTTAGATTTTATGGATACCTTTTCATTTGTGGTGCCATCTGTTAATTCAAAATCCTGAGTTTCTGTTTCAGGTAAGGGAACAGTGATGCTAAAGCTTCCATCTTCACTAGGTGTTATTTCTTTTACTAGTTCGCCACTTGTTGTAATTGTAACAGTCTTTTGTGGATCTGCTTTTCCAGCTAAATGAAAATTGTTGTTTTCTAAATAATAAGCAGGACGTGATACATAGAGTGCTATTGATTCTGTCGTACTTTCAGAAGTGCTGTTTTCAGAACTTTTGATTGTGCTACTATTTTCTGTTGTAGTTTTTGCATTTGAAGTACATGCGCCCAAAAACATTGTAGAAAGTAATAACCCTATTACTACTTTTTTCATTTCTTTTCCTCATTTCTTTGATATAATAATTTTGTAATGTCTCAGAAATGAGCTAGCCTATTAGAAGTAGCCGCTTCTATAGGCTCTTTTTTATCCAAATACTTTTAGAGATTCAACAAAGATAAATTCATTGTCAAATGTAAACTTAAAGTTACGATGGTAATGATATTTTCCATACTTATTGAAGTAATGAATGAGAGTATCTTCAAAGAATTCTGGTGTTACATTTAGGTGTTCACTGCATTCATAAATATTATTACAACCATTTAAAGCACAATCTAAAAGATCGTCTAAAGTTATTAATAGTTCAATTCCATATCTTCTAGCCTTCCATTCTTCCTTCCAAGCATCAGGATCTTTATAATTAAGAATATTTCCAATGGATCTTTTATGATGCCCGAATTCTTCAGCCAAGACAACTTTCTTTTTTCTATTTGATTTAGTTTTGTCTAAGTAGATACGGTTATTTCTATAAAGACCAGTATATCCAGTATCCTCTTCTAATGTTAACTCGATAACTGGTACTTCTGTATTAACTTTATCTAAAAGGTTTTCAAAATCATTCATAAACAACCCTACTTACCATCAAAACTTTTATCAGCCTCATCAAGATATCTATTAAGATCCTCAAATTCTTTTTTAGTTATTTTTTTATTAGGATCATCCGAATGAGCGGCTATAGTAAAAATCTCCTTATTCTGTTCGTTAAGTTTAAACTTGGCAAAGTTATAAACCTCATCTTGCTTTTGAATATCTAATTGGTTATATATGTTCAATAATTTATCTTGAGGTTTTTCTGTCCATCCCATTAAATATCCGGGAGTTGTATCTAGAGAGATCGCTAACTTTTCAAGTACTTCGGTAGGAAGTTTCTCTATTTCCCCTTTTTCATAACGGAAGATGGTAGATCTTGAAACACCTAATTTAGATGCCAAGTAATCAGCATTATATCCTAGTTCCTTCCTTCTCTGCTTTATTCTTTCTCCCACTTCCATTTGAATACCTCCATAAGTTTTCTTTAAATAAATATTATCAGATGTGTTGCAAAAATGCAACTGATTAATCGCATAAATGCAACAAATGTGTTGACAAATATTTTTGTCGCTTGTATTATAAAAGTGTGAGTTGCATTAATGCGACAAAAATAGGAGGTGAAAACATGCCAGTTGATGTTGAAAGATTGGATGAAATTATCGAACAAAGGAACACAAAGCAAAGAGTAGCCGAGTTAATTGGTGTAAATAGAAGTACTTTCTATAGAAAATTAAAAGGCGAGGGAAAAGGTTTTTCTGTAGAAGAAGCTCAGAAGATCACAGCAGTTGTTCCATTATCTGGAGAAGAAGCAGTTCAAATTTTTTTTGGTAACAAAGTCGCAAAAACGCTACAAAAAGAACATAATTAATCTAATATAAAGTGAGGTGATTAATTTGGCAATCATTTCAGCACCAATAGAAATACCAGAATCATTTGGGGAAGAATTAGCAGCAGTTATTGCTGCTAAGGTTCTTCAAAAGGTAGGAGAATCGATCAAAGCTGAAGACCTTCCACCATATCCAACGAAGAAGCAGGTGAAACAAATTCTCCGGATTGGTGAAGAACGGATTAACGAATGGATCATTGAGGGATTACCACAAATACCTTTTGGTAAGGAAACCAGATTTGACCGTGAGGACATAAAAAGATTCCTAAACAATAAAAAAATCTAATGCCCGCCAGCATGTAGAAATAGGAGGAATCAAATGAAATACACATTACCCCAAGAACTACTGATACATGATCTTGTCAAAGAAAAAATAAGAATCTTGCACGATTAACTTAATGATAGGAAAAGACCGCTAACCGAGACACAACGAGATTTATCGATTCGTGAACTGCGGAGTTATCAGGAGTTAATTTATCAGAATCAGATAAATAGAACGATGGAAGTGAGGTGAGGAAGGTGGATAACTATTTGGAACGTATAACTATCGCTTTAGAAAGTACAGCAAAAAGCCTCAGTATTTTGGCAGAAGATACCAAGGCTAATAAAGATTTAAAAATAGAGGTATTGGAAAATCTTGAAGGTATGGAAAAAACAATTAGTGAATTGCAAGAGAATCCATTTAGTTTAAATAAAGGGAATTAAACTCTTGATTTTGATTGCGTAATCCAGAATTAAATCAACTCTATCTTTAAATTTAGTTTCCATAATGGCTATGGATTCAGTGCGCAAAGTAATTCTTACTATCGTGTCTCCTGCAGGAACACCAGTAATTAATTCATGCTTTCTTAATTCAAAACACGTTGATTTTACATCTTCCCTTGGCCATTCGGGCATAATATCTCGATGTAAATCATCTAGATTGCCAAAGTATATTGCATCTTTTTTTAAAGAACCAGCTTTGCGTTTCTCAACATATGATTTGTACATTGAGGTCAGCAAAAACTTGGCATCATTTGTAAGCAAATCTAAAGTTCCCATTTAAATTCCCCCTTAACAATAATTCAGCCGACCACTGACTGATAAGGAGATTATACCAAAGAAAGGAAAGTTTATATGAATAAAAAATGGTTAGCAACACTCCACAACAATCCATTGTATAAAGCACGTCAATTACAAGGGATTGCTTATGCCAGCTTATTGTTAAACGGTATTTTGTTAGCTATTTGTTTCCTATTAATGATTGGAGGGTAACTAGATGTTTAAAGAGAGAGAAATTATTTTCACAACTAATCGAATGTATGTTAAGCCATACACTCAAAAAATTAAGTCGATTATCTGGAATAAGTTTGAATCGACATGTGAAGTAGAGGATCGTTCATTTGATAGCGATGAGACACCAACAATTGCTTTATATTTCGTTGTTTCAGATGACCAGTTTCAAAAGTTATAAATGGCCATCCCAAATTTGCTACCGGATCTGGTTAAAAAGGGCGGAATCCAGTATGAGTGAAAGCTGCAGGTGATGTAAATGTTGTCGAAGGCGATCGAGTATTTGGAAAAAATGCCTGCAATTGTGATGCAGGTTCGTATGAGAAAACGTGGCGAGAATTATGTATACAGTATTGAAGCGAAAACTGAACGAGGTAGAGTAGAAACATTTCAGTTGCGTGGAAGGACATTGTATCACCATATTTTTCATCTGGGAAAACCAACCGAA
Organism: Enterococcus sp. DIV0970a; assembly: GCF_051711265.1. Lineage (NCBI taxonomy): Bacteria > Bacillati > Bacillota > Bacilli > Lactobacillales > Enterococcaceae > Enterococcus > Enterococcus sp. DIV0970a. Next base: position 2,843,410 of record NZ_JBIOMF010000001.1, on the reverse strand, counting down.
GAAAAGGTTCTTTTCCAGTTTTCAGAACAATAAAAAAAGCCGCCAAAATTGGCGACTTCTGAGAATGGTATTTCTTATCTCCGACAAGATAAGTATACCATCCTCAGACTATTTTTGCAAAAAACGCTGCTATTTCGGCGTTTTATCGTCCTTGTATTAGATACTAACTTAACGGACGTAGAAAATTCTGGGGTGTTTGTCATGAAGAAATCATTTGTTAGAGAACGCAGAGTGGAAGCAGGACCTTATAAAGAAATCCGACTTTACAGTAGGACGATCGAGCAGGAACGAAAATGCAGAGAACCCAGAGGTAGGAGGAAAAAAGTAACTGGTTTATCTCAAGCAAGATGGAATCAAGCCCAAAGTAAAAGAAAGGCTGCATTGTTTCTATATGCAAACTTTGGAGAGAAAGATTACTATGCTACGTTCACTTATTCCGATCAGTTTCTACCTGAAAAGCCTGCTGATGCAAAGCGTGATCAAGAAAACACTTTGAAAAAACTAAAAAGACTCTATGAGAAAGAAGGGTTCGAACTCAAGTACATGTGGTTTACCTCTTATCAATACGATGAGGAAGTAGGCTATATCACTCGAATCCATCACCACATTGTTTTAAACAATGGACCATCAAGGGATGCAATCGAGAGCGTTTGGTCTAAAGGGCGAGGAAAGAAGAAGCAGCCTCTTGGTAGAAGGCAAGTGCAAAACATTCAATACGATTCAGATGGGATGCAAGGCTTGGTTAATTATTTAACTGGTCAAGAGAAATGGGAAAATCGCCAGTGGAAGAAAGGTAAAAAGCGATGGTCCAAGAGTCGAAACCTGAAAGAACCACATGAAACCACCAATGATGATTATTGGTCATTTAGAAAACTAGATAAATTAGGTATGTCCAACGATGATGGAGCAGAGGAGATTCTTAAGAGGTTTCCTCAATACCGGATTTTAGGAGATATATTGAAAATCTACGATGAGGATCGTGGATGGTATTTCAAAATCGAACTGTTCAGAAATGATGATGGATAGAGAAAGAGGTAGAAATGGAAAATAAACAGACGTATCTGGTCGCCTGCTTTGATAAATCAGATTGTATCGACATGATGCAGGAAGTCTTTTTGATGTTAAACATTGATGATCAAAACAAAGGGAAATTTTCTCCATGTATTAAAACATTGGAAATCAAATCAGAAGAAAAGGAAATCCGGTTTCTTCAAAATCAGCAAATTTGCGATGCTGCATCAAACAAATTAAATGATCATTCAGCATATGCAGGAATAGTTAAGAGTGATTGCTATTCACAATTCGTATGCTTTGAAGATAAAGCACACTATGAGCGCATTTACCGAAGAACATTAGATACATTTGGGCAAAACGATAAAAAAGGATTTATTACTGAACTAATGAAGAAAGTAGGTAGAAACGATGTCTTCAAGAAATTACCAAAATAGAGTCAACAATGATTTGGGCGATATCTTTGAAAAAATGATTGATCAAGGATGTTGGTACTACAGAACAAAAGAAATTGCTTTAATTGAAAAAACGCCTGAACCGTTTCGTGTGAAGCAGATACTCGGCGATGGCAGAATGATCGTTTATCCAATCGGGAAAGCTCAACCAGATTACAAAGGAACTCTATGGGATGGACGTGCCATTGTTTTTGAAGCAAAGATGACCACAACGGATCGACTAAAAAAATCAGTGATCACACAAAATCAGGCGGCCTTGTTGGATCTCCATCAAAAATTAGGAGCGATGGCAGGTGTTTGCTGCATGATCAAAAAGATCGTTGGGTTTATCCCATGGAGTGATTGGCAGAACATGAAAGCAAAATATGGACGACAGTACATTCTTGAAGAAGAGTTGGAAGAATATCAGGTTGCTACGCCGGGCTACATCGATTTTCTGAATAAAACGAATTGGTGATCCTATGGATGAAAGAATAACCAGTTTCAAAGTAGCACGTGTCGAATTCACCATGTTTTGCGAGATACGAGGATGGACGGTTGAGTATTTTTCTAACAATCCCAAGAATTACCGTCAATACTATGCAAGATGTTACGTTCCGGAGAAGGCAGATACCTATCATTTTATTATTACACTTGCAGGGAAGTACTATCGCCTTCTCGGAAATAAGAAGTGGGAACCTTATGAATATGTGTATAAGCCAGCAGATGCAGGAGGTGATCAACATGAAACAGAACCAACAGGCGATGAAGCAGAAAGAACATGAAAAAAAGAAGCGTCACAGAGAACGTGCTTTAAAACTACAACGATTACTTTATCTATCTAACCTTGATGATCGAGAGATTGATCCATTAATTGAGGACGAGCGAGAAGCATTACGTGTTGAACTCTGGAGAGGGGAGCAATCCCATTTGCGAATTGTAGAGGTTCTTTACAAAGGCGAAGTGATTTTCACAGGTACTCGGAAAGATGTATGTCGGAAGTGTAAAAAAGCAAATCGAACGATGAGTGATTTATTACGTTATGGTCATGAAGATAAACAAGGAAGGACTTACCGCTATAAGGATTGGAGTGGAACCATTGACGAGGTGGTTGATTACGATTAATCAAAATAATTGGAGGGAAATTCATGAATGAGTTAGTTGAATTAGTAGAACGATGGTCTAAAGAAAAAGGATTGGATAAAGCAGATTCTAGCAAACAAATGTTGAAAGTTGTCGAAGAAACTGGTGAAGTTGCAGCTGCATTAGCAAGAAACGATCAAGATGCATTACGTGATGGTATTGGCGATGTAGTAGTAACCCTGATCATCTTGGCAATGCAAAATGATATGGATTTATACGAGTGCTTGAATTTTGCTTATGACGAAATCAAAGGACGGACTGGAAAGATGGTCAATGGTGTTTTCGTTAAGTCCAGTGACCTGTAACAATTCCAGAATCGGAAGAAATAACGGAAATGGAGGACTATATGAAAACATTTAATATCAGCTGGGAGAGAAAGCAGCAAGTATCTATAGATATCGAAGCTGAAACTATCGAAGAAGCTTACGATAAATGGAATAACGGTGATTATGAAGGTAAAGCTGATGTGGATGATGAGGATATACTATCTAATTATGTTGACATAGATGGAGATTCTTATTATTTAGATCACTTTGAAAAAGCCAGATTTGGGAGTCAGTAATCCACCAAGATTGATAAAGCTTGGGCAGACAATTATCCAAAAAAAAATTGACCTATGCTAGGAGTGTAAGAGACGTAAAAAATATACCAAAGGCGTAGTAGTCCATCACGTAGTAGAAGCATGGGAAAACATTACGCTTTCTAGCAGAGATTAACTTAGAGCTAATGTTCAATGGGTGTCACAAGAAGAACATCCAGAACTCAGTCGTGCTAAGACAAAAATGAGCCCAAAGTAAATATAGTTGAATTCTATGCAAAGATCAAAGAAGATTACCAAATCAACCGCAGCCCTCTTACTTCGGAAAGTTTTTTTAAGGGCTAAAGAAGAACGGTACAGTCTTTCCTTCGTAAAAACACCGCTTTTCAATTTTTTTTAAAAGCTTCTAGGTGATTCTTATCATCGGTTTGAATAATGAAATCTATAGAATTATCGATACGATCTTCTGCGCTTGTTTTTAAATAGGGAACATGAAGATCCATCCTTTCCTGATAAGTGTTTTTTTGTTTAATTGAGTAGCGACTACAAAAAATTGAAATTAAATAATAAATGGGATGGAAAAAATTTAGGTTAACTTGAGCCTTTTTAAACTTATCTAAATTATGATCATTTTCAATCAGCATATACCTGCTATTTCCAAAATCCGAGAAAATAAAAACAGTAGCAAAGTTATCGTCTACAATTAGATTCTTAAATGATAAGTACCTTTTTAATATAGAGAAATTAAAAGTTTTACTTCTGTTTTTTAGTTCATTGATTAATATAGGGACGCGAACAATAGCATTGCTTTTAACATCAATATAGTATAGCGGCTGAGAGGAATACACTTGATTTTCTTTAAAATCAATTATGTATACGAATCCCCAGTTTGCAGGTAGATTGCCTACATTCTGAATCAAATATGAAAATACTCCAATAAATGTATCTTCTGTAATATCTTTATATTCCTTTCTTTTCCATTTGGAAAATTCAAATGGAACGTTACTTGTAAATACGTGTTTGTGCCAAAAAATTGATAAGTTAGGATTCGATCTGTTATCTCTTTTTATCATCATGTAAAAGGTAAATATAGATATTAATAGTGGTAAAAAATTGATAATAGTTTCTAACATAATTCCACTCCTTTAACTGTTTACTACAAATATAACAAAATTATTTAAGGGAAGAAAGGTAATAAAATACCACAATCAGCGAAAATAGTAAAACTTCAGTTGTTAGACGTTAATTCGACGAAATCGGAAATCAATCTTTATTTCATTTCTTCTCAAAGAACTCATAGATTAGTATGAAAACAAAGTAGCCTAAAAAAGAGCCGGAAAAATAGCAGCAAAATTCAATAGTGTAGAACTTCTGAATGAAAATTCAGGAAACGTAATAGCGAAAATAAACATTATTATAAAACAAGTTAAAGATATATAGAAACTTTTTTAGAAATTTCATTGTAATGCTCCTGTATAAAGAATATATCACCCTATTTTTATAAAGTGAATTTGAAATAAGTAGGAATTTCATCAAACGACGAAATAAAAGAATAAAAAAAAGCCAAATTTATTGGCTTTATAAACTATTCCAAAATCCTTTAGCAAATCCAGTGAAAAATTCAATAATTACTGGTATAGAAATAGAGATGCTTAAGATAATGAAAGAAATTTTCTGAACGGTATTTAGTTTATCAAAGAAATTATTTTTTTGAAACAAAAGTATTAGTAAACTTACCAATCCGATTATGCTGAGTATATCTAAAAAAATTGCCATTTAATCACCTCAAAATAAAGGATAGCATATTCAAGTCTTAAACTAAATATTTATTGCGAAGAAATTTTGATAAACAAAAATTAATTACGCAATCGTCAGCGATAGCAAACAGGAGGGATAAAATGATACCAAAATTTAGAGCGTGGGAACCAGATACGAAATTTATGAATGATCAAGTCCGAGTGACGAGTAACCGATTCGGCGATGGTGAGGTTTTGGTTGAGGCTACCGATGGTTTTGGTTGGATAGAAGTGAAACCAGAGTATCTCATGCAATCAACAGGCTTGAAAGACAAGAACGGCATGGAGATTTTCGAGGGAGATATAGTAGTAATTAAGTATTCTGAACATGGATATCACTACTATGAAAAAATAGTTTTCGAGAATGGAACTTTCACAGCAGGGGATGAGGATTGGCTATATAACATCAAAGATTATTGCGGTGTATGTGGCAATATCTACGAGAACCCAGAACTATTGGAGCCAGCCAATGAAATTTAATCATTATACAGTACTAGCTATGATATCAATACTGCTGACGATCGCAGGCTTGAGTTGGCTATCCTATACAATAATTGACCAACAAAAGCAGATAGTGAAGCTAGAACAGCAACTGCAGTATGAGCAGATGAAGTACAAGATTATTATTAACGATCCGTTAGTCAGGGATGCGATGGAAGCAGGGGGATAAATGATGGACTTTGCAGTGTTAGTAGTCGTAGCATTTTTTGCCACAGTATTCGCAAGTGTGATTTTCGGTAAAGAATTAGATGAAAAGGAGAAGCAAGCCATTGCCAAAGAAAAAACCGAAAGTAAAAAAGAAGAAGCGTAAGTTACTAGAAAAAGCCAAGGCGAACGGAACCATAAATAAAAAAGTCCTTGGTAAGACCTTGAAGAGTTTGATCATTGATGAAGAACATCAACATGGCTCACATTTTGATAAATAAAAAAGCCACTACCTTTTGGGTAAGTGACCTGTGACAAGACTATTTTACCATAAAGGGGTGGCGTTTGTGAGATTTCAATGGCTTAAAAACTACCAAGACTTAGAAGAACAAATACTCTTCATGAAATGGAATCTTAACAAGAGTAGGTTGGAATTGGATCGATGGGTCAACGGTGATTTAGCAAACGTGCGCCTTGAAAAGAATTCAAGATCATCATCGTTAGAAGAAAACATCAGAATCATAGAGAATGAACTTGCGTTGCTTGAAAAAGAAAAAGTTGAACTGTTGGAATTGATCGATTCCTTCAGTGGGGCAGACGTCCAAATTGTAAAGTTAAAGTATATTGATGACATGGATGTTTATGATATAGCAGATGCTACAGGCTACAGCGTATCTTATATCAGAAAGCGCCATACAGAGATTCGCAAGACATTATCATTCGTGGATGAGTATGAGGCACGGCGAGAGGAACGCTTGAAGAAGCAAGAAGAAATTGATTATTATTCAGCAGACCAAGATCAATTAAGCTTGTTTTGACATTGCCACAAAATGCGACCTCAAAGCCTGTGTATATTTCTTGATTTAAACGGGTTATAGTAATAACGTAGAAGAAACGGAGAGTCGGTTATTGGGCTACTCACACTAATCCAAATACCGAAAGGGGGCTAATCCCTCATCGCTTTACTTCTTTGACGGATACGAAAGACAGCACAATTTTTTGAAAGAGGTGGATCATCTCATTTCAAAATTCGCTAGTGTTGTCTTTTTGTTATTGCTTTCATTTGTTGGAAATTGTATGATTTCCTTGGATGGAGGTGAGAGAAATGGAATGGTGGAACTTATGGGTACCGTTTTTGGGAACTCTAATAACTTTAATTGTCAATGTGATATTAAATAAGAAGCAAGCTAAAGATAATGAAAAGATGAATTTGGCTCAAAAAGAAAACGAAAAAAATATGCTCGTTCAAAAAAATGATTTTGAAAAAATAATGGTTAAGCAAAAAATTGATGCAGATTTAAAAGCTAAAGCAAGGATTGAATGGATTAGTCAAGTTAGAGAACTAGTGTCTACATATATTTCTGAATTATCAAAACTAGAATTGATATTAGAAAAAATGATTAAATCTGCCGCTTTAATGAATGCATCTGATTTAGGTTTGAATCCTCCCGATAATCCGAGTGACCTATCTATTTTTTTTGATGAAAATGTAGTTTTAATTAAACAAAGCAGAATTTCCATAAATGAGTATTCAGAAAAAGTCTTACTGTATTTTAGCGAAAAAGAGGAACATCAAGAAATTGAGGACGCAGTTACGATGATTCCCAAATCACTTGGAAATTTTGAAACACTTGTAGATAACAATTTTCCAGTCCAATTAAAAATCAAAATTTTGCTTGATACTCAGAATGATTTAAAAGGCAATATTGCTGAAATTAGAAGTATATTTCGTAAATATTTAAAAATCGAGTGGGATAAAGCTAAAGAAGGAAAATAAAATACAATCCAATATTATTCACTAAGTCACTCAATGAGAGTGGCTTTTTATTTTGTCCAAAAGGAGTGATAGAAATGAAGAAACCGCAGGACCATAAAAAGAAATCTGTTCCAGAAAAACAAGATGACTTCATCAAGATGCTAACTCAGTTACGAGAAGAGAAGGACATGGATGCTATTGCTGATCTGTTCTGGAAAGTCATCACGGCGTACGGATTGAAGGTAGATGAACTTGCAGCACTGAATTATTACATGATGAAGCGATCACTTGAGGCACCTGTCAACTCAACGTTTATAAAAGAACGTATGAACCTCGATGTTACACAGCTAGGAGTAGATGGAATATTACAAGTGCAAAGAGCCTTGGTAAATGTTTATGTTGAGCAGTTAGCCAAAGAACAATGATACCTGTTGTTAAAACCAAAGCGGATCGAGCTAGGTTTTATGGATCGACTAAGTGGAGAAATCTAAGGCAGGCAATACTTGAAAGGGATCATTATGAATGCCAGTGGTGTAAAGCAGAAGGCAGACTGACTACACAGTATGATTCGATACTGGAAGTCGATCACATCAAAGAGTTACAAACAAATCCAGAGCTTGCGTTTGATCCAGACAATCTAAGAACGTTATGCAAGGACTGCCACAACAAGCGACACGATCGGATGAACTATCGTGGGCAACCAAAGAAAAGAAAGTGGGACGATGAATTTGACATCTTATAACACACTAAAGGAATACGTTGAAGACGGAAGGTACACTATTATTGTCGCTCCAAGAAATAAATCTTTGATGACTAGAATTAAGGAACTATATCCCGAAGCAGTAGTAACAACCTCTAATGCTGATGGTATTGGTGGAAAAAAACTACTGGTTGATAAATTGGCAGCGGATGGATTAGGTCTTAAGTCAGCATTGCTTAAGTACAAAATCGTAGATGTAGTTTACGAAAATTTCACTAAGCAATTCGTTGAAGGCGGCAATGTGACTGTTCACTTTTCTTCGAAGCTACATGAGGGATGGGAGAAGGCGTTTAATCAAATTAAACGAACTACCAGTGAAAGTTTAAGGAGTTCTTTTATTGGATATGCAGCAGGTACTCATGCTCATCCTTACAAAGAACAAGGTGATGAAGAATACATGGATTATTGCAGGCTGTTTTTCGAAGGTGATGTTTGGAAACAAAAGCGACAGGATATCTTGGACTCGAAGAAACCATTAACCAAAGAGGATGTAAGCTTTGATTTAAACGTGAAAGTTCCAAAGCTTTACATTAAAGGCCAAGAGGTTGGGGTTGTATCAATGACGAACCACTATGTAACAAGCCATGCATGGGGGAAGGGAACCAATGTGGCTACATTTATTTATGTGACTAATGATGACCCTAAACAGAAAGTATTATCTATTGATCGAATCACTGGGGAGGTACTGAACCAATGAGCAAAGAAACATCTACAACCAAAGATCAACAAGTAAAATTCTTGAACGAAACACTTAAAAGATTAGATTCATTTAAACGAGCGGTTGCCAGCGGAGAAATAATCATGGAAGATGCAATGTTTCAAGATGAACATAATGCACCAACGATTGATGAAGCTGGCGGTCGGAACATCTATATGCGAATCGATTATCACTTAGGTGAACAAGATGCAGAATGAATGGTGAGAAATCTCTAAATTGGGATAGCTCACCACTTTTATTTTAAAACGTTGATATATAAGACCCCCGGTCGAAATGTTTCGCATCAAATCCCCACTCGAGGGAACCGGTGGGAGGGGTCAACTGTCCAAATTTACGACTAAAATTTCTTTGCTAGGGGGGTGAGAGCCTTTGAAGATGTCAGATTTAAAGAAACAGTTGCTAAGACAGATTGATGTAAACGATCAGATGGAACTTGAAAAAGTTGAGAGATACCTTGATTTAGTTAAGCTTTATCGAAAAATGGATAAAGCTGTTAAGCAATACGGACCAATTGTCGAAGGCTTTAACGGCACTCAAACGTATCTTAAAACTAACCCAGCAATCGCTCAAAAAGTTACGATTTCTCGTGCAATTATTGCCCTTGGTAAAGACCTTAACCTTGATGATTTGAACGGTAAAGTAGTCACTGATAATCAAGATGATTACGATGAGAGTGATCTAACATGATTCATCAAAAACACGTTGATTACTATATCGAGCAATTCAAATCAGGAAAAATAAAGTTTAACAAAGAGCGAGCAAATTTAATTGAGTATTTAGAACGTGATGTTCTTAGTCGAGATGATGTTTACTTCGATGATGTGATGATTGATAAGTGCATTGCTTATGGTGAGAAATGGTATTTCCCAATGCAGCCCTTCCAGAAGTTCTTAATCGCATTTATCTTTTTTTATTTCAAAAAGAATGACCGGAATGTTTACCGTAAGTTTCTTTGGATGTTTGGTCGTGGCGGAGGAAAAAACGGGTTGTTATCTGTGGTCCTAAACTTTCTGCAAACCGAAATGCACGGCATCATGGACTACAACATTTCGATTGTAGCAAATAGTGAGGATCAAGCGAAAACTTCATTCGAAGAGATATACAATACAATCAAGCGGAATAAGACTTTACAAAAGGCTTTCGAATATGGCAAGTCTGTGATCACCAGCAAAAAGACTGGAAGCAAGATAAAATTCCGTACTAGTAATGGCGATACAAAAGATGGATTACGTGATGGAGCAGTAGCTTTTGATGAAATCCATCGATATGAATCGAACAAAGATGTAAAAGTCCATATCAGTGGGCTTGGTAAACGTCCGAACCCGAGAGAGTTTTATGTGGGTACTGACGGTTATGTTCGTGAGGGATTCTTGGACAACATGAAAGAAAAAGCGAAAAGAGTGTTAAGCGGTTCAGTCCGTTTCAATGCTCTTTTTCCCTTCATTTGCAAACTGGACTCAGAAGATCAGGTCAATGATCCTGATAACTGGGAATTAGCCAATCCTATGTTTCATCAGCCACTGTCAGAGTATGCGGACAATCTTTACGAAACTGTTATGGAAGAATACGAGGATTTGGAAGACGATCCAAGCAACCGAGAAGAGTTCATGACAAAACGTATGAATTTACCTGTCACAGACTTAGAACGATCGGTAGCTAGTCGTGAAGAGATTCTGGCAACAAACAGACCATTACCAACAAACCTCATCGGCAAACAAGCCATTGGCGGCTTAGACTATGCCAGTCTGCGTGATTTCGCCGCTTGTGGGCTTTTGTTTCGTGATGAGGATGATTATGTATTCAAGACCCATTCGTTCGTTAGAAAGCAATTTGTGGATATTTACTATGGGTATTCTCGTAAGGCTTCTGAAACTACAAAAGAAAAATTTGCACCGATAAGGGAATGGGAAGAAAAAGGGTTGCTGACGGTCATAGATGGGCCCACAATCGATCCTAAAACAGTTGTCGGATGGTTTGTTGAACAACGTGAGAAATACGGCATAACGAAAATAGTAGCCGATAATTTCCGGATGGATTTATTGCGGCCATTGTTTTTGGAGGAAGGATTTGAAATCGAAGTGATCAGAAATCCAACAGCTGCTGATAATTTACTAGCGCCAAGGATTGAAGATGCATTTGCCAATAATCACATTATCTTTGGTGATAATCCATTGATGCGCTGGTATACGAACAATGTGCTAGTTAAGACTAACGGTGATGGAAATAAATCCTATAAGAAGAAAGAAGAGGTTCGTCGTAAGACAGACGGTTTCAAGGCTTTTGAATACTGCCTATGGCGAGCAGATGAAATCATTGACTACGACTATGATGATGCTTTTGACATGTTGGATGAAATTGAATTCTAAAAAAATGAACAGGAAAAAGTTCTCTATCCTGTTCATTAGTTTTTTTAAAAGATGTTTTGATTTATCCATTTCCACTGATCTTCTGTAAGCCAACCATTTTTGTTATTGACTACTTCAATAATGATCATTTTGTCACCATTATCTAAGTATTGTTTTAGTTTTTCCATCATTTCTGATGGTGTTAAATCAGAAGTAAATAAAAAAGCTGATTCCCAATACTTGCAGCAAGCGCTGCTCAACTCACCCTTAAATAGTTTAATAACTTCCTCGTATTTCTGTCCAGGACTATTTAAATCGTAGGTTGCTAAGTATGCTTTAGTCATCATTATATCCTCCTTATATTTATTTCAGCTTGTGCATAGCTGATTAATTTATTATATCACTTTTGGTAATGCTTACAATTAATATAAGAGAAAGCGAGTGATCATTATGTATAAACCTCAATATCTAAACGTGGAGCGAAAAACGAAAAACGTAATGGCTGGCAACACAGTTTATTTCACTAAAGTAACTACGACGCCTTTGGGTTACAAGAAGAAACCACCTGAACAGATTCCAAATAAATCGGGTAGACGATTTGCCGGAAAGTGAAGGTGATCCTGAAATCTCGCATTTATGCGTTAAATAAAAATAATAGAAAAGGAGTGGTTTTCGTGGGAGAAGAAAAGAATCATGGGAATGTGACAATTAACTTAAAAATCAAGAAAACTATCTATTTGAAAATCTTGCAAATTAAAATTGTTAGTTTCTTTAGTAAGAAAAAAGCAGAAGAAATGTACAACAATTTGGATGGCAATGACTTTGTTAAATTAAAGTCAATCGTATAAGTAACATCTACTAAAAAATATGGAGAGTGTGAATTTTATGGATGAGAAAGCATTTATTGAAAGATGTCGAGAATTGGTTGAAGAATATGCAATCATACATCTGGACAAAAGTGATCACGAAGTAACTTTTGACGTATTTGTAGTCTGGCAAGTTAAGGTGCTTCAAAATAATAAAGCTTTACTAAGAACTACTATTTCTGACGGGATGTACTATGAAATTACCTACAACGGTGACAAAGATGAACTTTATTTTGATGCATATAAGAAATTCGAAAATAAATGTATTCCGTTTTAAAAATTGCTCAAAACATCTTGCCCGATTGAAAGGTGGTGAAAATATGTGAGTTTATTTGATGTCTTTAAGCAGTCCATACGTAATGAAGAACCCTCAGACTGGATTCCAGATCTCGTCTATGGTGATGATGAATCCGCTCGAGCGTATCTGAAAATCATGGCAAAGAACACAGTGCTAGATTTTGTAGCAAGGACAATGTCCACACTGGAAGTAAAGTTCAAAAACAAAGATGGTACTGCTGACTGGGAATACATTTTGAATGTTCGACCCAACAATGATATGTCGGCTGCAACGTTCTGGGAAAAGTTTTTCTACCGACTTATGGACGACAACGAAGTGCTGGTCATTTTTACTGAAGATAACCAATTGCTGATAGCTGATGATTTTTCTCGTACAGAATACGCCGTTTATGATGATGTGTTCACTGGAGTAACAGTAAAGAACTATGTGTTTCAAAAAAGCTTCAATATGTCAGATGTGATCTACATTGAATACAACAACGATAAACTTGATCGTTTTACAAAGGGCTTGTTCGAAGACTATTCCGAGTTATTTGGGCGAATCATTGAAATTGCAATGCGAAACAATCAAATTCGTGGATCGGTGTCTATCGATTCGACCGGAAGTATTAACGAAGAAAAAGGAAAAGACGGCAAGACACGAAGTCAAAGATTACAAGAGTATATTGACAAGGTCTACAATGCATTCAAAACAAAATCCGTAGCAATTGTAGCAAAAATCAAAGGATTCGAGTACGAGGAATACACCAACAAACAAGGGGTTTCCAATCAGTCACTGGATGAGCTAAACAAAATGAAAACATCGTTGATCGATGATGTAGCCAACGCCATAGGAGTTCCTACGGCGCTTATTTATGGTGAAAAAGCTGACCTTGATTCTAACCTTCAAGCCTTTCGGAAGTTGTGTATCGCACCACTGATGAAGAAGCTTCAGGATGAATTAATGGCGAAAATCATTACAAAAAAAGAATACAAGAACGGTGAGCGTATCAAAGTTTCTAAAGTATTACCTGTCAGCATTCTGGAAAATGCCACTCAGATTGATAAGATCGTTTCTTCCGGAACGTTCTTGCGTGATGAAGTGCGTGAAGTGACTGACTATGATCCGTTGCCGAATGGCGAAGGACAGCAACTGATTATGACTAAGAACTATGAAAAAGTAACGAAAGGGGGTGAGAACAAAAATGCCGAAAGTTAAAAAAGTACCGTTTCAATTTACCAACGAGATCCAAAATGGAAAGCACATTCTCACCTTGAGTGGCAATGTCCAAAAGAAATATTGGCGTGATGATGATGTCATTAATGCGAAAGATATCCGAGAATCACTGGATACAGTCACAGATGATATTGTGATCAAACTAAATAGTCCTGGCGGCGATGTGTTTGAAGGGATTGAAATTTACAACTACCTAAAAGATCACCCATCAAATGTCACTGTCGAAGTAACTGGTTTGGCAGCTAGTGCAGCAACTTTCATAATTGCTGGCGCTGACGAAGTGATCATGAATGTTGGCACTTCATTGATGATTCACGAAGCTTCAACATTCGCATGGGGTAATAAACAGGATATCCAAAAAACATTGAACGCTTTGGAAACGATCGATGATTCTATCTTGGCTATTTACTCAGACAAGACCGGTCAATCAGCTGATCAGTTGCGTGAATGGATGAATGAAGAAAAATGGTTCACGGCAGACGAAGCAGTCGAATTCGGATTTGCTAATTCTGTAAAACGTGCCGAACCTCAAGAAGAACCGCAAGATATTGCATCAATGATCCAAGATGCCGTTGCAGTTGCTATGGCTAGTTTAAGTCAACCTGTAACAAATCAAGTGGAACAAGAACCAAAACCAAAATCATTAATCGCACGATTGCGAAAAGGAGAATAAACTATGTTAAAAATTACAGACAAAACTGCAGATGCGAAGAAAGTCTTTAACGCTATTTCTGCAAAAGAAGATGCAACACCTGAACAAGTAAACGACGCTTTAGAAGCTTATGTCACTGCGATTGCAGAAGATGCAGGATCGCAAGTACGTGCTGAATATGAAGAATTGAAGAACGTCACTGACAACCAAATCCTTCAATCACGTGGCATTCCAGTTTTAACAGCAGAAGAAACTAAATTCTACAATGAAGTAGAAAAAGCCGGTGGCTTCGACAAGGACATTACATGGCCAGTGACGATTTTCGAGCGTGTATTTGAAGATCTTCAAAAAGAACATCCTATTTTACGCCTAGTGAATTTCACACCTACTGTTGGTTTAACTAAAACAATTCGTTCTCGCCGCAAAGGGGTTGCCGTTTTCGGTCCATTGCATAAAGATCTTGAAGGGCAATTAGATGCTGAATTCGGAGTGGAAGAAGCAACACAGATCGCCTTAACTGCGTTCTTCTTAATTTCAAATGACACGCTGCATTTAGGTGCTCGATGGATTAACCGTTATGTACGCCTTTGCTTAACAGAAGCGGTTAAAGATGCTTGGGCAACTAAAATTGTTACTGGTACCGGTAAAGACGAACCGATTGGTTTGTTGAAAGATTTAGATGGAGCCGTTGTTGGTGGGGTTTATCCGGATAAAGCCAGCGTTGGTACTTTGACATTCAAAGATGCACCTTCGATGGTTACTGAATTTGCAGCTGTTATGAAAAAAATGGCTTCTTACAAACATTCAATTGGTACTGGTGACACAAATGCTATTGATGAAACACGTGTGGTTGACGGTAAGATTTACTTAATTATCAACCCAGTCAACTACTACGATATTGTTGCACGGCTAACGATCCAAAATGCAAATGGGGTATTCGTGACGAACATGCC
The DNA here is from genome assembly GCF_051711265.1 of Enterococcus sp. DIV0970a. Lineage (NCBI taxonomy): Bacteria > Bacillati > Bacillota > Bacilli > Lactobacillales > Enterococcaceae > Enterococcus > Enterococcus sp. DIV0970a. The sequence continues at coordinate 2,828,280 of NZ_JBIOMF010000001.1, read as the reverse complement.
ATTCATTTCCCCTGATCACATTATCCAATCGGTTGATGTTCCTGTGAACAAGCTAATTGTATTTATCGAAAATGGCTATGATGCTACTCAGTCTCAGCCTGAAAAGATTTCTGAATACAAAGAGACGTTTGCGATGAAACGTGCAACCCTTTATGCCATTGACATGTTGGGTAACGGTAAGCCTGTTGATAATTATGCAGCACAAGTCTATGACATTGCTATTCCAACTAGCGGTGGCTCGGGGGAGTAACAACGCCTAACGCTCGTATGGCGACTGTAGCCTATTCTAGCCTTACGGTTCCAGAACTAAAAGCGTTGTTAGACGAGCGTGCAATTGATTATGCAAGCAACGCTAAGAAGCAAGATTTAATTGATCTATTGGAGGGATAACGAATGAACGATCCAGTTTTTATTGATGAATTCAAAGATCGCTTTCGTATTTTTCATTCATCCGAAGATGAAAGTATTGGCAAACAACTGGAAAGTGGGTTTGCCGATATCAAATCAATTATTGGAGAGTTTGATCCTACAAAGTATGAAAAGGGCAAAGAATTAGTCTATGAGCGCACTCGTTATTTAAGGAACGAGGCGCTCGAATACTTTTACGACAACTTTCAGATGATGATCATGGACGCTTCAATTGACTTGGTAGGTGATCAAGTTGCCGATTAAAACAAAATATGAAAGACCTGAAATTGTAGCCGGTGATTTGAATACGCCGGTTACTTTTTTTGAAGTAAAACCAAACGATGGACCTGAACCGGGTGAACAAGACCACAAGAAATTGTATTACTGTACTTGCTTGGTCTACAATCCTTCTTCTAAGGATAGAGATATTCTTAGCGGCAAAGGAACAAAAAAAGCTGTCACTATCAAGATTCGAGATCCATTCACAGACTATTTGCCAAACAATGCGCATAAAGTAGTCTTGGATGATTTCCGATACAAAGATGATGTATGGGATATTGTAGATTTTGCGCCTGATGTTGAGAATAACGATTTTCTTAAAATCATCTTGGGGGTGACTTCATGAGCGTTTCAGTTAAAGGCGTGGATGAGATTCTAAAGAATCTCGAAGCCAATCTTGGGCCTGCAAGAACCAATCGAATCGTAAATAAGTCGCTTAAGAACTATGGGCAAAAACTGCAGCAAGATGTGCAGGAGGCGGTATCCAGTTACATGGATACTGGTGAAACTCATGACACAGTAATTGTTTCCGGAGTGAAAAAAGGGCCGCCTAAAACGATCGAAGTTGGTTGGGGTCGAGGTTCAAGATGGCGCTTAGTGCATTTGAGTGAGTTTGGCTTTACTCGGTTTGGCAAGTACATTAGCCCTAGAGGGATGGGAAAATTACAAGGGGTTGTTGATAAAACAGAAGGATCTGCATTTGAAGAGATGCGGTCAGAATTGGAGGAGTTAGCACGATGAAAGATATGATGATGGAAGTCTACAATGTTTTATCTGCTGATCCTACGATTGCAAAAGAGGTGACTGCAAAGAACATCAAATTCTATGAAGTACCTGAAAGCTTCGATTCGACCAAACCTTTTATTATCATCGATACACCACTTGGGCCGCCAACTAGTGCTTACTATGCAGCCAACAAAGAGATGTCGCAAACGTTCAGTTATCAAATTAACGTTGAAACTCAATCAAGGATTTTGACGAAAGAAATTGCTAAAGCAGTGAAAGCTGCGATGTGGAAATTTGGTTATGCTCAGTTAAGTGGTGGGCTTGACGAATATTTCTCAGAAACAAAACGCTTTGTGGATGCAAGACGTTATCGAAAAAACACACAAATTCATGACACTGATTATTAATCGGTGTCTATTTTATTAGGAGGAATTTATAAATGGAAACTTATGGCTTTGATAAATTATCGGTTCGAAAACTTACTACAGCTTTAGAACCAGATACAACAGCGGAAATTCACATTTTAGAAGGTAAACAAAAAGAAGGTGGACCTACTGCCTTCGACTTAACAGGGCTATCCAAAGAAGCGGTGAAAGTATTTGCCGGTAACGTTGAGTATTACTTGTCCAAAAAAGGTACCGGATCAGTAGCTGCAAACTTTGGTTTACTGGATGTGCCTGTAGAAGTTGAACAAGAAATCTTAGGATTGATCAAAATGGCGGAAGGTATTGACGGTTTCGGTGATGAAACGGATCCTCCTTATATGGCTGCAGTCGCTGAAGCAGAAGATTTATATGGTGAACCAGTTGCTTTTGCTATGGTAGCCGGGTCGTTTAATCGTGATGGTTTTTCATTGGCCACTAAAAACGATGAAGACTTTACACCAGAAGCGGGCGAGTATGTTTACAACGCAATCTCTCGAAAAATTACCATTGGTGAAAATGATAAAACTGTTAAAGTCTTACGTGCATTTGGGACGGCTGCAGTCGCTCAACTAAAAACTGCCGTTCTTGGTGGCGCTGTTACACCTCCAAGTGGTGGTGGACAGTAATATGACAAAGGTTAGTCTTCGGACTAGCCTTTTTATTTTTTGATTAATAGGAGGAATTATACATGTCAGAAATTGGAAAAGAAATCAGATTGGATCTAATGATCAATGGAACAAGAAAGACCTTCACACAAAGCCACGTACCGTATTCAAAAGCTTTAGATTACACGGATGGTGAAGCAAAACTTTTCAAGAAGGATGACGAAGGCAATGATATTGCTCCTCCGGCTAGGGAGCTTACAGAATTCCGAGCTGAGTTTGTAGCCGGCTTGTTTGATGATAAAGATTTAACAGGCACTGTCCTTTTAGATGGGATCGATGCATGGGACAGAGATTTGATCATGGAAATCATTATGTATCGTGTTTTAGGTTACGAGAAAGACGTGAAAGAATCAGATCCAACTGACAAGAAAGACCCAAAAGGAAAAAAGGACGGAAAATAAGTTCGTCCGATCATCATGAGTTACAGGTAGACGTTGTGAGATCGATATTGAAGATTTATCCCAGTTGGACAATCAATGACGTTCTGAATACAGATACACTGTACCTTTATGAAATTATGTTTAAACAAACGCCAAAAGGAAAGAAAAACAAGAAAAGAAAAGAAATCAAGCCGTTGGCTGATTTAGTGAAAGGGGGCGGATGATTTGGCTGGTGCAACTCCATTAGGAAATATGGTCATAAAGCTAGGTTTGGATGATGCTGATTTTGGGAAAGGCGTTGCTAATTCTAAAAAGCAAGTACAATACCTAGCAAAAGAAATGCAAGCAAATATGAAAGTTGCTGACTTGGCAGGAAACAAACTTGGCAAATTAGGTACTCGATACGATAGTTTAACACAGATTATCAAAGCACAAGAAAATCAAGTGACCGCCCTCAAGAAAGCCTATGATGGTTCATTTGTTGATGGTAAAGCTACTGACTCCACGAAACGGCTGGCTAACCAATTACAAGATGCTAACGGTAAACTGGCAAACTATAAGCTACAGTTACAAAATACCGCAGGAGCGATTGCTGACTATCAAATCAGAAATGAAGGTTTAACTGGTTCAATCAATAAAGCAAGCGATGTTTTAATAAACAACGGCAAAAGACTAGGGGACATAGGATCTAGTTTGACAAAAGGCTTAACTGTACCTATTGCGGCTGGTGTGACTGCTGTGACTGCCGCTGCTATTAGTTGGGAATCAGCATTTGCTGGTGTAAAGAAAACATCAGACGAAGTGGTGGATAGCAATGGTAATGTTGTTTATTCATACGATGATCTTGAAGCGAGTTTAAGAAATCTTGCAAATGAACTACCGTCAACCCATAGTGAAATAGCTGCTGTTGCCGAAGCTGCAGGGCAGCTGGGGATCCAAACAGACAATGTTTCTGCATTTACTAAAGTAATGATCGATCTAGGCGAGTCAACAAACATGAGCGCTGAAACAGCTGCTACTGAGTTGGCTCGTTTTGCTAATATTACTCAAATGTCACAAGACAAATTTAGTAACCTTGGATCTGCATTGGTTGACTTAGGTAATAATTTTGCAACAACAGAATCTGAAATATCGGCGATGGCATTACGGCTAGCAGGTGCCGGCGCTCAAATTGGTATGTCCGAAGGGGATATCTTAGGTTTTGCGGCCGCTTTAAGTTCTGTTGGTGTAGAAGCAGAAGCAGGTGGATCAGCATTTTCTAAAGTCATGATCAACATGCAGTTAGCTGTTGAGAAGGGAACAGGCGCCTTTGAAGAACTGAAATCTCATGCGGACGATCAGGGTGTATCGTGGGAGCGCCTTGTTTCGGCCGTTCGAAATGGTGGAAAAGAATTAACTGGCGTATCCAAGGAAATGGGCTTTACATCTGCTGAACTCAAAAAGATGTACAAAGAAGCTGATAATTCAAAAACAAGCTTAGAACAGTTCGCCGATGTCGCTGGAATGACGAGCGATAAATTCTCAGATATGTTCAAATCTAATCCATCTGCAGCAATTATGAAATTTGTTGAAGGGCTAGGAAAAGCAGAAGAACAAGGATCGACAGCAATTAGTGTTCTCGACGAGATGGGAATAACTGAAGTTCGATTAAGAGACAGTTTGCTGCGTGCAGCTAATGCCAGCGGAGTATTTGCTGGGGCGGTAGAAATGGGTAACAAAGCATTCGGAGAAAACACCGCTCTTGCTGAAGAAGCTGGTAAGCGTTACGAGACAACAGAATCCAAACTTAAGATGCTGAGAAACGAAGCAGTTAACGCTGCAATTGATTTGGGCGGTCCGTTTGTTGATGCATTAAGAGATGGATTAGAATCTAGCAAGCCTCTTGTTGAGCAACTAGGAAAACTTGCAACTGCCTTTAGTGAAGCTGACCCTAAAACCCAACAAATGATTGTTAAATTGCTGGCAGCAACAGCTGCAGCAGGTCCATTGCTATCAATAACTGGTAAGTTGAGTGGTGGCATTGGAAGTCTCGGGAAATCGTTCATTGATTTGAGTGCAAGCATGGCTAAGAAAAAAGCCATTGATGAGGTGAAAAAATCTTTTGCTGATGGAGACATTTCCGCAGCAACCTTTCTTAAAACTTTATCAGGAGGATCGGGGACGGTCACGAAATTCGGTGCTGCCGCAAGTGGCGCTGCTGGATCGAGTGGTATAGGGGCTATGGCAGCAGCGTTGGGGCCATTAGGTCCGCTTATTCTTGGTATCGTTGGTGTTGGTGGTGCTCTTGCAGTTGGGTATGGTGCATGGAAATTATTCGGTGAAGAAGCTTGGAATTCTAGTCAACGTGTCCAACGTTGGGGAACTGATGTTGGAGAAGCCGTTGATGGTACCTTAACAAAAGTGCAGGATAATACGCAAAAAGCATCAGGGCAATTCGGTTTAATGGCAGATGGATTTGCCACTAACTCTGACTCTATGATTTCAAATTTTGAGAAAATAGGACAGACAATTGAAGACAGCCTTGTGAAGAAAGTCGAGGGCTTGGATAAATTAATAAAAGAACTTCCTGAATCTGTTAATTCTTCTGTCAGTGAAATGGTAGAAGACGAAAAAGTTAAGGCGGAATCTGCATTACAAACAGTTCAAGAGAATACCGCAAGAATCACAGAGATAAAGAAAGCAGCTAGTAATAGCAATCGAGAGATTAGTGTATCTGAAGCAAAAATTATTCAAGATCTGGCGAAAAATACAACTCAAGCATATGTTGAAACTTTAGATGTTTCTGCAAATGAGAAGAAAAAAATACTTGCAGCCATGAACGCAGATGTAGCAAATGCAACAGAGGAAGAAGCAAAATTGTGGTTGCAATCTTTAGGTAAGCAAAGGCAGATAGCCCAGCAAAATGCAACTTTAAGTAGACAAGAAAAAGAAAAGTACTTACAAGATTTGGGATACAAATTAGATGGCGAGTTCGCTAAAAAATTTCTGGCGGCTTGGGATGAGATAAATTCAACGACTGTAAAAGGTTTTGATTCTCAAATGGAAACGATTCTTAAAAAATATCCTGAATTGCAAAATGAGGTCTCTCTTGCAAACGGTCAACTAATTTCGAGTATGGGTGATTATGCTGATAGCGCAATTGCAGAAAACGAAAAAATCCTAAAGAGCGCTTCTGACTTATCAAGAGAATTGGCATCAAATGCAGAAAAGAATGCGGAAAAAATCTCTTGGACTGCATCAGAATCAAGTAAGGCTGGTAAGAAAGCAGCTCAAACTTGGAATGATTTAGTTTTTGATGAAAAGACCGGAGAAGTTAAATCCAATGTTGCAGAGGTCGTTACAGAAGCTACTAAAGATTCCCTAACGTGGAATAATTTGAAGCTAGTAGTCCATGATGCCGACTTAGATAGTAATGCAAAAGACGTTATCGGTGAAGCTGCAATTGCTAATGGTTGGTGGGACGGTATGGCTTGGTCTGATAAAAAAGCAGTTCTACAGGACGAATTCTCAATAACAATGTACAAAGCATTAGAAGACTCGGGAAAATGGGCAGAGATGTCATTTGATGAGAAAAAGGCATTCCTCTACTCTAATACTCCTGAAGTCATGGCAGAAACAATGCTTAATTTGGGAATGTGGGAGCAATTTCAACCCCAGATTAAAAATTTGAATGCTGAAAATTATGATCTCTTAAATGCATTAAGCTTTTCGAAAACTTCATTGAACGAGTATAACGCACTAGATCCAGAAGTTAAAAGATTGATAGCAGAAGATCCAGCAACCTTAACGGTTAGTCAATCTAAGAAAATGCTAGAAACATACAACAGTGTTTCTCCAGAACTAAAAAGATTATTGGGAGACAATACAAATGTAAATAGCATATTGGCAAACTCTAAGAGCAAAATCAATGATTACAATGCTACTGGCGTTGGTGCGAAACATTTACATGCAACAGCAGATTATTCTGAAGTACTAAGAGCGAAGAGTGAAATTGCTCAAGTATATAGCAAAAATGTGGTAATTGATGTTGAGTATCGTGGGAGAAGAACAGGACAGACAGCTATTCCAAATGCCAAAGGAACAAATTACCACCCGGGTGGAGATATGATCGTAAATGATCAATCAGGACCATTATACAAAGAGTTGGTTCAGTTCCCTGGTCAGGCTCCATTTATACCTCAAGGTCGAAATGTGTATATTCCCAATGCTCCTGCAGGAACGAAAGTTGCTCGAGCTAGTATCACCAAATCGATCATGCGGCGCTTGGGCATTCCAAAGTATGCTGACGGCGTGGGTATTCCGGAAGATTCTTCATTGGTTCGGAACTTGAGAAGTATGAGTCCATTTGTAGAGCCAACATCAACTACGATTGTTAATACGCAAGACTATACGGATCGATTGGATCAATTAATTAAAATTATGAAGAATTTTGATAACAGCCTTAAAAATCTTCAACTTGTAGTAGATAAAAAAATAATGGGTACAGTTGCAAATGAGCAACAAAATCTAAGAGAAATGGTGATCAAAACAGTTAGGGGGGAAGCTAGATGAAGTCAGATGTGCTTATAAAGTTTGGTTCGTATGAACTCACAAAAAATATGGACTTAATAGTGTCGCCGGATTTCTCTATTCTTCCTCTATCAGATACCGAATTGGAAGAATCGGAAAACGATAAAAAGCTATCGCTGAAGTTTCAAATGGAGTCTGATGATTTTGTACAATCCAGAGATGAATTAGCTTTAGCATTGTACGGTAAAAAAGAAAACAAATTGACCATCTCTATCTTTGAGAATAGATATTGGTTAATGAGTGTGGAAGATAGCACATCATTTGTTCGCAGTATGGATTCAAGAGATACGATTGATGTTGAGATAGAATTTAAGCTGAGCAAGAACCGCTCCTTTTCCACAGTAATTGAAACATTTTCGACTAAATTAAATTCAGAAAATGTTCTCGAATTTGAAATTAATAATTCAGGGACAGTACCTGTGCCTGTTGACTATCGTATCAAATTAAAAAAAGAGAGCGGCTTTATCGGTTTGGTTTCAGAATACGGCGCAATGCAATTCGGTTTAGTAAATGAAGCAGATGGGACGATGGTTGAAAGTGATAAAAGCAAACAATTGACCAATAATACAAATGGTAATTTTGACAATTGGACTAATGGGACGACTTTCTATCAAGATCAGAATAAAAAGTCTGTAACAACAATGAGTGCAAATGCCACATATGGTTTAGGCATATTACCAGCTAGTTTTTCAAATACGGCCAACAGTAACTTCTTTGGAGCAATCAAAGAGATTCCATTAAGTGAGTCCGCAAGAAACTGGTATTTGTGGGCGCAAGCGTGGTTTGAAACCGGAAGAATGGGCCAGACAGGTATGTGGACACTTGCGATTGTCGATGAACAAAACAAACCGATTGCTGCTTACATTTTGAGAAAAGGGGATACCACTGGGAACAAGGCACAGTGCTATTTTTGGCTGAATGGTAAGATTGTAAAAACGTTTGATTTTACTGCTTCTTATTGGGAGAAGGATAATCCGTATGGATCAGAATCAAAAAACGCTCGCAGAAATCCTTTTGATATTCGAAAAGAAGGAAATCGTGTTCGCTTTTTCTGGAGAGGATCATATTATTACTATACTGATTCAGCCATAGAAAATGTCAAGGCAAGTAAAGTTCAATTCTTTGTGGGACAGTTCAAAGGAAGGAACACATCAACGCAAAAGGTCACACATATGTATATTAACAATTTAGCCTTTACTAAGTTAAATGTTGAGACATGGCGTGATGATCCGAATCGATTTCCCAATAACTCAGAAATTTTCATTAGTGGATCAGAGACATTACTGTACTTGAATGAAATGCCCAGACCAGACGATGAAATCAGAGGTTCGACTTGGTTTAAGGTTCCTCCGGGACTCACGACTGTTCAATTATTATTATCCGATTTTGCGGAAGTCGAAACCGCAACTGCAGAATTAAGGAGGGAATACTTGTGACAACTGAAAATGTACGGATTGCTGTTCGAGATGCGCAGGATTCTCAAACCTTGGCGTTTATGGATAATTCCGCACCTAATGCGATTCACTTCGACCAGGCGGATCTAACCCGTTTCTTTGAAGGGGACTCGACTGTCTTACAAATGCGGTTTAATAAAAAACACGATCGAGCCAACGCCATTCGAGAAGGGTCAAAATTAGCTTTTATCTACAAAGGAAAAGACTATTGGCTAAATATTATTACAGCAAAAGATGTTAGTCATCAGCGAGAGTTGATGGCTTTTTCTTTATCGCTTGAGCTGAACAAAGAAAAAGTTGGTTTTTATGCTGCAAATACTGCTATGGCTTTTGTGGAATATCTGAAGAGTATTGATTTTGAACAAACATTAACGATCGGTATCAATGAGATTGCAGACAAGAAACTCAAGCTTGATTGGGATGGGGACCAATCGAAACTCGGTCGTCTCTATTCGTTAGCAAATAAATTTGATGCAGAGATTTCATTTGAAACTATCCTGAATGACGATTATTCTTTGAAGCAACAAATCATTAATATTTACAAAAAGCATGACGAGAGTAATCAAGGGATTGGTCAAGATAAAACTGCTACTACTCTTAGAGTTGGTAAGGATTTAAAAGTGATCAATCGTAGTGCGTCCCTTGAAAATTTCTATTCCGCTATTCGAGGAACCGGTAAAGATGGAATTAGTATCAATGATATAGAATTTGAAGAACTTGATGCAAACGGAAATGTGCTTTACTTTAGCAAAAAAGGTCAAGATGTGATTTGGGCTCCTCAAGCAAGGGATGCTTTTCCATCAAAAAATAATCCGGGCAATGATGGCTATCTAGTCGAGAAAAAAGGCGAGACTGAATATACCACTGTAGAAGCGTTAAAAGGCTATCTGCTCTCAGAGCTTAAAAAAAATAGCAGCGTGTATGTTGATTATGAAACAGAGGGGCATTTTGATAGTGATCCGGGGGATACCTTCTCACTGGAAGATTCAGTTTACTATAGTCCACCGCTTTACCTTGAGGCGAGGGTATACGAACAAACTGAGTCTTTGGTATTGGGGGATTTTTCAAGTGACAAAACAACCTTTTCCAACTTTGTTGAAAAAACCTCAGAAATAGATTCCTCATTACTTGCTCGCGTTCAAGCATTGATAGAAGCAAATAAAGTCTTTGCGTATGAAATAATTACTAGTGATGGAGTTACTTTCAAAAATGGATTCGGCAGTACCACATTAACTGCTCGTGTTAGAGATAGTATCAAGGATGTAACAGATAACTTTAGTCTGAAATGGTATAAAGATGGCACTTTGTTTTCAAATACCAAGACAGTGACGATCAATGCTGCAGATATCGAAGAAAAGGCAGTCTTTCGTTTTGAAGTAGCAGACGATTCGGGGAATGTGCGTGGTGGTGCTGAGGTGACGGTTACCAATATTGATGATGGTAAGAAAGGAGAACCAGGCGAAACATACTATCCACATAAAGGGTGGTTGATGGCAGACGATACCTTTACCAAGGTTTATCCGAACGAGAATTTAATATTGGGTAGTATATCACCTTCATCGCTAGTTGGAACAAACTCAGCTAATCAAGGTATGTATCCATATCGCTTTTCTTTCGGTGCTCTTAAAAATATTCCTGCCAAATTGGGAGATGCTGTGGTTATTGCTTATGATTGGGAAGTTCTAGGAGATGACGTTGCAGGTACCTTCCTTCCTCAATTTGGAAACACACCATACTCTATCGCGAATAGAGAATCTTTTACTGTGACGAATACTAATAAAAAAGGAACTTCATCTTTTATAACCTCGGTTGCAGCTTCTTGGTTGGCGAGTACGGCAGTAGCTGTAAATCTTGGCTTTAGGGCTGATAATTTGAAAGGCACTCTAAAAATCACTAATTTCAGATTTTTGATATCCGATGTTGATTCAGGTTGGCTTCCATCTCCATCCGAAGACTACGAAAATGCCTATCCTAAATATGAAGGATTCTATTCAGATACGAATGTAGAAGGCTCAGACAATCCTGACGATTACAAACCATGGACACCATTCATGGGACCACAAGGAAAAGACGGTTATACACCGGTAAAAAATGTTGATTATTTTGACGGACAACCCGGTCAAAATGGGAAGAGTGCTTATCTATGGATAAGATACTCTCAGAATGCCGATGGATCAGGAATGACTACAGATCCAGCAAATGCTAAATATACAGGTTATGCTACAACGGAAACGAACGTTGCACCTACTAGTCCAAGCGTTTATAAGTGGCAACAAACGAAAGGCGATCCTGGTATTGGTATTCCCGGAGAACCAGGACCAGACGGAAAGACGTCATATCTGCATATCAAATATTCGAATGATGGCGGATTGACTTTTACGGGAAATGGCGGAGAAGACGGTGGGGATTATATTGGGCAGTATGTTGATTTTACGGAAGCAGATAGTACAAAGCCAAGTGATTATACGTGGTCATTGACGAAAGGTTCCAAAGGGGACAAAGGTGATCCTGCACCACTCATTTCTTTATCAGGTTCAACACAAGCGATCACAGTTGATAAAGATGGAAAGATCACTCCAGCTTCTAGTTTTGCGGTGATCGGAACTGCAGTGAACACCGCTATCTCAAATTGGACGTATAGTCTAAACGGTGGGAATTTTGGTTCAGCTGTGCCGACTGGTGTTACTCGATCAGGTAATACGGTTACGATTAATCCAGTTACTGCGACATTTGATACATTCACCATCAAGGCGGCTGATTCGACTGTGAGCGATGTATTCACCATTTCTAGAATCAAAGACGGTGGAGAAGGACCTCCTGGATCAGATGCTTATACTGTGTTTCTTACGAACGAATCCTACACCTTTGCTGGATCAACAACTGCAGCATTGGCTGGATCAACAAAAACAGAAGTGATCGTATATAAAGGCATCAATAAAATTACACCTACTAGCATTACTGTAGGAACTAAGCCGACAGGACTCTCCTCTAGTGTGAGTGGATCAATAATCACATTAACAGCTACAACTGAATTAGTATCAAAAAGCGGTATTGTACCGATCACAATCATAGCTGATGGCAAAACATTCACGAAGCAGTTTTCTTACGCTCTATCTTTACAAGGGGCAACAGGAAATACCGGCAAAGGGGTTACTGCAGAGGAAATCAGCTATGCTATTTCTCAAGATGGAACAACTCCGCCAACGTCTGGATGGTCAGGGACAAGACCCACACCTAAAGCGGGCTGGTATATGTGGACAAGAACAAGGTTCAAATATACGGATAATACCTACAGTGCTTATTTCTATCTTGTCGCTCAACAAGGAAAAGATGCGATCATCATTTCTGCCACAGCACCAACTAATCCAGCAAAAGAAGACTTGTGGCAAGATCCAAATGACACAACAAGTACAGTGTACAAATGGGACGGCACAAAATGGATACATTGGGGGATTTCAATTGATAACTTGATTGCAAGTAATGTGCAAATTGAAAATGGCGTGTTTAAACGTGTGGAAGGTGCGCTGATTGTTGGTTCAGAGTTTTCAAATCCCTACACACGGAGATACGATGATGGAACAATAAAAATTGGTGAACTAACCATCAAAGACGCAGAAACCAGAAATGCTGGAGTTATTCGTAATTCATCTGGCGTAATCATTCAATCCTACGAACAAGTGATCAGTGATCAATTTATCCATATGTCCAGATATGAAGGAAATTCAATTGGAGACCAAACAAAACTTATCGCATCAGCTTCCATGACTTTTGATTTGATTCAATTGAACAATCGAGAGGCAGGGTTTGCTGGATCTCTGTCTGCTGAAATGCTCTATGATACCGGATGGCTTAAAGTGACCAGATTAAAAGGGACTGCTGGTGATATCTATTTAAAACGTTACATGAACAGGATTCTAATTCGATTCGATCAATTTGTTTGGAATGGTTCAGCCAATGGAGCAAGCACCAGCAACGCTGTTGCCATTCTTCCAGACAAGGTAAGAGAAGGGTTTCCACAAATGTTTACCGTTCCAGTCTGGATTGAAGGGAATGCGACTGAAAAATTCCAAGTTGAAAACGGTCGTTTGTACAAGCTATCGAATAACAGCGGAAACAGTCGGATCACAGCAGTAGGTGAGGTATATATCTAGGAAGGAGGGAAACAGATGGTTATTTCATCAATCTCGTTTATTTATGACAATGCGGGCAATGTTTCTGGTTATTCGGTTTCAGTGTCGAGCAAGAAGAAAGGCATGTCTTTTCAGTCAGAAGTGACGCTAGCGAAAGAGGATTTAGATCTCAGCTTCGTAAATGAAGCAGTCAAAGCAAAAATGTTACAAATGATAGAACAAGAGCAGCCAGAATAGGTTGCTCTTTTAATTTATTGGAAAGTAGGTGGCATATGTTAAACGTAGGGGAGTTAGCAACTTGGGCGGGTTGGATTATGACAATCGTGGGAATGCTGGCATTTGTAATCAAACCAGTAATGTCCAATTTTACAAAAATTTCCGACAATCTAACTAAACTGGCTCATAATTTAGATCTTTTAACAAGAGATTTAGAAGCAAGTAAATCTGATCGTGTTGCAATTCATGATGAATTAAAGCGACATGATGAGCGCTTGGATAAACACAATGATCGATTGATTGAGCATGGGGAACAATTAAAGTCTTTATGGAAAGAAAGAGGGAAATAATATGAATCTGACGAACAAGCAATATGATTTAGCAAAAAAAGTTTTAACCGTTGGGGTGCCAGGTATCACGGCGTTTATCGTAACTCTAGGTGGTTTATATGGATTCTCGACAGAAATTATTGTTGGAACGATCACGGCTGCTGCAACTTTAGCTGGTGTGTTCTTGAATATCGCTAGCAGCCAGTATCAAGATGAACAAAAATCAGATTTTGGTGATGGACAAGAGTTTACCGACAAGAAGGAGTAGCCGATTGGCTGCTTCTTTTTTTTAGAAAGGATGATTGATATGAATTTCATCAAATACGAGTATATCAATATTAATGAGTACTCAAGACCAGGTATCAGGAATAACGGTATTGATGGTATCGTTATGCATTACACCGCCAATAGCGGTGGCACCGCAAGCAATCACAAGAACTATTTTAATAACCTAAAAGGAACCTATGCTTCTGCTCAACTGTTTATAGATGATATTGAAGCACTCTGTATCATTCCTTTAAATGAAGTTGCGTATCACGCCAACGAAATCAGCAAATACAATGCAGATGGTTCACGCTATCGTCCGCTGTATTCTAAGATAGGCAACGCCAACTATTCAACGATCGGTGTTGAAATGTGCCTAGACAAGAATGGAAACATTACGGAAAAGACATTCCAAAATGCTGTGAAGGCCGTTAAAGAATTGATCGCCATTTATCCTCATATTACGAGAGAGAAGATTTGGCGCCACTTTGACGTAACAGGCAAAAACTGTCCAGCTCCTTGGGTGGCAAAACCAAGTGAATTCGAACGATTCAAGAACGCAGTTTTCAGCAATACAAGCAACAACACACAAGCAAACACACCACAAATTCAACCAAAGAAAGTAGGAGAAACCATGTTACTATTTAGAAATCAAAATGATCCGAAAGTTTACTTTTTGACAGGAAACAAATTTACTCATGTGAAAACAGAAGGCGACTTGAAGAAAATCCAAGCGATGATGGAAAAAGCAGGCTATGAAACTTGGATTCACACAGATCCAGTTCAAGTTGCGTATCTCCGCAAAGTAGCAACAGAAGTATAAAAAATTGCCCACTCAAAATAAAAAAGTGGGCGTTTTTTTTATTAATAGGACAAAGAAAGCTTTCAATTAAATTGTTTGTTTTGATTTGCAGCCGATAGTTCCTTTACAATAAAACTTAGAAAAAAGAGGAATTAGATGCGATTTTTCGAGTGATCGAAAAGCGAAAACTATTAATCTGTTTTTTATTCCCTCTCCTTTTAGTTCATTAGATAAAGGGTTGAGTGTACTATCAAATTTCCTGTCAGAAATCCATTTTTTAATTCGTTTATGTTCAATTAGAAAATCATTTCTATGAGCCTGTCTTCCTGAGAACAGAAGGAACCAAACATAGTAACGCTTAATAAAGTATTTTAAGTAGGCATCTGATTGACCATGTGCAGCTTCAATTAACTTATCTAATAAGAAAAGAATATCAATATCTTTATTAAAACCTTTTTGACAAGTATTTGAGATACTGTGGCCATTAAAATACCAATTATATCCGACATAATCAATTGACACTATTTTTTTGGTGTTGCTGAATACTTTTAAATTAAAGTAAACATCTTCACCAATTGGATAATCTAAGAATAAGATATTGTTGTCTATCAAAATCTGGCGATTATAAATTTTTGCCCACGGCGCAAGAATAACATATTTTCCCCAATCACAATCCCGTGGAAAATCAGAAAACATGATTTTGCTTTTGTTCACACGCTTATAACCACCGATTACCAAATCAGCATCGTTCTTGATACAATTATCAATAAATGTCTGAATGTAATCCTTCTCAATATAATCGTCGTTATCTATAAACATTATGAATTTCCCGGTCGCTACTTTTATTCCAAGATTTCTAGTTTTAGATACACCTTCATTGATTTTTGTAATAACTTTTATTCTTGAATCTTCCATTTCTTTTTCTTTTAGGATCTCTAAGCTGTTGTCAGTTGACCCATCGTTAATTAACAGTAACTCAAAGTTTCTAAACGTATTCGCAGTTATTGAATCAATGCATCGAGTCAAATGTTCTGCAGCATTATAAATAGGGACAACAATTGTGAGTGAGGTTACGGTCGACATTTTTTCACCTTTTATTCTGAAATAAGTTTCTTTTAATAAAAAATAGCACTCAGAGTAAAAAAATACAACTTACAGAATTGTCACATAACGATCAGGCAAAAGGTGAGTTAATTTAATTGATTTTAGAATTGCTCATGCAAAGAGTGGATTTTTTTGTCAGCAAAAATAATCTTCTTCCTTGCTGTTAAAATGCTTCTAATGTAGAATTTTCTGTGACGACATAAAATCGTCAATGAAGAGTATCATGTCTAAAAAATTGATAAAAAGTTAAAGATGCGTTAGATTTGTATTAGAGGTGATTCTATGAAAGTCGATAAATTACATTACAGAAAAGTAATTAATAGTGCAAAACACCTAGAGTACAATGCGATAAGATACTTTCAGTCTTTTTCTGATCATAGTAACATTGAAACAATTAATGAGGAAATAGACTATTTAATTAAAAATGATGTTTATCATAAGATAGTACGTACATCTCGAAAGTCGTTTTTGGGAGATAAAATATTGATCAGAAAAAACTTCGAGCAGGATTTTAAACTTTTAGAGAAGTATGCAGCTTTTTTTAACCAGCATGAAATTTGAAAAACAATACTCATAAAAACTTTTCATTTAATTATGTTACTCCTCTATGAAGATGGTTGGTTTTTATAAATAAATAGCCCGCTTCAGCGGGCTTGTACATAGATCATATTCATTTCACTTGCAGTAACCAAGTTTATCCTATAGATTAGTATATGCGTGCAATACTCTACGAGGAGTATTAGGCGGTAATGCTTGGGGAAGTGTGCCTAGTACTCTTCGATTTTTTTATTTTAGCATTATTTCAATGTAATAGATATTATTGATTAGAAAACCGTCATAAATTTGTTGAGTTTGATTATTAAAAGATGTATTGTAGACTCATACCCAAAATGTTTATTTTTCGTTTACTCTTTCGAGATCCACTCTACGCAGGATAGGGTGGATTTTTTTTGAAATAAAAACTATGTTCTTGTAGAATGGAATTATAGCCTTGACCGGGGCTATTTCATTTTATATCTTTTTTCAGGCCCACTCTCCTTGAGGGTGGGTTATTTTATGCAAACAAATAGCCCACTTCGGCGGGCTTGTACATATACACATAAAAATTTTGAGGAGTTGATTGATGTGACTACCAAAGAATTAAAAGCATTGATTGAGCAATTTGAAGATAAAGACGAAATAGAATTTTGTGCAGCGACGTCCGAAGGGAATGGCTACTTTGATGAAATCTTCTTAGGGAAAGTCACTCAAAAAGCAAAAGAAGGTGAAGGTATCCAAACGATCGAACTATACTTTGGTTGCTAAGCTATCAAATACTTAGAAAAAGGTGGGTAAATTGGCTAATAAAGATTTATTAAAAATAAAAAAAGATTTAATTGAAAAGAGCAAAGGCTCTGAAAAAGTTAAAGTGACCGAAAACCAAATAAAAAGCATAAAGACTATAAATAAAGAAACCTTTCTGTATTTTCAGTTTTTTCAAGAGTGAATTAATAATATTGATATCCAGAATACTATGGTGTAATATAAATTCAACCAACCAATTCAATTTTTTTGTTATACTTCTTTTGGTCCACTCTATTTTGTAGTTAACTGGCTCAAAGCAACTTACTAAGTGAAAAGAGGAAATTTAAAATGAAAAAAATGTTAGTATTAATGTCTTTTCTAGCAATTTTATTGGCTGGCTGCGTTCAGAAAAGTGTCTCTTCTAATGAGTCTAGAAATTCTAATGAAATTACAACCGATACTTCTTCTACCTTAAAAAGCAAAGAAAGCACAAATGATTCTACGACAGATGAGAAGCGATCGATTGATACATCTGAGGTTTCTGCTACTGTAAAAAATACAGAATCAACAATGGAGTCTTCTTCTCAATCAGAGAAAGATAATTCACTAGAAGGTTATTCTGACGATCAAATCGAATATGCTCGCGTATGGTTAGCAACTATGGGAACCACATATAAGAAAGATCTAGAAGACCCCAATACAGGATTTGAATTACATGTGCGTAAAGAATCTGCAGGATACCCTGTTAATCCATATGCTGAAGACAGTGTTACTTTTCCGGAGGATACTGTTATACTCAGCGCTAAATACGCATATCAAAGTTTAGTTATTTATTCTAGTAATTATGATGGAACTATTACGAAATATCCAGTTCCTGGTCATTTTCAAAATCAAGAGGAAAACACGAGAGAAGGATCTCAAAAAATTTTGGATGGTGCTACCATAGTAGCCATTCCTACAAGTAATCCAGAAGATGTCAAAGAACTAATTAATGTAATGCACATAGATAATTAGTCTCTCTTATAGATAACTAGGACCTGCTTGAAAAGTCATCCTGAAATCACAAAAAAATAGCATTTTATTCAAAAAAATTAGAATTTTGTTTTGCGATGATTTATTCTTAACATTTCTGAATTTTTTAATAGAATTTCAGTTTTCAAACACGCTCGAGTTTCAGTATAAAAAAGACCCTAGCGAAAGCTAAGGTCTTTTTTTATTGTTTCCATTCACCTGTTCTTAAGTCTATTAGTTCTTCCAATTTAAGAACAGATTTAAAACTTTCATTGTATTCATTATTTCTTGTTTGCTCGTCGAGCTTAAATGATAAATTGTAATAATCACCATTTTTCTTTTTTAGTATTAAATTATTTTCTATCAAAAAATTTATTATCTTTTTTTGCCGATCAAGATCATCGATCTCAAGAAAGAAACATGCAACTCCATTACCATCTTTGCGTGGCATACTACTTAATTTTGCAGTGCTAACAATTTCCTCAACAACACTTTTTTCGCAATATGATCTAATTGTGTCTCTCGCATCAAAGAAGTTAAAGAAAACCATCCATTTTCCTGTTTTAAATTTATCCATACTCTTTCCGGAAGTGAAATATTCCCAATTAGCTAAAATTACGTTATCCATATTTTTACCTCCTTTTAATAAGAGTAACACTTATAATAAACGATTACAATATCGTGTGAGATCGTTTTCGTTCAGTTTTATAGATTGAGAATGAAAAAAGTTATTTATTGTAAATATTTGAAAAGGGAAGTAATTTCACAGAAAAAAACCTGTGCTCTTTAGAGTATGGATCCTTTATTCATTGCTTCAAATTCAATCATAATCTTCGTCTTACCAATCACCGAATACTTCCTAACAACAAATTGTTTCCTACTATTATACTCACCAGCAACCACAATCTGCATTCCTTCATCCACTTCGGCTAAGAAATTCAAACTATGCGCCGCAATCAAGCAGTTAACATCATCCAAAGAAAACCGCACCAAAGGGGTCTTGCTCATCTTCAACACACGTATCTTCGATACATAGCCTTTCATCGATTTCATAACAATCGCCTCCATAGTGTTGTACATAATAGCAGCAATCCGTTTTGCCTAAAGTGACAGCAACATAAAACTCGACACATTTTGCACCGAATAAAGCTTCCTGTGACTCAGAAACACTGTCCGGAAATTCATTTATAAACCCAAAGAGAGATAGGTAGCCCTGTTCGTATTGAGTAATAAGATTCATATCAGTTACCGCCAGGTCTATATATTTCATTAGGATCGTACTTCCTAAGTATCTTATCTTGTGTTCTGACATGATCAAATAAATAATCTTCGCCATCGACCTTGAATACAAACGCCAGTTCTTCCGGATATCCGCTATAACTGCTGGGGATGGTAAAGTACGGCTTACCATAATTTTGCATAGTCTTAGCAAACTGTTCATATAGCAGGTGCGCTGGCCCCATACGTTGAACAAACTCATAGTAGTAGCGCTCAAGTGCGTAGGTTCTTTGGTGTGCTAAAGGTATTTGCATAGCAATCACTCCTTACAAGAATTATACGAACGTTTGTTCTTGTTGTAAAGCGAACAAAAGGTAAAGAAAAAAGCCTAACACAGGCTTTGAAAACTATGTATGTTGGTTCGTATCATGCTGGCGGATTGACTACCCCTTGACTACCCCGAAAAGAAAACAAGGGAATTTATAGAGTATATTACAATACTAAAAAAGCTGAATTTAAGCTAAGTGAGAAATACTAGACCTTATTAAAAAATTCAAAGATATGAAATACGGTCTCAAAGACACAAACGCTGCAGAATAAGACAAATAACTGCAAATGTTGTTTCGACAACATTTCAGAGGTTTCCCTTTTACGAGGGAAACCTTTTTTGTTTTTATAGGTAATAGACACGCAACTGCTAAAGCGAAAGAAACCATTCAGAATCTGTTACAAGTAAAGTAAGAGGACTCAATAGATCAGTAAGACAAGAATGTGGAAATTAGCACTATAACGAATCCTATCTAAAAATTTTCTTAAATGAAGCAGTGATCAAGAGTGATTTGTTTTAACCTTCGATTGTTATTGAATATTCAAGCTTCAATTGACTTTTAGCTTAAATAAAATTATCATTAAATTAATAATGTCCCTATATAAGTTTATTATTTTGACTTATTTCACCGAATTCAAACGATTTTTTGAGAAAAGTAGATTTTTCCTCTCTTAAGAACCAGTTTTATTCTACATAATTAAAGACCACTTACTAGCTAAGCTTTAACTAATCACATCCAAAACAATCAAGAAAGGAAGAGACATGTTTTCATTTAAGAAAAAGAAGGAAGTTATTAATTTACCAGAACTAAGCAACTTTAATGAACGTACATACCCGAAAAAATTGAAAAAGATTGTGGCTCAATTAGAAACCTGTAAATCTGAGGATTTGAATTATATTGCTGAATGTATTTTACAAAAGATGGGATATACCGTCCAAAACATCGATGGTTACAAAGATGGTGGTATTGATGTGTATGCTTTTTCTAATAATAAAAAGGCAATAGCGGTCCAATGTAAAGCTTGGAATCCGCAAAAGACAACGGAGCGGATCAGTAAGCCACTCGTTGCCGCATTTAAATGGATTTTTCCAGACAAAGGGTTTCCCAATGGGCTTTTCATCACTACACATTTTTTTACAGATCAAGCATTAGAAATAGCCGGTGATAATCTACTGTTGGTTGACAGAAAAAAGCTGATTGAGCTGCTTGCGCATTTTTATCCAGAAATGATCAGTGAGTTATTTTATTATAAAACCTTGACTGAATTAGAAGAATGCAAGAGTTGTAAAAATGGGAAGAAGTTGAAACTTTATAATAAGAAGAAACGCAACTATTACTATATCTGTGAAACATGTGGAGAGTATAGCTCGTTTAATTATTCATCATGAAAAAAAACAAGAGAAAAGCGTAATGAATGAACGGATATCCGTTATTCATTACGCTTTTTTCGCGACTTATGTCACAGTCATTTTTTTTCTCAAATTAATTTTAACAAATGTGTCCTATACGTCGGGTGTAATGACTAAAACAGCCTCGTTTGTTTCGGTAGGTTCGTAGCCAGCTTCCCGTGTTTTTGACGACTTAAAGTGTATTTGAATAGAAGAAAACGTAAGAAATGGCAATCAAGCAAACCAACAATAAACCAGAGAGTGACAGAAAAAGCAGCATGATTCGTTTCTTCTTCAATCCAAGTACAAGTATCACTACATTCAATAGAAAGAAAACAAGTAAAATCGCTAAATATTCCATAACTGGTCCTCTTTTACGTTTTTATTTATCTTACCAGAGATTGGCTGCTTTTCCTAGCAGAAATTGGCTGAAAATGGCTTATTCAAGCGTCTTTCAAAATACTGTAAGTTAAATGAATTAAGGAAAACCAAGAGAACTTTTATGGCTCTGAGACGCTTGCGGCTTGTTTTTGCCAAGCATCATATTTTAACAATAAGTACTCGATCACAAAGAAAAGTGTGGCGGTCGTTTCAAAGGGAGCGATCGCATTTTCGGTTGACTGGATCTCTGGATTTAAAAAGAAAATCGTTTCAGAACAGAGTTTAGAAACCGTTGAGTTTCTCAGCTTCGTGATCCCGATCGTGTTGATGTTGCGCTGTTTCAGTTGCTTTGCTAGTTTGACAACGGTGGGTGACTCACCATTTAAAGTAATCAAAATCACTAAATCATTTGGCTCGATGATGCGATAAAATTGTTCATTGACTGAGATCGCACCAAAATCGTAGACAAGTAGTCCATTAGGCAAAAATAAGAGTTTCATATAATTGGAAACAAGGTTTTGAATGTCCCCTGAACCATAGACAAAGATTCGTTTGGCATGAGCCATCATCTTGCACAATGCTGTAAAATCTTTCTTTTTTAAATTTTCAATCGTTTGAATATGATTGTCGAGAATTTCGCCTTCAATCTCAGAGAGTAGGGCATTTTCTTGTTGTACCTCGTTCTTTAAATGGTATTTGAATTCTGAAAAGCCATCAAAGCCGATTTTTTGACAAAAGCGCATAATCGTCGTCCTAGAAACGATGCACTCCTTGGCTAAATCATTGATGGACATTGCCAAGCAGTGCTTTTTGTGAGTTGTGATGTAGGACCAGATCAAAAAGTCATTCTCGGTTAATCTTGACTGGTAGGTAGTGATACGGTCTTGCAGCATAGGCTATCTCCTCATTTTATCTCTCCATTGATTCTGTGTGACAATTCACATTTTATGTGAAAAAAACCTTTCAAATGTGAGAAACTTTTAAACAACGGAAAAGGGTTTCATAGCATCATTTTAATAGTAAAATGAGAATCAGTAAAGCGCTTAACTAAAAACGTGAAGGACGAAAAACTATGATGAAAAAAATACAAAGGTTCGGCGGAGCGATGCTGGCACCGGTCATGCTGTTTTCCTTTTTTGGGATCGTTATCGGCTTTTCTCTGCTGTTTTCGAATCAAACGATCATGGGGGACATCGCAGCACCGGATACCCTCTGGTTCAAATTTTGGAATGTGATTGCAGCAGGAGGCTGGACACCCTTCTTCCAATTGCCACTTCTATTTGTAGTAGGGCTGCCGATCAGTCTAGCTAAAAAATACGCCGCCCGCGCTACGATGGAAGCACTCGTTACTTATATCGCTTTTAATTATTTTGTAAATGCAATTTTAACTTTGTGGCCAGAATCATTTGCGGTGGATTTAGCTCAAGGGGCAACTGCTGGTTCTGGGTTGACATCGATTGCGGGAATCATCACCTTAGATACCGGCATGATGGGCGGCTTGCTGATTTCGGGAATCGTTGTCTATCTCCACAATCGCTTTTATGAAAAAGAATTGCCAGAAATGCTGTCGAATTTCAGTGGCTCAGTCTTTGTAACCATGATTTCCTTTTTTGCCATGGTTCCTTTGGCAGTACTCATGTGTTTTGTCTGGCCAGTTATCCAAGAGGGAATGAGAAGCATGCAAGGCTTTTTCATTGAATCAGGAAACTTCGGTGTCTTTATTTATCAGTTCTTGCAAAAAATACTGATTCCAACAGGCTTGCATCACTTTGTTTATGCACCGTTTGCCTATGACAGTGCGGTTGTCGAAGGGGGAATGGCCGTTTATTGGGCCTCCCACATTGGCGAGTTCCAAACTACTGCGTTTTCGCTGAAAGAGCTCTATCCGTTTGGCGGTTTCTCACTATCAGGAATGTCGAAAGTCTTTGGAACGGCAGGTCTGAGTTTAGCGATGATCCAAGCGGCTCGGCCTGATAAAAAGAAAAAAGTGATCGCATTGATTGCACCGGCAGCATTGACGGCTATTTTGACCGGAATCACTGAACCAATCGAGTTTACTTTCTTGTTTGTTGCACCAGCATTATGGTTTGTTCATGCTTTACTGGATGCTTCGATCGCCACAATCTCCTATGCTTTCGGGGTTGTCGGGGACTTTGGCGGCGGATTGATCAACTGGTTAGGTCTAAATTGGCTGCCCTTGTGGAAATTTCACAGTTCAACTTATATTACCCAAATCATTATCGGGCTGATTTTTACCGCTATCTGGTATTTTGTGTTCTCCTTTATGATCAAGAAGTTCAACTTAAAAACGCCTGGACGTGAGGATGATACTGCAGCAATGCAGTTGTATACAAAAGCAGATTATGACAACAAAAAGCAAGATGAAAAATTACCAAAACATGTGCGGCAAGCACAGGCCTATATGCACTTGGTAGGTGGAAAAGACAATGTCATTGATGTAACGAATTGTGCGACACGCCTGCGTTTGACTGTTAAGGATGCCGCCAAAGTTGCAGATAGTACGCAGTTTCAAGAAGCAGGTGCCTCAGGACTGGTCAACCCGGGAAATGGCGGCATTCAAATCATTGTAGGATTAACGGTACCAACGGTTAGAGAATCATTCGAAGAACTAATGGCCGAATAAAACAGAATCACAAGGAGGAACAAGTACCATGAGTAAGAAAAAAAGTTCAATTTTAATTGCAGGTGGCGGAAGTACCTATACACCATCGCTGGTTATGATGTTATTAGAAAGTCAAGAGCGCTTTCCAGTTAGAAAAATCAAATTCTATGACAACGATGAAAAGCGTCAAGAAACCGTAGCAAAAGCTTGTGCAATCATTATTGCTGAGCGAGCGCCAGAAGTGCAGTTCGAATATTCAACCGATCCAAAGGAAGCTTTTACGGATGTGGATATCGTGATGGCACAGCTTCGTGTCGGCAAATATGCTATGCGGGAACAAGATGAGAAAATTCCTTTCAGGCATAATGTTGTCGGACAAGAGACCTGCGGACCTGGTGGTTTAGCTTATGGCCTGCGCTCGATTGGACCGATCTTAGAACTAGTCGACTACATGGAAAAATACTCGCCAGATGCCTGGCTTTTGAACTATTCTAACCCAGCAGCAGTCGTTGCCGAAGCGACCAGAAGATTCCGACCAAATTCAAGAATCATCAATATTTGTGATATGCCAGTTTGTTTGGAAGATATCATGGCGCGAGTGATTGGGTTGAAGGATCGGAAAGAATTTGAGACGAGCTATTTCGGCTTGAATCATTTTGGTTGGTGGACCAGCATCAAAGACCATGACGGCAATGACTTAATGCCACAAATCAGTGCGCATGTTCAAAAGTACGGCTACACCGAACAAACACAAAAAGGCCAGCATAAAGAAAGCAGTTGGCTGGAAACGATGTGGGCGGCTAAAGATCTGCACGAAATTGAACCAGAATTTTTATCGAATACCTATCTGAAATATTATTTGATGGCTGATGAAACGGTGGCTCATGCGGACAAAGAGTATACCCGTGCCAATGAGATTATTGACGGACGAGAGAAGTATGTGTTTGATGAATGCCGACGAATCGTTGCAAACAACACAGCAGTTGATACAACATTTGCCTCAAACGAACATGCGTCCTTTATTACAGACCTTGCTTGCGCACTAACCTTTAATACGAAAGAACGCATGATTCTTATTGTTGAAAACAACGGCGCAATTGCCAACTTTGCCCATGATGCAATGGTGGAACTACCTTGTCTAGTTGGAAAAGATGGCTACGAAGTCTTGTCGATCGGTGATATTCCAACATTCCAAAAGGGATTGATGGAGCAGCAGATCGCATCTGAAAAATTGGCAGTTGATGCTTGGGAACAAGAGTCTTACCAAAAATTATGGCAGTCCTTTACTATGAACAAAACTGTACCAAGTGCGAAAGTCGCCAAAGAAATATTAGATGAAATGATTGTGGCGAACGAACCATATTGGCCAGAACTAAAATAGGTCCAGCAGGTAAAAGGAAAGGGATCGGCTGAAGGAATTTCCTTCAGCCGATCATAAACAAAGAATGGAAATCAAACACAAATTTCAAGTAATCTATTTTGTTCAATATGCAACGATGGCGATTTTGATGACACAAATCGTTCCTTTTTTAACTGAGCAAGGCTATGATGCGCTTGAAAGAGGCTGGTTTTTAGCCTCCTACAGCATCACGACAATTCTTTTTCAGTTAGTGATCGGCTATTATTCGGACAAGAGCAAACGATTAAAACGTATTTCGATGCTTCTGATGATCTTTCTGGTTTTCTTCTCCATTAGTTTTTATTGGTTAGGAAAAGACCACTGGCTGATCCATCTTCTGGTATTGGCTATTGCGGGTGGATTAGCCAATACAACAGCAACGGTGCTCGATAACTGGGTATTATCGGAGTCCAGTACTTCAAAAAGAATTGCTTCAATCAAAGCAAACGGCTCTTTAGGGTGGAGTATGATGAGTGTCTGCGTGCCATTCTTTTTATTTTCCAATAATTATCGCTGGTTTAGTTTGCCGCTGCTCCTCTTTTTGCTTATCAATTATACATTTTCACGAACGATCCCAGAGAAAAACGCCTTACCGCAAAAGCAAGGAACAGCAACAAACAGCGGTGTCTCGCTGGCAGACATTCTTCTGTTATGCAAAGACCGACGCTTTTTGGTTTATACGGGACTGTTCTTTCTCTTGTACTTGACAATCGTTGCGAACAATACGGTCGTTATCGACAAGCTGATTACAATGGAAAGAGGCAGTGAATTTGTTGGTCTGAAATGGTCGATCCAATCCTTTTGTGAAATTCCAGCGTACCTTTTGCTGAATCGCATGATTGCTAAATGGAAAAATGAGCGCTTGATTTTGATTGCAGGCATATTTTTAACCTTACAATTTTTTGTCTATTGGCTTGCTAGTAGCCCATTCTTACTTTTGGCAGCCAGTTTTCTGCAGTTTTTCACTGTACCGGCATTTACCATCGGCAGTCGAATGATTATCAGTGCTATTACACCGCCAGCTGTTTTTTCTTCTGGACAACTGATATCGATCAGTGTGTACATTGGTGCGGCATCGTTTCTTTCGCCATTAGCTGGCGGCTTTCTTTCGCAGGTGCTGTCCCTCGATACTGCCATCTTTATCTTTGGTTTATTGCCCTTCGTAGCTTTTCTTATCTATTCTAGCTGTCAGAGAACACTGTCGGCAATCTAAGGAGGAATTACGGATGCTTTTTAAAAGAAAAATAGAAATTTGTGCACCGGCAACAGGCCGACTGCTACCGATCGAAGAAGTACCAGATGAGGTATTTTCGTCTAAAATGATGGGAAATGGATTTGCCGTTTCTCATCATCACGGAAAAATCTATGCACCAGCAGCCGGGACGGTTCGAACGATTTTTCCAACACAGCATGCCTTAGCCGTTGAGTTGGTGGATGGCCGTTCCCTTTTGATCCATATGGGAATTGAAACAGTGGCGTTAGCAGGGGAGCCCTTCACGATCGCGGTCCAAGAAAACCAGTCAGTCACGACAGGTGAGTTGCTGGCAGAAATGGATGTAGCAGCAGTTGAGGAAATGGGCAAAGAGACCATGGTGATCGTTGTCTTCATGGAGGAACAAGGCGGGAATTGCCTGCGAACAGATGGCGATATTCAGCAAGGAGAGGCTGTTTTTCACTTGAAATAACCGAATAAAAAAGGAGCGCATTCTCTTAGTTTCAAAGAGAGGCGCTCCTTTTTCTTTACGAACCCGTAGAAATATAATTCTTCAAACCTACTCGCCAAAAGAAGAAGGCGGGAAAGGCAAAGAGTAGACAAACCAAGGGTGATAAGATCCACCAAGGATTAGTTACGCGACCAATGACATACAGAAACGGATAATACTGAAACCAAGCCATCGGCACGACGTAGGTCAATAAACGCAAGACGTGTTTTCCGTAGATACTGAAGGGGTAGCGGCCGAACTCGCGGGCACCATCGGTAAAAATATTCATAAATTCAAGTCCTTGGATCGTAAAGAAGGAAATGGCGGCATACACTAAGAACAATAGGGCGAAAAAGAGGGCGCCGCAGACGATCATCAGAAAAAGAGTCAGGACATTTCCAAAATGCCAAGCAATTCCACTATTAGGAATCGCATAAGCAAACAACAGCAAGGCTTGAATAAAACGGCCGAGACGCGAGAATTCCATTTTGGAAGCTAAGACTTGAAAAATCAAGGAGCGAGGGCGCACGAGTGCTCGATCGAACTCGCCATTACTGATCATTTGCGGAAAAAGATCGAACCCGCGAAAGAAGCATTCCGCAATCGAAAAGGCAAACAAAACCGTTGCAAAGGAAAGTAGGACTTCC
Source organism: Enterococcus sp. DIV0970a (assembly GCF_051711265.1). Taxonomy (NCBI): domain Bacteria; kingdom Bacillati; phylum Bacillota; class Bacilli; order Lactobacillales; family Enterococcaceae; genus Enterococcus; species Enterococcus sp. DIV0970a. The sequence continues at coordinate 2,800,546 of NZ_JBIOMF010000001.1, read as the reverse complement.
TCAAAGGTAAAGCCATCCACTTGATGAAACCGGGTAAACATAAACCAAATGCCTAAAAAAGCAGTAAAGTAGCCTAGAAATTGTCCCAAAGCGGTTAACACAAAGGAAACTTTATACTGCATCTGACTTTTGAGATGGATACAAAAATAATGCCAATAAACCATATTCCTTAACCTCCTTGCACAACGACACGTTTGAGCGCCTGCTGCAGCCAAATTTTTCCGATCACGATCAAAAGTACGAGCCAAAAGGCTTGTAAGAGCAATGCTGAAACCAGCGCCAAGTCAGTCAGATCCCCGTTGTAAATTCGCAGCGGGACGTTTTGCATGGAAGCAAAAGGCAGTAGTTCCACGAATTGGCGAAAAGGCTGCGGAAAGAAAGGCAGAGGAATGACCCCACCAGCTAAAAATTCACCGATGGAGCTGATGACGACCCGCACCCCGATGGAGGATAATGTATAAAAAGTCGAGATGTAGACCAGCTGCGACATAGCGATCACTACACCTAAACTCAGCGCCATGGACAAAAGAAACAAGAACAAGGCAACGATGTTTGCTGGCAGAATTAAACGATAAGGTGCTGGCAGTAAAAAGGCAATCACAAAAATCGGTCCGCAACGCAAGACGGCTTTTGCTAAGCGATTGGCAGCCGATTGGCAAAACCAGCGATTGTATAGATCCATCGGCCGCACAAGTTCATAGGCAATCGACCCTGTGGTGATGGTGTTGAAAATTTCTGCCTCAAAGAACCACAACATAAATAAAGACAAGAAGGCTTGCTGGAGCCAAACATAGGAGACGGTTTGTTGAAAGGTCATGGGAAAGGCACTAGGATCTGCTTGGTAAAAGGCGTGGAATGCCAGAATTTCCATCAAGCCCCAAGCTAGTTGCGTAGCCATCCCGGCAATCGCCGCCGAGCGGTATTGCAAGGTGTTGATAAAGCGGATGCGGAAAAATGCCTGATACTTCCTCATATCTGATACTCCTGATACAGCTTGGCGACCATTTCTTCGGCGGTGATACTGGCAACGGCCAAATCGGTGATCTCGACTTGATTGCTGAGCAGACTGAGCAGCTGAGCGACTGACACTTCTTTGGGATCAAGTTTCAGAACAAGGCGACCAACGTCTTTTTGAAGCAGCTGGACGTTTTCTGGCAGATGAGGTTCATTCCCTTGATAGTCGATCTCCAGCGTTTTGACATCAGAAAAACGATGCTTTAGTTCATCGAGGCGACCATCCAGCAAAATTTGCCCTTTGCCGATTAACAGAATTCGCTGTGTCAGCGCCTCGATATCTTGCATATCGTGGGTCGTCAGGATGACTGTGGTGCCTTTTTCTTGGTTTCTTTTTTTAATAAACTGACGCACGGCAATCTTTGATACAGCATCTAAACCGATGGTGGGTTCATCAAGAAATAAGATTTTGGGGTCATGGAGTAAGGAGGCGGCGATCTCACAGCGCATACGCTGACCGAGACTCAAGGACCGAGCAGGGGTTTTTAAGATCTCACCTAAATCTAGTAAGGTGACTAATTCTTCTAGGTTGCGCTGATAACTAGCAGCGTCGACTTTGTAAATATCACGGATCAAATCAAAGCTGTCATTGACGGGGACATCCCACCAGAGTTGACTGCGCTGCCCGAAGACGACGCCGATGTCTTTGACATGTTGAATACGTTCTTGCCAAGGCGTACGACCATTGATGTGACAAATGCCTTGATCAGGGGTCAAAATCCCGCACATGATTTTTATGGTGGTACTTTTTCCAGCACCATTAGGCCCGATGTAGCCAACCATTTCGCCTTCATTGATGGTAAAGCTGATGTCTTGCAACGCATGGACGGTGGTGGTTTCACGAGAAAGAAAGGCTTTGGCTGCTTGGCGAAAGCCGCTTTTTCGCTTGGATACTTGGAAGGTCTTGCTGAGGTGTTCTACTTGGATCATTTGGATTCACTCACTTTCTTTTGACAAACGCGACAAAAAGAGCATTCGAAATCGAATACTCGCAACGAGTTGGTCCAAACGAACATGGTTGGGGCAGCGGTTCGTCAGCCAAACAAAAGTAGGAACAGTGTAGCATAAGAGAGCGCTTTTTTCAAATACTACTTATATTTTTTTGAGAGCAGCGAAAGAAAAAACGTGGTTTGTTGGATAAAATACGCAAAATAACTGTTTTTATTTTTTATTTGTTGTAAATACTGAGGAAACTCAGTATCATTAGAAACAAGCCGATAGCGGCTAAGCAGTTTCTGGATATATGGGGAACCAAGTGATGGGCTGTGTCATGGTTTGTCGTAACCCAATCCTGCAAAATGCAATGAGCAAACGATGGAGGAGAGCATGAAAGCAGTAAAGAACTTATTTATTTTGATTGGCTTATTCTTACTAAGTCAAGTAGGGATGACCGTATTCAGTGTGGTAAAAATCTATTATTTGGAAGCCGGAGAACCGAGGATTCCTGCGATGATGAGCTATGGGTTGATTGCCTTGCTTTTGGCAAACATTGGCCTACTGATGTATTTGGCTCGGAAGCTAGGACTTGCCACCTTTGACTTTGGCTGGTCAACGAAGCGCAACTGGCTATGGATCATCGGTGGTTTTGTTTTAGGTCGAGTCGTTGCTGTTGGTGGTACCATGTATCTGCAGTATATATCGGATCAAGAGGCGACCGCGAATGATGCATTGTTAGGGGAACTGTTTACAGGCGAAAATCCGCTTTTGATCTTCCTATTGATCGCTGTGGCGGCGCCAATCATGGAAGAAATCGTTTTCCGTGGTGGGTTTATCGGCCTTTTATTCAAGAAATACCCGATAGTCGGGATCATTTCAAGTGTAGCCGTTTTTAGTATCATCCATTCCGTCACCAATCTGGTCGAGTTTTTGATTTATGGTGCTATGGGACTGATAATGGCGTTGATTTATGTAAAAACTAAGCGTCTAGAAACAGCCATCGCCATGCATTTTCTCAATAACGCCTTGGCGGCGATCGCAATGATCTTGCTAGGATAAGAAAGTCAGCAAAAACCACCAAATCAAAACGATTCGGTGGTTTTTGTTTACTCTGGCAGCTGTCCTTGTTCAAAGGGCAATTGCGCCAGTTCTTCTGCAGTAAAGAGGAGGTCGCCTTCATCTTCGATAGAAAATGCGACACCAGCTGCTGATTTTTGATAGACGCGCGCTTTATTCATATTACGAAGATAAAGATCCTTGCCTGCATTTAATTCTGGTGCAGCTAAATTGTCTTCGCGATTACTGCGAATGACGATTTTGCTTGTTTGCGTGCCAAAATGAAAACCGCGATGACCAAAAGCCGTTAATTGACTGGCATTTTCGCTGCTGTATTCTTTATAACCCGACAGACGGCCCGTTTTTACCAGCGGCCGATCGATCGTATAAGTGATCAAGTATTCCGTATCTTCAGGCAGCTGAATCACTTGTCCGGTTTCCTGATTCGTTATCTCAGTGGCAGGCAAGTGGTACTTTTTAATAGAAGTGATCGCTAGGTCTTCTTTTGTGAAAAAGACTGGATCGATCCAAAATCCTGCCAGCAAAATCGTACTTAAGCTAATACTGAGAACAGTCAAAAGGGCGATCAATACGAGGCCAATTCGTTTGCGGTGGGTGGTCAGATTGAGTTCTTGGACCATCTGTTTGTCTTCTTTTAATAAATAGTCCAAGGTCAATTCAAAATAGTTGCTCAGCTTGACTACTTGATCTAGATCAGGATAGCTCTTGCCGTTTTCCCATTTTGAAATCAGTTGCCGAGTGACAAAAAATTCCTGCGCCAATTGTTCTTGCGTGAGATTTCGTTTGGTGCGTTCTTCTTTAATAATTTTCCCAATATCCATGTGTCTGTTTTGCCTCCATCATTCTTCTTATATATTATAGCAAACTCTTTTCTATGCGAACGAGGATCTATGAAATTAACGATGCAACAAAGGGTAACATCCTTTATTTATCAATGTTTCTACTTGTTGCACTGTCTTTCTATTCTGGAAGCTTTCAGTGCTGGTCATAAAAAGAAAGGGCCAGTAAAGTGAAGGATGTTTGATCAAATTTGACAGAGAAAGGAGAAACGATTGAATGAAGACAAAACAACCTATGGTTCCAATTGGCTACATCCAATTCATCGCTTCCTTACTGGTGATTCTCGTTCACTGTGGTCGACTGGCAGAAAACAACGGGCTTCATTTTTTGTTAAAGAGTCTCTTATGTCGTTTGGCAGTTCCTTTTTTTCTGCTGCTGAATGGCTATTTTTTTCAAAAGAGTACCTGTTCATGGCAGCAATGGTGCAAACGACAACTCAAGCTTTACTTGCGTTGGTCGATCGTGTATCTTCCCTTAGGCTGGTTTTATTTAGGGCAGCAAAATCTTGCTGATTCATTACGGGTCATCGGTTTGGCTACTGGCTTTTTTACAGTAGGGGTCTGGTACCATCTTTGGTATTTTCCAGCGTTGCTCTTTGGCATGTGGTTAGTACGAAAAACTCGCTTTCTTGGCTATCGGCGGCAGTTTTTACTGGCGATCAGTTTGTATGTGATTGGCTGTCTTGAAACGTACAGCAGTTATTTAAGTGGACCTTTATTGGTATGCTATCAAAGCTATCGGACACTATTTTTTACAACGAGAAACGGACTCTTTTATGGGTTTTTATTTTTACTGTGTGGGGTTTGTTTAAGAGAACACCAAAAACACCCTTTTTTTACGAAGCATCTTGGCAGAAAACTCGCGGTCTCTCTTTGCTTATTAGGCATTGAAGGTCGACTGGTGTATCTCAATCAGGGGGACGATAAGAATTTCATGCTGTTTTTTGTGCCGACGACTCTTTTTTTCCTTGCTTGGCTGATCAAGCAGCAACCCCCAAAGCGGACTTGGCAAGCAAAACAAGCAGCTGAGGCTAGTCGATTGATCTTTCTGAGTCACCCGCTGTTTCTAGAAACCGGGAAGGTCTTTTTTTCACTCGCAGGGTTTCCGTTGTTCTTTTATACGATAGCATTAACGGGAGCCTTTCTTGGTTTGAGGAAAGTGGGCAGCCGTTTGAAATCCTATACTGTTGGTTTTGCTAAAAAAACAGTTGATGAAAAGAAAAGCGTCTAAAGTATTGCTGTACCAAGGATAATACCAAAGTACGCCTTTTTTAAATAGCAGTAGAGTTCTAAGTTTTTCTTCATTTCAGACCCTAGACGTAGGCTTTGCAAGAAAACCTATAGTACAATTACAGCAGTAAGAGGGAAAAAATCCCTGAAAAAGAGATCAACACTTGGAGGATATAGTGATGAAAAAACAGACTCGAAAACCAGCGATGATTTTAGCGACTCTCTTGGTATCTAGCCAAGTTTTATTAGCAGCACCACAAGTTTTTGCTGACGAAACCAATTCAACGACCAGCAGTTCCACTGCAACGAGCAATTCTACCGCAACGACAGCCACTACCGATAGTCAAACAAGTACTTCTGACAGCAGTTCAGATCGTTTGCAAGTCAATGCCGTGGCGATCGGAAATGCCTTGACGAAAGCACAAGAAGACTACACACTTGAACGTCTGGGCATTCAAGGCGAAACACCGATTTATACGACAAACGGTGCTGACTTGATGAAATACATTCCCGATGGTGGCTTTACCGCAGATTGGGCGGTCTATAGCTCGGTCAGAATGCAGACGCTAGAAAGCGGGGCAGGAATCACTGTCGATATCGCGACACCAGATAACATTACCCGCATCACCGCAGCCCAGTATCAAAATGCGGCGCTGACGGCAGGGATCACTGATGCGAAGTTAACGGTTGCTTCTGCTGTACCGATCGACGGTTCCGGTGCGTTAGCTGGGGTTTACAAAATCGTTGAAGAATCAGGCGGCGTCATCAATCAGAATCGAGTAGCTGTAGCTCAAGATGAGATGGATGTGCTTTCTACGATCACCGAAGAGAACAAAGACAAAGAAGGCTATTCCGATGAAGCTTTGAATGCTGCGCAAGAACAAGCGAAAACCGATTTGGCTGCTCAAACCGCAGATGGTACGGAATTGACTCAAGCAGACATTCAAGAGACAGTAGAAAAAGCCTTGAAGGACAACGGACTTGAAGGAATCGTTACGGAAAATCAAATTTCTGAATTGACCTCTTTAATGAGCGACATGCGAGACAACAATATCTTCGATGACTTCATCAAAGAATTGGATCTGTCAGAAGCTCGCAAGCAAATCGAAGAAACCTCTAAGGGCCTTTGGGAAAATATCAAGAGCTTCTTTAGCGGCATCTGGTCTTCGATCACCGGTGTCTTCGGCAATGACTCAAATGAATCAAATAACAGCAGCGAATCAACCGTTGATTCTGGACAATAAGCATTTTACAAAATAACGTATTTCGCTTGTATTAAGAAAAAAGAGAAGCGCGCAGGGGAAGGTGCAGGGACGCTAGTGCACATCTGAGTGCTAACGATGTCCTCTGCTTTCTTTGCTAAAACAGGAGCAGTCTTTATTAAAAAAGAAGGAGGGTAATCAGATGAATTTTTTAGGCAACGTGATTTGGTTTGTCTTTGGCGGTTTAATCGGTGCGATCTCATGGTTTTTGGCTGGGTGTTTATGGTGTATCACCATCATCGGCATTCCCATTGGTCTGCAATGTTTTAAGTTTGCGACTTTGTCATTAGCACCATTTGGGAAAGACATCGTTTACCGTGGCGGTGGCGTGTCCGTGATTCTCAATATTTTATGGTTGATTTTTTCTGGTATACCACTGGCTTTAGGACATTTAGCTAGCGCAGTCATTCTAGCCATCACGATCATCGGCATTCCATTTGCGGCGCAATCATTGAAAATGGCGCGCTTAGCGTTGATGCCCTTTGGAGCAGAGATTGTGTCTAGTCGTTATTGATTTACCTAAAAAAAGATAGTCTTAAAAAACCACATTACAGAGCGGATAGCTTTGTGATGTGGTTTTTTTGCGAGAGTAAGGGACAAGATTTTTGGCAGGCTCAGCGCATTTGAGATTCAGAACTGAAAAAGTTGATAAGAAACCAAAGAAGAGTACAGAAAAAAGCACAAGTTTTTTTGCATATCAACTGTGATTCACAAAAGAATTAGCGAAACGCAGAAAAATCTAAGTTTTTTCTTCCCTTCTCAGGGTTCTTTGATTTTTGAAATGGAGCGCCGAATTTTGGCAATCGATTGTTGTGCTTTGTCTCGATTAATAAACATTAAGATGACATAGAGGGAATCCATGATGCTCAGTTGAGCGATTCTGGATGCCAATGCCTCTGAGCGAAACTCAGTTTCTTCGGAAATAGAGATGAAAACCACGTCGCCGAGTTTGGCTAAAGGGGAAGCAGCATGGCTAGTAATGACGATAATTTTGGCACCATTGTTTTTGGCAACTTGAGCTAGTTCAATGGTTTCTCTTGATTTTCCAGTATGAGAGATAAAAATGCCGCAATCATCTGGCGTCAACAATGAAGCCTCCATCAGTTGGATGTGATAATCACTGCTGTGAAAAACAGTGATCGGCGAGCGCAAAAATTTGTGATAGGCATCGGTTGCCACGATCTCTGAACCACCAACGCCGAAGAAAAAAAGTCGTTTAGATTGATTGATCATTGCAGCAGCAAGCTTTAAATCTTCTTCTTTCAAAAGATTTTTGGTATCAGTCAATGTGGTCATATTGGAATCAAATACTTTTTGAGCCATAGTCAATTCATTATCAGACTTCTGGATATTTTCATGGATCGAAATGGCAGAAAAATCATTTTCCTGCATCAGCATTGCCATTTTGAAGTCTTTAAATCCGTTGTAACCGAGTTTTTTTGTGAATTGAAAAAAGGTCGAATCAGCGATGCCTAATTCATTGGATAAATCACTGATTGAACTGTGGCTGACTTTACTAGGATTTTCCAAAATGTAGTCGGCAATCGCTTGTTCTTTGAGACTTAAGTCTTTATAAAGCGTTTTTATTTGCAGGCGAATCGAAACAGTCAAAGACGGTTACCTCCTTTATATGAACATTATTATCTTTGTATTGTTACGTTACCTCTTTTAAAGAAAAAAAGCAAATAAAAATTATTTTTATTTTTTATATTTACAAAAAAATATTTTTTTGTATAATGAAAGTATGAAATGGAGGCGCTGTTATGGAGATAGGAATTATCGGACTTGGAAAAATGGGATTGAACTTGGCCCTCAATTTAAAAGATCAAGGTTATCAAGTAAAAGGGCTGGATCTTTCGATACATGCGCAGAAAACAGCGCAAGAAGCTGGAATTACACTCTATCAAACGCTAGCTGATTTGACGAATTCTTTTAGCGGCCGACGGGTTTTATGGTTGATGCTTCCTGCGGGAACTGTGACTGAGGGGATTCTTGAAGAACTATGGCCCCTTGTATCAGCGAAAGACATCGTGATTGAAGGCGGAAATTCTAATTACAAAGATTCGATTCGCCGAGCAGCCTGGTTTAAAGAAAAAGAGGTGCATTACTTTGATTGTGGGACTTCTGGTGGGGTTTCCGGAGCTAGAAAAGATGCATGTTTGATGATTGGCGGGAATGAAATCGCTTTTTTAGAGGTGGAATCTTTGTTTGCAGATGTGGCTGTTTTAGGAGGCTACCTTTATGCAGGGGAATCAGGAAGCGGTCATTTTCTAAAGATGGTCCATAACGGTATCGAATACGGAATGATGCAAGCCATTGGTGAAGGCTTTCAATTGATTGAACAAAGTGCCTATGACTTTGATTTGGCTTCCGTCGCAGAGGTATGGAATCATGGATCGGTTATTCGCAGCTGGCTGATGGAAATCGCAGCGGCCCAATTTAATGAGAGCCCTAAGTTGGAGGAATATCGCGGGGTTGTTGCAGCTTCTGGTGAAGCTAGGTGGACAGTGGAAACGGCTTTGGAGATGAATGTTGCTGTACCGACGATCGCTATGAGTTTGTTTATGAGAAATTTGTCCCAAGAAGAAGACAGTTTCTCAGCAAAAGTCGTCTCTGCGCTAAGGAATGGTTTTGGTGGTCACGAGATTGTTGCAAAAGAATAAGGAGGAAGAATATGGAACAGTTTAAGATCGCTATAGTGAATTCCAGCAGCTTTGGAAAAATCTTTCCGCAACATATCGAGCGGTTGAAAGCAATCGGAACTGTCAGTCATTTCACGTTCGATAGCGAAATCAATGGGAAAGAATTGGCAGAAAAGCTTAAGGGATACAACATCATTATAGCAAGTGTTACCCCATTTTTTACCAAAGAGTTTTTTGAGTATAAAGATGAATTGCTACTGATCACACGCCACGGGATCGGCTATAACAATATTGATTTAGAAGCAGCGAAGGACCACCAAACGATTGTTTCGATCATTCCAGCTTTGGTCGAGCGAGATGCAGTAGCAGAAAATAATGTGACCAATCTATTGGCGCTTCTGCGCTGTACAGTTGAATCGAATACAAAAGTCCGCGAAGATCAATGGGAAAAACGAGCGAACTTTGTCGGACGGGCTTTATTTAACAAGACGGTAGGGGTGATCGGTGTCGGCAATACTGGAAGTTGTGTAGTAGAAATATTGAGAAATGGTTTCCGCTGCGAGGTTTTGGCATACGATCCATATAAGTCCGCTTTGCATATTCAAAGCTATGGCGGAAAAAAAGTCGAGCTAGACGAGCTGCTAGCAAAATCAGATATTATTTGTCTATGTGCTAACTTGACGGAGGAAAATTATCATATGATTTCCTTTGAAGAAATTTCAAAAATGAAAGATCAAGTATATCTCTCCAATAGTGCCCGTGGCGCACTTTTGAATGAAGAGGCAATTGTAAGCGGATTAAAAAGTGGGAAAATCGCTGGTCTTGCCACCGATGTCTTAGAGGAAGAGCCTGGTCATAAAGATCATCCGTATTTAGCTTTTGAAAATGTAGTTATGACACCGCATACATCGGCTTATACTATGGAATGCTTAGAAGAGATGGGAAACAAATGTGTAACGGATATTGAACGAATCGTTAAGGGGCTGCTGCCAGACCGTGCTGTTCAAGCGGAAAGTCGGTTTTTGGCTGTATAAAGGAGAGTGAAACTCGTGCTAACGGATTTAAAAGTAAAGGTTGGACCGCAAGTTTATCGTTACCATGAAGGCGCGATCGACTATGTGCCGGAAGTATTAAAAGAGTACAAAGTAAAACGACTGCTGCTCGTACATGGAACGGTTTCATGGGAAAAAGCAAAACCAAAATTACTCTTTTTAGAAGATGCGCATTTGGAAATTTTTTATCATCGCTACACGGGAGAATGCAGCTATTATGGCGCTGGGCTGATTGCTGATCTTGTTGAAGAACTGGCGATCGATTTTATTCTGGGGGTTGGCGGCGGGAAGTTAGCCGACTTAGTGGGATATGCAGCACATGTAGTCAATCGACCCTTTGGACTGATCCCAACATTGGCCAGTAATTGTGCACCATGGACACCCTTGTCTGTCATGTATAAAGAGTCGGGAGAATCTGAAGGAAAGTCGGAACACTATTTAAGACAGGCTGCTTTTTTGATTACCGATCCGACGTTAGTGATCGATGCACCAGTCTCCTACTTCATCGCCGGTTTAGCAGATACGTTGGCAAAGTGGATTGAATCGGAAGCAATCTTAGCCCAACCACATTTGAAAAATGAGCCCTTCTTGCAAATGGCAGGCTATACAGCAAAATTATGCGAAACAGCTATTTTGACACAATCGAAACAAGCGATTGAAGATATGAAGCGGCAGGAAGTGACAGACGCCTTTTGTCACTTGTCGGAGATCGTTATTGCAGTTGCTGGAATGGTAGGCGGGCTAGGCGATAAATATGCCCGCAATGCAGCGGCGCATGCGATGCATGATGCCATCAGTAAATATCTGCCTGAAAGTCATCGTTTTCTTCACGGGGAAAAGGTTGCCTATGGGATGTTTTATCAATTAGCCCTTGAAGAAAAATGGACGGTCATCGATCAGTTGATCCCCTTTTATCAAGAATTGCACTTACCAATGAGTTTACATCAAATGGGTATTTTTCCTGAAGATGCACAAGTCATCGATCAGTTGGTGCAGTTCATAGATTCGAAAGAAAAAGTACACTTGATTCCAGTCTTAATCACCAAAGAACGCTTGAAAGAAGCTGTTCTTGATTTAGAAAACTATTTGAAAGAAGTTTAGGAGGAGGAAAAATGGATACATTAAGTGTTACACAAAGTTTACTGATTGCGCTATGGGTTGCAGCAGTCATGTCTCGTTGGCTCGGCGGAGGCGCCACACTGACTTTACGTTTTTCACCATTGATGACGGGATTAGTTGTCGGACTGGTGATGGGAAATGTGGCTCAAGCCATGATCGTTACTGCCGCTTTACAAATGATTTACATGGGGGTATTTTCTCCTGGCGGATCCATGCCAGCGGAACCTTCAATTGCTGCGGCGATTGCCGTACCGGTAGCTTTGCTAGGAAATCTGCAACCAGAAGCAGCGATTGCTGTTGCCGTTCCTGTTGGGTTGCTAGGGAGTTATTTGTATCAGTTCCGTTTCTTTATCAATACCTTCTTAGGAAAGTATACGGATAAAGCAGTAGAAGATCTTAATGCCAAGGCCATGACGCGTTCAATTATTTTATACCCAACGCTGGCTTCATTTATTTTATTTGTTCCGCTGGTATTTATTGCACTTTATTTAGGCGCTCCGCTGATTGCTGATGTCATCAATGCTCTTGAGGGGACAGTCGTTATTCATATTTTAGAAGTAGTCGGCGGCGGATTGGCAGCGATCGGGATTGCAACTACCGTCTATGTGATCGGTCGAAAAGATTATATGGTCTTTTTCTTCTTGGCCTATTTCATGAGTGTAGTTTTCAGTTCGCTGGAAATTACCATGGTCACCTATGCGATTTTTGGCATTTTGATCGCGTTGATTTTTGTTCAGTCACAAAAAGGAAAATTGGTCCCAGCCCCAGAAACGAATACAGCATCACCATCCTTTGATGATGACGATGACTATGATGACGGGTTCTAATCGATAAGGAGGAGCAGTAATGACCGAAACAATTCAAAAAGCGCAAGGCGCACCAGAAGAAATCACGAAGAAAGATGTCACAAAAGCATACCTAAGATGGCATTTCGCCAATGAGATCCCGCATTCATTTGAACGGTATTTATCACCCTCGCTTTTATACGCCATGATGCCGATTTTGCGCAAACTTTACAAAGACGATGAGGCACTGAAAGCTGCCTACAAACGCCAACTGCTGTTTTTCAATACCCAACTGAGTTGGGGGGGCGGAGTCATCACTGGATTAATGTCTTCGATGGAACAGCAGCGAGCCGAAGAAGAGTATGAGAAAAAAGAAATTTTGATGCAAGATGATTTGATGTACAACACGAAAGCTGGTTTGATGGGTGCTTTAGCAGGAATCGGGGATGCCATCGACTCAGGAACCGTTCAATATATCTTTATTGCGATTGCTGTTCCTTGGGCACAGCAAGGAAGTCCACTAGGTGCGTTGTTCCCATTCATTTGCTTTGCACTGTATCAAGTTTCTCTAGGAATGTTTTTCGCCTGTCAAGCATTTTCGATGGGGCGCAATGCAACTGGTTTGATGCAGAGTACAGGCGTCCAAACCGCAATTGAAACACTGTCGGTTCTCGGTTTGTTTATGATGGGGGTTCTGGCTGGAAACTATGTCAAAGTCAGTTCTTCGCTACAGTTTGATATTTCTGGACGAGAATTTATTATCCAAGATATCCTTGATCAGATTGTACCAGGGATTTTGCCGTTAGCAGTTGTAATGGGCATCTACTGGTTCTATACAAAGAAAGGATTAAAAGTCACGCAAGCATTACTATGGCTGACCTTGATTCTGATTATTTTAGCCGGTGTCGGTATTTTATAAGAAAAGGAAGTGGAAAAAATGGGTGTAGTAAATTTAGCACGAGTAGATGAACGATTGATCCATGGGCAGGTCATGATGACCTTGTCACAAAAAAGCGGAGTCAACTCGATTTTTGTAGTGGATGAGGTAGTAGCTAAGGATAAGTTCATGCGGGAATTATACAAAAATGCCGGTAGCCGCACAGGGCAAAAAACGATCGTCGTTACACCAGAAAAAGCCAAATTTTACTGGGATGAATACAACTTCAAAGATTACAACTGTATTTTGATCGCTAAAACCATCAGTGTGATGTACGACTTAGTCAAACACGGCGTGCCAATGAAAGAATTGAACATAGGCGGTATCGCCCAAAAAGATCCCGAGAAAGATCTCTTGGTAACAAAATCTGTTTATTTAAATCAAGCTGATGCGCAAAAACTCAAAGAAATGAACGAAGCGTACGGTGTGGAATCAATCTATTTTCAAGCAACACCTTCTGCACCGAAATCAACCCTTAAAGATGTGTTGAAGCAGTTCAATTTGTAATCATTGAGCGCGTTCGTCATCTGTTGAAGAGGAAGGCGGAGGATCTTATAAAAATAGAGTTCCTCCTTCCTTGTGAGTAATTTGTGAATAGGAGAATTCACCATGAATCAAACAGAAACATTTCGTGATTGGCTTTTTCGTTATCGGTATGTCTACCGATCGCGTTCCACGGATAAAAGCAAACAAAGATTTTTGAAGGCACTCATCGCAGATATCATCCCGTTTCGCAAAGATCTTCAGGTGATCGAGTATGATCACACGAAAAAAAACGCCTCACGCAATTTGTATGTTGGCGATCTGACCAAAGCAAAACGGATCATCTGCACATATTATGATACACCGCCACAGCATTTCGGCGATTACCATTTTTTTGATCGGCAGGAGCAAGGCCGTAAAACAAATCAATTTATTCTGACTGCTTCAGCAGTGATGATTCTTTTAGGGCTGTTGGGAACTTGGCTTTATATCCACTTTGCTTCAGGGAGATTTCCCTTGCTGTCTTGGCAAACAGCACTTTTTGCTTCAGGGGTCGGTATTTATTTTCTGCTATTAAATCGCGTAAGCCGCGGGGCAGGATTTCAGCAAAATCTAACCCGCAATACCTCCTCTATCTTAGCGCTGCTGTCCTTGATCAGTCAAAACAGTCAAACAGCGACGGCCTTCGCATTTCTTGATGAAGGAAGTTACGGAGAACGCGGGTTGGAAGTGTTACGTGATTCAGTAAGGCCGAATGCGAAGATTTATTATTTAGATTCTATTGGTGCCGATGCTCCGATTCGAGCTATCGGCAAGCAATTCAATGAAGGGCAACTGCAGCAGTTGGCGATCGAACACAGTAGTGAAGCAATAGGCAGTATTAACTATTTATTTTGTGCAGAAAAGCAGCAGGATCAGACGTATGTGCTGCCTAGAAAACAATTAAAGCAAAAAGAGCTGAATCTGAGGAATATGCAAAAAGTTCTTGCGTTATTTGGTTAGGAAGCTAAAAAGGAGGAATAACATTTGTTAGGAATCGTATTGGCAACTCACGGACAGCTGAGTACTGGTTTTAAAGATGCTGCAGAGGTGATCATGGGCAGTGTCGAAAATATTGCGGTCGTTAATTTGAACCACGGAGAGGATATTCAACTTCTGGGAAACAAAATCCATGAAGCGATTCATGAAACAGATCAAGGGGACGGTGTCTTGGTGTTTGCTGATCTATTGAGTGCGAGTCCCTACAATCAGTCGGTTGTAACGATCAATCAATTAGAAGAACCACTTCAGGAAAAGACGTATGTGATCGGCGGAGTGAATCTACCGATGGTATTAGAAGCAATCAATCATCAATTTTTGGCGACACCGATTGAACAGGCGGTGGCAGCAGTGATCCAGCAAGGAGAAAACAGTGTAGCGCTTTGGCACAATTCTTCAGCAGATGATAGTAGCGAAGAAACTGATGAGGACGATGATTTTTAAAAACGAAAGGATGACAGCAAATGCAATGGGGGTTTCGATGGTACGGGGAAGGGGATACGATCCCGTTAACGAATATTCGACAAATTCCAGGAATGCACGGCATTGTAGGAACACTTCTGAATAAAATGCCCGGAGATGTATGGGAGGTTTCCGAAATCAACGCACTAAAAGCATCAATTGAAAAAGAGCATCTTTCGCTATTAGGGATTGAGAGTGTCGCGATCCACGATGCGATCAAAGCTGGAACAGAGGAACGGGATCACTACATCGATCAATATATTCAAACGATTCGGAATTTAGCAGCTTGTGATGTACATATGATCTGCTATAGCTTCAAACCGATCTTCGGCTGGGCAAAAACAAATCTATTTTATCAAAACGAGGATGGCAGCTTCTCTTTGCTCTATGATCAAGCCGTTGTGGATGATATGGAACCTAGTGAGATGTATACGCTGATCCATAGCCAATCAAAAGGCTTTAAATTACCAGGTTGGGAAGAAGAACGACTGAAAAAGTTCCAGCGTTTGATGGCAACTTATGAAGGGGTCACTCAAGAGATCCTCTTTGATAACTTAAGCTATTTCTTAAAGCGGATCATTCCTGTGTGTGAAGAAGTAGATGTGAAAATGGCGATCCATCCGGACGATCCACCTTGGGAAATTTTTGGTTTGCCACGGATCACCAAAAATTTAGAGGACTTGAAAAAAATCATGGCCATCGTGGATTCGCCTTATAATGGGGTGACGTTGTGCACCGGTTCGTTAGGTGCCGATCCAGAAAACGACATGGTGGAGATCGTTCATGGCTTAAAAGGCCGCATCAACTTTGTTCATTTTCGCAATGTGTTGTTTATGGGGGAACGCAAATTTAAAGAATCTGCCCATCTTTCCACTGAAGGATCGTTAGATATGTATGCCATTATGAAAGCCTTGGTTGAGGTCGGTTTTGATGGTGTCATCCGTCCTGATCACGGGCGGACGATCTGGGGGGAAGTGGCGATGCCAGGCTATGGTCTGTATGATCGCGCGATTGGTATCAGTTATCTTCAAGGGCTTCATGAAGCCGTCTTGAAAGAACAAATGCAATCGAGGGGAACGAAGGGAGGAGAGAGCGTATGACACTCTATGAACAATTGGCAAAAACAAGGGTGTTGCCTCTTTACACTGCAACAGACCTTACCTATTTGCCAGTAGTAGAATCACTGCTGATTGAGTATGAACTGTATTTTATTGAAGTGACCTTCCGCAGTGACCTTGCTTTAGAAGCGATTGAAAAACTCTCTCAATCGGGCAAATTGATCGTAGGCGCAGGCACGGTCCGCACCTTAGAACAAGCGAAAGCAGCGGTTGAGAAAGGGGCGCGCTTTATTGTTTCCCCTGCTCTTGTACCTGATGTGGTGGAATTTTGTCTTGCCGAAAACATTCCAGTGTTTCCAGGGACAGCTACGCCAAATGACATTCAACGGGCAATGGATTATGGCTTATCAGTTGTGAAATTTTTCCCTGCGGATATCTACGGGGGCTTGCCGGCAATCAAAGCCCTCAGTGGTCCGTTTTATGATATTCGATTTGTCCCAACTGGCGGAATCAACCTCGAAAATATGCAAGACTATTTATCTGATCCGCAAGTGCTAGCAGTTGGCGGCTCCTTCATTCTTTCAGAATCACTAGTAAAAGAAGGTCGGGAAAAGGCTGACAGCCATTTGGCGCATGTAAAATCATTGCTAAGTTGAGCAGTCAGCTGTAAATAAACAAGGTGAAGCAATGGGTTCCAGAGGATTTTGGTACCATTGCTTTTTTATTCGCAGAAAAGTAAAGGAGGCTATAGGATGAAAAAGATAAAACTGGTGATTTTTGATATGGACGGTTTGATGTTTGAAACAGGTCGTCTAGCTTACCGCGCTTATTTAAGAGCCGCGGAGGAATATGATTTTGAAGTTTGCCAAGAAGTTTATTATTACCTGACTGGCAGAACGGAAGCAGATATTCGTAAAGGGATGCAGGAACTTTATGGCAGTACGGTACCAACGGATCGATGGCGAGAAGCGATGAATCTTCAGAAAGAAGTGATTTTAGCTGAAGAAAAACGGGTATTCAAAAAGCCCGGCCTTCTTGAACTGTTGGAAGCATTAAAAAAACAAGATTGCTTGATGGCCGTGGCATCCTCTTCATCGAAAGAAAAAATCAAGGCGTACTTTGAAATGGAACAGATGCCAGATTGGTTTGATACAGTGGTTTCTGGGGATCAAGTGCGAAAGGGCAAACCTGATCCAGAAATCTTTCTAACAGCTTGCCAACAATTAAGCGTAAAGCCTGAAGAAGCCTTGGTATTAGAAGATTCTCTAGCTGGCATAAAAGCCGCAAAACAAGCCGAAATCCCAGCTTTTCTGATTGCGGATGATTTGAGTGCTTTGCCAGTCAAGAAAAATGGGAAGTATCCTTTGCTTAAACAGCCAAAACTTGAGCAAGAAGTAGCTGCACAGGTGAAAACTTTTTCTGATCTGACGGAAGTTAAAGACTGGCTAGTCGTGAATCATTTTTCTTGGGATTGATCAAATCGTACGGATTTTCCTGCATAGCATCTCGCAAAAACAGGTAGTCAGCGATCAATAAGTTTTTGGATGACTTTTTTCTATTGAAGTATAGAATTGGTATTATAACTGTCGCAGGATTCAAAGAATAGCGAAAGTTCTTTACTGTGAAAAGAGAAAACGCTGGACTGCTCCTTCAGTCCAGCGTTTATTTAGCGTATCAGTTGCTACAAATCAAGTGCCGCAAAGCGCAAATCGTTGATATTCAAGAAATGTTTCGCCACTAAAACGTTGCCGCCAAACAGCGGGGCCTGATCGCCTAATCGACTGTTTTTGATCTTCGTGTTTTTGGTGAACTGGCTGGTCAATTTTTGTTGCAGCGCCAGTAATAAATCAGGAATTTTGCGATAGACCGAGCTGTTGATATAGACTTCTTCGGGATCAGAAAAAGTGATGACATTGTTTAGCCCAATACTAAGAAACTCAACATTTTGTTGCGCCAATTCGACTGCTGACTTTTCTCCGACATGGTAGGCTTGTGCAAAGGTATCCGAATTAACGAACGCAGTTTTTGTATAGTGACTGTAGGTGTCAAACAAGACTTTGTTCGAGGCATATTGCTCTAAGCAGCCTCGATTGCCGCAAGGACACAAGTTGCCGTGAGGAAAGAGCGTAGAATGGCCAACTTCCCCCGCCATGCCGTGAGTACCGGTTTGTAGCTGCCCATCAACGATGATTCCGACACCGATCCCACTATGGACGCTGACGCTCAGTAAATTCGTGGAATCAGAAGAAAAACAGTACTCGCCTAAAGCCGTCAGATTGGCTTCGTTCTCTATATAGACCGCCGTATTGTATTTTTGGCTCAAAGGGGCGATCAAATCAAAGTGTTCCAAGTCGTAGTAGGGGGCAAAGGTGATCGTCTGATTGTGAACGATGCCGTGGATCGCCAAACAGATTCCTACTAATCCATGAGTGGTTTGCGGCATTTGCGGCCAAAATTCTTTCATCATAGAATCGATCGTCGCCAGTACATTTTCTTTGGTGATCAATTCATGGGAATGATCGGCGGAGGCGATCATCTCGCCATTGATATAAGAGAGCATTCCACGAACATAGTTATAGCCGATGTCAAAGGTAACAGCTAAGCTACTGCGGTGGTTGAATTGCAATTGAATCGGTTTGCGACCACCGATCGAAGTGGAATCCCCAATGCCGACTTCGCGCACGAAGTCCGTGTCGATCAGTTTTTTGGTTATTTGAGAAACAGACGCTTTATTGAGATGGGTCAAATTTGACACTTCCGCTCGTGACACATTTTCATTGTCAATGATCGTCTTCAATACAGCCGCTTCATTTTGTTCGCGTATGCCCATTTTATTGATAATCATGTATTCTCCTCTTCGTAGATGTGATTAGTGTTAGTTTACCGTGCAAATTAATATTGTGCAAGCTGAAGAATAAAGAAAAGACGCAGAATGTAGGAGCAGCAGTTTGAGAAGGAAAAACCATGAAAGATTCGTTGAAAGCGCTTGACAGGAATGCGAGAATCGTTTACTATCCAATTAGTTAGTTTTGAATGCTAATTAACCGATTAAGGGTCAATGGTTAACTGCTTCAAACAGAGGAAGGAGAGAAGAGATGGCTTATTTTTTGGGGTTGGATCTAGGAACAAGTGCGTTAAAAGGCTTAGTTTTTGATCAAACCGGGGAACTCCAAGGAACAGCAAGTGCTGACTATCCATTGTCATCCCCTAGACCGGGGTTCAGTGAGCAAGAGCCGGTGCATTGGCAAGAGGCGGCAGATAAGGTGATCAAAACCTTGATCCAGCAGCTTCCAACGCTGCAAAAGGAATTGATCGGCGTCAGCTTTTCTGGGCAAATGCATAGTCTTGTTTTATTGGATGAAGAAAACCGAGTCATTCGTCCGGCAATATTATGGAATGACGTTCGAACCACCAAACAATGCCAAGCGATCATGGCATCCTTTGGAGAGGAAATAAAAGCAATCACCAAGAATGTTGCTTTGGAAGGGTTCACCTTACCAAAAATTTTATGGGTCCAAGAACACGAGCCTGAACATTGGCAACAAGTTCGTCACATGATGCTGCCAAAAGACTACTTGGCTTTTTGGCTGACTGGGAACTATTCGATGGATTATTCCGATGCAGCGGGTACGTTACTGCTGGATATCGAAAAGAAGTGCTGGTCTGAAGCCATTCTAGAAAAATTCGCAATCGCATCGGATTTACTGCCGCCGCTTTTTGAATCAGCAGCGCCTGTGGGGCAAATGCGAAAAGAGCTGCAAGAAGCCTTTGGGTTTGAACAAGAGGTGACGATCTATGCAGGTGGCGCAGACAATGCCTGTGCTGCATTAGGTTCAGGGATCATCGCCGAAGGTGTCGGCATGGTGTCGATTGGCACGAGTGGTGTGTTCTTATCCTTTGAAGAAGCGCAAGAGGTTGATTATCAAGGAGATCTACACCTTTTCCGTCATGCGATCAAAGACAAGTTGTATTCAATGGGGGTCACGTTAGCCGCTGGAAATTCCTTAAGCTGGTATCGTGATACGTTTGCCCCCAACCAATCGTTTCAGGAATTGCTTTCAGCGATCAGTGAGGTAAACCCAGGGGCAGAAGGCCTGCTGTTTACGCCTTATATCGTGGGCGAACGCACACCGCATACCGACAGCCAAATCAGGGGTAGTTTTATCGGCATCGACACACGGCATCGCGAAAAGCATTTCAGTCGTGCCGTCTTAGAAGGGATCACCTTCTCTTTGAAAGATTCCCAAATGATCATGGAAGAACGGGCACAGCGGAAATTCACCCAGATCGTTTCTGTGGGGGGCGGTGCGAAAAATGCCGAATGGCTGCAAATGCAAGCCGATATTTTTAATGCAGAAATGCTGACTTTGTCTACTGAGCAAGGTCCAGGTATGGGCGCAGCAATGCTGGCAGCAATCGGCAGTGGCATTTATCCAGATGCAGCTGCCTGTGTTAACGCCTTTGTCAAATACGGCAAGGCCATTGCACCGATTCCTGAAAATGTCGCCAAATACCAAGAAATCTATGCGATCTACCGCACCGTCTACCAACAAACCGCACCTATCTGCCATGCATTGGCGCAAATCGAGTAGCGTAATGGCAGCAGGCAATCTACTTGATCAAAGCGAGGAATCGTTTTTGGTTCTAAATGATTGGAAACAAGTAAGTTAGTTTATTACACTAAAAAACATAAAATGGAGGCAACAACAATGACTTATTTCCCAGAGATCGAAAAAATCCGCTACGAAGGTCCTAAAACAGACAATATGTTTGCATTTCGCCACTACGATGCCGAAGAAGTTGTTTTAGGCAAGAAAATGAAAGATCATCTACGTTTTGCAATCGCCTATTGGCATACGATGACGCAAGACGGTTCTGATCCTTTTGGCGCACCTGTCAACAAACGGACGTGGATTGGTGACACCGAAATGGAAACGGCGAAAAATCGAGTAGAAGCCTTCTTCGAGATTTGCGAAAAATTAGGGGCAGAGTTCTTCTGTTTCCATGATGTAGACGTGGCACCTGCAGGAGAAACGTTAGAAGAATTTTTCCAAAACTTAGACGAAATCACCGATTTGATCAAAGAAAAAATGGAACAAACGGGGATCAAACTATTATGGAATACAGCAAATATGTTCTCACATCCTCGTTTCAATAACGGCGCTGCTTCCACCAATAATGCGGAAGTTTATGCGTATGCGGCAGCCCAAGTCAAAAAAGGCTTAGACATCTCGAAAAAATTAGGCGGCGAAAACTATGTCTTCTGGGGTGGCCGTGAAGGCTATGAAACCTTGTTGAATACAGACATGAAATTTGAACAAGACAACATCGCCCGTCTATTCAAAATGGCGATCGCTTATGGCGAAAAAATCGGTCATAAACCTCAGTTCTTATTAGAGCCGAAACCAAAAGAACCATCAAAACATCAATATGATTTTGATGCAGCGACAACGATGGCCTTCATTCAGCACTACGGCTTAGAAGGAGATTTTAAATTAAACCTAGAAGCCAATCATGCAACATTAGCTGGTCATACCTTTGAACATGAAATCGCTGTTGCCCGCAGCTATAACGCATTAGGCTCACTGGATGCCAACCAAGGAGATATGCTGTTAGGATGGGATACGGATGAATTCCCAACCAACGTCTTTGACTCGACACTTGCTTTATACGAAGTCTTAGAAAACGGCGGCATCGCACCGGGAGGAATCAATTTCGATTCTAAAGTCCGTCGTTCGTCATTTGAAATGGAAGATCTGTTGTTAGCCCACATCGCTGGTATGGATACGTATGCCAGAGCGTTGAAAGCAGCAGCGAAACTAAAAGAAGACCGCTTCTTAGACGAGTTGAAGGAAAAACGGTATGCTTCTTTCCAAGAAGGCATCGGAGCGAAGATCGTTGCTGATGAGGAAAACTTAGAAACACTGACAGATTACGCATTGGCTCATGATCAAATCGAATTAGAATCCAGCCACATTGAATATGTGAAATCTCGTTTGAATGATTACCTGTTTTAATAAGAAACGACTGTCGTTCTGAGGAGCGGCAGTTTTTTCACCTAAAAAATATCTTTTGGCAATTGTTACGAATCAACCAAATTATGATACGATAAAATGTAACCGATTTATTTCGGTTTAGGAAATGAAGGAGGCAACTTGATGTTTCACACAAACTTAGATCCTTTCCCAGAAAACTTCTTATGGGGGGCAGCTTCGGCGGCCTATCAAATTGAAGGAGCATGGGCAGAAGACGGCAAAGGTCCGTCGATTTGGGACACCTATGCCCAAATTCCTGGCAATACTTTTGAGGAAACCAACGGCAAAGTGGCGATCGATCATTACCATCGGTACAAAGAAGATGTTGCTTTGATGAAGCAAATGGGCTTGAAAGCCTATCGCTTCAGCGTGGCGTGGTCGCGAATCTTGCCTGATGGCGAAGGCGCGATCAATGAAGCGGGTGTGGCGTTTTACGAAAAGCTGGTGGACGAATTGCTTCGGCAAGGAGTAGAGCCGATTTTGACGCTGTATCATTGGGACCTTCCCCAGGCTTTGCAAGACAAATATCAAGGATGGGAAGGCCGAGAAACAGCAGAAGCATTTGAACGGTATTGCCGGATCCTTTTTGAACGCCTAGGAAAGAAAGTCACCTATTGGGTCACCATGAATGAACAAAATGTCTTCACTTCTCTTGGGTACCGTTGGGCGGCACATCCGCCGGGCTTGAAGGACTTAAAACGGATGTATGCAGCCAATCATATCATCAACCTTGCCAATGCTAAGGCGATCAATTTGTTCCATGAGCTGGTTCCTCAGGGCAAGATCGGTCCAAGTTTTGGCTATGGACCGATGTATCCGTTTAGCTGTGACCCAGAAGATGTGCTAGCAGCAGAAAATGGCGAAGCCTTCAACAACGCATGGTTTTTAGATGTCTATTGCAAAGGCGAATACCCGAAATTTGTGTACAAGCAATTAGCCAAAGTTGGCTTGGCTCCTGAAGTCACTCCAGAAGATCAAGCACTATTAAAACAGGCAAAACCTGATTTCTTAGGAATCAATTACTATCACGGTGGGACGGCCCAGCAAAACAATTTGCAAAAGCAGTCAGCTGAAAAGAAAGAATTTTCTAAAGTCGATCCGTATTTGATGCAAGCGGCAGCTGGTGAGTTCTCACCCGAAGAAACCATGTTTGCGACAGCAGAAAATCCTCACTTGAAAAAAACAGATTGGGGCTGGGAGATCGATCCCGTTGGTTTCCGTGTAGCCTTGCGGCGCATCCAAGCCAATTATGACTTGCCGATTTTTATTACTGAAAATGGGTTAGGCGCTATCGATCAATTGACAGAAGACAAACAGATCCATGACCCATATCGCATCACCTATTTGCAGGAACATCTGGTGGAACTGCAAAAGGCCATCACGGATGGGGTTGAGCTGATCGGCTATTGTGCTTGGTCCTTTACAGATCTACTGAGTTGGTTGAATGGATACAAAAAACGCTATGGGTTTGTTTATGTTGATCGCGACAATCAAAGCGAACGTCAGTTGGCGCGCATCCCGAAAGATAGTTTTTATTGGTATCAAGAGGTGATTCGCACCAACGGGGCAAGTTTGACAAGTGAAACATGATGTAACGAAGGAGTAGCTGAAAATGGAGGTTGGAAAATGCGTAAAGTGTTGATCGTTGACGATGAAGCATCGATCCGAAATGGGCTACCTCTGATCATCGATTGGGAACGTCTGGGGTATCAAATCGTCGGGTCGGCGGAAAACGGCGAAGCTGGCTTGGCAATGATCCGCGAATTGAAGCCAGATGTTGTGATCGCTGATATCCGTATGCCGGGAAAAAATGGTCTTGAGATGGTGCAAGCAGCATCGGAGGAAGGGCTTTTGTTTTTTGCCATTATTTTATCCGGCTACTCAGATTTTGACTATGCCAAGCAAGCTTTGCAACTGGGCGCTGTGACCTATTTGCTGAAACCAGTTGACGAAGAAGAGCTGATCGGTATTTTGACGAAAATCGATCAAAAAGCCAAGACCGATCAGCAGAAAAATCAGAAGAGTCAGTTGATGGAGAAATTGTTTGGCGGGGATCAAACGGGACTCAAAGACGCACAAGCCATCAAGCTATTGCGTCTTTCCGAGGAGGCAGATGCCCAAAAGCTGGTTGAGAAATTGCAGGAGCAAGTGGCGCAAGTCGTCACCTTGATCCATCGGCATCATCGGTATTTGGTTCTGTTGAACGAGGAACGCTTTCCTGACGAGGCGATCGATGCGTGGTGCCGTAAAAAAATGGCTCACCATGAAATCTTGATCTCCCGCTGGTTTGCGGCGCAAGATAACTTGAAGCCATTGATGATCGATATCCAGACATTAAGTAAATTGATTTTCTTATTTCCCAATCAAGTCATTTCTCACCATGTTTTGGATACGACGCAAGAAGCAGAAGAACGAAGCGATTTGCGTGAAGAATTAGTTAAGGCGATTTTGGCAAACAATCCGTTAGAACAGCCGTTATCCCGCTATTATCAAACCTTTTATCATTCATTGGCATTGGAAGAAGAGATCAAATGGCAAATCAATGGTGACATCGAATGGCTGCAGCATCAAATCAGTGAAAAAGTAGCCTTAGCAATCGAATGGTCGACAGACGAAGTACATCAGCAGATTTTTCTCGCCCAGACGTTTCCAATGCTGCAAGAGGTGATCACCGCAAAACTAGCTGACTTGCAAGCAACAGTCGCCAGCAGTTTGAACCAAATCGATATCATTGCAGAATTGATCCAATACACGAAAAAGCATTATCAAGAAGATTTGACCTTGAAAAAAATCGGGGAACGTTTCAATTACAATAGTGCCTATCTAGGCAAGAAGTTTCGCAAAGAAACTGGGAAAAATTATTTGGCGTTCTTGGATGAAGTACGAATGGAAAAAGCGGTGGAAATCTTACGTCATTCCAATCTAATGGTCTACGAAGTTGCTGAATTGGTGGGCTACAGCAATGTTGATTATTTCTACAAAAAGTTCAAACAATACCATCAGGTTTCACCGAATGAGTTTCGGAAAACATAAGAAAATTCGCTGATACATGAGCAGCTATTTTTCAGGAAAACAGTCCATCGCATAGGCAATGAAAAGAGAAATTTGTGAAAAGAAAAAGCGGCATTACAGGTTCGCATGGCGGCAGCAAGAGACAACACGTCTTTTTTTGTCGCCATTTTTTGAATAATCTCGTCAGAAGCTCATACAAGAAAATGCTTTAAAAAAGCTATTGACGTCGTTTTCATTTTGAAGTATAGTAAGTGCATCGGATCGTTACTGATAATGCAGGCGTGACCACAGGTATGAGATTTTCTCCATTCGTTTGTTTTGGAAAAAGATCATAGCTAGTTGGTGACGTTATTTTTTTGTTTTATTTTAGGAGGTGTTGACCATGGAAATCGTCAAAGTATTTAATAATAATGCTTCATTAGTCCTGAACGACAATCACCAAGAAGAAGTTGTGATGGGGAGTGGCATCGGCTTTGGTTTGAAGCCAGGCGACACTGTCGATCAAAAGAAAATAGAAAAGCGATTCATCATTAACGACCAAAAAAGCATTGCAGATTTGGAACAGCTGCTTAAACGGATTGAATATCGTGATCTGCAACTGGCCAGCGATATTTTAAAATTGTTTGAGGAAGCGTTTCAATGCGAAAGCAATCCTGCACTGCTAGTGGCACTTGCAGACCATATCGGTTTTGCTCTGACGAGAGCAAGAGAAGGGATGAAAATTCAAACACCCCTAGAATGGGAATTAAAGCAGGTGTACCCGAAAGAATATGAAATTGGTCTTCAAGCGGTTGAGCTGATGCAAAAGCGAACACATCTGAATATTCCGCAAGATGAGGCTGCTTTTATTACGCTGCATTTCGTGAATTTTTTAGGCGATAACAACGGAATGGAAGAAACAATGCTGATTTCCAAAGTCATGAAAGATATTTTGACGATCATCAATTATCATTATGGCAAAGAATTCAGACAAGACTCTATTTATTTTTCCCGATTCATCACTCACATTCGCTACTTTGTTAAACGACAGATGAGCAATGAGCTACCAGCTCAACCAGCGTCTAGTTTATTAGATGTGATTCAACTGAAATATCCGTTGGATTATGAGTGTGCTATGAAAATCAAGCAATTTCTGGAAAATAGGTATCAGTGGGAAATCACTGAAGATGAAGTGTTGTATTTAACCTTACATTTAAATCGATTGGCATCTTAACGGATCGTTACTGGTAAAGCAGGCGTGACCTAGAGTGAGCACTCAAACGAGTCTTTTGTTTGAGGTGTCTTCTAGATCACGCTTTTTATTATACGCAAAAGGAGAATAACTATGAAATTTGAAAACGAAAGTGCCGCGATCATTCGCTTGATCGGTGGTGAAAAAAATATCGATAGCTTGGTTCATTGTGCAACGAGATTGCGTTTTGGCTTGAAGGATGACGCCAAGGCCAATAAAGGGGAACTTCAAAAACTACCCTATGTGATGTCCGTTGTACAAAGTGGAGGACAATATCAAGTCGTAATCGGCAGCAATGTATCAGATTACTATGCGACGATCTCAGCTATGGCTGGGTTATCAGATCAAGAAACAGGTTCTTCGAAAAAAACAGGTTTTAATTTGAACGCCGTATTTGAAATTATCTCAGGTGCTTTTTCTCCTTTAATTCCTGCTCTAGCAGGTTCGGGGATGCTAAAAGCACTGCTGACGGTTTTGACCCAATTTAATTGGTTATCAGCAGAATCTTCTACTTATATCATTTTGAGTGCCGCGAGTAATGCAATATTTTATTTTTTACCGATTTTCTTAGGGATCACGTTGTCGAAAAGATTAGGTGCCAACATGTACGTTGGCGGCGTGATTGGTGCAGCATTGTTGGAACCTCAGTTTACTGGGTTGATTGGCGTGGAAAATACAAATTTCTTAGGGATACCAGTTCAAGCCGTGGACTATGCCACAACCCTATTTCCGATTTTTGCGGCTATTTTCATTTATCAATTTGTAGATAAATTTTTGAAAAAGATTATTTATAAAGACATTCAATTGTTTGCCGTACCAATGCTTAGTTTGATGATCATGATTCCATTGACCGTTATCCTTTTTGGTCCATTCGGCACCTTTTTCGGGGATCTTTTATCAGGAAGTGTAATGTGGTTATTTGAAAAAAGCCGAATCCTTTCAGGTATCGTTTTAGGGGGCGGGATGACCTTCATGGTTATGTTTGGTTTGCACTGGGGCTTTACACCTGTAACGTTAGATAATCTGACAAGATTAGGTGGAGACCCCATTGAAGGAATGGCATTGGCCGCTGTTTTTGCTCAAATCGGGATTGCAGTTGGCTTCTTCTTACGAGCGAAAAAACATTCGAAAATGCGGGCTTTGGCAGGCCCAGTTGCATTGACTGGCTTCTTTGCCGGCGTGACAGAGCCCATCGTCTATGGGATTATTCTTCGTTACAAAAGACTTTTGCCGATCGTAGCTATTTCCGGTGGTTTAGGCGGAGCAGTGTTAGGCGCTTTTGGTGTGACGATGAATGCGTATGTTTTCCATAATATTTTTTCCTTACCTGTTTACAGTCCTTTGGTGGGTTATCTGATCGGAATCACCGTTTCATTGTTGTCAGGAGCTCTACTGGCTTATTTCTTCGGCGTGAAGGAAAGTGAACTAACAGAATTTGAAGCAGAGCCTGAATCAGAGGTAGAAAGTATCTTAACCAATGCAGCAACTCCGATTTATTCACCGGTAAAAGGACAAGTGATGCCTTTAGCAGAAGTGGAAGACGATGTCTTCGCCAGCGGAATCGCTGGACAAGGAATTGCGGTCATCCCCGATGAAGGAATCATTCGGGCACCTTTTGCAGGTACTGTTGTTGCTGTTTTCCCTTCTAAGCATGCGATTGGTATCAAATCTGATCAAGGGGTTGAATTATTGATCCATGTCGGATTGAATACCGTGAATCTAAATGGTGAGTTTTTTGATGTTAACGTCGAAAATGGTGCGACAATTGCACGAGGAGATCGTTTGTTGACCTTTGACCGGCAGGCGATTCTGGATAAAGGCTATCAATTATCGACACCCGTGATCGTTACAAATTGTGGACCAGATACAGTAATCGAGTACGAAACAACGGCCGGAACAATTGAAGCAGAAGGGATTCTGTTTACCGTAAACAACGAAGGATAGGAGTTTGAAAATGAAAGAAAACTTTTTATGGGGCGGTGCGATCTCCGCTCATCAAGTGGAAGGTGCTTGGCAAGAAGGCGGGAAAGGGATCAGTATTGCCGATGTGATGACAGCAGGAACGAAAGACCGGCCTCGGAAAATTACCAACACAATCTTGCCTGAGGAATATTACCCGAATCATGAAGGCATTGATTTTTACCATCGTTACCCGGAAGATATCAAACTTTTTGCGGAAATGGGTTTCAAAGCTTTGCGAATCAGTATCGCATGGACACGAATTTTTCCTTTAGGAGATGAACAACTACCGAACGAAGAAGGGCTGTATTTTTACGATCAGGTCTTTGACGAGATGCAAAAATATGGAATAGAACCTGTTGTGACGTTGTCTCATTTCGAGATGCCCTATCATTTAGTTGAAACCTATGGGGCTTGGCGCAACAGAAAGATGATCGGATTTTTTGAACGTTTTGCGCAAACTGTAATGGAACGCTACAAAGAAAAAGTGCGGTATTGGCTAACATTTAACGAGATCAACAATCAGCGGATCATCGATAATCCAATTTACAGTTTTACCAATTCTGGTGTGATCTTTGACGAGGATGAGGAGAAACTAGCAGGCATGTACCAAGCCGCTCACTATCAGTTTGTTGCTTCAGCTCGGGTCGTCACAGCTGCGAAAAAAATCAATCCTGAGTTTCAAATTGGCTGCTGTTTAGCTGCCACACCTAATTACCCGCTGACTTCTGATCCTCGTGATCAATTGTTAGCACAACAAGAAGATAATAATCAACTCTATTTCACAGATGTACATGTCCGTGGACACTACCCAAAAAGAATTCTCAATGAATGGCAGAAAAAAGGGTACACGATCGATGTGACAGAAGCCGATCTTGATGATTTGGCAAACGGCACCGTTGATTATATCGGTATTACTTATTATTTAAGCAATACAGTATCTACCCGCTCAGATGCAAACTATCTACATGATCCTTTGTTGGGCAGCAGTGTGCTAACAACGAATCCTTATGCAACGATGACGGAATGGGGCTGGACGATTGACCACATGGGATTGCGCTATATGCTGAATCTCTTGCAGGACCGTTATGAACTGCCGATTTTTATTGTGGAAAATGGCTTTGGTTTTAATGACCAAATGACAGAAACCGGCATTCATGATCCCGAACGGATTGACTATTTAGCTGAACACATCAAACAAATGATGCTTGCCATCGAGGAAGACGGCATTGATGTGATTGGGTATACAGCATGGGGCTGTATTGATCTCATCTCATTTACTACAGGTGAAATGCGAAAAAGATATGGGTTCATCTATGTAGACCGTGACAATGAAGGGAATGGTTCGCTTGATCGAATCAAGAAAGATTCTTTTGATTGGTATAAGGAAGTCATTGCTTCAAATGGAGCAATGCTTAAATAAAAAAGAAGTATCCTATTGCCTATCGGAGACAGAAAAAAGCTAATTTTTATAGTAAGAAAGTCTATTCTAAGAAGTAGGCTTTCTTTTTTTTCTTTTATATAATTTAAATGAAACTGTAAGCGCTTTTCGAACGGAGGAGGAGAAATGACAGATGTACGCCTGTGCTTTGATGTAGGGGGGACCTATATCAAATTCGGGGTTTTTACGGAGAAGAATCAATGGCTGGACCGAGGCAAAATCAAAACCCCGAGTAATACGCGGGATGAATTTTTTGCTGCCTTAGCTGCCAAAATAAAAGAAGTCGAGCAAGTGCATGTCATCGAAGGGATCGGGCTGAGTTTTCCTGGTTTCATTGATTCAGTCAATGGCCGAGCGATCATGGCGGGGGCGTTGGCTCCTTTACACGGCTGTGCTGTTGTACAAGAGCTGCAGCAGCGTTTAAACAAGTCCTATCCGATCTGGATCGAAAATGATGCGAAATGTGCTGCTTTAGCAGAACTTTCTACCGGCAATGCTGCTGACGTACAAGATTTTGTCATGATCACATTAGGCACCGGTATTGGTGGCGCGCTCGTTCATCAGCGCCAGTTGATTCACGGACATGGGTTTCGGGCAGGAGAATTCGGAATGATGATCACTGATTTTCAAGCATCTTCTTTTGCGACCCTCCATGATCTAGCTTCAACGAGAGGACTGATTGCTGCCTATCGGCGGGCAAAAGCGATTCCTGAATCAGAGGAGATTTTAGGCGAAACCATCATGCAACAGCGGTCGAGTGATCCTGAAACGCAGGAGATCCTGAAACAGTGGGCACGTTATGTCGCACTTGCGATTTACAACCTAGCTGTCACGATGAATCCCGAAAAAATACTGATCGGCGGCGGCATCAGCCAACACCCTGATCTATTAGCTATAATCAAACAAGCAATCAATGAGAACCCCCATTGGCCAGATTTCCAAGTGCCGATCGAGACTTGTCGTTACTATAATGATTCTGGTCTGTTAGGGGCGTTGACATTGATCCAACAAGGAGGAAAAAAATGAAATTTTCAGATGGCGGTTGGTTATTTCGTGAAGGATTTGATGTGAAATTTGCGGTGCATGTCTACGATGCCCGTAAAGAAGAAAACAAATTGGTTTTATATCTGCCTTATAGCTATGTCGGACATAAAGGGGCAACGCTGGATGGCGGATTGTTAACGATGGAAGTCACTACCCCTAGAAGCAATATCATTGGGATCACCCTCTATAACTATAAAGGGGTCCAAGCCAAAGCCCCCGATTTTGAATTGATGACAGAAGCGATCACTCCTGATATTTCAGAAGACGAGCAATCATATGTTTTTCGCTCGGGAGACTTGCAAGTCGTAATCACCAAAGAGGAAAATGTGACAGCTTCGTTTTATTACAAAGAACAGCTGATTACCCAAAGCAAGCCTCGCAGCAAAGCCTTAGTGATCGATCCGCAAGCAAATACCCATATCAGCGAACAGTTGACCCTGGATGTGGGAGAAACGATCTATGGTTTAGGGGAACGCTTTACAAATTTCGTGAAGAACGGCCAGAGTGTTGATATCTGGAATGCCGACGGGGGCACTGGTACAGAGCAAGCTTATAAAAATATTCCTTTTTATGTAAGTAATAAAGGGTATGGCGTCTTTGTCAATTCACCAGATCGGGTGCAATTCGAAGTGGGGAGTGAAAAAGTTTCGCGTGTTCAATTCAGCAATCCAGGACAATCGCTGCAGTACTTTGTGATTGCCGGCGATGAGTTAAAACAAGTGATTCAGCGCTACACTGATTTGACGGGGAAACCGTCGTTGCCGCCTGCGTGGTCCTTTGGTTTGTGGCTAAGTACCTCGTTCTTGACGGATTATGATGAACAAACCGTGACGTCTTTTGTAGACGGTATGGCAGAACGTGATATCCCTCTTGAGGTCTTTCATTTTGACTGCTTATGGATGAAAGAATACGAGTGGTGCAACTTCACATGGGATGAACGAACTTTCCCAGAACCTGAAAAAATGCTGCAGCGCTTGAAAGCCAAAGGATTGAAAATCTGTGTCTGGATCAATCCTTACATTGGGCAAAAATCACCCTTGTTTGATGAAGGGATGGCCAATGGCTACTTTTTGAAACGCGCCAATGGAGATGTCTGGCAATGGGACAAATGGCAAGCCGGTTTGGCGGTCGTCGACTTCACCAACCCTGAAGCGATCGCTTGGTACAACAGCAAGCTGCGTGCCTTATTAGACATGGGGGTGGATTGCTTCAAAACGGATTTTGGTGAACGGATTCCCACCGATGCGGTGTACTATGATGGCTCTGATCCAGAAAAAATGCACAATTATTACGCCTATCTATACAATAAGGTCGTCTTTGACTTGCTGAAAGAAGTCAAGGGAGCAGAAGAAGCCATCGTTTTTGCGCGGGCAGCTTCGGTTGGTTCACAACGCTTGCCTGTACACTGGGGCGGCGACAGTACCTCAGATTATCCATCGATGGCAGAGTCGCTGCGGGCAGGTCTGTCCTTTGGGTTAGGCGGCTTTGGGTATTGGAGCCACGATATCTCAGGGTTTGAAGCTGGCTCAACTCCAGACCTCTACAAGCGCTGGACACAATTTGGTCTGCTGTCTTCCCATAGCCGTTACCATGGCAGCTGGGAATACAAAGTGCCATGGGTCTATGACGACGAAGCCGTGGCGGTAGCTAAAGCCTTTACCAAGTTAAAACTGTCCTTGATGCCTTACTTGCAAGCCCAATCGGTGCTAACCGCTCAAACGGGGATTCCGATGATGCGGGCAATGGTCTTAGAGTTTCCTGAAGACGAGATGACCCATCATTTGGATCGCCAATACATGCTGGGGGAACACCTTTTAGTGGCGCCCATTTTTAATGATCAAGGAACAGTCTCCTTTTACGTACCGAAAACGAAGGGGCATTGGATCGACTATTTATCTGGCAAAGCATACGAGGGCGGACGCTGGTACCAAGAAACCTATGACTATTTCCACTTGCCACTGTTAGTCCGACCAAATCAAGTCATTATCGAAGGCCATGAACAAACCAAAGCAGTCTATGACTATGCCCAACATCCAACGATCCATCTTTTTGATCCGCAAGACAAGACCGCTGCCGCTATCTATGATCACCATGGTGAGTGGATTGGTGAGGTGGCTGTCGAAAGAGTCGATCAAGAACTGATCGTCAAGCTGACTGGCATCCAGCAAGCATTCTTGCAGATACACACGACTGCTGGAAAAACGAGCCATGAGCTGACGGCTGACCAAACCACGATAAAGGAGTTCTAGATGCCCATGCGAACCATCACGAATCCAATTTTACCTGGATTTCATCCAGATCCCAGTATTTGCCGTGTCGGTGAAGACTTTTATCTGGTGACGAGTACCTTTGAATATTTTCCTGGATTACCAATCTATCACAGTAAAAACTTGGCAGACTGGCAGCTGATTGGCCATGGACTTTCGCGACCTGAGCAGTTGCAGCTACCGACGAAAAACCCCAATGCTTTTGGTCTGTATGCCCCAACCTTGCGTTTCATCAAGGACCGCTTTTACCTCGTTTGCACCAATGTTGGCGCAAACGAAGGAGGAGAAGGCAATTTTCTGATTTGGACGGATGACATCGCTGGTGAATGGTCTGACCCGATTTGGCTGGACACCCCTGGGATCGACCCAACAATTTTCGCAGATGACGATGGACAGACCTATTACTTAGGCACCCATAAGGAGATCTATCTGCGGACGATCGATTTGGCTTCTGGAGATCTAGGCCCGCGGCAAAACATTTGGACGGGCAGCGGAGCGGCTGATCCAGAAGGCCCCCACTTGTATAAAAAAGACGGTTATTACTACCTGTTGATCTCCGAAGGCGGAACGTCCTATGGGCATATGCTGACCATGGCCCGCAGCCGTTCCTTGACGGGACCCTATGAAGCATGCCCCAACAATCCAGTGATGACCAATCGCAGTACGAATCTGCCGCTGCAAGCCGCAGGGCATGCGGATCTCGTGCAAGATACTAAAGGCAACTGGTGGGCAGTCTGTCTAGCAGTACGCCCCATCAGCTATCCTTTGAGGCATTTGTTAGGGCGGGAAACATGCCTGCTGCCAGTAGACTGGTCAAACCCATGGCCGGAGTTTGGCGAAGAAGGTCATTTACCAGAAAGCATTCAGGTAGACACAGCGGCGGCACCAAAGGAAACACAAAAGAAGAGCAGCAAGCCTGATTACGTGACTTTATTCGAATGGGACCCGACGTTGATTGAAGAAGAGCCGCATGGCTTCTTGCTGCATCCTAATCAGACGGGTCTGTCTGATCAAGGCAAACTTGCGGCTGTGTTCCAACGGCAAACCGCCTTTGATCAACAATTTCAAGCAACCTTTGATTGTCGGCAACTAACGGATGGACAAGCGGGATTGACGGTTTTCTTAAATGCCACCCATCACTATGAGGGCTACTTGGAAAAAACGGCGTCCAGTCAGCAGCTAGTTTTCCGCCGACAAATCGGTTCCCTATGGAAAGTGGAAAAGAAACTGACTTATGCAGCAGATACAGTCACCTTGCAGCTGAGCGCCGATAAAGAAACTTATCGTTTTTCTGTTGTTGATGAGCAAGGACAAGCACAGCCTTTAGGTAGGGGAGAAACAAAATATCTGACTACTGAAGTTGGTGGTGTCTTTACTGGGATCATGGTAGGCTGCTATGCCAGCGCCTCTTCATCCCAACAAACCGTTCATGTGCGGGATTTCTAATCAATCAAAAGCCCCCCTTCGATTCCTGTTTCAGAAATCGAAGGGGGGCTTTGCTGTTTTAGTGAGGAGAAGATGAATCTTGGCTTAGATCGTGGATCCGCAAGGTGACTTGTGTGCCGCTGCCCAACACACTCTCGATCGTCAAGCCGTATTCAGGTCCATAAAACATTTTGACCCGATGATTGACGTTGGCTAGCCCAATGTTCTTTTTGGCATGGGTGGAGGGCGTCTTGATTTTTTGCTGCAAGTGTTCGAGTTTTTCTGGCGGTATCCCGCTGCCGTTGTCTTGTACCACGATCACCAGATCATGGCCGTCTTTGGTGATCGTCAAACGGACAAACCCTGGATAGGTGATGCCTTCCAAACCATGGGAGATGGCATTTTCCACCAATGGTTGAATCAGGAGGGGCAATATTTGGACTTCTTTTTGGTCGATCTCATTGGAGACTGAATAGGAAAAGTTGACTCGATCGCCAAAGCGCATCCGCTGGATCTTGACATACACGTGAACCGCATCTAAGGACTCTTCTAAACTCGTTCGCTTGGTTCCGTGGGCTTCTAGCGTATAGCGCATCGATTTTGCCAGTAACTTGATGGCATAAACGACGTCAGAATTGCCAGAAGTCAGCGCCATCATACGAATCGTTTCTAATGTATTGAACAAGAAGTGGGGGTTGATCTGCCCCGCTAAGATATTAAATTCCATTTGCTGCTGCTGAGTCAACAGCTCTTGCTGTGCCAAACGTGAACGGTAGATCTCTTCTTCTTTTTTCTTGATTCGTTGAATGATCTTGTGGAAATCAAGAGAGATCTGTGAAATCTCGTCTTCGCCGCTGATATTTTGAAAGAAATCATAATCCTCGATCGAGGCAAAGTAGACCGCCTGCTGCAGTTGAGAGATTCGTTTAGTAAAGAATCGAGCAAAGAGAAAGACGATGATGAAAGTAGTGATCAAAATCACCAAAACGATCGTGCTCCACCGGATCAGATTGGTGCGTAGATTGCTGTAGGCATTGGTATCCGCACTATAAATCGTGATGATGTCTTCTTTGTTACTCATGGGTAAGGTGCTTTTGGTGAGCATCACCTTGGTACCATCATTTTTTAAAAAGGCAGCACTCGATTGCGGCTCAGAAAGAGCTGTCAGCTGTCCCGGTTCCCCAACTTGATTGATTTTGTCGCTATAAAAGATGACATCATCATTTAACTGTAATTCCAATTCATAGGATGAATTACGAAGTCGGTTGCTGAGATAATTGTAATCGACTTGGATCTCCAAAACGGCTGTTTCTTTTGATAAAGGCAAAGGTAACGTTTTATAAAGACTCAAACGATTTGCTTTGTAATCCTCTGGCATCGTCATCAAAAAAGCATCGGGTTGCTTGAGCGCTCGTTGGTACCAGGCGGTCGCTTGAATCGTGTCATCTGCCTGTTGAAAATATTTATAGTTCGGAATGGTTTGATTCGTCGTATAGATAGTTAATTTCGCAATCGAGGTTTGAAGATTTCTGATCTCATCTAGCTGATCATAGCTATTGATGTCCACAATCGCTTCTTGATCGTCAAGGTAATTGGCAGTTAAAAGTTGACGTAGATGGGTATCGTTTGATAAGGAACTCGCCGTGTTGGTCAGCGTGTTTGTTGTATCAAAAAGAACAGATTTGACACGCTGAGCATTCAACTCTGCCAAGTGTTGGTAATTGCCTGTCAGCTGTTTGGTTGAATCGTAGACCAATAAGAGACCTATAGTCACTGTGGATAAAAAAACAACAGGTAGATAAAGAATGAACAATTGTCGCCGAATGGAAAACTGACTCAGACGACGAAAAAGTGAGAGATGACTGATTCTTTTCATGCTTGTTGATTACGAAAGATAGAAAGCAACAGGAACGAACTACAATAAATAACAAAAGAAAAGCCGAAAATCAACAAGAGAAATTTAAACAACGGAAATAAAACAACAAAACAAAACGCAGCGATAGGAATAAGTGCGAGAGCTAACGAACGGACAGGGTCCGCGATCGGTAACAGAAACGCATTTTTTAGTGTTTGCCTAAAACTGTTTTCATAACGTCCAATTAAGGCAAGGCAATAGACTAACACAATAAACAGATAAATAGCTGTAACAATTAGAACGAAAGCAAAAATACTGGCAAGAATGGTTTTTGAGGAAAACCAAAACAAGCTACTATACAGTAGTGCTACCATGGGGAGCCCAAGAAGGAGAAAACTACCGGTGGCTTTCATAAAGTTTGCTCGTAGCGCTCGCACATAGCCTACGATCAATTCACCACGCTCCTCATCCGCATAACGAATCGTCACTTCATAAAGGGCAGCTGTCGCAGCACCAATCGTAATAATTGGCAAACAGCTAATGATATATAGTAAATTTAACAATGTAAATTGTGAAAAAACGGTGGTTATTTTGTACAGTTGACCATCAGGATTGTACTTCATTTTTATCCCTCCAAAATTGATATATTCCTATAGTACTCGCAAAAAACAAATTTTGAAAGCCTTACCATTCGAGCGGTTTCTAGCGAAAACATTGATAGATCAACGTTCTTTATAAATAAAAGAAAAATGAAGTCTAAAATGTACGGATTGACCTCTATTTTTCACAGGTGGCAAATAAGCATTCAGGTGCTAGTATTAAAAATGTAAAAGCGGTTACAAAAAAAGGGGGAGGAAAATGGAAAGTAAACTAAGCAGTGTCCCAAGAAAAAATAAGCGGGTGACACGAGAAGGGAAGATTTTGTTTTTATGTATCGTTCCCTTTCTGATTCTCGTGTTTTTGTTCTCTTATTTTCCTTTGCACGGATGGATTTATTCACTTTATGATTACAAACCAGCATTAGGTTTAGCGCGCAGCGAGTTCGTAGGCTTCAAATGGTTTCGACTTCTTGTCTCTAGTCCAACACAAGTGGATCAGATCGTACAAGTAATGAAAAACACCTTTGCCATGAGTTTTTTAGGGATCGCCACTTCGATCCTACCAGTAGGCTTCGCCATTTTACTGAACGAAATCAAGTGCAAATGGTTTAAAAATTTGGTCCAAACGCTGACCACGCTGCCGAATTTTATCAGTTGGGTTTTGGTGTATACGATCGCCTTTAGCTTGTTTTCTTCAACAGGGCTGGTAAACACGCTGCTGCAAGAATGGGGCTTCGTTACCGATCCAGTCAAATTTTTGGATAGCGGCAATCATACGTGGCTGATGATGTGTCTTTGGAATATTTGGAAAGGCTTGGGCTGGGGTGCAATCATGTATCTTGCAGGCATTTCAGGAATTGACCCCGAATTGTATGAATCGGCACGAATCGATGGGGCGAATCGTTTCCACCTGATGCGTCATATCACACTACCTGCTTTGATGCCGACGTTCCTTGTGATGTTGATGCTGTCTATCGCCAACTTGCTGAATAACGGAATGGATCAGTACTTTGTCTTCCAAAATGCATTCAATCGAAATACGATCCAAGTCCTCGATTTGTATGTCTACAATTTAGGGATGGGCGGAAATAGTCTATCGCTAGCGACCGCGATCAGTATGCTAAAAAGTGTCATTTCTGTTGCCTTGTTAGCCATCGTCAATATTGCTTCGAAAAAAATTCGGGGGACATCCATTATTTAGAAGAGGAGGATATCAATGGAACTATCGATTAGTGAAAAGAAAAAGGCGAAAAAAGTACGCAAACGTGAAAACCTGACGTTTAGTATCCTCAACTATACCTTTTTCTTTCTGATTACGTTAATTTGCGCGTATCCCTTTTATTACTTGATCATTAATTCAATCAGTAATAATGAGTTGAGTGCGTTAGGCCAAATTCGCTTTTTTCCACAAGAGATCCATTTTGAAAACTATAGTCAAGTGTTACAGCTAAAAGGATTGCCTCTAGCCGCAACGGTTTCGGTGGCTAGAACGGTGATTGGTACCGCCGCGACTGTCTTAGCTTCAGCCTTCTTAGGCTTCATGTTTACCCAAGAAAAAATGTGGAAACGAAAATTTTGGTATCGCTTTGTCGTGATTACAATGTATTTCAATGCAGGGTTGATTCCATTATTCATCACGATGAAGACATTAGGTTTAACGAATAACTTTTGGGTCTATATTTTGCCTGCTGTCGTTCAGCCCTTTAATATCATCTTGGTGAAAACCTATATTGAGTCGATCCCCAAATCATTGCAAGAAGCAGCTGAAATGGATGGAGCTGGCATCATTCAAGTATTCTTTCGGGTAATTTTACCCAACTGTACGCCGATTTTAGCAACAGTAGCGATTTTCTCGGCAGTGGGTCAATGGAATTCCTTCCAGGATACATTGATTTACATTACGGATCAAAGTCTCTACTCCTTGCAATACCTTCTTTACACGTATATCAATCAAGCCAATTCGTTGGCACAAATGGTCAAAAATACCTCGGGATCACTTTCTAGCATCGCTTCAGCAGCAACAACGCAGACGCCGACGTCGATCCGCATGACCGTTTCAGTCATTGTTGTTTTACCAATCATGTTCATTTATCCGCTATTCCAGAAGTATTTTGTTAAAGGAATTATGTTGGGTGCGGTGAAAGGCTAATAAAAAGAAAGAGGGAAGAAAATGAAAAAAATGTCCAAATATGTAACAACAGGTTTGTTAGGCATGACATTGCTAGGTAGTTTAGCCGGCTGTGGAGGAGCGGCTGAATCTGAGACAGACGCTGCTTCCAGCGAAAGTGGCTACGATGAAACGATCACGATCGATGTCTATAATGGGCTAGCCAACTATATGGGGATGCAAGAAGGTTGGTTTGCCAAAATCGTGCGGGATAAATTCAATATGGAATTGAACATCATCGCACCAAACGTTGCTGGAAACGGTGATACCCTTTATCAAACGAGAACAGCAGCAGGCGATTTGGGTGATTTGATCATTGTTGATAATGGCCAACAATACAACGAATTGGTTGAAGCAGGTTTGTTGACCGATGCGAGCGAGTATTATGAAACTATGGAAAACGTTCAGCGCTTCGATGCGGCTGTTCAAAATCTAAACAAAGATGCCGATGGGCTGTATGGCTTTCCAACTTCTGTTTCTACCTTAAAAGCCACCGATCCTTCAGAAGGATTAGACCCTACATTTGGTGCTTACGTGCGTTGGGATCTTTATGGGGAGCAAGGATATCCAGAAATCGGTACATTGGAAGACCTGCTTCCTGTGATTCAAAAAATGCAAGAAGACAATCCAACAACAGATTCTGGCAAAAAAGTTTATGGGTTTTCTCTATTCAGCGATTGGGACGGCAACATGATGAATGCAGGCAAACAGCTTGTCACCTACTATGGGTACGATGAATCAGGATTTGTCTTGGCAAAAGCCGATGGATCTGATTATCAAAGCATTCTCGATAGTGACTCTGAATATATTCGTGCACTTAAGTTTTACTTCGAAGCCAATCAAATGGGCTTAGTTGACCCAGAATCAACGACGCAAAATTACGATACACTTTTTGCAAAATTTCAAGAAGGACAAGTGTTATTCTCATGGTGGCCTTGGTTAGGTCAAGCGGCCTTTAATACGACCACGAACTTGACTGAAGGAAAAGGCTTTATGTTGGCACCGATCCAAGACCAAAAAATCTTCTCTTATGGTGCGGAAGTATACGGGGGCAAACAATTTATCGGGATCGGTTCTAATGCCGAAGACCCAGAACGAATCGCAGCCTTCATTGACTGGCTCTACTCATCAGAAGGTGTGTTAGCAAATTCTTCTCAAACAAGCGGCAGTAGTGGTCCAGAAGGGTTGACTTGGGAAATGAAAGACGGCGAGCCTGTCTTAACTGAGTTCGGAAAACAAGCATTGCTAGATGGTGATGGGGATGTGCCAGAAGAATACGGTGGCGGAAGTTACAAAGATGGCGTATCTGCACTCAACGTCAATACGGTATTACCGATCGATGTCAATCCTGATACAGGCTTCCCTTATGCTTATACGATGTGGGAAAGCTACCAAAATGAAACAACCGATCCTGTAAAAGAAGATTGGTCAAAAAATATGGGTGGTGCAGAATCCACCATTGGCTATTTAGAGGAGAACGACCAATTGTTAGTTGCCCCTGGTGCCAGCTATGTAGCGCCAGAAGATAGTTCAGAGATCTCTACGTTGCGTAACCAAGCCAAAGCGACGATCATCGAGTACTCTTGGCGAATGGTTTTTGCCAAAGATGAAGCAGAATTTGATCAATTGCTAAAAGAAATGCAAGAAACAGCAGATGGTCTTGGCTATCAAACCGTTTTGGAATTTGACATGAACAATGCAAAAGATCAAAACGAAAAACGGATAGAAGTAGCGAAAGAATTTGGGGACTAATCAAAAACAAACAAAGAATCGCTCGAGTGATTTGCCAACGGTTCCTTGGCAAAAGTGAGTATACAGCCTTTGGATAAGCAATCACTTAAGAAGATTGATCCAGCACCAGCGGATCAGTCTTCTTTCTTTAAGGAGGAAAACAATGATAGTGGATAAAAAAGATCGTTTGCTTTTTATGGGGGATTCGATCACAGATAGCAATCGAAATTATCAAGCGATACCCGCAGGTTGGTCTTCATGGGGGGACGGCTATGTTCATCTGATCAACGCCTATACCACAGCATTACTCCCGCAAATGGAATTAATGATCGTCAACCGGGGTGTCAGTGGGGATACGGTTGTCGATTTGAAGAAGCGCTGGAAGGATGATGTGTTGGCATTTCATCCAGATTGGGTAACGATCATGATCGGTGTGAATGATGTGTGGCGGCATTTTGATGGAACCTTTGCTCAAACGGAACTAGTGGGGATCGAGAGATTTGAATCAGAGCTGCGTGATTTGATCGAGCAGACCTTGCCAAATGTCAAAGGGATGATTCTTTTGAGCCCGTTTATGGTTGAAGCCAACAAAGAAGATCCATTAAGAAAAATGCTTGCCAATTACCAACAAGTGCTTGCCAAAGTAGCGCAAGAGTATGGTATCCTTTTAGGGGATACGCAGGAAAAGTTTGATGATTTTTTGCTTTATCAATCATCCTATGTCTTAAGCAGTGATCGCGTGCACCCCTCGACTGCAGGACATGTGTTGATTGCAAAAACATGGCTGGAAACAGTCGGTATTTTGGAGGAAAAACAATGATCACAGTAGAAACGATCCAGCAAGTCGCACATCAAGGCCCCTTTTTTCCAAATTGGCAGTCATTGGGCGCTTTTGTTCTACCGGAATGGTTCCGCAAAGCAAAATTTGGGGTCTTCATTCATTGGGGACTGTACAGTGTTCCAGCCTTTCACAATGAATGGTATTCAAGAAATATGTACATCAAAGGCCATCCAGAATACGATCACCATATTGAAACCTATGGTCCACAAAAAAACTTTGGCTACAAAGACTTTATTCCGATGTTTACCGCAGATAAATTTGATGCAAATGAATGGATTCGCTTGATTAAACAAGCCGGTGCCAACTATCTTTTTCCCGTTGCAGAACATCACGACGGGTTTCAGATGTATAAAAGCGAACTGTCTGAATGGAATGCGTCAGTTATGGGGCCGAAAAAAGATATTCTTGGGGAACTAAAAGAAGCAGCAGAGGAGCAAGGCCTGCATTTTTGTACCTCATCTCATCGTGCCGAACATTGGTTTTTTATGGGACACGGTAAGGATTTTGACAGTGATATCAAGGAGCCGTTGGCAAAAGGCGACTTTTACTGGCCAGCGATGCCAGAGCCAGACCATGAAAGTCTCTTTAGCGAGCCATACCCGTCAAAAGAATTTTTAGATGATTGGCTGCTTAGAACCTGTGAACTCGTCGACAACTATCAACCAGAGCTGCTGTATTTTGATTGGTGGATCCAACATGAAGCCTTCAAGGAGCATTTGCAACTTTTCGCTGCTTACTATTACAATCGTGGGGCTGAATGGGGCAAACAAGTTGGTATTTGCTACAAGCACGATGCCATGATGTTTGGTAGCGGTATCGTGGAGATTGAACGGGGGAAATTTGCCGAACCACAACCTTTTTACTGGCAAACAGACACAGCAATCGCTCGTAATTCATGGTGCTATACCACGACATTGGATTATAAAACAACACGTGAGATTTTACAGGATTTGATCGAAGTCGTCAGTAAAAACGGCAATCTCCTTTTGAATATCGGGCCGAAAGGGGATGGTTCGATCCCAGAAAAAGATCAAGCGATCTTAAAAGAA
The DNA here is from genome assembly GCF_051711265.1 of Enterococcus sp. DIV0970a. Classification (NCBI taxonomy): domain Bacteria; kingdom Bacillati; phylum Bacillota; class Bacilli; order Lactobacillales; family Enterococcaceae; genus Enterococcus; species Enterococcus sp. DIV0970a. The sequence goes on along the minus strand of NZ_JBIOMF010000001.1, from coordinate 2,757,956 downwards.
ATCGGTGCGTGGCTGGATGTAAATGGTGAAGCCATTTATGAAGCGAAACCATGGCGCAAAGCAGGGGAAGGGCCCACGACCGTAGTTTCGGGCCAATTTCAAGAAGCACAGGCGACGACATACACGAGCCAGGATTTCCGCTTTACGGTTCAGGGGGATTCGTTGTATGCGATTGGCATGGCAAGTCCTGAGAATGGACACGCAAGGATCCAAGCACTGGCACAATCCAAAGACCAAAATTTGCCAGAATTTCACGGCATCATCAAAACCGTCACGATTCTAGGATACGAAGAACAGCCTGTTGATTGGCAAGTGACCGATGAAGGCTTGCAACTAACTTTTGAACCAATTGAAACCGACCAACCAATTGTCTATAAAATTACAATGAAATGAGGCGCAACCCGTGATACATGAAAAAAGATCTGCACTTTTACCAGAAAGCCAAGCAAGTTTAACTACCTATGTCATCGAAAATTCTCCTGAAATGGAACCAGATCGTGTCCGACCAGCGGTCATCATCTGTCCTGGCGGCGGCTATGAAATGTTGTCGGATCGAGAAGCGGAACCTATCGCCATCAAAATGATGAGCTTTGGTTTCCAAGCCTTTGTGTTGCATTATAGTATCAAACCGGCTGTCTATCCGTTAGCCTTAAAGGAATTGGCTGCTGCCGTTCGTCTTGTCCGCACCAATCATGACACCTGGCACGTCGATCCTGAAAAAATCATCGTTGCTGGTTTTTCAGCTGGTGGCCATTTAGCTGCTAACTTGGGTGTGTCTTGGCAGCAACCTTTTCTAGCAGAGGCTTTACAAGGAGCCAATGAAGAATGGCGGCCTAACGGGTTACTGTTGAGCTACCCGGTATTATCTAGTGGAGAACTTGGGCATCAAGATTCCTTCCGTTCATTATTAGCAGATCGCTACGAAACAGAAAAAGCCGCCTTGTCTTTAGAGACTTTAGTCAATGAACAGACACCACCAACGTTTCTTTGGCATACGTTAGAAGATGGATTAGTCTTGGCGGAAAACAGCCTCCTTTTTGCCGAACAGCTGCGCAAATTTAATATACCTTATGAGCTACACATTTTCCCTCGGGGCGGTCACGGGTTAAGTTTAGGAACGCCAGAAACCGCCAACAGCGATCAACACGGGATCGAAGCGTCGGTTGTCCGTTGGCCAGAATTATTTGCTGATTGGGTAAAATGGAATTTTTGAGAAACGTTTAATGATCGAAAGAAACAAGCCATTGTCTGCTGAGTTCAGACAATGGCTTTTCTTTTCGTTGTTATCAGATAGTTTATTCAGCTGAAAAGACAACCGTTCCTTGATAAAAACTTTTGCTGACGAAGCCTTTGCGGGCGACAAATTCTGCCGTACAAGCAGCTGGTGTCAGCAAGAAATCAGCCGAATCACCAACCTTAGGCCATTGCTGCGCACCGTTTTTATCTAATGGCACTTTGCCATCAGTAACCAGACCTAGGGCTTGCGTCAAGTCTTCCTGACTTTTGACAGCAAAAATCTCTAAATAGCGCGCCAGCTTTTCTTGTAAAGAACCGTCGCCAAGAGAAGACCAAGAATCATAGACATTGTCGCAACCGATATGAACAGCCACGCCATAACTTTGCAATTCCTTCAGCGGCGGGATCGTTCCTAGGCTGATGGGAATACTTGAAATGATGTGGATCTCTAAGTCTGCTAAGGCTTGAAAGATTTCTTTGCGTTCTTCTCCCTCAAAGTCATTTAGACCAAAGGCGTGACTGATCGCCACTTTTCCTTGCATATTGAATTCCTTTGTCAAACGAATCATTTCTTTAACGGTCGCTCTGCCAGCTTCTTGCCGATCATGAAGATGGAGGTCAATACCGACATGCCCTTTTTGAGCAAGTTCAAAAGTTGTCCGTAAGGAAGTTTTATAATCTTGATCGAGTGTATAAGGATCAACACCGCCAATATAAGAAGCTTTGCCCGTTGCTAAGGCTTCTTCAATCAAAGAAGCTGCATTTGAGCGCAATAAGCCATGTTGTGGGAATAAGACCAACTCCGAGCCAAAAGGTTGTTCGGCGACTAATTCAGTGATCGCATCAAAATAACGCAGCTGAGTCATTGGTTCAATATCGATATGTGAGCGGAACATCACCGCACCGTGAGGTAGTTCTAAATCAATCAGCGCTTGTCCGCGTTCTTTGATCGATAACGGTAAGGCATCTAATTGGGGAATCTCAGTTTCAAATCGTTCCACCAAGCTAGCTGCTGGCGTTACTGGACGCCAAGGAGTACCTAATTTACTTTTGTCCAAATGACAATGTTTTTCGATCAATCCTGGCAACAATAACTGATTTTCCCCATCAATGATCGTCGCTCCGCTTGCTGCCTGCCATTCGGACATCGGCACGATCTCCGCTATTTTTCCATCATTGATCCCGATTGCTGTATTTTCTGTTTTGGTTCCATAAGACCAGTCGCCTTCTTTTAAATAACTCGTCTCAAGTTGTACATTTGTAAGCCATAAATCCAAGAAATCGCCTTCTTTCGTGTTTGCTTCATGGTATCATACATTCGCTGCTCGGCTCTAAAGAGATGCTTGTGGCAAAAGGACTAAGAGCTGAGCCTTGCAATCATTGGCTAGAAGTGTAGGATAGAAACTAAGTGAAGATAACGAGGAATAAACCAAAAGACTTGGAGGATAAAGGATGAAGAAAAACGACTTTCTATTGACAGCTGATGAGCTGTCCCATCAGAAAATGGAGTATCTAGAAACATTGTTCGCTTTAGGAAATGGGCAAATCGGCGTCCGTGCAGGGCATCCTTTGAAGGTCAATCAACTGTATCCAGGAAATCCTGGGGCGTTTGTCAACGGCTTTTTTGACAGCGAGCCGATTCAGTATGGCGAATGGGCTTATGGGTATGCAAAAGAACATCAAACGATTTGCAAATTGCCAAACTTGCGTGGAGTTATTTTGAAAATCGGCGAGGAGGATTCTTCGGTTGAGGAATGGCAAGTCGAACGAACGCAAATGAGTCTTGCATTAGCTGACGGGATTCTGACGGAAAGTTATCGGATCACTACTCCGACCGGAAAGTCTTTTGAGTTGGGGTTAACTTCGTTTGCGTCAATGACGCGTAGTGAACTCTATGTTTGCCGCTATGAAGTGATAACAGCCGATTTTTCAGAACCGATCGAACTATCCCACACATTAAATCAGCAATTCTCTGTCAATAAAACAGATGATCCTCGAGTTGCCAGTAAGAATCATCAATTGGAAAAAGAACAAATGGGCGCATACCAAGTATGGACAGCACCAAATAGTCAAAAGCAAATCGCTATTCGGCTGCATCAAGAAAAGCAGTATTTGACAGTTGGAGAACCGTCAACTTCGATTTTTCAGGTCAAATTGCTGCAAAGGTCTGGTGAGACACCATTTGAGCAGAAAGTCGCCGAGTTTTCTGTCTTATCAAAAGAACAAGCGGATTACTATCGATCTTTCTGGCAAGCCAGCGATATACAAATCGTGGGGGATGACTATTTGCAAAAAGGGATCCGTTTCAATTTGTTTCATTTGAACCAAGGTGCAGGGCGTGATGGGAAAACGAATTTCGCCGCAAAAGGGCTGACGGGTGAAGGATATGAAGGACATTATTTTTGGGATACAGAAATGTATCTACTGCCTTTCTTCATTTATACGAACCCCGAGATAGCCAAAAGCTTACTTTCCTATCGTGCAAGTATTTTGCCGCAAGCCAAAAAACGAGCAAAAGAATTGAATCAAGCTGGGGCATTGTTTGCTTGGCGTACGATTGACGGTAATGAAACGAGTGCCTATTATCCAGCAGGTACAGCACAACTGCATATCAATGCCGATATCGTTTATGGTTTTCAATTATATGAACGTATCACGGGTGATCAACCCTTTATTGAAGAAATTGGTAAAGAAGTCGTTTTTGAAACAGCGAAATTCTGGTTTCATTATGGCACGTTTGTTGTAAAAGAAGGACAAGAGCGGTTTTGTATTCATGGAGTGACAGGACCAGACGAATACAGCGCTTTGGTAAACAACAATTTTTATACAAACAAAATGGTACAAAATAACTTACGCTATGCGGTCGAATTGGCCAAACGATACCATGTCTATCAAGAATTGATTGCCGATTGGGAAAAAGCAGCTGACTTGATGTACTTCGGTTACGATGAAGAGCGGCAGCTAACGAAACAAGATGATTCCTTCTTAGATCAAGCGCTGTGGCCATTTGAGGAAACACCTGCTGAGAATTATCCGCTTCTGCTTCACTATCATCCAATGATCATTTATAAGTATCAAGTATGCAAGCAAGCAGATACTGTTTTAGCAGAGATGCTGTTTACCCATGAATTTTCAGCAGATCAATTAACAAGAGACTATGACTATTACGAGCAGGTGACGACCCATGACTCCTCGTTGTCTCGTTCCATCTTTAGTGTGATGGCTAGCCGAATCGGCGACACTGAAAAAGCGTATCGCTACTTCATGGATACCGCACTGATGGATCTCAATGATTTGCAAAAGAATGTTGTAGACGGTGTTCATGCTGCCAATATGGGCGGCAGCTGGTTGAGTTTGATTTATGGTTTTGCTGGTCTGACCTATGATCGCGGACTTCACTTGGCGAATCATTTGCCACAGAAAATCGAATCACTGACATTTACGATCACTTATCAGCAAGAAGCAATCAGAGTGAAGCTTCAAGGGGGAGAAATCGAATGCCGGTTGCTGCCTGACAGCAAGTTGCGTATTGTCAAAGAGGGGCATGGACTTTGGATTCAGCAACACACCACGACTATCGATGCCTATCCACAAGAAGACTGATCAATCGGATAGAACCAGAACCGCCGCAAGGATTTTCGCCTGCGGCGGTTTTTTTTGACTCGTTCCATAAATCTTCTTGTAGAAATTTCCCTTAATGAAAGGGAAGATATACCTATGGAGGTTGCTTGAGTTTGACTCTAAACTAGTAAGCGAGGGAGAGAGAGATGGAAAAATTAAGCCTATTGTTGTTAAGAACACTTTCGAAGCATGACGGTTTTATGACGAGTAAAGCGGCTGCTGCCGAGTTGGGTGTTAGCAGGAAAACCGTTCGCCGTTATGCAGAAGAAATCAACCAGCATCAAGAACGATACGGTTGTATGATCCAAGCGAAAAAAGGGAGTGGGTTGTATTTACAAATAACGAACGAAGAAGCTTTTCAGCGAAGGAAAGAACAAGCGTCACACAATGACGACTTTGTTTCTAGAATTATTGAATTCTTTATTCAAGAAGAAACGTATATTAAGTCCGAAATGCTTTGCGAACGCTTATTCATTTCTCAGAGTAAGCTATCTCAAGAATTGAAAAAGCTGCGACGTATACTAAGCCATTACCAGCTCTCCATTCAAACGAAGCCGTATTACGGAATGAAACTTAGCGGCAGCGAATTTGACTTGAGACGGTTTATGGCTAGTAATTATTTGCAAAGAACCCATATCAAGCAGTTAGAAGAGGGCACAATCAGCGAAGATACACCGTCGCTTCTTCATCAGCAGATAAAAGCGATCGTTTCGTCGGAGTTTTCGCAAAAAGCCTACCCCATGTCGGAGGCTATTTTGAACAATCTGGTGAATCATTTAGCGATCGCTGTCTTACGCATGCAAAGCGGCCGCTACTTGGATCGAAATCTGCCAATCAGCGGCAGGACCAATGATGAACAGACGTTACTAGGAGAGCGAATCATAGCCAGAATTGAAAAAGAATGTGCTGTACACTTTACCGAATACGAGCGAAATTATGTTTTAGGGCAAATCGTTGGTAAACGAGTAGTCCCTAGAAATGAAAAGATGACTGTTTCAGATGAAGCAGCAGAATTGGTCAGCAAAATTTTAAAAGCGATCAAGGAAAGCCGCCAAATCGATTTCAGCAAAGACTTGGATCTGCAAACGATGTTGATGTTGCACTTTGCTCCGCTGATCGATCGGATCGAATTGGGGATCGAGCTGAAAAATCCTTTGTTGAATGAGGTGAAGGTACACTGTAATGTCGCTTATGATTTAGCCATCATTGCCGGTCAAGTCATTGCAAAGCAATTTGAAAAGACCATCAGTGATCATGAACTCAGCTATTTGGCGATGCACTTTGATGTGGCTTTAAATAAGAAAAATTCGCAAACACAGCGCAAGTATATTTTAGTGGTCAATGACCTAGGCCGAGCGGCCAATACCTTCCTTAAAGAGAAATTTGAGTTTTATTTTCGCAATTATATCAAGAAAGTCACGGTATGCAATCAATATGAATTTTTGCAAATGATCGAAGAGCAGGAGTTCGATTTCATCTTTTCTTCGATTCCGCTTCCTTACGAAGGAACGATTCCTGTTATGAATGTTGATTATTTTATGCAACCGGATATGATCAAAAAGATCGAAACCGCATTGGCCGCTGTCTTCACAGAAGAAGTGCTTTTGAACTACTTTAAGGAATCATTATTCATCTGTGAACAAGAATTTGAAACAAAAGAAGCGGTATTGCATTTTTTATGCCAACAAATCAAAGAACAGTATTCAATGCCTGAGAATTTTGAAACATTAGTTTTTGAACGAGAAGCCTTTTTTGGAACCGATTTCTTACCGTCGGTCGCTTTCCCTCATCCCAATGCACTGATTGGTTCAGAAACGGTGATTGCTGTTGCAAACTTGAAAAAGCCAGTGTTCTGGTACAAACAGTCGGTTCGTCTCGTTTTCTTATTAGTGATTGCTGAACAAGATCACTTAAAAGTGAAACCGCTGAATGATCATTTGATCAAACAATGTTCTTCGTTGGATAAAGTTAACAAACTAGCTGCAACAACGGACTTTATGTCGTTCATTAATTATTTAAAGGAGTAGTATATGACAAATGAAAAAGTAACCTTAGAAGGTGCATATAATTTTCGCGATTTTGGCGGCTGTCGGACCAAAGAGGGAAAATATGTGGTGACTGGAAAACTATACCGCTCAGACGAATTGAGCAAATTGACAGAAGCCGATCAGAAAAAATTAGCAGCTCTGGGAATCGAGAAAATTATTGACTACCGTAATGCCCAAGAAAGAGTAGACAATGAAGACAAACCCATTGGGAATGCTCAGGTGCTTTATTTGACACCGATTGCTGATATTGCTGCTTTAGCTTCTTCAGAAGAAGGGGAGCCAATGGCGCTTTCTGCAGAAGAAATCACCGCCGAAGTTGCAAAAGAATTGATGATTCGGCAAAATCATGAATTTGTTGAAAACAGTCAATGCAAGACCGTTTTTAAAGAAGTATTGGACATTCATTTGGAAGCTGAAGGTGCAGTGGTTCAGCACTGCCGTGGTGGCAAAGACCGCACCGGTTATGGGGTTGCCCTGATTCAGTTACTGTTGGGTGTCAGTTATGAAGAGGTCATGGAAGATTATCTGCTGACCAACGAGTACAAAAGAGAGAAAAATACCAAGAGTCTCAAGCAGATACAAGAAGAAACGAACAACCCCGATTTTGTGGCAGCAATGCGATACTTCAAAGAAGCTGATCGGTGTTTTTTACAAACCGCTTTGGATTTGATTGAGGCTCATGGGGGGATTGAAACGTATGTAAAAGAAGAACTGGGTTTTTCACAGCAGAAAATCCAGCTGCTTAAAGATAAATACTTGCGGGATTAAGTGAAGGAGGACCTTATGAATACACTGAAAGATAAAATACTAGCTGCAGCCGTTCAAGTACAAAACAATATTTATATGAAAGCCATTGCCAATGCAATGATGGGCTTAATGCCCGTCATGATGATCAGTTCCATTGCTTCCTTGATCAATGCGATCGACATTGGGGCAACGCAACAGATAATGGAACAAATTGGTTTGAAAGCATTATTAACACAAGTCAACGCGATGACGATCGATGTCGTTTCCGTTTATGTCGCCTTTCTAGTTGGCTATAAATTAGCCGAACATTTAAATGCGGATCAACTAAATGCCGGTATCATGAGTTTGGTCTCATTTTTGATCTTGAGTCCGATTTCGACTTTAGAAGAAACTCGTACGATGGAGTTGTCGACCCTTGGCTCCGGTGGGATGTTTGTCGCCATGTTTGGTGGATTGTTGGGTGCCAGAATTTACATTTTATGTGTACAGAAGAATCTGATGATCAAAATGCCGGATTCGGTACCGCCGATCGTCAACAAATCCTTTGCAGCGATCGTGCCAGCAATTATTGTTTCAGCCATTATGGGCATCATCTACGTGGGCATGGCGGCAACCCCTTATGGCACGCTGACAGATATGATCTATACTTGGGTACAAGCTCCACTGACCTTGCTAGGAGCGAATATTCTTGCCTGCATGATCATTGTGGCTTTTATCGAATTTCTTTGGTTCTTTGGCATTCACGGAGTGTTGGCTGTTTATCCGATCTTGATGCTGGTCTTTTACCAACCAGGACTTGATAATCTGGCGGCGTACAGTGCCGGTCAAGCATTACCACATTTGTTTACGATTGGTTTTATTTTGAACAATCGCGGGGCTCGTTCATTTGCAGTCGCTTTACTGGCTATTTTTGGCTGCAAATCAGAGCAACTAAAAGCTGTTGGTAAAATTGGTTTGATCCCTTCCATGTTTGGTATTTCTGAGCCAATCAAATTTGGGATTCCTCAGGTGATGAATATCAGAATGCTGCTTCCCTTGATGTTAACACCGGCTGTTTCCGTGTTGTCAGCATATCTCTTAACAATTGTGGGCTTTTTGCCTTATCACAATGGAGTCAATATCCCAACTGGATTTCCGATTATTTTCGGTGGCTTCTTAGTGAATGGCTGGCAAGGAATCATTGCACAATTGATTCAATTTGTCTTATGTGTCCTCATCTATATCCCTTTTATGCGTCTGCAAGACAAAGCAGCACTAGCTGAAGAAAAGAATCTGCAAACCCAAGCGACAGTCGTTGAGTAACAAATAACGAGAAAATGGAGGAACAATGATGAAAAAAATAGTATTAGTTTGCGCTGGCGGCATGTCTACTGGTGTCTTAGTAAATAATATGAAAAAAGCAGCGCAAGAAAAAGGAGAAACGGTGGCGATCGATGCGTTCTCCATTGAATCAGTAACGACTGCAGCAAAAGATGCTGATTGCGTACTGTTAGGACCGCAAGTTTCATACCGATTAAATGAAGTTCAAGGTTTAGTTGCTTGTCCAGCAGCCAGTATCGACATGCGCACCTATGGCATGATGGATGGAAAAAAAGCATTGGAACAAGCACTTGAACTAATAGGAGAGTAGAATGGAAGAAAAAGAACAAATTTGTTTTCAGATTATTTCGCAAGCGGGTATGGCAAGAAGTTGCTTTTTTGAAAGTATTCAAAAAGGAAGAGAAGCCCAGAATCTGGCTGCACTGCAAGCAATCGAAAAAGGAAAAGAACATTATCATGAAGCCCATTTGGCACATCGGAAGTTAGTTCAACAAGAAGCCCAAGGGGAAAAAGTCTGGATGTCCTTACTATTAAGTCATGCGGAAGATCTTTTGATGAGCGCAGACATCATGAGTGAGCTTGCAAAAGAGTTTCAAGGGTTGTATGAAGAAATTCAGGCAATTAAGCAAACGATTCAGTCTACTGGCTCCTAACCGAAAATCGCAATAAGAAAAAGAAACGAAGTGTCAGTCCTTTGACAAAACACTTGGTTTCTTTTTGCTTAAATTTGGTACGCACGTTGACAGGATTGCTTGAAGGTGTAGGATAGAAGAAAGATGGAACCTTAAATCAAACCAAGGAGTCGGACGATGAAAGCTTTCAAATCCCATACCGCACTTTTGATCATCAGCAATACGATCACGATCATCCCGTATCTTTATTTTTTATCTTTGAGCAAAGAGCAGTCGCTAAGTGCAGCATTAGCCTTTGCGCTCTTTTATACCTTTCGCATGACAGGGGTCTTTTTCTTACAGACGCTTACGGCGCTTTTTGCACCATCGCTGTTAGCAGCAAGTGTCTTGATCGGCGGCGCCGGCGCATTGGTGGGTATCTTGAGCACTTGGTGGAGCGTGGCACTCTTGCCAGCTGCTGGTTTGTTGGGGATCAGTGCTTCTTGGCTGCCCCCAGCTGATCTGATGGTACGCCAAAAAGCCAAGCTCACTGAACAGCCGCTGAAAAATGATTGGAAGGAGGCGCTGTTCTTTCTTTTCGTTTTACTGTTTGCCTTACGGTTGCCTGATGACCTTCAAGGCGTTGGCCTATTTGGCAGTTATTTTGCACTCTTTGTGCTGGCAGGTAAGAGTAGTCAAACCTTCAACAACCTCCCAAAAAGACCGTTGATGCAGCGCAACCAGTTATTCAACAAGCAGTTTTTGTTGTATTTCTTTTTCTTTCTCTTACTGTTTGGCTTGCGATCAGCAAGGCTGATCAAGTCGAATGCCCTGTTTGAATGGGCGATTACTGGCTTCTTGTTTCTCTTTGCTTTGCTGCTGATCACTTTAACGAAACGCAGCCGCTTGTGGAAACAGCCACTTCATCTAAATGTGCTCACCTTCATTCGTGGGGTGATCGGAAACTTTCTTTTTCTTTTCGGCTCGGTGTATGTTACCGGTCGACTTGGAGCACAAGCGTTAAGCACGCACGTTTACTTACCATATGCACTGGGCCTTTTTGGCGCGATGTTTCTCGGAGGAAAACTCGCTCATCGTTTAGAAAAACAGCTGGTACCAACATATTTACTTGGGCTGATGGCAGGTGTTCTTCTGTTCAGCAGCGACACACTGATTCCAATAAGTTTATTCGTCATTAGCTTCTTTAATGCGGGATTGAATCAATGGCTTACGAAACAGTATTTGGCGGCAAAACCCGAAGCAATCGAGCAGCAGAGTTTAGCCAAGTATGCCACACAAAGCAAAGGGAGTCTGGTACATCAATTTCTTTTGATGACACTCCTGTTTGTCATTCTTCGTTTTGAACATCAGCCGCTGGCTTTCTTGTTTCAGCTATCAGGAACGACGGCAACGAATCAGACCTCAAGGATCCAAAGCTTTTTAGAGCCAGCAAAATGGGGCTCGATTGCAGGAGTACTCTGTTTGCTAGTAGGTGGACTGGTGGTATTTTATCGGCAACTAAAGAAAACAAAAGTATAAGCGTCGTTAACTGACACTGTCTTATTTCTAGACGGTGTCTTTTTTTGAAATCGCATAAAAACCGAACGTTCAGCGTTTTATCTTCCTTTATGATAGTGAATTTTATTGCACTATTTTCGAATAGCGTTAAAATAAGAACATCGTGTTAGTGAAAAAGGAACATTAAACGAACGGCTTTTTCCTGACAATGTCTTAGAGAACGGGGGAAATCAAACAAATGGCAACCATTCGCTATTTTAAAGGAGATGTTTTCCATACGCCAAGTGATGGAAAATTGGAGTATATAGAAGAAGCTTTGATTCAAGTCGATGACGCAGGGATCATCACGAAAGTCACTGCCAAAACAGATCAAGGGTATGAGGCAGAGCTGGCAAAAGCATCAGAGAATCTTCAGGCTTTATCTGAAGGCCAGTGCTTTTTACCAGGGTTTGTCGATCTGCATGTCCATGCACCGCAATGGCCGCAAGCAGGGATCGCGTTAGATGAACCGTTAAATGTCTGGTTAGATGAATGCACGTTTCCGCTGGAGGCAAAATATGCCGATCCAGCATTTGCCAAAGCTGTCTATCAGGATTTGGTGGCACAGTTGTTGGCAAGAGGAACGACAACGGTTCTTTATTTTGCAACGATCCATCTAGAAGCGAGTCTTCAATTGGCGAAGACTTGTGCCGCTCTTGGTCAACGGGGATTAGTCGGAAAAGTCGTTATGGACGATCCTCAAGCCAATCCTGCTTTTTATCGGGATGCGTCAACAGAAGAGGCATTAGCGGATACAGAACGTTTTATTCAAGAAGTACAAGCAATCGCAAAGACCGCACCTCAAGGCGTTTATCCTGTGGTCACTCCGCGATTTGTCCCCAGCTGTAACGATGAAGGCTTGGCAGGGTTAGGCGCATTGGCTCAAAAATATGATGTCCATGTTCAGACCCACTGCAGTGAAGGGCAATGGGAACATGACTTTGTCCAAGAACGATTTGGCAAAACGGATACCGAAGTGCTGCAAGATTTTGGCTTGTTGCGTGAAAAAGCAGTGATGGCTCATGGCAATTTCATCAGCCCAGCTGACGGCGCCCGTTTTGTCGAAACCGGCGCCGCAGTTGCGCACTGTCCCATTTCAAATGCCTACTTTGCCAATGGCGTGATCCCAATCAAGCGCTTGAAAGAACAAGGGGTCACGATTGGTTTAGGAACGGATATCTCCGGCGGTTTTTCACCGAGTTTGTATGACAACATCAAACAAGCTGTGATGTCTTCGAGAATGTTAGAAGATGGCGTGGATGTCACGCTTCCTCAAAACACACGAGGAGTAGCTGATTCTCGTATATCCGTGATCGATGCGTTCTCATTGGCGACAAAAGGCGGCGGTGAGGCACTGAGATTACCAGTAGGTGTCATCAAAGAAGGGTATGCGTTTGATGTGCAAGTGATCGATACGCGACAAAAAGAAAATCCTTTGCCTGACTTCGGTGTGTTTACTTCACCCGAAGCAAGATTACAAAAAATCCTGTACTTAGCAACGATGCAAAATATTCGCCAAGTCTGGGTCCAAGGAAAAAAAGTACACGAAAAATGAGGAGAATGAGACAGTGGAATCAACGAAAAACAAACATTTAACGATCGGAATGAACGAAGACATTCCCTTTGGTCAAGCAGTACTTTTAGGATTACAGCATGTGTTGGCAATGGACGTGTATGTGCCGCCATTTATTATCGCAACCGCGGTGGCGATGTCCTCTTCAGACGCATCAGGTTTGATCCAATCGACCTTTTTAGGAGCAGGGATCGCTTCTTTGATCCAAGTCCTCTTTTTCTTGAAATTACCCGTATGTCAAGGACCATCCTTTGTGCCCGTTGGAGCGATCATCGGTATTTATTTTGGTGCCAACGGCATGGACACGGTGTTAGGTGCCAGCATTGTTGGTGCCGCAGCAGTCATTTTACTAGGCTTTACTGGCATCTATAAGTATATCGTTCGTCATTTTATTCCTACGATCGTCAGTGGGACGATCATCATGATCGTTGGTTTGACGCTGCTGCCAACGGCATTTACTAGCAATATCTATCCTGCCACTGAAACACTAAGTGCCAATCAAAACATGTTGCTAGCTGCGATTACTGCGGCGATTTTGATCTTGTTTTCCATGTTAGGCGATTATTTTCCAGGAATGGGAAAATACTTCCGAATCAGTTCGGTCATTATTGCTTTGGTTATCGGTACCGTGATTGCTTCCTTTATGGGAGGCGTTGATTTTCAGTCGGTGGCGGACGCTTCTTTCTTTAGTCTGCCAAAACTGGTATTTCTAAACTATGGCCTGCATTTTGATGTTTCAGCGATCTTAACGATGCTAGTGATCTATATGGTTCTCCTAGCAGAAACAACAGGAACTTGGTACGCGGTCAGTTCTGTGACAGAAGAACCTGTTACGGATGAACAGATCAATAAAGGCGTGATCGGTGAAGGGTTAGGCTGCTTGGTTGCCGCCTTAGTTGGAACGACACCTGTAACTGGTTATTCTACCAATGCAGGGATCATTTCGATCACAGGGGTTGCTAGTAAAAAAGTCTTTGTGATGGCGTCCGTCTGGTTTATCCTATTGTCCTTCATGGGAAAACTTTCAGCCTTGATTCACGCAGTACCTTCTGCTGTCATCGGCGGCGTGTTCGCGGTCGTCTGCGTCATTATTTTGTTGAGCGGCTTTCGGGTCATTAAGAATGAAGAGTTTTCCGAGCGGGAGTTGTATATTATCGGGGTACCGTTGATTATTGCCATCGGCTTGTTGTTTATGCCAGCAGAAATCAAAGAATCCGCGCCTCAATTCTTACAATATTTATTAGATTCACCGATTGCTTTAAGCGCTATTGCGGCGATCGTCATGAATAAATTGATCCCAGTGAAGAAAAAATTGAAAGTAAATGAGGAATGAGACCTTGTCTCGTTCCTTCTTTTGTTACAATCCTGTGTAAAAAGAGGGGTTTTTGTAATATAGGAAAGGTTTTCTAAGGTTAACTGGTTTACCTGAAAACAAAATAACTGTAATGTTAAAAATTACAGCAGAGCAAAGCTTGATATGATAGGATTCTCAAATTCTTACGAAACGTAAGGCAACTGTCGTTTTCGTAATCATCTGTAATGAATTCTTTACCTATGAAATATTCTTCGATGTTAGACTTGTTTATGCGCTTGAGTCATCTCAAATGACGCAAAATGAGTTTCAAAGAAGGAGATTTAATTATATGAAGTCTTTAAAAACTGTTTTACTTAGTACAGCTGTCCTTGCCGGTTTCGGCCTTTTCTTAGGTGGGAAAGACGCCTTTGCAGACGAACAATACACTGTTCAATCTGGTGATACATTATCAACAATCGCTACTAACTTTTATGGTTATAGCTCTGATGATACGATCAATGCGATCGTTGAAGCAAACGAGATTGCTGATAAAAACTTGATTTTTGTTGGGGAAGCATTGATCATCCCTACAGATGGCACTGCAACTTATACAGAATCTGCAAGCACGACTGCTGCAGCAAGTGTACAACAACCAAGTGAACCAGCAGCTTCACAATCAAGCAACACACAATCTGCTGCAAGCACACAAAGCAGCTCAAGCTACAGCTCTTCAGCTAGCGGCTCAGAAGCTTCAGCAAAAGAATGGATCGCAAACAAAGAATCTGGTGGTTCTTACACAGCGACAAACGGACAATACTATGGCCGTTACCAATTAACCAACTCTTACTTAAATGGTGACTATTCAGCTGCTAACCAAGAAAAGGTTGCCGATGAATATGTTGCATCACGTTATGGTTCTTGGTCTGCTGCCAAAGCATTCTGGGAAGCAAATGGTTGGTACTAAGATTCTCAAATGAATCTTGTCCGTGACATCTAGTAATCAATTGCCCTTATTGGCGAGTACAACTTACTCGCTGATGAGGGCTTTTTTGTGTCTTCTGAGAAAGGTGAATGAATGTAACGCTGCTTTCAGCTGCATGTAACATCATTATCAGTCGATATGCCACTGATAAAAAATCCCTTTTTCCACGACAACCATGTATAATAGTAGGAAATAGAGCAGCAAGCGATTCAATCTGTCAAAATTGAGACAGAAAATGGCGAATTTGATAGCAGAAAGTGGGGGAAACACAATGAGTACATCGATTGAAGAAAAAATTGCACAAAAAATGCAGCGATTTCAAGCATTTGGGGAAGGCTTGCCGGGAGCCAAAGTCTATTATCGCGAAGATTGGGATGCAATCTACTTTGATTTAGTAGGAAAGCAGTTTGGAATCATGAGTCCACAACCAGAAGAAACAGCGTTTTTGACTTTGAAAAATCTGCCCGAGGTCAACGAAACGCTGCGAGAGCAATTTCCTGACGTCATCATTCCAGGGTATTATGCCAATAAGACCCATTGGAATACCATCAAGTTGGCATCTGATGCCTTGATGGAAGAAAACATCGAACAAATGATTTTGGTTTCCTACGATTTAGTCAAACAAAAACTGACAAAAAAACAAAAAAGTGAGCTGGAAAACAGCGAATCGTAAGTCAAAGATTTAGCGACAAAAAATAATCAAACCAGTATCGAGGATCATCATAATCCCTTTACTATTCGTTATTTTCGACAACATTTATGCAATATTTTCAAAGAGCTTTCATGAAAGCTCTTTTTGTTTTATTTGTTCGCTTGTTTCCCGTCGGGATCCATGGTAAATTGTTGTGCAACCGAAATTTTTTGGCAGTCTTTTCTGCTAAACAAAAAGGAGTGGTACGTATATGGATCTGGTCTTACGCCATGTCAAAAAGTACAAAGCGGCAACCGGCATTGCCTTATTATCGGTCATTTTAATGGTCGTTGCTGCATTATGGCAGCCGAAGCTCTTGCAGCAAGTGCTAGAATCAATTATTACCGAAAACAATGATGAAATGAAAAAAATTGGTATGCAGCTGATTGGGCTAGCATTGCTAGGCCTTGTTGCAGGGATTATCAACACGATTTTTTCTGCGAAAGTGGCGCAAGGCGTTAGTGCCGATATTCGGGAAGAGATGTTTCGGAAAATCCAGACATTCTCATTTGGTAATATCGAAACCTTCTCGGCAGGAAACCTAGTGGTGCGCTTGACCAATGACATCACTCAAATTCAAAACTTAGTGATGATCTCGCTGCAATCGTTGTTTCGCATCCCGTTCTTATTTATCGGTGCCTTCATTTTGGCGATGACAACCATGCCGCAACTTTGGTGGATCATCGTCTTACTAATTATCGCTGTCTTAGTGATTACGGCACTCTCCTTTACACGGATGGGCAAACACTTTATGATCATCCAGAACTTGATCGACAAAATCAATGGGATTGCCAAAGAAAATTTGATGGGGATTCGTGTGGTGAAATCTTTTGTTCAAGAAGAAAACCAGCTACAAGGCTTTTCCAAAGTCAGTGAAACGTTAACGAAGCATAATATTATCGTAGGAACCTTGTTCTCTGTAATGATCCCCTCCTTTATGCTGGCAGCCAACTTAGCCGTCGTTGGCGCGATCTTCTTTGTCAGTGATCTAGCGAAAGATGATCCAACCTTGATTGGGGGAATTGCCTCATTCATGAATTATTTGATGCAAATTATGATGGCGATCATTATCGGCGGCATGATGATGATGATGACATCGCGGGCTGCAGTTTCGCTTAAACGGATCAAAGAGATTCTAGATACCGAACCGGATCTGCAATACCAAGATGTCCCAGAACAAGAGTTGTCTGGAAGTGTCGCTTTTGAAAACGTCAGCTTCCGTTACCCTGGGGATGAAAAAAATGCCCTAACGGCTATCAGTTTTACCATCAAACCTGGTGAAATGATTGGGATCGTAGGGGCGACTGGTGCCGGCAAATCAACACTGGCGCAGCTGATTCCTCGTTTGTTTGACCCAACGGAAGGTGTCGTGCGAGTTGGCGGCGTTGACTTGAAAGAAGTCAATGAACAAAGCTTGCGTAAAACGGTCGCTTTTGTCTTGCAAAAAGCGATCCTCTTTTCAGGAACGATTGCCCAAAACTTGCGGCAAGGGAAAAAAGACGCCTCAGAATCTGAGATGTCTCGCGCAACGGAAATCGCCCAAGCCAGTGAATTTATTCAAAAATTGACCGCTGGGTTTGAAGCGCCGGTCTCCGAGCGCAGCAGCAATTTTTCTGGAGGGCAAAAGCAACGCTTATCGATTTCTCGAGGAGTGATCGGTGAACCGAAAATTTTGATTTTGGATGATAGTACGAGTGCATTAGATGCTCGTTCGGAAAAATTGGTTCGCGAAGCGTTTGAAAAACAATTAAAAGACACGACAACGATCATCATCGCGCAAAAGATTGCCTCTGTTGTGAAAGCCGACCGCATCTTCGTTTTAGATAATGGACGTCTGGTTGGTGAAGGAAGCCATGAATTTTTAGCCAATAACAATGCCATCTATCAAGAAATCTTCGCAACACAGAAAGGAGAGGAGTAACCATGACAGATTTGTTCAAAGCGAGTAAATTTTTCTACCATTACTTAAAACAATACAAGTGGTCGTTTCTATTCATTTTTGTGACGGTGATTCTGGCAACGTATCTGCAAGTGCAAGCGCCAGTCTTTGTCGGAGAAGCGTTCCAAGAGTTGGCGAATTATGTTGGTGGTTTGATGCAAGGGGTCGATGATAAATCAGCTTTTCTATCGATCATTTGGAAATTGTTGATTTTTTATGTCTTAGCCAGTGCAGCCAATTTTGTTTATAGTATCTTGTTCACGCAAGTGGTGGGGAAATCAACCAACAGAATGCGGATCGGTTTATTTAATAAACTGGAAAAATTGACGATCAAATTCTTTGATTCTCATCAAGACGGTGATATTTTGAGCCGTTTTACCAGTGACTTGGATAACATCCAAAACAGTCTGAACCAAGCATTGTTGCAAGTGCTGACCAATGTAGTCTTAATGGTGGGGATCTTGATCATGATGTTCCGTCAAAACGTTGAATTGGCATGGGCAACGATTGCTTCTACCCCGATTGCGGTCTTAATCGCGGTGATCGTGATCCAAAAAGCCCGCAAATATGTCGATCTGCAGCAAGATGAAGTCGGAAAATTAAACGGCTATATTGATGAAAAAATCAGTGGTCAACGAATCATCATCACCAATGGACTGCAAGAAGAAACCATCGACGGTTTCTTGGTCCACAACCAACAAGTCCGCGAAGCTACCTACAAAGGGCAAGTCTACTCTGGGCTGCTTTTCCCCTTGATGCAAGGGATGTCCTTGTTGAACACGGCAATCGTGATTTTCTTTGGTGGCTGGTTAGCATTGAACGGTGACTTAGAACGTTCTGTTGCTTTAGGATTAGTTGTGACCTTTGTCCAGTATTCGCAGCAGTATTACCAACCATTGATGCAGATCTCTTCTGGTTACAGCATGATTCAATTGGCGATCACCGGTGCGCGCAGAATCAATGAAATGTTTGATGAACCTGATGAAGTCAAACCAAAAGACGGGATCAAAGTGAAGGGCATCAAAGAGGCGGTTGCTTTGAATCATGTGGACTTTGGGTATGACAGTCAAAAATTGGTCCTAAAAGATGTCTCGATCACAGTCAACAAAGGCGAAATGGTCGCATTAGTCGGACCGACGGGTTCAGGAAAAACGACCATCATGAACCTGTTGAATCGCTTCTATGATGTGAATGGTGGTTCTGTGACCTTTGACGGCATCGACATCCGGGAGCTAGACTTGGATCTGCTGCGTTCTCAAGTGGGAATCGTTTTGCAAGAATCCGTGTTGTTCTCAGGGACGATTCGCGAAAACATTGCTTTTGGGAAACCAGAAGCGACTGAAGCCGAAGTCATTGCAGCAGCGAAACAAGCCAATATCCATGAGTTTGTTATGACGTTGGAAAAAGGCTATGACACGGAGATCACCGAAGAGAACAATCTTTTCAGTACTGGTCAAAAACAATTGATGAGTATTGCCCGAACGATTTTGACCAATCCAGAATTGTTGATTTTGGATGAAGCCACCAGTAACGTTGATACCGTGACCGAAGCGAAAATTCAACGAGCAATGGATGAAGCGATCAAAGGACGAACCAGTTTTGTGATCGCCCATCGCTTGAAGACGATTTTGAATGCCGACCGCATCGTTGTCTTGAAGGATGGCAAAGTCATTGAAGAAGGCAATCACCATCAATTGGTGGCGGCCGACGGATTTTATGCGGAACTGTATCACAATCAATTCGTTTTTGAATAAGCGCAAACCAACGTAAAATCATCAAGAAGACACTAGCAGGACAGCCCGCAATTTCGTCAACCAATCGACGAAACAGCGGGCTGTTTTTTTTTAGGTTAAAGCAAGCGCTTCTTATGACGACAATGTCTATGAGCAGTTAGTGGTATAAGAGATCCGTTGTTCTGATAACCAAAAAAGACCAGCCTTAAGCATGGTCTTCTTTGGTTTTTTAGTGATACGCAGCGGTTTGAGCCAACCACTCAATAAAATGGTCTGGCTGTTGCGTATCCTGTGCCACGATATTCCACTGCTGGTTTTTGCAGCGGGTGCATTCATGCAGCAGCTGATATCCTTTTTTGGAATGTTGGCGATAGTCAATCGGTCGCATCAAGCCATGGCAAGTATTTTGACGATCACCCGGGCGAATATCCACGTGTAACGAGTAGAGACACTGGGGACAATGGTTGCGGTAAGAACCATTGGTCAAGGGTGCCACAGGCGTACTGCAGTTTTTACAAACAAAGGTCGTATTTTCATCTTTTCTCATTTTGCTTTCCTCCAAAAGAATGATTTCTTTTGAGAGAAAAGGGTTCCGTTCGTTCTTCATCAGGCTTCTTTGGCTAGGGACACATTCACCGTCCGTAACGATTACTTCTGCTTCCAGCTTCATGCGATTTCGCAATCCGTACCACGCTTAGTTTTTTCGTTTTGTGCTAAGCACTGTGTTGCGGCAGCCCACAACCCAGCAGTAAGTGTAGTCCAAAGTCACTGTCATTGGCGTCGTCCCCTAGAAAGCAATTGAGGAATGCTTTTTCATCGAGTACCTCCTATGTGTTTACGAGGGTATTATAGCAGAAATAGAGTTGGAATTCTAAGACAGATGAAACCTGATCGTAATTCATTCCTTTTTTATCGTTAAAAACAATAATATGTAGATAATAATGCTATTTTGTGACAAAATATTTACATGTAGGTTTCGCTCGATTTTATTTTGGTCACTGAAGAAGAGACACGGAATCACAAAATGAAGGAAGGATGACCTAACGAAAGGAGAACAAAAATGTTTGGTACGAACAAGAAATCCGAAAATTCGAATGGTACACAAGGCAAGAAACGAAAAAAGCGTTTGACTGTAGAAAATCTGATCAACCAATATCTTGAAGAAAAAGAGATCCATGAATTGAGTGATGGTCTGTCTGTCCAGATCTTTAATGACTTATCTGCACACCGAATACATTTCATGGAGATCCCCAACCTTAGTTACAAAAATCTCGGAGCAGCTATCCAAATCGATCAAAACTGGATTAAAATCAAGCAACAAGATACGATCATCAAACAGCAGGCAGAGATCATTCAGCTTTTGAAAGAAAAACGATAGAAGAAAAGTATTTTTTCAATTAAAAAAACGAAGAACGAGCTGAGTGGTTCTCCTTGAAAAGGAGGGCAGCTAGCTGGTTCTTCGGTTCCTTGTTGACAATGAAAGATCAATAGTACTCCCCGTGGCGATAGTCCCATGAGTTGAAGTAATCAGAAAGGTACATTTGGATTTTTTCAACATCGAGTCCTTTACGGATCAAGACAGGTGCGGGTGTGATGGAGCGTTGGTCTCCTTGCTCAGGAATCAAGTTGCCGTCTTTATCAACGAAAGAAACCATGACTCCTTGCTCATAGCGGGTTTCCAGCGTTTTGTCTGGTTGGATCGATGCAACATAGTCGTTGCCTTCAATGATTAGATCGGCTTCTTGCGCGATTTGTTCGCCGATCCCTTCAACAAGTCCGCGGTTTCCTTTGCCTGAAGGGTTCGCTGAGCTGGCGAAAAGCAATTTCTTTTGCTGATCCCAAAATTCTTTTGAAATCTGCTCACCAGGGACACCGAATTTGATCACAAAACAGCTGGTTCCCCGAACGTCCGTCATCAATTCTTCTGAACCATCATTTGGGATATAGGCTTTTCCTGATTCTTTCCAAGGCAAAATCGCACCGAATAACACGTCATTGTTCCAGCAAGTTTCGTAAACGGCGGCGGTTTCCGCATTTAGTTCGGCTAATTCATGTAGCTGTTCCAATGAGCTGCAAAGAACGACGCCTGGTTTGTTACGCTTGCGATTTTTCGCTGAAAACTTGCGTTCCAGCCCTTTTTTATCAGAGACGGCAATGATATAGCCGACTTTGGTTGGGCAAACGATCACTTTGCCTTCTTCATTCAAATAGTTGATCGCACGTTGATTTGGTTCTCCTGTCCATGGGACTTGTTTTGCTTCATTCACTCTCTTCATCCTCCCTGTCTTCCAATGAATCGCCGTTATGAAAAATATAACGGAATATTCTGAAAATTCTGATTGAATATGGTTACCCTTGATGATAAGGGAATCAATCCGCGTAGTCAAGGGGATTTACACCAGAATGTAAAAAGAGTGGAATAGAAAGATCGAATATGCATCACTAGAGAATAGAGTGAATGATTGACAGCAACACTATTTTTTTCCGCTTTGTATGAAAAAATTGACTGTTTTTCATGTTATTTATATGGGAAGATAGGCTTATAGATGGAAGAACGCAATCAAAAGAATAGTTTTTTTGTGAAAGATGAGGAGTATCATGAGTGAAAAGAAAAAAATACGCAAGCTTTTGTTGGCATCGATTGTCGCTGGGAGTATCTATGGTGGCGGTGCCTTGCTTTTTGGGTTGCTGGTCAGTTATAACGTCCTCTTGTTAGATGGGGTCTATACATTGATTGGTGCAGTGATGTCACTGATTGCTTTGTACGTGGCAAAATATATCCAAGCCCAAGATTTTGAACGTTTTCCATTCGGTAAAGAGGCATTGATGCCATTAGTGGTATTTATTCAATATAGTATCATCCTGCTGATCTCAATTTATGGGATCATTGAATCTGCTTTTAGTTTATTACACGTCAGTGATGGCATGATTGATCCAATCGGTTTGTATTTCTCGCTGGTTGGTACGATCTACTGTTTCTCTTTTTACTTGTACTTAAAAAAGAAACCACTGACCCATCCCTTTTATTGGGTGGAACTAGAACAATGGCGTTTCGGCTTTTTCTTTAGTCTGGGTGTCGTCGGTTCATTTCTTGTGTCCTGGCTGATCCAAGCCAGTCCCTATGGGGATTTTGCGATGTATGTCGACCCAATCATCTCCATCGGGATCACCTTGTTCTTTATCCAGCTTTCGATAAAAGAGTTGAAAGCAGCGATTTTAGAATTGACTTCCTCTACCCCAAAAGAAGAACTGCGGGAGACCATCATGACGATCGTTGAAAAAGAATTGCGCGCAGAAGAAGTGGTGGACTTTGTGTTACGTACCGCCAAAGTCGGTAATCAAGTCATTGTGGAATTAGATGTAGTGATTTTACCTGCAACTCCTCTCGATACAGTAGGTCAGCAAGATCCCTTGCGAGAACGATTGAATCAGGCAATCAGCCAACAGATTTCTGGTTATTCCCTCTGGCTAAACATAAATTTTGTCGGTGACATCTAATGGGCGTATAGTGAGGAGTAAGAATGGCTGCAAAGCAGCTTGAATAAACCGTGAAAATGACAGAGAAAAGAGGAAACAAATGACAATTCTGAAAGCCTATGGAAAAATCACCGCAGCACTTTTCTTGTTAGCGGCAAGCATCAATTTATTTTTAGGACCGCATCATGTGGCAGCTGGCGGTGTCAGCGGAATCGGTATTTTATTAGAGTCAGCACTCGGTTGGGATCGAGCGGCTGTGATCATGGTCTTGAATATTCTCATGCTTATTCTTGCCTATGCCTTTTTAGGGAAGGGGCCTTTTATGAAAGTCCTCTATGGTAGTTTTGCTTTTCCAGTAGCAATTGCTTTAGTTCCGGAATATATGGTGGCTGAAGACCGGTTGCTTTCCGTGATTTTTGGCAGTGCGATTTTTGCTTTAGGAGTAGCGATTTTGTACAAAAATCAGTCTTCCAGCGGCGGCACAACGATTCCACCGCTGATTTTCAAGAAATACTTTAATTTGAATCCAGCGATTGGCTTGCTGGCGACCGATGCGATCGTTGTTTCCATGAACTTGTTCGTTTTCGGGTTTGAAGAGTTCTTGTTTGCGATCTTATCGATCGTGATCACCTCTGGTGTGATGACCTACATTGAAACCGGCTTTAACCGAAAGAAATCTATCATGATCTTAAGTGAGAACCACGTGAATAAGATTCGAGAAGCGGTCTTTGATAAAACAGCTCGGGGTGCGACCCTGTTGGCTGCCCAAGGCGGTTACCAGCAAGCCGACAAGCAAGTGCTGCTGATCGT
Source organism: Enterococcus sp. DIV0970a (assembly GCF_051711265.1). NCBI lineage: Bacteria > Bacillati > Bacillota > Bacilli > Lactobacillales > Enterococcaceae > Enterococcus > Enterococcus sp. DIV0970a. The sequence goes on along the minus strand of NZ_JBIOMF010000001.1, from coordinate 2,734,317 downwards.
TGCCAGCGACCAAGAGTTTATGCAGATCAGACAAATCATTGAGACGATTGACCCAAAAGCGTTTGTGATCGTCAATAATGTCTCAGAAGTACTGGGGCAAGGCTTTAGTTATCACCCGATCGAATGAGCGTATTCTCGCTTGTTCAGCGTATGAAACCACCCTCGTCAAGTAGGCTATCTACTCGACGAGGGTGGTTTTTAAGGTCCATGATTTTCAAATAGCTTTACTCCGTAAAGTAATCGGGGAAGGCTTTTTCCACAAAAACCAGATCGTTATCAATGACATCAATGTGTTGCCCGACCAAGGGAGCAATTTTGGCTTGGTCTTTTTCTTTTAAGGTTGCTAAGATTTCTTCATGATCTCGCAAAATAATTTCCCAAGACAATTCCTCCACCTCTAAACGTAAGAAGCGGAAGCGATTTAATGGCAGATTGATCGTTTGTAGCCAATTCCAGACATTTTCTTTGTCGGCGATTTTATAAATCAACTGATGGAAGGCCTCGTCGAGTTGGAAAAACTCGATTTCATCCTTCAATTGGGCATAGGTCCGCTGCAAAATAACGAGTTTTTCTAGTTCTTTCAGTTGTTCTTCTGTAACGGCTTGGCAGGCAGCTACGAATACTTCTTTTTCAAGCGTCTCTCTGACAAAACGAGCTTCTTCAATTTGTTTGATGCTGATTTTAGAAATATAGGTGCCGCTTTGGGGAACGACATGGATCAGTGCTTCACGGCGCAGACGAATAATTGCTTCGCGGATCGGCGTCCTGCCGATGGTTAGTCGTTGCTCCAATTCCTTTTCAGATATTTTTTGACCGGGAATCAGTTTGGCGGTTAAGATCAACTCTTTGATTGATTCATAAGCTTGTGATTGAAAATTTGTAAGGTTCAACATAAACGCTTCTTTCTGTATCAGGCATTCAATTCCCTTCGAAAGAAAAACTCTGAAGGAAAGTGCCTAGGGATAGTTTTGAGTAATAAAACTAGTATATAAGTTGAATAACCTTTTGTAAAGGCTTGCAATTCAGTATGGAATGAACTAGAATACTAATATATCATTTTTAAGAAAAAGGAGGAAGTAGGATGTTTGATTTTGCTGCCTTGAAGCAGGCAGGAGTTACGATGCCGGTCGTTCCCAAAGAAGTGAGGGATCAATCAGATACTCAGTTTCAATGGCTACACTTTGGTGGGGGAAATTTGTATCGGGCATTTCACGCAGAAGTAGCCCAAACGTTGATCGATCAACAAGCGTTGTCAAAAGGAATCGTAGTGTGTGAAACCTTTGATGAACAAGTGATCGATCAAGTGTACGCGCCTTACGAGAATGACATTTTAGAAGTGATCATGCACGAAGGGGGACGGTTGGAGAAAAAATTGCTCCAATCAACGGCGGCTAGTTATTATTGCCATCCTTCCCGCACTGCGAGTTATGAGCATATACGTAAAGTATTTCGTGAGCCGTCACTACAATTGGTCACCGTAACAATCACAGAAAAAGGCTATGGCTTAAAAGACAGTCAGGGGAATTTTTTGCCTGTCGTCCAAGCGGATCTCGCTGCGGGTCCTCATCAGGTCAACCATACAATGAGCATTTTGGCTAGCTTTTTATGGGATCGTTTTCAATCAGGGGCTCTTCCGATCGCTATGGTCTCTACCGACAATTTTTCGCAAAATGGGCTCCGTTTCCAAGCTGCGATTGTCACCATCGCAAAAGAGTGGCAAAAGCTGGGGCATATTTCAGAAGCGTTCGTCCGATACTTAGAAAACAACGCGCAAGTGACGTTTCCGTGGTCAATGATCGATCGGATCACGCCAAATCCTTCAACAGCAGTTGCAGAAGAATTAGCAGCAGCTGGCATTCAGCAGCTGCCAGTCATTCGGACCGATAAAGGAACGATGATCGCTCCGTTTGCTAATACAGAGGCGACTCATTATTTAGTGATTGAAGATGATTTCCCGAACGGTCGCCCGAATTTAGACAAAGCGGGGGTGATCTTGACGAGTCGAGAGATCGTAGACAAAACCGATAGTATGAAAGTCACAACTTGTTTGAATCCACTGCATACGGCAATGAGTTTGTTCGGCTGTTTACTCGGCTATACATCCATTGCTGCGGAAATGACCGATCCAGATATTGTCGCTTTGATCAAAGGAATCGGCTATCGTGAAGGCTTGCCGGTAGTGGAAGATCCTGAGATCATTCAGCCAAAGAAATTTATCGATGAGGTGGTCGGTCTTCGTTTACCGAATCCGCTGATTCCTGACACCCCCCAGCGCATCGCCGCAGACACCTCACAGAAAATCGCCATCCGTTTTGGTGAAACCATCAAAAAGTATGTGGAGAAAGAAGGCTCGGCTTCTGAGCTGACTTTTATTCCTTTAGCGATTGCTGGCTGGTTGCGTTATCTCTTAGCGATCGATGATGAAGGCCATCCATTTGTCCCAAGTCCTGATCCCCTCTTAGCAGAATTGCAAGAGATTTTACATGAGTGTCAGTTGGGGTCAGCCGCCGATGTTCAAGAGATCATTCGACCAATCTTAGCAAATCCGCAGATTTTTGGTTTGGATCTCTATCAAGCAGGAATCGCTGAAAACGTGGGTCACTTGTTCGCTAAGATGCTAACAGGAACCGGCGCAGTTCGTAAAACATTACATGAAACAGTAGAAGGGATCGAATAAAAAATGGAAATGACATTTCGTTGGTATGGAAAAGAATACGATAAAATCAAGTTAGCAGATATCCGTCAAATTCCTGGGATGAAAGGCATCGTCGGCACACTTTTTGATTTGCCTGCTGGGGCAGTTTGGCCCAAACAACGGATCAAGGCGCTCGTGGAAGAAGTCGAAGCAGCTGGACTTTCTCTGAAGGTGATCGAAAGTGTCAATATTCATGATGACATCAAGATTGGCTTGCCTTCGAGAGACCTGTATATCGAAAACTACAAAGAAACGATTCGTAATTTGGCAGCATACGGAATCGAAGTGATCTGCTATAATTTTATGCCGATTTTTGATTGGATCAAAACGGATCTCGATTATCGCTTAGCCGATGGTTCTTCTACGATGGCATTTGAAAAAGCAGGGATCGACAAAGACCCAGAAGAGATCGTCAAAGAAGTTGAGGAGTCAAGCTCTGGCTATACCTTGCCAGGCTGGGAACCAGAACGTTTGGCACATGTCAAAGAATTGTTTGCTGCGTATAAGGATGTCGATGATGACAAATTAAGAGAAAACTTTGCTTATTTCCTAAAAGCCATCATTCCCACCTGCGAAGAGGTCGGCATCAAGATGGCTGTTCATCCAGATGATCCTCCCTATTCGATTTTTGGTCTGCCGCGTATCGTTAAAAACCGTGATGATCTGGATTGGGTCTGTAACGTGGTCGACAGTCCGTCAAATGGCATCACACTTTGTACTGGCAGTATCGCCGAAGACCCAGCCAATAATGTCTATGAGATTTTGGCTGAGTTTTGTCGCCGGGATCGGATTCCTTTTGCCCATGTTCGTAACATTCAATACTTGGGCAATGACAAAGACTTTTATGAAGCACCGCATCTCTCCTCTGAAGGCTCGTTAGACATGTATCAGATCCTAGAAGCGATGTACAAAAATGGCTTTGACGGCTATATTCGACCAGATCATGGGCGAATGATCTGGGGAGAAACGGGACGTCCAGGCTATGGCTTATATGATCGGGCGATCGGCGCTTCCTACTTATTAGGGTTGTGGGAAGCCATCGACAAGAGCGTGGGGCGTTAAGAAAAGGAGCGAAGAAATGTTTTTAACTGACGATTTTATTTTGAAAAACAGCTTTGCCAAAGAGTTATACCATGGGTATGCAAAAAAGCAGCCGATCATTGATTACCATTGTCATTTAGATCCGAAAGAGATTTTCGAAGACCAAAACTTCACCAATCTGACCCAAGCGTGGCTGGCGGGGGACCATTACAAATGGCGCTTGATGCGAGCCAATGGTGTTGCAGAATCTTTGATCACTGGCGATGCTGATGACTACGAAAAATTCTGTGCTTGGGCGCAGACCTTGGAGGCTTGCATTGGCAATCCATTATATGTCTGGACCAATTTGGAATTGAAGCGAATCTTTGGTATGGATGAGCGGTTGACACTAGCCAATGCAGCAAGCATTTGGGAAAAAGCCAATCAACAGTTGCAGACGAAGGAATTTTCACCACGAGGGCTGATCAAAAAGATGGCCGTTGAGGTGATCTGTACGACGGATGATCCCATTGATTCGTTGACGTATCATCAAAAGCTGGCAGAAGAATCCTTTGCTGTGTATCCTACCTTTCGTCCTGACAAAGCAATCAATCTGCAGAATTCAGAATTTCCAGCATACCTTAAGCAATTGGCTGCAGCTGCGAACAAAGAAATCACTAGCTATCAAACGCTGGTTGAAGCATTGGCCGTACGTATTTTTTACTTCCAGCAACGGGGCTGTCGTTTAGCAGATCACAGTCTATCACGTCTTGGAGAGGAAGCCTACGATACCGCTGCACTTGAAGCGATTTTTCAGAAGCGTTTGACCACTGGGACACTGACTAATGAAGAAATCAGACAGTTTCAAACCGGCTTGCTGATTGACTTGATGCGCCAATACGCGAAGCAAGGTTGGACCGCGCAATTGCATCTGATGGCGACTCGCAACAACAGTCAAAAACTTTTCCAACAACTAGGACCTGATAGCGGCGGTGATGCGATGGGGGACGATCGTCTAGCGAGCGGCTTAAGTCGGACATTGGCGCAGCTTCAGGCGGAAAGCTTATTGCCGAAGACGATTTTGTATTCACTGAACCCCAAAGATTATCCAGTGTTGACTGCGCTGATGGGGGCGTTCCAAGAAGAGCGCAAAGGCAAGCTGCAATTAGGCTCTACTTGGTGGTTCAATGATACGTATTCTGGTATGCGATATCAGTTGACGACCCTAGCAGAAGGCGGGATTCTTGGAAACTTCGTCGGCATGCTGACGGATTCTCGCAGCTTTTTGTCTTATCCACGCCACGAGTATTTCCGGCGGATTTTGTGTCAGGTGATCAGTGAATGGGTAGAAGACGGACAACTACCAGCAGATGAAATATATTTAGGGCAGATCGTCGCAGATATCTCTTATCACAATGCGAAAACCTACTTTGATTTTCCAAACTAATGACTACTCGATTCGTTCTTGGCTTGCTAGAGAAGGAATCGAGTGTTTGTATGGCTATTGCTAAAGTTGCGTCTGTTCATTTACTATTGGCAGGGAATCCAGTACTATGATAGAAAGAATCAAAGAAGGAGCGAACAGTATGAATCCATTCTATGAAGAAGTCTATGCGCTGGCGCGGCAGATCCCTTTTGGTAAAGTCGTCTCCTATAGTCAGATTGCGTGGAAATTGGGACAAATCAACGGCGCGCGAGCAGTCGGTCGAGCGATGCGCTTGAGCCCTCAGGATGTCCCTGCCCATCGAGTCGTGCGGGCAGATGGCGTCTTAGTTGGTCCCACCGCCAATGGGCGAAAAGCAGCACTCGTCGATGAAGGGGTGGTCTTCAAAGCCAGTGGTCGTATCGATATGAAGGCTTGCAGTTGGTCCATGAGCGAGATCGCTCCCGCTCAAATGAAGGAGCCATTATGAAAAAACGTGAATTTATCGTGCAAGATCTGTTGAGTAAAATCTATCAGGAAGAATTTTCTGCCGGCAAATTACCCAACCAAAGAACCCTTGCGCAAACCTATGGCGTTTCGCGGTTTACGATCCAGCAAGCAATCAAAAACCTTGAAGAGATCGGGATCGTCAAAGTGGTACAAGGTTCAGGGATTTTTATCCATGAAAAATGGGTCAAAAACCCAATGATCTTTAATTCCTTGACCCGCACCCCTTATGACCGCATCCATTCCAAAATGATTTCCTTGAATAAGGCGGCAGCAACGTTGGATGAACAGCAGATTTTCCAAATAGGCCCAGACGAGGAAGTCTGGATCTTTGAACGAGTGCGGATCGTCAATTATAAAATCGAACAGCTGGAAACCTCTAAATTGCCCGTCAGCCTATTTCCTGAATTGACACAAGAAATCGTGGAGCACTCGATCCAACGCTATGTCGAAAGCTGCGGATACCGCATTTCCCACTACATCACAAGCTATACCCCCATCACCACATCGACCGCGCAATCGGGTATTTTATTGTGCAAGCGGGGAACACCGGCAATGCAGATCAGCAATCGGGCGATTTTAGAAGACGGCCGCGTGTATGAGTTCAGCAATATCGTTGCCATTGATTATGCCGTGACCTACATCCGTCCCTTTGACCGTGAGATCCATCGCTCACGCATCGATTGATTTTTAGGAAAGCAAATGTGCCAGTTGCGTCGTCTTTACCCAGAGAGAACAAAGACATCCCCTGTCGATTGGACAGGGGATGTCTTTTGTTGTGTTTAAGGAGTGATCAAAGTGCCGTCTGGTGTACGGCTCTGGGTCCATTCGTGAGGACGGTAAACCACGGGAAATTCCGAAGCTGCTGCTTCATCGAACGTGATTCCGATCCCACTTTTCTCGATGGGATAAAAATAGCCGTTTTCAGGTTGTGGACTACCACCAAAGACCGACTGGGTATTTGCTGGGATCGCAATCGTTTCTTGGATCGCGGCATTGTGGAGATGGATATTTAGATGGGTGTTGACGGCTAAGCCGACAGGGCTGATATCAGACGGCGTGTGCCAAGCGATCCGAATGCCCATCGCATCGCAGAAGTGAGCCAATTTCAATGCTGGCGTGATCCCACCGATTTGTGAGACATGGGCACGCATAAAGTCAATCTGTTGATTTTTGACTAGCTCTTGCCATTCCATCGGATTATTGAACAATTCGCCGGTCGCGATCGGGGTCGCCGACTGGCTGCGGAGTTGCTGCAACCACTTGTTTTGATCCGGCGGCAAAATATCTTCTAGGAAAAAGAGATTGAAAGGCTCAGCGGCTTTTGCAAATTGAATCGCTTGGTTTGGATGCAGCCGTTCATGCACGTCATGCAGCATTTGAAATTGATTGCCGTATCGTTCTTGGATCGCAGCAAACATTTTCAGTGTTGTGTCCATGTAGTCTGTTTGATCAAAATAGGAACCAGCGATGGGCTGATCGGGTGTTTGCAGTTGGCTAGGATTTCCACCATAAAAGCCTAATTGGCAACGGATATAGCGATAGCCCTCAGCCAAGAAGCGATCGATTTCTTGATAAAGGTCTTCGAGATTATCTGCCACGGCATGGGTATAGGCGGGAATCGCCGTACGCGCTTTTCCACCTAACAGTTGATACAATGGCATATCGGCTAATTGTCCCTTGATGTCCCATAAAGCCATGTCGACTCCTGAGATGGCATTGTTGGTGATCGGACCATTCCGCCAGTAAGAATTGACATTCATCACTTGCCAAAGATCTTCGATTTGATTGGCATCGCGGCCAAGTAAGAGGGGGCGTAAATACTCGTCAACGACGGTTTTTACGGCTAGTGGGCGAAACTGGAAGGTTGCGCAACCTAACCCAGATACGCCTTTGTTTGTTTCTACTTTAACGACAACAAGGTTATGACGATCAGGTTTGATCGCAAAGGCTTTGACGTCGGTGATGATCGTTGGTGTCATTTCATTCACTCCAATTTTTGTCTCTAGTTGCTATAGCCATTGAAACATGCTTGGCAACCGCTGTCAATTTGGTCTAATAAAAACTGGATATACACCATAAAACCAGTCCAATTTTTGCCTATTTTATAATAAAACGTTGATATATAGCGTTTTTATTCTGGTTTTATCAAAAAAGGACTGGTTTTACAAGTCTGTGTGAGCATGCTACTATGTGTGTGAAAACGGAAACACCTGAAAGGGCGCCCGTCAAATGGATCAGGACCGTTAGCAAACAACAGGGGGAAAAAAAGATGACCAAAGAAGACATCGTAAAACAGATCATTAAAGATGTTGGCGGATCAGACAATATCAACAATGCATGGCACTGTATGACTCGCTTGCGTTTTGATTTAAAGGATGAGAAAAAAGTCGACTATGCGGCGTTAGAAAAAACACCCAAAGTCGTAGGAACAAAATATCAAAGCAATCAGCTGCAGGTAGTGATAGGAACGGATGTTGCTGATTATTATGCACCTTTAGCCAAAGAATTAGGTCTTGATGAAGCGAACCAAGGGGAAACATCAGAGAAAAAAGGAGCCGTTTCCTTATTTATGGATACCGTTTCTGGCGTTTTTGGTCCGATCGTTCCAGCTATCGCTGGCGCAGGAATGATCAAAGGATTGATGGCTGGATTGGTGGCATTGAATGTCATCTCTAATCAAACAGATACCTATTTAGTGATCGACATGATCGCGAGCGGCGTATTCACATTCTTGCCATTTTTTGTTGCTGCTTCTGCCGCTCGGATTTTTAAAACCAATCAATATTTAGCGATCGCAATCGCGGCAACGCTGCAATTTCCAACGATGACCAATGCGGTAGCCGAAGGGAGTATTTCCGCCTTTCGTTTGTTCGGCGTATTGCCAGTACCCGTCTTTAACTATGCAGGGACAGTGATTCCCATTATCTTTGCCGTGCTGGCGCTCAGTTATATTTACCGTTGGGTCGATAAACTCTTACCACAAGTGCTGCGTACCGTGTTTACACCGACGATTTCGTTGTTTGTCGCTGGTATCTTGACATTAACGGTCATTGGCCCAATCAGTATCCATCTAGGAAACTTATTGGCTGCTGGCGTGGCTGGATTATTCACTATCTCGCCTGTCTTAGCAGGAATCGTGGTAGGGGCGATTCGACCAATCGCAATCTTCACGGGACTGCATCATGCCATGACCCCGATCGCTTTGCAAAACTTTGCCAATCAAGGATATGATATGCTGATGCCAATGATGTTTATGGCAAATATGGCAATCACCGGCGCAACAGCAGCTATTTATTTCAAAGTCAAAACCAAAGAAGAAAAATCGATCATTCTATCGTCGGCGGTTTCAGGCTTGTTAGGGATCACAGAACCTGCGTTATTCGGGATTTTATCGAAGTATAAAAAAGCCTTTATCGCAGCAACAGTTGGTAGTTCTGTGGCTTCTGCCTTCATCAGTTTCTTCGGTGTTCGTATTTATGGGTACATTCTTTCAAGTATCTTTAGTTTGCCAGCCTATATCGGGGAATACTTTATCTACGCCGTTCTAGGGATCATCTTGGCGATCGGCTTATCTTTTGCCATGAGCTGGTTCTTGGTACCAAATCAAGCAGCAGAAGGCGATCGTTACACCAACGAAGTGGATCTGCATGCCGTGACCCATGGTGAATACGTCCCATTAGAAGATGTACCAGATGAAGTTTTTTCAACGAAAATGATGGGAGAAGGCTATGCCATCGAGTCACAAGATGGCCAAATCTTTGCACCAGTCAGTGGCGAAGTCACCACTGTGTTCCCTTCAAAACATGCCGTCGGGATCAAAACCCAAAACGGCGTGGAAGTTCTTGTGCATATGGGGATCGATACAGTTTCCCTTGGCGGTCAAGGCTTTGAAGTCTTTGTCAAAGCTGGGGAGCAAGTCACTCCGCAAACCAAACTGGCACAAATGGATCTGCCGTTTATCAAGCAGCAAGGCAAAGAAACCATGGTGATCGTTTTGATCACCAACATGGATCGCGTGCAACAATTTTCTGGAAGTACTGATTTAGAAGGCAGACACCAAGCCGGTGCATTACTGGAAAAAGTCGTTTTGAATGCCTAATAAAAGAAAAAAGATGAGCTTCGTTAACGAAGTTCATCTTTTTTTCTTTGTAATTAACTACGCAGCCCGCGGCCTTTTTGGATCAAGTACCAGCATACGCTGTATAAGACGACAATGAACAAGACCAAAATACCGATGGAGAGGAAAATCGGGACATCGATGGTGCCCAAAAATCCGTAACGGAAACCAGAGATCATATACACGATCGGGTTGACTTTGGAGATCGTTTGCCAAATTGGCGGTAGCATGCTGATGGAGTAAAAGACGCCTCCAAGATAGGTCAATGGTTGTAAAACAAAGGTTGGCACGATGGAAACATCGTCAAAGGATTGGGCGAAGATCCCATTTAGCAACCCTGCTAATGAAAATAAGATGGCGGTCATGACAAGGGTTAAGACAACGATGACCCAAGAATAAACATGTAATGGGACGAAGAAAAGGGAAATGATGGTCACCAATGTGCCCACCAAGATACTACGGCCAAGTCCGCCAAAGACAAAGCCCCAAATGATGACGTGGGTAGGGACCGGCGCCACTAAGAGTTCCTCAATGTTTTTTTGAAACTTCTGTGAAAAGAAGGAAGATGACACGTTAGAGTAAGAACTAGTGATCGTCGACATCATGATCAGCCCAGGAACGATAAATTCCATATAAGAAAAGCCGCCCATTTCGCCGATGCGGCTGCCGATCATTTTCCCAAAGATAATAAAGTATAAGGAAGTAGTGATGACGGGTGGGACGAGGGTCTGCACCCAAATCCGTAAATAGCGGTTGGTCTCTTTGACCGCTAAACTTTTTAAGGCTGTAAAATAAAGACTAAACATGGTTTTCCTCCGCTTCGTGTGATTCTTCGGTGATTTTCAAAAATAGTTCTTCCAAGCGATTGGATTTGTTGCGCATGGAGAGGACATTGATCCCTTGCTGACTGAATTGGGCAAAAAGATCGTTGACGCCTTGATCTCGAGCGACTTCAACAGCGATGGTCTGTTCATCTTCCATTTGGATCGGATACCCAGTGATCGTTGGTGCTTGCTTGATCGGTGCGATATCAAAAAGAAAGGTTTCAAATTGCAGTTTTGCCAATAAGGACTTCATGCTGGTGTTTTCGATCAGTTCACCAGATTGGATGATCCCGATGTTGCGGCAAAGCATTTCCGCCTCTTCTAAATAATGGGTCGTCAAAATGATCGTTGTGCCCTTTTGGTTCAATTCCCGCAAAAAGCTCCACATTTCCCGCCGTAATTCGATATCGACACCTGCCGTCGGTTCATCCAAAATCAATAGCCGTGGTTCATGCATCAGGGCACGAGCAATCATCAAACGGCGTTTCATCCCGCCTGACAGCATCCGCGCACGAACATTGCGTTTTTCCCACAAATTCGACTGCTTCAAGTATTTTTCGCTGCGCTTGATGGCTTCGTTGCGAGGGACACCATAATACCCAGCTTGATTGACAACGATCTGCTGGACCGTTTCAAAGGGATTGAAATTGAATTCTTGGGGAACCAGACCAATCTGTTGTTTGACTTGGACCAATTCTTTGTCTAAATCGTAGCCGAAGACTTTGACGCTTCCCGAAGATTTATTGACAAGAGAGGTGATAATGCCGATGGTGGTGGACTTTCCAGCGCCGTTTGGGCCTAACAAGGCATAAAAGTCGCCTTCTTCCACCGTCAAATTTATGCCCCGCAACGCTTCAACGCCGGTAGCATAGACTTTGCGTAAATCGGTTAGTTCTAGTGCATAGGTCATGTTTGTTTGAACTCCTTCTATGTATGATGGTTTATTCTATCATTTTTTTTCAAGAAGAACCGCATGATTTGATTTTTTTCATTTGATTAGATAACAATTGTTGCTAATCGATGAAAAGTGGAAAAGAGGCAAAAGAAAAAACGACCATTTGATCGTTTTTTCGATAAAGTCGATTGTTAGCATAAATACCGTTCTGGTCGTTCTGTCTGTCCTAATAAGTAATCGACAGAAACATTATAGAGGGAAGCTGCGTGTAGCAGCGTCAATACATCGGGTAAGCGATCGCCTGCTTCGTATAAGGTGTAATCGGGGTAAGACACATCGAGATGCTGGCATACTTCTTTTGGGCTCAATCCGCGTTCTTCTCTTAAAAATTTGAAGCGGCAACGCAAGGTGTCTAATAAAAAAGCTTCTTCTAATGTCACTTTGCGGTCCTCCTTAAAAAATAGCGCTTTTTTTCGCACTGTTCTCTTTTTATTGTACCAACAAAAGCAAAATATGCGAAGTGATTCACATGAAGGGCGATCGGTTTTTGTCAAAAAGTGAAACAAATGACTTGCTCTGAGACGCGTTTCATACAGTATGCTTGATTTATAAAAAGGAAGGCGGGATGGAAACATGAATACATACATGAAGAAAAATGGTGCGGAATGTTGTTATGTGACGTTGGCATTTGATGGACAACAACTGGTATTGACGAAGCCAAAAGGGTTCTTTCAAGAACGGTTAGTAGAAATTCCTGTGGATGAGATCAGTCACTTGACGTGTGATGAACACTTCGGGTCTCAGCGCATCGGATTTATCCATCACAACGATTACTATGAATTTTATACATGTGGGCTAAGTGTGATAGACTATATGAAAGAACAATTATTCGTTTAAGGAGCAGTGAGTCATGGCAAACATTCGGGATATTGCACGCTTGACCGGCTATTCGGTCTCAACGGTTTCACGAGTCATTAATAACAATCCTTATGTCAGTGAAGAAAAGCGTCGTAAGATCCTGGCTGTCATGGAAGAGGTCAACTATATTCCGAATTACACGGCGCGGGCATTAAGTGTCGGCAAAACCAAAAATATCGGTGTGATCCTGCCGTTTGTCAATCATCCCTATTTTGATCGATTATTGAGCGGCATCACGACAGCAGCGTTTGCTCGTGGCTATAAGGTGACGCTTTTAGCCACGAACTATGATCCGCAAGTAGAGGAAGCATATTTGCAAGAATTTGCGGCGAAAAGCTTTGATGCTTTGATCATTACCTCGCGGGCGAATCCGATCGAAACCTTATTGCCTTATCGTTCATACGGACGCATCGTCTTTTGTGAAAATATCTCGTATTTGACTGACGGCTGCACTTATATCGATCGAGAGGAATCGATCAAGGAGGTCTTCACGTATTTTAAGGAACAAGGCATCCAGAAAATCGGCGTGACATTGGGACGTAGCCGCAAGCTCAGCAGCAATTCAAAAATCACGGTCCGTTTGGCTCATGACTATTTTTCGACCTTTTCCGAAGACTTGATTTTTTGGGATTGCTTGACGGAAGAAGATGGCAAAGAAGCGGCTGCTTATTTTGCAGATAAAGGAGTCGAAGCGATTTTCACCAATGGGGATCATGTTGCTGCTGGGATTCAGTCGCAGGCGCCGGGAGAATGGCTCGTGATTGGACGGGACAATCTATACATCAGCGAGCTGCTGCAGCTTTCAACGATCGATCATCACTTGCAAGCTTGCGGGGAGACCGCCGTCCAATTGGCGGTAATGGAAAAAAGCGGCAACTATCGCATGCCCTATGAGTTCATCAAACGATAGCTACAGACGAAACGATGCGCAAACAGTGCCCCTGAGCGGGCAGTGCTTGCGCATCGTTTTTTTAATGGGATTTGGTGTAATGGTCAATGATCTGTTTCAACAGCTGCGCGCTGCCGACGCCTGCTTTTTGATCGTAATAGGCGGTAAAACGCTCGTCTTGAACGTACATTTCCCCTAAAGATCGGTGATATTCTGCTGAGTAAAAGGGCGCTGCTTGTTTAAGCCATGCTTGATGCGCAGCAAAAGCCTTTTCGGCTTTGTCAGAAGGGATTCGTTTCCCTTCCTTTTCATTCAATAGCTCTTTTATCAGCTGCAACAAGCGGTTTTCGTTGTCGGTCAGTGCTTGATAATCGACTTGGGTCATCTGCTGCCACTTTTGGTTGCTTTGTTCGATGATTTCCTCACCGTAGGCTTCTCGTAATTCGGCACCGTAGTTCGCTTCGTTTTCACGAATTTTTTGTTCCTTAAAATAACGGAATTTCTCTTGATCGGTCATCGTCTTTTCTCCTTCATAATAATCAATTGTTTGCGCTAAGGTGGTCAAAAGACTGTCCAGGGCTGCTCGCTCTTGTAAAAGCTGTTGGTAATGCTGCAACAAGACCGTTTGGATCGATTCTTGTGGCTCATACAAGATTCCGCGGATTGTTTCTAATGACAGCCCAAAAGACTTAAAATATAAAATCTGCTGTAGGCGATCGACTTCCTGTCTCCCGTAGATACGGTAACCAGCTGAGTTGGTGCGTTGCGGTTGTAACAACTTGATCTGATCATAATACCGCAGGGTACGGCTGCTGACTCCTGACAGTTTAGCTAAGGCACTGATCGTATATTCCATCGGCTTTTCCCTCCTTACACCTGTATCCTAAAGGTTGACGTAACGACAAAGTCAAGAAAATTTTTTTGCGTTTTTTAAAATGTGCTATAATTATAACAAAGAAAGGAAGATAAGATGCAAATAGTTTTTTCTGATATTGATGGGACGTTCCAAGAAATGGGGCACCCGATTCATGAGATCAATAAAGAAGCCATCCGTTGTTTGCAAGACCAAGGGGATCACTTTGTGTTTGTCACAGGGCGAGGATTTGAGCTTGTTCAAGATATGATGGCGGAAGAAGGCCTTTCCTGCGATGTGATTTTTGGAAACGGCGCTGGTCTGATGTTAAAAGGAGAAGCGCCTGTTTTGACGCATACCTTGCCCTATAAGACATTGGCGCAAGTGATTGGTATCTTAGAAACAGAAGAGGTTTTTTATTTCTTACATACTGACCATGGCATCATTTCCCCACAAGCGCATTTGTATGAAGCGCAGTTTCAAGAAAGCCGCAAGCAGTTACTCGCGGAGTTAGGGGAGCGAGGACAAATCATCGCTGACTACAAATATGAGTTCTTTTACAACGAATGTCTTCATAAAGACGACGTGCTGCAGTTCATGAAGGAACATCCAGAGATAAAGGTCATCAAAATCGAACTGATGGAAGCGTCAGACGAAAAAAGAGAACGGCTGCGGGAGATGATCCAATCAGAAACGGCTGCGATTTTTCAATCCTTTGTCCAAACACTGGAGATCGTTGATCCATTGGCGACCAAAGGTGCCGCGATCCGTTCCTTTTTAGAAGCTTTTCCCGCTGCCAAAAGCTACGGGATCGGTGATGGTGAAAATGACCTTGCGATGTTTGAAGCGGTGGATGTTTCTTTGGCTGTAGCAAATGCCAGCCCAGCGA
The DNA here is from genome assembly GCF_051711265.1 of Enterococcus sp. DIV0970a. NCBI lineage: Bacteria > Bacillati > Bacillota > Bacilli > Lactobacillales > Enterococcaceae > Enterococcus > Enterococcus sp. DIV0970a. Next base: position 2,719,284 of record NZ_JBIOMF010000001.1, on the reverse strand, counting down.
TCAAAGCAGTTTGTGATCGAACCATTGAGCGCGCGGAAGATGGCGGTGTTGGCCGCTTTATTTTAACAGAATTAGTTTCGAGAGAGGATGTTGTGCATGAAGTTGATTGAAACCCCAGTAAACCAAAATCTAAATATGGAAACTTTTTACCCGAACATCTCCAAGTATCTATTCGACAAAATAGCGATCAAATACTATAAATTGTACTCGCTTGATCGGACGCAGATTCTCTATGTGGATAGTTTTGATACGATTTCTTTAGTATTGATCAACAATAAAAAGAAAATCAGTCGGGAAGAAGTCGACACAGCGATTCATCGTTTGCTGAAGGTCGATCGCAAAGACGTGACCGTCAATGTTAATATTCGTAAAGAAATGGAAGCAAGAGGCATCACCTTTTCTAAACCGAGGAAAGATGTCATTCTTGTTCAATTGCCTGTGAAAGAATAGTAGTTGAAAGAAGTTGGGACATGCACGTTGCAAGAGCAATCAAACGTTGAACAAAGGGGCGACCTTATACGTGCGCAGGAATGATGCGCCAATAAGTAGGAGGCTGACCCATGCTTTTGAGCAATTTGTTCTCAGATGGATTGCCTTGTACTAGCAAAAACCCAACTTTTTTTGAAAAAAACAAGATTTTCTGTCTTTTGTGTTTTTTTTGCTATAATGAGAAGAAGTAAGCTAGAGGGAGTAAGAACATGCAGAAATTATTTAAAGATGACAGCTTGACGCTGCACACCGATCTCTACCAAATCAACATGATGCAAACCTATTGGGAGTTAGGCAGAGCCGATCGTAATGCGGTGTTTGAATGCTATTTCCGTGACATGCCTTTTGAAAACGGCTATGCGATCTTTGCCGGTCTGGAACGATTGATCGACTATTTGAACGATTTATCCTTTTCAGAAACGGATATTGCCTACTTGCGAGAAATTGGCGGCTACCCAGAAGCCTTTTTAGAGTATCTAAAGGAGTTCAAGTTTGCTTGTACCGTTCGTTCTGCGTTAGAAGGCGATTTAGTCTTCAACAATGAACCGATCATTCAAGTAGAAGGGCCGTTGGCACAAGCACAGTTGATCGAAACGGCGTTACTGAATATGGTCAATTTCCAAACACTGATCGCCACGAAAGCTGCCCGCATCAAATCCGTGATCGGCACGGATCCCTTGTTGGAATTTGGTTCACGGCGGGCACAAGAATTGGATGCAGCCATTTGGGGGACCCGAGCGGCTTATATTGGCGGAGCAGATGCGACGAGTAATGTGCGGGCAGGGAAGATTTTTGGCATCCCAGCCAGCGGAACCCACGCCCATTCCCTCGTGCAATCCTACGGCAATGACTATGATGCATTTATGGCGTATGCCCAAACCCACAAAGATTGCGTATTCTTAGTCGATACCTATGATACATTGCGCTTAGGTGTGCCAAATGCGATTCGTGTGGCCAAAGAGATGGGGGATAAGATCAATTTCTTAGGTGTGCGGATCGACAGCGGCGATATGGCGTATATCTCGAAAAAAGTCCGTGAACAGCTGGATGAAGCGGGATTCACGGAAGCCAAAGTCTATGCTTCCAATGATCTAGACGAAAATACGATTCTAAGCTTGAAAATGCAAAAGGCGAAAATCGATGTGTGGGGTGTCGGCACCAAGCTGATCACCGCTTACGATCAACCGGCATTAGGCGCGGTTTATAAACTGGTGGCCATCGAAAATGAGCAGGGAGAAATGATCGACACCATCAAATTATCCAGCAATGCTGAAAAGGTTTCGACCCCTGGGAAAAAACAAGTTTGGCGGATCACCCGTAAATCTGACGGCAAGTCAGAAGGCGATTATGTCACGCTATGGGAAGAAAATCCACAAGCAGCAGACGAACTGTTCATGTTCCATCCTGTTCATACCTTTATCAACAAAACAGTGACGAACTTTGATGCGCGACCATTGTTGCAAGATATCTTTGTGGATGGCCAGCAAGTGTATCAAGTGCCTGACTTAGAACACATCAAAGCCTATGCGACGAATTGCTTGGATTCCCTTTGGGACGAGTACAAACGTGACTTGAATCCACAGAAATACCCAGTCGATCTTTCGCAAGAATGCTGGGATCATAAAATGCGCACGATTGAAAAAGTACGCAAACAAACCAATGGCGCGATTTTGTAATCCGCAACTGCGCTGGTCCTAGGATCAGTCAGCTGCTTCAAAAAATAAGAGGAGGCGTTTCTATGACCATGCAACAAGAAATTATCAAAGAATTAGGAGTCTTACCGACCATCGACCCGAAAGAAGAAGTTCGTAAGAGTATTGATTTTTTAAAGGCGTATCTGCAAAAGAATCCGTTCTTGCATACGTTTGTCTTGGGGATCAGTGGTGGACAAGATTCGACGTTAGCTGGACGGCTTGCGCAATTGACGATGGAGGAAATGCGCAGCGAAACTGGGAATCCCAACTATCAGTTCATAGGGGTACGCTTACCTTATGGGGAACAAGCAGACGAAGAAGATGCCAAAAAAGCACTAGCGTTTATCCAACCAGACATTGAGCTGCGGGTAAACATCAAAGCCGCCGTCGATGCGCAAGTACAAGCGGTGGAAGAAGCAGGGTTAGCGGTTTCCGACTTTAACAAAGGCAATATCAAAGCCCGTCAACGGATGATCACGCAATATGCCATTGCGGGTGAAAAAGCAGGGGCTGTTCTGGGAACAGATCATGCTGCGGAAAACATCACCGGCTTCTTTACGAAGTATGGGGATGGCGGAGCCGATATTTTACCACTATTTCGTTTGAATAAACGCCAAGGCCGTCAACTCTTGCAATACTTAGGCGCGCCAGAAGCGTTGTATACAAAAGTCCCAACTGCGGACTTGGAAGATGGCAAACCTTTAGTGGCAGATGAAGCAGCTTTAGGAGTGACCTACAACGACATCGATGACTATTTAGAAGGCAAGGAAATTTCGGCTGAAGCCCAACAAACCATTGAAAACTGGTGGAACAAAACGCAACACAAACGCCACTTGCCAGTCACGATTTTTGATGATTTTTGGAAATAAACGAAACCAGTGATTGAGTTCCATTCGGATAGAAAGAAGAGTCTAGGGGGCAAGAAACCTTAGACTCTTTTTTTATGAGGCTTGCTTTCTTTAAAAATAACAAAAGCTTCTTACCTCGGCTTTACTTTCTTGCCTCGAAAGCATAAAATACGAGGGTACCTAGAACGTGTAGAAAAGGAGGAATGTTCCTTCGTGAAAATAAATATCCACCCTTATCTGAAGATCGCATTAAAAGGCATCGCCATCGTCCTGTTGATCATTTTCAGTAATTTATATTTGCAATGGTGTCAAAACAATCTTTCCGTTGAATTAGCTCTGAAATTTTCCTTTTCGTGGCATACAGCAAAGTTTTTCTTGGCTTGTGGGGTGCTACTGCTGGTGTATGGGGTGTTTGCCAGCTTGGCAGGTTCGGTACTGATCGGAGGCATCTTTTATAGTGTCGTCATCGGAATCTTAGGATATGCCAACCACACGAAGATGGTCTATCGCCAAGAACCAATCTATCCCGATGATTTAAAGATGGTCACTCAATTCGACCTTCTACGAACCATGATCGGCAATGGCGCCTTTTTCTTAGCCATCCTCTTCGCTCTGGCGGCGATCGGGGCGATCGGCTGGAGTATCTATCGCAGCCGCAAATTAAACGGGCGTTTGCAAGTGATGCGAGGAGCGGTGCTGGTCGTATGCTCGCTGGGCTTAGTCTATGTTTCTCACTTCAATGACAGCAACAACCTTTTACGCAAAGCCTACAATCAGACGGCGCTCTGGATTCCGTATTCACAAAAAATGAACTACTACAATACGGGATTTATCGGTGGTTTTTTGTACAACCTGCGGGTAGATGCCATGACGAAGCCTGAGGGGTATTCAAAAGAAGCAATCCAAGCGATTGCGGACACCTACAATGCACAGGCTGCGGAGAAAAATCAAGACCGTGAAAGTGAAGCACCAAATATCGTCTATGTAATGAGCGAGAGCTTTTCCGACCCGAGCCATTTAAATGGCTTGTCGATCACCGGCGATCCGTTGAAAGACTATTACCACGTCGCCGATCAAACCATCAGTGGAAAAATGCTTTCGCAAAATTATGGAGGCGGTACGGCAAACATCGAGTTTGAAGCGTTGACTGGTTTTGCCATGGGCCTATTGAATCCACAGATGACAACGCCTTACACGATGCTAGTGCCGAAATTGACGCAACTGCCATCCTTGGTTTCTTTCTTGGAACAATCAGGGTATACGGCAACGGCGATCCATCCTTACGATACATCGATGTACAAACGCAAGGATGTCTATGGGGGGATGGGGTTTGAACAGTTTATCGATCAAGAGACGATGACCTATACCGACAAAATCGAAAATAATCCTTATATTTCTGATGAGGCGGCCTACAAAGAAGTGCTGGCATTGTTGGAAAACGATCAGCAACCGCAATTTGTCCATTTAGTGACGATGCAGACCCATATGCCGTATGCTGGTAAATACGATACCTTGAATTACCAAGCAAGCGGTCCGGGCAATATGGCTTCTTTGGAAAACTACCTGCAGGATATCTCCTACAGCAGTACAGCATTGAAAAACTTTGTAGCTGAATTAGAACAGCTGGATCGGCGAACGCTGGTCGTCTTTTGGGGGGATCATTTACCAGGCATTTATGCCGATGAGATCAAGGAGCAAAATGAAACGGCTGCCCTGCATGAAACGGAGTTTTTGATGGTCGATTCGCAAGGAAATTTTGCCCCAGAAGATGTACCTGTAACAAGTCCCTTTTACTTTGCGCCGAACCTATTAGAAGCCAGTGACCAACCAACGAGCGGGTTTTACCAGTTGTTATTGGCCTTGCAAGATGAGCTGCCGGCTTTTGAAATGGGTCAATACTATCAAGGCGGGCAATGGCAGACGACCCTTGCATTGGATCAAGAAGCCCAAGAAATCTATGATGCCTACAATTTGATCCAATACGATGTGTTACAAGGAGAGCAATACAGTTTAACGACTGGTTTGTTTGACTAACTGAAACGTAAAATAGCGCCTTATCCCAGTGTTAGTCACAGGATAAGGCGCTTTTGTTTGTATGAAGTTATAAATCCTGCCATTTACGGTTTTGATCAAAATCATTGGCGGCGGCATAGGCGTCTTGAACGATCGTTTCAGGGTAGCCCATGACTTTTAAGAGGGCGATTGCATTGCGGCTCAAGGCAGGACCGGATTTGACCTTGTAATCAAAGGAGATGCCGTCATCTTCCGTGACTTGTTCAGAAAAATGGATGTTGCAGCAGTCATTTTTCAATATTTCAGTCAGCTCAATATCATGAGTGGCGACAAATGCCAATGATGGGTAGGCTCGCAGCCAATGGATGATGCTGGCAGAAGCAGCGATCCGTTCCACCGTATTGGTTCCTTTTAAAATCTCATCAACAAAACAATAGCAGCGCTGGTTCGTGGCAACGGTGTCTAGCAGGCGTTTGATGGATTTGATCTCCGCCACGAAATAGCTGTCGCCTTCAAATAAATCATCTTCAACAGCCATCGAGGTAATGACGTGACCGGGAACCATCGTAAAAGTTTCGGCAACTGCTGTCTGGATCGTTTGTGCCAAAATGCAATTGATGGCGATGCTTTTGACATACGTCGATTTGCCCGAGGCATTGGAGCCAGTCACGAGGGTATTGTGGGTCCAAGCAACATCATTCATGACTGCTTCACTTAGAAGCGGGTGATACGTACCCGTTGCTTGTACACCTCCGCTTGTTTGGAAGGTCGGTAGGCAAGTGATGGGCATATACGTGCGAAAATTTAAAATGGCGGCTGCGACTTCCAATTTTCCCAGCAAATTCCACAGATCGATGGCTGCTTGTTGGTGCTTTGCCAGGGTAGTAGTGACCGTTTGATAGGAAATAAACGGCAGCATAAAAATGATATTGATGTATTCAAACAACATATCTCCTTCGCTGCCGTTTTTGGCACGAAACGAGAAAGCGAAACGAGTGATCTTTTTTAATGGTGCCAAGGATTGTTTGATCTCATCTTGGAGGGGCGTGTTGATTTTAGCGATCTGACTGCCACAGGCAATCGTTTGAACCAAATAGCGCATGCTGTTCAGTTCTGTTTCCAGCTTGGCTTTTTTGATGGAGTAATAGATCGTATTGAAAACGACACTAACCAACGTCAACAGGATGCCTTGGACAAACCCCAGCAGGAGCAGCAAGATGCCGACTAACGGCAGCACACCTAAAAAGACAAAGAAAGGCAGAGAACCGATCGATTGCGCAGCTTCATTGGCCAAGTAGGCTTTCGAAAAATTATCATCTTGTTTTCCTAAACGAGCAAACGTATATTGGGATTGTTCGCGTGCAGCACTGTCAGCAGCAAAAAAGTCGATCAATTTGGTCAGCTGTTTGTCCGTTTTGAAGCGAAAGTTGCGTAACTGCTGATACAACGCTTCTGAACCGACACTGGAAAACGTCAGATTAATGGACTCAAACAACGAAAAGCCATCCAAGTCATACCAAGTGATGTCATCGACCTCACTATCAAAATCGTGAAACTTCTTCTCAGTCAGCCAAGCCTTTTTCAAACTCGCTTCTTTATCAAAGCGGGGCTGGCGGGGAAGCTTTCCCCAAGCAAGCCGAACGTAACGGCGTACTTTGTACCGATTCCAGATATCTAGTGCGGTCAAGATGAGAATGCTGCCGAGTATGATCAAAATGACCATCGTTTGTGGTTTCATATGCAAAAGTCCTCCTAATGGCTAATGAATGCTGGCTAAAGCTAAGTGTTGCTGTGGGCAGGATCGATTTCTTTCAAACAAGCATAGATCCGTTCAATATCTTGGGTCGTGCCTCGCAGCTCGAAATCCGCTAAGAACGGGATCGAAAATTGCTCCGCATATTGCTTTGCGGTCAAGCAATATTGATAATTGAAGTTTTTGTTGCCACTGCCGATCACGCCTAAGCAAAGAGCTGCGTTGTTTTCATAGTCAATGTATTCCCGCATGGTTTCTGTGAGAATCTCCTGATCGCCGTTATCGACGCCATTTCCACCTTCTAAATAGGTAGGGACAAAAACCACATAAGGTTCGTCTTCTTGTTCAAAGACACTATTGTCATGAATTTCTTTGGCTTCCCAAGTACTCGGAGTGTCTTGCTGATCCGCATAGGCCAACAAGCGGTTGACGAATGCACGGGTATTTCCAGAGATTGAAATATAAAGTAGTTTCATTTTTTTCATCACCTTCCGCTTTCTAGTATAACAGAAACCATTTATGAAAAGAGGAGAACTTCGGCAGTCTTTTCTAGTAAAATGCAGCCAAAGGCTTTAAACTGAGAGAGGAGTCCAATACAAAGGAGTGGCAATAATGTTTTCAAAAATGCATCATGTGGCGATCATCGCCAGTGATTACCAGCAGACCAAAGAATTTTATGTAGAGAAATTAGGCTTTGAAGTGATTCGTGAACATGCGCGCCCAGAAAAGAAAGATGTAAAAATCGACCTGCGCTTTGGGGAATCAGAAATAGAACTGTTTGTGGTGGAAAACCCACCAGCAAGACCAAGTTTCCCCGAAGCAGCTGGCTTGCGGCATTTGGCATTTGCGGTGGAAAATATTGAAGCAGTCGTGGCAAAGTTAGCCGCCAAAGGAATTGCGTGTGAACCGATTCGTTTCGATACCTTTACGAATAAGAAAATGACCTTTTTCCAGGATCCAGACGGCTTGCCGTTGGAATTGCATGAATAAATAAGGAAAACTTTGTGTGGATCCTTTGTCGATTCAACTTGGTTTTTCTTGAGAGAATTGTTATTCTATGTATAGAAGTAAGGAGGAGAAAACGTGATAAGATTTGCAAAAAAAGAAGATCGCTTTGTCATGGCTGAACTCGTTTTAGTCATTTTAAAGGATATGGAATTGCCGTTTGTCAAAGAGATCGGTGAAGCAAAGACCTTAGAGATCTTGGCAGATGCCATGCTAGAACCCGACTATCGTTACGGCTTTCGCCGTGCGTTGGTCAATGAGATCGACGGGGAAGTTGCAGGGGTCGCCTTTGGTTACCCAGACAAAGAAGAGGCGACGATCGATCAGCCTCTAGATAAAGTGCTGGAACAGTACGGTTTGAGTAAAGACATGAAGCTATTTATCGATGAAGAAACCTTACCAAATGAATGGTACTTAGATACCATCTGTGTGGCTGAGAAATTTCGCGGCAAAGGTGTCGGCTCAGCCTTGTTAGAAGCGTTGCCGAAAATTGCTTCTAGAGATGGCTATGAGGTGATCGGCTTGAGTGTGGATCGAGCCAATCCTCATGCGAAGCGGCTCTATGAAAAGCATGGCTTTGAAGTCGTGGCCCAAAGAGAGATCAGTGGCCACCTATACGACCATATGCAAAAAAGAACCAGCTGATTTTTCAGCTGGTTCCATTTGTTAGTCGAAGCTCAAGAGGATGGTCTTTCTTGCGGTGCCGATTGTACAGCCAGTAATCCATGACGGCAGCGATACAGATGCAGACTGGTGCATCCCGATCATCAACGACATCCAGTACATAATAATCCCCCGTCAATAAGGTTGCCTTATCCATTTCCATGATCTTTTTATTGAAATGATGGATCCCATAGCGATGATTGTAGATATCGCCGTGGACCGCCCAGTGAAGCTGCTGGATATAGTAGAAATCACCCGGCCAGTTAAAGATTTTCTGCAGTGTACCGACTTTCTCAAAGTCTTTGTAGATCTCAAAGCGCGTACCAAAAGTAAAGCTGATTTGTTTGATACTAGCAACCATTTGCCCATTCAAGCGGTAAAGGGAAAGAGCATCGCCCTTAGTTCCCCAACGGCCCACCATTAAAAACAGTGATTTGCCTGTTTCATCTTTGACAATGGTGCGTGTGACTCTGCTAAGTTGTCTGTCTTGGATGAAAAATTCTGACATACTTACGCCTCCTCATGTATCCCCAAAAAGCTGCGTGATTTAAAGATTTTCATCAATTGCCCGAACGATCGCTTTGCCGACACCAGACTCAATATTGGTGTCCGTCAAATACTTCGCGGCTTCTTTTACCTCTAACTCGCCATTTCCCATTGCAAAACTAACGCCTGCCAGTTGCAGCATACTTACGTCATTTAAGTTGTCACCGATCGTCATCACTTCCTCCAGTGAGATCATCCGATCCTTAGCGACATGCGCCACTGCGATTCCTTTTTGCGCGTTTCGGTGGTTGATCTCAATATTGTTTTGTCCAGAAGAAGTCACCACTAGATCGCCGTACCCATCGATGATTTTCGTGATAGGACCCAATACCCGCGCACCATCTTGATGGAAGCAGATCACTTTCAAAAATTCTAATTCTTCGATCGAAAACAACTCACTGAAATCATCGACATAATTGATCGGTAAAAATTCCAAACGGGCTGCTGTCATAGCAATCGCCATCTTATGGGTTAAATGGGGCATTGCTTCTGCCGTGTGGATCGCAAAATTTTCGATCCGACGTGTTTGGCTTTCCGAATAGATCCCGTTGCTCGTGGAGATCTCAAAATAGATGTCGTTTTCTTTGAGTAGGTCGATCAACGAACGAGTTTGTTCATGGCTGATCGGCACAGTAAATAATGAATTACCCGCTTCGTCGTAGACTTGGGCACCATTCAAGGTGATCATTGCACAGTCGATCCCGGCTTCTTGCAGCGGCGGCAAAGCCTCTTTGCGGTTACGGCCAGTTGCGACCATAAATTCGATTCCTTTGGATTGGGCATATTTGATTGCTTGGATATTTTCTTCTGAAATCTGCATACTAGCATTTAAAAGCGTACCATCCATATCAGAAGCAATTAATTTGATCATTGTCAGCGTCCTTTCTTAATCGTTTCTACAAATAGTGTACCATAAATCGCGCATTTTTTTTCTTTCGAAGAGTAATTCTTGTTTCTAAGGGGAGGGATTTGTTATCCTAGAAGAAAACAAAGGAGATTCGCCATGAAACGACTATTGGACAATGATTGGCAAGAACAATTGCAGGAATCATTTGAGCAGCCGTACTACCAACAACTGCGGACTTTCTTGAAACAAGAATATGCCCAGCAAACGATCCATCCAGCAATGGATCGTATTTATGAAGCCTTAAAACTGACACCATACCATGACGTAAAAGTTGTCATCTTAGGTCAAGATCCTTATCATGGCCCTCACCAAGCCCACGGACTGTCGTTTTCCGTACAGCCGGGGGTCAAAATACCGCCTTCGTTGCGGAATATTTACAAAGAATTAGCTGATGACTTGGGGATTCCACCTGTGTCCCACGGTTATCTCGTACCTTGGGCGCAACAAGGGGTCTTATTGTTGAATACCGTGTTGACAGTACGTGAAGGGCAAGCCTATTCACATCACGGGCATGGCTGGGAGCAGCTGACTGATACGATCATCGAAAAATTGAATCAACGAGAAGAACCGGTCATTTTTGTGCTTTGGGGCAAACCCGCCCAAAAGAAAGCCGCGTTGCTAGATACTAGCAAACATATTATTATAACAGCGCCTCATCCAAGTCCGTTATCAGCGCATCGAGGATTCTTTGGTTCGAAGCCTTTTTCTAAGATCAATCAAGCATTGCTGGCGTTAGGGGAAGAACCGATTTCCTGGGCGTTGCCCGAAAAAATAACACAGTTGTAAAACTGTGTTATTTAGAATGAGTAAATTTGTAAAAAAGGTAACGATATTTAAAATAATCGACTAATACAGGATTTTTATCTGTTCTTTTTTTCGCAATTATTGTACAATGGAAGGGTATAAAAAAACTGGAGGTCTTTACCCGTGGAATTATTCGAAAGTTTAAAATTTAAAATCGTGCGTCGTCATATCAAAATCGTTTTTCCTGAAGCAACAGATCCTCGTATCCTAGGTGCTGCTAGCCGTTTACGTTCAGAAGAATTAATTGAACCTGTTTTGATCGGTAACCCGGTTGAAATCGAAAAAGCAGCGGAAGCTCGCGGAATCAACGTATCAAACTTTGAAATTTTAGATCCTGAAAATTATGATCGTTGGGATGAAATGGTTGAAGCTTTTGTGGAACGCCGCAACGGCAAAGCAACCAAAGAACAAGCAGAAGAAATCTTAAAAGATGTCAACTATTTCGGTACAATGTTGACTTACATGGGCATTACTGAAGGAATGGTTTCAGGAGCGATCCATTCTACGGGTGATACAGTAAGACCCGCTTTACAAATCATCAAAACAAAACCAGGCATTAGCCGTACAAGTGGTGCTTTCTTAATGGTTCGTGGTCGTGACCAAGAAAAATACTTGTTCTCAGACTGTGCCATCAATGTAAACCCAACTGCACAAGAATTGGCAGAAATCGCTGTTGACTCAGCGAAAACCGCTGAATTATTTGAAATCGATCCAAAAGTTGCTATGTTAAGCTTCTCAACGAAAGGGTCTGCGAAAGCACCAGAAGTAGATAAAGTCGTTGAAGCAACAAAAATCGCCAAAGAATTGGCACCAGAATACCAAATCGATGGAGAATTGCAATTCGATGCTGCGTATATCTCAGCAGTTGCGCAATTGAAAGCTCCTGAATCTGAAGTAGCAGGTAAAGCAACCGTCTTTGTTTTCCCAGATTTACAATCAGGAAACATTGGCTACAAGATCGCCCAACGTTTCGGTAACTTTGAAGCGATTGGACCAATCTTACAAGGATTGAACAAACCAATCTCTGATTTGTCTCGTGGTTCAAATGAAGAAGATGTCTACAAATTATCAATCATTACTGCGGCACAAACACTAATGGAAAAATAAGCAGCCAATCGCTGCACTTATGAAAAACTGATCCCTTGAGGGTCAGTTTTTTGTTTTGTTTTTGGAAAGTTGAGGGCAGCAAAGGAGGAAGTGTGCGCAAAAGCAACGATCCAGTGATCGTCGGGAAATTTTCCCTAAGCTCCTTCTTTACAATTCCTTGAAAAACAAGCTATACTAGCAACTAGTAAATTAGATTGATCAAAGGATGGGGACTATGTTTACCATTAACGACTTAGAAGCAACCGCAGCATTTGCAAAAATCATTGGAGAGGCAGCCGAGCCAGGGGATAATCTGGTATTGACGGGCGATTTAGGTGCTGGCAAAACAACCTTGACGAAAGGCATCGCCTTGGGGCTAGGAATCGAGCAACTGATCAAAAGTCCGACCTATACGATCATTCGTGAATATACCAATGGGCGGCTACCGCTGTATCATATGGATGTCTATCGGGTGGAATACGGTGCAGAAGATTTAGGACTGGATGATTATTTCGAAGGGGATGGCTTGTGTGTGATCGAATGGGGCAATCTCTTAGAAGCCTCCCTGCCAGAGGATTATTTAGAACTGATTTTGGAAAAAGATGATACAGATGAACAAAAACGTCTTGTGAAATGTCATGCATATGGCACCAAAGCAACCGCCTTTTTGCAACGGATCACAACAAAATGGCAGGCAGCCCATGAGTGAGATCCAATTACAGATCAAAGAAGCCACGGGTGCTGATGCCAAAGCTGTGTTAGCAGTCAGTCAACAGCTAGGAGAAGAAACGGATTTTCTTTTGATGGACGAAAGCGGCTTGGCGTTGCCAGAAGCCTTATTGGCAGAACAGCTGGACGCTATCTATGAACGGGACGACTATTTGCTGTTGTTGGCATTTGATCAAGAACAATTGATCGCCATGGCATCAGTCAAAGGCCATGAAGAGTGGCAATTAGCCCATGTCGGGGAGATCGGTATCTCGATTTTAAAAGACTATTGGGGCTTAGGCTTAGGTTCGCTCCTGATTGAAGAATTACTGGACTGGGTAGTAGAAGTTGGCGAATTGACCCGCATCGAGTTGACCGTTCAAGCGAGAAATTTACGGGCGATCCATCTGTATCAAAAATTTGGTTTTTTAACAGAAGGCTGTATGAAAGAAGCGGTGCAAACCCGCGAGGGGCAAAAAGTTGACGTCTTGATGATGGCACGTCTTTTTGAATCATAAAAAAGGAGTGAAGGAAATGGAGTTTCGGGAACCGACGATCGCAGACTGCGATCAAATCGAAGCGTATCGGCAAGCCTTCGAGAAGAATCAAGAAGTCATCCATGGTGGGGCAGGACTTGTAGAAAGTCCGACAGCCAAAGACTGGCTAGAGGGATTGGTGGATTTTAAAACAGCAGAAACGGTACCAGAAGGATTCGTTCCCGCCCGTACCTATCTGGCTATCCAAGATCAAAAAGTGGTCGGTCTCTTGAATCTGCGTCTGACACTTAATGCGTATTTGCGCCAAATTGGCGGACACATCGGGTATTCAGTGCACCCAGACCATCGAAAGCAAGGCATCGGCTCGGCAATGTTGGCACAGTCATTGGTAAAGGCCAAACAATTTGGCTTGAACAACGTGTTAGTAACCTGTGAAGAAGCCAATCGCGCCTCCGCCAAAGTCATTGAAAACAACGGTGGTAAATTGACAGAAAAAGTCATTGATCCTGAAGATGGCGCTATAATCTGTCATTATTGGATCGATCTGACTTAAAATGAATCCTTCCTTAAATGAAAACGTGCGTCCTAAAGGCTAGCGCAATGCTGACTTTAGGACGCACGTTCTTATTTATTTGACTAAAACCAATTTTTTTAATGGATCGATACCAAATTCTTCTTCTTGACGCAATAAGATTTGGGCACATGCCCGACTATCTTCTAGTGCATCATGGTGGTTTAGTAAAGGAATCTGTAATTGCTCACAAACCGTGTTTAATTTGTGGTTCGTAAATTCTGGATACAGCTTGCGGCTCGTTCGCACCGTGCATAAGGAAAGATAATTTGGTTGTGACAACCCATAATAATCAAGACATCCCGCCAAAACTCCAGTATCAAAACCAGCGTTATGCGCAACGATCAAACTGTTCAGTTGATAATATTGTTGGATTTGTTTCCATACGTCAGGAAACTTAGGCGCTTCTTGTACATCTTCTGGACGGATGCCATGAATTTGAATGTTTTTCCAAAAAAATTCCGTTTCCGGTTGGATCAATGTGTAATATTCGCCCACGATTTTGCTATCTTGTACCATGACTAGTGCAAGGGAACAGGCACTATGCTTTTGATAATTTGCTGTTTCAAAGTCCATTGCGATAAAATTCATCAGACTCACCTCATTGCCATTCTAGCACAAAATCAAAGAATGAAAAGCGAACAAACGTTAAGAAAAACTGAAGTTTTCTTACGGTTAGTTGAGATCCAGTTCCACCGGACAATGGTCACTGCCAATGATATCTGTATGGATCTTGGCGTCTAGCAAGCGCTCATTTAAGTCATCCGAAACGACAAAGTAATCGATGCGCCAGCCAGCATTGTTTTTGCGAGCGTTGAAACGGTAGCTCCACCAAGAATAAATACCTTCTGCATCTGGATAGAAATAGCGGAACGTATCGGTAAAGCCAGCAGCCAAAAGAGTCGAAAACTTTTCCCGTTCTTCAGGTGTAAACCCAGCACTTTTTTGATTGGTTTTCCAATTTTTGATGTCGATATTTTTATGGGCAACATTCAAATCACCGCAGAGAATCACTGGCTTTTGTTGTTTCAATTCAGTCAAGTAAGCCAAAAAGGCATCTTCCCAAGTCATGCGATAATCCAAGCGGCGCAATTCATTTTGGGAATTCGGTGTGTAGCAAGTAATCAAGAAAAATTCAGGATACTCCAGCGTGATGACGCGACCTTCCGTATCATGTTCTTCGATTCCTAATCCATAACAGACCGATAGTGCAGGTTCTTTTGCGAAAATTGCTGTGCCAGAATAGCCTTTCTTCTCCGCATAATTCCAGTATTGATGATAGCCTGGTAAATCCAATTCGATCTGACCTTCTTGCAGCTTTGTTTCTTGTAAACAAAAGAAATCAGCATCGAGGGCTTCAAACACTTCAGAAAAATTTTTTTTAACGATGGCCCGTAAACCATTCACATTCCAAGAAATAAATTTCATTGAGACTCCTCCTTGTTTTCCACTACGCCTCCCATTTTACCTAAAAAAGCCAGAAGCGCAAAGCAAGTGAGCGGAATGAGGAAAACAAGGAGGAAGAATGAGGATTAAATTTGGATGCTAGAGAAAATTCGTTTGTAGTACGGAAAAGGAACGATGGCTCCTTACGTTTACTTCCATTTTATGATACAGTCATTTTGAAAAGGGGGCAGTTTCATGACGATCAAAGCGCAAGTTTCAGCGAAAATGACTTCGAAAAATCAAATAACTATTCCAAAAAGTGTGCGGCAAATACTAGGCTTAAAAGAGAATCACTGGGTAATTTTTGAATTTACCCCAGAAGGTGAGATCAAGGTAAGAGGCGAAAAAGCAGCACCTTCTTTTGAAGATTTTTGGAAACAAGAATTAGCGATCATAGAAGAAATGGGAAAATTTGACACAGGTGAGATGTTTTTTGAAAAAGATTTAGGTGAGGAGAACATTGAATGGTAAGGCAAGGAGATATTCTTTTTATTGACTTAAATCCCACCAAAGGAAATGAAATGGCAAAAAAAGACCGTGTGTAGTGGTTAGTAATGATTATTATAACAAGAGTTTCAATACCATCTTAGTGATGCCAATCAGTAGCTCAAAAAAATATGTAGAAGAAAAATTTGCTCGATCGAATGCGTTTCAAACAGTTACCGAAACACAATAAAGTAAAGTTCAAGGGACGATTCTTTGTCAGCATATTTGCAGTGTGGACTTCTTGCATCGCAGCAACTTAGAAGTAGTCGATAAAGTCACTACGGAGATGAAAGAACGATTATCTGAAATAACAAAACACTTTTTTTGAAGCTTACTCTTTATTAATCAGGTCATTCGAAAAGAGGCGCTTATGGGTCATTCGACCATTAAGCTTTTCTTTGATTCACCAGAGGTAGCAACTTTTCCTTGAACATGCTAAAATAAGTGAGATGTTTATTGTGAAAGGAAACCTTCTCGTGAATAAAGACTTGATGATTGCGCAATTCCCTGAAATTGCCTTATTAAAAGATGAACCCTTATTGAACTATACGTATACAAAAACTGGTGGACCGGCAGACATTTTGGCTTTTCCCAAAACAGCAGATGAAGCCAAACAGCTGCTTGATTATTGCCGAGAACAAGCGATTCCTTGGATCGTCTTAGGAAATGCCAGCAACTTGATCGTCCGTGACGGTGGTATTCGTGGCGTGGTGATCATGCTATCAGAAATGAACCAAATCGTGGTGGACGGCACTTCTTTGATCGTCGATGCTGGATCAAAGTTGATCGATACCACCTATGTCGCTTTGCATGAATCGTTGACTGGTTTTGAATTTGCCTGCGGGATTCCTGGCAGTGTCGGCGGTGCCGTCTTTATGAATGCTGGCGCCTATGATGGCGAAATCCAAGATGTCTTTGCGTCCTGCGACGTTTTGCTGGCTAATGGTCAAATCGTGACTTATACCAAGGAAGAAATGGAATTTGCTTATCGTCATAGCAAATTGCAAGAGCAAAAGATGATCATTTTGAGCAGTCGCTTTGATCTAGCAAAAGGCGATCAAGAGCAAATTAAAAAGCGGATGGATGAACTGACAGAATTGCGGCAATTGAAGCAACCGCTAGAATACCCCTCTTGTGGGAGTGTCTTTAAACGTCCAGTCGGTCATTTTACCGGCAAGCTGATCCAAGATGCAGGCTTACAAGGATTGAAATGGGGCGGAGCCCAAATTTCGGAAAAACATGCGGGCTTTATCGTGAACGTCGATCAAGCCACTGCAACGGATTACGTCGAACTGATCGCTCATATCCAACAAGTCATCAAAGAAACCTTTGATGTCACCTTAGAAACAGAAGTCCGAATCATCGGCGAAGAATAGAATAGCGAAAAGATTGTCCTGAGGGGCAGTCTTTTTTTTATGAGAGCTGATAAAAAAGAGCTTAGGTTTGTAAGCTTTCTCAGTCTTCGGTACAATAAACGAAAAGGAGTGAGCAGGATGAAAAAGTGGGGACGCGTCATTTTGTTTGTTGGGTTCGCCTTTCTTTTCGGCGGTTGTACGAAATTACCGCAAGAACAGTTTGCCGAACAGTTGACGAATCAGCAAGCAGCGAATGCTGGTGAATTCCAAGCGACGATCGATACCTTTGAGATGGGCAGCAGCAGCGAATACGGTCAAGAAGCCGATAGGTATGCCTCTATGTTGATGTCACAGTTAGTCGGCTCGTCATTTAAAGGGGACTTCGTCCAGGACAAAGAAACCAAAGCGATTTTACTCAATCTGGCAGTCGCTTTTGGGGGGCAGGAGCTGCCGATCAAGCTGATCGTCGATCCAGAAAAACAAGAAGCGTATGTGTCAGCTGAAATCTATGAAACACTGCAAGGGTATATCAGCGCATTTGGTAGTGACAGTTATGGGACAAAACCAGACGCTGCGGAATATGAAGGCAAATACCTGCGCATCGATCAAGAAACCTTAGATTCTTACTTTGGCGAAGGAACTTTTGCAGAGGACGGCGAGGGGACAACCGAAGCAGAAAAAGCGCCTGAAAACCTCTTTACCATGAACAGTCTTTTTCATAATGAGACATTTGCAGACTATCTGAAAACCTTTGAACCGGATGCTTTCAAAAGAGATGGAGATACGATCAGCCACACGTTTACCAAAGAAGAATTGGCAGATTATGCAGATTATGCCCAAGAACACGGCGCCGATCAAAAGCAAGTCGCCGAATTAGAAACGATGTTGGAAGAAGTCGAGCAGTTTGACTTAACCATGACCATCAATACGAAAACAAATCAGCAGAAAATGGCTTTTCACTTCGTGCAAGCGGATGAGCTGCAAACCACTATCGGAGCCACGGTGACTTTTACAGGGAAGAAAAGTGATACTGCTGTTGCAATCCCTACAGCGGAAGAATTGATTGACCCAGAAGAATTGTTTTCTCCCTATGATTATGGCTGGGATGACAGCTATGACGATGGGTATGAAAATGATTATGATGATGAGTACTGGGATAGCTATGATGAAGCCGATGATTGGTCTTCTTATATGCTGACGGATGAGGAGTTTGAAGAACTGCTGCTGCAAATCAAGCAAGAGCTGCCTTATTTGACCCAAGCAGATATCGATGATTATCTGACATTTTATGAAGAGTATTTGACCCAAGAGCAGTATCAAGAGCTTGTCGAAGCACTCCAAGTGACACAAAGTCTATGAGTCACTCAAAAGGGAAGCGACCGCCTAAGTTAGCCAAAAAGCTAACTTTGGGCGGTCGCTATTTTTTTAGATACGATTTTTTTTTCGGTTCATGACTAAGCGCAAAAGGACGGTTCCAACTGCCATCGTGGCGATTCCCGCTACAATGGCTTCAGGTACACCTTGGGCGAAGATCACACCCAAAATCGCTGCATAGACAGCATTGCCGGCTTTCCCCACAACCTCCGCATATTCTTGCTGGAACAAGAAGTAGATCAAGTTCATTACCAGGATCGTATTCGTCAAGCCTCCAGCAACACCAGCAATCAGTAGCGAAAGACTTTGCTGTTTGTTTTTCCAGATTTTTTGACAGCCCTTATAAACAAAGTAAGGAACGACACCAATCAAAATACGGGGGATCAGCGCTACGAGGATCGCTTTCCAACTTCCTTGATCACTCCCATAAATCGGTACGAAAGGAGAGAAGACAAAAGAAAGCGGGGTGATGATCCACGTCGAACGCACCATACTGATGATCCCAAAGGCGCCGCCTAAAAAGCCGCCGATCCGAGGGCCCAATACAATGGAAGCAATGATCACAGGAATGTGCATCGTTGTCGCATTGATTGGTCCTAAGGGAATAAACCCAAGAAAGGGAACCGATGCTAAAAGAATCAAGATTCCTAAAAAGAAAGCTGTTAAGACAAGTTCAAAAGTTGATATTTTTTTCATTGTTAGACACTCCGTACTTCCAAAGCAGTCAATGCTTTTTCGAGAATCGTTTCTGTTGCTGCTAATGCGCCTCTGCCGAAATCACCGCAAGCCAGTAACGCTTCACGGGGTTCAATCTCTTGGAAGCCGACTTCTTTCAAAATCCCCAAATTTCTTTGAACAATCGGGTTTTCGTACATGACGGTATTCATGGCTGGTGCAATCAAGCGGGGCACGGATAACGGCAACGCTAAGGCAACTGTTGAGATCAAATCATCGGCTAACCCATGCGCCAGCTTGCCAATACTGTTGGCACTGGCTGGGGCAAGCAAGAAAAGATCGGCTTGTTTGGCTAGTTCAATATGGTTGATCCGATCTGGTTGACGTTCTTGCATAACATCCACATGGATCGGGCGTTTGGATAATGACTGTAACGTCAAAGGTGTAATAAATTGTGTGCTATTTTGAGACATTAAGACATCCACTGCATAGCCCTTTTTGGTTAATTCATTGGTTAGGTCGGCTGCTTTGTATGCAGAGATACTGCCGCTGATGCCAAGCAGAACGTGTTTTTGTTTCATGTTTCTTTCTCCTTTTCTAAAAAACATCTAGCTAAGCACACAGGTCATTGCGTAATGTGTCAACGATCAAGGTTGCGATCTCAGCTTTCGTGCGGCCAGTCCCGATTTGTCCTTCTTGTGTCAAAAGGTGTCCGACATGCTGGTTTCCAGAAATTTGCGTCAAGTCGTTGGCCAACACATAATCCGCTTGGCTAGCCAGCAGACTTTTTCGTGCGACCGCAAACAACTCGGCTTCCGCTACGTCTACTAATAATTTGAATCCGACTAATAAGGTTGTCGGCTGTACTGCTTTGATGGTTTGGATCACTTTCGGGGTTTTCTTCAACACTAAAAACAAATGATCAGTATTGGAAGAAACTTTGCCTGCCGTTGTTTCAGATTGTGAGAGTACGTGTGCCATCAATGCGGGAGTGACCTGGTTGTCATAAGCTGGTAGGGCATCGTTGATTGCTTCATAAAACGCTGCTTCTGAAAAATGAGCAGCAGGGGTGAAATCACTGACTGCCATACTGTGGATCACGGCAGCATACGAATGGGTCGTCAATAAATCGGTCAACTGCGCCAACAAGTCCGTGGTCCCTTCAATGAAATGACAGGTAACTCGTGGATCGGTCGGCGGTTGTTTGGCAGTTTTCGTCGTAACGTAATCAATGGTTACCCCAGGGTATAGCAGCCATTCCTTGGCAATGGCTTGACCAAGTGAGCCCGTGGAATGATTCGTAATTGCACGGACATCATCGATTTTTTCGGAAGTACCGCCAGCCGTAATCAAAATTCTCATTGCCCTTGTGACACCTCAACGATCGTCCGTCCTTGGTGCGTACCAGCTAATAAAGCTGCCAATGTTTCTGGTAAGTCTTCCAAAGTGATGGCTTTTGTGTAAAGCTGATCGATCACATTCCACTCACCAGCTAATTTCTCCCATAATGCCGAGCGGATCTCATGGGAAACATTGACCGAATCGATCCCAATTACGCGAATCCCACGCAAAATAAATGGTAAGACAGTCGTTTCGATTTTGATCCCACCAGCATTGCCGCATAAGAAGGCACCGCCCCCATAAGCGATTTGCGGAAGCACTGCCGCAAGCAATGGACCGCCAACAGTATCGATGACCGCTGCAAACGATTGTTTTGCTAATGGTTTGACCTTTTCTGGTACCAGGTCATCAGGACTAATGATTTTTGCTGCGCCTAGGTCTAACAACCATTGCGCATCGGTTTTCCGAGATAGCGCCACTATATTTGTATAGCCCAGTTTTTTCAATAAAGCAATGCTGACACTGCCGACGCCACCGCTAGCGCCTGTCACCAAAATAGCAGCGTCTTTTGCTAAGTGCAGCTGTTCTAATTCTTGCACCGCTAAAGCTGCTGTGAACCCAGCAGTGCCATAGGTCATACTGTCTTTTGCTGAAAAACCAGCAGAACGTTTCACGAGCCACTCGGCTGGGACCCGTTGAAATTGACTGTAACCGCCTGGGTGAGAAACCCCTAAGCCATAACCTGTCACTAAGACTTGGTCGCCTGGGGCAAAATCAGCAGACTGACTGTCCACGACTTCCCCTGCTAAATCGATTCCCGGCGTCATCGGATACGTGCGGATCACGCCGCCATTTTCTTTTGCTGCCAAGGCATCTTTGTAATTGACATCTGAGTAATCAACACGGACAAGCACATCGCCTGCTGGCAGCTCGTCAAGGGTTGCAGTTGTGAGTGAAGCAGTAAAATTTGGTTCATTCATGACACGAAAGGTAGAGAAATTCGTCATTTCAGACACTCCTTTGATGGTTTGTACTCATAATACCATAAGTTTTATTTTTTTAACCAGTGAAGCAAGAAAAGGCAGGTCTTCTTATCAAAAAATCAGCAAAAACAGATCATTATTAAATCTACCTTTTCTTCGTTAAAATAGAAGTTGTTCTTTTAAACCTTTGAAAAGCGAAAATGACGGGACCGCCAATTGTTTCCTTTATAATACAAGCGTTTAGCGTCACTCCTTTTTTGATCAGAGAGAAAAGATTTCAAAAAAATGAAGAAAAAAGGCTTGTGTTTTTTGTAATTATTTGTATACTAGAAAAAGTGAAATTAAACATGAAGTTTACTTATAGCAAACTTTTTTATTTGAAGTTGTGTCAATTAAAGGGGGAATGAACATGGAGATTGGCGAGAAGCTGCGCAATTTGCGCGTTCAAAAGAATTTGACCCAAGAAGAATTAGGCGAGCGGACCGATTTGACGAAAGGCTATATCTCACAGTTGGAGCGTGATTTGAGTTCGCCTTCTATGGAAACTTTTTTTACGATCTTAGAAGTTTTAGGCGTGACACCAGAGGAATTTTTCCGAGAAGAAAATGCGCAGCATCAAGTGGTTTATCGCGAAGAAGATAGCACGCTTTATTATGATGAAGAAAATGGCTATGAATTGAAGTGGCTGATTCCCGATTCCAATGAAAATGAAATGGAGCCAGTCTTGCTGACCTTTGATAAAGCGGGCGAATACAAGACCTTTGAACCATCGTTAGCAGAAACATTTATCTATGTCTTAGAGGGCAGTGTGGCGTTGACACTAGGAGAAACGCAGTACAAGGCTCGTAAAGGCCAATCGATTTATTATCAGGCGACTGAGCCGCATCAATTAAAAAATATTGCGGGAAAAAAAAGCCGTGTGCTTGTAGTCGTGACAGATTCTTATTTATAGTACAGGAGGAAAGAGTGTGGGAAAAACAATAATTTCATTCAACAATGTGGTGAAGCGATTTGATGATGATGAAACAGTTTTGAAAAAAGTGAGTTTTGATATTGAAGAAGGTCGCTTTTATACATTGTTAGGTCCTTCAGGTTGTGGAAAAACAACCATCTTACGCATCATTGCGGGTTTTTCGGACGCAACAGAAGGCGACGTTTATTTTGATGGACAAAGAATCAATGACGTTCCTGCCAATCAACGGCAAGTGAATACTGTCTTTCAAGATTACGCCTTATTCCCACATATGAACGTTTTTGAAAATGTGGCATTTGGTCTGCGAATCAAAAAATTACCAAAAGATGAAGTGAATAAAAAAGTCTTAGAAGCGTTGCGGCTAGTGCAGCTTCCTGGTTATGAGAATCGTGAAATCAGCGAAATGTCTGGAGGACAACGCCAACGGGTCGCAATCGCACGAGCGATCGTCAATGAGCCCAAAGTATTGCTTCTTGATGAACCCTTGTCCGCATTGGATTTGAAATTGCGAACCGACATGCAATACGAGCTGCGGGAATTGCAGCAGCGACTAGGCATCACCTTTATTTTTGTCACCCATGACCAAGAAGAAGCGTTGGCGATGAGTGATGAGATTTTCGTTATGAATAAAGGGAAGATCGTCCAAAGCGGCACACCAGTGGATATTTACGATGAACCAATCAACCATTTCGTGGCGGATTTTGTCGGTGAAAGCAACATCGTCACAGGTACGATGATCGAAGACAACTTAGTGGAGTTTGTCGGCAAGCAATTTGAATGTGTCGATGGCGGGATGCGGCCGAATGAAGCTGTTGAGATCGTGATCCGTCCAGAAGATTTGAATTTGACGACGGCGGAAAAAGGCAAGCTGGTCGTTGAAGTAGACACGCAATTGTTCCGAGGCGTGCATTACGAAATCATTTGTTACGATGAACAAGGCAACGAATGGATGGTTCACTCTACAAGAAAAGCCACTGAAGGAAGCAAGATCGGGCTTTCCTTTGAACCAGAAGACATCCACGTCATGCGTTTCAATGAGTCCGAAGAAGATTTTGATGCTCGTTTAGAGAGCTACGAAGATTAGGAGGGAAAGCTAATGACGAAAATGCGTCGTTTTTATGCGATACCCTATGTCTTTTGGTTATTGCTATTTGTTATTGCACCAGTCTTATTGATCATCTACCAATCCTTTTTTGATATGAACGGCAACTTTTCGCTGGTCAATTATCAAAGCTACTTAGGTTCTGGCAAATATTTGATCATGACCTTAAACTCGGTTTGGTATGCCTTTTTGATCACCGTGATTACCTTAGTGATCAGCTACCCGACAGCCTATTTCTTAACTAAGCTGCGTCACAAAGATTTGTGGCTGCTGTTGATCATCTTACCAACGTGGGTTAACTTATTGTTAAAAGCCTATGCGTTTATCGGGATTTTCGGCATTCATGGCAGTGTCAACAACTTCCTAGAAATCATGGGTGTTGGACCAAAGCAGATTTTGTTTACCGACTTTAGCTTTTTGACGGTTGCCGTCTATATCGAACTGCCCTTTATGATCATGCCGATTTTTAATGCCTTAGAAGAAATGAATCCCTCTTTGATCAGTGCCAGTCGCGATTTAGGGGCAAACAGCTATGATACGTTTCGACGAGTGATTTTCCCTCTGTCGTTAAACGGTGTGAAAAGCGGCGTCCAAGCCGTCTTCATTCCGTCGCTCTCCCTCTTCATGTTGACCCGTTTGATTGGGGGCAATCGCGTGATCACGCTTGGTACGGCGATCGAGCAGCACTTTCTCGTTACCCAAAACTGGGGCATGGGTTCGACCATCGGCGTCATTTTGATCATCGCCATGTTCCTCGTGATGCTGTTTACGGGAGAAAAGAAAAAAGGAGGGCAACGTAAATGAAAAAATTTCGCTGGTCGAATCTTTATCTGATCGTCGTCTTTATTCTTTTGTACGTGCCGATCTTTTATTTGATTTTCTATTCCTTCAATGAAGGAGGCACCATGAATGCTTTTACGGGTTTCACTTTTGAACATTACCAATCCGTCTTTCAAGATACCCGCTTGATGATCATCGTGTTGAACACCTTTATGCTGGCATTTTTATCAGCATTACTGGCAACGATCATCGGCACATTTGGAGCGATGGGCATCTACTATACCCGCAAACGTCGAACGAGAACGGCATTGTTGAGTTTGAATAATATTTTGTTGGTTTCACCAGATGTCATCATTGGTGCCAGCTTCTTGATTTTCTTTACGATGATCGGCAACTTGTTCCGTGGGTTTAGCTTAGGCTTTTTCAGCGTATTGCTTTCGCATATCGCCTTTAGTATCCCGATCGTGGTCTTGATGGTCTTACCGAAACTGCAAGAGATGAACGATTCAATGATCGATGCTGCCCGTGATTTAGGCGCGAATAATTTTCAAGTCATTAAAAATATCATTTTGCCTTTCTTGACACCGGGCATCATCGCCGGCTATTTCATGGCCTTTACTTATTCACTCGATGATTTTGCCGTGACATTCTTTGTGACAGGCAATGGCTTTAGTACCTTATCGGTAGAGATCTATTCTAGAGCACGTCAAGGAATCAGTTTAGAAATCAATGCATTAAGTACACTTGTCTTCTTATTCTCCATGATCCTGGTGGTAGGTTATTACTTTATCAGTAAAGAAAACGGCGCGAAGAAATTGCGTAAAAACCGCCGTGTGGAGGTGGCAAATCTGCGATGAAACGACTACAATCTCTGATTATCGGTATTGTTGCGATCGTCCTGATCTTGCTCTTTGGTGTCCGTGAATTGGAACGCTCCTCTGGTATGGCAGGCGCTGAAGTCGTCAACATCTACAACTGGGGCGACTACATCGACCCAGATTTGATCAGTAAGTTTGAAGAAGAGACTGGCTACAAGGTCAATTATGAAACCTTTGACTCAAATGAAGCGATGTTCACGAAGATCCAACAAGGCGGTACGTCCTATGACATCGCCATACCGAGTGAATACATGATTGAGAAAATGATGGAACAAAATCTTTTAAAACCATTGGATCACAGTAAAATCAAAGGGCTAGACAATATCGACCCTCGCTTTTTGGACCTGAGTTTTGATCCAGGCAATCAATATTCCATCCCTTATTTCTGGGGAACACTGGGGATCGTCTATAACGATAAGTTCTTTGATGAAGGTGAGATCACCCAATGGGACGATCTTTGGAAACCCGAATTAGCAAATAGCATCATGCTGATCGATGGCGCGCGTGAAGTGATGGGATTAGGTTTGGACAGCTTAGGCTATTCTCTTAACAGCAAAGACGATGATCAGCTGCAAGAGGCATTCAATAAGCTACGGACCATGACCCCAAACATCAAAGCCATCGTCGCAGATGAAATCAAGATGTACATGGCCAACGAAGAAGCATCGGTTGCGGTCACATTTTCTGGGGAAGCAGCCGACATGATGTACGAAAACGAGCACATTCATTACGTGATCCCTTCGGAAGGCTCCAACCTGTGGTTTGATAATATGGTCATTCCTAAGACCTCACAAAACGAAGCCGGTGCTTACGCCTTCTTGAACTTTATGCTAGAACCCGAGAACGCTGCACAAAACGCAGAATACATCGGCTATTCCACACCTAACCAAGAAGCCATGGCATTACTGCCTGACGAGATCACCGAAGACGAACAATTCTATCCATCCGATGAATTAATGGAACACCTCGAAGTCTATGAAAACTTAGGTGCTGAGTATCTGGGCATCTATAATGATTTGTTCTTGGAATTGAAGATGTATCGGAAGTAAGCAAACTGCCATTAAGCAGGGAATGGATCCTGTTTAATGGCAGTTTTTTATAATTTACTATGACATATCAAATGAACCTCTAGGAATATGTATTAGAAAAGAAAATTTATAGAGAATAAACCTGCAATTGTTTCAATAATTAGAAAAAATCAACCTCGTTTTGTTCAAAATGTTTCAAAAACTACTTGACCTAAAGTCAACTCTAGGTGGTATCTTTTTAGATAGAAGAAATGAGCAGCGATTGTTAGAACTAAGAAAAATCACAATTTCCCTTCAGGATAACTTGCTATTTCTTGGTTTGACAGGAATTTAAAAAAGAGCGTCTAGCTCCGATTGCCGCTTTTTTTCATTCTAGAAAACGATCCACTCATTTCGACTTCGTGTCTTTTTACTTGTGAGTAAACACACGAACCATTCAAACATTTTTACAGGAGGTACGAACATGTTATTAGAAAAAATCAAAAGCCCCAAAGAGTTAAAAGAATTGACCAGTGGGCAACTTCAAGAACTGGTAGTAGAAGCACGAACTGCTTTATTGGAAAAAATAAGTCACCATGGGGGGCACAATGGCCCCAATCTGGGGATGGTTGAGATGACGATCGCGTTGCATAAAGTCTTTGATTCCCCCACCGATAAGCTGATTTTTGATGTGTCTCATCAGACCTATATCCATAAAATGTTGACGGGACGCGCCCATGCCTTTCTTGATGCTACGCAGTATGATGCGGTTTCTGGTTACACGAATCCGAAAGAAAGCGAGCATGATCTCTTTACGGTCGGTCATACCTCCACCTCAGTTTCGTTGGCAAATGGTGTGGCGAAAGCCCGTGACCTAAAAAATGAAACGTATAACGTCGTTGCCGTCATTGGCGATGGTTCTCTATCAGGTGGCTTAGCGTTTGAAGGCTTGAACAATATTGTGGAATTAGGCACCAATACTATCGTGATCCTCAACGACAATGACCAATCGATCGCAGAAAATCATGGAGGGATGTACCAGAATTTGCGGGCATTGCGGGAAACCAAGGGGCAAGCAGCAGACAATCTGTTCAAAGCGATTGGTTTTGAGTACCACTATTTAGATGAAGGAAATGACCTCGCTGCCTTGATCGCTTTATTTGAAAAAGTGAAAGACATTGATCGTCCTGTTTTATTGCACATTCATACGATCAAAGGCAAAGGCTTCAAGTTTTCGGAAGAAAATCGTGAAAAGTTTCATGCAGGCGGTCCCTTTCATTTAGAAACAGGCGAATATATTTCTGCTGGGGGCAATCAAGTAACGTACAACAGCTTAACGACGGATTATTTATTAGAAAAAATGGCGACAGATCCTAAAGTCGTGGCAGTAAACGCTGGTACACCGATGCTGCTTTTTTCTCCAGAACAACGAGAAAAAGCAGGTAAACAATTTGTAGATGTGGGTATTGCAGAAGAACATGCGGTATCGATGGTTGCTGGGTTAGCAAAAAATGGAGCGAAACCTGTCTGGGCCGTTTTTTCTACCTTTATGCAACGTAGTTTTGATCAAATTTCCCATGATTTGGCCTTAAATCATCTGCCGGGAACGATTCTGGTATACGGTGCATCGATTCATGGAATGAATGACGAGAGCCATCTGGGAATTTTTGATATTCCATTTTTGGCACATATTCCCAACCTTGTTTATCTTGCGCCAACCTCTAAAGAAGAATATCTAGCAATGTTGGATTGGTCGTTGGAACAAACCAACGCTCCGGTTGCGATCCGGGTACCGGTTGGACCTGTCAACGAAACGGCAGTGGCAGCCTCTACTGACTACAGCGATCAAAAAAATGAGGTGACTCAAGCTGGCACGCAGGTAGCCATCGTCGGTGTCGGAACCTTTTATGCGCTAGCGGAAGAGATCGCAGAACAATTGAAAATGCAACATGGAATTACGCCAACGGTGATCAATCCTAAGTTTATTTCAGGGGTCGACAAAGAGTTGCTGGATGCTGTGGCACGAGCGCATAAACTCGTTATCACGTTGGAAGACGGCATACGAGAGGGCGGCTATGGACAAATGATTGCCAGCTATCTTGGTGATCGTGAGATTGCCGTCAAAAACTATGGCTTAGAAAAGAAATTTTATGATAATTACCGAGCAGCGGACGTTTTATCCGAACTTGGTATCACTGCTGAGGCAATTACGAAAGATGTCATAGAACAGCTGCAGAAATAAGTTCTCTTAGGGTGTCTTCTGTAGCTGATAGGATTGTTAAAAAATGAATGATCGAAGGAAACCTTGCAGTAAAACAAACTGCAAGGTTTTTTCGCAGACAATCGGTGACGGTCTGCAGCAAATGCAGAAGACCAATGCTTTTCAAGCATAAAGCCTCAGCGTAGGAAGCATTGGTCAAATGCTGGCGATCCAGCAAATAATAAAGAGGTAGGAAAAGATTGCTTTGGTGTCTTATCCGGTTGAGCTCAGAGAAACAAAAATAGTATTTTGCAAAAAGAAAAGGGGTAACTATGAAATTTTTTTCAATGAAGTTGCTGGCACTGTTGTCGGTGGCAATGGTCGTTTATTCTGCACCAGCGATTTCTGCCAATGTTCCCGCAATTGTGGCAAGCTTTCCAGAAGTAGATGCGGTCTACGTCGGGTTACTGACCACGATTCCGTCATTGTTTCTTTTGCTGGGGATTTTTACTACCAGCATGATCGAAAAAAGGATCGGCAAAAAATACACGATGGTCACCGGCTTGGTCATTGTGGCGATTTTTGGCACGCTGCCGGCATGGTATCAGGGGAGTTTTCCCGTCTTGTTTCTTTCGCGCGCGATTCTTGGCTTCGGGATCGGTTTATTCAATCGTTTGGCGATTCAAATGATTAGTTTGTTGTTTCAAAATGAGCCGCAAAAGAAAGCCAAGGCCCTTGGGTTAGAAAGTGCCGTCGGTGGTTTAGGTGGTATCTTTATGACTTTGCTGGTAGGGCAGCTAGTGAAGATCAGTTGGGAGATCTCTTTCTTCGTTTATGGCTTTGCCTTGATCAGTCTCTTTTTTGTTCAGGTGTTTATTCCCAATGAAACAAAAGCGACCACCGATGCGGCTCTGATAGCGAACGTCACGGTTTCAAAAGAACGGAAACAAAAGTCATTTGTTTTGGGGGTGCTCTTGTTTCTGATCGTTGTCTTGTTTATCAACTACAATCTGCAGATCACCCCGTTGTTGTTGGAAAAAGGAATTGGTGATGCGACCGATGGCAGTAACATGATCGCCGCCATTGCGACGGGGGCATTTATCGCAGGCAATGCCTTTGGCTTGATATATAGACGCCTACATCGCTGGTTGCTGCCCGTTGCGGCATTGCTTGCAGGAAGCAGCATCTATTTGACCTATCCCATGCAGACGGTGGGGCTGCTCTTGGGTTGTTCTTTACTACTAGGCTTTGCCTTTCGCAGCATCATGCCTTTTTTCACCCACTTGCTGACGACTGGTGGTGAAGCGGAAGCTAAGTTTGGCACGATCGTCTCGATCGTTGCTTACAATTTAGGGGTCACGTTAGCACCTTATGCATCACGCTTGCTGATACTAGTCAGCGGCAATGAAACAGCAGGGATGCAGATGATCCTGTCAGGGGTCTTGTTGGTTATGATTGGGATTGTCTTAGGGATCAGCAATCGCTATTTTCTTTATTTCGAGCGGGGAACTTCTGAGGAACTTGGGTAGCTGTTTTTAAAAGATTGAATGAAAAACTCTCTTACGATCGTCAATGTAAGAGAGTCTTTTTTGTAAGCAAATCTTTTCATCGGCTTGCTATTTTTTCCCTGCAAAATGCGTAAAACGAACAAACTGATTTTGGGCTTCTTCTTGTAAAAATTCTTTTGGTGTCAGTTGAAATTCTTGTTTGAAGCAGCGTAAAAAATGGGTATAGGAGTTGAAGCCGCAAGCTTCGAAGGTGGCGGTGGCGCTTCTGGTTTTACGTAAAATTTCTTTGCTCTTTAAGAGTCGTTTCTTTACGACATAGGCATGAAAGGCGACGCCAGTTTCTTTTTTGAAGGTCCTTGAAAGCGAGTATGGGCTCATGAAAAGGGCTTTGGCGACGGTCTCTAAGGAGAGATCAGCGGTCAAATGCTGATTGATATAGGTAATGGCAGCCAAAATGTCTTTATTTTTATAGAGTGAGTCGGATAAAAACAGCGGTTCTTTTTCCTGATAGGCAATCGTATTGATGGAAATCAAAAACGCAATCAAATGATTTTGATAAAGTAAGTCGGTGCCATAATTGCTATCCGTTTTTTTGCGCAAAGGTCGCAATAGCTGGTCTAGTTGGTCGGCATCGATCGATAAAATACGACTGTTGATGCCGCCGTTGCTACGAAAACAGGCAGTGAGATCTGTTTGGGTAGTGGAGAGGGCAGTGAGATAACTAGGATTGATATACAGGTAGGTTCGCTCGAAAAAATCAGAAGTTTGATGGACGATTCGATGCAAGACGTTTGGAGGAATCAAGATGATCGTACCAGGTTCTAGAGGGAATTCTCCGCCATCGATAAAGAAGACCGCTGATCCTTTTAAGGTACAGTGAATCTCATAAAAACTATGGTAATGATAAAGGGTATTGTTTTCTTCTACGATGTCTTTGATATGAAAGGCCTCAAAGCGATCGTTGATCATCGTGTCCGCACTTTGATTCTCCATGATTGGCTCCTTTCGTGCTCGTTTGATTTTATCATACAAGAATAGATAGTAAAGTGTCAATAACTGCTATTTTTGTGTAAATGTAAGCGTGTTACGATCAATCTATCAAAGAGAAATGAGAGGATGAACCCAATGGTGATTTTAGAACAGTTATTTGTGGAAAAACGTGTCGTGGAAGAAAAAATTGATCGCATGATCGAAAATTTAACGACGATCAAGGATGATAATGGTGAATTTCTATTAGACTTTGACGGCTTGATCGTTGATGATAAAAGCTGGGGGATTTGGAACTGGCCGCAAGGGGTGGGACTATATGGCATTTATAAAAACTACCAAATCACCAAAAATCCCAAAGCGCTCCAAGTTGTGGAAGAATGGTTTGAGCAGCGAATGTTAGAAGGCGCGCCGCCTAAAAATGTCAACACGATGGCGCCGCTTTTGGCAATGGCGTATCTTTATGAAGACACCAAAGATTCTCGTTACTTGCCTTACCTTGAACAATGGGCGGAATGGGTCATGCATGATATGCCGCGAACCGATGAAAATGGTCTGCAGCATGCGACCTATGGACCAGAAAATCGCAACCAGCTTTGGGACGATACCTTGATGATGACCGCTTTGCCTTTGGCGAAAATTGGCATGTTGCTGAATCGTCCGGCTTATATCGAAGAAGCAAAACAACAATTTATGATCCATATCAAATACTTAGTGGATAAAAAAACTGGGCTTTGGTTCCACGGCTGGACCTTTGAAGAACGCCACAATTATGCACAAGCACTTTGGGCAAGAGGCAACTGCTGGATCACCATTGCGATTCCTGAGATCATTGAAATTCTCGACTTGCAAGAAGGAGACGCGTTACGGGGCTTCTTGATCAATACCCTCTTAGACCAACTAACTGCCTTGCAAGAAATGCAAGATGAAAGTGGCCTGTGGCACACCTTGTTAGACGATCCTAGCTCGTATGTGGAGGCTTCCGCGACGGCTGGTTTTGCCTATGGGATTTTAAAAGCCGTTCATAAGCGTTACATTGACAAAGCTTGGGAAGATGTTGCCTATAAAGCGTTAGCCGGTTTGATCGAACAAGTCGCAGAAGATGGAGAAGTCCAAAATGTTTCCATCGGTACTGGAATGGGAGAAGACTTGGCGTACTACAAAAACATCGCGATTACGGCGATGCCTTACGGGCAATCACTGACAGTCTTAGCATTTACTGAACTATTGGTTTCATTTTGTTAAGTTAAACACCTTACGCAATAAAGAGAGGAGCAGACAAAGATGATCAAAAAAGCGATTCGGATGCAGCTACATCCTGGATATGAAGCAGAATATGAAAAACGGCATCGCGAACTATGGCCAGAACTAAAAGAGCAGCTCATAGCACACGGGGCGAAAAGCTACCAGATTTTCTTAGATCCAGAAACCCTTGCGTTGTTTGGCTACCTTGAGATTGAAGATGAAACCCGCTGGCAGCAGTTAGCGGCAACCGAGATCAACCAAAAATGGTGGCATTACATGGCAGAACTCATGGAAACAAATCCTGATGATTCGCCAGTGACACAGGAGTTAAAGGAAGTCTTTACGCTGTAAGCTAGGTAAAAACGCTCATTCCTTAAAACGAACACGGTCGCATCAGTTGTTTGACATCAATCACTCGTTAGTCAAAGAGGTAGTTCGCTCACATCCGTGAGCGGACTACCTCTTTTGTTGAAATAGCAAAACAATCATTTCG
Organism: Enterococcus sp. DIV0970a; assembly: GCF_051711265.1. Taxonomy (NCBI): domain Bacteria; kingdom Bacillati; phylum Bacillota; class Bacilli; order Lactobacillales; family Enterococcaceae; genus Enterococcus; species Enterococcus sp. DIV0970a. Next base: position 2,686,867 of record NZ_JBIOMF010000001.1, on the reverse strand, counting down.
GATAGAAGAAACGTTAAGAGAGAAGGGCTTTTTCTTGCTGCTTCAAAAATTTCTTTGGTGTCATACCAGTAATCTTTTTGAACGTTTGAACAAAATATTCGGGCGCATTGCTAAAGCCCGTCATCGCTGCCACTTCGTAGACTTTGTAGTTTTTCTTCAGCAGTTCTTGTGCTTTTTGGATGCGGTATTCGGCTAATTTTTGATTGAAGCGAATCCCGGTTTCTTTGTAATAGGTTTTTCCTAAGTATTCAGGATTTAAGTACAAAAGATGGGCTGCGATCCATTTCAATGACAATGCTTCATGGTCATAATATTCTTCGATGATCAGATTGACTTTTTGGGACAGCTGCATGTTCTCGCTATCATCTAAGCTGCCCCGCATCAAATCGATACAGTGAAGCAGCATAAACTGGAGTTCGTGCCAATTATTCAAGAGCATGATCTTTGGGGAATAGTCATCAAAGTAAATGTCTTTTTTGATGCGATGGTTTTCAAAAATTGCCGATAACAAATCGTTGACCTGCAGCCGCAATAGTTGGACAGGGTAAAGCTCCATGCGACAGGTAGAAAAAAAGTTTTCCGTAAGAACTTGGGCTAAAGTCAGTTCGCCTTTGTCGATCAATGCCAAAAGTTTTTCACGGTATTCCATGTAGAGACTATTTTCATAGACATTTTCTTGTGAGATTTGGGCTTCTTGGATGACTTCAAAGGTATCAAAATAAAACTCCTTATCCAAGTTCCGCTTGCCTAAATGATAACTGAGTAAAAATTTTTCGGGAGTTTCGACCCAGCAATTGATGGCGATCCCTTTTCCTAGATGCGCAGCCTGTACCTTCGTTTTAAAAAAGAGATTAAAGGTATTTTCCGTACTGAAGTTCAGGATATAGCCAACTTTGTTTTGATGACCGATCACCAACTCGTGATGGTTCTCATAGCTTTCGATCCGCTTAGCGATGGCGTGATAGAATTTCGAATCAAATAAGTACATACAAAATGGAAAAACGAACGATTCAGGCAGCGGTTCTTCTCCGCAGCTATTGATGTATTGTTCAATTTGTTGTTTTAAATAGAGGGTAGATTCCATTTGGCGACGTTCAGAGCGTTCGATCGTCTCAGCCAACGCTTCTGAAAGCTTGCTCGGAAAAACAGGTTTTTCAAGGAAAAATTTGACCCCTAAAGCCATCGCTTCTTTGGCAAAGGAGAAGCTGCCAAAGCCTGTCAAAATAATGATTTGAATCGCAGGATTGATGGCTTTTAATTTTTTGATCAAGGCAAGTCCATTGACTTTAGGCATATTGATGTCGGTAATCACGATGTCGATGGTGTTTTGCTGACAAAATGCCAAGGCTTCTTCACTGTCTGTGTAAATTCCTTTGACCACTAATGGGAAATCAAAAGAAGCAACGAGGTTAGCCACACCATTTGCTATCAAGGGTTCATCGTCAACAACGAGGATATTTTTCATGTTTCACTCACTCCTTTTAAGGGGATCACAAAGCGCACCGTCGTCTTTTTGAAGGGAATCGAGGAGACGATGGCTAACGACGCTTGATCACCATAATGCAGTTGCAATCGTTTTTGAATATTGGTCAATCCGATGCCGCCTTCTTTTTCAATCGAGAAGTTGGCTTTAAAACCAGGGCCATTGTCAGAGACACTGACTTGGAGAAAGGTTGCTTGTTGTTCAATCGTAAGGACGAGGCGACACGTCTCCTTCATATCATTGACGGCGTATTTAAAGACATTTTCAATCAATGGTTGAATCAGTAACTTAGGAACCTTAAAGGACAGGTCATTCACCAAAATTACTTCGATATACTCGATCCGTTTCCCGAAGCGAACGTTTTGAATATTGATATAGGCATGCACGATATCTAACTCATCTTGCAGCGTCGTGAAGTCAGACTTGGTATCGATTTTTTTACGAAACAAATAGGCAAGGGAGGTGACCATCTCTGAGATCTGCCACTGCTGATTTTCAATGGCGATCCAGTTGATCGAGTCTAACGTATTGTAGAGAAAATGCGGATCTAATTGTGCTTGCAATCCCTTAAATTCGATTTCTTGGGACAAAATACGCATTTCATAATTGTCCTTGATCAAGGCATTTAATTCATCGATCATCGTATTGTAGCTTTCGTAAAGGACCATGATCTCTTCTTGGCTATTTTCTGGGACAGCGAGGGTCTTTAAAGAGGCCAGTTTTTTCGTTTTCCGCAGAACGGCCATTTGCGAAGCCAAGTCAGCTAAAGGACGGGTCAGCTGATTGCTTATTTTCCGAATCATAACAATAATCAAACATAAAAAAGGCAAACTCACAGCGATGGAAAGGCCTTGTAGTTTATAAAGATCCGCTAAGACTTGGTTTTCAGGCAGTAAATAAATGAAGGTCATATTCGGCATCGTCTTCCGATCCATTGCATAGTAGTACTGGCGATTATCAAACGTCATGGAGCCGATCGATCGCTGGAAGGTTCCCATTTTCTGCTGCAAGGTATTTTGATCCGCAGCGAGGGTTTGCTCGTCATTTGCGGTACTATAAAATTGGTTCTGATACGCCATGAAAAATTGGTTTTGTTCAGAGACAATAGGAAGACTTTCGATCTCGTTACGAAAGAAGGACGTATTGACTAGAAATATCACCGTACCAATATAGGTTAAAGAAAGATCGGCTGTTGAATAGATTTTTCGCAGGTAGACACCTTGAGAAAGGTCTTTTGCAAAAAACCAACTCCCTTTGGCAGGCTTATCGGGCAAAGTCTCGATCATATCTTTGATGGTTTGGCCATTAAAGATATGGTCGGTCTCGGCTAGAAAGTTGATCATGTTTTCGTTCGTTGGGGTAAAGAGATAGACGTTTTGAATCGTTGATTCATTGCGTACGAGGGCGTTGATTTCTGCACTTAAGGCATTCTTTTGGTCGATCGCCTCTAAGGATTGCAAGGAATCTTGTGCCAAGATCCTTTGTAGGCCATTTTGGATCGGTGCACTATCAATAATGCGAAAAGAGAGGGTTTCGACGGCAGTTAAACGTTTGGCGATATTTGTTGAAATGATCGAGACATCTTTATACGCGGCTTCTTTCAGCTGCGCCATGTAGACTTGTCGCCAAACTAAGGTCAGGAGAACAGCCAATGAGACGATAATTGCCACCGTCGCAAAAAAGACAAAATGTAACTGTCGCTCAAAAGGCTGCTTTTTAAAGTGATTGATCAGCTTCTGGGACTTCATGGACACTGCCTCGCTTTGCTTGCAATTGTTTGGTTTTTTCAATCATCTGACCATGAAAAAATTCAGCGAAAAACAAGAAAATCACTAGTCCAAAGACGAGTAACAAGGAGGTTTTGGCAGTCAATAAGAGAAACAATAAATACCAGGTAAACAACAAGGCAAGGCCTTGCAGTGGGTAGCGAAAGACTAGAAAGATACTGACGTACAAGGTCTGTTTCCAAGCGTGTTGTTCGGCTTTGGCATAGGTCATAAAGCTGATGAATGCAGTGTAAAGGAGGAGAATCGTTAAAAGTAAATAGACAGGGCGCAGCCAAGCCATTTCAGTCGGGAAAAAATGAGTAATCCGTAAGTTAAACAACAACAGGAGTACTGTACTTAATAGTCCAATGCCAAAAAGGGAAAAGGTGCGAAAGGCTTGCTTGTAGGCTTGCCAGAAGGCAACAGCTGAATAGTCATGACCAGTTTTACGAAAATCATGTAAACATTTGATCGTGACAGCGGTGGCAGGACCGAAGCCAAAAATCCCCAGCCCTAAAAGGGTAAAGAAAAGCCATAAAAGGTTTAATTTAGCAAAATAAGCTGTTACCGTAAAAAGACGAAACAGTCCGGTTTGTATTTTTTTCATTGTTTCCACCTACCTTGTTTTTTGAAAAGTAAGCCTTTTCAACGCTAGTATAGCATAGTATATTGGAAAAAATAGAGCATGTCTGTTTTTTTACATTTTTCATCTGTTTTTCTATTTTTTTCTAGCTATTGCCCGTGAAGGCTTAGCCTTCAGCAAAAACGGCAGTCTAGTTTTTCACATATTTGCTCTTGTTTTTTCATTTTTATTAACGAGGATTTCCATTAAAATCACCTTGTAAGCGCAAACAAAAAGGAGTGTAGAAGAATGAAGAAAACTTTTTTAAAAGCAGCGAGCTTGTTGTTTCTTGGTGCGACCTTAGCAGCTTGTGGCAACAACGGCAATAGTAGCGGAAGCTCAGAAGCTGATGCAGATGGGAAAACGACGATTTCCTTTACCTGGTGGGGCTCAGAAGTCAGACACGAGAAGTATATCGAATCGATCAAAGAATTTGAGAAACAAAATCCTGACATCAAAGTTGAATATGAATATGGTTCTTGGGATGACCATTGGAAAAAACTAGCAACAAAAGCGGCTTCTGGAGAATTACCTGATGTGATCCAGATGGATGTGCAGTACATTGCGCAATATGGAACGAAAAATCAATTAGCAGATATGTCGGAATTTATCGGCAATGAGATTCAAACCGATGATATCAAAGAATCGATTTTAGCAACTGGCGAGTTAGATGGAAAAGTTTTTGGCATACCAACTTCTGTCAATACGATGGCGATGCTCTACAATCCATCATTGGTAGAACAAGGGGGCACTGGGATCGACTTTAGCAATTATACCTTCGATGACCTTGTAGAAAGTACGGGAGCGATCGCTGAAGCAACCGGTGATTATGGTTGGAATGATAACAATGACAACAGTACGATTTTGCAATACTTTTTACGTACTAAAGGCGAAGATCTATACCAATACGATGCAGACGGCAAACCAGAGATCGGTTTTACCAAAGAAAACTGGATTGAATTTATGGGGGCTATCGCGGACCTTACGGAAGCCAAAGCAATGCCAACCGCAGAAGTGACTAGCAATGCCAACAGTATGGATCAATATCCGTTTTCACAAGGAAAAGCAGCTTATATGATGACTTGGTCCAATCAATACTTGACCTATAAGGCCTCCGCCGCAGAAGATGTCGAAATCAACTTGGCTCGTCCATTCGACTCAGAAAACGGGGCGATGGCGTATCGACCAGGGTTCTTTTATTCGATCGCGAATGCTTCTGAATCAAAAGAAGCAGCTGCGAAGTTTGTTGAATTTTTAGTAAATAGTGAAGAAGCCAATAAGATCATCGGTACTGAGCGGGGGATTCCTTCCAATGATGCCATCAAAGAATTGCTTTATGCCGACATGACACCAGAAGAACAAGAGTCCTCTGATTTCTTAGATGATATTGCAGACATCGTTGGTGATCCATCCCCAATCCCACCAATTGGGTTTGCTGAAATCAACACGTACTTTAAAGAGCTGTACGCAGAGATCACTTATGGCACCATGACACCAGAAGAAACTTATGATGCCTTTACGCAACGCTGCGAAGAAATTTTTGCAGAAAACTATCAATAAGCATAGCTGCGGCGCCTTTACTGACTTTTTCAGTAAAGGCGTTTTTTTAGGAGAAACAATGGGGGAAAAAATAGGTCCTCTAGTTTTTCACATTTCTGTACTTTTTTTTCTATTCATTCTTAAGAAGCACTTCGTTAAAATCAACTTGTAAGCGTAATCAACTATAGGAGGTAGGAAGTGAAAATTATGGAACTACAATCAAAATCACCCACGGCAAAAGAGCCTGGGAAACTCAAAAGCTGGTTTAATCGATTACCAGAATCAAAACAGAATATGGTTACAGGCTACTTATTTATCTCACCCTTCATCATTGGCTTTTTTGCTTTTATTATCGTCCCGATGGGGATTTCTCTTTTTATGTCTTTTCATGACTATGATTTATTGACAGAGGCGCAATTTGTTGGCTGGAATAACTTTAAGACGATTTTTACGAATGATCCCAAGTTTGTTCAGTCACTGACTGTTACGCTGAAATATGTTGTGTTGGCAGTCCCTTTACGGCTGATCGTCGCATTAGCAGTGGCGATGCTGATCAACCGCCCATCGAAATTAAGCGGCGCTTATCGGGTATTATTTTATATCCCTTCGATTTTAGGTGGGAGCGTGGCGGTCTCGATCATGTGGCGGAATCTTTTTGGCGATTCAGGGTTGATCAATGGCGTGCTAGCGGCGATCGGCTTAGACCCGATCTACTTCTTTAAAAGTCCTGGCTTAGCGTTGATGACCTTGATTTTATTAGCAGCGTGGCAATTTGGCTCGTCGATGTTGATTTTCTTATCCGGTTTGAAAAATATTCCGAAAGATTATTACGAAGCGGCGGAAATTGATGGGGCAGGAAAAATCAGACAGTTTTTCAATATCACGGTTCCAGTCCTGACACCAATCATCTTTTTCAATCTGATCTATCAAACGATCATGGCCTTTTTGACGTTTACACCTGCGTTTATCATTTCGAATGGGACGGGTTCACCTCGTAACGGCACGTTAGTCTATTCCTTGTACATGTATCAACGAGCCTTTACCGATTTCAAAATGGGCTATGCTTCAGCCTTAGCGTGGATTTTACTGGTCATCGTTGGGTTGATTACGATTCTGTTGTTCGCAACATCGAAATTTTGGGTGTTTAAAGAAAACGAGGAGGTTTGATTGATGCGTGAACAAAAACAAAATTATTTCTTTGATGCCGTGATCTTAGTTGCTGCATTACTGATGCTTTATCCGATTTTCTGGCTGCTGTTTAGTGCCTTTAAACCTAGTAGTGACATTTTTCGAACGGCAACGGAGTTGATCCCCCGCAGCTGGACGTTAGAAAACTTTACCAAAGGGTTTGAAGGGATCGCAGGGATTCCCTTCATTCGCTATATTTTCAACTCGTTGCAAATCGCGTTGATTTCAATGGTAGGGGCGGTCTGTTCTTCGGCTGTCATTTCTTATGGATTTGGTCGAATTCCTTTCAAAGGAAAAGGCTTTTGGTTTGCTTGTATCTTGGTCACGATGATGCTGCCGCAAGAGATCATCATGGTGCCTCAGTATCTTTGGTTTAATCAATTAGGCTGGCTTAACTCGATTCGTCCGGTAACCGTTCCTTCATACTTCGGACAAGCTTTCTTTATTTTCATGATGGTTCAATTCGTCTCTGCGATCCCGACAGATTTAGATGAAGCAGCAAAAATGGACGGCTGTGGACGGGTCGGTATTTTCTTCCGCGTGATTCTACCGTTGATGAAGCCTTCCTTGGCAAACGCTGCGATCTTCTCTTTCTATTGGAAATGGGAAGAACTGATCGGACCGATGCTGTACCTTACACGTCCGCAAAACTACACGGTATCGATTGCCTTAAAGCAGTTCCTAGATGCTAGCAGCACCTCCAATTGGGGAGCAATGTTCGCGATGTCTGTGGTCTCCTTGCTGCCTGTGTTGATCATCTTCTTTATTTTCCAAAAATACATTGTTGAAGGCATCAGCACGACGGGTCTTAAATAAGTGTGGAAAAAGATATTCGCTGTTTTGGAATATCTTTTTTCTATTGAATGAATTCGTTGAAGAAAGGACAAACCGATGGAACCATTTCAAGTAATTGATTTTCATGTCGTACCAAGCACGATCGGCGCTCATCAAGCGACCCTTATTTGGGAGAAGCCGCTGCACGCCCAAGCTATTTTTGGTTATCAATTGTTTTTAGACAACGATTTGATCCAAACCAGACCAACAAACAAGACGCATTGGACGTTGACAAACTTATCTGCCGATCAAACGTATCAAGTAACGATCATCTGCCTTGATCATCAGGGATGCCTGCTTACAAATACCGCAGTCACGACGACCTTTCGTACAAAGAAAAAAAGTGTTGTGTTAGATGTTACGCAAGCACCCTACCATGCTGATAGCGCAGGCAAAGAAGATAGTACCACCATTCTCCAGCAAGCGATCAACGATTGCCCTAGCAATGGCACTGTCTGGATCCCAACAGGGGCAGTGATCCTTTCTGGTGCGTTGGAGCTAAAAAGCAATATGATCTTTCAGGTAGATGGCACATTGCAAGCAAGCCTCGACATAGAAACGTATCGGGTTGCCCCTCACGAGTATTTAGGAAGCGTGAATCAAGAGGGCTTACCATTAAGCCGTTATGAAGGCTGGGAATTGTTTTGCTTCCGTTCATTGATCAACATTGGGTATATCGATCGGGGCGATCGAGGGCGTATCGTTTGTGAAAATGTCCGTCTTTGTGGCAAAGGGACGATCATTGGTGGCGGAAATCCATTAGGACTGGCGATGCGAAACTCTTATGCAGACCGTGAACAGTATCCAGAATATGTTTCTGATGGAAAACCTGGAAGACGAGTAAGGGGACGTTTGATCTGTATGATGCAGGCCAAAAACATCCATTTGACAGAGTTGACGTTGATTGATCCACCATGCTGGACTATCCATATGATTTACTGTGACACCGTTGTGACCCATGGGGTGAATATTCAGTCCAAAGGCATCGACAATGGCGATGGATGGGATCCAGATTCTTCGCAAAACTTGCTGATTTTTGACACCGTTTTTGATACGGGTGATGATTGTATCGCAATCAAATCTGGCAAAAATCCAGAAGGAAATCAGATCAATAGACCAGCGAAAAATATTCGGCTGTTTGATTTGGCTATTCGTGGGGGACATGGCATCGCGATTGGTAGTGAGCAATCTGGTGGTGTCGAAAATATCTCCTTTCGAGATTGTCAACTGACCAATACGCTTTATGGGCTAGAATTGAAAGCGCAGAATGATCGTGGTGGCTATATTCGTCAAGTGACGATCACCGATTGCCTGTTGGATCGTTTCATGGCTCATCCTGTTGCTTACAATGCCGATGGTCAGGCAGCCCAACAGTTACCGATCATTTCGGATATTTTGGTCAAGAATACCCGTATCGTAGGGCAGAACCCTTTGGTCGAGCTAAAAGGGTTTGTCGATGAACAAGCACAGCAGGTTTCACTGATCCAACGCGTTGCTTTTGAGTCTGTTGCCTTTGAATCAGCTAAAGGGCAAAAGAAAATGATTTTTGAACAGTGTCAGGAGGTCAGCTTTAAAGAAGCAGCCGTTATTGATCGAGCGGCCATAAGTGACGCAATAAGTTGCCAAGAAACAGTCGAACTATCCATGGTGGGACAAAAGAAACTCACGTAGAACAAGCTTTTGAAAATGATCTGCGTTGGTTCTCCCAATGAGAAACAGTTAGTTAAGCACCTTATTTCCTCCCTTGACAGGTTGCGCCTTTTTGCTTTTGTAGACAAAAAGGCGCATTTTTCTAACAAGAAAGGACGATGCAAAAAAAGACGATCCCCAGAAATCAAAAAGGACTTTCATTTCCCGATAAGGGGACTATAGTAAAGAATGTAGGGAAAAGGACGCCAGAAAGCACATGGGAAAAGACAACGAGATGTGCCAAGAGTACCGCTTTACTTGATGGACAGCGCCAGTAAGAAGCACTCAGTTCTATCCAACGAAATGATAGATGAAAAAAGGTTGGCGATGCGCAATTTTTACAATCATGGGTATCGACAAACCTATCAACAGCTTAAAACAAAAACGTAGGAGGCAAGCAAGAATGGAAGACATCACGCAATTATTGCAACGAGAAATTGACCAAGCATCAACTGTGCAGGGAACAGTGATTACACCACCCGGCGCCTATCAAATCGGCGCATTGTTTTTAAAAAGCAATGTGCACTTGATTGTCTCAGAGGATACGATTCTGTATGGTAGTCAAGAACTGGCCGATTATCCCGAAGTAGATAATCGGGTCGCAGGGATCAATATGAAGTGGCCTGCAGCGATGATCAATGTTTTTCACGCAGAAAATGTCATGATCTCTGGAAAAGGAAAACTTGATGGTCGTGGAGAAATATGGTGGCAAACGTTTTGGGGAACAGATGAAGCCAGCGGGATGATGGCGGATTACGCAAAGAAAGGCTTACGCTGGGCAGCAGATTATGATTGCAAGCGCCCACGAAATATCCTTGTTTATGAAAGTCAGCAAGTAACCATCAAAGATATTTCGTCGGTACAGTCGGGTTTTTGGAATACCCAAATCACGTATTCTCACCACATATTGATCGACGGCATCACGATAGACAATGGAAAAGGGCCTAGTACTGATGGCATCGATATTGATTCCTGTGAAGAAGTCACGATTCAAAATGCCTACATTTCCTGCAACGATGACAATATCTCGATCAAGGCGGGACGTGGGGCAGAAGCCTTAGCCCAGCAAAGAAGCTGTCGGAAAATCACGATCAAAGACTGTCAGTTAGGGTATGGTTCAGGAATTGCCATTGGTAGTGAAACTTCGGGTGGGATCGAAGAGATCAAAATCCAAAAAGTCGTCTTTGAGCAAACTGGCGCAGGGTTTCGGATCAAATCCGCCAACAATCGAGGTGGATTTATACGCAAGGTCACTGCTTCGGATTTAACGATGAAGGATGTTGGCTTTCCTTTTCTCTTACAAACAAATTGGTACCCAGATTATAGTTATCCAGAACTGCCAGCTGATTATGAGGAAGAGATTCCCGACTATTGGCACAAATTGATGGTACAACCAGCTGTTCCAGTAGGTCCAGCAAAGGTCTGCGACATTACTATTGAAAACGTGCAAGCCACCAAAACAGGACAACAAAGCGTGCGTGCTTTTTTCATCGAGGCCAGCCCAGCAGAACCGATCCGCAATCTAACATTAAAAAATCTTTCCATCCATGCCGACGAGTTCGGCAAGATTGCAGGAGTTGAGAACTTAAAGATGGTGGAAACGATCGTCACTGCGTTAGCGCCAACCTTGGATCAAAATGATGTGTATGAGCGGTAGTAGAGAAACAACGAGAACGTACATCGCTAAGTAGGAAAAGAGAGGGGCACAATGAGGGAAAATCTTATAAAGAAATATATTGATACATTTAATTACAATGATGAAGAACTTTATTCTCAACGTATATCAAATGCTGACGCAGAAACCTGGATGATGCAAAACGTCCCAGTATTTACATGTAATCAGCCATTATTTGAAGAAGCGTATTATTTTCGATGGTGGGTATTTCGGAAGCATCTGAAAGCAACACCAGAGGGAACGATCATAACTGAGTTTTTACCACCCGTTCGTTGGTCAGGACCATACAATTCCATCAATTGTGCTGTTGGACATCATCTTTCCGAAGCTCGTTGGTTAAAATGTGGTCGCGAACTCATTCACGAATATGTTGATTTTTGGTTTAAAGGCAGTGGAAATCAGTATGCCTATTCGTCTTGGATCATTGATGCGATCAAAAATTATGCGATTCTTTGGTCAGATGCTGAGTATGGTGTTCAGTTACTCCCTCATTTGGTAACCTTTTATCAAGAGATCGAAACACATCATCTGACTCGTTATGGTTTGTTTTGGTCAAATGATGACCGGGATGCCATGGAGTGTTCTATTAGTGGTAGCGGATTGAGGCCAACATTAAATAGTTACATGTATGCCAATGCCTTAGGAATTGCCTATTTTGCCGAGCAAGCAGGTGATTCTTCACTTGCTAAAGACTATCGAAATAAAGCGTCACTTTTAAAACAAAATATAATAAAGTATTTATGGGATTCTGAAGAAGAATTTTTTAAAGTGATTCCCTTAGAGGATAAAGATGCGCAAATTGCAACATTTGACTTTAAACAAATACCAAAGCAACACAATGTAAAAGAATTGATTGGCTATCTCCCTTGGCTCTTTGGTATTGCCGAAGATACTCATGCGAGGGCTTGGCGCTATTTGAGTGATCCCATGTGTTTTCACGGTGAATATGGTCTGACTACAGCAGCCAGAGATCATCTGTGTTATAACTTACCTAGTGAGAAAAATCATGAGTGCCTTTGGAATGGACCATCTTGGCCGTTTGCCACAACCCAAACAATCGATGCAATGATAGCCTCACGTCAAAACAAAAATAGTCCACTTAAAGCAACAGACATTTCACGAGAATTGCTGACCTATGCGAATAGTTTTTATCGAAACAAAGCAGATGGGCCAAAAGTCAATTGGCTTGATGAAAATATTGATCCAGATACAGGAGAATGGCTTTCCAGAAAAATTTTAAAAGACCAGAACTGGCCCATAGGAAAAGGTGGCTATGAACGTGGAAAAGATTACAATCATTCTGCTTTCAGTGATTTATTCATTCGTGGATATTGTGGTATTCATCTTTCTGATGAGGGACTGCTGACGATCGATCCAATTAAAGATACGACGCTTGAGTATTTTTCTTTTGAGGATTTGCCGATGAAAGGTGATTTTATTTCTGTCTGGTATGATCGATCAGGAGAACATTTTGGCAAGGGCGTAGGCATTACGGTATTGATCGATGGCAAACACTATCAGAGTAAAAATAAGATTGAAATCAGTTTGTAAAGGACCAAGAAATTGGTCTTTTTTAATTTGAAAAATTTACAGCCTAATTGGTTTGGTCACAAGTAACTTCTTAAGAGAATGTGCTACTTGAGTAAGAAAGATCTGTCCATCTATTTAGAAGCATAGCATGAAATTAGAGACGGATAGAGAAAAGAGAGCGAAGATTTTAAGCCAAGAGCCAGTGCTTCAGATGTTCTTACTTTTTTTGGAAAGGGAAGACTCAGCAGATCGTTGTCAACAAACCCCTACCTAGCCATATATCAACGATTAACAAAAAATGTCAATTGCTGGAAATCCTGCTTTTCGTTATGCTTTTGGTATTGAAAGCGGTTTATTTAATCGGGCTCAACAACAAAATCTAAGGAGGAAAAGTAGTGAAAAAATTAAGTACGATTCTTGGTTTGGGGTTACTATCAGTCGCTTTTTTGTCGGCATGTGGGAAGGAGGAAGCAGGTTCCACAACAGATTATGATACGATTTCGATTTTATCGCCGTACATTGAAACTGAACCACCTGCAAGTGACAACGAGATTTTGAAGCAATTAGAAGCGTACACTGGCAAAAACATTGATATTACCTGGGCACCCAATACATCCTACGAGGATAAAATGAATATTACGTTAGCTTCAGATGATATTCCAGAAGTGATGGTCATTCAAGGAAAATCAGGAGGATTTATCAAGTCAGCAGAAAATGGCGCTTTTTGGGATTTGACCGACTATTTAGCTGATTATCCTAATCTCTCTCAATCTAACGAGGATGTTTTGCGTAATTCTTCTGTGAATGGCAAAGTGTACGGAATTTATCGGAAACGTGATGCGATGCGGACGGCGGTGATCATCCGAAAAGATTGGTTAGAAAACTTAAACTTAGATGTACCAGAAACGATCGATGATCTCTATGAGGTTGCCAAAGCATTTACTGAGAACGATCCCGATGGGAATGGTGAAAATGATACGTTTGGTTTGATTATTCCCCAATGGCCTGGCTCGATCAATTCAAATAGTCCTTACGATGTGTTAGCTACTTGGTTTGGGGCAGGAAATGCTTGGAAAGAAATAGACGGCACTTTAGAGCCATCCTTTATGCAACCAGAATACCTAGAATCAATGCAATTTGTTAAAGATATGGTGGAACAAGGCTATGTCAATCGTGATTTTGCAACCATGGCAGCAGATAAATGGGATGAGCCGTTTATCAATGGACGTGGTGGGATCATTATTGATACGTATTCACGAGCAGCACAAATCAGCAATAAATTATTGCAAGCTGGAGAAGAAGACCTCGTCGTCTTTACAGGGAATTTAAAAGATAATAGCGGTACGATGAATGCGTTACCGACAGATGGCTATTCTGGTTTCTTGGCGATTCCTAAGTCGAGTGTCCAGACAGAGGAACATCTAAAAGAGGTGTTGACGTTCCTTGATAAATTAAATGATAAAGAAGCACAGGTATTGCTGAACAACGGAATCGAAGGAATCAATTTTGAAGTAGTGGATGGAATGTCCGTCGCACTAGAAGGATCAGAAGCTGAAGCGTTAGCCAATGCGGTCAAAGGGTACTCACAAATTGGGATGAATGTAACGGAAGATACCCTGTACTATATTGCTAAGCCTGATACAGAAGCGGCTACTGAAAGCTATGAAAAACGATTGTCATTGATGGAAGCTGATTTAGAGCACGCTGTCTTTAACCCAGCAGCCTCCTATAATACAGATACGTATGTAACAAAAGGGGCACAGCTTGATCAGATCATTAGTGATGCGCGGGTTCAATTTATTGCAGGACAAATCGATGAAGCGGGTTGGGAAGCTGCGATCGAACTTTGGAAGAATCAAGGAGGCACGCAGCTGATGGAAGAAACGAATGCCCTTCATCAAGCACAATAACGACAGTCGAAGAAGGTTGAGTGGATCTTGCTCTCAACCTTTTTCTTTTTCAATAATTTTTTTCAGCTAATTATTCAGCTAATAAAATGGAGTACTATTTAGGTGAGACGAGACAGGTAGTAAGAAATCAGAAAAGAAAAAATGGAAAAAAACAAGTGGAAACCCTAATCTAACGCTTGATATCAAGGAATTCAAAAAAAGTCAATTGTTAGAAATGTAGGTCAAGTTTACTATGAAAAGAGAAAAGTAGCTCATATACGCATAAAAGGAGAAGAAGAAATGTTAGCGAAATTGATCTATGAAAATCCGCTGAATCAAGCAGCAGATATTCAACACTTTATTGCTGAAGGAGAGCCCAAGATTACTTTCCAAGACGGGATGATTCTGGCGAATACGTATTCTGAAGAATCAAACAAACAACCACATTTTGTTTTATGGCTGCCTCAACAATTTCCAGCGGACCTACGAATCACCTGGCAGTTTCAACCACTGGCTGAACCAGGCTTATGTATGCTCTTTTTTGCAGCAGCCAATCGCAAGGGTGGCTCGATCTTCGATTCTGGAGTACCCAAACGAACCGGGGCATATCCCGAGTATCATTCTGGAGGGATCGATGCTTACCACCTTTCTTATTTTCGAAGAAAGTATGAGGAGGAACGGGCGTTTGAAACGTGTAATTTGCGCAAAAGCCATGGGTTTCATCTGGTCGCCCAAGGCGCAGACCCACTTCCGAGTGTAGCAGATGCCCGAGGGTTTTATCACCTAAGAATCGATAAGGTAGGTGCAACGATTTCCTTTTGGATCAACGACTTATTGGTGTTAAGGTACCTTGATGAGGAACAGTTTGGTCCCGTATTAACTAAAGGAGCGATCGGATTTCGGCAAATGGCGCCAATGAAGGCCCGCTATAAAGACTTGAAGGTATATTCCTTAGAGGAGGAACGGTGATGAATTGGCAGAAAGCATATCAAGCAGCAGATTTTGTCTTTTATTGTTTGCTGATAAATGTAACCGTTATTATAGGTGCACTAGTAGGTGGGATCATCTTTGGACTGGCGCCTAGCGTACAAGCAGGATTCCACGTAGCAAAGAAAACCCTTAAACAGGAATCGCCGCCTTTTTTTCAAACGTTCTTTGGGTATTACCGCAGGAACTTTTGGCGATCGAATCGCTTGGGCTTACCGATCATTCTCTTTTATTTGTGCCCCATGATGGTGATCCAGCAAGGATTTTTAGCGGCATTGACTCAAACAGGCTTGATCCTATTGATCGTTAGCCAATGCGTCGCGATCGCTGTGATCAATACATTGCTTAGCATGTACGAATATTATGTGCTCCCAACGAAGAAGTACCTAGGCGCTTCGCTACGCTTTCTTTTTTTTCAACCTATTGGCACCTTTTTAGGCGTCCTTTGGTTTGGGATTTGTAGTACGATCAGCTTTTTTCTCCCCGGTCTCCTTCCATTTTTAAGTATTGGGATGTGGATCATTGGCACAATGGGGATTTACTTGAAATTATTTGATGAAAATGAACAAAAGCTAAAGCAACAAAACGATGCAGTTCAACCTGCAGAGAGGGAAGAGGAGAAAATCGAACATGGCATTGAAATGGCTCAAAAATAAACCTAAGGGAAAACGTGGGCTGAGTTTTGGGTATCCATGGGAAAAAGGAGCTTTACAACCTGAGGTTCTAAGGGAGGAACTGTTTTTGCTGGGGGAGGAGCCGCTGCAAACGAAAGTACTGGCTTACTGGCCAGATGGCAGTGTGAAATGGACAGGACACAGTGGTCTGGTGGCAGAAACGACGCAGTTACTTTTTCAAAGAAAACAGCGTGTCCAGAAGAAACAGGCGATTGCTAGGGAAGCTTACAACGGTATTTATTTTGACAACGGTACGATCAAAGGCTTCTTCCCGAAACATGGGGAAGGGAAAAATGTTTTGGACTGGGTAGCGGTCAAGGGGCAGAAAAAATTGCAAGATCTTCACGCAATCCTGCAATACCAAAACAAAAAGGTGCAGTCCAAAGTAACGGACTTGATGTTGGAAGAAAATGGTTCAGAAAAAGCCGTTATCAAAGTAACGGGCGTCATTGAGATCAATCAAGAAGTGGTGCAAGAGTTTATTTTACGGTTTCGTATCTTTCGCGAAATCAGCAAATTGGAAATCATTCATACGGTCATTATCATCAAACCACTTGCTTATGAAGGCATGGGGATAGCATTTGATTATGCGTTGACAGGTGAAAATTGGAATCGACAAGTCAAATTTATTGCAGATGCTGTGTATCATGAAGCGGCACAATTGTTACTTTCACGGCGACACTATCAGCAAAACATTCCCTATCAACAACAAGCCAGTGGACAGCTCGTTTCATTGACCTCAGCGGACGAGCAGATGCTGTCTCATGCGGTGGAAAATGCTATTTGGGACAATTTTCGGGTCAATCAAATCAATCATCGGTCATTTGAATTAGAAAAACAGACCGAAGCTGGGTACTGTTGGTTGCCCATTGGGGATGGCGAGCATTATTCAGGTACCTTTTACGCTGGGGGAGAAACCGGCGGCGTTGCTTGCAGCATGGAGAAATTTTGGGAAAAAGCACCATCTGCGATCGAGGTGACAGGCATCACCCAAAAAGAAACCCAAATCACGATGTGGCAGTGGTCACCGAATGCCAAGCCAATGGATTTTCAGCACTATTCCAAACGGGATCATATGCTTAGCGGATACGAAGGAATGGAAGAGATTCGTTCGACGGCAGTTGGCGTAGCAAATACGACGCGTTGTTGGTTGGATCTATATGAAGAAGCCCCGTCAGAAGAAGTGTTGCTGGGCTTAGCTCAAGAAAACCAAGAACCTGCCCAGATCGTTTCATTGCCAGAGCGTTATCAAGAGACGAAGGTTTTTGGCAGGATCAGTTTACCAGATGAATCAACGAAAACGAAACAGTTGCTGGAGCAACAATTGGCTGAGATGCGTCAATTCTATTTAGCAGAAGTCCAACAAAGAAGTTGGTATGGCTATTGGAACTATGGTGATGTCATGCATACCTATGATCAGTTTCGACACCAATGGCGCTACGATCTTGGTGGGTACGCTTGGCAAAACACTGAACTGGTCCCAAACATGTGGCTTTGGCTAGATTTCTTACGGACTGGTGATCCAAGCGTCTACTATCTGGCTGAAAGCATGACGAGACATACTTCAGAAGTCGATCAGTATCATGCTGGTGAATACAAAGGATTAGGGTCACGGCATAATGTCGTTCATTGGGGCTGCCAAGCTAAAGAAGTTCGAATTTCAATGGCGGGTCTCCATCGCTACTACTACTATTTAACAGCGGATGAACGCATTGGGGAGATTATGGAACAAGTCAAAGACAATGAAACCTATGCTTTTGATGCGTTACCACCGATGCGCGAGTTTTATGAACGAGAAACGAAGCGGATACCGATTCGCATCGGACCAGATTGGGCTGCGCTAGTCTCGAACTGGTTTACCCAGTGGGAACGGACGAATGATCCTGTTTACCTTGAAAAAATTCGCACGGGCATCACCTGCATCAAAGCCATGCCCCAGCGCCTATTGTCTGGTCCCACAGTGTTATTTGATCCACAAGACAAAACCTTATCTTATATGGGAACTGGGAATTTTGGCGGCTATCACATGGTCATCTCCTTTGGGGCGCCGCAAGTTTGGTTAGAACTTGCTCAAGTGCTGGAAGACCCCGAGTGGACAGAGATGTTAGGGGAGTTTGGCTGGTTTTATAGCTTGAGTCCTGAGAGAAAAGCAGAAGAATCAAACGGGGTACTGACGGAACCTCATTTTGCCTGGCCAATGTTTGCGTCGACGATGATGGCCTTTGCTGGGCGAGTGCGTAACGATCAAGCAATCAGCCAAAGGGCTTGGCAGTTATTGCTTGATAATGACAAATCGGGTGTTCCATTGCCGATCGAAGCGACCATTGAAGCAGCGACAACGTGGAAAAAAATAAAAGAAATGCCGTGGGTATCGACCAATGTGCTGGCACAGTGGGGTCTAAATACGATTTGTTGTTTAGCACTGATCGGAGCGGAGTTAGAGGAGGAGAATGAATGGAAACAACAATAAAAAAAGTGCCGAAAACGAAAGAGCAATGGGGGAGTTTTCTCAACCATTTTAAACAAAATAAATGGCTCTATATTTTGACGATTCCCGGGATCATCTATTTTGCAGTATTTCGTTATGCACCGATGTATGGGTTGATCATTGCTTTCAAAGATTATGTGCCCTTTTTAGGAATCGCAGATAGTCCATGGGTCGGAACACAAAATTTTATGGATTTCTTCAATAATCCTGATTTCTTTCGGATCTTGTGGAACACGTTGATGATTGCCTTTTTAAACATCTTCTTTTCGTTTCCAGCACCCATCTTTTTGGCACTGTTACTGAATGAATTGCGCAACAAGCTGTTTCAGCGGACCATTCAAACCTTCGTCTATGTACCACATTTTCTTTCATGGACGATCGTCGTTAGTCTTTGGCATATCTTATTCAACATCGATCATGGAGCGATCACTCAATTTATCGCTTCGTTGACAGGCGTTGAAATCGACTTTCTCTCAGACCCGCAATGGTTCCGCCCCATGATCGTAATGCAATCGATTTGGAAAGAGATCGGTTGGGGGACCATTATTTATTTAGCTGCCTTATCAGGTGTGGATCAGGAACAATACGAAGCCGCGATCATGGATGGTGCAGGACGTTTTCGTCGTGTGTGGCACATCACTTTGCCTGCGATTCGTTCGACGATCATCATTATGCTGATCATGCGGATCGGGTCGATTTTGTCTACGGGGTTTGATCAGATTTTCTTGATGACCAATCAGTTGAACCGAACAGTAGCAGATGTTTTTGATACGTATGTGTATATGATGGGGATCACCAATGGCGCTTACAGTTACTCAACAGCCGTCGGATTATTTAAATCGATCGTTGGGATCATCCTCGTACTTTGTACCAATAAATTAGCGAAACGCTTTGGCGAAAGCGGCTTATACTAAGGAGGAAAAAGATGGATACTTTACACAATACGAAGGCAGGGAAAATATTTGACATTTTTAATGCGCTATTTTTGGCATTGATTGGGTTATTCATGGTGATTCCTTTTATTTATGTGATCGCAGGTTCATTTGCTACGGAGTTAGAATTGACCACACGTTCGTTTTTCTTATGGCCAAATGAGATCAGTCTCGACTCCTATCGCTTTATTTTTTCAACCAACACCTTTATCCGTAGTTTGCTTGTAACGGTCGGCGTTACCATCGTTGGCACGCTGGTGCAGCTTTTCTGTACCTTCACCTTTGCCTATCCTTTATCACGCAAGCACCTAAAAGGACGGAACACCTTGTTGAATCTCGTGATTTTTGCAATGCTCTTTTCAGGTGGGATGATCCCAACATTTATCGTGGTGAAAAATTTAGGACTGATCAATTCTTATTGGGCATTGATTTTGCCAATCGCGATCAATCCGTTCAACTTAATGATCATCAAAAACTTTTTCCAAGAAATGCCGATCGAATTGGAAGAATCCGCCAAGATGGATGGCTGTACGGAACTAGGGATCTTATGGAAAATCATTTTGCCTTTATCAAAACCAGTGATCGCGACCTTCACCCTTTTTTACGCCGTTGGTATCTGGAACGACTTCATGAGTGGATTGCTCTATATCAACGATTCAGCAAAATGGCCGATTCAGTTATTGTTAAGACAGATCACGATGGCCTCCAGTGGTGCCAATGCGTTAGCAAGTATGGACCCCAACTATGTGCCGCCTGAACAAGGAATCAAATTTGCAGTCATCATTGTGGCGACTTTACCAATTTTGATCTTCTATCCGTTTTTGCAAAAACATTTTGCCAAAGGAATGCTGATTGGATCCGTCAAAGGATGATACACTTCAATAGTTGTGGATAGGTTGTCATGCGTTTTTTCGCATGACAATTTGTTACATAAAATCTATTACAAGGGTGTTTGGGAATGAAGTACTTTAAAACAGGCGGTTTTCATCGAAAACTGCAGCTAGCCAGTCTATGGATCGTCGTGCCGCTATTAGCCGTTGCAATCTTTTTGCATGCCTATTTGATCGGACCATTACAACGATCGTATCAAGAACTAAACAATCGCCAAGTCGAAGGAATCGTTAGTAACATCAACCAACAGTTCTCGCAGCTGGAAGTGACTTTAAGCGTTTGGGGGCAATCGTTTCAAAGGCGCTACCAAGAAGATTTATTGGAAACGACGAATTATCAGACGTTGATCCAGCTGTCGGAAGAATTGTTTTACTTAACCAATAGCTCCAATTATGTCAATCGAATCGGTATTTATTCGCTCGGAGAGGCGCCCTTTGGGATTGAAAGTGGCGGCACGTATGAATTAACGCTCGAGCAAACCAAAACAGCATTTGAACGCTATCGGATCGATAATGGTAGGCAGTATCAGTGGAAGATCATTGAAGAAGAGGATGAATTGATTTTTGTACAAAACATTGATAGCCAAGGTGAAGATCAGCCTAAAATTTTTTTAGTTGCAACGATCGACGAGCAATCATTGTTAAAGTATTTTTATGATACTCAAATTGAAAATGGTCTCGCAGCGATTTCCTTTAATCATGAGAGTTTTCGTTTTATTGGCGATCAGAACTTAGCGAATGTTATCCAACCGCTGAGTGAGGAGCATCAAGGAACCTGGGTCGAATCGATCAATGGCAATGATTATAGCATGATCGCCGTAAACAGTACGCGACTCAACCAAATATGGACATTTTATACCGTCGTTCCCTTAGCATTGATTACCGAGCCAGTCACTCATTTGGCTAGAGTGCTGATCGTCGTAAGTATTCTTTTTATTGCTTGTGTGGCAGTCATGAGTCTCTTTTTGGCAAAAAAACAATACCAACCTTTTGAAAAAACGATGGATCAGCTCTTTGGTAATACCCAATGGAAAAAAGAAAACGATCTGGAGTTTTTGGTGGACCGTTGGCAACAATTAAGTCGGGAAAAAGGATTGCTACAAAATCAGGCGGAACGCTTTCAAGATTCGCTGAAGCGGCAAGTGATCCAACATTTGATGGAAGGGTATTATGGCTATTTGTCAGAGGAAGAATCGCAACAATTACTGCAGCAAAAAAACTGGCGCTTAAGTGACCAAGGGTATCGCCTGTTTTATTTCCAACTCAATGATCTATTAAGCAATCAAGCAAATTCACAAGATGAAACCCACATTTTGTTTGCGCTAGAAAACATTATAACGGATGTCACAGCCATGTTTTTCCCAGAATCAACCATCGTTTCGTCAAATGAAGGGCGGATTTTGGTTTTTGTGGTCAATCAAGAGCAGCAACTGACAGATTACTTCACGATGGTCACCAAGCAAATCAATTTGATCGTCTGTCGTTATGTCACCATCGTTAGTTCGCAACAAGAAACTGAGATTCGCAAGTTGCCTGAAGTTGCCCAACGTCTCAAAAAGCAAATCCATCTGCAACGGTTGATTCCCGAAAATCAAGTGCTTCAAGGAGAGAAAATGCGTCCGCTGCCGAAGTATTCTCTTTCGCAAGAAAACTTGATTTTAACAGCACTGAAAAGTGGCTATCATGAAGAATTGCAACGAAGTGTCCAGCGGTTTTTGGAACAGGTCGTGGCAGAAAACAATCAACAGGCTGCGGTGATCTATGTGGTCAATCGACTGTATGATCAAGTCGATTACCTTTTAAATGAAAATGGTGTCTCACGAACGGATTATGTATCGAAAACGGTTGTGTTAGAGCGAATCGAACGACTTTTAGACATCAATCAGATCCAAGCCTTTTTGTACCATCATTTCTTAAAGCCCGTCTCCATCCTCTGGCAAGAAAATGTCGCTAATTCTTATAGTGAAATGATCCAAAAAGTAGCGGAGTACATCCAATCTGATTTTCGCAATGAACAAATTTCGTTAGAATATGTTGCGGATCGTTTCGAAGTAGACCCAATCTTTTTGAGTAAGGAGTTCAAGCGTGCCAAGCAGGTCAACTTTATTGATTATTTAACCAACGTTCGCATCGTAGAAGCAAAACGGCAGCTGCTCGAAACCGATCACCAAATCAATGAAATCGCAGAAAACCTTGGGTATAATCCCAGTTACTTCAATCGTTTATTTAAAAAGTGCACGGGAATGACCCCAGGACAATATCGAAAAGGTCAGAGCTGATCACTGTTGGTTGCTGCGGAAAAGCTCGTATTTTCGCAGCTTTTGCTCTGATTTTTCTATGTTTTCGTCAGCCAATGTTTTGTATAATAGAAAAGAAAGCGATTTCTAATACAGCTTAAGTTCAGCAAGAAAACCAGCAGACTTGTCAAAGCTGTTGGAAATCTGATAGTAAATAGATGGAGGAAGAAAAGAAATGAAAATCGTTCTAGGCGGAGATTCAACCATGGCGGATTATCCCCTTGATCAACAGCCAATGATGGGCTGGGGACAAGCCTTACCAAGCTATCTACCCCCAGAAGTAAACGTACGCAATTTTGCAAAAAACGGCAGTACGACTCGTTCGTTTATCGAAGAAGGGTTGTTTGAGCAACTCCTGCAAGAAGTCGAACCGAATACAGTCGTCCTACTGCAATTTGGACATAATGACCAAAAAGAGAAAAATCATGTCACGATGGAGGCGTACATTGCTCATTTGACAGACATGATCCGTCAAATCAAAGAAAAAGCAGGAATCCCGATCCTGTGTACACCTGTTGAACGGCGGGTAGGAGAAGAGGGACGATTGGCGCATACGTTGTCAGCATTTTTACCTGTCTTAAGAGAACTTAGTCGAACGGAAGAAGTAGTTTTGTTTGATTTAAATCGCTATACCTATCATTATTATGACACATTAGGACTAGAAGCTTCCAAAGCACTCTTTGTTTGGTTAGCACCGAATGAGCACCCCAATTATCCTGCAGGTCTTGCAGATGATACCCACTTTTCAAAGCTCGGGGCGCATATGATCGCTCGCTATGTAGCGATTCGTCTACAGGCGTTTTTCCATGAGCAACCACTGTTTCCTGATATTTATTACGGCGCCTGCATGTATCCAGAAGTCTGGTCGGAAGAAATCATGCAAAGTGATAGTCACACGATGAAAACGTTGGGCATGAATTTTGCTAGAATTGGGGAATTCATGTGGCGCGACTTGGAGCCTCAACCTGGAGAATATGATTTTTCGTTGTTGGAACGTGCGCTAGAACAGTACCAAGCAAATGGCATCGATGTTTGCTTATGTATTCCAACGCCGACCCCACCCCGCTGGTTTACAAAACAGTACCCAGAAGCATTGGTCACTAACCAAGATGGAACGAAGATGCATCACGGCTCAAGACAGCATGTCTGTACAAACAACGAGGACTTTCGCCGTTATGCCTATCGTTTGACGAGAAAAATCGCTGAGATTGCCGAAAAACATGAAAATGTCGTTATGTTGCAATTGGACAATGAGTTTAAATGTCATGTCGATCTATGTTACTGTACGACGTGCCAAACGCGTTGGCATACGTATTTAAAAGACAGCTATCAATCCGTGACTAACCTCAATGAGTGTTGGGGAACGAAGGTGTGGAGTGAGTGGTATGACGCATTTGAGGATGTCGTCTTGCCGCTAACGACCCCATTTTTGCATAATTCTTCCTTGATGAATGCCTTTCGCCGTTTTACCACCGATACGTTGAATGAGTTTGCGCATGATCTTTGTCATTTTATCCGAATGGAGACCGCGTTACCCATTACCCATAACTCCGCTTTTGGGTTTAACTTGCAAAATGATGAGCTATTTGCTGATTTGGATATTGCTGGTTTTGATACGTATGCGCCGGCAGACAATTATCCAGCGTATACGATGAACTTGGATCGTTGGCGAAATGTCAAACCGCGCAATAAGGAAATGTTATTGTTAGAAACTTGTACTGCCAATGCAGGTCATATTGAAAATTATGCGGCACCTCGTCCTCATGGGTTTGTCACAAGTGAAGCGTTCATTGGCTATGCTGGTAATTTGAAATCCTTCTGCTTTTGGCATTTTCGTGGACATCGCTATGGTGTGGAGCAACCCCATAGTGCCGTGTCAACTGCTTGGGGAGAGCCAGATCGTGGGTATGAAGAGGTAGTTCGGATTGGCGAACTAAGACAACAGATCGCACCACTTTTAGCGGAAACGAAGTATGTATCGGCAAGAATAGCCATTATCTACTCGGATTACTCGAAACGTTTTTACACGATCGATCATGGGGGTGTTTATGATTATCGCAGCCTGTTTACCGAATTTTACGGCAGTCTGATTCGCCAAGGAATTCGTGTAGAAATCATTCAAGAAAATAGTCCGTTAGAAGAGTATGATGTTGTTCTTGCCCCATTTGTTCGTTGGATCAGTCCTACCTTGTTGAAAAAATTTGCCGCCTTTACTGAAGCAGGAGGCAAGCTGATTTTAGGCCCGATGACGGGGGATCGGACAAAAGAGCTGGCGTGGCCAGCGACGAATGGCTTAGATCGTTTAGGAGAATGGCTCGGGTTTGACCAAATCCAGCAGTTTACGGTGAAAGGACTGACTTATCAGCTAACCTATGACGGCCTAAAAGAACCTTTGGATCATTTGGTCACAGTTTTTCACTGCCCAGAAGATTGGGAAACGATCGGACGTGGGAATGACCAAACGCTACTAGCTAAGAAACAACTGGCTCAAGGAGAGATCATCTATTTAGGTGCGCTACCTAGCAATTTACCAGACAGTTTGATATGGCAGTCGTTTTGTCGCAAAGAACTTTTCCCTTATGAATCAGAGCGCCAGTTGATCAAATGTTCGGAAGGTGTGATGAAGTATCGCCGAGAGTCAGCGACCCATGTCCAACTCTGGATCAGTAACTTAGGGCTGACGACAGCTGATTTTACCTTACATCTACCCGGTTTCGAACGCTTATCAGGTGAAGCGCTGGCGCGGGGGAACCATAGGCTAGAACCTTATGAAAATTTGATTATTGAATGGGAAAAAATAGTAGAAAGCGAGGAGTCAGATGATTCATTTAGCCATCCGAGGGCATGACCTTTCAGGAGAATATACACCAAAGCAGTTAGCACAAGCGGTAGGTGCAAAGAAAATAAAAAACGTTCAGTTTGCCTTGAATGCGTCTTTTCCAGATCTAAGTGCTCCTGAAAAGATGAATCCAGGTATGGGGACCTTCTTCAAGAATGAATTCCAAGAACAAGGCGTTCAAATCGCTTTGTTAAGTTGTTATAGTAACTTGATTCATCCCGAACCAGAGGAACGAGAAAAAATCTTACAGAAATTTGAGCGCTATTTATTCCATGCCCGTTATTTTGGTGCCAGCATGGTGGCTTCAGAAACAGGCTCAGTCATTGCCGCACTGGGATATAGTGAAGAGAATTTTTCAGATGAGGTTTTTGAAGACTTGATCCATGTGATCCAGCGACTCGTTCGAGTGGGAGAAAAATATCAAATCATGGTAGGGATCGAAGCCGGACTGAATCATCCGCTGTATTCGAATCAGCGCATCGCCGAGCTGATTGAACGTGTTCCTTCTGATTATTTAGGGATCATTTACGATCCAACGAATTTGATCACCGCAAAAACGGCTGCTGATCAAGTCGCATTGGTAGAAGAAGCATTTACTCTTTTCGGAGAGAAAATCGTCTGCTTGCACCTAAAGGATTTTCAACTCTCGGGAGAAGAAGTGATCCCTGTCCCGTTAGGTGAGGGACAAATACGGTATCCAGAAATTTTACAGCTTCTGATCAAACACAAGCCATACTGTTACGTGGTGCTAGAAGAAACAAAAGACGCTGGGATCGATCGTGCGGTGGCGTTGATTGAAGGCTTAGATTTAAAAAATTAGCTGGGGGTTTGTGTAGATGATTGTGTAAGAGAACACGGGAGTAGTTTTCTTGTTTTCTTAAAAAACGCTGGCATTGAATGCAAATTTTATCTAGCATAGAAAAGTTGTTTATGATGAGATTTCATCTAAACAACTTTTTTATTTTCTTAAAAATAAAAAATACGATGTAAAATTTGTTATTATAGAATAAAAAGAAGTATTTTAGATTGTTGCATTCGGATAATGGATCAAATGGAAAAGGATTTAATATTTACGAGACATGTAAAAGAGAGAAAGGAGGAACCAATGGCAAACATGCAAGACGTGGCAAAACTTGCCAATGTATCTGTGACCACCGTCTCACGAGTGATCAATAACAGAAAATATGTCAATGAAGAAACAAAGCAGATTGTGCTAGAAGCAATTCAAGCACTTGATTATGTACCAAATGAATTAGCACGGTCCTTTTATTACAATTCCTCAAAGATGATAGGCTTGCTGATCTATGATTTGAAAAATGATTTTTATAATCAATTTATTACCCGAATCGAGTCGCAACTGATTGAGAAAGGCTATAGTTTGATGATTGGTACCACACAAGGGAATCCTGAAAGAGAAACCTATTTTTTGAACTTGTTTCTCGCAAATAATATTGATGGGGTAATTTTATGTACCAACCTTTGTACGCAAGGTCCGTTGTTGCAAAAGGTTCTCAAATTACCTCTAGTGAGTGTGGGTAGAGTCCTTAGCGATGAAGTATCCTCCGTTTCTGCGGATAATACCTCAGGTGGACAGTTGGCAGCACAGATCTTAAGCCAAAATTGTTGTCGCGAGATCCTCTTCATTAATGGACCAAAGACATTACATTCCGTTCAAGAAAAATCAGCTGGTTTTTATCAAGTGATGGACCAATACCCAGAGATCCATGTTCACGAGGTCATACTCGATTTTGTAAATGTCACGCAAACATCCTTTGATCAACTTTTTCGTCAATGGCCTTCTATCGATGGCATTTTTGCGGCAAGCGATTTTTTTGCAGCCTGTGCTTTACGTTCCCTTCATTCACTGGATAAAAAGGTTGGTGAAGCGATTCAAGTGATTGGTTATGAAAACACCAATGTTTGTCTTTGTACTAGCCCTTTGCTTTCGTCCATCGCACGACCTTTAGAGGAGATGGTGGATTGGACGACCCAGCTACTTTTTCAAGAGGTACAAGGAGACAAAACCGCACCAAGACACGTCCTCTTGAAAAATTCATTTGTCCCAAGAGAAACGACTCAATGGAAGTGATGGGAAAAGAAGCAACCGATTGCAGCTTTCTTTTGATTGTCTTGGGATAGCCGCAATTCTATAATGAAATGGACTGGAATAAATCCAGAATGAGGAAGTTGCTAAGTGATAGGTGTTGATAGCTAGTACTATTTTTTGAAAAATGGTTCCGCTTACAAAAGATTCTGTAAAATAGCGAACGGCTTGAAGGATAACACCTCAAGAAGAGTGTACCTAAAATGCGATCACAAAAACAAATTAACCTAAATGTAATAAGAAGGAGTGAATAACCATGTGGAAAGCAAACTATCATACCCACACAACTCGATGCAAACATGCACGGGATTCTGATGAAGACTATGTGATCAAAGCCATCCAAGCTGGCTTTAAGGAAATCGGCTTCGCTGATCATTGTCCCTGGCCCTTTGAGGATGGGTATGTCTCCCCCATGCGGATGGATGTTGCGCAATTGGAAGATTACGTTTCATCGGTGAAAAGCTTAAGGGAAAAATACCAAGGACAAATCGATGTGAAATTAGGATTAGAGTGTGAATATTTTGAAACAATGATCCCTTGGCTAGTTGCAGAGAAAGAAAGGCTGTCGATCGACTATTTGATTTTTGGCAATCACTTTCCTGAAATCGAAAGCAATCACTATTACGACCATACACCTGGGGATTCAGTAAAAGCGATCAAAGATTATCTTCGAGTCTCCCTACAAGGGATCGAATCAGAGATCTTTGCTTATATGGCACATCCAGATGTGTTCATGCGGGGCTATAAAACCTTCGATTCTCATTGTGAAGAAGTTGCCTACCGCCTATGTGAAAAAGCCAAAGAGTATCAGCTGCCGTTGGAGTATAATTTGGCAGGCTATACGAACGGTGGCTATCCGCATCCTGAATTTTGGAAGATCGCCAAGGAAGTCGGCTGCTCTTGTATTATTGGGATCGATGCCCACGAGAGTGTGGCTTTAACGAATACAGAAGTTTACGAAAGAGCTCTTTTAGAAATCGATGCCTTGGGGTTAACACGGATCGATCGGCTCTTCTTTGCGTGAAGGAAAGAGAGTTGATCGTTTTGGAAATAAACATGGACGCCAGTGGGGATCACTAGCGTCCATGTTTATTAGAATTGCCATTCTTGAATTTTTTTCAAGAGTACCGCTTTGTCGGAAGCTTCCGCAAAGGAATGCTGAGCGGCAGTTTCGTTTAAGAAGCGCATCTCTGATTCGGACATGTCGCAATGATGAGCCATTTGCAGGTATTCATTGGTCAATGTCGTGTTTGAGACCGTTCGGTTATCGGTGTTCAAACAAAAAGGGACCTTGGCCTCCAGCCATTCTCTTAATGGGTATGCCGAGTATGTGGGAATCGCACGCGTATGAACATTGCTGGTAGGACAGCCTTCGATACAGCGATTTTGTTCTCGAACAAACGCTTGGGCAGTGTGATCTCCTTTTAAGGCGATGCCGTGGCCAATCCGTTGCGCACCGCTTTCGATGGCTTGATAAATGTTTTGCACACAGCCGCATTCGCCTGCATGTAAGGTCAGCTGGACACTTTGGTTCTTGAGGAACACTTGATAGCTGGCAGCTAAATCAGGGACGTACCCGTCTTCTTCTGGACCTGCCAGATCAATGCCGACGACTTTTTCATCGGTAAGAGCGATCGCTTCATCAAAAATCGCCGTAATAGCTGGTAGGTCTTCTTGACGCATCCCAATGATCAAAACATTGCCTTTGATTGGGTAGCGTTCTTCTGCTCGTGCGATGCCTTCGATCACGGCTTGGATGGTCTGGCCGCAAGTGAGTCCTTTGTCCATCGATAAGCTGGGAGCAAAGCGGATCTCAATATAAGCGACCCCATCTTGAGCGGCTTGTTCCATCACATCATAGGCGGCAGCTGCTAACGCTTCTTGTGTTTGCAAATACGGCCGAACGAAATCAAAGCAGCGAAGATAATCCCTCAGGTCATGACAATCTTTGGGGGCTTGCATCTGTGCTTTCACAGCTTCTATGTCTTGCTCGATCGGTAGTTCTTGCTGATTGGCGATGGCGATCAATGTTTCTGGACGAATGGAACCGTCGAGGTGGCAGTGAAGTTCTACTTTGGGAAATGCTTGGATTTGTTGTTGAGTAAGCACAGTGTTCCTCCTGTCTAGGTCGAATTTTTTTAAGTATGAATATAGCATACTTCCAAAGCCCATGCTACCCAAAAAAGGAAATTCTCATAGAAAGCAAAACAGCAGCCGCGAATTACTTGTGCGGCTGCTGGTTTTATTGTGGGAGAGTGACTCAAATCAATTCCGATAGATCGGTAAAAGGCAATGACAGATCGTGAGCGGCTTCTTTTGAAGTAAATGCGCCCTCATAGGCGATGACCCCTTTGGCAAGTGCCTGATTTTCTCGCAACGCTGCTAAAGGATCGTTCGCTAGCTGCTGGGCATACGGTAAGGTGGCAATGCTCAATGCGATGGTTGCCGTTTGCGGCACAGCACCTGGCATATTCGCGACTGCATAGTGAATAACTTCTTCCCGGATATAGGTTGGCTCGTCGTGGGTAGTGACTTTGTCTTCGGTCTCAAAAATTCCGCCTTGGTCAATGGCAATATCGACGATCACGGATTTTTCAGGCATCTGTTTCACCATGTCGCGGGTCACTAAGCACGGAGCTTTTTGTCCTGGCAATAAGACGGCTCCTACCACCAAGTCTGCGGATTGGATCGTTCGTTCGATATTCAAGCGATTGGAATACAAGGTTTGGACTTGACCAGAAAATTGTCGATCCAGCTCTTGTAAGCGTGGGATCGAAACGTCTAAAATCGTCACTTGTGCGCCTAGACCTACGGCGACTCTCGCGGCATTCTCACCGGCAACGCCACCACCAATGATCGTTACCCGACCTTGACGGACACCGGGAATACCTGAAAGCAGGATCCCTTTTCCGCCATATATTTTTTCGAGAAATTGTGCGCCGATTTGAACAGACATTCTTCCAGCGATCTCACTCATAGGCGATAGCAGAGGCAGGGTGCCGTTCGCCAGCTGGACGTTTTCATAAGCAACAGCGATCACTTTGCTGTCGATCAATGCTTGAGCAAGCTGTTGATTGGCGGCTACGTGGAAATAGGTGAATAAAACCAGTCCCTCATGCAAAAAGGGGTATTCTTCTGGTAAAGGTTCTTTGACTTTCATAACCAATTCAGAGGCCCAAACCTCTTCAACGGTAGTAATCGTAGCGCCGACTTCCTGATACGCTTGATCAGAAAAGGTTGATCCTGCACCAGCGCCTTGTTCAACGAAGACTTCGTGTCCGTCTTGGACTAACTCATAGACTCCCGAGGGCGGCAATGCCACACGATTTTCATTGTTCTTGATTTCTTTGGGGATACCGATTTTCATAGACTTCACACCTTTCTTTCTTCCATTATAATAGAAAGCGGATTCCTAAGGGGAGAAAGAATGGTTTTTTTATTAAAAAAGTAAGATCCAGTTGCTGCCTACGCCACGACAAAGAAAAAAGCCCCGAAAGGGGACTTTTTTCGATCAATCAGCTGAAGGTCCAAAAGCGTAAGCTTTGATTAGCGATTTCATCTAGTGTGTAATAGATAGCGTAATGGGATTTTTCTGGATCATCATTGGGATCTAAGACAAACACTTGATCGTCCATCATTCCACCTAAGACCATAATATGGCCGCCATCTGTAAATTCCCCTGGAGTCACAGAAACGATGACCGGATGATTTTGTTGCAAGTAAGCTTCAACACTGGCTAGATCTGTGCCAAGATCATAGTAGTTGTAGCCGTTTGCATCGGCAAAGTCAGAAAAAATCCGCCAGTCCGTTCCTTGGCCGTCAACGTAATAATGATCTCCTGCCCAATCAAGGACTTCTAGTGGCGAAATGGGATAGCCTTCAAGATAGGATTGAACCATCGCAAGAGAAGCAATCGCACAGCCGTTTTCTGCTAAGGTTTGGCTGCCGTCATTGCCATAGGATCTATCAGCCCAATCTTCGTTCGTCTGCAAGAAAATCGGTGTTGTGATGTCCATTTCCCATAAATAAGCATTGATGTCATCACTAAAGATAGCCTGAGAATAAACATATTCGTCGTCATAACTCTCATCATAGGCAACGACGGTCTGCACGTGTTCGGACAACTCTCCGTACAACACGTGATGAGAGATTCGATTGAACCCTATCCAAATCAACACCAATCCTGCCAAAACAACCATTGGCCGACGCTTTCGATAAACATCTGTCTGTTTTTGCATTTTTCCCTCCTTGTTTTACGAATCGTACGTATTCATCCTGTTCTTTTAAGTAAAACAAAGGAGGGGACGCTTGTCATCGGCCTACAGACCGATTCCACGATCAACTTTCAAATGCCTCTAGTTCTAAGCTAGTATTTTCCCATGCTTCTAGTAGAGCTTCTTGTTCAGTGCGGGCTTGTTCTAATGCTTGATTCAACGCGGTCAATTTGACATGATCATTCAACGCATCTGGTGCGGTCATGTCTTGTTCCAGTTGTTGGATCGTTTCTTCTATTGCGGCAAGTTCTTCTTCGATTTGGGTGACTTTTCGCTGTAAGGTTCTAACGGCTTTTTGCTGTTCCTTGCTTTGGACAAAGTTTTGCTTGCCCGCTGAGAGGGTGGTTTCGGTTGTTTTTGCTTCCAACATTGCTGCGATCTCAGCTTCTTCTTGTTTCTTTTCTAAATAATAATCGTAATCGCCGAGATAGAGCTTGCTGCCGTTTTCAGACAGTTCCACGACCTTGGTGGCGATTCGATTGATAAAGTAGCGGTCATGAGATACGAAGAACAAAGTGCCTTCATAATCGATCAGGGCATTTTCTAAGACTTCTTTGCTGTCGATGTCTAAATGGTTGGTTGGCTCATCCAAAATCAAGAAATTGTCATGGTCCATGGCTAATTTTGCCAAAGCGACACGAGCTTTTTCGCCACCACTTAACAGCGTGATCGGCTTTTCAACATCTTCTCCAGAAAATAAGAAGCTGCCTAATATATTGCGAATCTCGACTTCAGGTGTGGTACTGTGGTCATCCCAAAGCTCATGGAGGATCGTTTTGGTTGAGTGCAGATCGGATTGGTTTTGGTCATAGTACCCGATTGAGACATTGGCGCCAAAATGGACCTTTCCTTGAATAAAGGGGATTTTATGAATCAGCGATTTCAGT
Source organism: Enterococcus sp. DIV0970a (assembly GCF_051711265.1). Classification (NCBI taxonomy): domain Bacteria; kingdom Bacillati; phylum Bacillota; class Bacilli; order Lactobacillales; family Enterococcaceae; genus Enterococcus; species Enterococcus sp. DIV0970a. The sequence continues at coordinate 2,654,280 of NZ_JBIOMF010000001.1, read as the reverse complement.
AAGGTTGATTTGCCGATCCCATTCGGTCCCACTAAAGCGATCGCATCTTTGCGCCGAACATCTAAGTCGATGGGCGCCGATAAGACTTCTTCTTCAGAATAACCGATAGCGGCATTTTCTACTTGCATCACAACATTTCCTGAAGGCTTTTCAATGGAAAAAAGGAAGTGGGCGGATTTTTCATCTCCTTGCGGGCGATCCAGCCGATCCATTTTCTCTAATTGCTTACGGCGACTTTGCGCGCGTTTGGTGGTAGACGCACGGACAAGGTTGCGGGCAACAAAGTCTTCCAGTTTATTGATTTCTTCTTGCTGTTTTTCAAAGGCTTTCCATTCACTTTGCAGTTGCTCCGCTTTCAGGGTCAAATAGCGGCTGTAATTGCCTTTGTAGTGGCGCATTTTTTGGCGACTCAGTTCGTAGACTTCGTTGACGACTTTGTCTAAGAAGTAACGGTCATGGGAAACGATCAGCAATGCACCGGCATATCCTTGCAGATAGTTTTCTAACCAAGATAACGTTTCGATATCTAAATGGTTGGTCGGTTCATCCAGAATCAAGATATCAGGTTTTTGCAGCAGCATTTTTGCTAATGCCAAGCGGGTTTTTTGACCACCAGAAAGGGTATTGATGGCTTGCGTGTAAAAAGAAGGATCAAACTGAAAACCGTGCAAGACGGAGCGAATCTCATTTTCATAGCCATAGCCGTTTTTTTCTGCAAATTCATGCTGCAATTGGTCGTATTCTTTCAGGAGATTGCCAGAGTCAGCAGCAGGATCTGCTTCGGAGATGGCGATCTCTAAGCTACGCATGCGCTGCTCCATCTGTCGAACCGTTGCAAAAGCTCCCAGCATTTCTTCCCAAACAGTGGCCTGACTATCAAGTCCGGTATCTTGAGCTAAGTAGCCCATCGTAGCGGTCTTGTTTTTAGCGATCGTTCCTTTATCAGGACTTTCGAGTCCAGCAATAATTTTCAGTAGCGTTGATTTACCAGCACCGTTGCGCCCAACAAGCGCGATTCGGGAATTGCTGGCAATTTCTAATTGGATATTTTCAAATAAAACCTCGGCTCCGAAAAGACGGGCGATTTGGTTGGCTTGTAATAAAATCATGTGTATGTCATTCCTATCTTTAAGAAACTTGTCTGTATCAAGGTTACAATACTACAAGTCTATCATATTTTAAGGGAAACGGCGATTGGGAAAAAGTTTGATTTTACCATTATAAAATTTATATTTCAAATTATGAGCATTCAAATTGATTTTTGAACAATGTATTTGTTATGATAGCTTCATCACAAGTGAATTTTTCACAATGGGGGAGTATTCTTTGAAAGATCATCAAATTCCAAAGGCAACAGCGAAGCGATTGCCTTTATATTATCGTTACTTGCGTATTTTGCACCAAGCTGGCAAATTAAAAGTTTCTTCGACCGAACTAAGTGAAGCTGTTCAAGTTGATAGTGCGACGATCCGCCGCGACTTTTCCTACTTTGGTGAATTAGGAAAACGCGGCTATGGCTATGACGTTGAAAGCTTGATGCAGTTCTTTGCGAAGACATTGAACGAAGACCACATGACGAATGTAGCTTTAGTCGGTGTCGGAAACTTGGGGAGCGCCTTGTTGAAATACAAATTTCACCAAAGCAACAGCATTCGGATCAGTGCCGCATTTGATGTCAACGAAGATCTAGTTGGTCGAATCGTAGATGGTGTGCCGGTCTATCCAATGGATGACATGAAGGAACAAGTGAAGATCCAGCAGATCGATGTGGCTATTTTGACGGTTCCCGCACAACATTCACAAGATTTAGTGAACGAGCTTGTGAAAGCTGGCATTAAAGGAATCTTGAACTTTACACCTGCACGGATCACTGCACCAAAAGGCGTGCTGATTCAAAACGTTGACTTAACCAATGAATTGCAAACATTGATTTATTTCTTGCATTCAGGCAACGTCTTGTCCCATGAAGAACCAGTAGAAGAACCATCACTAAGCGAATAATCGCATCACATAAATAGGAACCAACAAAACAGCTGCCAGATCGTAGTATATACAACGATCTGACAGCTGTTTTGTTGCTTTCATTCACTGAACTTACTCGTCTATCTGGTCAAAAAGTGATTCATAGGAATCTTGCTCTTCAACGCTTGTGAGCGCTTCTTGATACCGCAAGATTTGTTGAGTCAAACGTGTGAAATCGATGATGCGGGCTTCACGATGCACTTCTTTCCCATTCGCGAACAAGAGGACGACGGGAACCGTCAAGACCGAAAATAGACTGGCTGCTTCTGGCTCTGCCAGCGTGTTGATGGTAAATAGGGGGAGTTGCTGGGTTTGTGCCAGTTTTTGGATGCGTGGTTTGTCTGCAACACAAATACTGCAATTCGGTTGAGAGAGATAGAGTAGTGCCAACGGTTGTTGGGCGAGCTGCTCTTGGATCGGTTGATTTTTTTGCATAAGTCATTCCTCCATGGAAAATGTACGCTGTTCTTGAGGAAAAGTCAAAATATCTGCTAGCAGCTGATCGCTTAGGTGAGTAAGAAGGATTCAAAGATAAGGGAAATCTAAAGCAACGATTAAAAAAATAGGCTGCTTTAAAAAAAACGTTGTATAAAAAAAGGAAAAAACGTATAGTAATTCCAGCGTTTCGAATTTATTGATAAAGAAGGTTAAAGTTATGTTTCAGGCATTACCGAATTCTGTCCTGCAAATGAGTGTTATTTTTTTATCTATCGTCATTGAAGCCTTGCCGTTTGTCCTATTGGGCTGCTTGATCTCAGGTGCCTTACAAGTCTTCTTGACGCCAGAAAGAGTCAAGAGGCTCTTACCAAAAAACAAATTGGCATCGATCACAGTTGGTTGTGGTCTGGGGGTCTTTTTTCCTTCCTGCGAATGTGGGATCGTACCGATCGTTAATCAGTTCGTAAAAAAAGAGGTGCCAGTGTATACGGCGTTTGCCTTTATGCTGACTGCACCGATCATCAATCCTATCGTGATTTTTTCTACATTCATTGCCTTTGGAAATTCCGCGAAGTTCGCCTTTTTGCGTGTACTGGGCAGCTTATTGGTCGCAATGGTCGTGGGGATCTGGCTGGCGTATTTTAACAAACAAGAGATCTTAAAAACACGGCTTGCCAATCAATTAAGTGGCGGGAATGAGCAGGCAGCTCACCCACACCATCAGGGGCATGATCACGCCCACCATCAAACGGAAAAGAGCAGTCATCCGCTCCTTCGGCAGATTCGTCATTTGCTGCAGCATAGTTTGGATGAGTTTTTCGATACTGGGCGTTATTTGATCATTGGTGCGTTGATCGCCTCAGCGATGCAGACCTATCTGCCAACTGGCTTGATGCTGACATTAGGCTCCACGAAGCTGTTAGCGGTCTTCGTCATGCTGTTGTTGGCACTAACGTTATCCCTATGTTCCGAAGCAGATGCCTTTATCGGCTCTTCGTTGTTGAGTTTATTCGGCACTGGACCAGTCGTCGGTTTCCTGGTTTTTGGTCCAATGGTAGATATTAAAAACCTGTTGATGATGAAGCGGTACTTTTCGGGGCGTTTTATCGCTTCTTTAGTTGGATTAGTCGCAATCGTCGTTTCAATTTATGCATGGGTGGTGTAAAGAATGGTTCGTTTTTTGATCTTATCAGGCTATTTTGAATTGATGATGTACTTGCAAGTGACGGGCAAACTCAATCAGTTTATCAACATTCATTATCGCTATCTCGCTATTTTATCCATGATCATTTCTTTATTATTGGCTTTGGTCCAGCTGTATTTTTGGGTCAAACAAGAGCCTGAGCATCATCATGACGATGAGCATCAGCATGGATTGGAGAAAAAACACCAACGAGTGATTGCGTATTTTCTATTAGCCTTACCGATCATCGTGGGTCTCTTTTTCCCCACCGTTAGCTTGGATACGACGATCGTTGAAGCAAAAGGGTTTAATTTCCCCCTAAGTGAAGAATCTGTGGGGGATCCAGAAATGACGACCCAATATCTGAAACCCGATACAAGTCTTTATTTTAACAAAGAAGATTATGACACTCAGATGGATGCAGCATTGGCACGTTACGCCAAAGATGAGACGATTGCGGTAACGGAAGAAAATTACTTGGAAGTCATGGAGTTGATCTATACGTACCCGAGCGAATTTATTGGCAAGAAAATCACCTATGATGGATTTGTGTACCATGCAGATCAAGATGATGCCAATGAAATCTTTTTGTTTCGTTTTGGCATTATCCATTGTGTGGCTGATTCAGGCGTTTTTGGCTTGCGAGTGGAATTACCGCAGCAAGCGACTGCAGAAAATAACCAGTGGCTTCATGTGGAAGGGACGATCCAATCGAAGTACTATCAACCCTTCAAACGGGACTTGCCGATGGTGGTAGCAGACCAAGAGAAGACGATTGAAGCACCAGAAAACCAGTATGTCTATCGCGCTTTCTAGCTTTTTTTAAGAAAGTTCATAAAAACATCATAAACCTTTGTTATAATGGAGAAAATCTAAGCATATGTTTGTAGTTTTATCAAACGTTTAGTACAATATAGTAGGAACATATGCTAAAATCTATACAAAAGAGAGGTGTCGTGAAATGGGTTTTACAGATGAAACAGTTCGCTTTGATTTTGATGATAGCCGTAAAAAAGAAGTCAGCGAAACATTAGCTATCGTCTACCGAGCATTAGAGGAAAAAGGATACAATCCGATCAATCAAATCGTCGGTTATCTCCTTTCTGGCGACCCGGCTTACATTCCTCGTTATCGGGATGCCCGGAATTTGATTCGTCGTCACGAACGGGATGAGATCATGGAAGTTCTGATCCGTTATTATTTAGGCAATCACGGGATCAACCTATAATGAGAATCATGGGATTGGATGTTGGTTCGCGGACAGTCGGCGTGGCGGTCAGTGACCCAATGGGCTGGACAGCACAAGGGATCGAGATCATTCGCATCAATGAAGATGAAGGCAATTTCGGTTATGATCGACTTGCTGAATTGGTGAAAGAATATGAAGTCTCACGTTTTGTGGTAGGACTACCTAAAAATATGAATAATACGATCGGACCTAGAGCGGAAGCTTCTATGGCTTACGGCGCAGCGATCGAACAGCAATTCGGTTTGCCGGTCGTTTACCAAGACGAACGTCTGACGACCGTTCAAGCAGAACGAATGCTGGTAGAACAGGCGAATACATCGCGTGCCAAACGAAAAAAAGTGATTGATAAATTAGCAGCAGTCATGATTTTGCAGAATTATTTAGATGGTGCTGGGAAACAGCTGTTTTAATTTACAGAAAAGAGGAAAATAAATGTCAGAACATACACACGATCATAACCACGATCACGATCATGAAGGACATGAACACATTACTTTAATCGATGATCAAGGAAATGAAACCTTATACGAAATTCTATTAACGGTTGACGGTACGGAAGAATTCGGCCGCAACTACGTCTTGCTTTATCCAGCAGGCGTACCAGAAGAAGAAGACGTTGAATTACAAGCGTACGCTTATATTGAAAACGAAGACGGTTCTGAAGGTGAATTAGAACAGATCGAAACAGAAGCAGAATGGGATATGATTGAAGAAGTCTTCAACACATTCATGGCTGAAGAAGAAGAATAAGCTGTAAATGATAGCTGAACCCTTGGTAGATAAGGGTTCAGCTTTTTTTTGTTTTGAATTGAATACGGGATTGAATACGTTCCGCTAGAAATTTAGGTGCTCTGCAAGCTTTTCAACGGTTTTTTCTTTGGTTTCTTTAGTTAGATGAGCATAGGTATCCATTGTTAATTTGATTGATGAGTGTCTAAGGCGTTCTTGAACTTCCTTCATGGAGACTCCCGACTCTAACAGCATACTAGCATGAGTGTGTCTGGTTACATGGTTACCTAGAAATGGAATACCAGAATTCTTGCAGATTGTGATCATACGAGAATAGATAGCGTGTTTAGTAATGATTTCTTTGTAGATTCCACAAAAAATCATTGTTGGATCAGTAATCCCGAGGGTTAACATATATCTTTTTTGATTGATTTGCCATTTCTTTAGCCAATTAATGGTTTTATTGTCTAAAGATAGGGAACCATAGCTATTTCTCGTTTTTGGACTTGAAATTTTGTACCCATATTTTGTTTGGCTTAAGGTTTTGTTTATAGTGACGGTGTTTGATTCAAAGTCAATATCTGACCAGTCTAAGGCTAAAGCCTCACTGATTCGACAGCCACTAAAAAATAGAAAGCGCAGTAAAGTTTTATCGTACTCTGCCCTATACGTACTTCTTTTGGATTCCAAATATTGAAATAAGGTTTCTAATTGATCTCGTGAATAAATTTTGACAGTATCCTTCTTTTTTTCAACATTTCTGTTGGGCATGATTACGAGCTCACAGGGATTTTTAGTGATCAGCCCTAGAGTCATTGCGTATTTGAAAATACGGCTTACGGTAGAATGTAGGACTTTATATTGATCTGTTGTTTTAGCCCACTGATTCAATATCTTCTGAACATGTTTTGTAGTAATTTCTTTAATTCTAAACTGCCCATATTTTGGAAGAATCCATTTATTAAACTTGATCTCAATTTTTAATTGAGTGACTTCTTTTACAGTAGTTTTATAGCTTTCATACCAGAGATCATACACTTCTTGGAAAGTTTCGTTCGTTTCCCTTTTAAGTCCATTCTCTTCAAAGTCTACAAGTAGTCTATTAAGCTCTATTTGAGCTTCTTTTTTTGTTTTAAAATTTCTACGTGTAGTACGGACTTCTTTACCAGTTAGCGGGCTGATTCCAAGGTATGTTTGAAACATCCAAGCTTTGGTTCCGTCTTTCTTTTCATATTGTTTAATTGTTGCCATTGTTTTTCCTCCTATCAGTTGCGTGGCGTGCTTTTGATAGGAAAATGTAATCTTTATTCTTCTATATCATATTGATTTTGAAAATATTTTTTTTTGTTGAATGTAGTTGTTTTTATTTCATCAATAAAAGATGTTAATTCTTTTAAATAATTTAATAAATCTTCATCGTTACCTGCGTTTGTAGATTTGATTTCGCTATCAATTAAACCAAATGCAACACCTAAATAATTGAATACTTCATAATTGATACTTTTAAGACTTTTCTGTCTGTTTGAAAGTTTTTCATCAAGACAAATATATATGAAACCCAGGATGAGTTGGTCATCTGATTTATCAGTTTGCAAGAGTTTTTTATATACATCATCTATAATCATTTCTACAAAGTTATCTTTTAAAGAAGGTGATTTATCTAGACTATATGTTTTCGATACTGCTAAAAATAAGTCATATAGACCAAGCCTATCTCTGTCTTTACCGAAATCTTTGAATTTGTTATGGAAGGTACCGTTGTCAAAAAAAATCTCATTGAATAAATACTTGATATATTTCTTAGTTTTTTGAGAATTACCTGTCAGTAGATATTCAGTAGAAACACCACCAAGTTTAGCAATACTTAGTAGCCGCGCTTTGTTGGGTATGTTCTTTCCTTTTTCCCATCTAGAAACATTGCTTTTGCTTGCGGGAGGTGTCAGATTTTCGCCAAATTCTTCAAGAGTATACCCTAAAGAAACACGTATTTCTTGTATTCGTTTTCCAATTTCAGGATTAATGTTTTTATCAAACAAAATGGTTTCACCACCTTCATCTATTCTATTCTACAGTTTACACTACATTCTCATATAATGAAATGAAAAAGTAGATAAAAGTTGAATTTTACGTTGCGGTATGAATAAATATATGTTATTCTTTTAGTGACGAAAAGTTGAAAAGAAGGAGGAGTCATGAAGCCTAAAGATTTTAGAAAGTTTTGTGGATTATCACAATCTGAACTTGCTGAAAAATATGGCATTTCAGTACAAGCGGTAAGAAACAAAGAAAGCGGTAAAACAAACTATTCTCCAGAAGAAATGATTATTTTGAAGTATCTTGTGAAAGAAAAAGGAATTGAAAATATCACAATTGATCAAATTTTTTTTAATGAAAAGTGACGAAAAGTTGAATTTGAATACATGTAGTCAAATTAGTGGGGGCAAAGAAAATGAAATCTGAGATTCAAGTTATTCTGCCATCGGATTTAGATCAAGAATTGCGAAGATATTTCTATCGAGTTGCAAAAGAAGCAGTAGATCAAGTTCGAATTGAAACATCTCTAAGCAAAGAAGTTTTTAGATTGGGAGAAGCTTGTAAGTATTTAAGCTGTAGCAGAAGTACATTAAAAAAATTTATCAGAGAGAAAGGTTTAAAAGTAAGCATAATCGGAGATTGTCAATTTATTAGAAAAGAAGAATTAGCAAGGTTTATCAAAGAATATGAAGTATAAAAAGTTGCGTGGCGTGCTTTTGATAGAAAAAAGGAAGTGTTTGTTTGAATAATGATGAAGTATAGAAAATATAAAAATACTTTGAAAAAAATTAAAAGGAGTGTTCCCGACAGTTTGGCGACCACAGGAAACACTCGACAATAAAGTTCTAAGAAAACTTTATTTGACTACATTTTAACATTTATTAGAAAGAAGAGGAATAAATGGAAGAAATAGATAAATTAATTGCTCAGTATGCATACTCAAAAGATGACGTATATGCTGAAAAATACTTGAAGTATCCGATTTTTTTAGATAAACATAAAAAATATAAGAAGATGAAACAAAGTACAAAAAAAGTTTATATGTATTTGAAAAAACAAAATGAATATTCTTTAGAGAATTCAAAAGTTGACAGCAAAGGAAGAATTTTTTTGATTTTTGCTATAGAAAAAATAGCTGAAAAATCTTGTTTAACAAAGAAAACGGTAATAAGCGCTTTGAGAGAGCTAGAAGAATATAAATTAATTACGATTAAAAAAAATGGATTTAACAAAAAAACTGGGAAGAATAATCCAAATTTTTATTATTTATTGAAACCAGAATTCAGCGAAGGAGATTTCTACAAAAAAAAGTGCATTGAGGAAAATTTACACCTTCCGACAAATCAACATTACAGTCCAAGTGAAAAAAATACACCTTCCGACAAATCAACATTCGATGGTGATAAGTCATTCCCGCTTCCAGGTGAAAAATTTTTACAAGAACTTAATCATTCTTCTAAAGATTTTAAAGATTTTAAAGAATCTCAAAATGCTGACTTTATTGATTCACTTTCAGTTGAAAATAAAAAATTAGATGAAATATTAATTGAATCATTAATTGAAAAAGAATGGCTTTATCAGGTATGGGGGGATAATATTGTAAACTGTCTGAAATTAGTGGGTAATAACGATTACAGTCAATTTTATGACTGGTATAAAAAATTCAAATATGCGATTAAATCTGCTGAAAAAGAACAAAAAATTCAACTGAAAATTATCTATGAAATCTGTAATAACAAGTATTTTGTAGATTATGTTAGAGAACAGCTATCAATGACTTTACGTGACTTGATACGAAGAGCAAAAACAGATCACCGTATCAAACAAAAAGACGATTATATCTTTGCTTCTCTAAAAAATAAAGCGTTAGAACTAATTGAATTGCAAATCAGTGAAGGAATAGATAAGCAATAAGAATAGAATTGAGTCAAATGAAGTGGAGGGGTATCTCCGCTTCATTTGAGAACTTTGAATATAGGAGGGGTTATTTTGATTGAAAATCGTTTAATAGATCAAGTTTGGTGTCTAGATCAAAATACAGATAATCTCGAATTAATCGAGACTATTTGCTTCAACACTATAGTTCTCGATTTAAGATCTGAAAATGACAATTGTGTAACTCATATCATAATTGACAGAAAAACAGCTCAGAAGCTCTCTGAGAGTCTCAGAAAATGGGCTGAGGGAGGTAATAATGAAAATAGTTAAAGAAAAGATTGCCAGTAGAAAAATACACTGGTTAGCTTTGAGCATACTTGTTTTAATGTTTATCGTTGTTTTCACCGGTAATGTTGTCCAAGCAAGCATTTTCAATTGGTTTGATGACACGGAAAGTCAAACTGAATTTTTGAATAATCCTGTCTATCAATCGTATTTAAAAAAATATAACGGAAATTTTTACAGTCAGTTTGGATTGTGGATAGGGTGGTCTGTTATAAAATCGATGTTTGCAATTGTAGATGGTATTCAAAATATGATTCCCGAAGTGTTAGATTTGTTTAGCTTTATTGAAAGTACGGGAATGAATAAAGTTTATCAATCGGTCTTAAGTACAGTTGTTATTGGTTTAATGATACTTTCACTGATGTTTGTTGGTTACAAAATGATTACTGGAAAAGGAACAGTGGATTTAAAATCGGTTGGAATGAACGTAGTGATGTCTGTAGCATTAATTCTTTTAATGCCGACTTTGATTGGATCAACAGAAAAACTTTCAGGAATAATGTTTGCAAAGACTCTTTATAATGACGCAACTAGTATCAATAATCAAGATGGCGGTGTAGCATGGTCATTGATTGAGCAGGGAGTGACAGATTTAGCTTATATTAATAAGACAGATCAATATTCGACAATTGATAAAACAAATGACCGAAATAATCTAACAAAAGAAAATTTCTGGAAAACGGATCTTACGCAAGTATTGACAGATAATGTAATTGATAAAATGGAAAAAGAGAACCCAACAGCTGATAATCTGCGTTATGAATTAGTTGAAAATTCTGATAATGAATTTGTTGCTACTAAATTTTCAGATAATTTTTTATCAACCTTTGTTGATGGTATCAAATCAGGATATTATCGCTATCAAGCGAACCTGTGGGGAATTTCTTTTGGATTGATTGCTTTAGCGGTAGCGTATGTTTTTAGTGCTTTCATTATAATTACAGCAATACTCGAGTTAGCATTTAAACGTGTACTCGGAGTTTTAGTATTTGCTACTGACTTAGAAACAGGACAGCGTTCAAAAGTTGTTCTATCAGATATTCTACAGTGCTATTTGACTGTAGGCTTTCAAGGATTTGGACTATCCATGTTTGCTATGTTTATCAATTTTCTGAACTCAGGACAAGGTATCTCAACAAATATTTTTATAAAAACAATTGCTTATATCTGTGCCGTTTTTGTTTTAATCAAAGGCAGTGGAACAGTCATGAGATACTTTGGTGTTGATATTGGACTCAAAGAAGGTTATGGGCAACTTGCTTCTGCTTTTGGTATGGGCGCAATGCTGTTTAGAAAAGGATCAAATGGATTTAATCGTGCTAAAGGAAGCGGAAATGGAAATGGATCAGACAGCGGAGAAGGAGAAGATCGAAAACCAGAAAAGAATTTCGGCGAAACTCTATCAAAAAAAGCTGGCAAAACTGGAAGAGCTTTGGGATATGCCCATGAACGTGGATTATCAGGTTTAGCTTCAGATGGAGCTACGATGGCTAGTGAAAGAGCAACAAAACCATTTAAGAGTATGCGTGATATGGCTAATGATACCAAGAATAAGTTCAAAGAAGGCTTAGATGATGGTACTGTGTCCGCTATTAATAAAAATAGCAAGCCTATGTTAGCTAAAAATAAAGAAGATGAAACTGGAAAATATGCTGATTCCATGCCAACACGTCTTTCGGATAGAAAAGATGGTGCTAAGGTTGAAAATGCCGATAGTATTATGTCTAGTTCTGAACGTATGCGTGAAGCAATGAAAAATAATGCTGAATCGAATAATAATCCTGTAAGTGCAATTCAGCAAAAAGTCCAACAAGATATTGAAGAACGTAAAAATGCTATGCACGGTCAAGCTAAGTCTGCTGAAGAATTAATTAATCAGAAGCGACAGGAAGCGAAATACACGCCTGAAGCAATGAATCGTGAGGAAATGTTAAGGAGACGTGTAGAAGGACGTACAGGCGCTAATATGGACGAAAAAGAAGCGTTGACCAAAGAAAGAATCCAAGAAGCTAAAAATTCAAATACTGGATTAGAAAAATTGGTCAAAGAAAATCTACAAAATTCTACAAGTAGTCAAGGTGGCCGATCAGTAGATGTCCGAGAAAATATTCAAGGTTCATTGAATGGTCATGTCGGACGGAATGTTGATGTAAGAGAGAATTTACAAAGTTCTTCAAATGGTCAAGGTACTAAGACAATTGATGTTCGAGAAACTCTGCAAAGTAGCAGTACAAGTCAACCAAAAACAGTAGATGTTCGAGAAAATGTACAAAATTCTACAAGTAGTCAAGGCTTTAAATCAGTGGATGTCCGAGAGAAAGTGCAAAGTAGCAGTGCAAGTCAACCAAAAACAGTAGATGTTCGAGAAAATGTACAAAGTTCTACAAGTAGTCAAGGATTCAAAACAGTAGATGTTCGGGAGAACGTTCAAAAAGATAGTGGAGAAATGAAAGAAAAAACACAAAAAATCAATATCGTTGAAGACAGAAAGTCAGCGAAAAAATTTGATTCAAATCATGAAACAGTGATTATTGATAGTGAAATCCGTGAAAATGATAAGGGATCAAAACCAAGACGAAGGTTTACCTATGAAGACAACGAGTTATTCAGAGATACACTTAATGATCCTAATCCACTTTTCGATAGTTTACTTAAAAAATAAAGAGGTGATTGTCATGCAATTAATTCTACAGATTAGTACACATGATTTCTTAGAACTTGACGAATTATGTGAATCAGTAAAGAAAGCAACAAATGAAAAAATCACGGTCACTAATTATATTGAACTGATGATTCAAGAAGAATTAAAGATGAAAAATGAAATAGAGAGCAATTTCAAATGTTGCTCTCTAGAAAAAAATGTGAGGGGATAATCAATGGATGATAAACAAAAAATGTACGAAAAAAATCGCAAACATAGTGAGGCCTTAAATTTTCGTGTCGATAAAAAGACTTATCTTGAACTGACATTGATTGCAAAACAAAGGGGAATTTCTAGAGCAGACGTTTGCCGTGAGCGGTTAAAGGGACTCAAATATGAACCGCCGTTGTTAGCTGAAGATGATAGGGTAGTTTTAACCAAACAGTTAAATCAAATTGGTAACAATTTGAATCAAGCGGTAAAGGCATTAAATATCATTGCTAAATATTTTAGAGAAGAATCTGAAGATAAAAAAGAAAAGAGCCTACATTTTAGTTTTGATGCTAGCCGTTACAACATTTTTAAAGATGAACTTGCGAATAGCATAGCAAAAAAGTTGATGATTAGTTATCCAGATGACATTTTTTTGGAGTCCAATCGGAGTGCCCCCTCTTTTTTTAAATTATCAGAAGTAGAAAAAGAATATTTCGAATATTGGATAGAAAAGCAAACTAGACCGGGTACGAAAGAAGAGTATTCCCAAAAAGTTGATCGGAATTTAATTCACTCAATTCAGATTATTGCAAGTTTAAAAGATGAGGTGAAACAACTTTGGGAGCTACTATAACATCGAAAGGACGCAAGAAAAATTTATCCTCGCTATTACAATATGCAGCTAATCCTTCAAAAAAAGAAAAATGTGTTGCAGTCTCAGGAATAAATTGTAGTGATGATAGTGAGGAAGCACTGCAAGAAATGAATTTAGTACGTACCAAGATGAATAAATCTAAAGATATAGCACAAGCGTTTCATGTTATTCATTCGTTTGATAAGAGTACTTCTAAAGAGTTAAGTATTGATAAAATGCACGAAATAGCTGTCGAATTTGCAGAGAAAGCTTTTCCAAATTCGCAAATCATTGTTGCAAGTCACAATGATAAAGATCATTTTCATAGTCATCTTGTCATTAATAATATTAACATGGAAACATGTAAAAGGTTGCGTATTGACCCTAAAGATTTAGAACTAATGCGAAAAATTAACGATCAAGTCCTCAATGAACATGGTCTTGAATCAGTGAATAATGAGTACTATGAAAACTTAGAAAAGAGAACCAATCTTTATTCAAACGATCCTTCTAAGATGAAATATGGAAAAATTAATTATCAAGAGTTTGTGCAAAATGCGATCGAAGCAACGTTGGAAAAATGCGAAGTGAATTCTTTTGAAGATTTTTCGGATCATTTGGCAAAAGAATATAACATTGAAGTTTATCAATTTTCAAAAACAAATAACAAACTTGGCTATGTTCTTTACAAACTTGGCTATGTTCTTTACAAACAAGGTGTAAATTTCTATGAGCGTAGAGGTGAGTTAATTACTTTAGGAAGAGATAAACAATCTAGAAAAGAAAAAAGTCAGTATGTCGAACGTACTTTTAGTGCAAGAAAGTTAGGGAAAAGATATTCATTTGAATCTGTTTCTGAACAACTTGAAAAGAATTTAGAAGAATCACATATAAAAAATTTTTTTAATATGGAAAGAGAGCAAGTTATGTCGCTAATTAGTGGAGTAAATTACAAAACTGGTGAGTTAAATGTACCTTTTGTGGAATTAGATTCCATCGCACAAAAGCAATTTAGCGACCGTGAAGGCGATGAAAAATTCATTAAATATGATGACTTCTTGCGAGAGGTAGACAAGCATTTTGTAAATACAATGTCTTTAGAAGATGATCAAGAATACACGATTAAACTTCATACGGATGTGAATCCTCAAACTTTACGTAGTGCGAAAAGTAAAACAATTTCTATTAAAAAGACTGATCAGAAAGAGTTATTTCTACCGGCAAAGGGTTTTGAAAATTGTTCTCATACACCTTCTGCTAAACAGATTCACTATCAAATCAGTCGCATAATGAATGACGATGTAAAAATGTATCGTGCTAAAAAGGATTATGAATTCACACAACAAATGATTGAAAATCAGCAAAAAAGGCAACAAAATTTTGAAATGGAATTCTGAATGGGCTTGTTATTGGACTTTCCAGTTTTTTGCCTATGAAGAGTTGCTTGGAAAGAAGCAGTTTTTAGGACATACGCCAGCTACCCATCTACTTGCCAGTCAATCCGCCCCGCTCACGCTAGGCTACTTTCTGGCAAGTCAGATGGTGGGTAAATCTCTGAGGGAGCAAGCTCCCTACAGACTCCCTCCCAAAAAAAGAAAGGTGGAAGAAAAAAATGAACTATCCATATTTTAAAGTCTCGGCTTCAGAAGAAACTAAAGAAATATTCAACAATTTTTACAACCAAAACAAAGGAGTTTTTGGTTCCAAGGCAAATATGTTTCGTGTTATGGTTTCAAATTTACCAGTGTTAGCTAGTCCATCAAATAATAAATTTAATGATTCTGAAAGCATTAAATTTGAACAAAAAATTTCAGAACTAGAATCAATGATAAGTAATGAAGTAATTGAAAAGCTTGATGACATTGATCAAAAGTTATCGTATTCTCTAAAAAACAAATACAAAACGGAGGAGAAAAAAGATGTTTAAAGTTTACTTCCCGTTTCAGTGGCTCGTTAAAGGAATTCTTTTAGTGCTACTAGGATTGATTCTTTTTGGAAGTTATCTAACAATTAAAGCCAGACATTTTCCAGAAGAAAAGCCAATAAAAATTGTAACAATAGATTTAAAAATAGGTGAAACTTATCAGGCAGATGGGGTTGAACTAACATTTAAAAATATTGAAGTGACCGAAAAAAGAAATGAATTTGCACAACATGATCGTGTATTACAAGTGACCTATACACTTAAAAATGATACAGAAAAACCAATACGTCCACAACAATGGTCGATTGAAAATAAGGATGGTGAAGAGCTTTATGAGTATGCTATGATATTAGATAATCCAGAGTATATTGAAAGTGACAAAGCAGAAACAATAAATTACTATTATGAATTACCGAATGAAATGCAGGATTACCAAATCGTATTACGTAGAGCAAATGGTTACCTAGTTGGGTTGCCATTTACTTTATAAGTTTTATTTTGTCAGTAGCTTTTAAGGTAATATCAGTTTTGTGATTTTTGAAAATGGAAGTGGGGGAACTGGGAGAATGGCTGAGGAAAATAAAGTTGTTCCGTTTGAAACATTAGTGATAAATAAGGAAGAGTTTGAGCAACTTTTTCTTGATTTTTTTATTCAATATGACAGGATTTATGATTTTAGTTCGTCACTAGATTTATTTGAATTAGAAGCAGAAATAATAGAAAACAGTCGAGAGAAGAATGGTAAAATCATTATTTCAGTAGAAAAATTCAATGAATTATTCTCAGAAACATTTGAAATAGATCCAGACTATTATCAACCACAAGAAGTTTTTCGAGAGTTTAGAAATCAGATTATTCGTTCAAGTAATATTGAAAATTGAGTCAATAAAAGAAGCGTTGAAGAAAAGTTCCTTCTTTCGACGCTTCTTTTTAAAAGATTTTACAAATGTCTTATGGAGATTTGCTTCAATGACTACTTGTAGTCATTTCGTTTAAAATAATTATGTTACACCCTTATGTGTCACAGAGAAATACTGATATAATAAGAAATAAGGTATGTAACAATAGAGTATACTCTGGCGTTGCTAAAGGAGAAAGTGAAAGTTGCAAGAAAAAAAGGTTATGAGCTACATTACAAATGCTGAATATAAAAATTTAAAAATTCAAATACATAATTTTACTCCTTCTGGATTTATCATTGTTCGATTTGCTTTGCCTTTTCAATTACCTTTGGATGAGTCGGGTGGAATTTATTCAAGGAAAAATAGGAAAGGACTTAAAGTCAAACATAAATATACTGACCGTGAATATTCAGAAGTCGGAAAAGTAACATCAGAAGTTGATATTATCAGTGTATTACCAGATCGTATTACCCCAAGTAATGAAGATAGGCTTATTAGCGAAGCTGTCGATGATTCGTTGGATTTTCTAAACAATATCATAAAAGTTCTAATTACAAGATTTAAATATGAAGACTTTACACTAATTAATCGTTATGAATTACCAGCAGGTTTACCTGTTTGGATCTGTAGAAAATCGAAATTTAACGAAAAAAATCTTGAGGCAAAACTTCTCATGAATTTTCATTTTGCGAATCTTGAGCGAGAGCATGTTCTACTCTCTTCAGAAGAACGGCGTGATTTGGTAACTCTGGTAGAAAACTTAAATCAGAATCCATACTTTGATTTGGCAGTATTATTCTCGGAGGCCAGTAATCTCTATAAAATAGGTTCTTTTCATTCAGGTTTTTTAAAAATCCATGCTTGTATCGAGAGATTGATGTATGCAATGGTTAAGGAAATTTTTATTCGTCAAGGGAAGCCACAAGACAAAATAGACAATATACCTCAAATAGCATATAAGAACATATTGACACAACATTTAGGTCCGTACCTCACCAAGAATGGTTTGCTTTTTGATATCGAAAATAAAGATTCTATTGCTTATAAATACTGGACAGAGGTTTATTCTTTGCGAAATAAAGTTGTACATTCAGGCTATAGATTGACTGAAAGCGAAGCTCTAAACGGGCGTAAAATTGCATGGGAGCTTAACAAGTTAGTTATTGTCACTATGAAGAAATTAGGTTATAAGAATATTATTAAATATCTAACGGATTCAGAGGAAAGCCTTAAAAGAGGATATCAATGGCCCTACTAAATTAACAAAAACTAAAAAATATCACATCATTGTTGTAATTAATGTGTAATTATATGTGTTTCTGTAGAATGCTATAAAACTTTATTATGTAACTGAATAAAATAAAATATTGGATAGAGTTTAGATTAGAGCTTCCTTATCAAAAGCACGCCACGCAACATGAATACGTTTTTGAATACGATTAGAATACCAATCAAGATGAATTAGCATCAATAAAGTGATTAACTGTATACAAAAATCGTTGAAATACCAACTATCTTCAATTATTTTTAATGGACTTAACTTCATGGCGGAAGAAGAAGAGTAATAAGTTGCAAGTTCTGACCCTTTCCATAAGGGATCAGCACTTTTTTTGATTTAACGACTGTTTATTTTAGAAGCATGTCTGCTTTTTTGAAAGGAATGAGAAAAATGAGTAACGTAACGATATTCGAGCTTGAAAAGATCGCAGAAGAGCAGCTACTTTTTGCCGTGATCATCAGCAAGTACCAAGAAAAGTTCGTCTATGTCAAACACAAAGAACGAGACACATTGGAGATCCCTGGAGGCAAGCGAGAACTAGGAGAAAGCATCACAGAGTGTGCTGCCCGTGAATTAAAAGAAGAAACAGGCGCCAAGCACTTTACCCTAGAACCGTTATTTATCTATGGTGTAGAAAAAAACGGGGAGACCGATTACGGCTGGGTGTTTGAAGCCCAGATCACGGACTTGCAGGATGAATTGACCTCAGAGATCGAAGCAATCTATGTAATGGCAGAGCCGCCTGCCAACTGGACATATCCAACGATTCAGCCGTTGTTATTGGCAGAATATTTCGTACGAACAAAAAAATAATTCAGCCCACTCAAATGGAGGGCTGTCTTGAGTGGGAAAGTAAAAGAAGCCTATTTGACAGGAGTGAGCGAATGAGTTGCGTGATCCTGCAATCAGGCGTAGGATGAAAATGTAAACGTTATCTTATTGGAGAGTAGGGAAAGGCATGGAAAAAATTTATCAAGCAAGTACCGCAGAAGGAGCAATCGATTTTATCAATATGCGCGATTTGGAGATCGCGGCAGAGGAAGTGATTCCTAAAGGTGGGTATGGCTATATCAGCAGTGGTGCGGGGGATATTTTTACCTATCAAGAAAATGAACGCGCCTTCAATCACAAATTGATCATTCCTCATGTCTTAAAGGACATTGAATTACCGGACACAACGTTGTCCTTTGGCGGTGATACGTTGTCAGCGCCAATCATTATGGCGCCTGTTGCCGCCCACGGCTTAGCAAATGTTGCGGCAGAACAAGCGTCAGCCAAAGGTGTTTCACGTTTTGGCACGATCTATACGGCGAGTTCGTATGCCTCTTGTACGTTGGAAGAAATCCGAGCAGCTGGTGGCCAAGAAGCGCCGCAGTGGTTCCAATTTTATATGAGTAAAGACGATGGCATCAATAAAGACATCTTGGCGATGGCAAAACGCAATGGCGCCAAAGCGATCGTTTTGACCGCAGATGCAACTGTGGGGGGCAATCGAGAAACGGATCGCCGCAATGGCTTCACCTTTCCGTTGGCAATGCCGATCGTTCAGGCCTATCAATCAGGGATCGGACAAACGATGGATGCCGTTTACGGCTCCTCAAAACAAAAATTAAGTCCCCAGGATGTCGCTTTTATCGCCAAAGAATCTGACTTGCCAGTTTATGTCAAAGGGGTGCAATCAGAAGAAGATGTGGAACGAGCTTTAGGGGCAGGTGCACAAGGGATTTGGGTCTCAAATCACGGGGGACGCCAATTGGATGGTGGTCCAGCTTCCTTTGATTCCTTACAGATCGTGGCTGAAGCAGTGGCAGGTCGGGCGCCGATCGTCTTTGATAGCGGGGTACGGCGAGGACAGCATGTCTTTAAAGCGATTGCTTGCGGAGCAGATCTAGTGGCGATCGGCCGCCCAGTGATCTATGGGTTGGCTCTAGGTGGTGCTACCGGTGTTCAACAAGTCTTTGATTTCTTCAAAAAAGAATTGGAGATGGTCATGCAGCTTGCGGGGACGCAAACGGTGGCAGATATTAAAAAAGCCGTTTTACGGGACAATCGCTATTTATAAGTAATCCCTCAAAAAGGCGCTAGAATCGCTGATTCTGGTGCTTTTTTTAATGGATTTTTCTGATCATGCCCTGGAGCAGGAGCAACTGCTTTCGCTGAAAAAAGTGTATATGATTTTGAAACAATTGCAAAATCAGCTACACTTAAAAGAGACCAATAAACTAAAGGAGAGAGATTGATGATTCCAAAAATTATTCATTATTGCTGGTTTGGCGGCAATCCATTAGGTGAACAAGAAAAGAAATACATGGATACCTGGAAAAAATATTGTCCGGATTATGAGATCAAACGTTGGGATGAATCAACGATCGACCTTTCAAAATTCGGTCCTTATCTAAAAGAGGCCTATGACCAAGAAGAATGGGCCTTTGTGTCAGATGTGGTTCGTTTGTATGCGTTAGTGACAGAAGGCGGTATTTATATGGATACCGATATCGAGGTGGTCAAACCTTTAGATGAGCTCTTGACACTGGAGGCATTTATGGGCTTTGAGATCGAAACCAAGATTT
Source organism: Enterococcus sp. DIV0970a (assembly GCF_051711265.1). Lineage (NCBI taxonomy): Bacteria > Bacillati > Bacillota > Bacilli > Lactobacillales > Enterococcaceae > Enterococcus > Enterococcus sp. DIV0970a. Next base: position 2,634,239 of record NZ_JBIOMF010000001.1, on the reverse strand, counting down.
CTACTGGGATCATTGGAGCGGTGCCGCATCATCCCTTTATGGAAGAATGGTACCACGATTACGATGACCGAAAATTTGTCCGGGCAGAAAAAACGGAAGATGTCGTCACCAATGTGATCCGAGTGACGGAACTGTTGCAAAACCACGGATTAGAATTGAATAATCAACGACAAACCGTTAAGGGTGTAGAAATCTTCCCGCAAATGACGTTTTCACCAAAAAGCTATATCACTGGTGAGGTCGAGGAAGATCCGAGTACGATGGTGATCCATCAGTTTTCTGGCTCTTGGTTATAAAAGAGTAAGTCTATGAAAGGACGGACAGTGGGGAAAGCTGTCTGTCCTTTTTGCTTTTGCAAGGGATGATGGAGATGTGATAGAATAGCTTGAAAAAATGGGGAGGCGTTTTGATGGCTATCAAACGATGTACTTTGGCAGATTTAGAAGAATTGGGAGAAATCAGCGTATCCACCTATTACGATACATTTGCTCCTTTCAATACGGAGGAAAATACTCGTATCTATCTAGAAGAAGCCTACAATCTGCCGAAACTGACCCGAGAGTTAGAAAATCCGCAGTCGGCGTTTTATTTTTTACAAGATAATGATCAAACCGTAGGATATATCAAACTTAACTGGGGTGAGGCGCAAACGGAAGCGATTGCCCCAGAGGGGTTGGAAATTGAACGAATCTATATTAAAAAAGAACATAAGCGCAGAGGCTATGGCAAAACACTGCTGCTGTTTGCCCAAGAGACCGCCAAAGAGCTGCAGAAAAAGTCGATCTGGTTAGGCGTTTGGGAATTTAACGACAATGCGTTGGCTTTTTATCATACGATGGGCTTTGAAAGAGTTGGCAGTCATTCCTTTTTTATGGGGGATGATGAGCAAACGGATTTCTTGATGCTGAAAGAACTTTGAAATCTGCCTTTGTATGAGGAATTAGAAATTACTTTCCATTTTTTTGGCAATCAAGTATAGTTAAAGGGATTGATGAAAAAAGAACGATTGGTGAAAACCATCGCTAAGGAGAGCAATTGTAAATGGAAAAACAGAGAAACGAAAGTATTTTGTCACGTTTTCTTAAAGGTGTGGTGATTGCCTTGGGCTTTATCTTGCCTGGTGTTTCAGGTGGCGTATTGGCAGCCATCTTAGGCATTTATGAGCGGATGCTGCGCTTTATGGCACATCTGACGAAGAATTTTAAAGAGAATCTCCTCTTTTTTCTGCCAGTAGGGATCGGGGGAATCGTAGGGATCGGGCTTTTATCAAAGCCATTAGAGTGGCTGCTGCAAAACTATCAAATCATCGTTTTGTGGGGCTTTGCGGGGGCAATTATTGGGACGTTACCGGCACTTGCTAAAGAATCGACCTTGAAAAGCAAACGGACAACCGGCGACCTGCTTTGGTTCTTCGGCAGTATGGTCATCGGCTTCTTGTTCCTCTATTTTATGGGCGATATCTTAGGAACGATCCCTGCCAATTTCATTGGTTTTGTGATCGCCGGCGGTCTGATCGCGTTAGGTGTTTTGGTTCCCGGCTTGAGTCCTTCAAACCTTTTGCTCGTTCTGGGCCTTTATGATCCGATGTTGAAAGGCTTTAAGAGCTTTGACATCATGGGGGTCTTTCTACCGATCGCCATTGGCGGCTTGGCAGTGATGCTGCTGTTTTCGAAATTGATGGAGTGGCTATTGAGCCATTATCATTCAAAAGTCTATCACTTCATTTTAGGGATCGTTATTGCCTCAACGATATTGATCGTGATTCCTCCGGTGGCAAACTATAGCGGCTTTACTTGGGTAACGGCGGTCATCGGAATTATCTTGTTTGTCTTGGGGGCTTGGTTAGGTCTTTGGATGAGCAAGCTGGAAGAAAAATACAAGTAAATCAAAACGGCACATCGTTTGGCGATGTGCCGTTTTTGTTAGGTAATGATGGGGACAGCTAAGAAGAAGCGTTGGTCGACAGCTGGTAGTAAAAAATATGGGAATGTTTGATAACGATATAATACAGGTTTAAAAACTGTTCTATTTTTGTTGAAAGATTTCCTAGTGTTTGGTATATTGTAGTCTATATAAAGAAGATTTTTTCGTGTGTTACAGCATAGATAATTGTTTGAGGTTTTGAGAAAAAGGAGGGGCAAGCATGCAAGATGCGACCTATTGGGCGGAACAATTGCGGCAAGGAAAAATCAGTTTTGCAGAGCGGGTGGCGATGATCGAAGAAAAAGTCAATCAACAAAATCCGCTTTTGAATGCGCTTGTAACATTTGATCCGCAAGCAGCGATCCAGCATTACGAGCAGCATCTTCAAAAAACGTTTTTTGGGGGACAACCCATGCCGTTAAAAATACTCGGCCAAACCAAAGCAGGGTGGCCAGCAACGTCAGGAGCCAAACTGTTTGCTAAAGCACGAGCCAGCCGCACGGCTCATTTTGTCTCTCGTTTAAAAGAGGCAGGCTTTGTGCCGTTAGGGCAAACCAATGCACCAGAATTTGGATTCAAAAATATCACTGATCCAACATTGTATGGGCCTACACGTAATCCGTGGAATCCTGCCTATTCAGCTGGTGGTTCCAGTGGTGGTGCGGCAGCGGCAGTGGCTTCGGGGATGTTTCCGATTGCGGGTGCCAGTGATGGCGGCGGATCGATCCGCATTCCAGCATCCTTTAGCGGATTGATTGGTTTGAAGCCAACCCGTGGTACGATGCCAGTGGGTCCTAGTGAATGGCGCAGCTGGCAAGGCGCTTCCATCAACTTTGCGTTGACGCTTTCCATGCGTGATACGGAACAGTTGTTTTATGCGTTGCGGACGTCACAGCCGACAGCCCCTTATCAGGCACCGCAAGTAGAATGGCATCATCGGCAAGCGAGTCAAAAACCGCGGTTGAAGGTTGCTTTTACTACCGCATCGCCGACCGGTGGCCAAGTGTCTGAAACTGCCATCCAAGCAGTCCGAAGTGCAGCCGCATTTTTAGAAAAGCAGGGGCATGAAGTCGTTGAAGTGGGCTATCCAGTGGATGGTCAGCAAATGATGACCACTTATTACGCCATGAATGGCGGCGAAACAGCTGCGATGTTTGCTGAGATCAATGCTGCTCGTCAAGTACTGGTCAGACGGGAAGAGATGGAATTGATGACCTGGGCACTTTACCAATATGGCAAAAAACTGCCTGCCGCCGATTACGTTCTTGCCTTGCAGTGGTGGGATCAATTGGCAGAAAAAATGGAAGAAGTCTTTTCGACCTATGATCTCTTTTTGACCCCGACGACGGCTTATCCAGCCCCTTTGATTGAGGAAGACTTACAAAGCGATAGCATTCGCCAAAGACTGCATGAGATCGAATCGCTTGGAAAAAGTGCTGCGGGTGAGTTGATCGAAGAAATGTTTGCCAAGAGCTATGCTCTGACACCTTACACTCAATTAGCCAATTTAACGGGGCAGCCAGCCATCAGCTTGCCAACTGCTCTTAGCGAGGAAGGGTTGCCGCTAGGGGTCCAATTTATGGCGTCTAAAGGCAGAGAAGACCTACTTTTCCAAGTCGGCTATTTATTTGAAACACAGCAACGATTTCTGTTGCCAAAACAAGGAAACTAAGAGGAGGATATTATGAAACAAGTTAGAAAAGGGAAAATCGTTGCAATGGTTGGCTTTTTCGGTTTATTTGCGGGGGTCCTGTTAAGTGCCTGCAGCAAACCAACGGAAGAAGACACCAGTCTAAGTAAGGTAGAAGAAGCCAAAACATTGGTTGTTGCTACTTCGGGAACCTTGTATCCATCGTCTTACTATAACGATGAAAATGAATTAGTGGGCTATGATGTCGATGTGGCAAAAGAAGTAGCCAAGCGATTAGGCGTAGAGATCACATTTAAAGAGTACAATGTCGATGGACAAGTTTCTTCTTTAACACGTGGAGAAGCCGATTTTGCTGCCAACGATTTTGGTTTGACGGATGAACGGGCGGAAAAATTCAGTCTTTCAACGCCTATCAAATACTCGTTCGATAGTATGATCGTGCGAAAAAGTGATGACTCTGGGATTGCTTCTTTAGAAGATTTGGATGGCAAAAAAGCTGCTGGTGAACCGAATACCAGCTACATGCGCTTAGCCGAATCCTATGGGGCAGAATTAGTGACTTACGACAACGCAACGAATGATCAGTATTTGACAGATGTTGCGAATGGTCGAACGGATGTGATCTTGAATGATTATTATTTGCAAAAAATGGCAGTCGCTGCTTTGCCAGATATCCCTGTAAAAATTTTGGAAGATGTCTACTTTAATCCGAATGAAACGGGCTTCTTATTTGTGAAAGATCATCAGGCATTGCAGGAAAAAGTGGATGCTGTTTTAGCAGAAATGAAAGAAGACGGCCGTTTAAAAGAACTTGCGGAAACGTATTTTCAAACCGATATTTCAGTAAAATCTGATCAAGCGATTCAAACGGTTGAAACAGACTAATGTATATTCCAACCCTTGATTTGCCGTTGATGTGGGAGTCATTGCCCTATTTGCTGTCGGGCTTGTCCTATACGGTCGGCATTGCTGTCGTTTCGTTTCTAGGAGGCAACGTATTAGGGATCATGCTCACCTTCTTAGGGATGCTGGAAAACCCCATCATTAGAGGGTTCGTGCGGGGCTACCTCTCCTTTCTAAGAGGCGTCCCAGCGTTGGTCTTGTTGTTCCTACTGTATTTTGGCTTGCCTTATCAATTGTCGGCGCTTAGTGCTGCGATCATCTGTTTTACATTGACCAGCAGCGCATTTATCGGGGAAATCTACCGAGGATCAATTGCTGGTGTGGATCGTGGGCAATTTGATGCTGCCTATGCGTTAGGGTTATCCTTTACGAAAACGATGCGTCTGATTATTTTGCCGCAAGCTTTTCGTATATCTGTACCGGCATTGAGTAATGTGGCAATGGATTTGTTGAAAGGAACCTCCTTGGCAGCAATGATCACGATTCCTGATATTTTTCAAAAAGCTAAGATCGTTGGCGGACGAACCTTTGATTACATGTCCATGTATGTGCTAGTTGCCATCATCTATTGGCTGTTGTGTATTTTGATTGAAGCCGGGCAAAAGCGATTAGAACAACATTTTTCAAAACGCTTTGCCGCTAATGAGGCTGTAAGACAATAAAAAAGAGCCGAGGCTCTTCAGCTGCTGTCAATGTTTCCTTGTGAGACATTGACAGCAGTTTTTTTTAGGTAATGAAGCAGCACCACAAGTTAGCCAGAGAAAAAAGGCAGAATAGTACCGTTTACTCTGGGCGGTTTTTTATGAATTCGATAAAGGTAATGATTTCAGATAGTTGATATTCAGTAAAGTCCTCATTGATTCTTGAAGCCACACGAATCTGTTTCATAGAGAGGGCTTCCAAATCATTCGGACGTCCATGCAAATAATCGAGACTGACATTGAAGTAATCAGCAAGTTCTTTTTGGATCTCAATATCGGGCATCCGATTGCCTTGTTCATACGAAGCATAGGTTGTTTTGGCGATTCCTAAATATTTTGCCATTTTTGCTTGTGTTAAACCAGATCGCGTTTTCCGCAACTGTCTTAAACGATCTTTAAACATGAAATCCCCTCCACAAAATTATTCTACTATGACACGATAGAAGCAGAAAGAAATTAATGTTTTATATCACTAATAGAGTTTTATTGCATTTAAAAAGTACTCGATATGTAATACTATTTATGTGAAGAAGGATTACTACCTGTAAGAATCAGCAGATAGTGAATCGTTCTCAAGGATTTTTTTATAGCATGAAGGAGGGTAGAAGAAAGGAATAGATACACCAAAATGGAAGCGTTTCATAAAAGGAGGAAGTGAAATGAAAAAAGTATTGATAATTTGTGCAGCAGGCATGTCTTCATCGTTGATCGCTAAAAAAGGAACAAGCTTTTTAACCACAGAAGGCTGGTCAGTGAGGATCGATGCCATCTCTGCTTCAGAGGGGATCGCTACGATCGCTAAGGATGAGTATGATTTATATTTAGTTAGCCCGCAAACGAAAATGCATTTTGCCAATTTAAAGAAAAGCGCCGATAAATACGGCAAACCAATCGTGAATATTCCCCCGCAAGCATATATTCCGATACCGATCGGGATCGAGAAATTAGCACAGCTAGTCAAAGAAAGCATTGCATTAGAGAAAAGTGCGAAATAAATGGAGGTAGGCTATGGATAGTGAAAAAATTCAAGAAATATCCTTTGAACTTATTTTAGCAAGCGGTGATGCCCGCACGATGATTCATCAAGCCTTTGAACAGATGCGAATCAGCAGTTGCCAAGAAGCGCAAGAGTTGTTGGACACAGCCAATGATTCATTAGTCAAAGCCCACCGCATCCAGTCAAAAATGCTGCAAGAATATGCTTCAGGGACTTCATTTACCTGCGATATCTTGTTGATCCATGCACAAGATCATTTGATGACAACCATGACCCTCAGAGAAGTTGCACTAGAAATGCTAGGGATTTATCAAAAAATGAGTAGCCTTGAAGAAGCGATCCAATGCAGGAGTGCAGATGGCGAGTAAGCAAGCAAAAGTTGCTCAAAGAGATGCGTCGCAAAAACTGACGAAGAAAAATCTCTATTTTCAACGTCTGTTGCTATTGCGGTACTTAGTGGCATTCTTTTTCTTTTTTAACCTATATTGGCTGTTGGCTGCTTCTTTGGCAGGGCAATGGCTGCGCGTGGTTCCACTGAGCCTGTTGCTTTTTTCAATGGGAGCGATCAGTGAGTTTATCCGCTTATATGGACACCACGCAACCATCGTTTCCAAGCAACTCTTTTTTACAACTTGGTATTTACGCCTTCAAATGGGGACAATGGTCATTCTTTTTTTATTGACTTTTTTTGGAGTGACAGAAGTTATTTTCCCCTATTTCACCTCGCAAAGTACCGAGTATATTCGCATAGTTCTCTGGATAAGCGGCGTCTTTGCTTGGAGTGGTATCAGAAAATTGAAGAAAATTTTTCGCAATGAAGACCGACATTGGCAATGGATACGCGAATTTGAAGAGATAGAAAGAAAGGGTGATTGATTTGACAGAATCGAACAATAAACTATTTCAACTTTTGGAAAAAGCAGTAATGGGTCCGATGGGAAAGATTTCCCAATACAAAATCGTTCGTAGTATCATGGCGGCAGGTATGGCGTCGATTCCTTTTACGATCGTAGGCTCAATGTTTTTAGTATTCAACATTTTACCGATCACGTTTCCGTTTTTAGCTAACTTTTTTGAAGCGACTTTTTTGAATTTCAGTGATTTGTATATGTTAGCAAATAGTACGACCATGGGGTTATTGGCATTATATTTTTGTATCGTTCTGGGCTATGAGTATTCCAAGATCATTCAAGTCGAGGAGAATCTCGACCTGACGCCGATCAATGGGGCGTTATTAGGTGTTTTTGCTACATTGATGTCGATTCCTCAGCTTGTTTTTGATGGCGGAAAAATGATACGGATCAATGATGTGGAAGAAGGGCTGATCAATGGTTGGTTGATTGGTGCCGATGGGGTCGCACGTTTAGGAACTGTTGGTATTTTCACTGGGATCGTGATGGCGGTCGTTGCCGTTCAGCTGTATCGTCTCTGTGTAAAAAACAACTGGGTCATCAAAATGCCTGAAGAAGTGCCTGAAGGTGTGGCTCGTAGTTTTACGGCACTGATACCAGCCTTTGTGGTAGCAGTCGTGGTTCTGACCATCAATGGTGTTTTAGTGGCTTTAGGGACGGATATTTTTCAACTAGTAGCAATTCCGTTCGGGTTTGTTACCCACCTTACGGATAGCTGGTTGGGAATCATGGTGATTTACTTCCTCGCACATGCCTTGTGGTTGGTAGGGATTCATGGATTCAATATCATTAGTCCACTGATCACACCAATCATGTTAGCTAATTTAGCTGCCAATGTTGAAGGGGCGAGTTTCCCATTAGCAGGCCAATTTACCAACGGGTACGTGACATTAGGTGGTTCGGGAGCAACCCTTGGTTTTACCTTATTTATGATCTACATTGCTAAATCGAAACAGATGAAAGTATTAGGGAGAGCTGCCATCGTCCCGTCGATTTTCAATATCAATGAACCGATCATTTTCGGCGTGCCGATCATCTATAACCCTTATTTAGCAATTCCTTTCTTGTTAGCACCGATGGCATCCGCCACGATCGTGTATTTTGCCACAAGGATGGAATTGATTCGTCCCATGATCGCCAATATTCCTTTCCCAACACCCGTTGGACTTGGTGGCTTTATTGGCACCGGTGGAGACTGGCGTGCAGGCGTCGTTGCCATTGTTTGTGCAGTAGTTTCTTTCTTGATCTATTTTCCATTTGCGAAGTTTTATGACACAAAATTGCTGAAAGAAGAACAAGAAGCCGCATAAGACGAGTAGTTGGGAAAACAGCAAGTAGCTACATTATCCCTATAAGAAAAAAACAGTTGTCCCTTTGCAGTTGAAGGGATAACTGTTTTTACAATGGTCCTTCTTTTTCATGGTAAAATAAAGAAAAGCAAATCGAGGAGGGTCCTTATGAAGTATGAATGGCGCAAACTAGAAAAAGAGCTCTATCTTCCCAAAAAACCAACAGTGATCGAGGTGCCAACGTATCAATTTATCAGTTTGAGCGGCAGCGGCGATCCGAATCGTCCTGAATTCAGCGAAGAGATCGCCGCTTTATATACGATTTCTTATTCACTCAGGATGGGATTAAAAAAAGGGGCTTTTGGCAATGAACCCTTTGAATACACGGTCTTTCCTTTAGAAGGTGTGTGGACCTCTCTGACAAAGCCAGACGGTGCCGTCAACAAAGAAGAATTGATCTACAAAATCATGATTCGCCAACCAGAACCAGTCACGGAAACACTGTTTCAAGAACAGCTCTTGGCCGTCAAAGAGAAGAAAGACAATCCAAATCTAGAAAAGCTCATCTTTGAGCGCTATGAAGAAGGATTGTGTCTGCAAGCGATGCATACAGGTTCTTTTGACACTGAAGCGGAAACATTTGCGCAAATGAAGGAGCTGTTAAAACAAGAGCAGTTAGTGATCCGTCCAACGATGGACACGTTCCAGCATCGAGAAATCTATTTGTCTGATCCGCGAAAAGTTTCACCAGATAAAGCCAAAACCGTCCTGCGATGGGCAGTAGAAGCAGAAGGTGGGATTCAGTGAATAAAAACTATTTAAGCATCGACATCGGCGGCACGAAAATCAAATCGGCTGTCATTGATCGCTCGGGGAATATTGTGACACGAGGACGGATGGATACGCCGAAAAATCTTACGGAATTTCTGACAGGGATTGAAACGATCGTTGAAGACGTTCATGGAAGCATTCGGGGCATTGCTGTTAGTACTCCAGGAAAAGTCAACCCAGAGACAGGGACGATCTCGTTTGGCGGGGCATTGCCTTTTTTAGATGGAGTCTCCTTAAAACAGCTGCTGGCAAAGTATCAAGTGCCGCTGGCTGTGACCAACGATGGCAAAGCAGCCGCATTAGCTGAATGGTGGCTAGGAAACCTTAAAGGGATTCAAAATGGGGCTGCCATAACATTAGGTACTGGTTTGGGCGGTGGTGTGATCGTTGAAGGAAAACTGATCCAAGGTGCACATTTTCAAGCAGGGGAATTAAGTTTTCTACTAAATGCCACTAAGAGAAGCGATGCTCCAGAAAACGCTGAGCAACCAAATAATCAGGGATTGACCCTGCAGCAATTGGCAGGTTTTAGCGGTTCAGCGGTCGCCATGATTCGCCGCAGCGCCCAACTGCTAGGCTTAGCTGATCTTGCGGATGGTGAAGCAGTTTTTGACGCTATCAATCAAAAAGAGCCACAGGTCTGGGCACTGTTTACAGCGTATTGCCGAGAAATCGCGTGTGTCATACTCAATGTTCAAGCCGTGATTGACTTAGAGCGCTTCGTGATTGGTGGTGGCATCAGTGCCCAAGCGATCGTGGTGGAAGAAATCGACCGTCAGTATCAGCAACTGCTGGCTAGTTTACCGATTTTGCAGCAGACCTTGACGAAGCCGGAAATCCAAGCCTGCAAATTTCAAAATGACGCCAATTTATTAGGGGCGCTCTATCATTTCTTTTTGGAACATGAGATGAAATAAAATAGAAAAAAACTGCCGCGAACCAACGATTCGCGGCAGTTTTTTAGGCTTTTTTCTTGGTGCCTTTGTCTTCATCACCTAGGTAATCTTTGCTAGTGAAGGCACTGTGGAAGTATTTGCCGTCTTGACCGTAATAGCGGTTGTAGCGCTGCTTGAATTTGCGGAACACGTAAACGACAAGAACTTTTAGCAGACAATAAATCGGGATTCCGAAAATCACCCCAACGATTCCCATCAAATCACCCATCACCAATAAAACAACCAGAATCGTAATAGGATGGATTTTCAATCGGTCACCCATCACACGGGGCACGACTAAATCGCCATGAAGCAGCTGTACAGCAAACCAAGCAATCAAAAACTTAACCAACATCCCGGTGGAGTCTTGTGCGGCAATGAAAAGCCCCGGGAAAAAGACGATAAAAGGTCCGATATAGGGGATGATGCAAAGCAGACCAGCAGCGATCGCCAGAATACTGGCATACTCTAGGCCGATCAAGAGAAAAACGACCCAATAGATCGCCCCTAAAATCAAGGATGAAATGATTTGTCCTTTCAAAAAGGCACCGACTTGTAAGTCAGAGATCTTGACGATTTCATTAAAGTCTTTGCGAAAACGTGGTGGCACTAATGAGAGGACCGAAAAATAAAACTTGTTTGGGTTACGCAATAAGAAAAAGGCAATGATCGGTCCAGTAAACAAAGCAATGAACAAGGTCGAAATGGTTGAAAACAAACTGCTGAGCCCAGCGGCACCAGTTTGCCAATAGTCTCCAATAAAACTCATGATATTACTGGTGATATTTTGTAGTGTGTCTGTAATTTGTGCCATCTCATCTTGAAATGGGGTATTTTCTAAAAAGGCGGTCGCGTTTTTCTCAAAGTCACTGACCAAACTTGGTAAGCTATTGATCAGATCGGTGGTTTGCTGCTCCAAAATCGGATAAAGCTGGAAACCAGCAAAGACGATCAACAAAAGAATCAACAGATAGATCCCAGCAATCGAAGCACTGCGGGGAATTTTTTTCGTTTCCAATTTATCGACCACCGGATTAAACAGATAGTAAAGGATCAGCCCAAATAAAAAGGGTGGGATAATAGCTGTAAGAATGGCTGAAAAGGGTGTAAATAAAAAAGAAATCTGATTTAGCAAAAAGACAGCAACTGCCGACAAGATAATCAGTCCTAAGACATAATAGCTTGTTTTGCCGCCTAAAAAGTGGATCAATCGGTTATTTTTCATAATAAGCCTCGCTTTCTTAGCTACATTATAACGAAAGACCCCTATTCTGTAAAAAAACAACGTACCTTTCGAAAAAACCACGCTCACATTCTCAATAGCTTTATAATGAAAGAATATCTTTAATAAGGCGTTGACTGGTGACCACTTTCTTCAAAACAGACCAAAAAACGCTCCCGTGAGCACAATGCAGGAGCGTAAAGGATTATTTGCGCACAGTCGTTAAGGTGCAGCGCCCAACGGCAGTTTTTAACCCGCTAGCTAACCAAATAGTGGCTTGCCAAGTTTGGATACGAGCGCCGATACGATCAGGACTAGCTTCTACAATCAGGGTTCCTTCTTGGGCGGCGGCTAGATGGTTGACTTGCAGGTCAACGCCGGCGGCAAAGGCTTCTTCTTGAGCCAAAGCTTGATTGGCACCGATGCTGCAGGCAGTCTCGATCAAAACGCCGTTAATGCCACCGTGAACGAGACCAAAAGGCTGTTTGTGCTGTTCTTTGATGGGCATCCGTAAACGAACAAAATCGGCTGTTGCTGCTTCTACTTCGATTTCTAAAGCTTCTAGTAAGTTCATTTTTTGCTCCTTTTTCTAAGAAAGTTACCATGATTATAGCACGAGTTTTGGTAGAAATAGCCGAAGTTCTAAGAAAGACAGCAACAGGTGGAGAAGTCTTAAGAAATTCCCTTAAACAAAGCAATTTCTAACGAAAAGCGACTAGATATGTGTATAATAGAGCTATGTGAATTGAGGAGGAACAAGTAATGAGAGAATGGAAAACCTTAAAAGAGTACGATGAAATTTTATTTGAACAACATGGAAAAGTGGCGAAAATCACTATCAACCGCCCAGAAGTCCACAATGCGTTTACACCAAAAACGGTGTTTGAAATGATTGATGCGTTTTCAATCAGTCGCGATGAACCAGGCATCGGCGTGATTATTTTGACAGGCGCCGGCGACAAAGCCTTTTGTTCAGGCGGAGACCAAAAAGTCCGTGGTCACGGTGGCTATGTTGGGGAAGATCAGGTTCCTCGCTTAAACGTATTGGATCTGCAACGCTTGATCCGTACGTTGCCAAAACCGGTGATCGCCATGGTCAAAGGCTGGTCGATCGGCGGCGGGAATGTTTTACAATTAGTTTGTGATTTAACGATTGCCGCTGACAATGCTAAATTTGGTCAAACAGGACCAAATGTCGGTAGTTTTGATGGTGGCTATGGTTCGGGCTATCTTGCACGGACGATCGGACATAAAAAAGCCAAGGAAGTTTGGTTCATGACAAAACAATATACTGCCGAAGAAGCATTGGCGATGAACTGGATCAATACAGTCGTTCCTCTTGATCGAGTAGAAGATGAAACGATGGAATGGGCCGAAACGATGTTGCAAAAGAGCCCGTTGGCGTTACGTATGATCAAAGCATCAATGAATGCCGATACGGATGGATTAGCTGGCATTCAGCAATTAGCCGGCGATGCGACCTTATTGTATTACACGATGGATGAAGCCAAAGAAGGTCGTGACGCGTTTAAAGAAAAACGTCAACCAAACTTCGACCAATTCCCTAAATTCCCATAATGACTGGGAGTTGGCTGCAAAGGCAAGCACAACTTCATCCAGAACGACCAGCTTTTTATTGGCATGAAAAAAGCTGGTCGTTTGCTGCCTTGCAAAAAGAGGTTTATGCTTACGCTGCTTATTATCAAGCCCAGTTCGTTGATCAGCCAAACCGGGTAGCCCTTTTTAGCAATAACTCCCCTGAAATGGTTTTTACGATCCTTGCGTTGTGGGAGTTGGGGATCGAAGTCCAGCTGTTGAATACGCGATTGACAGCCGCTGAAATCACCTTCCAATTGCAAGATGCCCACTGCGACTGGCTGATCACGGCAGATCAAGCTGCAGTCCCAGGTGTTCGCAGCATGGCCTTTGGACAAGCGATCAAACAGGCGGAGGCTTTTGTCGGTTCTGTTGTTCCTTCGTTTGTTCCTAATAAAGCAATCTATCAAGCAGAACAAGTGGCTTCGATTATGTATACATCCGGTACGACGGGCAATCCCAAGGGTGTGCCGCAAACCTTTAGGAATCATCTAGCAAGTGCCGAAGCGACTCAAAAGAACTTAACGATCACTAGTGAGGATTGTTGGCTTTGTGCAGTTCCGCTGTATCATATCAGTGGATTATCAATTCTCTTGCGTTCCTTGCGACTTGGAATGAGTGTTCGTTTGTATGAGCGCTTTGATGCTGTAGAAATGGCGAAAGATCTTGAGGCAGGAAAAGGGACGATCGTTTCTTTGGTGGCGAAAATGTTGACAGATTTGCTGCCGTTGGTGCCTCAACAAGGCTTTGATTCGTTGCGTTATGTACTGCTAGGCGGCGGGCCCATTGCCAAAAGTATATTGGAAAAATGCCAGCAAAAACAGCTTTCTGTGATCCAATCCTATGGGATGACAGAAACCTGTTCACAAGTGGTGGCATTGCCGCCAGAAAAAGCTTCAGAAAAAATCGGCTCCTCAGGGGTTCCCCTGCAAGGTGTCCATTTACGAATTGCGGTTGATGCGAAAATGGCAGATCATCAGACTGCTGAAAGTACCCAGTCGATCGGAGAGATCCAACTGCAAGGACCGGCGATCACGACCCGTTACTTAAACGATCGCAGTCCACAGCAGTGGGACCAAGAGGGCTGGTTTGCCACAGGAGATCTAGGGTATCTTGATCAAGAGGGCTTTTTGTATGTAGTCAGTCGTGCAAGCGAACTGATCATATCTGGTGGAGAAAACATCTATCCCGCAGAAGTGGAGCAAGCCTTGTTGCAGCATCCAGCGGTCAAAGAGGCAGCTGTGGTGGGGGAACCAGACGAGGAGTGGGGACAATCTGTCGCGGCTTATTTAACGTTAAATGAGTCCGTCCGACTCCAAGCGTTGTTGGATACATTAGAAGGGCAGATCGCCCATTATAAATTTCCGCGCCGTTTTTATCACGTGCGAGAAATGCCGCGCACAGCAAGCGGCAAACTTTTAAAACGGCTATTGCTGAGTGAAGAAAGAGTGAACTACATTGAACAGCAAATCAACAAGTAATTATGAAGCAGCGATCGCTGCCGGGAAAACCTATTTGAGTGAGTATCAGCCTTTAGAAAGGTGTGACTTACTGGCTCTTTATGCAGCGGCACAAGAATATCAAGGGGAACGCTATTTCTGGCGTACTCCTGATGAAACGACTAGTATGGTAGGGTTGGGTTGGTTAGTCACTTTTTCGCAACCCAAACTTGCAGACTTTTCAGAAGTCCGATCTCTCTTAAAGCAAGCCCATTATCAACCAGAGGCACCTTTGCAGGCGCAGTTGGTTGGTGGTTTTGCTTTTGATGAACAGGCAGAAGTCAGTCAGGATTGGGCTGAGCTAGGTGCCGGTCTCTTTGCGTTGCCAGAAATACTGGTCAGCAAAACTGGTGATCAGTGTGGCGTCGTTTATACAGTAGCCGCTTCTTCCGAGGAACAACGACAACAAAAAGTCGATGCCTTACAGGAAAAAGTCGCAAGCTGGTTGAATGCCAACCCGGACAAGAGTCTTGTAGCAGAAACGCCTGTTTTTCAGGCACAAGAGGAACTAGAGGTGCCCCAATGGCTGCAAGCGGTCGAAGAGACAGTGGCAGCCATTCGCTCGACTGAAACACCGTTGAAAAAAGTGGTTCTGGCCAGGAGAATGAAGATAGAAACGAAGCAGTCGATCATTAGTGCTGCGGTGTTGCAACGGTTGGCGCAACAGCAGCCGAATACCTATCTTTTTGCCATCGAACATGGGGGCCATGTTTTTGCTGGTGCGACGCCAGAACGCTTGCTAAAAGCGACTGTCGATCAATTTGAAACGGTAAGTATCGCAGGTTCCGCACCAAGAGGCAAAACCAAAGAAGAAGATGAGGCACTGGCACAAGCCCTCTTAGCGGACGCAAAAAATACCCATGAACATCAAGTAGTTGTCGATCGCTTAGAAACGGCATTGGCCACTTTGTTAGCTGACGGCTTTCAATCAGAAGCCCGTTCCGTGATCAAAAATCGTGACATTCAGCATTTGTTTGTTCCTTTGGCAGGGCAAAGAAAAGCAGGAGTCAATTTTCTGAGCGCCGTGCAAAAACTACACCCGACCCCAGCATTGGGGGGAGAACCGAAAGAAGCAGCCGTCTCATGGATTCGTACCCATGAACCAGCCAGCAGAGGGATGTACGGTGGACCGATCGGTTGGTTGGGTATTCAAGAAGATATTGGCGAGTTTGCTGTGGCGATCCGCTCAGGATTCTTTAGCGGCAATCAAGCAACGCTGTATGCGGGTTGTGGGATCGTTGCCGATTCAGATGCGGAATCCGAACGTCAAGAAACACGGTTAAAATTTCAACCGATGAGGAGAGGGATCTTAGGAGATGAATAACCAGACAGTCATGACAGACTATTTACTAGCGGCAATCCAAGGACTAAAAGCAGCGGGTGCGAAGCGAGCAGTCATTAGTCCCGGTTCACGCTCCACGCCATTGGCGCTACTATTGCATCGTGATCCTGAGATCACCTGTACGGTGGCTGTCGACGAACGTTCGGCTGCTTTTTTTGCTTTAGGGATGGCCAAAGTTGATCTCCAGCCGACGATCTTACTGTGTACCTCTGGAACTGCAGCAGCCAATTATTATCCAGCTGTTTGTGAAGCAGAAGCTACCAACTTGCCACTGATCGTCTTAACGGCTGATCGCCCACCAGAACTGCGGGGCGTTGGGGCGCCACAGGCAATGGATCAACAGAATTTGTATGCCTCTCATGTCAAAAAGATGGTAGAGATGACGGTGCCAGAAAACGATCCTGCTTTGTTGCGTTATAGTTTTTGGCAAGCTGCAACTTGCACGATCGAAGCGCAAAAACAGCCGAAAGGCCCTGTCCAAATCAACTTTCCATTACGGGAGCCGCTGTTGCCTGACTTTAGTCGCCAATGCAGTATGCAGCAAGACGTGAGCTATCTGGCACCACAACAAGAGCTGTCAGCAGAGATGATCACCCAGCTAGCCCCATACTTTGATAAAAAAGGTATTCTGATTGCTGGAGAAAGCCTTACGATCGAAGAAGCGCAGCAGTTGCTGGCTTTTTCGGAGAAATTAGGCTGGCCGATCGTCGGCGATCCATTGACCAATCTGGCGACAGCCGGTACCAAAGTAGGAACATTTATCAGTCAAGCCGATCTTGTTTTCCCGCAATTGACTTCTGTCTTCCAACCAGAAGTGGTCGTGCGTTTTGGTCGCTTACCAGTCACCAAAAATGTCCTATTATGGTTGAACAAAGCAGCGGATACGACGACGTGGCTCTTTGTTGATCCATCGGGGCAGTGGCAAGATCAGCTGCATCGGGCAAACTATTTGATCGAAGCAGCGATCAGCACTTTCGTGGCGGCCATCACCCAGTTGCCGATCGTCAAACATACGGCGTGGCAACAACAATGGCAAGCACTTCAAGCGCGGGCAGATCAGGTGATTGCTGCAAGTCCCCAGTTGCAACAATGGGATGAGAGCAGCGCTGTGCGCATGCTCCAACAATGTTTGCCTGAAGAAGCGCAAATTCTTTTGGCAAACAGTAATGCGATTCGTTTCTTTGATCGCTACGGCAGCAAAACTACCTCCACTTATCGAGTGTATGGAAACCGAGGCGTCAATGGGATCGACGGCCTTGTCTCAACCGTGGCTGGGATTGCTTCCGCCAGTCAAAAGCCTACCTACTTGTTGATTGGTGATTTAGCGTTGTACCATGATATGAACGGCCTACAACTACTGCGCCAGTATCAATTGCCAGTAACGATCATTTTACTGAATAATAACGGTGGTGGGATCTTTTCCTTTCTGTCACAAAACACCTTAGAACCAAACGACTTTGTCCCGCTCTTTGGTACTCCGTTAGATCTTGAGTTTCAAAAAGTGGCGGCCTTATATGAGGCAGATTGGCACACACCGACCTCTTTGCTAGAGTTTCAAACGATTTTAACGGAAACAAATCAACAGCCGCGCTTTCAAATAATCGAAGTGAAGGGTGAGCAAAAAGATCCGGTCAACACTTGGCAAGCACTCCAACAGCAGTTTAGCGAGGCGGGAACGCAGCAATGAAGGACACGATAAATGGCGTCAGTTATTTTTATCAGTGGTTGCAGCCGTATCGTCCATCCTTACCAACCCTTGTGGCATTGCATGGCTTCACGGGTTCTTCGGAAAGCTTTCGACCGGTTTTTGCAGAGGAAGGTTCTTACAATGTATTGGCAATCGATTTGATTGGACATGGACGCTCATCGATTTATGTCCATCCCATGCGTTATGAACTTCCTTTACTGGTGGAGGATCTCGCACACCTTTTAACGAAGTTAGGGATTGAACGTTATGGCCTTTATGGCTACTCGATGGGGGCGCGAATCGCACTTGTCTGGGCGGTCATGGAACCAACGGCAGTGACCCATCTTTTGCTTGAGAGTGGTTCACCCGGGTTAGCTGATCCAGCGGAACGACTCGCTCGACAGCGACACGATCGTCGCTTAGCGTTGCGATTACTAAGGGAGCCTTTGGTCGATTTTGTCGATTACTGGCAAGAACTGCCGTTGTTTGCTAGTCAAAAGGAGCTACCTTTAGCGCAGCAGGCTGCTGTACGGCAAGGACGCTTGCAGCAAAACAAATTTGGCTTGGCAGTAAGCTTGGTTTACGGTGGTACTGGCAAACAGCCAAGTTGTTGGTCGGCACTTCCGCAGCTAGCTTGTGAAATTCTTTATTTAGCGGGGGAAAAAGATTTAAAGTTTCGTAAAATCGCCCACCAAATGAAGCAGCTGCAACCAGAGATGACCATCAAAGTCGTTGCTAATGCTGGACATTGTATCCATTTAGAACAGCCGACACAGGTTCGTCATGAAATCGATCAATGGTTTGTAAAAGGATCGGGGCCACAGTCAGCTGATTGACAAGGAGAGAACGCAATGAAGATTGAAAAAATTGAACGCATCGCCTGTCGCTTGCCCCTCAAACAACCCTTTGTGACAAGTTATGGACAATTAACAGAAAAAGCTTTTGATCTTTATTTGGTGACAACAGAGGATAAAACGATGGGCATCGGTGAATTGGTCGCTTTTGAGCAGCCAGATTACATTGAAGAAACCCTCTTTTCTGCTCGACAAGTGATTGAAACAGCACTGATCCCATTATTGATTGACCAAGAGATCGAGCATCCGCAAGAAGTTTGTCAGCTGTTTCAAACGGTCCAAGGAAACTACATGGCAAAATCGGCTTTGGAAACAGCGATTTGGGATCTATATGGCAAGCAAACGCATCAAAGTGTGAAAGAGCTTTATACCGCAACCCGACCGAGTGTCGCTGTTGGCGTTAGTCTTGGCATACAAGACTCTGTCGAAAAACTAGTGGCTCTTGTTGCCGATTATGTCGCCCAAGGGTATCAACGAATCAAATTAAAAATCAAGCCTGGGCAAGATCTGGTACCCTTGCGAGCGATTCGACAAGCCTTTCCAGAATTGCTTTTGATGGCAGATGCAAACGGAGCCTATCAGAGTGAGCCAGAACGCATTTTGGCACTTGATGACTTAGGCTTGGTGATGATCGAGCAACCACTTAAGGTACGAGATCTGGTGGGGCACAGTCAGCTGCAGCGGCAGATGAAGACGCCTCTATGTTTGGATGAAGATATTCGAACGGCAGAAGACGTCGATACCGTCGCAGCCCTGGACAGCTGCCGTGCGATCAACCTGAAAATCCCCCGTGTCGGTGGGATCACCGAAGCCTTGCGAATCCTTGATCGATGTCAAACCCATGGACTACTCGTTTGGTTAGGCGGCATGTTTGAGTCTGGTGTGGGGCGAGCCATGAATTTGCAATTTGCGAGTCAAGATATTTTCCATTTTCCTGGGGATCTTTCCGCTTCTGATCGTTACTTTTATGATGATGTCATTACACAGCCTGCAACTTTGCATGAAGGCAAGCTGCTGGTACCTGATGGAAAGGGCTTTGGCATCACGTTAGCAGAAACAAAGCTAAGTCAGTATGGGCAACCTAAAGAATGCATCTACTCAATAAAACGATCAGCGAAAGAATAACATCATCAAAGAAAAAACAGTAAAAATAAAAGAAATGGCCAGCAGGGAAATCTGCTGGCCATTTCTTTTGCTTTATTCTGCGTTTTTGAATTCTTTTTCAATTTGTAGTCGTTGGACTTTCATGGTTGCTGTTCGTGGGATATCTTCGTAGTCGCGTAAAATTGGCTGATTGAGGTGAGGGAGATCTTCCACCATTTTCCACCAAGCATCCCAATCCATTTGACGATTTGGTGCTAAAGCAATGATTGGTTGCGGTGAGTTTTCTTTGTCGCGAACGATCACGACTTCGGCAAGGAAGTCTAAATGATCCAGCAAAAGGTCTTCCAAGGCAAGATTGCTTTCAATATTTTTGATCAAGTCCACTTGACGGTCTTTTAAGTAAAGATGTCCCTGATCATCCATCATGCCGTAATCACCACTGTCCCACCAAGCGCCATAGACATTGTCAGCAAAACGCTGATCTTCTTTATAATAGGTCAACGCGCGTCCTTTTGAAAGGAAATGGATGTGCCCATCGGTATTGGCTGGCAGCTCGTTGCCCTCAGCATCGGCGATCCGTGCTCTCGTTAAGTCCTCCAGACCGACACCCATATCACGGGCATCGTTGGTAGCGATGCTTTCTAAGGTATGTGCTTTTAGGATCATTGGCCCGCATTCACTTTGGCCATAGACTTGTAAAAAGAGTGCTTCTTTTGTTGCTGAAGTATTTAAAAAAGTCGCCATTGTTTGATTGTTGATGGCATCAAAGGTTGAGTGATAGTAACGAATATTGGCGAAAGCATCTGGTTGTTCTTTTGCCACAAAGCTCCATTGGACAAAATTGTTTGGATGAGTTTCCAAAGCGATCGGTGGGTATTCTTTTAACATGCCTACGACATGAGCACCGTTGGCATTGGCTAATGGCATCATCGGGAAGCCCATCGCCATCAAGGAGGAGATACCGATGTTGAAGCGGGAGTGCACCGGTGAAATATGGAACGCAATTAAATCAGAGTCAGCTTTGGTGCGATCGATCTTGGTGAAGATCGTTTTTTGCCATTTTGTCCGCCAGCCCATGGAGTTTGCTGAATGACAAATCAATTTTGGAATACCCGTCGTTCCAGAAGTATGGGTCATATAGGAAATTTGATCCACCGGTAATTCAGTTTGTTCCACTGGTTCCTCTGTTTGTTGTAGCAAATGGCGAACAGCGATCTGTTTGTCAGTACTGCTATTTTTCACTTGTGCGACGCGGCCTTCGGTTTCTTCATCAAATAAGATGTAAGGATCTTCTAAGCGATCCACAAACACTTCGATGGTTTCAGCAGGAAAATGATAGGAGATCATAGCAGGAACGGCACCAAGGTAAGAAGCAGCCGTTGCTAACAAATACGTATCGAATTTTGAAGATTTATACAGAATGATTTTATCTCCTGCTTGCACGCCAAGTGAGGCAAGTTGATAAGCACGCTTTAAAATCATTTCATGGCTCGAACGGTAGGTACTACGATAGCCAAGCTCAGGAAATGCTGGCAACACTTCATCATGGATGATGGGGGTGTCAGGAAACGTCTCAGCAGCTTCGCGATAATTGGTGTATAGATTCAATGGACGATAGTCTAAAATGGACAAATAGAACACTCCTTTAAAAGTTCGTGAAAAACTTCATTTGATTTCTCCATTTTAGCACAGGAATTCCTCGATACAATAGATATTTTGTGTTTTTTATTTATTTCTAAAAAATCATCCGGGCAAAGACTTTCGAAGAATGAATGATTGTGATGTGTTATCATTCATTCCTCGTACTAAGCGGAAAAAGTGCATAATCAACGGGTGTATTTTGCTACAAAATCTTTGATTGGGAGGCGAAAGTCTAAATAGCGTGCTTTTAATTCTGCACGATTCCAATTCCACCAAGCGATTTCTTGCAAAGCAGTGATCGTTTCTGGATCAAAGCGGTATTTGATCACTTTTGCTGGAACCCCGCCGACGATCGCATAAGGCGGCACATCTTTGGTTACGACTGCGTTTGAGGCGATCACGGCACCATCACCGACGGTCAAACCAGATTGGATCACGGCACCGTGGCCGATCCAGACATCATTGCCAATGACGGTCGTTTTTGCTTTGCGTTTTTCTAAGAAGGACTCGTCCTTTGGCGCAAATCCATAGCCTTCGCCATTATAGGCAAAAAGATGCTGACTAGGGCGTTCATAGGGATGATTGGTAGGGCCGATGCGGACCATCGCTGCGATACTGATAAAACGTCCTAATTGGCTGTTCTGAATAAAGCAATATTGCCCCGTATAGGTATAATTGCCGATGGAAGAATGATCAATGTGATTGGCTTCGCCAATTTCGACATAGTCTCCTAAAGTTGTGTCTTGAAGCTGCGAGTCTTTGCCAACGATCGGCTGTTCATCTGGAAAATTTGTGATCGATAGGTGCATAGAAATCATCCTCTCTTGCGTATTGCTATCATTTTACCGCACTTTTTTGTACTATTTGACTAATACGCACTAAAGACAAAAGGAGGTCTGCTTTATGGAGACGATTTATCAGTTAGATAAGATGACCGAAACGATAGCTAAGCGAGCAATCAAAAAAGGATACTCGTTAAAAAATCAAGCGGCCCCAGAGGCGCTGTTTGTGCGCAGTTCAACGGTTCCTAACGAATTGATCACACCAGAATTAGCTGTGATCGCTCGCTCAGGAACAGGCACCAATACGATCGATTTGGCACGGTGTACTCAAAATGGCACAGTAGTTTTCAATAGTCCTGGTGTCAATGCCAATGCAGTCAAAGAGTTGGTGCTATCCAATTTATTTCTCAGCGTCCGCCCCTTATTCAAAGCGATCCAGACGGTAGCCGATTTGCAAGAAGAACTAACGTCCGGTCAATTTGAAGCAGAAGAGGTGTTGAAGGTAGCTGAAGAACGGCGAAAAGAAGTGATTGGCGAAGAATTAGCTGGAAAAACCATCGGTATTTTAGGGTTAGGAGAGATCGGTGAACGGGTGGCAAAAGCCTGTCATCAGCTAGGGATGGAGGTTTTGGGCTATGCCCGAACGAAGAAAGCAGCACACGATTACGAGCAAGTCAGTGACCTGCAAATGCTGTTGACCGAATCAGATTTTGTGGTGGTCTTGCTCCCTTTAAGTCAAGAGACCAAAGGCATGCTGAATCGACAAACGATTCAGCAGATGAAAAAAAATGCAGTGTTGATGAATTTTGGTCGCGGGGAAATCGTGGAAGAAGCAGCCGTCTTAGAAGCATTAGCCAAAAATCAGCTCAAACAATACATCACTGATTTTCCTAGTGCGGGCTTGATCGGACAACCGAAAGTGTTGTGTTATCCGCATATCGGCGGCAGTACTACCAATGCCTTGGAAAAGGGGGACCACGTAGTTTTTGATCGCATGCATGCCTATTTACGCGCTGGGACGATTCAAGAATCGGTCAATTTCCCCCATGCAGAGTTGCCTTTTTTGGCACCGTATCGCTTAGCGCTGTTTTATCACGACAAGCCTGGTGCTTTTGCCCCATTATTGCGGATCATTTCTGAAGCAGGCGTGGATATCGATAATTTGGCGAGTGAGAGAAAAGCCGGAGTTGCCTATACTTTGATTGATCTTGATGAGACAAATGAAACACTGCTGCAAGATCTACAGCAGCAGATACGGCAAGAAACAGCGATCATTCGTGCCCGCTTGATCAAAAATTCGCGAACCAGTGAATAGTTGCCACCAACAATGTTTCTTGTTATGATGAAAAAAAAGTAAAGGAAGTTCATCATGACGAATAAGTTTCAAGATAAAAAGAAGGTCGCTTTGCCTCGTTATCAGCAGATTGCCGTAGCGATCGCGGAACGAATCGTTGAAAATCGCTACCAAGTTGGGCAAAAGATCCATGCACGCTCAACGTTAGCCAGCAATTTCAATGTCTCTCCTGAAACAGCCCGCAAAGCGATCAATGTATTAGTTGATTTAGAAATCATGGACGTCCGTCATGGCAGCGGCGCCTATATTGCTTCAAAGGAAAAAGCACAGGCCTTTGTGGAACAATACCAAGATGTGCAGTCGATCCAAGAAATTAGACAAGATATTTTAGACAGTGTGGAGCGGCAGCAGCAAGAGCTGGATAATTTTTCTGACTTGTTGAACACGCTAGTGCAGCAAACCAAAAAGGTACACCACATGAGTCCGTTTGTGCCCTTTGAGCTTCAGCTGACGGAACAGGCGCAGCATTTAGAAAAAAGTATCAACGAATTGAATGTTTGGCAGGCAACAGGGGCGACGATCATCGCGATCCAAACAACCGAAGAATTGTTGTTGTCACCGGGACCTTATGCGAAATTCAGTGCAGGCAATACGATTTATTTTGTCGGGAATGAATTGGCGTTGCAGCGCATGACCAATTTCTTCTATCCAACGGACCATTCAGCGTAATTCTTTTTCCTGATTCCCATGCTTTTTTTGCAAAAGAAAAAGCAGTGGGAAATTTTTTTTGACAAAGTGACCACATCTTGTTAAGATAGTATGGTCACTTTCGTGAAATTTTTCAGAAAAAGGAGTATTAATCATTTGAGTAAAGTTAAAGTGGAACACTTAACCAAAATCTTCGGTAAGAAAAAGCAGCAAGCTCTTGCCATGGTCAAAGAACAACGCAGCAAAAACGAGATTTTAGAAAAAACGGGTGCCACCGTTGGGGTCTATGATGTGAACTTTGAAGTCAACGAAGGCGAGATTTTCGTCATCATGGGCCTTTCTGGAAGCGGGAAGTCAACATTGATTCGACTATTGAATCGATTGATCGAGCCGTCTGGCGGAGATATTTACATAGATGGCGTGGATGTTGCCAAAATGAGTAAAGAGGAACTACGAGAAGTTCGCCGTCACAAAATCAACATGGTTTTCCAAAGCTTTGGCCTTTTCCCTCATCGGACAATTTTAGAGAACACAGAATACGGACTAGAAGTCCGTGGGGTCTCGAAAGAAGAACGAACAGCGAAAGCGGAAAAAGCGTTAGAAAACTCAGGATTGCTTTCTTTTAAAGACCAATACCCTGACCAGCTGTCTGGAGGGATGCAACAGCGTGTGGGACTTGCCCGTGCGTTAGCCAATGATCCAGAGATCCTCTTGATGGATGAGGCCTTTTCAGCATTAGATCCGCTGATTCGCCGTGAAATGCAAGATGAACTTTTAGAATTGCAAGCCAATGTTCAAAAAACGATTATCTTTATCACCCATGATTTGAACGAGGCCTTGCGGATCGGTGACCGGATCGCTTTAATGAAAGATGGTCAGATCATGCAGATCGGTACAGGAGAAGATATTTTGACGAATCCTGCCAACCAATACGTGCGTGATTTCGTGGAAGATGTCGATCGTTCCAAAGTCTTGACTGCGCAAAACATCATGGTCCCAGCATTGACGACGAACATCGAGATCGATGGACCAAGCGTAGCATTGAACCGGATGCGGAAAGAAGAAGTCAGCATGCTGTTAGCCGTCGACAAACGTCGTCACCTAAAAGGAAGCCTGACAGCCGAGTCTGCTCGTGAGGCACGGAAAAACAATCTGACCTTGAAGGAAGTTATTGATAAAAATGTTAAAAAGATCGATAAAGATATGCTGGTAACGGATATCTTCAATTTGATCTATGATTCGCCTACACCTTTAGCCGTGGTAGAAAACGATCGCTTGATCGGAGTCGTGATCCGCGGAAGTGTGATTGAAGCATTGGCTGAGACTGATTCAGCCGCTCAAGCAGAGGAAGGGGTAGTGACAAATGGATAATTTCTTACAACATACGATTCCGGTGGCTGATTGGGTCGAAAACTTTACTGATTGGCTAACAGGAACTTTCAGTGGATTGTTTTCAGCCTTACAGTCTTTCGGACAATTTATCATGGACGCTATTACAAATGTATTACTGTTTGTACCACCGTTATTAATGATCGTCTTATTGACGGCTGCTGCCTTTTTCGTTTCACGCAAAAAATTCGGCTTGCCAGCTTTTACTTTTGTCGGGTTGCTGTTCATCTATAACCAAGGGTTATGGACAGACTTGATGAACACCGTCACGTTGGTCTTATTGTCGAGTTTGGTTTCGATCATCATTGGGATTCCACTAGGAATCTTAATGGCGAAAAGCGAAAAAGCGCAAAGTATCGTGACGCCGATCTTAGACTTTATGCAAACGATGCCTGGTTTCGTTTATTTGATTCCTGCGGTTGCTTTCTTTGGGATCGGGATGGTTCCTGGGGTCTTCGCCTCAGTGATCTTTGCTCTACCACCAACCGTTCGGATGACGAACTTAGGGATTCGCCAAATTTCTCGTGAATTGGTGGAAGCCTCTGATTCCTTCGGTGGGACTGGCTGGCAAAAACTGATCAAATTAGAATTGCCACTAGCCAAAAGCACTATTTTGGCTGGGGTCAACCAAACCACGATGCTGGCATTATCAATGGTCGTGATCGCGTCAATGATCGGTGCTCCTGGGTTAGGGCGCGGCGTCTTGTCCGCCTTGCAACGAGCACAAGTCGGTAACGGATTTGTCAGTGGGGTATCCTTAGTTATTTTGGCGATCATCATGGATCGCTTTACCCAGAATTTGAATCGTTCGGCACATCAAAAAGCAGCCAGCAAGACAAGTCGCAAACAAAAACGTCTTTTTGGCGGGATTGCTGCAGCGGCAGTCGTTGCTTTGATTGGAGCATCGTTTGCCTTTGGAAATGTTTCTGACAGCAAAGGCACGGTGAACTTGGCGTATGTCGAATGGGATACGGAAGTTGCATCTACCCATGTGGTGGCAGAAGTTTTGTCGCAAATGGGCTACGAAGTCAATACGACGCCTTTGGATAATGCCATCATGTGGGAATCGGTGGCAAAAGGGGAAGTTGACGGGATGGTCGCTGCTTGGCTGCCATCTACGCATCAATCCCAGTATGAACAGTACCAAGACCAAGTTGAAAACTTAGGTCCTAACTTAGAGGGGGCAAAACTGGGGATCGTTGTACCAAGTTATATGGATGTAGATTCCATCGCTGACCTTTCTGACGAAGCTGGAAAAACCATCACTGGTATCGAACCAGGCGCTGGTGTCGTAAATGCAGCGGAAAATACAGTTGCAACGTATGACAACCTTTCAGATTGGAATGTCGCTACCTCTTCTTCAGGAGCGATGACAGTGGCATTAGGCCAAGCCATCAAGAACCAAGATGAGATCGTTATTACTGGCTGGTCTCCACATTGGATGTTTGCGAAATATGATCTGAAATATCTGGATGATCCAGAAGGAACAATGGGTGAAGCAGAAAGCATCAACACTGTTGTACGCCAAGGATTAGCAGATGACATGCCAGAAGTCTACGAAGTACTTGATCGTTTCAACTGGACACAAGAAGACATGGAAGAAGTCATGTTAGCAATCAATGACGGAACGTCAGCCGAAGATGCAGCCAAAGATTGGGTAGCCAATCACCCAGAAGAAGTTGCTGCTTGGACGAACTAACGTCTAAAAAAGAACGACCGCAGATTAAAGCGGTCGTTCCAGACTGTAGACAAAGTACTAGTTTTTAGTGCTTTGTCTTTTTTTATCCGTTAAAATAAGAGTATCAATTGGAGGTGTATCCAGATGCTCTCAAAACAAGATATGAGTAAACGCGCACAAATCGGTTTCTTTTCTCTTGAAGACTTGGTCCCACAGGACCATTTATTGCGGCAAATAGATCAATGTATTGATTTCTCCTTTATTTATGAATTGGTTAAAGAGAAATACGATGAAATCCAAGGACGTCCTAGCTTGGATCCTATTCTTCTAATTAAATTACCAATGATTCAATATCTATTTGGTATTAAAAGTATGAGACAAACAATAAAAGAAATAGAAGTGAATATCGCTTATCGCTGGTTTTTAGGTTTGAGTTTAGAAGATCCCGTTCCTCATTTTTCAACATTTGGTAAAAACTATACGCGACGGTTCAAAGGAACAGATCTCTTTGAAAAAATTTTTTATGAAATTCTAGAACAATGTATCGCTGAAGGTATCGTAGATACTTCCAAAGTATTTATTGATAGTACGCATATTAAAGCACATGCGAATCGTAACAAAAAAGAATCTGTCGAAGTAATGGAACAAGCTGTTTTTTATACAGATAAGCTGACAAAAGAAATCACCAAGAATCGAGAAAAACATTTAAAAAAGCCCTTAAAAGAAACAAACGCAGAAAGTAAAACTTCCTTGAAAAAAAGAAGTACGACTGATCCTGAAAGTGGTTGGTTTCATAAAGGTGAACACAAAGAAGTTTTTGCCTATAGCTCACAAGTGGCGTGTGATAAACATGGATGGATATTAGGTTATACTACACACCCAGGGAACTTTCATGACAGTCGTACGTTTGTTTCTTTATTTAACAAGCTCAAAGGAGCTTTTCCCCTAGAAAAATTAATTATGGATGCTGGGTATAAGACACCAGCAATTGCACATTTACTACTCGAACATAAATTGACCCCAATTTTCCCATACAAACGTCCTATGACTAAAAAAGGCTATTTCAAGAAACATGAATATGTTTATGACGATTACTATAATTGTTATATCTGTCCCAATAATAAAATACTCTCTTATGCCACTACCAATCGCAAAGGATATATCGAATACAAAAGCAATCCAAAGGATTGTAAAAATTGTCCTTTCTTGTCTAAGTGTACCAACTCAAAAAATCATACCAAAGTAATCACTAGACACATTTGGGCTGAAGCTATAGAGACCTGTGAAGAGATACGCCATCAAAGTTGGTTCAAAGAACTTTATAAAAAGAGAAAAGAAACCATTGAACGAATTTTTGGGACAGCAAAAGAATTTCATGGGTTACGTTATACCAATCAAATAGGAATTGAAAAAATGCACATGAAAATTGGGCTTACTTTTGCGTGTCTTAATATGAAAAAGCTAGCAAAAATAAAAAGGATCAGAGCGCAAAAGAGACGTTTTCCTAAAGGAAAACTGCCTAATCTATCGATTATCCATAGAATATTACATAGAAAAAAGACAAACCTCATGTTTGTATAAGGTTTGTCTACAGTCTGGAACGACCGCAGATTAAAGCGGTCGTTCTTTTTTTGTTTAAAATACTTAGGTTCGTAACGAAAGACGAGGGGATGATTTTTGCAAAAGACGGAGCTTTTGTGCAGGTTAAGCAAAACGATGAAAAATCGGCTGCATCTGTTCAAACGTACAGAGCTTTGTAAATCCTAATGACCGTAAAAGATCTTGTCCCTCTTTGATTTGAAACCCGAGGTGCTCTGATTTATGACTGTCGCTGCCGATGGTTATCACGCTTCCCCCCAAGTCACGATAAAGCTTGAGGATCTCGATCGATGGCGTATACCCGTTGATTCCGTAACGGTGGGAAGAGGTATTCAGTTCAATGCCTTTGCCATTTTTGATCACGACTTTCAAGATCTCTGCGATTTGTTCTTTCGTTTGTTCAAAAGCGTCCTTCTCTTTATCTAAATAACGACGAATCAAATCCATATGGGCTAAGACGGAATACTCTTTATATGTCGTGACCAGCTGATACATTTCATCATAATAGCGCTCGTAGCATTCCTGTTGGCTGCGTCCTTTTTGAAATTCTCCAGTCCAAAATTCTTGATCGTCTACCTGATGAACGGAAAGTAAAATGAAGTCAAAGGGATGCGAATGATAAAGACGGGTAAATTGTGGGATCGTGTGCATTTGCATCCCAAATTCCAGCCCAGTTTTTAGCTTGATTTGGTCACTGTATGTTTCCTTTAAGCGTGCCAGTTCGTTAAAATACAAGTCGTAGTAGACATTTTTTACGACTTTATTGGCTCCGACGAGGTACGTATCCGTCGCTTGCCAGTCTTCTTTGACCCCATAATCCACATGATCGGTAAAGCAGATTTCTGCTAAGCCTAGTTTAATGGCGTCTTTGACTACATCTTCCATCAAATACCAAGAATCATCGCTGTAATCACTATGGACGTGATAGTCTGTAAAAATCATGGCGTCTCCTTTTGTTTCGTTATTTTTGCTGCTTCTGCCAGTCTGCTCGTTTTTGATGATAGAGCTGGGCGGCAGTTTCCCAATGTTCTTTGTCAGCCGGCTGAATCTCACGGATCACACGGGCTGGATTGCCGCCGACGATCGTATTCGGCGGCACATCTTTTGTGACGACGGAACCAGCAGCGACGATGGTATGTTTGCCGATCGTGACACCTGGTAAAATCGTACTATTGCCCCCGATCCAAACGTAATCTTCGACGGTGATCGGTAGGCCAAATTCCAAATCTTGACTGCGGACCACAGAATCGATTGGATGACCGGCGGTATAGAAGCTGACCCGTGGTCCCACCATCACATGATCACCAATCAGAATCTTATTGACATCTAAAAAAATGCAATCCATATTGGCATAAAAGTGATCACCAATCTCAACATGGCGACCATAATCAACATAAAGGGGTGGTTGGACAAAGCAATGCTGCCCAAATTTGCCAAAGAGTGCTTTTTCTTTGGCGATGATTCGTTCTCGGTCATTGACTGGTAAATGGTTGATTTCCTGGGCACGTTTTTTTCCCTCCGCTGAACCATTCTCAGGGAGAATGCCAGCAGCTTGATACAATTGACCAGCCAACATCGCTTGATAATCAAAGTCTTCTTTCATTGTAAAATCCTTTCTAAGACGGTAAATCGTCGGTGGTTAATTCAATCAAATTGCCTTCGGGGTCTTGGACAACTGCTTCATAATAGCCATCGCCTGTTGTACGAGGACCATTTAAAAGAGGGTAGCCATCTTCAACAAACCGTTGAGCGTATCGATCGACGTCAGCTTGATCACCAACTGCAATCGCAAGGTGAGTGTAGCCTAAGCTTTCGCTGATACGAGGGCTTAAAAATTTCTTGGTCGTTAATTCTAACCGACTTCCAGAATCAAAGGTCAAAAAATAGGACTGAAAGCCTGTTTTCGGATTATGGTATTTTGTGTTGCTGACCGCCTGAAAGTAGGTTTCATAAAATGTCCTCATTTTTTCCAAATCATTGACATATAGTGCGATGTGTTCAATTTTCATTATCGACAACTCCTTTAATAAGCAATATAGATCGTTTTTTTTGAACCTAGTAAACTTTGTTTAATAAGTTGCTTCTATTATACCTTTGTTAACAAAATTAATAAAGGTATATTCCCAGCTTTTTATCTGTTAAAATAGAAGCGTTGAGGGGGAGAAAAATGAAAGCTTATCAGCCAACGACCATTAAATTACATAATCAGGCAGTATTGCTGGATTTGCTAAAACAGCAGCAAGCGCCTATGACCAAGCGCCAACTGGCAGATGCCTCTCAATTAAGCGTGGTAACGATCAACAAGCTGCTTCCTGAATTGATTGAAAAGCAGTTGCTTTTGACGACGGATCAACCGCAACGAACGGGAGGACGTCAAGCTGCGGCTTACCAGTACAATGCGCAACGGACACTGTTGTTGATCATTCAGTTTATCGAAGAAGACCAGCAGATCGTGATTCGTTTTTCAGTCGTCGATCTCGTCGGGAACATTTTGCATCATGAGCAGTCAGCAGAGGGCCGATTGCCGCAGTTCTTGCAAGCGATTCGTCAGATAAAACAGGAATACCCGAAAATCAGCTTGGCAGTCGTGGGAATTCCTGGTGTGGAAATTGCTGGAAGACTGAAGATCATGGATGCTCCAGCATTTAAGGACATGGCGCTAGGGGAATTGATTGAAAAGGAGATCGCTGTAAAAACGCTTATTGAGAATGACGTGAATGCTGCGGTATTTCATTTCAAAGAAGAGAAAAAAATCGTGGCTGGCATTTATTTTCCGAAAAATTATCCGCCAGGTGCGGGACTGGTCATCGACCAACAGCTCTTTAAAGGAGCCAACCATTTAAGTGGCGAAATCAAGCATTTGCCGCATCTCTACACGGCTTCTTACCCTTTGGCAACAGAGGCGATCCCAGAACAAGTGACTGCCACTCTTCAAGCGATCGTGGCAGTGACGGACCCGCATCAAGTCATTTTGTTTTTGCCCTCTGAATGGCAGGCGCTCGTGTCGCGCTCCTTTTTGGAAAAGCAGCTGGCAGCAGTATTTCAATATGGCGTCTTGCCAAAATTACACTTTTCCGATCGGTTTTCAGAAAATTATTTGGCTGGGTTGATCACGATGGGAATCGAAGCAGCTGGCTTAGGGCTTTGATTCCCAGCATTCAACTGGTACTGAGGACAAAAACTGCCGCTGCTTCCTTTATTCAGAAGTAGCGGCAGTTTTTTTGAAAATACGAGAACTCACAGCTTGGCGAGTTTCTGTGCTTTTTCGGTATTCGCAAAATGCAGTTTGGCATATTGACCTAATAGTGCTATGCCACCTTGCTGCAGTAATTTTGCGGCAACTTGATCAGCAGCTGCGTGGGCGCCAGAAGGCAAGCGCAAACCGACTTCTTTAGAGGCTGCATCTAATTCATCCAAAAAGACTGTACGACATAAAATAGAGGCTGCCGCTACTGCTAAATGATATTGTTCACCTTTCGTCGCAAAATAGAGCTTTTCAGTGACCGCTACTTGTTCCGACTTTAAATAGGTGCGATAATTTTTTTCGCTCGTGAACTGATCGATCAAAATGGCATCTGGTGTCTCAGGAGCAATCTTTTGCAAAAGCAAACGAATGGCTTGATTATGCAAAGCAACTTTCATTCGGACTGTGTTGTATTTTGGTTGGATCTCGTTGTATTTGCTGGGCGTGACGGTGAGCAATTGGTAAGGAACCAATTCTTTGATTTTCGGCGCCATCTTACGGATCTCTGGATCTGTCAGCATTTTTGAGTCCTTGACTCCTAAAGCTTTCAGCTGTGGTAATTGCTCTTTTTTTGCATAGACGGCACAGACCACCAAAGGACCGAAATAACTGCCATTACCGACCTCGTCACTGCCGACGACGCTTTTTTCGCTAAATCCTGCTGGCAACGCAGTGGATGAAACAGTCGCTTTTTTCTTATCTGGTACAGCACTTGCCGTATCGCCCCATAAGGAAGCTTCTTTTTCAGCAGTCGCTCCTTGGAACATGACTTTTCCTGACGTATAAGCAGTGATCGTCGTTGGCCCTTTTTTGGCGACAAACACTGTATAAGGAACTTTCTTAGCTAGCAAATCTCGTTGGTAAAATTGCTGCATCTTTTGGATAGTTGAAGTTGGTACTTTGATAACGATCGTACTCATTTGATTCCTCCTGATTTTTTGTCTTTTTTTAGGTAGACAAAAGGATACTTTAAGATTTTACCATACTTCTTATTCTTTTTTACTAAGACGATCAGCAAACAAACGATTGGCATGGAAATTCATAAGAAAATCACGTATAATAGTTAAGAGTTTGCGACACATGTTCAATAAGTGATAGAATAGAGCAGAATGTAAGCAATGGGAGGAAATATTCCTATGACGGAGCAAAAGAAACGTTATAAAGCAGTTATCGCGAATCAAAGTTACACGATTATTGGACGCGAAAGCAAAGAACACATGGATATGGTGACAAGATTGGTCAATGACCAACTGCTTGAGATCATGCAATTATCGCCACAAACCGATCAAGAACAAGCGTCGATCTTATTAGCGATCAACGCTGTTTCCGACCAGCTGAAAAAACAAGAACAGCTTTTGGTCCTACAAAAAAAGGTGGACGAGCTGCGAGGACAAGCCATTAAAGCAACGGAGCTTGAGAATCGCATTAAGCGGATCGAAGCGATTGAATCCGAAGCACGGAAAGTTCTCGATGAGACAGGTCGCAGTGATGTGGAGATCCATAATCATGTGGAAGCACAACAGATCTTAAATGAACAAAGGAAACGAAAAATTCAAGAAAAGACAGCCCATGGGTAGTGCGGCGTAGAAAGGATACCTAAATGATTGGATTATTTGTCTTGGTTTTGTTGTTGGCAGCCTTTTACGGCGGCGCACGGCGCGGAACCAGTTTACAATTGGTCTCAGTTTTGGGCTATTTGATCTCTTTTTTCTTTGCAGTAGCAAATTACCAAGAAATTGCGAAGAAAATTGAGCTCTATGTTCCTTATATGTCAGTAACGGCGGACTCAAAGTTAAAATACTACGATATGGAACTGGCTTTAGATTTAGACAAAGCCTATTATGCAGCCATCGCTTTTGTGATGGTGCTCTTTGCTGGATGGCTGATCACAAAACTAGTGGTGATTTTTGCAGACAGTTTGCGTTACAAACGCCTAAGTTTTTTAGGTGGTTATGACTGGGCAGTTGCGGGTGTTTTGAATGTTATCTTGATGTATATCAATTTGTACATGTTTTTCATGATTCTCTCAATGATCCCGTTTGCCACGATTCAAAATCTGTTTGAAACGAGCGGAACTGCGAATTTCATCGTTGATCGGTCGCCGATTCTCTCAGATTACTTCTATCGATTGTGGATCACAGATGTGATTGGGTAAAAAGCAGGCAGATGGTTGCAGAGCCATTCTGCCTTTTTCTTAGGAACAAAAAGTTAAAACAAAGCAGGTGAGAAAAGAATGAATACTAAGATCCTTGATGTTTTAGGATTTGAACAAGTAAAGAGTCAAATCGGTCAGTATATTGTAACAGCCCAAGGGAAAGAAGCTTTAGCAAAGCTTGTGCCATCAAGTGATGTGCAAGTCATTTCCTCTTGGCTGGCAGAAACAGAAGACGCGATCAAGATCCAACGTTTAAGAGGCGGAATCCCTGTACCAAAGATTGAGAATATTCGTCCCCAAATGAAACGGATCGAAATTGGCGCCGATTTAAACGGCATTGAGTTGGCACAAGTTGCCCGTGTCTTATCAACTACGCAGGAATTGAAACGCTTTTTTGCTGATTTGTCTGAAAGCGAGATTGAATTTTCCCGCTTGTATCACTGGGAAGAACAGTTGGTGTCTTTGCCAACCTTGAATCGACGCTTGAAAGAAGCTATCGATGAGGATGGCCGAGTCACAGATGATGCCTCTCCAGCACTACGTGGAATTCGCCAATCGATCCGACGAGCAGAACGGACGATTCGCGAGACATTGGATGGCATCGTCCGAGGTGGCAATGCAAAGTATCTAAGTGATACGATCGTAACCATGCGAAATGAGCGTTATGTGATTCCAGTCAAACAAGAGTACCGAGGTGTTTTCGGCGGGGTAGTCCACGACCAAAGTTCCTCTGGTCAAACCTTGTTTATCGAACCGAAACAAGTAGTGGAACAAAATAACCGTTTGCGCCAGCATCAAATTGCGGAACGGGATGAAATTACACGTATTCTAGCAGAATTGTCAGCAGAGTTAGCCCCATATCAAAGAGAGATTCTCCATAATGCGTATGTGATCGGGATCATGGATTTCATGAATGCCAAGGCTCGTTTTGGAAAAGAGATGAAGGCAATCGTACCAGCGATCAATCAAGACAACCATGTCTTTTTTAAGCAAGCACGTCATCCATTGATCGATCAAGAAAAAGTCGTTCCTAACGATATTACGATTGGAAAAGACTATCAAGCCGTTGTCATTACTGGGCCGAATACCGGTGGGAAAACGATCACCTTAAAAACATTAGGGCTATTGCAAATCATGGGCCAAGCTGGTTTACCAATTCTGGCAGAAGAAGAAAGCCAAATGGGTGTCTTCAATGAGATTTTTGCGGACATTGGGGATGAACAATCCATTGAGCAAAGTCTATCGACCTTTTCTTCTCATATGACAACGATCGTTGATGTGTTGAATAAAGTCGACGAAACAAGTCTGGTGCTTTTTGATGAACTAGGTGCTGGAACCGATCCCCAAGAAGGGGCGGCACTAGCGATTGCGATTTTGGACGAACTAGGGGCTAAGTCGGCTTATGTCATGGCGACGACCCATTATCCTGAACTGAAGGTTTATGGCTATAACCGATCCAATACGATCAATGCCTCTATGGAATTTGATGTTGATACCTTAAGTCCGACCTATCGCTTGTTGATCGGGGTTCCAGGACGAAGCAATGCGTTTGAGATTTCGAAAAGACTTGGCTTGCCAGAGACGATCATTGATCAAGCCAAAGAGATCATGGATGGAGAAAGCCAAGACCTGAATGAAATGATCGCTGATTTAGAAAATCGAAGAAAAATGACGGAAACCGAGTATCTTGAAGTCCGTCATCATGTAAAAGAAGCGGCCCGCTTGCACCAAGAGCTAGAAGCAGCCTATAGTTATTTCTTTGAAGAACGTGAAAAAGAATTGGCGAAAGCTCGGCAAAAAGCCAATCAGATCGTTGAAGAAGCCAAAGAAGAATCTGAAAAAATCATTGCCGATATTCGTAAAATGCAGTTAGCCGGCGGTCAAACGAAGGTCAAAGAACACGAGCTGATTGACGCGCGCACCAAGTTATCAGGGCTACAGCAAGAAGAACATCTGCAAAAAAACAAGGTTCTGCAAAAAGCCAAGGCAGCCAAGACGCTGAAAGAAGGAGACGAAGTGCTGGTAACTTCTTATGGGCAGCGAGGAGTCTTGTTGAAAAAAGCAGGCAAAAATCAATGGCAAGTCCAAATCGGTATTTTGAAAATGAATTTGCCAGAAACAGATCTCCAACCAGCAGCGCCAGTGAAGGAGCCTACACAGCGTATCGTCAATACGATTCGTTCTGCTGACAGCAGTCCAGTGGTCAATCAGTTGGATTTACGAGGCAAGCGGTACGAAGAAGCCCTCAATGAAGTGGATCAGTATTTGGATGCGGCGATTTTGGCAGGCTATCCGCAAGTGACGATCGTCCACGGAAAAGGAACCGGTGCGCTGCGTCAAGGGATTACCGATTATTTGAAAAACCATCGCTCGGTGAAAAGTTTTGAATTTGCCCCAGCAAATCAAGGGGGCAATGGGGCGACCATTGTGAAGTTTAATTAACCTTTAAGAACCCTTACCTTTTGTAAGCAGACGATTTTAAAAAACTTCCGATACGTGGTATACTTTTTTTAGTTTTAAAAATGGAGGGGAAGTACGATGGCAAAAGAAATTACTGATAAAACTTTTTCAGAAGAAACCGATAAAGGCTTAGTCCTTATTGATTTTTGGGCAACTTGGTGTGGTCCATGTCGGATGCAAGCGCCGATCTTGGAACAATTAGCGAATGAATATGAGGAAGACGAATTGAAGATCGTGAAAATGGATGTGGATGAAAATCCTGAAACACCAGCTTCATTCGGGATCATGTCTATTCCAACTTTGTTGTTGAAAAAAGACGGCCAAGTCGTTGATAAAGCAATTGGGGTGCATACAAAAGATCAATTGAAAGCTTTAGTTGCGGAACATATGTAATAGAAGAAACGTTTTTGAAGCAATAGCCGAAAGTGGCTATTGCTTTTTTTATTTTGGGGACAAAGTCTTTGAAGAATGCCTTTGACGTTTCTAACTTCTACTCTTTGTTCCATGCACTGCTGCTGGGGTTCACTCAATTGCTAACGAGAAAAGTGAGAATGAACATTAAGAAAGCAGTCATTCTCCAGCAATGTTAGCAGATCAGAAAAAAAAGATTGACGCTGGTTATATCATTCGATAATATATCATTAAGTGATATAGCTAGTGGGACGGAGGAATCAAATGGATGAGGCATTGACAGATTCAACCTATTTGATTTTATTAGCGCTTTTAAAGCCGAAACATGGGTATCTCATCATGAAACAGATCCATGAGCTAAGCCAAGGGACGTTTGAGATTGGTCCCGCAACGATGTATACGATTTTAAAGAAGCTGACGAAAAAGGGGTGGATCGATTTAGAGGAGAGCGTTGACCGAAAAAAAATCTATCAGATTACACCAGAAGGAAGACAAGTTCTGGAGAGAGATATTCAACGGCGCAAATTATTTTATCAAATCGGAGAACAGGTTTTCGAAGCGTTAGGGGGAGAGCAAGATGGGCATCAATAAGAAATACCTTCTTTCACTTGGTGTAGCCTATTACCCAGAAAAGGAAATGGTTCGTCTGCAAAAACAAGCGTCGTTAGGGTGGCACTTTGTGAAGATGAATCGGTTAGGGTTTTTGAAGTTTATCAAAGGAGACCCAGAAACGACCAAATATGCAGTAGACTTTTTCGAAGGAGAGCCCTCTGAGATCGTTGATTACTTAGCGATGTATCAAGCAGGAGGCTGGACTTATATCAGCAATTATAAAGATCGCTATTTTTATTTTAAAGCGTCTCCTGACACACCAGCGATTTTCAGTGACCAAGAAAGCTATCAAGAACGGATCGATAATGAAACACGGTATTTAATGAAAAAATCTATTCTACTTTCGGTGATCAGTTTAGTGATATTGGCAGCGATTTACTTTTTGATCCGTTATTTCAATATTCGCACAAATCCATTTTGGTCCTTTGGACTAGGTTTGATTACGGGGCTGGTGTTTATCCCGATTGGGGTAGGATTGACCACGATCCTGATGAAATTCTTATATAAAAATCGAGCAAGTTATTACAATGAACCAGAGAAACTGGCGAAGCGTCAACGAGTGATCCGCGATACCGTCATCTTGATGTTTGTCGGAGCGATCATTGGCGCCGTTATCGGCTTTTTCTTTAGTGATATATTTTATTAGACAGGGAAGGTGAGCATGTGTTAGAAGCAAAACAATTAGTAAAAACATTTGGCGATTATACAGCAGTCGATCAATTGTCCTTTACCATCAATGATGGACAGATCATGGGCTTGATTGGTCAAAATGGTGCTGGTAAAACGACGACATTCCGATTGATCTTGGATTTCTTGAAAGCCGATCAAGGGGAAGTATTGTGGGATGACCATAAAATTAGTGAAAAAGAATACAATATTATCGGCTATCTGCCAGAAGAACGCGGCTTGTTTCCAAAAGTAACGATTGAAGATCAATTGATCTATTTCGCGCGGTTACGAGGCAAGAAGAAAGAAGACATCGTACCAAAAATCGACTATTGGATGGACAAATTTAAAGTCAAAGGCAAGAAAACCGATAAAGTCAAATCGCTATCAAAAGGAAATCAGCAAAAAGTTCAGCTGATCTCAACGTTGATCCATGAACCAAAATTGGTGATTTTAGATGAACCATTTAGTGGGTTAGACCCCGTCAATGCAGAACTGTTGAAAAATGGGATCATTGAACTGAAAAAAAATGGCTCATGTGTCATTTTCTCCAGTCATAATATGGATAATGTGGAAAAAATCTGCGATCACTTGATTATGCTGCGGGATGGTCAAACCGTCTTAAACGGAAAAGTTCATGAAATTCGTGAATCCTTTGGGCGGACGAAAGTCTATTTAGAATCCAACTTGACGAAAGAACAGCTCTTGGCAGTGGCAGGTGTCGAGGAAGTTCTTGCCAGAGAAGATGGCAGCTATGATATTACGATCGCTGATCCTGCAGTAGGAAAAACCTTATTTGATTTAGCAACGGCGGATGGTTATATCCCTATGTTCAATCAACAACCACCAACGTTAGAAGAAATCTTTAAGCGGAAGGCGGGAAAAATGAATGAGTAAGTTTTGGGTAATCGCATTAGATGTTTATAAAAAAAATATCAAATCAATTTCGTTTTTGATTATGATTCTCGTGCCATTTATTGCAACGGGGGCATTTTATCTCATTGGTTATTTTGCTGATGGTATGAACAGTGTCGATAAAATTGCCGTTTATGCGAATGAACCAGCCATTGCGCAGACCTTTGTGGACCAAAGCGGCGATGATTTTGAATTTGAAATTGTTGACAGCGAAGAACAAGGGCAGCAACAGATGGCAGACAAAGATGCTGATGCTTTGTTACTTATTACTGCTTCTGGGGATACGCTGCAAGGGGAATTATTAAGCGAGTCCTCGATGGGGCAAGCTTTAGAGCTGACGATCCAACAGTTATTGACGGGTTTGCAGTCTTCCTATAGAGCTAGTGAGCTTGGCCTGACTGCTGAGCAAGTGGCAGTCCTTAGTGAAGTCGCACCGCTTGATCGTCAAAAAGTTTCCTTCGGTGAAGATGGCGAAATGACTTATGGGGAAGACAATACCGCGATGCAATCAGTAGTTAGTATGATCGCAACAGTGATCCTCTTTTTCTTTATCATTACTTACGCACAGATCATTGCACAAGAGATTGCCTCTGAAAAAGGCACACGCATCATGGAAGTCATTTTGTCTAGTACACGGGCGCAAATCCATTACTATGCCAAATTGACGGGTGTAATCATGGTTGCAGCGACCCAGCTAGTTGCTTATGTTGCGATTTTTGGTGGGAGCTATTTCTGGATCAAGGATAACCCAATGGTAAAAGACTTGTTGGCAAACTTTTCGACAGATGGCATTTTTGGTCCCTTCCTGGTGTTTGCGATCGTTTTCGTCTTCTTAGGAATTTTGATCTACTCGGTCTTGTCAGCCCTTTGCGGGTCGTTAGTGAACAAAGCAGAAGATACGGCGAAAGCCATCATTCCAGTGACGTATCTTTCATTGGGCGGGTATATGCTTGGAATCGTGCTAGGCGGTATGGATCCTCATAACGTGGTCTTACGAGTAACTTCCTATGTACCATTTTTATCTTCCTTCATTATGCCAGTACGGCTTGCTAATGATACAGTGGGTATCGGCGGTGCATTGATTTCAGTAGGAATCCTTGCTGTTACCACGATCGTCCTGATGCTGGTTTCTGCAAAAATGTACAAATCAAATGTCCTGATCTATAACGACAATGGCATTTTAGCAACGTTGAAACAATCATTAGTGTTAATGAAAAACGAAAAATAAGCAAAACGCCCGATCCTTTTCGTGATCGGGCGTTTTTTATTCGCTAAAATCTAGAAACAAGATGCAAGCCTTTAGAATTCCTGCACAAAAAAGTTGAAGATCGATTGCTCAGAAGGCAGCTTGTGAGCGGCTAGCTCAGGATGCCACTGAATGCCTAAGATCGGTGCGCCATAGGCAGTGGATTCAATGGCTTCAACGACACCATCAGGAGCGGTCGCAATCACGTTGAAATCATCCGCAACTGTTTTGACCGCTTGGTGATGAAAAGAATTGACGTGATAGGTTGTGCCTAAAAGAGCAGCCAAACGACTGTCTTCCTTGATTTTTACCCGATGTGTAGGGAATTGAAAGAACGTCGGCAATTGCACGTGTTTGATCGTTGGGTGATCGATCAAAGAGAGATCTTGGTACAAACTCCCACCAAATGCGACATTGAGTAACTGCATGCCGCGGCAGATTCCAAAGATCGGTTTGTTTTGAGCCACTGCTTCTTTGATCAATGCCAATTCAAAGACATCACGATCAGGATGAATGCCTTGAATCAAGGGATGAGGATCTTCGCCATAGTGAACAGGGGAGACATCGTGACCACCGGCTAACAAGAGTTTATCGATTTTGCTGATGTAAGTCGCAGCATCTTCCACGACACCCATTGGTAATAATAGGGGAATGCCTTGGGCTTGTTGGATATGGGTCACAAAATTTTTGGGTGTATAGGACAACCAATGTTCTGCTTCTTCAATCATTGGTCGTTCATTAGCAGCGATGCCGATAATGGGTTTCATTTGATCAAACCTTTCTACTAGTAAATGGATCGAAAAAGAAAAAAGGACACGAGGTCCTTTTTTCGATCACCTTCGCTTTATTTTTCGCGAATAACTTCGATTTTGTAGCCATCAGGATCTTTCACAAAATAGTAAGAAGGAGAAGTTCCTGGGAGTCCTTTCAGATCAGTGACATCAAATCCAGCCGCTTGGTGCTTCTCATGAAGCGCTTCTAGATCATCGGTACTGATGGCGATATGGCCATAGCCGTCGCCTAACTCATAGCCAGGATGGTCATAGTTATAGGTCAACTCTAGCTCGTAATCATCACCAGGCAAAGTTAAGTAAACCAAAGTAAATTTATGTTCAGGAAAATCACGACGGCGAGATTCTTCAAAACCAAAGGCAGTTTGATAAAAATCTAGAGAAGCCGTTAAGTCTTTGACGCGGACACATGTGTGAGCCATTTTCATGGGTAAATCATCCTTTCGATCTTGATAGTTGTATGATAACATATTTTCTCTTTTTGTAACGAATAAAAGACAACCGAGCGTTATTTCCAGCTTGTCCAGACTATTGGCATAGGGTAAAATGGAAAGAAAGTGTTGGTGGAGGGAATCATGCCAGAAAAGGAAATTGTGTTCGGGGAAAAAGAAGCGGGGAAACCATACAAATCAAGATATGGGGCGTATGTCGTTCTTCCAAACGAAAAAAATGAAGTGATCTTGGTGCAAGCACCCAACGGCGCATACTTTTTGCCCGGTGGTGAAATTGAGCCAAATGAAAGCAAAGAAGAAGCGATCCAACGAGAATTGATTGAAGAACTTGGATTTGAAGGGGAGATTGCTGAGTATTTAGGGGAGGCAGTTGAATACTTCTATTCGCGCCATCGCGATACATTTTACCATCACCCGGGCTATTTCTATTTAATGACACAGTGGAAAAAAGTTTGCGAACCGACAGAAGAAACCAATCAATTGTCTTGGTACACGCCAGAAGAAGCGATCCAACGATTGAAACGCGGCAGCCATAAATGGGCAGTTGAACAGTGGTTGGCAAAATAAAAAAGTCAGGCTTCCGATAAAAAGGAAACCTGACTTTTTTGCACTTAGTTATTTGTTAAAACATACTTGTTGATCACTTCTGCTACACCGTCTTCTTCATTTGAAGCGGTTAGGACATCTGCGGCATTTTTCACGTTTTCAGTAGCATTGGCCATCGCCACACCGATACCAGCATATTCCACCATGGTTAAATCATTTTCATTATCGCCGATCGCCATGACTTCTTCTTGTTTGATGCCTAAGTGCTCCGCCAATTTTTTGACAGCAGCTCCTTTATGGGCTTGTTTATTTAGGACTTCCAAGAAGTATGGAGCACTTTTAACCACATTGTAGTTGTCGGTCAAACTGCTCGGCAATTGTGGGATGATCTGATCCAGTATTGCGGGATCATCGATCATCATCATTTTGATGATATTCAAGTCAGCAGTCATTTCTTCTGGTGTCCGATATTTCAATGGCATGTTGACTAAGAAGGCTTCATAAATCGTGTAAGGACTGATATCGCGGTTAGCGGTATACATGG
Organism: Enterococcus sp. DIV0970a; assembly: GCF_051711265.1. NCBI lineage: Bacteria > Bacillati > Bacillota > Bacilli > Lactobacillales > Enterococcaceae > Enterococcus > Enterococcus sp. DIV0970a. The sequence continues at coordinate 2,591,661 of NZ_JBIOMF010000001.1, read as the reverse complement.
TATCCTCAGTTTCTACATGAAGGTGAACCCCTAATTTTCTCGCAGTCATCTCAACAAAGAGATAGTCATCTTGGGACAAGCCGAATTCAGAGATGATCTCTTGATTTTTGGTTTTTTGAACCAAAGAGCCATTGTAGGTAATCACGAAATCATTGTCCGTAAATAAGTCTAGTTCCTTCAATAAATCTTGGACACCAGTTAAGGGGCGTCCCGTACACAAAACGATGCGCACGCCTTGTGCTTCTGCGTCTTTTAATGCTTTGTAAACTGCTGGAGTGATCTTGCGGTCGTTGTTCAGCAGGGTGCCATCGATATCGATGGCGATCAGTTTGATACTCATAAGTTCCTCCTAGTGGCTTGGTTTGATCAAAGCACCATTGCGAATGTGCTTGGCAAACTCTTGATACGTCTCTCCAAATAAATCATAGTGATTTTGGATGTTGGGGTCAATCATTTCTTTTGGAAAATAAAAGCGTTGGTCACCTTGGGTTTGTCCCGCTAAGGCTGCAACAAGCTGACTGGCTTGGGATAATTCCACAAGGGAACCATCTTTTTCCTGTAATTCGATTTGTGTCCGATGTTTGCCTGAAGTCGGCCGATAAAAATCATAAGGCAGATCGAAGCTTGAATTGATGGCAGTATAATAGCGGGGATTAAAGCCGACTTTTTCCACCAGTCCCTGCATTTCTTCAATCATCGGCAACTGCGTCTCATCGTCAAAGCGGGCGGATTTCAACGGTTTACGATTTAAGAACCGCTTGGCCAAATCGCTGAGGATTGGATCATTTTCTTCTGTCCATTGGGTAAAGTAGGTATTCAACACGCCATCGTCGAGTTTCAAGTATTCATCTAAAGTGAATTCTTGTTTTAAAAATGGGAGAAGCAGTTGCGAATGGCTTTGAAACATTTCCTGATCCACTTGATAAAGTTCTGCAGCACGATCCAGCAAGTGGGCTAAGATCACTTCCATCCCTCGAGAACTCGCATGGAAATAAACTTGCACATACATTTGGTAACGACTGACGATGTAGTCCTCCACAGCGTGCATGCCATTCATAGAAAAAGCAATACCGCCTTCGTACGGACGAATCACTCGTAAAATTCTGGTCAGATCAAACGTGCCATATTCAGTGCCGGTAAAATAAGCATCGCGCAGCAAGTAGTCCATCCGATCAGCATCGATTTGACTGGAAATCATTTGAACGACTTGGGGATTTGGATAGGTTTTAGTGATGACACTTGCCACTTTCTCAGGAAATCCAGCTTCCACTCGGTTCAATATCTGATGAACTTCCGTTTCAGGAGAAGTGATGATCGCCACTGTGATGGCTTCATGATCCGTATGAAAAATATGCTCGAAGGTGTGGGAGTATGGTCCATGGCCCACATCATGAAGCAATGCTGCACACAAGGTCACTAAACGCTCTTTATCATCCCAGCCGTTCGGTCCGACTTTTTCAATCGAATAATTGCGTTGGAAAATATCGCAAATGCGGCGGCTGATTTCATAAACCCCCAAGGAGTGAGAAAAGCGGCTGTGTTCTGCTCCGTGAAAGGTGAAAGAAGCAGTCCCTAGTTGTTTAATTCGTCGCAAACGCTGCACTTCTTTGGAATTGATCAAGTCTAAAATCACTTGGTGCTGCACATGGACATAGTTATGAACAGGGTCACGAAATACTTTTTCTATCGCTAAGGTTTGATATTTATATGGTAGGCTCATCGCTAAACTCCTTTATTGGTTGGTTTCGCTTTTCCATGCCAGCTAAGCGTTGCTGCATTTGTTCGCTAAGGTTATTTTCTGAAAGCCATTGATCCAGTGACTCAAGCGGATATAGGGATTGGTCTGTGATCAAGAAAAGCAGGGCTTTTTGCAAGCGGTCAATCACCTCTTGTGTGGTAAACTTACGGCCGAGAGCCGCTTCTAAAGTGGTCATGCTCGCAGGATTGACGGCTGGATAGCCATCCGTACCAAAGCGCTCTTTTAAACCTGCTTGGTAAAAACGACGAACGAGAGAGCCGCGGGCTGGTTGGTCGCCATTGATGCTCAGGTACATCATGACAGCCACGCCTTCTTTGATCCGTCGTTGTGCGGTGCCAGCAATTTTTTTTCCGTCAATACTCAGGTCATAGGTGCCTGGGCAGTACGAGTCAGCAATTTCATAAGCTAAAATTGTCCGCTCAGGAAAGGCTGTTTGCAACAATGTCGCCATCATTTCATAGGCTGCATCCGTAGTGGCAGCCAAATGTTTAGGGAAAATGAGGGAGACATTCAAAATACCGGCATCATTGATGACCCCAAGTCCGCCTGAGTTGCGGATGATCGAGTCATAGCCAGCTTCTTTCAAAACCTGCAGACCATCTATCAAAAAAGGCAGCCGGGTATCTTTCATTCCTAAAATCATCGTATCGGACAACTGCCAAAAATGACAATAAACTTGTTCAAGTTTGCCAGCAGCTTCGGTGGCAACATCGGTGAAAGCAAACGGCTCATAAGGATTGTGGATACGTGGTAAGGTTTGATCCATTATATAGATAGTCAAATCGGTTAAACTCCTTTAAAAATACCTGTTATCCTTATTATATACGATTCTTGGAAAATTACTTGGAGAAAAGAATGAAAACTTGCTTTTGTTTTCGCTTTTTTATTTTCAATGAAGAAATAGACCAAGGAGAATCAACTGAAATGATTGACAAACGAATGAAAAAAAGCAAGAATGAAACTGAAATCTTCAAAGGAGGCACACGTACATGCAAGAATTATCAAAAGGAATCCCAATCTCGATTCATTTAACAACCAATGTACGTCAAGCAGGGGAAACAGAGAACTTTCTGTTTGATCTGCAAGGACAAGCAGTCAAGATCGGTGATACCTTATATATCCGTTACAAAGAGATCCAGCCAGACGGTACCGACGTTCCCGTCACGATGAAAATCATGCCAGACGGATTGATTCAATTGATTCGCTCAGGGGAAATGCGCATGCGTTTGAAATTTTCTTATAAGGAACGGTTAGAGACGAGCTACCAAACCCCGTATGGTTTGATGATGTTCCACACCTTCACCAATCACCTGCACGTTAGCTTGAAAGACCGTCCATACTCGGGAAAGATCGATATCGATTATGACTTGTTCATGGCTGCTGACAAAGTCGGCGAATACAAACTATCTTTAGAATTTACCGCTTGATCAAAGGGAAATTGAAAGAAAAAATTGCAATTTGAGACGTAATTTTGTATGATTAGGAGTAGACTGTGAAAGGACGTGTCCCGTTTGGAAATTAATGTATTTGAAGGTGTAAATAAAAACGAATTGTCGATGATTGAAGTTGCCCATGCGATTTTAGAGCAGCGCGGTGACGTGATGGATTTTTCTGATTTGGTCAACCAAATTCAAAACTATCTTGAAACTTCAGACAGCGAGATTCGTGATTCATTGGCGCAGTTTTATACAGACTTGAATATCGACGGTAGTTTTATTTCTTTAGGCGACAATCGTTGGGGCTTACGTTCATGGTACGCCATTGATTCGATCGATGAAGAAGTCAACCATGGCATCGAAGACGAGGATGAAGATACACCACGTCGTCGCAAACGTAAAAAAGTCAATGCCTTTATCAACGATGATGAAGACGCAATCGATTATAACGATGATGATCCTGAGGATACTGATTTGTCAGATGACGAAGAAGATGATCTCTTTGATGATGATGATGAAGAGGATGAAGAAATCTCGGCATACAATTCAGACTTGCAAGAAATCGGCGCCGACAATAGCACCGATGATGAAGAAGAATTACCTGACAGCATTGAGGAAGATCTAACCATTATCGATGACGATGATGAAGATGATTTTGCGGATGAAGAGGAAGAAGAGGAGTAATCCTCTTCTTTTTTTCGCCTTATGGCTGCAAGCAGCTTTTAATCGTTGAAGGACGAGTTCGCCTTCTTACATAGATACAAATAAAAAAGGAACCGCATCAGCGGTCCCTAAGTGCTTTTGAATTATTGATTTGAATCGAGTATACTTGTAACGAAAAGAAAAAACGCGCCTTGAGGGAATCGAACCCCCGTCTCAAGAACCGGAATCTTACGTGATATCCACTACACTAAAGGCGCGAAGCACAAATATTAGTTTAACCAATTTCAGTGAAAAAAACAAGAGGTAGAATGATGAAATTTCAACAGCAATTTTCACAACAACAAAAACAGACGCAAAAGCTTGCTATGACGCAGAAATTACAGCAATCGATCCAAGTGTTGCAATTTTCTGCAGACGAATTATTGTCCTTCATAGATAACCAAGCATTAGAAAATCCATTGATTGATCTGGGGGAATATGATTCGCCCATCACACCAAGCAAAAGCAATGGCTCATCAGAACAATTGATGGATTATTTAAGCCAGATCCCTGACCAGCATACGTCTTTATTCGAATACCTCATTGATCAAGTGCATTTAAACTACCGAGATACCTTCTTGCGGACGATCGTTTTATTTTTAGTCGAGTACATTGATTTAAACGGCTTTTTGACGATTGATCTGGAAGAAGCTGGAAAGCTTGTTGGTGGGACCCCAATCCAAATGCTCGATGCCTTGACCTTGATCCAGCAGCTAGATCCAGCAGGCGTCGGTGCTCGTGATCTAAGAGAGTGTTTGATGCTGCAAACGGAAAGAGATGACTATGCGCCGCCAATGGCCTATCTCATTTTAGAAGAATTTTTTACGGAAATGGCAGAGCGCAAGTGGGACAAAATCAGCAAAGCGCTGCAGATTCCATTAACTGAGATCCAAAAGGTCTTTGACTATGTTCAAACATTGACCCCCACACCAGGGGCTGCGTTTGGGGCAACCGATGGGCTTTACATCGTTCCTGACCTGCGGGTGACGGTTGAAAAAGGACAGCCGATCGTGAAATCAAACAAACGCGCCTTGCCAGAGGTTCGCTTTCAGCAGCAGTATTTTGATCAATTGAAGCAAAGCGGTGATCCAGAGGTATTAAGTTATTTAGACAATAAAGCCCAAGAGTTCGAGTGGCTGAAAAAGACCTTGCTGCAACGAGGGGATACCATCTATCGTGTCGGGGTGCAGATCGTTGCACGGCAAAAGGAGTTTTTCACTCAACCAGATCGCCCATTAAAGCCATTGGTTTTAAGAGAAGTTGCCGAAGAATTAGGGATTCATGAATCAACGGTCAGCCGAGCGGTCAACGGGAAATACTTGGAAACCTCCTTTGGGGTGTTTGAATTAAAACTATTTTTTGGACAGAAAGTTTCGACACAAGAAAGCGGTGATGACCTGACGACGGCATCGATCAAACAGCAGCTAAAGGCACTGATCGATGAAGAAAACAAAAATAAACCATTGTCAGATCAGAAGTTGACAGATGCCCTCAAAGCCCAGGGCATCGATATTTCCAGACGAACGGTGGCAAAGTATCGTGAAGCTATGAATATCCCAGGTTCTTCCAAGCGGAAACGATTCGAGTAAAGCAAAACGTACTATTAACGAGTAGGAAAGGCAGCAAAGCCTTTCCTTTTTTTATCGATCCTTTCCTCTTTTTCAAATTATGACGATTTTATGAAAAGCAAGATTTTGTGACTGAAATAGTTGCGTATCAAGGCGATAAGTGCTACTATTATTGGTGTAGGAAACAGATTTAAATTTTTTTTGCAATCGATGGGTCATTTTAAGTCATTGTAGGACGAAAATTGTCCAACGGGAGGATATAAAATGCTCGATGAATTAAAATTGATTGAGGCAATCACCCCGGATATTCTCGCTGTACTCCAGGAACGTTACCGTATCTTAAGAAATATTTATTGGATGCAGCCCGTTGGCCGCCGGACACTTTCGGAAAGTTTATCAATGACGGAACGCGTGTTGAGGACGGAAACAGATATCCTTAAAAAGCTAAAACTGATCGACTCTTCAAAAAGCGGCATGCAATTGACCGCCTATGGAGAAGAAGTGTACACGAAGATCGGTGCACTGATGGATCAGCTGTTCGGAATGCACCAAATCGAAAAACGATTATCAGAGACCTTTGGCATCGAACGTTGTTTGATTGCGAGCGGCGATGGTGATCGACAACCGAAAGTGATTGCTGAATTTGGCCAGTTGCTGAATGAATCGTTGGATCTCTTATTGCCAGAAGGCAAAAACACCATCGCAGTGATGGGAGGGACGACAATGGCGAAAGTTGCCGAGGAATTGGGCAATTTGGAAACCGCCAAACGTCATAACTTGTTTGTTCCAGCCCGTGGCGGTATCGGAGAATCAGTCAACGTGCAAGCAAACTCAGTCAGCTCAGTAATGGCGATGCAGACAAACGGCGATTATCGCTCCTTGTTTGTACCAGAACAATTAAGCATGAACACCTACGAGTTTCTCTTGAAAGAACCCGCCATCGTTGATGTCTTAAACTTGATAAGTCAAGCGAATTGTGTTATTCATAGTATTGGACGGGCGTTGCATATGGCGGCTCGACGAAAAATGTCAGAACAAGAAATTCTGATGTTAAAACAAAAAAATGCAGTTGCAGAATCCTTTGGGTATTTCTTTAACGAAGCTGGCGAGGTCGTCTACAAAGTTCCTCGCATCGGACTTCAATTAAAAGATTTGCAAAAAGTCCCAATCATTTTTGCGGTCGCTGGCGGACAATCAAAAGCCAAAGCGGTCAATGCATACATGAAAAATGCACCAAAACAAACCTGGCTCATCACCGATGAAGCTTGCGCAAATGAGATTTTAAAAGGGGCAACCCTTTAAAATAAATATTTTTATGATTTTCATAAGGAGGAAATCTTAAATGACAGTTAAAGTAGGTATTAATGGATTTGGACGTATCGGACGCTTAGCATTTCGTCGTATCCAAGAAGTAGAAGGAATCGAAGTTGTGGCTATCAATGACTTAACAGATGCTAAAATGTTAGCTCACTTGTTAAAATATGATACAACACAAGGACGTTTCAACGGTACAGTTGAAGTTCACGAAGGTTCATTCAATGTGAACGGAAACGAAATCAAAGTTTTAGCTAACCGCAACCCTGAAGAATTGCCTTGGGGCGAACTAGGTGTTGAAATCGTGTTAGAATGTACTGGATTCTTCACTTCTAAAGCAGCTGCTGAAAAACATTTAACAGCTGGTGCAAAACGTGTAGTTATCTCAGCTCCTGGTGGAAACGATGTTCCAACAATCGTTTACAACACAAACCATGAAACTTTAACAGGTGAAGAAACAGTTATCTCTGGTGCTTCATGTACAACAAACTGTTTAGCTCCTATGGCGAAAACATTGAACGACAAATTTGGTGTAGTTGAAGGATTAATGACTACAATCCATGCTTACACAGGTGACCAAATGACTCTAGACGGACCACACCCTAAAGGTGACTTCCGCCGTGCCCGTGCTGCTGCTGCAAACATCGTGCCTAACTCAACTGGTGCTGCTAAAGCGATCGGCTTAGTAATCCCAGAATTGAACGGCAAATTAGATGGTGCTGCTCAACGTGTTCCTGTTGCAACTGGTTCATTAACTGAATTAGTTACTGTTCTTGACAAAGAAGTAACTGTTGATGAAATCAATGCAGCAATGAAAGAAGCTTCAAACGAATCTTACGGTTACAACACAGACGAAATCGTTTCTTCTGATATCGTTGGTATGACTTACGGTTCATTATTTGATGCAACTCAAACAAAAGTTATGACTGTTGGCGACAAACAATTAGTTAAAACTGTTGCTTGGTACGACAATGAAATGTCATACACTGCACAATTAGTACGTACTTTAGAATACTTCGCTAACCTATAAGAGTTGCGAACGACTTTAATTTAAACCATCGCAAGAGAAAGCGGGGAAGCATCGCGCTTCTCCGCTTTTTTTAACAATTATGCTAGGAGGAATCTGTTCATGGCGAAAATGACAGTTCAAGATATCGATTTAAAAGATAAAAAAGTTCTTGTACGTGTGGACTTCAACGTTCCATTGAAAGATGGAGTGATCGGAGATGATACACGGATCAAAGCAGCATTACCAACAATCAATTACGTGATCGAAAACGGCGGAAAAGCAATTCTTTTCTCACACTTAGGTCGTGTGAAAGAAGAAGCAGATAAAGCTGGAAAATCTTTAGCGCCAGTTGCGAAACGTCTAGGCGAATTGTTAGGCAAAGAAGTAACTTTCGTGGATGAAACCCGCGGCGAAAAATTAGAAGCAGCGATCAACAACATGCAAGATGGCGATGTCGTTGTTTTTGAAAACACTCGTTTCGAAGACATCGATGGCAAAAAAGAAAGCAAAAACGATCCTGAACTAGGTAAATACTGGGCTTCTTTAGGCGATGTTTTTGTAAATGATGCATTTGGTACCGCACACCGCGCACACGCTTCAAACGTAGGGATCGCTTCAACAGGTATCCCAACAGTTGCTGGTTTCTTAATGGAAAAAGAAATCAAATTCATCGGTGAAGCAGTCGAAGAACCAAAACGTCCAATGATCGCGATTCTTGGTGGAGCAAAAGTATCTGACAAAATCGGCGTAATCGAAAACTTGATTCCTAAAGCAGACAAAATCTTGATCGGCGGCGGAATGACGTATACGTTCTACAAAGCAAAAGGTATGGAAATCGGTAATTCTCTTGTGGAAGCAGACAAAGTAGAATTAGCAAAAGAATTGATCGAAAAAGCTGGCGATAAATTAGTATTACCAGTTGATTCAATCACTGCTGCTGAATTTTCAAATGATGTCCCAACAGAAGAACATACTGGTGATGTTCCTGAAGGACAAATGGGCTTAGATATCGGACCTGAAACTATCGCTTTGTTTGCTGAAACATTAAAAGGCGCAAAAACAGTCGTTTGGAACGGACCTATGGGTGTGTTTGAAATGTCTAACTTCGCAAACGGTACGATCGGTGTTTGTGAAGCAATTGCCAACCTTGAAGATGCAACAACGATCATCGGTGGCGGTGACTCTGCAGCTGCAGCAGAACAATTAGGTTTTGCTGACAAATTTACCCACATCTCAACAGGTGGCGGTGCCAGCCTTGAATTGCTAGAAGGAAAAACACTTCCTGGCCTAGCTGCGATCAACGATAAATAATCAATGACAAGCCGTGCAAAGGAGATCCTTTGCACGCTTGATAACGAAAAGGAGTGCCAGAACATGCGCAAACCAATTATTGCCGGAAACTGGAAAATGAACAAAACTGCGAAAGAAGCAAAAGAATTTGCTGAAGCAGTCAAAACAAAAATTCCTAGCAACGATACAGTTGACTCTGTGATCGGTTCGCCAGCTCTATTCTTAGAAACATTAGTGAATGCTGCTGAAGGAACAGAATTAAAAATTGCTGCTCAAAACAGCTACTGGGAAAATGAAGGTGCCTTTACTGGTGAAACTTCACCAGCAGCTTTAGCAGATCTAGGTGTTGACTATGTCATCATTGGTCATTCAGAACGTCGTGAATACTTCCATGAGACAGATGAAGACATCAACAAAAAAGCCAAAGCAATCTTTTCAAACGGCATGATCCCAATCCTATGCTGTGGTGAATCTTTAGAAACCTATGAAGCTGGCAAAACAGCGGAGTGGATCGAAGGACAAATCACTGCTGGCTTAGACGGTTTAACAGACGGTCAAGTAAGTAATCTTGTGATTGCGTACGAACCAATCTGGGCGATCGGTACTGGTAAATCAGCGGATGCAAACATCGCAGACGAAATTTGTGGCGTTGTCCGCAAAACCGTTGAAAAATTATACGGCAAAGAAGTTTCAGATAGCGTGCGTATCCAATACGGCGGTTCTGTAAAACCTGAAAACATTGCTGAATACATGGCAAAAGAAAATGTTGACGGAGCATTAGTTGGCGGCGCAAGCTTGCAAGCTGATTCATTCCTAGCATTATTAGATGCTGTAAAATAATTTCATTTTCATGAAAATAACATTTGCAGAATCGTGATTTTTTCACTACAATTAAGTTGTTCGCAAGGGGCTTTCCCCTTAAGATAAAACAAACTCAAAGGAGAGACAAAACATGTCAATTATTACTGATGTTTACGCACGCGAAGTCTTAGACTCACGTGGTAACCCAACTATCGAAGTAGAAGTCTACACAGAATCAGGTGCTTTCGGCCGCGGAATGGTTCCTTCAGGAGCTTCAACAGGTGAACACGAAGCAGTTGAATTACGTGATGGCGACAAAGCTCGTTATGGCGGTAAAGGTGTAACGAAAGCAGTTGACAATGTAAATAACATCATTGCAGAAGCTATCATCGGCTACGATGTACGTGACCAAATGGCTATCGATAAAGCAATGATCGCTTTAGACGGAACTCCTAACAAAGGCAAATTAGGCGCAAACGCGATTCTTGGTGTTTCTATCGCTGTTGCTCGTGCAGCTGCTGATTACCTAGAAGTACCTTTATACCACTACTTAGGCGGATTCAATACAAAAGTATTGCCAACTCCTATGATGAACATCGTCAACGGTGGTTCTCACTCTGACGCACCAATCGCTTTCCAAGAATTCATGATCTTGCCTGTAGGCGCACCTACATTCAAAGAAGGCTTACGTTGGGGTACTGAAGTATTCCACGCTTTGAAATCAATCTTGTCTAAACGTGGTTTAGAAACTTCAGTAGGTGACGAAGGTGGTTTCGCTCCTCGTTTTGAAGGAACTGAAGACGGTGTTGAAACAATCTTAGAAGCAATCAAAGCTGCTGGTTTAGAACCAGGTAAAGATGTATACCTAGGATTTGACTGTGCATCATCAGAATTCTACGAAAACGGTGTTTACGACTACTCTAAATTTGAAGGCGAAAACGGCGTAAAACGTACTGCTGCTGAACAAGTTGACTACTTAGAAGAATTAGTTAACAAATACCCAATCATCACTATCGAAGACGGTATGGATGAAAACGACTGGGATGGTTGGAAACTATTAACTGAACGCTTAGGCGACAAAGTTCAATTAGTAGGGGATGACTTGTTCGTTACAAATACTGAAATCCTTGAAAAAGGAATCAAAAACGGTATCGGTAACTCAATCCTGATCAAAGTTAACCAAATCGGTACATTGACTGAAACATTCAATGCTATCGAAATGGCGAAAGAAGCTGGTTACACTGCAGTCGTTTCTCACCGTTCAGGTGAAACAGAAGATTCAACAATCTCTGATATCGCAGTTGCAACAAACGCTGGCCAAATCAAAACTGGTTCTCTTTCACGTACTGACCGTATTGCAAAATACAACCAATTGCTACGTATCGAAGACCAACTTGGTGAAGTTGCTGAATACAAAGGCTTGCAAGCATTCTACAACTTAAAAAATAAATAATTTCAGTTTGATCAAACATTTTCGTTTGGCTGTACTGAAATGATGGTAAAGTCCTCTCATGTTAAATGACATGGGGGGACTTTTTTACGAGTTTTATCGGTATGCTAATTGTATGATAGACTATAGGAAAACTTAGTATTTTAGGAGAGAATGCTGATGAAAAAATTGTACATAAATAATGTAGTATCAAAGGAAGTAGAACATATTGTTTCCGCTGCAGGAATTATTGACCTATTTCCAAAAGATGTGATCCTCCAGTATAATTGGCTGATTACCGATTATTCAGGTGACATAAGTATTTTGCATTCGATTGAAAAGAAGAAAAATGGAAAGTCGCTTATTTGGCTGAGCGGCCATAATTTATTGGATGCAATCAAAGATACTTATCTTTATGAAGGGGTGCTAACTGGTTTTTTACCCAGCATTTCTTTGGATGATCTTTTGATCTTTGATTCTTACCCTGAGTGGGAAGGCTGGAATCGTGATGTAGATCTTCCGTACATTCAGCATCCATTAGGCAGCTTAGAACTAATCATTGATGATGGTAGCTCATATTCTGTCGTTACAGACGATACCGATCTATTGGTATATATAGAAAAGCATTATAAGGATATAGCTGTGTCTGATTCATGTGATGAAAGACCAGACAGATTGTTTGGCGATCTTTATAGTCAACAGTTGCTACCCACAACTGTTGGCAACTGGTGGTTAACCTTTAACGGTGAGCCGATTTCTTTTAAAGTAATCGATGGTCATAGCAATTTTTCGAGTGACTACGGTGAAAGTCATCCAGATTGGGTCAGCGAAATAATCGGTCGCTTTATCTTATTGCCTAATTTAAAAATGATCAAAGGGAAGGGAAAAATTGAGATAAAAACGAATCTTCCTCGACACTCTTTCCGTGATTTTGAAATCGTTAGTGGGCAAAGATACTATGGCGCGCAATATTTGTTAAAAAAATCTGCCAATAACCTTAATTTTGCTGTAACTCAATATTATGACGATGAGTGTTTCCTGAAAAAATCCGGGGGTGTATATCAACTTGACAGATCTGACTCGGGATTCCCAGCTTATTATATTGAGGGGAATCAAAGTCCAGCTGATTTAAGATTTTGTTTGTCATGGGGTGCATTGGCTACTGCAGATTCTTTGTCCTTGGATGTGGCTTGTGACTTTGATCAAGAGGAGATTGTTCAAACTTTTAGTAATTAAAAGTGAATGAAAGCTATATAGAAAAAATCTGTTTCTAGTAGATGAACAAGGAACAGTTTTTTTCTATAGAATGTAAGTTGAAAAGTTAAGAGAACTTATAAATAGAGGGAAAATAACAATAAGATTTTAAAGAATCTGCTAAAATTTTTGTAACCAAAAATGAAAATAATATGATTGTTTATGAAAATTTTCATTTTCAGTTTACATTTTTTTTTTTGACAAGTGAAATTTTAGCGAGTAGCCAATCACTCCTGGTGTTTAAGAGTTTTCAATGAAAGAACTTTTATCACAAACAAAAGATTCTTTCTGGATTTTGAGTATTTATAATGAAAAAAATATTCTATTGTTTTTCAAACAAAAGAAATCCTATTTCATTTTCACAAATTTCCTTGAGAGCAGGACCCATTTTTCGGTTTTTGCTCTCATTTTTCTCACAGAATCAAAATTTGGGTCATTTTGCATTTTCTCTTTTTTCCGATTAGGATAATCACCTGAGTAAAATTTGTTGTTTGGAGGAAGAGAAATGCGTACTTATGTGAAAAAAATATCTTACCCGATTGTTATGTTGTCTTTACTTGTAATGTCCTATGTGACACCATTGTTACCAGTCGTTACAGCTCATGCGGACACCGAGGGAAACACCAAAATAATTCTATTTCAAAATGAAAAAGGAACAGCGCAAGTGACCTCATCACCAAATCCTACGACAGGAGAAATCACTTGGACGATCGAGGTAGAAAAGAATCAGCAATCTGCTGCTAATCAACTGGCATTCAGCTTGAGTGAAGGAGAACGAACGGTTCTGCCAGAATCAATCCAAAGCAACGGCACGCCATTTACATATGATCCGCAAAGACAGCAGCTGATGGAAGAAAGTACTAGCAGCTCCTTTAGCCAAATGACGCTAACGTTTCAAACAAAAGCTCTTGAAACATTGATAATCAAATCCGCATTTCTTCAAGCAGATGAAGAAAATGGACAAGTGAAAGAAGACATTATCAACACAACAGATGTAGCAGTTGTTCTACCTGACAATCAATCCACAGAAGCAACGAGTGCCGAAGCAGTGCTTGCTGACAGTCAGGAACAAACAGAAGCTTCCGAAAAACAGCCTGCAACAAAAAGCAGCGAATCACAACCACAAGCAGAGTCAACTACCGCATCAACAGCAATAGAATCAACGCCTGATACACAAGTAAGTGCGCCATCAGCTGCACAACTATCAAGTGGCGGCAGCTTTAAAAATGATGTACCAGAAGTTGATGACGCACTTCTAGGAGAAGCCCAATATTTTCATATTTTTGCTAACCATGCGACGCTAAATACCCACACGAACGGAAACTTAGCAGTGGGAGAACTAAATGGAAATGTCAATTTTGGAACCAGTATTCAGGATGGTTCGTTGGCAACAGAAATCAATTATATTCAAAAGGTCAATACGATCGCAAATTCTTCTTTTGTGTCAGGAACTGATAGCAGAAAAAACAAAGTTGTCTTTGGCCCATCAGTCACAGTAGATTTAGCAGATCAAAATCAACAACCTGCCGTTTTTGTAAATGGACAGAGAATGGATCACTTGAAAACTTCCGAAGTTTTCCAAGATCAATCTGCAAGTGAACCGTATATAGATTTTAAAAAGGTATTTTCAACGTTACAGGCGACGTCAGAAAGGCTAGGAGCCTATCCGCAAACACCCGGTGTAACCAAAGATTTTACTGATAATAATCAGCGGGTCATTAATACCGCCCGTGCTGAAAATGATACGCAAGAGGTGGTGTTGACCTTAACGGATGAACAAGGAAACCCGCTTGATGACGGTGTTTACGAACTTCAAAATAAAAAGACACATAAAGAGGTTGATGAAGAGGTCACAAATGATGATGGACAAGTAATCGAAACGGATCTTCCAGAAGGGGACTATTCCTTTGTTGAAACAGAAGCGCCAGATGGTTATCTAATCGACAAGAAACCAATTTCTTTTTCGGCAGATACTATTGATGAAGAAGATCAAAAGGTAGTCGTTACTCTTTCAAAAACAGAATTAGAAAAAGATACACCAATTACCATCAAAGGGCTAACAAAAGGCACGTCTCCTGTACTCATCAATGTGGATACCGAAGGAGCAAGTACCGTTAATATCAAGTCGCAAATCAAACTAGAATATACAGATGGCACGACGCGCAATAGTCATGAAACAGAAGCGTTTGATGATGCCATTATCCTGTGGAATTTTATTAATCAGCCAGAAAATCAAATGCTTTCGATTAATAGTCCCTTCCAAGGAACGATTTTGGCTGTTGGTGATACAGTTGATGTCCACCAAAATGTTGACGGCAGTATCATTGCTGATACGGTATTGGTCAATGCGGAAACTCACCGCTGGGATCTTCAAGCCAATGAAACGATTGTACCGATAATCAAACTAGCTGCAATGAATCACCTGCTGTCTCTTGATACAACGACAGTCAGCGGAACCAAAACGTGGGACGATTATGACAACAAATTTAATACCCGTCCGACAAGCATTACGGTTCAATTACTGCAAAACGGTGAAATGTTCCAAACAAAAACGGTTACCCCGAATAAAGAGGGGGAATGGCATTATGAATTTACCGATCTACCAACAACCGACGAATCTGGTCAGACCTATGACTACGCAATTCAAGAAACACCCGTTGAAGGATACACCATCAAAGTAAATGGCTATGACTTAGTCAACACCTACCGTAACACCGAAACGACAGAAGTATCGGGAACGAAGACGTGGAATGATTATGGTAACAAGTTCAATACCCGTCCTGAAAGCATCACTGTCAAGCTGATGCAAAATGATAAGGAAATCGACAAGCAAGTCGTAAAATCAGATAGCCACGGCAACTGGACTTATCGCTTTGATAAGCTGCCAAAATACGATGCCGAAGGAAAAGCCTATACCTACACGATCCAAGAAGGAAAAGTTCCAGGATACACCAGTGAAATCAACGGTTATGATCTAGTCAATACGTACCGCAATACGGAAACAACAACAGTTTCAGGTACGAAAACATGGAATGATAACAACAATCAGCTCAACATCCGACCAGAAAGTATTACTGTCGAATTAATGCAAAACGGTAAAGAGATCGACAATCAAATCGTAAAAGCCGATAAAGAAGGGAACTGGACTTATCGCTTTGATAATTTGCCTAAATATGATGCCGAAGGAAAAGCCTGCACTTACACGATTCAAGAAGCAGACGTTTCTGGATATATCAGTGAAGTAAACGGCTATGACCTAGTCAATACGGAAACAACCACAGTTTCAGGCAGAAAAACTTGGAATGACAACGACAATCAATTCAATACCCGTCCTGAAAGCATCACTGTCAATCTGATGCGAAACGGCGAAAAATACGCAGAAAAAATCGTAAAAGCAGATAAAGAAGGGAACTGGACCTATCGCTTTGATAAGCTGCCAAAATACGATGCCGAAGGAAAAGCCTATACCTACACGATCCAAGAAGGAAAAGTTCCAGATTACACCACCAAAATAAATGGCTATAACTTAGTCAACACTTATACAGGGCCAGAGACACCAAAAACACCGAGTGATCCTAAAAAGCCGCAGGTCCCGTTGTCACCTAAAAAGCCAGATACTTCTAAACAATCGGAAGATGACAACAAGAATGACGCAAACCATGCGACTACTGAAAAACGATTGCCTAAGACAAACGAGCGCTCTTCTTATGAGTGGAGTATCCTTGGAAGTATTTTACTCGTTACAAGCGTTGGCATACTTTATCGACGAAAACATAGTTAACCAATTAAAACTTTGTCCTGCTTCTCTGCTAGAAGTCAGGGCAAAGTTTTTTTAAAGTATAGGACTTATTTAAGACGTGCGACAAAACTTTGGCTGAAATCCATTGTAAATGGTAAACTAAAATTAAGGGGGGATCCTATGGTTTGGCTATTGCTACTACTGCTTATTTTTGGTTTTTTGGTGTACTATGTATATCGCACGTCTGTTTTGAAAAAGGGCGTACGCTATTTTGTTTCGGCGATCATTATGCGAAACAATGAATGGTATGAAAAAGAAGGCAGAAAGAAACTGGGGATTCCATACAAAGAGCGGATCGCAACAAAGAGTTCGGCTTTTTGGGCACAAGGTTCGGAATGTACGGTAACGACCGCCGATGATCTGATCCTAACAGCGGAAGTCTTTGATCAGTGTGCAAAAACGTGGGTGATCTGCTTGCATGGGTATCGCAGTGATGGGCAAGCAGATTGTCAAGAGGCAGCCGAGAAATTCTGGTCTGCTGGTTACAATGTTTTAGTTCCTGATTTACGTGCACATGGCCGCAGTGAAGGCAAAGAGATCGGCTTAGGGTGGCTAGATCGGATGGATCTGCTTTTGTGGATCGATAAGATTTTGGAAAAAGACCCACAAACACAAATCTTCCTCTATGGTTTAGGAATGGGGGCTGCGACCTTGCTGCTGGCTAGTGGAGAAGTCATGCCGGTGCAAGTGGCTGGGTTGATCTCAGACAGCAGCTATACGTCCGTTTACAGTGCGATCCGATCAAGCTTGCCGCAATTTTCTCGGTTACCGATCAAACGCTTTTTGCGCTTAGCGAATCGCTATAGCAAACAATTAGTCGGTTATCCCTTCTTGCAGATCTCGGTGACCCGACAAGTCGGCAGCAACCATTTACCTGTGCTGTTTTTACAAGGAGAAAAAGATTTTTTTCTTTCGGAAAAAGAGATCAATACCTTAATGGAAGCAACGGCTGGACCGAAACAAAAAGTCCTCTTTGCGAATATGGGACATTTACAGGCAGTGAAAGATGCACCAGAATATTGGCCAACCGTTTTGCAATTCATTGAGAATATCAAACAAAATACAGACATCGTCTGATAGAAAGGAAGAAAGCAATGGAAATCAAAGAAGAAAATAAACGTTTTGCTTTGTATGATGGAGAAAAAGAGGTGGGAGAAATCACATGGCAAGAAACGCCAGATGATGTTCTAGAAGTAGACCACACCTTCGTCAACCCTGATTATCGCGGCCAGCAATTGGCGCAAAAATTACTCAAAGCGGTTGTTGAAAAAGCAAGACGGGAAGAGAAAAAAATTATGCCTGTCTGCTCCTTTGCGGTCAGAGAGTTCAAAGAAAAACCAGAATACGATGACGTACTCGTTCGCTGATTTGAACGAAAGTGATCTATGAGAAAAAGGCTGTCAGAAAGGACAGTCTTTTTTTTTAACCGTCATGCAACGATCAATGACAAAAAGAGAGTAGTAATTTCCAGCGGAAAATGCTAAAATGGAAAGGACGACTTTAGCAAGCAAGGAGGAGCTAACGTGTATAACATCTTATTAACTGCTGTGATCGTTATTTCGATTTTAATGGTCATTACGATCATGATGCAGCCTAGCAAGCAAAATAGTGCAGCTAGTGCCTTTACTGGCGGTGCAGATCAATTGTTTGGTAAGCAAAAAGCCCGTGGATTTGAAGCGGTGATGCAGCGTTCAACGGCCATTTTAGGTTTTGTTTGGATGGTCTTGCTCTTTATTTTGGCTTTTCTTTCATCAAACTAATCACTTTGTTAGCGAACCTCTCGTAAAGAGAGGTTTTTTTCTTTTTAACGGGAAGATTTTGATCGCATTTGTCGAAGTATTCTTGCTAACTATGGTAGAATTGGACGTGAGGTGAAAGGAAACATGAAAACATTTAATCAACCAAAACCGGTTTTTGCTGAACACGGCAAACGAGCGGTCATTTTGTTCCATGCCTATTCAGGCAGTCCTAACGATGTGCGCATGCTTTGTCGTTCGTTAGAACAAAAAGACTACACGGTTTATACACCGATGTTTACTGGACATGGTACACCGAATCCAGATGATATCTTAAATCAAGGAATGACTGTTTGGCAGCAGGATGCTGCGGATGCAGTTGCTTATGTGAAAGAAAAAGGCTATGAGGAAGTTGCCGTTCTTGGACTTTCGATGGGTGGGATTTTAGCGATGGATCGTTTGACGCAAGACCCAACATTGATGGGCGGCGGTCTTTTTTGCTCACCGTTATTTGAAACCAAGAACGAAGTACCAGTCAATTTTGAAAAGTATGCTGAAATGGTCATACCCTACGCTGATTTAGATGAGGCGACCCAAAAAGAAATATTGGCAGAAGTCCCTCGTAAGGTCAGAGAACAACTGCAAGGAATCGAAACAGTCGGACAAACCACAGCTGAGCATTTAGGAAAAATCGAGCGCCCAGTCTTCTTGGCGCAAGCAGGAAGGGACCAAATGATCGATCCACAGACGGTTTTCAAAACCGCAGCGGCATTGTCCCATGTTCCCTATACGCTTCAATGGTATCCCGAAAGCGGTCATGTGGTGACCGTGGGACCAGAACGGAAAAAATTAGAGCAGGATGTGTTTGCTTTCTTAGAAGCACTTGCTTGGAAAGAGTGAGTTATGACAGAAACGATTAAAACAAAAATTGTTCAGTTTCTCGAAGAAAGCCGTAAAAAAAGTTTTTCAATGGAAGAAATTGCTGAAGGTCTAGGACTTCAAAAAAGTACAGACTTTAAGAATCTTGTCCAGACAGTAGCGGCGATGGAACGAGAAGGCAGTGTGATTTTTAACAAAAAAGGCAAAGTGAAATTACCAATGAAACGAGTGTTTGTGGAAGGAACCTTCCGTGCCAACGAGCGGGGCTTCGGCTTTGTCACGTTGGATGAAGAAGAAGACGATATTTATATCCCTAAAGAAGCAACAGGCTATGCCATGGACGGCGATACCGTTGCTGTAGACATCGTGCATGTTGCCGATCCTTTTTCAGATCGCGGCGCAGAGGGAAAGGTCGTAGAAATCAAGCAACGCGCCATCAGTCAGTTGGTCGGCGAGTTTACATTATTTGACGAAAAAGAGATCGAAGAATCGGATCTATATGGCGTTGTTCAACCTAAAGATAAAAAACTAAGCGATTTAAAGGTGTTTATCGGCGCCCAAGGAATTCGTCCAGTAGACGGCAGCATCGTGATCGTTGAGATCAGCCATTATCCAGAAAAAGGCTATTCGAAAAGCTTAGAGGGGTTGATCACAAAAGTTGTGGGGCATAAAAACGATCCTGGAATGGATATTTTATCGATCGTCGTGGCGAATGGGATTCCCACAAAATTTGAGGAAGAAACCTTGGCAGCGGCAGATGCAGTACCCGATACGATCGATCCTGCTGACTTTCCAGAACGACGGGATTTGCGAGATCAACAGATCGTAACGATCGATGGAGCGGATGCCAAAGATTTGGATGATGCGGTGACGGTAAAAGCATTGCCTGACGGCAGCTTCTATTTGGGCGTGCATATCGCAGATGTTTCTTATTATGTGACAGAAAACAGTGCGTTGGACAAAGAAGCTTTTGAGCGGGGAACGAGTGTCTATCTAACGGATCGAGTGATCCCGATGATCCCACAACGTTTATCAAACGGGATCTGTTCGTTGAATCCGAATGTTCCAAGGTTGGCCATGAGCTGTGAAATGTGGATCAACCAAGAGGGGATCGTCACGGATTACAATATTTTCCAAAGTATTATTCAAACAAGTGCCCGCATGACTTATCAGGCAGTCAATCAAATTATTGAAGACAATAATCCAGAAACCAGCAAAGAATATGGGGAACTAGTACCGATGTTCCATGATATGGCCGCCTTGCACCACGTGTTAGAAACGATGCGGATCAAGCGTGGGGCGGTTTCTTTTGAAGACCGCGAAGCGAAAGTCTTGGTCGATGGAGAAGGACACCCGCAAGAAATCGTTCTGCGAGAACGTGGCGTCGGCGAACGATTGATCGAGTCCTTCATGTTGGCAGCCAATGAAACCGTGGCGCGCCATTTCAATCGGAAGCATTTACCATTTATTTATCGGATCCATGAGGAACCAAAAGAAGAGAAAATGCGTCGCTTCTTTGATTTTGCTTCTGCTTTAGGGATTGTAGTCAAACAAACCAACGGCTCGATCTCACCAAAACAACTGCAAAAAGTGGTTGAAGATGTCGCAGATAAGCCAGAGGCAATGGTTGTCAATACGATGCTGCTCAGAAGTATGCAGCAAGCGAAGTATTCAGAAGAAAACGTCGGCCACTATGGTTTGGCAGCGGAAGATTATACCCACTTCACGTCACCGATCCGTCGGTACCCCGACTTGATCGTGCATCGCTTGATTCGTTCTTACAGTGAAGATGTCTCTGAAGCCAACCAAAACAAATGGGCTGAAATCTTGCCTGACATCGCAATGCACAGCTCCCAAATGGAACGACGAGCAGTCGATGCAGAAAGAGAAGTCGATGCGCTTAAAAAAGCTGAGTATATGGCCGATAAAGTAGGAGAAGAGTTTGACGGTATCATCAGTTCCGTCGTTAAGTTTGGCTTGTTTATTGAATTGCCTAACACGATTGAAGGGCTGATCCATATCAATAATCTGAAGCAAGATTACTTCCATTATTTGGAAAACCATCTGGCACTTGTAGGTGAACGGACAGGCTTGACCTTTAAAATTGGTCAAAAAGTTCGTATCAAAGTCGTGAAAGCTGATCCTGAAACAAGAGAGATCGATTTCGAATTGGTAGCAGCAGAAGAAGTCGAAAAACTGCAAGCACCAAAAGCCAACAAACGAAACAACCATCAAAAAAATGAAGCGAACCGTCGCGGGAAAAAACAATACAACCCTGAGAAAAAACAAGGGAAACGCTTTGAACAAACCGGTAAAGGCAAGTCAAAGAAAGCTGGCAAAGTGAAAAAGAAAAAACCTTTTTACAAAGGAATCAAGAAAAAATAATTGGAGGGATGGCCCGTGCCTAAAGGAGAAGGGAAATTAATCGCCCAAAACAAAAAGGCCCGCCATGATTACACGATCCTCGATACGATCGAAGCGGGGATCGTCTTACAGGGAACAGAGATCAAAGCGATCCGTAACAGTCGGATCAATTTGAAAGACGGCTTTGTACGCATTCGCAATGGTGAGGCATTCTTAGTCAATGTGCATATCAGCCCATACGAGCAAGGAAACATTTTTAATCATGATCCACTACGGACAAGAAAACTGTTACTGCATAAAAAGCAGATTGCTCGTCTGATTGGCGAAACAAAAAATACAGGCATGACGATCGTTCCGTTAAAGGTGTATATCAAGGATGGTTATGCCAAAGTTTTGATTGGTTTAGCGAAAGGAAAACGCGAATATGACAAGCGGGAATCCTTGAAACGCAAAGATCAAGAAAGACAAATTGACCGAGTTCTTAGAAATTTCTAATTTTCTAAGAACTTCTTTTAGAATCCGATAGAGGTTATTGCTTTGAAAATCGCGCTAAATTTGGTAGCATTTAAGGGAAAGCTGTTGATATAACAGGCTTTTTCTTCCACATAGCGACACGGGGATTTTTCATTTAATTTAGGATTTTTGGCATTGTGAGTTTTTTGTCTAATTTTCTTGAAAATGCTTTGAAATTTTCCATTCGTGGTGGTATGATACCGATTGTTATGAGAGGAAACGCATTGTAACACCAGATTTTTTTCTGGAGATGACAGGAAAAGAGGTGAGAAAGATTGGAAGATAAATCGCTTATGTTTCATATCGGTCCTATATGGTTTGATGGAACTGTAGCTATGATGACAATCATTTCTTGTATTATTGTTTTTTTGGTGGTCTTTATTTGTACACGTAATCTGCAAATGAAACCGAAAGGGAAGCAGAACTTCATTGAATGGGTCATTGACTTTGTTCGCGGTATCGTAGCGGACAATCTACCAGGATCTCAAGTGAACAACTTTCATTTGCTCGGTGTAACAATGTTTCTTTTTGTGTTTGTGGCAAATGAGATCGGGTTAGTCACAAAAATCGTGACGACAGATGACATTACCTTATGGAAAAGTCCGACAGCAGACCCGTTTGTTACACTGACACTCGCACTTATGGTTATTTCCTTGACACATTTCTTTGGGATCAAGTCGTTGGGCTTCAAAAATTACTTGATCAATTCGTACTTGAAACCGGTGGGGTTCTTATTACCGCTAAAAATCATCGAAGAATTTACGAATGTCATCACGTTAGGCTTGCGTTTATATGGAAATATATTCGCGGGGGAAGTGTTATTAGGATTGATTGCCAACATGTTTATTAGTCTTGGTTGGTGGTCATTACCGATCGTGATGCCGCTAGAAATGATCTGGATTGGCTTCTCACTCTTTATTGGAGCGATCCAAGCTTATGTATTTGTTACATTGACCATGGTATTTATGAGCCACAAAATCGTGGCAGAACATTAATCGAATCGACATACAATTAGGAGGAAAAAAGAATGAACTTTATTGGAGCAGGATTAGCAATTATCGGAGCAGCAATTGGTGCAGGATATGGTAACGGACAAGTAATCGCAAAAACGATCGAATCAATGGCACGCCAACCTGAAATGTCAGGTCAACTACGTTCAACAATGTTTATCGGGGTCGCGTTAGTCGAAGCTGTACCGATTCTAGGGGTAGTTATCGCGCTGTTATTAGTCTTCCGATAAGACAAGCACGAAAAGGCAGAAACGAACAATTGCACTCGTTTTTGCTTTTTTCTAATGAAACAATGACTTTCAGAAAGGAAGAATCGTTATGCTAAATCAGTTGGTTATAGCGGAAGTTCAAAATCCAATGCTTGGCAATATTATTGTTGTCAGCGGATCAATTCTTCTTTTGCTATTCTTATTGAAACATTTTGCATGGGATGCCATCAGCAGCATGATGCAAAAACGGGAAGATAAAATCGCCAATGATTTGGATTCAGCGGAACAATCACGCTTGAATGCAGCAAAATTAGAAAAAGAACGCCAAGAAAAATTGGCACGTTCTCATTCTGAAGCTGCGGAGATCATCAAGAGCGCCAAAGATAGCGGGGAATTGAGTCGACAAAATATTTTGAGCGAGACTAAAGAAGAAGTGGCTCGTTTGAAAGAAAAAGCAAACTCAGACATCACCCTTGAAAAAGAAACTGCGTTAAAAGAAGTGAAAGATGATGTTGCAGAACTTTCGCTTCAAATCGCAGAAAAAATCTTAGGACGCGAATTGACTCCCGAAAATCATGAATCCCTAATCAATCAATATATCGAAGGATTGGGTTCAGTTAATGAAACTCGATAAATTCACAGTGGGAAAACGCTATGGAAAAGCCTTGTTCGAATTGGCGATGGAAGAACAGCGCTTGACAGAAGTTTACCAAGAATTAATGACCTTGCGTCAGATTTATCAGGAGATTCCAACATTCGGTCAGATCGTGACGGATAACCGCTTGGATCTCCATGAAAAAAGACAATTAGTCGATCAATTGCTGAAGGGCTTTGAAGGCTTGGTCAGAAATTTCTTAGAGATCGTTTATGAATATGATCGCATGGATGATCTATTGCTGATCATTGATGAATACGAACGTCGTTACGATGAATATCAAGGTCTTGTTCTCGGAACGATCACAACGGCTGTTGCTTTGTCAGCAGAACAAAAAAGCAAAATCGAAAAGCAAATCGCCGATAAGCTTGGGTACAAGCAGGCACAATTGAAAGAAACGGTCGATCCAACGATTTTAGGCGGAGTCATCGTTGAAGCAAATCATCAAGTGATCGACGGTAGTATTAAGAGCCAACTGGATTATCTGCGACAAAAAATCGGCAGATAAACAAGAGATAAGAGGTGAATCGGATGGCCATCAAAGCAGAAGAAATTAGTGCCTTGATCAAAGAGCAAATTAAAAATTATCAGAACGAACTTTCTGTAGAAGAAATCGGTACTGTCACATATGTTGGGGACGGGATCGCCCGCGCCCACGGTTTAGAAAATGCCATGAGTGGAGAACTGCTTGAGTTTTCAAACGGTTCTTATGGGATGGCACAAAACTTAGAATCAAACGACGTCGGGATCATCATCCTAGGTGATTTTGAAACCATTCGTGAAGGAGACAAAGTAAAACGAACCGGCAAAATCATGGAAGTTCCTGTCGGCGATGCATTAATTGGCCGGGTAGTGAATCCATTGGGGCAACCGATCGATGGCTTAGGTCCGATCGAAACAGACAAATCACGCCCAGTTGAAGCAGCCGCACCAGGTGTAATGCAACGGAAATCCGTATCGGAACCAATGCAAACAGGGTTGAAAGCTATTGATGCTTTAGTGCCAATCGGACGTGGCCAACGGGAATTAGTCATCGGTGACCGGAAAACCGGGAAAACAACGATTGCGATCGATGCGATCATCAACCAAAAAGGGCAAGACATGATCTGTATCTATGTCGCTATTGGCCAAAAAGACTCAACGGTTCGTGCACAAGTAGAAACATTACGCCGTTACGGTGCACTTGATTACACGATCGTTGTTTCAGCAGGTGCTTCACAACCAGCACCATTGCTTTACATCGCACCTTATGCCGGGGCAGCAATGGGAGAAGAATTCATGTATAACGGCAAACATGTTTTGATCGTCTTTGATGACTTATCAAAACAAGCAGTCGCTTACCGTGAACTTTCTCTACTTCTACGCCGTCCGCCAGGTCGTGAAGCATACCCAGGGGATGTCTTCTACTTGCACTCTCGTTTATTGGAACGTGCAGCGAAATTAAGTGATGAACTAGGTGGCGGATCAATGACGGCACTGCCGTTCGTTGAAACGCAAGCGGGGGATATCTCAGCCTATATCCCAACCAACGTGATTTCTATCACAGATGGACAAATTTTCTTAGAAAATGACCTGTTCTATTCAGGTGTGCGTCCTGCCGTAGCGGCTGGATTGTCCGTTTCACGGGTTGGTGGTTCTGCACAGATCAAAGCGATGAAGAAAGTTGCTGGAACCTTGCGTTTGGACTTGGCAAGTTACCGCGAGCTAGAAGCCTTCACACAATTTGGGTCTGATCTAGATGCTGCGACACAAGCCAAATTAAACCGCGGTCGTCGTACCGTTGAAATCTTAAAGCAAAAACTACATGAACCATTGGCAGTCGAAAAACAAGTCGTGATTCTTTATGCGTTGACGCATGGATTCATTGATAGTGTACCTGTCAATAAATTATTGGACTTTGAAGCAGAATTATTTGAGTATATCGAAGCAAACGCAGCAACGATTTTTGAAACCATTCGGACAACGAAAGACTTGCCAGAAGAAAGCTTGTTAGATGACACCATTAAAGCATTCAAAGATATTTTCATGGCATCCAACAGTTCTCGGGTGACACCGCAAGATAAAATATCGACAATGCAAAACGCATAAAAGAGGTGAGAGAAAATGGCTGCTTCATTAAATGAAATCAAGCAACGAATTGCCTCAACAAAGAAAACCAGCCAAATCACAAAGGCCATGCAAATGGTTTCAGCTGCAAAATTAACAAAATCTGAAGCTCATTCGAAACAGTTTCAAGTGTATGCCAACAAAGTACGTGAAATCGTTACGCATTTGACTGCGCAGCAGCTTTCCGATCTTGCAGGTTCTGGTCCTAAAGATGGTGTGAACTATAACAGTATGTTGGTTAGTCGCCCGGTCAAACGCACAGGCTATATCGTCATCACTTCTGATGGCGGTCTAGTGGGCGGCTATAATAGTTCCATCTTAAAACAAATGATGGCCATGCTGGATGAAGACCATGCAAAAGAAGAAGAGTATGTCATGATTGCCATAGGTGCAACTGGCGCTGACTTTTTCAAAGCACGGGGCATCAATTTGGCGTACGAGTTAAGAAACCTTTCGGATCAACCAAGCTTTGATGAGGTACGTAAAATCGTAACATTGGCAACCACGATGTACCAAAACGAGGTCTTCGATGAATTATATGTGTGTTATAACCATCACATCAATTCATTGACTAGCCAATTTCGTGTGGAGAAAATGTTGCCGATATCCGATTTAGATCCTGAAGAAGCCGAAAGTTATGAACAAGAATACTTGTTTGAACCTTCCAGAGAAGCGATTTTGAATCAATTACTGCCTCAATACGCTGAAAGCTTGATTTATGGTGCGATTGTTGACGCAAAAACAGCCGAGCATGCTGCCGGAATGACAGCGATGAAAACAGCAACAGATAATGCCAAAAATATTATTGGGGACTTGACGATCTCATACAACCGAGCGCGCCAAGGAGCGATCACTCAAGAAATTACTGAAATTGTGGCGGGGGCATCCGCGTTAGAATAGTTTCAAGAACGAATGGAGGAATACGAATGAGTTCAGGCAAGATTGTTCAAGTCATTGGTCCCGTTGTTGACGTGGAATTCTCTCTAGACCAATCATTACCAGATATCAACAATGCGTTGATTGTTTACAAAAAAGATGAGCAGAAAACAAAAGTTGTGTTAGAAGCTGCCCTAGAACTTGGCGACGGCGTTATCCGTACGATTGCCATGGAATCAACAGATGGCTTACAACGAGGAATGGAAGTAATCGATACAGGCGCCTCCATCTCTGTTCCAGTTGGGACAGAAACATTAGGACGGGTATTTAATGTCCTAGGCGATACCATCGATTTAGAAGCACCATTTCCTGAAGAGGCACCCCGCAGTGGGATTCACAAAAAAGCACCTGACTTTGATGAATTGTCAACAAGTACGGAGATCCTTGAAACTGGGATCAAAGTCATTGATTTGTTAGCTCCTTATTTAAAAGGGGGGAAAGTTGGACTTTTCGGTGGTGCCGGTGTTGGTAAAACCGTCTTGATCCAAGAATTGATCCACAACATCGCCCAAGAGCATGGTGGGATCTCTGTCTTCACAGGTGTTGGTGAACGGACACGTGAAGGAAATGACCTTTATAATGAAATGAAAGAATCTGGCGTTATCGAAAAAACAGCCATGGTGTTTGGACAAATGAATGAACCACCAGGTGCCCGGATGCGGGTGGCCTTGACTGGTTTGACATTAGCCGAGTACTTCCGTGATGTGGAAGGACAAGACGTGCTCTTGTTTATCGATAATATCTTCCGCTTCACTCAAGCAGGTTCTGAAGTATCTGCCTTACTAGGTCGGATGCCGTCGGCCGTTGGGTATCAGCCAACATTAGCAACTGAGATGGGGCAATTACAAGAACGGATCACATCGACGAAAAAAGGTTCCGTTACGTCTATTCAAGCCATCTATGTCCCTGCCGATGACTATACAGACCCAGCACCTGCGACTGCTTTTGCCCATTTGGATGCAACAACCAACTTGGAACGTAAATTGACCGAACAAGGGATCTATCCTGCCGTTGATCCACTGGCGTCTTCTTCTAGTGCGTTAGCACCTGAAATCGTTGGTGAAAAACATTATGAAGTAGCGACTGAAGTACAGCATGCGTTGCAACGTTATCGGGAATTACAAGACATCATCGCCATCTTAGGGATGGATGAACTGTCTGATGATGAAAAAACCTTAGTTGCCCGCGCACGCCGCATTCAATTCTTCTTGTCACAAAACTTCCACGTAGCGGAACAGTTTACGGGACAACCTGGTTCTTATGTGCCAGTTGAAGAAACCATCAAAGGATTTGCAGAGATTCTTGAAGGAAAATATGATGATCTTCCAGAAGAAGCCTTCCGCAGTGTTGGCCGAATTGAAGATGTCATTGAAAAAGCGAAAAAAATTGGCTATTAATTAACCAGCCTTGAAGAAAGAGGGGAACCTCATGGATCAATTTTTAACAGTCAATGTGGTGACACCTGCTGGTTTGGTTTACGATCATCACGCGAAAATCGTGGTTGCACGTACGACAGATGGTGAGATCGGTATTTTGCCGCACCATGCCCCAATCATCGTTCCATTGACGATTGATGAAGTCCGGGTCAAACGGATTGATTCAGATACCCATGTCGACTGGGTCGCTGTCAACGGCGGTATATTAGAAGTGCGAGACAATGTTGTCTCGATCGTAGCCGATAGTGCGGAACGTGATCGTGACATCGACGTTTCACGTGCAGAAAGAGCAAAACAGCGTGCAGAACGCCAAATCGAAGAAGCCAAACAAGTCGAGGATATCGACCAGCTTCGGCGCGCAACGGTTGCTTTGCACCGCGCCATCAATCGAATCAACGTGTCAAAACATTCCTAAAAAACAAGGGCATCTTGCCTTTGTTTTTTTGTTTCTTCAAGAAAACGTTTTAAAAACTTTTTAAAGTCTTTTCATGAAGGTTTCAAGAAAGATTATTTTTTATCTTGACATCTTTGTGGTATGATAGGAATGTTCAATTATGAAAAAAGGAGCAGGAAGTATGCAAGTGTATGGAATTGATGCAATCATTCGAATCGTGAGTCATTTAGCGTTCATCTATTTAGCATTTTGGGCATTGCAATCTGTGCGGATCGATGCTTTTTTTAAAGCTTTACGAACGACTCAGATACGAATGGTCATGGTGTTTCTTGCGATTGCATTAGGCTACATCGCCAGTACTTTTTTCCTTGAGTTGATTGCGCTATGTCGTAATTTATTTTTAACAGGTTTTTAAGAATTTCATTAATATATGCAAAAACACCGAATATTATGCTATAATTGGCAAGATTTGTGTGAGTCACTGCATTATTTGGAGGGAACATAAATGGAAGAGATGATCGTTCAAGGTGGTAATCGATTAACTGGAACAGTGAAGATCGAAGGGGCAAAAAATGCTGTTCTACCTATCTTAGCGGCAAGCTTATTAGCGGAAGAAGGAACAACGACATTAACAAATGTACCGATCCTTTCCGATGTATTAACAATGAAAGAAGTGATTCGGCATTTAAATGTCGCAATCGATTTTGAAGAAGAAAACAACACAATGACGATCGATGCGTCACAAGAATTAGCAATCGAAGCACCGTATGAGTATGTGAGCCAAATGCGCGCTTCAATCGTAGTCATGGGGCCTTTGTTAGCCCGTAATGGACATGCCAAAGTGGCAATGCCTGGCGGCTGTGCAATCGGCAAACGACCAATTGATTTACATTTGAAGGGATTTCAAGCACTAGGCGCGCAAATCATCCAAAAAGATGGATACATAGAAGCGATCGCCGATGAGTTAAAAGGCAATAGCATTTACTTGGATTTCCCAAGTGTCGGCGCCACGCAAAATATCATGATGGCTGCCGTAAAAGCTAAAGGCATCACCATCATCGAAAACGTCGCTCGTGAGCCAGAAATCGTTGATTTAGCAAACATTTTGAATAAAATGGGTGCCAAGGTCTTTGGTGCAGGAACCGAAACGATGCGTATTGAAGGTGTCGAACACCTGCATGCAGTAGAACATTCGATCGTCCAAGACCGTATCGAAGCAGGAACCTTTATGGTTGCAGCAGCAATGACTCAAGGAGACGTTATTATTAAAGATGCGATCTCAGAGCACAATCGTCCATTGATTTCAAAATTGATCGAAATGGGCGCAGAAGTGACTGAAGTCGCTGAAGGGATTCGTGTGGTCGGACCAGAACGCTTGAAAGCGACTGATGTAAAAACGATGCCACATCCAGGTTTTCCTACGGACATGCAAGCGCAAATGTCTGCTATTCAATTATTAGCACAAGGAACGAGTGTTGTGAATGAAACGGTATTTGAGAATCGTTTCCAACATTTAGAAGAAATGCGTCGCATGAATGCCCATGTAAAAATTGACGGCAACGTTGCAGTGATCGAAGGCGGTCATGAATTACAAGGTGCGCTGGTCTATGCGACAGATTTACGTGCCGCAGCAGCGTTGATTTTATTAGGTTTGCGTTCAACGGGACGGACGCGTGTTCGCAATCTAAAATATTTGGATCGCGGCTACTACAAATTCCACGAAAAATTGCAACAATTAGGGGCATCTGTTGAACGAGTTTCTGACGCAGTAGAAGAAGTCGTACCAGTTAACGCCTAATAGGAGTAGGAGAGAAAAAAGTGAAGTTGAACCGTTATATTTTAACTAGCTTGATAAAAATTTTAATCGTCATTTTATTAGCTATTTTATTGTTCCTAGCAGGAACGATGATTGGTTATGGAGTGATCGGTGACGGCAGTCCTTTTAAAGTATTCTCTCCAAGTCTTTGGAATCATATCTTTGAGTTTATGAAATAAACCATAACTAGGACTTACGCCACGTGCTGAGTCCTAGTTTTTTCTATCTATCTTTACTGAATCGTACGCTAAAAAGAAAGGCTGGCAAGGAATGAGTAAACTTTTGATCGGCTTTGTTCGTTTCTATCAACGTTTTATTTCCCCATTATTTCCTCCTAGCTGTCGTTATTATCCGACTTGCTCAGGATACATGATCCAAGCCATCCAAGTCCATGGAGCAGCCAAAGGAGGCTTGATGGGGGTAGTTCGTATCTTACGCTGCCATCCCTTTGTAAAAGGCGGAATAGATTACGTACCCCAGACGTTTACTTTAAAACGAAATACGAAAGACAAAGTCAAACCAACGTACCGTTATCGGAAAAGTTAAAAGGAATCAACAGAAATATAAAAAAGGAGCCAAAAAGCCATGATTCGTCCAATCGCCCCTAATGAAGCGTATCCTTGGGCGTTGCTGCTGGATGCAGATCCTGATAAAGCAGTCGTAGAAAGCTATCTATATAATAGCCAAACACTTGTTTATGAAGAAGCTGGAGAAATGATTGGTGTGCTAGTTTATCAAAATCAAGGCAAGAACTGGGAGATTATGAATGTGGCCGTTTCGCCAGAAAAGCAAGGAATGGGCATCGGTCGTCAATTGCTGCAAGCTGCCGAAGAAGCGATCCTCAGTCAGCGCCTCGGGGCAAAACGGCCGATCGTAGTGATCAAAACTGGTAGTCTGCCCTCTGCAGCCTTGACTTTGTACCAAAAGCAAGGCTATGTTGAAAAAGAGCGGGTGAAGAATTATTTCACCACCCACTATGTCGAACCGATTTTTGAGAATGGGCAGCAGCTGTTCGATCAAGTGATTTTGGAAAAACAACTCTAATGGATGAAGAGACAGTCTAAGTGAATGAGACTGTTTTTTTTCTTGTCCTCGGAAATCGCTTTCTTCAAGCGCTGACTTGCGGTAAAATAGACAGTATCAGAATAATAAAGGATTGAGGGAAAAAAATGGCGATTTTAGTCTTTGATATGGGTGGTTCAGCAGTAAAATATGGCGTCTGGGCACAAGATTCTTTGGTGAGTAAAGGGAAGTTCACTACTCCAAATACTTGGGAGGAAATGAAAGCACAGCTGCAGCAAGTGAGGGCAAGCGTAGATGAAGAGATTGAAGGCGTTGGAATCAGTGCGCCAGGTGCGGTCAATGCCCAAGAACGGCGGATCGACGGCATTAGTGCGATCCCTTATATCCATGGGTTTGATATTTACTCAGAACTCGAAGCAGCGTTTGGGGTACCCGTAACCATCGAAAATGATGCCAATTGCGCTGGGATGGCTGAGTTTTATCAAGGAGCGGGCAAAGAGTATCAGCAAGCAGCCTTCGTTGTGATCGGAACAGGCGTTGGCGGTACCTTGTTTCAAAATGGTGAGCTAGTCCGTGGGGCACATTTATACGGTGGCGAATTTGGGTTGATGATCCTAGATCAAGGCAAAACATTTTCGCAACTAGGGACAGCGGTTCAGATGGCCTGGCGGTATTGTGATCGGATCGGAGTGGATCGAACGACGATTACCGGTGAAGAGGTCTTTCAACGTGCAGAAGATGGCGATGCCATTGCGATCGAGGAAGTCAATAAATTTTACAACTATTTAGCACAAGGACTGTTCAGTATTCAGTTTGCTTTTGATCCTGAAGTGATCATTATCGGCGGTGGTGTCAGTGCCAAAAAAGGCTTGTTAGAAGAAGTTGACCAGCGCTTGAAAAAAATGTTGGCGGATCAAGCATTAAATGATTTCGTCCCACTGATCAAGCTATGTGACTATCGCAATGATGCCAATTTAGTTGGGGCGGCGGCAAATTTTCAAGCATTGTATCCACGAAACAGCCGCTAACATGAGGATGTAATGTTTTCAAACGTCCGTTTGATGAAAAAAGTAGCGAATCAAAGCATACCAGCAGCAAGCAAAGGGGAAAAAACTTTGCTTGCTTTTCTTTTTATCCAACAATTAGAAAAGCGATTCCATTGTTGCTGGATCAATGTTTTAAAAGCACCGTTTTTTATCGGCGAAAAAAATAAATTCTGAATAGGTGAAATATTCTGATAATTCGTTGACATTTCCTCGATTTTTCAGTATATTGGATAACATATTCAGGGGAAGTAAAGGAGAGGAAAATTATGAAAAAGAAATTTGCATTTTTGTTTGCGAGTTTGTTTTTATTGACAGCTTGTAGTGCAGGACCAACAGGTGGACCAACGGATAGCAGTGGTGCTGCTGAAGGTGGCAATAAACAAGAGGGAGATACCATTAAGATTGGTGCCAACTTAGAGTTGTCTGGAGCAGTTGCTGCTTATGGGACGGCTGAAAAAGAGGGGATCGACTTGGCAGTCGAAGAAATCAATGCTGCCGGCGGCGTTCTTGGAAAACAAATTGAAATCATTTCGAAAGATAACAAATCAGATAACAATGAAGCGGCGACAGTAGCAGCCAACTTAGCAACCAACGATAAAGTCGTTGCCATTATTGGACCAGCAACTTCAGGTGCCACAAAGGCGGCTTTACCGAATGTGACGAGAGCCCAAGTACCGATGGTCACTCCTTCAGGTACCGATGATGCGATTACTTACACCAGTGGAAAAGTCCAAGAATTTGCGTTCCGTTCTTGTTTCCAAGATAGCTTCCAAGGAACAATCTTGGCAAAATATGCAGCAGAAAATTTGGATGCTTCAAAAGCCGTAATTTTGGGTGATAACTCAAGTGACTACGCAATTGGTTTGACGGAAGCATTTAAAGAAAGCTACCCAGGCGAAATCGTCTTAGAGGATAACTTTACCGAAGGCGACAAAGATTTCCAAGCAGTTCTTACAAGAATCAAAGATGTCGACTTCGATGTCTTGTTCATT
This sequence comes from Enterococcus sp. DIV0970a, assembly GCF_051711265.1. NCBI lineage: Bacteria > Bacillati > Bacillota > Bacilli > Lactobacillales > Enterococcaceae > Enterococcus > Enterococcus sp. DIV0970a. Next base: position 2,558,185 of record NZ_JBIOMF010000001.1, on the reverse strand, counting down.
CCAGGCTACTACACAGAAGCTGGTTTGATCATCAAGCAAGCGCGAGAATTAGGAATTGATCAAGCAATCATTGGTGCGGATGGATTCGGTGATGAAAAAATGGTTCAAACAGCTGGTGCAGAAAATGTCAGCAATGTTTACTATACAGGTCACTTCTCTACCAAAGCACCAGCAAACGACAAAGTTGAGCCGTTTGTGGCAGCATTCAATGAAAAATATGGCAAAGAGCCTTCTGCTTTTAATGCATTAGCCTATGATGCCGTTTATATGATCAAACAAGCGATCGAAGATCAAAACTCAGCAGATTCATTGGCGATCGCAGCTGGTTTGTCTGAACTGAAAGACTTTGTCGGTGTGACCGGTGAAATCACGATGGATGAAAATCATAACCCTGAAAAATCAGCAGTTGTTTTAGGATTGACTGACGGGAAAGAAACCTCAGCAGACACTGTGGAACCTTAAAAACCTGCAGTTGTTTGGCAGTGAAAACTGGGACAGACCTGATGTGTTTGTCTCAGTTTCTTTTCTCTGACGAGAAGAACCATAATAAATGATATTGGAAGTGAGTATATGGAAATGATGATCCAACAATTGATCAACGGCTTGTTTCTAGGCAGTATCTATGCCTTGTTAGCGTTGGGTTATACGATGGTGTATGGCATCATCAAGTTGATCAACTTCGCCCACGGAGAAGTTTATATGATCGGTAGTTTTATCGGTTACTTTTTGATCAATCAATGGCAATTAGGGTTTTTCCCAGCGTTGTTTATTTCAATGATCGCCAGTGCAGCTCTTGGGGTAACGATCGAATTTTTAGCGTATCGTCCTTTGAGAAATTCCACGCGAATTTCGGCACTGATCACGGCAATCGGGGTTTCTTATTTTTTGCAAAATGTCATGATCTTTTTCTTTTCAGCCAATGTGCGCCCCTTTCCGCAAGCGATTGAACGACAAACTTATTCCATCGGATTTGTTCAAGTAAGTAATGTCCAGTTATTGATCTTGGCTGTTTCGGTTACCTTAATGATTCTCTTGCAATTGATCGTGAAAAAGACCCGTATGGGAAAAGCGATGCGGGCAGTAAGTGTTGATGCAGATGCCGCGCGTTTGATGGGGATCAATGTCAATCGAACGATTTCCTTTACCTTTGCCTTAGGCTCGGCTTTGGCTGCAGCTGGCGGGATGCTGATCGGTTTGTATTATAATTCCATTGATCCATCAATGGGCGTCGTTCCTGGTCTGAAATCTTTTGTTGCAGCGGTTCTTGGCGGGATCGGGATCATTCCTGGAGCAGCCTTAGGTGGCTTTGTGATCGGTTTGGTGGAAACAGCAGCGACAGCGCTTGGTTTTTCTGATTATAAGGATGCTTTAGTGTATGTCATTTTAATAATTATATTGTTGGTTCGTCCAGCTGGGATCCTCGGCAAAAATATCAAAGAGAAAGTGTAGGTGGCAGAAATGAAAAAGAATTTACGTTACAACTTAATCTGGCTCGCTCTGGCAGCTATTCTTTATTTTGGATTATTTGCAGCCTACAATGGCGGAATGATCAATTTGTTCTCTGATGCCATCATCGTCAATATCGGAATCAATATCATCTTGGCAGTCAGTTTGAATCTGATCATCGGCTTTTCAGGGCAATTCTCCTTAGGACATGCTGGATTTATGGCAATCGGTGCTTATGCTGGCGCGATCCTGTCGGCAAGCAATCCAACCTTTGGCGGCTTTTTAACTGGTTTACTGGTGGGGATGCTGGTTTCTGGTGCAGTCGCATTAGTGGTTGGGATTCCGACCCTCCGTTTAAAAGGCGACTATCTAGCGATCGCTACCCTAGGTGTGGCAGAGATCATTCGGATCTTGTTGGTGAACCTACGAGGCTTGACCAATGGTCCTGCAGGAATTTTCGGATTGCCCCAATTCAGTAATTGGCAGATCGTCTTTCTCTTTGCCGTTCTATCGATTCTTGTCGTTTCAAACTTTATCCATAGCGGACCAGGTCGGGCGACTTTAGCGATTCGTGAAGATGAGATCGCTGCAGAATCGATGGGGGTCAACACAACGAAATACAAGGTAATTGCGTTTGTGATGGGGGCAGTGATGGCAAGCATTGCTGGTACCCTTTATGCCAGCTATCAGCAGTCGGTTTTCCCACGAGATTACGGTTTTATGAAATCGATCGATGTATTGATCATCGTCGTTTTTGGAGGGCTTGGGAGTACCACAGGAGCAGTTGTTTCGGCAGTAGTGCTAGGAATCTTAAACATGTACTTGCAAGGCTTCTCTGATTTGCGCATGATCATTTATGCATTGGCTTTGATCATCATTATGATCTTTAAACCAAGCGGACTTTTAGGGACATGGGAATTCTCCGTAAAAGGACTGCTGGATAAATTTAGAAAAAAGGGGGATGACAACGATGCCTCTATTAGAAGTTAAAAGCTTAACGAAAAACTTCGGCGGTTTAGCTGCTGTTTCTCATGTAGACCTCCATCTAGATACCAATGAGCTGGTCGGGTTGATTGGACCAAACGGTGCCGGCAAGACAACGCTCTTTAACCTCCTGACAGGTGTGTATGAGCCTAGTGAAGGCGAAGTACTTTTTGAGACCCAAGGTAAGCCAAAACGTTTAAATGGCGTGAAGCCTTATAAAATTGCGGATTTAGGCCTTTCAAGAACCTTCCAAAACATTCGCTTGTTTAAAAACTTGACCGTGATGGACAACGTTTTGATCGCTATGAACAGTAAGCATAAAGAAGGACTGCTGACCAGCATCTTGCGTTTGCCAAAGTATTACAAAAACGAAGAATCCATGAAGAAAAAAGCCTTAGAGCTGTTACGGATCTTTGATATGGATGGCAAAAGTCAAACGTTAGCGAAAAATTTGCCTTATGGCGAGCAGCGTCGGTTAGAGATCGTACGCGCATTGGCTACAGAACCAAAAATTCTGTTTCTTGACGAGCCGGCTGCGGGGATGAATCCTCAAGAAACAACAGAACTGACAAAGCTGATCTATAAGATCCAAAAAGATTTTCAATTGACGATCCTCTTGATTGAGCATGATATGAGTTTGGTCATGGAAGTGTGCGAACGGATCTATGTGCTGGAATACGGCCAAGTCATCGCCCACGGTGAACCAGAAGAGATCAAAAACAATCCGCGGGTGATCGAAGCTTATCTAGGAGGGGAAATCTGATGCTGGAAATTCAAAATTTAAGTGTCCACTACGGCATGATCCAAGCGGTCCATGATGTTTCCTTCCACGTCAATCAAGGGGAGATCGTTTCACTGATTGGTGCCAATGGTGCAGGGAAAACCACGATTTTACGGACGATTTCTGGATTGATCCGCCCCTCAAATGGCTCAGTCACTTTTGAAGGAAAGCAAATTGAGAAAGAAGCACCGCAAAAAATTGTTGCAAACGGCTTGTCACAAGTGCCAGAAGGGCGGCACGTCTTTTCAGGTTTGACGGTTCAAGAAAACTTAGAGATGGGGGCCTTCTTGCGTAAAGACAGTGGTGTCAAAGACGACTATGAACAAGTTTACCGCAAGTTTCCTGTATTGAAAGAACGCCTCTCGCAAGATGCGTCGACATTATCTGGCGGTGAGCAGCAGATGTTGGCAATGGGGCGGGCATTGATGTCAAAACCGCGCTTGCTTTTGCTGGATGAGCCTTCGATGGGCTTGGCACCGATTTTTATCAAAGAAATTTTTTCAATCATTCAAGAAATCAAGCAGCAAGGAACGACTGTGCTGCTGATTGAACAAAATGCAAAAATGGCTTTATCGATTGCCGATCGCGGCTATGTATTAGAAACGGGGAAAATCGTTTTAGAAGGTACTGGAGAAGAATTACTAGCAAGTGATGAAGTAAGAAAAGCGTATCTAGGAGGCTAAACAATGAGTGTAAGTGATTTTATGACGAAGACGGTCGTCACCGTCGATTCGCAGACACCGATCTTTGATGCAGTAGATTTAATGAAGCAGCACGATATCCACCGTCTGCCCGTCGTTGACGATGGTAAATTAGTAGGGTTGATCACAGAAGGAACGATCGCTGAAGCAACTCCCTCAAAAGCGACAAGCTTAAGCGTTTATGAAATGAACTATCTCTTAAATAAAACGACGGTCGCTGATATCATGTTGAAAAAAGTGACCACGATTGAACCAGATGCACTATTAGAGGACGCCATTTCCGTCATGCGTAGTGAAAACGTGGGGGTTTTACCAGTCATGGATGATGATACCCTAGTGGGAATCATTACCAACAATGATATTTTCGATGCCTTTTTGAAAATCACTGGCTACCACGATGGCGGAACCCGAGTGTCCATCGAGATCACGGATGACCATGTAGGCGTGTTAGCAGACGTGACCAAGCTGCTTGCCGATCATCAGATGAGTATTTTGACCATCGTAGTCAATCGGATGGCGCTAAAAACGATTGTTGAGATCCAAGTAGAGTCGCGCCAAGTCGCAGCGATTGAGAAAATCTTAAGCGATGCTGGGTATACCGTAACCAGTGCTGTCTTGACGAACCAGAAATGAGACAAAGCAGCAAAAGTAGTCGATCGTAACGATTGACTACTTTTTTTCGTTCCAGATGAGATTTTCTTTTTCTTTTGCTGGTTTTCTGTTAAAATAGGAAGGTGCTGTAAAGAAAGAGGTGCAATCATGTCTAAGAAAAATAAAGATATCGAAGTCCGTATTGAAGAAACAACGAAAGCCATTCATGGCAAATACTATACCGTTAATGAATTATTTATTGGTAAAAAACGTATCGGTGAGATTTTAACGACTGGACCGAAAGAATTTCAAAGCTTTTTAGGGGATGAAGATCTAGGTTCAAGCAGAAGTTTAGAAGCTGCCATCGAGATGATTATTCGCCAATGGAATTTACATGAATAATTTCTAGAAAAATTTACTTTTTGCTCTTGCAATTTGTTATCTTTTTCGGTATTATAACTATTGTCAGGTTTGAGAAAAACCTTTTGGAGGAGTAGCGAAGTGGCTAAACGCGACGGACTGTAAATCCGTTCCTTAGGGTTCAGTGGTTCGAATCCACTCTCCTCCACCATTATTGGGGTATAGCCAAGCGGTAAGGCAACGGACTTTGACTCCGTCATGCGTTGGTTCGAATCCAGCTACCCCAGTCAGATGAATACGCAGAAAAAAACAGCAAGTAGTCTTGCTGTTTTTTTCGTTATTTAACCATTATTTTTTTTGGTTTGAGGAAGGGCTATAAGTTGAAGATTTTTTTTATTTGCGATACGCTAGTAGTAAAGCATTCGGGAGATGAAAACACATGAAATTTAAACTGAATCTAAAAGAAAAAGTAACGGAAGTTGCAGAGCATGTCTATGACGTTGTCAAAAAGGAAGACTATGCGATTCGTGTGGCTCCAAAAGGAATCAAAGTAACAAAACAGCGTAAGACAAAAGACACGATCAAATGGCGCGCAAAAAATCATTGATTAAAGGGCAATTAGCATAAGAGAAACTGCATATAGGCAGTTTCTTTTTTTATTCCTCAATTTCAATCCCCAAGACAGTTAGGTGACCGTTTGCCACTAGTTTGATGACGAGTTTTGCTAAATGGTCGGCGTGCATCGTTGTTTCTGCCGTTAGCCACCAATGCAGCGTGCCAACAAATATTGAGGTCATATAATCAATGATGAAGTCTAAGGGCACTTCAAGATCGCCTTCTGTAATCTTCAAGGTTGAAAAGATCTCTTGATACCGTTCCGTTAAAATCAGCCCCAGTTTTTTACGAATGATCTCAATGGCAGAGGCATCCATGATCGTCAAATAAAAAGAGCGATTCTTTTGAATGTGTAAAAAAAGTTCGGTCATGGCCGCTTCGATTTTACGGATCTTGATTCGATTGCCTTGGACGAAATCTTCAAAGTCAAGGATCGAGGTAAAAGATTCGACGGCCAAGTCAAATATTTTTTCATACAAGTCTTGCTTGTCTTTGTAATGGGCATAGAAGGTCGCGCGGTTGATCATGGCTTCGTCTGCGATATTTTGGACAGTCACTTGCTCGAAGCCTTTTTCTTCAACTAAGCGAATAAAGGCTTCAATAATGTACTTATTGGTTCGTTTGACACGTAAATCCAATTTTTTCATATTGTGAATTTCCTTTCAAAATAAACGACAAAAAACGTCTAATTGTTGTTTATCCCACACCTTCGTTGGAATTGTTTGTTGAATTATCAATTAAAAGAATTACAATGAACATAAGTATTATAACAAACGGCTTGTTATATAATCAACAAAGTGTTGTTTAGATGGAGGCAACAAATGAAAAAATATAAGGCGGGCATCGATGTCGGTTCAACAACGGTCAAGATGGTTCTGTTAGATGAACGCAATCAAACGTGTTTTTCAAGGTATGAACGACACTATGCAGACATCCAAAAGGCAGCGGAAAAAATTATTAAAGAAGCGCAAGCAGTAATCCAAGATCAGCCAGTTGCGCTGGCGATTACCGGATCAGGCGGAATGGGGCTGGCAGAAGTTTTGCGGATTCCTTTTGTCCAAGAGGTCATCGCTTGTACCAAAACAGTCGAGACAGTGATCCCAGAAACGGATGTGGCGATCGAATTAGGCGGTGAAGATGCGAAGATCACCTTTTTTGAAGGTGCGTTGGAGCAGCGGATGAATGGTAGTTGTGCCGGTGGGACCGGTGCGTTTATTGATCAGATGGCGGTTTTATTGAAAACGGATGCCAATGGGGTCAATGAGCTAGCCAAGGGATACCAAACCCTTTATCCGATTGCCTCACGCTGCGGGGTCTTTGCCAAAACTGATGTGCAGCCGCTGATCAATGAAGGAGCGGCAAAAGCGGACATTGCTGCAAGTATTTTTCAAGCGGTGGTCAATCAAACGATTGCTGGCTTAGCTGCTGGTCGTAAAATCAAAGGCAAGGTAGCCTTCTTAGGCGGTCCACTGACGTTTATGTCGGAATTGCGTCAACGATTTATCGATACGTTGAACCTGCAAGAAGCAGATATCATTTTTCCCGAGAATCCAGAACTGTTTGTGGCGATGGGGGCTGCACTGTATGCAGAAGAAGCGCAGCAGCTTTCTGTACTATGCGACCGCTTAGCCAATGAAGAAGACGGCACACTTGCGCCAACAGATACGCTAGATCCTTTATTCAAAGACGAAGCAGAACTGGCTGCTTTTCGTGCCCGCCATGCCCAAGCGGTTGCTGCAGAAAAACCTTTGTCGGAGCATAAAGGTGCTGCTTATTTGGGTATCGATGCTGGATCAACGACAACGAAAGTCGTCTTGATCAATGATGCAGGGGATTTGTTGTTTTCTTTTTATGGCAACAATGAAGGCGAGCCGTTAGCGACAACGATGGCGGTTTTCCAAGAGCTTTATCGTCAGATGCCTTCTGACGTTTACATCGCAAAGTCAACGATCACAGGGTACGGTGAGCATCTGATCAAACATGCACTGAAGGTCGATATCGGTGAAGTCGAAACGATGGCCCATTACAAAGCTGCTGAACATTTCCAGCCAGGGGTTGATTTTATCTTGGACATTGGTGGGCAAGACATGAAGGCGATGACAGTCAAAGACGGTGCACTTTCTTCGATTCAGCTAAATGAAGCCTGTTCGTCAGGATGCGGCTCGTTCATTGAGACCTTTGCCAAATCTATGAATCAGGATGTCAAAGAATTTGCGCTGGCAGCGACAAAAGCCCAAGCGCCGGTTGACCTGGGTTCGCGTTGTACCGTCTTTATGAACTCAAAAGTCAAACAGGTCCAAAAAGAAGGATCCTCTGTTGGCGACATTTCGGCTGGCTTGTCTTACTCGGTCATAAAGAATGCTATCTATAAAGTGATCAAGGTTCGGCGCCCCGAAGATCTTGGCGAGAAAATCGTCTGCCAAGGAGGGACTTTCTATAATGAAGCGGTTCTGCGCGCCTTTGAATTGATCAGCGGCCGTGAAGTCGTACGACCATCGATCGCTGGCTTGATGGGCGCTTATGGGGCGGCGTTGATCGCGTTAGAAGAAGCGGCGATCGACGATGTCAGTACGTTGTTGTCTCCTGCAGAAATGGCCGATTTTCAAGCAGAAAAAGAATTTACAAATTGCGGTCTTTGCGAAAACAATTGTTTATTAACCGTGACCCTCTTTTCGGATGGTCGAAAGTTCATTACGGGGAATCGCTGCGAACGTGGTGCGCGGATCAAAATCAAAAAAGAAGACCGCAAAGTCAATCTCGTGGATGAAAAATACCGCCGCTTGTTCAAGTACCGTTCTTTGCGTAAAAAAGATGCCCTCCATGGGGAAATCGGCTTACCAAGAGTGTTGAATCTTTATGAAAATTATCCGCTATGGCATACCTTTTTCACCCAGTTAGGGTTTCGGGTAACCTTGTCGCCGCGTTCTAATAAAGAACTATATGAGCAAGGGATCGAAACGATTCCTAGCGATACCGTTTGTTACCCAGCCAAACTAGCCCATGGACACATCCAAGCACTGATCGATCAAAACATACCGTTGATCTTTTATCCAGGAGTCATTTTTGAGCGAGTAGAGAACACTGCCGCTGAAAATCATTTTAACTGTCCAATCGTACAAAGCTATCCAGAAGTGATTCGTAACAACGTCGATGCGATTCGTGAAGGGGCGGTTGACTACCGCTGTCCATTTTTAAATCTGGCAGATGAAGCCTCAATGGTCAAAACCTTAATGGGGACGTTTCAAGATTTTGGTTTTTCTGAAGACGAAATTGCCCAAGCGCTGCGCAGCGGCTTCGAGGAACTAGATCAGTTCAAAGCAGATATTGCGCAACGGGGAGAAGAAACGCTGCGAATGCTGATGACGACCAACCAAAAAGGGATCGTTTTATCTGGAAGACCGTATCATTTGGACCCTGAAATCAACCATGGGATAGCGGAAGTCATTACCCAAGAAGGCTTTCATGTACTGACCGAGGACAGTATTGCTCATTTAGCAAATGTCGGCGATCTGCGGGTCGTGGATCAATGGGTCTATCATTCACGGTTGTATGCGGCTGCACGAGTGGTGGCGAAAAACAAGCAGTTGGAATTGGTTCAATTAAACTCCTTCGGCTGCGGGATCGATGCAGTGACCACCGATCAAGTCGAAGAGATCATGGCGCAATATGGCAAGCTGTATACGGTGTTGAAAATCGATGAGGGTGCAAACCTTGGAGCGATTCGGATTCGGTTGCGTTCCTTGAAAGCAGCAGTCAACGAACGGGATAAACAGCACTTTGTTCCTAAAAAGCAATACGAGGAACCAGCAAAGATTATTTTTACCAAAGAAATGCGAAAGCAGCACACGCTCTTATTGCCGATGTTGAGTCCCATCCACCAAAGCGGATTAGTAGATGTCGCTTTGCAGGCTTCCGGGTATCAAGTGGTCTGTCTGCCCAGTGAAGATCGAGAAGCAGTCAATGTCGGTTTGCGCTTTGTCAATAACGATGCCTGCTACCCGGCCATCATTTCCATTGGACAGCTGGTAGAAGCGTTACAAAGCGGGGAATATGACGTCGAAAACACCAGCGTATTGATGACCCAGACGGGCGGTGGGTGTCGCGCAACGAACTATATTCCCTTGTTACGTAAAGCATTGAACGATGCAGGATTTCCGCAAGTACCGGTGGTATCTATTTCGATGGGGAATACTGGTGTTGAATCAAATCCTGGCTTTCGCTTTACCTTGCCGATGATGAAACGCTTGGCGGTGGCATTTTTATACGGAGATCTCTTTGAACGGGTCGTTTATCGCACCCGTCCATATGAGCAAGAAGCAGGGGCTGTCGATCGGCTCCACCAAGAATGGCTGGAAAAAATTGCCAAAAATGTCCGCAATGGCTCCTTCAGCCTCTTTAATCGCAATATGAAGAAAATCATTCAAGACTTTGATCAAGTGCCGTTAAATGCTATCAAGAAGCCACGTGTCGGTGTCGTGGGAGAGATTTTAGTGAAGTATTCACCGACTGCCAATAATGATGTCGTTCACCTGTTAGAAGCAGAAGGAGCGGAAGCGGTCGTACCAGATATTGTCGGCTTCATGAATTATTCCCTCTACAATCAGATTTGGCGCTACGAGCATTTGGGGATGGCGAAGAAAAGCAAAATGATCGCTGATTTTGCGATCATGGCGATTGAACGGCTCCAAAAACCAATGGATAAAGCGTTGCGGGCGTCAACGCGCTTTGAGGGCATTCATTCGATCCATCAGCTTGCCGAGCAAGCGAGCGAGATTGTTTCCATCGGCAATCATACGGGAGAAGGCTGGTTCTTGACCGGTGAGATGATCGATCTGTTGGAAAATGATGTCAACAATATCATTTGTCTGCAACCATTTGGCTGTCTGCCTAACCATGTAGTAGGAAAAGGCGTCATGAAAGAGCTGCGTCGCCAATACCCACAGGCGAACATTGCAGCGATTGATTACGATCCAGGTGTTTCGATCGTCAATCAATTGAATCGCATTCGCTTGCTCATGGCAACTGCCAATAAAGCGTTGGCTGAATAAATTCTCAAGCCAGCGACCGAACCAATTTAAAAGCAAAGAGACTGCTCTTGTTTGGACAATTTGTGATAACTTCTCTTTCTGCCTATAAAATGGGGAAAGAGTTCGCACAAATTGAGAAAAACTGAGCAGTTTTTGCTTTTTTTATTAGCTATTTAGGTATATACCAGTTATAATAGGGGGGGGAACGGAGGAATGTGTAGTGGTGGAAAAATTACCTGTTTATATCCAGATTCATGATCAAATCAAAGCCAATATCGAAAACAATACATACAAAATCGGGGATCGTCTGCCTTCAGAACGGGAGTTGTCAAAACAATTCGGCGTGAGTCGCATGACGTTGCGGCAAGCGATCCAAACCTTAGCGGATGAGGGGATTCTTGAGCGCAAAATCGGTTCTGGCACTTATGTGGCTCGCCAAAAAGTACAAGAGAAAATGACGGGCACGACGAGTTTTACCGAAATTATGAATTCTCTTGGTCGTAAGCCTTCCAGCAAAGCGGTCGCTTATTTCTTGACGGCACCTAGCTCCAGTGAGATGGAAAAGCTGCAATTAGAAGGACACGAAACGATTTTACGGATGGAGCGGATTCGGTATGCGGATGATGTGCCGATCTGTTTTGAAGTAGCGAGTATCCCTGAAAAGTTTATTCATGATTTTAGCAAGGAGGAGATCATCTCTTCCCTCTATAAAGTGTTGGAAGAAAAAGGACAGCGGAAAATCGGCGGTGCTTCGCAAACGATCTCAGCTATGGTCGCTTCCGAGCAAATTGCTGATTATTTACAAATCAAACGCGGCGATGCGATTTTACGTATGCGGCAAATCACTTCATTTGAAGATGGGCAACCATTTGAATATGTGCGCACCCAATATGTCGGCAATCGTTTCGAATTTTATATGGAAAAATAAGCTGCCTGAGACGGCTGGAAACAAAAAAGACGCGAAAAAGCCGAAAGGACACTGCGAGCATACGTGCTGTTGCTCCGCATCGGTCAATTCGGTTTTTCAACGATTGGGCGTTTCTGCATTCGCTGCAGCAAGCGGCATTAGAGTCCGTGCTTTGAGGAAAAGAGCAAACCTGACAGGTGCTTGTCCTGCATAGTTACTCGGTTGGCTCCTCGATGAGGCGCTCTACATATTCGGTCTTGCCTTTGTTTAGCTGCACTTGCCCTTGCAGCAAATCAATCAAAGCGGCTTCTTGGTCGGCAAGCGTTGCTTCAGGAATCATTAAGGTAACAACGATTTTCTCGGTATAAGCAATGTCTTTTACGTAGATGTTCTGCAGTTCTAAATAGTTTTGCAGCTTACCTAAAAGGGGATAATCAATGGTCAATGCAAGCTCTTGATGCAAAACGCCTTCGACGATTCCCACCGCCTTGATGCCAGCGGAAGCTGAACTGGAATAAGCGCGGATCAATCCGCCAGCGCCAAGTTTCGTTCCACCGAAGTAGCGGGTAACGACAGCGACCATATTGATCAAGTCATTTTTCTTCAATACTTCTAAAATCGGTACTCCAGCGGTGCCGTTAGGTTCACCATCATCACTGCTGCGTTGGATCTCATGGTTTTCACCCAATACATAGGCGCTGCAATGATGATTCGCCTTCCAATGTTCTTTTTTGAGGGCTTGTATAAACGCTTTGGCTTCATCTTCTGATTGGATTCGTTTTAACGAACAGATGAAACGCGATTTTTTGATTTCTATTTCCGTTTCTCCATCTTGTCGGATCGTTCGATAAGTCACGCGTACGATCGCCTCCTTTATGTTTCTAGTATAGGCAATCGGAAGGAAAGTTACAAATAGAAGAAAGAAAAAGGCACCAACACAGACCTGAAAAAGAGGAGGCAGTTGCTTTGGGTAGACGCAAAAAGTACGATACGATCACGCACTATTTAAAAAACAACGGCGGTTCACAAATTACGTTAACCTTTACCCAGTTTGATGAATTTCTTTTCCCAGCATCTGGCTTGCCCAAAAGTGCCCGCACGAGTACGGATTGGTGGGCAAATGATTACCGACATCCTGAAAACGGGGCCTATGCGTGGCTGAATGCCGGCTATGAGGTAGTCCACGTCAATTTAAAAAAAGAGTATGTCGTTTTTAACCGTTTAGTAAAATCAAACTGGCTGCTGGATAGAAAGCGTTGACAAATTTCAAACTTGTTCTATACTAGAGATAGGAAATGTTATCTTATTCTTAAAATTCAAGGAGTGTTCGATATGGCGAAAAAAACAATTATGTTAGTTTGTTCTGCAGGAATGAGTACAAGCTTATTAGTAACAAAAATGCAAAAAGCAGCTGAAGCAAAAGGATTAGAAGCAGATATTTTTGCAGTTTCCGCTTCAGAAGCAGATCAACATTTAGAAAGCAAAGACGTAAATGTTTTATTATTAGGACCACAAGTTCGTTTCATGAAAGGCGATTTTGAGAAACGTCTAGCGCCAAAAGGAATTCCTTTAGAAGTAATCAACATGGCAGATTACGGCATGATGAACGGTGAAAAAGTCTTAGATCAAGCATTGACATTAATCGGCGAATAAGCAAGACCTGCTGTTGAAGCAAACAAGAAACCTGTAATCGGTTCAAGTACTTTTCAAAAAGTACTTGAACCGATTTTTTTGCGTACTTAAAACTGAGGTGTATGTTATGACCAATCAAAAAGGAAGACAATTTTTTGTTTTAGATGAAACAATGAGTGTAGGAAAACTCTTTGATTCTCGACCGGCAATGCTCGAGCAGGGGCAGAGAATCGTTTGTCAGCGATGCGGTTCTTCCCACCGCAAGCCGTCGGTGCAATTACCGATAGGCAGCTATTACTGTCCAACCTGTATTCGCTATGGTCGGATCACATCAAATGGGCGACTGGTGATTCAACCTACGGATAGTCCAGCCATTGATCACCACATCGTCTGGCCAGGAGCGTTGACGCAGTTTCAGCAAAAAATTTCCCAGCAATTGGTGTCTAATTGTCGACAAAAGCGATCCTCGCTTGTTTGGTCGGTCACGGGTTCAGGGAAGACCGAAATGATCTTTGAAACGATCCGCTACGTTCGGCAAGAAGGTGGTCGAGTGGCGATCGTCTCACCTCGGATCGATGTTTGTCGTGAATTGTTTCCGCGGATTCAGCAAGCATTTCCACAAGAGGAAAGCTTGCTCCTTTATGGAAAATCAGAAGAGCCTTATCGCTACACAAACATCCTTATTGCGACCACCCATCAGCTACTGCATTTTTATCGGAGCTTTCAACTGATCGTGGTGGATGAGGTAGATGCATTTCCCTACGAGGGCGATGCGCAGCTGCGTTACGGATTATACAATGCCTTAGCCAAAAACGGGTGTCTGATCTATTTAAGTGCGACGCCTTCAGAACGACTGCTGCAAGAAATTCGTGGAAAATTCGCTGTCTTGAGAATGCCGCTGCGGTTTCATCAGCGTCCATTGATCGTTCCAAAACCTGTTCATTATAGTCACTGGGCGCAGGCTTATCGCAGAAAACGTTGGCTGCGACCATTGCTGCAGCAGTTGCAGCGGCTGCTTCAAAAAAACTTTTCTTGGTGTTTTGTCCAAGCATTGCGCTGATGAAGGAAGTAGAAGCGGCTGTCCGCCGACAAGGCACGTCATGGTCTTTGACTAGCGTTTCGTCGCAAGATCAAAAACGGAGCGAAAAAGTAGCGTCTGCTCGTCGACAGATTTACAAGGTGTTGTTTACAACGATGATTTTAGAGCGTGGGGTGACGTTTGAAAACGTCTCAGTCATCGTATTGGGTGCTAATCATCCAGTCTTTACAAAATCGGCGCTCGTGCAAATTGCTGGTCGTGTCGATCGTAAAGGGACCTATACGGAAGGGGAGGTCATTTTTTTCTACGACCAAATGACGGAAGCGATCCGAAAAGCACTCAACGAAATCAAGGAAATGAACCAATTGGCAAAAAGCTGGCTGACCGATGGTGTGTAGTTGGTGTAAAAGGACTTTTCCTAGAGAACGAACGATCATTGAGGTGTTGGCTCCTTGGCGTATCCCAGAAAATGAATTGTGCCCGCAATGTGCCCAACAGTTTTCAGTGATCGATTGGCGAACCTGCTGCCCTTCGTGTGGAAAAAAAGAAACTGAGTTTTGCAGCGATTGTCTCTATTGGGAAGAAACGTGTCCCATGATACAATTGCAGCACCGAGCGCTATTTGCTTACGATCAAGGAATGAAGGATTGGCTTCACGAATACAAACTGATGGGAAACTATCAGTTGCGGGGGACGTTTGCGCCTGTGATCAAACAGAAACTCAACAGGTTTGACTATGAGTGTTTGATTCCCATCCCACTATCGGCAGAGCGTTACCAACAGCGAGGGTTTAATCAAGTCACCGCTGTGCTGGAAGCCGCCGGAGTCAGATTTCAAGAGTTACTGGAGAAAGTTGTTGATACCGCACCACAGGCACAACGTTCTCGCAGGCAACGATTAGTAGAGGCGCAACCCTTTGCAGTGAAGCCAGATGTAGCGTGTGAAATCAAAGGGAAAAAATTATTGTTGATCGATGATGTGTATACTACCGGTAGAACGTTATATCATGCAGCTGAAGCACTGCAGTCCTTTGGCCCCCAGTCGATTCGTTCTTTTTCTATTGCTCGTTGAAACGTTATTTTGAAAACGCTTAAAGAAAATTGTTCGATTTACTAGGCAAATGACCAAGAGTTCGATATAATAGAGTTAAGAAGAAGAAAAGAGTGGTCCTTTTCCTTCTTTACTGGTAGACGAAAGGGGTAATTTTTATGTTTAGATATAATGTGCGTGGCGAAAATATCGAGGTAACAGAAGCGATCCGTGATTACGTCGAGAAAAAAGTAGGTAAATTAGAACGTTATTTTAATGATGTGCCAGAAGCAACAGCACACGTTAATTTGAAAGTTTATACAGAAAAAACTGCAAAAGTAGAAGTAACGATTCCTTTACCATTCCTAGTTCTACGTGCGGAAGAAACTTCACCTGATCTATATGCTAGTATCGATTTGGTTGTTGACAAATTGGAACGCCAAATCCGCAAATTCAAAACAAAAATCAATCGCAAATCTCGTGAGACAGCGTTGGTTCCGCCAAAAGATGGTGATTTGTTCACAACTGAAGCAAACGATGAAGAAACCAATGGATCTGATTTAGACATCGTACGTACAAAACGTTTGTCTTTAAAACCAATGGATAGTGAAGAAGCTGTTTTACAAATGAACATGCTTGGACACAACTTCTTTATCTTTGAAGATGCGGAAACGAATGGAACGAGCATTGTGTATCGTCGGAAAGATGGTAAATACGGGTTGATCGAAACGGATTAACACGTGTGGGATCCTTTTCTCGACACCCCAAAAAAAGTCTTTTTTGACAGAGTAGCTGAGAAGCTGCTCTGTTTTTTTATCTTTTGTAATGAAGCAAGAAATCTTTCTATATAAAAGTTGGCTTTGTTTCTCTTTTGTTTTATTGTGTTATACTATAGATGAAATCATACAGGGAGAGTGAATCATGACTACGTTAGCAGATGTCGCCAAAAAAGCAAATGTTTCCGCAATGACCGTTTCTCGAGTGATCAACCATCCAGATAAAGTGACCGAAGAGCTAAAGCAGCTCGTTCATCAAGCAATGCTAGAACTGGATTATCAACCGAATATTGCTGCCAAATCATTAGTTTCCAAGCGTTCCCATATCATCAAAGTGTATATCTTAGAGGAGATGGACACGACGGAGCCATACTATATGAATTTATTAGTGGGGATCGCTCGTTCCATCGGCAAAGCGCATTATTCTTTGCAGCTGGTTACGACGGATGGGGTGGATCGTGGCCCAGCAGATGGTTGTATCATTACGGGATTTCGCCAAAAGGATATGGACTGGATAAAAAATTTAAAGAAACCCGTCGTTCTATTTGGTGAAAATGAAGCTGGATTCAGCTTTGTTGATAGTGACAACTACCAAGGGATCATTTCTGCTTGTAAACACGCCCTCGATACTGGCTATCAACACTTGGTCTATATTGGTTTAGAGTTGGAAGAAGCATTTACGAAAAGCCGAGAAAAAGGGTACATAGATACAGTCACAAAAACAGGACAAGCACCAAAAATCCATCGTTTTGAGAACCGTTCTTCCGCAGCCCGCACCTTTATCACAGCACAGAAGGAGCAATTTGCGGAAAATACTTGTTTTATTTGTGCGACGGATCGTTTGGCACTAGGCATCAATCAAGGCTTGCAGTCGATTGGCGCGCAGATACCAAAGGATTTTGGGATTGTCGGCTACGATGGGGTATTCTTGGATCAGGTCAGCTCACCCAAGTTGACGACTATGAAGCAAGCCATCGTTGAGATGGGCGAAGCTTGTGGTGAATTACTGATTCAAAAAATTGAACAGAACGATACGAGCCTGCGACAACAGCGCTTTTTACCGCAACTCGTGGTTCGTGAATCCACAAGGTGAAAAATTAAGCAAATGGTTGCGCAATTTCTTTTCAATTCCTCAATATCTTAATTTAAAGGCTTTTTCAATTTTTGTTATCGCTAACATTTAGAAAATGTTTGCCATTTTAAGAAACCGGTTGCATAATAGAGTTACAAATTGCAGGAGGTAAACAGGATGAAAGTGAATTGGAAAAAGGCAGCTCTAAGATTAGTTTCAGGAAGTGCGTTGTTAGCGCTTGCAGCATGTGGCGGCAACGGAGGTAGTACCGATGATAGTAATGCAGATGCAGGTTCAGGTAGCGATGAAAAAACGATCACGGTCTCTGTAGGCGCAGACTATATTGATTATATCAATGAAGTGAAATCTGACTTTGAATCTGAAAATGATGTCACCATCAACGTTGTGGAAATGGACATGTTCGATCAAATGGATGCGCTTCAATTAGACGGTCCTGCTGGGAAAGGCCCAGATGTTACGATGTCTCCTTATGACCGTGTGGGTCAAGTAGGCTCCCAAGGGCATTTGGCAGAAATGACTTTGCCAGATGATGGACGGTACAGCGATACAGACAAGCAACAAGTGACCATCGATGATAAGATCTATGGCGCACCAGCAATGATCGAAGCGGTTGTCATGTTCTACAACAAAGACTTGATCGATGAAGCACCAGCAACTTTTTCTGATTTAGAAGAACTAGCAAAAGATGATCGTTTTGCAGAAGGCGATGACAATGTTGGTTTCTTAGCTCGTTGGACGGACTTTTATTATACGTATGGTCTATTAGCGGGGCATGGCGGGTATGTCTTTGGTGATGAAGGAACAGATCCATCTGATCTAGGGCTGAACAATGAAGGTTCTGTTGAAGCAATCACGTATGCAACTAATTGGTTCCAAAATGTCTGGCCGCAAGGAATGCTTGATGTATCAGCCAACGAAAACTTGATGTTGGATTACTTCAATCAAGGCAAAACAGCAGCTATCATTTATGGACCATGGGGCGTGAACGGCTTTGAAGAAGCAGGCATCAACTATGGAGTATCGAAAATCCCAACGCTAAACAACGGCAACGACTATGAAACATTTGGCGGCGGAAAAGCGTGGGTGGTATCTAACTACTCACAAAACAAAGACGTTTCTCAACAATTTGTCGAGTATTTGACCAACGAAGCCAATCAAGAGAAATTGTATGAAATGCGTCATGATATTCCAGCGAACATTATGGCTCAAGAAACAGTCGCTGCTTCTGATGATCCAGTAGCAAAAGCAGTGATTGAGCAATACAGTGTTTCACAACCAATGCCAAATATCCCTGAAATGTCTGAGGTTTGGGTAGGGGCTGAAAACATGCTGTTTGATGCAGGTTCAGGCAATATGACTCCTCAAGAAGCAGCGGATAATGCTGCCAAAACAATCGAAGAAGCGATTGAGCAGAAATACTAATAATTAGCCGATTACGGTCTGTCATTCATGTCGACGATTCTATAGAGGATGTTTGTCAAAAGGATTCCTTGCAACGTAGCACGCAAGAAATTGCTTGACGAGATTGTTTTCTATCGATCGTCGGCCGCTTGGCAGACTTTCGATTTTAAGGAGGATACATATGAGGACGAATTCACAAGCCATGCAGACAGCGCTTCTTTCAATCATCCCTGGTGGGGGACAATTCAAAAATGGTCAGAAATTCAAAGCGGGTCTCTTTTTTGCAGCCTTTCTGATTTTTCTGGTCGAAATGCTTTTGTTTGGTGGACAAGCACTTTATAACTTTGTCACACTCGGATCAGTACCGATGGAAGACAACTCTTTGTTCTTGTTGATTGAAGGAACACTGCAGGTCATCGTTACCGTTATTTTCATTATCTTTTGGGTTTTAAATATCAAAGATGCTTATCAGGTTCGGCAAAGCATTGAAAAAGGCTTCCCGGTAGCTGTTACGAGAAAAGAATTTTTCAAAAAATTATACGAAGATGGGTTCGCGTACTTACTGACGATCCCTGCCTACTTGGTAATGATCGTAGCAATTATTTTTCCAGTAATGGTGACGCTCTTTATGGCATTTACCAACTATGATTTTCGACACATTCCGCCAGCAAACTTAATCGACTGGATCGGTTTTTCGAATTTCACGAATATCTTCACCTTAAGTTCTTACCGCGACACCTTTGTAAAAGTATTCAGTTGGACGGTGATTTGGACCGTTTTAGCAACCACCTTGCAAATTACACTCGGCATACTGACAGCAGTTGTTGCCAACCAAAAATTCGTGAAGTTTCGTCGCGTCTTTGGGGTGATTTTCTTGCTTCCTTGGGCGGTGCCAGCGTTTATCACAATCATGAGTTTTTCAAATATGTTTAATGATACCGCAGGAGCGATCAATACGCAGGTGATCCCGCTATTGAACAATCTGCCCTTTGTGGATATTGGGAACATTGCTTGGAAGACCGATCCGTTTTGGACGAAAACGGCGATTATTTTGATTCAGGGTTGGTTAGGGTTTCCTTACATCTATGTAATGGTTTCGGGGATTTTACAATCCATTTCCGAAGATTTGTATGAAGCAGCAAAAATGGATGGAGCCAATGCGTTGCAGCGTTTTCGAAACATTACGCTGCCGGCAATCTTTTTGGTAGCAGCCCCAACCTTCGTTACGCAATATACAGGGAACTTTAATAACTTCTCGATGATCTATCTATTTAACGAAGGTGGACCAGGAAGTTTAGGCGGAAATGCTGGATCGACAGATATTTTGATTTCATGGATCTACAAACTGACGACCGGCGGCTCACCACAATATTCGATTGCTTCTGCATTGACCTTGATCATTTCCTTTGTGGTGATCTCCATTTCATTACTGGTGTTTAAAAAGACGAATGCATTTAATATGGAGGATTGAGGATGAAAAAGAAGAAGTTTTCTTTCAGCAAATTATTTACCTACTTGTTTATGATCGCGTTATCGATCATTATCATCTATCCCTTGTTGATTACCGCAACCTCAGCCTTCAAGGCAGGGAACATGATCGCTTTTCGCTTAGATTTTGATGCGGATTGGACATTGAACAACTTTCGACGTTTATTCAATGAAACCCCGTATTTGACATGGTATAAAAACACCTTGATCGTGGCCGTTTCGACGATGATCATTCAAGTAATGATCGTAACGTTAGCAGGGTATACTTACAGTCGTTACCGTTTTGCTGGTCGTAAAAGTAGTCTGATGGTGTTCTTGATCGTTCAAATGGTACCGACAATGTCGGCGTTGACCGCTTTTTATGTCATGGGCTTATTAGCAAACGGTCTAGATAGCTTCTGGTTCTTGACACTGATTTATATCGGTGGTGGGATTCCGATGAATACTTGGCTGATGAAGGGGTACTTTGATACGGTACCCATCGACTTGGATGAATCAGCAAAACTTGATGGTGCAGGGCATTTTCGTATCTTTTGGCAAATCGTTTTGCCCCTCGTAAAACCAATGGTTGCCGTCCAAGCATTGTGGGCCTTTATGGGACCATTCGGCGAATTCTTGCTGGCGCGATTCTTGCTTCGCTCACAAGAGCGTTTGACCGTCGCAGTCGGGCTGCAAACCTTTATCAATGATCCCCGTAACCAACGGGTCGCACTCTTTGCGGCAGGGGCGATTTTGATCGCCGTACCGATCGCTGCACTGTTTTTCTTCTTACAAAAATACTTTGTTTCAGGTTTGACCTCTGGCGGAACAAAAGGATAGGAATGATAGGATGTCTGAACAACGATTTCCCTTAACGTACTTTGGGGCCATTTTTTCTCCAACAAAAGTCTATGCATGGCGTAAAAAATTAAATCGCTGGCAGCAAGTGTTCGTCTATGTTTTCTTGATGTCCTTGCTGATGATCCCGTTGACCTTAATGATCAGCAAGCAAACGGATCAAGCCTTTGCGGCATTTTTTCCCCATGCAAAAACACTCGTGACGGCAGAAACGGCAGCAAAATACAATGAGTTGCAGCTGGAAGATGGCAAACTTTTAGCGGATGAGTCACAAGTCTTTTCCCAAACAGAAGCGGGGATCATAGGCGTTGCGCTTTCAGAAGCGGCTCTTGAAAAAGCGAAATACGCCATCAATTTTCGGGAAACAGACTGGACCATCAAAGAAGAAATCGATGGACAAACCTATCACTATGAAATGCGTTACACGGCGGAAATGGCACCTGATCAAGTAGATGATGCGGCTTCGTTTCAAAAAGCAATCGAAGACGGCTTCTATCGCAACAACGAGACAGCGATTTTCTTCAGTCAGACGATCACAGTGGCATTTTTATTGGTGGCAATGAATAGTATTCTAGTCATAGGCGCAGCGTTTTTCCTCTGGTTGACGAAAAAATCACGACTATCGACAATCGGCAGCTTCAAAGAAAGTACGAACGTGATTTTAAATGCACTGGGGGCAGGCTCTCTCGTTGCGATGTTGGCAGGATTTATTGGCGCTGATATCGTCTTGATGATCGGGATTCAGTCTTTAGGCATGCTACTGATGCTCTTCTTAGCTTTCTTAAAAACCCGTTTTAAAACGGCATAATTTGCAAACCTTCGCAACAAGACGTTTGGGCGTGTACTGGACTTTCAGCGCCGATCAATGGCTTGTTGCGTGTTTTTTTTCCTGCGTTTCTTTAAAATCTGTGAAAAAAGGTTAAGAATCCGTTTATCACGCAAGATTGATGCGATAGTTCTATCGAAAAATATTTCATTTATGGTGAACTAGTGCTAAAATAGTTAGGAGAGTTTCCAGCTAGGATAATGCAGAAGTAAAAGGAGAATTATTAAGGTATGGCCAATTTTTTTAGAAAATTAATCGAAAACGACAAAAAAGAATTAAAACGTCTTGACCATATTGCGAATCAAGTTGAATCACATGCGGATGAAATGGCCGCTTTATCTGATGAACAATTACGCGGGAAAACCGATGAATTTCGTCGTCGTTTCCAAGAGGGAGAGACTTTGGATAAATTATTACCTGAAGCCTTTGCAGTAGTACGTGAAGCTGCAAAACGCGTTTTGGGCCTTTATCCTTACCACGTCCAATTAATGGGTGGGATCGTCTTGCATGATGGGAATATCCCAGAGATGCGTACGGGTGAAGGGAAAACCTTGACGGCGACATTACCTGTTTATTTGAATGCTTTGAGCGGTCAAGGTGTCCACGTCGTAACTGTCAATGAATACTTGGCAACTCGTGACTCGACTGAGATGGGGGAGCTGTACAACTTTTTAGGGTTGACGGTCGGCTTGAACATCAACTCAAAATCAGCAGAAGAAAAGCGTGCGGCATATGCTTGTGACATCACTTATAGTACAAACAATGAATTAGGGTTTGACTATTTGCGGGACAACATGGTGGTTTACCGTCATCAAATGGTACAGCGTCCATTAAACTATGCCATCGTCGATGAGGTCGATTCGATCTTGATCGATGAAGCGAGAACACCGTTGATCATTTCAGGACAAGCAGAAAAATCAACTGCGCTATACAATCGTGTCGACAATTTTGTCAAACGCTTGACGGAAGAAGAAGACTACAAAATCGATATCCAATCAAAAACGATCGGTTTGACAGAACGTGGGATCGAAAAAGCGGAAGAGACCTTCGGCTTAGAAAACTTGTATGATATTGAAAACACGGCATTGACCCATCACTTGGATCAAGCACTACGAGCGAATTACATTATGATTCGCGATATCGATTATGTCGTGCAAGATGGAAAAGTAATGATCGTTGACCAATTTACAGGTCGGATCATGGATGGTCGCCGATATTCTGATGGGCTCCATCAAGCGATCGAAGCGAAAGAAAGTGTCGAAATCGAAGATGAAACCAAAACGATGGCGACGATCACATTCCAGAACTACTTCCGGATGTACAAAAAACTGTCTGGGATGACTGGTACAGCGAAAACGGAAGAAGAAGAGTTTCGAGAAATCTATAACATGCAAGTCATTCAGATTCCTACAAACAAACCAATCTTACGGGATGATCGTGCGGACTTGCTTTATCCAACGCTTACGAGCAAATTCCAAGCAGTCGTTCAAGACATCAAAGAGCGTCACCGCAAAGGACAACCCGTGCTTGTAGGGACGGTCGCTGTTGAGACTTCTGAATTACTGTCATCGATGCTTGATCGTGAGAAAGTTCCTCATGAAGTATTGAATGCCAAGAATCACTTTAAAGAAGCAGAAATCATTTTGAATGCGGGACAAAAAGGTGCTGTAACGATCGCGACCAATATGGCTGGTCGGGGAACGGATATCAAGTTAGGTCTTGGTGTTGCAGAACTAGGCGGCTTGGCAGTTATCGGTACTGAGCGTCATGAATCACGACGGATCGATAATCAGTTGCGGGGACGTGCGGGACGTCAAGGAGATCCAGGGATGTCGCAATTTTACTTGTCGTTAGAAGATGATTTAATGAAGCGTTTTGGTTCTGAACGAATCAAAGTGTTCTTGGATCGGATGAAGATCGATGAAGGCGACGCCGTGATCCAAAGCAAGATGCTTTCAAAACAAGTAGAATCTGCCCAACGACGAGTGGAAGGCAATAACTACGATACTCGGAAAAACGTCTTGCAATACGATGACGTGATGCGAGAACAGCGGGAAGTTATTTACGGACAACGTCAAGAAGTGATCATGGAAGAAACGGATCTTTCACCACAATTAATGAATATGGTGAAACGTTCCATCAGCCGAGTCGTCGACAGTCATACGCAATTAGAAGAAAGCAATTGGAACTACGAAGGAATCGTTGATTTTGCGGCGAATGCACTTGTTCATGAAGATACTATCAGTATCGAGGACATCAAGGGCAAATCAGCTCAAGAGATCAAAGACTACCTAAACCAACGGGCAGAAGAAGTCTTTGAACAAAAGAAAGCACAACTTAATAGTCCAGAACAATTACTGGAATTTGAAAAAGTCGTCATCTTACGAGTTGTCGATACGAAGTGGACCGACCACATCGATGCTATGGATCAGCTGCGTCAATCGGTTGGGTTACGGGCTTATGGACAAAACAATCCATTAGTTGAGTACCAAACAGAAGGATTCAATATGTTTGAGAACATGGTTGGAGCGATCGAATATGAAGTAACTCGTCTCTTTATGAAGGCAGAGATTCGTCAAAACATTCAACGGGAACAAGTTGCTCAAGGGGAAGCACAAGGGGTAGAAGAAGCACCTGCTGCCCAAGCACCAAGTTTCAAAAACGTTGGTCGTAACGATCCTTGTCCATGCGGCAGCGGGAAAAAATTCAAGAATTGCCACGGGAAAAATATGTAACACGTTTTGAAAAAGTTGAGAGTAGGCTGGCAGACGTTTTTGTCCAGTCTACTTTCGTTTGTAAGAAAAAAAGAAAGAAGGAATTTTAATGGAAATCGCAGATATTCGGAATCAATTGACCCAGATGAATGAAAAAATAATCAGTTTTAGGGGGTCTCTTTGACTTAGATCAGTTAGAAGAGGACATTGCGGAAGCGGAACACCAAATGGCAGATCCCACCTTTTGGGATGACTCAGAAAAAGCTCAACAAGTCATTAACGCAAACAATACCAACAAAGAGACCTACGATCAGTTCAATCAGTTAGCAGAAGAATTGGAAGAGCTGGAAGTGATGTTGGAAATGATTCAAGAAGAAGCAGACCCAGAAATGGAAGCAGAACTTGAAGCACGGATCACGAAGCTAAACGAGAAAATGGCGTCTTATGAATTGTCGATGCTGTTAGATGAACCCTATGATCGAAATAACGCCATCATCGAGCTTCATCCTGGTGCAGGCGGTACCGAATCACAAGACTGGGGCAGCATGCTGTTACGGATGTATACTCGTTTTTGCGAACAACACGGGTATCAAGTAGAGACCCTCGACTATCAAGCTGGTGATGAAGCGGGGATCAAAAGTGTCACTTTACTTGTAAAAGGCCACAACGCCTATGGGTATTTGAAATCGGAAAAAGGCGTTCATCGTTTAGTTCGGATCTCACCTTTTGATTCAGCCAAGAGACGGCACACGTCATTTTGCTCGGTGGATGTGATGCCAGAATTAGATGGGGCGATCGATGTGGAAATCAACTCAGATGATTTGAAAATCGATACGTACCGCGCAAGTGGTGCGGGTGGACAGCACATCAACAAAACCGAATCTGCTGTGCGGATCACCCATATTCCGACAGGAACGGTCGTTGCTAGCCAAGCCCAGCGCTCACAATTGAAAAACCGTGAGCAAGCGATGGGGATTTTGAAAGCCAAGCTGTATCAATTAGAAGTGGAAAAGAAAGAGCAAGAGGCAGCAGCTTTGCGAGGCGAGCAGTTAGAAATTGGTTGGGGCTCGCAAATCCGTTCTTATGTCTTCCATCCCTATTCGATGGTCAAAGATCACCGAACGAATTTCGAAACTGGGAATGTACAGGCAGTCATGGATGGCGATTTGGATGGCTTTATCGACGCGTATTTGAAGCTGAAACTGAATCAAAAATAACCTTGTGTGACTTAAACAGATTGAAACATAATTGTAATCTGTTGCAAGCAAGGTGAAATATATTCATGCTATAATAAGCCAGAATGAAAATTTGAGATGGAGAGATAGCTGTATGATAGAAATGAAAGATATAATGAAAAAGTACTCTAATGGTACGACTGCTATCCGTAACCTTTCGATTTCAATTGATCAAGGAGAGTTTGTTTATGTCGTGGGCCCATCGGGTGCCGGTAAATCAACCTTTATCAAATTGATGTATCGGGAAGAAAAAGCAACTAAAGGCGTTTTGAATGTCGCAGGATATGATTTGGTCGGCATGAAAAACCGCGAGATCCCATTGATGCGTCGGGAAATCGGCGTGGTCTTTCAGGATTATAAACTTTTACCACGGAAAACGGTCTTTGAAAATGTTGCTTATGCAATGCAAGTTATCGGCCGCAAACCTCGTGATATCAAAAAACGGGTGATGGAAGTGTTAGACTTGGTCGGCCTGAAACATAAGGTGCGGGTATTTCCAAGTGAGCTTTCCGGTGGGGAACAACAGCGGGTGTCGATCGCTCGTGCGATCGTAAATACGCCGAAAGTATTGATTGCGGATGAACCAACGGGGAATCTAGATCCTGAAAACTCATGGGAAATCATGAAGCTGCTTGATCGGATCAATGCCCAAGGAACAACGGTCGTTATGGCGACCCATAATAGTACGATCGTAAATACGATTCGTCATCGCGTGATCGCGATTGAAAATGGCCGCATTATTCGCGACCAAGCGGAAGGAGAATATGGTTACGATGATTAGAACATTTTTCCGTCATCTCCTGGAGAGTATCAAAAGTTTAAAGCGTAACGGCTGGATGACTATTGCGTCATTGAGTGCGGTAACGATCACACTGACATTAGTCGGTATTTTTCTAGGTGTAATCTTAAATGCAACAAAACTAGCCGAAGACATTCGCGAGAATGTGGACGTTTCGGTTTTCGTTGATATTGGTACGGAACAAGAAGACATGGATGCTTTGGAACAGTCCTTAAATGATCTGCCGAACGTTTCAGAAGTGAAATTTTCTAGCCGAGACGAAGAATTGCAGAAGATCCAAGATGCAATGGGGGATTCATGGAACTTGTTCGAAGGCGACAGCAATCCGCTGTATAACGTGTTTGTCGTCAGTGCAACAGATCCAGAGTATACGACAGAGATCGCTGAGCAAGCTGGCGAATTGCCAAATGTTTTCAAAGCCGATTACGGCGGAGATTCTTCTGACCGAATCTTTGAATTGTCTGCTGCTGTGCGGACTTGGGGCTTAGCTGCTGCTGTCTTATTGATTTTTGTGGCAATGTTCCTGATCTCTAATACGATTCGGATCACGATTTTGTCTCGTCAAAGAGAAATTCAGATCATGCGTCTGGTGGGGGCGAAAAACGGCTACATTCGTTGGCCATTCTTCCTTGAAGGCGGCTGGATCGGACTCTTAGGTTCGATCGTTCCGATTGCATTAATGTACTTCGGCTACCACCAAGTTTATGCAATGGTCAATCCATCCTTACTGCGTTCAAATTACAGTTTAATTGCACCAAATATGTTTCTATTACAAGTTTGCGGTGTGATGGCAATGATTGGGATCGTGATCGGTTCACTTGGTTCTGTCTTATCAATGCGCCGTTTCTTAAAATTCTAAACCGATGTTTTCTGGCTCTTCGACATTTAGTGTTGGTAGAGAAAGATACAACTGAAAATTTAGTCATAACCAGTTAGGCAGATTGCTTAACTGGTTTTTGTTTTACTTGGAAGATTAAGCCTTGAATGAGATAAATTCTTGCTCGAAAGTTGTGGAAATTTCGATAGCCGTAGGCTACTCGTTTTATCACTTTTATCTTGTTGTTTCTTCCTTCTAATGCCCCATTACTATACCTGGTTTTTAAAGCATATTGAATCCCTAATTTGTATTTATTTAAAAACGTCAGCTTCTTACAAAACCATTGTGGGCGGCGTTGATCTAAGCTGTTGATCGTATCGAAAAAGCTTTGGCTGTCCTTGTGTTTAAAGTGATAGAGGAGGAGCTGACAAGTCTCGTAAGCCCTTGTTAATTGTTCGTCATAACTCAAAAGTTCATCGACGATCGCTTTTTGCGTCATTGGTCTACGAAAGGATCGATCATATTGATAATTGGAACTATCCAGATCATAAGCATGCTTAAGGAGCAATTTCCAGAATCGCTTCAATCGTCGATACTTTGTCGGTTCCGTTTTTTGAAAGCTGTTCATTGTTTTAATTCGCAACTGGTTTAACGCACGAGTGATTTGTTGGACAATGTGAAAGCGATCGGTCACGATTTTTGCGTTTGGGAAGACCGCCTTTACAAGTTCAAAATAAGGGGCATTCATATCCATCACGACGTATTTCACGTTCGCTCGTGCTTTTCGGGTGAATTTAAGGAAATATGGTTTTAAGAATGCAAGGCGACGATTCTCCAATACGCCGATCAATTGTTGGGTCTGCCCATTCATAAAGACAAAACTCATTTTTCCGCTGCAGGACTTCATTGATTTGAACTCATCAAAACAAAGGACCGAAGGTAACGTATCAAAACGAGGATGATACGTTTTTAAACAGGTGTGTAGGACACGCAGAACGGTTACGTCAGAGACAAAATAGCGATCGGCAATTTCTTTTCTTGTTGTATTCTTGGCCAGCTCCAAGGCGATTTGAACCTTTAATTCTTTTGAAAGATAGCAGTTTTCATCCACCAAGTTTGTCTGAGCATTGAATGTCGACTGACATTCTTTACAGTAAAAGCGCGTACGTACCAAGCGTAATTCTGTTTTGGTGTCTCGATAAGGCAAAAGTTGAACTTTTGTTTTGTGTGAGCCATTCTTGATGATTTGTCCTTCATTTTTGATGCCACATTTACGGCAATGGCTTGGTATATAGCTAAGTTTGGCATGGATAAGATTGATGCGAAACCCCTCTTCTTCTACTGTCTCTAACCATTCTTCTTCGAAGAATAAATTTTCATCTGTTAAACCTAACAATTTTCTAGTACAATGATCCATGGAGATATCCTTTCTTGGTTTGGTTTTGTTTTAGACGACTAAATTCTACCAGTTAGGCTATCTCTTTTTCTATCTTTTTTTACAAAAAAAGTGTCAATAGAAAATCCGTAGATTTTCCACCAACACTAAATATTGTAGAACCTGTTTTCTTAAAGTCGATCGTCAAGATCGGCTTTTTTTGTTTCATCACAGTGTTTCTTTACTTTAGGTACTATTTTTTGATATGCTTTAGTAGCGGGAAATCGGGGAAGAGGTGGAGAAATGGTTGTAATGGATAATTTGGTAACTATTTTATTTATAGTCAATATTTTGTTATCAATCATTATCATTTTCAGAGAAAGGCGGCAGACTGCTCAAACGTGGGCCTGGCTTTTGGTCTTGATGTTCATTCCAATCGTTGGCTTTGTGCTTTACTTTTTCTTTGGTAGAGGGATCTCTAAGGAAAAGATCTTTGATATGCGCTCACAGGCAAAGGTGGGGCTGAATGTTGAATTAGAAGAACAAAAACAAGCGCTCGCTCGTCAGCTGTTTCCGCATCCGCCGACCGCGCAGGTAGAAGTGCAGCAGCTGGTCTACCTGTTGACAGTCTTTGGGCAATCCCTGTATACGACAGCGAATAGTATGACGCTTTATACCGACGGACGGCAGAAATTTGATGCCTTGATCGCGGATATCGAGCAGGCAAAAAATCACATTCATATGGAATATTACATTTATCGCAGTGATACATTGGGAAATGAAGTCAAAGAGGCACTAGTGCGCGCGGCGAAGCGAGGCGTAAAAGTAAGAGTCTTATTAGATGCTTGGGGCAGCACCCAAGTATCATTAAAGTTTTTTGATGAGTTGCGTCTGCATGGCGGTCAAATTGCCTTCTTCTTTCCTTTATTCGTTCCTTATGTCAATCCGCGAATCAATTATCGAAATCATCGGAAAATCGTGGTGATCGATGGAGAAATTGGCTATACAGGCGGTTTTAATGTGGGAGATGAATATCTAGGGCAAGTGGAAAAATTCGGTTATTGGCGAGACAATCACTTGCGAATTGCCGGTTCAGCTGTCTATTCGCTGCAAAATCGGTTTTTGATGGATTGGAATTCACAACATGCGTTGGAGATCAAATATGATCCTTCCTTGTTTCCTGAAATCAAACAAGTCGGGACAGTTGCAGCCCAAGTCATCACGAGTGGTCCTGATACGGAACATGAAGAAATCAAAATGAC
Source organism: Enterococcus sp. DIV0970a (assembly GCF_051711265.1). Lineage (NCBI taxonomy): Bacteria > Bacillati > Bacillota > Bacilli > Lactobacillales > Enterococcaceae > Enterococcus > Enterococcus sp. DIV0970a. The sequence continues at coordinate 2,528,450 of NZ_JBIOMF010000001.1, read as the reverse complement.
CTATCTGAAAATGATCAACTTAGCCAAAAAGGAAATCTTAATCCAAACACCTTATTATATTCCGGATGAAGCCATTCACAATGCCTTGAAGTTGGCACTGCTTTCTGGGGTGAAAGTCCATATACAAATCCCTAACAAACCGGATCATCCCTTGGTATATTGGGCGACCTATTCCTTTGCGGCTGAGCTGCTGCATTTTGGGGCAGTCATCGAAACTTATGAGAAAGGGTTTATGCATGCAAAAACGATGATCATTGACAGTGGGCTCGTTTCGATTGGTTCGGCAAATATCGATGTTCGTTCGTTTCGTTTAGACTTTGAGGTCAATACGATCATCTACGATGCACAACTCGCGACGCAAACGAAAGAAGCGTTTCTGGCGGATTCGATCGATTCCAAGCACTTAACGATCGAAGCGTATCAGCAAAGAAAGCTGACGATCAAAATCAAAGAAGGTCTGGCACGCCTTGTGTCACCCTTGCTGTAAAAAAAGTGCCCTTTTCCAAAAGATGGAAGCCATCATTTTGGAAAAGGGCACTTTTTTAATAGGATTAACCCATAATACTTGTGTATGCTGCTAAGAAAATCGAGCCAACAGTGAGAATAAGCATGGTCCAGATCACGACTTGCGTGATTTTTGCAAAGGTACTTTTTGGTTTTTTCTCGTTCATTCTAATCCACCTTTTAGAGTTATTCTAGTGACAGTTTACCCTCAAATACACAAGAACTCAAGTTGAACCAAGGAGAAATTAAGAAATTTTCAGTTTCAGGACAAAAAAAATCATTAGAATGGCAAGATAGACTTGTTGAAGATACGCCCTTCTGTTTTAATAGGTAAAGAAATGCATTCTTCAAGACTTTCAAAAGTCAGCTGGTGAACAAAGAGGCTCCTTAAAAAATTTCATGACTGTCTTATTCCAGCTCAGATTTTTAAAAGAACTGAAACACGGATGTAAAGAAAATAAAGTATAGTGACACTAGTTGTTAGAAAGGATTTTGCTGTATGTCTGGATTTAATCCAATCGTTTTGTTTTGGTATATCTTCCCTGTGCTCGTCTATTTCGCCTGTCGGTTTATTGTTTCCGCGCTGTCCTTGAATGATCGTTACCACGTGAAGGCACCGGATTTAGCAGTACCGTTTTTGATGGTCGGGATTCATCAATTATCAAAGTATACTTTTGATCAAGCGATCACATTGTACTATTTGATCTCCATTTTTTTATTAGGGATTCTGCTGGCAGTTTTTCAGGCATATTACTATGAGGAGATCCAATATGGTCGCTATTTAAAGATGTATTGGCGTAGTATTTTTCTATTTACGATCATTTTTCATGTCGTTTTGATCATTCTAAATATTGTTAGTTACTTATAGTGTTTTGACTCTTGATAAACGCCCATTTTTTCACTTAAAGTTTTTTTAAAAACTTTAAGTAGTCGGTTTTCCTCTTTTTCCTCATTTGGTAAAGAAAAGTCAAACAACTTCCCTTTCAAATTTCATATAATTTGTGGTAGAAAGTGGGGGATTGTGGTAGACTGTGAATATCAGGTGGAGATCGGGGGTTATTTATCGATGTTTATGGGTGAATTTCAACATTCGATAGATGCAAAAGGCCGACTAATCGTCCCTTCAAAACTACGAGAAAAACTCGGAGAAAAATTTGTTGTGACACGTGGATTAGATGGCTGTTTATTTGGCTACCCCTTATCTGAATGGGAAAAACTTGAAGAAAAACTAAACGAAATGCCTTTAGCGAAAAAGGACGCTCGGACATTTGTCCGCTTCTTTTATTCTGCTGCAACAGAGTGCGAAATCGATAAACAAGGACGAATCAATATCCCTGTTACATTGAGAAATCATGCAGACCTTACCAAAAGCTGTGTGATCATCGGCGTTTCAAACCGAATCGAGATTTGGGATGAAACGCGTTGGCAAGCATTCTCTGAAGAAGCAGAAGAAAACTTTGATGAAATTGCTGAAACAATGATTGATTTTGGCTTATAGGCTTGATAGGAAGAGGAAAAAACACATGGCAGATTTTCAACACTACACCGTTATGCTACAGGAGACCGTTGATGGGTTAAAGATTCGTCCAGAAGGCGTCTATGTCGATTGTACATTAGGTGGAGCCGGTCATAGTGAATATTTATTGTCGCAACTGTCTGAAGAGGGACATCTCTTTGCTTTTGATCAAGACCAAACTGCTATCGATCATGCGAAAGAACGTTTAGCACCATATGTTGCTAAAGGAATGGTTACGTTCATTAAAAGTAATTTCCGCTATTTAAAGGAAGCATTGCATCAACACGGTGTGAGCCGAGTCGATGGGATTTTGTACGATTTAGGTGTTTCCTCACCCCAATTAGATGAAGCCGAACGCGGCTTTAGCTACCACCAAGATGCACCGCTGGATATGCGGATGGATCAAACTGCAACATTGACTGCCTATGAAGTAGTCAATCAATTCGACTACCACCAATTAGTCAAAATCTTCTTCCGTTATGGAGAAGAAAAATTCTCGAAACAAATCGCTCGTGAAATCGAGCGGGTGCGACAAGATCATCCAATCGAAACAACGGGTGAGTTGGTCGATATCATCAAAACAGCCATTCCTGCGCCAGCAAGAAGAAAAGGCGGACACCCTGCAAAACGGGTTTTCCAAGCCATTCGCATTGCAGTCAATGATGAGCTAGGTGTGATTGAAGAATCACTTGAACAAGCGATTCATCTTTTAGCAGTCAACGGACGTGTGAGTGTCATCACGTTTCACTCTTTAGAAGATCGCATCGTGAAATCGATGTTCAAGGAATACAGCACACCGAAGGATATGCCGCCAGGTTTGCCGATGATACCAGAAGAATTCCAACCAACACTTAAACTTATAACAAGAAAACCACTACTTCCAACTGAGGAAGAAGTAGCTGAAAATAATCGTTCTCGCAGTGCGAAACTGCGAATCGCGGAAAAAATCAAGGAAAGCGAAGGGTAACAACTATGGCAGAACTAAAAGTTCATGACTATGAATTCAGAGAACCACTTGAATCACAACCTATGGAACACTCTGAACCGACAACTGAAAAACTGCCTACTGATCCCCAGCGTCCTGAGGTCATCCGCGTACCAGCATCTCCGGCTCGTCGGTTAAAAAGCATTTCTACTCTGGAAAAACTGATCGCTGCCTTTGTGATCATCTCTGTATTGACGTTGGCGATCTTGACCATCAATATTCGAACCAATATCAGTCAAGTCGAACACGATATTTCTTTGATCCAATCGGATATCAATGAAAAAACAACACAAGCAGAACAGTTGGAACAAGAGAAAAATGAACTTTCTAAAACCGAGCGCATCCAAAAGATTGCTGAGGATAATGGATTGTCGATCGATGACGGCAATTTAAGGAAAGTGGACTAAATGAAGTTAACAGATAAATTCAAGCAATACTTAAAAAAGAACAATCAAACTACAACGAACAATCGCAAAAAAGTAGGTATTATTCTCTTTGCTACGAGTATTGGATTGTTCTTTTTGTTTGTCACGCGTTTGAGCTACATCGTCATTGTCGGAGATGTCGCTGGGACTTCCTTAGCTGAAAAAACGAAAAATCTTTATGAAGGCAGTGAAGTCATCAAAGCGAAACGTGGAACGATCTATGACCGCAATGGGATTCCAATTGCTGAAGATGTGACTTCCTATTCAATTTACGCTGTTTTGAACCAAAATTACAAAGATGGCAAAAAGAATCTTTTTGCAGAAAAAGCAAACTTCAATAAATTGGGCAAAATCTTGTCGGATGTATTGTCCATCGACCAAGAAACAGCAGTCAATACATTAGAAGAAGGGCTTGAGCAACAATTATGGCGTGTTTCTTTTGGAAGCAAAGGGAACAATATTACATTAGAAAAAAAGAATGCGATTGAAGATGCAATGGAAAAAGAAGGGATTGCTGGCTTTCATTTTGACAGTCATCCAGCTCGTCTTTATCCGAATGGTGTCTTTTCTTCTCACTTTATCGGGTATGCTGTTGCCAATGATGACGATACTGGTCTAGTTGGGAAAACCGGGCTAGAAGCTGCCTACAATGACGTGCTTTCAGGGACCGATGGCGAGATCGTTTATCAAAAAGACAACAATCAAAATCCGTTGCCAGGAACCGTAGCCGAAACTGTTGCAGCGGTGGATGGGAAAGACGTCTATACGACCATCGATAGTCGGATCCAAAGCTACTTGGAAACGCTGATGGACAGTGTCTTTAAAGAAAACAAACCAGAAAACTTAACAGCGAACTTAATGGATGCAAAAACGGGTGAAATCGTGGCGATGGCGCAACGACCAACCTATAATCCAGAAAATTTGGATTCCATCAATGATTGGCAAAACCTATTAGTTGAGGACAACTACGAGCCAGGATCAACCATGAAGATCTTGACGACGGCAGCAGCGATCGATCAAGGGATCTTTAATGAAAACGAAACTTTTACCCCAAGCCCTGATGGAATGAAACTTTATGATGCAACCATCAACGACTGGGACTTCGGTCAAAAAGGAACACTGACGATGCGCCAAGCACTTTCATGGTCGAGTAATATTGGAATGGTGACCTTGGAACAGCGAATGGCAGATCGTTGGCAGCAATACTTAAAAGAATTTGGTTTTGGTCGCAGTACCTATTCAGGATTGCCTAACGAAAATACTGGGATCACACCAGAGGATAACCCTGTCAGCCAAGCGATGACGTCATTTGGTCAAGCGATTGGTGTGACGAATTTCCAAATGATGCAGGCCTTTACGTCGGTGGCAAATAACGGAACGATGTTGAAACCACAATTTATTAGTAAAATCGTTGATGGCAATACAGGAGAAGAAACGGTCACACAACCAGAAGAAGTTGGCCATCCCATCACAGCAGAAGCGGCAACAAAAGTACGGGAATATATGCGTGATGTTGTCGAAAGTGAAAATTACGGAAGTGCTTATGGTGTCTATGAACTACCGGGCTACAATATTTCCGCGAAAACGGGGACAGCCCAAGTAGCCGATCCAACGACCGGTAAGTATTTGTCTGGTGGTACCAATTATCTGTATTCTGTTGTTTTGATGTTTCCTTCAGAAGAACCTGAATATATTTTGTATTTGACGATCAAATTGCCAGAGAAGCACGAAAGCACCGTGTTGGGTGAAATTGCCAATCCATTGATGAAACGAGTCATGGATCTGAAAAATTCTGCATTAGAAGATAGTACAACCTCAGGTAGTGAAACGACTGTAGGGGATTATCGTAATCTTGATACAGAATCAGCGGCAACTGACGTTCAAAAAGCTGGGTTGACCCCTGTTGTCATCGGTGATGGCGAGAAGGTCATCGCACAGTCCGTTGACAGCGGCACTTCGATCATGCCTGGCGGACGAGTACTGCTGATTACGGATAGCGACAAGTATTACATGCCTGATACGACTTCCTGGTCCAAAGCAGATTTGATCAAATTTGGCAGTCTGTTGAATGTGGACGTCAGTTTTGAAGGGGACGGCTATTGTACCAAACAGAGCGTGGAGCCTTATACTGAGTTATCGGGTCAATCGATCAAGTTTACACTAAGCGAAAACGAATAGAATAATAGGAGAGAACGATATGGAATGGACAGAGATGATATTACCTTTGGCAAGTGGCTTTGCGATCGTAACAGCCGCAATGCCTTTGTTTATCGGCTATTTTCAAATGAAGAAATACGGACAGGAAATACGTGGTGACGGCCCTAAATGGCATAACGTAAAGGCTGGTACACCAACGATGGGTGGGTTTGTATTTTTGATTTCTGCAATGATCACTGCAATTTGGGTAGGGGCATGGCAAAATCAACTGACTGCTTCATTGTTCATTCTTTTGTTCATTACCTTGGTTTATGGTGCATTAGGATTTCTTGACGATTTCATCAAGATTTTCCGCAAAAGAAATATGGGCTTAAACTCGCTGCAAAAATTGATTGGACAAATTTTAGGCGGACTCGTCTTTTACTTTGTTTTTCGAGCGGAAGGCAATGCAGACGTGTTAAATTTCTTTGGGATCGATGTGCCACTGTCGATCTTTTACGGAGTGTTCGTCATCTTTTGGCTGGTCGGTTTTTCAAATGCAGTCAACTTGACCGACGGTATCGATGGTCTGGTCGCAGGACTGGGCACGATTTCTTTTTCAACTTACGCACTGATTGCTTGGCGGCAAGATCAAATCGATGTATTGATCGTTTGTCTAGCAATCATTGGCGGATTGATCGGCTTCTTTCCGTACAATCGCAAACCGGCTAAAATTTTTATGGGGGATGTCGGCTCACTGGCTTTAGGCGGTCTGCTGGCAGCAATTTCGATTCTTTTACACCAAGAATGGACCCTCTTGCTTGTCGGACTGGTCTATGTTTGTGAAACAGCAAGCGTGATGCTGCAAGTTGCCTCATTCAAATTAACGGGCAAACGAATCTTCAAGATGTCACCCATCCACCATCATTTTGAAATGAGCGGATGGTCTGAGTGGAAGATCGACACTGTTTTTTGGTGTATTGCGTTAGGTTGCTCGTTGCTCACAATAGCCCTTGTATGGTAGGAGATGAAGAAAATGAAAAAAATTAAAACATATCAAAATAAAAAAGTTCTTGTGCTAGGATTAGCGCGTAGTGGATTCAGTGCGGCCAAATTGTTACATGATTTGGGCGCACTTGTGACCGTTAATGACGGCAAGCCATTTGCTGAAAATCCCGAAGCACAAGATCTTTTGGCGTTAGGGGTCAAAGTGATCACTGGCAGCCACCCAATCGAATTATTGGATGAAGGCTTTTCGTTAGTTGTGAAAAATCCAGGAATCCCTTATTCACAGCCCCTTGTTCAAAAAGCTTTAGAGAAAAAAATTTCTGTAATCACGGAAGTGGAGCTAGCGTATCAAATCTCTGAGGCTCCGATTATCGGCATTACTGGTACGAACGGAAAAACCACCACAACGACCATGATCGCCAATGTCTTAAACGCCGGGATGCAAAAAGGGCAGGCACTGCTTTCTGGGAACATTGGGTTTCCTGCAAGTTCCGTTGCTCAAACAGCCAAAGCAGAAGACCGATTAGTCATGGAATTGTCTAGCTTCCAATTGATGGGGATCGATACTTTGCGACCAAAAATCGCCGTGATCACCAATATTTATGAAGCCCATATCGATTACCATGGCAGTCGTCCAGAGTATGTCCTAGCAAAATGGCGTTTGCAACAGCGAATGACTGCAGATGATTATTTGGTGATCAACTGGAACCAACCAGAGCTAGAAGCATTGTCGGCAAAATCAAAAGCGCAAATCATTCCTTTTTCCACCAAGGAAAAAGTAGCAGGCGCGTACATGCTTGACGGTATCCTCTATTATAAAGAAGAAGTGATCATGGCAGCTGATGAACTTGGCGTGCCAGGAGATCATAATATTGAAAATGCATTAGCAGCGATTGCTGTCGGTAAACTTTGCGATATGCCAAACGAAGCCATTAAGCAAGCGTTACAAACCTTTACAGGCGTGCCCCATCGGACTCAGTATGTCACCACCATCAATCAGGTGAAATTTTTCAATGACTCCAAAGCAACAAACATTCTAGCCACAGAAATGGCATTAGGCGGCTTTGACAATGAGAAACTGATTTTATTGGCAGGTGGTTTGGATCGGGGGAACAGCTTTGATGACTTAGTTCCCGCACTAAAAGGGCTAAAAGCCATCGTGTTGTTTGGTGAAACAAAAGAAAAATTAGCCGCTGCTGCTCAAGCAGCAGGGGTAAAAACAATTGAAATGACAGACAATGTTGAAACAGCCGTCCCATTAGCCTTTTCTTTAAGTGCTGCTGGAGATACGATTTTATTGTCACCTGCGAATGCAAGTTGGGATCAATACCCTAATTTTGAAGTTCGCGGCGACAAATTTATGGCGGCAGTAGCAGAACTTAAATAGAAATGAGTGACGGATATGAAAATACTTGTGACTGGCGGCGGTACTGGCGGACATATTTATCCAGCGTTGTCTTTCGTCGATTATGTAAAAGAGATTGACCCGACAGCCGAATTTTTATACATTGGTGCAACAAGGGGCTTGGAAAATAAAATCGTCCCTCCAACAGGTATTCCTTTTAAAACATTAGAAATCCAAGGCTTTAAGCGTAAGTTGTCCTTCGATAATGTAAAAACGATCCAACTTTTCATGAAAAGTTATTACGCAGCCAAAAAAATCATCAAGGAGTTTCAACCGGATGTGGTGATCGGCACCGGCGGCTACGTTTCTGGCGCGGTGGTCTTTGCTGCAGCGAAGTTGAAAATACCTACAATTATTCATGAACAAAATAGTGTTCCCGGAATCACGAATAAATTTCTAACCAAATATGTGGATAAAATCGCCATTGCCTTTCACGATGCGTCCCAGTACTTTCCAGCGAAGAAAACGGTGCTGGTGGGGAATCCTCGAGGTCAAGAAGTACGCAACAGTCAAAAGTCAGCGATTTTGTCTTCCTACGATTTAAATCCGGCGAAAAAGACGGTCTTGGTTTTTGGTGGGAGTCAAGGAGCACTGAAAATCAATCAAGCGATCATTGATGCGTTGCCGCTGTTTGCTCAAAAAGAGTATCAGCTTCTCTATGCGTCAGGTGAACGGTATTACAAAGAGATCGAAGAAAAAATCGGCATGTCAAAAGATGCCTTTCCTAATATCAGTATTCGCCCTTACATTGATCAGATGGCAGAAGTGATGGCAAATAGTGATTTGTTGATTGGACGAGCAGGAGCCACATCGATCGCAGAATTCACTGCATTAGGGATTCCAGCGATTTTGATTCCTAGTCCTTATGTGACCAATGACCACCAAACGAAGAACGCCCAAAGTTTAGCCAATGCAGGAGCAGTCAAAATGATTGCCGATCATGAACTAAACAGTCAAAACCTCGTGGAAGCAGTAGACAGTATCATGCAAGATGAAGCCCTTCGTAGTAAGATGGCAAAAGCCTCAAAAGAACAAGGGATCAGCGATGCCTCAGAACGATTATTTCGACTTGTGCAAGAGGTAATCAAATAGTACAATGTGTGGGATAGAAAGGAGCGATTATCATTAGTAAAGACAAAACACCTCATGATGATCAAACCCCCTCGTCAACGGAAGAGTTGACCCCTTGGCAAAAAGAAAATCTAAAGTATTTGCAAGAAAAAGGCAATCAGCCAGCTTGGTCTTCTCCTGCTCCTGAAGAAACAGAAGATACGTCCAAAGACCATGAAGACGAGCAAGAAGAAACATTTTTTGAAGCAGATGAAGTAATGGAAGAGTCCGTTGATGAGAAGGAAGCATTGCCAGAGCCAGAAAAAAAGGCCCGCTCCTTTGCTGATCGGCTGCCTAACCTAAAGGCGTATCGCAACCAAGTGTTGATTCGCCGTTTAGCCTTGATTATTGGATTGTTGATGATTCCTTTATTGATTGTTTTGTATTTCGTTTCGCCCCTTAGTCGTTTGGCGAATGTGGTCGTCAAAGGCAATCATGAAGTATCCGCAGAAGCAATTCTCGAAAATTCGGACCTAACCGTCAATGAAGAGATGTGGCCGCAATTTTTCGAACGTAATCAAAGCGTGTCTGCCATCAAAAAAGAATTGCCACGTATAAAAAATGCCTCAATTTCTCTATCTGGTATCAATCGCTTCGATATCACTGTCACTGAATTTCAAGAAGTTGCTTTACTAGCCCAAGATGGTGGCTATGCGCCGGTTTTAGAAAATGGCGTTGTGTTAGATGAAATCAGTGAGCAGCCAGTGGAAGGATTGCCGGTTTTAGAAAATTTTTCGGCTGAAGATAAAATCAAAGCAACACTTAGTGCCTATCAAGAATTAAGTTCAGAAATTCGCGATGGCGTTTCTCAAATCAAATATACCCCCCGTGACAGCAATGATGAGCTGCTGACTCTCTTTATGAATGATGGCAATCAAGTGATCGTCAACATTTCGAATATGGTGAGTCAAATGCAGTATTATCCGCAAATTGCCAAAGATTTGACCGAGGACAGTATTGTGGATATGGAAGTTGGAATCTTTACTTACCCAATTTCAAATACACAAGAAGACGATGCAGACGAAAATCAAACAGCTGATAGTGATTCTTAGGAAAAATTCAAGAGTTTTTTTCATTAACTTGTTTCTAAAAAGCGCCATTATATGGTAGAATTGGTAACAGTGAACAAATTATTCGAATGAACTCTAAAAACGGACTGTGATGGTTCGCTATATATCCAATTTAAGTAGGAGGGAACCCCATCCATGGCAAAAACGGGAATGTATGTTGGCCTTGATATCGGTACGACATCTGTAAAAGTTGTAGTAGCCGAATACGTTGACAGCCAAATGAATATCATTGGTGTAGGTAATGCAAAATCAGAAGGAATCAACCGTGGGATCATTGTAGATATCGATAAAACGGTACAAGCCATTCAAAGAGCAGTAAGACAAGCAGAAGAAAAAGCAGGAATTCAAATTCGCAGTGTAAGTGTTGGTGTACCAGCCAATCTTCTTGAAGTGGAAAATTGTCAAGGAATGATCGCTGTCAATAGTGAATCAAAAGAGATCACCGACGAAGACGTGCGTAATGTTGCCTCCGCAGCACTCGTTCGTTCTACCCCTCCTGAAAGACAGATCATTGCTATTTTACCGCAGGAATTTACCGTTGATGGTTTTGAAGGAATCAAAGATCCTCGTGGCATGATCGGGGTTCGCCTAGAAATGTTTGGTGTTGTGTATACAGGACCAAAAACCATCATTCACAACATTCGCAAATGTGTTGAAAAATCTGGTTTGATTGTTAATGAAGTAGTCATTACGCCATTAGCACTAACAGAATCGATTTTATCAGACGGTGAAAAAGATTTTGGTACGATCGTCATCGACATTGGTGGCGGCCAAACAACCACAGCAGCGATGCACGACAAGCAATTGAAATTCACCCATGTGAACCAAGAGGGCGGCGAATTTGTCACAAAAGACATTTCGACGGTTTTAAATACCTCTTTCAACAATGCAGAAGCATTGAAGATCAATTATGGGGATGCGTATCCTGAACGCACTTCAGCCAGCGAAGAATTTCCGGTTGATGTGATCGGAAAATCAGAACCAGTGAAAATCGATGAACGCTATTTATCAGAAATCATTGAAGCCCGTATGGAACAAATCTTCACCAAATCAAAAGAAGTCCTAGACGAAATCGATGGACTTGATTTACCGGGTGGCGTGATCTTGACTGGTGGCGCTGCAAGTCTTCCTGGTGTCGTAGATCTTGCTCAAGAAGTATTCGAAACAAACGTCAAGCTTTACGTTCCTAATCATATGGGACTTAGAAATCCTGTTTTCACGAATGTGATCAGTATCGTTGACTATTCGGCAAACTTAAGCGAAGTGTACCAGCTTGCCAAAAGTGCGATCACTGGTGAAAAAACAGTGGCGCAACAGCCCGTTGCTATTCAACAACAAGAAGTGCATTACGAACAATATGAAGCGCCAGAAGAAACTTATGAAGAAGCAGAAGAAGAGAAAAAAGGTGAGTCGATCACAAACCGAGTAAAAGATTTCTTCTCAAATATCTTTGAATAATCTAAAACGATTCTCAGGAGGAAGATAAATTATGGAATTTTCAATTGATAATAACATCAATGACGGCGCTGTGATCAAAGTCATCGGAGTCGGTGGCGGTGGCGGCAACGCAGTTAATCGTATGATCGAAGAAAATGTCAAGGGCGTAGAATTTATTGCAGCCAACACTGACGTTCAAGCGTTAAAAAACTCAAAAGCAGAAACAGTCATTCAATTAGGCCCTAAATATACCCGCGGACTTGGTGCGGGCTCTCAACCAGAAGTTGGTCAAAAAGCAGCGGAAGAAAGTGAAGATTCTATTCGCGAATCATTAGAAGGCGCAGACATGATTTTCATTACCGCTGGTATGGGTGGCGGAACCGGAACAGGTGCTGCACCGATCGTAGCGAAAATCGCTAAAGAAATCGGCGCGTTGACAGTCGGTGTCGTTACTCGTCCGTTTACATTTGAAGGACCAAAACGTGGCCGTTTTGCGGCTGAAGGCATCGCTAAATTAAAAGAGAATGTCGATACCTTATTGATCATCTCAAACAACCGTTTATTAGAAGTTGTTGACAAGAAAACGCCAATGCTTGAAGCATTCCGTGAAGCAGACAATGTCTTGCGTCAAGGGGTTCAAGGGATCTCAGACTTGATCACTGCACCTGGCTATGTCAACTTAGACTTCGCTGATGTGAAAACAGTAATGGAAAATCAAGGCACAGCCTTGATGGGAATCGGTGTTGCTAGCGGGGAAGAACGTGTGATCGAAGCAACGAAAAAAGCGATCTCTTCACCATTACTAGAAACGTCGATCGATGGCGCAGAACAAGTGCTATTGAACATCACTGGCGGATTGGATATGACTTTATTTGAAGCACAAGATGCTTCTGATATCGTCGCTCATGCGGCAACAGGCGACGTAAACATTATCTTAGGTACATCAATCAATGAAGACTTAGGCGATGAGATCCGTGTGACTGTCATTGCAACCGGCATTGACCCTTCAAAAAAAGAACGGGGTTCTCGCTCTAGCAGACAAAGCCAAGGTCAAATTCATTCTATCCCTCAAAAACCAACATTAGATATGGATCAAGCACGCCCAGCGCAAGCAGAAGAAAGCAATGGCTTTGGTGATTGGGATATCCGCAAAGAACAAAATGTACGACCTAAAGTAGAAGAAAACACATTTGAAAATGTAGAAAAGAAAGAATTCGATACCTTCAGCCGTGATGAAGTACGTTCGAATGATGACGACGAATTAAGCACACCACCATTTTTCCGTCGTAAACGCTAGGGGGCAGAGCACATGATTTCTGAGAACTTGCACAAGATTCAGCAAGAGATACAGGATTCCTGTGCTCTTGTTTCTAGAAATGCCAATGATGTCTGTTTGACAGCTGTGACAAAATCCGTCGATACAGAAACAACAAGAGTCCTTTTAGAAAATGGTGTGCGGGATTGTGCAGAAAATCGAGTAGAAAAACTACTTGAAAAGAAGGCAGCACTAAAGGATTATCCAGATGTCCGTTGGCATTTTATTGGCAATTTGCAACGCAGAAAGGTAAAATCAATTATAAATGAGATTGATTTTTTCCATGCGTTAGATTCAATCAAACTGGCACAAGAAATTCAAAAACGAGCAGAGCATCCGATCAACTGCTTTGTGGAAGTGAATGTTTCGCAGGAAGCAACGAAACAAGGGATTTTTGTTGAAGAGGTAATGGCTTTTATTGAAGCACTTGCTTCGTTCGACAAAATTAGTGTTGTTGGATTGATGACGATGGCCCCGCTCACTGCTTCCAAAGACGAGCAGCATCAGATTTTTAAAGAATTAAAAAGGATTCAACAACAGATCGCTGACCTGCATCTTACACATGCCCCTTGCTTAGAAACGAGTATGGGAATGAGTAATGATTTTCCCATTGCGATTCAAGAAGGTGCAACATTTATTCGTGTAGGAACAGCATTATTTCAATAAAAAAGGAGGTTGACCGATGTCGCTCAAAGAGAAACTGACCAATTTTTTTGGATTGACTGACGAAGAAGATTACTACGAAGAAACATTTGCCACGGAAGAACCGGCACGCACAGCGTCTAAACAAGCTGTGAACCAAGGAGGAGCTTTTACAGCCCCCAGAGCAACCACGAATACGTATGCATCTGGCCAAGCGGCAACACGTACAACAAGTCAACCACAAAATCAAGCCTATCAATACAGACAGCAACCACAAGCAGCTGTCTATCAACAAGCCTCAGCTGCGGCTGAACGGGTAAGACCGGTGACGAAGACGGAAGAAAAAGTCGTTCCGATGGCACAACAAAGAAGCAATACGAGAGTCAAAGAAACAAAAGCAAAAGAAACACCCGCACAAGCAGCTGGTAAAATAACGATCGTAGAGCCACGCGTCTATTCCGAAGCGATGGGGATTGCCAAGCAGGTCATCAATGGGGATGCTGTACTTGTTAATTTTCATTTAATTGAAGAGTACCAAGCTCGTCGAATAGTTGATTTTTTAACAGGAACAGTGTACGCTGAAGATGGTGATATCAAGCGTGTTGGCGATGAAATTTTTCTTTGCACGCCTAAGGGTATGGAAATTGAAGGCACTGCCCAAACATTAGCAGATACCAATTTTTTTGATATCTAAAGTGAGGAGGAACGCCAATTTTATTTTTGAGATTCGTTAAATTACTAAGTGATGCTGTTTATCTGTATACCATTTTATTAGTGATCTATGCACTTTTGTCTTGGTTTCCAGGAGGGTATCAATCCGCTTTTGGCCGTTTCTTAGCAAAAGTGTGTGAACCGTATTTGAGTTTATTTGATCGATTGAAATTAAGTTTTGCTGGTATTGATTTTACGATTGCGTTTGCAATTATCGTCTTACAGCTAGCATCACAAGCATTGATATTGATCTTACAATCAATTTTATTTTAACGTAAGGGGTGGTTATCGGTGAACGCAAATGTCTATCAACATTTTCGAAACGATGAACGCCCTTTTATTGATTCCGCTCAAGGATGGATCGAACAAGTGCAAATGCAGTATGCGCCTTACTTAACTGATTTTTTAGATCCGAGACAAGCGTATATTTTAGAAAGCTTGATTCGTCAATCAACGGATTTAAGCTTCCGCTTTTTTGGTGGTTACGAAGCTGCTGAAAGACGACGTTGTTTGATTTATCCCGATTATTATGAGCCCACCACCGATGAGTTTGACATGACTTTGTTTACGATTCAATACCCGAAAAAATTTACGGTGTTGAGTCATGGAAAAGTTTTAGGCACGTTAATGGGGACTGGAGTCAAGAGGGAATACTTTGGAGACATTCTTTCCGATGGTGAAATATGGCAAGTATTCGTTGCCGCTGAAGTCAGTCATTTTATCCAACTCCAAGTGGATAAAATCGGAAACGTATCGGTGCGCTTGGAAGAAACAAAATACACCGAGTTGATCGTTCCTAAAGATGGCTGGACCGAGGAAAGAGAAACGGTTAGTTCATTGCGTCTTGATACAGTGATCTCTGCCGTATACAACATCTCACGTCAGCGTTCGAAACAGTTGATCGAATCAGGAAAAGTAAAAGTAAACTGGACAGAAGCACTACGACCAGATTTTGTTCTGGATTTACTGGATATCGTTTCAGTAAGAGGATTTGGTCGGATTCAAATACAGGGGTTAGAAGGAACCACGAAAAAAGAAAAAGTTAGATTGTTATTAGGTGTATTACGTAAATAAATCAAAGAGGTGTATAGAATATGGCATTAACTCCATTAGACATTCAAAATAAAAACTTTTCAGTAAAAATGAGAGGATACAACCAAGACGAAGTCGATGACTTTTTGGATATGATCGTCCGCGATTATGAAGAAGCGGTTCAACGCAATCGCGAGTTAGAGAAATCATTGAAACACGCCGAAGAAAAACTAGAGTATTTCAATGAACTGAAAGACGCCTTGAACCAATCCATCATCGTGGCTCAAGATACCGCGGATAAAGTAAAAACAAGCGCAAGCAAAGAATCAGAAGTGATCGTTACGTCTGCCCAAAACCGTGCGGATGAAATGGTTGCTACTGCAGAAAAACATGCCCATGCCTTGATGACCTCAGCGGAAGAAAAAGCCAAAGAGATTTTGACGGATGCAACAGACAATGCCCGTCAATTGGCAACAGAAACAAATGACTTGAAGAAGAAAACCAGAGTCTTCCATAACAACTTATTGGTTATGTTACAAACCCAATTAGAACAAGTGAAGAGCCCCGAGTGGGAAGAGATTTTGGCGCCATTTTCAAGCTACGTGCAAGATTCCCATCAAGTAATCAGAGAAGTTTTATCAAAAGAACTTGACAGTGAAAATGGTTCTGGAGTAAACTCAGAAGCAGTGGACACATTTGATGTGGACGTTGTTGAATCAGATGAAAAAATCGTTGATGTAAGCGAAAGCCCTGAAGTGAAAACATTAGATGATGCGAGAAACTTATTAGACGAATTGAACAAAACAGATAACAACTAAGACACAGAACAGAAAAATTTCTTATATTTTTCAAGCGAGTTTGGGAGAGTGGAAGCCAAATAAAACCCTGTAAGAAATCAGATCATCTGTGAGTTGCGTTCTTTAAAGAGCCGATTATCCAAAGACTCAAGTAGAGAACGACGCCTGATCCCGTTACCGATCATCAAAGAATTGTCTAACGACAATAAAAATTTGGGTGGTACCACGAACACGTTCGTCCCTTGCCAGGGACGGACGTGTTTTTTGCTGTGAATCACTATGATTGGCTTGCGAAGCAAGACAGAATAGATGATGAACAGTACTAGGCGACCATAGGGAGCGTAGTAACCCTACTAGGAATCACTAGGATTGATTTTTAAAATCAGTGAGACCTAAACACAAGAAAGTCATGGCAACCAATCCATTTTGATACGTTCAATTGAAGCAATTGATTGGTCGAGTCAATGGATTTAGAAATTATACGGAAACGTAATGAGACGAAAAGGAGCGAAACAAGAATGAAAATGAAAGAAACACTGCATCTTGGAAAAACCGCTTTTCCAATGCGAGGCAACTTGCCGAACCGCGAAGTGGATTGGCAAAAAGAATGGGAAGAAAATCGATTGTATCAACGCCGTCAAGAATTAAATGAAGGCAAGCCAACCTTTGTCTTACACGATGGTCCTCCTTATGCAAATGGGAACATCCATATCGGACACTCATTGAACAAAATCAGTAAAGACATTATCGTACGTTCCAAATCAATGTCAGGTTTCCGTTCCCCTTATGTACCTGGTTGGGATACCCATGGTTTGCCGATCGAGCAAGTGTTGACGAATAAAGGAATCAAGCGCAAAGAAATGAGCTTGGCAGAATACCGCAAAAAATGTGAAGAATATGCTTTGACACAAGTGGATACACAAAGAGCTGACTTCAAACGTTTAGGGGTTTCTGGTGATTGGGAGCACCCATACATCACACTGACGCCCGATTATGAAGCTGCAGAAATTCGCGTTTTCGGAAAAATGGCAGAAAAAGGCTATATCTACAAAGGATTAAAACCAATCTACTGGTCACCATCTAGTGAATCATCACTAGCAGAAGCCGAGATCGAATACAAAGATGTGAAATCACCATCGATCTATGTTGCTTTCCCAGTCGCAGATGGCAAAGATTTGCTTGATTCAGATACATCTTTTGTTATCTGGACGACGACGCCATGGACCTTGCCAGCGAATCTAGGAATCTCTGTGAATCCAACCTTTGCCTATGTTCAAATCTTGGCTGATGGTCGTAAATTTGTCGTGGCAAAAGATTTATTAGAAACCGTGACGAATGAGATTGGTTGGGAATCTGTCGAAGTATTGCAAGAATTGGCAGGCGATCAATTAGAAAAAATGACGGCGCAACATCCTTTCTATGACCGTACGTCTCTGTTGATGTTAGGGGATCATGTGACATTGGATGCCGGTACTGGTTTGGTCCACACTGCACCAGGACACGGGGAAGATGACTACATCGTCAGCAAAAAATATGGACTGGATGTCTTATCACCAGTCGATAGCCGTGGGGTCTTCACAGAAGAAGCACCAGGATTTGAAGGGGTCTTTTATGACAAAGCCAATCCAATGATCACTGAGCTTTTAGAAGAAAAAGGGGCGCTATTAAAACTAAACTTCTTTACTCACAGCTATCCACATGATTGGCGGACGAAAAAACCAGTCATCTATCGGGCAACGCCACAATGGTTTGCTTCAATTGATAAGTTCCGTCAAAACATTTTGGATGAGATCGAAAAAGTAGATTGGATCATTCCATGGGGCAAAACCCGTTTATACAATATGATTCGCGATCGCGGCGACTGGGTGATCTCTCGTCAACGTGCGTGGGGTGTACCATTGCCAATCTTTTATGCAGAAAACGGCGAAGCCATCATCACACCTGAAACGATCGAGCATGTGGCAAACTTGTTTGCTGAACATGGTTCAACGATTTGGTTTGAAAAAGAAGCCGAAGAATTGCTGCCGGCTGGCTTCACGCATCCAGGCTCACCAAACGGTAAATTCTCGAAAGAAACTGACATCATGGATGTTTGGTTTGATTCAGGTTCTTCTCACGAAGCCGTGTTACGTCAACGTCCAGAATTGACGTTCCCAGCTGACATGTACTTGGAAGGTTCTGATCAATATCGCGGGTGGTTCAACTCAAGTATCACAACTAGTGTGGCGATCAATGAAGTCGCACCATACAAAGCCGTCTTGTCTCAAGGCTTCACCTTAGATGGCGAAGGCCGTAAGATGAGTAAATCTCTTGGTAATACCATTGCACCAGAAAAAGTGATCAACCAAATGGGTGCGGATATTTTGCGCCTTTGGGTCAGCAGTGTTGACTACGAAGCGGATGTCCGAGTGTCTATGGATATCTTGAATCAAGTATCAGAAGTCTATCGGAAAATTCGCAATACCATGCGTTTCCTATTAGCGAACACGAGTGATTTTGATCCAGCAAAAGACAGCGTACCATTTGAAAACTTGCGTTCTGTCGATAAATACATGATGGTTCGTTTGAATCAAACGATCAAAACGATCCGAGAAGATGGTTATGAAAAATACAACTTCTTGCATATTTACCGAACAGTCATTAACTTCTTGACAGTCGATATGTCATCCTTCTATTTGGATTTTGCGAAAGATGTCGTTTATATCGAAGCTGAAAATGATTTCCAACGTCGCGCCATGCAAACCGTCTTCTATCAAACAGCGGTTGCGTTGACGAAATTACTGACGCCGATCATTCCGCATACGGCAGAAGAAATCTGGTCACATTTGAAAGAAGAAGAGGAATATGTCCAATTAGCGGAGTTCCCTGGCTATGGTACATTTGCTAACCAAGAAGAGCTGCTTGATTTATGGCGTGCTTTCCTTGATTTCCGTGACAATGTCTTAAAAGCATTGGAAGAAGCACGTAATGCAAAATTGATCGGGAAATCGTTTGAAGCGAAAGTCACTGTTTATCCAACTGAGCCAGTTGCGGCACTACTAAAAGCTATCGATTCAGATATCGCTCAGTTGCTGATCATTTCACCGGACTTCTTAACGATCAAAGAAGCAGGTGAAGCAGCACCAGAAGCGGCCTATCAATTCGAAGACGTGGCGATCTTAGTGGAAAAAGCCGAAGGTGAAGTCTGCGAACGTTGTCGTCAAGTCCGTGTGGATGTCGGTGTAGAAGAGCAGCTACCAACACTTTGCGGCCATTGCGCAGCTATTGTCAAAGAAAACTATCCTGAAGCGGTTGCAGAAGGCTTTGAAAAATAAAAAAACGGAAAAAGATGATCCCATTGCGGGTCATCTTTTTTTTGAAATCAGTCAAGCTTGTTCCTTGAAAATGGGACATAAGCAGCTGTTTGTGACATCCAAATGAGAAAATTCGCGTTAATTGATAACGATTCTCATTTTTTTGCAATAATTTTCCGACAGTTTATTGTATAATAAAAAAACCTTATTAGACGAAGATTCCTGCCTGTGATTTACAAGTCACTATTTGTTCTATGGATTTAAGTAACCCTTGAAGGAAGAAATCAACTAGATCGGATCAAGTAAAAAAAACTTGCCAGATAGAAAATCAGGTTGTAAACTGTTAAAAATCGGAATATTCAGAATATTGAAAGAAAGTGTGATTCCATGAGTGATTTAGAGATGATGAAAACAACGAACCAAACGATGTACGATGCCGCTTTTGAAAAAGATGCTTGTGGGATGGGGTTCATTGCTCAGAAAAATGGTCATTATTCCCGAGAGCTCGTCCAAAATGCCTTAACGATGTTAGAACGGATGAATCATCGAGGGGGAACTGGCGCTGAACCTGACACGGGGGACGGAGCGGGAATCTTGATGGCGATGCCAGATCCTTTTTTTCAGCAGCGGGCAAAAGAGGCAGCAATCCCATTGCCTGAAAAAGGCGCCTATGCTGTTGGGATGTTTTTTTTACCGAAAGAAAAGCTCCGAGCAGCACAGGTCCAAGAAGAAGTAGCTAAAGATATTCAACAAATGGGTTTTACGGTTTTATGGCAGCGCGACGTTCCATATGATTATTATCAGTGTGGGCCGGGGGCGCAAAAAGTCATGCCATCTTTTGTGCAAGTCTTTATTGAAAAGCCTGTCGATGTAGCAGCTGGCCGTCCCTTTGAAGATCAGCTTTACCGGCTACGGCGTAAACTGGAAAAAACGTATCATACCGATGAGTTGTCTATCTGCAGCTTGTCCAGTAAGACAGTTGTTTATAAAGGGATGCTGCATGCCTATCAAGTTGGCTTGTTTTTCAAAGATCTTCAAAGCCCAGAAATGACTTCGAGTATTGCTTTGACCCATTCTCGCTTTTCAACGAATACCTTTCCAAGCTGGAGTCGGGCGCAACCTTTTCGTTTCTTAGCCCATAATGGCGAAATCAACACGTTACGCGGGGCGGAAAATTGGATGCATGGACATCAGATCGAAGTCTACGATGACGAAAACTCCGATTCTGCGAAGCTGGAAAATTGTATGGAATACTTGTATCGTCAAGGTCGAGACATTCCCCAAGCACTGTTGATGATGGTGCCAGAAGCGTGGTCTAAAGAAGCTGGCTTGACGCCAGAACTGACGGCTTTTAATGAATACAATGCAAGCTTTATGGCTCCTTGGGATGGACCAGCAGCTTTATGCTTTACCGATGGGGAGATGGTGGGAGCTGCCCTTGATCGTAATGGATTGCGACCATCTCGCTACTCAATCACGAAAGCTGGTTTTGTTGTCGTGGCCTCTGAGTCAGGCGTGGTGGATTTACCAGCGTCAGAAGTGATTGAAAAAGGGGTGCTTGGACCAGCAAATATGTTTTTGGTGGATACCCAAAAAGGGATGATCTTACGAAATCAAGAAATCAAAGCGCATTATGCGAATGCCTATCCTTACCAGGAGTGGCTAGCGGAACACCTATTGACACCAGAGCTGCTTCCTGGGACTGAGAAGCAGGAGGAAACAGCAGACGATGCGATCCAGACCCTTTGGAAACGAAATGGCTACACGGATGAGATCATACGCACGTTGATTTTACCAATGGCTCAAACGGGAGAAGAACCAGTGATCTCCATGGGGTTTGATTCACCCTTAGCTATTTTGAGCGAACGTCCCCAATCCTTGTTTACGTACTTCAAGCAACAATTCGCCCAAGTGACCAATCCACCCATTGATGCGATTCGCGAAAAATTAGTAATCGGTACCGAGCTTTTTTTAGGTCGAGATGGGGATGTTTCAAAGGACATCCGAATCAATTGTAATAAGCTGAAGATTGCTAGTCCTGTGTTAAAAACGAGTGAATATGAAAAGATCAAACAGTTAAATCAAAATGGTCAAAAAGCGGTTTTACAGTCGATTCTTTATGATTATGTACCAGAAAACGGGGTAGCTTTGCAACAAGCGTTAGAAGCGCTTTTTAAAGAAACGGAGCAAAAAATCGATGCTGGGGCAACGATCGTCATTTTAAGTGATCGGGAAGTCATCCAAGCGCAAGAAGGAAAAGTGGCGATTCCGATTCTCTTGGCGGTATCAGGCCTGCACAATTATTTGGTGCGAAAAGGCAAACGTTCCTTGGCATCGATCGTTGCGGATACAGCGGAAGTCTGTGAGGTCCATCATTATGCCATGTTAGTCGGCTACGGAGCAAGTGGGGTCCATCCTTATGGGGCTTACCAGACATTGGCGCATTTTGAGCTTTCAGAGAAGATCGAAAGTTACCGTAAGGCATGTGAAAAGGGCATTGTCAAAATCATGTCACGAATGGGAATCTCAACGATCGCCGGTTACCACGGGGCACAATTGTTTGAAGCGGTTGGCATCTCTGAGAAAGTCATCGCTGAATATTTTACCGGCACGGTTACCCGTATCGGTGGACTCTCATTAGCGCAAATCGAGCAAGAATATCTGACGCGTTATGAGGCAGCATATGGTGAAAAACGAATGGATTATCTTGATTCTGGCGGTAGTTTCCAGTACAAAGCCGATGGGGAGCATCATTTGTTCAATCCAAAAACGATCTATGGGTTCCAAAAGGCCGTTCGCACAGGCAGTTATGAGCTCTATAAAGAATACGCGGCGGAAATGAACCAAGAGGCATTAGACAATCCAACGACGTTACGCTCTATGTGGACCTTTGCGAACACAAGACGCAGTATTCCGTTAGCTGAGGTGGAGCCTGTCGAAACGATCGTCAAACGATTTAAAGTCGGGGCGATGTCTTACGGCTCACTAAGTGAAGAAGCGCATCGCTGTATTGCTGAAGGAATGAATGCGATCGGGGCAAAATCCAACAGTGGAGAAGGTGGAGAAAACCGAAATCGTTTCAAACCAGTGAAGGGCATTAATTATAATAGTCGCATCAAACAAGTAGCTTCTGGCCGTTTTGGTGTCAACGCCGAATATTTAATGAGTGCAGATGAACTCCAGATCAAAATGGCGCAAGGAGCGAAACCTGGAGAAGGCGGTCAATTACCAGGCAATAAAGTCTTCCCGTGGGTCGCCGAGATTCGAGGGTCTACGCCTGGTGTTCGATTGATTTCGCCGCCACCACATCACGACATTTATTCGATTGAAGATCTAGCCCAGCTGATCTATGACTTAAAAGCAATCAACCCGTATGCACGGATCAATGTCAAATTGGTTTCTAGTACGGGCGTGGGTACGATCGCTACCGGTGTCGTCAAAGCTGGCGCAGACGTAGTCGTGATCTCAGGCTATGACGGTGGGACTGGTGCTTCTCCGAGAAATTCGATCCGTGATGCTGGCTTGCCTTGGGAGATGGGGCTTGCAGAAGCCCATCAAACGTTAGCTATGAATCATTTGCGGCAGCGAATGACCTTAGAGACAGATGGAAAATTGATGACGGGTCGGGACATCGCCATTGCTGCTCTTTTAGGAGCAGAAGAATATAGCTTTGCCTCTTTAGCGCTAGTTGCGATTGGTTGTGTCATGATGCGGGTATGCAGTATCAATACATGTCCTGTCGGCATTGCTACACAGAACCCAGCGTTGCGAAAATTTTTTGCTGGAAAACCTGAGCACATCATCAACACGATGTACTTTTTAGCAGAAGATCTACGGGAAACGATGGCTGAGTTAGGCTTTCGTACCATCGATGAGATGGTAGGACATGCGGAATTGTTGACACCACGCTTCGTTGCTAAAGGCAAAGCAAAATCATTAGACTTTTCGAAGATGATTGGGACGACGATCCCAATCGAACGCAAAGTGACGGATCCATTCCTTGAGAAACGTCAATGGCCAGAATTAGATGCTTTTGCACAAGCTGCTATCGACAACAATCAAGAAATCGTGACGAATCATACGATCAATAATGTTCAACGCTCAGTCGGTGCGCGTTTAGGTGGCTGGATCGCGGAACGTTTTGGCAATTATGAAGTTACGCCAGGTCTGTTGCAGTTTACGTATCGAGGTATTGCTGGACAAAGCTTTGGGGCTTTTGCCACCCAGGGCATCCAGTTGAAACTGATCGGTGAGGCCAACGATTATGTAGCCAAAGGGTTAAGCGGTGCCCGCTTGATCATTGTGCCACCTGAAGATGCCGCTTATGACGCAGAGCATTCACCAATTGTTGGTAATGTAGCGTGCTTCGGGGCAAATCGAGGCGAAGGCTATTTCCGTGGCATTGCTGGTGAACGCTTTTGTGTCCGTAACAGTGGAGCCAATGTCGTTGTCGAAGGCGTTGGCGATCATGGCTGTGAGTACATGACTGGCGGCGTCGTGGTGATATTAGGAAAAACCGGCCGCAACTTCGGTGCTGGAATGTCCGGTGGCGTGGCGTATGTTTACGACCCCGATCAAACCTTTGCCGATAAATGCAATCGGGAAATGGTTGATTTATATCGGATTGGCGAAAGCGGCGATGACCACCAACTAAAAGAGATGATCCAGCAGCATTTCGCCTATACAGATTCATTGAAGGCGGCTGAGATCCTAGAAGATTGGGAAAATCAGAAGCACCATTTCATCAAAGTCTATCCGACAGAATACCATCAGATGATCCAAGCGACGGAGACCTTGGCGGACCAAGGGTTTGTCGGAGATGAACTTGTGACGAAAGCATTCGAAGCTGTCGTCGGTCCACAATTGACCATCCCAGGGAAGGAGCGTGACTAATATGGCAGATCCATTTGGTTTTTTAAAGTACCCAAGAGTAGAAAATCCTACCCGACCAGTGGCAGAACGAATCGAAGACTGGCAAGAATTACAGACGCCATTGCCTGAAAATGAGCGTCAAGAGCAAGCAGCACGCTGTATGAACTGCGGGATTCCTTTTTGTCATACCGGTTCTTTTTACGGGGGGCAACGAGCGGTTTCAGGTTGTCCCAATGACAACCTGATTCCTGAATGGAATGACTTGGTTTATCAAGGGCGTTTCCAAGCCGCTTTTGAGCGTCTTGCCAAAACCAACCCATTACCTGAAATGACTGGTCGTGTTTGTCCAGCTCCTTGTGAAAAAGGCTGTACCGAAGCACTGAATGGCTCGGGTGTCACGATCCACGACAATGAACGCTTTATTATCGATACTGCTTTTGAAAATGATTGGGTCAAAGCCTCGGGATTGCCTCAAGAAGCGACTGGGTTCAAAGTTGCCATCGTCGGCAGCGGACCAGCTGGTTTATCCGCTGCATGGCGCTTGAATCAACTAGGGCATCAAGTGACGGTCTATGAACGCAGTGATCGCTTTGGCGGTTTACTGATGTACGGTATTCCAAATATGAAATTAGATAAAGACGTCGTTCAGCGACGGATTGACTTGATGGCAGAGCTAGGCGTGACCTTTGTCGCTAATACGGAGGTCGGTCGTGACTTGTCAGCAGAAGAATTGGCCGCTCAGTATGATCGGGTCATCTTGGCAACAGGAGCTAGTGTTCCTCGTGACTTGAAGATTCCAGGTCGTGAATTGACTGGGGTGCAATTTGCAGTCGATTATCTGACGGAAGCAACCAAAGATGTGTTAAAGCATGGCAAAGCGGCAACCAGTAAAAAACTTGCTGGCAAGCATGTTATCGTGATTGGTGGCGGCGACACTGGAAATGACTGTATTGGTTCAGCGATTCGGCAAGGAGCCGCTTCTGTGCGTCAATTGGAGATCACGCCCCAACTGCCATTGACACGGACCGACAGCAATCCTTGGCCAGAATACCCAATGACAGCCCGCACAGGATATGGGCAAGAAGAAGCGGCTGAAGTGCTACAAACACAAGTGACGTATCATGGGGTGTCCACAACGGCCTTTATCGGCGCCGAACGCGGCCAGTTGATCGCCATCGAAACGGTCTCAGTGGATCAACAGTTTCAGCCGATCCCTGGCACAGAGCAAGTGATCAAGGCGGATTTGGTCTTGCTGGCAATGGGCTTTGTTGGTGCAGAGACCCAACTCTTCGATGCCTTTGGTGTGCGAGAAGTGTACGATGATTACACGACGAACAATGAACGAGTGTTAGTCGCAGGAGATGCCAAAAGAGGACCGAGTTTAGTCATCTGGGCGATTCGTGAAGGACGCTTAGCGGCAGAAAAAGTCGATCAAGCGTTACGATCTTTGGTGTATCAATAAGCAATCAATAAAAAACAACCTGAGCAGCTATTCCTCCTTCTGAATTAGAAGGGGAGCAGCGAAATGCTCAGGTTGTTTGCCTGTTAAGCGGTTGGTTCAGATGGATGGGGCTTTGACAGCTGTTCATTTTTTTCCATTGCTGCCTTCGGTAGGCGAATCGAAAAGACGATGGTTTCATCACGGCTTTCCGCCCAAATCTTTCCACCTAATGCTTCAACGATTTCTTTGGCGATCGGCAAACCAAGACCCGTCCCACCCGTCGCTGTTGCTCGGGAAGAATCCATGCGGTAGAAAGGCTCAAAAATCAAGCCGATCTTTTCAGCTGGGATCGTTTTTCCTTGATTGGTCAAACGAATCAGGATATCATCAGACTCGCTGATGGCTAATCGCAAAGGGGAGTTAGGATAGCTATAATTGATGGCATTGCGGATCAAGTTATCAAAAACGCGTTCCATTTTCTCCGTATCAACGGTCGCAAAGACTTTTTTCTGTAGCTGAAGTTGCCAATGGAGGTTTTTTTCTTCTAACAGCGGCAAAAATTCAAACGTCAATTGTTCCAGCATCAAGCTCAGATCCGTGGTTTCAGTTTGCAAGGCGATCGTTGTAAGATTAAAGCGGGTGATTTCGAAAAATTCGCTGATCAATAGTTCCAGCCGTTGGGCTTTTTGCAAGGCGATCTTCGTATAGCGTGCGCGTAGTTCGGTAGAAAGCTGTGGTTCCTCTTCTAAAAGCGTCAAATAGCCGATCACACTGGTCAAAGGCGTTCGTAAATCATGTGCGAGATAGACGATCAAATCATTTTTTCGTTGTTCCGCTTCTTTGGCGGCTCGTTGATCCTGTAAGTTTTTCTCTCGCAACTGGTTCATTTCTTCTTGCACATCAATCATATTGCTGGAAAGAACGATTCGCTTCGTGGGTTCGGCAATCAGTTGGTTTGTGGCTTGGATCGTTTCATTCAAATAACTGATAGCTTTACTCATATAATAAATCGTTGTGCTCACCCAAATCAGTAAGGCCCCGATGGCTAAGCAAAGAAGCCAATAGTCAGCAAAAAGACGTAAAATTTGATAAATGGGTTCATAGCCATACCAGACCCTCATTCCAGCAACGAAGCGTACTGCGAAAGGAATGATGATCAAGATCGCCATCAAGATGCCCGTGGTGATAAAGTATTGGGTCAAGAGCTTGCGGATCAATGGACTTCTATTTTTCAATGATATAGCCGACCCCCCATACGGTTTTGATTAATTTCGGTTTGCGGGGTTGTTCATTCAGTTTTTCCCGCAAACGGGCGATATGTGCCATCACTGTGTTATTGTTGTCTAGATACTTTTCTTTCCAAACTGCTTCAAAAAGGGTTTCCGAGGCAACGACCGATCCTTGGTGTTCAAATAAGTAAAGCAAGATTTTAAATTCGATGGGGGTCAAGATAACCTCTTTGCCATAAAGAAAACATTGGTGGCTGTTGATTTTCAACAGTAAGCCTTCCTTTTCGTATTCTTCAATCTTCTGGGGATTCGCTGACTGGTTGTAACGCTGGTATCGCCGCAGCTGCGTTTTGACCCGAGCAACGACTTCTAAAGGATTGAAGGGCTTGGTCACATAATCATCTGCCCCAAGGCTTAGACCGGTGATTTTATCCAAGTCTTCCCCTTTTGCCGTGAGCATCAGTACTGGGAAAAAGTGGGTCTTACGAATTTGCTGCAGCAGCTGAAAGCCGTCGATATCCGGCAGCATCACATCTAAAACCGCCACGTCGACCGTTTCTTTTTCAAGATAAGCCAAAGCGCTCGTTCCATCATAAAAAGGTTCTACTTGGAAGCCTTCATTCCTTAGAAACGTCGTGACTAACTCCGCGATTTCTTTTTCATCATCAACAACAATTATTTTTTCTGCCATCCTTGATTCACTCCAACTATCTACGATCATTTTTCATTTACACTACCATTTACTCTACACCCATCATACCGTAATCGGTAAGCGAATGCATTCGTTTTCTACTTTGAACTAGAGGTGATGCGGGAACCTAGGCGGCTGATCAATTCATTGGTAATGGTTTGTGCTTGATAAGCGGTAGTCGTCCAATCGCTGATTACTTCGAGCGAACTTTCGACCGCCAGTTCTGGATAGTCCGTTAAATCGATCAAGAGCATATCCATACAAACCAACCCAATCTGCGGGAGTAAAGCACCCTGATAAGAAAGTTGGAACCCTTGGTTTGATAGGGCACGTGGAACCCCGTCGCAGTAGCCGATGCTAACGATCCCAATCGTGGCTGGTCGATCAAAAACAGTGCCTAATCCATAGCCGATCGCTTCACCAGCGGCAACTGTTTTTTTGTCTACCAGTAAGGCTTTGAGTGTCAAAATTGGTTGTACGTTTATCTTCTGCTTCGTTGGTTCGTTCGGGACGCTCAATGAACCAGTTAGAAGAATACCTGGACGTACATAATCATAGTGTTTCTCTGGGTAATTCAATATTCCGTAGCTGCTTTGCAGATGTGTCAGTCCATAGGCGATATTTCTAGCGGATAAGCCAGCCAACAGATCATCAAAACAAGTGATTTGGGCTTGTGTCCGCAAGATACTTGCCGTATCCAGCTGATCTGAAGAGCCTAGATGGGAAAAAATGCCTGTGATCTTGAGAGATGGCAAGGCGTAAAGTCCAGTAACTGTCTCAAGATCAGGTGCAACGCCTAAGCGGTGCATACCAGTATCTACCGCTAAATGGCATTCGATCGGAATGCTTGTTTGGGCTAAAGCATGCCCATGGGCCTCACTAACGATGGTTTGAATCAAGGAATAATGTTTCAGCTCTTTGGCACGTTGGGCAGAAGTGTACCCTAAAATCAGTAAGCGACTTTTGATGCCAGCTCGCCGTAATTCAATGGCTTCTTCAAGGGTAGCAACGGCAAAGAAATCGACGCCGGCTCTTTCTAGGGTACTGGCGACCGTCTTCGCATCACAACCATAAGCATCCGCTTTAACCACCGCCATCACTTTAGTTGTTGCTGGGATCAATCGCTTGATTTCCTGCAGGTTGTGCAACAAAGCGGGGGCGGAAAATTCTTTGGTTGCTCGCTGCAAGTGGGGCGGCGTTTTTTTCGGAAACGGGAACAGCTTTTGCAAAGCAAAGAGACCATGCACCACCCCAATGGTCAGTCCTAAGACCACGAAGAAATTGATCAGATTGTTTTGCAGCAAGGGCAGTTTTTGACTAAGAAAATGGGTCACTGCAATGGTATAAGGATGGAGCAAATAGAGCCAAAGGGACAGTCGACCCGCTTGTTTCCAGATTATGGGTGCTTGCCATTGCTGGATGATCGGAAATAAAAACAACAGGACGAAGGGCAAAAAAATATACATGCTGTCATGTTTCGGCGTGGTAAAGTGATGCAAAAGGTAACTTTCCAAAAGCAAGCAAATCAGACTGATCAGCAGATAACTATAGCGATGGGGAGAAGCTGGTTTCTTGGCAAATCTTCTGGCTAGTACCCCTAAGATCAAAAACAAAGGAGCAAAGAAAATGCCGTTGCGAGTTCCATCCAATAGTTGAAAAATCCGTGAATAGAGTGGCGTGATGGGTGTTTGGGCAGCCAGGCCAGACCAACTGTCCCCACCTAAACCAACCACATACAAGCCGACAGCAGTGAAAAACACCTGCTTGAAAGAAAGACGTGTCAAGAGGCCCATCACTAATAGACTGCCGGTAATGATCGCAGGAAAATACCATAGATGATAAAGGATGCCATTGACCAGCAAAGTTTGAATAAAAGTGCCTAGTGGCATGTTCAACCCTAGCATGCCGCTGTACCAAGCAAGCGGCAAAAAGAGCAGTGTGGCTATGAGGTAGACTTGCAGCTGCTTTTTAATAAACTGCCAGACACGATGTCTGGCAGGATAGCTGTTTTGGGTGGCTAAGTCGCTGAACACGTAATATCCGCTGATCATAAAAAAGAAGGGAACGGCAATTCTGAAGAGCGTCAACGTGATCAGGGTATCACCGTCAGGCCATAAGTGATGAAGAGGCAGACAGTGGATCGCCACCACCATCATCGCCAAAATCACCCGAAATTGCTCGATTCCTTGATTCTTCTTCATGCGAACTGCCTCGCCGTTTGTTCAAGGTATTGATGGTATTCTTCCAAGGTCCACTGTTGGCTGGCGATGATTTGACTATGGGGCAGACCGACATAACGAAAATGCCATGGTTCATAGCCAATCCCTGTAATTTCCTGTTTGTCCGCGGGATAGCGTAAAATAAACCCATAGTTCATCATTTCCTGGGTAAATAAATCAGCGGCTGCGCTGTCACGAAATCGTGGGCAGATCAAATCATCCTGGCTGCCTTTTAAACCAACATCGATCGCTAAGCCTAACTGATGTTCACTGCACCCGGGCAATGCCACAAATTGTTTCGTATAGGCTAGCCCATTTTCTTTCAAGGAATATTCCCATAAATACCGTTGCTGCTTTTCGGTTCGGTAGCCATCTAATAAGCAGATCTCGTCTTCAAGCTTTAAAGCTTTGACTAGCCGTTTCCATTGTTTGGCTGCTTCTGGTTGCAAGTAAACCTCGTCTTCACTGAAGGCAGCAAGGACTAAATGAGGCGGCTCTTGGTTTTTTTCTAACGGAAATTCTTTGCTAACTAACTGTAGATAGGGATTCATTTGACTTCCTCCTTTGCTAAGACAAGTAGTTTTTGTAGTAGTTCTTGATAGGATAACCCGACCGCTGCCATCATGGCAGGATAGCGGGAGTGACTCGTAAAGCCCGGCATAGTATTGATTTCATTCAAGTATAGTTCTCCTTGATCCGTGACAAAAAAGTCGATGCGAGCAAGACCTTTAAGTCCAAGACTACGATAGAGCAGCTGAGCTTGTTCTTTGACCTTAGTTTCAATCGTTTCAGGCAATGGCGCAGGGACGGTGATTTTGGCGCTGATCAGCTGGTACTTTTCTTCAAAATCGAAAAAGCCGTCTACTAATGAAATGGCGTCACAAGCACCGACAGTCAAAGAGTCGTTGCCCAAAATACCGCAACCGATCTCAACACCGGCAATATTTTTTTGTAGGAGCACTGCGGAACAATAAGTAAAGGCTTCTTTTAAGGCAGAAGCGATTTCTTCAACGCAGGTGACTTTAGTGATCCCTTTTGAGGAACCCGCTTCATTAGGCTTAAAGAAAACTGGAAAGCCATGGGTCTGGATAAAAGCTTCGATTTGTTCTTGCTGGTTGGCGTGATTTGTCAAGAGAATCGTAGGAGCACTTTGTACGCCAATGGCTGCTGCAGCTTGATGCAGCAACCATTTGTTCATACATAAGGCAGAACCTGCCACCCCGCAGCCTACATAAGGTAGCTTCATCAATTCAAACAATCCTTGGATACTGCCATCTTCCCCGTATTTGCCATGCATAATGGGAAATAAAACATCAGGTACCAACGTTTGCTGCTCTTCACTTAACCAAAAGCCGTTTCCTTCGAATAGCGGCTGTATTTTCTGTTTCTGTTTCGTATCCAACAACCACGTGTCTTGTCGGATGTTTTCCAGTTCTCCTGTATACAAGTACCAATCCATAGCATCTGGGGCGATCCCGATCAAAGAGAGGTCGTAGTCATAGGGAGATGATTGGAGTGCTTCGATTGCGCTAGTTGCTGAAGCTAAAGAAACGGTGTATTCCGGTGAATTGCCTCCAAAAATAATGGCGATTTTTTTCATGTTTTTCTTCCTTCCGCTTTTCGATTCTTACTACATTCAGTCTATCAAGGAAAGAAAAAAGAAATTTGCGGGCTTACTGGTATCTTTCTTTTCTTTTTGTGATGAAATTCTGACGAATTTATGACAAAAGGAAGGCGACAGCTGCCGCTCTTTTTACACCAGAAAGAAACTAGCCTTTGAAGTAAAAAAAGCTGACATAAGATGGAGTGGAAAAAATAGTGAAAAAAGAGCACTTTTAAGGAAGGAAAGGAGAGGCAATAGCAGGAACGTTGACACAAAAAAAGCACGCCGAAGCATGCTTTTGAAGCGACCCCCAAAAGTTAGACCAAAAAATCTAACTTTTGGGGGTCGTTATTTGTATGGCAAAATATGCTTTTGAATTAAAACTAAAAATCGTTAAAGAATATCTTAGTGGCGTGGGTGGATATCGGTATCTTGCCAACAAATACGGTATTTCAAGCAAGTCTCAAGTAAGTGATTGGGTGAATGCCTATCGTGAATACGGAGAGGAAGGTCTATTGAGAAAGCATCAAAATCAGAAATATTTTGTTCAATTTAAGTTAAATGCGCTAGAGTTATATCAAACAAGTGAGATGTCCTATCGAGAAGTTGCCAGCACTTTAGAAATGAACAACCCTGCGCTTATTGCCAATTGGATGCGTAATTTCAGAGAAGCAGGTATTGAGGGGCTCTCAAAAGAGAAAGGGCGACCACTTACTTTGGCTAGAAAAAAAGAAAACAAAAAAGAAAATACAACAACTGAAGAACGCGATCGTATCAAGGCATTAGAAAAGCAAGTCCGATCCCTTCAAATTGAGAATGCCTTTTTAAAAGAGTTGAGGAAGCTGCGAAAACAGGAAGCCCAGCAAAGACGCAAGAATCAATCGCACGAATCATCGCCAGCCTCCGAGGATCATTCAAACTAGTTGAGCTTCTTGAAACATTGAAATTTCCTAAAGCAACCTATATGTATTGGCAGAAACGGTTTGACAGACCAAACCCAGACCAAGAAATTGAAGAAAAAATCCTTGAAATTCGCAAGGAGCATAAAGACTATGGCTGTCTGCGACTAAAAAAAGAATTAGAGAATCAAGGGATTCATGTCAATAAAAAGAAGATTCAACGTCTGATAAAAAAACTAGGTATCGAAGTAAAGTCTTACACTCGAAAATCTCGACGGTACAATTCTTATCGTGGGAAGGTTGGTACTGTCGCCAAAAATCGTATTCATCGTCGGTTCTATACAAATATCTGTCACCAAAAAATTACAACTGACACCACAGAGTTTAAGTATTATGAAGTAGACACCACAGGTGTCGTTCGTCAGAAAAAGCTGTATTTAGATCCTTTCATGGATTTCTACAATAGTGAAATTCTATCTTATCGGATTTCTGAAAA
Organism: Enterococcus sp. DIV0970a; assembly: GCF_051711265.1. Taxonomy (NCBI): domain Bacteria; kingdom Bacillati; phylum Bacillota; class Bacilli; order Lactobacillales; family Enterococcaceae; genus Enterococcus; species Enterococcus sp. DIV0970a. Next base: position 2,495,614 of record NZ_JBIOMF010000001.1, on the reverse strand, counting down.
ACCAAACGCACTAGCCATAATGGAAGGATTAGAAGAAGCAATCCAGATGACAAATGATTGCCCATTTCGTAGAACCTTCCATTCAGATCAAGGATGGGCCTATCAAATGAATGCTTATAAGAATAAATTGAAGCAGCATAAAATCTTCCAGAGTATGTCTCGTAAAGGGAATTGTTTAGATAACTCACCTATGGAAAACTTCTTTGGTTTATTAAAGCAAGAGATTTTTTATGGAGAAGTCTATCGGAGTTTAGATGAATTGAAAACAAAAATTGACCAATATATCTATTATTACAACCATAAACGCATCAAAAAGAAATTAAAGTGGCGAAGTCCGGTTCAGTTTCGAGAAGCTGTAAAAACAGCTGTCTAACAGTTAATTTTATCGTACAAAAAAGGAGTGGATTTCTCCACTCCATAAAAGTCTAACTTTTTGGGGTCACTACATTTTTCTTTTTGATGAGGGCTTTTCGATTATTATACGATTCGCTTATTGTGCGTAATGCGCACGAGGACCACCAATATATTTGGGCCGTGATCCCAGAGCTGTGACATGGGCAGCGCCGAGGGACTTGATAGAGGGACGGATCGGGATTTGAACATGTTTGACATGCATGCCGATCGCTGTGTCGCCAATATCGATGCCAGCTTTTGCTACTATGTGCTCCACTTCAATAGGCTCATCGAACAGCTGGAAAGCCGCAACTGAGCAAGCACCGCCTGCATGCAGCTGGGGCACTACAGCGACTTCTTCTAAGTGATAGAGCTGAGCCGTTTTACGCTCAACAGCTAAAGCCCGATTGAGGTGTTCACAGCCTTGAACGGCTAAATGAATATTTTTAGGACGCAAGATCGATCGCAGTGTTTCGACGATGATCATGCCTACTTCTTGACTGGAATTTTTGCCAATCAAGCCGCCAACGACTTCACTTGTTGAACAGCCGAGGACAAAAAGATCGTTTTCACCAACGTTCGCTGTCGTAATGACTTCTTCAACGATCGTAGTTAAATCCGTTTTTAATTGATTGATATCTGTCATAAGAATCACCTTTCATTTAAAGAAAACTTTTTCGTGCGGCGCAAGGCATGCGTCAGGGGTAAAGCAACGATGCTGCCAAAGACCGTTTGGATCAAATTACTTGGAATCGAGGCGATCCCAGCACCTAAACCGAATAGCAAAATCGTTGCTGCTGCATAGCCGGCGATCATGATCAAGCTGCCGACAATGACGGCTGCTAGTGGCCGGTGGCTCATTCTGCCTACGATCCAGCCTTGCACACCATGAATCACGATGGAAAAGAAGGCCCATTCAGGGTAACCTGATAGAAAATCAATGATGCCGCCGCTCATTCCACCGACGAAGGCACCGGCGCTAGGTCCGAACAACAGGGCCGAGATATAGATCCCTGCTTCACATAAGGTCACAAAGCCCTTCGTTTGCGGAACAGGAATGATAAAGGTCAATGAAAGTGCACACGTGAGTGCCGTCAGCATAGCGATCGTCGTTAGGTTTCTTACTTTCATAGGTGTTCCTCCTTTTTAAAATAGGCGAGCTGATTGACGTTGCCAGAGGTACCTAAAGGCAAACCGTCTTCAATCCCTGCCCAAACAAATGCTTTTGCGGTTTGGATAGCTGCTTCCAACGAAGTACCTTTAGTAAGCATTGCGGCAATCGCTGATGAGAGGGTACAGCCAGCACCGTTGGTTGTGGTTCGCGTACTTTTTTCTGCCTCAAAAACGGTAAATTGTCCTTCTTGATACAAAACATCATAGGCTGTTTCCCCAGTTAGTCGACTGCCACCTTTGATCAGAACATTTGGGGCACCAAGCGCATGGATTTTTTTTGCCGCCGTTTTCATCTCTGCTAAAGAGGTAATGCTTTGTCCAGATAAGTGTTGTGCTTCGAGCAGATTAGGTGTCACTAATGCTGTGTAAGGAAACAATGAGATCAATCCTGCTTGATAGGAGTGGTTAAAGGCAGTATCTCCTTCTTTGAAGGCGAGAACGGGATCGAGCACGATCGGTCCGGTAAATGTTTGTAAAAAATCTCGCAGCAATTCAATGATGGCCGTTTGATGAAGCAGCCCGATTTTGATTGCATCTAGGGATACGACCGAACGTAGTGAATCCAGCTGTGCTTGGATCACAGGCTCAGGGAGATCATGGAACATAAGATCATCCTTGATGGCGACCACACATGTTAATAGGGCATGGCCAAACACCCCGAATTCCTCAAATGTTTTCAAATCAGCCGTCATGCCGCCACCTGCCAAACTGTCGAGACCGGCGATCGATAAGACTTGTTTCATGTCTGCTGCTCCTTTCATTTCTCATTTCTTTCTATTATAATCAGTCGGTAAAAAAGAAAAACGGCCAATTGGATGTTTTTTCCTCATCCAATTGACCATTTGCTTATTTCTCATTTAGTAAATCTCGCTCACGATACCATTCATCGGGACGCCAGATCCATTCAAAGCCATCGGCAGCTAAGAGATCATAGGCTGCTTGGGGGCCCATCGTTCCTGCGGCATAATTTGGAAAATCAGGTGTCTCTTGGTCCCAAGCATGACGGATCACATCAACGATGCGCCAAGATTGGGCAACTTCATCCCAGTGGGTAAAGTTAGTGCCATCACCGTTCAAGGCATCTAGAATCAGTTTTTCGTAAGCTTCAGGGGTGTTTTCGACGATTTCAGTACTATTTCGGTAATCGAGCTTCACTGGCAATGTCTCAAACCCTTGGCCAATTTCTTTTCCGTTCAAGGAAAGAGAGAAGCCTTCCGTCGGTTGAATGTAAATCGTCAGCACATTCGGTGCCAAACTCTCGATTTGCTTTTGTTCATTCAGGTCTTGCTTAAAGACATTGACTGGGACTTGTTTAAAGACAATGTTGATGCGAGTGCCTTTTTCCGTCAACCGTTTCCCAGTGCGTACATAAAATGGTACGCCGGACCAGCGGAAGTTATCGATCAAAAATTTCCCAGCAACGAAGGTTTCCGTTGCCGATTCTTCATCCACATTGGCTTCTTCACGGTAGCCAACAAATTTCTTGTCTTCTAATTGTCCCTTATCGTATTGCCCACGAACGAAGTGTTGTTTCACTTCTTCTTCGGAGTAGATACGGATCGCATTTAAGGCTTTGATTTTTTCTGTCCGTAATTCTTTTTCAGAAAAAGCCACTGGCGGTTCCATGGCTAATAAGGAAAGAATCTGCAGAATATGATTTTGGACCATATCTTTCAAGGCACCGCTCTTATCATAATAGCCGCCGCGTTCTTCTACGCCTAAGTTTTCTGCGATATTGATCTGAACATTGTCAATGTAACGATTGTTCCACATTGACTCAAAAATGTTATTGGCAAAACGAATCGCAGAAATATTTTGGATCATTTCTTTTCCTAAATAGTGATCGATTCGGTAGATTTCTTGTTCCGTAAAGACTTGATTGATCTCTTCATTCAATTCTTTTGCTGAATTATAGTCGCTTCCAAACGGTTTCTCGATGATCACCCGATGGTAGCCGTCAGTATCTAACATTCCTTGGGATTTCAAGTGAGAAACGATCGTCCCAAAGAAATTAGGGGACATTGCTAAGTAAAAAATCTGATTGCCTTCTAAATGGTATTTCTGATCTAAGGTTTCCGCCAAATCCTTTAATGAATCATAATGGCTCGTATCGGTTACATCATGTGATTGGTAGTAGAAATGAGAAGCGAATGTCTCTGCTTGTTCTTGTGAGTCACTCAACTCTTTGATCGTACCCATCACCACTTCACGATAGTGTTCATCCGACCAAGGACGGCGTGCAGTACCAATGACTGCAAAATCTTCTTTCAAATCGCCTTTTTTGTACAACCGAAACAAAGAAGGGTATAGTTTGCGTTGGGCAAGGTCGCCCGTACCGCCAAAAATCGTAAAAAGGACCTTTTTTTCCATCATCTTCACTCCTTACAGTTTATCGACAAAAATCGTGCTGGCGGCTTTGTAGCTGACAGCAATTTCTTTTGTGTCATTTTTGATCGTAATCGGACCCTCGTATGCTGCCGCATCGATGATCTCGTATTCTTCATGAATATTCAATTGGATCGAAACGAGATAATCCAGCAGTTCTCGTTCGTCAAGGACACGGGCGATACGAATCTTGGTTCCTACCGGATAAGAACTCATGGTGTTTTTTTCGCCTTCGTGAATGAGTTCTCCTTGTTCAGGAATCATTCCGCCATGTGGGCAATATCGAGGATGATCAAGGTAGGCTTCTAAGCGGCTCGCCAATGTTTCTGAGGTGACATGTTCTAAAACTTCTGCGTCATCATGAACTTCATTCCATGAATAATGCAGGTGCTCCACAAGAAAGACTTCCCATAAACGATGTTTACGAATGAGGGCACTTGCAGAAGCTAAACCAGTTTCAGTCAACTGTACCCCTTGATAAGGTGAATGTTCCACTAAGCCTTCTTTTAATAATTTTGAAATCATTTCACTTACTGAAGCTGCTGAGACGTCCAGACCTGACACGATTTGTTTGTTATTGATCTTCTTTTGGTCACCACCAAGCTCCAAGATGAGCTTTAAATAATCTTCACGATTTGGTGTCATCGGATCCATCCTCTCTTATCAAAGACTATCAAAGTAGATTTTATCAAAAAAGCCAGCTGATTACTATGAAAAAAGCCGCCGGTTCTCAATATTCTATGTAAAAAGAAGACCGAGGGGAGCAACTCCACCTCAGCCTTTTTTTATTAAGCCCAATCACCATTGCGGAAGACAGGAACTGTGGTGCCATCTTCTTTGATGCCATAGATGGACATTTGGTCAGAGCCGACCATGAAGTCTACGTGGGTTTGGCTGCGGTTTAAACCAGCCGCTGCCAGTTCTTCTTCACTCATCTCAGTGCCGCCTTGTAAGCTGAAGGCATAAGCGGAGCCTAAAGCCAAATGGTTTGAGGCATTTTCATCAAACAACGTATTGAAGAAGATGATGCCAGATTGTGAGATAGGGGAAGGATCAGGGACTAAAGCGACTTCACCTAAAGATTTCGCTCCTTCATCGATCGCTAGCAATTTGCCTAACACTTCTTCGCCTTGTTCTGCAGAAAAGTCCACGACTTTACCGTCTTTGAAGGTGAATTTCATGCCAGAGATGATGGTGCCTGCGTAGCTCAATGGTTTCGTACTTGAAATATAGCCATCGATGCGACGATTATCTGGGGCAGTAAAGACTTCTTCTGTCGGCATGTTCGCCATGAATTTTTCATTGCGGGTGTTGTAGCTGCCAGCACCTTCCCACAAGTGATTTTTTGGTAGGCCGATGATCAAATCAGTACCCGGTGCCGTATAGTGCAGAGCACTGAATTGTTCTTTGTTCAATTCTTCTGCCTTGACTTGCAGCGTTTCATCATGTTTTTTCCAAGCAGCAACAGGATCTTCTTCGTAGATACGCGTCGTTTTGAAAATTTGATCCCAAAGCTTGTCTTGTGCTTCTTCAGGGGAAGCGTCAGGGAATACTTTTTGTGCCCAATCTTGACCAGCCGCCGCAACCACAGTCCAGCTGACTTTGTTGGCTTGTGTTGCTTGACGTAATTTCATCATCGCTTTACCAGAAGCAGCTTGGAAAGTTGCCACTCGGTCTGAGTCGACGCCCGCTAACGCATCGGGATTGGCAGAAACGACACTGATGCGGCTCGCACCTTTTTCGACCCAATCTTCTGTTTGATCAATTTTGTGTTGAGGGATCGTAGACAAACGATCCTCAGCTGCATGCGCAAGAAATTCTTTTTGAACCACATCGTCGGTCCATTGAACGATTACTTCATCAGCGCCTAGCTCATACGCTTTTTTTGTCAATAGTCGAGCTAACGGTGCTTGGTCCACGGCGATTTGGATGACGATGGTGTGCCCTTTTTGGACATTTACACCAACTTCTGTGATCAGTTGGGCATATTTTTCAAGGTTCTGATTAAAGTTTGGTAAAACCATTAAAATTCCTCCATTTATTCTAAAATTATAACTGTCTTCATGATAGCACTAAGTATTTTTGAAAACAAACGAAAAAGAGAGCAAAAAAACAGAGGTCTTCAAATTGAAAAACTGAAAACACTAGGGGCAATAATTTTAAAAGTTTTTTTGCAAACTTAAAAAAACATGATACAATAAGTAAAAGGTATTTCTGAAAGCGATGTATAGCAGAATTAAGGAGATTAAAAAATTATGGCAAGAAAGAAAACTATTACTAGAGACCAGATTTTAAAAGCTGCCTATGAAGTTGTCGCAACCGAAGGATTTACACGTTTTACCGCACGCAATATCGCAGCGAAGATGAAATGTTCAACGCAACCGATCTACTTAGAATTTAAAAATATGGATGACTTAAAAAATGCATTGATCAATCAGATTTACGACTACTTAGCGGCAGAAGTTTTTCCAGTTGAAAGACGGGGAGATGTCATCGTTGACTTAACGTTAAATTATATTGGCTTTGCAAATAAAGAGAAACGATTATACCGAGCGCTATACTTAGAAGAGCATGGTGGTGGGGATTCCATGCAGCAGTTTTCATTTGACCTTTTTGTGAAATCAGTGAAAAAAGAACCAAAGTATCAAGATCTATCTGATGTAAAATTACAATCCTTGCATACCGGTGTCTGGATCGTCGCTACTGGCTTAGCGGCATTGATGTCTTCGGGGATCATTCATCCCACAGAAGATCAGATTGCTAAGCTGATGACGGAAACCACCGATAATATTTTAGCAAGAGAAACACCCATCGATATCAGTTATCATTAAGCAAACAAGAAAACCTCCGACAGAATCAAGTGATTTTGTCAGAGGTTTTCTTGTTTTATTCTGCAAATGCTTCCGCTAGCTTTTTGGCAAAGGCTTCTAGGTTTTGAATATCGTCTTCTTCCGCAGCCAAGTCGACCTTGACGCTATCTGCCCCTTTTGTTGCACCTGTCTTACTAAAGACGGCTTCAAAGTCATCGACGGACTTACAAAAGTCATCATAAAACGTATCGCCAGAGCCGCAGACCCCAAAGATTTTGCCACTTAAATCAAGTTCTTGCAAATCTTCGTAAAAATCGACGATCTCATCAGGCAATTCACCGTCACCGTATGTATAGGTTGCGACGATACAGATATCGGCGTCTTCAAACTCATCGGCATCCACTTGGGTACACTCATTCATTTCAACTTCCATGTCAAGATTTTCAAGGGCTTCAGAAACGATATCTGCAATTTCTTCCGTATTCCCCGTCATGCTTGCATAGACGATTTTTGCTAAAGCCATGGGCTTTTTCCTCCAATCTCATTCCTATTCTCAAGGAAAACTCTCTTACAGATTATAGCAAATGCATGAAAGATTGAAAACAAAACTTGAAAAACTCTTTACAATGTCTGTGAATTTTGTAAAATAAGGGATTTCTATGGTAAAATAAGAGGAATTTAATTAAGGGAGACGAGAACATGATTACATTAAAATCTGCCAGAGAAATTGACCGCATGGCCGAATCCGGCGCGCTGTTAGCAGATGTCCACAAACAATTACGCAGTTTCATCAAACCAGGTATCACGAGTTGGGATATCGAAGTGTTTGTCAGAGATTATATTGAAAGCCACGGCGGCATCGCTGCCCAAATTGGTTTTGAAGATTACAAATATGCCACTTGCTGCAGTATCAATGATGAGATTTGTCACGGGTTTCCTCGAAAAAAACCATTGAAAGACGGCGATCTGATCAAAGTCGACATGTGTATTGATTTAAAAGGCGCCATTTCTGATTCTTGCTGGAGTTATGTGGTAGGAAACTCGACGCCTGAGATCGATCGTTTAATGGAAGTAACCAAAAAAGCGTTGTATCTAGGAATCGAACAAGCCCAAGTTGGCAACCGAATCGGTGACATCGGTCATGCCATTCAAACCTATGCGGAAAAAGAAGGCTACGGTGTCGTGCGCGATTTCGTAGGACACGGCATTGGCCCAACGATCCATGAAAGTCCGATGATTCCTCACTACGGAGAAGCCGGCAAAGGCTTACGTTTAAAAGAAGGAATGGTTATTACCATCGAACCTATGATCAATACAGGGACGTGGAAAATGAAAATGGATCCTAACGGCTGGACCGCCTATACTCTAGATGGTGGCTTAAGTTGCCAATACGAGCATAGTTTGGCGATCACCAAAGAAGGGCCACGCATTTTGACTTCTCAAGGAGAAGAAGGAACCTACTAAATTTTGGCGGTAGGAGACTTCTGATTGTTACGTATGACAAAGAAAAAAAGGCAGATGATTCGCTGGCGGAGGAAGAAACATGAAAATCGTTGATAAAGTAAAAAGCAATCAAAAGCTGATGCGTTTCATTGAAACAACGCAAAATAGAATAACCTATTCAGAGATGGGGACCACATCGGTCGTCGTCGCCTACTATTTATTGCTTTCACTTTTCCCGTTAATGATTGCGCTGGGAAATCTGTTGCCTTATTTATCGATTGATCCGAACACGGTTTTATCTTATGTACAAGAATTGATCCCTAGTCAAATCTATGACTTTATCGGATCAGCGATCGAAAACCTCCTCACCACAAGCTCTGGCGGGTTGTTATCGATCTCCGCCTTGGCTGCGTTGTGGTCTGCGAGTCAAAGTATCAATGCCTTGCAAATTGCGATGAACAAAGCCTTCGGTGTGGACCAACGTTCCAATTTTATCGTGGTGCGCGCAGTATCATTTGTGATCATCCTGCTCTTTATGATTGCGATCGTTGGTGTTACGATGGTATTTGGGCTTGGAAAAATCATTCTTGATTTTTTGCAGCCGATTTTTAAGTTTCAAGACAATCTGATCGATACGTTCCAAACAGTCAAATGGCCAGTCACGATCGTTGCTTTGCTGTTTATCATGATGCTGATCTATTGGTTAGTGCCGAATGCAAAGGTCAAGTTGCGTTCGACTTTGCCAGGGGCGATCTTTGCAACGATTGGCTGGATGTTGCTGTCACAAGTGTTTGGCTTATACGCCCGTTACTTTGCTGCGAAAATCATTGGCTATCAAATTATTGGAAGTTTTATTGTTTTAATGATCTGGTTGAATCTTGCTGCGACGATTATTATCTTGGGTGGAATCATCAACGCAGTGGTAGAAGAGTATGTGTCGGGACAAGAGATCAAAGAACGAACAGATCCTGTTCAGCGGATTTCTTCGAAAATCGAAGATACATTTACCAATAAAGAGAAATAACGGAAAGCGAGAATAAACGATGGATTTTGCATTCAAATTTGTAATGCGCTTATTTATAACAATGATCGTGTCTTTATTATTGACACCAGTCATCAAATTGATATCTTGCAAGATTGGTGCAGTTGATCGTCCAGGAGAGCGTCGGATCAATACGAAGACCATGCCTTCAGCTGGGGGATTAAGTATTTTTTTAGCCTTTTCTTTTGCGCTGCTTTGGGAATTTCGAACAATGATTCCTTTCGACTTCGTTTGGCCGATTCTTTTAGGTGCAACAATAGTGGTGATTACAGGATTGTTGGATGATATATTTGAACTGTCGCCAATGCAAAAATTAATAGGTCTGACATTCGCAGCGCTGGAAATTTATTTCGTTGCTGGAATAAAAATCAGCACAGTCACGATTCCTTATTTTGGCTTTATTGATCTGGGATGGTTTGCCTTGCCTATGACTTTGATTTGGATACTGGCAATTACCAATGCGGTGAACTTAATCGATGGTCTCGATGGGTTGGCGAGCGGCGTCTCTATTATCAGTTTGACGACGATAGGGATTATCAGCTATTTCTTTCTGCCGAATTTTGTGGAAGTACCAATGGTCATTTTTACTTTGATCGCAGCAATCATCGGTTTCTTTCCATATAATTTTTATCCAGCAACCATTTTTCTAGGAGATACCGGAGCATTGTTTTTAGGATTTATGATCTCTGTGCTCTCACTACAAGGATTGAAAAACGCAACTTTTATTTCTGTTCTGACGCCCATGTTTATTCTCGGTGTACCGATCACGGATACCGTTTATGCGATGATTCGAAGAAAGTTTAATAAACAGAAGATTTCCTCTGCCGATAAAATGCATTTGCATCATCGATTGTTGTCGTTAGGGTTTTCTCATCGCGGCACAGTGTTAACGATCTATGCCTTAGCATTAGTCTTTTCTTTTATTGCTTTACTAATGAATTACGCGAGCAATACAGCGATTGTTTTATTAATCATTAGCACAGGATTTGGAATTGAGCTGTTTATTGAGCTGATTGGATTAGTCGGTGAAAATCGTCAACCACTCATGTGTGCGTTAAAGTTTCTGGGAAATCGGCGATTCAGACAAAGTGTACTAACTGAACGTGCTGAAAGAAGAAATGCTGATCAAGAAAAAGAAAACAAAGATTTGGCTGCTAATGTTTCTCAGACTAAAGAAAAGCGACGAAAGAGAAAACATTACCAAGCAAAACACAAAAAATAACCGATGACAGTTGCGGCAAAAGAACCCAACGGATGAAATGGATATTGATAGAAACCAAACGGTAAAAAATCAGGCCGGGAATCCTGATTTTTGCCGAGCAGCTGCGTATCAATGATTCATAAAAATCAGTGGGGTGCTCTTGCCGCTTTTTTGAAGTGGCAGAAGCAAAGCCGTTTCCTGTCGAATTCTTCCGTCTTGAATTGACGGATCTAGCCCTTAACGGCTATACTTAAAAAGAGTAGCAGACTAACCAAAGAAAGAAGGATATGAACGAATGCCAAATGTGAAACAACTGACGTCAGAAAAAATGGCAACAATTTATGAGCTTTCCAATGATAGCGGTACCATCGTAAGGCTAAGTCCTGAAGGCGCACGCTTATTGGATTGGGTCGTTCCAGTAGAAGAAGGTCGCGACATTGTGGTCGGTTATGACACGATCGAAGGACATCGCCAAGCACGTTATTATGGCGCAACGATCGGCCCTGTGGCGGGAAGGATCGCAGGTACTCGCTTTGAGATCGACGGACAAGAATACCAAACGGAAAACAATGATGGAGGCAATACGCTTCATGGCGGTTCAAAGGGGCTGGATACTGATACATGGATCACTGAAACCTTTGAAGAAGCAGACAAAGCTGGGGTGATTTTTACTACCACACGGCAAGATGGCGATGGCGGGTTTCCTGGGAATGTTCGTTATCAAGTCACCTATACGTTGACGAATGACAATGAACTATTGCTTGCTTATGATGCCAACACTGACAAAGCGACTTTATTTAACCCAACGAACCACGGTTATTTCAATTTGACAGGTGATACCCAACAGCCGATCGATGACCATTTGGTTCAAATCAATGCCGAACATGTGGCTGAAACGAATGACGATGTGACGACGACCGGTGAAAAAACGCCTGTCGCAGGCACAAAGTTTGATTTTAGACAAGAACGCCCGATGGGAACGACGATGTTGGATGATCCGTTCTTATTAGACCATACGCAAGAGTGGGATCTAAAAGTAACCAGTCCCGATCAAAAAGTGCAGCTGACTGTAACTACTGACCGTCCTGCCGTTGTTATTTACACAACGGGTGAGGGAGAAGCTGGTGCATCAATGAAGACTGGTCCTTTTGCCAATCATGGCGGGATGGCGATCGAAACACAAGGTGTTCCTGGCTCTGAGAAATTTACCCACTTTGGTGAGATCGTGTTGCGTCCAGAAGAACCCTTCCACTCTGTGACGACGTATCAGGTCCACTTTTAAGCATAGGAACCAAATCATTTTTAATGAAATAGAAAAAAGCATTGTCAAAACGCAGAAAGTTTGGCGATGCTTTTTTTTGACAAAATCCGATTACAGATGTAAACTTAAAAATGTGAATCACTTATGAAAGGAAGTGGACAAATGCAATCTGTGGTCGAACCAATCAAAATCAGCGATTCTGAATGGGAAGTCATGCGTGTGATCTGGACATTAGGACAATCCGACGCGAAAGAGATCACCGCTTTATTGAGCGAAAATAAAAATTGGAAAGCAGCAACGGTCAAGACGCTTTTAGGACGACTCGTCAAAAAAGGCGTATTGAAAACAGAAAGCCAAGGAAAAAAATTTGTTTATTCGCCGCTTGTTTCCGAAGAAGCAACCGTTCGCAGCGCAGCTGAGAATCTTTTTTCTCATATTTGTGCCAAAAAAGTTGGGCAGACATTAGCAGAAATGATCCAAGAAGCAGCATTGACGGCAGAAGATTTGGCGATGCTCCAAGCAGCAGTCGACCAAAAAGTGCCAGTAGCAGCGATTTCATGTAATTGTATTCCTGGTCAGTGCCAATGCAAAACCCATGCAACAAAATAAGTAGCCGACGAACTGTTAAAAGAAATGAGGAATCGTAATGAAAAAAAACATGCAAATCAGCGGAATGAATTGTGCCCATTGTGCCGCAAAAGTTGAAAAAGCGCTTAGTGAAGTACCGGGTGTGAAAAAAGCCAAAGTGGACTTGAAAAAAGCTCGCGGAACAGTCAAGTTTGACGAGTCGCAAGTGACAGAAACAGCCTTAGTCAATGCGGTCACCGAAGCGGGTTATCAAGGGGTATTTGAGTAAGCAATGGAATTGCTAAAGTGAAAATGAAAAATCAAAACAAATGAAAAGTGTCCAGCCGCTTGAAGCTTTTGTATGAAGGAGCAAGACTGTACGCACATTCAGTGAAATAGGAAGGGGAATACTAGGATGAATCAGAAAAAAACGTCTTCCGCAAGTAATAGTCAGACGTCAAGCCATCATAGGCATGAACCTGCTTTGAATGAGCGGGATAATGGTACACAGGGAAAAGAGCAACATGCGCAATCACAAGTGACAGAAGTCCCTGAGCCTAGCCATGAGATGAATGGGATGGATCATCACAGGGCGACATCAAAACAGCAGGAGCTTGAAAGCTCTGATAGTAACCATGGTCCTATGGATCATGAAGTGTCCAGCATGGATTATAGCCATAAGGGCCATGAGATATCTGGCATGGATCACGGCCACAAGGACCATGAGATGTCTGGCATGAACCATAGTCACATGAATCATGAGATGTCTGGCATGGAACATGGTCACACGGATCATGAGATGTCTGGCATGGATCACGGTCACATGAATCATGAGATGTCTGGTATGGATCATAGTCAGATGGATCATGGAATGGGTGGCATGGATCATAGTATGCATATGGGAAATTTTAAGCAAAAGTTTTGGCTATCCTTGGTTTTGGCGATTCCAATCGTCATTTTATCGCCAATGATGGGCATCGAATTGCCCTTTCAATTCACGTTTCCTGGCTCAGATTGGGTCGTATTACTTTTAGGAACGATCCTGTTTTTCTATGGAGGGCAGCCGTTTTTAAGTGGTGCGAAAATGGAATTGAAACAAAAAAGCCCAGCCATGATGACGTTGATTGCTATGGGGATCACGGTTTCTTATTTTTATAGTCTTTACGCGTTTATCGCCAATCATTTTCTTGCTGTTCCTCATGTAATGGATTTCTTCTGGGAACTAGCGACTTTGATCGTGATCATGTTGTTGGGGCATTGGATCGAGATGAATGCAGTTTCTAATGCTGGCAATGCATTACAGAAATTAGCAGAACTATTGCCAAAAGAAGTGATTCGGAAAAATGCGGATGGATCAGAAGAACAGATTCCATTAGAAGAAGTGACCAACAAAACACAGTTGATCGTTCGCTCAGGAGATAAGATTCCTACAGACGGAACGATCCTTGAAGGAGAAACAACGATCGATGAGTCGGCAGTTACTGGTGAATCCAGACGGGTACCTAAAACCATCGGCAGTACTGTCATTGGAGGATCTGTCAACGGCAATGGTACCATCACGATGGAAGTCAAAGGAACTGGGGAAGACAGCTACTTAGCGAAAGTCATGGAAATGGTGCGAAAAGCCCAAGCTGATAAATCCCGCTTAGAAGCACTTTCGGACAAAGTGGCAAAATGGTTGTTTTATATTGCGTTAGTTGCTGGTGTCTTAGCATTTGCTGTATGGCTGTTTGTTGCTGACCTACCGACTGCTCTTGATCGAATGGTCACGGTATTCGTCATTGCCTGTCCCCATGCGTTAGGGCTAGCGATTCCCCTCGTAGTTGCTCGTTCGACATCGATCGCTGCCAAAAATGGCTTGCTCTTAAAAAATCGCAACGCACTGGAGAATGCGCATCATGTTGATTATCTGATCCTCGATAAGACCGGTACGTTAACAGAAGGAACGTTTACCGTAACTGGCATCGAGGCGACAGGCAGTCTTTCTGCATCAGAAGTACTAGCTTACCTAGCAGGTCTTGAGAAAACCGCCAATCATCCGATCGCAGAAGGCATTTTAGCCGAAGCTGAAAAGGAAAACATCACAGCCAAAAAGGCGACTGATGTTCAAACAAGGACAGGGATTGGTCTGGAAGGCGTGATCGATGGACAGAAGTGGTTGATCGTCAATCAAAAAGGATTGGAGCAATTAGCCATTCAGTATCAAGGAAACTCCTTGGAAAATTATCAAGAACAGGGCAATACCATCAGCTATTTGGTTCATGACGGCAAAGTGGAAGGAATCGTCGCATTAGGGGATAAGGTGAAACCAGAAGCGAGTCAATTTATTCAAAAAGTGAAAGACTTAGGCATCACGCCAGTTATGGCTACTGGAGACAACCAAGAAGCGGCGCAAGCCGTAGCCGATTACCTAGGAATCGAAGCCTTCCATGCGGCAATGTTGCCAGACGATAAAGAATGTCTAGTAAGTGACTATGTCAAAGAAGGCAAGCGCGTCGTAATGGTAGGCGATGGGATCAATGACGCCCCAAGTCTTGCAAGAGCGACGATCGGGATTGCGATCGGGGCTGGTACCGATGTAGCGATCGATTCAGCCGATGTCGTTTTGACGAATAGCGAACCTCAAGACATCTTGCACTTCTTGACGTTGGCGAAAAAAACAAGACGCAAGATGATTCAAAATCTCTGGTGGGGCGCAGGATACAATATTTTTGCCATTCCTTTGGCAGCTGGCGTCCTCGCACCAATCGGGATCATTTTGAACCCAGCAGTCGGAGCTGTCTTGATGTCTATGAGCACGATCATCGTTGCCATCAATGCAATGACCTTATCAATCGAAAAAAGCGGCGATTAGCCGCTTTTTTGTTTCTTTTCCTAGGAGCAGTGAAATACCTCTATAATCTGCTTCTTGATTTATGCTATAATGTGTTCGTTGAGACAAGGAGGACGTTGATTATGGAACTGAAGAAATTGGATGTTCCCACTACTTCAATTACTGAAGTAAAAAAATCTCCGATGGATGTATTTAATCAAGCGCGAGAAGCAGGAACAGCAGTATATGTATTCAATCGTGAAAAAGTGGCGGGGGTCATGTTGACACAAGAGCAGTATGAAACGTTATTGCAGGAATTAGATTATTTGCGTCAGCGACCGATGATGGAAGAAGAACCCGAACAGCCGCCAGTGGCAGGGCTAGAGGAATTCTTACAAATCATGCGGCAAGCGCTGATCACCGGTGCGAGCATCTCGGCAAAAAATTTAGATGAGCGAATGGTGGCGCTAGGGTTCATCACTCGTAAAACTGGTTTTGGCGGTGTCGTTGACATGGTGAACGAATTGAAAGAAACAGGCAAGATCGTTTACCAGCTACGTAAAAAACAAGATGGTAAATCGGTGACCGCTGAAGTCATTGGAGAACAAGACAATCAAACGCAATTATTTGATAAATTGATCATCAAAAAAATCTTTCTAAAAGAAAAATAAACGCTGGAACTTGTCCCAGCGTTTCAGACGGTAGACAAAGTACGGATGTTTTCGTACTTTGTCTTTTTTTGTTGTAAAAAAGTGGAGATTATTAACTTTTTTTAAACTGTGAAAGATACTGCTCATCCAACCAACAAAAGTTCCAGCCAGTTACAGACTAGGTTTTAAGTCAGCCAGTAAGTTTTCCCGTCTTTCGTCCGTTGCATAAATCCGTATTCGATCAAATAACGTCGGACAGTGACGTAATCGGTGATCGCTTGTTTTAATACATCGTTGACAGCAGCTTCTGAATAATTTTTCTTCGGATCAAATTTTTGTGCCAGTACACTCAAGACAACAATCTTGCGCTTTTCTTTGCTGGGAAACTGTTTGATAAACCCCGTTTCATCAAAATAAGTGGCAATGATCTTTTCTCTTTCACTAGCCGTAATGGCATAGCGATCATCAAGCATCGTCGCCCCTTTATGAGGCGGCAGCAACGGGGTATCTTGCAACAAGGACATGATACTTAAAAAAACAGTCGCTTGTCGCTGTTTTTCTTTTAGTTTAAAGCGATGATTCCTGACAGTCGAAGAAGAGATACCTAAGCGCTGGGCAATCACAGTATCGCTAACATCTTGGGCAAACAGTTGTAAAATCTCCTGTTGGCTCTCTGATAAGCCTGTTTGTTCTTTGGGTAAAGCCAATAATGCGGATAAAACGGTTCCGTGATGCTCAGTGATATGCTGCATCATTCGTTTTTTTGCTGTAAAAAAGGCGCCATCAACGGGATAGATTTCTTCTTTGTCGAAGGTCTCCTGACAAAATACGCAACAATAATCCGTTGGTGTTGCGACATATCCTTGCTGATAATCAGAAATGGTAAACTCTTGATAAGGTTTCATTTTGGGTTCTCCTTTTGTTGTTTATATATATACTAACATAACTTGAATTTGTTTGTAAATAAGCAAACGTATTTATCGTTATTAGATTAATTTCATCCGTTGCTTAAAATCGTTGCCTTTTTGTGTTAGGATTAACAACAATAGCGAATGAATTTGCTTAATTCAAAGGAGTGATACTATGGCAGACGTAAGCCAACGCTTCAATCACGAAGTGTACAATATAGCTGTTTCATTGATTCGTAAATTTGATGAACGGGTTTCTTCAATTCCTGATATTTTAAAGTTAACGTTAGGCGAGCCGGATTTCAACACACCGGAGCACGTGAAAAAATCGGGTGTCCAAGCAATCGAACAAAATTTCAGCCACTATTCTGGAATGGCAGGCTTAGCAGATGTTCGGCAAGCAGCCAGTCTCTTTTTGAAAAATAAATATCAGCTTGATTACGACTTTCAATCAGAAGTATTAGTGACGATCGGTGCAACGGAAGCAATCTCAGCTTCTTTATTAGCCACGTTAGAACCTGGTGATAAAGTGATTCTACCAGCACCAATTTATCCAGGCTATGAACCAGTCATCCATTTAGCTCATGCCAAACCGATTTATCTTGATACGACGGACAATGACTTTGTTTTAGCGCCAGAAGTTTTGGAAGCAGCCTTAAAAGAACATGGGGAGCAAGTCAAGGCAGTCATTTTGAATTATCCTAGCAATCCAACAGGGGTCGTTTATACCCGAGAACAAGTCAAAGCATTGGCAGAAGTTTTAGAAAAATACCCCGTTTTTGTTATTAGCGATGAAATTTATAGTGAGTTGACTTATGATGAAACCCACGTATCCATTGCTGAATACTTGCGGGATCAAACGATTGTAATCAACGGCTTGTCGAAATCACACGCGATGACTGGTTGGCGCGTCGGCTTCATTTTTGCACCAGCAGCGTTGACTGCTCAGATCATTAAGGTCCACCAATACTTAGTGACCGCGGCATCAACGATTTCTCAAAAAGCCGCAGTGCGGGCATTGATCGAAGGCATCAACGATGCAGAAGTCATGAAAGCCGATTACCGTCAACGCCGAGATTACTTGTTTGAAAAGATGACTGCCCTTGGTTTTGAAATGGCGAAGCCATCTGGTGCATTCTACATTTTTGCCAAAATACCAGCAGGTTTCAACCAAGATTCAATGGCTTTTTGTGTCGACTTAGCCGAAAAGAATCAATTAGCAATCATTCCAGGGATCGCCTTTGGTCCCGAAGCAGAAGGCTATGTTCGTTTAAGCTATGCGGCAAGTATGGAAAACTTGGTGGAAGCGATGGATCGCTTGACACGCTATATGCAAAGCAATTGATTCTACAAACGTTTCTTTCGTTCATAAGTGTTAGATAAAGTAAGCCCCCTCTGATGGATGCAGCGGGGGCTTTTTTAGGCAATCGACGAACTTTACAAAAGATTTACATCGCTTTATCGATTCTTTACATGAAATCCATCAAGGGTTTACACCGCCTTGCTAAACTAAGCATATAACGAAAGGAGATTTACTAAATGAAAAAATTGGGACTTTTACTTTTTGCAACTGGATTATTATTAGCTGGCTGTGGGAGCGGTGGCGCAAGCACTGAGAGCAGTCAAGCATCAGGCGGATCTTCATCAGGTGCCGCATCAAATGAAAATGTAGAAATTTTAGCTGTGGGCTCAACGGCATTGCAACCCTTGGTTGAAGCAGCAGGTGAAAGCTTCTCAGCAGACAATCCCAATTATACAATTACGGTTCAAGGTGGCGGCAGCGGAACTGGCTTAAGTCAAGTAGAAGCAGGCGCGGTGACGATCGGCAATTCCGATGTGTTTGCGGATGAAAAAGATGGTGTGGATGCTAGCAAATTAGTTGACCATAAAGTAGCCGTAGTTGGTATGGCACCAGTGGTAAATAAAGACGCAGGCGTTACGGACCTTAGCCAACAAGATTTAATCGATATTTTTACAGGCAAAGTGAAGAATTGGTCTGAACTAGGCGGAGCAGATCAAGAAATCTCTGTAATCAACCGCGCATCAGGCAGCGGTACGAGAGCGACCTTTGAAAAATGGGGCTTAGATGGTGCAGAGACGATCCAAACACAAGAGCAAGATTCTTCTGGAACAGTCCGTAAAATCGTTGCTGAAACACCAGGAGCAATCAGCTACCTTGCTTTATCCTATTTGGACGATTCGATCCAAGCGCTATCTCTTGATGGGGTAGAAGCGACTCCTGAAAATATTGCAGATAACAAATGGCCAATCTGGTCTTATGAGCATATGTACACGAACGGCGAGCCAGATGCAAACGTCAAAGCGTTTCTTGATTACATCATGACAGACGATGTCCAACAAGGAATCGTTATCGAATTAGGTTACTTGCCAATCACTGATATGAAAGTAGAACGCAGTGTAGACGGCGAAGTAACGAATGTTGAATAGTGAAATGACCGAAGAAGGAGAATGCTCCTTCTTTTTTTGTGTTTAAAGCATCAAGAAGATGGTATTGGCTGGTGCTTCATTTGGTAATGAAAAACAACTACGAAAACAGCCGATAACAATTATTCACCTGTTATCGGCTGTTTTTTATCAATAATCATCTTTTTCATGAAGCGGCAAAGTCACCGTAAAGGTAGAACCAATTTTGGGGAAACTGTCAACCTTGATGCTGCCGCCTAATAATTTGGTATAGTCTTTAACGATAGCCAGCCCAAGTCCAGTGCCGCCAGAATTGCGAGCGCGGGCTTTGTCCACCCGATAAAACCGCTCAAAAATCCGTTCCTGATCTTCTTCATCGATGCCGATGCCTTGATCCTGCACTTGAAATAACAGCTGGTCGTCTTGCTCTGAATAGGATAATGTGATGACACCACCAGGTTTTGAATAGGTGACAGCATTTTCTACCAGATTTTTTACGATGGGCTGCAGCAGCTCTTTTTTGGTAGATAAAATGAAGGGTTCGGGTCCTTCAAATTGAAAGGTCAATTGCTTCTTAGCAGCTGCGGGACCATAGGTTTGAACGACTTGTTGCAGCAGCTCAGAAAAGTTGATCGGTTGGTCGACATACTGGAAAGAATCACTGTCTTGAGATAGTTGGATGATATCTTGTATTAGATTTTTCAAGCGATAAGCATCTTTTTGAATGATCTCTAAAAAGGTCTGCAACGTTTCTGGGTCTTCTTTGGCGCCGTCCAGCAGTGTTTCAGTAAACCCGATCAATGAAGTTACCGGCGTTTTTAATTCATGGGAAACATTGCCGACAAAATCTTTTTGCATTTTTTCTAATTGTCGAATGCGCGTCAAGTCATAAGAAATACCAATCAACTGGTTTTCTTGGAAGCTTCGCAAGGTAACATCCAAGACTTTTGAACGTTCCCCGCTAAGGGTGGTTTCCGCATGGAAAATAGGGGTCTCGTCGTTAAATTGATAGATCAATTGGATCAGTTGTGTGTCATGAATCACTTCAGTGAAGGGCTGCGGCAAGGTTGGCGCAGTTTCCATCCCCAACTGTTCTTGCATCGTCGGATTCAACAGCAGCAGTTGATTTTCTTCATTAATGATAAAGACACCGATCATCAGTTCACTGAGCAGTCCATACAACTGTTGTTCAGATGCCGCATAGGCCCGATAGGTCTGGCTCATTTGTTCGCTCAGCTGATTGATCAGTTGATACAACTCGTCATGTTCAGGGGTTTCTTGCATAATGATTGCTTGTTGATCGGGCGAGGTGATCATTTTTTTTACGACGGGCAGAATCGTTTGGATTGGACGATTCCGCTGACGCAGCGTGTGAAAAATCAGCAGGCTGATCAAGAAACAAAAGACAAGATAGACAATCAAGATCGATTGCTTGATTCCTTGGTTTTTCGTAAAAAAAGCAGCAGTCGGTTCTGCGATCCGCAAGATTTGAGTTAAGTTTCCATCTTCTTTGACAGGAATCGCCACATAAAGCAATTCTTCATGCAAGGTGTCGCTTTCCCGCAACGATTGACCAACGGCGCTTCCGCGCAAAACGGCTTGAACCTCTGGACGATCGGAGCGGTTTTCATGGAGGGTATGATCATAAGTATCGAAAATGATTTGGCCTTGATCATCTAACAAAGTGATGCGGCTATTGCTGTCTTGAACATAGGCATCGGCAAATTGTTCGAGCGCTGCGGTTTGGTTATCTGAGAGATTCAAAAACACAGCGGCTTTCTCTTGCAGAAAATCCACTTGCTGGGCGATGACTTGCTGACGGTAAAAACTGCTTAGAACTTGCCAACACAGGAAAAAAATCAGCAATAGACCGATTGACCATAAACCATAGCCATAGCGTTTTTTCATTGGGTCGGCTCCTGAAATTTATACCCAAATCCTCGAACGGTCACCAAGTATTCTGGACGCTTGGGATCAGCTTCCAATTTTTCTCTTAAATGACTGATGTGAACATCCACGATGCGACTTTGTCCATCAAAGTCAAAATTCCAAATACGATTGAGTAAGGTATCGCGATCGATCACGCGGCCTTTACGTTTCATAAAGTAAACCAGCAGCTCGAACTCTTTCGGTGTCAGGAAGATTTTCTCCCCATTCACACTGACCTGGAAATTGGTCAGATCGGCTTGAATTCCGCCGATTTGCAAGATTTCTGCAGGTTGATCTTCTTCTCGTGCTTGTTGACGAGGTTCTAAGCGACGGAAGATGGCCTTCATTCGAGCCAATACTTCTCGAGGGCTGAAGGGTTTCGTCAAGTAGTCGTCAGCCCCGATCTCTAAGCCCAAGATCCGGTCGATCGGATCATCTTTTGCGGTCAAGACGAGGATCGGTGTCTCGATTTTTTCTTGACGTAATTTCTTTGTGATTTCGATACCGTCCAAATTCGGCAGCATGACATCCAAGATGATAAAGTCAAAAGGTTTTGACAACGCCAAGTCGAAGGCTTTTTGACCATCTGAGGCGGAAACGACTTGGTAGCCCTCTTTTTCTAAATTAAAGGTTAAAAGTGTGACGATTGAAGGTTCATCATCGACAACGAGTATTTTTTTCATGATAGACTCCTTTCGTTTCTTTTTTTCAAGAAACGATTAAATTTCAACGAACAAGTCCTATTTTAGCATGAATAGACAATTGGTACTATTGCAACCACTAAATAAATGCTATAATAAAGGACGATTTCATAGGAAAGCTGAGGGTGCTAAATGATTGGAATCAGTGCGTGTCTAGGCGGTGCCCTTTGCCGCTACGATGGAAAACATCAAGCAGTACCACAATTGATCGAACTTGTTCGTGCGGGTCAAGCCATGATGGTCTGTCCAGAAGTTCTTGGCGGCTTGCCGATTCCACGTGAACCGGCCGAAATCGTCGGTGGCGATGGGGTGGATGTTTGGGCGCAACGAGCGAAGGTCGTCACCATTTCAGGAGAAGACGTGACGGAACAATTTACTAAAGGTGCGAAAATTGCTTATCAAAAATTGCAAGAGCAAGGCATCACCCAACTGATCCTAAAAGAGAAAAGTCCCTCTTGTGGCAGTCAGACGATTTATGATGGCAATTTTTCTGGAATCAAAAAAACAGGGGTCGGTGTCGCTTGTGCCTATTTTCGACAAAAAGGCATGACTGTTTTGTCCGATGTCGAATGGCTTGCAAAACAGGAGGAAGCAAATGGAAATTGAAAAGACCAATCGCATGAATGCGTTGTTTGAGTTTTATTCCACGTTATTGACGGAAAAACAGATGAATTACATGGAATTGTATTACGCAGATGATTTTTCTCTAGGAGAAATCGCTGAAGAGTATCAAGTTAGCCGTCAAGCAGTCTATGACAACATCAAACGCACCGAACGTATTTTAGAAGACTATGAAAAAAAACTACATATGTTTTCGGATTATATCATGCGGGAAGACTTGCTGGATCAGCTAAGCGAGTATACGAAAACCCACTATCCAAAAGACGAAACCTTACAGGGGTTTATTCAACAGCTCCAAGAAATTGAAGAATAAAGGAATGAATAAAAATGGCATTTGAAAGTTTAACTGAACGCCTCCAGCAGGCAATGAGCAAACTGCGCAGAAAAGGAAAAGTATCTGAAGCAGATGTAAAAGAAATGATGCGTGAGATTCGTCTAGCTTTATTAGAAGCCGACGTCAATCTGCAAGTTGTAAAAGAGTTTACCAAAAATGTCCGTGAACGGGCAGTGGGGGTAGAAGTATTAGAAAGCCTATCTCCAGCGCAACAAATCGTTAAGATCGTTGATGAAGAATTAACCAAAACATTAGGATCAGAAACAGTTGGGATCGAAAAATCACCGAAGATCCCAACGATCATCATGATGGCTGGTTTGCAAGGGGCAGGGAAAACCACCTTTGCTGGGAAATTAGCCAACCATTTGATCAAAACCGAAAACGCACGTCCATTAATGATCGCTGGTGACGTGTACCGTCCAGCTGCGATCGACCAGTTGAAAGTATTAGGGCAGCAATTGGATGTACCTGTTTTTGATATGGGAACTGATGTCAGCCCAGTTGAAATCGTCCGCCAAGGATTGGCTTTGGCTCGGGAAAAGAAAAATGACTACGTTTTGATCGATACGGCAGGTCGCTTGCATATCGATGAAAACTTGATGGAAGAGCTAAAACAAATCAAGGACTTGGCACAGCCAAATGAAATTTTACTGGTAGTGGATGCGATGACAGGACAAGATGCTGTCAACGTGGCGGAAAGCTTCAATCAACAACTGGGGATCACAGGGGTAGTAATCACCAAACTAGATGGCGATACTCGTGGCGGGGCGGCATTGTCGATTCGTCAAGTTACGGGCGCTCCAATCAAGTTCACTGGTACCGGTGAAAAATTGACCGACCTTGAAGTATTCCATCCAGATCGGATGTCTAGTCGGATTCTCGGTATGGGTGATATGCTGACTTTGATCGAAAAAGCACAGCAAGATTACGACGAGAAAAAAGCAGAAGAGCTTGCTCAAAAAATGAAGGAAAACTCCTTCGATTTCAATGACTTTGTCGAACAGATCGATCAAGTTATGGGCATGGGCCCAATTGAAGATCTCTTAAAAATGATTCCGGGAATGAGTCAAATGCCTGGTATCGAAAATGTCAAAGTTGATCCGAAACAAATTGCTCGACAAAAAGCCATGGTTTATTCTATGACACCAGCTGAACGGGAAAATCCTGATTTGTTGAATCCAAGCCGTCGCCGCCGTATTGCTGCTGGTTCTGGAAACAGTGTCGTCGAAGTCAACCGTATGATCAAACAATTCAAAGAATCTCGCAAAATGATGCAGCAAATGAGTAAAGGGAATATGAACATTCCTGGCATGGATCAAATGTTTGGCGGTGGGGTCAAAGGGAAACTTGGAAAAATGGCCATGAACCGCATGGTCAAGAAACAAAAGAAGAAAAAGAAAAAACGCAAATAATCGTTTCACACTGATAGGAACTGAGAACTGAACCTTATCTTCGTGTAATTAAAAACATGATCTGAAAAGGCACCAAATCGAGAAGCTGTACCTGCTAATTCTAGCAACTGCAGCTCCTCAGATTGCCTTCTTCAGGTCATGTTTTTTTATGCTCACAGCGTCCTCTTTAAATGAACTCCTTCAAAGAACATCAAATAAAACATCTAGAGAACATCCTTTTTTATAGAGAAAGCCAGCTTTCTACCGAATATCTCAAATCGTCCAAGAGTCAAAAATAGCGATCAACTATCGTTGCGGACAACTCTAATAATAGGATAGAAGCAGAACATTCGTGCTTTTTGTTAAATGGTGCTACTATTAATTTATAGCAAGTATGAAAGGAGTTTTTTACGATGACAAACAAAGATCGCATTGAAGGAAAAGTAACCGAAACAAAAGGGAAACTTACAGGAGATGACTCCGAAGAATTAAAAGGCAAAACCCAAAATAAATATGGGAAAGCCAAAGATAAGGTTGAAGATTTTGCGGATGATGTTTCTCGTAAAGTAAATGACTTCTTTGACAAAAAAGACAACGACAAACCTAAACATTAAACTTAAAAGCATCCCTGCAACAAGAACATGTTGCAGGGATGCTTTTTTATATTCCACTGATTTGTTTGTTTTTTCGTTTGTACCACCAATTCATCAGCGCTTTAGGATAGACAAGCAGCAAACTGATGAATAAGCAGGCAACCAGTAATAAACCGAGCCGAAGAGCGATGTTCCAGAGACTGACATCATACCCCTCATAGAGATTACGGTAAAAAATTTCTAGTGGGTAATAAGAAATCATGGATAAATAGAACCAGGTTCCCAAAGAAAGCAGCCAATAAACTGGTGCGCGCAATTTAGGGATCGTTAAATAATCACCGTCATTTTCTAAAGAGATTTTCGAGAACACTTTTTCGGCAGCAAGAATCAGCAAGCCGCTCAAGCCGAGGTAAAGGAGCAGCAGCCACCAAGGGTAGACATATCCTTGCGGCCAATCGATCCACGTTTGAAAAGGAATCAGAAAATCCCCATGACCAAGAAACACAAAACTAAAAAACTCGCGGGTACATTGGAAAAAGCTATACCCCATTGATCCTAGAGAAATAGTGAAGAAGACCGAGAGCATGCCAGTAAACAGATTCCCCAGCAAAACGCCTAACAAGAGACCTGCAGCAAATACTAGCAGATTCGTTGCCAAGGTACTAAGGGCAGAAAGCAGCACGTCTTGAAGCGGCACAGCGAGATAGCGAGCTGGGATCATCGTGTATTCGATCAGGATATGACCTAACAGACCCAAGACTAAACAAGCGGTCAAGGGTAAGCCGATAAAAAGCAGTTTCTTGTGAAAGACGTGCTTTCTGCTAAAGGGTAAAGCAAATAAAAAGCGATTGAAATTGGTGCGGCCATCGACAAAAAAGGACAAGAAGCCCCAAATAAACAGGAAGACAATCACAAATTGATTCATGGTGGTCATATAAGGGCGATTGTAATAAATCTCATCAGGAGACTCATTGCTGATCGTCAATACCGCATCGCGGTACTCTGTTGCCGAATCAAAGTAAACCGGGGTTTCACCCTTGTAGCTTTTGACATAGTACTCTCGATTTTCGTTGAAATCTTTGATAAATTCTTCAGATGTCAAATAGCGTTCTTGCTGATGCCAGGCTTTTTGTGATTGCCAGCCATCACCAAGGTACATTAAGAGTAAGACAAAACAAAAGCCGATCAGCAGCTTGCCGTAGCGTTCTTTAAATATATTGCTTAACATCGTTTTCCACCTCTATCCTTCCACTAATGCCTCTTGTCGTAAATTTGCTTCAAACAGATCTTCCAAGGTCAATGGCAATTCTTCGAAAACCAAAGGATCAAGTTGCTGGATCTCAGCCGCCAGCTCCTCTGTGTAATTGTCAAACAAAGCGGTCAGAACCCGTCCTTGTTTTTGAATCAGCTTGGAGCGCTGCTTGATAAGGGGAGGAATCTGTTTGCTGCGAAAGACAAGTTGGAGTTTGCGAGATTGTTCGCGAATCGTTTCCAAACGGTAGTCTCCTTCAATCGTTTTCCCTTTGATCAACAAGGCACGATCAATAATATGCTCTAATTCATTTAGATTATGGGAAGCGATCAATGCGGTACGATTCGACTCACTGAGGCTTTCCAGCAATAGTCCGATCACTTTTTTACGGACGATCACATCAAGCCCACCAAAAGGTTCGTCTAACAGTAAGAACGTCGCATTTGAAGCGATCGCTAGAATCATCTTATAAAGACCTTGCATTCCTTTTGACAATCGCCGGTAAGAAAGCGTTAGCGGCAGACCATGGCTTTGCATCAATTCTAAATAAAGATTTTGATCAAAATTCGGATAAGCAAGCCGATTAAATTGATTGATTTTTTTTAACGAGTAGGCAGCCAGAAAGTTTTCTTTTTCATCGATATAAAAAAGCTGTTCTTTTAATTCCGGGTGCTGATCCAGGCGTTGGTTATCGATTGAAATCTCGCCATCATCTAGTAAATAATGTCCAGCGACCGTCCGAAACAACGTGGTTTTCCCAGAACCATTGCGGCCGATCAATCCTACGAGTTCTCCTTTTTCCAAAGAGAAGTTCACGTTTTCTAAGATAGTTGTTTGTTCCATTTTCTTGGTCACATGTTCGATCTTCACTGTGGATCGCCTCCTAACTCTTGTTCAAAGCCATTCATCCAATCGCTCAGCTCACGCATGCTGATCTGTAAATGGCGTGCTTCGATCACCAATTCTTTCAAACGTTCTTTCACTTGTAAGATCCGAATCTCATCGCGTGGCAGATCCTCAGTAACTTTCACAAAGGTGCCTTTTCCTTTGATGGTGACAAGCACTTGCTCATTTTCCAATACCTTGTAGGCTTTGCTGACGGTATTTGGATTCATCAACAGGTGCTTGGCCATTTCACGAACCGAAGGTACTTGGTCTCCAGCGGTTAGAACACCGTTCAGAATATCTTCTTTGATACTTAAAACTAATTGCTCATAGTAAGGTTTGCTGCTGGCTTTGTTAATGCGAACCACAAAATCAGCTCCTTTCATTTATGTGTACTAGTATACGTAGTACACTAGTGGAAGTAAAGTCTTTTATGATAAAATAAACAAAAAGGAGCTGATGAGGACAATGGAACGATGTGAGTGGGCCAACAGTACACCAGCAATGCAGGAGTATCATGATACAATCTGGGGGAAACCTGAATACGAGGATCAGCAGTTGTTTCGAAAATTGGTGTTAGATATGAATCAAGCAGGGTTGAGCTGGCAAACGATTTTAAATAAAATGGCGAATTTTGATGCGGCGTATGATCAGTTTGAAATCACCAAAGTAGCGAACTATACGGAAGAAAAAGTGGAAGAACTGATGATGAATCCAGGCATCATCCGCAATCGGCGAAAGATTGAAGCGGCGATCATCAATGCCCAAGAAGTTTTAAAAATCCAGCAAGAATACGGCAGTTTCTCCGCATTCTTGTGGCGATATGTCGATCATCAGCCAATCATTAATGAATTTCAGCAGCAATCCGATGTACCGACCCATTCGGAAATCTCTGATCAGCTAGCGAAAGATTTGAAAAAGCGAGGGTTTAAATTTGTCGGAACGACAATTGTTTACGCTTTTATGGAAGCTGTGGGCATGGTCAACGATCATTTAGTCACTTGTGTTTGTCGAACATCAGCAGCAAACGTAGAATAAAGGAGCGAGGATAATGGGAAAAGTGATATTCTATGGTGCGATCAGCCTCGATGGCTATTTAGCAGGTCTGGAGGATCAACTGGATTGGCTATTTCAAACCGATACCGGTGTCGCCACGTCCTATGAAGCATTTTTTGCGACTATTGACACGACCGTGATGGGAAGAAAAACCTATCAAGAAGCGAAAAAACTGATGGATGAGGGACCGTTGTATCCTGAAACGACAAATTATGTTTTTTCCCATACCCGAAAAGAACCGCTGCCGGATGCAATCCTAGTGGCATCGGATCCAGTTGCATTTGTTTCAGCATTGAAACAAGAGAAAAACGTATGGGTAGTGGGTGGGGGTTCCCTATTAAAACCCTTACTAGAAGCGGATCTGATTGATGAATGGTTTATTCAAATTGCGCCGGTGCTTTTAGGAGACGGCAAACGATTGTTTGAAGCAGGGGATTATGCGAGGCGCTTGACGTTTGTTGAAACAAAACAGATGGGGGAACTGACAGAACTTCATTATGTTCGAAAAGCTGAGCAAGTAAGCAAGTAAAAAATACAAACTATTTTTCTACGCAAAAAAGACCAAGAAACTCAACGCTGAGTTCCTTGGTCTTTTGATACAGATTCATGGATTAGTTGAATCGTTGAAAGAATTCAATATATTTTGCAATGATTGTTTCGAAGAAGCTTACTGTATCTGGGTTGATTTCATTGTTTTCATCGATCAAGTTTGTGATACCGCCAATGTAGGCTTCTGGTTGTTGCAGAGTAGGCATATCCAAAAAGACTAATGATTGACGCAAGTGATGGTTCGCACCAAATCCAGCGATCGCTCCTGGAGAAACGCTGACGACTAAGGCTGGTTTGCCACCCCAACTGCTCGCACCGTAAGGACGAGAACCAACGTCTAAAGCATTTTTCAAGGCTGCAGGAACAGAGCGGTTGTATTCTGGTGTAAAGAAGAAGACCCCATCAACGGCGCTTAATGCTTCACGAAATGCTGTCCATTCAGCAGGAACTTTTCCTTCAACTTCCAAATCTTCATTGTAAAAAGGCAAGTTGCCGATCTCGATGAAAGATGCTTCAAAACCTTCTGGTAATAGTGATGCGAATTTTTTCGCTACGAGTTTATTAAATGAACCTTCCCGTAAGCTGCCGACGATAAAACCAATTTTTTTTGTCATGTAAAATTCCTCCTTGTTGTTTTCTACTCATTTAGCTTACCAAAAGTAAGTGAATGGTGCAAATAAAACGATTTGTTCTTAAAAAGGTTTCTCTAGTATTCATGATACGCGTCCAGATTCATTCTGGCAAAAGATAACCATGCCGAAAAAACAGGAAAGAAAAACTTTTTTCAGCTGTAAAGAAAAAACTCTTTACACCATCAGAAAAACCTGTTAAACTAGCTCTTGTGATTAAATCAATGGAGGTGTAAATAATGGCAGTAAAAATTCGTTTAAAACGCATGGGTTCTAAAAAGAAACCTTTTTACCGTATCGTCGTAGCAGATTCACGTTCTCCTCGTGACGGACGTTTCATCGAAACAGTTGGTACTTACAATCCTTTACTAGACCCAGCTGAAGTAACAATCAAAGAAGATCTAGTTCTTGATTGGTTATCTAAAGGTGCGCAACCTTCAGATACAGTTCGTAACATCCTTTCTAAAGAAGGCGTTATGAAAAAACACCACGAAGCAAAATTCACTAAGAAATAAGGTGACTTTGGATGAAAGATTTGCAAGAATTAGTCTTAACGATCGTTTCACCACTTGTTACCAAACCTGAGGATATCAAGCTTGAGCTGGTAGAGTCAGATGATTTCTTGGAATATAATCTTACTGTGGCACCAGAAGATATTGGTCGTATCATCGGTAAACAGGGGCGGGTTGCCAAAGCAATTCGAACGATCGTTTACAGTGTACGGACAAATGGACCAAAGAAAGTTCGTTTGAATATCATTGATGGTAAATAAGCAAGAATGAAAAGCATTTCTCTTTGAGGAATGCTTTTTTTGTAAAATTCATGCTTAAGATGGAGGACAAAAAAAGGTGGTTTTGAGATAATCAAAAATGAGGAGGTGCTTGTATGTCTCAACTAATCGCATGGATCGTTGTTCTTTTGATTCTCGTCTTTATTTATAAAATCGGTTCTTTTCTTTGGCGAACGCTAGGGATCTTGCTACTACTTTTTTTGATTTGGGTCTATCGTGAGGAAATCATGACCCAACTGAACCAATGGACACAAAACTTTCGTTGGGGTGACCTATCGACGATCGCTAATCAAGTTTGGCAATGGATCAAGGATGGCTTTCAATCGCTGCAAAATTGGGTGACAAATCTTTAAAAAATCAACAAAAAAATGACAGACAATCTGACTTGTTTGTCATTTTTTTTATTGAGGGGTATCCTTTGTATAAGGAGGGGAACATCATGAAAAAAGAACTAGGATTATTTGTTACGCTGCTAACGATCGGAACCTTGGCTGGCTGTACTAATCAAAAAGACCAAGAAACCAGTCAAGCCAGTACAGCTGAAACAACAGCAACGACTATGGTGGAAAGTACCCAAACACAAAAAAGTAGTCAATCAGAAACCAGTCAATCAACTGCATCGACTAGTCAGGCGGTTTCTGAGGATTCTTCAAATACGAGTAGCACCACAGACATCTATAGCCAAATACAAGCGGTATTCCCTGATCTTGTCTTGCCAAAGGACGTTCCGCTTGCTTCGGGTAAAGTGTTGAATGCGGCCACAGCTGGCAGTCAATCCGATGCCTCGATTCTTTATTATGGACTTGATCAGCAATTGTCTCTCG
Source organism: Enterococcus sp. DIV0970a (assembly GCF_051711265.1). Classification (NCBI taxonomy): domain Bacteria; kingdom Bacillati; phylum Bacillota; class Bacilli; order Lactobacillales; family Enterococcaceae; genus Enterococcus; species Enterococcus sp. DIV0970a. The sequence continues at coordinate 2,464,991 of NZ_JBIOMF010000001.1, read as the reverse complement.
ATGACAAGGCATTGAACGAGGAAACACCGATTGCTGCTTTTCAATCAAAAGAGTATCAATCTGCTGATGAAGCGGCCGCAGCGGTCAATGTAACAGCGGATGATGGCGGACAAGCCGTCGATCTCGGATATGGGATAACTGGGCATATGCAAGGAGCTGCTGGCTCCAGTTATTTGAGCTGGCAAGAAGGAAATTGGTCATTGACTGTTCGAGCAGTCAACCAAGAAGAACAAGATCCTGTGCCGGTTGCCAAAGAAGTGGTGGCGTATCTGGAAGAAGCTATGCTCCCAGCGCCTGAGGTCGGTCAAATCACCATCGATATGGGAAAAAATGACCATACAGCAACTACCGTGGTCTGGCAACAAGAAAAGACCCTTCGAACGGTGCAACATCAAGATGCACGTTCAGCATTGGAAATGGCCGTTTCAATGGATCAATAAGTTTCAGATTAGGACAATGCCCCTTTGATCAAGCGTCGAAGGGGCGTTTTTCGCGCGATGATTTTGAGGAAAACAGGGGGCGCTTGGAAACGGCTAGAATTCGCTACTTTGCTATGCTAAAATAGAACAGAAGTTAGAAGAAATGGGGAACGAACGTGACAGAATATTTAAACGTAGGGAAAATCGTCAATACACATGGGATCCGTGGAGAAGTACGAGTGATATCACAAACGGATTTTCCAGAAGAACGCTACCGTAAAGGGGCTGAATTGACACTTTTTCGTGAAAATAAAGAGCCATTACCATTGATTGTTTCAGGTCATCGCAAACATAAAAATTTTGATTTGTTAACGTTTGAGGGCTATCCCAACATCAACGACGTTGAACCGTTTCGTAACGGCATTTTAAAAGTTACCAAGGATGATTTGGTGGATCTAGCAGAAAATGAGTTTTACTACCATGAAATTATTGGTCTGGAAGTCGTCGAAGAAGATGGCACAGTCATTGGTAAAGTCAAAGAGATCCTTTCACCAGGCGCCAATGATGTTTGGGTGGTACAGCGAAAAGGGAAGAAGGATGCCTTGATTCCTTATATCGAATCTGTTGTTCATACCATCGATCTTGAAAATGGTCAGGTCATCGTTGAGATCCCAGAAGGGTTGTTAGACGATGAGAATTGATGTGCTGACACTATTTCCACGAATGTTTGAAGGGCCTCTTGGAGAATCGATCATCGGTAAAGCACGGGAAAAGGGATTGTTAGAAATCAATGTCTCTAATTTCCGTGATTATTCTGACAACAAGCATCAAACAGTGGATGACTATCCTTATGGTGGCGGAGCAGGAATGTTATTAAAAGTCCAACCTGTCTATGACAATATCAAAGCGATCGAAGAAGCAACACCAGAAACGAAAAAGCGTGTGATCCTATTAGACCCAGCGGGAAAACCCTTTGATCAAAAGATGGCGGAAGAATTCTCTACCGAAGAGCACCTTGTTTTTATTTGCGGTCACTATGAAGGCTATGATGAACGAATCCGTTCATTGGTCACTGATGAAGTGTCACTGGGCGATTACGTCTTGACTGGCGGCGAATTGGGGGCAATGGTCATGATCGATGCGACGGTCAGGCTATTACCAGAAGTTTTGGGCAATCAAACCTCCGCACAAACTGATTCTCATTCCACTGGTTTATTAGAGCATCCGCAATATACACGCCCGGCAGAGTTCAAAGGCATGAAAGTGCCGGAAGTTTTGATGAATGGCAATCATAAATTGATCGAGCAGTGGCAATTAAAAGAATCATTGCGCCGAACGTATCAGCGACGTCCAGATATGCTGGAAACTTATCCGCTGACCGCTGAAATGCAGAAGCTTTTAAAAGAAATTGAAGACGAAGCGAAGACTGGCAACTAAAATAGTGCCAGTTTTTTTGATATTCTGCGCCATGACAAGAAAATTCTCTTTACAGCCTATGGTCGACTGTGGTAAGATATTTCAGTGAGTGTAAACTCAACTATTACGATGTTCCGCTGGAGCTTTCATGCTTTAAGAATGTTTGGGAATAAGGAGAATGATAAACATGAATCCATTGATTCAAGAACTAACTCAAGAACAATTACGTACTGACATCCCAGCTTTCCGTCCTGGGGACACTGTTCGCGTTCACGCGAAAGTTGTCGAAGGAACTCGCGAACGTATTCAGTTATTTGAAGGTGTTGTCATCAAACGCCGCGGTGCTGGTATCAGCGAAACTTATACAGTTCGTAAAGTATCAAACGGTGTAGGTGTTGAACGTACCTTCCCATTGCACACACCACGTGTTGCACAAATCGAAGTTGTTCGTTACGGTAAAGTACGTCGTGCAAAATTGTACTACTTGCGTGCATTACACGGAAAAGCAGCTCGTATCAAAGAAATTCGTCGTTAATCATTTATTATCAGATGAAGCAAAAGCCCTTGATTTCAAGGGCTTTTTTCTTTTGTTCGGCGTTATGTTCTATCATTTTAAAGTTCTAGAATTGATTAATTGTGGAAAAAGGGTAGGCTGTTACAGTGTTTTCTTTCTTCATGGATAAAAAGACAAAGTACTGGTTATAGTACTTTGTCTATCGAGAGGCTGTCCATTGTTAGGACGAGCTTTTTTTAATTAGCTTTGTCTATTCATCCCTTGAAACAACAACCATAGATTTGATCGTTTTTCGTTCCTGCATATCGGCATAGGCTTGGTTGATATCATCTAAATCATAGGTTTGGGTGAAAACGCGGCCTGGATTGATAGTACCATCAAGCACCGCTTTTAACAGGATTTCCTTATCATATGTTGTGACCGATGCAGATCCTCCTGCAATGGAAATGTTTTGAGCAAAAGTGGAACCGATTGGTCGATTGTCATAGTGAGGGACGCCGACATAACCTACACGACCACCATTATGCAATACACCAAGGGCTTGTGTAATGGCAGCTTCTGTACCAACACATTCAAGAGCAGCATCCGCGCCTCCGCCAAGGATCTCGCGTACCTTCGCGATTCCCTCTTCACCACGCTCAGCCACAACAGCTGTAGCACCTGATTGAAGAGCCATTTCTTGTCGATCTTTATGACGGCTCATTAAAATAATTTGGGAAGCCCCACGCATTTTTGCCGCGATGACAGCACATTGTCCTACGGCACCATCGCCAATCACGACGACTTTATCCCCTTTTTCTACATGTGCACAACGTGCCGCATGATATCCTGTGGGCATAACATCTGCCAAAGTTAAAAGAGACTTGATCATACCTTCCGTATAATCAGCTGGCTGACCTGGAACTTTTACAAGGGCCCAGTTGCCGTAATGGAAGTTGATATACTCAGATTGGAAACCGTTAGACCAATTCGTTGTACCTTGATGACGGTCGCATGTGCCATCAAAGCCGGCACGGCAAGCATCACATTCACCACAACCATGGGTGAAGGGGACGATGACAAAATCTCCAGGTTTCACAGTCGTAATGTCTGGACCGATTTCTTCAACGATGCCTAATGCCTCATGACCATCATTAACTGAATGAGGTTCTTTACTATCGCCATGGGCATACGACCAAAGATCAGAACCGCAAACACATGCTCGGACAACTTTAATAATAACATCATCGGCTGCTTGCAAAGTTGGCTTTTTTACTTCTTCCACTTTAACTAATCCTGCTTTTTCAAAAATTGCTGCTTTCATATAAATCCTTCTTTCTTAAGTTAGTATTGTTAGTATAAATGTTGAAGTTAACTTTAGGTCAAGAAAAAGACACATCAAGAAATGACGTTCTCTAAAAAATTCCATTCAGGTTTTCCTTCAAGAGCAAACGTAGTGCTAACAAAAATAATTATTTCTATTCGTTAGCCGTTTCTTACGATGTTTCAAGTGGAGCATGCGCAAATGACGCCTGGAGACGGTTTGTCATTCAAACCGCCTGCCGTTTCTGAAACTTCTATCCAACTTCCCTCAATGCTTCATTTGGCGCAACAAAAATTACATGTACGTCAGAGTAACTTTTTTCATAAATGATTTTAGCTTATCTAGCAGAGGATACCATGAAATGATCGTCTAAAGTTTTGCGAAGACAGAATACTTTCTTCAGATTCAAGTTTATTTCCCTCTCAACAAATGTTACTGATCAGCAGTTTTTTATAAAAAAGGCAAAGAGGCAATAAACGGAGATTTTAATTAAACGTTCACTACACATTTAGGCTATAGAAGTTCATTTTGAGTGATTAGGTAGTTGCTGATTGATTACTATGTTTTTCCGTATTATGTGCCGATCGTAGTTGGGGAGCCTTTTGGGCTTTTTGATTTTGACACAGTAAGGCCAGGAAGCAGGTTATGGGATGTTTCTTATGCTGCGTACCGCTGGGTACCCTTGTATTTTGATGGGAACAGTCGTCTGAGTGAAACACAATGCCATCGATTGAAACTTTTTGTGGATACTTATCGGCTGTCCAATAATGACAGAGTACAGATTGTCGATTGTTTGATCGACCGCCTTTGTGCACTAGTTGCTTTTATGAGTAGAAAAGGAGAAGAAGGGAATGGAAATTTTCAGAAAAACATTGACGAGGGACATCTTGCTAAATACCAATATGACATTCAGCGCCTGAAAGAAAATAAATCGCAAGTCATCGAAGGGATAAAAATAGAAGAATAGAAGAACAGTGAGTACAAATCATCCTACAGTCTTCTATCAGATCGTCTTGGTGTTTTTTATTGAAACGATTGTTATTTATATAGATGAATTATCTCTATCTTTTTAATTTTTAATTTTATGTAATCTGGAAATAAAGAAAAAATTTTGAATGATTTCATTATTGTTTTCTAATAAATGATTACAGAAAAAAAGCAATAAATTCCCCTTTTTTTGATGATTTCTATGGTAATCTTCTCGATAGAGAACTTTCTTTTATCTAGCTATTGCTGACCTCTATGCGTTAGTTAATTACTTCACAAATAAAAGAAAGTTCTTTATTTAATCGAATTGAAAGAGGTGTCTTTGTGAAAGCAGCTGTAGTATCTAAAGATAAGGTTGTAAAAATCGAGGAAAAAGAATTAAGAGCGCTTCGTCCGAATGAAGCATTATTGAAAATGGAGTGTTGCGGTGTCTGCCATACTGACTTGCATGTAAAAGATGGCGACTTTGGAGATGCATCTGGGATCGTACTCGGACACGAGGGAATCGGTAAAGTGGTTGCAATCGGTGATGATGTTACTTCTCTAGCGATCGGTGACCGTGCAAGTGTCGCTTGGTTGTATGAAAGCTGTGGATCATGCGAATACTGTGTGAACGGGAATGAATCATTATGCCGTTCGGTTAGAAATGCCGGCTATTCTGTAGATGGTGGTATGGCTGAAGAATGTATCGTTGTAGCTGACTATGCAGTGAAAGTTCCAGAGGACTTAGGTTCTGCTGAAGCCAGCAGCATTACTTGTGCAGGTGTAACCACATATAAAGCGGTAAAAGTTTCTGACATTAAACCAGGTCAATGGATCGCCATCTATGGTTTAGGGGGACTAGGAAACCTAGCCTTACAATATGCTAAAAATGTCTTTAATGCAAAAGTGATTGGAATCGATATCAACGACAAACAGTTGGACTTCGCAAAAGATCATGGCGCTGATCTTGTAATCAATCCTGCGAAAGAAGATGCGGCAAAAATCATTCAAGAAGCAACCGGAGGCGCGCATGCAGCCGTAGTAACAGCTGTTTCAAAAGCAGCCTTCAATTCTGCTGTTGATGCTGTTCGTGCGGGCGGTACGATTGTAGCGGTCGGTCTCCCACCAGAAAGCATGGACTTGAACATACCTCGACTTGTATTGGATGGGATTAAGATTGTCGGTTCCCTTGTTGGAACACGAACTGATTTAGCAGAAGCTTTCCAATTTGCAGCGGAAGGAAAAGTTGTTCCTAAAGTTGTCATGCGTCAGTTAGAAGAGATTAACGATATTTTTGATGAAATGCTTTCTGGAAAAATCAAAGGACGGATGGTCATTGATTTTCAAGAAAAATAAACGAAAATAGAGAAATCAACTATGAATTTTTAGCGAAGGAGAAAATTTCGTGTGTAATTTATTGATCATTGACAGCGAAGAGCGAAGAGCAGTTAGCGAGATGATTCGTTTGATTGATCGTCATTTCCCAAATGTCATCTTGCTTCCAATGGTTGATTCGAAAAAAGCACTTCAGCGTACCTGTCTTGAGCAGATGGTTGACATTGCAGTGATCAATGCGGATGGCGAAGAAGACTGTTTTGAATTATACAAAGAATTGCTTTCTTTTTACCCGAATGCAAAAGCAATTTTGTATTCTGTAGTAGAAAGCTTTGCTATCGCTCAAAAAGCGTTGCGTTACGACTTGATCGATTATTTGGTCGAACCGATCACCAATGATTTTGTTTATGCATTGGACCGAGGGATTCAATCCATCAATCAGATTTCCTTGCTGCACGTCGAGAAAAACAATGAAGCTTCTCCTTCGCTTTCTTTAAGACATAAGATATTGCGCTATATTCATGAAAATTATAGAGAACATATTACGTTAGACACTTTAGCAGATCATCTGCATTTAAGTCGGTATCACACCAGCCGTTTGATCAAGAATACATTAGGAATGACCTTTTCATTATACTTGATGATTTATCGTATTGAAGTTGCCAAAAAAGAACTCTCAACAAGTGATCGATCAATCAGTGAAATTTCTGTTAGAGTAGGATTCAATGATCCAAATTATTTTAGTAAGAAATTTAAAAAAGCAACTTCTTATACGCCCAAAGAGTATCGAAAAATTTATCGTGGGAAAGTAACCGTGATCGACTCAAGACTTGAGCTTTGAGTATTAAATAAAGTAGTTTGGGCTGATTGTATTAGCGAAAACATGATTCTTTGCTAATGCTTATCAAGTTACTTTTTCATAGATGAGAAAAGCTAAAAGGCCTATGCGTGCAAGGTCTTTTTTACTTGAAAAAAATTTTGGATCAGGTTTTTCAGACTAGCAGCAGAGGACAAAGACTGATGTTTTTGTGAATGAACCGATAGGTGCTATAATGAGAACGGATTCAGCAGTGCAGCTTACCAAAGAAAGGAAGCAAGAAAATGGCGAACAAAATGGTGTTTATTAACTTGCCTGTCACTGATATCAAACGTGCAACATCCTTTTATGAAGCGCTGGGGTTTGTAAAAAATGAAGAGTTCTCAAACGAGACCAGCAGTGGAATGGTTTGGAGTGAATCGATTTGGTTAATGCTGTTAGAACATGCGTTTTACCAACAATTTCTAAATGGTAGAAGTATTGCAGATACAAAGAAGACGAGTGGCGCATTGATCGCGTTTAGTTTTGACACACCAGAAGAAGCAAAGAATTTTGCAAAAATCGCTGAAGAAAATGGTGGACAGTCGTTCCAAGTTGATATGGGGATTCCAGAGGACATGATGGTCAGCTATGAAATCGTTGATCCTGACGGCAATCAGATTGAGTCTGCTTGGATGAAGGGCTATTAGCAAAGTGCTCGTTTAAATAAAAAGGAAAAAAATGGTTCAGTATGCAGTTCCCTCAAGAAGTTAGGCTTTTGTGCTAACTTTTTGAGGGCTGCTTTTTCTTGATGGGATCCTCGAGTTTTGTAAGATTGGTCAGTACCCTTTGTCTAAATCTGAAAAAAGAGGTATGATACAAGAAAAAGGAGTGGAGACGAAGTGAAATATTCAACGAAATACAGCGACGCCATTCACATCCTCGCTTACATCCACCTCTTTAAAGGAACTGATCTATCAAGTGATCGGATCGCCCAGAGTGTTGAAACGAATCCTGCTTATGTTCGCCGGATTATGAGTGATCTGCGTATTGCCGGATTGATCGAAAGCCAAAGAGGAAAACCAAACCCTAAACTAACGAAGGAACCAAATGAGATTTCTTTGTTGGACATCTATGCGAGTGTTGAAAAAGATCAGCATCTTTTACATGCGGACAAAAAGACCAATCCCAATTGCTTGATTGGGGGGAATATCCAAACGGTATTAGAGGAAACTTACGATGTGCTGCAAAAGAAAATTGAGCAGGAAATGAGCGCTATCTCGCTACAATCCATCATTGACGGCATTCAAGTAGAAGCCAATCATTAAAAGTGTCACATAATAGGCTGTAAAAAAAGAACTTTCACCTGCTAGGCAAATTCTTGACAGGGAAGAAAGTTTCTTTTATGCTCTAGTTGTAACATAATTAGTAACAACTGATTTTGAAAAAAACAAAAGTAGGAAGGATGATCATTATGAAAATCGGTATTATTGGCGCAACAGGGAATGCAGGTTCAGCAATTTATCAAGAAGCAGTACAGAGAGGACACGAAGTGACTGCTATCGTGAGAAATGAAGCGAAGGCCAAAGAACAACTTGGTGAGACGGTCAAAACACTTACAAAGGATGCTTTTTCTCTCACAGAAGAAGAGCTCAGTGACTTTGATGTGCTGGTCGACGCGTTTGCGACAAGTCCTGACAAAGCCTACTTGCATGTGGATCTGGCAGCAAAATTAGTGCACCTGTTTCGAGAAAAAAACACTCGCTTGTTCTTCATCTTAGGAGCCGGCAGTTTATTCAATGAAGCGGGGGAACGTAATCTCTCTGAGTTGAAAAAAGCACCAGGAAGCGAAAGTTGGATTGCGATTCCAGAAAATCAGCTAGACGAATATCTCTTTTTAGAAACAGTCAAAAATGTCCCTTGGGTGGGGATTTCTCCTGGGAATGTCTTTCAAGAAGGACTAGCTAAACCAGCGATTTTAGGGAAAGATCACTTACTATTCAACGAACAAAAGCAATCGGTGACATCTAGCGGTACGTTAGCTAAGGCAATTATCGATGAGATCGAAACAGTACAACATGAAAATACCCGCTTTACTGTGATTGATGCCTAGTAAGTTTTCAAAGACGACTGAGAAGGAAATGCCATGAGTAGCGTTGACTATTGGTACGAGTGGATGGATAGGCTATTTTAGGCAACAGTTCTTTTTTCACATTATTGTTTCCCATACTCAGTAATTTAGACAAGACAAATCCTCTGTCTTTGCTTATAATCAAGGACAGAGGTGAGAAAATGAATAAAAAAATCGAAGCGTATGAATTGATGCTTCTGCAATTAAAAGGATTACTAGAAACAGAGAGTAATTGGATCGCTAATCTAGCAAACTCTTCTGCTTTATTAAATGAAACATTGGAAGATACGGTGTTTGCCGGCTACTATTTGTTTGAAGAAGGCGAACTGATCTTAGGCCCGTTCCAAGGAAGAGTATCTTGCACCAGAATCACTATGGGCAAAGGAGTTTGTGGAGAGTCAGCGGCAAAACAAACGACATTGATTGTCCCGAATGTCAAAGAACATGAGAACTATATCTCTTGTGACTCGGCAGCTATGTCTGAAATCGTTGTTCCTATGATAGCTGATGATCAATTGATTGGTGTGTTGGATATCGATAGTGGCAAAACGAACAGCTATGATGAGATCGATCAGAAATATCTTGAAGAATTTGCGGCGATCCTAGTAGCGAGTCGTAAATAAATCGTCATTTCTTAATAATTAGCAAAAAACAATATAACGTTTAAAAGGGAAGTGTTCATTGAATAATGGGCACTTTTTTTGTTTTTGTTTTAAATAGATATGCATATTGCTTTATTTAATTAAAATTAGATGATAAGATGATAATACAATTAGAAAAATGAGTTTTTAAGGAGAGAATTATGGAAGCAGAAACAATTGTATTAGGTAAAGCATATGAATGTCAACCAGTCGGCTTAGAAAGCCGCGTTATCGGAGAAGTGGTCAGAAAAATGGAACGTTGTGCCGTTTTGCATGTGATCCGTTATGAAGAGACCGATCATGACGAGCTTGAAGAACGTTGTGGACGAGTTGTGGCAAAATACAACGAGATCTATCAACCAGCATTGGTTGAATGCTTTTCTAGCTAAGGGTTAATCCCAATCAAACGAAGCCATGTACGTAAACCAATTCCCTTAACAAAGGGGCTGTTTCTTGGAAGCAGCCTCTTTTTTTGATTCTTGGACACCGCTGCGTAGAAAAATACATGCTATAATGGGCGAGAAACTAGCAGAAAGCAGGGAGCGAAATGGAATTAGAAAAAACGATCATTGATGACAAACAGATGCTTTTTGAATTGCCGAAGGAAGCAGGGCAACTGCAAATTGTTAAAGGAAAACTTATTGAAACAAAAGAAAATACCGTCCTCTTAGCCATAAAAGAAGGCCAATTACTATCAGTCGCAGATGAGAAAACATTTGATGACAAGCAAGAATATGATCGCTTAATGATCCTTACACCACCTTGGGAGATCATGGCGCCATACTTAGCAGCCTATTATCAAGAGAAATATCAACTGACCAGTGCTTCCAACACACCTATCGTGATTCCACAGGAACTGCAACAAGGGGTCGCTGCTTGTGCGGAACCGTTTGATTGCTTGATCGATTTTCTGGGTTATGTATCCACCAGCAAAAAGGAAGCGAAAGAGGTAAAAAAAGGGGGCAAGCCTCGTCATAAATGGTCAAAAGAATTACAAGATGAACCCTTTATGGTGGATTATCAAGGAAGTACAGCAACGGTTTATTGGCAGAAACGCAACGAGGTTCGAATTGAAAAAGGCGCTACCTTGCGTCAAGAGGTTCCTTTGAACAAAGACGGCTCGGTGGGCTTTTCAGCTCGATTAGCAGAAAAGATACGGCAAGAGAATCAATCAGCGATCAAAGAGGGACGAACGATTGAAGACGTCGTATTAAAAAGTGTCAATGAGGTCGGCATGTTTCTTTACTATGGGGGGACCAATGGCTGGCTTCAATTAAAAGATCAGCAAGGAAGAACCCTGAACGAGCGAACGGTGGAATAGAAAAGAGAGATACTGAACAAGAAAGCGATCCACCAAGGCGAACGGAATCAGCTTTGGTGGATCGCTCGTATAGTTTAACTAGGAGTAAGCTCTTCATCGATCAAGACAAATTCTTGACCTGTTTTGGACAAAACAAGGCTCGGTTTTGCAGTTCCTTCCTTTTCAGCTCGATACGCCTCTCGGTGCTTTTGCAGATGTTCGGGGCGTTTTAACCAAGCTTGAAATGCTTTTTTCTCAGTCCATTTTGACACCAGCTGGAAAACGAGGCGGTCTTTTGATTCTGAAAACCAAGCTTCAGCAGACTGACAGCCAGCGAATGTTTTCATTGAGGCGGTATCTTTTTTTATTTTAGCAAGAAAGATGTCTTTGCCTTCTGGAATGACTTCAAAGGCGACGGTACGGATATACATGAAATTCCTCCTTTGACTGTGAGTGATTTCATTTAGTATAGCGCTAATTGAGAATCATTGTCAATTAGCATGAGAAATTTGAACGTTTTTATCGATTATAGATTTTTGATCAAATCATTCAAAAGCCTTGAACAAATGAAAAAAGTACGTATAATTAATATACGTACTGAAGAGTCCGAAGAGTATTGGAGAAAATGGATACTTGGGGAAGTCTTTCTTTTCTCACGTGCAGTACTCTTCGTTTGTTTAGTGTACCACTCCCATTTTAAAATAGATACGTTTTTTTTACTTTCTGAGGAGATTTCTTTTATTCCTTGAGTTGAAAGGCAAAAAAGTGGGAAGGTTCTGAGAAAGCGCTATGAAGACGGAATTTGTGTCTTCTTTTTTTGTATGAAAGGGAAGGAAAATTAAGAAAGTTTTTTTATCCATTTTACCTGCGAAATGATGTATAAGAAAGTATTATAAGTTCTGATCTCTAGAAGATCAGGACTTTTTTGTATGCTTTCTTGGCACGACTCCTTTCAACGATATTCAGCATAAAGTCGCTCTTTTCTACTTTTTACATTCAGAAGAGCGTTTCTGACACAACTATGTAACCTCTTACATTTTTTGGTCGTGTTAAATTGACAGGCTGCATAAACATGCGGTAAACTCGGTACAACAAACAGAATTTTTTGAATTATCTGAATGTTAGAAAGGGATGAGTAGAAATGGGGAAACGTAGCAAATATGCAGTATCGCTTGTGTTACTAGGCAGCTTATTTTTAGCAGCTTGTCAAAATGGCAATCAAGATAACGAGACGGATTCATCAGCAGCTTCTTCTGCAGAGCAAGTGATCAATGTGCAATTTTCGGCAGAGATGGGCAGTGCAGATATTTCTTTAGCAACCGACTCTTACAGCTTTATCACGTTAAACAACGCCTATGAAGGTCTTTATCGCTTAGATGAAAACAATGTTCCTGTGATTGCTGGCGCAAGCGAAGAAGCTGAAGTTAGTGAAGATGGGCTTTCTTACATCATTTCACTGCGGGAAGAGGCAAAATGGTCCAATGGCGATCCAGTTACTGCAGCTGATTATGTTTTTAGCTGGCAGCGAACCGTTGATCCAGCCACTGCTTCCAATTATGCTTATATGCTGGCACCCGTTAAAAACGCTGCCGCTATTTCAGATGGTACGCTAGATAAAAGCGAGTTAGGGATCGAAGCAGTCAATGATTATCAATTGAAAATCACGTTAGAAAAACCGACGCCTTACTTTTTATCTTTACTGGCTTTTCCAACTTTCTTCCCGCAAAACGAGCGTGTCGTGGAAGAGTTCGGTGACCAATATGCCTTAACCAGTGAAAACGCGGCGTACAATGGACCATTCCTATTGACCAATTATGCTGGACCAGGCACCGACATCCAATGGACATTGGCGAAAAATCCCGATTATTGGGATGCTGATTCGGTCAAACTTGAAACAATTAATTTTGATGTCGTGAAAGACTCATCGACCGCTTATAACTTGTACGAAAGCGGACAAGCCGATGACATTATTTTAAGCGGTGAATTGGCGATGCAGAATGTGAATCATCCTGATTACATTGTTCAGCCTAGTGCAACCACTCAGTATTTAGAAATGAATCAAGCACCAGAAGATTCGCCTTTTCGAAATGCAAATCTGCGCCAGGCCATTTCGTATAGTATGAATCGACAACAAATCGTTGACAATATTTTAGGCAACGGCTCCTTACCGGCTGTCGGTTTTGTTCCTTCTGACCTAGCGTTTAATCCAGAGACAAAGGCTGATTTTGTCGAGGATGCGGCAACCACGTTAGCCTTTGACGAAGAAAAAGCCCAAGAATATTGGGAAAAGGCAAAAGCTGAACTGGGTATCGATACATTGTCTTTTGAACTGTTGACATCAGATACCGATCAATCGAAAAAAATGGCAGAATACATTCAAGGCACCTTGCAGCAAACACTGGATGGGCTGACTGTCGAAGTCACAAACGTTCCATTTTCTGTGCGCTTGGATCGTTCAAATAGCGGCGATTTTGAGATGGTCATGAACAACTGGATCGGGGATTATGCAGACCCAATCAACTTTTTGGAATTGTTCAAAAAAGACAGTTCCTATAATCGTGGAAAATGGCTAAATGATGACTACAATCAATTGATCGAACAAGCCTCCAATGAAAATGCTAACGATCCAGAAGCCCGTTGGGAAAATATGGTAGCAGCAGAAAAAATCTTAAACGACGACTTAGGCGTTATTCCACTCTTCCAAAGTGCTGAAGCACATCTACGGTCGCCAAAAATCAAAGGCCTCATCGTTCATAGTGTTGGCGCGGCCTATGATTATAAAAATGTCTTTGTCGAAGAATAAGGAGAAAAAAGCACCTTTCGTCTATTCATTGTCTGACTTCGTTAAAGAGGGTAGCAGACGAGAAAAACGTTACTAGAATGTTTAGCAACTTGATAACAAGGAATAAAGCAGTTCTTTTTCTAGCAGCGAACAATGACGTATTCATTTTAGCTAGATAAGAACTGCTTTTCTTTTTGGGAGGAACACCAATGAAAATCACAGCAGTTGAAACCAAACGAATTCCGATCCAGCTGAATGCACCCTTTAAAACGGCGCTCAGAGAAGTGCACGCCGTCGAAGTGATTCGAGTGCTGCTTTTTTTTGATAATGGGATCGTTGGCATCGGAGAAGCAGCACCTACCGAAGTGATCACCGGTGATACAAAAGAAAGTATTTTAAAAGATATCGAAACGGTCTTTGCCCCGTTCCTGTTAGGCAGAAAGGTAGATGCCCAATTGCTAGTAATGGATGAGCTTCATGCGCTGATCCAGCATCATACGAGCCCTAAAGCGGCGATTGACATCGCGTTGCATGATGCACTGGCAAAAGCGGCCAACTTGCCTCTTTACCGCTATTTAGGTGGTTCTGCCAATACACTGACAACCGACTATACGATCAGTGTTGGCTCACAGGAGCAGATGCTGCATGATGCCCAAGCGAAAGTCCAGGCGGGATTTCGCTCCTTGAAAATCAAACTAGGGGCAGGAACGATCGAAGAGGAAGTTGCGAAAATTCGCCGCATCAATGAACGCTTGGCAGGAAAGATTCCCTTTCGAATTGATGCGAATCAAGGCTGGACCAAAGAAGAAGCGGTGCAGATTTTAGACCAATGGCAAGACATTCCGATCGAGTTTGTTGAACAGCCAGTAAAAGCCCATGATTTTGCTGGACTCAGCTATGTGACTGCTCGTACGACGATTCCAATCATGGCCGATGAAAGTCTTTTTTCCTATGAGGATGCCAAGCGTTTGATTGCTGAAAACTGCTGCAATTATTTGAACATTAAATTGATGAAAAGCGGCGGGATCAAAGAGGGAAAAAAAATTTATCACTTGGCAAAAGAGCATCAAATGCCAGTGATGGTCGGTTCGATGATTGAAGGGTATGGGGGGATGGCGGCAGCCGCCCATTTTGCCTTGGGGATGGCCGACGTCCAATTTTATGATCTGGACGTTCCTTTTATGTGGGAGACCCAAATGACTTCGCCTGAAATGCAAGGGATTCTTCAGCGTCCAGGTAGCTTGAGGGTCACCGAACGCATCGGTCTAGGAATCAACGAATAAATAGTTATGAGAGGAGCAAAGATGAAACAAATTGTTCAGGCTGGCTCTTCCTTCTTATGGAAGGAACCCAAAGAAAACAAAGTACTATCAAAAATCAAAGCATTTCCTTTAGAAGCGCTGCACACTTTTTTGACTGATGAAGATACGATGCGGCTTTATCAGGAAAGCTTAGTGGACTCCGAAGTATTATATGGGACGATAGTAGAAGTCATCACCCAAACGGATGGTTGGTCACAGGTGATCGTCTTGGATCAAAAAAGCAATAAACACCCACTCGGGTATCCCGGTTATCTGCCGAACGAGGTATTGAAGCCATTGCCACCAGATTATGCAACAGCTAAAAGAAGGATTGGGGTGATTGCAAAAGAAGCCGTGCTTGTTTTTGACTCGACCACACGACTTGTTTCTTTTGGAACAGTTTTACCACTTGTTGGGGAAACCGCAGATTCCTATCAAGTGGCTACGCCTAATGGACCAGCAACGATCGCTAAAGCTTTTGCTCACGTCCTATCGGACACATGGGCAAAGCTCCCAGAAAAAATAATAGCCTTGGCAGAACAATTTATAAACCAGCCCTATGTCTGGGCAGGCATTAGCGGCAGTGGCTTTGATTGTTCTGGATTCATGTATTCGCTGCATCGACTTCATGGTATTTTAATCCCCCGAGATACGATCGAGCAAGCACAACAAGCAAACATCGTACCTTACAGTCAGGCACAACCAGGGGATCTGCTGTTGTTTGCTTATGAAGAAGGAAAAGGCGAAGTCCATCATGTCGGTCTATATTTGGGGGATGACGAAATGATTCATTCAAGAACACCTGGGTCACGGGTCATGAAAACCAAAATCACTGGCTCTAATTATGAACCAGAACTCGCAGTTGTGGCGCGTTATTGGCAAAACCAGCCGAATGCATCACAGGAATGCTCATGAACATTCTTTTCATGATCGTAAGGAAAGGGGCATTTGATGGGAAAAGATGACTTGCGTGTAGCAATTAAGCCTATTCTAGAAAACTATCAGACAACCTTGGAAATGGGTTTATGGATCGGTACGCCAACGGAATGTCTCATTGACTATCAGAGTCAAAAGTCGTTTTCGGCAGCGAGTATCAGTAAGCTTGTTTTGTATGCCTATTATCTTGAACAGATTATCGAAGAAAAAATCGATCCGCAACAGCTGATCGCTGTGAACGCCGTTGATCTGACAGAGGGTGCTGGGGTGATCCGTCTTTTTCCTCAGAAGAAAGGTTGGACCATCAGTGAGCTTCTCACGGCGATGATCGCCGTATCTGATAATACTGCGACCAATGTACTATTGGACTTAGTAGGGTTGCCCACGCTTCAGGCCTGGATTCAGGAGCCAGAGATTCAATTTGAACGGTATATGATGCGACCGATCAAAGACAAAGAGAACCGCTTGACCCCCTCGGCGGCTGCTAAACTACTACTAAGGTGTGTTAAACGAGAAGAAGCTGCACTAGGGTTTTCACCCTTAAATCAGCAGCAATTTCAAGAAGGATTAGCGGGAAATTTTGCGGAAACTGCGCAGCCCGCTTGCCGCATTTTTAATAAGACAGGCCGTCTTGACCGCATCGAACACGATGTAGCGTATTTACAAGCCAATGAAACGACGATCATCATTGCGGCATTTTCCTATGATAAAACCGGTAGTGGTCAAGGGATCAGTTGGCTAAGAGAAATTGGTCAAACAGTCTATCAGCAATATTTTTAAGTAAAATGCGCTGCGTATCGCTCCTCACTTAGAGGCACTTGATCCGCAGCGTATTAATTATTTACAACAATAAAATCCCCCATATCATAGCGGTGCCGTGATTGGGAAAATTCAAAAGGCGTCCCATCGCCGAGGTAAACCGTTTGCTCAACTTCTAAAATGGGATCGGTGGCAGCACAAGCTAAGTATTGCTGGTCATAGGTGTCTGCACGATCCGCTTTGATACGACGGACAGATGTTCCAATCGAAGAGTGTAGTTGGTTCGTGATGTAGCTATAGACTGAAGAGGATAAGACTTCTTCGGTAATGCCAGGAATGACATGAAGCGGCATGATGGTATACTCTAAAACAACGGGTACATCGTCAAATAGACGCAGACGAACGATATCATAAATTTGCTGGTCACTGCGAATTTTTAGTTTTTCTTGTTCTTTCTCATCGGGAAAAAGAATGGCAAAAGAAATGATCTTGCTGGTGATTTTTCCTGTCTCTCCAAGGCGCTTCGTCAGCCCGCGATTGATCTTGGCGTTGTAATCGAAGGTTGAATAGGAATCACTGATAAACGTACCCGTGCCTTTTTTACCGTAAATAATGCCTTCCATTTGTAAAATATTCAATGCTTTTTGAATCGTCACGCGGCTCGTTTGATAATCCGCAGCCAGTTCGGATTGCTTCGGCAATTTTTTCTCTTCTTCGTAAAACCCGTGATTGATTTTGCTCCGTAAATCGGCAGCGATGTCATGGTAGTTCGCCATTTGCTTCACCTCAAAATAATAATAAGTGATAAAACAAAGTATGTAAACTTGGAGCTTTACATACCCTGTTTTGAAGGCTTTTCCTGCGTTTACATTCTTCAGGAAATGAATTACATTTGTAATGTAATCGTTTTCTAACAATTGAAGAATAGGGGTATAGGAGGGAGTTTTATGCAAGGATTTATGGATCGACTCGCTGACGTTTTAGGAAAGTTTGCCAATAGGATCAATAATTTACGCTACATCATGGTCATTAAAAATGCCTTTGCTGCTTTGATTCCAGTAATCATTACAGGGGCGTTTGGTACATTGTTTTCAGCAATGGTTTTTGATGCTGAAAATGGATTGGCACAAATCGAGGCACTGCGCTTTTTAGAAAGTTTAAAACCGATCTCATCTGCGGTCAGTTATGTGACGTTGAGTTTCTTAACGATCTATGCAGTGTTTCTGATTGGGATTGAGCTAGCAAAATTAAATAAGATTTCTGGGGTCTTTCCAGGAATCATCGCAGTGATGTCTTATCTTTCTGTTAATCCAATGATCTTTGAATTTTTGCACGAAGATGCGACGGTGGTTGCCGAAAACGTGCTGGCTAAGCAATATACTGACACGAAAGGCCTATTTTTAGGCATGTTCGTTGCGATCGTTTCCATCGAGCTTTATGCGTGGTTAGGAAGACAAAAACGGCTGCAGATCACGATGCCTGATAGTGTTCCAGGGAATGTTTCGGCAAGTTTTTCGGCATTGTTTCCAACGATTTTCACCGTGACCATCATCGCCACCGCTGGTTTTGCTATCAAAGCACTCACAGGGATGTATGCTTACGATATCATCTACAATGTCGTCCAACGACCACTGGAAGGGATCGTCCAAGGATTGCCAGGTATCTTGTTGTTGATGTTTATCGCACAAGTTTTTTGGGTCATCGGGATTCATGGGAACCAGATGGTCAAACCCCTTCGCGAACCATTGTTGCTGGCAGCGATCGCCGTCAATACGGAAGCTTTTGAAGCTGGAAAAGAAGTACCCAACATTATTACGATGCCGTTTTGGGATATGTATATGAGTATGGGCGGCTCTGGGGTTACGATTGGGTTGCTGATTGCGATTTTGATCGTCGGCAAGCGGGAGGACATGCGCCAAATCACTAAATTGTCATTAGCACCTGGGATTTTCAATATCAATGAGCCAGTGATCTTCGGAATGCCAATTATGCTGAATCCCATTTTGGCGATTCCCTTTATCCTGACACCGTTAGTAACAGGAACGATTGGGTACGTGGCGACAAGTCTAGGCTTTGCCGCTAAAGCCGTGGTAATGGTCCCATGGCCGATGCCACCGATCGTCAATGCTTATCTAGCTACTGCTGGGGATATCGGGGCTGTGATCACGCAAGTTATCTGTATTGTCGTGGCAATTTTGATCTATCTACCTTTTGTTTTGGTAATGAATCGTACGACCAATGAAGTTGCATAAAGGAGTTTTAAAAAAATGGTAAAAATACCTGAAACATTTATTTTAGGGGCTGCTTCGTCTGCTTGGCAGACAGAAGGCTGGCAAGGAAAGAAAGAAGGGCAAGATTCGTATCTCGACCGCTGGTACAAAGAAGAACGCTTTGTCTGGCATAATGGCTACGGGCCGGCTGTTGCGACGAATTTTATGGAAAAGTTTTCAGAGGATGTTGAACTGATGCAGGAGGTTCATTTGACCCATTACCGAACATCGATCAACTGGGCGCGCTTCTTTACCGACCATGAACAGCTGATCGTTGATGAAGATTATGCTGCTCATATCGATCAGCTTATCGACCAATTGCTTGCGGCTGGGGTCGAACCGATGCTTTGTTTGGAACATTATGAACTGCCAGCTAGTTTGATGGATGCCTATGATGGCTGGAGCTCGCGGAAAGTGGTCGATCTATATACTCGTTATGCCGAAATCGCCTTCGAGCGTTACGGTGATCGAGTCAAACAGTGGTTTACCTTCAATGAGCCGATCGTTATTCAGACTCGTTGCTATCTCGATGCGATCCGCTGGCCCCATGAGCAAAACACAAAAAAATGGATGCTTTGGAACTATCACAAAGTATTGGCGTCCGCCCAAGCGGTGGCTGTCTATCATGAAAAGGGCTACGAGGGGCGCATCGGTTGTGTGCTAAATCCAGAAATGGTTTACGCACGCTCTTCCTCACCAGAGGATCAAAACGCGCAAAAAATGTACGATCTTTTTTTCAACCGAATCTTTTTTGATCCAATGGTTAAGGGGCATTATCCAGATGAACTTATCACACTTTGCCAAACCTATGACATCTACTTTGATCCGACAGAAGAAGATTTGGAAACGATCCGCACCCATACGGTGGATTTCTTAGGTGTCAATCAGTACTACCCGAAACGCGTGCGGGCACCACGATATCAATGGCATTCGGATACACCATTTCATCCAGAAATGTTTTATGAGACCTTTGATTTGCCAGGAAAACAAATGAATAACTCCCGTGGCTGGGAAATCTATCCGAAGGTCATGTACGATATGGCTAATTATCTTAAAGAAAATTATGGCAATATTCCATGGCTGATCACTGAAAATGGTATGGGGCGGGAAAATGAAGAACAGTATATGGATGCCACAGGTCAAGTCCAAGATGATTATCGGATTCAGTTTATTACCGAACATCTTTACTGGCTGCTAAAAGCCGTCGAGGAAGGCGCCAACTGCGAAGGCTATATGCTTTGGGCATTTACCGATTGTGTTTCACCTATGAATGCGTTCAAAAATCGCTATGGTCTCGTACGAATCGAGCTAAATGAAGAACGGACTCGGTCATTAAAAAAATCAGCCGCTTGGTATCGTTCCCTGATTGATGAACGGTGGCTTCCATTTGAAGAAAAACCATTGATTCTGTAATAAAAACCCACGCTGATTTCCTCATCCTAAAGGAAATCAGCGTGGGTTTTCAGTTAAAAGGGTTGTTTATGAGGAGCAAGTTTCTCCCAGTCAAAGGTGACGCCAATCCCTGATTCTTCTGGGGCAATCGCACAGCCATCGGATGGATCGATCACTAACGGTCTCGTGGTGTATTGATCGATGGGGAAACTGTGCATTTCGAGATACCCAGCATTAGGCATCGCTGCTAGTAGACTAACGTGCAATTCTTGCATGCCATGTGTAGAAACAGATAAGTTACTTGTTTGTGTTAAGGCAGCAATTTTCAACCAGCCGGTGATCCCACCGCAATTGGAAGCGTCGGGTTGCGGAAAATCGACATTGCCATATTTGATCATATGAGCAAATTCGATAGGGGTGCGCAAGTTTTCTCCGCCTGCCACCGCAATTTGCCCTTCTTTAGCGATACGAGCGTAGCCTTCGTAATCTTCGGGGATCGTTGGTTCTTCAAGGAACAAAATGTCATAAGGCGCCATCAGTTTGGCGGCTTTGATCGCTTTTTCAACAGACCAGCTCATGTTGGCATCCACCATAAAGACAACATCGGGACCAATCAATTCTCTGACCGCTTTTAATCCCATGTCTAAATATTTTTGATTATTGGCTAAGAGTTTTTCAAGAGGAAAGTTTAGATCAATCGCACCACCATAGCATTTTACTTTGTTGCTTGCGCCGCCTAAAAGTTTGTAGAGGGGTTCTTGTGCTTTTTTCGCACGTAAGTCCCACAAGGCGATATCACAAGCCGCAATGGCGAAACTTGCTAAACCGCCTCTGGCAACATAGTGGATTCCCCAGTTCATCTGATCCCACAAGGCTTCCACACATGCTGGATCTTTCCCTAAAAGGATCGCTTTTAGTTCTTTATCGATCAGTTTGGCGATCGATTCGCCACCGAAGCCACCAGTATACGTATAGCCGACCCCTTCACGTCCATCATCAGTAACGATCTTGACGATAGGCACTTCAAAGTGGGTGTGTAAGCCATGCTTCGCATCTTCCATGATTTCTGGAAGAGGTATCCGATAATACGCTGTTTGTACATCTGTAATTTTTGCCATTAAAAATCCTCCTCAAATTAATGTTCACGTGTGCATTTTAATGTTAACGTTTGCATAACCATGGTAGCATGGGAAGGCGAGATTGACAAGGCTGAATTTCCTCAAATTCAAAACTTTAAAAGAAGGAGGATCGCTATCGAAGGGATCGCATCTCATCAACTGATGCTTCATGGAACCATTTAGAATATAAACAGATATAGGGAATATTAGCTAGAAATGAAGTGAAACCCCTGTAAATTGTCACAAAATAGCATTTTGTTTATTTTTAAAGCATAGTTATTGAATAAAAATCATTTTTGTATTATGATTATCTTAACAACGAGCAATGAAGAGTACTGGGGCAAATGAAAGCTTGGGGAAGTCTTTTATTTGGGATACCCAGTACTCTTATCTTTGTTAAACGACAAGTGAAATACAAAAGAACGACTGAACTTCTTTGGTTCAGTCGTTCTTTTGTATTTCATAAAGCGAGCGAGAGTAACTTATCGTAAGGAAGAACAAGTTTTTCTCAATTGACAAAGGAATAATCATTGGCGGTTAAAACAGTACGAGCTTGTTCTACCTGATGTTCCTTGATTAAAATATAATCAGTATTGAAGGTAGAAACAGCAAAAATACTGATTGACTCCTCGGCTAGAAGGGAAGAGATTTTTGCAATAATGCCAATTAAGCTAAAATCCAGCACACCAATTATTTTCATCGCTTTCCATCCATCTTCTCTGTTTAGTGTTTCAGCTGGAACCTTTGCCGTTGGTAACACCAAAGAAAGTTCTTCTGACGTATGGGCAAAAAATAGAGGAACGATCTTCAGTATCGAAGGATCAATACGCTCTACTTGGATGACAGAAAAAGAGGGTGCCAATAAGGTCAGTTTCATTTAATCACGTCCTTCGTTTGATGCAATCATCATATCAAAGGATAAGAAAGAAGGGAAGGCGATTATCATTTGATCACGTATGATTCTAAGCGTTGTGTCGTTTCTGCGAGACGTAACAGATGGGTAGATTCTATACAGAAGAAAATAAGCGGTTAAAACTGATGGGTATACCTCTGTTTCTGGAGAAGAAGAAATATCAATTGGATCCGCAATCTATGCTGAATCAGATTTGAAATCAATCGAGTTAATAGAAGATAAATAGCACTCAATCATAAATCAATGGTTGAGTACTATTATTGTACATAAAATTATGGTGGACAGAGGAATGGAATATAAATCACTAATTGTTTGATTGGAAGAAAAATTGATACTGAGGATCATAAAGAGAAGAAGGAACATGCTAAATTTTACGAAGACCTTACAAGATTCAAGGAGAAGGTAAAGAACGCTCTGTAATATTTTGATAAACTTTAGTCAAGGAGGTGTGATAAATGGATAAATTTTTCAACTTTATTGAAAAAGGACTTTCCGAAGAAATTAATTTTTTTATGTTTTCCATAGATTTGGAACATTATTTAGTCGATCACTACGAGGAAATGTATACCGAAAACAAAGAAGCTACATTGTACCTGAATGATTTACTTCCTGATGAGGCTGAGAAAATGGAACCTGGAATGAATCCAGATAGTTTTTGTGAACGAGTAAAGGAAATTGTAGAGAAATCGAAAACACTTTAATTAGCACTTTTTTTGCTGAGGCAGAGTCAGATCAAGCCAGCAACGAACTATCATAGATTGTTGATGATCAAGCAGATTATGAAACTTACATCAAGCTTTGATGATAAGAAACATCTTCAAAAAATTTCATGCGATGAGGCAGGGAAAATAACTATTGTAGAAGCAAAGAAAGCCGTTTAGAACGCAAAACAGGAGTGAAAAAAAGTGTATCTAAAGATACTAAGGAGTAAAAAGCCTTAAATCAAAAATAGAGTAAAAAAATCAGCCCAAGAAAAACTCGCAAAAAAAGAGATTCGTATACAATTTGGTGAAAAGGTACGCCATTGAAGAGCATTGATTGCTTAAAAAAAGCATCTGACTTCACTTGAACAATTAATGTAGGTTCAATCGGTATAAGAAATACAATCTAAGAAAAGCGAGGAATAGCACATCGGTTTAAAGCTGATAATTAACCACCATTTGACTACCAAACAAGAAAACTACGAAAAACATTGTGGAACTGAAAATACAAAAAAAGTGTTCAAAACCTCTTTAAATCAAGGCTTTGAACACTTAGGAAAAACTACGAAAATCTAATCGATTTTTCTTTATGGAGATGGCGGGAGTCGAACCCGCGTCCAAACATATTGCTACCTAAAAATCTACGCTCATAGTCAACTCATTTGAAGGTTCGCTTTACAGCTTGCCGAGTGACAGGCAGTCTGTATCGCTAGTCTGATGCTCTCTTTTTTATCTTACAGACGGAAAGATAAAACGTATCCCACTTAGAATAGGACCCTTACTCGAGCACATGGGCGATGCCGAGAGGATCTACGCTAACTGTTTTTAGGCAGCTAAAGCGTAAGAGTTTTCGTTTTTAGCAGTTATATTTAACTGTAACGTTTTAACGTAGACGTAACCTACGAAGCGCAATTCAGGCTCAACTATGCCTGTCGAATCCGTAACATCCCCTTGATAAAAGGGGTATCGCTACCATTCATTAGTATACCATAGTTTTGCCTGTATGCAAAGAATCAGATTAAGTCAAAGTGTTTCAGGGCGTGCACGATCCCGCCTTCGGTATTTTTCAGGGTCACGAAGTCTGCCAACTCTTTCAACTCTTGAATTCCATTTCCCATTGCAATTTTGTGGTCGCAGGCTTCTAAAAGAGCGAAGTCGTTGCTGCCGTCACCAAAGCCGAAGGTAGGTACATCTTCTAGACCCAACAATTCTACCAAGGTTTTTACGCCCGTCCCTTTAGAGGTGCCAGATTTTACGACATCGATGGAAAAGGGGGTATTACGATAAAAAGTTAATTCTGGAAAACGCTCATGATAATAAGCATCGTTGCCGACACCTAAAACCAACAACATATTGGTCCGATCTGTTTCATAATGCAGAGGATCGATTTCTGGTAAAGGGCTGCGGACATAGTTGTACGCACCAATCATTTCCTCGGTATGTCCAGTCGCCCAATAGCCTTTCTCATTGTAATAGCACAGTTCATCACCATTGTCTTTGACTGCTTGGAACATCCGTGCGCAAAGTTCAGGTTCAAGGGTATCGGAAAAAACTTCTTTGCCGTCAATACGGATAAAGGCGCCGTTCATGACGATGTTCGAGGTGATCCCAGCTGCTTCACGAATGGCGGTAACTTCAGGTTCGGTTCTTCCTGTTGCAATGATCGGCAGTACTTGGTTTTTTCGCAACATCGTCATTGCTTCAGCGATTTCGGATGTGATTTGCGAGTGTTCATCTAAAAGCGTACCGTCAAGATCAAAAAAAGTTAATGCTTTATAGGTCATGTATCTTACTCCTAAGGTTTATAGTCATAGTCCACTCACAATCTTATCAAAGATTGAAAAAAAGGCAAACCTTTATGAATAATCGGTGAAGTTGTTGGTAGAAGAAAGAAATTCGAGTATACTATAGGAAGAATGGAGTGAAACGATGATTTTTTTAGTAATTGGCATCATTTTTTTCTTGATTGGTCTCACTTTTTTTCTTTTTCCATCAAAAAAAATGAACCTTATTTATGGCTACCGTTCCTATTTAGCAAAACAAAATGAACGCAACTGGCGGCATGCTCAGAAACTATGCGCCCGTTATTTTCTGCTTTTTGGCGGAATCATGGCGCTCATTGGGTTTGTCTTGAAATGGCAAGAATGGACCAATTTTTTCCTAGTTGAAATGATCGCGATCCCTTGGTTCATCGTGCCGATCTTTGGCCTGATCGAAGAGAATCTGCAACGATTTGATAAAGAACATAGAGGTGAAGAAAATGAATATATTAATGATTGAAGACAACGAATCTGTTTCTGAAATGATGCAAATGTTTTTCTTGAATGAAGGATGGGAAGCGGCTTTTAAGTACGACGGCAAAGAAGGACTGGAAGCCTTTGCTGCTGAACCAGACAAATGGGACATGATCACCCTTGACTTGAACCTTCCTTCCATGGATGGCATGATGGTGGCGCGAGAAATTCGCAAAATCTCCAGTACAGTACCTATTATTATGTTGACGGCCCGTGATTCAGAAAGCGATCAAGTCATCGGGTTGGAGATGGGGGCAGATGACTATGTGACGAAACCTTTTAGTCCACTGACCTTGATCGCGCGGATCAAAGCCTTACACCGCCGAAGTGAGTTGGTTGAAAAAACAACGCCTGAAGCTTCCGATGCAACTTTTGATGTTGTGACCGATCATTTCAAAATGAACACAAAAACACGGGAAGCCTATTTAAATGGCAAACCCATCGATGGGTTGACGCCGAAGGAATTTGATTTGCTTTATACGTTAGCGAAAAAACCGCGGCAAGTCTTTTCACGAGAGCAATTGTTAGAACTAGTTTGGGATTACCAATATTTTGGTGATGAACGGACGGTTGATGCGCACATCAAAAAACTAAGACAAAAAATAGAAAAAGTGGGACCTCAGATCATTCAAACCGTCTGGGGTGTGGGGTATAAATTTGACGATGCAGGTGCTGCTTAATGCGCTACTTGTATCAACAGCTGATTGCGTTTTTTGTTGTGATCTTCGTGATTTTGATGACGATTGGTATTGCGTTTACACAAATGACGCGCCAAACATTACAAGAACGAAATTATGAGCAGTTAATGGGGTATGCTTCGTCGGTCGCGACGATTTCGCAAATCAGCGATTCAGAATATTTGCAGCAAAATATGACGCGAGATGGCTATCTGCAATATTCTCTGCATTTGGCTGAAAATATTTTGAGCAACCAAGACATTTCTTTTGCTTTCTTTAAAAGCCCCGATGACATCATTTATCCATTAGATACGACTCGTGCGGTAGATTTTCCAATTTCTGAAAAAGACTGGCAATCCTTAGAAAACGGGGCGCGTCTGCAACTGACATCACCCACGAATCTATATGGGGAAAAAGAACTGACTTCCTATGTTTTGATTCCTTTTTCTGTCAACCGAACGGATTTTTACGGGGTGATGGTGGTTTCGCAATCAGCAAGCAGCATCTTGAATCTTGTCAGTGCTTTTAACCAAAACTTGTTTAAAGTATGTTTGATCTCGATCGTCGTTTCCTTATTGATCAGTTACCTATTTGCTACGTTCCAAGTAAGGCGGATCAATCGCATGAAACGAGCAACCAAGGAGATCACCAATGGCAATTTTGATATCTTCTTGCCAGTGCATAATCGGGATGAATTTGATGAGTTAGCCGAAGATTTTAATTTAATGACGAAATCCTTAAAAGAGTCGCAAGAGGAAATTGAACGACAAGAAGAACGTCGTCGACAATTTATGGCAGACGCTTCGCATGAGATGCGTACGCCTTTGACGACCATCAATGGCTTATTGGAAGGGTTAGAGTACAACGCGATTCCTGAAAATCAAAAGGACAATGCGATCCGCTTGATGAAAAATGAAACCAATCGCTTAATTCGGTTAGTCAACGAAAACCTTGACTACGAGAAAATCCGAACCAATCAAATCTCGATGGTCATCAAAAAATTCGATGCAACGCAAACCATCAAAAATCTGCTGACGCAACTTGAGAGCAAGGCAGAAATCGCCAAAGATGTGTTGATTTTAGAAACAACAGAGCCAATTGACGTCTATGCCGACTACGATCGTTTCGTCCAAATCATGGTCAATATTTTACAAAATGCGATCCAGTTTACGGAAGATGGAGAAATTCGGGTTCGAATCGAAAAAGGCTACTTGGAAACGATCATCGAAATCAGTGATACGGGAATCGGCATGTCTGAAGAACAAGTCAAGAATATTTGGGATCGTTATTACAAAGTCGATCCTTCCCGTAAAAACCGTCAATTTGGTGAATCAGGTTTGGGCCTATCGATCGTTGAACAGCTCGTACGCCTGCACAAAGGAAAGATCAGTGTAGAAAGTGAACTTGGCAAAGGCACGACGTTTAAAATCTCTTTTCCTGATATCGACTTAAATGAAGAATAGCAATCGACCGGCAGCAATTCGCTTAGCCGGTCGATTTTTTTTGCGGTTCAGTGGCAGCAGTCCAAACAAAAAGACCTGCTTTTGCAAGCAAGCCTTCTTGTTTGGGGGCTATGTAAACTATAGATAAGTAGTATAAGGGGTATGGGCAAAGCATTCGTCTTCATGAATCAAATAGATGGCAACAGCAAATTGTTCGGCGATTTCTTGACACAAGGGCAACAGGGTTTGAACCTCGTTCGTTGTTAATGTGCTCAAGACATTTTCGATTAAAAGGGTTTCTCTTTCTGAAAGCAAAGCTAAGAGCAGTTGAATTTTGAGCTCCTCAAAGGGTGTTAACTCTGTTCGATCTTTTTTCAAAGCCGATAAGGGAAGCTGTACATAAGGCAGCACTTCCTCTAAATCGCCCCCTTTTTTATTTGCAAGAGATACATTGTCCATGACTGATAAAAAGGGGACGGAGGGCCACTGTGCGCGAATCAAGATTGCTTTTTTTTGTGAAAGCAGCAAACTTAATTCAGATGTTTTTGTTTCATTGTCTTTCGCAACATAAAAGAAACCAATTGATTTCGTTAGCTGAGTTGGTTTTTCCATTGTTTTTTCCTCCAATACAGACTATGTCCGCTAGCAATCAGACCAGTAAAGCTGGTAACAGCGGCAATCAATACGATAAGTGTGTGGCGCGTACTTTCAAATAAAATAGCCAGCCAGGTGGTGCTGTTCAAGTCAACATTTTGGACAAGAATTTGACTGTTTTGTGGGATCGTAATGGCGAATTCTTGACCAGGAAGACTTTGAACAGCCTCCCAAAAGTGATCCGAAGCACGCTCACGATCAAGAGCGATGATATGCCCGCTAAGCAATTCTCGCTGGAAATAAGGCTGGAAGAGCAGCAATAACACAAAGGCGGTCACGGCAGCTGCTAAAAGCGGCAAGAGCATTTCAAGCAACTGCATCGCCACCCATTGTCTGGTGGTGGCACCACTTGCTAACCAGGCAGTGTATTCTGAGCGTTTCGATAATTGGTAATAAACTTGAAAGCCGATAAAGACCAGTGTAAAGGCGCTAAAAATCAAATAGAACAGTTGATGATAGATCGTCGTGACTGGTTGGATCTCTTCCGCTACTTTCGTTTGCAAATCTTCTGTTGTTAAGAGATCTCTGGTTTGAGCGATCACTTGATCCATTGAGTAGATCAAAGCGAAGGTCACGATCAAGCCAATCACGGCAAAGAAGGATACAAGCGTATAAAGCACCATGGCTTTTTTATGATAAAATATGCTGGCAATCGCAAAATGTATAGTTTTCATCTAGTTCACCTCATCCTATTTCATAGTATAAAAGGGGAGTTTGAATAAAGTATGAAGTTCTTGTAGTAAAATATCGAAGCTAAAAAAGCAATAGAAAAAATCGGGTTTTTACGAACAAAACAGCCGAAAAAAATCCAGCAAAGCATCCGCCTTGCTGGATCGATCTTGTAGTACTTATAGGTTATTCTCCGCTATCTTGTTCCGTCATCTGCTGGTATTCTTGGAAGGTTTTTGTTTGGTACAGATCGACGGTCGATTGATTGCCGTTTTGAGAAAAGGCGCTGGTTGAATCACTGCCTAGATTCTGTTCGATAGCCATCATTTGCTGAAGGGCGTCTTTGTAATTATAGGTCGAAGGATCGACTTCTTCTAAACCGCTCTTCGCATAGAAACGTAAGAGATCACCATTGTTGATCTGATCAGAAACCGACAGCTGTTTGTCAACTTTGGCTTTCCACTCATCGACTTTCGCTTGCAGTTCATCGGATGGATCGTTGATCGGCATGCCGGTACGATTGTCATACAATGTACTGCTATAGTAAGTGTAGTCTGGTGTCACAAAGTCGCCATCGCGGAAGGCAACCAGTTGTTCATTTTGATCAGAGAATAAATCTTGTCCCAATTGAATATAGTTCGATGTATCTACACCGAGTAAGTGCAAGAGGGTTGGCAACGCATCAACTTGGCCACCATACGTATGATTGATGCCGCCGTTTGATTGTCCTGGAATATGGATCATATAAGGGACACGTTGCAATGAAGCATTGTCAAAGTTTGTCCAAGTCGAACTTGTTTTTCCAAGCAATTCTGCTAAGTTGCGGTTCCGAGAATTGGAAATTCCGTAATGGTCACCATATAAAACGATGACTGAGTTTTCGTACAAGCCGCTTTCTTTCAAGTAATTAAAGAACTCTTCTACGGCTTTATCTAAATAATTCGCGGTTGCGAAATACCCATTGATCGTTTGATCAGAAGTGTTCGCTAGCGGGAAGCCGCCTTCTTCATTGGTAAATTCAGAATATGGGTAGTGGTTAGAAACTGCAATGAATTTTGAATAGAACGGTTGTTGCAGACGTTCTAAGTATTGTACCGATTGTTCAAAGAACGGTTTGTCATGTAAACCGTATTGGAATGAATTTTCATCATTGACATCATAATACGATGCGTCGAAGAAATAATCATAGCCAAACCGTTTGTAGGTTTCATTTCGGTTCCAGAAGGTACCCGTATTTCCGTGGAAAACCGCACTGGTATAGCCTTGGGTTTGACCTAAAATATCTGGCGCTGCCTCAAAGGTATTTTTCCCACCCAGTTGAGTGAATAATGCCCCCTGATTCAATCCGAACAAGGAATTTTCGAATAACGTTTCCGCATCACTGGTCTTCCCAGCTTTTACTTGATGGAAGAAATTATCGAAACTAAAGGTGCTATCGCTATGATACAAACTATTGATAAATGGCATGACTTCATGTTCAACACCATTTTCATCTTTTAATTTATAATCGATCAAGAATTGCTGAACACTTTCTAAGTGAATATAAATGACGTTCTTGCCTTTTGCGATACCGAACAGATCATCATTCGGTTCCGCGTAATGTTCTCTGACATAGCTTTCTACTTCGTTCATGTCGTTGGGACTCGCTTCGGCACGTACTTGCGAAGCTTGATAGGTTTGCACGCCATCATAAACCGTAAAGGCGTTGATCCCAAGGTATTTCACTAAATAGTCACGAGAAAACGTTCGAGTAAGCAATTCAGGACGGTCCGCTTCTGCTAAGAAAAGATTGGCAGAAAAGACCATGACAGCTAAGGTTGAAATCGCAAAAGCCATCCGTGCCCGCACAGGACGAGTGTCCATTTTGATTTTTTTCATTGAAAAGGCTGCGATCAGCACGATAAAGTCAATGAAATACAACACATCGTAGGGACGGAACAAGCGAATTGCGCTTTCTCCTAGACCACTTGCCACTTTTCCTACACCAAGCATCGTGTTGATGGTGATAAAGTCAGTGAATTCTCGATAGTACGAAACATTGGAGAACAACAGCAGAGTCATCAAGAAATAAATCACAAGCATCGTGATATAAGCTGCTTTGGTTCTTCTTACGTACAATGCGATCGATAGCAGCAACAAAGTCGTTGCTATCGGATTGATGAATAAGATGAAGTACTGAATGCTGCTTTCAATACCTAGGTGGAAGTCCACCATATAGGCAAAGATATTTTTTAGCCAAAATAATAGGGCTAATAGGAAAAAAAAGCCCATTCTTGTATTCACAAAGGTGGATACTTTATTTTTTTTCAAAGGAATCGTCCTCTCTTTTTCCAGTATAACCGGTAAATTACGATTTTACATCACAGTACATTTTACTAGGCTGTGAAAGACGTGTCAAATGAATTCCTTGTCATGACGCGGAATTAAGTATTTCTTTACTTTCAAGGATACAGACAATACAGTCGCTTTTTGCTATACTAAAATGGAGAATGAATGGAGCAGATGAACATGAAAATAAAACTAACGAAGCAAGGATCAGCGAAGCTTCGCAAAAAGAATCCGTTGATCCAAAGAGAAGATCTTCAACAAGCAATCGAGACGAAGGAGTGGGTCACCTTTATTGATCAGGCCAACCATTTCTTAGGTGTCGGCTATCTTGGGGAACAAAATAAAGGGATCGGATGGGTCGTATCCTTTGAAGAAACAGTGATCGACCAAGCATTCTTTGCGCAACGCTTTGCGAAAGCAAAAGGCAAACGCATTGCTTACTATCAAGATGACCTGACAGATGCCTTTCGTCTGTTTAATGGCGAGGGGGATCAATTGGGGGGACTTACCGTAGATTTGTATGGCGAGTATGTCGTTTTTTCTTGGTACAATGCCACCCTTTATCAACATAAAAAAGCGATCGTGGCGGCTTTTCGTCAAATATTTCCCGAGATCAAAGGGGCTTATGAAAAAATCCGCTTTACGTCTGAACTGCCTGAATCAGCATGGGTCTATGGAAAAACGGCACCTGAACCCTTACTGGTGAAGGAAAATGGCGTCACGTATGCGACGTATTTGAACGAAGGACTAATGACGGGCATCTTTTTGGATCAAAAAGAAGTTCGTGGGCAACTTGTTGATGGCTTGGCAGCTGGCAAGACGGTTTTAAATATGTTCAGTTATACGGGGGCGTTTTCTGTCGCTGCTGCTGTCGGTGGCGCTGCTCAAACAACGAGCGTCGATTTGGCAAAACGCAGTCTAGAAAAGACCCGCGAACAATTTGCAGTCAACGGCATTGATCCAGATACCCAGCGTATCCATGTCATGGATGTTTTCAATTACTTCAATTATGCCAGCAAAAAAGATTTGCGCTTTGATGTGATCGTTTTAGATCCGCCGAGTTTTGCCCGCAACAAGAAAAAGGTCTTCTCGGTTGCGAAAAATTATGGCGACTTAGTCACTGATAGTTTGGCGATTTTAGCGCCTGATGGCTTGTTGATCGCCTCAACGAATGCGGCCAATCTTTCACCGAGGAAGTTTCAAGAAATGATCGAAGCATCCTTAGAGAAAGCACACGTTGCTTATGAATGTATTCAAAGTTATCGTCTACCAGCTGATTTTGCGGTAGATAAGCATTTTTCCGAAGGGAACTATCTGAAAGTATTCTTTTATCAAATGAAAAAGGAGTGAAGTAGATGAGCCGATCAAAACCAGTAACGTTAGACGGGAAAACACCGTTGATTTGTGTGCCATTGATTGGGAAAACCAATGAAGAGATCTTGAAACAAGCCATTGCTGCTGAGGAATCAGAGGCACAGATCGTCGAATGGCGTGTT
Source organism: Enterococcus sp. DIV0970a (assembly GCF_051711265.1). NCBI lineage: Bacteria > Bacillati > Bacillota > Bacilli > Lactobacillales > Enterococcaceae > Enterococcus > Enterococcus sp. DIV0970a. Next base: position 2,432,435 of record NZ_JBIOMF010000001.1, on the reverse strand, counting down.
GATCATTACAAACATGTCGAAGACCAGCAAGCTGTCTTAGATGCGTTATCACATATTCGCACGACATTGAAGCACAAAGAGCTGCTCTTAACTTTTCGAACCTTGGAAGAAGGGGGCGAGCGGGCGTTCACATTGACCCAGTACAAAGAATTGTGTTTAGCTGCTGCTGATTCAGGCTTGATCGATTGGATCGATGTCGAATTAGAGAAAGCTGAATTTTTAGGTCGAGCCTTTATTCAAGAAATCAAAAAGGCACAGGTAAAGCTGATATTGAGCAATCATGATTTTGAGAAAACGCCAGAAGATGCTGTGTTGATTTTAAAGATCGGCGTAATGAATCAATTTGGTGCCGATGTTGGTAAGTTAGCGATGATGCCCAAGCAAGTCCAAGATGTTTTGCGTTTGATGGGGATCATTACTAAAGCGCGTGGCTTCAACCAACTGCCGTTGGCGATCATGTCGATGGGGGAGCTGGGGAAAATCAGCCGGGTTAGTGGGGCATTGACTGGTTCGGTCTTTACTTTTGCTTCGTTGCAAGGTGCTTCAGCACCTGGACAAATACCGATCGAACGAATGACCAACTACTTACAAGAATTTTCACTCAATGAGTAAGACCAGCCAAGGCCTTCTCTTAAAAGAAACCAAAACAAAAGAGGGATAAAATGGCGAAGAAGAAACAAAAAACCAATGCGATCCGTCAAGTAGAACAACAGAAAATCGCTTATAACGAATACACCTATGAGTGGTCGGAAGACCATCTCGATGCGCAATCCGTCGCTGTGCAACTAGCACGCCCGCAAGCCATCTACAAAACGCTGGTGGCAGTGGGCAACAAAACAGGTCCGCTGGTGGCTGTGATTCCTGGAAACAGAGAAGTGGATCTGAAAAAGTTAGCCAAAGTCAGTGGAAACAAAAAAGTAGAGATGCTGCATCTGAGAGATTTAGAAGAAACGACTGGCTACATTCGCGGCGGCTGTTCGCCGATCGGGATGAAAAAGCTCTTTCCTACTTATATTGATCATAAGGCAGAGACACTGGAAGAAATCGTGGTTTCTGCAGGAAAGCGCGGGTTGCAGATGGGGCTTGCCCCACAAGCGTTGCAACAATTGACTAGGGCGGTCTTTGCCGATTTGTTGGCACCTGAACACGAATAAAAAATCCCCGTGAACCATCTTGAAATGCCGTTCACGGGGATTATTTTGTACTATTTTATTCCATTACTTCAATATCGAAAACCTCAATATTTTCTAAACCACCATAAAAGTCAAACCATGGAGTGGCATATTGTTTTAGAATGGCGTTTAATTCTTCAACATTTTCTTTCCCTTGGGTGTCCAGCCATTCCAGTAATGCTTTGGCGCCTTGCTTCCCATAGATTTCCACACTATCGCGCCAAGTTGCTCGTCCACCTAAGATTCCTGAGAATTTAGCACCATGTTGACCAGCAAAGGTCAATTCATCGCGAAAGACATTCGCTGGGACACCCGCACTCAAATAGATAAATGGTCGCGTCGCAGCGTCACTAGCTTCTTTGAAGTAATTGGCGGCTTCTTCTTGCGTATAGACGGCCTCTAAGCCTTCTTTTTGGAAACCTTCAACTAAGTCGAACTGAACCGGTACTTCGACTTTCAAAATATCGATATGGTAGTGATCTTTCGTCAGTTCCTGAATGGTTCGGATGACCTTGCTCGGTTTGATCTTGGCAAAAGCAGGTGATTTGTCATCTGTGATCTCATCGTCGTAAACGATTGGCTCTACAAATAACGGAATATCGGCCGCTTGTGCCTCCGTACCTAAACGTTCTAAAAACGCATGTTTGGTATCTAAAATCTCTTGCGGTTCATCTGGATTATAATAAACCAAGACTTTTGCAGCATCTGCCCCTTTTTTCACTAAGCGCTGCAGCGATTCATTGGGTAGAATTTCTGGCAAACGACCCGGCGTATTGACATCATACCCTGTTTTTTCATAGGAAAGGATCAAGCCAGCGTTGGGATTCTTTGCTTCGATCCCTAAGAAGCCATATTCCTCGTCTAACAAAATACTGCTGACATATTTGGTCAATTCTTGGGAAACCAACTGCTTGAATTCATAAATGTGTTCCATCGTAAAGTCATCCGGTCCAGTTGCCGCCTTCATCATTTTTTTCATGGAACCACGTTGGTCGATCGCTAGTGCGGCAATCACACCATCCTCATTTGAAAGTTTTTGCATTCGTTCAAATTTACCTCTTGAAATTCGTTTCATTAAAAAAACCTCCCTCGATCTTGCTATCTTTAGTCTACGCCTACTTTGAGAAAAACCCAACTAATAAGCAAAAAGAGAGGAGACCCAGGTGTTGGTAGCAACGGCAAGGATATTGCTGCCAACACCTGGGTCATCGATCAATAACTGAAATAACTAGCTGTTTCTGCTGCGTTTTTCCCTGAAACATGTCCAGTACAAAACGCTGCTGTAATGTTGAAACCACCTGTATACCCATTGATATCCAATAATTCACCAGCAAAATACAAGCCGTTGATTTTCTTGCTCTCCATGGTTTTTGGATTGATTTCTTTCAGATGGACCCCGCCACCAGTCACGAAAGACTTTTCTAACGGGAACGTGCGAACGATAGTGACTGAAAAGCCTTTGATCAAGGAAGCGAGCGCAGCCAACTGTTCTGGTGAGGCTTTTTCAGCAACCAGCTCATGCAGGTCTAGCTGCTGCAAAAAGAAGGTCATCAAGCGCTCAGGCAAAAAGCCAGCTAAAGCATTCGGCAATTGTTTCTTCGAAGCCGCAGACTGAATCAATTCCTGGGTCAAGGCTTCATGGGATTTTGCTGGCAGACAATCCAGAACAACCGTCACGGGTTGTTGCTTTTTCAATTCTTGGTTCACAAAAGAGGAACAGCGTAAAGCAGCTGGACCAGATAACCCAAAGTGGGTAAACAAAAGATCCATGGTATGGGCGACGATGGGCTTTCCTTTTTGATCCAAGACACTCAACGTGATGTCTTGCAAGGAAATGCCTTGCAACGTCCGCTCTTGAATAAAGGAGTCTTCTGAAACAAGCGGCGATTCGGTTGGATAAAGTGGCGTAATGGTATGGCCGACTTTTTTTGCCATCTTATAGCCGTCCCCCGTTGCGCCCGTGGAAGGATAGGTGCGGCCACCTGTCGTCAAAATCACACTAGGGGCAGAGAACTCATCGGTTTCGGTTCGCACGCCGCGAATTTGACTGCCGTCATGGATCAGCTTTGTGACGACCGTGTTCGTCAATAGGGTGACGTGATGATCGTTGATTGCTTGAAGCAACGCTTCGACGATGGTTTTTGATTTGTTCGTCACAGGGAACATCCGTCCGTGGTCTTCTTCTTTTAAGACGACACCTAAGTCTGCGAAAAACGCCATTACATCATAATTATTGAATTGAGAAAACGTGCTATACAAAAACTTGCCGTTTCCTGGAATATGAGCAACTAAATCATCTACCGGCCGATTATTGGTTACATTGCAGCGTCCGCCGCCAGTCATCAATAATTTCTTGCCGATTTTTTTGTTTTTTTCGATTAATAACACCCGCGCACCTTGTTTGGCAGCAGTGATCGCAGCCATCATGCCGCTCGTACCTGCACCAACAACAATGACATCATAGGTTTTTTCCATTCTTTTCACCTCTTTGGGATTGTAACACATCGGCTATGAGTGCTGAAAGGATTGGTCGATTTTTTTCGAATAATAAAAAATTCTGACAATTCTAAAAAAAAGCGTGCAATTTCAGAAAATTTCTTTAAAATAGAAAATATCTTAAAGGAGGTAATGCACTATGACCAAAGCTTCAGCTTACGTGAAAGAAATTCAAGCGAAGATTCATGAGAAAGACCAACACCAACCGGAATTTCTTCAAGCAATTGATGAATTTTTGCCTACGATCGTTCCCTTTTTAGAGGAGCATCCAGAATATATTGAATCAAATATCCTTGCACTCTTAACTGAACCAGAACGTTTTATCCAATTCAGAGTCCCGTGGCAAGATGATCAAGGCAACTGGCAAGTAAACCGTGGCTATCGGATTCAATTCAACTCGGCAATGGGGCCTTACAAAGGCGGCTTGCGTTTTCACCCAAGTGTAAACTTGAGTATCTTGAAGTTTTTGGCGTTTGAGCAAATCTTCAAAAACAGCTTGACAGGTCTGCCGATCGGCGGCGGCAAAGGCGGAAGTGATTTTGATCCAAAAGGCAAATCAGATGCCGAAGTGATGCGTTTTTGCCAAAGCTTTATGACGGAGCTGTCAAAACATATCGGACCTGACTTAGATGTTCCAGCTGGCGACATTGGTGTCGGAGGCCGAGAAATCGGCTATTTGTTTGGTGCCTACAAACGATTGAAGCAATACGATGCTGGTATTTTAACTGGTAAGCCATTAGACTTCTGGGGCAGTAAAAACCGCACAGAAGCAACGGGTTATGGCGCCGTTTATTTCGTTAAGCATTTATTGACAGACCTAGGTGAAACCTTTGCAGGCAAAAAAGCGATCGTTTCTGGAAGCGGCAATGTTGCGATCTATGCAATTGAGAAATTGCAAGAATTAGGTGCGATCCCTGTCACGTGTTCTGATTCCTCTGGTTTTATCTATGACAAAGACGGCATTGATCTGGCCTTGTTAAAAGAGATCAAAGAAGTGAAGCGTGAACGGTTGACGGCTTACGCCAAGGAACGTCTATCAGCCGAATATCATGAAGGGGCATCTGTCTGGGATTTTGATACACCAGCGGAATTAGCCTTTCCTTGCGCGACCCAAAACGAGATTGATCTCTCACAAGCCAAACGTGCAAAAGCCAATGGTGTCCGGGTCGTTTCTGAAGGCGCGAATATGCCTAGCTCATTAGAAGCAGCAGAATATTTTATTGAAGAAGGAATTTTCTACTGCCCAGGAAAAGCAGCCAATGCTGGCGGCGTAGCCGTTTCTGCGTTAGAAATGAGTCAAAACTCCCAACGACTGCAATGGGAAAAAGCTGAAGTCGATGCCAAATTGGACGATATCATGAAGTCGATCTATGAAGCATGCCGTGATACTGCTGAAACCTTCGATCAAAAAAATAATTTTATGTTAGGTGCGAACGTCGCAGGCTTTGAAAAAGTTGCTAAAGCAATGTTTGCTCAAGGACTTGTCTAAAATCACCCAACAGGCTACCTATCAGGAATTACTTGAAAAAAGTTGAAAAAAAACGTAAAGTAGGTAGTGTATGAAAAACTATTTTTTCAAGGAGGACAAATCATGTCACACATCAAGTTTGACTATTCGAAAGTAGCACCATTCGTGAACGAATACGAATTGAGCTACATGCAAAGTCAAGTTACAGCAGCAGACAAACAATTACGCGAAGGAACAGGTGCTGGTAGCGACTTTTTAGGTTGGATCGACCTTCCTAAAAACTATGACAAAGATGAATTTGCGCGTATCAAAAAAGCGGCTGAAAAAATTCAATCTGATTCTGAAGTATTAGTCGTGATCGGGATCGGCGGATCTTATTTAGGAGCGAAAGCAGCGATTGATTTCTTAAATCACTCTTTCTTTAACTTGCTACCAAATGAAGAACGCAAAGCACCACAAATCTTTTTTGCAGGTAATTCGATTTCTTCAACATACTTAGCAGATTTGATCGAAATCATCGGTGACCGTGACTTCTCTGTGAATGTGATCTCAAAATCAGGAACAACTACTGAGCCAGCGATCGCTTTTCGTGTTTTCAAAGAACGTTTGATTGAAAAATACGGCAAAGAAGAAGCCAACAAACGGATCTACGCAACAACGGATAAAGCGAAAGGTGCAGTAAAAGTTGAAGCAGATGCTGAAAACTGGGAAACCTTTGTGATTCCAGATGACGTCGGCGGCCGTTTCTCTGTATTGACTGCTGTTGGTTTATTGCCAATCGCTGCCAGCGGAGCAGATATCGATGCCTTGATGCAAGGGGCAGCAGATGCTAGCGATGCTTACGCAAGTGACGACCTTGAAAAAAATGAAGCGTATCAATATGCAGCAATGCGTAACATCCTTTATCGCAAAGGCAAAGTAACCGAATTGCTGATCAACTACGAACCAGGCATGCAATACTTCTCAGAATGGTGGAAACAATTATTCGGCGAGTCTGAAGGAAAAGACCAAAAAGGGATCTATCCTTCAAGCGCAAACTTCTCAACAGATTTGCATTCTCTTGGTCAATACATCCAAGAAGGCCGTCGCAATATCTTTGAAACTGTCGTAAAAGTTGAAAAACCACGCAAATCAATTGCGATCCCTACACAAGAAGCAGATCTTGATGGTCTTGGCTACTTAGAAGGAAAAGAAGTTGATTTTGTTAATACGAAAGCTTTTGAAGGAACGTTACTTGCCCATACAGATGGGGATGTACCTAATCTGTTAGTAAAAATTCCTACAATGGATGCGTACACGTTAGGTTACACGATGTACTTCTTTGAGATCGCTGTAGGTATCTCTGGTTACTTAAACGGGGTGAACCCATTTGACCAACCAGGGGTTGAAGCGTACAAGAAAAACATGTTCGCCTTACTTGGCAAACCAGGTTTCGAAGATCTTGCAAAAGAATTGAACGAACGTTTATAATTCGACAAAGAAACGCCTTGTGCCAGTTCTGATTGGCACAAGGCGTTGTTTTATTTTCGCGTTTGTTGTGTTACTCGATAGTTGATCCAAAAAATCAGCAGTCTTCTTTTAATCCCCAAAGCAACGCAGCAGACAATAGTCCAAAGATACAGGTTTGAATAATTGGCATTTGACTCATCTCCTTTTGATTTTCTTTAGTATAGAATGATTTTTAAGAAGTAGCACGAACAAACCAGTGCGTTTGAACGAACGAAACTGTCATTTCTTGGTGACAAATGCGTGATAAATTGAAATAAAACGTTTTCAATTTGATGCTTTTTTGTTATTATATCTTTATGAAAGAAAACGGTTGAGGTGAGGATATGGAGAATATTACGATCGGTGAAAAATATGTCTGCCAACCTGTCGGGGCGAGCAAGCCTGTGATCGGTGTGGTGGAAAAACTATACGTACATACGGCGTTGATCGTCGTTTCAAGTTATGAAGAAGAAGATCAAGCACAAGTAGAAGCTTGTAATCGTCGGATGATCGTCAGTTTCAATAAAATTTGTACGCAAACGAACGTTGCCTAACCAACTAGCAAAAAATGCTGCTCAACGGATCACCGTGAGCAGCATTTTTCTTTGTGTGAGATCAGCCAACGCCAATCACGAAATTCAATAGTTTGTCTGAATAAGTCATATCTTCTTCCGACAAACTCAACTCTTCATTTAAAATCCCCATTTGGTCAGTAATGATCCCGTCTACACCGTAAAAACGCATTCGGCTGATAGTATCCGCATCATTGGGGGTCCAAACGAACACTTCCTTGCCATCGGTCCGGGCAGAAGCGATGAAGTTGCGGTTGATCGTACTGTATTCCATTGTCAGAAAGTCGGCACTGGTCAGTGGCGGCCCTACGACATTGAAAGGCATGATGTATCCCGACGTCAATTCAGGCGCCTTCTCTTTTAATTCTTCAACAACTGTATGGGAGAGACTTTGCATAATATGCCCATTTGCAACTAAATCCTCTTGGTATCGTTCTAAGAAGGCATCTACGAGTGCCGCAGTATCTTTTTGTTGGGTTTTGATCTCCACCAGTAATTTTTGGTCCAACTGATTGGCAAGCGCCAAGTACTCGTCAAAAGTTGGAATACGGGCTGTCTGGTTGTTTTCTGAAACCGTCAGTGATTCGGCGTAACTCAAGGGCAATTGCTCGGGTTTTCCTTTGCCGCCTGTCAAAGGCCGGTAAGAAAAATCATGGTAGACAATAAAATGACCATCACTTGTTTGCTGGACGTCCATTTCCACGTAGTCCGGCTGATATTTCTCACTAGTAAAACGTAACGCTTCAAGGGAATTTTGGACCCCTTGTCCGTCGCTTACCCCTCGATGGGAGATCGTTACCGGATGGATCGAAGCAGCTGAGGTCAGATAGTTCATATTATACAGACTAACCCCAACACCAAAAAGTACCGTGACCAAGGTAAACAAGGAACTTTTCAGTCCTAGAAAATGTCGCTGGTTCAATGGTTCTTGGTGGAACCACGAAGGGATCTCTGGTAAAAAGCCTTCATCATCCATGAAATCAACGATGATGTAAAAAATAGCCACGGTCGATAAAATGACATTCAGTAACAAAATAAACTGCAAGAAAGTCATAATAAAAACAGCACTATACAACGCATAGTCCGGTGTAACAACTTCAATCACCGCTTGAAGGGTAATCAGCAGCGTGAAGCCCAGAGTCGTGATCAATAAGATACTACCACCGATAAAGACAAATTGACCAACGATGGCAAAAAAACGGCGTTTTGTTACTTGGAGGCTTTCTTTGATCGCTTTTCGAAAGGGCAGATCACGTAAAATCATTTCCGGTAAGGCAAAGATCACGCGAATCCCCAAGTAAATCAACAAAACATAAACCAAAAGCACTGCCCCGATGATCAAGACACGATTGGCAAAAATAAAGTCCATGATAAAAGCAGGGATTTTGATTTTTGCGAGTAAATCCGAATTAAAACTCAATCCACCGATGGGTAAAATCAGTAAGAAGTAAAAAAGGAAAAATAAAAAGGTCATCGGCCGTAATTTGCGCAATTGCAAAATAGTCATTCGTAACAATTGCCGCAAGCTGATGGGCTGCTTCTTTTTGATAAAATAGACACTCAGCAGCAAGAAAGTAAATTCAAAAAAGACGGCTAATAAGATCAAAAGCAAAATCAGGGTTAATGAGAGCAACACAACAGGGTGATCTGTAAAGATACTACCGATATTATCGAAAGAAAGGTAAGGCAAGCCGCCGCGCTTTAAGACGAACTTGGTGGAAGCCGATAATATCGGGATCACTAAGAACAACAAGGCACCGTGCATCAATAAAACATCACGGAAGTAGGCATTGCTGTCTTTCAAAAAATCCCAAGTGTTGACTAAGCTGTTTTTTAAATAATTCATGGTCGTCATCCTAACAAAAGTAAGTATTTTGGTTCCTATTTATTCTAAAAAGGCGGAAAAAAAGAGTCGAACAGTTTCAGAAGCACATTCGCCACAGGTATAGATCCCTGTATGAAAAGCAGCTCCTTCATGTTCGGCTCAATGAATTGATCGTTTTTCTTACCTATTTTTCTTATCCGCCTAACAAACCAGTTAAGAATGTTCCACCATAAATCAAAGCCATGCTGTACAAGAAAATTGAAGCAGGTTTTGCCAACAAAATAATCAGCGTAAATTTCTTCACTGTCATGTTGGTCAAGCCAGCCATTAGACAAAGGGCATCATCTGGGGCGACTGGTAGAAAGATTGCAAGGGCGAAAAGTTTTTCAAATCGGCTTTGGTTATCTAACCAGCCAATATATTTATCGTAAGTTTTGTCACTGATCATACTTAAAATGAATGGTTTACCGTATCGTCGGCCTAGCAGGAAAATAATGACAGAACCAATACTGATTCCTACATAGTTATAAACGAATCCTAGATAAGGACCGAAAATCAAGACACCTGCAGCGCTGGAGACACCACCGGGAATGATCGGGATCACTACTTGCAAGATCTGCAAAAGGATAAAGACGATTGGTCCTAAGATAACGGAATTTCCAACTAGACCTCGCAGTGCATTAATGTCTTTGAAAACACCTAGATTGATAAAATAGATCGTTAATGCGATAGATAAACCTAAGCCAATAATAGAAATCGTATTAATGATACGACGAGAAGTTGCTATGCTCACAGGACTTCATCTCCTTTATGTTTCATAATCCCACTATACGGGGTGAGACCAGAAAAATCCAGTAAAACAAATGACAAACGTCAAACAGTTTTGTAAGGTATGCCTTTATTATAAAAGAAGTCCGAAAAGAAAACATTGTACTAAAGTCTGAAATAAGAAAAATTTATAGTTTCTGCGCACCAATAGTTTCAGGAGATTTTTTTATCTGAGGGCTGTTTTTTCGTTCGCTTCATTTGCCAACGATTAACGATCTTTTCAACCACACTCGTCATCATGAAGCCTCCAGCGATCGCCCCAGCGGTGATGACAACGATCATCAGATTTTCAAAGCCGACAAAGTTGTCGCCCAAAGCGAATTCTCGAACGGCTTTGTAGGCAGGACCACCCGGTACGAGAGGAACGAGGCTAGGAATGTTAAAAATGATCATGGGCATTTTTTTTCTGCGGGAAAAAAAGATGCTGACGCAACCGACGGCAAATGCGGCTAAGAAGTTGGCGCTGCCTAGACCGTAGCCAATCGTTTTCAATGACCAATAGATCATCCAGCCAACCGTTCCAGCAATGCCTGTTGCAACTAAGGCTCTTTTAGGAATATTGGTTAAGATACCAAAGGTCACGGTGCTTAAAAAGCTAAAGGAAAGGTGAATAAAAATCGTCATGAGATCCCTCCAAATAAGGTGAAGACCGTGGCGATGCCAACACCGATCGCGGCAGCTGTGAAAATAGCTTCAGTTCCCCGAGCAGTCCCACTGATGAGATGGCCTGCCAAAATATCCCGAAAGGAATTGGTGATCGCTACACCAGGAACTAAGGGCATGACGGCACCGATAATCAAATTATCGACGTTTTGTGCGACATGAAGAGAGACCGCTAGAAGAGACAAAGTACCGATCAGTAAAGAGGCGCAAAACATATCCAAAAAGCGGATATCGATGACTTTTTTGACCCAATAGGCGCATAAAAATCCCAGACAGCCAATGACAAACGTTGCTAGAAAATCAAACCAAGCACCGCCGAAAATAATCATTAAAGTACTGCTGACCACGCCCGCACTAAACACCTGCAGCCAGTAAGGAAAACTTGGTGTCGTTGGATTGACCTTTTTTAATGCCTCGTGCAGTTCCACTAACGAGATTTTTTTTTCAGCATAGGCACGAGACAATCCGTTGACGGCAACAATTTTTTCGAGATTGATGACTCGATCATGAACATTTTCTACTTGTGCATAGTGGCTACTGCGTAAGCCCATAAAAAGTCCAGTTGCTGTTACATAACTAATGCTGCCTTGCTCTCCGGCATTTGCTGCAATTCGATTCATTGTATCTTCCACTCGATAGACTTCCGAGCCGTTTTCCATCATGATTTTTCCTGCCAACAAACAGGTCTCCAATAATAGCTCTTTTGATTCAGCCATTTCCAAACTCCTTTTTCAATCGAATTTGCGCACTACATTCTTAGTGTACAATTTCAGCGAGTTTTCAACAAGGAAGAAAAGTAGATTTGAAAAATAACTAGCAGCCAATGCGTAGGATTTTTTGTGATAAATGAAAGGAGAAGCACTTCTCTTTATTAGTAAACATTCGTTTTTAATGAACAAAGTGAATAGAAATAAGATAACGGATGGAGTGTTTTATTTTAAAAAAATGAATATCTCGGTTACAATTAAATAAATAAAAAAAGGGGGATTTATTGATGCGAAGGAAGGTCTATACAAGAGAGCACATTTTGAAGGCCGCTTATGAACTGATCAATAGAGAAGGTTTTGGCAATTTTACGGCCCGGAATATCGCTAAGCACATGGGAATTTCTACTCAACCGATTTATCTTGAGTTCGAAAATATGCAGGACTTAAAAAATACCTTGGTGGAGGCTGTTTTCAAAGATCTATCGGAAAATGTTTTTCCAGTTGTTCGAACAGGAGACAAACTTGTTGATTTAGGCCTGAATTATATACGCTTCGCTCAAGAGCAGCACAATCTCTACATCGCCCTTTTTATCGACGACTATGGCGGTGGGAAATTGATGCATGATTTTTCATCGACCTATTTCAAATCCTTGATCAAATCAGAAGAAAAATATGCGGATCTTTCAGAAGATGCGGTAAATGCACTACATAATGGCGCATGGATCGTTGTTACTGGTTTGGCTTCCTTAATGTCGGCGGGTATCATCACACCCACCGATGACCAGATCATCAAAATCATCAACGAGACTATTGAAGGCGTAATCGAAAAGAAAGATAGCTACATCTTCGATTAAAGAACAAAAAATCTGCATCCCATTACTTATTGGGTGCAGATTTTTCTTGACATTTTTAATAAAACTAGCGAAAATAACTGTTATGGAGAGTTGGCAGAGTGGTAATGCAGCGGACTCGAAATCCGCCGACCCGGTTCATCCCGGCGCGCAGGTTCAAATCCTGTACTCTCCTTATATCAACGCTTTGGAGCGTTTAGCCTATCTTTCGAGATAGGCTTTTTTGTTTGTTGTGGGCAGAAAAATGGGCAGAGAAGCTAACTGACTGCCGAGTTTGCTCGATGACCATCTGAAAAAACCTCAGCTTACACTCAATCGGGAAATCAACAGAAATGTACGCCAATTCGCTGGACCCTTTTTTCTTGTGGTGTGGCAACAAACGAAAAGAATCAATCGGGCAAACTCGCTAAGGCGTATTCAATTTGTTCAGAAGTAAAGCCTTCAAAGGAAAGTTGGTTCGCTACACGCTCATCTGATAAGGATAAATTTTGCGAGTAGCGAATTGCTTTTCTTAAAGCTTGCTCGTTCCAATCGGCATCCACGGTGGCTACGGCAAAGTCTGCTGCGCTCTCAGAAAAATCTTCATAGAGTAATTGACGTTTCAAGCTCGACTGAGAAAACGCATTGCTGGATAAGTATCTTTCTGCACGATTCAGTGCATTTCTTTCTTCACGAGAAAGTTCAGGTGTATGTTGCTCGTTGTTCGCGGGTTCTTCTTGTTGTGCGCTACTTGCTTCGTTGTTGCCAGTTTTTTGTTCTCCTTGTGGTTGTTCCATGGAAGCAGCGGCATCGCCAAAGGATTCGCTTTGCCTTGATTCGTTACGTAAAGAAAGGCTTAATTGTGCAGTGATGCTATCGAAAGATGTCACATCTTGGTAGAAGGACAAGCCACCATAAGAAAACAAGGCAATAAAAGCGGAAGCGACAATGATCAAAACGTTTCGATCTCGTTTGTTTTTTTGAGTTATCAACCCAATATAAAATAAGATAATGCCAAAAATGAAACCGATCAAACCGATAAAAAACAAACCAGCAAAAAATGTAGCCATAAGCATCCCCCCTAATAAAACAGTTTCCTAAAGTTAATAGTACTATGTCTGGAATCAGAAAACAGATTTGTCTTTTCATGAATAGAGGAAAAGAATGATTTGACAAATGTAACGTGTATGCTATTAATGGATCATTCATATGTATTAAAGAAGTGACGCTCAAGAATTACTGGTAAAATCGCTAGTAAACGAAATGAAAGTACAGTTGTATCAGTAGGAGGGAAGAGGATAGATTTTCAAGAAAAAGATTACTTTATGCGTTACACAAAAGTTGCGGCACAGGGATTGAGCAAATTTATTACGCAAGGATCTGTTGATGAAATCTTACAGCTAGATGAACAGCAAAGTGGACAGAAGCAAGAAGCGGATACTGCAAAAGACAAAAGCGAGCCAAAAAACAAGAAAGCACCTAGCTAATTTTTTCCTTAGCGAGGTGCTTTCAGTACGAATCGGTATCCTTCATTTGGATAAACTCCTTATGCAGTTTTTTTCAATTCTTGTACAGCTTGCTCGATCGTAATTCCAGTCGCAAAATGATTCGCATCTTTTTTATCGAAAACGATAAATAAATTCAATTTGGTATCCAGAGTTACACGATATTGTAGATCTGTGTTATAGAATGTCATAGTCATTCTCCTTTCTTAAAACTTGTCAATGAAAGGCAACGGTTAGTTGATAACGAAATTCCATAGTTAGAATAACACTTTTTTTCACATTCGTCCAATAAAACTATCAAACGAACGAATCTGACTGATCCTTTTCAAGAAATCAATGCCTGAGAATGGCAGCAAAAGAAGTTTCCTGGAGTCAGTAAATTCGGGAAAAGTATCTTTGTATATTTTCAGAAAAATAGAATTCATAAAAAATTTCTTAAGAATTTTGAGGATAGCTATTTTCTTAGATAACAAATTTGTAAGATTGAGAGTATGAGTTGGTTGGAAACCTTGATATCATAAGGTTTATCTCCAAATTATGTTTTGTGCAAAAATATATTGATTGTATTTTTTTGAAAAAGAGATCGTATCTCTTGAATTCTATGGTATGATTTACTTTAGAAAAATGAAAATGGATTATGAAAACGGATGTGAAAATATGTGCGGAATTGTCGGCTTTGTCAATTCAAAAGACCAAAAAGAAATCATTATTGAACGCATGATGGACCGGATCGTTCATCGCGGACCAAACAGTTCAGGAAAATTTACCGACGACCAAGTAGCGTTAGGGTTTCGTCGTTTATCGATCATCGACTTAGAAGGTGGCTCACAACCGATTTTTAACGAGGATCGAACAAAAGTCATTATTTTTAATGGGGAAATCTATAACTTTCAAGTGTTGCGGGAAGAATTGATCCAAGCGGGTCATGTTTTTTCTACCCATGCGGATACCGAAGTAGTCTTACATGGCTATGAGGAGTGGGGCATTGATGTTTTGCAGCGCCTGCGGGGAATGTTTGCTTTTGCCATCTGGGATACTCAAAAACAAGAGCTTTTCGGCGCACGGGATCACTTTGGGATCAAACCATATTACTATGCGCAAATGAATGGTAGTTTTATGTTTGGTTCTGAAATCAAGAGCTTTTTGCCTCATCCAGATTTCAAGAAAGAGTTGAACCAAGAGGCATTGAAACCTTATTTGACGTTTCAATACTCGCCTTTGAACGGAGAAACCTTCTTTAAAGGCGTTCATCGTTTGCAAGAAGGGCATTATTATTTGTTTAATGAACAGGGATTGACGATCAAGCAGTATTGGGATGCAGATTTTTCAGTGAAAGAAAATCATTCAAGAGAAGAATGGGTCGACAAAATCGATCAAGCAGTCCAGGAATCAATTGCCGCTCATCAAATCAGTGATGTTGAAGTCGGCTCATTTTTATCCAGTGGTGTCGATTCAAGTTACGTAGCTTCTGTCTTGCGACCAGATCGCTCGTTTTCAATCGGGTTCGATGACAAAACCTACAACGAAGCGATCGAGGCCCGCAAATTGACGGAAAAACTTGGTTTGAACAACACAGCAGCGGTCATCGATGGTGAAATGTCCTTTGAGGCATTCCCGTTGATTCAGTATCACTTGGACGAACCAGATTCTAACCCAAGCTGTGTCCCTTTGTACTTTTTAGCCAATCTGGCAGCACAGCAAGTGCGAGTCGTTCAATCTGGGGAAGGGGCAGATGAATTATTTGCCGGTTATGCTGCTTATGGCTTCCACACAAACTCTAAAGCGGTGCGCGTTTTTGCCCAAGGCTTGAAAAAACTGCCGCAAAACATCCGCTTTCGTTTAGGGCGTCAAATCGGCAAAATGAAAAACTTCCATGGTCGAATTCATCTTTATGAAGCAACGGCACCTGCCCAAGACTTCTTTATCGGGCAAGCCCTGGTCTTTGAAGAAGAGGAAGCACTACAGCTTTTAAAACCAACGTATCAAAAAGGACCATCTGTTGCTGAAATCGTTGCGCCTCATTATGAGAAAGTCAATGGTCTCAAAGACGAGGTCAACAAGATGCAATATTTGGATCTTCATCAATGGATGCCGAAGGATATCTTGTTAAAAGCAGACAAAATGTCCATGGCGAGTTCCTTGGAATTACGTGTTCCTTTATTGGATATCGAGATGCAGAAGTTGTCGCAAACGATCCCGACGAAATATTTGATCAATCAAAACAACACCAAAGATGTGTTTCGACAAGCGTCAAACCGTCATTTGCCAAAAGAGTGGGCAAACCGTGAAAAACTCGGCTTTCCTGTACCTATAAAGGCATGGCTGAAAGAAGGAACAGGGTATGAAGCAGTCAAGAGCCTTTTTGAGTCAGACTTTGCGGCAACCTTCTTCGATCAAACAGCAATTTTACAAATGCTTGAAGACCATCGCCAAGGAAAACCGAATCTTCAGCGAAAAATCTGGACGATCTTTACGTTCTTGACCTGGTATAAAGTATTCTTTATTGATGAATCGATTCCCGAAGCCAAAGAAATCGTTTATGAAACACTTTGATTTGAATATGGCAGCAAAAAAAAAGCTGATGCGGACATCCCGCATCGGCTTTTTTTATAGACCTAAATATTTTTCCAAGTAATCGACCATGCCATCTTCCGCATTGGTTTTGTCGGTAACATCATTGGCGATCGATTTTAATTGTTGCGTGCCATTCGCCATGGCAACGCCCCA
Source organism: Enterococcus sp. DIV0970a (assembly GCF_051711265.1). Taxonomy (NCBI): domain Bacteria; kingdom Bacillati; phylum Bacillota; class Bacilli; order Lactobacillales; family Enterococcaceae; genus Enterococcus; species Enterococcus sp. DIV0970a. Next base: position 2,416,154 of record NZ_JBIOMF010000001.1, on the reverse strand, counting down.
GCCCGCATAATCTAGCATCTCCAAATCGTTGTGTTCATCACCAAAAGCGATGATATCTTGTCGATCCAAAGACAAAGAATCCGCGATCACCGAAAGACCAAGTGCTTTATGGACCCCTTTTGGTACGATCTCTAAGATAGCTTGAGGTCCGCCCCATGTTCGAACATCGACCGCATCGTCGAATTGATCCTTGATACGTAAAGAAACAGATTCTGCTAATTCATTTTCGGTTTTCACCAGTAATGAAGTGGGGTCCGTTTTTAAATTTGCTAATAGATTTTTTTCGGAAGCATTGCCCGAAAAGAAAAAGTGTTGATCAAATCCACTTAGGTCATCAATGAAAAAGGTTTCGCGATTTTCTGCTGCCACAAACGTCAGCCCCAGCTGCTCTTTTTGCGCTATGAGCTCAAACGCAATTTCTCGAGAGATCGAGTGCTCCATTTCATTTGCCCAGACTTGTCGAGGTTTATGGACCAACCCGCCGTTAAAATTGACCATTGGTGTTGTGAGCGCCAATTCTTTATAGAACTGATCGCTCATACGAAAAGGTCTTCCTGTAGCGATGGTAACAAAGTGTCCCGCTTTGGTGGCGCGAACCAGTACCTCACGTGTGCGAGGGGAAAGTTGGGATTCAGTATTTAAGGTTGTGCCATCTAAATCAATGGCGATGATTTTTGGTTTCAAAAGACTCGCTCCATTCTCTTATGGTAGTGGCTTAAGTGTAACATATTTCTGTCATTTCACAATACAAGTAAGTTTTCGATAAGTTTTCATAATAGTTGCAAAGCAAAACACGAACATTAAACGTTTTTGGTTCGTTTTATTCGGAAAAAGGTTTGAAAAGCGAAAATTATTCCCTTATAATTTGTAATTGTTCGATGAAAAGCGCAATTATTCATTTTTTCTTTTCATAGAAACGATTAAAGTTCAGGAGTGAAACATAACATGGAAAAGTTTTTCAAATTAAAGGAGAATAAAACGACGGTTTCCACAGAAGTGATGGCTGGGGTCACCACCTTCTTCGCGATGAGTTATATTTTGTTTGTGAATCCGACGATTTTATCTGCTGCAGGCATGCCGTTTCAAGCTGTTTTCTTAGCAACGATCATCGCTTCAGTGATTGGTACCCTGATCATGGGCTTATTTGCAAATGTGCCTTACGCGCAAGCGCCTGGAATGGGCCTTAATGCATTCTTCACCTTTACCGTCGTTTTTGGTTTGGGGTATACGTGGCAGCAAGGATTAGCAATGGTGTTCATCTGCGGCCTGATCAACATTTTTATCACGGTCACTCGAATCAGAAAACTGATCATTCACGCCATTCCTGAAAGCATGCAGCATGCAATTGGCGGCGGGATCGGGATCTTTGTGGCTTATGTAGGGATCAAAAATGCCAACTTGCTAAACTTCAGTGCAGACACTGCCGCAGTGACTGGTTCAGTTGTCGACGGTGAGACGATCGTGAGTGCCAATTTTAATGGGGGGATCGTCCCAGCTTTGGCGAATTTCAATAATGCACCTGTTTTGTTAGCAGTGATTGGTTTAGTAGTGACTACTTTATTAGTGGTGAAAAATGTTCGTGGGGCAATTATTTTTGGTATTTTAGGAACGACGATCATCGGTATTTTGATGGGTGTGGTGGATTTAAGTGCCATTGATTGGCACGGGAATTCATTAGGAAGTTCCATCAGCGAACTAGGCATCACATTTGGCGCTGCGTTTGGCTCTGAAGGAATGGGCTCACTATTCAGTGATTCTGCCAAAATCCCTCAAGTAATTATGACGATTTTAGCGTTTAGCTTATCAGATGTCTTTGATACGATCGGTACCTTTATCGGGACTGGACGTCGTACAGGGATCTTTTCGAAAAAAGATGAAGAAGCGGTTGAAAACAGTAACGGGTTGAACACGAAGATGGATAAAGCCCTTTTTGCAGATGCCGTAGCCACTTCTGTAGGTGCCATCGTAGGGACCTCAAATACAACGACTTATGTGGAATCAGCAGCTGGTATCGGTGCTGGTGGACGCACGGGCTTGACTTCTGTTGTAGTGGCAGCACTCTTTGCAATCAGCAGTATCTTTTCTCCACTGATCTCAATCGTTCCCGCACAAGCGACAGCACCAGCGTTGATCTTAGTTGGGGTAATGATGATTGCTTCGTTTGCAGACATCAAGTGGACCGATCTAGAAGAAGCAGTTCCCGCTTTCTTCGCGTCTATTTTTATGGGCTTGTCTTACAGTATTTCCAACGGGATCGCTGTTGGTTTCATTTTCTACGCATTAGTGAAAGTAGTGAAAGGAAAAGCCAACGAAGTGTCTCCGATCATCTGGGTCGTCAATGCGTTGTTTATCCTAAACTTTGTCATTTTGGCTTTGATCAGTTAAGTTTAATGAAGAAAATCTTTCTGTATGTTACCTGCAGAAAGATTTTTTTATTTGATTATTACTCACGATACGGTATAGTATTTGTGAAAGAAGGTTTGTAAATGAAGATTGATTGGAAACGAAATCTACTGATTTCATGGGTAGGTTGTTTTTTTACGGGTGCCAGTTTTAGTCTTGTCATGCCATTCATTCCCTTATATATAGAAGAGTTAGGCGCTCCAGAGAGTCAAATTGAGTTGTTTTCTGGATTAGCAATCTCAGTAACGGCGTTTGCGGCGGCTATCATTGCTCCAGTATGGGGAAATCTAGCAGATCAAAAAGGTCGTCGTTTAATGATGATTCGCGCGGCTGCGGGGATGACAGTGACGATGGGTTCTTTGGCTTTTGTACCGAATGTCTATTGGTTGTTGATCATGCGATTCTTTACTGGAATTTTATCGGGGTATATTCCCAATGCGACTGCGTTGATTGCTTCGCAGGCGCCTCGAGAAAAAAGTGGTTGGGCGCTTGGGACATTGGCTACAGGAGCCATCGCAGGGAATTTGATCGGTCCATCGATGGGTGGGGCGTTGGCGCAATGGTTCGGTATGAAAAATGTTTTTATCATTACTGGTGTTGTGCTGCTAATCACGCTCTTGCTTACGATTTTTCTCGTTCAAGAAGATTTTGAGCCGGTTGGAAAGGGCGATTTGCTGTCCATCAAAGAAATTTTTGGTCAAATCAAAAATATGCAGCTGCTTGTCGGTTTGTTTATTACGTCACTGATTTTACAGCTAGGTGTAACGAGTATCAGCCCGATCCTCACGTTATATATTCGTGATCTAAGCGGGAATAGTGGCAATATTTTGTTTGTCAGCGGATTGATCGTCTCTGTTGCTGGTGTTTCGGCAATCATCTCTTCGCCATTTTTAGGCAAAATAGGTGATCGTTACGGCAATCACAAGGTATTGTTAGGCGGTTTATTGCTGTCATTTTTCTGTTTCATTCCGATGGGCTTTGTCTCCACACCGTTTCAGTTGGGCGTGCTGCGCTTCTTGCTTGGTTTTTCGACGGGTGCGTTGATGCCGTCCATCAATACACTGATCAGTAAGATCACCCCGATGGAAGGGGTCAGCCGTATCTACAGCTACAACCAAATGTTCTCTAACTTTGGACAAGTGTTAGGTCCGATGGTCGGCTCAACGGTGGCAGCTGGCTTTGGTTATCCCGCCGTCTTTTGGGTAACTAGCGGGTTTGTACTGATCAATATTTTTATCTCAGGATTTAATTTCCGTAAAAGCTTGCGTAAAACGGACATCAGTGAATAGTTGAAAAGAAAAAAAAACCAGTTACAATAAAGGTAACTGGTTTTTTTTTAATGGCTTGTCTTTTCAGGCGCTGGTGCGATAATACCAACAAGAATGATCACCACACCTGTGACCAAAGAAATGATTGAAGTTAATTGAAAATCATAAGTTGCTCCAGCAAGTGAGCTGCCTAGATAGCCAACGACTTGACCTAATACAAAAGTCCAAAATAAAGTGACTAAGTAACGCATGACGACACCTCTTTTCTGCGTATCTTCCATTTCGACTTTAGTTTATCACAAAAATATTTATTGTAAAGATTTTCACTTTTTCATTTTGTTTTTCAAATCTAATTACTAGCAGAAAGAAAGAGAATTTTCATTTTTGGAGGGATTTCAATGTATTCACAGCTCACCACCTTAAGCGCCTATTCGTTGCTGCAAAGTACGATCAAAATTCCTCACTATATAGAGCAAGCCAAAAAGATGGGCTATCAGACGTTGGGTCTGACCGATCATAATGTTCTCTATGGCGCGGTCGAGTTTTATCAGCAATGCCTAGCACAGGGCATCAAGCCGATTTTTGGCGCTTTGTTCGACTGTACCTTCGGAGAGGGATCAATGTCCTTTCCGTTATACGTATTTGCAAAAAACCTCAAGGGCTATCAAACCTTGATGCGTTTATCAAGTGAAAAAATGATTACCGAGCAGTTGAATTTGGCTGCTTGTGATTCTTTGCAGGACCTCTTTGGTTTGCTGCCTGAAGGCGAGGGGTTTCTGCCTTCTCAGCACGATGATCTAGAAGCCAATCAAGAAGCACTGCGAGCAATCAGCCATAAATTTGATTCTGAGAGCTTGTTTTTAGGTATTACTAGCAAGGGGCTAGATCCAGAAACGATCGCTTGGTTTAACGAGCAAAACATTGCACCATGTGCCTATCAACCAATCGCTGCTTTAGCACAAGAAGAAGCCTTTGCAGTCAAAGTGATGACGCATATCAAAGAGGGCTCGCAAATTGAAGACTTTCGTCAGGCTAAAGAGCAAGGGGCTGCGCAGCTTTTTCTACAACCAGCAGACCAACTGACCGCGGCATTTGAAGAATGGTCGCAGGCATTGATGAATAATCAGCGGATTGCAGCTGAATGCGCCGTCGAGCTGCCGCTGCATCAGCGGCTGTTGCCTCATTACCCGCTACCAGCCGAAGAAAGCGCTGCGGACTATTTGCGGAAAATTTGTTTTGAGCGTCTGCCTCAGCGTGTTGCCCACGTTACATCGGCGTACGAACAGCGTTTGGATTATGAGTTGTCCGTCATCCATAAGATGGGCTTTGATGACTATTTCTTGATTATTTGGGATGTCATGGACTTTGCCCACCAACAAGAGATCGTTACCGGCGCTGGACGGGGATCGGCTGCTGGCGCACTGGTGGCATATGTTTTATCGATCACCGACGTGGATCCAATCAAATACGATCTTTTGTTTGAACGATTCTTGAATCCAGAACGTTACACGATGCCTGATATTGATTTAGACATTCCTGACAATCGCAGAGACGAGATTTTACAGTATGTGCGCCAAAAATACGGGCAAGAATATATGGCACAGATTGCGACGTTTGGCACCATGGCGGCCAAAATGGTTCTACGAGATGTTTCTCGTGTCTTTGGTCTTTCGCAAAGTGAAGCCAATCGCTGGTCAAAAGCCATCCCCAATGCCTTGAAAATGACCTTAGATTTTGCTTATGAACAATCCAATCAGCTGCGAGAATTGGTGTCGTTTAATGAGCGAAACCAAGTAATGTTTCAAGTCGCCAAAATTTTAGAAGGCTTGCCACGTCACGTATCGACTCATGCCGCTGGTGTGGTGATCAGTGACAAGAATTTGCTTGATCTGGTTCCCTTACAAGAAGGCAGCGATGGGATCTGGCTGACCCAATTTACCATGAATGACGTAGAAGCCATCGGCCTATTGAAGATGGACTTTTTAGGCTTGAGAAACTTATCGATCATTGATAATACCTTGAAAGGCATTAAACGAATCAGCCAACAAATCGTTACCCAAAAGGAGATTCCTCTTGATGATCCAGCAACATTGCGCTTGTTTCAAAAAGGCGAGACCGCAGGGATCTTCCAATTTGAATCAGCGGGGATACGCAATGTGCTGCGTAAGTTAGGACCAGAAAGCATCGAGGATATTGCCGCAGTCAATGCCTTGTATCGGCCAGGACCGATGCAAAATATCGATACCTTTATTAAGCGGAAAAAAGGACAAGAGCGTGTCTCTTATCCAGATGACAGCTTGATTCCGATTTTGCAAAACACTTACGGAATCATTGTCTACCAAGAGCAGATCATGCAGGTAGCTTCCAAAATGGCTGGTTTCAGCTTAGGACAAGCAGATATTTTGCGTCGAGCAATCAGTAAAAAGAAAAAAGACGTCTTGGATGAGGAACGTCGTCATTTTGTGCAAGGCGCCTTAGCCAATCAGTACGATGAAAAGACCGCCAATTTGGTCTATGACTATATCGAGCGGTTCGCCAATTACGGGTTTAATCGATCCCATGCGTTTGCCTATTCCTTTATCGGCTTTCAAATGGCCTATCTGAAGGTACACTATCCTGCACCATTTTTTGCTTCGATCTTACACTCGGTACGCAACACCGCCAGCAAAATGAAAGAATATTTAAATGAAGCCGCACGTTATGGCGTAGAAGTACTGCCGCCTTCGATCAATGCCAGTGGGTTTAGTTTTCAACTGCAAAATGAAAAACAAATTCGTTTTGGTTTCAGCAGTATCAAAGGAATCCGACGCGACATGATCCAAGACATTTTGGAAGAAAGAAAAGAGTATGGTAATTTCACGTCTATGGATCAATTTTTGCTTCGCTTGAATCAGCGGAACAGCAAATGGTTAAAATTGGATTATTTATTGCCGCTTTTGAGCATCGGCGTATTCGACGTGATCGCCCCCAATCGAAAACAAGCACTGATCCAGCTAGAAGGAAAGATCCAAAACATTACTTATAGTGGCGGCAGTTTGGATCTCTTAGAAACTATGGCATTAAAAGAAGAAGCCGTTGCCGATTACAAACTAGAAGAAAAACTGGCTTTGGAAGAAGAATACTTAGGTGTTTATTTGTCTGGCCATCCCGTGGAACAGTTTCAAAAATTGCACCAATTAAAACAAATCACTGATATTGCCGATCTGGTTCCGAATGAACGGGTGCGTATCCTTTTATATGTGCGTAAGATTCGAGAGATTCGAACGAAAAAGGGCGAACAAATGGCGTTTGTCGAAGGAACAGATGCCAGCAAAGAAGTGTCAGTAACGATTTTTCCCATCGTTTATCGACAAGTACGTTCCTTGATTGAAGAAAATGCTGTTCTTTATATCGAAGGAAAGGTCGAGGTAAGTCGTTACAATGGTGAAATCCAACTCATTGCTGATAAAATAGACTTAGCAGAAAACGTTCAAAATAAAATTGCGTCACAAACTTGTTACTTAAAGATTTCTGCTGAAGCTGAAACGTCGCACCTGCAAGCATTGTCGAAGGAAATGAAGCAGCATCACGGAAATATTCCAGTGGTGATGTTCTATGAAAGCAGTGGCAAAAAAGTGTTATTAGCAGAAGAAAACTGGGTGACGGATGAGCCAAACTTTGTCAAACAACTGATCGCATTATTAGGAAATGGAAATGTAATTTTCAAGTAATTTTCCGAAAACGGTAATTCAACTTACACTTTTTTCAACTTTTTCCCACTATTTCAAGACATTTTCATGGAATAATGGTAGAATATGTCTCGTGGTTATTACTTGAAAACTAGCAAACAGGGGCTTCCCTAAACAAAATCTTTTGATGAGGTGAAAGAATAATGAAACGCATTGGAATTCTAACCAGTGGCGGCGATGCACCAGGAATGAACGCAGCGATTCGCGCAGTTGTCAGAAAGGGTATTTTTGACGGACTTGAAGTATACGGAATCAACTATGGCTATGCCGGACTAGTCGCAGGCGACATTCGTCGCTTAGATGTTGCTGATGTTGGTGACAAAATTCAACGTGGTGGAACATTCTTATATTCAGCACGTTATCCAGAATTTGCGACACAAGAAGGACAATTAAAAGGAATCGAACAATTAAAGAAATTTGGCATCGAAGGGCTAGTCGTGATTGGTGGAGATGGATCTTACCATGGTGCGATGGCACTTACTCGTCACGGTTTCCCAGCGATCGGGATTCCAGGAACGATCGATAATGACATTCCAGGAACAGATTTCACGATTGGTTTTGATACAGCGATCAATACTGTCTTGGAATCGATTGACCGGATACGTGATACAGCGACATCACATGTCCGCACATTCGTGATCGAAGTAATGGGTCGTGGTGCTGGCGATATCGCTTTATGGTCAGGTGTGGCCGGTGGTGCGGATGAAATCATCATCCCAGAACATGATTTTGACATGCAAGTTGTTGCTGATCGTATCCGTGAAGGACGCGACCGCGGGAAAAAACATTGCTTGATCGTTTTAGCCGAAGGTGTGATGGGCGGAAATGATTTTGCTGACAAACTTTCTGAATACGGCGATTTCCATACCCGTGTATCCATTCTAGGACATGTTGTCCGTGGTGGTTCACCAAGCGCTCGTGACCGTGTGTTAGCAAGTAAATTTGGTTCATATGCCGTTGAATTATTGCAACAAGGCAAAGGCGGTCTATGTATCGGTATCGAAAACAATGAAATGATTGCTTCTGATATCATCGATACCCTTGAAAACAATCGTCACAAACCAGATCTTAGCTTGTATAACTTGAACAAAGAAATCTCATTCTAAAGAGATTTTTAAAGCAACGCAACAGTAATTTTGTAAAAAAAGCTTATTAGCTATTTTAAATAAATGAATAGGAGCGTTTAGTAATGAAAAAAACAAAGATCGTAAGTACATTAGGACCAGCAAGTAACAGTGTGGAAATTATTTCTCAACTGATTGAAGCCGGTGCGAATGTCTTCCGCTTTAACTTCTCTCATGGAGATCATGAAGAACAATTAGCGCGTATGACAATGGTTCGTGAAGCCGTAAAGAAAACTGGTAAAGATGTCGGTATCCTTTTAGATACAAAAGGTGCTGAAATCCGTACAACTGTACAAAATACGACAGAAGCAGACTTTGGTCGTGCTGGATACATCCAATTCAACGTTGGCGATGAAACACGTATTTCAATGGATCCAGAACACAAAGGAACAAAAGAAAAAATTGCTGTAACTTATCCTGGTTTATTTGAAGATGTTCATGTGGGCGGACACATCTTGTTTGATGATGGCTTGATCGACATGGAAATCAAAGAAAAAGACGAAGCAACCCGTGAATTAGTGGTTGTCGTTAAAAATGCTGGAATGTTAGGATCACGTAAAGGGGTCAATGCTCCTGGCGTATCAATCAGCTTACCTGGTATTACTGAAAAAGATGCAGAAGATATCCGTTTTGGTCTTGATAACGATATCGACTTCATTGCCGCTTCATTTGTACGTAAAGCGCAAGACGTTTTAGAAATTCGTGAAATTTTAGAAGAAAAAGACATGACTCATGTGCAAATCTTCTCTAAAATCGAATCACAAGAAGGTATCGATAATATCGATGAAATCATCAAAGTTTCTGATGGTATCATGGTTGCCCGTGGTGACATGGGTGTTGAGATCCCTGCTGAAGAAGTACCAATGGTTCAAAAGAGCATCATCAAAAAATGTAACGCTGCTGGTAAATCAGTTATCACAGCAACACAAATGTTAGAATCAATGCAACAAAACCCACGTCCAACTCGTGCAGAAGCTTCTGACGTTGCCAATGCTGTCTTTGACGGTACTGATGCAACAATGCTTTCTGGTGAGTCAGCAAACGGTGACTACCCTGTTGAAGCAGTAGCAACAATGGCACGTATCGACGTTGAAGCAGAAAAAGCTTTATCAGAAAACAGCACTTTCCAAATCAACCAATTTGATAAAACAGATGTAACGGAAACAATCGGTTTATCTGTTGCGCGTGCAGCGAAAAACTTAGGGGTTAAAACAATCGTTGCTGCCACTGAATCTGGCTACACTGCAAAAATGATCTCTAAATATCGTCCAGATGCTGACATTTTAGCTGTCACATTTGACGAACGCACAAAACGCGGCTTGATGCTTAACTGGGGTGTGTACCCAACCGTTGCTGAAAAACCATCAACAACTGATGAAATGTTTGAATTAGCAGCAAAACAAGCAGTGGATTTAGGCTTTGCTAAAGAAGGCGATCTAATCTTAATCACAGCCGGTGTTCCTGTTGGTGAACGCGGAACAACCAACGTAATGAAGATCCAATTGATCGGATCAAAATTGCTTGAAGCGCAAGGAATTGGTGAAAAATCAGTTGTTGCCAATGCCGTGATCGCTCACAGTGCTGAAGAAGCAATTGCGAAAGCAAAAGATGGCATGATTTTAGTTGTACCAACAACAGATAAAGAATATATGCCAGCAATCGAAAAAGCAGTAGCTTTAGTTGTTGAAGATGGCGGCTTGACTTCTCATGCAGCAGTTGTCGGAATCGCGAAAGATCTACCAGTGATCGTTGGTGCCAAAGACGCAACAACAACCATCAAAGATGGCGAATTGGTTACTCTTGATTCTCGTCGCGGTATCGTTTATCGTGGAGAAACAACAGCGATCTAATGATTTTTAACGATTGATCAAGCAACAGGCAAGTGCACGTTGTGCGCTTCCTGTTGTTTTTTTGAGAGTGTCGAAATCCCTTGAGAAAAGGCATTAAAATGACACGATCAAAAATGAAAAAGGTGTCAAGAAAATTTCATTGACAAAGCCTCAGAAGCCCTGTATAATTGCTTTTGTTGCTTAGGGGTGATAAAAATGAAATGGTCTTTATTGGAATTAAAAAAATACCAAGAGACACCGCTGATGTTTGAAGAAACACTTGACCTAAAAAGTCAACTGATAAAACGCGATGGACAGATCATTGATTTGTCTCCTGTAAAAGTAAAAGGGCTGATGAGTGTTGATAAGCAAGGATACTTGCTGCACTATCAAGTGGAAACGACGATGACATTGCCATCTACTCGTTCTTTGACACCTGTAGCGATTCCTTTTGATTTTTCAGTGGATGAACAATTCATGACACCAGAGCAATTTCAGCGTCGCGATGAAACGATCGTCGAAGAAGAAGTTTTGATCATTGAAGGTCAAACCATCAGCTTAGATGAATCGGTCGCTGATAACCTATTACTTGCGATTCCTTTGCAAGTCCTGACAGAAGAAGAAAAACAAGGTTCAGCAATGCCATCTGGCAACGATTGGGCTGTTTTGTCAGAAGAAGACTTTGCAAATCAAAAAGAAGCGCAAGCTCAACAAGTTGATCCTCGTCTTGCAAAATTATCCGAATTATTCAATGAATCAGATGACGATAACGCGTAGGATTGGAATAAATTGCAGCCTCAAGGTTGCGTTCATTAACAAGGAGGTGTAGCAAAATGGCAGTACCAGCTAGAAAAACTTCGAAAGCGAAGAAAGCAAAACGTCGTACACATTACAAATTGACAATCAACGGTTTGAACGAATGTGCAAACTGTGGTGAAATGAAAAAAAGCCACCATGTCTGCTCTAACTGTGGTCATTACGATGGCAAAGACGTAGCAACAAAAGAAGCATAATTCCTTTTTTTCAGAAAGAGGATTCTAAAACCTTAGGCTAACCATGGAGCCTGAGGTTTTTTTGTTTTTTTTTGGAAAAGATGGAACTTTTCAGAAATATTTTTTGTCCATCGAAAGAGAATAGTTCAAAAGCAGGTACATTTGCGCTATAATGAAAAAGATAATTGAATCTTAGGAGGATGAAAGATGACAAAACAACAAATCGGCGTTGTCGGTATGGCTGTTATGGGCAAAAACTTAGCGTTGAACATCGAAAGCCGCGGTTATTCAGTTGCCTTATTTAACCGTACTGGTTCAAAGACAGAAGAAGTAGTAAAAGAACATCCAGATAAAAATTTTAAAGCAACTTATACGATAGAAGAATTTGTCCAATCAATTGAAAAACCACGTCGTATTTTATTAATGGTAAAAGCAGGATTTGCGACGGATGCTACGATCCAAGAACTATTGCCTCATCTAGACAAAGGCGATATTTTGATCGATGGCGGAAATACCTTCTTTAAAGATACCGTTCGTCGTAACGAAGAGTTGGCAAACTCAGGAATCAACTTTATCGGTACGGGTGTTTCTGGTGGGGAAGAAGGCGCCTTGAAAGGTCCTTCGATCATGCCTGGTGGACAAAAAGAAGCATATGAATTGGTTGCACCGATCTTAGAACAAATTTCAGCAAAAGCTGAAGATGGTACACCTTGTGTAACTTATATTGGACCAAATGGTGCAGGCCATTATGTAAAAATGGTTCATAATGGGATCGAGTATGGCGACATGCAGCTGATTGCGGAGTCTTATGACTTGATGCAAAACATTTTAGGTCTATCTGTTGATGAAATGGCTGATATCTTTGCCGAATGGAATAAAGGTGAATTGGATAGCTACCTAATTGAGATCACAGCGGATATCTTGACACGTAAAGATGATCAAGGAACAGGCAAACCGATCGTTGATGTGATCTTAGATGCTGCAGGCAATAAAGGAACTGGGAAATGGACGAGCCAAAGTGCCTTAGATCTAGGTGTTCCATTGCCATTGATCACTGAATCTGTTTTTGCTCGCTATATCTCAGCTTACAAAGAAGAACGGGTCAATGCCAGCAAAGTATTACCGAAACCAGAAGCGGTTGCTTTTGAAGGAAACAAAGAAGAATTTATCAATAAGATCCGTGAAGCCTTATACTTCAGTAAAATCATGAGCTATGCACAAGGCTTCGCGCAATTACGTACAGCATCAAAAGAGTACGATTGGGATCTTCCTTTTGGTGAGATTGCCAAAATTTGGCGTGCAGGCTGTATCATCCGTGCGCAATTTTTACAAAAAATCACGGATGCTTATGACAAGAACGCTGACATCGAAAACTTATTATTAGATGATTACTTCAAAGACATCACCAAACACTATCAATCTTCTGTACGTGAAGTAGTTGCGCTAGCTGTCCAAGCGGGTGTCCCTGTGCCGACGTTCTCTTCTGCGATCGCGTACTTTGATTCGTATCGTTCTGATCGTTTGCCAGCGAACTTGATCCAAGCACAACGGGATTACTTCGGCGCGCATACGTATGAACGGACAGATAAAGAGGGAATTTTCCATTATTCATGGTATGACGAAGCGTAAGCTTCAAGAGAATTCAAAAGAGAAAGGCCGAAAGTGAGAACTTTCGGTCAATCTCTTTTTTATTTTTTAGATACATGATAAAATAAGACAGATAATGTCTATTTTAAAGGCAGAATAATCAATAAAGGGGCTATCAATAATGAGTAATATTCTAATCATTGAAGATGAAAAGAACTTAGCTCGATTTGTGGAATTAGAATTGAAGCATGAAGGGTATAATACCGAAGTTCATTACAACGGACGGACGGGACTGGATGCTGCGCTGAATAATGAATGGGATGCAATCTTATTGGATCTAATGCTTCCAGAGCTAAATGGGTTAGAAGTTTGCCGACGTGTGCGTCAATCGAAGAACACCCCGATCATCATGATGACCGCGAGAGATTCTGTGATTGATCGAGTATCAGGTTTGGATCATGGTGCTGATGATTATATTGTGAAGCCTTTTGCAATTGAAGAATTGCTGGCACGCTTACGTGCGTTGCTTCGCCGTATCGATATCGAAGGGGACAAAAACGTCGCAAAACAAACCACGATCACTTACCGCGATCTAACGATTGAAAAAGAAAACCGTGTCGTTCGACGTGGAACAGATGTCATTGAACTAACAAAACGCGAATATGAGCTATTGTTGACTTTAATGGAAAACGTCAATGTCGTTTTAGCCAGAGATGTTTTATTAAACAAAGTCTGGGGCTATGAGACAGAAGTTGAAACCAACGTTGTCGATGTTTACATCCGCTACTTACGAAATAAAATTGATGTGCCAGGGGAGGAAAGCTATATCCAAACCGTTCGTGGTACAGGTTATGTGATGCGGTCGTGAACCTTAAAAAAAGAATGAAAAAATTAAAAGAACTGAAGGGGCCTTCTTTAACTGTAAAGTGGGCCTTCGCAAGTTCTTTCTTTATATTCGTCGTATTTACGATCTTTGCTGTGATCACCTATAAAACATCGGTGAATTTGATCGTCGCTAAAGAAGAAAACAATGTGGAGCGAACGATGTCAGAGGTCGCTTCTCGTTTAGCCAATTCGGATCAAGAACTAACATTGGTTCGAACATATCGTAATTTAACCAAAAATGATGCGGGGACGACGAGCATTTATGATCGCACTTCAACGATCGATGGCAACTTAATGAAAATCGATTCCTTTATTTCGGAATTAGGCCAAGCGCCGTTGAGCTTGTTTGTTTATAATTTGAATGAGGATCTTGTGTTTAAAACCCATGAAAATGATTTAGCACTGATCGACACGCAGCGCAAAGCCCCAACCATCGTAACGCTGGATGGTATCACAGGCTTTCTCTCGATCCAACCCATCTATTCAAAAGGCACCAGAGAGCGGATTGGCTATGCACAAACATTTTATGAATTGACTTCTTTTTACGAAATACGCAGCAAACTGCTGCTGACTTTGATTATCTTAGAAGTCGTTTCTCTGATTCTTAGTAGTGTGCTTGGGTTCTTTTTATCAGCGTATTTCCTTCAGCCGTTAAAGGTCTTGCGAGATACGATGGAAACCGTTCGGAAAAACCCACAGTCAACCGTGCATATGCCAGAATTAAATACGAACGATGAACTGTCTGATTTAGCAGATATCTTTAACGAAATGCTGGATCGCATGCGCCTATACATTGAACAGCAAGAGCGATTCGTCGAAGACGTTTCTCATGAGTTGCGAACGCCTGTGGCGATCATTGAAGGACATATGAATCTGTTGCAGCGTTGGGGAAAAGACGATCCAGAGATTTTGGATGAGTCTCTGGCAGCCAGTATGCAAGAGATCAGTCGGATGAAGACGCTCGTACAGGAAATGTTGGATCTCTCAAGAGCGGAACAAGTGGATGTTCATTATGCAAATGAAACAACCAATGCAAAAGAAGTTGTCTATCAAGTCTTCAATAACTTTAAAATACTGTATCCGGATTTTGTTTTTACATTGGATGATGACTTATACCATGAGTTGAAGCTGAAAATCTATCGCAATCATTTTGAACAGATCATTATTATTGTCTTGGATAACGCAGTGAAATATTCCACTGATCGAAAAGAAGTTCATCTATCCATTTCGTTGGATCGGCAATCCTTTGAAATTGCCATTCAAGACTTTGGTGAGGGAATCTCCAAAGAAGACCTCGACAAGATCTTTAATCGTTTCTATCGGGTAGATAAAGCCCGTGCTAGAACCAAAGGCGGAAACGGGCTAGGGCTCTCTATTGCGAAACAGTTATTGGAAAGCTATAAAGGAAAAATTTCAGCAGAGAGTGTCATCGGTCAAGGAACGATCTTTCGAATCTATATACCGATCGTTCAATCAGAAGATCGGACGAAAAGAGAACGTTAGGCGAAAAGCTTAAGTTCTCTTTTTTTATCCATTAATGATAGATTTAGCCGCAAAATACTTCTTATAAACGAACGTTCGAATCGTTTGACAATGAATAATTCGCTTATAAAAATAGTTGCCAAAAAGCCTATTTTTTTAGTTGATTTTTCCTTTAAGAATTGCTATATTATTACTTGTCCTTGTTAAGGCATTTGTAACAAACACTGATTGATCTTTTTTGAAATTAGTTGTTGACGAAACATTTTACAAGTGTTATTATAACAAAGTCGAAAAAATATCATCTCTGAAAAACCTAATAAATCAAAAAAACTTTTCAAAAAAGTGTTTGACATATAACGGTTGAGATGGTAAGATAAAAAAGTCGCTGAGGTTAAGAAAGAAGTTAAATAACAACTTCTTGAAAAAACTTTTCAAAAAAGAGTTGACAAACAAACGTCGCTCTGATATGATATAAAAGTTGCTAACACAGCACGGTAGACCTTTGAAAACTGAACAAAGCAAGCAAACGAACCAATGTGTAGGACGTTTCAATTTATTGAAACAAATACATGCAAGCAATAGCTAGCAAAGTTAATTTTTATGAGCTTAATGACCGTATGGTCATTCAAACAAATCATTATGAGAGTTTGATCCTGGCTCAGGACGAACGCTGGCGGCGTGCCTAATACATGCAAGTCGAACGCTTTTTCTTTCACCGGAGCTTGCTCCACCGAAAGAAAAAGAGTGGCGAACGGGTGAGTAACACGTGGGTAACCTGCCCATCAGAAGGGGATAACACTTGGAAACAGGTGCTAATACCGTATAACACTATTTTCCGCATGGAAGAAAGTTGAAAGGCGCTTTTGCGTCACTGATGGATGGACCCGCGGTGCATTAGCTAGTTGGTGAGGTAACGGCTCACCAAGGCAACGATGCATAGCCGACCTGAGAGGGTGATCGGCCACACTGGGACTGAGACACGGCCCAGACTCCTACGGGAGGCAGCAGTAGGGAATCTTCGGCAATGGACGAAAGTCTGACCGAGCAACGCCGCGTGAGTGAAGAAGGTTTTCGGATCGTAAAACTCTGTTGTTAGAGAAGAACAAGGATGAGAGTAAAATGTTCATCCCTTGACGGTATCTAACCAGAAAGCCACGGCTAACTACGTGCCAGCAGCCGCGGTAATACGTAGGTGGCAAGCGTTGTCCGGATTTATTGGGCGTAAAGCGAGCGCAGGCGGTTTCTTAAGTCTGATGTGAAAGCCCCCGGCTCAACCGGGGAGGGTCATTGGAAACTGGGAGACTTGAGTGCAGAAGAGGAGAGTGGAATTCCATGTGTAGCGGTGAAATGCGTAGATATATGGAGGAACACCAGTGGCGAAGGCGGCTCTCTGGTCTGTAACTGACGCTGAGGCTCGAAAGCGTGGGGAGCGAACAGGATTAGATACCCTGGTAGTCCACGCCGTAAACGATGAGTGCTAAGTGTTGGAGGGTTTCCGCCCTTCAGTGCTGCAGCAAACGCATTAAGCACTCCGCCTGGGGAGTACGACCGCAAGGTTGAAACTCAAAGGAATTGACGGGGGCCCGCACAAGCGGTGGAGCATGTGGTTTAATTCGAAGCAACGCGAAGAACCTTACCAGGTCTTGACATCCTTTGACCACTCTAGAGATAGAGCTTCCCCTTCGGGGGCAAAGTGACAGGTGGTGCATGGTTGTCGTCAGCTCGTGTCGTGAGATGTTGGGTTAAGTCCCGCAACGAGCGCAACCCTTATTGTTAGTTGCCATCATTTAGTTGGGCACTCTAGCGAGACTGCCGGTGACAAACCGGAGGAAGGTGGGGATGACGTCAAATCATCATGCCCCTTATGACCTGGGCTACACACGTGCTACAATGGGAAGTACAACGAGTTGCGAAGTCGCGAGGCTAAGCTAATCTCTTAAAGCTTCTCTCAGTTCGGATTGTAGGCTGCAACTCGCCTACATGAAGCCGGAATCGCTAGTAATCGCGGATCAGCACGCCGCGGTGAATACGTTCCCGGGCCTTGTACACACCGCCCGTCACACCACGAGAGTTTGTAACACCCGAAGTCGGTGAGGTAACCTTTTTGGAGCCAGCCGCCTAAGGTGGGATAGATGATTGGGGTGAAGTCGTAACAAGGTAGCCGTATCGGAAGGTGCGGCTGGATCACCTCCTTTCTAAGGAATATTTCGGAAGACTACACATCGTTTGCCTTTGTTCAGTTTTGAGAGGTCTACTCTCAAGTAAATACCCGGGGCCTTAGCTCAGCTGGGAGAGCGCCTGCTTTGCACGCAGGAGGTCAGCGGTTCGATCCCGCTAGGCTCCATTAACGACAATGGTCGTTAAGCTTTGTTCATTGAAAACTGGATATCGAAGAAATAATCAAAACAAGTAACACACACCGAGTTGAAATGTTAAAAGAGTTTTTTAATAAGTTCAACGCTTATTTTCTTGAGCAACCTTCTATCGCTAGAAGAAGTACTCAAAACCGACCGTAAGGTCAGAGGTTAAGTGAATAAGGGCGCACGGTGGATGCCTTGGCACTAGGAGCCGATGAAGGACGGGACTAACACCGATATGCTTTGGGGAGCTGTAAGTAAGCTATGATCCAGAGATTTCCGAATGGGGGAACCCAGCATCTTTTATAGGATGTTACGTCTGCGTGAATACATAGCGCAGTCGAGGTAGACGCAGAGAACTGAAACATCTAAGTACCTGCAGGAAGAGAAAGAAAATTCGATTCCCTGAGTAGCGGCGAGCGAAACGGGAAAAGCCCAAACCAACAAGCTTGCTTGTTGGGGTTGTAGGACTCCGATATGGTAGTCTATTCAGATAGTCGAAATACTTGGAAAAGTATGTCAAAGAGGGTAAAAACCCCGTAGGCGAAATTTGGATAACACCTAGGAGGATCCTGAGTACGGCGGAACACGAGGAATTCCGTCGGAATCCGGGAGGACCATCTCCCAAGGCTAAATACTCCCTAGTGACCGATAGTGAACCAGTACCGTGAGGGAAAGGTGAAAAGCACCCCGGAAGGGGAGTGAAATAGATCCTGAAACCGTGTGCCTACAACAAGTTAGAGCCCGTTAATGGGTGATAGCGTGCCTTTTGTAGAATGAACCGGCGAGTTACGATAGCATGCGAGGTTAAGTTGAAGAGACGGAGCCGCAGCGAAAGCGAGTCTGAATAGGGCGAATGAGTATGTTGTCGTAGACCCGAAACCATGTGATCTACCCATGTCCAGGTTGAAGGTGCGGTAAAACGCACTGGAGGACCGAACCCACGTACGTTGAAAAGTGCGGGGATGAGGTGTGGGTAGCGGAGAAATTCCAAACGAA
>NZ_JBIOMF010000001.1:1890000-2395000 GCF_051711265.1 Enterococcus sp. DIV0970a | reverse complement strand
TTTTAAACTTAGGTCCGTTGGTCAAGTGGTTAAGACACCGCCCTTTCACGGCGGTAACACGGGTTCGAATCCCGTACGGATCATTACAATTTAATGAACAACCTTCGGGGGTTTAGCTCAGCTGGGAGAGCATCTGCCTTACAAGCAGAGGGTCAGCGGTTCGATCCCGTTAACCCCCATTACGGTTTGGTAGTTCAGTTGGTTAGAATGCCTGCCTGTCACGCAGGAGGTCGCGGGTTCGAGTCCCGTCCAGACCGTTTCATTATTTTTGTAAAACTTATATTTTCTTATATGGCTCGGTAGCTCAGTTGGTAGAGCAATGGATTGAAGCTCCATGTGTCGGCAGTTCGATTCTGTCCCGCGCCACCATGGAGGAGTAGCGAAGTGGCTAAACGCGACGGACTGTAAATCCGTTCCTTAGGGTTCAGTGGTTCGAATCCACTCTCCTCCATTCATAGGGGCATAGTTTAAAGGTAGAACAGCGGTCTCCAAAACCGTTAGTGTGGGTTCAATTCCTGCTGCCCCTGCCATTATATATTTCAACAGTTTCTTATCACGGCGGGTGTGGCGAAGTGGTTAACGCACCGGATTGTGGCTCCGGCATTCGTGGGTTCGATTCCCATCACTCGCCCTTTCATTTTTGGGGTATAGCCAAGCGGTAAGGCAACGGACTTTGACTCCGTCATGCGTTGGTTCGAATCCAGCTACCCCAGTACAATCTTCACTTGATTGTAGATTTCAACAATAGTATAATGGCGGTATAGCCAAGTGGTAAGGCAGAGGTCTGCAAAACCTTCATCACCGGTTCAAATCCGGTTACCGCCTTAGTACTAATACTAACCTTTCAACATGCCGGCGTGGCGGAATTGGCAGACGCGCTGGACTCAAAATCCAGTGCCCGTTGAGGGCGTGCCGGTTCGACCCCGGCCGCCGGTATCATTGATGTATCAGTCTTTTATAAGATTGATACATTTTTTTTGTTTATAAAAGTCTACAAATACGATTTTGGAGGACCACTGTAAGCGTGTCATAGGATAGTATCTCGTACGCCGGTTATCTTTCTTCGTAAGCGTGTCATAGGATAGTATCTCGTACGCCGGTTATCTTTCTTCTATAATTAAACTATTAAATATAGAAGGAGAAAAACGAATGAATAAAAAAGATATTGTACCAGTTCAATTTTCAAGTGCGGCTCAAAAATCGCAAATTGACACCAAGCCAAAACTAGCTTGCAGAATCAAATCGGAAGATAAGGAAATATTTATTTATAATGGAATGGATAAATATCTTTTGTATACCTTGTTAAAAGAGTTGAATGCCAATGCTCATTGATGCAACTGCATTGAAACATATTTTTATCGTTTGTGGAAAAACAGATCTTCGAAAAGGAATTGATGGACTAGCAGCTTTCGTTATAGAAGAATATGACCTTGATGTTTACGATCAAGCGCTTTTCTTATTTTGCGGTACGAAGAAAGATCGCTTCAAGGCTCTTTACTGGGATCAAAATGGATTTGTATTAATGTACAAAAGATTTGAAAATGGGTACCTTCAATGGCCGCGTTCCAGAAAAGAAGTCTTACAATTAAATCCGCTCCTTTTGGAGCGATTGTTGACTGGCCTTTCAATCGAAGAAAAATGTACGCTAAAAGAAACGAAAAAAGGTGCGATATATTAGACGAAAACCTTGTTAAATCAAGGATTTTGTCTGTTTTTCGTTGTCATAAAATGGTATAATAGATGTAAGAAAATCGCTAGAATGGTGGTGTAAAAATGACAAAATTGGAATCTGAACTTCTTGTACAAATCAAGCAATTAACACAGTTGCTTGAAATCCAGCAACAGGAAAATACTCTTCTTAGAGAACAAATTGCTGAAATGAATCGACGCTTGTTTGGACGAAAAAAAGAAACACCACCCGTAGATGGGCAAATCGATTTATTAGACGACTCAACTTTTAATGAACCAGAGCACACTGGACAAGAAAGCCAGGAAACCATTACGGTATCTTCTTTTAAACGCAGAAAACGCAAGGGACTCAAAGCACTTTCATTAGAAGGTCTGCCTGAAGTTCCTATTCATTATGAATTAAAAGGTGCCGATTGTTTGTGTGAAGACTGTGGTCATACTTTACATGATATCGGTGCGACAAGGCTTAGAGAAGAGCCATTGTATGTTCCTGCCCATATAGAAAAACAAGTCATCTACCAACATGCCTATCATTGCAGAGAATGTGAAGCATTAGGAGAAACAAAAATCAAAAAAGCGCCTGTTCCTAAACCGTTGATCAATAATAGTCTAGGTTCCTCTTCAATTGTGACACAGAGTATTTGGGAAAAATTTGTTAAAAAGGTGCCGGCATATCGACAAGAAAAAGAATGGCATGCACTTGGTTTCCCTCTTGATCGTAAAAAAATCACTAATTGGCATATCAAGGTAAGTGAAATGGTTTTAGAGCCAATCTACAATTGCCTTCATCAAGAATTAAGCAATCAGGAGGTCTTACACGCGGATGAGACAAGCTATCGGGTATTGAATACTCATAAAGAAAAGACCTTTTACTGGTTATATGCTTCAGGTAAAAGCGAAGAAAAACAAGTTGTGCTCTACGAGCACGCAAATTCGCGTTCCGTTGATGAGCCCAAAAGTTTTTTAGAATCATTTAGCGGTTTCTTGCATACTGATGGTTACGCGGCCTATGGAAAGCTGCCGGTAAACAATGTTTATTGTTGGGCGCATGTTCGCAGAAAGTTTTTTGAAGCATTGGGTAAACAACCGTCCCCAAAAAGTCATGCCAAAATAGGGTTAGACTTCTGTGACAAGATGTTTCGAATCGAACGGACCTTTAATAAGCTTAGCGCAGAAGAAAGGTTTGTAGCGAGGAAGGAAACGTTGCAGCCTGTGATGACTGAATTTTTTCATTGGTGTGAGAGCTTTGCTTATTTGCCAAAATCGCAGCTTGGAAAGGCGGTTCAATACGCAGTCAATCATAAAGACGGACTTCAGATTGTGTTGCTTGATGGACGGTTGGAACTTTCAAATAACCGAGCAGAGCGTGCCATCAAAGAGTTAGTGATCGGTCGAAAAAACTGGCTATTTTCTAAAAGCTTAAAAGGCGCTAGATCAAATGGAATTATATTGAGTATTATCCAGACAGCTGTTGCGAATGGGTTAAACATCCGCAAATATTTAAATCATCTTTTTACAGAGATTCCCAATCTGTCTTCGATGACACCTGAAGCGCTACGCGCTTATTTGCCATGGAATCAGCAGATACAAGAAATCTGTAAATAATATAAGTCACAAATAACCTGATTTGAGTGTATCAAATCGGGCTATTTGTGTTTAGGTACCATTTTATGACACGCTTACGGACCACTCATATAGCAAAGTTATTTTGTTTTGTTACTATTGAAAGCCTTTCCTAAACCTTGTATAGTTTTTACATGAATAGCCGCAAGTAACAGTAAAGAAAAGAGGGGAGACAAGAAATGAAATGGTATGAGAATAGAATCAAATCGGCGATAGATGGGACAAATCCAATGGTAATCAAAGAATTGCCTGGCAGTTTTGCTGTTTATGGCGATGTCCAATTTCTTCCTGGATATTGTGTATTATTACCTAAAAGAGAGGTGGCTTCTTTAAATGATCTAGATTTAAGCGAGCGACAGATTTTCTTAACTGATATGACTCTTTTAGGAGATGCTATAATACAGGCTTGTTCTCCATTGAGAATCAATTATGAACTATTGGGAAATACCGATAACTTTCTTCATGCACATTTGTTTCCGCGTTATGAATGGGAAACAGACGAAGAGAAAAAAATGCCTGTTTGGTTGTATGACAAATCCCATTGGACTAATCCAGAGTATCATTATTCAGAAAAAAGAGATGGAGAGCGAAGACAAAAGATAAGCTCTTATTTGGAAAACGCCTATCGCTAATCTAATGACTCTCCCTGAATCTAGTAACTTCTATTAAAGAACCTCCATGAAGCGATCGCTTCATGGAGGTTCTTTCCTTAGATCAATCAATATACTTAAGAACTGCGACTTCTTTTGGTTTCATAACTACCAACTGTCTGGTTTCTTTGGTTAGAAGGTCTGCTCCAGGGGCTTTCAGCTTCACTTTGGTTGTCTGCTCGGTGTGGTTTAAGAGAAAGACGAGTGTATAGCCAGCACCTTTGCGGCATGTAACGGAGACCTCAGTAGGAGCAGCCAAGAAGTGCTGGGCATGAGTCGCTAATTTATGATTTTCCAGAATGGTCGCTAAAAATGTAGTTAGCCCTTCAAGAGACAATTCTGTTCCCACGTAATACGCATACCCATCGTCGATCTGATTCATAGTAATGGCTGGCTTATCGGACAAATAACCGGATTGGAAGGTTGCCAAAGATTCAGCACCATTTAGATGAATGACTTCCTCCCATAGAGAATTGTCGTACCGACGACCTTGGAAGTCAATTTGGTGATGGGAAGCTGCTTTCATTGGGTAAAACTCTTCTACAATGATCCCTAAGGTGTCTCTAAACAGTCCTGGATAGCCACCAAGATAGACTTGGTCATATTCATTGACGATCCCACTAAAGAAATTTGTCAAGAAGATGCCGCCTTGTCGCACGTAATCATTGATTTTCTTACCGAAGGCTTCTGGTGCTGAATAGAGATTCGGAGCGATCACTAAAGGATAGCGGTCTAGGGATTCGGAAGGATGGACAAAGTCTACGCTCAAATTTAACGCCCTTAGCGCGGCATACAGGCTGCGTAACTGATGAATGTACTTTAAGGTGCTTGGTTTGGCATCCAATTCCAGCGCCCACCAATTTTCCCAGTCAAAGACAACCGCGACATCAGCCAAGAAGCGCGTCCCAACAATTTCCGACAGTTGCGAAAATTCGTTGCCTAATTGCGCACATTCACGAAAGATACGGCTTGAATGAGGATCTCCGTGAGGCACCATCGCACTATGAAATTTTTCCGCACCGCCACGAGACTGCCGCCATTGGAAGAACATGATGCCATCAGCGCCATGAGCGAGCGCTTCATAACTCCAAAGACGCTGCTGGTTGGGTGTCTTGGCACCATTGATTTGCCGCCAATTAACGGCGCTGGTGGCTTGTTCCATGATCAAAAAAGGTTTTTTCTTTAAACTACGAGTTAGATCGTTAGCAAGAAATTGCGGGTAAGGGATCTTTTCAAAGGGATTCGGGTACGAATTCCAGCTGACTACATCCATTTCGGGTGCCCATTTAAACCCATCCACGTATT
Source organism: Enterococcus sp. DIV0970a (assembly GCF_051711265.1). NCBI lineage: Bacteria > Bacillati > Bacillota > Bacilli > Lactobacillales > Enterococcaceae > Enterococcus > Enterococcus sp. DIV0970a. The sequence goes on along the minus strand of NZ_JBIOMF010000001.1, from coordinate 2,389,733 downwards.
TGTGCAAGCCCATAAGATTGGTCATGTAAGGGATGCCTTGTGAATATTTTGCGATCGCCGCCTTTTCGAGTTGATAGAGCTCCAGATTCATGTCGGAAAGAAAACGGCGATAGTCTAACTGCTGCGCAGGATTTTTGAAGGTCGGCATCGCTTCAGGTAGAAAAATTTCCTCCCAGCTGCCATAGGATTGACTCCAAAACTTGGTTGACCACGCATCATTCAATCCAGCGATGGTCTGATATTTCTCTGCTAACCATGTCTGAAATCTTTTCCGACAATGATCGCAATAACACTCGTGGATGTGACAGGTATATTCATTATTGATATGCCACATGACTAGCCCTGGATGATTGGCATAACGGTTTGCGACTGCTTCCGTCAAATCGGTGGCATATTGACGATAGATAGGGGAAGTCGGACAGTAGTGCTGGCGCGCCCCATGAACCAGTCGATTGCCATGAATGGTCACAGGCAGCATCTCAGGATGTTTTTGAACAAGCCAAGCGGGAGGCGAAGCCGTTCCGTTGGCTAGGTCGATCATGATATTGTTTTCATATAAAAGATCCATCAACCAGTCCAGCAAATCAAAATCATAGGTGGATTCATCTGGCTGCAGATTGACCCAGCCAAAAATATTGATACTTACATAGTTCACACCTGCTTCTTTCATTAAGCGCATATCTTCAAGAATGACTTCTTTAGACCATTGTTCAGGATTGTAGTCGGCACCATAGTAAAGTTGACGTTGCGTTTTCATCAAATCACTCCTTTATAGACGTTTCTTTAGCATCAAGATACTTGAATCATAGCAAATATTTATCTGTTTGATAGCGGTATCATTTGAAAATCATGAAATGATCCAAAAAAACAAAAATAATTCAATCTGGTTTCGCAGCTAGGACTATCATCCATCAGTTCTTTTGCCTTGCTGTTTTTTTAACAAAAATATACAATTGAAAAAGGCGGTAAATTAAAGTATCTAGAATTTACATTCTTAGAAAGTTGTTTTTTTATCGGAGGTTTCTTTTTGCTGAAATGCATGTTTATAACTATAGGATCTAAAAAAACTTTGAATCACGAGTAGAAAAAACACGATGAGTCAGAGAAATGAATAATTATGTGATGAGGAATCATAAAAAATGAATGACATAAGTTATTCAACAAAATTGCCAAGAAGGAGAGACAAGTTCATGAACCAGCCAATACAGATTTTTTCTGAGATTGCCCCTTTAAAACGGGTGCTGCTGCATCGTCCAGGCGCAGAATTAGAAAACTTGATGCCGGATTATCTTGATCGATTGTTGTTTGATGATATTCCTTTTTTAACCCAAGCGCAAAAAGAACATGATTTTTTTGCGGATACGTTAAGAAGCAAAGGGGTGGAAGTCCTTTATTTGGAGGATCTAGCTGCTGAAACATTGACAACAACTGGTGCCAAAGAGGCCTTTTTAGAAGACTATTTAAATGAAACAACAATCCTTGATGAAGAGATTCGCAACGAAGTGCGCAACTTTTTCCTGTCGATTAAAGACAATCGCGCCTTTATCGATCATACGATGGCGGGCTTGAAAAAAAGTGAGGTAGAAATTTCAAAAGCCAGTAACTTAACGGCAATCGTTGAAACAGAATATCCTTTCTTGATCGATCCAATGCCAAACCTATATTTCACGCGAGATCCGTTTGCGACGATTGGTCACAGTGTTTCCTTGAATCGAATGTATTCTGCAACGAGAAGACGGGAAACCCTCTACGGAAAACAAATTTTTACGCACCATCCGATGTTTGCCCGCAATGAGACGAACTTTTTGTATCATCGGGACGAAACGACGCGGATGGAAGGCGGGGATCAGCTGATTTTATCAGATAAAATCGTGGCGATCGGGATCTCTCAACGAACAGAAGTTGCCTCAATTGAAAAAATTGCCGAAACGATTTTTGCCACAGAACCGAGTTTCGAACATATCTTGGCATTTAATATCGGCGAGGAACGAAAATTTATGCATTTAGATACGGTCTTCACGATGGTGGATCATGATAAGTTCACGATCCATCCAGAAATAGAGGGAGAACTTTCGCTGTATTCAATCACTAAACACAAGGACGGTGTGCGAGTATATGAGGAAAAAGATACGTTGGAAAACATTCTTTGCCGTTATTTAGATTTGCCTGAAGTCCACTTGATCCGCTGTGGTGGCGACGATTTAGCAGCGGCAGCTAGAGAGCAATGGAATGATGGGTCTAATACCTTGGCGATTGCACCTGGAGAAGTCGTGGTCTATGACCGCAACACCATTACCAATGGGCTGTTAAAAGAGGCAGGAGTCATTTTGAATGAAATCTCGGGCAGCGAATTGGTTCGCGGACGCGGGGGCCCCCGCTGTATGAGTATGCCGTTTATACGTGAGTAGGTCGATGCTTTGTTATTTTAAATGCTTGTCTTTTCTTTAGAAGCATTTAAGTTAAGAAAAAGACGAGAAAAAACTAAAAGAAAGATTTGAAACATCATTTTGTTTCTAATCTTTCTTTTTTGTCATCATTTAACCTCCAATAAAATGAAAAGGATTTCTTTTTGTGAAAATGTGTAATTTTTGTGACTTTTATATGTAAAGACTATAAAAAAACGCTAGGAACCTTGTTCTATCGCAAAATTTATGTTACGGTTATATTAGAAAACGGAAATAGGTGAAGGTATTTGCCACTTATTGATTTTTGACACCCTACGATCAGCGAATGCCATATGCTTGATTTGTAGTGGTTTTTTTTGCGGAAAAAAAGTGAAAGCAGGTGAGAAAATGACAGTAGATGCCATTCGATTATTACAAGAAGCAGAGCAATTTGCGGAAAATAAAAATAAAGAAGCAGAAGCAGAAAAAAAACAATTGGCACAAGCAAGAGAAGAACGGTTGAAGGCGTTTAAAAAAGAGTTGGCAGAAAAAGAAGCCCAACAAAAAGAAGCAATCAACCAAAAAATCGCAGCTGAGTTGGTACAGTCTAAGGAACCACTCTTGGCTAAGACCAAAGCAGAAGTGGAAACACTGCGAACGATCCCTAATGAATTGAAAGAAGAAGCATTAGCAATAATAATAAATAAGGTTGTGACATAAATGGCAATTGCAAAAATGCAAAAGTTCAGTCTGTTGACCTTTTACGATCAGAAAGAAGCTGTTTTAGAGCAGCTGCAAGACTTTCAAGGCGTAGAACTGCTTTCTTCGGAAAAATATTATGATTCTGAAGAAACGACGGGTGTTTTGACACCGGTTCGCGAGGAACAGTCTGAAGAAGAAATGGAGAACCAGTTTGGTCAAGTCAACTGGAGCTTAAATTTTTTAGAAGAATATGTACCCAAAAAAGGAATGCTGGCACAACTGCGGCAACCAATCAAAAAATATACCCTTCAAGAATTGGCTGAAACAGCCCACACCTATCCTTGGCAAGAATTATGCCAAACCCTTCGTAAACAAGACAAACGTCTTCGCTTGATTGATCAAGAAAAACGCGATGTATTAGCACAAGAAGCAGAACTGTCGATCTGGAAGTATTTCAAAGAACGACCAGGTGTTTTAAAAGAATTAAAAAAATCAGGTGGCTTGTTAGGATCGATTCCTACTTCTGAAATGGCTGACTTTACGACCAACAGTGAAAAGCTGCCGCTTGTCTATGTCGAAACCATTTATCAATCACAAACGACAACTTACTTATTGGTACTTTTCCATAAAGATGTAAAAGAAAAAGTAACTACTCTTCTAAAGAAAGCAGCCTTCGAGCAATACATCTACCCTTATGAGGGCATTCCAGAAGAAGATCTGCAAACGATGAAAGAAAAATCCCAACGTCTAATTGATGAAGAAAAAGAAATCAAAGCTTCTCTTGGTGCGATGACAAAAGAGCAAGAAACCTTGCGGATCGTTGCCGAGTATTTAGATGGAGCGATCACCCGCTTAAAAAGCAGTAAAATGCTTTTGCGTTCGACTCATGCGGTCTCGATTTCTGGCTGGGTTCCTGTTGATGGGGCGGCCGAATTAGAAAAACGTATCAAAAAAGGGACCACGGATAACTATTACCTCGAATACCAAGAAGTGACGGAAAAAGAGCTGGCTGATGTGCCGATTTTATTAGAAAACGCACGTTGGATCAAACCTTTTGAAGGACTTGTTCGGATGTACAGCTTGCCGCAATATGACGAGTTAGATCCGACACCATTTATGGCGCCTTTTTACATGGTGGCATTCGGGATGATGGTTGCCGATTTTGGCTATGGATTGCTCTTGTTTCTGGCGACATTTCTGGGGAAAAAGCTGTTCCACCTCAGCAAAGGGCTGGAACAAAATTTGACCCTCTTTCAGTTGTGCTCGATCCCTACGATTATTTGGGGCTTGATCTATGGCAACTTCTTCGGATTTGAATTCTCCTTCCAGCTGTTGTCTGCCCAGGATGATGTCAATCAGATCTTAGTCTTATCCGTGATCTTTGGGTACATTCAGATCATGTTTGGCTTAGCGCTGAAATTCTATATTTTATGGAAGAAAAAAGATCAGAAACTGGCTGCGATGTTCCAAGCCGGTTCGTGGATCGTCTTTTTGATCAGTGTGGTTTTTGTCGCCGCAGGAATGCTGCTTTTCCCTGACACCCCATTACAAACGATTGGGATCGTAATGATCGCTGCCAGTCTTTTAGCAGTGGCAATCGGAGGCAGTTTAGAAGGAAAAACGTTGGCGGGAAAAATCGGTTCTGGATTGTACGGATTGATGGATGTGACCAATTATGTTGGTGACTTGATCAGTTACACCCGTCTGATGGCATTAGGGGTTGCCGGCGGAAGTATCGCCTCAGCCTTCAACTTGATCATTAGCTACTTGCCGCCAGCAGCCCGATTTACCGTCGGTATCTTATTATTTGTGGCGCTACATGGCCTGAATATTTTCTTAAGTTACCTTAGTGCGTATGTTCATGGTATCCGCTTGCAGTATTTAGAGTATTTCGGAAAATTCTTTACGGGGGGCGGACGTGCCTTTGACCCGTTCAAATCAAATGAAAATTATGTAGAGATCATCTCAGAAGAAAAGTTACAGGAGGATAATAATGGAAAATTGGATTAGTTTCTTTTACGAAAATGGTGGAATTGTTTTTGCAGCTTTAGGTGTAGCGACCGCAACGATTTGTGGTGGTATTGGATCAACGATCGGTGTTGGGATGACCAGTGAAGCAGCATCAGGCTTGATCTCAGAGCAACCAGAGAAATTCGGGCAAGCGTTGATTTTGGAATTGCTTTCTAGTACCCAGGGGCTATACGGCTTTGTAATCTCCTTTATGATTTTTGGTCAGATCAGTGGTTCGATCTCATTCGATCGCGGGTTGTATTTGTTTATCGCTTCATTGCCGATCGCGTTAACAGCAATTATCGCCGGTAAATGGCAAGGACGTGCCGCAAGTGCTGCGATGCAGATTTTAGCCAAAAAACCAGAACATGTGACCAAAGGAATTATCTTGGTAGCGATGATGGAAACGTATTGTATTTTAGGGTTCGTTATTTCCTTCTTGCTTGTCTTGAATTAAGAGGAGGGAAAAGTGAATGTCTGATATTACACGTTTAACTGACAAAATAACCGCTGATGCGGAAAAGAAATACCAGCTTCAAATCAAAGAAGCACAAAAAGAAAGTGAAAACCAAGAAAATTTAAAACGAGCACAGTTAGAAAAAGAGCTTAATGAACGGTTAGCTTTTTATGAAAAAGAAAAACGTGCTGCGATGTATTTGGAAATCTCAGATGTGCATATCCAATCAAGAAACAAGGTCTTGGCAGCAAAGCAGTCCGTCTTAGATGAGCTGTTTTCTGAGGCTCTGACCCGTTTAAACACGATGGATCAAGCAGCATTTTACACGTTTATCGCGAAAGGCTTGGCGAATGCACGGTTAACTGGTGAGGTTGAGTTGCTTTTAGGCGAGAAGTCCCGTCATTTCGTAGATGAGGAAATCCTTACTAAGTTGCAAGCATCGGTCCCAGAGGTTCAGCTGAAATTGGTAAATAAGACGATCCCTCGCAAGGGTGGCTTTTTGTTGCGACAAGAAGCAATTGAGTTGAATTTTACCTTTGATGCGCTACTAGAAGCTAACAAAGAAGAGTTAAGCAATACGTTACTGCAATTGATTTTTGAACAGTAAGCAGGTGCAAACAGATGAATGACATCAAATATAATACGTTGAATACGAGAATTCGGACGTATGAATCGCAATTATTCGATCGTAGTCGCTATGAGCGAATGCTCTCAGCTGCCAGCGCAGAGGAAATCTATGGGATGCTGCAAGAAACGGTTTATGGTGACTTCATCAATGAAGATGATCGTGTACACGATTTTGAACAAGTCCTGATGGCTGAGTTGAAACGGGTATACGAAACGATGTATCAGTTGACACCAGAAAAAGCGATCGTTGATTTCTTTGCTTTGAAATATGACTATCAAAATCTGAAAGTTTTAGTAAAAGCGGCGTATATGCAAGAAGATTTTTCGGCGTATCTCGTCCCAATCGGCACCCAGCCACTTTCCGTCCTTAAAGATCTGGTCAAGACCAGAAAAAGTACTCAGGTCGCGCAAGAAATGGTTGCCTGTGTGGAAGAAGTCTTCTCTTATATTGAGAACTATCATGAAGTCCAGTCCATCGATATCATCTTTGACAACCATTATTGGGAGCAATTATGGACGATCGGTAAAGAATACCAAGACGAGTTGCTGCAAAGCTTGATTCGCCGTCAAATCGATATCTTCAATATTTCAACAACGTTGCGCAGTTACGCGATGAAACGCAAGCGCGGCTTTATCAGCGCAGTTTTAGCCGACCATGGGAATTTACCTGCAAGTGAGTTGTTAGCAGAAATCACGACTTCTCTTGAGGCGTTTGTGGGATACTTGCAAGGAACCCCTTATAAAGAGCTGATCAATCATAGTTATGAAGAATTGGTGGAAAAGAAGACCTTGAATACCTTTGATATACGCAAAGACAATTTTCTAATGGCGAAGCTCAAAGAACAAAAAATCGTGCCTTTTGGGCCATCAGCATTGGCAGGGTATTTGTATGCCAAGGAAATTGAAAGCAAGAATTTGCGTATTCTCTTGATTGGTAAAATCAATAAGGTGCCAGAAGAGATTTTAAGAAGTCGGGTGCGTGATAGTTATGCATAAAAAAATAGCAATGATGGGTGGTAAGAACTCGATCTTGCCTTTCAAAGGGCTGGGGATCGATATCTTTCCAGTCAGCGATTTGGATGAAGCCGCCCAACAATTAGAAGAGATGGCTGAAGCGTATGGTGTGATCTTTTTGACCGAGCGGTTGATCGAGCAATTAGAACCGATCGTTCGTCGTTACGAAGAAGTACCGACACCAGCGATCATTCCGATTCCAAGTAGCACGGGTAGTTTAGGGATCGGCATGGCACGAATTCAGCAAAATGTGGAAAAAGCGGTAGGAATGAATATATTAGATTCATAACAGACAAGTCAGCCAGCTAGGAGGAATAAATGTGGCATTTGGCACAATTGAAAAAGTATCGGGACCACTGGTCACCGCCTCAGGATTAAGTGGCGCAAAAATCCACGAAATCTGCAAAGTCAGTGACAAGGGCCTTATCGGTGAGATCATTGAGATCAAAAAAGGGCTGGTTTCGATCCAAGTATACGAAGAAACAGCGGGGATCGGACCAGGCGAGCCCGTAGAAACGACAGGCGCACCATTGTCTGTCGAACTAGCACCAGGTTTGTTGACTCAGATGTTTGATGGGATCCAACGACCATTAGATACGTTTATGTCGCAAACAGAGAGTGATTTTTTGGAGCGGGGGGTCACCATCGATCCACTGAATCGCCAAAAGAAATGGACCTTCGTCCCACAAGTACAAGTCGGCGATACTGTACAAGCCGGTGATATTTTAGGTTCAGTACAAGAAACTTCGGTGATCGAGCATAAGATCATGGTGCCACCAAACTATGAAGGAACCGTCAAAGAAATTATGGTGGGAAATTTTGCGATTACTGAAGTGATCTGTGTTTTAGAAACCATCGATGGTGAAAAATCCTTGACGATGGTTCAGAAATGGCCGGTTCGTCAACCGCGGCCAGTTACTGCTAAATTAAATCCAGGCGAACCGCTAGTCACTGGACAGCGAGTCATCGACACCTATTTTCCAGTGGCAAAAGGCGGCTCAGCTGCTGTTCCTGGACCTTTTGGTGCTGGAAAAACAGTCGTTCAGCATCAGATCGCTAAATGGTCAGATGTGGATATCGTGGTCTATGTCGGTTGCGGTGAGCGGGGCAACGAAATGCGGGATGTCATGAACGAATTTCCTGAGTTGATCGATCCGAATACCGGCAAGTCGATCATGGAACGAACGGTATTGATCGCCAATACGTCGAATATGCCAGTTGCTGCTCGGGAAGCCTCGATCTATACAGGAATCACGATCGCGGAATATTACCGCGACATGGGCTATAGTGTTGCCATCATGGCAGATTCAACTTCTCGTTGGGCAGAAGCACTGCGGGAAATGAGTGGCCGATTGCAAGAGATCCCAGGAGATGAAGGCTATCCGGCTTACCTTGGAAGTCGAATTGCGGAATACTATGAGCGAGCAGGGCGTTTCCATTCATTAGGCACGCAGCCTCGAGAAGGAAGCATTACCGCAATTGGTGCGGTTTCACCTGCTGGAGGAGACATCTCAGAACCGGTCACTCAAAATACCTTGCGAATCGTGAAAGTCTTTTGGGCATTGGATAGCATGCTGGCGCAAAAACGGCATTTTCCATCCATCAACTGGATGAATTCCTATTCCCTTTATGAGGATCAAATCAATTCTTATTTGGATCAATTATTAGGTGATCGCTGGTCGGAGCTAGTCAATGAATCAATGGCGATTCTCCAAGAGGAAAGCCGATTAGAAGAAATCGTTCAGCTGGTAGGGATGGATTCTCTTTCCCAAAAAGACCGCTTGACGATGATGACTGCTCGTTCTTTAAGACAAGACTACTTGCAGCAAAACGCCTTTGATGACGTTGACACGTATACATCTCGTAATAAGCAGTTCAAAATGCTGGAAAACATTCTCTACTTTAATGAACAAGCACAGCGTGCATTGCAGCTAGGTGCTTACTTAGATGAGATCACCAAAGGAACGGTTGATCTGCGTGAGCGCATCGCCCGCAGCAAATACATTCCTGAAGAAGAATTGACTCGCTTGGATACGATCAAGCATGACATCAAAGAAATGTTACAACGAATCATTGAAACTGGAGGTGTTCATTGATGTTAAAAGAATATCGTACAGTTTCCGAAATTGCTGGCCCCTTAATGGTGGTCGAAAATGTTCGAGGCGTGAAATTTGACGAACTCGTTGAGGTCCGCATGGACACAGGTGAGATCCGTCAAGGACAAGTACTGGAAGTCAGTGATGACAATGCTGTTGTCCAAGTCTTTGAAGGTACCAGTAATTTGAGTGCAGAAGAAAGCAAAGCAAGGTTTCTAGGGACTGGTTTGACCCTAGGGGTTTCTCTAGATATGATGGGTCGGGTGTTTGACGGTTTAGGAAAACCAAAAGATAACGGCCCGAGAATCTTGCCAGAAAAACGCATCGATGTAAACGGTGAAGCCATCAATCCGATGGCGCGAGACTTCCCAGATGAATTTATCCAAACGGGGATCTCAACGATCGATCATTTAAATACATTAGTTCGTGGACAAAAACTACCAATCTTTTCTGCGTCTGGTTTGCCTCATAAAGAGATCGCTGCTCAAATCGCACGACAAGCAACAGTACCTAGCCAAGAAGGCAATTTCGCGATCGTCTTCGCAGCAATTGGGATCCCTTTTGAAGAAGCTGAATTTTTCGTGGATGAATTCCGCAAAACCGGTGCGTTAGATCGTTCTGTTTTGTTTATGAACCTTGCCAATGATCCAGCAATCGAACGGATCGCTACACCTAAGATGGCATTGACCGCAGCAGAGTATTTGGCTTTTGAAAAAGGCATGCACGTCTTAGTGATCATGACCGATATGACGAATTACTGTGAAGCGTTGCGAGAAATCTCCGCTGCCCGCCGAGAAGTTCCAGGACGTCGCGGCTATCCAGGGTATCTGTACACCAATTTAGCGACGCTGTATGAACGGGCAGGACGTTTGATGGGCAAAGAAGGATCGGTCACACAAATACCGATCTTAACGATGCCAGATGGCGATAAAACCCACCCGATTCCTGATTTGACCGGCTATATCACGGAAGGACAAATTATTTTGTCGCGAGACCTTTACAAGCGCAATATCAACCCGCCAGTGGATATTTTGCCAAGTCTTTCACGGTTGAAGGACAAAGGAACGGGAGAAGGTAAGACCCGTGCCGATCATGCGGCAACGATGAATCAAATTTATGCCGCCTATTCCGATGGGAAAGCTGCCAAAGAGTTATCGATCGTTTTAGGAGAGTCTGCCTTATCTGATCTTGATAAAAAGTACGCGCGCTTTGCTGATCTTTTTGAAAAAGAGTACGTCAATCAAGGATTTGAAACCAATCGGACGATTGAAGAAACGTTAGATTTGGGCTGGAAGCTATTAGCTACCTTGCCAAAACAAGAGTTGAGCCGTATCAAAGAAGAATTTATCGACGCCTATTACCCGACGGACGAGGATGTGAGTTCTTAATGGCGATCTTAAATGTCAATCCGACACGGATGGAACTAAGTCGTTTGAAAAAGCGGCTGACGACGGCAACCCGTGGTCACAAATTATTGAAAGACAAGCAAGATGAGCTAGTACGTCAGTTCATTCAGCTAGTAAAGAAAAACCAGGAACTTCGCAAAAAGATGGAGACCGCATTGCAAGCAGGAATGGAAGAGTATGTGCTGGCTTCTAGTAGTATTCCCGATGTCGTTTTGCAAGAAGCCTTTATGATCCCTTTGAATAAAGTGACCTTAGATGTGCAAAGCCGAACCATCATGAATATGGATGTGCCAGTGTTGAACCCTGTTTACGAAGAAGAAAGCTCGGATGATGATTTTTCCTACGGTTTTGTGAGTACCACCAGTGAGCTGGATCTCTCGTTGTCCCATCTGGATCAAATGCTACCAGTGATGCTGCAGTTGGCCGAGATCGAGAAAACCTGTCAACTGATGGCCAATGAGATCGAACGGACGAGACGAAGAGTCAATGCGTTAGAGTATATGACGATTCCCAAGCTGACAGAAACCATTCAATACATCGAAAGCAATCTGGCAGAAGACGAACGAGCAACATTGACTCGCTTGATGAAGGTAACGGACATCATTGCAGAAAATGAAGCGAAGTAAGGCTTTTGCAAGCAGTGTGATTACAGCAAAAGGCACGTAGAAATGAAGCGACCCCCAAAAGTTAGACCAAAAAATCTAACTTTTGGGGGTCGTTATTTGTATGGCAAAATATGCTTTTGAATTAAAACTAAAAATCGTTAAAGAATATCTTAGTGGCGTGGGTGGATATCGGTATCTTGCCAACAAATACGTTATTTCAAGCAAGTCTCAAGTAAGTGATTGGGTGAATGCCTATCGTGAATACGGAGAGGAAGGTCTATTGAGAAAGCATCAAAATCAGAAATATTTTGTTCAATTTAAGTTAAATGCGCTAGAGTTATATCAAACAAGTGAGATGTCCTATCGAGAAGTTGCCAGCACTTTAGAAATGAACAACCCTGCGCTTATTGCCAATTGGATGCGTAATTTCAGAGAAGCAGGTATTGAGGGGCTCTCAAAAGAGAAAGGGCGACCACTTACTTTGGCTAGAAAAAAAGAAAACAAAAAAGAAAATACAACAACTGAAGAACGCGATCGTATCAAGGCATTAGAAAAGCAAGTCCGATCCCTTCAAATTGAGAATGCCTTTTTAAAAGAGTTGAGGAAGCTGCGAAAACAGGAAGCCCAGCAAAGACGCAAGAATCAATCGCACGAATCATCGCCAGCCTCCGAGGATCATTCAAACTAGTTGAGCTTCTTGAAACATTGAAATTTCCTAAAGCAACCTATATGTATTGGCAGAAACGGTTTGACAGACCAAACCCAGACCAAGAAATTGAAGAAAAAATCCTTGAAATTCGCAAGGAGCATAAAGACTATGGCTGTCTGCGACTAAAAAAAGAATTAGAGAATCAAGGGATTCATGTCAATAAAAAGAAGATTCAACGTCTGATAAAAAAACTAGGTATCGAAGTAAAGTCTTACACTCGAAAATCTCGACGGTACAATTCTTATCGTGGGAAGGTTGGTACTGTCGCCAAAAATCGTATTCATCGTCGGTTCTATACAAATATCTGTCACCAAAAAATTACAACTGACACCACAGAGTTTAAGTATTATGAAGTAGACACCACAGGTGTCGTTCGTCAGAAAAAGCTGTATTTAGATCCTTTCATGGATTTCTACAATAGTGAAATTCTATCTTATCGGATTTCTGAAAAACCAAACGCACTAGCCATAATGGAAGGATTAGAAGAAGCAATCCAGATGACAAATGATTGCCCATTTCGTAGAACCTTCCATTCAGATCAAGGATGGGCCTATCAAATGAATGCTTATAAGAATAAATTGAAGCAGCATAAAATCTTCCAGAGTATGTCTCGTAAAGGGAATTGTTTAGATAACTCACCTATGGAAAACTTCTTTGGTTTATTAAAGCAAGAGATTTTTTATGGAGAAGTCTATCGGAGTTTAGATGAATTGAAAACAAAAATTGACCAATATATCTATTATTACAACCATAAACGCATCAAAAAGAAATTAAATTGGCGAAGTCCGGTTCAGTTTCGAGAAGCTGTAAAAACAGCTGTCTAACAGTTAATTTTATCGTACAAAAAAGGAGTGGATTTCTCCACTCCATAAAAGTCTAACTTTTTGGGGTCACTACAAAAGGAGGATTCTTTCTACGTGCCTTTTTTGCTTGTTAAGAGCGTAAGAGCAGTTGGTCATCTTTCAACTCAGCACCACTATTTTGATGGAACATTTCCATCAATTCAGGGACCGTCAAATGCTGCTTTTGCTCACCGGCAATGTCTACGACGATCTTGCCTTGATGAAGCATGATCAGGCGATTGCCATAACGAATGGCATCTTCCATGTCATGAGTGACCATGAAAGCCGTCAACTGTTGGGACCGAATCAACTGATCGGTCAATGCCATGACCGTCAATGAGGTTTTAGGATCAAGGGCCGCGGTATGTTCATCTAATAAAATCAATTTAGGCTGCTGCAACGTTGCCATCAAGAGGGTGATGGCTTGACGCTGTCCGCCTGATAGCAAACCGATCTCAGCAGAAAGGCGATTTTCTAAGCCTAAGTTTAGGCTGGCTAACTTCTCTTGGAAAAACGCGCGGTTTTTCGCTTTGACGCCTGTTGCAAATCCGCGGACTTGGCCGCGTTTGTAAGCCAATGCTAAATTTTCTTCAACGGTCAAACGAACCGCGGTCCCCATACGTGGATCTTGAAAGACCCGACTAATATCTTTTGACCGTTTGGTCACGGATAAACGAGTAATGTCTTTCCCATCTAAGGTGATTTTTCCTTGTTCTGTTGGGATCGTTCCTGCGATACTGTTTAAGAGGGTCGATTTTCCAGCACCATTCCCACCGATGATCGTAATAAAATCACCGGTATTCATCGTCAGGTCAATGCCTCGCAAGACATGGTTTTCATTGATCGTTCCTTTTTCAAAGATTTGGTGTAGATTCTCGATTGTTAAGACTGAAGTCATTAGGATTGGCCTCCTTTGGTTTTTGGCAGCATCTTTTTGAGTCCTAGTTTTGAACGAAGCTGCGGTAAGGAGAGGCAGATGACTAAGACGATTGCAGATGCCAATTTGATATCGTTGGCCTCGACATTGAATTCAAATACGACGGCCAAGATAAAGCGATAAACGATTGCCCCGATCACGATGGTGATCAATCGCAAAAGCAAAGATTTATTGGCAAATAAAACTTCTGCAATAATGATCGATGCTAAACCGATCACGATTGTACCGATCCCTGAGTTCAAATCAGCGAAGCCATTGTTTTGGGCTAAGAGGGCACCAGAGAGGGCGATACAGCCGTTAGAGATCATATAGCCGATAATCTTCATGTTATCAGTGTTGATGCCGTTGGCCTCGCTCATAGCTAAATTGTCGCCCGTCGCTCGCAACGCTAAGCCGATTTCTGTACGGAAAAAGAGGAACAAGCACAAAATGACGATTGCTGCGAAGAGAAAGCCTGCAAGAATCACGGCATTGTTTTTGGTCAGTCCCATGGCTTGAAATTGGGTGAAGACCGTGTCTTGTCCCAGCAAGGCGATGTTGGGAGCACCCATCACACGATTTGTGATGGAATACAGTCCAGTCATCGTGATGATCCCCGCCAATAAGGCAGGGATTTTTAGTTTTGTGTGCAGCAGACCAGATACTAAGCCGGCTACCATGCCGCCGCCAAAGCCCATCAGACTCGCTAAAATAGGCGAGAGACCATTCGTAATACTGATTGCTGCGATCCCTGCGCCTAAGGGGAAACTCCCTTCTGCAGTTAAATCAGCGATATCTAAAATTCGGAAGGTCAAAAATACCCCGATCGCCAGCAATGCCCAAAGGATCCCTTGAGAGGTGGCAGATTGTAGTAAGAGCAATAATGTGTCGACTAAATTCATATGATTTCCTCAAATCTAAGTTAGTATGGTTATTCTGGTGCAGTGATGCTGGCAGGATCAATTCCTAAAGCAGCAGCCATCTCTTCATTGACGACTAACTCTAAATTATCCGCTGTTTCAACGGGCGTCGTTGCTGGCTCTGCATCGCCATCCAAAATTTTCGCTGCTAGTTTCCCTGTTTGAATGCCAAGGGATTTATAATCAATACCGTAAGTTGCTAGGGCACCATCATCGACTTGTTCTACGGAACCAGCGACGATCGGTGTTTTGGTTTCTTTGGCCACTTCGCCGACGATTGCAGCAGCAGAGGCAAAGGTATTATCTGTTGGAACATAAATGCCGTCAACATCTTTTGCAAGGCTGGTGGTTACTTGTTGCACATCATTGGTTGTATTGGCGGTCAATACTTTTACATCAACGCCCGCAGCTTTTAAGGCTTCTTCTGCCAAGTCAGCTTGGATTTTTGAATTGGCTTCACCTGCGTTATACATAATGCCGATCGTTTTGGCATCAGGCACGATGCTTAACAGCAAGTTGATCTGTTGCTCAATCGGTACCATGTCTGAAGTACCGGTGATGTTGCGACCAGGTTCTTCATTTGAATCGGCCAATTTCGCTCCAACTAAGTCAGTGACTGCGGTAACTACGATTGGGGTATCGGTCGTTTCATTTGCTAAAGATACAGCAGCAGGGGTGGCAATGCCTAATAAAAGATCTGGTGAGGCATTCACTAGGCGTTCGCTCATACTTTTTAAATTGTCTTGACTGTTTTGCGCATTTTGGTATTCGATCGTTAGGTTTTCACCTTCTGTGTAGCCCGCTTCTGCTAAGCCTTCTTTGAATCCTTCGTAGGCTGCATTCAAGGAGCCATGTTCGACCAATTGTAAGACACCGACTGTTTTTGTTCCGTCGTTTTCTTCCGAAGTGTTGCTTGATTCTCCGCAAGCTGCCAATGCCAGTAGGGAAGCTGTCAGTAACCCAGTCGTGATCCATTTTTTCATTTTCATTGTAATTCCTCCTATGATCGTCTCTTTTTTATGGGGGTTTACCTGAACAAAAAAATCCATTCAGACAATCGTCTAAATGGATTCGATCCTATACCAAGCGTAAACGTATATTGGCAACCATTTAGAAGATTTTCTACATGGCAGCAAGTTCAAGTTAAAATGCTTTAGCCATCATAGATACAAACAAAACTCGTTTTTGGTTTGCATCCATAATGTGATATGAATACAAACTATCTAAAGTAGCTAAAGTAAAAGGTATTCAGTTGTGGGGATACGGTCGTGTTTAACATAAAAAGTTCCTCCAAACTTGAATTGATTTTAGTATAGACAAAAAAAAGCGGACTGTCAAATGTTTTTCCTGAATTATCTGAAAATTTTTGAATAACATGCAGAAAATGTTTGGAAAACAAGTTTTGTTTCAATCATTTTCAAAGAAAGAAAAAAACTTTGTTCCTTCAAGCTTTTTAGCTAAAAAAGAAGCAAAGTTTTTTTCAGGGTCATTCGTTTTCTTCTTTATAATAACGAATGGTATTTTTGATTTCACGAATACTATAAAGCAGATCATCTTCGAAGGATTGATCTTGATCGATATCGATCGTCTCATTGAACATCGCTTCGTATTCAGCGATCGTTAGCTTTTGGCGGTCATCGAGCAACGCTTGGTGTGCCGCTTGCGCCAACTGTTTTTCATAGCCAGGTACCAACAAGCCGCTGAAAAATTCAGCAACCGCTCCTGATCCGTAGCTAAATAATCCGATTCGATCATTTGCTTGCAGGCTAGAGGAATTTTCCAATAAAGAGATCAAGCCCAGATACAGTGAACCAGTATACAAGTTGCCGGTACGACGGCTGTAAACGATCGATTCTTCATAGCGAGCCATCAGGCGTTTTTGTTCTGTTTCATCTTCTTCGGCAAAAACAGCCAACAAGGCTTTTTTACCCATTTTTGTATAAGGGATATGGAAGCTCAAAGCCGCATAATCTTTTGCTGTCCGCTGATTTTTTTCGCAATGGGCTTGCCAAACTTGTTTGAAAGAATCGATATAAACGGCATTTGACAAATGACCATCTACCATTGGATATTGATGTCCTACTGGACGCCAAAAATCATAAATATCTTGCGTCAACATCAAATTATCATTTTCAAGCTGCAAAATTGCTGGATCCGCCGAGATCAACATAGCAACAGCTCCCACACCTTGAGTGGGCTCGCCACCAGAAGCTAAGCCATAACGGGCGATATCTGAAGCCACGACCAAAACTTTGCTTTGTGGATTGGCTTGTACATGGGCTTTGGCAAATTGTAAGCCCGCCGTTGCGCCGTAACACGCCTCTTTGATTTCAAAGGACCGTGCAAATGGCTGGATACCTAATAGGCGATGCAAAACCACTGCCGAAGCTTTTGATTCATCGATGCCAGATTCTGTTCCGACGATCACCATATCAATTGCTTGTAAATCTTCTTTCGAAAGGATATCTTTTGCCGCGTGCATGGCAAAGGTGACGATATCTTGTGTTTTTTTATTGACCGCCATTTGATCTTGACCGATCCCGATCGTAAATTTATTCGGGTCTACCTCTCGGGCGTGAGCTAGATCAACCATATCTATAAAATAGGGGGGGACAAAGAAATTTATTTTATCAATACCAACGTTCATTCCGTCGCTCCTTTATGTTCTACATACTTAGTAGGCTACACGTTCTAAGGTATCATATTTTTTGAAAAAAATGAAAAAGAATTGATTAGAATTTAAACTTTATTAAAGAAAGTAGAAAAGGGTGCGACAACCGAATGTGGGGTATTCTTTTTTGGAGGATTTAATGATATATTTCAAGAGGAGGTGACGTACGTGGAAGAAGTTGTCATTATCGACGCACTAAGAACGCCAATTGGCAAATACCATGGGTCATTAAAAGAATATACAGCGGTAGAATTAGGAACAGTCGCTGCAAAAGCCTTGTTGGCAAGAAACCAACAAGCAAAAGAACATATCGCACAAGTGATTATCGGAAATGTGCTACAAGCAGGCAGTGGTCAAAATCCAGGACGCCAAGTTTCCTTGCAAAGTGGACTTTCCTCAGATATTCCAGCCTCAACGATCAACGAAGTATGTGGTTCGGGAATGAAAGCGATTCTAATGGGGATGGAGCAAATTCAATTGAACAAGGCATCCGTCGTATTGACTGGTGGGATTGAAAGTATGACGAATGCGCCGCTCTTTAGTTATTATAACAAGGCGGAAGATCAGTATTCAGCCCCGGTGTCAACAATGATGCATGACGGATTGACAGATGCTTTCAGCAGCAAGCCGATGGGACTGACGGCTGAGACGGTAGCAGAAAGATACGGGATCACTCGCAAAGAGCAAGATGAGTTTGCCTACCACTCACAAATGAAAGCTGCCAAAGCGCAGGCAGCAAAGAAATTTGATCAAGAGATCGTGCCGTTGACTGAAAAATCAGGAACCGTTTTACAGGACGAAGGCATTCGCGCCGCTACGACAGTCGAAAAATTAGCTGAATTAAAAACAGTTTTCAAAAAAGACGGTACGGTGACTGCTGGGAACGCCTCAACCATCAATGATGGGGCGGCCATGGTCTTGATCGCGTCAAAAAGCTATTGTGAAGAGCATCAGATTCCTTATCTGGCAGTGATCAAAGAGATCGTCGAAGTCGGTTTCGCCCCAGAGATCATGGGAATCTCACCAATCAAAGCAATCGATACGTTACTGAAAAAGCAAGCACTGACGATTGAAGATATCGGTATTTTTGAGATCAATGAAGCCTTTGCAGCTTCTTCGATCGTAGTAGAACGTGAACTTGGTTTGGATCCGAAGAAAGTCAACCGTTACGGCGGGGGCATTTCACTGGGACATGCCATTGGAGCGACTGGCGCGCGGATCGCAACGACCGTCGCTTATCAGCTAAAAGACACCCAAGAGCGCTATGGAATCGCCTCTTTGTGTGTCGGTGGCGGATTAGGGCTAGCGATGCTGTTAGAAAATCCTTCGGCGACTGCAAGTCAAACGAATTTTGATGAAGAGTCGGTATCAGAAAAAACAGAAAAAAAAAAGTTCTACGCCCTCGCGCCTAATGAACGATTAGCCTTTCTTGAAGCACAAGGAGCGATCACAGCAGCAGAATCCTTAGTTTTTCAAGAAATGACACTAAACAAGGAAACTGCTAATCACTTGATCGAAAACCAAATCAGTGAAGTAGAGATCCCGTTAGGCGTAGGGCTGAACCTGAAGGTGAATGGCAAAGCATACAATGTCCCGTTAGCCACAGAAGAACCCTCGGTGATCGCAGCGATGAGCAATGGAGCAAAAATGGCTGGGCCCATTACGACGACCAGTCAAGAACGTTTGCTTCGGGGCCAGATCGTCTTTATGGATGTTCAGGATTCGGAAGCGATTTTGGCAAAAGTTGAATCCGAGCAAGCAGCGATCTTTGCAGTGGCGAATGAGACGTATCCTTCCATCGTGAAACGCGGCGGTGGATTGCGAAGAGTGATCGGTCGGAACTTCTCGCCAGCAGAATCTGACTTAGCAACCGCTTATGTGTCGATCGATTTAATGGTTGATGTCAAAGATGCGATGGGCGCCAATATCATCAATTCGATTTTAGAAGGAGTGGCAGAGCTTTTTCGCAAATGGTTCCCAGAAGAAGAAATTCTCTTTAGTATTTTAAGCAATCTCGCTACGGAATCGTTAGTAACAGCCACTTGCTCGGTGCCTTTTGACAAATTGAGCAAGAACGGAAATGGCAGACAAGTTGCCGAAAAAATTGTTCATGCAGCTGATTTTGCCAAGATCGATCCATATCGTGCCGCTACCCATAACAAAGGGATCATGAATGGCGTTGAAGCGCTGATTTTGGCTACCGGAAACGACACTCGCGCCGTTTCTGCCGCTTGTTATGGCTATGCTGCCTGTAATGGCCGCGTGCAAGGGTTGACTTCCTGGGCAATCGTAGAAGACCGTTTGATTGGTAGTATCACACTGCCGTTGGCGATCGCCACAGTCGGGGGTGCCACAAAAGTATTGCCAAAAGCCCAAGCGGCGTTGGCATTGACTGGTGTTGAAACGGCGAGTGAGTTAGCTTCGCTGGCGGCAAGTGTCGGGTTGGTTCAGAATCTGGCAGCGTTGCGGGCATTGGTTTCAGAAGGTATCCAGCAAGGTCATATGAGCATGCAAGCCCGTTCATTAGCTATTTCAGTTGGAGCAAAAGGAACCGAGATTGAACAGCTGGCAGCTAAGCTGCGAGCTGCGACTCAAATGAACCAAGAGCAAGCCCGTAAATTTTTAACCGAAATACGCAATTAAAAAAGGTTCTCTAGGCATTTGTCTAGAGAACCTTTTGTTTATCGTTTCGAAATCGCCGTGTGGGCATACGCCTCGATCAATGGAATGACTTCTAATTTTACTTTGTATTTGCGCTCTAGCGCAGTTTCGATGGTAAAAGTATCACTTTCTGTTTCAGAAATCGTTGCTAGAACACGATCTTCTTTCGGGGAAGCTTCGATCACGATCGTTTCTCCTGAAGATTGTTTGGCAGAAAATTTAGGGAATGCTGCGATTTTTTCAGCAAATGCTGAAAAAGTCATTGTGTTGTCAGCAGTATCAGCCATTGTTTCAGTTGCTTTTTCTACTTCTTTAGTTGATGCAGAGGTAGTCGGTGCAGCCGCTTCAGCTGGTGCTGATTCTTCCTTCACTTTCGCTGGTTCTTTTGCAGGAGCGGGTGCCGTACTTTCTTGCGGATTGGTCGGCAACCAGTAAGCAGCGATCTCATCGACTAAGTTATCGCTGAAACGATCAAGCAAACCAGCTTCTAAGCGTTGGATTCGTTTCACGACGATTTTGAAGTTCTCATCTAAAGGAACAGCGATTTTTTGTTCTTTTGGCGTTTCCTTCAACAATTCAATCAATAATTCCTCTTGGTTTTTAGGATTGATATACACAGTCGTCGGAAGGTCAAACTTATCTGCTGTTTTGCGCTCGATCGCTGTAAACAACTGTTGTCGAGCTGTTTCATAAGACGGGCGGAATTGTTGTTTCAATTTTGCTAATTGTTTCTTTTTCATAATCTTCTCCTCTCGATCACTATCGATTATAAGGAAAATTTGCAGAAAAGAACAGTGATTCTCATGAAAAAATACAAAAAAATTTATATACTTCCTGAAAAAACACCAACGCTGCTAAAAAAGCGGCGCTGGTGTTTCTACTAGATCATTGATTTGATGGTACTTGGGCATCAGGACCAAAAGGTCATTTTCTCCAGTTGCGACTAAGTAGTTTTCCCAAAGAAAAAAGCGTGGTTCCCCAGTAAGTTTCTCGGTCAGCATCTGCTGATAGTCGCTAGACGACCATTGACGCGCCGGGAAATGTTGGACTTTGCCTGGCCATACAAGAAAAACAAAATCAGCATGTAAGGCTTTTTGAACAGCAGGGGAGAGGTGAATCAAATCAGTTGTCTTCATAGGCTTCTCCTTATAGAGAGTGAAATTAAAACCCTGTCGTATCTGGATTGGTCGCTTTCCCAACCACACCATCTAATTGATCGATCGTTTTCATGTCCTCTTCAGATAGCTCAAAATCAAAGACGTGAATGTTTTCTTCGATCCGACTTGGTGTGACTGATTTTGGTAATGGCAAGAAACCATGTTGTAAAGACCAGCGTAATGCAACTTGAGCGATTGATTTTTGATGCTTTTCAGCTAATGCTTTCATTTCTGGTACATCAAAGATCTTCCCAGTACCTAATGGGCTGTATGCTTCAAGCAATACATCGTGTTCTTGGCAATAAGTCACAACTTCTTCTTGTAACTCGCCAGGTGCAAGGAAAATTTGATTGACCATTGGGAAGATAGTCGCTGTTTTTTTCAATTCTTCAAAATGATGTGGTAAGAAGTTGCTGACGCCGATCGCTTTGATTTTGCCTGCTTGATACAACTCTTCAAAAGCACGCCATGTTTCTGCGTTCGCTGTTTGCCAATTGTCGCGAAAAGCCACTGGATTTGGCCAATGGATCAAGAAAAGATCGATATAGTCTGTTTGTAATTTTTCTAAAGATTCTTCAAAAGAGGACATCACAAGATCATAAGAATGGTTCGCATTCCATAATTTTGTAGTCAAGAAAAGCTCTTCGCGGGGAATGCCGCTTTCTTTGATCGCTTGACCAACACTGGCTTCATTTTTATAGCCTTGTGCTGTATCAATATGGCGGTAACCTACTTCCAGTGCTTTTTTGACTGATGCTACGGCAACGTCGCCGTCTGGTGTTTGCCATGTGCCAAAGCCTAGCTCAGGGATGGTCACATTGTTTGATAACGTATAGCTGTTCATGTTCATTCCTCCGTTTTCTGTGATACTTCTAGTTTAGCAGACGAGGCAGGAATTTCCAATGATTGCACCTTTTAAAAAGAAAGCGAATGTTGAAGGAAAATGCCGATTCGCTCTTGTCAGTTCGCCTATTTATTTTGTACACTAGACAAATGGATAAGGAGCGTAACCAATGGATATTTATTTGAAACATGCGATTTTACACATTGTGGACCGTCAAACAGGCGATCCAGTTTTTTCTCAAGTTGAACTTGATTTAACAACGGAATACATTCGTGATTATTTGACGAAGAAAATACAGAAACTTGCTACACCGCAAACCAAAACAGGTCGTTTACTCGAAACTTCAACGATCGCTCAATTGGTCAAACAAGCACCAGACGACTTTATCGCAGCCAGTGAAGCGATCGTGCAACGCTGGTATGAAGCGTACAAGGAAAGTGAAGATGCGCCAAGTGCGGATGCGTTTGTCGTCTTATATGAATTAGATACAAGAATGCAGCTGGCTTTTTTGAAGGTCAATTATCAAGATGGCTATACGCATTTTATTGATAATGGGGAGGCTGGGATCGAAAATAATTTGATTTTGCATCGTGCCTTACTAGCAGGTAAAACCCAAAAGGCAGATGAAGGAATCACGATCGATGTGGAGAGCTTAGACTTTGAACTGATTGAAAAGAAATATAGCTTTTCAGGTGAAAAATACGCCTACTTTTCAACAAAAGTCATTGATGCCGAACCGATCCCATCTTTAGAAGAAAATGTCAAAGTCATCAAAAAAGTAGCCGAAAAAATTGGTCAGAAATTTGAAACACCCACCTATAACGTTGTTGCCGATTTGAAAGAAGCGGTCTACGATACGATCGAAGAGTCTGGTCATATCGATGTGAGTGAAGTGGCGCAAAAAGTCTTTAAAGACAATATTACTGCTCAGCTTTCATTTCAAGAAGAAGTGGTTGAAAAAGGATTCGTCAATCAAGCACCGATGATGCGGGATGTTCGTGAGATCTCGGAGAAAAAATTTGGTAAGCAAAAACTAAAATTATCGAATGGAATCGAATTGATCGTTCCTTTGGATGTTTACCGAGATCCGAATTTGATCGAATTTATCAATAATCCCGATGGCACGATTTCCGTAACGATCAAAAATGTAGAAGAAGTGATCAATCGGATGTAACAAGAGCTGTTTCTAAGCAGAAGATGGCAGAACAAGTACAAAAAAGCGGCTCTTTGTCAATAATGAAAATGGAGCTGAAGAATCAATTCTGATTCATCAGGCCCATAAATTATAGAGCCCAAAAAGCAGGGCGTCCTCATTTAGAAAGAGGACGTCCTGCTTTTTTATAGACGCTTGCTTGATCGACAGTAGCAATTATTGATGGGTCAGCTTTTCAAGAGCCACTTTAGGAACATCTTCTTCCGAAACTTCTTCCCAGCTCAGAACACCTTTATTAGGATTGACCAATAATTTCAAATAGGCGCCTTCTTTCAAAGGAGCGGAACGATGTTCATTCATTTTGACCGTTTTGACCTCACCAGAGGCGCTGTAGGCTGTTTGCGTATAACGATAGATGTTTTCAACGACCCCCTCGTCACTGACTTCGGTATCTTGTTCGCCCGCATCGTTGATAACTGTATAGTAGTCACTTCCACCATAGTAATAATCATAAGTAAGGAAGCAGCCACCAAGGAAAATTGCTGTAAAAACCAGCGCTGCAATGATTTTCTTCACATTTCTCACCTCATCTTCTATTATTCATAAAAACTAGGCTTGCGTCCAATGGATCACAAAAAGCAAAGAAATTCTTAGGGATTAGCTGCCGAGACCTCTTGCTTGACTTTGACTAATTTTGACCTATAATAAGGGTAGATTTAAACTTACAAAAAATAAGTTGATACTTATGAATTTGGAAGCGTAAATCGCAAAAATATGATTCGAGTCAACCAACGACTCAACTTTCTCTAGGAGGGAAACAATATGGCAAAACAACATTATGATCGTAGCAAACCCCATGTCAACATCGGAACGATTGGACACGTCGACCATGGGAAAACTACCTTGACTGCTGCAATTACCACAGTTCTTGGGAAAAA
This sequence comes from Enterococcus sp. DIV0970a, assembly GCF_051711265.1. Classification (NCBI taxonomy): domain Bacteria; kingdom Bacillati; phylum Bacillota; class Bacilli; order Lactobacillales; family Enterococcaceae; genus Enterococcus; species Enterococcus sp. DIV0970a. The sequence goes on along the minus strand of NZ_JBIOMF010000001.1, from coordinate 2,365,621 downwards.
AGGGCTTGCCAATCCGCAAGATTACGCAAGTATCGACGCGGCTCCTGAGGAACGCGAACGTGGTATCACAATCAATACTGCCCATGTGGAATACGAAACGGAAAAACGGCACTATGCCCATATCGATGCACCGGGACACGCGGATTATGTGAAAAATATGATTACAGGGGCTGCTCAAATGGACGGCGCAATCTTGGTCGTATCAGCGACAGATGGCCCAATGCCACAAACACGGGAGCATATTTTGCTTTCTCGTCAAGTGGGTGTGAAACATTTGATCGTCTTTTTGAATAAGACGGACCTTGTCGATGATGACGAGTTGATCGATTTAGTTGAAATGGAAGTCAGAGAATTGCTGACTGAATATGATTTTCCTGGCGACGACATTCCTGTGATCAAGGGCTCTGCGTTAAAAGCCTTGGAAGGGGACCCAGATGCTGAAGCAGCGATCTTAACGCTGATGGATACGGTAGATGAATATATCCCAACGCCAGAACGTGATACTGACAAACCATTGTTGTTACCGATCGAAGATGTCTTTTCGATCACAGGACGGGGGACCGTTGCTTCTGGTCGGATCGATCGCGGCATGGTAAAAGTCGGGGATGAAGTAGAAATCGTCGGAATCAAACCTGAAACACAAAAAGCAGTCGTGACAGGGGTAGAAATGTTCCGCAAAACGATGGACTTCGGAGAAGCTGGCGATAACGTAGGGGTATTGTTACGGGGCATCACCCGTGATGAAATTGAACGTGGCCAAGTGTTAGCAAAACCAGGTTCTATCACACCGCATACGAAATTCCAAGCGGAAGTCTATGTGTTGACAAAAGAAGAAGGCGGTCGCCATACCCCATTCTTTAATAACTATCGCCCACAATTTTACTTCCGTACAACGGACGTAACTGGGAATATCGTTTTACCAGAAGGAACGGAAATGGTGATGCCTGGTGACAACGTAACGATCGATGTGGAATTGATCCATCCGATCGCTGTAGAAAATGGAACGACCTTCTCGATTCGTGAAGGTGGACGAACAGTCGGTTCTGGTATTGTTACCACGATCGAAAAATAATGATGAGTGAAACAGTGCTTCCTTTTGAAGAAGCGCTGTTTCCTTTTTCTTGTCGAAAGATCGCCAATCCCTCGGTCAGCTTATGATTGCTTGTTTTTTTCTAAATAATCTTGTGATTTTATTAAGGATTTTTTAGGAGAGAAAAAATTCTAGTCAGCCCGTTCATTTCATAGTACGATAGATTCTGACTTAGAAAAGATGGGATGTATTTGATGAGAAAAATTCGACGTTTCCTAGGATTTATACTGAAGCTGGCCCTCGTGCTGCTGCTGATCGGGGCAGGGGTTTGGGTCTATCGAAACTACACGGCATTGAAAGCTGTCTATGCGTATGAAGAAGCAATCGCGCAACAGACGCAAGCCCACGACATCTCTGAATATCAGTCATTAGCCATGAGCATCATGCTGACGGAGTCAAAAGGACAAGGCAACGACCCGATGCAAAGTTCTGAAAGTGTCTATGGAAAACAAAATCAGTTCGATACGCCAGAACAAAGCATCGAACAAGGTGTTTCCTATTTAGCTGAGTTGATTGAAAAAGCCGAGCAAATGAACTGCGATCTTTGGACCGCCGTACAGGCGTATAATTTTGGTACAGATTATATTGATTATGTCGCTGCCCGAGGGGGAGTGAACACCTTAGAGTTAGCAGAAACATATTCCAGAGAGGTTTTATCTCCATTGTTAGGCAATGATACGGAACAAACCTATCGTTACTGGGGCATCCAATCCGTTTTTTATAATGGTGGTCACCTGTATCATAACGGCGGCAATTTATTCTACGCTGATTTAATAAAAATGAATCAATGGAAGATCAATGTTACGGCGCGTTTCTTTTCATAAGCGTTGTAAAATAAGTGAAACAAAAAAGCTTGAAATACAAATAAAATATGGTAAAATCATTATGAGTGATTCTGTCTAATTATTCTTCGCACTGATATCTATTAGTGCGATTTTTTACCTAGTAAACCGATGAATACTTACCAAATGGAGGTGAGTGGATGGCACGAATTCCTCAAACGATCATTGACGATATTCGCGAACGTAGCAATATCGTCGATATCGTGGGACAGTATGTCCAGTTAAAGAAGTCTGGAAAAAATTATTTTGGTTTGTGTCCGTTCCATAATGAAAAATCACCTTCTTTTTCCGTTGCAGAGGACAAACAAATTTTTCATTGCTTTGGTTGTGGTCGTGGTGGAAATGTGTATGGTTTCTTACAGGAGCTTGAAGGGATCAGTTTTCCAGAAGCAGTCGTCAAAGTAGCAGAAATGAACGATATTCCTCTTGATCCACAATATCAGCAGTCTGAAGGCATCAATGAAGCGACCTCACAAACGAGTCAATTGATTGCGTTACATGAAAAAGCCGCCGAAGTCTATCATCACATGTTGGTGAATACGGCTGCTGGACAAGAAGCGCTTGATTATTTATTAGATCGTGGATTGACGATGGCACTGATCGAAGAGTTCAATATTGGCTTTGCACCGAATGAACGCTCGTTTTTGGAGAAAGTTTTTTTGAATGAAAAAGCCAAAGCAGAGTTTTTTCCTGATACAGGACTCTTTGTTCAGCGCAACGATGGCTCACTGGCGGATCGCTTTTACCAGCGAATCATGTTTCCGATCCGCAATCCTCAGGGGAAAACGATTGGTTTTTCTGGTCGGTGGTTAGCAAGCGAAAAAGTCGGTGATCAAGACCAACCAAAATATTTAAATAGTCCTGAAACGATTCTTTTCAATAAACGCGAGGTTCTTTTCAACTTTGACAAAGCGCGTCGAGCGATGCGTAAAGATGGCCAAGTGTATTTATTTGAAGGATTTATGGACGTGATCGCCGCTTGGCAAGCAGGGATCGAAAATGGGATCGCCTCGATGGGGACCAGCCTGACCAATCAGCAGATCGCTCACATCGAGCGAGTGGCACAAGAAGTGATTCTTTGTTACGATGGAGATAGTGCAGGGGTTGAAGCCACGAACCGTGGGATCGATCTTTTGCAAAACAATAGCCGCTTGAAATTATCTGTGGTTCGAGTGCCGGAACGGATGGACCCAGATGACTATTTGCGCAAATATGGGACAGAAGCTCTTTATAAATTAGCTGTACATGGGAAAGAAACCGTCTTTGCTTTCAAAATGGATTACCATCGAGCAAATCGAAATTTGGCCAATGAGAAAGAGCAGTTAGATTATGTCCAAGTCGTTTTAAAGGAATTACAGCGGGTGGATTCTTTGCTGGAGCAAGACCGTTATTTGACTCAGTTGTCCACAGAGTTCAACTTGAGCCGTGAGACCTTGCAGCAGCAGCTCAAGCAAAACCGGCAAGAGCAGCAGCCGCGGCAAGATGCACCGCCGCCAGCGCCAACAACCAATAATCCTATGGTCTATACGCCGCCAACGCGGCAGCAGCCCAAAACACAGGTAGAAAAAGCACAAGAATTATTATTGTACCGTTTGTTTCATGACAGTACGTTAAACCATCGCTTTCGAGCGAGTGGCATATCCTTTATCCATGATCGTTACCAACAGCTTTATCTGCTGTTTGATGCGTATATGGAAACAGAAGAACACTTTGTTTTAGCAAAGTTCTTAGATTTTTTAAAAGAAGATTCAATGAAAAAAATGGTGATCGATATTGCAGATCTTAAAGCTTCTGAGGAAGGGACTGAACAAGAATTTCAGGACATTCTGCAGGTATTTCAAAAGTCGGGCATTGCTGAAGAAATCAATCAAAAACGAATCCAGCAGCAAGAAGCAAGACAAAAAGGAAACCAGCAATTAGAACTTGAACTTGCGATCGAAATCATTGATTTGACCAAACGGTTGAAACAAGCTAAATAGCGAACTGAAAGGGGCTTTCTTTCATGGCAGAAGAAACAAAAAAAACGTATGACAAAGCAGTTGCCGAATACATCCGAGAAAATAAAACAAAGGGGCAAGTTGTTTACGATGACATTACGAATCATTTAGCAACGCCATATACTTTGGATGCTGATGCAATGGACAAATTAATTCAAAAACTGGAGGATTCAGGCATCAGTGTTGTGGATGAAAATGGAGAGCCTTCAGTCCATAGTCTAAAGAGCAATGAAAAACGACAAGAAACACAACCTCAAGAAGATCTGTCTGCACCAACTGGTGTGAAAATCAATGACCCCGTTCGGATGTACTTGAAAGAAATCGGTCGTGTGCCGTTATTGACCGCAGAAGAAGAAGTGGCGCTCGCACTGAAAATCGAAGAAGGCGATCAAGAGGCAAAACAGCGTTTGGCAGAAGCCAACCTACGTTTGGTCGTTAGTATTGCCAAACGTTATGTGGGTCGAGGAATGCAATTCCTTGATTTGATCCAAGAAGGAAACATGGGCTTGATGAAAGCCGTTGAGAAATTCGACTACCGCAAAGGGTTCAAATTCTCGACGTATGCGACCTGGTGGATCCGTCAAGCGATCACCCGTGCGATCGCTGACCAAGCGCGAACCATTCGTATTCCTGTGCATATGGTGGAAACCATCAACAAATTGATCCGTATTCAACGGCAATTGCTGCAAGACTTAGGGCGCGAACCGACACCAGAAGAAATCGGCGCAGAAATGGATCTGCCGACGGAAAAAGTTCGTGAAATCTTGAAGATCGCTCAAGAACCTGTTTCATTAGAAACACCGATCGGTGAAGAAGACGATTCTCATCTAGGTGATTTTATTGAAGACCAAGATGCCACAAGTCCAGCAGAGCATGCGGCTTATGAGCTGTTGAAAGAGCAGCTAGAAGATGTACTGGATACGTTGACTGACCGTGAAGAAAACGTGCTGCGCTTGCGTTTCGGAATCGATGATGGTCGTACTCGGACATTAGAAGAAGTCGGCAAAGTCTTTGGGGTAACGAGAGAACGGATTCGTCAGATCGAAGCAAAAGCATTACGGAAACTACGCCATCCATCTCGTTCAAAACAATTGAAAGATTTCTTAGAATAATCAAGGTTTATCGACTTTCCAAAGGAACCCTTTGGAAAGTCTTTTTTATTCAGATTCTGTCCTCTCGACACAAGATTGGTAAAGAACTTAATAAAAACGTAACCAAGCAAGTGTTGGCTAATTGCCAAGAATGTGATAAATTTAATTTTGTGCATCTGCATCAAAACGTAACAAACAACGAAGTGTCAAAAAAGACCCATTATTTGCTGGTCTAAAAAAAGAAGCAGTAGGTACAGCAAGCGTCTGATGAAAGAGGCGACTGCTTCATAAAAGGAAATGCAAAAAACAAAAGGAGTCAGTTTGAATCAATGAAGAAGACATGTCCTGAATGTGGATTTCAAGCAATAGAAGAAACACCCGTTTGTCCCAATTGCGGGTTCCAATGGAACCAGGCAAAGGAGAATGAACTGGAACCAACATCTGACTCTTCCGTTACGCCAGAAGAGCCACAGAATAAAAATGATGATATTCGCTGGTCAGACTTTAAAAACGTCCCGATCGGAAAAATGGAGGAGCACTTAGGTGATCGGCCATCCTCAAATGAAGAAACGATCGACCTCGCGCAGCAAGGGACTTTTTCCGATGAGCAACATGTAACCCCCACATCAGCCTCTAAGAAAGAAGCTGAGGAAAAAACGGAAGTAGAAAGTTCTAGCGCAACGCAAGAGCAAACGACATCAGCCAGTGAGGAAGCAAGTGAAACCGATGCATTAAGTACGGAGGAACAGCATGACGCTGATATTTTGGCTGCTTATATCCGCCAACACAAACTTGATGAAGAAGAAAAAGCCGCTGCTCTAGAAGCAGAAGCCACCACTGATGATTTGTCTGCTACTGAAGAAGAAAGTCAGGAACAAGCCAGTGAGGAACCTCTACTGATAAGCGAAGATGAACCAGTGACGGATCCAGTCATTGAAGAAGCGAAGAAGCAGCCAGAACCAGTGATCGATCCAATTCCTGAGCCGATCACCGCAGCGGATGAAGCACCGAAAAAGGCGACTACTGAAGAAAAAACGTCGACGCCTAGCGAAAAAAAGAAGAGTCCTCGCAAAGCACTCTATATTACAGCGGCTTGTTTAATAGTGGCAGCTGGTGGCGGTTGGGCGTATTACTATCAACAGCAGCAACAAGAAACAGCCCGAGAAACGCAACTGGCGCAGGAAAACCGTACACTCGATCAAATTGAAAATGAGCTGAATGATTTTTATACAAATGATGAACGAGTGTTCATTAAAAACGACAAAACATCAGAACAGCTGACGGCTGTGACGAATCAGTTGGCAGAGTTTCAAGACCATGAACGGTACGATGCCTTGTCACAAGAAGCTGCGACGATCGCTGACAAACTAGCAACTTTGACCGAGATCAACAGCTATTTTAGCAGTCCTGCCGTTGTGGAAGATCAATTGGAAGAAGTCTCATTGAAAGAAGCGGCTGCCGTCACAATGGCGAAGCGTGAGAACGGGGATGCCTTTGATGAGTTGATCAATCAAGCCATCGACATGGGACAAAAAGAGTTCAGTGCGATCGAGGAGGTTCAAAATGCGGTGAAGAGCATGGTGGCTTTAAGTGGTGATGGTGAAGCACCTGCAAGTATCACCCGTGAGAACTACAATGCCTTGATGAAAAAAGTCCAAGCTTTACCGATCGATTCATTGGTGGAAAGTCTCACTGCTGATCTGCGCAAAGTCGATACTGCGTTGACGAAGCGTGAAACCGCTACGCAAGAAGCAGCGGCACAACAACAAGCGGCCCAAGAAGCAGCACAAGCGGCGGCTTCTGCGAACAACGCTTCCGCTTCAAGCGGCGGTTCTACAAGCGCTGCGACGCCTGCACAAAGCACGTCTGAAGAAGAGTATGTGCTTTCGCCAAATACGCCAACAAACACCAATAATCAGCCAATCATTCCAGCCCGTCAAAGTGATTTGAATGATGTAAACAATAGCGCTTGGGTATGGGCAGATGGTGTCCAAGAAAAAATCATCGCCACAGCGATTGCCCGTGGTTACGTGGTTGAAGGTGGGTATACTTTTGAACGCGTGCGGATCGTCAACGGCGAAGGCTATTACAATTTTTATGCGACAAATGCCCAAGGCAGCTTGCTTAAAGGAACGGATGATTCAGCGTTCCCGCTATACTTATTTACGGTAAACGCCAAAACTGGCTATTTCAGAGGCAATGGGAACGATCACACCGTTCGCTAAGTCTCATGAGTCGCTAGAAAACTTTCAGAGTTATTACATGCACATGTGAAAAACACTTGTTTCCCCTCCCTGTTTTCGATATGATGAAAGATAATCGTTCAAACAGGGAGGGTTTTTTGTGCAGAAAATAGAAAGATATGATCGCTTTGAAGATGGGGTCATTGCTTGTGTACCAACGATTCTTGGGTACTTAGGGATTGGTTTTGCGATGGGGGTCGTGGGAAAAGGCGTTGGGTTGTCGATTCTTGAAATTATTTTAATGTCTATTATTGTCTATGCAGGTAGTGCTCAATTTATTATTTGTGCATTACTCGCGATTCAAGCACCTTTCACGACGATCGTCGCAACCGTCTTTTTAGTGAATTTACGACATTTCTTAATGAGCTTATCAGTGGCTTCCTATTTTAAAAAGACTCCTTTGCTTTCTGCTATTGGGATTGGGACGCTTTTGACTGATGAGTCCTATGGCGTTTTGACGACGGCACTGCAACAAGACAAACCAGTCACAGCGAAATGGACCCATGGGTTGAACGTGATGGCGTATTTGAGTTGGATCTTCGCAACCTTTTTGGGCGGACTATTAGGCTCGTTTATTCCAGATCCAGAAGCGTTAGGCTTAGATTTTGCCTTGGTAGCCATGTTTGTTGGTCTTTTTTTATTTCAAGTAGAGCGACCCCTCAAGAAGAAAACCCAGCAAACGCTCTTAGTACTCGGGGCAGTTGTGGGGACATTGATTTTATTTATGCGTTTTTCGACTGCTGAGATCGCGGTAATTGCTGCGACCTTGGCAGGATGTTTGGTTGGGACGGTGACACATCATGACTAATTTTGTTATACTAATGCTAGCATGTGGGTTGGTTACTTGGATTCCGCGGATCGTTCCTTTTTTATTTTCTAAAAAGCTCGTATTTCCAAAACCTTTCACCATCTTTTTGAGTTACTTGCCGTTGTGTATTTTGGCGGCATTGTTGGTTCAAAATTTGCTGATCTTTCGAGAAGGGCAGTTTCCCATCTTGAAAGTCAAAGAAACTGTTGCCTGTATCCCAGCATTGTTGGTGGGGTATTATACAAAAGATTTGATGAAGATCGTTATCACAGGCGTTATTGCTATGGCACTGCTGCGTTTCTTTTTTTAGCAACGGGCAGTTTTTATGAAGAAGGAGAGAATAGATGAAAGACTTATTAGCATCCGTATTTAGCGGATTGATCATTGATGAAAATGAACAGAATTATTTTGTTCAAAAAGGCGGGGTTACCTTCCGACTAGCCAAGGAAGAAGGCGAACATCATTTAGGTGAAGCCGTCGAAGGGTTTGGCTATCAAAACCAAAAGCAAGAAAATGTGCTCACTACGAATATTCCGAAAAGCCGCAAAGGGCATTATGCCTTTGGTACAGTCACAGGAAGCCGTCGCGACTTAGGCGTTTTCGTCGATATCGGTTTAAAAGACAAGGATATGGTGGTTTCATTAGATGAATTGCCAACAATGCGGGAACTTTGGCCCAAAAAAGGCGACCGTTTGATGGTCAGCTTGCGCGTCGATGACAAAGAGCGTATATGGGCTTCGTTAGCAGATGAGAAAATCTTCAAGGCACTGAGTAAGAATGGTACGGAACAGATGAAGAATCAAGATGTTACAGGTACCGTGTATCGCTTAAAACTAGCGGGAACCTACTTATTGACGGATGATTTTTATATTGGCTTCGTCCACCCATCAGAGCGCTACCAAGAGCCGCGTCTTGGGGAAGCTGTCAAAGGACGAGTGATCGGGGTTCGTCCAGATGGCGTCTTGAACCTTTCATTGAAACCAAGAGCCCACGAGGCGATTTCAAATGATGCCGCCATGGTCCTAACCTTTTTAGAACGAGCGCCAGAAAATAAAATTCCTTTTACCGATAAATCAGCACCAGAAGAGATTTTACAAACGTTTGGTATTAGTAAAGGCCAATTTAAACGGGCGTTAGGAACCTTGATGAAACAGCGTTTAATTGAGCAAAAAGACGGCTTTACGATTCTTGTTAAAAAACCTAATTGAGAATACTTGTTTCTTTTGCTGTTCTAATTTATAATGATTACAATGTTTGTCTTGAGTGATTCTCACTCAAATTAGAATCGTTATAAATTAGCGGCATACGGAGGCAACTATGAACACAACAGCAGCGTTAAAAAAGACCAAGAAACAATTGCACGAGTCGGGGTTCAAATTAACTCCTCAGCGAGAAGCGACGTTGTTGGTCTTATTAGAAAATGAGAAAGATCATTTATCCGCCGAAGAGATTTTCTTCTTTGTGCGCAAAAAAAATTCTGAGATTGGCTTAGCAACCGTCTATCGAACATTGGAGATTTTGACGGATTTGAAAATCGTCGATAAAGTCAGCTTTAATGACGGTGTCGCTCGTTACGATCTACGTAAAGAAGGCGCCAAACATTTCCATCATCATTTGTTGTGTTTGGAATGCGGCAATATTGAAGAGGTTGAAGAGGATCTGTTGGGCAGTGTCGAAGAGATCGTCGAACAAAAGTACCATTTTTTAGTAAAGGATCATCGGTTGACATTTCATGGTGTCTGCCAAAAATGCCAAAACAAAGCCTAGTGTCTGTAGCTGGGCAATTTGAAAAGATTTTGTTATCACCCGAATGATAGTCAGATGGTTTCAATAGGAAGAGTGTCCTTTTTTCCGATTTGAAAGAAACCAAAAAATCTGCTATGATTCGGGTGTTTCCTTGGGCAAAAGATACGGGTAGATGCCTCCTTTTTGTTGGCAAGCTACTATCTAAACGAGCCAGAATTTGATATGATAAAAAAGCTGAAAGTAGAGGAAGCCCCATGAACGAACAAATTATTGATTATCTTCATTATTTGACCATTGAGCGCGGGCTATCCCAAAATACCCGTGCCAGCTACCAGCGGGATCTGCAACAGTATCTTGCGTTTTTACAAAAAAAACAAGTGACGCAGTGGCAACAGATCGACCGAGTGATCGTTTTGTCTTTTTTGCAAAATCTGCAAGAGGCGGGAAAATCCTCGGCAACCGTGATTCGGATGGTTTCCAGTTTGCGAAGATTCCATCAATATTTGCGTCAAGAACGGTTGACAGATCATGATCCGATGCAGCATATTGATTCGCCGAAAAAACAGCAGAAGCTACCTGACACTTTGAGTTTGCAGGAAGTGGAGCGCTTGATCGAAACACCAGATACTCGAGCGGTGTTGGGCATTCGCGATCGAGCGATTTTGGAAGTGATGTATGCGACAGGTTTGCGCGTCAGCGAGTTGATCGGTTTGAAATTGAATGATTTGCATTTAAGTATGGGCTTGTTGCAAACAACCGGGAAAGGCGACAAAGAACGGATCGTCCCATTAGGGGATTTAGCGATTCAATGGATCGAAACGTATCTCAGCGATGCACGTCCGTATTTGACGAGAAAAACACCGGATGAAAGCCACCTGTTTGTAAACAACCATGGCACACAGCTGTCTCGTCAAGGAATCTGGAAAAATTTAAAAGCCTTGGTTCGACAAGCTGGGATCACCAAAAATGTGACTCCCCATACGTTGCGCCATAGTTTTGCGACTCATCTATTAGAAAACGGCGCAGATCTGCGAACGGTTCAAGAGCTGTTAGGACACGCAGATATCTCGACCACTCAGATTTACACGCATATAACGAAGAAACGGATGACGGAAGTGTACAAGCAGCACTTTCCGCGCGCCTAGAAATCGAGGATGGAATGGAAGAAATCAAAATAAAATTAGCTGTCTTTGAAGGACCGTTGGATTTGCTGCTTCATTTGATCAAAAAACTGGAAATCGATGTTTATGACATTCCAGTTGCAACCATCACCGAACAATACATGCAGTATATCCATGCCATGAAAATTTTAGAATTAGAAGTCGCTGGTGAATATTTAGTCATGGCGGCAACTCTGATGGCGATCAAAAGCCAGATGCTGTTACCGAAACAAGAGCTGATTGCTGAAGTGGAAGAGTACGAAGAAGATCCACGGGATATGCTAGTGGCACAGCTGCTAGAATACCGCAAATTTAAGTATGCAGCCGAGCAGCTTTCCGAAAAAGCGGAAGAGCGCAGTTTGTATTATACGAAAGATCCGATGGATGTCGATGAATACAAAGAGGAAGAAGATCAGTTAAGAGCCAATCAATTCAATACGATCGATCTCTTTTTGGCTTTTCAAAAAATGATCGAGAAAAAGAAAAATCGCCAAGTACTTGAAACCAAAATTTCTCCTGATGAAAGCACCATCGATGAAAAGATGGCGGCGATTCAGCTGGAGATGCAACATGTCAGTGCCAAAAAAGGCCGCAGCTTTGATTCGTTTTTTACGACCTACAATAAAACAGAAGTTGTGGTGACCTTTATGGCACTGTTAGAATTAATGAAAAAAGGAACGATTCGAGTAGAGCAATCAGACAATTATGCGTCGATTCTGCTCTATCCAACAGGTAAAGAAGATGAGTAAATATAGTGAATTAGAAGCGATCTTATTCGTCGTCGGTGATGAGGGGATCGGACTTGAAGAATTGAGTTACTTAGTCAAAAGCAATACTGCCAGTGTCTATCAGCATTTACAGGAACTAAACCAGCAATATGAAGAAAATGAACATACGGCGTTGCATATTCTTGAAGTGGGCAATCATTTTATTTTGACTACCAAGAAACAATTTGCCCCGTTATTGAAGAAATATGCTGAATCACCGATGGGCAGCTCATTGTCGCAGGCCGCTTTAGAAACGTTGTCGATCATTGCTTACAAGCAGCCGATCACTCGGATGGAAGTAGAAGAGATCCGCGGCGTCCAATCCAGCGGTTCGGTTCAAAAATTGGTGGCAAAACGACTGATTGAAGAAAAAGGCCGGGTTGACGGACCAGGACGAGCGATCCTATATGGTACGACGGAATACTTTATGGATTATTTTGGCTTAAAAAGTTTGGCTGAATTGCCTGACATCCAATCCATGGAAGATGAACTTGAAGAAGATGCACCGTTTGATCTTTTTTACGACCGCTACAAACAAGCAGACACAGAAGGAGAATGAAGATGGAACGTTTGCAAAAAGTGATTGCCCATGCTGGCATCACCTCAAGAAGAAAAGCTGAAGGATTGATAACCGAAGGCCGAGTGCGCGTCAACGGGCAAGTGATCAAAGAATTAGGGGTCCAAGTTAGCTCAAAAGATGTCGTTGAAGTCGATGGTGTACCGATCGAACAAGAACAACACGTCTATTATCTATTCTACAAACCTCGTGGCGTGATCTCAGCTGTAACGGATGATAAAAAACGCAAAGTCGTTTTGGATTATTTTGCTGAAGTCCCTGAACGGGTGTATCCCGTCGGGCGCTTGGACTATGATACCTCTGGTTTGTTATTGCTGACAAATGATGGGGAATTGTCACAGACACTGATGCATCCGAAACACGAAGTCGACAAAGTGTACGTTGCCAAAGTCAAAGGGATTGCGGATAAAAAGCAGCTGCTCCCATTGACAAAAGGGATTCGGATCGAAGGCCGTAAGACGGCACCTGCTCGCTTTGAGATCTTGTCGACAGACCAAACGACGCAATCTAGTATTGTGCAATTGACGATCCACGAAGGACGCAACCATCAAGTCAAAAATATGTTAAAAGCAGTTGGTTTGCCTGTGCAAAAATTAAAACGGGAAAATTATGGTCCGTTAGATTTGAAAGGTCTTCGTCCAGGGGAATACCGAGAGCTGACGAAGAAGGAAGTCAGCCAGCTGAAAAACAGTGCAAAATAATTGAAAAGTATCTGAAAACGTAACTATTGTTAATTTTTAGATTTTGTGTATAATAGAACATGTAATAAATAGAATAAAGGTTCGTCTTCAGGGGCAGGGTGCAATTCCCGACCGGTGGTTATAGTCCACGACCTATTTCTTCGGAAATAGCTGAATCGGTGAAATTCCGATACCGACAGTACAGTCTGGATAAAGAAGATAGAGCGTATTTGATTTGCTTATGGCTATTTCGAATGCCCTCTTTTTTCCCTGTGGAAAAAAGAGGGTATTTTTTGTCTGGCGCCGACAAGAAAGCCGAGGAAATTTAATAGGTTCGTTTGAAGAGGAATCCTGAACTTAGGAGGATTTATACTGATGAACAACAAAACAAGAAAAATGGTGACGATCGCCATGTGTGCTGCTATGGGAACAATTTTGCAATTTATCGCTTTTCCGATTTTCCCAGCATTCAGCTTTTTAAAGATCGATTTTAGTGATATTCCCGTGATGATCATGATGTTTTTATTTGGTCCTTGGAGCGGGGTATTGACTGCTTTCATTCGTTCGGTGCTGCATTTGTTCTTATCTGGTTTTTCACCTGCTGATATGGTGGGGGATACGGCAAGCTTTTTAGCATCATGTGCCTTTACTTTGCCAATGTACTACTTTTTCCGCAAAGGTATTCACACCAAAAACAAAATGGTTGGTGTCATCAGCGGTATCTTGTCGGTAACGATTTTTATGAGTGTGGCGAACCTATTTGTGATCACACCGCTTTACCTGCGCTTTTTCGGGGTCACAGCCGATCAATTTTTAGGAATGTCTTTGCCGCAATATGTGGCGATCGGGATCTTACCTTTCAATTTGGTCAAAGGCGCAATCGTCAGTGCCGTCTTTTTAGCACTTCACGCCAAACTGCTGCCATGGTTGGCTCGTAAGCAGCCTCATCATTCTGCTATAGGAAAATAAAAAAATGAGCCGACTTGCTGTTGCAGATGAAAGGTCTGTCAATGGCAAGTCGGCTTTTTTTATTTTTCCATGATAATCGCACGGGTAGGGCATTTGCGATAAGCAGTTTTGACTTTTTCTTGTTGGTCTTCTATGATAAACTGTTGCCGAGCATTCGGTTCTTGGGCAAATAAAACGATCCCGTCTTCATCATAATCGAAGATCTCGGGGGCATAGATCGCACATAGGCCACAAGCAATGCAGCGCTCAGGAATAATTTTACAGCGTTGTGACATTTTTTAGTCCTTTCTGGAGGGGAAATATGGATTCTTTTATTTTAGCGCTGTTTTCTGATACTGACAAGCTGCGCCCATCGACACTTTATCAAATTCTCATTGGTAAGCGTACTAGCTCTGTCTTGAGTTATGCCTTTTTTTATGATCGCTTAGGTCTCTTTCAAGCGTTGCCCCAGTTCAATGAGAAAGCGTATCAACAGACGCTCGCGGACTTGATCCAACGAGGGGCTCTAAGTCGAGATTCAGATGGTCTGCTGCTCAAAACGACCGCTATAAACAGCCAGCAGCCAGGTGAACGATTGTTGCGGTATGCGAATTACTTTCGTTATGGACGAACGACGGAGGAGGCTTGGCGTTTTGTTCGGCTGCTGGTTCAAGCAGCTGCGTATCAAGGCGTGACCAATCAGTATATTCCCGTTGAAAACACGCCACTCTATACAGAACCTGTCCGTCAGCTGATCCGTCACGATCCTGACATCAAAAAGTGCCTGTATCAAGAGCTATCAGCAATTTTTGACCAGCTTCCCGCAGAAGTGGCAGATTTTTTAGCGAGCACCTTATCGGGTCCAGATATTCTAGGGCAGGCGTTTTTTCAGCTTTTACCAGAAAATGTTCAAAGTAAGCCTTGGGACACTCTTTATGTAGGAGCTTCGATCCATCAATTTTTAACCTTGATCGAAAAAACGCCCCTGACGATCCTGTTTCGAGGATTGTCGCCTTTTCTAAAGAGAAATTTAAACCAAAGCATGGTGGAAAGCCGATCATTGTTTTTGCGAGGCGATTCTGTCGAGCAGATTATGGAAAAAA
The DNA here is from genome assembly GCF_051711265.1 of Enterococcus sp. DIV0970a. NCBI lineage: Bacteria > Bacillati > Bacillota > Bacilli > Lactobacillales > Enterococcaceae > Enterococcus > Enterococcus sp. DIV0970a. Next base: position 2,350,569 of record NZ_JBIOMF010000001.1, on the reverse strand, counting down.
GAAGGATCAAACGAGGAACTGTTAATGATCATTTGATTGAGTGGGCATTGCTTGATCCAACGTTTCCTTTTCAGCGCTTTGATACAGCGTTGTTGAAAAAGCTGCCAGAAGCTTCTTGGAAAAATAGCTATCAAGAATTACAGGCGCTTCTTACGACTGATTTTTTGACGATTCGTTTGTTACAGATTGCTCAGAAGCGGGGGATTCGATGTTAGAAGATGCACTGAATCAGTATTTTGGTTTCAAAACATTCCGCCAAGGACAAAAAGAAGTCATCGAAAGTGTTTTAGCACAGCAAGATACGTTAGCGATTCTGCCTACTGGGAATGGCAAAAGTCTGTGCTATCAGCTGCCAGGGTACCTAGTAGACGGGATCGTGATCATTATCTCACCGTTAGTCTCTTTGATGGAAGATCAAGTCTACGGCTTACAAAAGCAAGGGGAAAAACGCGCGATTGCGTTTAATAGTCAATTGGACCTTGCTGATCGCCAGTATGTGATGCAGCATTTGCAGAAGTACAAGTTTTTGTTTTTAAGTCCAGAAATGATCGTACAAGAAGCTGTTTTGCATCAATTGGAACAGGTTAAGATCGCCATGCTCGTGGTGGATGAAGCCCATTGTGTTTCGCAATGGGGCATTGATTTTCGACCAGAGTACTTGCAGCTTGGTGAAGTAAAGAAACGCTTGAAGGCACCCGTTACGTTAGCATTGACGGCTACAGCAACAGCACAAGTGGAAGCAGACATACGGCAAGTATTATTAGCAAAGAACGCCAATGTCTACCGTTATTCGATGAACCGCAGCAATATCGGCTTGTTCGTAGAGCAAACGACAGACAAAGATGCGGCATTAGCAGACTATCTCAGCCGCTTAGGCGGGGCTGGGATCATCTACTGTTCCACAAGAAGCAAAGTCGAAGAAGTCTATAACAAACTGCGTCAGCGCTATTTGGTAGGCTATTATCATGGTGGTCTCGCGAGTGATCAAAGAAAAACGTTGCAGCAGCAGTTTTCTCAGAATAAATTAAAATTACTCGTTGCTACCAATGCGTTTGGGATGGGGATCAATAAGGAAGATATTCGCTTTGTGATCCATTATGATCTACCTGATTCATTAGAGAATTACAGTCAAGAAATCGGGCGAGCTGGTCGTGACGGCAAACAAAGCAATGCGATTTTGCTTTATCAGGAACATGATGAGCAGATCCATTACTTCTTTCAGCGAGAAAACAAAGAAGAACGCCTTGCTTTAGAACGAATGGTTCAGGAGAAGAGGAAAGAACCCTTGACACCGTTGCAAGAAAAGTGGCAGCAAAAAATGAAAGAGTTGGGAACTTCCTTTTGGCTGGAAACATTAAAACGCAATGAACAGCAAAAACAAGAACAATTACAGAAAATGTTGGCTTATATTCATTTTACAGGTTGTCGCCGACAATTTTTACTGGCGCATTTCGGAGAGGAAGCCCAGGAGAATCCTTATTGTTGCGACAATGACGGGATCGAAATAGCGGGTGAAGAACAGCTGCCCGAGAAAAAGGAAGCCCATCATTGGCAGGAACGTTTAATAAAAATTTTTAAAGATATAAATTGAATCGTATTTTGTAGGACAGTTTTTATTTACCTATGGTATAATACATCGGAAGGAAACTAGGAGGGAATACGAGTGAGCAAGAAAGACAATGACTACAATTCAGAAAATCAAGAACCGTGGGAACAACCAATCTATGATACAGAATACGATGATTCTGCATCAAGATCCCAACAAAGAAAACAAAAGCGTGGGAATTCACTCTTTTTGACGATCGTTTTAGTTTTGCTTTTCTTGATCGTGGCAATTCCGGTTGGTGCCGGTATTTGGGTATTGAACCATAACAATGATGCCCCAACCACAGCAAGTTCGAGCAGTACTGTAGAAAGTACGACAGAGTCTTCAACAACCGAATCATCAACGACGGAATCATCCACTACGGAATCGACAAGTGAAACGAGTTCGTCAACAAGTGAATCAAGTTCTTCTAGCAGTTTTTCTGCGCCAGCTTCATCAACACCTTCAAGCAGTGAGCCGGCACAAGAACAAAACAATGCTGGACAAGATACTACCCAAAATAACCAAGGGCAAGGCGCTGCTGGTAATGAACAGTATACCACTGTGCAAGCAGGTGAAGGTCCTGAACAAGTGGCAGCTCGTACAGGTATCTCAGTTGAAACCCTATATCAATTAAATGGGATTGATCCGAACAACTACATGCTTTACCCTGGCGACACGTTAAGAGTTAAATAAAAAACCGCTTTGGCGGTTTTTTTTCTTGAAAGAGAGAAGCCAAGGTGGACGATAAGCAGAAACGATGAAGGAATACACATCGTTGGGAAACGAGGAGTAAGAAAAATGAAAAAAATCAACATCGCTATTGATGGTCCTGCGTCATCTGGGAAAAGCACAGTGGCAAAAATCATCGCGAATGACCTGGGATTTATTTATACGGATACCGGTGCCATGTATCGAAGCATCACGTATTTAGCTTTAAAAACGGGCTGTTCACTTGAAGATGAAGCGGCGATCGCTGCTTTGATCGATCAATACCCCATCACTTTTGAACCGACTGAACACGGTCAAGAGGTCTTTGCGGGAGGAGAGCAAGTCACAGAAGCGATCCGTCAGCCAGAAGTAACCAACGCAGTTTCGAAGGTGTCGGCATACCCTGCGATCCGCGAAAAACTCGTCCAACAACAGCAGATGATCGCTAAAGATGGCGGTGTCGTGATGGATGGCCGCGATATTGGTACGGCGGTTTTACCACAAGCAGAAGTCAAAATTTTTCTGGTAGCAAGTGTGGAAGAACGCGCACAGCGCCGTTTTAAAGAAAATCAGCAAAAAGGGATCAAAACCGATTATGAGACGTTGAAAGAAGAGATCCAGCAAAGAGATTATCTGGATTCTCACAGAGAAGTCTCCCCTTTGAAACAAGCGGAGGATGCGGTTCGAATCGATACGTCTGGTTTAACGATCGAGCAAGTCGTCGAAGCAATCAAAAAAACCATCAAAGAAAAAATTGATTAACAAAAACAATGGGTGTTCCCCATTGTTTTTTTATTTTTCGAAACCAAAAGATGAAAGTGAGTAAGAAAACAGAGGTGAAAAGACTTTTTTAACGAAAAAACCGTAGTTTTTTAGGAAAATAAGAGAAATCGCTTTATTTTTTTTTCATTCTATTTTAAACTAAAAGATGTAGTGCAATTATTGCAGAATTGTTGGTTAGGAGGACATGAGAGATGACAGAATTTGAAAATAATCAGGTTGAGAGTGGAAATGAATCAATGGAAGCCGCTTTAGACAATTTCCAAGAAGTAAAAGTTGGAGATATCGTTAAAGGTGAGGTATTGGCCATTGAGGATAAACAAGCGATCGTAGGGATCGAAGGCGCCGGCGTTGAAGGCGTTGTTCCTGCAAAAGAATTATCAACTTTACCTGTTGAAGACATCAACGAAGCAGTCAAAGTTGGGGATGTCTTAGAATTGGTTGTGATTTCAGCAATTGGTAAAGACAAAGAAAACGGCAGCTATCTCCTTTCTAAACGTCGCTTAGACGCGAAAAAAGTTTGGGAAGATATCGAAAAAGATTTCCAAGAAGGAAAAATCATTGAAGCACCAGTCACCAACGTTGTTAAGGGCGGGTTAGTGGTTGATGTAGGTGTTCGTGGGTTTGTCCCAGCATCAATGGTCGAAGACCATTTTGTTGCGGATTTCGAAGATTACAAAGGGAAAACATTGACCTTCAAAATCGTTGAGATCGAGCCTTCAGAAAACCGTTTGATCCTTTCTCATAAAGCAGTTGTCGAAGCAGAAAAAGCAAAACAAAAAGAAGCTTTATTAGCTGATTTATATGAAGGACAAGAAGTAGAAGGAAAAGTAGCGCGTTTGACCGACTTTGGTGCCTTCGTAGACCTTGGCGGCATCGATGGACTTGTCCATGTCTCTGAAATTTCTCATGGACATGTTGGCAAACCGAGTGATGTTTTATCTGTTGGCGATACCGTCAATGTGCGTATCTTATCTGTTGATGCAGACAAAGAACGTGTGTCACTTTCGATCAAAGACACATTGCCTGGACCTTGGACCAATATTGAAGAGCAAGCGGCTGTTGGCAGTGTCTTGACGGGGACTGTTAAACGCTTGACAAGCTTCGGTGCGTTTGTGGAAGTCTTCCCAGGTGTTGAAGGGCTGATCCATATTTCACAAATCTCCCATAAACACATTGCGACACCACATGAAGTCTTACAAGAAGGTGATGAAGTGCAAGTGAAAGTGCTTGAAGTGAACCCTTCAGAACACCGAATCGCATTAAGTATCAAAGCATTAGAAAAAGCCGAAAACACCAATGAAACACAAGAGGTTTCAGAGGATGATTATCAATTGCCAGAAGAATCAACTGGTTTTACTATGGGTGATATCTTAGGCGATGCCTTAAAAGACAGCGACGAAGAGTAATTGTATGCCATCAGCTTATAACGATTCGATGTTTGAATTTGTTATAAGCTGGTTTTTTGTTTGTCAGGAAAGCTTGCAACTTTCCATGGCTTTAGGTAAACTAAGTAAGATTGAATACAAGAAGCAGCGTACAAGGACTGCTTTTTTAAATGGAGGGTAAAAAATGTCAAATCCAACAATAGCGATCGTTGGACGTCCGAATGTGGGGAAATCGACCATTTTCAACCGGATAGCTGGAGAACGAATTTCGATCGTTGAGGATACTCCAGGAGTGACCAGAGATCGTATTTATGCCACTGGTGAATGGCTAGGCCGTGAGTTTAGCGTGATCGATACAGGTGGGATCGATTTAAGTGATGAGCCGTTTATGGATCAAATCAAGCATCAAGCAGAAATCGCCATCGATGAAGCAGATGTCATTGTTTTTATTACGAGTGCTCGTGAAGGAGTAACCGATGCTGATGAGCTTGTGGCTCGTTTGCTGTACAAAAGCAACAAACCCGTGATTTTAGCCGTCAACAAAGTTGATAATCCCGAGATGCGTACCGACATCTATGAATTTTATGGTTTGGGTCTAGGCGATCCATACCCAATCTCAGGAAGTCATGGATTAGGGATCGGGGATGTCCTTGATGAAGCTGTCAAACACTTCACCAATGAAGCAGAAGAAGAAGATGATTCCATCATCAAGTTTAGTTTGATTGGTCGACCAAATGTCGGTAAATCCTCTTTGATCAATGCAATTCTTGGGGAAGAGCGAGTGATCGTTTCTGATATCGAAGGAACGACTCGTGATGCGATCGATACCCATTTTACCAGCGAAAGCGGTCAAGAATTTACCATGATTGATACGGCAGGGATGCGTAAAAAAGGGAAGGTCTACGAGTCTACTGAAAAATACAGTGTGATGCGGGCGATGCGGGCCATTGAACGCTCAGACGTCGTCTTGATGGTCTTGAACGCCGAAGAAGGGATTCGCGAGCAAGACAAACGGATCGCTGGCTATGCCCATGAAGCAGGCCGTGGAATCATTATTGTTGTCAATAAATGGGATACATTGAAAAAAGAAACGAATACGATGCGTGATTTTGAAGAAGAAATCAGAGATGAATTCCAATATTTGGATTACGCGCCAATCATTTTTGTTTCCGCAGTGACGAAACAGCGCTTGAATAAGCTGCCGCAATTGATTGAAGAAGTCAGCATGAATCAAAACATGCGTATTCCATCTGCGTTGTTGAATGACGTCATTATGGACGCTGTGGCGATCAACCCAACCCCAACAGACAAAGGCAAACGTTTGAAGATTTTTTATGCGACGCAAGTAGCTGTCAAACCGCCAACTTTTGTTATTTTTGTCAACGAAGAAGAACTGATGCATTTCTCTTATGCACGTTTCTTAGAAAATCAAATCCGCAAGGCATTCACTTTTGAAGGAACGCCGATTCGGATCATTCCTCGCAGAAGAAAATAGAGATTTTATCATACTTTGTTTCTTTTTACAAAGAAATCTGTCCTTTTCTAGAAAAATGGGAAAAAACCAAAAAAAAAACCCCCTAAAATGTTAAAATCCTTGATATTACAAGGTTCTTATGATAACGTTATATCAGAATATTGATGGTAATCAATATTTGACAAAAACCTTGGACCACTCAAGATTTTTGTTGATGCATGACATCAAAAAAAATATCAGGAGGTGAAACCATCCATGGCAAATAAAGCAGAATTAATCGAAAAAGTTGCAGCAGCTACTGACTTAACTAAGAAAGACGCAACTGCAGCAGTAGACGCTGTATTCTCAACAATTCAAGACGCTTTAGCTAACGGTGAAAAAGTTCAATTGATCGGCTTTGGTAACTTTGAAGTTCGTTCTCGTGCAGAACGCAAAGGACGCAACCCACAAACTGGTGAAGAAATCAAGATCCCTGCTAGCAAAGTACCTGCATTCAAACCAGGTAAAGCTCTTAAAGACGCAGTGAAATAATTGAGTCTTGTAGAAACCCTTGAGTAATCAAGGGTTTTTTCTTTTGTCTAACTAGGAACTGCCACCATGCAGGCGGATCGAATGGGAAAAGAAACGGTTATTATTGTCAGAAAATTCAAAAATATTTTTTGTTTTTCTTTTGATCTAAAAAAAACAAGGGTTGCGGGCACACCCTAAATTCTCAAGCAAGAATAAAGGTGATTTAAAAGTCATTTTTATCAAAAGAAGCAAGCGATTAAATGACATCTAATGTGAGGAAGGGTTCCTTGAAATTGTCATTATTGAAAAAAAATTCAGAAAATTCGTTGACAAGTGTTTTTGCAAAGGGTATATTGGTAAACAATTACAAGAACGTTACTATTTCTAATGAAGGAGCCATTTTCTATGCGCAATTTTAATCAATATTTATTAGTCATTATTATTGATACCAGGACTTAGAACACGGAAGCAAAAATTATCCGTTTGTTTGAGTCCTATTTGCGTAAGTAAAATGGGATTCTGGCAAAGCATCCCAGTTTTTTATAACCGGGATGCTTTTTTTTATTCCAAAATGCAGGAGATGATGAGTGTGAGAAGTGATCAGATTAAAAAAGGGATCGATGCAGCGCCAGCTAGGAGTCTGCTCTATGCCACAGGACAAGTAAAAAATATCCATGACATGAACAAGCCATTTATTGCGATATGTAATTCCTATATCGATATTGTGCCTGGACATGTGCATTTACGGGAGTTAGCAGATATCGCTAAGGAAGCGATTCGTGAAGCTGGCGGCATCCCTTTTGAGTTCAATACGATCGGTGTGGATGATGGCATTGCGATGGGCCATATTGGCATGCGTTATTCGCTACCCAGCCGAGAATTGATCGCTGATTCCGCAGAAACCGTGATCAATGCTCACTGGTTTGACGGCGTATTTTATATCCCGAATTGCGACAAGATCACTCCTGGCATGATTTTAGCAGCGATGCGGACGAACGTACCGGGGATCTTTTGTTCTGGCGGTCCGATGAAAGCCGGTATTGATCCACGGGGCCACCAGATAACCTTGTCTTCCATGTTTGAAGCCGTGGGGACTTACAAGACTGGCAACATGACGAAAGAAGACTTTGAATTTATGGAGCAAAATGCCTGTCCGACTTGCGGTTCCTGTGCAGGGATGTTTACTGCCAATTCAATGAACTGTCTCTTAGAGATCTTAGGATTGGCAATGCCAGGCAATGGTACGATTCTTGCCGTGTCTGAAGAACGACGAGAACTAGTTAGACAAGCCGCCTTTAAGTTGATGGATCTTGTTGAAAAACAAGTGAAACCTCGAGACATCGTGACCAAAGAAGCTATTGATGATGCCTTCGCTTTAGACATGGCGATGGGGGGTTCCACCAACACAGTGCTGCATACCTTAGCGATCGCCAATGAAGCTGAGATCGATTATGACTTAAGACGGGTCAATGAAATCGCTAAAAGAGTGCCTTATCTCTCAAAAATCGCGCCATCATCAGCCTATTCGATGCACGATGTTCATGAAGCTGGCGGCGTTTCGGCAATCATAAGGGAGCTTTGTGATATCGAGGGAGCGATTCATCCTGATCGACCGACTGTCACAGGCAAGACGTTACGAGAAAATGTCGCTGAAGCGAAGATCCACAACGAAGAAGTTATTCATCCCAAAGAAAACCCGTATAGTCCTGTGGGTGGTCTATCGATCTTGTACGGTAATATCGCCCCAGAAGGCAGTGTCATCAAGGTCGGTGGGGTCGATCCAAGTGTCCAAGTGTTCAAAGGCAAAGCGATCTGTTTTGATTCACATGATGAAGCAGTTGCTGCCATCGACAATCATACCGTACAAAAAGGACATGTTGTAGTGATCCGCTATGAGGGACCAAAAGGAGGACCAGGTATGCCAGAAATGTTGGCGCCTACCTCAAGTATCGTTGGACGTGGGTTAGGCAAAGATGTCGCCTTGATCACCGATGGCCGCTTTTCAGGAGCGACCCGAGGAATCGCCGTGGGCCATATTTCGCCAGAAGCCGCTGCAGGGGGTCCATTAGGCCTTGTCAACGATGGCGATGAAATCATTATAGATTTACCAAATCGAACGCTGAATCTGCAAGTATCCGATGAAGAGCTTGCCGAGCGCGCGCAAGAACGACCGAAGTTTCGTTCAAAAGTGAAAAAAGGATGGCTTGCACGTTATACCGCTTTAGTGACTTCTGCCAATACGGGCGGGATTATGCGAGTACCTGATGAGGAGGAGTAGCAATGGAAAATATCGAGTATCAAGCATCGCATCTAAGGACTGGCGCACAAGTATTAGTGGACAGCTTACAAGAGCAAGGCGTCGAAATGATCTTTGGCTATCCGGGCGGCGCCGTCCTGCCGTTATATGATCAATTATATGATGCAGCGATTCCGAATATTTTGACGCGTCACGAGCAAGGCGCGATCCACGCCGCTGAAGGCTATGCCAAAGCTACTGGCAATGTTGGAGTCGTTTTAGTGACGAGCGGACCAGGTGCTACAAATGTCGTCACGGGCATTGCCGATGCTATGAGTGATTCCGTACCATTGGTAGTTATCACGGGACAAGTGGCGGTACCAGGAATTGGCAAAGATGCCTTCCAAGAGGCGGATATTCTGGGTATCACGTTGCCGATCACGAAGCACAACTACCAAGTCCGCTGTGTCGATGAGCTGCCAAAAGTGATCGCTGAAGCCTTTCATATCGCTTCCACAGGGCGAAAAGGACCGGTTGTCATCGACCTTCCGAAAGATATTACCTTACAAGAAACCGCTGAAACCTGCTCGTTGCCAATCACAAGGAAAAGCTATCAACCAACGGCAGAGCCTTCCCGTCTGCAAATCGAAAAACTGATGCAAGTCTTGGAAAAAGCTCAGCGACCAGTGGTATTGGCGGGTGCAGGCGTGATCGCTGCCGAAGCTGCGGCTGAACTAAATGCATTTATTGCCAAGTACAAGTTGCCGACAGTGACAACGTTGCTTGGCTTAGGCTTACTGCCAAGTGATCATCAATTTTTCTTAGGCATGGGCGGTATGCATGGCACCTATGCGGCGAACATGGCTTTATCAGAAGCCGATTTGATTATCAATATCGGCTCTCGCTTCGATGATCGCTTAGCAACGGCCGGCAGTCAGTTCGGCAAGCAGGCCATCGTTGCTCATATCGATATTGACCCAGTGGAGATCGGCAAGATCGTAGAAACAAAGATCCCAATCGTCGGCGATGCCAAGGCTGCTTTGCAGCAAATGCTGCGGTACCCACCAACAAGAGGAACCTGGACGACTTGGTTGGATCTATGCCAAAAACGGAAAAAGGAAAAACCTTATCGCTATGATCGCACTCAGACACAAGAAATCAAACCACAAAAAGTCATCGAAGAAGTAGGGCGTTTGACCAAAGGAGAGGCTTACGTCATCACCGATGTTGGTCAGCATCAAATGTGGGTCGCGCAGTATTATCCTTTTCGCTTTCCCAAACAATTGATCACCAGTGGCGGACTAGGGACGATGGGCTATGGCATCCCTGCAGGAATCGGCGTTCAATTTGCTCATCCAGAAAAAATGGTCGTGGTGTTCGTTGGCGATGGTGGATTTCAAATGACGAACCAAGAATTTGCGATTTTGAATGAGTATGGCTTGAATGTCAAATTTGTGTTATTGAACAACTGCTCTTTAGGAATGGTTCGCCAATGGCAAGAAACATTCCATGGCAAGCGGCGCTCTGCCTCCGTTTTTGCGCAGCAGCCTGATTTTGTCAAACTGGCACAGGCTTATGGCATTGAAGGCTGTCGGATCGATGCCCCAGAGCAACTGGCTGATCAATTGGCAGCAGCTTTTTCTCAAGCAGGGCCGCAGCTGATCGAAGTAATGGTCTCGCCATCTGAGCATGTGCTACCGATGATCCCACCGGGGAAAGCCAATCATGAAATGATGGGGGTCTAAGGGGATGAAACGGGTATTAGCAGCAATCGTCCATAATGAAGCAGGTGTTTTGAGCCGTATCACGAGTGTCTTAAACCGCCGGCAGGTCAATATCGAGAGTATCTCTGTCGGCACAACGGAACGGCCAGAATTTTCACGAATGACGATCATTGTCAACGTGAACGATTTGGCAGAAACAGAACAAGTGACTAAGCATTTGAACAAGCAGATCGATGTCTTGAAGGTTTCTGATATTACAGAAGTTCCTCATATCGAACGGGAGCTGGTGCTGATCAAAGTCAATGCGCCAACCACAAGCCGTTCGGAGATCCAAGCAGTGATCGATCCATTTCGAGCACACATTGTCGATGTGGCACTGAAAACGATCGTTGTGCAAGTTGCCGGCGATACGAAAAAGGTAGAAGCATGCATCGAAGTTTTACGTCCATACGGCATCAAACAATTGGCACGGACGGGTGTCACTGGCTTTACAAGAGGGTAAGTGCAATTTTGAATTGCTTAAAATAAAGAAAGAATTCGGAGGAAACAAGTATGGTAAAAGTATATTACAACGAGGAAGTTACAGATAATCTAGGAGACAAGAAGATTGCGATCGTCGGCTACGGCTCTCAAGGGCACGCTCATGCGCAAAATTTACGGGACACAGGTCATGAAGTCTTTATCGGCATTCGTGAAGGAAAATCAGCGGAAGCCGCAAGAAACGATGGATTTGAGGTTTTCCCAGTAGCCGAAGCCGTTCAAAAAGCGGATGTAGTCATGATCTTGGCACCCGATGAGATCCAAGGATCGTTGTATAAAAATGAGATCGAACCGAATCTTTCTGCGGGCAATGCATTAGCATTTGCTCATGGTTTCAATATTCATTTTGATGTGATCGCGCCACCAAAAGAGGTGGATGTTTTTCTAGTTGCGCCAAAAGGACCAGGTCATTTGGTGCGTCGAACCTTTACCGAAGGGTTTGCGGTACCAGCCTTGTTTGCAGTTTATCAAGATGCGACTGGCAACGCACAAGCAACGGCTTTATCCTATGCAAAAGGCATTGGTGCCACACGGGTCGGCGTTTTGGAAACGACCTTTAAAGAAGAGACCGAAACCGATCTTTTCGGTGAGCAAGCCGTACTTTGTGGCGGTTTGACCAGTATGATCGAAGCGGGCTTTGAAACATTGGTAGAAGCGGGGTACCAACCGGAATTGGCTTATTTTGAAGTTTGTCATGAATTGAAACTGATCGTTGACTTGATTTATGAAGGAGGCTTCAAAAAAATGCGCCATTCGATCTCGAATACGGCTGAGTATGGTGACTACGTTTCTGGTGCACGGGTGATCACTGCACAAGCCAAAGAAAACATGAAAGCCGTATTGACAGACATCCAAAACGGCCAATTTGCGAAAGGATTCATTGAAGACAATCAAAACGGCTTCCCTGAATTCCATAAAATGCGTGAGGAAAACGGCAATCATCAAATTGAAAAAGTCGGCAGCGAGTTACGGAAAATGATGCCGTTTGTTGCGAAAGATTAGGAGGGACGCGTTTGTTGGTGACAGTTTCTGCAATCGAACAAGCCTACGAGCGACTGCGGGGAGCAGTTAGTCATACGCCGCTGCAGTATGATCGCTTTTTATCTGAGAAGTATCAAGCGACGGTCTTGTTGAAGCGAGAGGACTTGCAAAAAGTCCGCTCCTTCAAATTACGCGGTGCCTACTATGCGATCACCCAGGCAGATCCTGAACTGACTCGTCGTGGCGTCGTCTGTGCCAGTGCCGGGAACCATGCGCAAGGTGTTGCTTATACCTGTCAAGAACAGCAGATCCGAGCGGTTATTTTCATGCCGACAACGACGCCACAGCAAAAAATCGCGCAAGTCCTCTTTTTCGGTGGAGATTATGTCAAAATCGAATTGGTGGGAGATACGTTTGATGCGGCAGCCCAAGCGGCTAAACACTTTGCAAAAGAACAGCAAATGGCTTTCATTGCTCCCTTTGACGATCCTAATATTATCGCAGGACAAGGAACCGTTGCTGTGGAGATGCTGGCGGATGCTGAAAAAAAACAAGTAACGATCGATCTGGTCGTGGCAGCGATTGGCGGGGGCGGCTTGATCAGCGGAACCGCAGCCTATTTGAAAGAAAAGCAACCGAAGATAAAAGTTGTTGGAGCAGAACCTGTAGGGGCAGCCTCGATGCAAGCCGCCTTTGATCATCAAGGACCAGTGGCACTGGAGCATATTGAAACCTTTGTGGATGGTGCAGCGGTCAAACAAGTCGGAGCTCAAACCTATGCCCATGCCAAACGCTACGTGGATCAATTGGTAGCTGTGGAAGAAGGCGCAATCTGTCAAACGATTCTGGAATTGTACAGCAAGCAAGCGATCGTCGCTGAACCAGCTGGTGCCTTGAGTGTGGCAGCTTTGGATCTGATCAAAGAGCAAATCAAAGGCAAAACAGTCGTCTGTATTGTGAGTGGTGGTAACAATGATAGTTCCCGTATGGCAGAGATCGAAGAGAAATCACTGATCTATCAAGGATTGAAACATTATTTTATCGTCAATTTCCCACAACGTCCCGGTGCGTTGAAGGAATTTGTTAGCCATGTATTAGGTCCCGATGATGATATCACTAGGTTTGAATATACAAAAAAAATCAATCGTGGAACAGGACCAGTAATGCTGGGAATCTTGTTGAAACACAAAAAAGATCTCCCCGCATTACTGTCACGAATTGAACAGTTTGACCAAAACTATATCAACCTTCAGCAAAATCAATCACTCTACTCACTTTTGGTTTAAGAAAAAACATGATTTTCCTTTGGAAGAAGAGGAAATCATGTTTTTTGCTTTTTATCGGATCGTTGAACCAATCACAGGAAAATACTTCCTAATCATTAGCGATTTAGTAGGTGTTTAAGCGGCTTCTTGTTATAATAGAAAGTAGTAGCAAAGGAGTGAGCCGATGGAAGCTGTTTTTTTCCGAAATGAACAAGAAACCCAAATTTCTTATGGTGAAACACTAGCATCGGTCATGAGAGAACAGTCGATCGAGCCGCAGCAGGTGATCATTTTGACGAATCAGCGCTATTATGACCGCTTTTCAGAAAAATTGACCCGCCTGTTTTTGCCACGAGAGGTCAATTGGTATATTTGTACCAATCAAATGTATTGCAACAACTTTAGCGAGTTTAAAGCTGCAATGGATTTCTTCGGTCGCTTTTCAAAACAAGAGCCGCTGTTGATCGTCGGTTTTGGGAATGAAGGCGTGTTGGCATTGAGCAGTTTTATCCACGCGACGTCGGTTCTGACGACACAGCTTTGGCTGATTCCCGTTTCCTTGCGGGCCTTAGCTAAAAGTGTGAAAGAAACAGCGATCGTTGTGAAAAAGCCAGATATCCCGATGCTGGAAAATCCTAATACACCCGAATTTGTTATTTACGATCAGACGATCGCAGAAAAACAGATCGATGGGAAATTGGTCGATTTTTTGACTCTGATTCGTTGTGGCGTGCTTGCCGATAGTGAGTTTTTAAAAGAGCTTTATCGAACCTATCCCAGTCATCAGGCGTTGATGAGACATTCGTTGGCTGCGTATACCGATCGGTTGATCCAACTATACCAGCAATCAGGCAGCGAATTGGAAGAGTTTGGCCAACTCTTTGCCGATGCTGCTTATCGAACGGAAAATGGGCACTTGCTGTCTGATGCGATGAAATTATTCTTTGGCTTTTTGTTTCATTTTATGTGGACCGTCCAGCAGCAATTGACTGTTGATCTGCCCGTGTTCTGCCCATGGCTTGCCCGCTTAGGTTTTCCCATCGAATTGCCCGAGTCTTTTTCATTAAGCGAATATTTCAGTCATGTACTGGAATTGCAGCAAAAAGAAAAAAAACTGTTATTTTTGGCAAAAGTTGGTACAATAGGGGGCAGAACGAAAATCGAGGAAAAAGATCTCGTCCAGACGATGGAGACTTATCAGCGATTAATCAATGAGATTCGAGGGGTCTAAATGGAAACATATAGTGAAAAAATGTTAAAGGCATTAGCCGCGGAAGAACTGGCTGAAGCACAATTAAATTTTACCGAAGCTCTGCAAAAAGATGATGATGAGACATTAGGCGCTTTAGGTGATGAACTATTGCAGATCGGCTTTTTGGAAGAGGCGAAAACGTTATTTGAAACCTTGCAACAACGACATCCTGATAATGAAGCTTTGCTGCTTCCTTTAGCAGAAATTGCGATGGAAGAAGACCAGATCGAGACGGCTTTTGCCTATATTGATCAAATACCACCGACCAGTGAAGCGTATTTGCAAGCCTTGCTATTGAGTGCGGATCTTTACCAATTGATCGGTATCCCTGAAGTTAGTGAAGCCAAACTAAAAGAAGCGCAAAGCATTGTGCCAGATGAACCTTTGATACGGTTTGCCCTAGCGGAGTTAGCCTTTTCGACTGATCGCTATCAAGAAGCCGTTGACCTTTATCAAGGATTGCTGGAAGAAGAAATCACGGATATTTCGGGGATCTCGATCGTTGAACGGACGGGTACATCATTGAGTATGGCTGGCAAGTTTGAAGAGGCATTGGAATATTTTGAAGCAAGCCTAGAAGACGAACAGACCGATGAGCGTCTTTTTCAAACAGCTTTAGTCTATTTGCAGCTAAAAGAAAATGAACAAGCGATTCGCTACTTGCAGCAGTTGCGGGTCATGAATCCGCAATACCGTGCCTTGTATCTTTATCTTGCAGAAGCATTGCAAGAAGAAGAGCAGCTGGAAGAAGCGCAGCGTGTGATCGAAGAAGGGATTCATGAAGATCCATATCAAGTGGATTTCTATCATTTTGCTGCCGAGAATGCTTACCGACTTCATGACAGTGAAGCAGCAGAATCATTTTTACTAAAAGCACTGGAGACTGGTGACAAAGAAGATGATACGTTACTGACCTTAAGTAATTTATACTTGAATGAAGAGCGTTGGCAAGAAGCGATCTTGACCATCGAACGAATGGAAGACAATGAACAGCCGCATGCCCTTTGGAATTTGGCGCAAGCGTATAATGCGCTGGAAGATTTTGACAAAGCAGCAAACTATTACGAAGAAGCCAATGCTGATTTGCACCATGAGCCAGCATTTATGAAAGAATATGGCATTTTCTTACGTGAAGAAGGGCGTTTACCTGAAGCACTTCATTTGCTGCAGCATTATTTGGCGCATGAGCCAGGTGATTTAGAAGTACAGTCGATCGTGGAGGACTTATTAGAAAGATAGGTGAGAGAAATGAACATCAATGTACAAGAAAAGAAAAAGTTTCTTAATTGGTTAGTTTCGACCGTTTCCTTCAGCCGCCGAGAAGTCTCTTGGGTGTTAAACTATCTGGCGAACCATGAAGCGATCTTGACCAATGTTCATTTTGTAGAAGGGGCGGCCGCAGCCAAACGGGGCTTGAGTGTCCGCAGTACAGAAATTGGGGGCGAACCGTTTGTCTTGAGCATCGAAGGGCAGACCTTTTATGACATTGATCAGATTTTTCATGAGATTCGCATGAATTGGAAACAACCCTTGTATCTTGAATGTCTCTTCCCAGATTCTTGGTCGCAATCCTTTTATTTAGCAGTTTTAGAAGACAATCCTTATGAACGTTGGAACGACCACTTGGATCAAGAAATGACCCAACATGTTACTCAGTACCTTGAAAAAGAAGAAACAAAAACCAAAATCGATACCTTGTATCGGCAAATCGATCTAGCCTTGGAAAATGGGGATCGTGATGCCTTCTTAGAACTTTCCGATGAAGTAAATCGACACTTGCTCCAGCAAAAAGAAGAAAGCCGTTAACAAGCAAAAAGCAGCCTTTTAATCGGGGCTGCTTTTTTCAATCTTTATTTTGTTTTAGAAACAGCGGTTTTGCGCTGTAAGAACCGCGACTTAGGTCTTAAGTAGGTAAAGCCTTCACCTTCGACTTCATGGACATTGATGACAGAAACAAACGCTTGCGGATCAAAGTCATGAACGATGCGCTTGACTTCAGAAATCTCCCGCCCGCTGACCACCATATAAATGATTTGTTTCGACACTCTTGAGTAAGCCCCTTCGCCCTGTAAAAACGTGACGCCTCGTTCTAATTCATCCATTAAAACAGGAGCCATCTCTTCGCTGTGATTGCTGATCACTAAGATCCCTTTGGCTGAATAGCCGCCATCTAGGATCGAATCGATCACGCGCGTGAAGACATAAGAAAAAATCAAGGTATACATCATGCGGTTCAAATCTATATAAGTCAAAGAAAGCAACAGGACGAACACATCAAAGATCAAAAGCGAACGACCGATCGTCACCCCAAAGTTTTTCTCTAAAATACGTGCCAATACATCGACTCCGCCAGTCGTTCCCCCGACCTTGTAGACGATCCCACTACCGATCCCTGCAATCAAACCAGCCAAGAGCGCAACGATCAGCAGATCGTGCTGCAGATCGATCAACAGGGGAACACTCTGCCAGAATGCCAACCAAAAAGACAAACCAAAAGTTCCTAAAATCGTATACACTAATGAGCGTCGACCAAGAATTTTGCCACCGATCAAAATGATCGGAATATTTAAGATCAGTGTACTGATGGCAGGATTGATTCCCCATAAGGCTCGCAGGATCAAGGTGATCCCCGTCACACCGCCTTCTGCTAAGTCATTTGGGATATTTAGATAGACTAGACCGAAGCCATAGATACTTGTACCAAAAATAATCAAAACAATATCGCGAATCGTTCGCCATGAAAAAAATGCCCGCATCCTGTTTCCTCCGTTATTCAACTTCCACAAGTATCAATGTAGCACGAAATCATTGAATGTACAACAAATCCTGAAGGGGGCTCTATCTAGGCAGGCAGCCATTCTTTTGGTAAGATAAACGAGAAAGGGTGGAGAAAATGACAGAAAAACGTTCTTTGGCATCGATGCAAGAAGAAGTCGATGCGTATATTCAGCAATTCAAAACTGGCTATTTCAGCCCCCTCGCCCAAATGGCTCGTTTGACCGAAGAAGTCGGCGAATTGGCGCGAGAAGTGAATCACTATTACGGGGAAAAAAATAAAAAAAGCGATGAAGTTGAAAAAACAGTGGCAGAAGAACTCGGAGATGTGCTCTTTGTGACGATGATCATGGCCAATTCACTAGACATCGACCTGACTGAAGTGTTTGAGGAAAATATGGCAAAATTCAATCAGCGGGATGCGTATCGTTTTGAAAGAAAAGATGGGAAAGTAAATGAAACTGACTAAATTACCAAAAGAATTTGCGGAAGCTGCACCGCTTTTAAAAAAAATCGAAGCCGCAGGCTATGAAGCATACTTTGTCGGCGGCAGCGTGCGAGACACGATCTTAGGCCAGCCGATCCATGATGTCGATATTGCTACCAGTGCATTTCCAGCCGAAATCAAGGCACTTTTTCCTCGAACCATTGACATTGGCATCGAGCATGGGACGGTGTTGGTTTTGTGGGAGCAGGCGCAGTATGAGATCACTACGTTTCGAACGGAAGCAGCCTATCAAGATTACCGCAGACCCGACAAAGTGGATTTTGTCCGTTCCCTGAAAGAAGATCTAAAACGGCGGGACTTTACCATCAATGCGTTGGCACTTCAAGAAGATGGTGTCATCATTGATCTTTTCGATGGTCTGGCAGATATCGATAATCAGATTTTACGAGCAGTGGGTCACCCCCAGGAACGTTTCCATGAGGACGCCCTACGAATGATGCGGGGGCTGCGTTTTGTCAGTCAATTGGGCTTTGTTTTAGAAACAGAAACATTGGCTGCTATCCATGCGAATCATGCCTTGTTGGGAAAAATCTCTGTTGAACGGATCATGATTGAATTCGTGAAATTGCTGTTAGGCAATCATCGGAACCAAGCACTACGGGCGCTAGTAGAAACCGAATGCTATATCTATTGCCCAGGCTTGCGGGAATACGGTGAGGCGTTACTGCGGATGGCAGACCTGCCAACGATCCCATTAGAAAACGAAACGGCGGCCTGGGTTTTGCTGATTGACCAAATGGGTTTAGCGCCGGAGGCAGTCCGCAGCTTTTTAAAAGCTTGGAAATGTTCCAATGACTGCATCCGCCAAGTACACACGGCTTATCAAGCACTGCTCGCGCGTCGAAACGGCGAATGGAATGACCTAGTGTTGTATCAGTTCGGTCTAGAAGCAACCTGTTTAGCCGAAGGATTATTGCGTTATGACAATCAGCCCAACGATCCAGCAAAAATCAGTCAGCGCTATCAGCAGCTGCCGATCCATTCACTGAAGGAGTTGGCGATCAATGGACGTGATTTACTGCAAACGATCGATCGTTCTTCTGGTCCGTGGCTCAAAGAAGTCTTGACCGCTGCCGAAGCTGCAGTCATCACACGAAAAATCCCTAATGAAAAAGAAGCACTATTAGCGTTTGTCCAAGCGTATTTAGCAAAGGAGGGATAACTGAAGAATGGAAAGCAAAAAAGAATTTATCGTGGGACAGCAAGACACTGCGGCTGTTTTGGGTTCTGGGGGATTAGACGTTTTAGCAACCCCACGATTGGTAGCAATGGTGGAAAACACCTGTTGGGAAGCCCTTGAGCCTACTTTAGATAAAGGGTTTACTACCGTCGGTACAAAGTTTTCGATCAATCATTTGAAGCCTTCACCAGTTGGAGCGACAATCACAGTTCTTGTGCAGTGGGAAAAAGAACAGGGGCTCCAATTTCATTATCAGGTAATCAACGAGAAACAACAGATCATTGCCAATGGGACGCATCAACGAGCGGCAGTGGAAATCTCTCGGTTCATGAAAAAAGTCAACGAAAAACAAAGTTAATTTGTGTCCCGATGGCGACTATGTGTTAGAATTAAAGTGTATTACTAATAAAAAGGAGCGTTTTGTCATGGCTAGAGAAATGAAAGCTTTAAAATTTTATTTCCGTAATGGAGAAACATGGACGATTGAGCGCCGTTACATCGGTGACTTGTGGATCAAACAAATCACGACCAGTTTTGGCCGCATCCACGGAAGCGAATTTGTTGAGATTCATCCATGTGCTGGGTTCAAAATTGAAATCTTCCAAGAAGGCGATCATGTGGCAACGCATGACATCAACTTAGGTGGGCTTGAATTAGGGATGTTTGCCCGTGCGTTGAAATATGAAGATATCGAACGGATGGAAATTCTTTACCGTAACGGTACACCGGATCTTGTGTATTTCCCATATAAGGACAAAGATACGGAAGGATTGGATAACGTATACCAATCAACAAAAATCAGTGAGAAAACGAAGAGCCTTTATATCGTGATCGACCCGAATCAGACAGTCGATGATGTCTATAAAGAACATTTCGAAGAATAAGAAAAACGCAGAACCAGCTGGTTCTGCGTTTTTTTTAGAATGATTCTTGGAACATATCCGTATACTTTTTTAATAAAAGATAGTCTTCGGCATATTCATCTTTTAAAACGATCGTATCGCCAAAGAAACTCTTACGCGCATGTTGGATGATACGATGCTGAATATCTTTTTCTAAAAGGTAATCGATCTCAGACTGTTTCAGGTTTTGTGCAGCAGTCGCCCGATTCTTTTCTAAATATTGCAGCAAATCGTACTCAAGGTGTCCCGCACCGTTGATGACTCGTTTGTATTCGATTTTGTCAATTTTCATCTGCTCACACTCCTTGCTATTAAAGTACCTTAGAAAAGAACAAAGGGGGAGCTGGGCGAATCGAAATTACATAAATCTTTAAAAAATGGACCGTTTGTTAATGTTATCTTAAGATTTGTCAGCAAAAAGGAAAGAAAAACGAATCAAGTGCCAGTATTTTTCGAACCATCAGCAAACGGTTCTTTTTCCTTTTGCTGATGGACGGGTCCTATATTAGCGATCCCATCTAGACCACCGGCATGTCCGCCGACTAATTTGCTGCGAGCAATGGCGCGAGCGCCTTCCATTCGGCTTGTGGCATGAACGATCGAAGTGAAGCCGTATTTCTCACGAATCTTATCGATGATCAAATCTAATTTACGCTGGCGCAACTGCGTTTCTGCTTGCTCAAAAAGATCCAGCTGGACATTTTCTGTATAAACCAATTTTGAATAGGTAATACCAATGTGGCGAACGACTTGCCCCGTATAAAATTTTCGAAAGAGAAACAGGCAATGAGCCACAAGTTTGCGGGTATTATCAGTTGGCGGGATCTTCATTTGTCGGGAAAAACCAGAGGCAGTTTCACCAAAGGCTACGCCGATGTAAACATTGATACAAGCGGTCTGACAATGATGACGGCGAATCCGAGCGGCAACTTGCTCCGCCATTTCCTTGATGACGATCTCGATTTCTTCTTGTAAATAATAATTGCGATGTAGGACTTGGCTATTGCCGTAGCTTTTTTCCATCACTTGTGGTGTCGGTTCAGATAAAATCGTGCGATCAATGCCATGGGCGTGATGATAGAGCTGCTCGCCAATGATCCCCATGCGACTGCGTAAAAGATCAGGACTGGCGTGAGCCAATTGCTCGATCGTTTCAATCCCCATCAAGTGAAGTCGTTTTTCTGTGCGCCGACCGATCCCCCAGAACTCTGTCATAGGGGCGATCTGCCAAACTTTTGTCGGTACATCGTCATAGGTCCATTCAGCGATCAAGGAACGATTGTGTTTGGATTCGTTATCTAAAGCTAGTTTTGCTAACAATGGATTATCGCCAATGCCGATGGTGACATACAATTTCGTTGTTTCGTAAATGTCTTTTTGAATTTGCTGGGCAATCACCCAACGTTTTTCTTCGCGAGAGATCGTTTTATCGGGAATGAAAAGATCCAGTGTACGGGTCAGATCCATCATCGTTTCGTCGATCGAATAGAGCAGCAAGTCGTCTTGTCCAACATATTTGCGAAAGACATTATTGACTTTGGTGTTTTCTTTGATATAAAAACTCATACGCGGCGATGCTTTGTACAAATCGGGATGTGTCGGCAGGTTGTCATTGCGAGTCACATTTGAAATCCCCAATACCGATTTTGCCTTTGGGGAAGCTGCTAAGACTAAGCCGTTACCAGTATTGTCAGAATGTGACATGACGACCAGCATCGCTTGGATAGGATCTAACCCGCGAGAGATGCATTCGACAGAAGCATAAAAACTTTTGACATCGATAAATAAGATATCGCGTTTTGGCTCGAGCGCATAATTAAAACCACCCATTTTTATCACTCCTTACCGAGATTATACGAACGTTTGTTCTTTTTTGTCAAGCGAACAGGAGTGGATGAGGTGGATTTGTTTTTTTATAGAGAGATTATTTTTGTTTTATAATGATGGGAAACATTGGTTTATAAGGAATACATTCATTTCAGATTATCAGAATTCGATTGGACATAAATACGGGGTTTTGTCTTTTTACCCGAAAAACGGATAAAAAAACAGCCGATCCATTGGACCGACTGTCGTAGCTTAAATCAATTTTCGGCAGGTAGGGTTGCAAACAAACTTAAGAGATTGCCGTCTATATCTTTGACAATGGCATAGTGTTGCCCCCAAAAGGCAGACCAAGGTTCTTTGAAAGACTGATACCCGGCAGCAACGACTTTTGCATGAAGGGCATCAACTTCTTCAGGAGAATCACATAAAAAGGCTAATTCAATCGTATCACCCACAGTCATTGGTGCATGTCCGTAGATCCCAGCAACCATCTTGCGGCTATTCAAGGAGATGCGAACCCCGTCGTTTGCTAATTCCATATAATCTTCTGAGTGCTGACCTAGTGGCGTGAAGCCAAGTACTTGATAAAAAGCCAGTGCCTGTTCCATGTTTTTTGTGATAATACCGACCATATCTAGTTTCATTGTTTTCTTCCTTTCATGTGGGCGTTCTTTACATAACAGTCCATGCAGTTGCTAGCAATGAAGATCACTTCGTTTCTGTCAGACGGTAATGGTGCAACCGTTCAGCCAACGTACCAGTATGCAATTCAAATAAATGGTTGTCATCGTCATAAAAATAAATAGAAGCACCTTCGCCTTTGATGCGGGAACGATCTTTTTCGATCTTCAATCCTAGTCCTTGGATGCGCGTAATCAAGGAATCGATTTGAGCTTGATCGATTTTAAAGGCAATATGGTTATACGTTTTCGGCAGCTTCTGGGAGGCATCCTCCATAACAGCAAGCCATAAGCCATCGATCAAAAAGAATTTTTCTGGGAAGTAAGAATGGGCCTGATCTTGACTATCATAAACTTCCTCTGCATCAAACAATGTTTCCAGCATCGTTGTCGTCTTTGCTAAATTCTGTACGATCAACGTGATATGGGAAATCTCCATCGCATCAACACTCCTTTGCTATGACGAAATAGGGGAAAGAGAAACAATCAGTATCAAAAGAAGCATTATGTTAGTGATTGTGAAATACCAAGAGGAAGAGCAGAACATAAAACAGTGTATCTGTTGCGCAAGGAATAAGTTTCTTCGTGTATTTTGTCCAAAAGAAGACATTTATTAAGAAGAGGACAATCACCGTCGGTAGGCTAAAGGTCCAAGCAGGGTGTTTGATGAAAATGAAAAGCATATTTCCAATAAGAACAAAAAGAAAAGCGCCATAAAACAGACGATAGTTACTAGGTAGATACGCAAAATTGCCAAGCATGGGTTCACCTCCTATAGGCAGTATAGCATGAAAGGGTCGATCGGAGATCAAAGTGTACAGAAAAGGTGGCAACGGGAGAGAGCGGCTTCATATTATGGTTATTGCCAAAATCATCTCGCGCATAATCGCGGGAGAGATACTGCAAAAAATTTCGGAAAATAAAGCTGTCGCTAATCGCCCCTGAAACTTTTGTGGTTGCTCATGGGTTCGCCTTATTCTTCCGCCAGAAAAAAAGCAGCAGTGCATTCACTAAGTGAATTTGGCTACTGCCTGCTTCTTTTTATGATGGACAAAGAGAGACAATAAAACGATGAAAAGAATAGTTATTCGATGTGTTCCAGGAGAAGCTTTTCTGAGCAATTTAGGCAAAGGATCGGCGCGTTTATCAGTGCTAATTCTTTTCTGGGTTTTAGTTGGTAAGCAGAAGCTTTCGGCGGAAACGGCCATTTTGTCCAAACGACTTCACCTGTGCCGATCACTTTTTTGCAATGGTTGCAACGAAACTCTTTTTCTTCTTTGTTAAACATTTAATTTCTCCTTTTTTCTATACATTATACATTAAAATTTATTTTTGTGACTTTACAAAGAAATGGTCTAAAAGTCCAAAGAAGAGAAGTCAAGAAGCAGCTAAAACAAAGAGCAATCAAGGAGACGATGCAATTACTATCTAAGTTTGAAAGAACAAGGGCTAATAGAAGGGGAGTTCCATTCAAAACTATCACCTCAAAGCTAGTTTTTACAAAAAAAAGAAGTTCGCAAACGCCTTGGTTATCAGCGTTTGCGAACTTCTTAAATAGCATTATTTTGTTTCGCGGTGTAAAGTAACTTTTCTTTCACGTGGGCAATATTTTTTCTTTTCCAAACGATCAGGATTGTTACGTTTGTTTTTGTTTGATAAGTAGTTGCGTTCTTTACAAGAAGTGCACTCTAATGTGATGTTTACGCGCATGTTTTTCCCCCCTAACGATACAAGAATCCTCTAAGAAATCTCTCAGACTAAAATATAATAGCATGTTTCGTGAGGGAATGCTAGCTTTTTCCTGAAATTTGTTAAGTAGTTTTACTTGACGAATTTCTTGAAACGCATTAGTCCAATTTGCTCTGGATATCTTCGATCATTTTGGTGTAGGCGATCGGACCGTTGTAGAGCCAGCTTGATTCAGGGCCGAATTCCCATAAATGATTGTTTTTGACTGCATTAAGATTTTGCCAGACTTGTTCACTGAAAAAATCAGCGCCTTTATCACTATTCACTAAAATCAGGTAATCGGCATCCAATTCTGCTAATTTTTCCAGAGAAACGGCAGACCAATCAGCAGTGGCACTTTCACTGATTTCCGAAACCAGTGCGGGAACTTCAAAACCGAGTTCGTGATACAGCAGCTGACCGCTTGATTTTGTTTCTGAAACCATGAAGACAGAGTTATTGACCACCCATAAAACAGCGATCGACTTGCCTTGGATTTGATCAGCGTACGTTTCTTTGGTAGCAGCGACTAATTCATCATAATCAGCTTCTACTTGGGCAGCTTGCTCTTCTTTGTGTAACACCTTTGCGATATCTGTCAGACGTTCCCGCCAGGTCACGTCTTCGCCATTTGTGACCACATAGGTCGGCGCAATTTTACTGTATTGATCATATTTGTCGCCTTCCACCATGGAATTGCTATCCATCAGCAGCAGGTCTGGCTCAAAGCTCAAGACATCTTCAAAGGGCAGATCGTAGTTAATCCTTGGAACCTCCGCCAGTTTGTCTTGCAAGTATGCTTGATCACTGTCATTGCCGACGGTCCATTGAGCAACCGGTGTTACCCCTAAAGCGACCAAATAATCTTCCAAATAACTACCAATCACCCGCTGTGGGTTTTCGGGAACAGTGACTTCATTTCCCATCGCATCGGTAAAGGTTGTTGCTATTTCTGAAGAAGTAGTGGCTGATCCACTGCTATCCGTTGAGTCATTATTCGTGCCGCAAGCACCCAGTAGGGTAAGGGAGCAGGCAGCTAGCAGGGTAAGCCAAGTACTTCTTTTTGACCATTGTTTCATAGAAACATTTCCTCCTTTGTTACATGTTGAGCACTTATTATTTTAATTGAGAATAATTCTCATTTGCTGATAGCTATTATCACGAAGAAACGCGCCTTTGTCAATCTTATTTTTTTATTTCCTTTTTTTAGAACTATTGACGAATAGTAGGATTACATTCATAATTGATAAGCATTATCAATCATTTATTTTGGGGACGAATATGGCGAAATTACGAACAGTTGACTTGAGTGTCGGCTATCAAAAACAAAAAATTGTGCAAAATCTAACAATTGAGATGCCAGAAGGGAAAATCATCGGCTTGATTGGTCCGAACGGCAGTGGGAAATCGACGTTTTTAAAGGCACTTGCCCGAATTTTACGGCCTTTGTCTGGTGAGGTCCTCTTAGATGCACAAAACCTGCAAAACATCAAAACCAAAGAAGTAGCGAAAAAGATTGCGCTGCTCTCACAAGTTAGCGATTCATCGATTGGCTTGACGATTCGCGAAATTGTTTCTTATGGTCGTTTTCCCTATCAAAAAGGACTAAATAGTTTATCGGAACAAGATCTTGCAGCGATTGACTGGTCCTTGCAGGCAACGGGTTTGACGGCACTAGCAGATGAAACGATCAGTACGCTGTCAGGGGGACAAAAACAGCGCGTATGGATTGCCATGGCACTGGCGCAAGATACGGATATCGTGATTTTAGATGAACCAACGACTTTTTTAGACCCTGCGCATCAATTAGAAATTTTGCTCTTATTACAGCAAATCAATAAAACCTACGGAAAAACGATCATTATGTCGATTCATGACCTGAATCATGCCTCACGTTTTTCTGATTATATTTATGCATTAAAAGGTGGAGAACTGTTGGTCTCTGGTACACCGGAAACAGTGCTGACCAAAGAGTGGCTGCAGCGTTTGTTTGAGATCGATGCCATGTTAGGTACCTTTCCTAATAGCACAAAGCCATTGGTCTTGACCTATGAGTTAGGAGCCCAAGCATGAAAAAGTTTCCTTGGTTGCTGCTGCTTTTTAGCGGCTGCTTTATTATCTGTTTCTTTTTGGCGATCACCCAAGGCGCTGCAGACCTTTCCTTTGAAACGATCTGGGATGCTATCTTTGCTTTTGATTATGAGAATCAGCTGCATCAAGTCTTGCGCAATATTCGATTGCCCCGTGTGTTGGCTGCTTTTCTAGTAGGAAGTTGTTTTGCTGTTACGGGAGCTATCATGCAGGGAATTACGAAAAACGCTCTGGCAGATGGCGGTCTTTTAGGTGTCAACAGTGGGGCTGCGATGGGATTAGCGATCGCATTTATCCTATTTCCTAGTATTCAACCGAGTCAAGCGGCGCTATTTTCGTTTTTTGGTGCCTTTGCGGCAACTGCGCTGCTTTTTTTATTGACTCGCTATGCCAAATTGGGTATGTCACCTACAGGTTTGATTTTGGCTGGTGTGGCACTAAGTTCTTTTTTCTCAGCCATCAGTCAGACCCTGTCACTGCAATTTGATTTAAATCAAGAGCTAGCCTTTTGGTTTATCGGTGGTGCCGCAAATGTGACTTGGCAGCAACTGCGTTTTGTGGGCCCCATCTATCTGATTGCCATCGTTTTTGTGCTACGTCTAGGAAAAGCGTTGAATCTGTTAGCGCTAGGAGATGACACCGTCATTTCATTAGGCAAGCACCCACATCTGATTCGGGCATCTGCCTTACTGTTAGTCGTAGTTTTGGCGGGAATGGCGGTTTCGCTTGTTGGACCGGTCAGTTTTGTCGGCTTAATGGTTCCTCATGTCGTGCGGGGAATGGTGGGCAAAAACTATCAACTGATTTTGCCTTTGACGATTCTTGGAGGAGGAACACTGGTGATGGCCGCTGATCTGGCTGGCCGCCTGATCAATCCGCCCTTTGAGACACCCTTTGGGATACTGATGGCATTGATTGGTGTGCCTTTTCTATTGATCAAGATACGGAGGGAAGGCTGATGAAAAAAACACTCTCTGTTTTTTTCCTACTGCTGATGGTCGCTTTTTTAGGAAGTGTCATGGTGGGAAAAACAATTTTATCCTTTCAGGCATTAGGGGCAATCTTTCAAGGAACGGCATCTTCGAGTCAAGTACTGACTTTTACTGAGTTTCGACTACCACGGGCTTGTCTAGCGCTGATCGCTGGTGGTGCCTTTGGTTTTTCTGGGTTTGTCTTGCAAGGAGTAACGAGAAATGAGTTGGCTGATGCAAGTATCGTAGGAATCAACAATGGGGCAGGGCTCTTTGTGATGATCTACTTAGGTTTTTATACCCAAGGATCGCAGCTTTTGCCTGTCGTTGGGATCATCGGTGGTTTATTAGCTGCTGTACTGGTCTATTTGATTGCCTATAAGCACCGCCAATTGTTATCGATGGAGCGAGTACTGCTGGCGGGAATCGCCGTCAATGCAGGGCTGGCGGCGGCTACCTTACTCTTTACGGTGGAATTATCAAAAGACCGCTATCGCTTTGTAACAGCGTGGCTTTCTGGTTCGATTTGGGGTACTTCTTGGCAGCAAATCACCAGTCTGCTTCCTTGGGTCATCGTATTGTCTGTCGCAGCTTTCTGGACCGTACCAAGGCTTAACTTACTTGGCTTTGGCGAGGAGCAGGCAATTAGCTTAGGGGTTTCTTTGACCCGTTTGCGGACGTGGTTTTTAGTGATCGCGGTTGGTTTGGCTGCCAGTACGGTTGGCTATACTGGTAATTTAGCCTTTGTGGGCTTATTGGCGCCTCATATCGCTAAGGGACTCATCGGCAGAGAATCTCGCAGTGCCTTTTTCTTAGCGGGAATGATCGGCAGTCTGCTAGTCTTAGTCAGTGATACGATCGGTCGTTTGCTATTGACAAGCGGCGAGATCCCAGCTGGTATCATCATTTCTATCGTAGGGGCACCATACTTTGTCTTTTTGCTGATCCGACGTAAAGAAGGATGAGCAACTAGTCATGATCTTGTCAAGAAAACTGCGATTCTAGTTTGCTATTTGGACACAGTTTTTGGTACTATTTCTGAGAGGAGTGATCCAATGGAAAAACCAGTCATTAGAGAGCACATGATCCAAACATTAAAACAAATGCCAATCAAACAAAAGCAGCAGAAAGAAACGCTGATTTTGCAGTTGCTGTTTTCTTCTCAGATTTGGCAAACAGCTGAGTCAGTAGGTGTGATCCGTTCGTTGCCATTTGAATTTGACACAGCGGCTATTTTTGCTAAAGGATTTGAACAAAACAAACGAATCGCAGTGCCGAAAGCACAACAGAAAAAATTGCAGTTTTATCATGTGGAGCCGACAACGCGTTATGAAGCGTCGGCATTTGGGGTTGAAGAGCCGATCAGTGAGCAAGAAGCCCATCACTTGGATTTGCTGATTGTTCCCGGTTTGGCGTTTTCTAAAAACGGCTATCGCATCGGCTTTGGCGGCGGCTATTATGATCGTTTCTTGTCAGCTTTCGATGGCAAGACCGTTTCTTTGGTCTTCGGAGAGCAATTCAACGATCAATGGACACCAGATGTATTCGACATCCCAATCGATAAAATCTATACGGATTCTCTTATTCGCACGTAAAGGAGCACGTCAATGAATTCTCAAATGAAAAGATGGCTGAATCAGCCGGTCTTCACGTATCTGTTTTTAGCTATCCAAACAATTGTGTTTATCTTAGGTTATTTTAGTCCCTCTATTCAATCAGGCGGAGTGATGTTTGGTCCGTTTGTCGTTTATTTAAATGAATATTGGCGTTTCGTTACCCCGATCTTTCTACATTTCGGTTTGGCTCATTTTGCGATCAATTCTGTGATTCTGTATTATATGGGGCAGCAAGTAGAAGCCATCTATGGTCATAGCCGTTTTTTTGCCTTGTATTTGCTAAGCGGCATCATGGGCAATACCATGAGTTTTGCCTTCAACCAAATAGGGGTTCAATCAGCAGGCGCTAGTACTTCTTTATTCGGACTTTTCGGGGCATTTTTGATTTTAGGTTGGCATTTTAGAAATGATTACCGCATCCAAGCAATGGTACGGCAATTTGCCCTATTCGTTGGATTGAACCTGGTTTTTGGGGTGTTTGATCAAACGATCGATATGTGGGGACACATTGGGGGGATCCTCGGTGGGTTATTGTTAGGGAATCTTTTGGCATTGCCAAAGAACTATGGAAAATATTCGATACACACCAGAATCCTCTCTGGCGTACTCTTTGTTTTCTTATTGGCTATTTTTGTGATATATGGTTTTAAAAAATATTAATTACTTGTATAATAAGCAGGAAGTGGTTAAATGGAAACGTTATATGACGTACAACAATTACTGAAACAATTTGGTGTTTACGTATATGTCGGCAAGCGGATCTACGATATAGAACTGATGCAAATCGAGCTGAAAAACTTTTATGACAGTCGCTTGATAGATCGGGATGTATATCTGACTGCCCGGCGAATTCTTACGCGGGAGCATCGAATTGAAGAAAGCCGGGAGGAAAACAAGTGATGGACAAAAAAATCATCGGAATTGATTTAGGCGGAACAACGGTGAAATTCGCTATTTTAACGAGCGAAGGGGAGATTCAGCAAAAATGGAGTATTGACACCAATATTCTTGATGAAGGCTCACATATCGTGCCAGAAATCGTGGCATCGATCAATCATCGCCTAGAATTATATGGCTTACAGCCAGAAGCATTTATCGGTATTGGTATGGGGACACCAGGAAGTGTCGATCGTGACAAAGGAACCGTCATCGGTGCCTACAATCTGAACTGGAAAACACTTCAGCCAGTCAAAGAACTGATTGAAAAAGGCACAAAAATCCCGTTTGCCATCGATAACGATGCCAATGTAGCAGCTTTAGGTGAGCGTTGGAAAGGGGCAGGGGATAACAATCCTGATGTCATCTTTATCACACTAGGTACAGGTGTTGGCGGCGGTATCATCATGGAAGGGCAATTGCTTCATGGGGTTGCTGGTTGTGCCGGAGAAATCGGTCATATCACTGTTGATCCTGAAGGGTTTGAATGTACTTGCGGCAAACGTGGTTGTTTAGAAACGGTTTCTAGTGCGACGGGTGTTGTGCGAGTTGCTCGACAGTTGGCAGAAGAATATGCTGGCGATTCGGCATTGAAACAGCAGCTGGACAATGGGGAAGATGTTTCAAGTAAAGATATTTTTGAAGCGGCTCAAGCAAACGATCCATTTGGCTTGATGGTCGTTGATAAAGTGTGCTTCTACCTTGGGTTGGCATGCGGAAACTTAGGAAACACATTAAATCCATCGAGTATCGTTTTAGGTGGAGGCGTATCAGCAGCCGGTGAATTTTTACGTGAACGGGTTGCTGCCTACTTTGCTCAGTTTACCTTCCCACAGGTAACGGAAAGTACCGAAATCAAATTGGCAGAACTTGGGAATGATGCCGGTGTGATCGGGGCAGCATCATTAGCTTTGCAATTTGCAGCAAAAGCTTAGATGCCAAGCTGCTAGGCAATGATACATTCAAGCAGCATAAATCAAAAAAAGAATGATTGTTACAATAGAGAGGAATAGAAGAAATGACACCAATTATGTGGCTAAACTTGGTTTTGGGATTAATCATCTTAGCAATCGCTTTGAACTGGGCGTATTTTCAAATCATGGGACGCCGTTCAGCAACGATCATCTCAGAAGATGAATTCAAAGCAGGAATGAAGAAAGCCCAAGTGATCGATGTTCGGGAAAAAAATGAGTTTGACAGTGGACATATTTTAGGGGCGCGTAATATTCCTTTTACTGTTTTGACGAATTCCTTCAGCGCATTTCGTAAAGATCAACCGATCTACTTATATGACACGCGTAAATCGTTGAGTATTCGCGCAGCGAATAAATTACGTAAAGAAGGCTTTACCAATGTCTATATCCTAAAAGAAGGATATGAAGGCTGGAGCGGCAAGACGAAAAAGAAAAATAGTTTATAAAATAGAGAACTCAAGGCAAAAGAACACAAGCAAATTTGAATGAGTGACGAAACACCAAACGGAGTGTTTCAAGTAAGTCATTGTTCAATTTACATTGTGGGCTTTTGCCTTTATTTGAACTTAGGTCTATTAATAAGGAGAGTGTGCGTTGATCAAGCGAAAAAGAATTTATGAAGCGGCGGAAACGACAGATGGCTATCGGGTATTGGTGGATCGCATCTGGCCTAGAGGGATGAAAAAGGAAACAGCTCAGATCGATCTATGGCTCAAAGCAGTCGCACCAAGTACTGAATTGCGCAAATGGTTTGGGCATGATCCTGAACGTTTTGATGCGTTTAAAGACCGCTATCTACAAGAATTAGAGAAAGCGCCCGCTAAAGATGCCTTGGCACAGTTAAACGCGTTGGTTGCTGAACAAGAGACCGTGACCTTACTATACGGAGCGAAAAATGAAGAACAAAATCAAGCCGTGATTTTGCAGGACTTATTGGAGAAGGAAGAATGATTACCTAAAAGAGCCGCCAGCCTATTGAAGGCTGACGGCTCTTTTGTAGCTAATGATTAACGGGCAACGCTTTTACGCATCGCACGTTTCCGTTTTTCATCATGATCCGCTTGTTGTTCATCAATTGGATCAATCACTTGTTTCTTGACCGTCATAACAACACTTGCAGCTGCAGCAACCGTTGCGACTGTTCCTACTAAAAATCCTGAAAGAAATCGTTTCATCATTAAACACCTCGCCTTTAGTTATAGGTTCATTATGAATGAAAACGGAAAAAATATCAAAAAAAATCACTTTTGGGACTGAAAACGCTTGAAATAATTTAGTAAATATTTTACAATAAGTTTACTAAAAAGAAAGTGGGAGTGAGAGAAATGGAGCAATTGCAACAGATATTTATTGATAAATTTGGAACAGAAGGCACAGGCATGTATTTTGCACCAGGGAGAATCAACTTGATCGGTGAACACACGGATTACAATGGCGGTTATGTTTTCCCGGCGGCGATCACATTAGGGACGTATGCAGTAGCACGAAAACGTGAAGACCAGTTGATCCAACTCTATTCAGAGAACTTTCCAGAAAAAGGCGTGATCTCCTTTTCGTTAGATGAGCTGGATTACCGAAAAGAAGATGATTGGACAAACTATCCGAAAGGAGTCGTTCGTTTCCTAAAAGAAGCGGGGCAAGTGATCGATCGAGGCTTTGACATCGCTTTTTATGGCAACATTCCGAATGGCGCAGGTCTTTCTTCTTCGGCATCGATTGAATTGCTGACGGGGGTTTGTCTTAAAGATCTCTTTGATTTAACCCTGACGACCTTGGACTTAGTTAAAATCGGCAAGAAAGTCGAAAATGAGTTTATTGGCGTTAACTCAGGGATCATGGATCAATTTGCGATCGGAATGGGTCAAAAAGACCATGCATTGCTTTTAGATACGAACACGTTAAATTATGAAGTCGTACCAGCGGCATTTGGCGATTATGTCGTAGCGATCATGAATACCAATAAGCGACGCGAATTGGCTGATTCTAAATACAATGAACGACGTGCAGAATGTGAAGAAGCATTGGCTCGTTTGCAAAAATCATTAGCCATTGATTCATTGGGCGCATTAGACGAAGCAACCTTTTTTGCAAATACAGCATTGATCGATGATCCACGCTTGATCAAACGGGCGAAACATGCGGTGACGGAAAACCAACGGACATTGAAAGCAAAAGCTGCTTTGACTGCTGGTGATCTTGAAGAATTCGGCCAGTTATTAAATGCCTCCCATGCTTCATTGCGAGATGATTATGAAGTGACAGGGCATGAACTAGATACACTAGTCGCAGCCGCTCAAGCGCACCCTGCTGTTCTAGGTGCGCGGATGACGGGTGCGGGCTTTGGCGGTTGCGGGATCGCATTGGTCAAAGCAAGTGAATGGGCTGATTTCGAAGCGTCAGTCAAAGCAGCCTATTTAGCAGAAATCGGCTACGCAACCGACATTTATCAAGCAAGTATTGATGATGGTGCACGAAAACTGTAGAATAAGAAACGATGAAGGAATGAAGAAAGAAGGCTGAAAATATGGCGATTTTAGTATTAGGAGGAGCCGGCTATATCGGTTCTCATGCAGTCGATCAATTGATCGAACAAGGAAAACAAGTCGTTGTCGTTGACAATTTGCTGACAGGACATCGCCAAGCGATCCATCCAGCAGCAACCTTTTATGAAGGAGATATTCGCGACAAAGCATTTTTACAATCGGTATTTGAAAAAGAAACGATCGATGGCGTGATTCACTTTGCTGCCAGCTCTTTGGTGGGAGAATCTGTGGAAAAACCATTGAAGTATTTCAACAATAATGTGTATGGGATGCAGGTCCTCTTAGAAGTGATGAAGGAACATCAAGTGAAACATATCGTCTTTTCCTCTACAGCAGCAACTTATGGGGAACCTGACCATAGTCCAATCACAGAAGAAACCCCAACAAATCCTAAAAATCCATATGGCGAAAGCAAGTTGATCATGGAAAAAATGATGCGTTGGTGCGATGAAGCTTATGGAATGAAGTATGTCGCATTGCGTTATTTCAATGTGGCTGGCGCGAAGTCGGATGCTTCGATCGGTGAAGACCATGATCCAGAAACACACTTAGTACCGATCATCTTGCAAGCTGCTTTAGGACAACGTAAAGAGGTAGCGATTTTTGGGGAGGATTACGATACTCCAGATGGTACTTGTGTTCGCGATTATGTCCATGTCGAAGATCTGATCGCTGCTCACCTGTTGGCATTAGAATATTTAGAAAAAGGCAATGAGAGCAATGTTTTCAATTTAGGCAGCAATCATGGGTACTCTGTGAAAGAAATGGTGGAAGCTGCTCGCAATGTAACGAAAAAAGAGATCCCAGCCAGAATGGCGTCTCGCCGTGCCGGTGATCCAAGTACCTTAGTGGCATCGAGTGAAAAAGCACGAAAGGTTTTAGGCTGGAAACCAGTCTATACCGACGTCGAAGCAATCATCGAGACTGCTTGGAATTGGCATGTCAGCCATCCAAATGGGTATCAAGGGCAGGAGGAATAACCAATGACGATCAGCCAAACAATCAGCGATTTCGTCACTTTAGCAATCAAGGCTGGCGGCTGGATGGAAATGGATCGTATTTATTTGCAAAACCGAGTACTAGCCATGATCGGGGAAGCTGTTTTTGAGCCCAGCGAAATTCGTTCTGTCGATCGTTCCTCCATT
The DNA here is from genome assembly GCF_051711265.1 of Enterococcus sp. DIV0970a. Lineage (NCBI taxonomy): Bacteria > Bacillati > Bacillota > Bacilli > Lactobacillales > Enterococcaceae > Enterococcus > Enterococcus sp. DIV0970a. The sequence goes on along the minus strand of NZ_JBIOMF010000001.1, from coordinate 2,316,247 downwards.
GATTTGATGGACGAGCTGGTGGCATGCGCTTTAAGCAATCAGCAAATTGGCGATTCTCACGCAGAAAGAGAAATCTTTGAAGCCCAGTTGATGGACTTTTTGACGCCACCGCCTTCAGTAGTCAATGCTTTTTTTGCGCAGCATTATGCCAATGATCCTAAAGAAGCGACGGATTATTTCTTTGAGCTGTGCCGTCAAAATGATTACATCAAGACTCGGGCCATCGCAAAAAATATCGTGTTCCCAGTTGATACCGAATATGGGGAGATCGAGATCACGATCAATTTATCAAAACCTGAAAAAGATCCCAAGCAAATAGCGAAAGAAGGAGCTGCTGCTTCTGTAGATTATCCGAAATGTATGTTGTGTTTGGAAAATGAAGGCTACCAAGGACGAGTCAATTATCCAGCGCGGACCAACCATCGGATCATCCGTATGAATTTGGATAATGAAGCATGGGGCTTTCAATATTCACCCTATGCCTACTACAATGAGCATTCGATTTTTCTCTCTTTAGACCATCGTCCTATGAAAATCAATTTGCAAACCTTCGCTCGCTTGTTGCAGATCATTGAAGTGATGCCGCATTATTTTGTCGGGTCCAATGCCGATCTGCCGATCGTTGGGGGTTCGATCTTGTCTCATGACCATTATCAAGGGGGACGGCACACGTTTGCCATGGCAAAAGCGCCGATCGAGCAACGCTTTTCTTTAACTGGTTTTCCTGATGTCGCTGCGGGGATCGTGAAGTGGCCAATGTCGGTGATACGACTACAAGCGAAAAACAAACAAAAATTAGCCGCCGCTTGCCAATATGTGTTAGCCCAATGGCAACAGTACTCAGATCCAAGTGTTTCGATCAATGCCTTTTCAGAAGATGGAACGCCTCATCATACGGTGACACCGATCGCACGCAAGCAAGGAGAGCTGTTTGAAATGGACTTAGTCTTGCGGGATAATAATGTTTCCAAAGAACATCCTGACGGCATTTTTCATCCGCATCAAGAAGTGCAGCATATCAAAAAAGAAAATATCGGATTGATTGAAGTCATGGGCTTGGCAGTTCTCCCGCCGCGTTTAGCTCCGGAACTAGAAGAAGTGACTGCTTATCTATTGGATCAGCCCAATCAAATCGCGGCATACCATATTCCTTGGGCAGATGCGATCAAAGCCCAGCACCCAGAATGCACTGCCGAAAACGTGTCGCAGATTTTACGTAATGCATTAGGGGAAGTCTTTAGACAAGTATTGACGCATGCAGGCGTCTTCAAGCGAGACCAGACAGGGCAAGCGGCCTTTGCTCGCTTTATAGCTACTTTATAAAAAAGTTCCCCGCAAAAAAAGGAGGCTGGAAGATGGCAACGATCAAAGATATTGCACAACAGGCTGGCGTCTCGCCAGCCACTGTATCACGGGTGCTGAATTACGATTCAGAATTATCGGTCAGTTCTGAAACCAAAGAGAAAATTTTTAAAGCCGCAGAAGCACTCAATTACACAAAACATAAAAAAAAGAGTCAGCCAGAAACCAGTAGTATGCGCTTGATCCAATGGTTTGATACCGAGGAAGAATTAGCAGATCTTTACTATTTAGCGATCCGTATCGGGATTGAAAACAAAACCGAAGAATTAGGGATTCGTTTGCTGAAAGAACCCTACGAAGGATTGACTGATACCGCAGTCGATGGAACGATTGCACTAGGGAAATTTGATGATCACCAGATTCGACAATTGAAAAAAAGCCAAGCCAATTTGTTGATGGTCGATTTTGACGCATTGGCTCAGGGCGTCAATTCTCTGGTGGTGGACTTTCAACAAGCGGTGGATTTAGTGATCGATGACTTTATTGCAAAAGGCCACCAAAGGATCGGCTTGTTATCAGGCGTTGAGTTTACCAAGGATCATCACCAAGAAATCGAAGACCCTCGGCGCCGAATTTTTGAGGAACGGCTCCGTCGGTTGAAGCTGCACCACCCGCAATATCACCTCAGCGCACCGTTTACAGTAGAGGGCGGTTATGAGGCGATGAAAGAGTATTTGCAGCAAAACAAAGAGTTGCCAAGTGCTTTATTTGCTTCCAGTGATGCCTTAGCGATTGGCGCTATGCGTGCTTTGCAAGAAAAAAACATCAAGATTCCTGAGGAGATCGCAATTATCGGCTTCAACGATGTCAGTGTTGCAAAGTACGTCTTTCCGACGCTGTCAACCATCAAAGTTCATACGGAATGGTTGGGGGAGCTGGCAGTGACGACCTTGCTGGATATCATTACGAATGCAGCACCCGTTCCTCGCAAAGTTACGATCGCAACGGAACTGATCACGCGCCAATCCTCCTAGCAACCAGTTGAATCACCGAAGGATGTCGTTACACACGTCAACTGAGTTTTAATGGAATAACAAAAAATGACTATCGTCTTACCCGAACCTTTAAACAGCCTCGTCGGTTTGCAGCTGCAGCCGTGCTTGCTTTTTTCAAAGGTTCGGGTATTGTTGTCCTATTGCTTTTTTTCTAAACGCAGGCATCTTTTTGGAGACTTGGTTGGGCATTTGATTAGAATATGGTAGAATATGAGAGAGTTTTTTGAATGGGGAGAAGATAGATGAAAACATTAGCGATTGATACCTCAAACCAGACACTGGCGGTTGCGGTGGTCGATGGTCAAGAAGTGTTGGGACAAAGCCAGACGATGGCGATCAAAAACCACAGCACAGCATTGATGCCTGCCATTGATGGATTGATGCAAGCGGTGGGGATGGCACCTAAAGAGCTGGAGCAAATCGTTGTTGCGAAAGGTCCTGGTTCGTATACAGGTTTGCGAATCGGCGTCACAACAGCAAAAACGCTGGCGCAAACATTGAACATCCCGCTGATTGGTGTTTCTAGTTTGAAAGCAGTCGCTGCCAATTGTGTGGGCGTATCGCAAGTGATCGTGCCGTTGTTTGACGCTCGCCGTCAAAATGTCTACGCAGGTGCCTACCAATGGCATAATGGGACCTTAGAAACAAGGATCAAAGACCAGCATATCTCACTGTCTGAATTATTGACCCAGTTAAAAGCAGTCGATGGTCAAGAAGTGCTATTTGTCGGCGCCGATACCATCAAATTTAAAGACATGATCGAGGCGGAACTGCCGACAGCCCATATCAATCAAGTATCGTTATGGAATTACCCGAATGGCGTTGTTTTAGCTGCTATTGCGAAAGAAGAAGCGCCGGTCGCTTCGATCCATGATTTTGTACCAGACTATTTAAAATTAGTTGAAGCCGAAGAAAAATGGTTAGCCTCGCATGAACCGGGAGTGGATGCCTATGTTGAAAAAATTTAAAACGATGACGGGAAAGCTGGCCCTTTTCCGTCAGATTCAATACCCAGAGCGTAAAAAAGAGATACGAGGGGAAATGTACGTTGTTCGTGAATTAGTCGGAGATGACATTAAAGAGCTGCTGCAGGTGGAGCGTCTCGTGTATGCGGGGGAACTGCCTTGGAACAAGAGCGCCTTTTTGTCAGAACTTTATTCACGGGTCAAACATCTTTATTTGGGCATCTTGCATAATGAGCGGATGATTGGGTTTATCGGGGTGCGGATTTTAGGCGCTGATGCCCATATCACCAATATCGCGATCATTCCTGATTATCAAGGAAAAGGGATCGGTTCTTTCTTGCTAGGAGAAATCGAACGTTATGCACGGAAAAACAAATGCGACCGTTTGACATTAGAAGTTCGCCTGGGCAATCGTGATGCGCAACGTTTGTATCGGACCCTCGGGTTTGTTTCACAGGCGATCAAAACGGCGTACTACACCGAAGGCAATGAAGACGCATTGGATATGGTGAAATTTTTAAATGACTAACGAACAAGCAGATCAAACGATCCCGACACCGCAAATGCTCTGGTCATTGGCAGATCAGAGCTATCCCTTTGGCTCGCCTTGGAATGTGCAGCAATTTCAACAAGATCTGCAAAACAGCAACAGTCGCTATTTGTTCCGTTATGGAAAAACCAATCAAGAGCTAATGGGGTTTCTCTGTTTTCAGCAAGTGCTGGATGAAGCAGAGTTGTTTAATGTAGCGGTTTTACCAGCGTATCAAGGTCGTGGTTTGGCGAAAGAATTGTTGAAGCAAATGGAATCGCTCGTGGAACAAACCGATGGTCGGCGCATCTATCTTGAAGTGCGTGTGTCGAATTTGCAAGCACAAGCTCTTTATTTACGTATGGGCTATACAGTCATCGGTCGTAGAAAAAAATATTACAGTCATCCAGAAGAGGATGCGTTGATTATGGAAAAGAAAGTAGGCGGACAAAAATCAAATGAATGAATTGATTTTAGCCATTGAAAGCAGTTGTGATGAAACCAGTGTGGCAGTGATTAAAAACGGCGACACCATTTTAAGTAACATTGTTGCTTCGCAGATCAAGAGCCACCAGCGCTTCGGCGGTGTCGTACCAGAAGTCGCTAGTCGTCACCATGTCGAACAGATTACTTTATGTATCGAAGAAGCATTGACACAGGCCGACACCCAACCTGAAGAGTTGTCAGCTGTTGCTGTTACCTATGGTCCAGGGTTGGTTGGGGCACTGTTGATTGGGCTTTCTGCAGCAAAAGCCTTTGCGTGGGCCCACAGCTTACCGCTGATTCCGGTCAATCACATGGCAGGACATATTTATGCAGCTCGCCTAGTGAAGCCATTGGTTTTTCCTTTAATGGCGTTATTGGTCAGTGGTGGCCACACCGAATTGGTGTATATGGCAGAAGATGGCTCTTTTGAGATCATCGGTGAAACGAGAGATGATGCCGCTGGTGAAGCCTATGACAAAGTCGGTCGTGTTCTAGGTTTGCCTTATCCTAGTGGGAAAGAAATTGATCGCCTTGCGCATCTAGGCAGTGATACGTATCACTTTCCTCGAGCAATGATACAAGAAGATAATTTTGATTTTAGTTTCAGCGGCTTAAAGAGTTCCTTTATCAATTTTGTGCATAATGCACAGCAAAGAGAGGAAGCTTTGTCAGTAGAAAATCTAGCAGCTAGTTTCCAAGCCAGCGTTGTCGAAGTATTGGTTCACAAAACGTTGCGGGCATGCCAAGCTTATCCTGTAAACCAGCTGATCGTTGCTGGGGGAGTCGCGGCGAATCAAGGCTTGCGTGACGTTTTACAAAAAGCGATGCAGGAATTGCCGGAAGTGGAATTGTTGATTCCACCGTTGCGTCTTTGCGGAGATAATGCGGCCATGATTGGAGCTTATGCCCATGTTGCGTTGAAAAAGCAGCGCTTAGCAGATCTTTCATTGAATGCTGATCCAAGTGTCAGCTTTGCCCATACGATTTCTTAAGATGATTGCACCTAAGATCCGTTCTTAGGTGTTTTTTTTTGGTTTCTTTATGAGCAAATAGAAGATTTTGTTGTATTTTATTTCATAATTTGATATTATCATGTATAATTATTGGTTAATTGAAGGGCGGGTATGCAATGACATCGGTTTTTAAAGGACGCAGTTTTTTAGCAGAAAAGGATTTTACAAAAGAAGAACTACAATATTTGATTGATTTTTCCCAGCACTTGAAAGGGATGAAGGCCAACAATCAACCACATCGCTACTTAGAAGGAAAAAATATTGCACTTTTGTTTGAAAAGAATTCGACACGGACGCGAGCAGCCTTTACGGTTGCAGCGGTGGATCTGGGGGCACATCCGGAATTTTTAGGGGCCAATGATATTCAGTTGGGGTCTAAAGAATCCGTTGAAGATACCGCCAAAGTATTCGGCCGTATGTTTGACGGGATCGAGTTTCGCGGCTTTAGCCAACAGGTTGTCGAAGATCTGGCCAACTATTCAGGCGTACCTGTTTGGAATGGTTTAACGGATGAATGGCATCCAACGCAAATGATCGCTGACTTTTTAACCATTCAAGAAAACTTCGGTGAGCTGACTGGCTTGACCATCGCATACTGTGGGGATGGGCGCAACAATGTCGCTAATTCTTTATTAGTGACCAGTGCGATTTTAGGGGTCAATATTCATGTCATCACTCCGAAAGTCTTGCAGCCAGAAGCAACCATCATCGCACAGGCACAAGCCTATGCCAAGCAATCGGGCGCAAAGATTTTGGTGACTGATGATGTGGATCAAGGTGTTCTAGGCGCTGATGTCGTGTATACCGATGTTTGGGTATCAATGGGTGAAGAAGAAAAATTCCAAGAGCGGATTGAACAGCTGCTGCCGTATCAAGTCAACCAATCGTTGATGAAAAAAACACAAAACGATCAAGTGATTTTTATGCATTGTTTGCCAGCATTTCATGATGATCAGACCACGTATGGCAAAAAAGCAGCGCAGGCGTATGGAATTTCTGAGATGGAAGTCACTGATGAGGTCTTTCGTAGCAAGTATGCCCGTCAATTTGATCAAGCCGAAAATCGTTTGCACTCAATCAAAGCGATCATGGCAGTGACTGCTGGAGATCTATTTATTCCTAAAGTATAAAATAATTTTTTTGAAAATGCCAAAATCTCGCTAGCCAAACAAACATTTCTTTGCTATACTTTCTGGGAAGTAAATAGCCTTGATTTGATGAAACAAGAGAAGTAGCGATTCGAGTATCAGTTAGCGAGTTCGGGGTGGTGGAAGCCGAATTGATCAGATTGTGAAACGCACTTGTGAGAATTTGCCAAGCAAACGGAATTCTGCCGTTATCAGAAAAAAGTAGGTCCGAAAAGGACAATCAGAGTGGTACCGCGGGAAATCTCGTCTCTAGTGCATGTTATGCGCTAGAGGCTTTTTTGTTTTTATCAATCATTTCTTGCATGAAAAACATACAACTGTTTGCTTGCTTCAAACAACGTTTCATCAAAAAATGGGTTCAGTCATTATAGGAGGGATACTATGAATAACAAAGAAATCGTCGCACAAGCGATCCATCAAGTAGTAAAAGAAGATCTATCGATCGAACAAGTTCAGCAATTACTGGAAAATCCAAAGTCAGCCGACCATGGGGATGTGGCATTCCCAGCCTTCTCGCTAGCAAAAGTCTATCGGAAAGCGCCGCAGCAAATTGCCGCAGACTTAGCAGAAAAAATCGATCAAGCGTCTTTTGAAAAAATTGAAGTGGTCGGTCCATATTTAAACTTCTTTATGGATAAAAAAGCAATCTCTGCCCACGTCTTAGAGATGGTTCTCAAAGAAAAAAATCATTTTGGCGATCAAACCATCGGCAATCAGCAAGCAGTACCCATCGATATGTCTTCACCCAATATTGCCAAACCCATCTCAATGGGGCATTTGCGTTCCACTGTGATCGGTAACTCGATCGGCTTTATTTTAGAAAAAATCGGTTACCAGCCAATTCGCATCAACCATTTAGGCGACTGGGGCACACAATTTGGGAAATTGATCGTGGCCTATAAAAAATGGGGGTCAGAAGAAGCGGTCAAAGCGGAACCAATCAACGAACTGTTGCGTTTGTATGTTGATTTTCATGAAGCTGCCGAGACAGATAAACAATTAGAAGATGATGCGAGAGCTTGGTTCAAGAAACTAGAAGATGGTGACCAAGAAGCAATGGATTTATGGCAATGGTTCCGTGATGAATCATTAAAAGAATTCAATAAAATCTATGATATGTTGGAAGTTTCCTTTGATTCATTGAATGGCGAAGCTTTCTATAATGATAAAATGACAGAAGTCGTGGAATTATTAGAGGAAAAACACTTGCTGAAAGAAGACCAAGGGGCAGAAATCGTTGATTTGGCTGCGTATGACTTAAATCCAGCCTTGATCCGCAAATCCGATGGTGCGACCCTTTACATCACCCGGGACATGGCTGCTGCATTGTACCGCAAACGGACCTACAATTTTGCTAAATCATTGTACGTGGTAGGAAATGAGCAAAGTTATCACTTCAAGCAATTAAAAGCTGTTTTGAAGGAAATGGGCTTTGAGTGGGCAGATGATATGACCCACGTACCATTTGGATTGATCACCAAAGATGGGAAAAAATTATCTACGAGAAAAGGGAAGATCGTTCTTTTAGAAGAAGTATTGAATGAAGCGATCGATTCAGCGAAAGAACAAATCACTGAAAAGAACCCAACGCTTGAAAACAAAGAAGAAGTTGCAAAACAAGTCGGTGTCGGGGCAGTCGTTTTCCACGACTTGAAAAATGACCGTTTGAATAATTTCGACTTTACGCTAGAAGAAGTTGTCCGTTTTGAAGGAGAGACCGGACCCTATGTGCAATATTCTCATGCCCGTGCCATGAGCATTCTTGAAAAAGCCGACTTTGATCCTGCTGCTGTCAGCAGTTTGTCATTGGCAGATACTGAGAGCTGGGAAGTCATCAAATTGATTCAGCGCTACCCAGAAACCGTGCTGCAAGCAGCAGAAAAATATGAACCATCCGTCATTGCTAAACATGCCATCAAATTGGCACAGGCCTTTAATAAGTATTACGCCAATGTGAAAATCTTGGCTGAAGATGCGGAAAAAGACGCACGTCTGGCTCTAGTTTATGCAGTAACGACCTTATTAAAAGAAGATTTACGGTTGCTTGGTTTACATGCACCCGACAAAATGTAACAAAAAAAGCTGTGTCCTTGTTTCGACAAGGACACAGCTTTTTTGTAGTAAAAATACAGATAGGTCATGTTCGGTGTCTTATAAGACCGCGTGGTTTCTGATAAATTGATAAAAAGTTTCGGCATCTTCGTCGCTGCGGGAAATCACCGCTACTGTATCAAAGCCCGCCAACGAGCAAACTTTTTCTGGCATAGTCACTTCATCGATCGCAGCCGAAAGCAAAGGCGCATTGTCCGCAACGGTATGGATCAACGTCATAAATTGCACACGATCTACTTTAGTGACAACGTCTTCGATCATTTGTATCAAACGCTGCTCTTCTTCTTTTTCATCTTCTGACGATTGCATTCCTTGAAAAATGACAAACTTCGTCTGACCAGTTTCATCGGGCACTTTCACGATTTTCAAATCACGAATATCGCGAGAGATGGTCGCTTGCGTGGCGGAGACGCCTTGGGCTTCCAATTGCTGCAATAATTCTTCTTGCGTGCGTACAGTATGTTCAGTAATGATTTGTCTAATAAGTAAATGGCGATCAGCTTTTCGCATAGGTAAACTCCTTTAAGCATGATTGATTAAGTCAGCCTTATCATAGCAGATAAAGCCGAAAAAACCTAGATATAATAAGAAAAGAATTAGAACGTTAAAAAAAAGCTGGACCACGAATCGTAGTTTTTCATTTGAATCAGTTGCATTTCTTTTCTAGCTACTGTATACTGTTTAAGGCGTGAGTTTTTCACGTCAATCCCACATCTTGTTCCATCTGCGAAGCGGTGCTGATCGATTCAGTTCTTCAAGGAGTAAAAGAGCAAGAGAGGAAAACAAAAAAACCAAATTGGAGGAAACACAACATGGCAGTAATCTCAATGAAACAATTACTAGAAGCCGGCGTACACTTTGGTCACCAAACTCGTCGCTGGAACCCAAAAATGAAGAAATATATCTTCACAGAAAGAAACGGCATCTACATCATTGATTTGCAAAAAACAGTGAAATTAGTAGACGCAGCTTACGACTACATGAAAAATGTTGCTGAAGAAGGCGGCGTTGCATTGTTCGTAGGTACTAAAAAACAAGCACAAGAAGCAATCAAAGAAGAAGCAATCCGTTCAGGTCAATACTATGTTAACCATCGTTGGTTAGGTGGAACTTTGACAAACTGGGAAACAATCCAAAAACGTGTTGCTCGTTTGAAACAAATCAACAAAATGGAAGAAGATGGCACATTTGCTGTTCTTCCTAAAAAAGAAGTCGTTGGCTTGAACAAAGAGCGCGAACGTCTTGAAAAATTCTTAGGCGGTATCGCTGATATGCCAAGAATTCCAGATGTAATGTACGTTGTTGACCCACGTAAAGAACGTATCGCGATCCAAGAAGCACGCAAATTAAATATCCCGATCGTAGCGATGGTCGATACAAACTGTGATCCAGACGAAATCGATGTTGTTATCCCATCAAATGATGACGCTATTCGTGCCGTTAAATTGATCACAGCGAAAATGGCAGATGCTTTCATCGAAGGTAACCAAGGCGAAGACCAAGTAGCAGAAGAAGATTTTGCTGCTGAATCAACAGAAAACGCAACTTCAATCGAAGAAATCGTTGATGTTGTCGAAGGCGACAACGCATCAGCTGAATAATAAATGATGAAGCTGTTTCAAAGGCTAGGCGCCAAGCCTCACTCTCCTTTGAAACAGCTTTTTTTAAAGACAAGCAATCTTGTTTAAAAACATTTAGGAGGAAAAAAAAATGGCAGAAGTAACAGCTAAATTAGTAAAAGAATTACGCGATATGACTGGTGTAGGAATGATGGACGCAAAACGTGCATTAGTTGAAGTAGAAGGCGACATCGAAAAAGCCGTAGACTTGTTACGTGAAAAAGGTATGGCAAAAGCTGCGAAGAAAAACGACCGTATTGCTGCTGAAGGTTTAGCATCTGTAGCGATCAACGGCAACACAGCAGCAATCGTTGAAGTGAACTCAGAAACTGACTTCGTTTCTAAAAACGAAATGTTCCAAGACTTAGTAAAAGAAATCGCTGAAGTAATCGCAGCAAACAAACCAGCTGATATGGATGCTGCTTTAAAATTAGAAACTTCTAAAGGCACAATGGATGCTGCGTTGATCGAAGCAACACAAGTAATCGGAGAAAAAATCAGCTTCCGTCGTTTTGAAGTTGTTGAAAAAGATGACAATGCTGCTTTCGGCGGTTACCTACACATGGGCGGACGTATTGCTGTATTGACTGTTCTTGAAGGAACAACTGACGAATCAGTTGCGAAAGATGTTGCAATGCACGTTGCAGCGATCAACCCTCGCTACGTGAACGAAGCACAAATCTCTCAAGAAGAATTGGATCATGAAAAACAAGTCTTGACAGAACAAGCATTAAACGAAGGCAAACCAGCGAACATCGTTGAAAAAATGGTTGAAGGACGCTTGAAGAAATTTAAAGCAGAAATCGCTTTGGTTGACCAACCATTCGTTAAAGATCCAGATATGACAGTTGAAAAATATGTTGCATCAAAAGGCGCAACTGTGAAATCTTTTGTCCGCTTTGAAGTCGGCGAAGGTATCGAAAAACGCGAAGACAACTTCGTTGAAGAAGTAATGAGCCAAGTGAAAAAATAATTCTGTTCCTCGAACAGATGGGAACGCATGGAAGTGCGCTCCCTTTTTTTAAGCAAAAACGGTTTTTGAAGAAATAGTGTAGATAATTTTCAACGAAAGAGCACCAATATGCTACAATAGTATTGGAGAATGTACGGAGGAATCATGATGGGCAAACCAAAATATCAACGTGTTGTATTAAAATTAAGTGGTGAAGCATTAGCGGGTGACGAAGGCTTTGGGATCAAACCACCGACGATCCAAGAGATCGTTAAAGAGATCAAGGAAGTCCACGAATTAGGCGTACAGATGGCGATCGTGGTCGGCGGCGGAAACATTTGGCGTGGACAAATCGGCGCGCAAATGGGGATGGAAAGAGCACAAGCTGATTACATGGGCATGTTAGCGACTGTGATGAATGCTTTAGCATTACAAGACACGCTAGAAAATGCTGGTGTACCAACGCGTGTCCAAACTTCGATCGAAATGCGTCAAATCGCAGAGCCTTATATTCGTCGCAGAGCAGAACGTCACTTAGAAAAAGGGCGGGTCGTCATTTTTGCAGGCGGAACCGGAAACCCTTATTTCTCAACTGATACGACCGCAGCCTTACGGGCAGCTGAAATCAACGCTGATGTCATTTTGATGGCGAAAAACAATGTTGATGGCGTCTACTCAGCAGATCCTAAAACGGACCAAAGTGCTGTGAAATTTGAAGAATTGACCCATTTAGAAGTCATTTCTAAAGGATTGCAAGTAATGGATTCAACCGCAAGTTCATTAAGTATGGACAACGATATTCCATTAGTCGTATTCAACTTGAATGAGCATGGAAACATTCGCCGCGCCATTTTAGGTGAACATATTGGAACGACAGTAAGGGGGAAATAACATGGCTGACAAAATTTTAACAGAAGCAAAAGACAAAATGAAAAAAGCAGCAGAAAACTTGCAGCGGGAATTAGGACAAATCCGTGCTGGCCGCGCGAACGCGAGCATCTTAGACCGCGTAATGGTTACTTACTATGGTGTACCAACACCCTTGAACCAAATGGCTTCAATTACGATTCCAGAAGCAAGAATTTTGATGATCACACCTTTTGACAAAACAATGATCCAAGAAGTAGAAAAAGCTATCATGCAAAGTGATATTGGTATCACGCCTGCCAATGACGGAACAGTCATTCGTTTGGTGATTCCTCAATTAACGGAAGAACGTCGTAAAGAATTAGCCAAAGACGTGAAAAAAGAAGCTGAAAATGCGAAAATCGCGGTCCGTAACATTCGCCGTGATGCGATGGAAGCTTACAAGAAACAAGAAAAAGCTGGCGATATTACAGAAGATGATTTGCGTGAATCTGAAAAAGAAGTGCAAACTGCTACAGATAACAGCATCAAAGAAATCGATGCGATCGCAGCTGAAAAAGAGCAAGAGCTACTTGAGGTTTAAAAGGAATGACGAAGAGTCGCTTCAGCGGCTCTTTTTTTATGGTCGAAAGTGCCGTATGTACTTGAATATCACGACTGTTTTTTTGTTTTTTCTTAATATGGAAATCTTTTCTTGGTTTTCATAGGCAAGAAATCTGATTATTGTTATAATGTAAAAGATGAATTTCAAGAATTGGAAGAGGAGCGAATACGATGCTGCGTTTTTTTCCACAAAAAGACAAATATATCAAAGAAGCGGCTGAACATGAATTTGATCCATCACTGCCGATTCCCCAACACATCGCGATCATTATGGATGGCAATGGCAGATGGGCGCAAAACCGGCGCTTGCCAAGAGTAGCTGGTCACAAAGAAGGCATGGAGACGGTAAAAAAGATCACGAAACATGCTTCACACCTTGGTGTGAAAGTATTGACTCTTTATGCGTTTTCAACAGAGAATTGGAAACGGCCAAACGAAGAAGTGGACTTTTTGATGCAACTGCCCGTCGACTTTTTCGACACGTTTGTTCCTGAGCTGATCAAAGAAAATGTTCAAGTCAAAGTGATGGGGTTCACGGAATCTTTACCCGCGCATACACAAGAAGCGGTCAAGCGAGCGATTGACCAAACCAAAGATAATACTGGGATGATCTTGAATTTTGCTTTAAATTACGGCAGCCGCGCAGAAATTTTGACTGCGGTACAAGCCCTTTATGAAGAGCTTGCAGCTTCGGAGGAAGCCCTGCCCAAGCTCACGGAAGACATGCTGGCGACACATTTGATGACTGGTTTTTTGCCAAACGCGTTACGTGATCCTGAATTGGTGATTCGCACGAGTGGCGAAGAACGTATCAGCAACTTCTTGTTATGGCAGATTGCTTACAGCGAATTATTCTTTACGAAAGCGCTCTGGCCTGATTTCGATGCTGCTTTACTAGAAGATGCGATCGGGAGCTTTCAACAACGAAACCGGCGTTTTGGCGGTTTGAAAACGAAGGAGGAAGAAGAGTGAGACAACGTGTAATCACTGCGGTCGTCGCATTAGCCTTTTTCCTGCCAATTATTTACGTTGGCGGCATTGCCGTCGAATTGCTGGCAGCAGCGATGGCAGGGATTGGTGTTTATGAATTATTTCGGATGAAAGTACTAGCTGTTTTCAGTTTTGAAGGAATTCTTTCAATCATCGGTGCGGTGATTTTAGTTTTACCTCAAGAACGCTGGTTTTTCTTTTTGCCAGAGGGCACAGATAAAAGTGCCTTGTATTATGTAATCGTCCTTTTATTACTAGGGATCGCGGTTATTTCTAAAAATACGTATACTATCGATGAAGCTGGTTTTCCAGTGATCGTCAGCTTATATACGGGTGTCGGGTTTGAACGTTTCTTGACGGCACGTTCAGCAACAGATGGCTTAGTCGTTTTAGTTTTCGGTCTGTTTATCGTGTGGGCAACGGATATTGGGGCTTACATGGTGGGACGGCGTTACGGACAACGAAAATTATGGCCAGAGATTTCCCCTAATAAAACGATCGAAGGGGCCCTAGGCGGGATTGCTGCTGCGGTGGTCGTAGCCGGACTGTATCTGCTAGCATTTCCAGGGAAAGATTATTTTGGACATGGTAGTGCCATCATGATCTTATTGACGGTCCTCTTTTCGATCGCTGGTCAATTCGGGGATTTAGTGGAATCGGCAATCAAACGTCATTATGGCGTGAAGGATTCAGGCAATCTTTTGCCAGGACATGGCGGGATCTTGGATCGCTTCGATAGCATGCTGTTTGTGTTTCCAATCATGTATTTATTCGGTGTTTTTTAGAAATTATTTAGAAGTGCAGGCTTGGCTTGCGCTTCTTTTTTTAAATTCTTGTTACAACGGGAATGTGAGTTCCTCAACGGGAATCGGTGTGATAAAATAAGGAAAGGCTGCCCTGAATGAGAGGGATGCTGTGAAAGAGAGGAACGAGCATGAAAACGATACTTGTATTTATCATTATCTTTTCCGTAGTGGTAGTGATTCACGAGTTTGGACACTACTTCTTTGCAAAACGGGCAGGTATTTTAGTAAGAGAGTTTGCCATCGGTATGGGGCCTAAATTGTTCGCGCATCAAGCGAAAGATGGGACGACCTACACGATTCGGATGCTGCCATTAGGCGGGTATGTCCAAATGGCGGGCTGGGGTGAAGATGAAACAGAATTAACACCAGGTATGCCAGTCTCCTTGGTTCAAGATGCAACTGGCAAAGTTATCAAAATCAATACGAGCAAAAAGATCCAATTGCCGCAAGCGATCCCTATGGAAGTGACCGACTTTGACTTGGAGGAGAAGTTGACGATCACAGGGTTTATCAATGGCAATGAACAAGAAGCGATGACGTACGCTGTGGATCATGATGCAACGATCATCCATGAAGATGGCGTTGAAGTTCGGATCGCACCTAAAGACGTTCAATTCCAGTCCGCAAAGCTTTGGCAGCGAATGCTGACGAATTTTGCTGGACCGATGAACAACTTTATTTTATCCTTGGTCTTATTCACTGGGTTGGTGTTTGCACAAGGTGGTGTTGCGAATCAAGATGCAACCATCGTGACAGGAATCGAAGCAGGAACACCGGCAGCTGAAGCAGGGCTGCAAAATGGCGATGAAATCTTAGCTGTCGAAGGTGTCGATGTTTCTAACTGGTCAGAATTAACGACTGAGATCCAAAAGTACCCAGATACTCAGATTGCTCTAGCAGTCAAACGAGGATCAGAAACACTTGATTTGACGGCAACTCCTGCGAGTCAAGAATCAGGGGAGACCACGATTGGTTTCTTAGGGATCACCGCTTCCTTAAAAACTGGGATCGGAGATATCTTACTGGGCGGCTTGCAAACGACCATTGACAATTCACTGGTGATTTTTAGAGCAGTCGGCAACTTGATTGCCCAACCAGATATCAATAAATTGGGTGGACCGGTAGCGATTTTCCAACTGTCTTCTCAAGCTGCATCGCAAGGGGTAACAACGGTGATCGCGATGATGGCGATGATTTCCATCAACTTGGGGATCTTTAATTTATTGCCGATTCCTGGATTGGATGGCGGGAAGCTGGTTTTAAATATTTTAGAAGGTGTGCGAGGTAAGCCAATCAGCCAAGAAAAAGAAGGCATCATTACCCTGATTGGGTTTGGGTTTTTGATGCTGCTGATGGTTCTCGTTACCTGGAATGATATCCAACGTTTCTTCTTTTAAAATAATACGCACAAGCAAATCAATTGTTGATCGGGTGAACATGATTTTTTGTAGCAAAGGAGAAAAAAATGAAACAGTCAAAATGTTTGATTCCGACATTGCGGGAAACCCCCAGCGATGCGGAGACGTTAAGTCATCAACTGTTAGTTAGGGCAGGGTATATTCGACAAGTGGCGGCAGGCATTTATGTTTACTTGCCGCTAGCACAAAGGGTGTTAGAAAAGATCAAGCGGGTCATCCGTGAAGAATTGGCACAAATCGATGCCGTAGAGATGGCGATGCCTTCTTTGCTTCCATATGAGCCATGGAAGGAGTCAGGACGTGCCTCATTGTATGGTGAGTCCTTGTATCGATTAACCGATCGAAACGAACGAGAGATCGTTTTAGGACCTACTCATGAAGAGCCGTTTACGACATTGATCAAAAACGAGATCACGTCTTATAAACGGCTGCCATTGAGCTTGTATCAGATCCAAACGAAATATCGGGACGAACAGCGGCCACGCTTTGGATTGATCCGCAGCCGCGAATTTATCATGCAAGATGGCTATTCCTTTCATGCCGATGAAGCTAGCTTAGATCAAACCTATAATCGTTACGAAATGGCTTATCATGCCATATTGAAACGCTGTGGGATCGAGTATCGGGCAGTGGTTGGTGACAATGGTTTGATGGGTGGCAGAGATTCGAAAGAATTTTTGGCATTGTCAGGGATCGGTGAAGAGCTGATCTGCTACTCGACTGAAAGCGATTATGTCGCCAATTGGAAATTAGCAACCAGTCAATACATCGCCAAAAAATCTCACGAGACCTATTTAGAATTACAAAAAGTCGTTCAGGATGAGCCTTTAACGTTAGAGGAGTTGGCGCAGGCATACGAAACAGACTTGCAAAAAATCGTTCAAGTATCTTTATTACTCGTTGACGAGCAAGTCATTATGGTGTTATTACGTGGCGATCACAGCCTCAATGAAACAAAGGTCAAGCATTACTTAGCCGCTGATCACGTGAAGGTGCTGACTGCCGAGGAAGCGGAGTCTTATCTGACGAGTGAGACGCAGCTGCGCAGTCCCATTTCGCTTGCTGATTCGATCCAGTTGTACGCCGATCAGCATGTCCAAGATATGGCGAATCTGATCGTTCCAGCGGCAGAAAAACAAAGCTATTATCTCAATGCGAATGTGGGGCGTGATTTTCAACCATTAGCCTTTGCCGATTTTCGCTTGGTTCAAGAAGGTGATCCTTCCCCAGATGGAAAAGGAACCTTAACCTTTACGCGAGGAATCGAAGTTGGGCATATCTTCAAGTTAGGAACCAAGTACAGTGAGGCGCAAGAAGCGACGGTTGTCGATGAAAACGGCGATGAGCAACCAATCATCATGGGCTGTTATGGGCTGGGGGTTTCTCGGCTGCTTTCAACGATCGTCGAACAATACGGCAATGAGTTTGGGATCGATTGGCCCCAAGAAATTGCCCCATTTGATGTGCATATCATTCAAACGTCGATTGAAGATAGCTATCAAAATGCCTTAAGTGAAGAAGTAGAAGAAATGATGAACCAAGTCGGCTATCAAGTGCTGGTAGATGACCGCAATGAACGTGCAGGGGTCAAATTTGCAGATGCCGATTTGATTGGCTGTCCGATTCGCTTGACTATCGGTAAAAAAGCCGTAGAAGGCATCGTAGAGATCAAAATCAAGCATACTGGTGCGACCGTTGAAGTGAGAAAAGAAGAAGTCGCTTCGACCCTGACGATTTTGTTAGCCAATCAGGAATAAACAGGAACGAACAAGAATGAATAGCAGATCGAGAGAGGAAATCCTTTCTCGATTTTTTAATGAAAATGAGGGCAAAAAGAGGTATACTAGTGAGTACTGAGAAAAGGAGGATCTTCAATTGTCAAAAGAAAGAGAGACCTTTGAGATATTATTAGACCAAATTGCAGCTGCCCCAAATCTTCGGCAGCATCCGTTGATGCAGACTGCCCAAATCAAACAAGTGACCGTGCATCGACAATCAAAAGCGTGGACGTTTTATTTCCAATTTGAACGTTTATTACCGGTGATGGTGTATCAGTCCTTTAAACAACATATTGAATTGGCGTTTAAAGAGATTGCGGAAGTTCGTATCATCATTGAAGCTCAAGATGGTTCCTTTGATGAGCAATTCATTCAAGAATATTGGCCATTAGCGTTAGCCAATCAAAATTGTGATCGACCACTGGTTCATCAAGTGATCAAAAACCAAATGCCTGTGCTGCAAGAGAACAAAGTGATTTTGCCAGTCAACAATGATGCGGTCATCACGATTTTGCAGCAGCAGTACTTGCCGATCATTGAGGAAAATTATAGTACCTTCGGCTTTCAAAAATTTCGGATCTTGCCGCAGCTAGACCAAGAGCAAGCGGAGGCGGCCTTAAAAGAACTTGAAGCACGCAAGGAAGAGCAAACAGCAGCGTTCCAACAACAAGCTGCTGAGAACTTAATGGCTCACGAGCAACGCAAAAAAGAAGTCAAAACAGTCGAATTTGACGGACCAATCGCCTTGGGACGTAATATTCCTGCCGATGAACCTGTGACACCGATGATCAATATCATCGAGGAAGAACGCCGAGTTACGATCCAAGGGTATGTCTTTGATAAAGAAGTCCGGGAATTGCGTTCAAAACGGAAGATTTTGATCTTAAAAATCACCGACTATACGTCATCGTTTAGTGTGAAAAAATTCTCCAACAATGAAAAAGATGAACAAGTCTTTGATGCCATCGCCAAAGGTAGTTGGGTCAAAGTACGCGGTAGCGTCCAAGAAGATACCTTCATGCGAGATCTTGTTATGAATGCGCAAGATTTGCTGGAAGTTAAACACGAAGCTCGCAAAGACTATGCACCTGAAGGAGAAAAACGGGTCGAACTCCACCTGCATTCCAATATGAGTACGATGGATGCCACCAACAACGTGGCGGATTTTGTCGCTCAAGCAGGCAAATGGGGCCATAAGGCGATTGCGATCACCGATCATGGTGGAGCGCAAGGGTTCCCTGATGCCCATCATGCAGGAGAAAAGGCTGGTGTTAAAATTCTTTACGGTGTGGAAGCCAATATCGTGGATGACGGCGTAGCGGTTGCCTACAATCCTCAGCCTGTTCCACTGACCGATGCTACTTATATCGTGTTTGACGTGGAGACCACTGGGTTGTCTGCAGTATACGACACCATCATTGAGTTGGCTGCTGTGCGGATGCATAAAGGCAACGTGGAGGCATCCTTTGATGAATTTATCGATCCAGGTCATCCGTTATCGCGAACGACCGTAGAACTGACGGGAATCACCGATGAAATGGTTCGCGGATCAAAATCAGAAGAAGAAGTCTTACGTTTGTTCCGTGAGTTTTCTGAAGGAGCCATTTTAGTTGCCCACAATGCGTCATTTGATATGGGCTTCTTAAATACCAGTTATCGAAAATACGGTATTCCAGAAGCGGAAAATCCCGTCATTGATACATTGGAACTCGCTCGTTATTTGTATCCAGAGTTTAAGCGATTCGGTTTAGGTGTCCTTTCCAAAAAATTCGGCGTTAGTTTGGAGCAACATCACCGAGCGATCTACGATGCCGAGGCAACCGGTCATTTAGCGTGGATCTTTGTCAAAGAAGCGATGGAAAAACATGACATGCTACTGCACGAAGATTTGAACCGACACGTGGGGGGGGAGAACTCCTATAAAGCAGCTCGGCCTTTCCATGCCACGATCTTAGCCCGAACACAGGCGGGATTGAAGAATTTATTCAAGCTAATCTCGATGTCGAATGTGAAGTACTTCCATGATAAAGTTCCGCGGATCCCGCGCTCAGAATTGGTGAAATTGCGGGAAGGATTGTTAGTCGGAACCGCCTGTGATAAAGGAGAAGTCTTTATCGCAATGATGCAAAAAGGGGTCGATGCAGCACGAGAACTTGCCAAGTTTTATGACTACATCGAAGTCATGCCCAAAGCAGTTTATGCCCATCTTCTGGAAACAGAACTCGTGAAAAGTGAAAAAGACCTAGAAGACATCATTCGGAATCTGGTAAAAATGGGGGAAGAGTTAGGGAAAATCGTTGTGGCTACTGGGAATGCCCATTACCTGAACGAAGAAGACGCCATTTATCGCAAGGTCTTGATCAATTCCATGGGAGGCGCCAATCCGTTGAATCGTCATAGCCTACCAGATGTGCACTTCCGTACTACGGATGAGATGCTGACCGCTTTTCAGTTTTTAGGTCCAGAAGTAGCGAAAGAAATTGTAGTGACGAACCCGAATAAAATCGCTGATCTCTGTGAAAAAGTCATTCCGGTAAAAGATGATCTGTATACACCAAAGATTCCCGGATCTGAACAAGAGATCACCGACTTGAGTTACAACCGTGCCAAAGAGCTATACGGTGATCCATTACCAGAAATTGTGGAAAAACGTTTGAAAAAAGAGCTTGATTCGATTATTGGGAATGGGTTTTCCGTGATCTATTTGATCTCACAAAAACTAGTTCATAAAAGCAATGAAGACGGCTATCTAGTAGGCTCACGGGGATCAGTTGGTTCTAGTTTCGTCGCAACCATGACCGGGATCACTGAGGTCAATCCATTAGCTCCTCATTATTATTGTCCCGATTGCCAGTATTCTGAGTTTTATGAAGACGGCTCGTATGGTTCTGGTTATGATATGCCAGAGAAAAAGTGTCCAAAATGCGGCACTCGTCTGAACAAAGATGGCCATGATATTCCTTTTGAAACATTTCTTGGCTTCCATGGCGACAAAGTCCCCGATATCGATTTGAACTTCTCAGGGGAATATCAGCCAGAAGCCCATAACTATACGAAAGTACTCTTCGGTGAAGAATACGTCTATCGTGCAGGAACGATCGGTACCGTAGCCGATAAAACAGCCTTTGGTTTCGTAAAAGGCTTTGAGCGCGATCATAATCTTCATTATCGAGCAGCCGAAGTCGATCGCCTGGCAAAAGGCGCCACTGGCGTCAAACGGACGACTGGTCAGCATCCGGGGGGGATCATCGTTATTCCAGACTATATGGATGTCTATGATTTCACCCCAATCCAATACCCAGCGGATGATCAAAATGCGGAGTGGAAAACGACCCACTTTGATTTCCATTCGATTCACGACAATATCTTGAAGCTGGATATCCTCGGACACGATGATCCGACGGTCATTCGGATGCTGCAGGATCTATCAGGCATCGATCCAAAAACGATCCCTACCGATGATCCAGAAGTGATGCGTATTTTTGGCGGCACGGATGTGTTAGGTGTGACCGAAGAGCAGATCTATTCGAAAACCGGAACATTAGGCATCCCAGAATTTGGTACCCGTTTTGTGCGGGGGATGCTGGATCAAACCCATCCATCGACCTTTGCTGAACTCTTGCAGATCTCTGGTCTTTCCCATGGTACCGATGTATGGTTGGGCAATGCGGAAGAATTGATTCGTCGCGGAGATGCCAGCCTAGCGGAAGTAATCGGCTGTCGGGATGATATCATGGTGTACTTGATCCATGCCGGCTTAGATGACGGGATGGCCTTTAAAATCATGGAGACGGTCCGTAAAGGACAATGGAACAAGATCCCTGACGACTTGCGGGATACTTACTTGCAAGCGATGCGGGAGAACAATGTCCCTGAATGGTATATCGATTCTTGTTCGAAGATCAAGTACATGTTCCCGAAAGCCCATGCGGCGGCGTATGTTTTGATGGCGTTGCGGGTGGCTTACTTTAAAGTGTACTTCCCAATTCTCTATTACTGTGCTTATTTCTCTGTCCGGGCGGATGACTTTGATTTGATTGCTATGTCAAAAGGAAAAGATGCCGTAAAAGAACGGATGCAAGAAATCAATGACAAAGGAATGGATGCGTCAACGAAAGAAAAAAATCTGTTGACAGTTCTGGAATTAGCCAATGAAATGCTGGAGCGCGGCTATGAATTCGGGATGATCGATCTGTATAAATCCGATGCAGAAAATTTCGTGATCGATGGGAAAAAATTGATCGCACCGTTCCGAGCAGTACCGAGTTTAGGGCTGAACGTAGCGAAACAAATCGTGGAAGCACGAAAAGATGGTCCCTTCTTATCGAAAGAAGACCTCGCCAATCGCGGGAAAGTATCTAAGACGTTGATTGAATACATGACGGATAACGGTGTTCTAAAAGATCTACCAGATGAAAATCAGTTGTCGTTGTTCGATATGTTGTAAGCCAACGTCTGTTCACATAAAAAAATAAGCCCATCATTGCAGTATCTAGTATAGCTAGTTTCTGTATGATGGGCTTTTTTGTCTTGTTTATGAAGATAACCTAAGCAGCCACAATCTGGCGAAAATCAGAAAAATCGTGGTCTATAGTGACAAATCATAAGGGAGTTGCCGCTTGGACAGCGAATCAATCGAACCTTTACCATACAAAGAGAAGAAAAATACTCGTTACCGAAAGAAGCGAATGCCTTTGGTAACGAGTATTTTTCGACAAAGTTCGTTAACTAGCTAAAAAAAGAAAAAAAGCAAAACAGGCAGATACACCATGTACAGTAATACGGAATAGCCTAGACATGAAGTTGCAAATTCTTCATCCCCTTGGTAGTTTCGTACAAGGATCGGGACAGAGTTTTGGACGGGCATAGAGGCTTGAATAATAAACACAGAAAGCATCAATTCAGGAACAGGGATGATTCTGCTTAATAGCCATACAACGAGAGGCGAAAGAATGAAGCGACCAAACAGGACACCAGCAATGTCTTTGGTCATTCGCAAGTTCTTGAGCCCGCCAAAGTACACGATGATCCCGATAATAAACATTGATAGAGGCGTCGTTAAATCTGCTAGGTAGCTTCCAAGCCCATCAACAAAGGAGGGCAGTGGTAATGTGAACAGCATCCAGATCAAGCCGATAATGAAACCAATCAAGGCTGGCGAAAAAATCTTTTTTAGCATGACCAATGGATGAAAGGAAATGCGGGCTTCGCCGAAATCGGGGTTATCTTTTGCTAACTCAAAAATACCGATGGTCCAAAATAATGTCGTATTTACGATGTAGTACAACAATACATAGGGAACGGCTTTTTCACCAAAAATGGCTAAATTGATCGGTAAGCCGATGAAGATCGTATTGGAAAAGGTAAACATGGCGGAAAATGCCCCTTGGTGTTTGGTTTCAACTTGCGCGAAACGGCGCCATAAATAACCGGCGAAGTAAGTGATCATCATGGAAAGCAAAGGGATGATCATCCCGGAAACTAATGAGAGAAACTCGTCTTTCGTAAAGTTTTTAATGATCGTCAAAAACATATTGGCGGGTAATGAGACATTTAACACCAGTTTTGAAAACGTATCGGCGGTTCGATTAGAAAACCATTGTTTGTAAGACAACCAATAACCGATAAACATGAGACTGAAAATGACAAAAATATTGATATATGCTTGAAACATGCGCTCACCTCTCATTTACTATAGCGAAAGGCAATAGAAGAAGCAACTGATTCCCATTTGAAAACAACAAAAAACCAAACCGCCCAATGAGCGATTTGGTCAAGAATTACTTCCGTTGCTGCTTGCCAGCGTTACGACCTTTTCCGTTAGGCTTTGTCGTGTTCAACGCTTTTTTGACAGCTTCTGTTTTTTCAGGCGTTACGTCTTTACGAGGCGTAACTACCGTTTTAGGCGGATTTGCTTTCATTTCCGCTTCGACTTGGGCACGAATTTTTGGTTTCATGATGACATTCGTGATAAACGTTTGGATACAACTGAAGACCCCACCAACTACCCAGTAAAGTGTCACACCAGCTGGTGCACTCATGGACATGAAAACGATCATCAATGGAGAAACGATCAACATGGTTTTCATCGTTTTTTTCTGTTCCTCAGGAATCCCGATGGTTGAGATATATCCTTGTGCCAAGTAGGAAAGACCAGCAATCGCCACAAAGAGGATGCTTGGGTCGCCTAATGATACGCCAAAGAATTCAGAGTTTTGGATTCCTTGTGTGTAACGAGCGGTGAAATAAAGAGCAGAGAAGATCGGCATCTGAATCAGCAAAGGGAGACATCCGATACCACCAAACATACTGACGTTGTTTTCAGAGTAAATTTTTTGCATCTCCGCTTGCGCTTGCATTTGTTCTTCCCGAGTGGTTGCTTTTTTCAAATTGGCTTGTGCAATATCCACTTGAGGTTTCAGAAACTGCATTTTTTCACTTTGAACCATCGTTTTTCGAGACTGATGGATCCCTAATGGTAAGATAATGACACGGACAACGATCGTTACGGCGATGATCGCCCAGCCGTAAGACCAGTTGAAGTTTTCTACGAGCATCGTGATCATATCCCCTAATGGTTTCACCAAAAAGCGATAAATCATTCCTGTTTCTTTCGGCGTACCATCAGCATTGGTACTGACACAGCCTGATAATGCTAATAACAGGCCAAATAATCCTGATGAAAGCAGCCATTTATTCATTTTAGACATTCTATTCTTCCTCTTCACAATAAATTTAGACAAAAATAACTATACTAAAAAAGACCGACTATTTCAATGTACAAAGAGAAATTCATTGAAAAATCAATCTTTCGACTTAGAAAACATTCAATTGTTAATAGTACACTACATCAAAACTCCGACGCTCTTTGATGGCATCGTCTGGTTGGATGTCGATCTGATTTACTTTCCCAGCGGGTGAAGGAGAATCCTTAACCCCAGCAACAAAGGCATCGATGGCTTTGTCATCGCCAATTGCTTCAATCGAAACAGAACCATCCGCTTCGTTTTTTACAGATCCGGTGACGCCCAACTGATCGGCAAGCATTTTTGTGGTATAACGAAAGCCGACGCCTTGGACACGTCCTTGTACATGGATTCGTAGTTTCTTCATGGACAATCCCTCCTCTGCTTTATATGATAGCGTTTTTTCAGTAAAAGAACAAGTTAGATCGATTGACTCATGCTATAATGAATCGAGGTGACAAGATGAAAGAAATTCAATCGAAAAAAAATACCTTTATCAAGGAAATCAAAAAACTAACACAAAAAAAACATCGGACACAAACCAATACCTATTTGATCGATGGCTGGCATTTGGTGCAAGAAGCATTGCATGCACAAGTACCCATCAAAGCATTGTTGGTGACCCCGCGAGGGTTAAGTGAAGCCAACGGGCAACTCGATGATTATCAGGAAGAAAGCTATTTGATCACAGAGGAGATCGCAGCGATGCTTTCTGATTTGCCAACACCACAAGGGATTTTTGCCGTGGTGGAAAAGCAAGAACAAGACTTACAGACACTGACGGGCAATTGGCTGATTTTAGATAATGTGCAAGATCCTGGAAACGTTGGCACCATGATTCGAACAGCGGATGCCGCTGGATTCAGCGGGGTTTTTCTCGGCGAAGGAACAGCCGATCTCTACAGCACCAAAGTCTTGCGCAGCATGCAAGGTAGCAACTATCATCTGCCGATCGTAGAAGGAGCGATCCCGCCATTTCTAAAGCAGCTGCAGGCAGCTGGCGTGGCGATTTATGGCACCGAGTTAAACAAAGAAGCAGTCCCTTATACCGAGCTTCCTAAAGGACAAGCGGCTGCCTTCATTTTAGGCAACGAGGGGCAAGGGGTCAATCAGGAACTGTTGGCATTGACCGATAAAAATCTATATATTCCTATCTATGGTCAGGCAGAATCATTGAACGTCGCCATTGCGGCAGGTATTTTGATGTATTTTGCTGTCAGCTAGATTTTTAAGGAACTGTTAAACTATTTGAATCTATTGCACCTCACCTAGAAACTTGCAGGAATAGGTGCTATACTTTGTCTTGTAACAATCAAGCAGATCAAAAAAGGTGGCAGACAAAAATTTATGACAGAAAAATGGCAAGAAGATAGCGAATATATGTCTTACGTGGCTGACCTGTTAGAAACAGAAGCTGTAAAAAAATTAGCCAATTTTGTGCAGCATATGAACTCCACACGTTTGGAACATTCGATCAGCGTCTCTTATTATAGTTACAAATTGGCCAAGAAATGGGGCGGCGATGCTCGTGCAACAGCTCGTGCAGGACTCCTTCATGATTTATTTTATTACGATTGGCGTACTACAAAGTTTGACGAAGGTACCCATGCGTACATGCATCCACGAATCGCAGTAAAAAATGCCGAAAAAATCACTGAACTTAGTGATCTTGAAAAAGATATCATCTTGAAACATATGTGGGGAGCAACGATTGCACCGCCACGCTATAAAGAAAGCTATATCGTCACGATGGTGGACAAATATTGTGCGATCAAAGAAGCATCAGAACCCCTTACAGACAGCATGAAAGAAAAATGGCAACAACGCTTCTGGAAGAAACATCGCACGATTCAATAAGAAAAAAGTTCTTCGAACCAACTGGTTCAAAGAACTTTTTTTGTTTAGCCAAAAATAAGTTGGAGGATCGCTGCTCCTGCATAGAGAATCAGTAAGGTGATCAATACCGTTAAATGTCGTCTTTTGTGCATAAAAAGGATTGCTACAAATTCTCTTAAAAAGGCATTCGGTAAATAGTAAAAGGCAGTAGGTGCTCCGATACCATCCGCTTTAAGTTGGGCTTGATCTGCATAGAGACCAGCACGAAAAATATGGTAATTGTTTGAGGCAAAGATTGCTTTGTAGCCGTTTGGCTTAAGTGAATCCATGATTTCTTTCGAAAATTTCATGTTTTCATAAGTAGTCGTGGAATTTGTTTCCACTAAAATCTCACCTTCTGGTACGCCTTGGGCAATCGCATATTCTTTCATAGCAACAGCTTCCGGCAGCTGCTCATCGCTTCCTTGTCCGCCTGACATCAGTAATCGAGGCGCGGTTTTTTTCGCTTTAAATTGCGATTCGTAGAACGAGATTGCTGTATTGATGCGTTTTGCCAATAAAGGGGATACCGTGGTGCCATTCAAAAGGCCTGCACCTAAGACGATGATAAAGTCCTGATTATAGCGAGGATGGTTGAACTGATAAATGACGGAAATGGATAAAAAGTTCAAAAAGACTACAAACAGATACAAAAGACTTAGGGGAACAATGCCGAATAAGGTTCGGATCCAATCTGGGAAAAAGTGCAAAAGGGTATCTGAAAATAGTAAAACGGTCAAAACCACTGCTAAAATCAGGGTTAACAAATTGGCGATCGATCGCGATTCTCTTCGTAGTACGATAATGGAATTCCAGTAAAGAAAGACCACGAGTGTTGCCAAACCGAATAATAGTACAGCAACGAAGATTGCCAGTAATACAGCGAGTAAACCACCTACGAGTATGTCTTGGGTTCGGTATAAATTAATGACTAAGTAGCCGCCAAAAGCCAGCACGAACAAATTAAAAAGTAAGCCATTTATGAGTTGGTGCTTGTTGCGCCGATAAGAAAATAAAAAAAGGCCGGCGAAGGCGACGGGTATCAGAATAAAGAAACTACCTGTCCGTAATTCTGAGACAGCTAAATAAATTAGCAGGGCTAGAATCGTCCAACAACATTCAAAAAAGAAAATATCCGGATCATCTTTTTTCTTGCGCCATTTTTGAACGACGATCACGCCCGACACATAGCTGATGGCAAAAATCAGCAATTGCGTAAAATCCATGTTTTTCACTCCTTTAACGATACACTTAGTATACCGAAAAATGGCAGAAATTGCTTGTTGCTAAGGTCAAAGTTGCTGAATTTCTTGCAATTCGCTAAAATGAAGGAAAGAAGGAGGAAGGAACATGCAATTAGGTGAAGTGATTCGCGTCGAACGACCCGCTTTTTATGTGATTGGAAAAGAGGGCAAGGGGTTAGCAGAAGAAGGTGCTTCTTGGGTACCAGCGCTTTGGGAACTTGCAACAAAGGATTTTGAAGAGATCGAATTTCTCGTAAGTGATCAAAAGGCAGAAGAACTGGAATTTTGGGGCTTGATGAGTGATGGCACCAATTGGTTAGAGCCTTGGCAAGAAACCGGTCGCTACTTGGCAGGCGTTCAAGTCCAGACAGAAAATTTTCCTCCTGTCGGTTGGGTCCGTTGGGAAATGCCCGCAATGACCTATCTCGTTGTAAAAACAGATGAAAAAAACTTAACGATGATGACTGAAAAAATGCTGATGGAAGTTTTACCAGAAAACAACGTCCAGTTGTCAGCAGCCATCCAAGAAAGGTATCTTCCTCATTTTAAGGAAGGGGAAGTTGAATTGTTTTTCCCTGTGGAGCCATTGGCAACAGCAACGGTGGAAACAGTAGAATAAAAAAAATCTGTCCGAGAAGCAGTCTTTGCTTCGGACAGATTTTTTCGTTTAGGTTAAAAAAGATTACTGAAAAAGTTGGACACGCCGCGCCAAGCACGAACAAAGATGTTGGCTTTTTCCACAGTTTGTGTTGTGATCAATCCTGCAGTCTCGTCATGATCGGAATCATCAATATAACCAAGCGTATCAGCTGGAATCGAAGCACTTACGGTACCGACTTCTGTGCCCTCAGTCAATGGCGCTTGCAGGGCAGAATCACGATAATGCTCATTAAAGTCAATGGTTGTTTCAAAGGCTGTGGCATCCATATCTCCACGTACCCATAAGGTCAAACCTTGATTTAAGGCAACGGGCACACTCAATTCTTTCCCATCTTTGACTGCAACCGTCTGGGTATCTTCTAGTTGCGCATTTTCTGGTAAAATCTCTACTTGTTCCCAAGCGTCAAACGAGTAATCCATCAAACGGCCTGTTTCAATAAAACGAACACTAGGATTTTCTGCATGACCATTGACATTTAGCACCACGGTGATGATTCGTTGGCCATCTTTAACGGCGGTTCCGACAAAGCAGGCGCCTGCCATATCTGTCGTACCAGTCTTCAGACCGTCGACACCATCTTTCGTATTCGTAAAACCTGGAAGCATCCAGTTCCAATTGACCATCTCGACAGGCGAATAGGAACCTTCACCAAATTGTTTTGTTGAAAGGCTGGTTACTTCCAAAACATCTGGAAAGTCTTGTAACAAATGACGGGCAATCAATGCCACATCTTTTGCGGATAGTTCGTTTTCATCAGTTGAAGTTGATCCTGGGTAAATATTTTCCCCAAGATAAGCATTGTTTAAGCCAGAAGCATTGACGATCTTTGCATCGGTGATGCCCCATGATTGCACTTTTTCTTGCATTAAATCCACAAAGGCACTTTCAGACCCAGCAATCAGCTCCGCGAGCGCGACGATTGCAGCATTTGCAGATTGGATATAACTGGCATCATACAGATCTTTTACAGTATAGGTAACGTCTTGATGCAAAGGGACATTTGATAAGTTAGGGGACACGCTGAGATTTGCGGCATAATCGGAAATCGGCACAGGATCATCCCAAGCGATCGTTCCTTGTTCTACTTGCTCAGCGACAAGGTAGAGGCTGATGATCTTGGTGATGGAGGCAATACCCATGGCTGTCTCGCCATCTTGATCATACAACACTTTCCCTGTGTCAAAATCAATGGAGTAGGCGGCTTTGGCGTCAATCGAAAAATCTTGGATCTCTTCGATGCTCATTGCTGTATCATCAGCATATGAAACGAGGGGGATGCCGACAGCAGCAAAGAGGATTGCCAAAGCAGCAACGAAGGAATACCCGAACTTGGTTATTTTCTGCATATATGTAGTAGCTCCTTTTAAGTTGTATCTAAGCAAAAATTTTAACAAAGAGTATCCGCTGTTGCAATACTCTAAGAGAAAACTTAGCATTTAATTGCGAGAAGACCGCTCAAAAAGGGAATGGGCGTTGGTAAGCCATTACAAACTAGAAGACCTAAGGGCAACAGACAGCAAAAAAAACTTGCCTTCCTATTTAATAAAGAAGACAAGTTTTTCTGAATTGACATCGGGTCAAACGATTTCACTTAGCGACGATTGGAATGGATTCTCGGGTTTTGGTTTTGGGCTCTGACGGGAACTTTCACTGCTCTCGTTTCTTGTTGCATGGCCAATTTTGCTAAAAAGAATGTCCCAGCTAGTAACGCAGCTAAAGCAAAGATGGAAAAGAGTGAAATAAAGGTCGTTAACATAAAAATCCCTTCTTTCTGTTTAAAATAAATGTGGAAGGTAGGAATCGAACCTACACCTTAATCTATGAACGATCAAACATCACTCAACGGAACACCTTGTTCAACCACTTGTTAAGTTAATGATAGCATGGATTGCCAGGAAATGCTGATAAAAAGTCTGAGAATTGACCGAAGAAAATGTGAAGAAAACATGAACTCGATGTTCTCACGTCCCTTAGGTGATTTTTGTCAAAGAATAGTGGCAATCTTCTGCTTCATCATATAAAGTAATAACGGAGCCTTTTTGTTCCAGAACTAAATGATAGCCAAATGTGTCCAGTAACACTAATCGCGTCGGAGTCAGTTCAACAATGGAAACAGGCAACGGTTTGCCTTCGATGGTCAATGAATAATCATTGGCAATTTCTAAAATGATATCTTCTTTTGTCTTTGAAGTAAAACGCCAATTTCCAATGAAATTTTGGCGGCTTTCATTTTTTTGTTTTTCCTTTCGCAACAGTAAGGAGCTGACCACTCCCGTTGCTAGAGATAAACCAATCAATAGAGACCTTTTCTTCATTTATACACGTCCTATCACTTACGATTCATCTAGTTGCACCATGTGAACAAGATGCCCGCTTCTGCACACTAGAAAATAATTGCCATAAGTATACCATGAGAAGGTAAAAAAGCATGGTACTTTAGTTTGAAGTTTAGAAGTTTTTATCAAAATATGCTATGATTCAAAAGAGCAGGTGAGAAAATGAATTATCCGAATACCCTCTTAGCCACGTTTCTCGTTCGAGACAACCGATTCATTGCCCGATGTCTAGTCGATGGGCAAGAAGTGATCGTCCATGTGAAAAATACGGGACGAGGAAAAGAACTATTGCACAAAGGGGCACTCGTGACCCTCCAATATTGGGACAATCCGAAACGTAAAACCAATTACGATTTGATCTCAGTCAAGAAAGAAGACCAATGGATCAATATTGATAGTCAAGTACCCAATCGGTTAGGCTATGAAGGCCTTTTGGATGGCACGATCCAGTTGCCAAATATCAAAGGGAAAATTGCCCTCTTACGGCGTGAAGTCGTCTATGGGATGTCTAAGTTTGATCTTTATTTTGAAACAGACGAACAAGAAAAAGGTTTTATAGAAATTAAAGGGATGACACTTGAAAACAAGCAAATCGGCGCTTTCCCAGATGCGCCAACGATTCGCGGCTTGAAACACGTCAATGAATTGATCCATGCCAAAGAAGCAGGCTATTATGCGGCGGTTTTGTTCATGATCCAATTTGAAGTGGTGCAAATCGCCACGATCCATCGACAGATGCAGCCGGATCTGGCTGATAAGATCGCTGAAGCGCAAAGCAAAGGTGTCGAAGTGTTTGCTTATAATTGCCAAGTAAACCATGGGATGATCGCGGTTAAAGAACCGATCCCTTTTGATTTGAACGTCGAATTTGACGACCCCAATCTATAGGAGAAAGAAGGAAAACACATGATTCATTTAGGGATTATCGGCACAAATTGGATCACCGATCAATTTGTACAAGCAGCCCACGAAACCAAACGGTATCAATTGGTAGCCGTATACTCAAGGAAATTAGCCACAGCGCAACGCTTTGGGGAAAAATACGGGGACATCGAATATGCGACCGATTTGGCCACTTTTTTGGGGTTAGCTCATATGGACACGGTCTACATCGCGTCTCCGAATAGTTTGCACTTTGAACAAGCCAAGCAAGGGATTTTAGCAGGAAAAAATGTCATTGTGGAGAAGCCAGCCTTTTCAACACCTGAGGAAATGGCGGAGATCATTGACCTAGCAAACCAACAACAGGTTTTATTCTTTGAAGCAGCTCGCAACATTCATGAAGCGAGTTTTTCAACCGTAGCCGAATTCTTACCGACACGCGGTGCCATTCTTGGGGCGAACTTTTCTTATATGAAATATTCGTCTCGTTATGACGCTGTACTAGCTGGGGAGGAACCAAATATCTTTTCTCCACATTTTTCTGGCGGAGCTTTAGCCGACTTGGGTGTGTATCCAGTATATGCGGCGGTCGCTTGGTTTGGTAAACCGCAGGACGTTCATTATTTTGCGCTTAAATTACCGACCGGTGTAGATGGTATCGGGACTGCTGTGCTGCGCTATGCTGATTTTGATGTCACGATCCAAACAGGCAAAATCGCTGATTCAGAGTTACGATCAGAAATTTATTTTGAAGACGGGACATTAGATTTGAATGCTGTCAATGCTATTGAAGAAGCAGCATTTTATGAACGCCAAACAAAACAAACACATCCATTAGCAGTCGCTGCTTTAGACAATCCGATGATCGAAGAAGCGCAAGACTTTGCAGACATCATTGAAAACAAAGATGATCCTAAACAAGGACAACGCTATGAGGAATGGGTGGAACTTGCCCGCAGTGTCAATGAAACCGTCTCTTTGATGCGTAAGCAGGCCGACATCATTTTTGATGCAGATAAAAAATAAGGAATGGAACATTTATGACAGTATTTGAATTGACACAATTGCCAGACGTCTGGCAGGAAAAATGGCAAGCGGCCGGGTATCACGCACCGTCCTTGATCCAAGAAAAAACCTTTGGTCCATTAAAAGACGGCGCGTCTGTCATAGGAATCTCACCGACCGGTTCAGGTAAAACTTTGGCGTATCTCTTGCCATTGTTAACGAAGGTTGAAAAAAAGCAAGGCAATCAGCTGTTGATTTTGACTTCTTCACAAGAATTAGCGATGCAAGTCACAGAAGTAGCACGGGAATGGGCCCAAGCCATTGGTTTGACCGTTCTGCCGCTAATTGGCGGCGCAAGTACAAAACGCCAAGTGGAAAAACTAAAAGACAAACCCGAGGTCTTGATCGGTACCCCAGGGCGTGTATTAGAGTTGATCAAAGCCAAAAAAATCAAGACCCAGCAGCTGCAATCGTTGGTATTGGATGAGGTTGACCAATTATTGAAAGAGGGTGCCTTCACCTTGGCAGCCAAGATCAATCAAACATTACCAAAACAAATCCAGCGTAGTTTCTTTTCAGCAACCGCGAACGAAGTGATCGATGAGATTCGACCATTGGTGACAAAAGAGCCGCTGATCATTGATGTTACCCAAGAAGATCAGAGCAAAGGCGTCATCCATCATTACTATTTGAACTATCCGCAACGACGAATCGTGGATGCTTTAAGACGCTTTGCTCATTTACCAAACTTTCAAGCCTTGGTTTTCTTCAATGAATTAAGCACAATGGGGAATGCGGAAGAAAAGCTATTGTTTCATGGCTTGCCGGTGGCCTCTTTGGCATCTGATCAAAACAAACTTGCACGAAAAGGTGCATTAGAGAGCTTTCGTCAAGGAAAACTAGTGGAACTATTGACAACCGATGTCGCCTCTCGCGGCTTAGATGTCGTGGATCTGCCTTACGTCATCAATACAGAAGTCCCTTTAGAAAAAGAATCCTATTTACACCGCGCGGGACGCGTTGGAAGAATGGGCAAAGAAGGAACCGTCGTCACGATCGTTCAAGACCATTCGTTGAAGGATTTGAAAAAAATCGCGAATCAGTTGTCCATAGAACTCAAAGAAGTTTATCTGCATGGGGGACAGTTACACACAGAAGCACCTGTTGTCGAAAAAGAAAGCAAGAAAGAAATGAAAATAGCAAGTGTGCAGAAAATTTCCAAGAAAACGCCTGAAAATTTACACACTCCTGTCAAAAAGAGCAAGAAAAAGACGAAAAAGCAAAAAGACAAAGGAAAAAGACGCCATTGAGCGTCTTTTTGTGTTACCATTAACGTTGTTTATTATTAGTGTGTAAAAAAATGAGGAGGCTATCGAATGAATTCGCGAAAAGAAGAGATTTTTCAAACGATCGAACTGCATAAGCAAGGGTTGACCGCAGTTGATGTCGCTAAAATCTTACAAATCGATCGCAGCAATGCAAGCCGTTATCTCAGTGAGCTTTATAAAGAAAAGAAAATCGGCAAACGTTCCGGCCGTCCGGTTGTTTATGAGCCTTTAGAAGAAACGGTCCATGTGGATGTTTCCTCTGAAGTTAGTTTTGAAAGTCTGGTTGGAGTCCAAGCTTCCTTGAAAGTAAGTATCCAGCAAGCCAAAGCGGCGATCTTATATCCGCCTAGAGGACTCCATACCATTATTTTTGGTGAGACAGGTACCGGTAAATCCTTATTTGCCGAATGTATGTATCACTTTGCGGTTGAATCAAATATGTTAGAAAAAGATGCCCCATTCGTGTCCTTTAACTGTGCGGATTATGCACAAAATCCGCAATTGTTGTTTGGACACATCTTTGGCATCAAAAAAGGCGCCTACACTGGTGCGGCAGAAGATAGTCCGGGGTTGATGGCAAAAGCCGATGGCGGCATCCTGTTCTTAGATGAGATCCATCGACTGCCACCAGAAGGCCAAGAAATGCTCTTTACCTTCATTGATAAAGGGATCTACCGTCCATTAGGGGAAAGTAATCAAGTTCATGAAGCCGCCGTGCAGATCATCGGTGCCACCACTGAATCATCAGAAACCTTTTTGACGACCTTCAATCGGCGAATTCCCATGGCTATTACTTTGCCAAATGTGGAAAGTCGTTCCTTAGATGAACGGTATGAAATCATTTCGTTGTTTATCAAGCAAGAGGCGACCCGACTGAATCAACGAATCGATGTGGAACGAGATGCGATATTGGCCTTTATGCTCTATGATGCAGAAGGCAACATTGGTCAAATCAAGCGCGACCTTAAACTCGTCTGTGCCAAAGCATTTTTGCATTATCGAACCTATGGAAAAAAACACTTGCTGATTCGAAAAGGGGATTGCTCACTACAAGTTCAAAAAGGCTTGTTGAAGATCAAAGAAATGTCGGAACGATTGGATCGGTTTTTGGATGGCAAAGGCGACTTTCTAAGTTTTGAACCCGGCGACCCAGATGTCGTCTGGTCTCGTGATCCACAACGGAATATGCAAGTATATAACGAGATCGAAGAAAAAGTCAGCTCGCTGATTGAAACGGGCGTAGCCAATGTCGATCTAGAAAATTTGATCTCTAAAGATGTCGATGCGTACTTTGAAAAGTATGTCGAAGAATTGATCCAAAATCCCGTTCATAAAGAACTGATTCCAGAAGACATTTGGAAACTGACAAATGTTCTTTATGATCTAGCTGGGCAAAGATTGTCTCGAACCTATAGTGAAAAAGCCCGCTTTGCCTTTGCACTGCATCTACAAAGTACACTGGAACGTGTCAAGGAAGGACATATGATCGTTCACCCAGATTTGAATACAGTCAGAAAAAACTTGAAATCCGAGTTCCAGGTGGCAATGGATCTATCGACCATTATCGAAGAAGAACGCCATGTCGAGATCCCCTTCGATGAGATCGGCTTTATCAGTATGTTTTTAGCGATTCAAGTCAAACAACCCTCGCAACTGCCCCTTGAAAAAGTCGAGATCATTGTCTTGATGCACGGCAAAGCGACTGCCAGCAGTATGTTGGAAACGGCACAAGAGCTGCTAGAAACCGACCACGGCAAAGCGATGAATATGTCTTTGGATATGGAAGTCGGTCAAATGTATGAGCAGCTATTGAACTATGTCACTGACAATAAGGAAAAGATGAGCAACGGCTTATTGCTTTTAACTGATATGGGTTCCCTCAATTCATTTGCGAATTTGATTTCTGAAGAGACCGGGATTCGTACGAAAGCCATCTCGATGGTCAGTACGATGATCGTCTTAGAGGCTTTGCGAATGGCGGAAAGTGGCCGAAGTTTAGAAGACATTTATCAAAACATTCAGCGTTCTTTTGAAACCATCGTGCAAGAACAGTTCCGCACAGTTCGCGAAGCGAAGGGGAATAAAAAGGCAGTCATCGTCACTTGCTTTACTGGAGAAGGTGTCGCTGCCAAACTTTATCAACGAATTTATCCCGTCGTCGATCAATCAAAAGTCGAGATCATTCAAATGCAATTTATTGAAAAAGAAACCTTCAAGAAACATATTGATGGCTTGCTAGAAGAATATGAGATCAAAGCCATTGCGGGCACCGTCGAGATCGATTATCAAAATATCCCGTTCTTTTCCGCCTATGATGTCTTTGATGACAATCGGTTGAATGTACTGAAGCGGATCGTTTCAGATGAAGTGCCGATCGAAAAAATCGTACGTTCATTAGAAAATACTTTAACGCATGTGGGGTCCGTCTATCATCTGATCGAAAGTCTGCAGCGAATCGTTCATCAAATTCAAAATCAATTGCATGTGATTGTTGAACCTACCGTTGACGCGGGCTTAGTGATTCATTTAGCCTTTCTAGTGGAAAGTTTATTGAAGAAGGAACATTCCCGTACTTTTCCCAATTTGGCGGCCTTCCAAAAACGCTATCGTATCGAAACAGATGTGTTGCGAACTCATTTATTGCAGATAGAGAAAAACTATCAAATCAAAATCTCTGAAGATGAGATCGCCTATTTAACACAAATGTTCTTAGAAAATGAAATAAAAAGTTATGATGAATCCGCACACAATATTAGTGTGTAATGAAAAATCCGTGAGTGTGCAAAAGAAAAATTGGTTCAGACCATTGATAGATAAAGGTCTGGACTTATTTTTTTTTGGCACGCTTTTTGCTTTATAGTAAAGTGTAACTTACAACAGAAAGGAGCGGATACGCGATGGCGAAAAAAACGATTATGCTTGTTTGTTCAGCAGGGATGAGTACCAGTCTATTGGTGACGAAAATGCAAAAAGCAGCCGAAGCAAAAGGAATGGAAGCAGATATCTTTGCTGTTTCAGCTTCAGAAGCCGACCAACATTTGGAGTCGAAACCAGTCGATGTTCTTTTATTAGGACCACAAGTACGATTCATGAAATCACAATTTGAACAAAAACTAGCACCAAAAGGCATTCCTTTGGACGTGATCAACATGGCAGACTATGGCATGATGAACGGCGAAAAAGTATTGCAACAAGCAGAAACATTAATGAACTAAGATTTTTAGGATCGAAGTGTAAGGAGGATTTTTAAAGATGGATGAGCAAAATTTGGAAGCCATTATGGGATTGATCATGTATGGTGGTAATGCAAAAAGTGACGCAATGGAAGCAATCGCGGCAGCAAAAGAAGGGGACTTCGAATTAGCTGACCAAAAAATCAAAGATGCTGAAGCATCTCTTGTGGAAGCGCATCATTCGCAAACAGGATTATTGACACAAGAAGCGCAAGGCAATCATATGACCGTGACATTGTTGACAGTGCATTCACAAGATCACCTAATGACGTCAATCGCATTTACCGATTTAGCGAAAGAAATCATTGATGTCTATCGACGTCTAAATAACGAATAATCTTTGAACGGATAGAAGTAGTTATTGTCGATGAATCAAAAAATCTTCTTTGACGAATAGAACTTATAGGAGGAATTAAGAATGGATGGATTAACAAGTTGGATGGAGAAGTACATTCTCCCTGTAGCTGCAAAAATTGGAGCCCAGAAGCACTTAGTTGCATTACGTGATGCCTTTATTGGAACAATGCCCGCTACTATGGCTGGTTCGATCGCAGTAATGATCAACGCGATCATTCGTGACTTACCACCGCAATTTTGGCCGAGTTATGATGCCAGTACCATTCCAGTTATTCGTGAAATTATTAGTATCAATGGCTTCGTATGGAATGGTACATTGGCTGTTGCTGGTTTAGTATTTGCCTTTTCTTGGGGATATAATCTGGCTCGTGCTTATCGAGTGAATGATCTCGCAGGTGGGATCGTTGGGGTAGCGACATTGATTCAAGGGATTGCTTTTTCATACAGCACTTCTGTGGCGACAGCTGTTCCAACAGCTTTGATGGATGAAATCAATGCTGGGTCAGCAACTTCCGGATGGTCTGCAACAGCAGATGCAATTACAGCAGGTGGATGGGGTTGGTTAAAACTCGATCATCTAAACGGAAACGCTTATTTTACCGTAATGATCATGGGGGCTATTTCAGTTATTATTTTCTGTAAATTGATGTTAGCTGATATCACTATCAAAATGCCTGATTCAGTACCGCCAGCAGTATCGAAAGCGTTCGCAGCGATTTTGCCAGCAACAATCGCCTTATATGTCATTGCTATTATTAACTTTATTGTCGGTAAACTAACTGATGGACAATTAATTATTGATCTTGTCCAAAAATATATTGCAGAACCATTCCTGGGCTTGTCTCAAGGACTTGGCGCAGTTTTGATCGTAACTGTTTTTGTTCAAATTTTCTGGTTCTTCGGAATCCATGGTCCAAACGTACTGGCTCCAGTTTTAGAAGGTATCTGGGGACAAGCGCAGTTGATCAATATCGATATCTTCCAAAAAGGATATGAAGGACAAACTGGGACAAACGCGGTCCTTGCCGCAATCGAAGACGGCAAGGCATATATGTGGGTACGCGGATCCTTTGACTCATTTGCTTGGTTTGGCGGTTCAGGTGGTACAATTGTATTGCTGATTGCTATTTTGATCCTATCAAAACGTGCGGATTATCTAACTGTTGCAAAATTGTCAATCGGACCTGGTGTATTCAACATCAATGAACCGGTAATGTTCGGTCTGCCAATCGTATTGAATGCGATCATGTTTATTCCGTTCATTATTGCTCCGCTAGTAGCCACTTCAATCGGCTGGTTAGCAACGTACTTTGGTTTAGTAGCACCTGTTTCACAACAAGTAACGTGGGTCGTTCCACCAATGTTGCTATCATTCTTGGCAACAGGAGCTGACTGGCGTGCCCCAATCGTAACGTTGGTATGTATGGTCGTTACATTCTTCATTTGGGCGCCGTTCGTTATTTCAGCAAATAAAATTGATCCAAAACTAGGCGAATAGACCTGTAGATTGTGAGGAACTGCTATGGCTTCGCTTGAAGTAAAGCAGCTCCTCCTTTTATTATTGATTATTTAGGAGGAAAAGAATATGATTTCAATAGCAAGTGCAATGCAGCAAGATGCCATCAAAGAATTACTTGAAGGATATAACGAAGATGGAATTTCTTTTACATTCAAAGAAAAACAAGGGATTAAACTTATTTTTACTACCACAGCTTCCGATTCAGAAGCGGCGGCAAAAAAAGCAAAAGAATTGATCAAAGCACAGCCTTGGGGTTCTGTTTTATACTTTCAAGCAGTTGGTGTTTGAGTAGGTTCTCTGTGGATCAACGAATAGATAGGATGATTGAAAATGATAAAAAACGGCTTGTTTATATGTAGTATCGGTCTACTCGTAGTCCTATACAGTATGAATCCAAGTAATCAGCAGTTAGATATATTCAGTTTTACAACAGGTATTTTCTTGCTTATTTCTGGCAGTCTTTTGTTCATGAAAGGAAAGAAGAAAGCCGAAGAGTCAGATAGGAGGAAGTCTTAATGAGAATTGAAAAAGATTTATCGATTCCAGCAACTGTCTTTTACGATCAAATTATGGATTCTGTTATCTTTGACGTACGAAAAGCAACTGGAAAAACACTTTCTAGAAAGCAACTGGCAGGATTTCAATATGTAAAGGAATTTTCTACTACGAGTCGTGCGAAGATCGAGATCGAAGAAATCATTGAAAATCAAGTTTATCAATTCAAAACAGAAACGACGAAAAATGAATTTGTCGCTCGCTATGAAGTAGCGCCGCTTGATGAAAAGAGCAGTAAAGTCATTTATACGGAAACCATGAAATCACATGGCTTCATGCAGCAATTGAATGACATGCTCTTAGGCACCATTCTAGGATATTTCAAACGCAAGCAATTTAAAAAAATGTTGAGTATGATGGAAGAAGCATATTAAGGGGTCGACTGACGCCTTTTTTGCGTTTCTTGCGTGTTTTCAAGTAGAGGAGATGAAGGAATGACAGATGTCAAAAAAATGACCGAATTCGGTTCGCAAGAAGTACTGGAATTGGTTTCTTATGCCTTTCAGTGGGAGTTGAATGAAACAAATATCAAGCGCTATCGCAAGCTGGCGGAGAATTCATGGAATTATGGTTCCTACGACGAGGATGGAAAACTAGCGAGCCAAATCATGGCAACTATTTTTGATGTGAATTTTCATGGAACGACTTATCCAATGGCAGGGATCGGTTTTGTGGCTTCTTATCCAGAGTATCGCAGCCAAGGTCGGATCGATCGGATCATGAAACAAATCATTAAAGATTGCTATGAACAAAAAATCGTTCTGTCCTATCTGGCACCTTTCTCCTTTGCGTTTTATCGCAGATATGGGTATGAATATACCTTTGAACGCACCGTTTATGAAGTTGATGCGCATCAATGGCCCGATGGCAAGAAAGTGAACGGAAGGATTCAACGCATGAATTGGGAGGAAGCACAGCCGATCATTCACGAGATTTATCATCAATTGCCTCGCCATCAAAAAGGTGGGCTGATTCGCCAAGCCTGGTGGGAAGAAATCAAGTTTGTTTTGCGCAGACCGTATACGTTTGCGATTTATCGCAATGAAGCGGGCGTTCCTGAAGGGTATTTGATCTACTTTGTTGAAGGAGGACGCTTTGATATTCAAGAGTGGGGCTATTTGACCGCTGACGCGTATCAAGGATTCAATCGGTTTATCGTTTCCCATGCAGATTCAGTAGCGCAGATCCATTATCGACCAGGGGTTGATGGGGAAGTCCTGCAAGTAAATGCAGCCAAACCATTGGCTCACTACCAAGTGCGCCCGGACATGATGGCAAGAGTCGTCGATGTGGAAGGGTTTCTAGCAAGCTATCCATTTACGTTGAAAAAAGCTGGTCGTTTTGCCATAGAAATTCAAGGGGATGAATATGCCCCATGGAATAATGGGTGTTATGAAGTGACGATCGAAAACGCTCAGCATCATGCCACGAAAACGACTGCCACCCAGCTGCCAAAAGCAACCTTGTCGATTCAGCGTTTTGTGCAACTATTCTTGCAGGCACAATCCCTTGATTCCTTGGTCTTTTTCCAGCAAATGGAAACGGAGAAGGAAGCTGCAGTGATGATTCAGGAAAACTTACCAGACGGAAAGCCGATTCTGGAAGATTATTTCTAAGCAAATCGAGGCAGAGGTATTTGCTTTCCAACAAAAAAAGATTCCTTAAAAATAAGGAATCTTTTTCTTCAAAAAACGTTCCCTGCCGGAATCGAACCAGCAACTAATCCTTAGGAGGGACTTGTTATATCCATTTAACTAAGGGAACACAATAGCTATATTTTACCTGTTATTCGTGTTTCTCGCAAGATGAGAAGGAAAAGAAAGGAAGAAAAACATGGTCAAACGATTGATAAGTGCAAACTATAGTGAAATCAAAGAAATGTCGGCGCAAGAATTGAAACAATCCATTAAAGCGAGCGAAGGACGAGTGATCGTCTGTGAAACGGTGGTTCAAACCATGCCGCAAGCTGGCGACATCACCAACGCAGAAGTCGCGGCAGCTTTTGGGGCTGACTTGATTTTGTTGAATGGCTTTGATTGTTATCGTCCAGCTATTTTTGGGATGCCTGGTATCACATTGGAGCAGCTGCTTGATCCTACACAGCCCATTAAAAATCCGATTCCTCAACTAAAACAACTGATTGGACGACCTGTCGGCATCAATCTTGAGCCGATCCCAGCTACGACGGAAATGATGAGTGAAAAGATCAGCATCAGTCAAGGCCGAACAAGTTCGGTTGACACCATCAAAAAAGCGCAAGAACTCGGGGTGGACTTTCTTTGCTTTACAGGCAATCCTGGAACGGGTGTGACCAACCGAGAAATCGCTAAAGCAGTAAAATTGGCAAAAGAACATTTCTCTGGGTTGATCATCGCTGGAAAAATGCACAGTGCCGGCTCAGATGAACCTGTGGTTGATCGAGAAGCCATCATTTCTTACGCTGAAGCTGGGGCAGATATTTTGTTACTGCCTTCCGTGGGCTCGATTCAAGGCTTTCTAGAAAAGGATCTGATCGAAGCTGTTCAAATTGCCAAACAATATGACTTATTGACGATGTCAGCGATCGGAACGAGTCAAGAAAGCGCGCGTCCAGAAACGTTGCGACAATTAGCCATTATCAACAAAACTTGTGGGGTCGATCTGCAGCATATTGGTGATGCTGGCTATGGCGGCATGGCACCGACCGAAAATATTTTCGAAACATCAGTTGCAATTAGAGGTATGCGCCATACGATCAATCGTGTCGGGCGTTCAATCAACCGTTAAATCAGAAAAAATTACTAGCGAAGGAAAACGGAGAATCGTTCTGCTTCGCTTTTTGCGTTTTTTTCGCTAAGTTAGAAAGAAAGGAGGAAACACAAAATGAAACAAGCATTGATCATTTACGGAGGTTGGAAAGGACACGCCCCAAAAGAAACCAGTCAGTTTTACCAAACGTTGCTGGAGTCAGAAGGATATCAGGTGACACTCGCCTCAGATTTTGAACCTCTCTATCATAAAGAAGAATTAAAAAGGCTGGATCTGTTGATCATGAATTGGACGCGAGGAGAATTGCCTGATGAGCCGCTGCAAAATGTCACTCAGGCTGTAGCAGAAGGGTTAGGATTAGCAGGGGTTCATGGCGGCTTTGCCTCGGCTTTTCAAGCCAGTAAAGGCTGGTTGTTTCTGACTGGCAGCTGTTTTTTGGCACATCCTGGTGGATTGGAAACTACCTATAGCATCGATCTTACGACAGATCACTATATTACGGCAAATACTCAATCGATCCCTCAGTTTACGACGGAGCAATACTATTGTCTGGTTGATCCAGCCGTCACTGTGTTAGCTACCTCAAAATTTGCCGCTAAAGATCATCCGAATGCAGCTAACCAAGACGTCATACTGCCAATGATGTGGATCAAAAAATGGGGCAAGGGCAGAGTCTTTTTCCAATCCGTTGGACACAGTCTAAAAGAGCTAGAAGAGCCCACCATTCAGACTTGGACCAAACGAGGCTTTCTATGGGCCACCAGAAATACCTTGGCTGATCCGCTGAAAAATAGCCAGTATAGTGAGTAATCAGAAAAACGAATGAGGAAATAAACGCGTGCAATCGTTTTACTTTATGGAAGAAAATAAGCATGGTACACTTTATTTGTATTTGATTAAGCAGGAGGTAATGTGGAATGGGAAAATTTGGAAAAAGTTTTTTATCGCAGGTAATATCTGACGGAATCAAAGGACCATTTGTCACGATCATGCTCAATACGCATGTCGGCCACCAGAATGTCGAAAAGGATCAAATCAAATTTAAGAACTTTGCCAAAGATGCGAAGCGCCGCTTTGAAAAGAAATACCCAGAACATTCTTGGGATCTTTTTCAAACGAAAATTGATGAACTGCTTGCAGATCAATCATTTTGGCGTAACAGTACAACGAGTGTGGCGGTGATTATCACACCAGAAGATGTACTAGTTCATCGGTTAAGTATTCGTGTGGATGATCAATATTACGTAGGGGAAACCCCGTATGTATTAGCTGTCATCAAAAACGCACAATTTAATTACCCATTTTATCTCTTAGCGTTGAATCGCGATTCAATGCAAGTCTATCAAGTTGAAAACAATCAAGTGCGTGAAGTCGAGTTGCCAGAAGAGGCACCGACGACGATCGAAAAAGCGCTGGGGGAAGAAATCACTGGCGGCGGCAACTTTAATTACAGTGCCCAAGGTGGCCCTAACTCAGGGGGAGAAGGCGTCGCTTATCACGGCTTTAGTGCCAAAGATGAAGAAGTCGAGATCGATCACGTCAACTACTACCAAGCAGTTGATGCATTTTTTAAGAATGATTTTTCAAACGAAGAGCATTTACCAATGTATCTGTTTGCATTACCAGAAAATCAAACGCTGTTTAAAAAAGTGGCAAAAACGAACTTTTTCAAAGCAGAACCAAGCATTTCCTCTTCACCAGCATCGTTATCTTTGAAAGAGATCCAAACGTGTACGCAAAAGCTGATTGCTGAGTTGACACAAAAAGAAGTTGGGGAATACGGCAAGCTGTTGGATCGGAAATTTATTGACCAATTGGTTGATATCGTACCTGCAGCTAAAGAAGGCAGAATCGCCAATCTGTTTGTAGCGACTTCCAATCTCGCCGATGGGTTTGGAGAAGATCCTGACACGGAATACGATCGTCGCCAAGTGTTAAATACGCTGGCAATCGATGTTTTAGAAAACGGCGGCGAGGTATCTATTTTGGAACAAAAAGATGCCCCAGGAGAAAAAAGTTTGACGGCGATTTTGCGCTACTAAACGCAGTTGCGTCTTTCGTAAATAAATCGTTTCCAAAAAAGAAAAGACTGTTGCAGATCTTTAGTGCAGCAGTCTTTTTGCGAATCATAAAAAAATAAAGGCGTTTTCATTTTTTTTGATTTTCTATTAGTCATAAAGAAGATAATGTGCTATAATACAAAGTGTAGTTTTTGTTACGGTA
Organism: Enterococcus sp. DIV0970a; assembly: GCF_051711265.1. Taxonomy (NCBI): domain Bacteria; kingdom Bacillati; phylum Bacillota; class Bacilli; order Lactobacillales; family Enterococcaceae; genus Enterococcus; species Enterococcus sp. DIV0970a. The sequence goes on along the minus strand of NZ_JBIOMF010000001.1, from coordinate 2,271,892 downwards.
AATTATGGTAGCTTGTTTCATCTTAAACATCTTCCACATTTTCACCTTATACAAGTAATTGCAAAATATGTGTATAAACACAAGGAGGATTTTTATTATGGAAACAGGTACAGTTAAATGGTTTAACTCAGACAAAGGTTTTGGATTCATCACTGCAGAAAACGGTAACGATGTATTCGTTCATTTCTCAGCTATCCAAGGCGAAGGCTTCAAAACTTTAGAAGAAGGTCAAGCAGTGACTTTCGATATCGAAGACGGACAACGTGGCCCTCAAGCGACTAACGTTAACAAAGCGTAATTTGTGAATGCCTTTTAAGAGCAGCTTAGCTGCTCTTTTTTTTGTGCGCGTGATATTTGCTTGCGGAGAAAGTAGTTGTTATACTCTTAGAAAAAAAGGAGGCAAACTGATGGGATTGAATGAATTTATTCTTGGATTGGCTAATTTAGAAAAAATCCAACGAGCACCTGGATTTTTTAAGTTTACCGAGCACAGCGTGGCCGCTCATTCGTTTCGAGTAACCATGATTGCCCAGACCTTAGCCGATATCGAAGAACAAGCGGGAAATCAAGTCGATTGGCAAATTCTTTATGAAAAAGCCTTGAACCATGATTACACGGAACGTTTCATTGGCGACATCAAAACGCCAGTCAAATATGCAAACAAAGAATTGCGGGCGATGTTATCAACCGTTGAAGAAAAAATGACCGATGCCTTCATCGAAGAAGAAATCCCCCAAAGCTTTCAAGCGACGTATCGCAGACGCTTGGCGGATGGCAAAGACAACAGCCTTGAAGGACAGCTTTTGGCAATTGCGGATAAGATCGATCTTTTGTATGAGTCTTTTGAAGAGATCTCAAAAAGCAACCCCGACAAAGTGTTCAAAGAAATGTTTCGTGAAGCGGTTTTGACGGTCAAAGCGTTTCAGCATCGTCCATGTGTGACCTATTTCTTTGAAGCCATTTTTCCCGAGTTATTGAATGCAGATTTTTATGGCAAGACTGCTTTTCTAGAAGAAATCGCAGCTTTGGTGGAAAAATAAACAAAAAGAAAAAACGAAAAATCAAGAAATGATCCATCTCACAGGTTTTACTTGAAACAAGTGAGGGGATCAGGTTTGATTTTTCGTTTTTTTGTTGTATTAAAGCAAAGATTCCGCTCCATCAATATAGACTTCCGTTCCAGAAATATTGCCGGCAGCCTCTGAAGATAGAAAAAGCACAAGGTTGGCGACTTGTTCTGGCACGCCTGTTTCTTGTTTTAATGGTCGAGAACGTTCTGGATATTTGACGGGGATCTCAACGCGAGCAACCTCTTCTTCAATTTCTGTGCTGGCATCGATATTCGTTGCGATCGCCCCAGGGCAGATAGCATTGACCCGAATATTATAACCAGAAAGTTCCAGCGCAGCCATTTTTGTAAAGGCGACTTGACCTGCCTTAGATGTACTGTAAGCAGTCGCACCAAAATTGCTGAAGATGCGGTTTCCATTGACCGAACTCGTAATGACAATGCTGCCGCCGTTTGCTTTCATAAATGGGATCGCCGCTTTGACGGTAATAAAGGTACTGCGTAAATTTGTGTTGATCGTCTGGTCCCATTCTGCCACCGTCAATTCTTCGATCGGTGTCCAAGTACCGTTGATGCCGGCATTGACGTGGAGTACATCGAGACCGCCTAGTTCTTCCACAAGACCACTCATCGCTTCTTGCAGCTTCTCTGCTTCAGTGACGTCAACGGCACGATAGTGGGCTTGTGCGTCATAGTCAGCAAGAAACTCCTGCAGCTCCTCCTCGTTGCGATCAATCAACCCAACAAGAGCACCCTGGGCTAGAAATTGTTCTGCCACCGCTTTTCCAATCCCTGAAGCAGCCCCCGTTACAATCACTCGTTTGTTTTTGAAATCATTCATTTTTTTCGCCTCCTTATAGTAAATTATAAAAAAGATCCCTTTTTTTGTCGAAAAAAGCGATCAGCGACGAGTGACAAATTCCTTTAGCTGATAAATACGGATACTAGATAGTAAGGTTCTTCTTCCTGCGAACCCTCGTATCCGATGGGAAAACAGATGTAATCGCCATTGATTTTGTAGTATAATGCAGACAGTGTGCAAGGAGGAATACAATGAAACCCATATACGCTGTGGTGGATCTTGAAACAACAGGAACCGATTCGACGATTGATCGAATTATTCAATTTGGCTGCGTCTTAGTCCAAGATGGCAAGATCATTAATCGTTTTGCCGCAGATATCAACCCTGATCGCAGAATTTCTAAGCAAATTCAACGATTGACACACATCACAAACCAGCAAGTAAGCAAAGCGCCTTATTTCGAAGACATAGCTGACACGATCTACAACTTACTCAGCAATACGATTTTTGTGGCGCATAACATTTATTTTGACTATCATTTTTTAAGCAATGAATTTGTTCGTTGCGGTCTGCCGCCTTTATCGATTCCAGGGATCGATACGGTGGAATTGGCGCAAGTGTTTTTGCCGACAGAAAGCAGCTTTCGCTTAGGTGATCTGGCAGACAGCATCGGCTTTCGTCATGACAACCCGCATCAAGCCGATAGTGATGCAGAAGTGACCGCAGCATTATTTTTATACATTGAAGCAATCATGCGACAGCTACCACGGACGACTCTTAAACAGATTGCGCTTTTAAGCGGTCAGATGGGGATGCAAACGAGTGAGTATATTCACGGAATTTTGAAAGAAAAAGGACCAGAGTTGGCGGAAGATTTCGAAGTGATCGACGGCGTCGTCCTGCGAAAAAAAACTGTTCCGCTTTTTGAAGCCACGCATTTTCAAGAAACGTATCCGAAAGTAAAAACGGAAAAAGAACAGCGCTTTGGCGAGCACTTGATCTATCGGAAACAACAAGCACGTTTGATGAATGCGGTGTATACGCATTACACCCAACCAGAGAAAAATTTGATTATTGAAGCAGAAACGGGGATGGGAAAAACCATCGGTTACTTGTTTCCAGCCGCTTATTTAGCGACGCCAGAAAATCCATTGATCGTTAGCACCTCATCGATTCTTTTACAAAATCAGATCATTAGCAAAGACATTCCATTGGTGAACCAAGTACTGCAGCAGCCTTTGCAAGCGGTCTTGGTCAAAAGCCATCGTCATTACATTGATTTGCAGCGCTTTAAAGCGACGCTGGATCAACCGGTAGAACAAAAGCAATACGCCCAATATCAGATGGGGATCTTAGTCTGGCTGACCAAAACAGAAACAGGTGACTTTGATGAATTGAATTTAGTTCGTCTTGATCATCCTTTATTTACCGACATTCGCCATCGCGGGGTCGACTTTTTAGCCAAAGATCAACCCTTCTATGAACAAGATTTTGTTCGACATTTATATCGGCGGATGGCGCAAAGCAATGTTTTGATCGTCAATCATGCCTTTTTAATGCAGGAAAACCGACGGGCGCAGCCACTGTTGCCAACGAGTGATTATTTGTTGATCGATGAAGCCCAACAGTTGCCGCAGCAAGCAGAAGGATTTAGTCAACATGTCTTTGACTCTGCTCATTTCAAGCGGCAGTTTTTACAGCTGAATGAAGAAGGACTATTTGAAGAAATTGCCCAGATCATTACCGAGGACGATTTTTTGCAACGGATGTTCTCGTTGTATCGAAATGCATTGTCGGTTTTGGTCGAAACACAAGAACAGTATTTTCGCACCTTATCGATCGATGCCCCAGAATTACAAGTCGTTCAGCATCATGACCTCTATGATGGGACCTTAGGTCAGGACAAGCTACATCAAAAATTGAGCCTCTACTATCAGGAAATCAATGAGATTCAACAGCAGCTGCGTCAGCGATTCGAGTTGACCAATGATCGGTGGTATGCAAGACAACGGATCGTGATTGCCCGTTTATTTGATTTCTTTAGTCAAATGGACGCACAGGAACAAACAGTGACCGCGTGGTTGACTTGGTGGCATCCTCGTTACGTTCATTGGCTGAAAAAGCATCCCCAGTCAGGAAATGCTGTGATTGAGTTAGCTGATCTAGAAGGACATTCGATCGTGGAGAGCACATGGTACCAACGCTATCAGCACATCATTTATCTAGGGGGGACATTGAAGATCCCAGGCAACAAAGAATATTTTGCCCATCAGATCGGCTTGACGGATGTGCCAGTCAAAACGATTCCTGCCTTTTATGATTACAGCAAGCAAACGCGACTGTATGTAATCAAAAAAGGTCTCTCGATCCAACAAGCATCAGCTGCCGAATACGCGGATTATTTAGTCGAAGCGTTGGTCCCGATTTTGTTTGACAATCCGCAACCAGCGCTTGTGTTGTTTACGGCGCACGAAACTTTGAAAAATGTCTATGATCGATTGAATAAAAAAGCCCTACATTATGGCAGAGAAATCGTTGCTCAAGGGACTGGCGGAACCCGTGAGAAAATCTTAAAGAAATTTTTATTAGCGGAAAATGGTATCTTATTAGGGACTAGCAGTTTTTGGGAAGGGGTCGATTTACCAGGACAGGCACTGAAGATCGCTGTGGTGACCCGATTGCCTTTTGAGAACCCTAAACAACTCATGGTCCAAGCACGGCACGCCTTTTTGGAAGCAGAAGGCATTGATTCTTTTAAAGAAGATGCCTTACCTAAAGCGATTTTACGGCTGCGCCAAGCATTGGGGCGCTTGATCCGTTCCGAGGAGGATACCGGCGTGATGGTCGTCCTTGATCGACGCTTGCTATCGACAAAGTATGGCAAACGAATGGTCAAAGGCTTACCCAAAAACTTACCTCTGATTGAAGCAAGTCCAACCGAGATCGCCGAAGACATCCAACATTTTTTTTCGCAAGAGGAAAAAGCAGCAGCCGATTTTGAAAAATGAGTTGAACATCTGATATAATGGATTTTATTTAAGATTGGAGTACGAAGTGTGAAAACAAAAGACAAAGAACATCGGCGTGTGGTTATTTTGCTGAGTGCGATCACAGTCTTACTGGTCGTTATTCTCTTCGCTTCTATTTTCTATCTCCGTTCTTCTCGTCCAATGCGACAAGCAAGAAACGAAGCAATCGAAATAGCAGAAAGATACACCGATTTAGCAGAGGTCGAACAATTTTATTGGTTTACCCGTGAGGAAACCTCCTTTAGCATTGTTGGAAAGGATACGAATAACAATGAGATCGTTGTGATCATCCCAAAAAGCGGTGAGAAGGTTTCTGTTTTTAATCAAGCGGATGGGCTGACGGAAGCACAAGCTAAGGCATTTGTTCGCGACAATCATCAAGGTCAGGAAATCCAAAAGGCCGCATTGGGTATTTTTGAAGGCGAGCCAACTTGGGAAGTCATGACGAAAGATGGCGATGGTCGTTTGAACTATTATTTGATTGGTTTCAAAGATGGCGAAGAAATCAAAGCGATCACTGAACTATAGGAAGACGCTTATGATAGAATGAACTTCGGATCGTAGAAAGGATGATAAACATGGTACTTTCAAAAAGAGCAGAAAAATTGGAACCCTCCGCAACGTTAGCGGCATCTGCTAAGGCAAAAGCGTTAGCGGACCAAGGTGTAGACGTATTAAGTCTAACTGTCGGTGAACCCGACTTTATTACCCCGAAAAACATTCGCCAAGCAGCGATCGCAGCGATTGAGAGCGGCAAGGCTAGTTTTTACACAGCAACTGCGGGGATTCCTGAGTTAAAACAGGCGATTCTTGCTTATATGAAAGAGTTTTATGGTGCTGACTATGATTCAAACCAAGTGATCGTGACAGATGGCGCGAAGTTTGCCCTTTATACGCTGTTTCAAGCGCTCCTTGATGAAGAGGATGAAGTACTCATTCCAGTGCCTTATTGGGTCAGCTATGCGGAACAAGTCCGTTTAGCGCAAGGGACACCTGTGTTTGTTGAAGCCAAGCAAGAAGCCGATTTTAAAGTTTCTGTGGCTCAATTAGAAGCTGCTCGTACAGAGAAAACGAAAGCCATCATTTTAAACTCGCCTGCCAACCCTACAGGGGCGATTTACTCAAAAGAAGCGTTAACGGCAATCGGCAACTGGGCAGTGGAAAATAATATTTGGATCATTGCCGATGATATCTATGGTCGTTTGGTTTATAACGGCAATACCTTTACATCGATCGCAAGCTTATCAGAAGAGATACGCAAACAAACCATCGTGATCAATGGCGTTTCTAAAACCTATTCTATGACTGGGTGGCGGATCGGATTTGCTGTCGGCGATGCAAAAATCATCAAAGCGATGATCGATATCGCTTCCCAAGCTACTAGCAACCCGCCGGCTGCTAGCCAATACGCAGCAGTTGAGGCACTGACTGGGAATCAAGAATCGATCGAAGTGATGCGTCAGGCCTTCGAAGAGCGCTTGAACAAACTATATCCGCTAATTGCCGCTATTCCTGGTTTTCAGGTGACGAAACCCCAAGGCGCGTTTTACTTGTTCCCAAATGTCAAAGAAGCCATGACGATGTGCGGCTATCAAACCATTGATGCCTTCGTGGAGGCCTTGCTGATGGAAGCCCACGTGGCAGTAGTGACTGGTGCTGGTTTTGGTACACCAGATTATTTACGCATCAGCTATGCAACTGATTGGGACACGTTAGCGGAAGCTACCAAACGAATCCATGATTTTGTTGAAAAGAAACGCCAAAAAGCTTAAAATGCTCTATGGTGCCTTTATTAATTAGATAGGAGAGAATCAAGTGGAATCTATTCAAATTTTAGATGCAAAAAAACACGTTGGCGAAACCGTTCAAATCGGAGCATGGGTTGCTAACAAACGTTCTAGCGGCAAGATCGCCTTTTTACAACTTCGTGACGGAACAGCGTATTTTCAAGGAATCGTTGTAAAAAGTGAAGTAGGGGAAGAAGTTTTCCAATTAGCGAAAAATCTAAATCAGGAAACTGCCGTACTGGTCACTGGGGAAATCAGAGAAGACAGCCGCTCAAAATTCGGCTATGAAATTGGTATCTCTGGTTTAGAGGTTGTTGGGGAAAGCCATGATTACCCAATCACACCAAAAGAACACGGAACAGATTTCTTGATGGACCATCGTCATTTATGGTTGCGTTCCTCAAAACAACACGCCATCATGCAAATCCGAAACGAAATCATTCGGGCAACGTATGAATTTTTCAACAAGAATGGCTTCATCAAAATCGATCCACCGATCCTAACCGGATCAGCACCAGAAGGAACGACTGATTTATTCGAAACCAACTATTTCGATCAAAAAGCATATTTGTCTCAGTCTGGTCAATTGTACATGGAAGCTGCCGCTATGGCGTTTGGCAAAGTCTTTTCTTTTGGACCAACTTTCCGTGCCGAAAAATCAAAGACACGTCGTCACTTGATTGAATTTTGGATGATTGAACCAGAAATGGCCTTTATGCACCAAGAAGAAAGCTTGGAAGTCCAAGAGCAGTACGTGGCATTCTTAGTGCAAAATGTGCTCGATAACTGTGACTATGCATTAGACGTCTTAGGCCGTGACCGTGAAGTCTTGAAAAAATACACCAAATTACCATTCCCACGAATCTCTTACGATGATGCAGTGGCATTATTACAAAAGAACGGCTTCGATGATATTCAATGGGGCGATGACTTTGGCTCACCACATGAGACCTTTATTGCCAATTCATTCGATCAGCCCGTCTTTATCTTAAACTATCCAAAAGCCATCAAACCTTTCTATATGAAGCCACATCCAACGAGAGAAGATGTCGTGATCTGTGCCGATATGATCGCACCAGAAGGCTATGGCGAGATCATAGGCGGTTCTGAACGTGCTATCGATCATGAATACCTGCTAGAACAAATCCGCGCCCACGGCTTGGACGAAAATGAATATTCATGGTATTTAGATCTACGCAAGTACGGCTCAGTTCCTCACACCGGCTTTGGCCTTGGATTAGAACGGACCGTTACCTGGTTATCAGGAATCGAGCACGTAAGAGAATCCATTCCGTTTCCACGGTTGTTGAATCGGATTTATCCTTAATTTAAAAAGATTTTGTGCGAAAGCGTAAACGATTCACTCATCACACCATCCCTTGCTAGAAAGTCTCTAGCGGGGCTGGTGTTTTTATCTGCTCTTGATGATGAGGGATTACTTCAGAAAAGAAGCAAGCAGCAATCCAACGGGCGGCTGGGACTGAATAGAAGAAATCGCTTTGCTTGCTCGAGTGTGCTTTTTTTACGCGCGGGGATGTGATATAATAACAAATTGACTAGTATCTCTCATTTTATAACATTAAGGACAATACACTATGGATAATAGAAAAACGAATAAAATAATCATCAGTATTGTGACACATAATAGTCGTGATATATTCAAAACATTGGATCATCTGGAGAAAGAGATAGGAGAGGATCCACGCTTTGAAGTGAAAATATTTGATAATAATTCGAAAGCAGAATACATTGCTAAAATGCAAGATTATCCATTTGTCACTGTCATCTCAGCCAATGAAAATCTTGGATTTGGTCATGGACACAATCAATTATTAATGAATGCAACGCAAGAATACGGATTTATTTGCAATCCTGATATTCTTGTCACGAAAGAATCAATTGAAGGATTATTAAAAAGAATTCAAGAGAATGAAGCAGCTGTCGTAGTTCCTCAGGTTTTGAACGAAGATGGCTCTATTCAGTATTTAGTAAGAAAACGATTAGCTGTATTCGATTATTTCTTGCGATTTATTCCGTTTCATTGGGTAAAAAAAGTATTTAAAAAAAGACTGTCTGCTTATGAGTGCCGTGACCTTCCACAAGATCAAACCAGTTATATCCGAATGGGCTCTGGTTGTTTTATGTTGGTAGAAATCGCTCGCTTTAAAGAAATCGGCGGCTTTGACGAACAGTTCTTTATGTATTTTGAAGACAATGATTTGTGTTTGAGATATGAAAAAGCGGGGTACCGCATTTTGTATACGCCCTTTGAAAAAGTCGTGCACTTATACGGCAAAGGAGCTCATAGAAGTGCAAAACTCTTTTTGGTGTTTATGCATTCGATGATGAAATTTTTTAATAAATGGGGTTGGAGGCTGTTTTGATGAACCGTTTATTTGTGACGATCGTAATGTATGAAAGAAGCTGGCAAGAAGCGTCGGCTTCACCGCTTTTGGAAAAAGCGGTGAAGAACCAGCAAATCCAATTGCTGGTTTATGATAACAGTCCACAAAGTCATGATGAGCCTTTTTTTCAGCATCCATTAGTGACCTATTTCCATGATCCAGACAATCCCGGCCTCTCCAAAGCATACAATAAAGGGTTTAAGTCTGCGTCTAGCGGCGATTTTGATTTGCTGCTTCTCTTGGATCAAGATACGGAGCTGACAAAAGCCTACCTAAACTTTCTTATGACTGAGACGATCGGAACTGAAATAGGTGCTGTTGTGCCGCTGATTTACAGTGGCACAACACAGGTATCACCGGTCTTAGCTGATCGTTACATCAATCGAAATCTGGCATATCCTGCTATCGGTGAGCAAAAACAGCGGATTATGGCAATCAATTCCGGCACCGCAGTCACTCTCGCGGCTATAAAAAAAATCGGCGGATTCAATGATGCTTTTCCGCTGGATTTTTTAGATCATTGGCTTTTTCTTCGCTTACATCAAGAAGGCTTTCGGTTTTTGATCGCAAACCAAAAGCTGAATCATGATCTTTCAGTCATGCATTATAAAACGATGACTAGGGAAAGATATGAGCAGATTCTTACCAGTGAATCGAAATTCTATAGGGATTTCGATAAAGAAAAGAAAAAGGAACATGAAAAACAGCTTTTTTTTCGAACAATAAAACAAGCACTTTCACCCAAAATGTGCCGATTCAGTCGAAGAACATGGAAAGAATACTTGTCATTTAGGAAGGATCATTTATGATATCAGTATGTGTAGCCACTTATAACGGAGAAAAGTATCTTCAAGAACAGCTGGACAGCATTCTAATTCAACTTGCACCAGATGATGAGCTGATTATTTCGGATGACTTCTCTACTGACAAGACAAGAAATATCCTCGATTCTTATCGCGCAGATCCCCGAATCAAACTTTTGGAAGGACCGCAAAAAGGCATTATCAAGAATTTTGAACACGCAATTAAGCAGGCTTCAGGCGATCTGATTTTTTTGGCCGACCAAGACGATGTGTGGCTTCCCGATAAAGTTGCTGATACAAAAGCAAAATTTGATGAAAAAAAAGAGACACAGGTAGTCATTTCTGATTTGAGAATTGTCGATGAGCAGCTTGAAGTGATTGAACCCTCCTATTTTGACTATCGGAATGTAAAAGTCGGATTTTTACGAAATGTGCTTAAAAATAAATACATCGGAGCAGGCATGGCTTTTCGAAGAGAGTTGAAGCCAGCTATTCTTCCGTTTCCGCAAGCAATTCCAATGCATGATATGTGGATCGGTGCAATGGCAGGCAACCGTATCGAACTTATTGATAAGCAGTTAACGTTGTATCGAAGACATGAAAAAAATGCCAGTGAAATCAAAACATCCGCTTCATTTGGCCAGCAATTCGTGTGGCGCTGGGGTTTAATAAGAAGCCTGTTCATGAGAAAGGTATTTGATAAATAAAAGTTACATTTTCATTTCAAAACTTTGAATTGAATGACAAAGCTTTCTAGAAATGAGATAATGCTGTGGTGAGAAATACAAGTAAATTATTTAAGGAGCGTAATGAATGAAAGGGATTATTTTAGCAGGCGGTTCAGGAACACGCCTTTATCCATTAACAAAAGCAACTTCTAAACAATTGATGCCTATTTATGACAAACCAATGATTTTTTACCCAATGTCTACATTGATGTTGGCGGGGATCAAAGAAATTTTAATTATTTCCACTCCTCAAGATACTCCTCGCTTTCAAGAGTTATTTGGCGATGGCAAAGACTTAGGACTGCAAATTGACTATGCAGTACAGCCAAGTCCTGACGGCCTCGCTCAAGCATTCATTATTGGGGAAGAGTTTATCGGCACTGATAGTGTTTGTTTAGTCCTAGGAGACAATATTTATTATGGCGGCGGTCTATCAAAAATGCTTCAACGAGCTGCTGCAAAAGAATCAGGCGCAACTGTTTTTGGCTATCATGTAAATGATCCTGAACGATTTGGTGTAGTGGAGTTTGATGATGACATGCACGCCTTGTCTATTGAAGAAAAACCTGAGAAGCCGAAATCAAATTATGCTGTAACAGGTCTGTATTTTTATGATAACGAAGTAGTCGAAATCGCCAAGAATATCAAACCGTCTGCGCGTGGAGAATTAGAAATTACCGATATCAATAAAGTTTATCTAGAAAAAAATAAACTTTCTGTTGAAGTCATGGGAAGAGGTTTCGCTTGGCTTGATACAGGAACACATGAAACATTGCTTGAGGCATCTACTTTTATTGAAACGATTGAAAAACGGCAAAACTTGAAAGTTTCGTGTTTGGAAGAAATATCATTCCGAATGGGCTATATCACAAGAGAGCAGTTGGTTGCTTTAGCTGAGCCATTGAAAAAAAATCAGTATGGTCAATATTTATTACGACTAGCTGCTGAATAAAGAGGAGACGCTTTGATGAAAGTTATAGAAACAAAATTGACAGATGTAAAACTAATAGAGATGGACGTTTATGGCGATCATCGAGGTTTTTTTACTGAAAGCTATTCAAAAGAAAAATTTTCAGCACAAGGAATTGACTTTGATTTTGTTCAAGATAACCACTCATTATCTGCTGAAGCAGGTGTGTTAAGAGGCCTGCATTTTCAAAAAGGTGAAGCAGCACAGACAAAATTGATTCGTGTGGTGACTGGTGCGGTCCTTGATGTTATCGTAGATATTCGTAAAGGCAGCCCGACCTATGGAGAGTGGGAAGGGTACTTGTTAACCGAACACAATCATCGCCAGCTATTAGTTCCTCGCGGATATGCTCACGGATTTATGACGCTTACCCCAAATGTGAACTTCTTGTATAAGTGTGACAACTATTATAATGCCGAAGCTGACGGCGGCATTGCATTTGATGATCCCGATTTGGCAATTACTTGGCCTATAGATGTGAAAAAAGCGATTCTATCAGAAAAAGATAAAAAACATCCAACACTGAAAGAATTTGAAATAGAAAATACATTTGTCTATGGTGAAGTATAAGGAGTGAAAGTGATGAAAAAAATTATTGTAACCGGTGGAGCAGGATTTATCGGCTCTAACTTTGTTCATTATGTGATCAATAATCATCCTGATGTTTTTGTAACAGTTTTAGATAAGCTGACCTATGCGGGAAATAAGAACAATCTTAATGGTCTTCCAAAGAAACGCTTCGAATTAGTTGTCGGCGACATTGCTGATCAGGAGCTGGTAGATAGATTGGTTCAGGATACAGACGCTGTCGTTCATTATGCTGCAGAATCTCATAATGACAACTCGTTGAAAGATCCTTTTCCGTTTGTTCAAACCAACATTATTGGAACGTATACGCTGATAGAAGCATGCCGAAAGTATAATGTAAGATACCATCATGTTTCAACCGATGAAGTATATGGCGATCTTCCTTTGAGAGAAGATCTTCCGGGACATGGCGAAGGAGCGGGAGAAAAATTCACGGACAAAACGCCGTATAACCCATCAAGTCCTTACTCTTCAACAAAAGCTGGTTCCGATCTTTTGGTAAAAGCTTGGGTACGCTCATTCGGTCTCCAAGCGACGATCTCCAATTGTTCTAATAATTATGGACCTTATCAACACATTGAGAAATTTATTCCTCGACAAATTACCAATATTTTGAGCGGCATCAAGCCGAAATTGTACGGTGACGGTAAAAATGTCCGTGACTGGATTCATACAAATGATCATTCATCAGCTGTGTGGACGATTTTAACAAAGGGACAAATGGGTGAAACGTATCTCATCGGTGCCGATGGTGAAGAGGATAATAAAGCAGTAATTGAACTGATTTTAGAACTAATGGATCAGCCCAAAGACGCGTATGAGCACGTAAATGATCGACCAGGTCATGATTTACGCTATGCAATTGATTCGACAAAATTGAAAGAAGAATTGGGCTGGCAACCGGAATTCACCAATTTCCGAGATGGTTTAGCCGATACGATTGAGTGGTATCGCAACAACGAAGAATGGTGGAAGACAGAAAAAGAAGCGGTAGAGAAAAATTATGCTGCGAATGGACAATAAATAAAAGCAGGGAAACCTGCTTTTTTTGAAGGGATGAGAAATATGATTTTACTGACAGGCGGAAATGGGCAGCTGGGCACGGAGCTGCGACATCTATTAGATGAAAAAGGATTAAAATATGTCTCAACGGATGCCCAGGAAATGGATATTACGGACGAAAAAGCAACTCTTGCGTTTATTCAAGAATTAAAACCGACCGTTATTTATCATTGTGCTGCATACACAGCAGTAGATAAGGCGGAAGATGAAGGCAAGGAACTTGATGAGAAAATCAATGTCAACGGGACGGAAAACGTGGCGAAAGCGGCGAAAGCGGTAGGAGCAAAGTTTGTTTACATCAGTACTGATTATGTGTTCGATGGAACGAAAAAAGAGGGGGTCTACAAAGAAACAGACAAGCCGAATCCTCAAAATGAATACGGTCGTACAAAATTGCTGGGTGAACAAGCAGTGAAAGATCTTTTAGATGAATACTTCATTATCCGAACTTCATGGGTTTTTGGTAAATATGGACATAATTTTGTATATACAATGAAACGTTTAGCGCAAACGCACCCGCGCTTAACCGTCGTTGATGATCAATATGGCCGTCCAACATGGACCCGAACATTAGCTGAATTTATGGTCTATATTATCGAAAACAATGCAGACTATGGGATCTACCATCTATCAAATGACAATAGCTGTTCATGGTACGAATTTGCCAAAGAAATTCTGAAAGAAACGGATGTTGAGGTTGCACCTGTCACTTCAGCAGAATATCCGCAAAAAGCAAAACGACCACAATACTCGGTGTTGGATCTTACAAAAGCAAAGAATACCGGTTTTGTTATTCCTACTTGGGAAGAAGCATTGGCTGATATGACTGCATCTTTAGAGAAAGAAGAAAACTAGAAAAAGAGGGATCATGATGAAAGTTTCCGTTTTTGGTTTAGGTTATGTAGGATTAGCAAACGCTTTGTTATTGGCGCAAAAAGAAGAAGTACTTGCTTATGATATTGTGGATGAAAAAATCGATCAATTGCAAAAGAACATCTCACCTCTTGAAGACAAAGAAATTCACCAGTTTTTGGAGCGTACAGACTTGTCCGTTCGTTTCACCAAAGCTTTTGATGAAGCTGTTGACTTTGGGGATGTATTAATTATTGCGACGCCTACAGATTACGATGAGCATAAAAACTATTTTGATACGTCGACTGTAGAATCGGTGATTGAAAAAGCGCTAGAGTTGCGTCCAGATGCTGTGTTTATTATTAAATCAACAGTTCCTGTAGGGTATACATTAGATCTTAAAGCACGTTTTAACACGGAGAACATTTTATTTTCACCTGAATTTTTGCGTGAGGGAAAAGCTTTATACGACAATTTGCATCCTTCGAGAATTGTAGTTGGAGAATGCAGTGAGCGAGCGAAAGAGATCGCCGAGATGTTCAAGCGAAATGCATGGGAAAATGAAATTCCCGTGCTTTTAACAAATCCGACTGAAGCTGAAGCAATCAAACTGTTTTCTAACACGTATCTGGCGCTGCGCGTGGCATATTTCAACGAATTAGATACCTATGCGGAAGTGAGGGGACTTGATTCACGACAAATCATTGAAGGCGTCGGGCTGGATCCTAGAATCGGCTCCCACTACAACAATCCGTCTTTTGGATACGGTGGCTACTGTCTGCCCAAAGATACCAAGCAGCTCCTAGCTAACTATGATAAGGTTCCGAATAATATCATTCAAGCGATCGTCGAAGCAAATACGACCCGCAAAGATTTCATCGCGGATCAGATTCTTGATCGACAACCGAAAGTTGTGGGCATCTATCGATTGACTATGAAAGCTCATTCTGATAATTTCCGCTATTCTTCCATTCAAGGAATTATGAAGCGGATCAAAGCCAATGGAATCAACGTAGTAGTATACGAGCCTTCTTTAAAAGAGAAATCCTTCTATAACTCTGAAGTGATTGATGACTTTGAGACGTTTAAAAAGATCTCTGATGTTATTGTAGCAAATCGTATGGAAGATGTACTGCATGACGTAGAAGAAAAAGTATACACAAGAGATTTGTTTGAAAGAGACTAAAAACTTTGAGAAAAAGGAGGCCAAATTTCGTTCGTTGAATGCGGCTTTCTTTTTTTCGTTTAATCTGTCAATGAAACATTAATTTTTTTTCTCAATTTTTGAAATGATCTGATAGAGGTTGAGAAAGAGGGGAATGTCGAGTATACTTTTTAAGGATAGCTTTAAAAAGTTTTACCGTAAAAAAGATTAGTGGAACCTTAAAGGAGAAAATGATGTTCGAGCGTAAAAATAGAATTTTATTGAAAGAATTAGTAAAAACCGATTTTAAACTAAGATATCAAGGAAGTATTATGGGCTATGTTTGGTCTGTTTTGAAGCCCTTGATGCTGTTTACTGTCATGTATGTGGTCTTTGTACGTTTTCTTAAATTTGGACAAGATGTTCCTCACTTTGAAGTGGCGTTACTTTTGGGAACCGTTCTATGGAGCTTTTTTAGCGAAACGACAAATTTAGGTATGTCATCAATCGTCACACGAGGCGATCTGCTTAGAAAACTAAGCTTTCCTACACATATCATTGTTATTGCTGTATCGATCAACGCCTTAATCAATCTAGTAATCAGCCTTGTGATCGTTCTTTTATTTGCGATGATCAATGGAGCGGATATTTCAATCTATGCTTTTTTAGCACCGCTGCTTCTGATTGAACTCTATGCCTTTTCATTGGGCGTGTCTTTTATTTTGGCAACAATCTATGTTAGGTTTCGAGACATTGGACCGATCTGGGAGGTTGTCCTTCAAGCGGGTTTTTACCTTACACCGTTAATTTACCCATTGACACTTGTAATGAATATGGACGTGAACATTGCCAAACTTTTGATGATGAATCCAATGGCTCAAATTATTCAAGATATGCGGCATATCTTAACAAGTACAAGCAATATTACGGTATGGCAATTAATAAATACGAATTGGATCGTCGCAATTCCATATGTTTTGCCATGGATCGTATTAGTTGCCGGCTACATGATTTTTAATAAAAATTCGAAAAAATTTGCGGAGATTATTTAATATGAATAATGAAATAGCAGTGAAAGTTGATCATATAGGAAAATCGTTTCGTCTTCCTACAGAAAGTACAACGAGCTTAAAAAGAACGATCGTTAATTATTTTAAAGGAATCAAAGGATACAATGAGCAAAAAGTCCTAAGAGATATTTCTTTTGAAGTGAATAAAGGAGATTTCTTTGGAATTGTCGGAAGAAATGGGAGTGGAAAATCAACCTTATTAAAAATTATCTCCCAAATTTATACACCTGAAAAAGGGTCTGTAGAAGTGAACGGAAAATTGGTTTCTTTCATCGAGTTAGGCGTTGGATTCAATCCAGAATTAACTGGGAGAGAGAATGTCTATTTGAATGGCGCTATGCTTGGTTTTTCCGAAAAAGAAGTGGATGGAATGTATTCCGATATCGTTGAGTTTGCGGAATTAACTGAATTTATGAATCAAAAATTAAAGAATTATTCAAGCGGCATGCAGGTTCGGCTTGCGTTTTCTGTAGCGATTCAAGCGAAAAGCGATATTTTAGTCTTAGATGAAGTATTGGCTGTCGGGGATGAAGCGTTCCAAAGAAAATGCAATGACTATTTCATGAAGGCCAAAGATGAGAACAAGACCATTATCCTCGTGACTCACTCAATGGAATCTGTTCGTAAATACTGTAATAAAGCACTGATGATCGATAAAGGGGAAGTAAAAATCATCGGGACCCCAGATGATGTAGCAAATCAATATTCTTTAGACAATGTTACACAGACGGGGACCTCCACCGTTATTGAAAAAACAGACGATATCGATGTAAAGAAAGAAGAAGAGAACGATTACATTAAAGACTTCAAAGTACGGTTGCTATCAGATGAACTAATAGAGAAAGATCAAAAAAGAATAGCGTTTGAAGTTTCGTATGAAGTTTTAGAGGAAATGAAAACATATATAGCTTTTTCTTTAACGGATATTGATCGAAATATTTGGGTATATAATGACAATTCATTAGATCATATGACCACAGGCTTAGGGAAAAAAACTTTGCGTTATACATGTAATTTGAACGAAATGAATGGTTGCAAACTTCGGTTAGGTGTTTCAGTCAGAAATGAATCAGACCAACCTTTCGCGTTCTCTGATAAGGAGAATTCACCTATTATAATTATTTCTCCAAAAAAAGAAATGTCTAAAAGCGAGAGAATTTCTTCTAGCGGATTAGTTAGACGAAATGGATCTTGGGAAGAAATCGAAATATAGTCTGGTAATGAGGTGGGCAAAACTTTATGGGGTTAGTATCTGTTATTGTGACATGTTACAATCACGAAAAATATATTGAACAATGTTTAAAAAGTGTACTTTCTCAAACGTATCCTGAGATTGAACTGCTTGTTATAAATGATGGTTCAACTGATAAATCAGAAGAAATAATTCTTAAAACTCTTGAACTTTCTAACACAAAATATGAGTATATTTATCAAGAGAACAGTGGTGTTTGCGTAACAAGAAACCGTGGGTTAGATTGGATAAAGGGCAAATATGTTCTTTTTATTGACAGTGATAACTATCTCGATCCTGAGTTTATTGAAAAATTAGTTTCTTTGGCTGAAAGCGAAGAGGTCGATATAGTATATACCGACTTAATCAATGCTTCATCAAAAGAACTTTTCATGAAAGCCAGACCGTTCGAGCTTCAAGCCTATTTAACAAATAATTTTATTGATAATTGTTCACTAATACGAGCATCCATCATTAAAGATGTTCGTTATGACTTGAATTTAAACCGAAAAAAATTAGTTGATTATGATTTTATCATGAATTTGATTTTAGTTAATAAAGCAAAACCAAAAAAATGTGAAGAAGCTAAGCTGAATTATCGAGTACTGGCAAATTCGATTTCTAGGACCGGAGAGCATTCTTCTGATAAATTTTATTATGAAGTTTATTTTTATATATTAAGAAAACATATTGAAGACTATCCCAATGAAATTCTTAATGCAGTTTCACACAATACTATGATATTGGAAAATAGATTAAGCAATCTCACAAAACATTTGACTGAGTTAACAGAACATGTAAAGAATCAAGATCACGAAATTATCGTGAAAAACGATGAAAAAAAACTTTTAGAATTGGATAAGCAAAATCTGCTTGTTGAAAGAAAAGAGTTGGGTGAACATTTCTCTTATGAAATTGAAAAATATGAAAAAGAACAATTTACAATGAAACAAATTATTGCAACTTTGGAAAATGAGAAAAATGAAATTCGAAATTCAAATTCATATAAATTAGGGAATCTTTTCATCAAGCCGATACATTACGGATATCGCTTTATTAAAAATCCAGCTCTTGCTTTAAAAGTGTGGAGTAAATTAAAAGAGAACACAAGAAAATACTCAACAAAAGTTGTAAAACCCTCTACACTCCTGATGAGGATTAAAAGGAGTGTAGAGAGAAAGAATAATAACTATGTTGCTCCATCAAGAATTTTGATTTTTGTTATTTATGAAGACAAAGAGAAATTACAAGAATATAAACTTCTTTTCTTGAAAGCATTTAAAGCTCTATGTACAGATCTCTTAATTATAGTAAATGGTGATTTACCAAGCTCGGATATTGAGCAGTTGGAACAATTAGGCCGTGTAGAAACCAGAGAAAATAAAGGATACGATACGGCAGCATTTAGACATGGAATTTTGCTTTTGGGTAAAGAGAAGCTTTTGGAATATGATGAGTTACTGTTAGTAAATGATACCAACATTGGACCTGTTGGTGAATTATCATCTATTTTTAAAAAAATGGCAGATAAAAAACTGGATTTTTGGGGTTTGACTTATGGAGAAGAATATAACGATTTTACTAATTTAAACAAATACGGCTATATTCCTAAACACTTACAGTCTTACTTCTTAGTAATAGAAAAGACATTGCTTTCTTATTCAGGGTTTTATTCTTATTGGGAAAAAATGAATGATACAAATTCAAGAGATAAAGCAATTGGTATGCACGAAACGGTATTCACAAAGCATTTTTCAGATTTAGGATTTAAGCATGGTGCGTTAACAGAAAAAAACGAGGATAGTGCAATGTATATCCATCCTCTTGAGATGCTTAAAGAGGGTATACCAGTAATCAAATATACTGCATTATCAAACTATACAAATGAGAAATTTATTTGGCAAGGCTTGAATAGGCAAACAGAAATCCCTAGTTTGGTAAAATATATAGAAGAAAAGACAGATTATCCTGTTAAAATCATCAAAGAGATCATAGAGGATATAAAGGAGAAAGATTCACAAAAGTATGTATTGATTATTGATGGTGTTGAAAATGTTATTCCACAACTGACAAAATATCGTGTTGAAAATAAAATTGAACAATTAAAAAATTTGAATTTTAGAGTGAAGTCTGTGGGACTTTCTGAGCTGAAAATTAGCGATGCAGAAAGAGCGAGCCATATTATAATTTATAGAGCGCCATATAATGAGATGCTGGTCAATTTGATTCAAGTGGCCAAAGAATTTAATAAGCCAGTTTTATATGATATTGATGATTTAGTGATTGATACGAAATACACTGACCAGCTTTCGTATGTTAAAGGATTATCTAAAATAGAGAAGCAAAATTATGATGCTGGCGTGACTAACTATGGAAAAATGCTGGTTCTATGTGATATTGCAATAGCTTCCACAGAAGATTTGAAAAAAGAGCTAAAAAAGTATAATACTAAAGTGTTGTTAAACCGTAACTTAGGCAGTGAGGAATTAATAAAGCTAAGCAATAATGCAGAAAAACTTAGTGATGCATCATGTGTTCATATTGGGTATTTTTCTGGATCAATTACTCATAACGAAAATTTTGAATTAATTATGCCGGCAATATTGAAAATTTTAGCTTCCTTTAATAACGTGAAATTACATTTAGCGGGTCATATCGATATTCCGAATGAGTTAAAAGAATATAGTGAACAAATTGTGATCCATCCATTTGTTGACTGGAGATTGCTGCCGCAACTTGTTAAAAATGTAGATATAAATCTTGCGCCGCTTGTCGACACTATATTTAACAGGGCAAAATCTGAAATTAAGTGGTTAGAAGCTGGGTTATTAAAAATTCCAACAATTGCCAGTAACATTGGATCATTCAAGGACATGATAATTGAAGGTGAAACTGGCATTTTAGTTGATTCATCTGAAGATTGGTTTGAAAAACTAGAGCTGCTTGTAACGAATGGAGAGTTGCGCAAAAAAATTGGACGTAACGCGTATAATTATGTTGTTAACAATTGTACGACAATTCAACATAGCGATGAATTGACAGATTTTTTATCTGAAGAGGCAAAAAATAAAATAAACGATTAAATAAAATATTCTTTAGTATAGGTATGTTTTAAATGAAGGAGACAAGATGAAAACAATACTTTTCGTGTCACCAACGGGTACGCTCGATAATGGAGCAGAAATATCTATCGTCAACTTAATGAAGTTTTTAGCTGCAGAAGGATATCATGTAGTTAATGCAGCACCGATATATGGAGTTGCAACAGAAAATGATTATTCTAGATATTGTGAGTCCAATGGCATTGAATGCTGTTTGATCAATAGCCAACGTTGGTGGTGGGAAGATGCTCCCGCACATATATTTGGTTCAGAAGAAGAAAGAGTTGTTTCATATAGAGACACAATTAAGACATTAACCGAGATTATAAAAGAAAAACAAGTGGATGTGGTGATTACAAATACGGTAAATATGTTTCAAGGTGCTCTTGCTTCTTGTCTAGAATCTATTCCTCATATCTGGTTAATTCATGAATATCCAGAAAAAGAGTTTGCTTACTATAAGAATAAACTAGATTTTATTGATCAATTTTCCACGGATATATTTTCGGTCACAGGTGATTTAAACAATCATCTGAATAAATTATTTAATAGTAGAGAAATACTTCCTTTTGCGCCGTATACAGAACTAAAAAGTTCAAATATTCAAATAGGAAAGAAAAAAAGAATCGTTTCAGTTGGAAGAATAACCAAAAGAAAAAATCAATTGGAGCTAATTCGAGCATTCCATGAAATAAATAGAAAAGATATCGAACTAGTTTTTGTTGGCGGTTGGGATGAAGAGTATAAAAGAGAATGCGAACGATATATAAAGGAGCATACTATTGCATCAGTTTCTTTTACCGGGAATGTAGAGAATCCATGGGATATAGTTACAGATAAGGATATTTGTGTGTTTACATCAAGTTTAGAGACATATGGATTAGTTTATGTAGAAGCTTTACTCAATGGTATTCCAGTGATCATTTCGGACAATCCAGGCCATTTATCTGCATATGAGATGTTTCAACATGGGAAAATATATCCATTAGGTAATATTGATTCGCTTGTAGAGGCTATTAATTATTTTATAGACAATTTTGAAGAAGTAAAAAGTAAATCAGAAATGTTCATTAAAACAGCGAAAGAAAAATATCAAATCAAGTCAGTTTATCATGTTTTAATAGAAAAAATAAATCAAGCAAAGACAAATGAACATGCTATAAGACACATAAAAAACTTATTAGTAATCAACGAAAAGAAAAGTAAATTAGCAAATCTAGAAATAAAAATAAGAACCTTTGTGCAGAGAGTGATGTATAAAATTAAAAATAAATAAATACTTAAGGGGTTAAAATAATGGTTCGAAACAAATTACGAGAACCGCAAGGAATTTTTCTCGTACTAGCAACTCTATTTATAGGGATTTCGGTATTTTTAATGCCTATTAATAGAGTGCCCGATGAGATGAACCATGCGAGAATGGCATGGAATTCAATATTTGTAAGAACTGACACGAGTTTTGATTGGATGAATAGTGTTAGTGCAGATACTGAAATTAACAAAAGTGAATATAAACAGTTGTTTACGGAAAAAATTGATTTATCCGAGGAAAAATTTCAACCAAGCTTTGAGTTGAAAAGAATTATGCATATTCCGCAAGTTTTAGGAATGATACTAGGAAGCATTGTTTATCCATCAATAGGTGTGATGGTAACATTGGGACGCTTATTTAACGCTGTATTTTATATAGCCAGTATGTATTTAATTATTACAAAGACTAGATACGGTAAATGGTCGATGGTGCTTTTATCTTTACTCCCTATAATGGTTCAACAAGCAGGATCATTATCTTATGATGCTGCAAACTTCGTAGCGATTCTTGGCTTTTTTGCCTTTTTAAGCTTAATGATTGAAAATCCTCAAATCAATTTAAAAAAGTTGTTTCAAATTTTGCTATTTGCTCTAGCACTATATATTACGAAAAGTAATAACTTTTTATTTCTATTGCTTCTGTTCCCAATCAATTTCATATTAGCAGGAAAACTTTCTCCTTTGGAGAAAGTTAATCAGCATATAAGAAAGTTGATCTTCAAATACAAATATATACTGATCGTCCTTCTGCTTGTTCTTGGGGGATTAGTAGGTATTAAAATGTTTGGTGGTATACAGGGAATTAAAGAATTACTGCTCGTTTTGGTGAGAACTCTATTTAATAATAATCTAAATGGACATTTAAACAGCATTTTAACCGTGGGTATGTTTGGTTATATTGGGTTGTTTTCGGTAGAAATCCCTTTGTGGATTATTTTTATAGATGTAGCTTTATTGGCTTTTATTTCTGCTCTGGATAGTGATTTTGAAATCAAGAAAATATTCGGATTTTCATCGTTAGCAATCATTGTAATTCAAATTTTGGCTATAATCGCTGGAATGTACTATGCTTGGACACCGCTAGTATTAGGAGAGAATGCAATAATTTCGGTAGGTGCACAAGGGAGATACTTTACTCCGTTTCTTATTTTTCTTGTTCCTTTTTTCATCTCATTAAAAGATAGCATAAAAGTCGAGATGAGTGAAAAGCTATTAAGGTTTGCTATAATATTAACTTTAGTATTCAATTTTATTGTTTCTACAGGCTTGGTTTTGGATACTTATTGGTTTTTATGATGGGAGAACTTATGAACAGGGTTGCTTATCTTTAGATTAGTTTTTTTCTTTTCTAATTCATTTTCAGTATAGAAATTTGCTGATTCTGTTTTTTCAATAATAGATGAAATGAGTTGTGTAAAATCAAATCTGGGTCAGAATGAACCACATTCTGGCTCAGATTTTTTGTTATCTTACATTGATTAATTGATTGATCGTAAGCGTGTCATAAAATGGTACCTAAACACAAATAGCCCGATTTGATACACTCAAATCAGGTTATTTGTGACTTATATTATTTACAGATTTCTTGTATCTGCTGATTCCATGGCAAATAAGCGCGTAGCGCTTCAGGTGTCATCGAAGACAGATTGGGAATCTCTGTAAAAAGATGATTTAAATATTTGCGGATGTTTAACCCATTCGCAACAGCTGTCTGGATAATACTCAATATAATTCCATTTGATCTAGCGCCTTTTAAGCTTTTAGAAAATAGCCAGTTTTTTCGACCGATCACTAACTCTTTGATGGCACGCTCTGCTCGGTTATTTGAAAGTTCCAACCGTCCATCAAGCAACACAATCTGAAGTCCGTCTTTATGATTGACTGCGTATTGAACCGCCTTTCCAAGCTGCGATTTTGGCAAATAAGCAAAGCTCTCACACCAATGAAAAAATTCAGTCATCACAGGCTGCAACGTTTCCTTCCTCGCTACAAACCTTTCTTCTGCGCTAAGCTTATTAAAGGTCCGTTCGATTCGAAACATCTTGTCACAGAAGTCTAACCCTATTTTGGCATGACTTTTTGGGGACGGTTGTTTACCCAATGCTTCAAAAAACTTTCTGCGAACATGCGCCCAACAATAAACATTGTTTACCGGCAGCTTTCCATAGGCCGCGTAACCATCAGTATGCAAGAAACCGCTAAATGATTCTAAAAAACTTTTGGGCTCATCAACGGAACGCGAATTTGCGTGCTCGTAGAGCACAACTTGTTTTTCTTCGCTTTTACCTGAAGCATATAACCAGTAAAAGGTCTTTTCTTTATGAGTATTCAATACCCGATAGCTTGTCTCATCCGCGTGTAAGACCTCCTGATTGCTTAATTCTTGATGAAGGCAATTGTAGATTGGCTCTAAAACCATTTCACTTACCTTGATATGCCAATTAGTGATTTTTTTACGATCAAGAGGGAAACCAAGTGCATGCCATTCTTTTTCTTGTCGATATGCCGGCACCTTTTTAACAAATTTTTCCCAAATACTCTGTGTCACAATTGAAGAGGAACCTAGACTATTATTGATCAACGGTTTAGGAACAGGCGCTTTTTTGATTTTTGTTTCTCCTAATGCTTCACATTCTCTGCAATGATAGGCATGTTGGTAGATGACTTGTTTTTCTATATGGGCAGGAACATACAATGGCTCTTCTCTAAGCCTTGTCGCACCGATATCATGTAAAGTATGACCACAGTCTTCACACAAACAATCGGCACCTTTTAATTCATAATGAATAGGAACTTCAGGCAGACCTTCTAATGAAAGTGCTTTGAGTCCCTTGCGTTTTCTGCGTTTAAAAGAAGATACCGTAATGGTTTCCTGGCTTTCTTGTCCAGTGTGCTCTGGTTCATTAAAAGTTGAGTCGTCTAATAAATCGATTTGCCCATCTACGGGTGGTGTTTCTTTTTTTCGTCCAAACAAGCGTCGATTCATTTCAGCAATTTGTTCTCTAAGAAGAGTATTTTCCTGTTGCTGGATTTCAAGCAACTGTGTTAATTGCTTGATTTGTACAAGAAGTTCAGATTCCAATTTTGTCATTTTTACACCACCATTCTAGCGATTTTCTTACATCTATTATACCATTTTATGACAACGAAAAACAGACAAAATCCTTGATTTAACAAGGTTTTCGTCTAATATATCGCACCTTTTTTCGTTTCTTTTAGCGTACATTTTTCTTCGATTGAAAGGCCAGTCAACAATCGCTCCAAAAGGAGCGGATTTAATTGTAAGACTTCTTTTCTGGAACGCGGCCATTGAAGGTACCCATTTTCAAATCTTTTGTACATTAATACAAATCCATTTTGATCCCAGTAAAGAGCCTTGAAGCGATCTTTCTTCGTACCGCAAAATAAGAAAAGCGCTTGATCGTAAACATCAAGGTCATATTCTTCTATAACGAAAGCTGCTAGTCCATCAATTCCTTTTCGAAGATCTGTTTTTCCACAAACGATAAAAATATGTTTCAATGCAGTTGCATCAATGAGCATTGGCATTCAACTCTTTTAACAAGGTATACAAAAGATATTTATCCATTCCATTATAAATAAATATTTCCTTATCTTCCGATTTGATTCTGCAAGCTAGTTTTGGCTTGGTGTCAATTTGCGATTTTTGAGCCGCACTTGAAAATTGAACTGGTACAATATCTTTTTTATTCATTCGTTTTTCTCCTTCTATATTTAATAGTTTAATTATAGAAGAAAGATAACCGGCGTACGAGATACTATCCTATGACACGCTTACGATTGATCAAAAAGATTCGTAAGCGTGTCATAAAATGGTACCTAAACACAAATAGCCCGATTTGATACACTCAAATCAGGTTATTTGTGACTTATATTATTTACAGATTTCTTGTATCTGCTGATTCCATGGCAAATAAGCGCGTAGCGCTTCAGGTGTCATCGAAGACAGATTGGGAATCTCTGTAAAAAGATGATTTAAATATTTGCGGATGTTTAACCCATTCGCAACAGCTGTCTGGATAATACTCAATATAATTCCATTTGATCTAGCGCCTTTTAAGCTTTTAGAAAATAGCCAGTTTTTTCGACCGATCACTAACTCTTTGATGGCACGCTCTGCTCGGTTATTTGAAAGTTCCAACCGTCCATCAAGCAACACAATCTGAAGTCCGTCTTTATGATTGACTGCGTATTGAACCGCCTTTCCAAGCTGCGATTTTGGCAAATAAGCAAAGCTCTCACACCAATGAAAAAATTCAGTCATCACAGGCTGCAACGTTTCCTTCCTCGCTACAAACCTTTCTTCTGCGCTAAGCTTATTAAAGGTCCGTTCGATTCGAAACATCTTGTCACAGAAGTCTAACCCTATTTTGGCATGACTTTTTGGGGACGGTTGTTTACCCAATGCTTCAAAAAACTTTCTGCGAACATGCGCCCAACAATAAACATTGTTTACCGGCAGCTTTCCATAGGCCGCGTAACCATCAGTATGCAAGAAACCGCTAAATGATTCTAAAAAACTTTTGGGCTCATCAACGGAACGCGAATTTGCGTGCTCGTAGAGCACAACTTGTTTTTCTTCGCTTTTACCTGAAGCATATAACCAGTAAAAGGTCTTTTCTTTATGAGTATTCAATACCCGATAGCTTGTCTCATCCGCGTGTAAGACCTCCTGATTGCTTAATTCTTGATGAAGGCAATTGTAGATTGGCTCTAAAACCATTTCACTTACCTTGATATGCCAATTAGTGATTTTTTTACGATCAAGAGGGAAACCAAGTGCATGCCATTCTTTTTCTTGTCGATATGCCGGCACCTTTTTAACAAATTTTTCCCAAATACTCTGTGTCACAATTGAAGAGGAACCTAGACTATTATTGATCAACGGTTTAGGAACAGGCGCTTTTTTGATTTTTGTTTCTCCTAATGCTTCACATTCTCTGCAATGATAGGCATGTTGGTAGATGACTTGTTTTTCTATATGGGCAGGAACATACAATGGCTCTTCTCTAAGCCTTGTCGCACCGATATCATGTAAAGTATGACCACAGTCTTCACACAAACAATCGGCACCTTTTAATTCATAATGAATAGGAACTTCAGGCAGACCTTCTAATGAAAGTGCTTTGAGTCCCTTGCGTTTTCTGCGTTTAAAAGAAGATACCGTAATGGTTTCCTGGCTTTCTTGTCCAGTGTGCTCTGGTTCATTAAAAGTTGAGTCGTCTAATAAATCGATTTGCCCATCTACGGGTGGTGTTTCTTTTTTTCGTCCAAACAAGCGTCGATTCATTTCAGCAATTTGTTCTCTAAGAAGAGTATTTTCCTGTTGCTGGATTTCAAGCAACTGTGTTAATTGCTTGATTTGTACAAGAAGTTCAGATTCCAATTTTGTCATTTTTACACCACCATTCTAGCGATTTTCTTACATCTATTATACCATTTTATGACAACGAAAAACAGACAAAATCCTTGATTTAACAAGGTTTTCGTCTAATATATCGCACCTTTTTTCGTTTCTTTTAGCGTACATTTTTCTTCGATTGAAAGGCCAGTCAACAATCGCTCCAAAAGGAGCGGATTTAATTGTAAGACTTCTTTTCTGGAACGCGGCCATTGAAGGTACCCATTTTCAAATCTTTTGTACATTAATACAAATCCATTTTGATCCCAGTAAAGAGCCTTGAAGCGATCTTTCTTCGTACCGCAAAATAAGAAAAGCGCTTGATCGTAAACATCAAGGTCATATTCTTCTATAACGAAAGCTGCTAGTCCATCAATTCCTTTTCGAAGATCTGTTTTTCCACAAACGATAAAAATATGTTTCAATGCAGTTGCATCAATGAGCATTGGCATTCAACTCTTTTAACAAGGTATACAAAAGATATTTATCCATTCCATTATAAATAAATATTTCCTTATCTTCCGATTTGATTCTGCAAGCTAGTTTTGGCTTGGTGTCAATTTGCGATTTTTGAGCCGCACTTGAAAATTGAACTGGTACAATATCTTTTTTATTCATTCGTTTTTCTCCTTCTATATTTAATAGTTTAATTATAGAAGAAAGATAACCGGCGTACGAGATACTATCCTATGACACGCTTACAAAGATTCTAATTCTCATGTTCTCGAATGATTTAAATCCGTAGGATACTCGTTTCATTGTCTTTATGTGGGTATTCTTCGCTTCAATTTTTCCATTGGAATAAGGATAGATCATTGCGTTGGTGATGCCTTCTTCATAGGTCAGAAGGTTTTGAAGCTTCTCCCGAAAGCCGTCATCTAACGTTTCGGGAAGTTCTGCCAATATGGAGAAAAATAAGTCAGGGTCTTTGTCTCAAAAGGCTTCAACTAATTCATGAAAAAAGGGATACGCCTCCTTCAGGGGCGCAGAAAACTGAAGCAAACGATCAATCATCATTGCTTCAGTAAGAAATGGGTATTTTGGTGCTCGGAAACTTTTCCATGTTTTGTATTCATAATGGTTGATGTTTGCACGATTTTTTAGCAAAAAGCGCCAGTTCTTTTTCAGTTTTTCTGCATGGCTTTTCTGCCCTGCTTTACGAAGTTCATTCATTTCACGGATACGCAACTCATTGAACGCTTGATTCATGTGTTTGACAATATGAAACCGATCAATCACTACTTTCGCATTTGGCAGAACACGTTTGGTGAGCTGGAAGTAGGCAGCGTTCATGTCTGTAACCAAGAATTCTACTTCTTCTGGATTGGTACAACCTAAGAAATAGCTTGTTAATCGGGGTAATTTACGCGTAGGCAAAACATCAAATAATTTTCCTGTTTCGCCATCTGCACAAATAAAGCTCATCTTATCTTCTATGGAAGCGTGCGAACGAAATTCATCAACCATCAATACTCTGGGGAGAATCTTCTTAGATTGCTTTGGCAAATAGCTTTTAAACTCTTTCAACGTACGAATAACGGTGGTCAAAGATACCTGACAGCTTTTCGCAATAAAAGATAAAGATACTTTTTCAGTTAGTAAAGAAGCAATTTTATATCTAACATGATTTGCGATTGAATGTCTGGGTTGGACAAAATAACTTTGAGCCGTCCAATGGGTGCGACAGTTTTTACAGGTATAGCGTTGCTTTTTTAGGCGCATAACCAAAGGCATATGATTGTATTGTTCAAAACGGACAATCGTTTCCTTTTTTCCATTTTTCACTATAATTGCTTTCCCGTTTCCATCTACCACAGTAGAACCACAACTTCTACAAGCACGAGGAGTAGGCGAGAGAACCGCATCGACGACCAACGTCTTTTTCTTCTGAAGGGTCTCGTACGAGACCTCTGTAATCATCAAATCTTTCTCTATTATTCTCAGCATTTTTTGATAGAATCATTCATATAGCATATCGTCCTCTCAGTTGTTTATTTTGTGGTGATTTAATCATACTAGAGAACGATATATTTTTTAATATCTAAAATGAAAATGGGGCTGAAGAATCAATTCTGATTCATCAGTCCCATAAATTATAGAGTCAGATTTTTTGTTATCTCACATTGATTAATTGATTGATCAAAAAGATTCTAATTCTCATGTTCTCGAATGATTTAAATCCGTAGGATACTCGTTTCATTGTCTTTATGTGGGTATTCTTCGCTTCTATTTTTCCATTGGAATAAGGATAGATCATTGCGTTGGTGATGCCTTCTTCATAGGTAAGGAGGTTTTGAAACTTTTCCCGAAAGCTGTCATCTAACGTTTCGGGAAGTTCTGCCAATAAGGAGAAAAATAAGTCAGGGTCTTTGTCTCGAAAGGCTTCAACTAATTCATGAAAAAAGGGATACGCCTCCTTCCGGGGCGTAGAAAAGTCAAGCAATCGATCAATCATCATCGTTTCTGTCCCATAAAAATTATAGAGGCTGATTTTTTGAGGAGAATGATTAGGCGGTTGAGAAATAGAAAGCCTTATTCTCATTACATGATATAAATATCTTTTGGTGTCATGTTGTAACAGGAAACTTGAAATGCTTTTAATTTTCACTTTATAGATAATGGGATTATAAGAAGTCTATTAAAATAAAATTTCGCTTTTTTACCAAAAAAATATTCATACAATTATATTATGATTAAAATAAAAAAAGGTGATAAATCAAGCAGCATTCTTTTTTAATTTACCTCTACTCACAATATAGTTGATTTAATAAATATTAAAGTAATAATCGCTCTTTAAAGAATCGATGTAAAAAAGGTATTTTAAGAAAACTTTTTTATGTACAAAAGTAGTATAAACGAGAGGATATTATGATTGACTTGCAATTCTGTCATGCAGGTCACCTTAGAAAGTGTAATTTGGCTGATACATAAAAAGTGGTTGTGGACAATCAAGAAAAATCTCCCCTCTTCCAGTTGCTACTATATATTTTTTATTTTAAGAGCGGATGTGAAATATTGTTCTTATTTGAAAAAAGAGTTTATAGATTAGACCAGCAAAATATTTTTGGATTTTGAATCGTGTTTAAAAAAAATATTAGATTTCTATCAGAATATATTATTTCAAAAACTACTTAATCATATAGCTAACAAGAAAGTGATCTTTCTGACATGTTGCTTTGAGCAAGCGAAAAAAAAGACAAAAACATCACTTGGATGCTTTTGTCGGGGCGATTTATGAAGTATTCCATGCAGCAGCGATCGATATATTTTTCACTAATTATTACTATTTGTATTTATGGTAAGATCCGAACCTTTCATTATATACTTATTATAAAAACTTGAGTTTTTACTTAATTCAGAGGTAAATGTCTCGTATCCCAAGAATTCCATTAAAGTATTAGTATCAGAATATAAATTAGTACCTAGTCCTATTCGGTCGCCTTCTATTTGTACGCCTAGTGCGGCCAATGTTGTAGGGAAAAGATCGAGTGTGCTAAATTGACGCTCAGTGTTATTTAATGTAGTAATAGGAGAGTTGATGAATAAATTAAAAACCGTTCTCTGGTAAGATTCTTCTATTGAAGCGAAGTAACCTTGGTCCATATTTAAATGGTCTCCAGCAATAACAATAGTTGTATTTTCATAAAATGGCTGTGCTTTTATCCAAGCAATAAAGTCGCCAATCATCTGATCCGAATAATAAATAACATTGCTAAGCTGTTCATCAAAAATCTCAGGTGTATTTTCATTTTTGTATCCATCTGGAAAATGAGTATCTGCCGTTAGCATAGTCAAATTAAATGGCTGGTCTAGTGATGCTTGTTCCAAAAGTGTGTTTTTCGCAAATTCAAAGAGTTTCTCATCCTCATATCCCCACCATACTTTTCTATCTTTTGGTATCCAACCATGGTCATTAGCATAATTATAATCCCGTATCTCGTAGTCTCCATGTTGCTCATAAAATTTCTTCCTACCGCCAAAATCGGCGTCTGACCCCAATAATAAAATTTGGTTATATCCGTTGTCATGCAATATGTCACCTATAGAGGTAATTCCTGGCATGAAATGTTCAGTATTGCCATAGTCGTTTTCACTATATCCGCCGGTCACACGTAAAGGCACGCCTGTGCTTTGTCCAACCATTCCTCCTACCGTAAATCCAACACCAGGAACTTGAATTGCCCCCCCTAACAGCTTTTGGTTGGAGAAATTTAGTCCATCTGAATATGAGAGTTCTGTGATATTAGGCATTAAATTTTCTTGTTGGGCGCCTCCAACAGCTGACGAAAGATAAGTTGTCTCTAAGGACTCAACAAAAATATAAATCAAGTTTCTCTTGTCCTCAGGAAAAGTTATAGAAATCGAATTTGGATCAACATAAAAATCTTCATATATAGTTGATTTTTCAAAAAAGTAAGCTTTCAATTCATTAAAACCAAGTTTATTAAGGCCTAATACTATATTTGCTAACAATAAAATTACTGTAAAAAAAATAGAAAGAAAGCATGATTTTTTTGAAAATTTGACTATTCTAGTGGTTTTCGAAAAACGAATCATAATCATGAAATAGAGTAGAATGATGATAATTTGTGTAATGACTATAGAGTTTAGTAAAGGACCTAAAAGATATGCGTAAATCTGTCCTTGATCAGTTCCAGTTAGCGGTTGAGAAAGTGTATAAAAAATTTCATCTATTCCAACGTTTCCGAAGTAGCTTTTAGTCCAATAGGCGCTATTAGAGGCCAAAAAACCTAAAAATGTCAACAATATCAGTAGTAGTGAAAGTGCAACATATTTTTTATCAATCTTTATAGGTTTCTCAAGCCAATAGTTTGAACCAAATCTAAAAATTGCATAGAAAATTATCGCAAGGACTAATGAGAGTATGGTCCTTACAACCGTACCATTTTCTGAAACCCTTTCTAAAAAAAGTACGACTCGAGTAAAATTGGATGAAATAAAAGTACTAAGGGTGAAATGAAAGCTAGCAATAAAAAAAGCGAAAAAAAGCCGCTTCAAAAAGGTAGAGCGACAGTAAAAAAACAAAATAAAAAAAAGACCCAGGCTTATAAGCATTTAAAAAATCCTCCCAGAAAAAACTGTTTTAGAAATAAGTGTCGTTAGCAAAAAGTTTAATATAAATCTTCGATTAAGTAAATTATTTCATTAAATACAATCTTAAAAAGATGAAGTATGATAAAGTAAGAAAAGGTTATATATTTTATTTGATTATTGAGATTTATTTAGAAGTCGAGTATAATTTTAAAGATTGAGTTTGTAGCGGCAGCTCTAGAATAGGAAAGGGGAAGAGAATGCATACCTTTGTAATTTGTGCATATAAGGAATCGCCATTTTTAATAAAATGTATTGAATCTTGTAAGAATCAGACGAGTGTTTTAAATAATAATTCCAAGATAATAATGTACACAAGCACGCCAAACGAATATATAAAGAAAATTTCTGTACAATATGGGATCCCTTTATTTATAAAAGAGGGAGGCAGTATTGGAAAGGATTGGAACAATGCTTTGTCTGTTGTAGAAACAAGATATGCGACAATTATTCATCAAGACGATCTCTACTTGTCAAACTATGGAGAAAAAATATTGAATTCTTTCGAAGAAAACAATAATCTTAATATAGTATTTTGTGATTATGAAGAAATTGATGAGCAAGACAACATAAGAGAACGGAATGTTAATTTGAAAATAAAGACCTTCGGATTGCATTTACTGAGTTTGTTGCCATACAAGAAATATCAGCGCAGAATATATGCTTTTGGTAATTTTATATGTTGCCCAGCTGTATCATATGATTTAGATCGGTTAAAAGATTTTTCTTTTAATGAATCTTTAAGAATGGCGGTTGATTGGGATGCTTGGGAACGCATAATGAAGCGCCATGGAGAAATATTATACATTCCTGAACGTTTGATGTATCATCGTATCCACTCAGAATCAGAAACAACGGTTAATACAGTTTCAAAGACAAGAGAAGCTGAGGAATACGAATTGTACCAACGTTACTGGGGAAAGACTATTGCGAAGTTATTGATGAAATATTATGTTAATAACCAAAAGAGCAATCAACTATGAAAATAAGGATGAGATAAAATTGAATCCCAAAATATTGTTAATCATTCCAGCCTATAATGAGGCGGACGGTATTGAAGATGTTATCCGCAAAGTAAATGATTATAGAAAAAATTATAAATATATCCTTGATTACATTGTAATAAACGACGGCTCAACTGACAATGAAGAAGAAATCCTTCGAAAAAATGATATCAACCATGTTGAACTTGTTAATAATCTTGGTATTGGTGGAGCAGTTCAGACCGGGTACATTTATGCTTTAGAAAATGATTACGACATCGCTGTTCAGTTTGATGGGGATGGACAGCATGATATTCAAAGTCTACCTAATTTGATAGAGCCTCTCATAAATGACGTAGCTGATTTTACTGTTGGTTCAAGATTTGTTTCTGATAGTAAATCTAGTTTTAAATCCACTGGTGCCAGGCAGGCAGGAATAAAAATTTTATCCAATTTAATTTATATGCTGACTGGTCTAAGAATAAAGGATGTTACAAGCGGTTATCGAGCGGGCAACAGAAAAGTTATAGAACAATTTGTTAGTAGATACCCAAGTCAATATCCAGAACCTGAGAGTTATATGCATTTAATTGCGAAAAACATTAGAGTAAAAGAAGTCGGCGTTAGAATGTTTGAGAGGACTAGTGGGAAATCAAGCATTCATTTGTTGGACTCAGTTGCCTATATGTTTAATGTTTCGATCTCTATATTGATTGCTTCTTTGATTGAGAGGGAGGATAAGTAATATGCCAATACAGCTCCAAATAATTGCTATTTTTTTAGCAATTGGTTTTTTATTGTTAACGATATTTTTAATTCGGAAAGATCATGCAGAAGTCAGACAAATGAATAAGTGGTTATTTTTAAGCGTAATCATGATTTTTGGCGCTTTGTTTCCCAGTTTAGGAACAAAAATTGCTCACTCATTTGGGATCACCACACTGACTTCATTAGCATTGTTTACATTAACTGCTTTTTTGTTATTTATTGCTTTAACAAGCAGTATTGCCTTGATAAATACCCAACGTCAAATTAAAACATTGACACAGCAATTGTCACTTTTAAAACATGAAATGAATAAATTAAAAAAGGAGAAACAATGAGAGGCGTATATCTATCGCAAGATCTATCGCATGCTGGTGGTATAGAGAAAAAAATCTATAGACAAATCGAAGAATTTGAAAAGAACAATTTTACTATATATAAGGCGATTAATCCCAAGAGAAATATATTTCACCTAATTCGCAATGTTATCCCATTTTTTTCTAAACAATATTTTATGTCTGATAATATTAATTGGATTGAATATGACTTTGTTTATATAAGAAAAGGCGCCGTCTTAGACAAAAGTGTTATTGACTTATTAACTAAAATAAAATTACAGAATCCGCAGATTCTTATTATTATGGAAATTCCGACATATCCTTACATAAATGAATTCAAGGGTTTGCTTAAATGGATTATAAAAAGCAAAGAAAAATTATGGGTTCCTAAGTTGAAATTGTATGTTGATTTGTTCGTTACTTATTCCGACGATAAAAAAATCTATGATATTCCATGCTTAAATATTTCAAATGCATACGACTTTCCGGAGCGTCCGCCATTAATTAAATGTTCGAGTGATTCAATACAACTCTTAGGCGTAGCTGCGCTATGCTTTTACCATGGTTATGATAGAGTCATCGAAGGGTTGAATGATTATTATCAATCAAGTAAATCACAACGCCAGATTCAGTTTCAACTAGTTGGTGATGGTCCTGTGCTTAAAGAATATGAACAATTGGTTAAAAAATATCAATTAGAAGACAAGGTTACGTTTCATGGTAGAATAGCATTTTCCGATTTAGATCGATTTTATCAGACAGCAGATATTGGAATTGACTCTTTGGCTCGTCATAGATCGGGTGTTTTTTATAATAGTAGTTTAAAAGGAAAGGAATATTTAGCAAAAGGTTTACCTATTATATCAGGGGTTAAAACAGAGCTGGATTCAGAAAATTTATCTTTTTATTACAAAATTCCCAATGACGATACACCGCTAGATATTGAAAAAGTCGTTGAATGGTATGATTCTTTGAGAAAAAAACATGTCGAAGAAAGAACTGACAAACTTCATATACAAATATGGTAAGTCAAACTATACGTTTGAAAAAACGTTTCAGCCTGTGGTGGATTATTTAAAAGAACGAGAGACTAAAAGAAAATAAATTTTACTTTGTTGGTTTGCTATCCAATGGTTCAATCAGCGAGATATTGAGTAAAGAAAATAAAATTTATTTAGTTGAAAGGATTCTAATGGAAAATAATCAAACAAAAAACTTATTTAAGAACTCATTTATCACTGGAGTTATTTTTGTAATTCAGATGATTATGAGTTTTGTTACAAGAACTCTTTTTATTAAATTCTTAGGTGTTGAAATACTGGGATTCAATGGTGTAATAAGTAATATTTTGATGGTTCTATCTGTTGCTGAGCTAGGGATAGGACCTGCCTTGATTTTTTCGCTTTATAAACCTTTAGCGGAAAATGAAGTCGAACTAGTGAAAATTCTGATGAAATTTTATAAAAAAATATATACTTTGATTGGCTTAATAATTGCAGGACTAGGGCTCGTTCTAATCCCTTTTTTACCCTTTATCGTAGATAGTTCTGCTCAGATTGATCATCTGTATTTGTATTATTTATTGTTTTTATCAAATACAGTAGTGTCATATTTCTTCACTTATAAAAGAAGTATAATTATAGCAGATCAAAAGAACTATATAGTAGCTTCAAATGACTTTTTATATTGGATGATGTTTCAAATCTCAAGTTGTTTTGCTATAATGCTATATAGTAGCTTTACTGCGTATCTAATCTTTCAACTTTTAAGTACGATAGCTGCTAATCTAAGTATTTCTTTTATAGCGGATAAAAAGTTCCCTTATCTTAAGGATAAACCCAGTGATACACAGTTGCCGCAAAATTTAAAATCTGAAATAAAGAAAAACACAATTGGTCAATTTACCAATAAAATAGGAACTATGGTTGTTAACGGAACTGACAACATCCTTATTTCAATTTTTATAGGTTTATCTCAAGTAGGAATGTATGTGAACTACACGTTAATAGTTACTTCCGTTACAAATTTAATCAATCAGATTATTAATTCAATGACCGCTACAATTGGAAACGTCGGAATAACTGGTTCCCGTTCAGATTCAGTGCGTATGTTTGAAAATCATCTTTTTTTTGTTCATTCTATCGGCTACTTTTGTAGTTTCTATTTGATTGTGTTGTTTAACCCATTTATTATTCTTTGGCTTGGCAGTAAATTTACGTTTAGTTTTTTTACAGTAATATTAATTGTTTTAAATTTTTCTATAACAATTTCAAGGAAAAGTGCGCTTAGCTTTATTGATGCTTATGGATTGGCATGGTACCAGAAGTATAAACCGGTTTTCGAATCTATAGTGAATTTGGGACTTTCTATACTTTTCATCACAGTG
This sequence comes from Enterococcus sp. DIV0970a, assembly GCF_051711265.1. Lineage (NCBI taxonomy): Bacteria > Bacillati > Bacillota > Bacilli > Lactobacillales > Enterococcaceae > Enterococcus > Enterococcus sp. DIV0970a. The sequence goes on along the minus strand of NZ_JBIOMF010000001.1, from coordinate 2,234,934 downwards.
TTCCATCTAGGCGTTGATGGGGTTTTGTTAGGAACCATCATATCCAGCATAACGATTTCATGTTGGTTTGAACCATATGTTTTATACAAACATGGTTTTTCTGAACCGTTTAAAAAGTTTGCAATATTAGCTGTTAAAAATTATGGCACAACAGTAATAGGCTTAATATTGGCAATTGTAACAGCTCTATTGACATCAGAGCTTAGAGGATTTCAAGGTTTTATTCTCCAAATTTTAATCACAAGTACAATATTAATATCTTCATTTATTGCTATTAATATTAAACGAAGAGAATTTCGTTGGTTCCTACACCTTGTTTTAAGAAAAAAACATAATTAATTTCTAAAACAGTTTCACAAGTGATATCATTTAATTAAGAAGAATTTAAGGAGGAGTTGTTTTGTCTAAACAACAGCATCCAGAAAAATCGTTTAAAGACGAAGTTTTAAAGTCTTTAGAGTCAAACCAAAACAAAGAACGGGATATAGGAAGCGAATTGAATTCTCAGCAAGAAGAGCGTCAATCAATCATTTCTCGGTCGAATAAAGAAAGCACAGAGAAAGAAAAAGGCTCTAGAAGCCAAAGTAAAGCTTTTGGTCACAATAATAAAATAGACCCAAATAATGACGATTTAACGGGGAAAAACCAACGCAGATTGCAGCGCAGCAAGGAAGACAAAATAGTTAATAAGATCGTGATGATTGTTGTTCTTGTTTTCTTAATAATCGGCGGAATATTAGGTTTCTCAGCTTATCGATATGTTACTTCAAGTTTGCAGCCATTAGATCCCGATGATACTGAGAAGGTGACGATTGTTATTCCAAGCGGTTCTTCGAATAAAGCAATTGGTGAGATCTTAGAGGATGAGAACATTATCAAAAGTGGAATGATTTTTAATTATTACACAAAATTTAATAATCTGACGGGCTTTCAAGCAGGAACATATCATTTTTCACCAAATATGACACTGGAAGCGATAAGTGAGCAGTTGCAAAATGGCGAAGGCTCGGTCACCTCTGATGCAAAAGTGACGATTCCAGAAGGATTTGATGTTGATCAAATCGGTGATGCTCTAGCGGAAGCAACGAATATCTCGAAAGACGATTTCTTAGCTTTGATGGAAAGCGATGAGTTCTTTGAAAAAATGAAAGAAACCTATCCTGAGCTTTTAGCAAGTGCCGGCGATGCGCAAGGTGTGCGTTACCGACTAGAAGGATACTTGTTCCCAGCGACGTATGACTACTATACAGGGAATACCCTAGAAGAAGTCGTTACCCAAATGGTGGATAAATCAAATTCAGTCTTGTCGAAATATTTCGATCAAATCGCTCAAAAAGAAATGACGGTTCAAGAAGTCCTTACTTTGGCTTCACTTGTTGAAAAAGAGGGTAGTAAGCTAGAAGATCGTAAAAATATCGCACAGGTATTTTTCAATCGTTTAGCGATTGATATGCCGCTGCAATCGGATATTTCTATTCTATACGCGTTAGGTGAGCACAAAGAGCTAGTTACTTATGAGGACACTCAAGTTGACTCTCCTTATAATCTCTATGTGCATACTGGCTACGGACCTGGACCATTCAACAATCCAAGTGAAGCAGCGATCCAAGCGGTCTTAGATCCAACACCGAACAACTACTATTATTTCGTTGCTGATATTCATACCCAAGAAGTTTACTTTGCGGAAACCTATGAACAGCATATGCAATTAGTGGAACAATATGTAAACAATACCTCAAATTAAATTTTCATAGGTTTATAGTTTACATTTAAAAAAAAGCATGGTAATCTTTTGTGGACTCATCGCAAAAGATTACCTTTTGCGATTTAATAGAAGTTACTAAAAGGAGAAAAGAACTATGGTAGAAAAAGTTTACCCAATGACACTTGAAGGAAAAGAAAAGCTAGAACAAGAATTAGAAGAATTGAAAACGGTAAAACGCGGCGAAATCATTGAACGTATCAAGGTAGCCCGCAGTTTTGGCGATTTATCCGAAAACTCAGAGTATGAGTCTGCTAAAGATGAACAAGCGTTTGTCGAAGGCCGAATCACTACTTTAGAAAATATGATTCGTTTTGCAGAGATCATTGATAATGAGGGTGTAGACTCTGATGAAGTTTCCATCGGAAAAACAGTGATTTTTGTTGAGTTGCCTGATGGTGACGAAGAAGAGTACATGATCGTCGGTAGTGCTGAAGCAGATCCGTTTTCTGGGAAAATTTCAAATGATTCACCAATCGCTCGTGCCTTGATTGGGAAAAAAGTCAATGATGAAGTGACGATCTCAACGCCAGGCGGAGATATGCAAGTAAGAATCACAGAAGTAAAGAAAAGCTAATTGCTTGATCACTCGATCAATCTAGTTGACCCTGTTGTTCATTCTCCTTTAGGGAATTTGATCAAACAGGGTCTTTTTTCGGACCAGCGACGGATGGACAAACCATTTTTTTCAGGTATGATAGAGTAGAATTACTAGGAGGAGGAGCTTGAATGAAAAGTCCTTGGCGTTTTTTCTTTATTGTTGAAGCGCTCTTACTGCTTTTTGCGGTATGGCAAATTTTATCTAATCCGCCATTATTATTTTTATTAATACTTGGTGTGACGTGCTTGGTCCTTGTGAACCGAAGTGAGCGCAAGAGCAATTTTAAAAATTTCTTGATGGTCTCAAGTTCCATTGCTATTTTGATCAGTTTGTTAAATAGTCCAGCACTGTGGCTGATGCTGATTTTTGCGATTTTATTTATTGGTTTAAAAGGAGTCGAGATTACCGGAATCGACTTAACTAAAAATTCATTCTGGCGCAAAAAACAAATGATTATCGTTGAAACTGAAGAACCCAAAGCTGATCATCCACTGAAACAAAAGCAGCAATGGTTAGGTAATGAACGGATCGGCAGTCAAGTCTATGAATGGGACGATATCAATTTAGATATCTTGACGGGGGACACTTTTATCGATTTAGGCAACACTTTATTGCCTAAGAAAGAAAACGTCGTGATCGTACGAAAAGGCTTTGGCAGAACTCGTATTTTAGTGCCTGCTGGTATAGCGATCAAATTAGAGCACAGTACTTTTATTGGCTCCGTTATTTTTGAAGGCGAAGAAACGAGCTTGAAAAATGAAAAAGTGACGATCTACAGCCCGGATTATGGCGAAAATAGTCGGCGTTTGAAAATCTTGACGAATACCCTTGTTGGTGATGTTGAGGTGATTCGGGTATGATCGGGAAATTTTCAAGAGGCATGATCGCTTTTTATGCAGGATTAGCAAGTTTTTTCACCATGATTTTGATGCTGTTTTCCTATTTATATGCCAGTGGGAAAAATAATTGGCTGATAGAAGTCTTTCAAATCAAGCTCTTCTTTATCCCAATCGTCTTTCACTTACTTGTAATATCTGCATTGATTGCTTTAGCTGTCTTTTTACTGATTTCTTTTTTTCGCAACCGTCAATACGGTCCGGTGGAAGAAAAGTTAAGACTGTTAGCCAGCGGCTATATCGATAGCCCTTTATTGGAAACAAAAATCCCCCATGCGTCTGAAAACCATTTGATTGCGAATGTGGATCGTGATATTGCCAGTATCCAATCGAAGATGAAACAGATGTCGATGGAATTACAGCAATTGAATGCGAAACCGCAGTTTGTTGATGGTCAGACGAAAGAAGAGATTTTAGAAGCAGAAAGGCAGCGTCTGGCTCGTGAATTGCACGACTCTGTTTCTCAACAGCTGTTTGCCGCCATGATGATGATGTCTGCACTAAATGAGCAAGCGATTCGAACAGATGCGCCAGAAAGCCAAAAGAAACAGTTAGCTATGGTCACAGACATTATCAATGCTTCGCAATCTGAAATGCGAGCGCTCTTGCTTCATCTACGACCTGTTACTTTGGAAGGGAAGAGTCTAAAGCAAGGAATCGAGCAATTGTTAAAAGAATTAGAGACCAAAATCAAAATTCTATTGACTTGGGATATTGAAGACTTTACGATGCCTAGTTCGATTGAAGATCAACTCTTTCGTGTGATCCAAGAACTCTTATCTAATACACTGCGTCACGCCAAGGCCAATGAGTTGGAAGTTTACTTGCATCGCATTGATAATAACGTGTTGTTGCGGGTGATCGATGACGGTGTTGGCTTTGATCCACAAGATCAAAAGGCCGGCAGCTATGGCTTGATGAATATCCGAGAACGGGTAAGTGCCGTTGGCGGAACGTTGAAAATTATTAGTTTTAAAAATCAAGGAACCAGTATTGAAATTAAAGTTCCACTGTTGAAGGAGGCATAAGGTATGATTAAAGTGTTGTTAGTTGATGACCATGAAATGGTTCGTCTGGGGGTTTCTTCTTATCTATCGATTCAAGACGATATAGAAGTAATTGGGGAAGCGGAAAATGGTCGAGTCGGGTATGAAAAGGCATTGGAATTACGTCCAGATGTGATTTTGATGGATTTGGTGATGGATGAAATGGATGGGATCGAATCTACGAAATTGATTTTAAATGATTGGCCCGAAGCAAAAATCATTATTGTCACTAGTTTTATTGATGACGAAAAAGTCTATCCTGCTATTGAAGCGGGTGCGGCAGGTTACCTGTTAAAGACGTCTACTGCTCATGAGATTGCGGAAGCCATTCGTGCAACCCAGCGAGGAGAGCGGGTCTTAGAACCCGAAGTCACCACGAAAATGATGGATCGTTTGACGAATCGGACACCGATCCTACATGAAGATTTGACCAATCGGGAACAAGAAGTGTTACTGTTGATCGCCGAAGGAAAGAGCAATCAAGAGATTGCGGATTCACTCTTCATTACGCTGAAAACAGTGAAGACACATGTGTCAAATATCTTATCAAAATTAGAAGTAGAAGATCGTACACAAGCTACGATATATGCTTTTAAACATGGTTTGATAAAATAAAGTCTTAATAATCATACCTCCTCATGGCAAGCAGAGGAGGTTTTTGTTATACTAAATTATGATCTGGTAAAAAAGGAGCGTTTGTGGTGAAGCAAAATTATGCAATAATCGGTCTGGGCCGTTTTGGTGGCAGTATTTGTCGTACGTTGATTGAATCTGGACAAGAAGTACTGGCGATCGATAGCAACGAAGATCGTGTCAATGAGTATATGAATATCGCCACCCATGCGGTGGTCGGTAACGCACAAGATGAGATGACGTTACGCTCATTGGGTATCCGTAACTTTGACCATGTCATTGTTGCGATTGGTGAGGATATTCAAGCTAGTATTTTGGTGACTTTGATGGTCAAAGAAATGGGTGTACCTAATATCTTAGCGAAAGCCCAAAACGAATACCATGCCCGTGTACTGGAAAAACTCGGCGCAGACCGTGTCGTTCATCCCGAACGTGACATGGGGATTCGCATCGCCCATAATCTAGTTTCCAAAAATATCTTAGATTATATTGAACTATCTGACGAATTTTCTCTAGCAGAGATTCGCGTGTCCAATCCACGCTTTTTCAATAAATCCCTGATTGAGCTGAATTTTCGACAAAAGTATGGTCTGACAGTCGTTGCGATTCGTCGGGGACCAGGACAAGTGATCGTTTCGCCTGATGCAGAGGCGATCGTGCGTGAAAATGACAATTTACTCGTGATCGGCAATACAGATGATGTAGATATACTTGATGAACATATGAATGATTAGGAGTGAAGAAAATGAACTTAACAATAAGTCCTGAAGCAATGCAATGGTTTAAAAAAGAATTGGTGGTAGACCAAGGAAGCGGGATTCGTTTTTTCGGAAAAATTTATGGCAAAACACAAGTGCATGACGGATTTTCCGTGGGAATGTCAGTCGATAAACCAGAACGTCCGATCGTCGAACAAACCATTGATGGCTTGCTTTTTTTTATTGATGAAGCAGACGAATGGTTTTTCAAAGGCTATGATTTAACTGTAGATTATGATGAAACGTTAGATGAACCGAAATATGATTTTAGCGAAGATAAAAAATAATGTGGATTCGGTCACAGCTGACCGATTTCCCACGATTGGCTCTAGGAGATGAAACCGATGTTATCAATTGTTGTACCTTGTTTTAATGAAGAGGCAAGCTTGCCGATTTTCTTTGAAGAAACAGAAAAAGTGAAGAAACACTTAAATATGCCTTTTGAATATATTTTTGTTAATGACGGGTCTTCAGATCAAACTCTGTCTGTTTTAAGAGACTTGTATCACGCCCACCCTGAAAGTGTTCGCTATCTATCTTTTTCGAGAAACTTTGGCAAAGAAGCTGCTCTTTATGCGGGGCTACAAGCTGCTAGAGGCGATTTTGTCACTGTAATGGATGCAGATTTACAAGATCCGCCGTCATTACTACCTGAAATGTTTTCTTTGCTAAGAAGTAAACCAGAGCTTGACTGTGTGGGTACGAGACGTGCCGATAGAAAAGGTGAGCCAAAGATTCGCAGTTTTTTTTCGAACTCGTTCTATAACATCATCAACAAAATTGCCGATACTGAAATGGTAAACGGTGCGCGAGATTTTCGCTTGATGCGCCGCAATATGGTTGATGCAGTTTTACAGCTGTCAGAGTACAATCGCTTTTCAAAAGGGATCTTCAGCTGGGTTGGGTTTGATACAGAATACATCGCCTATGAGAATCGAGAAAGAGTAGCGGGTGAGACGTCCTGGTCATTCTGGAAGCTATTCCAATATTCGATCGATGGCATCGTCAATTTTTCAGATACACCTTTGAATATCGCCTCGTTTATTGGTGCGCTTTCCTGTTTTGGTTCTCTGATTGCTTTGATCTTTATTGTGATAAGAACCTTTATTTTTGGAGATCCGACATCAGGGTGGCCTTCAATGGTCAGTATCTTCTTATTTGTTGGTGGATTGCAATTGCTTTGTTTAGGGATCATCGGCAAGTATATCGGAAAAATTTTCTTAGAGACTAAAAATAGACCCTTGTACTTCTTGAAAGAAACCGAAAAAGACCAAGAAAAACAATGATAAAATAAAAGTGTACAATTTGAAGGGGTTGCCTTCAACTGTACACTTTTTTTTCGGAAAGAATTTGTTAGTATCCCTTATCCAAGTTTATCTCATTTTTAACAAGTTCTTGTTTTGTTAAAAATTGTTGGAAATTCGCTAAGAAAATATCCATAAATGCCTTTTGAAAATGAGGCGTGTGTCCTGAGATATGAGGAGTAATCAACAGGTTTTCGGTATGCCATAGCGGATCATTTTCTGGTAGAGGTTCCTCTTCAAAAACATCTAGTGCGGCAAATGCCAGCTGCTTTTTCTCTAATGCCTTTGTTAATGCGGCAGTATCCACGCTAGGACCGCGAGCGACATTATAAAATGAAGCAGAAGGCTTCATTTGTGCAAAAAAGGCTTCATCATACAAATGTGCGGTTTCTTCTGTCAGTGGAAGAATATTGATGATGCAATCGGCGGTTTTTGCGCAAGTGTGTAAGTCAGATAACGCAAACGTTTTTTCAAAACCCGCCACCTCATGGGCGCTTGTATTAATGCCGATCGGATGTACACCAAAAAAGGTTAATGCTTTGGCTAATCTTTGGCCGATTTGTCCCGTACCAACGATCAAAATCTCTTGATCAGATAGCTTTGCATAAGGAATCGTATCCGGTGCCCATTGCTGTTTTCTTTGTTGTTGGATTGCTTGGAAAATCCCGCGGTTTTCCATAAAGAGCAAAGCCAATAAATGGTCTGTAATCGATTCTGCGTGGATGCCACTGCCATTTGATAAGAGAATGTCGTATTTTGCAAACTCTTTTAATGGCAAGGTGTCCACACCAGCCGAAATCGCTTGGACCCATTTCAAATTTGTTTTTTCGGTTAACAGGTGTTCGTTCCATGCTGGTTTCCAACCAATAGTGATTTCTACTTGTGACCAATCAATTGCTTGGTCCTTTGAGTACACGAGAAATTGATAGTCTTTTTCCATTTGTTCCACATAAGTGTCGCGAAAGTTGCGAGTGGCTAAGATTATTTTTTTCATTGCCAAGCCTCCTTGTATCTTAAGTGTAGCAAAGATTGAGAAAAAAGCCATGTTCAATGAATTGAACATGGCATAGATCATTTTTTTAATTGTATTTTTTGGGAATCTTTGACACCTTGTGTAAATAAGAATAGGGAACCAAACAAAATAAAGGTGGTAGCATCAAAGGAAGGCAGCGCTAGTTGTACAATAACACTAATGAGTGTAGGCAATGCAGCACAGACAATGAGAATCTTTAAATTTTCGAAAAAGGTATAAGAGAATAGCTTCAATTTCGTATAGATCGTTGCAATAAAGGTTCCCATGATTAAGGTGATCAGTAAGCTGACAAACGTGGGATATAAGGCGACAAAAAAGACAATGATTTTTATCAGCCATGGGATCGCTTGGTTGGATAAGGTTTCACGAATCGCCTGACCGTTAAGATTACGCAGTGCTGGTTCACTATAATCAAATTCTAATTGGTTTGAGTCTAACATAGACGTTGAGAAACCAGAAGAAGGGATACGAATGACCAGCTGATCTTTTAACAAACCTACTGCGATCACCGAGCCGGTGACATCAGATGCAATATCCGCTGGTGTACGATTGCCATCAGGATCAAAAGTAAAGATGATCGAATCGGTTTGATAGATGAATCCTTGCGTATTTGGAGCGGCAGAAAGCTGTCCATTTTCGATCGTGAAATCAGGAATTGTTTCTCCGATTTTTTGTCCATCTGCTTGCACATCACGAAAGACGCCTAAGACATTGATGGTAATTGGCAAAGCCATCATCACGGCTGCACCTAATAGAAAAACGATCACTTTGGAAAACTCTGCTTTTTTGACGAATTTTAGTTCTGGTATTCGAAAAAAAGCAATTTTAAATAGTTGGACGATAGTCATTTGCTGATAAACTCCTTTGTGGTATAACTAGAGTAATTGTAACGAAGGGTTCTTAGGATTACAAGGAATTCACAAAAAAAGAGCCAAATATCTATTGAATAAGTAAATAAAGTAATGAAAGTAGGCATATGTATGCAAAAGTTAATTGAATACAAACAAATCTTACAACAAAAAAAACTGTGGGAGCCACTCACGTATTTATTTTTTGGTGGTTTGACCACCGTAGTCAATATTGTCGTCTATCTTATTTTTCGTGAAGGGTTTGGTTTTTATTACCAGACAGCGAATGTGATTTCTTGGATCGCTTCTGTTTTATTCGCTTACTTTACAAATAAGTTATGGGTCTTCGAAGCAAAAACAAAAACGAAGCAAGAGTCTTGGGCGGCATTTGGAAAGTTCATTTTTTTTCGCGTTATATCATTAGGCTTGGACATGCTCTGTATGTATTTCTTTATCTCAGTTTTAGCTACCGGCGATCTTGTTGCCAAGCTGGTCACCCAAGTCGTTGTTGTTTTGGCAAATTATGTGTTTAGTAAATTTTTGATTTTCAATACGAAAAAAAGTGAGAAAAAGTAAGCATATTTTTTGAACAAAGTCTGATAGTCTGATAATGTTACTTATGTAAACATTATCATTGAGGAGGATTTTTTTTATGACTTACACATTACCAGATTTACCTTACGCATACGATGCATTGGAACCATATATTGATGAAGAAACGATGCATTTGCATCATGATAAACACCACAACACTTATGTAACAAACTTAAATGCAGCGATTGAAAAACATCCTGAATTAGGTGAAAAAAAAGTTGAAGAATTATTAGCAGACTTTTCTTCTGTACCTGAAGATATTCAAACAGCGGTTCGCAACAATGGCGGCGGCCATGCTAACCACACGTTCTTCTGGGAAATCTTAGGCCCAAATGCTGGTGGCGAACCTACTGGGGCAATCAAAGAGGCAATTGAAGAAACATTCGGCAGCTTTGAAGACTTTAAAGAAGAATTTAAAACTGCTGCAACTGGACGTTTTGGTTCAGGTTGGGCATGGTTAGTCGTTAAAGACGGTAAACTAGCAATCACTTCAACAGCGAATCAAGATTCACCATTGATGGATGGTCAAACACCTGTTTTAGGTTTAGATGTTTGGGAGCATGCGTATTACTTAAAATATAAAAATGTTCGTCCAGAGTACATCAATGCTTTCTGGAGTGTTGTTAACTGGGATAAAGTGAACGAATATTTCGCAAAAGCTTAATCAAACTATTAGGAAGAAGCCTGTCTAAGGGCTTCTTTTTTGTTGATGGAAAGAAATTTCGTTATTGCTAACGCTTACATATTCCGCTATAATGAAATCGACGGAATCGTCGGATTATAATTATTGGAGGCTTTACACACTATGGAACATGGGAAAGTAAAATGGTTCAACAACGAAAAAGGGTTTGGTTTTATTACAGTCGATGGTGGCGATGATGTATTTGTTCACTTCTCTGCCATTCAAGGAGATGGTTTTAAATCGCTTGAAGAAGGACAAGAAGTTGAATTTACGATCGTTGAAGGTGCCCGCGGACCGCAGGCAGCGGAAGTAACCAAAGTCTAATTACTTAATTACAGAATCGACTGAAAACCTTGCAGCTAAGCAAGGTTTTTTTCGTCCTAGCTAGTTTCTGGCAAAACCATGAAGGAAAAGAATGAGAAAATTATTTCTTTCCTTCAAGTGAGGGATACTTTCGTTTTGTTTCATTTACATTACATTTTTATTAAAACAAAAGTTTTATAACAAATGAGATTGCTGTATGATATAAATTATGCGAAAATTTAGTCGATTGTTATTTTTATCGGACGAGGTGCAAGATGCGAAAATATCAAAGAATAGTAATAGGAACATTAGGGATTTTAGTCCTGGGAATTATCGGATTAACTGTGTACGGCTTGCAAGTTTATAAAGATACAAGTTCAACTTTTGAACATATTTCTAAACCAGTAGATCGAAAAACAAAAAGGCGTTCAGAAACTGTCAACATTGAAAAAAGAGAACCTTTTTCCATCTTGTTACTAGGAATTGATACCGGAGCTTTAGGAAGGACCGAACAAGGCCGTTCAGACAGCATGATGGTTGTTACAGTAAATCCAGAAAAAAAGCAATCTACGATTGTTAGCTTGGATAGGGATATATTTACTCAAATCGTCGGGTATGGAACGCTAGATAAGTTAAATCACGCATATGCTTTTGGCGGAGAAGCCATGGCAATGGATTCTGTGGAAAATCTTTTGGATATACCGATTGATCATTATGTGACAATCAACATGCAAGGCCTGAGAGATTTGATTGATGCAGTTGGTGGGATCAAAGTAACGAATGATATCGACTTTACGCTAGAGGGGGTTCATGTTCCAAAAGGAAAAATCACTTTAAATGGGAAAACTGGTCTAGCTTATGCACGCATGCGTAAAGAAGACCCAGAAGGAGATATTGGTCGGCAGAAAAGACAACGTGAGGTCGTAACAAAAATTCTAAAAAAAATAATGAGTTTGGATGGAGTCAATAATTATCAGAAATTATTAAAAGCAGTTGAGAAAAATTCAAAGACGGATCTGACATGGGACGATATGCTGGATATCGGAAAAAACTATTTACCGGCTTTTACGACGATTCATCAAGAGCAGCTGCAAGGGGAAGGGCAAATGTTGAATGATGTCTACTATCAGCTTTTAGGGGTCAATCAGCTCTTACACATGCAAAATACACTCAGAGAACAACTGGCCCTCCCTCCAAACAATCAGCTTTCACAAGGAGATGAACATACGCAAGGCTATGTGAACTATCAGTTCTATGATGACAGTGCAGTGTTTTCCGATGGTGAGGATGCGAGTGAATAAAACCATATAGCTGTCTTTCGATCATTTGAGGGTGTGTCGCTTTACACATCTCCTTCAACTGTTTGATAGGATAGCGGAATCGATGCATGGGCAACTGCTTGTGTGTCGATTTTTCGTTTATATGAAAGATCCCATCGCTTCAATCGATCTAGTTTTCCACAAAAACTGAAATGTATATCTTGTTTCACGAAATCAACAAATGAAAAAACATAAGAAAGCTTAAAAAAACAATTTTTTCATGAAAGAGTGAAAATGAAACAATCTATCTGTGAAACATTCAGGCAGATATCGTTGAGTTTTTATAGTTTTTTCTAAGGATTAATGGATATTTTTTGTTTTTTCTGTTTCAGATCGAATTTTTTGGTAAAATAGGACAGTAGTCATTATAGATTGGAAGGATAGATGAGATGAAGAATTTGAAAGATAAAGTTGTCCAAGGGATACGCAAGGGGCCAGAAGAACCAAAGGCCAAATCGTATCGCAAATCTCATGTTCCATTTCGATTGAACTTTTTGTTTTTTATTATTTTTGCTTTGTTTGTGTCCTTGATCGTTCAATTAGGCTATCTACAGATCGTCAATGGCGATAATATTGAGCAGCAGTTGAAAGCCTCATCTGTAGTGGAAGTAAAAGGAAGTGCCCCTCGTGGGATGATTTACGATGCTTCTGGGAAAGCGTTAGTGGAAAATCAAGCCAATGCAGCAATCACTTTTACCCGGGGAAACAAAATGACCGCTCAAGATCTGTTAGAAACGGCCAAAAAATTGAGCGAGTTGATCGAAGTTCCTGTGGACAAAAACTTGTCTGATCGTGATCTTAAGGACTTTTGGCTGGCCGATGAAGAAAATCTTGAAGCAGCAACTGACCGATTGAGTGATGAAGAGCGTTCTTTAGGTACTTCTGAACAATATGCGGCAACCGTTGATAAAGTGACAGAAGATGAAATCAATTTTTCTGATGCAGAATTAGAAGCAGCCACGATTTTTAAGCGGATGAATAGCGCCCAATCTTTGAGTACGGTCTTTATTAAGAGGTCGGATGTGTCTGACCGTGAATTGGCAGTTGTTGCTGAAAACATGGTCGATTTACCAGGAATCTCCACCGGGACCGATTGGACACGAAAGATCGTTGAAGGAAGTTCTCTGGCTAGTTTGATCGGAACGGTGACTAGTGAAGAACAAGGAATACCTGAAGAAGTTCTAGACGAATTCTTAGAAAAAGGTTACGCACGTAATGATCGCGTTGGCCGTAGTTATTTGGAACAACAATATGAAGAAGTTTTACAAGGAACAAAATCCATCTCTGAAATATCGCTTGACAACAACAACAATATTGAAAGTCAAAAAGAAACCTTTGCAGGCGCAAAGGGGGATAATCTGGTTCTAACACTCGATGCTGAATTTCAAGCGAAAGTTGACAAGATTTTGCAAGACAATTTTCAAAAACTGATTGATTCTGGTGCTGCAGAGTATTCCCCAGGGGTATACGCAGTGGCGTTAAATCCGAAAACCGGCGGTGTCCTTTCCATGTCCGGGTATCATCATGACACGGGATCAAATGAAATGCAGGAAAATGCCATTGGTACCTTTATTAATTCCTTTGTACCAGGGTCCGTCGTCAAAGCAGGAACCTTGGCTGCCGGTTGGGAAAACGGCGTCTTAAACGGCAACGAAGTGCTGCTGGATCAACCAATCAGAATCGGCTCCGATGTAAAAGCTTCTATTTTCAACCCAACTGGGGCAAATAATCGCAATCTTTCTGCGGAGCAGTCATTGGAAGTTTCTTCTAACTCCTATATGATGCAAGTCGCTTTACGTTTGATGGGCATCAATTATCAGTCAGGCATCTCGATTCCAACAGTGGATCGTCAAGGGGATGTCTACGAAAAACTCCGTTCCTCTTTTGCCTCTTTTGGTATGGGAACTGAAACAGGGATCGATTTACCAGGAGAAGCAACTGGTATCAGCACATCCATTGAGAACATGGACCCTGTCAGTGATGGCGGAAAGATCCTCGACTTAGCATTCGGCCAGTTTGATACTTATACGACACTGCAACTGGCACAATATGCAGCAACTGTTGCTAATGGTGGCAAAAGATTGCAGCCTCACATCGTTGACGGAATCTACGACAATGATGAAACAGGCGGACTAGGTTCGCTGATTGAGGACATCGAACCAACGGTATTGAACGAGGTTGGTTTATCAGATGCGCAAATGCAAATTATCCAAAATGGCTTTTACGATGCGGTTCATGGAACGGATGCTTGGGCAACTGCCAAAGGCTTGGCTTCTGCGAAAATGGAAGTCTCTGCCAAAACAGGTACTGCCGAAACACCCATCGTGGATAGTAATGGCAATACCATCAGCTTAGTTAACTTAAACATCGTTGCCTACGGGCCAAGCAGTGATGCGGATATTGCGATTGCGATCGTGATGCCTCAATTAAAAGGAGACACCAATACGCATCCCAATATTCAAATCGCGAAAGAGATCATGGATGCTTATTACGACTTGTATATGAAATAAACAAAAAATCGCAGTGAAAGCTGCGGTTTTTTTAGTTTATAAGAATGCGGATAGAAAACCATCTTTTAGTGAGAAAGACTTGCTATTTTTGAATGATTGGCTTAGAATACTAGCGGTCAAGAGATAATTTTGATTTATACGATAAATAAAAAGATAAACTGATAATAAAAGGGGCCCAAAGCACAATCATGAACAAGGAATGTTTAAGCAAACAAGAACTGATGAAACAGTTGGGACAATTTACACCAGCTGAAAAAAAAGAGATTCGTGAATACTTGCAGCGGAAAAATCCATTGCTCTTCCGTAAATTTGAGCGAATGAAACACGATCTTTACCGCTTGGAATCACGGCGTGTCCAATGCGAAATTGAAAATAACGAAAAGGAGTTAGATCTTTTAAACGATAAGATCCTTTTGAAAAAAGAAGATTTTCTTGAGCTGTTATTAGCTATTCGAAAGAAAAGAGGGTAATGGATGGAATTTATTGAACTCGTCATTATCATTGCAATTCTCGTCACGTTATCAAATGTGGCGAGCAAAATATTACCCTCGGTACCGATCTTTTTTATTCAAATCATCTTAGGGATTTTACTAGGTTTAACAGAAATGGGACAGGAAATCGCTTTTGAACCGGAAATGTTTTTAGTAATGATCATTGGACCATTGCTGTTTCGTGAAGGAGAACGAGCAGATGTACCTGAAATCCTCAAAAACAGCAAGATCGTGTTGTTTTTGGCTTTTGGCGGCGTTCTAATGACACTGTTTGCTGTCGGCGGAACGCTCCATTGGTTGATGCCCACGATTCCTCTGGCTGCTTGTTTCGCTTTTGGTGCTGCGTTAGGACCAACTGATGCAGTGGCAGTCTCCTCATTAGCAAAACGTTTGAAAATTTCCAAAAACATTATGCACATTCTGGAAGGCGAGGGCTTACTGAACGATGCTTCAGGGGTTACCGCATTGCAGTTTGCTATCGTAGCTTTGACCACCGGGAGCTTTTCAGCAGCCAACGCAGGGTTCCAGCTCCTATTCTCTAGTATCGGCGGCGGGCTTGTCGGTTACTTGATCGTGTGGCTGAAACGTCGAATTTTGCGCTTTATTGAAAAAATCTCGGCACAAGATGTCACAGTATACTTATTGATCGAACTGCTCTTGCCATTTGCTGCCTATTTGCTGGCCGAAATGATCGGGGTCTCAGGCATCATCGCAGCCGTTGTGGCAGGTGTAGCCCAAGCCCAAAGAAAACGACGGATCTCGTTGTTTGATGCAGAGCTGGCGAATATTTCAGAAAGTACTTGGTCGACCATTGTCTTTACATTGAATGCATTGGTGTTTCTTTTTCTAGGAATCGAGTTGTCACAAGTATTTTCACCAATCTGGGAGAGCAATAATTATGCAAACTGGCATCTAGTGATTACGATTTTGGTGGTCACGGCGGTGATCTTCCTCGTTCGTTTTCTCTTTTTGTTGTTTTACTATTGGTTTTTACAGTCAAAAAAACAAGTATCTATGAATCAAGTCGCCTTGTTGACTTTTGGTGGAGTCAAGGGAACAGTCAGTTTGGCAGCCATCTTTATTTTGCCAGTGATGGTGCATGATGCACCCTTTCATGAAAGAGGCTTGCTTCTGTTTTTGACCGCTTGTGTGATCTTGCTGACATTGATCATAAGTGTGATGGTCTTGCCATACTTGGCAGATGGGGAAGCTGCCGAAAGCGTCGACTTCAATCACTTGCTGATCTTAGAAGACGTCATCGAACAATTGGAAGCAGAAGAGAAGCAGGAACTCTCGGATAAAGGCCGTTTAGCGATCGATGCTGTCATCAATTCTTATGAAAATCGGCGCTGGGAATTGTATCGCAATAGTCTGACTGATTCAGAAAAACAAGAAATCCAAGAGATTCAAGGATTGATCCTATCGATCGAACAAGACGGCTTGGATGAAGCTTATCGAAATGGGAAAGTCAGCTTAAATGGCTACCGTTTTTATTCACGGTTTATTTCTCAGCAGCAGCATTCCCTCGCAAAACAAATTCTCTCATTCTTTAGTTTTTGGCTCTTCTTTATTCAGCGATTTATCCGTATTTTGATTCATCCTCGCTTGTTTTTACAGCGACAGCAGCAGCTAAAAGCTGCCTTGAAGCAACGAGACATTTCTGAAGTACAAAAAATCTACTTAAAGAACAGTGAATATATTTTTCACAGTTTGAGCAATTTAGAAGATGTCTATGATTCCTCGCTGATCAATTTCTTTATTCGTCAACGAGAAATGAGCATCAAACGGTTTGAACACAGCAATTTCATTGAAACGATCATGATCGAGCAAGACCCGATTTTTGTTAAGAAAGTCCTTTGGGGCTATTACCTTGAGCGCAAGACGATCGATGAATATGAAGTGGCTGAAAAAATCTCAACGATTTCGGCAAATGAATATCGACGCAATGTCAATCTGTTAGAATCGTATGCGATGTCTCGAGCAGAAGAACAGCCGAAGCAGCGAATGTTTCGCCGATAATACGTCTCAAGAGGCGCACAACTTGAGGCACGTTTTATGGAGTGTCTTCGTCAGGTTATTTTCCTAAACAATGATCAACATCGATGATCAGAGGGAGTAGACTGACGAAGGCATTCTTTTTTTACAAAAATTGATTTTTTTCTCTCATCGTTTCCGCTGATGAAATGTGGTACAATGAGCGAAGAAAAAACTCAGGAGGGATTCTGTGAAAGAATTAAAAGTAAGTGAATTAACCAAAACATATGGTGAAAAAACACTGTTTGATCAGCTTTCTTTTCTGATACATGAAAAAGATCGAATCGGTTTGATCGGTGTCAATGGCACGGGTAAATCGAGTTTGTTACGGATCTTGGCCGGTTTGGATCGCGGTGATGGCGATCGCCAAACGGTATTTGCCGCCCAAGATTATCGCATCGGTTTCTTGACTCAAGACAATCAGTTACAAGAAGAATTATCTGTTGTAGATGCTGTTTTTCAAGGCACCAGTCCGCTGATTCGCGTTGTTCGTGACTATGAAAAAGCGCTGATTGCCTTAGAGAATAATGGCTTGGATCAACAAACGCAACGGAATTATCAGTTGGCAGAAGAAGCGATGAATAAAGCCGATGCTTGGAATACAGATACAACTGCCAAGATCATTTTACAAAAACTTGGGATCAATGAGTTAGAAAAAAAGGTCAGTGAGTTATCTGGAGGTCAAAAGAAACGAGTGGCTATGGCTCAAGTATTGATCGATGAACCAGACTTGTTGTTATTGGATGAACCGACTAACCACTTGGATTATGATGCGATCCAATGGTTGGAAGGCTATCTAAAAAATTATCGGGGTGCGTTACTGATGGTGACCCACGATCGCTACTTTTTGGATCGAGTCGTTAATCGGATTTTTGAATTGTCTTTTGGCAAGCTACATGAATATCAGGGCAATTACGAGACGTATCTTCATGCTCGAGCAGAAAGAGAACGTGTGGAGGAGACGCAAGAAGACAAGCGCAAGCAGTTGTACAAACATGAGTTGGCTTGGATTCGCACTGGAGCGAAGGCCCGTACAACGAAACAACAGGCACGGATCGATCGTTTCGATGATTTAAAAGAAAACCTACATCAAGTAAAACGAAACGGCGAAGTGGCCATTGATGTTGCTACGACACGCTTAGGCAAACAAGTCTTAGAGCTAAAAGATGCGAGTTATCAGATTGAAAACAAAACGATTTTGTCTCACTTTGATTTGTTGATTCAATCAAGAGAACGCTTAGGGATCACAGGAGAAAACGGTGCGGGCAAATCGACGTTGCTCAATATTTTAGCTGGTCGCCTGCCTTTAGAAGAAGGGGAGCGTACGATGGGCGTGACTGTGAAAATGGCTTATTATACGCAAACGATTGAAGCGATGAACCCTGATCAGCGAATGATTGCTTATTTGCAAGAAGCAGCCGAGGAAGTGCAAAAAGTGGATGGCTCCCAAGTCAGTGTCGCCGAAATGCTGGAACAGTTTTTATTTCCGCGATCCATGCATGGCACCAAGATCGGCAAGCTGTCTGGCGGGGAAAAACGACGACTATTTTTACTCAAGCTATTGATTGGACAGCCAAATGTTCTCTTGTTAGATGAACCGACCAACGATTTGGATATTGATACCTTGACGATTTTGGAAAGTTATTTGGAAACATTTCCAGGTGCAGTCATCACTGTTTCCCATGACCGCTACTTTTTAGATAAAGTTGCCCAAAAATTGCTGATCTTCGAAGGAAATGGCAGGATTACGTCCTACTTTGGTTCCATCAATGAATATCTAGCAGCCAATACCAATAAAGCTAGTTCGAGTGTACTAGAGCCAAAAGAAACAAAAACCGATTCACTTTCTGCTGAAAGTGAGGCGTCTGCTGCAGCGCCTGTCAAAAAGAAACTGAGTTATATGGAACAAAAAGAGTGGGCGACGATTGAAGATGATATCGCAGCATTAGAAGAAAAAGCAGCCGCCTTGACCGAAGAAATGAATCATCAAGGCGCGGACTTTACGAAGCTGCAAAAATTACAGCAAGAAATCAGCGAGGTTGAAACGCAACTGGCAGAAAAAATGGATCGTTGGGAATATTTGAGCGAATTTGTGTAGAGTAAAGGAGAGAACGATGGAACAAGCATATTTAGATCTAGGAAGAAAAATATTAGCAGAAGGCAATGATAAAAGTGATCGTACAGGAACGGGAACACGCAGTGTCTTTGGTCATCAAATGCGTTTTGATCTGTCCCAAGGCTTTCCTTTGCTGACAACAAAAAGAGTTCCTTTTGGCTTGATCAAGAGCGAATTATTGTGGTTTCTAAAGGGAGATACCAATATCCGCTACCTGCTGGAACATAATAACCACATTTGGGATGAATGGGCGTTTGAACGCTACATTAAAAGTGATGCTTACACAGGTCCTGATATGACAGACTTTGGTCGCCGTTCATTAGTGGATGAAGCTTTCAATGAACAGTATCAACATGAGTTGAAACTATTTTGTGAAAAAATCTTAGCCGATGATGCTTTCGCTGAAACTTTCGGCGATTTGGGCCATGTATATGGGTATCAATGGCGGCATTGGGAAAAAAGTACCGGCGGGTTTATCGATCAAATCAAAGAAGTGATCGACATGATCAAAACGACGCCGGATTCTCGCCGTCTGATCGTCTCCGCATGGAATCCTGAAGATGTACCGACGATGGCGTTGCCACCTTGTCACACAATGTTTCAATTTTATGTTCATGAGGGTCGCTTAAGCTGTCAGCTGTATCAACGCAGTGCCGATGTCTTTTTAGGCGTTCCCTTCAATATTGCTAGTTATGCGCTATTAACGCACCTGATTGCTCATGAAACTGGACTAGAAGTCGGGGATTTTGTCCATACATTAGGCGATGCTCATCTGTACAGCAATCATATGGAACAGATGAAGGAACAGTTGACTCGTTCGGTACGTCCTGCGCCAACCTTACAGTTAAATCCTGAAAAACAGTCGATCTTTGATTTTGAAATGGAAGATATTACCTTGGCAGGGTATGATCCGCATCCAACGATCAAAGCACCGATCGCAGTTTAAGTGGTTGTTTGGGTTTCATTTCATAAAGAAAGGAATGAGGCGTAATGGTAAATACCCACAAGCGAGGCTTTGCGGCGACCTTTCATCAGAGTCATGCTGGATCGATTACTGTAGCGCTCATTGAGCAAGTCATCGATTTCTTGCATCAGCACTATGCTGCAGTTTGGCTATCCGTATCCGAAGAAACAGTGCCAGAGCTAAAGGAAGCCATTCGATCAAATCAGCAGTGTACTGCCATTTTTATACCAGCAAAAGGAGCAGCGGATGCCCGCAGAAGGCTTGTTTTTGCTGCCCAGCACCACCTGCCAGCTCTGGATTCGCTGCATATTTGTGATTTTGATCGCGTGGTGACGTGGATTCAGACCTATCCAGAAGAACTAGTGGCAATAAGCAAAAAGCCTTTACCTGCGAATACGTATTGTATCCTTGGACGAACTGCAAGGGCGTTTGCGAGTCATCCGCAAACGTGGCAAAGAACGGAGCGCCTGATCAACGAGATCGCTGCTGACTTCTTTCAAATAGAAGAAGTTGATGTCGCAGCTGGCAGTGCTCTCTTTCCAATCTCCCTGATACCGACCTTGCTGAAAAACAACAACGCGCATTTAAACGATGGGGAATGGCCGCGAAATGTCCAAAGAAGCGGCGGCACAATTGTTTACCAAGCCTGTGATGGCTTGCGCTTTGAGGAGCGCAACAAAGATCCATTTGAGCATGAATCAGCTTTTCAGCTGATGCAGCGGCTGCAGGTTGCTGCTATTATTTCGGAATCATTTTATACAGAAGGGATGTAATTTTTATGTTGATCGCACTTTGGGCACAAGATCAAAAGGGGTTGATCGGAGCGGATGGTACACTGCCGTGGCATTTGCCGAATGATTTGAAATTTTTTAAAGAGCAAACTATCAATAATACGATTATAATGGGGCGCAAAACCTTTGAAGGCATGGGAAAAAGATTACTGCCACAGCGTACGACGATCGTTTTGACGAGTGATCGGGATTATCAAGCCAACGGCGCCTTAGTGATGCATGACCGTGAGGAAATTTTGGCGTATGTGAAGCAGCAAGAGCATCCCGTTTTTTTAACTGGTGGAGCAGGTGTTTTTGAAGCGATGATTGACGATTGTGATCAATTGTACCGTACAGTGATCGCTGCGGAATTTAACGGAGATGTGTATTTCCCAGAGATTGATTGGACGCAATGGAAACTTGATCATGTGATTGATGGGATCGTCGATGAAAAGAACCATTATCCCCATCAATTTGAATTTTATCGTAGAAAATAAAAGAACAGGAAGCTTTCTGCAGCGAAAGTTTCCTGTTCTTTTTTTTGTAAGCAGTGCTTCATTTTTAGGTATACAACAAGACGGAAAAGTACATCAATCCAGCACCTAACATAACGAATAAGTGCCAAACCACATGCATGAACCGAACGGATTTTAAACTATAGAATAGCGCACCTACAGTATAAGAAACACCACCGCTTGCTAGTAAAAATGTTCCCCAGTAGCCTAAATGTTCGATCAGAGGTTTAAAGGCAATAACACATAACCAGCCCATGATGATGTAGATCAGGGTGGAGATTTTTGAGACGGTCTCTTTTTTATGAAGAGTCAGTGACTTATAAACGATGCCGCTAATTGCTAGTAGCCAAATCAAGACAAAGAGTGACCAGCCAAGCCAGCCTTGGATACTAAGCAAGCAAAAAGGTGTATAACTTCCAGCAATCAGCAAGAAAATGGAGGCATGATCAAAGACTTGGAAGACCTTTTTTGCTTTGGTAAAAATCAAACTGTGAAATAAGGTAGAAAAGAGGAAGAGCAAAATCATCATCGATCCATAAATGGCATAGGAAACGATGTGGATAGGTGACCCTAGATTTGCCCCCTTGATTAAGAGAATGACCAGTCCTGCGATACTCAGTCCTAATCCGATCCCGTGGGTTACTGCATTTAATACTTCATTGACGATCAAATATCTGCGACTAAACTTCATGTGCTGCATTCGGCACCGTCCTTTCGAATCGAAATTAGATGAAAAAAAATTTTCTCTCTGTTATACTTAGTATAAATGGTCTGTGGTTATTTTACCACGAAAAAAGACTTGATTTAAAGAGAGAGTGAATATATGATGGCAAATCTTAAAATTGTGACAGATTCTTCCAGTACGATGGAACCAAGTGTCCGTGATGCTTTGGCTATCCATGTCGTGCCTTTATCTGTAATGATCGATGGTGTCGTTTATCCAGATGATGAAACGCTGCCGGGAGAAAAATTTATGCAAATGATGGCGCAAGCCAAAGAATTACCTAAAACTAGCCAGCCGCCGATCGGTCATTTTGTAGAACTGTATGATGAATTAGGCAAAGATGGCAGTGAAATACTATCGATTCATATGACCAAAGGTCTTAGTGGAACTGTGGAAGCGGCTCGTCAAGCAAGTCATTTATCAAAAGCCAAAGTCACCGTGATCGATAGCGACACGACAGACCAAGCGTTGGCTTTTCAAGTGATTCGGGCAGCAGAATTGGCTAAAGCCGGTAAGACATTAGAAGAAGTTTTACCAGAAGTGGATCTGGTGCGTGAGCATACGAAATTATTTATCGGCGTTTCAACGTTAGAAAACTTAGTAAAAGGTGGGCGCATCAGTCGCGCCAAAGGTCTTTTATCGAGCTTACTGAACATGAAAGTGATCATGGATTTTGATCATTCAGAACTGATTCCAGTCGTCAAAGGACGCGGCGTCAAGACGTTCAATAAATGGTTTGAGGAATTAAAAGCAGAATTGAAGAATATGCCAAAAGTGACGAAAATTGGTATTTCTCATGCAGAAGGGTTAGAAATCACGGAACGTTTCCAAAAAGAACTAGCAGAATTGTTTCCTGACTTGGAGATCCCATTGCTTCACACAACACCGATCATCGCCACTCATACAGGTAGAGGTGCGTTTGCGATCACTTACAGTACGGAATAAAAAAGGTGCTTCCTTTCAGCGATTCGTTTGACGACGAATCGCTTTTTGGTGTATGAAAAGCTGAAAGGAAGAAAAAGCAGAATGAAGCTGCGATTCTTTGTCTATTCAGAGAGTAGGGAGCTGTTTTCTTTCTTAAGTTTGAAGGATTGCGACTAGGAATTTTATGAGAATTTTGTTAAAATAGCAAAGATTACAAAGGAGTTTGAATACCTGTGAAATGGAAGAAATTAGTAACTTATTTGATCGTTGTGGGACTGATAGCCGTTGGAACGGGTGTACTGTTTCATTTAGCTGTTCCCAAAGCGCAACCACTGCTGACCCCTGTGGATAAGCTAGCAGCCAATGATTCGAAAAAATCCGCCATTGAATACCTCGCACTTGGGGATTCATTGACAGAGGGTGTTGGGGATGAAACAGCTCGGGGCGGCTTTGTGCCTATTTTGGCAGGAGATCTAGAGGACCGCTATGATCTGAGCAATTTAGTAACCAAAAATTATGGGGTCGCTGGTGAACGAAGCGACCAGATTTTAAAACGAGTCAAAAATGATGAAGACTTGCGCCAAGACCTTAGTCAAGCGGACCTGATTACTTTGACCGTCGGCGGAAATGACGTCTTAAAAGTGATCCAAAGCAATTTCTTCGGTCTGAGTATCGAGACGTTTACGGAACCGATGGCAGAATATAATGAACGCTTAAAAGATTTATTCGCTCAAATCCGTGAACTAAATAGCGATGCCCCAATCTATGTTTTGGGTATTTACAATCCATTTTATCTGAACTTTCCAGAGATCACCGACATGCAGACGATCATTGATAACTGGAATAAACAGACGGAAACGTTCGTCAATCAGCAAGAAAATGCCTTTTTTATTCCTATCAACGATTTGCTCTATAAAGGGTTAAGTGATGAGGTCGGTATTGCGGATACAGAAGAAGACGCAACTGAGGAAACAACACAAACAACCGACACTGGAAGTTTACCTGAGTCATCGGCGCCAAATGCTGATGAGACACAAAGCAGCACGTCGGCGACTACCGACTCATCGCAAGCTGTCGGGAATAATATCACCAACAATGTTTTGTATGAAGGCGACCGCTTCCATCCCAATAATCTTGGGTATCAACTGATGGCGAATGCCGTTCGCGATGAAGTGATCAAAACACAAAACTATTGGTTGCTAGAGGAGGAAGCAAAATGAAACCAAGCGAATCAACGAAGCAGCCGGAAAAAACAGCTGCAAGCACTAAAAAATCGATCAACTACTGGAAAATTGCTTTTCTAGTTCTGGTCGGCATCCTTTTGGGGACAACGGTTTTCTTTGCTTCAAGAATTTTTCAGCAGCGAGAAACTGGCTTAAATGAAAGTGCTGAACTTGTTCAACGGGAGGGCAGTCCTGTTCTGACCGTTAACAGCAACAAAAGCCAAGTCAATCAATTGATTGATTTTTATCTATCTGATTTTCAAAAGGATCAAGAGGTAAAATATAATTTTGAGCTGAGAAACGAAGCACTCTTAACAGGCGAGTTTCAAGTATTAGGGTTTCCTATCACGTTTTATCTCTATTTTGATCCTTATGTGACAGAAGAAGGCAATGTCCAATTAAAAGCCAAAAGTCTATCGATTGGCACCTTGGATTTGCCCACCAGTGAAGTAATGAAAATGATCAAACGTAGTTTTAAATTTCCCGAATGGATCGATGTCAATGCCGATGAACAAATTATACTGATACGATTGGATCAATTCCGCATGCAAAACGGATTGTTCATCAAGGCAAACAAAATCAATCTTGTAGATGATGAAATTCAAATGAGCTTATATTTACCAGCTGAAACGGAGGATGAATAATGGAACGAGCAATTTTTGCAGGTGGGTGTTTCTGGTGTATGATCCAGCCCTTTGATGAACTCGAAGGGGTGCATTCGATTTTTTCTGGCTATACCGCAGGACATACCGAAAATCCAACCTATGAAGAAGTCAAAAGCCATCAAACAGGGCATACCGAAGCAGTAGAAATCATTTTTGACCCAGAAAAAATCAGTTTTGAGGAGCTCTTGACGATTTATTGGCAGCAAACAGATCCAACCGATGCTTTTGGCCAATTTGAAGATCGCGGCGACAATTATCGTCCGGTTATCTTCTATTTTAACGAAGAGCAGCGAAAAAAAGCCGAAGCCAGCAAAGCAGCACTTCAGGCTTCCGGTCGCTTTACCGATCCGATCGTGACTACGATCGAACCAGCGCAACCCTTTTATTTAGCGGAAGAAGAACATCAAGAGTACTACAAAAAGAATCCTGAAAATTTTGCTCGCAATCATTCCCGTCGAGCAGCCTTTTTAGAAGATCATTGGGAGCAAGAACATGCGTAAAAGTTTTTATAGCTATTTAATGGCAGTCAAAGGTCCGAGTCATACAGATGAGGCTCAGATCTTTGCCACTCATGCGAGTCATGATATTCAGTTTCCAAAGCACAGTGATGATTATGATGAAGTCTCTTCTTATCTGGAACTAAACGTTGATTATTTGCCATCCATGGATATTTTTGATCGTATCTGGGCAGAGTATCTCGAAAATAACAAATAAAAACGTCCTTCGTTTTGCCTGCACAAATGCTCAGAACGAAGTTGTTTTTTCTCAGAGAGGTGTTGTGAATGAAAAATGTAACGACAAGCCGATATATCGTTTCTCTTGTCTGTGTCGCGATTTTGTCGGGAGGCGGTGTCTATTTATGGCAAACAGCCCAGCAAAATCAGCAGACGACACAGCCGGCGACAGAAACGACGACAGAAGCCAGCGGGATGGAGAAAATCCAGTCGTTGTATGACCAGATCCTTGCGAATTATTACCAAGAAGTCGATGAGGATGCATTGATTGAGGGTGCTCTTCAAGGGATGACCGATGCGCTTGACGATCCTTACACGACGTATCTAAACCAATCAGATGCGGATAACTTGGATCAGTCCCTCTCAGGAAGTTTTGAAGGGATCGGTGCTACTTTGTCGATCGTGGAAGACTATCCCGAGGTCGCACAAGCGCCAATCAAAAACACCCCTGCAGAAAAAAGTGGTCTGCGCATGAATGATCGAATCGTCAAAGTCGATGGGGAAGATACGCAAGGACAGGAATTGTCTGAAGTCGTGAGTAAGATTCGAGGGGAAAAAGGCACGCAGGTGACCTTAACGATTCAGCGTGGAGCAGATACCTTTGATGTGGAAATCACTCGGGACGTGATCCCAATCGAAACGGTCCATGGTGAACTGGTTGAAAATGATGATACGATCGGTCGAATTGATATTACCTCCTTTGCCGAAAACACAGCAGCTGAGTTGAAAGAAACGATCACCGAGTTGCGGGAAGACGGTGCGAAATCGTTTGTTCTTGATCTAAGACAAAATCCTGGTGGATTGCTGGATCAAGTCCAGATCATGGCAAGTATGTTTTTAGAAAATGGTCAAACGATCGTGAAGTTTGCCAACAATCAAGGGGTTGTCAGTGAGACCAAAGCGAGCGAAGCATTGGATGAAGGATTCAAAGTCACAGAGCCAGTCGTTGTTTTAGTCGACGGCGGCAGTGCCTCCGCAGCTGAGATTTTTGCGGCAGCCTTGCAAGAATCAGCGAATATCCCAGTCGTTGGTACGGAAACCTTTGGTAAGGGGACCGTTCAAAATGTGAAAGATCTGGGGGATAATAGTGAATTAAAAATGACGGTCATGAAATGGCTGACACCAAATGAAAATTGGGTCAACGATCAAGGTGTGATGCCGGACTATGAAGAGGATTATCCAGAATATGCGTATTTCCCGCCATTACCTCGTGATAATGCCTTAAAAGCTGGACAATCGTCAACGGCTGTCAACAATCTGAATCAATTTCTTAAAGCGTTAGGGTATGCCACGAGCAGCGATACCTTCAATGACGAGACGACTGCAGCTGTGAAAGCCTTCCAAGAAGCTCATGACCTAAAGGCAACTGGTGAAGTCGATGCCGATACTGCCCAAGCAATTGAAAAAGAAGTAGCAGAAAAACTCAAAGCAGAGGACCCAGCGTACTTAAAAGCACTGTCCTTGCTTTCAGAAAAATAAGTAAGGAAAAAATCGGAGAGGAGGTAGATTTGTGAATGCCAAGAAACAGTGGATCGATCGTTTTTGGCTAGTTGTGAAATATGCCTTGATCGCCTTTGCAACAGCCTTCTTGATTCGGGCATTTTTACTGATTCCGGTTCCTGTTGAAGGGAACTCCATGGAAGGAACGTTGCAACAAGGAGATATGGTAGTCATCGAAAAGATTTCACCGATCCAGCGTTTTGATGTCGTTGTTTTCCAGCTGCCAGATGGTTCGACCTATATCAAGCGGGTGATTGGCTTGCCGGGTGAGTCGGTGAAATATGTCAATGATCAGCTTTACATTGATGATGAACCGGTAGATGAAGATTTTCTAGTGAAAAACCGCAGCAACGATCATGAGTCTGCCTCTTATACCAATGATTTTGATTTGGAATCTTTATTGGGCGTTGAGAAATTAGGCAAAGACAGTTATTTTGTCATTGGTGATAATCGACGTGCCTCTAAAGATAGCCGCTCCTTTGGTCCTATATCAGGCGATGCGATTTTAGGCAATGCCCGCTTTGTTTATTATCCATTGACTCATATTCGGCTGATTTAGACTGAGAAAAATAGAATGTTCCTAACTAAACATCCCCCCTTGGAATCATCTGTTGATTCCAAGGGGGGATTTTGTATAGCAATGATCCTTTTTCAAAAGGATGTGGTTTGTATCGAGAAAAGGGTGGACTTAGGCGCTATTGGCAGTTATTCTTTTTATTTTTTCATTAAAAGCAGCCAAAAGTTTCTGACACAAATTCGTTTCAAAATCACGGTAACGGCAAAAATCAATGATCGCCGTGTTTTCCTCAGTTGTAAAAGGAGGTAAAAGCTGTGGGGAACTCAGAATATAAAAGTCAAAAGGTTCCTCTGTTGGCAGCGTGATCCGTTCAATTTCAACATAGGGCAATCGTTCACATATATTAAACACTTCCATTGAGACCAAGTAATTGGATACATAGACAAAAGCAACTTTAAGCTTATATTTCTGTTCCTTTTCGATGTAAATGGGGTAAAGCAAACACGCTTGATAAAAAGCAAGATCCGTATAACAGGCTTTTAACCACTCGTAGCCTTTGCGGTTTGCTATTTTACGCCAAAAGCTCTGAATCGTATTTGTCAAAATCGTATGTAATGGGTACTTATCTTTGATTATAGTAGCTTCAAAAAAATTTAAAAGAGGAACTTTTTGCTTGAATATGCAGAACTTCAGCAATGTAAGATATGTATTCATATAAAGAAACGATTGATGGTCGAAATCAAAATCACAGAGAAATTTTTGGCAGTGTGCTTCAAATTCAGCCATCAGTTCCTTTAACTCCGATTTTTCATGCTTGTAACAGTCTTGAATGATCGGAAGGCGCACGTCTGCCGCTGAAGTTAGCATCGGCCAGTAATAAAAAAGGAAAAACAAAGCATTGATCTCAAGAATATCTATAGCTGAATCAATGATTTCAAAAAACGCTGAAAAGAAATCAAGATTTTCACCACTGGGAATAAAGGACTGGTTCGTTAACTGATAAAGATTTGTCGCGTGGCCATTCTTGATACGAAATAGACAGATTTTGCAATGAAGCAAGGCTTCTTTTTTGCCAATCTCATACTTGCTTTTGTACTTCGTTCCTTCGTAAGTCACAAAAAGTTCTTCGATCTCTTGATCAAATGCCTTCGCCAAACTATCTCCTAAAGAAATGTGCCAGATAAAATTAAACAATAAGATGCGAATCACCATCTCCGAACCTGTAAGTGCCATAGCGGACTGATTTAACGTCACGTTGAATTCTTTCAAATGGTCTTGCAGCTTCTTTGTTTGCCGAAAGCAAGTCGAACGACTGATATAGTTTCTTTGGCAAAATGCCAGTAAACTTTCATCTTGATTGGTCAAGATGCTTAACAATAATTTGTAAGAAATGCTTTCTTGCGCTAAAAATTGCTGATATTGGTTGTATTCAATCAAATTTTTAGGAAGATTCAGGGTGTTTTTATGTAATGAAAGATTCACTGGGGAGAGGTTTTGCAAGTCGAGTTGGATCGAGGAAAGTAAACTTTTCAATCGTGTTGCACTCAAATGGGTCAGATTTTTCACGAACTCTAGGTTGTATTCACCCGGAGCAATTGATAATAGTTTTCCGTAGAGTCCGATTTTGTCTAACGCTCGGGTATCTAAGAGTATTTTTTCAATCAAATGATCACCTTCTTGTTTTATTAATAACGTATTTATATAACGGTGTAAAGACACGTCTCAAAACTTTTGCTTTTTTTTAGAAAAATTGAGACAAATTTTTCATAGAACTGTCTCATAAAGAACAAAAATAGAAATCGCAGGTGAAAAACGATAGTTTTTTTACATTATTAAATAACATTTAGATAATGAATTAACTTTAAAATAACCAACTTTTTTTCATTATGAATAACTACAGGTGTGCCAATTAGTTCTATTTTTCAGAAAATAAAAAAAAGAGGTGTCTTTTGCTTCTTTCTTGTATGATCAGCTTGTAATTTTTGATTCTTTGAAAGGAGGTCTTTTTATGTTTTTGACAAAGAGACACCACTGGTTCTCTTTCATTTTCTGTATGTTAGGGGGGATACTATTTTTCATTTATTCGAGTTTGCAAACAAACGGGACTGCAAGTGCACAAGAAGAACATACGATCACTATTGCTGAAACGAAGCAGATCAAACTGACTGGTCACCAAGAGGACCATCAATTTTCTTTATGCTATCAACTACCGCAAAAAAACAAACAGCAGCGTCTCTGGGTACAACTATACGCGATCGATGAAACGAAGGAACAGTCGTTATTAAAAACAAGCAATGAAGAGATGACTCAAGTCAAGGATGATTCCGCACAGTCTTGGCTTACAACCCAAGCTTTCTTGCAAACACCAACGGAACAAGAACTAATCTTTCAGCTGCCTGAAGAAACGAAAAAGCTAAAATTGATGATTCAGATCGAAGAATATGACAAGGAACGTGAAGAATCGTACAACCTACTGTCTTTGAATGAATCAGTTTTTGAAATCCCACTTGCCACAAATTCTGCTTCTTCAGAAACGTCAGAAGTCAATTCTGGCACTGGATCCTCTTCAGAAGCCGTGAGTGAGTCGACCTCGGAGCAAGCGTCGACTGAAAGTTCAAAAGAAGTTTCGAACGAAGAAACGAAGGAAGAGACAAACGAGACAGGAACGGCGACAAGTGCTTCTGAAGAGGAAACGCTCATTGAACCATTTAAACAAGAACATCTTTATCAAAAAACGACCGTTTCACAGGCTTTTGCTTCGATTGAACCAGATTATACGACAGACCAAAGCGGGACGTATCCTGTGGCGAACTGGAAAACTGATGAAAACAGTAACGTCTTAAATCATCAGGGGAACAAGGATGCAGGCGAAACGTGGGACGGCATAACTACATGGAATGGCGATCCAGCAAATTTGACCCATTCATATATTGAATATGGTGGTGTAGGAGACGAAGCAGATTTCGCGCTACGAAAATTTGCCAAAGAGACGAATACTCCGGGACTATTCGATGTCTACCTAAATGTACGAGGGAATGTTCAACGTCAAATTGATCCTATCGATGTCGTGTTGGTGGTGGACTGGTCAGGCAGTATGAATGAGATGGGACGGATCGCAGAAGTGAAAAAAGGCGTGGATCGCTTTTTGAATCAAATTGAAGGAAGCGGCATTCAGGATAGTGTCTACATGGGCTATGTCGGTTATTCCAGTGATGGCAGCAATTATCAAAACAAAACCTGCCAATTAGGAAAATTTTCTGAAGTCAAAGAGACGATCCGATCGATGACGCCAGAAACAGCAGCTGGGGGAACCTTTACACAAAGGGGGCTACGTCAAGCAGGGGATATGCTAACGACGCAAAATGGACATAAGAAAGTCATCGTTTTGCTAACGGATGGCGTTCCTACTTACAGTTATCATGTGTCTAAAGTGCATACCCAGGCAGACGGCAGTTATTATGGAACCGCCTTTTCTCTTACTCAAGACCAGCCGATGAATACATCGTTTCTCTACAATGGCTATTTTGCGTTTGATCAACAGAACAATTATAAATGGATCAACAATACCTTTATCGCCACGATTGGTGAAGCGATGGCGTTAAAAGAACGTGGTATCGAGATTCATGGGTTGGGGATTCAACTGCAAGGAGATCAAACCGCTGGGTATACAAAGGCCGATGTCGAGAAAAAAATGAGACAGATGGTTTCTGCTGATGAAGACGGCCATCTTTATTATGAGTCAGCGAATGAAGCAGCGGATATTGCCGACTATCTCGAGAAAAAAGCCCTTCACATTTCGGCAACAGTCACCGATGGCGAGATTACTGACCCCATTTCGCAGCCATTTGTCTACGAAGAAAATAGCTTGTCCGTCAAAAGTGTCGGGTCTGCTGCTCTAACGGTGCAGCCTGACATTTCGATGTCTGACAATACAATCCATGCTTCTGGTCTTTATTTAGGCGAAGGACAAGAACTGCAAGTTCATTATCAAGTGCGGATTCAAACAGAAGCAGCGGATTTTAAACCAGATACTTGGTATCAAATGAATGGCGAAACGGTATTTTATCCGAATCATCAGTCCGATCAAAAGGCATTGTTTGGTGTGCCATCCGCCAAAGCACCTGGGAAGGAAGTGACGATCAAAAAACACTGGGAAGAATACGATGGCGATACCTCCAGTCGTCCCGAAACGATCTATTTTGAAATAAGCAGGAGTCGTGTCAGCAATGAGAATAGCTGGCAAACAGGGTATCTCAAACTTACTGAGACCGATGCCCAAGATCAGACAACTTGGGAACGAAGCAAGGTTTACGCGCTTTCTGAAAAGGATGGGACGGAGTACGAAGAAACCCGTTTACTGCCGCTGTATAACAATCAAGGAGAAACTTTTGATTATCAAGTCACAAATGAGCGAGCAGTGGCAGGTTATGAAGCGACAAAAGTGGACGCTTATACATGGAAAAACACAAAGGCGTTTGTGCCCTTGGCATTAAACCTGATCAAAAAATCCGCTGTAGGAGAGGTGAAGCTGACAGGTGCCGTTTTTGAATTAACGGGGGCAGGAGAGACAGTGACCCTTGTGGATCAAGGGGATGGAATGTATGGGCTGCCAGCAGATACTGTGTTGCAAAAAGATCAGACCTATCGTTTGGAGGAAGTCACTGCACCGGCGGGACATCATTTGTCTAAGCAGACAGAGTGGCTAATTCATATCGATGCGCAAGGGAATACGACGATCGATGGGCAACCCGTCACAGTGGACGATCATACGATTACGCTGGAGATCACCAATCCGTTTACAGAAATTCCAGTTGCTATTCGAAAATATACGGTACAAAAAGAGCAGCAAGTACTGTTAGCTGGGGCTGTCTTTTCTCTGCAACAAAAAACAGCAGCGGGGGATTATCAAGAAATTGCCTCAGAAACATCGAATGATGTGGGGACGGCTGAATTTACGATCCTTGAGCCGGGCGCTTATCGCATCTCAGAAACAGCTGGTCCGCTTGGATACGATACGATTGCTGGTGATTATGAGTTTGTCGTTGGTTCAGACGGAAAGATCCAGTATCAAGGGGAAAACGTCGCTGCAGATGCCAACTGTTGGACTCTTACCCATGGCAATCAGTTAAAACCTTTTGATTTGGTGGTCAATAAACAGGATGAACTGGGACAAGCGCTTGAGGGAGCCAAATTCCGCTTAAGCGGAAACGGTCAGACGATAGAATTACCAGAATCCCAAGAATCGCTAGCGGTATTTCATTTCCATGATCTAACACCAGGCAGCTATACCTTAGAAGAAATTGTTACGCCTACAGGCTATGCTGGTTTAACAGCACCTGT
Organism: Enterococcus sp. DIV0970a; assembly: GCF_051711265.1. NCBI lineage: Bacteria > Bacillati > Bacillota > Bacilli > Lactobacillales > Enterococcaceae > Enterococcus > Enterococcus sp. DIV0970a. The sequence continues at coordinate 2,202,128 of NZ_JBIOMF010000001.1, read as the reverse complement.
GAAAATTAGGATCGAAGAGGATGGCAGTGTCTTGATTGACGAAAAATTGCAGCCGAATCTTCTTGTTTCTGGAGAAAAGAACAATCAAATAGAATTGATCGTCGCCAATCAAGTAAAAGTGTCTCTTCCTGAAACAGGAGGGAATTGGCATGGGTGGCTGGCGATTCTTTCAGCAGGTCTACTAGTCCTTTTAACAGGTAGCTATCTGTACGTTACGCGCAAAGATAAGCCTTCATTAAAGTAATTTGACCATTCGTGAAAAAACGAAAATATCAAACATAGAAGAGAGGAAAGAACAATGAAAAAGATTTTTAATCATACGAAAATGGTTTGTCTCCTATTTTTACTTCTGCCATTTGTCTTTTTTGGAACGAAAAATCAGCAAGTATCCGCAGAGAGCAATTTGGCACAGGTCCATCTGCATAAAAAGAAAATGGTCAATTTGCCAGGTTCATTGATTCAAAATAGTGGGACTGAGATGGCAGAGTTTGATCAATACCAAGGCTTAGCCGATGTCACTTTTTCTGTCTATGATGTGACCACAGCATTTTATGAAAAACGATCTGCAGGGGCATCCGTTGAAGAAGCTAAGCGTCAAGTCCAAACCTTGACGCCTGGTTCCCCTGTAGCTAGCGGGAAAACAGATGCAGCCGGTGATTTGGTTTTTGAATTGCCGAAAAAACAAGCCGATCGGGATGCAGTTTACACCATTGTAGAAGACCCTAAAGACGGTGTTACCACTGCTGAGAACATGGTGATCGCCTTTCCTGTTTACGAAATGATCCAACAAGCAGACGGGTCGTATGCTTACGGGGAAGAAGAATTAGACACGATTCATCTTTATCCTAAAAATATTGTCACAAATGAAGGAACGCTCCTTGTGAATAAACGAGGAACGGGGGAAAACGAACCACTGAATGATGCGGAATTTGTCATCTCAAAGCAAGAAGGAAACGCACAGACTAAGAAATATATTTTAAGTGCAGCCGATGGACTTTATACGTGGACGACTGACAAACAAGCAGCGTACCGCTTTTTAACAGGTAAACAATATGCTGCTGGAGAAACGACCATCGATGTTGAAGAAAACCAAAAAGGACAGTTAAAAGTTGAGCAGTTAGAAGCAGGCACCTATCAATTAGAGGAAACGAAAGCCCCAAGTCAAGCCGCCTTGATCGAGCAAGAAACCATCAAGGATTTTTCGATCGCAGCAGGCAATGACGTCACGGTTGAGTTAACAGTCAAGAATGACACGACAAATGTTACCAAAACAACACCACAATTAGACGGCAAAGACGTGGGAATCGGCGAAAGAATTCAATATCACCTAACGGTCAATATCCCATTAGGTATCCAAGACAAAGTAGGAGCAGAAAACAAATACAAACATTTCCAATTGATCGATGCGCACGATCCAGCGTTGACTTTTGAAAATACAGCAGAGGGAGAAACTGGCTATGCGTTGTATGATGGAGAAAAGAAAATCGATTCAACGAACTATCAAGTAACGGAAAAAGAGCATGGCTTTACGGTAACCATCAATCCAGAATTTGTGCCGCAACTAACGCCGGGAAATCAATTGCGCTTTGTGTATTATATGTATTTAAATGAACAGGCTATGCCTATCAATGGCTTTAAGAATGAAGCAAATGTAGAAACAGATTTCATGACGGATCAAACGCCGCCAAGCGTGGAAGTTTTGACAGGGGGCAAACGCTTCTTAAAAGTCGATGGGGCTGTGACCGCTACCGAAGCGCTGGCAGATGCAGTTTTTGTTGTACGAGATCAAGACCGTGATGATGCCAACTACTTGAAAATCGAAGAGGGAACCAAACAGGTATCTTGGGTACAAACAGCGGATGAAGCGACGAAATTTACCACAGGTACAGATGGATTGGTTGATATCATCGGGTTGAAATTTGGCACGTACTATTTGGAAGAAGTAAAAGCACCGAAAAATTACGTGCTGCTAACAAATCGCATCGCTTTTGAAGTCCATGAAACGTCTTATGGAACGAAAGAGCAATTGGGAGAGCCCGAAAAAGTTCCTAACCGCCGCAAAGGAACCTTACCAGCAACTGGTGGTGTCGGCACGTATTTAATGGGCGCAATCGGAGTGGTGATCGTTGGTTTAGCAGGGGGTTATTTTGTAAAACGGAAAGGGTAAGTAAATGAGATGAAAAAGCACGATGAGTATCAGACGAAGAAATGGCGTAAAAGCACCAACTAGAAAAGTAACTTTATTGGATTTTTTGATGGGTGTTCTGCTGCTGCTAGGGGTTTTGATCATCAGTTATCCTTTTGTAAGTAATCAGCTCAACACGATTTTGGATCAACAGTTGATCAGTTACTACCAAAGCCAAGCCAAAAAAATGAGTGAAATAGAAAAACAACAAAAAAGGAACCAGTTGGAACGAGCAAATCAAGAGCTGGCACAGCAGCCAAGCAATCCTGGAATCAAAGAAACGCAAGATTTATCAGAAACAAGGGACTCAGAATCAGTTGATACACCTGATTACTATGAACGACATACGATCGGCGTCTTAAAGATCCCGGTGATTGGTGTCGCTCTCCCGATTTTTGATCAAACCACCGATACGTTGTTAAAAAGAGGCGCAACATTATTGGAGGGCGCTTCGTATCCAATAGGTGGTGAAGATACCCATGCGGTTCTTTGTGGGCACCGTGGGTTAACGAGTGCAACGCTCTTTACTGATCTGCCTAAGCTGCAGATCGGTGATGAGTTTTATATCGAAACGTTTGATGATACATTGGCGTATCAAGTAGATCAGATAAAAACGGTCGACCCTGATGATACTCAGGCATTAAAAATTGTGAAAGGCAGCGATTACGTCACGCTGTTGACCTGTACCCCCTATATGGTCAATAGCCATCGTTTATTGGTACGGGGCAAAAGAATTCCTTATGTTGAAGAAAAAGAAACAGCCGCCGCCAAAAAAGCACAGCAGCAAAAAGTAGGATTGATGCTAGGCGTGATCACTGTTCTTATCCTCCTCTTGGTGATTAGTAACAGGATTCAGCGGAAAAAACGTCTTCATTCGAATACTTCCATTGATGAAAAGTAAGGATCGTTCGTTTTTCTCAATAAGTAGAAGAAAATGACTTTTTAACCTTAGTCAGAATGAAACATGTCGTGTGAAATATGGTACAATAACTAAGATAAAAGATAGCAAAAAAGCAGTCAGACTATTGTGAGTGTGTTAGGAAAAACCAAAATAAAGCGGTAAGGATGCTTCATTCAACCACTTCCCCAAAATTAAAAGTCAAGGAGCGTTGAAACAAACGCGCTCGAAGCTTTTCCTATGCATCAGGTTGGAAAAAGAACATTGATCCGCAAACAGTTCAGCTAGTTTGCTGCACTGATGGGTCTCTCTGACTCAAAAAAAGCAAGCAGCCTTCGTTCTTGTCACCTATAGACTACAAGGATATAAAAACGACTGTCTTTTTTATCAATTCGAAGAAGTACCAAGGAGGAAAACGTTCAAATGACCATTCAATGGTTTCCAGGCCATATGGCGAAAGCCAGACGTGAAGTAAGTGAAAAATTAAAGTTCGTGGATATCGTTTTTGAACTCGTGGACGCACGCTTGCCGATTTCATCCCGCAATCCCATGTTAGATCAATTATTACAACAAAAACCACGATTGATCTTGATCAATAAAGCGGATCTCGCAGATCCCGTTCAAACCAAAAAATGGGAGCATTATTTCCAAGCACAAGGCTATCTAGCACTGGCAATCAACGCCCAAGACAATCAAGGGGTTAAAGCCATTGTTCCTACAGCGAAACAAGTCTTGAAGGAAAAAATTGCTCGCGACAAAGCGAGAGGCTTGAAGCCTCGTGCGATTCGAGCAATGGTGATCGGCATCCCAAATGTCGGAAAATCGACCTTGATGAACCGTTTAGTAGGGAAGAAAATCGCTCAGACGGGCAATAAACCCGGCGTGACGAAAGGGCAGCAATGGCTGCGTTTTGGGACTGATCTAGAGCTTCTAGATACGCCTGGGATCTTATGGCCAAAATTTGAAGATCCTGAGATTGGGAAGAAACTGGCATTGACCGGAGCGATCAAAGACCAGCTGATCCATTTGGATGATATCGCATTGTATGGACTTGATTTTTTTGCCCGCTATTATCCTGAAAGAATCGCGAATCGTTACCAACTAAAAGCGGAAGAAGAGGCGTTGTTAGCGCCCGATCTGTTGATGAAAATCACGGAAAAACGAGGCTACAAAGACAATTACGATCGAGGAAGCGAACTCGTTGTCTTCGACATTCGGCAAGGAAAATTGGGCCGATATACACTAGATCGAGTGGAGGAAATGGAAAGCCAAGATGAAACAACCGATTAAGACAATCAAAGAGCGATTATTTGATCCAGCTTTCAATGATCAAGCGTATTTACAGGCGCTGCAAGCAGATGAACGAGCGGGGGTCCAAAAGCTGCTGCAAAAATACGAGAAACAGCGAGTGAAACACCAGCTATTGCAGGAAAAATACAAAGAAATGATGCGTTTTGAAAACGAAGCATTTCAGCAAGGCGCCCGTTTTATTGCTGGTTTAGATGAAGTGGGACGCGGACCATTAGCAGGACCCGTGGTATCAGCTGCGGTTATTTTGCCTAAGGAATGTCAGATCTTAGGTCTAAATGATTCCAAACAGCTTTCTGCGAAGAAAAGAGAAGAGCTGTTTATCGAAATTCAAAACAAAGCCATTGCTGTCGGTATCGGTGTGGTCAGTCCAGAAGAAATCGATCGGATAAATATCTATCAAGCCAGTCGTCTAGCAATGAAAGAAGCCTTGATCGACTTAGCAGTCAAGCCCGAGTATTTACTGATCGATGCGATGACGATCGACACGGAAATCCCTCAACAAAGCTTGATCAAAGGAGATGCCCGTTCCATTTCCATTGCCGCAGCAAGTATCATCGCCAAGGTATATCGAGACAATTTAATGAAAGATTTTCATGATGTCTATCCTTTTTATGGGTTTGATCAAAATGCTGGGTATGGAACCAGAGTCCATTTAGAAGGGCTAGCTGCCCATGGAATTTGTCCCATTCATCGAAAAACATTTGCGCCAGTAAAACAATATCTATAAATTTCATCCATCCCTCTTTTTTTAGCGAATCTTATAAGTAAGATTACTAAGAAAAGAGGGCTTTGTTTATGAAGTATCAACAAGCAACAGATTTTGAAAAACAGTTGATAAAACTGTACTACTGTCAGGGAATTGGTCTGCAAGGTTGTTGGAAGATCATTTGGCATTGGTTGGAAACAAAAGAGATGAATTGTTCGCTGGAAGAGATGATTGCCATCGGGGTCCTTCCACAGCACCGTGCGGTTTTTCGGCGATCATGGGAGCAATTGACGGACGAACACATCGCACAAAAGATGGGCGCACAAAACTACCTCACTTTCTTCTCGGCGGAGTATCCGATGCTTTTACGACAAATCGCGGACCCGCCATTGATGCTTTTTTATGAAGGGAATCTGCAATTGCTACAAACGACCATGATTGGCTTTGTTGGTGCAAGAACGGCGTCCTTATACGCACGAAAAGTTTGCGAAAAGCTGATTCCACCTCTAGTGACGGAAAATTATACCATCGTTAGCGGATTGGCCAATGGTGTCGACAGCTTTGCCCATGAATCAGCCATCAGAAATCGTGGACAAACCATTGCTGTGATTGCTTCTGGGATGGACCATTGTTATCCGTCATCTTCCTACCGTTTGTTCCAGCAGATCCGTCAAGAACATCTGGTGCTAAGCGAATATCCGCACGATACCAAACCGCAAAGATACCACTTTCCGCTGCGCAATCGCATTATTGCGGGGATCTCAAAAGGGGTCTGCGTAATTGAAGCCAAGGAAAGAAGCGGTTCTTTGATTACGGCACAGTTAGCGATGGAAAATGGACGAGAAGTTTTTGCAGTGCCTGGTGAAATGATTTCGGATCAGTCAAAAGGTTGTCACCGCTTGATTCAAGATGGTGCAAAATGTACGATTAGCGTGTCGGATATTTTACAAGAGTTAGCCTTTTTTTGATTTTTCCAATCAACCTTCCTTGACAAACCTTTTCTTGAAAGCTATGATAAGCTACGATTTGTATGTTTCATCTGCATACGATAGGTTCACTGATTGATAGAATATAATAGTAGGAAAAATTCAGGAAGGAGCCATTCTTTATATGGCATATAAATATTTAGTAATCGTGGAATCGCCCGCAAAGGCGAAAACCATTGAAAAATACCTTGGACGAAATTACAAAGTCGTCGCAAGTGTCGGTCATATTCGTGATCTCCCTAAAAGTAAGATGGGGATCGATGTCGAAAATGATTATGAGCCTCATTACATTTCGATCCGTGGAAAAGGTGACGTGATCAAAAGTCTCCGTTCTGCTGCGAAAAAAGCTGAAAAAGTCTACCTCGCAAGTGACCCGGATAGAGAAGGAGAAGCTATTGCTTGGCATTTAGCTTTTCTACTTGGACTAGATTTAAAAGATAAAAATCGTGTCGTCTTTAATGAAATCACTAAAGATGCGGTCAAAGCAGCCTTCAAAGAGCCAAGAACGATCGATGTGGATCTCGTCGATGCTCAACAAGCACGGCGGATCTTAGACCGTTTAGTCGGGTATTCATTGAGTCCGATCCTTTGGCGCAAAGTCAAAAAAGGGTTAAGTGCTGGACGTGTTCAATCGGTGGCGCTTAAGATCATTATTGATCGTGAAAAAGAGATCCGTGATTTTGTTCCTGAAGAATATTGGAGCATTGATGGAAACTTTAAAAAAGCCACGAAGAAATTCAAAGCCAATTTTTGGGGCTTAGATGGCAAAAAGAAAAAATTACCGAATGCTGAAAGTATTAAAGAAGTCACCGATCGCCTTTCTGGTAAAGACTTTCAAGTGACAAAGGTTGAAAAGAAAGAACGCAAACGGAATCCATCTGCACCATTTACCACCAGTAGTTTGCAACAAGAAGCAGCCCGCAAACTGAATTTTCGAACACGGAAAACCATGATGGTCGCACAGCAGCTCTATGAAGGGATCGCCCTTGGCAAACAAGGGACTGTCGGTTTGATTACCTATATGCGTACCGACTCGACGCGAATCGCTGACACAGCCAAAGGGGAAGCAGCCGAATTTATCGAAAACACCTATGGTTCAGAGTTCTCCGCTCACGGTGGCAAAAAACGCGCCAATGCACAAGGGGCGCAGGATGCCCATGAAGCAGTAAGACCGACCAGTGTTTTGCGTACGCCAGAAGCCATGGAGAAATTCTTAGACAAAGACCAATTAAAATTGTATCGCTTGATCTGGTCTCGCTTTGTGGCTAGTCAAATGACGCCTGCCATTTTGGATACGATGAAAGTTACTTTGGATCAAAATGGTGTCATCTTTATTGCTAATGGTTCAAAGATCAAATTCAAAGGATTTATGCAGGTCTATGTGGAAGGACGCGATGATGGCAAAGAAGACAAAGAGAACATCTTGCCAGAGTTAGTCGAAGGGGATGTCGTTCAATCCGTATCGATCGAACCGAAACAGCATTTCACCCAACCACCTGCTCGTTACAGCGAAGCAACGTTGATCAAAACCCTTGAGGAAAACGGTGTGGGTCGTCCTTCAACCTATGCACCGACGTTAGAAACCATTCAGCGGCGTTATTATGTGAAATTGACGCAAAAACGTTTTGAGCCAACTGAACTTGGTGAGATCGTCAATTCGTTGATCGAGGAATTCTTCCCGCAAATTGTTGATATGCATTTTACTGCTGAAATGGAAAATAGCTTGGATAGCATTGAAGCTGGGAAAGAAGAATGGGTCAAAGTTGTCGATCAGTTTTATCGCCCATTTGAAAAAGAATTGACGACTGCAGAAGAAAGTATCGAAAAAATTCAAATCAAAGATGAACCTGCAGGCTTTGATTGCGATCTTTGTGGTCATCCGATGGTGATCAAATTAGGCCGCTACGGAAAGTTTTATGCTTGCAGTAATTTCCCAGATTGCCGCAACACAAAACCAATCGTGAAAGAAATCGGCGTTGAGTGCCCGGTCTGTCATCAAGGGCAAGTCGTTGAACGCAAATCGAAGAAAAACCGGTTGTTTTATGGTTGTACCCGCTACCCTGAATGTGACTTTACTTCTTGGGACAAACCAGTGGGTCGTAATTGTCCGAAGTGTGATAATTATTTAGTCGAAAAGAAAGTCAAAGGCGGGAAACAAGTCGTTTGTATCAAAGGCGACTATGAAGAAAATGTGCAAAAATAACTAGCAGGATATCCTGTTAAAAAAGAATCGGCGTATTCTCTTGAACGGTCAGCCTTATTGTTGGCTGACAAAAGAAAGCGCCGGTCCTTTTGATTAATACAAGCTGTTTCTTATGAAAAGAGACGAGCTTTTGAAATAAAAGGAGAGCACTATGAAAGAAATCAATGTTATTGGTGCCGGTTTAGCCGGAAGCGAGGCTGCGTGGCAAGCAGCGCAAGCAGGTGTCGCAGTAAATCTTTATGAAATGCGTCCTAAGAAGTCGACAGAAGCCCATCACACAAATAATTTTGCCGAGCTTGTTTGTACCAATTCACTACGAGGCAACAATTTAACGAATGCGGTCGGTGTCTTGAAAGAAGAAATGCGTCGCTTGGATTCAGTGATTATCACTTCTGCAGACAAAACAGCGGTTCCAGCAGGTGGTGCCTTAGCTGTGGATCGCGATGATTTTTCAGAGTTGGTCACCAAACGTGTCAAGGAGCATCCTTTAGTTACAGTCATCGAAGAGGAGATCACTGAAATTCCAGAAGGGATCACTGTGATCGCAACAGGTCCATTGACTTCTGAACCGCTCTCAAAAGCGATCCAAGCCTTTAACGGATCTGAAGGATTTTATTTCTATGATGCCGCAGCACCAATCGTTGACAAATCAACCATCAATATGGATAAAGTTTATTTGAAATCTCGTTACGATAAAGGTGAAGCAGCCTATCTGAACTGTCCGATGAATGAAGAGGAGTTTTATGCGTTTCGTGAGGCCTTGGTCAATGCAGAGGTGGCTCCTTTGAAAGAATTCGAAAAAGAAAAATTCTTTGAAGGGTGTATGCCGATCGAAGTCATGGCTGGTCGTGGGCCGAAAACCATGTTGTTTGGTCCGATGAAACCAGTTGGGTTAGAAGATCCGAAAACTGGCAAGCGTCCTTACGCAGTGATTCAGCTGCGTCAAGACAATGCGGCGGCTTCTCTTTACAACATCGTTGGCTTTCAAACACATTTGAAATGGGGCGAACAAAAACGGGTATTCCGGATGATCCCTGGCTTGGAAGAGGCTGAATTTGTGCGCTATGGCGTGATGCATCGGAATAGTTTTATGAATTCACCTGAGCTTTTGCAACAAACCTATCAATCGAAAAAACGTGAGGACCTCTTTTTTGCTGGACAAATGACAGGGGTCGAAGGGTATGTGGAAAGTGCAGCCAGCGGGTTGATGGCTGGCATCAACGCTGCCAAACTTGCAAAAGGCGAAGCACCGATCATTATGCCACAAGAAACGACGATTGGTAGTATGGCGTATTATATCACCCATGCTGAAGGCAAACACTTCCAACCAATGAATGCAAACTTTGGGTTGTTGCCAGAACTTCCAGAGCGAATCAGAGACAAGAAATCCCGTTATGAAGCATTGGCAAATCGAGCGTTAGCTGCGTTAGAAAAAGCCAAGGAACAATTATAAGCACGATGATCGAAAACTTTCTTACTGATAATTGGTGAGAAAGTTTTTTTTTAATTTGTCTTGAAACTTTAATCAAGGTGACTTATGATAGACAGTAACAATGACAGAAGGTGGTGAAGATGGTGATCGGAGAATGGATTCATTTGATTCAAAACTATTTACAGCGTTTTCCTACAGTGATCCAATTTTTAGGTTGGCTGATCCTCTTGGTCGGGGTCATTTTTGTTGTCTTTGTTGCATTTAGTTTGCTGTTGGGGCCCTTTATGTGGCTCTACAATCGCATCACAGACAAAAACCGCAGCAATGTCATTAGCCGCAATGAGTTTGTGATCGGCGAACTGACGGAAAAGATTGTCGGAGATACAATCGGCGAAGTCATGGAAATAGGGAGTCAAGGTGCACGTTCTGTTTATCCTGCTCGTTTTTTTCGAGAAGAAGATCGTGAAAACAATGTTCGATTGCCAGTCGGCACCAAAGTCATCATTGTCGATTTTGATAAAAAAGGGATCGCGTTGGTGGTTGAAAGTAAAAATTTTATAGAATAGGAAGTGTTAGGTTATGGTGGATACAGGATCAGCAGTTGATTTTTTAAGTAATCCGATTTTATGGGGCGTTGTCCTCGTAGTTTTATTGATCGCCTTTTTGATGATACGCTACCGAATCGGAAAACCCGATGAAGCGTTGATCGTCACGGGGTCGTTTTTAGGAAAAGAAGGCATCAAGATTTTAAAAAACAGTGGGACGTTTGTGATTCCTATTGTTCAAAAGGCACATAAATTAAGTTTACTGACCCACAAGTTAGAGATTGGGACACCAGAAGTTTATACAGAACAAGGCGTACCGATCAAAGCCAGTGCCACGGTATTAGTGAAAGTCGGCAACAGTACCGAGTCGATCAAGACAGCCGCTGAACAATACTTGGGTAAATCCACTGGTGAACTGGAAGATGAAGCGCAAGAAGTCTTAGAAGGTCACTTACGGGCAATTCTAGGAACGATGACGGTGGAAGCCATCTACAAAAATCGCGATGATTTTGCGGAACAAGTACAAGAAGTTGCCTCTACGGATTTGAAAAAAATGGGGCTGGAGATCGTTTCATTTACGATCAAAGACGTTAGCGACAGCAATGGGTACCTGGATGCTTTAGGGCGTCCCCAGATTGCTGAAGTGAAGAAGAATGCTGAAGTAGCAGAATCCAATGCCTTAAGAGAAACGCGGATCAAGCAAGCCGAGAATGAACAGTTGGCACAGCATGAAGAGATCCGTCGCCAAACAGAAATCGCAGAAGCGACAAAAGATATGGCGTTGAAACAAGCGCAGTACAAACAAGAACGTGAAGTTGCGGATGCGAAAGCAGAGCAAATCGCGGTCGGTGAGCAAATGAAAGTACAATTGATCGAGCAAGAAAAAAATATTGAGATTCAAGAGAAACAAGCGGAATTGACAGAAAAAGAATTGAATGCAACTGTCCGTAAAAAAGCCGAAGCAGATAAATATGTCGTTGAACAAAACGCATTAGCAGACAAAGCACGTGAAATCGCCCGAGCACAAGCCGAAGCGGAAAAAGTCAAATTGGCTGCACAAGCGGAAGCGGAACGAATTGAAAAATTAGGTAGTGCCGATGCGGAACGAATCGCAAAAGTCGGTCAAGCCGAAGCGGAAAGCCGTGAAAAGATGGCGATTGCTTTGACCAAACTGAACGAAGCGGGTATTTTGATGGAGTTCATCAAAGTGCTGCCTGAAATCGCAAAAGAAGTCAATGCGCCCCTTAGCAATATCGATAAAGTGGTCAGCTTTGGCGGCAACGATGGGCTTCAATCAATGGGGGAAGCTGGTTTAGCGCGAACCTTTGATACGATCAAAGAAACCACCGGATTAGACTTAGTGGCGTTGATCAATGACACGATGTCCACAAAACAAGGAAACAAAGAGCTAGTTCAAGCTGTTTCAAAAAGCAATGGTTCGCCTCAGCCAACAACTGGTCCAATCGAATAAAAGCAAATAAGTGGAAACGTATCAGTCCCTCTCTATTTTGAGAAAGGGATTGGTACGTTTTTATGGCTCTTTTGAGTGATCTTTCTGAAGAATGATAAGAATCTTACGAAGATTCTTAGAAAGTTTTCACAATTATGTCTAAACTTTGAAATATTGATTAAATTCTGACAATTCATTTGTTTTTTTTTGTGGTCTATGCTAAAGTTATTTCGAATCATGAAAAGGGGGGTTACTTTGCAAACGGATCAATTACAAGAAGAGTTTTTTCGTTATCTTATTGTTGAAAGAGGGTATTCGGAAAAGACAAAAAAAGCGTATCAAGAAGATATGAGCGATTTTTTTCACTTCTTGAAAGAGTCTGGCAATGAAGACCCGTTAGCGGTGGAGTATCGTGATGTTCGTGTCTATTTGAGCTACTTGACGGAACGAGGGTATAGCCGTAATTCCATCAGTCGGAAAATGGCTAGCTTGCGTTCATTCTACCAATTTCTAACCAAGCATGAGATCGTCAAAGAGAATCCCTTCGCCTACATTCATTTAAAAAAGAAAAACGCTAAATTGCCGCGTTTTTTTTATGAAAAGGAAATGTATGCTCTTTTTCAAAGTGTCGCTGGTGATGAGCCATTACAACAGCGCAATCAAGCATTGTTAGAAGTCCTTTACGGTTCAGGTCTGCGGGTCAGCGAGTGTAGCAGTCTGACGCTGGGCGCGATCGATTGGGAAAGCGGCGTTTTGCTGATCCACGGAAAAGGCAACAAAGATCGCTATGTTCCTTTCGGCAGTTACGCACAAGCGGCAGTCAAGCGCTATCTTTCCTCAGGACGCAAGCAACTGATGGAAAAGCAGAACAAGGAACACGAGGTTCTTTTCGTGAATCATCTAGGTGATGGGATCACTGCAACAGGGATCGAGTATGTGTTGAATCAAATCATCCGAAAAAGCAGTTTGGACAGTAAAATCCATCCTCATATGCTGCGGCATACGTTTGCGACCCATCTATTAAACAACGGAGCCGATATGCGGACCGTTCAAGAATTATTGGGACATGCCAATCTATCGACGACACAGATTTATGCGCATGTCACCAAAGACAGTTTACAAAAAAATTATCGCCAATTTCATCCACGTGCGTAAAATTGGTACAGGAGGAACGTAAATGAAGTCAGAATTTCATTCAACCACCATCTGTGCGGTTGAAAAAGATGGCAAGTTTGCCATGGCTGGTGACGGTCAAGTAACGATGGGAGAACAGGTCGTTATGAAAGGAACCGCTCGGAAAGTCCGTCGAATTTACAACGGTGAAGTGATCGTTGGCTTTGCCGGTAGTGTGGCAGATGCCTTTACCTTGGAAGAAAAATTTGAAGGAAAACTAAATGAATACAACGGAAACTTGCAACGAGCTGCAGTAGAATTGGCACAAGAATGGCGGACGCAGCAATCGATGCAAAAATTAGAGGCGATGCTGATCGTCATGAATGACAAGGAGATGCTCTTAGTCTCAGGTACAGGTGAGGTCATTTCGCCAGATGAAGGGATTTTAGCTATCGGTTCAGGTGGAAACTATGCCTTGGCGGCAGCCCGTGCGATGAAACGTTATGGTGGTGAACTATCTGCCAAAGAAATCGCTGAAGGTGCCTTGAATATCGCAGCAGACATTTGTGTCTTTACGAATCACAATATCATTGTAGAAGAGTTTTAAAGAGGGATGACGATATGACAAACCAAAACAAATCACCACGAGAGATCGTGAAAGAATTAGATGAATACATCGTTGGACAAACCAATGCCAAAAAATCAGTGGCGGTTGCATTAAGAAATCGTTACCGCCGACTGCAATTAGATGAAAAAATGCAGCAAGATGTCACACCAAAAAATATTTTGATGATTGGACCAACGGGCGTTGGGAAAACGGAAATTGCGCGACGCTTAGCGAAAATCGTTGATGCGCCTTTTGTTAAGCTAGAAGCAACGAAATTCACAGAAGTCGGTTATGTCGGTCGAGACGTAGAATCGATGGTTCGTGACCTTGTAGAAAACGCGATCCAAATCGTGAAAAAAGAACAATATAAAAACGTGCGGATCCAAGCAGAGAAAAAAGCCAACCGTCGTTTAGTAAAAGTCTTAGTCCCTGGTATTAAAAAGGAACAGAAAAAGAATACCAATCCTTATGAACAAATGATGAATATGTTCAACGCCGCACAACAACCAGAAGAGCCAAAAGAAGAATTGACGGATGAGATTCGCAGCAACCGTCAAGCCATTTTTGAGCAATTAGAAAAGGGCCTTTTAGACAACCGAGAAGTGACGATCCAAGTCGATGAGCCGAAAAATCAAGCACCGATGATGAACAATGGCTTAGAACAAATGGGGATCGATTTGAATGAAACATTAGGAGCATTGAAACCGCAAAAGAAAATTGAACGCACAGTAACCGTAAAAGAAGCCCGGGAATTGCTGATTCAAGAAGAATCCTCCAAACTGGTCAACGACGCGGATATTCATAGTGAAGCATTACGTTTAGCGGAATCTAGCGGCATCATTTTCCTTGATGAAATCGACAAAGTATCTTCGAAATCACAGCAATCAGGAGAAGTTTCTCGTGAAGGGGTACAAAGAGATATCTTGCCGATCGTTGAAGGCTCACAAGTCAATACGAAATATGGCACGTTACAAACCGACCATATTCTCTTTATCGCTTCAGGCGCATTCCATCTATCAAAACCAAGCGATTTGATCCCTGAGTTGCAAGGACGTTTCCCAATCCGCGTGGAACTGGATGACTTGACGAAGGAAGACTTTGTTAAAATTTTAACGGAACCAAACAATGCCTTAGTCAAGCAATACGTTGCCTTGTTAGGAACCGAGAATGTCAAAGTGGTCTTTACGATGGAAGCCATCGAAAAAATTGCCGAAATCGCGTATCAAGTGAATCGCGATACCGATAATATCGGTGCCCGTCGTTTGCATACGATTCTAGAGAAACTACTTGAAGATCTATTGTTTGAAGCATCTGAGATGCAAATGGGAGAAATCACGATCACAGAAGCGTATGTGGAAGAAAAACTTGCGTCAATCGCAAAAGATGAAGACTTAAGCCGGTATATTTTATAAAGGGAGCGGACCAATGAAAACATTATTAGAAAAGACAAGACAAATCAACGAATTATTGCAACAAAAAAACACCTTTAATTTAGCTTCTGATTTGCCTTACGACAAAATGGCTGTCATTTTAGGAAACATCCTAGACAGCAATGCGTATATTATTAGCGTCGACGGTAGTGTGTTAGGTTTTGTTGAGAACCATGATGTCAATAATGAGCGCATCAAAAAAATGTTTGTCGAAAAACAGTTTCCTAAAAATTATACAGATTTAGTCGATCATCTGACTTCCACAGAAGCTAATGTGCCGATCAGTGACGATATGACCGCTTTTCCTGTGGAAGGCCGTGAGTTGTATCCTAACGGACTAACAACCATCGTACCGATTTACGGTGCAGGAGAACGCTTAGGGACGATCATTCTTTCCAGAATCGATAAGTCCTTTGATGATGATGATTTGGTATTAGCGGAATACAGTGCGACAGTTGTTGGTATGCAATTCTTGTACCAAAAATCCCGTAGTATCGAAGAAGATGTTCGCAGTACCACAGCTGTTCAAATGGCGATCAACACGCTTTCCTATAGTGAGCTAAAAGCTGTTCAAGCAATTTTTGAGGCATTAGAAGGAGACGAAGGTCGTTTGACCGCATCCAGTATCGCTGACCGTATCGGCATCACCCGTTCGGTGATCGTGAACGCTTTGCGTAAATTAGAGTCTGCCGGTATTATTGAATCCCGCTCTTTGGGGATGAAAGGCACCTATTTAAAAGTGCTTAACAGCCGCTTTAAAGAGGAATTGACGAAACATCAATATTAGGAGATGAGACCATGACAGTTACCATCACGGCCGGTCATCTGCAAGCAAAAATTGCAGAAAAAGGGGCTGAGTTGCAAAGCTTAGTCGATACGAGCAATGACCTTGAATATATTTGGCAAGCTGATCCAAACCACTGGGGAAAGCATGCACCGATCTTATTTCCGATCGTGGGTGCGTTAAAAGAGGACACCTATCAACATGAGGGCAAGAGTTATCATTTGCCTCGTCATGGATTTGCCAGAGACATGTTATTTACTGTCGTTGAACAACGCACAGATTACGCTTTGTTTTTACTAGAAAGTTCGACTGAAACCAAAGCAAAGTATCCGTTTGATTTTCAGCTGTATGTCAGTTATGAATTAGGCGGTGATGGCTTAGTCGTCAAATACCAAGTGAAGAATAGCGGTCAAAAAGAACTATTCTTCTCCATTTGGTGGACACCCTGCATTCAACGTCCCTCTTGAAAAAGGGCTGACTTTTGAAGACTATTATCTTTCTTTTTCTCCAAAGAAATCACGAGTGAAATTGCCGTTAAAAGGCAACTATATTGATTATGAGCAACGCACACTCGGTCAAACGAATACGGATCTACGCTTGACCCATGACATGTTTGCAAATGATGCGCTAGTTTATGAAACGAAAGGATTACATTCCTACTCGATTCGCAGTGAAAAATCGCCTCATAGTGTCACGTTAAGCTACAATAATATGCCGTATGTCGGTTTTTGGTCCACGTATCCAGTGAAATCGCCATTTCTATGTATTGAACCATGGTGCGGCATCGCAGATACGCTAGAAGCCTCCGGTGAGCTGTCAGAAAAGCTGGGGATTCAAGCACTTCCGCCTGAAGAATTATTTGAAACAAAGTACTCCATTACAGTCAAATAAACGTATGAAAAAAGAAGCTGGGAAAAGCGCAATGACTTTTCTCAGCTTCTGCTTATTTGTTCGTTTGACGTTTATTCAGTCCAAAGGGTACCCGACTTTCGGTCCCATCTTTGATGCGGGTAATGTTTTCACGATGGCGAATAAAGATAAAAATCGTTACGCCGATCGCAATGAAGGTCAGCAGCCAATTTTGCTCAGGCAAGATCGCAGGTGCGATAAAAGGCAAGACGATCGTCGATAAGGTGATCAAACACGCCGCGATCATACTGGTCAGGCTCACCATACTTGTCACATAAAGACAGATAACGAAAATCAATGAAGAATAAATGAAAAAGAGCGGATTGTATCCTAAGAGCATCCCAGCACTTGTCGCCACTGCTTTGCCGCCTTTAAATTTGGCAAAGATCGGGAAGGTATGACCTAAGATCGCACAGACCCCAAACCAGAGCGGATTGACAGTTTGGAGACCAAAGATGACTGGCAAGCTGGTCGCCAAAGTTCCTTTTAAGATATCCATCAATAAAACAACGATGCCGGCTTTTTTTCCTAAAACGCGAAATGTATTGGTCGTTCCCGTATTGCCGCTGCCGAATTGGCGAATATCTTTTTTGAAAAACAGTTGGCCAATCCAAACACCAGAGGGGATCGAACCTAAAAGGTAAGCAACAATAAATAAAAGAATCGTATTCATAATAACCAACTTTCTTTGCAAGGCTAGGGCAATTTTAGCATGAAAACGCCTTTCCAACAATAAGAAAATCTTTCGTTGATCAGACAAAGAAGAAAAACAGCTTTTCTCAGAGCTGTGAAACACAAACAAGCCATTTTGCGACTCTAGCTTGTGCAAACAAAGGAAAAAGGATAAGATAGTTTAGAAAAATGTTCGCTTGAAAAAAGCGTATTTTGTGTTAAGATTTTTTTTGCAGTCCTTTCAGCATTAGAAAAGGACTGATCAAGATTAAAGGAGCGGTGGGTTTGGCAAAGAAAACCACAGAATATAATGATGCTTCCATTCAGGTCTTAGAGGGCCTGGAAGCAGTAAGAAAACGGCCAGGAATGTATATCGGCTCGACCGATAGCCGCGGCTTGCACCACTTAGTGTATGAAATCGTCGATAATGCGGTTGATGAGGCACTCTCAGGATACGGCAATGAAATCGATGTTACGATCCATAAAGACAATAGTATCAGTGTTCGAGACAATGGCCGAGGAATGCCGGTCGGGACACATGCATCTGGAATCCCAACTGTTGAAGTGATCTTCACAGTGCTACATGCTGGCGGAAAGTTTGGCCAAGGCGGCTACAAAACTTCTGGCGGCCTTCATGGGGTTGGTGCCAGTGTTGTAAATGCCTTATCCAGCTGGCTAGAAGTGGTCATCGTTCGTGACGGTATCGAATACAAACAGAGCTTCAAAGACGGCGGGAAACCAGCAGGTACTTTGAAAAAAATCGGCAAAACCCGTAAACCAACGGGAACAACCGTTACGTTTAAACCAGACGATACGATCTTTTCTGCAACCAAATTCTCCTATGAGATTCTCGCTGAACGTTTGAGAGAATCCGCGTTCTTGTTGAAAGGGGTCAAAATCTCCCTGACGGACGAACGTGGGGAAGAACCGATTCATGAAGTCTTTTTATATGAGGAAGGCATCAAAGAATTTGTTGATTATTTAAATGAAGAAAAAGATACCTTGACCCAAGTGGTTTATTTTTCTGGCACGAAAGAAGCGATTGAAGTAGAACTTGCCTTTCAATACAATGATGGGTATTCAGAAAACGTCTTGTCTTTTGTCAACAATGTACGTACCAAAGATGGCGGTACCCATGAAGTTGGTATGAAGACGTCAATGACCAAAGCCTTCAATGAGTATGCCCGCAAGGTCAATTTGTTGAAGGAAAAAGATAAGAACCTTGAAGGCAGTGATTTCCGTGAAGGGTTAGCGGCAGTGCTGTCGATCCGCGTGCCAGAAAATCTTTTGCAATTTGAAGGACAGACCAAAGGAAAATTAGGGACACCCTTAGCAAGAAATGCGGTAGACAATGTGATTGGTGAGCAGCTAGGCTATTATCTACAAGAAAACAGTGAAATGAGTCAAATGCTGGTTCGTAAAGCGATCAAGGCAAGAGAGGCCCGTGAAGCTGCCAGAAAGGCGCGAGAAGAAAGCCGTACTGGAAAGAAACGCAAAAAAGGCGAGTCACTGCTTTCTGGAAAATTAACGCCTGCTCAGTCTCGTAATCCTAAGAAAAATGAATTGTATTTGGTGGAGGGGGACTCAGCCGGCGGGTCAGCGAAGCAAGGCCGTGACCGCAAGTTCCAAGCCATCTTGCCATTGCGAGGCAAAGTCATCAATACCGAAAAAGCCAAGATGCAGGATATTTTGAAAAATGAAGAAATCAATACGATGATCTATACTATCGGTGCCGGTGTTGGCCCAGAGTTTTCAATTGAAGACTGCAACTATGATAAAGTGATCATCATGACCGATGCGGATACCGATGGGGCGCACATCCAAGTGCTGCTTTTAACCTTTTTCTACCGGTATATGAAACCTTTGATCGAAGCGGGGAAAGTATACATTGCTTTGCCACCTTTGTACAAAGTGTCTAAAGGGTTAGGGAAAAAGGCAGTAGTCGAATACGCTTGGACCGATGATGAACTAAGCAAACTGACCCAAAAAATCGGAAAAGGCTATATGCTTCAGCGCTACAAAGGGTTAGGGGAAATGAATGCCGACCAATTGTGGGAAACGACCATGGACCCAGAAACGCGGACACTGATTCGGGTACGGATCGATGATGCTGCCCAAGCAGAACGTCGCGTCACCACTTTGATGGGGGACAAGGTAGAACCTCGTCGGAAGTGGATCGAAAGTCATGTTCAATTTAGTTTAGAAGAAGATGGCAGTATTTTGGATAAAAAAGAAGATACGGTACCTGAATTAGTTGATGAAAAATTAATGGATACCGAACAAGCAGACAGCAAACAGTTAGTTAAGGAATAGGAGGTGGTCTCTTGGAACACAAAAGCAATATACAAGAATTGACATTGGAAGAAGTGATGGGAGATCGCTTCGGTCGATATTCCAAATACATTATTCAAGAACGGGCATTGCCAGATATTCGTGATGGGTTAAAACCGGTTCAGCGGCGGATTTTATTTGCCATGAACCAAGACGGCAATACCTATGACAAAGGCTTCCGCAAATCAGCAAAATCTGTCGGAAATATCATGGGGAATTTTCACCCCCATGGCGACTCGAGTATCTATGAAGCAATGGTCCGCATGAGTCAAGACTGGAAGCTACGTCAGATTTTGATTGAAATGCACGGGAACAACGGGAGTATGGATGGTGATCCGCCAGCTGCCATGCGTTATACGGAAGCACGGCTTTCAGAATTAAGTGGTGAGCTATTAAAAGATATTGAAAAAAACACCGTCGAATTGGTTTGGAACTTTGATGATACTGAAAAAGAACCAACTGTTCTACCAGCAAAATACCCGAATCTGTTAGTCAATGGCTCAACTGGGATCTCAGCTGGCTATGCAACAGAGATCCCTACCCACAATTTAGGGGAAATCATCGATGGAACGATCTATTTGATCGACCATCCGCAAGCTTCTTTGGATCAGCTGATGAAGTACATTCCTGGCCCTGATTTTCCAACAGGGGGCATTTTACAAGGGAAAGAAGAAATCAAAAAAGCCTATGAAACAGGCAAAGGCAAAGTGATTCTGCGTTCGAAAACCAAGATCGAAGACATCAAAGGCGGCAAACAGCAAATCGTCATCAATGAGATCCCATATGAGGTCAATAAAGCCAACTTAGTCAAAAAAATGGATGAGATCCGTTTGAATAAACGCATTGATGGGATTGCTGAAGTACGAGATGAAACAGATCGTACTGGACTACAGATTGTTGTCGAGCTGAAAAAAGAAGCAAATGCGCAAGGGATTTTAAATTATTTATTTAAGAATACCGAATTGCAGATCAACTACAACTTCAACATGGTGGCTATCGACAATATGCGCCCCCAACAAGTCGGTTTGAAACGGATTTTAGAAAGCTACATCAAGCATCGGCGTGAAGTAATAGAAAAACGCAGTCGTTTTGAACTGCAAAAAGCCCAAAAGAGACAGCATATCGTCGATGGGTTAATCAAAGCTTTATCGATTCTTGATGAAGTGATCGCCACCATTCGCGGCAGTAAAGACAAAAAAGATGCCAAAAACAATCTGGTGGTTCAGCACGGTTTTACGGAAGAGCAAGCAGAAGCCATTGTGAACTTACAGTTGTACCGCTTGACCAATACGGACATCACACAATTGCAAGCAGAAGCAAAAGAACTTGCAGAAACGATTGCTGAGTTGACAACGATTTTGAATGAAGAAAATGAGTTGCTGAAAGTGATCAAGAAAGAACTGCGGGAAATCAAGAAAAAATATACGACGCCGCGGTTGACTGAGATCGAAGCAGAAATTCAAGAAATCAAGATCGAAACACAAGTCTTGGTCGCCCAAGAAGAAGTCGTCGTGACGGTCACAAGAGACGGCTATGTCAAACGCAGCAGCTTGCGTTCTTACGGTGCTTCAAAACCAGAAGAGATCGGGATGAAAGAAGGCGACTCTTTACTTTACAGTAGCCAAATGAACACGTTGGATCATCTGTTGTTGGTTACCAATAAAGGGAACACGATCTATCGACCGGTCCATGAATTACCTGATTTAAAATGGAAAGATTTAGGGGAACATATTTCGCAAACAGTCATGACACTGACGCAAGATGAAATGATTATTGGGGTCTTTGCCTACAAAGAGATTGATCCATTGAAAAATTTCGTGCTGATCAGTAAAAACGGCATGATCAAACAGACACGAATGACGGAATTTGAACCTTGGCGCACTTATAAAACACGGCCAATGACGATCATGAAACTGAAAGACGAATCCGATGAATTGATCAACGTCTTTTTGACGGATCAAACGGAACAAATGGATGTATTCTTAGTTAGTCATCTTGCCTTTGGCTTGCGCTACCCGCTTAATGAAGTGCCTGTTGTGGGACCAAAAGCAGCTGGGGTCAAAGCGATGAACCTTAAAGCGGATGATTATCTTATCAATGGGTTGCTCGTTTATTCAGAAGGGGATACACCGATCGTTTTGATCACCCAACGTGGCGCAGCAAAACGAATGTTGGCTCAAGAAATCAACCAATTAGGTCGGGCGAAGCGCGGATTGATGGTCTTGCGGGAATTGAAGAAAAATCCTCATCGCGTCGTCTATATGGGCAGTGGGGAAAATCAGCAACTGCTAGTGACGAATCAAAAAGGACAATCCTTTGAAGTGATCACCAACCAAATCCCGATCAATGATCGGACCTCCAACGGCTCATTTATCATGGATGAGAAAACAGGGGTACAAATCTACGAAGTGAAAACTCAAATCAGTCCTGCAATCGCAGAGGATTCTGTACTATAAATTATAACAAAGCAACCCTTCTGTACCAGTACAGAAGGGTTGCTTTTTGTCTCATAATTAATCTTTCACATTAACGAAAAAGGTACTTTAATAAAAGTTTCACATTTATTAAACGCCTATAAATAAACGTTTTTAGTAATTAATATCTTAAAAAAAAATAAATTGTTAAAAATAATTCTTGAAAATGCTTGCAATCATTAAGGTGTGTGTTATACTGTTCACGTAAAGCTGTTACATTAGTGAACAGAAAATTTAAGGAGGTCCATCAAATGGAACAATGGAATGGATTTAAAGGAAAAACTTGGAAAGAAGAAGTAAACGTACGCGACTTCATCCAAGAAAACTACACACCTTATGACGGAACAGATGAATTCCTAGCAGATGCTACTGAAGCAACGACGAAGCTATGGGATCAAGTCATGGAACTGAACAAGCAAGAGCGTGAAGCTGGCGGCGTATTGGATATGGATACAAAAGTCGTTTCAACGATCACTTCTCATGGACCTGGCTACTTAGACAAAGACTTAGAAACAGTTGTTGGTTTCCAAACGGAAAAACCATTTAAACGCAGCTTGCAACCATTTGGTGGCATCCGCATGTCAGAACAAGCAGCAGAATCTTATGGCTATGAAATTGATGCGGAAGTCTCTCACATTTTCCGTGACTACCGTAAAACACATAACCAAGGAGTTTTTGATGCTTATACACCTGAAATCAGAGCAGCGCGCCGTTCTGGTGTAATCACAGGTCTTCCTGATGCTTACGGCCGTGGCCGAATCATTGGTGACTACCGACGTGTGGCATTATACGGTGTGGACTTCTTGATCAAAGAAAAACAACAAGACCTATTGTATTGCGGAAACGGAACGATGTCTGAAGACATTATCCGCCAACGTGAAGAATTGAGTGAACAAATTCGTGCGTTAAGCGAATTGAAAGAATTAGGAAACATTTACGGATTTGATATTTCTAAACCAGCTCAAACGGCGAAAGAAGCATTCCAATGGTTATATCTTGGTTACTTAGCAGCCATCAAAGAGCAAAATGGTGCAGCAATGTCATTGGGACGTACGTCAACTTTCCTTGATATTTATGTTGAACGCGATTTGAAAAATGGCGTGATCACTGAAGAAGAAGCACAAGAAATCGTTGACCATTTCGTCATGAAACTACGTCTTGTGAAATTTGCTCGGACGCCTGATTACAACGCACTGTTCTCTGGTGACCCAACTTGGGTAACTGAATCAATCGCTGGTATGGGTGAAGACGGACGTCACATGGTAACGAAAAACAGCTTCCGTTTCTTACACACTTTAGCAAACTTAGGTCCAGCGCCAGAACCAAACTTGACTGTTTTATGGTCAACACGTTTGCCTCATAACTTCAAAACATTCTGTGCGAAAATGTCGATCCAAACATCAGCGATTCAATATGAAAATGATGATGTGATGCGTGGACATTGGGGCGACGACTACGGAATCGCTTGTTGTGTATCAGCAATGCGCATCGGGAAACAAATGCAATTCTTTGGTGCTCGTGCCAACTTAGCGAAAACATTGTTGTATGCAATCAACGGTGGGGTCGATGAAAAATCAAAAGCACAAGTTGGACCAAAATTCCAACCAATTACTTCTGAATACTTGGATTACAACGAAGTAATGGAAAAATATGACACAATGATGGACTGGATTTGTGATCTGTATGTGAACACATTGAACATCATTCATTACATGCACGACAAATATTCTTATGAACGCATTGAAATGGCGCTACAAGATACAGACATTTTACGTACGATGGCTACTGGTATCGCTGGTTTCTCTGTTGCAGTTGACTCATTATCAGCGATCAAATATGCCAAAGTTCGTACGATCCGTGATGAAAACGGCATTGTTGAAGATTACGAAATCGAAGGCGATTATCCGAAATACGGAAACAATGATGACCGCGTAGATGATATCGCAGTCAACTTGTTGAAAGCCTTCATGAAAAAAGTAAAACGCACGAAAACATACCGTGATTCAAAACACACAACGTCGATCCTTACTATCACTTCTAACGTGGTTTATGGTAAGAAAACAGGGAACACTCCTGATGGACGTCGTGCAGGCGCACCATTTGCTCCAGGTGCAAACCCAATGCATGGTCGCGATACGCATGGTGCTTTGGCAAGTCTTTCATCAGTTGCGAAATTACCATATGATTACTCATTAGATGGTATTTCAAACACCTTCTCAATCGTACCTAAAGCATTAGGACGTGACGACGAAACACAACAAGAAAACCTAGCAACAATGCTAGATGGCTATGCAGCAAAAGGTGGTCACCACTTAAATATCAACGTATTTAACCGTGACACATTGCTTGATGCGCAAGCTCACCCAGAAAAATACCCACAATTAACGATTCGGGTATCTGGCTATGCAGTAAACTTCATTAAATTAACAAAAGAACAACAAGATGACGTGATTGCTCGTACAATGCACGAAGCAATGTAATAAGCAACAACTTCAGGCGGCGGACGGGAAAATCCGCCGCCTCTTGTTTTGAAAGTATCAGACGGAGCGTGGTCATCCGTCGTTTCGAAGAAAGGAAGAGCATTATGGCAGTAACAGGACAAGTACATTCAACAGAAAGTTTTGGATCAGTAGATGGACCAGGTATCCGTTTTATTGTATTCATGCAAGGATGCCGCATGCGTTGCCAGTTTTGTCATAATCCAGATACATGGAAGATTGGCACTGGTGTCGAACGAACGACTGATGACGTCTTAGAAGAGGCATTGAAATATCGTGAATTCTGGGGACAAAAAGGTGGGATCACCGTCAGTGGTGGGGAACCATTGCTTCAAATGGACTTTCTGATCGATCTGTTTCGCAAAGCCAAAGCAGAAGGGGTCAGCACGACATTAGATACTTGTGGAAAACCATTTACACGGGAAGAACCATTTTTTAGCAAGTTTCAAGAGCTGATGACCGTTACTGACTTGTTATTGTTTGATATCAAGCACATCGATAACAAAGCCCATAAAGAGCTAACTACTCAATCCAATGATAATATTTTGGATATGGCGAATTATCTTTCAGAGATCAATCAACCTGTCTGGATTCGTCACGTGTTGGTTCCTTTTAGAAGCGACTATGATGAATTTTTGATCCGTTTGGATGAGTTTATCAAAACACTGAAGAATGTCGACAAAGTAGAGATCTTGCCTTATCACACGATGGGGAAATACAAGTGGGATGAGCTTGGTTTGAAATATCCCCTTGAAGGGATCGAACCACCAACAGAAGATCGGGTGAAAAATGCCAAGCGTTTGCTTCATGTAGACGACTATAAAGGTTACTTAACCCGTTGATCAAAACAGGAAAGAAGAGATTGCTATTGCTTCTTTCCTGTTTTTTTACTATGATTAGAAAGTGAATATCAATTGAAATAGGAGCGATGAAGAAATGTCGAAAATATTAGTATTCGGTCATCAAAATCCTGATACCGACGCCATTGGTGCAGCAATTGCCTTTGCAAATTTACAAAATCAACTTGGAAAAGATTGTGAAGCAGTAGCGCTTGGTACACCGAATGAAGAGACACAATTTGCGTTAGATACCTTTGGCCTAACTGCCCCTCGGGTGATCGATTCAGTGGCAAAGGAAACCCAAGAAGTAATGTTAGTGGATCATAATGAATTTCAACAAAGTGCAGCGGATATTACGTATGTCACTGTATTGGCAGTAGTTGATCATCATCGTATCGCTAACTTTGAAACGGCAAATCCACTGTATTATCGTGCAGAGCCGGTCGGTTGTACAAGTACGATCGTGTTGAAATTATACAAAGAAAATCAAGTTGAAATTCCAAAAGCGATCGCAGGAATCATGCTCTCAGCGATCATCTCTGATACATTGTTGTTTAAATCACCAACAGGTACCGACGAAGACGTAACAGCAGCCAAAGAACTAGCCGTTATAGCAGATGTAGAACTGGAAGTCTATGGATTAGATATGTTAAAAGCTGGTACGAATCTTGGAACGAAATCAGCAGCAGAATTGCTGGACCTAGATGCCAAAAGCTTCCCAATGGGCGGGAAAAACATCCGTATCGGGCAAGTCAATACGGTCGATTTAAAAGAAGTCTTTGACCGTCAAGCAGAGTTGGAAGCGGCTATGAAGGATTCAATGGCAGCAAATGGCTATGATCTGTTCTTGCTGGTTGCCACTGATATCTTAGATAGTAATTCTGAGCTGCTAGTCATTGGTGAACCAACTGCCCCAGTAGAAGCAGCCTTTAAAACGACATTAACCAACAATCGTGCGTTTTTACCTGGTGTCGTTTCTCGTAAAAAACAAATCGTACCTCAATTAACAGAGGTTTTTGAAGGATAATTAAGCTAACTGTCTGAATGCTGGTGAGATCTGTTTTGGTAGATCAAACCAGCATTTTTCATGATTGTTTGGATAAGGAGTACACGCAGTGAAATTTTTTTATAGTCCCCACTTTCGCTCATTGCAACCGATACTGGAATCTTCGAAATTCCATGAATTGGTAGAGGAGCTATTAAATAGCCAAGAGCCGCCAACGCTACGAGCATTAAAAGCGAAGTTTACAGATGGTTCATTTGATAAAATTCTTGACCTCTTGATCGCAGAAAAGTTAATCGTCCGTCAAGAACGACGCTATTATTTAGGCTTCCCCATCTATACTGAACATGATCAACAGCAGATACAAGTAAGTGATGATTTCTATCAAGCAGCGTGCCATTGGTCAACACAAGAAATCGCTGGTTTTATCAAAAGCTTTGCTGCGTCAAGTGTTGAAAATAAATACTTTTATGGTTGTCAGAAAGGGGTTGAACAAGGAGCTGTCTATGCATTGAGCCATGAACAATTTCAGTTGATCTCTTACTCAGAAACACAGTGGCCACCAACACTGCCTGCTTTTTTTGAAGCGAATGAACAGTTGCGCACCCTTGCGATCTTTGATGAATTAATGGATTTGATCGGTGATGTCGATCCAGTCTATTACTTAGACCAAGTGAGTGTGATCCTTGAACGCATTCGTAAAAACAAAAAAGTCCGTCCGAGTATTTTTCTGGAATCACTTCAACGGGTCGAGATCATAAGTCCTGAGCTACATTTGTTGCTGGAAGAAATAAATTGTGATAATCTAAAAAACGAACGTTATCTGTCTTCTGAAAAGGATCTGTTCGTCCAACGCCTTGTGATCGCTCACTTGGCAAACAAATCAGGTTCATACAATACACTTTATTTCAATAATAATTAAAATTTCTAATAATTATGTTATTTGTTTTAAACTTTCTGACTATTCAAAAGCTGCTAGATTCGATTCTAGCAGCTTTTTTTCTTATTTCTTCAAATGATAATTTGATGAATAAAAATTAAAAAACAACAATCGTTTTGTTTGGAGTTTTGATTTCTTGATGATATGATGATTCTAGAACTTTGAAAGGGGATATAAAAATGGAAGGATATAAAACGGTTGATTTTGAACAGTTGGAACAAAACAAAACGAAAGCAGAAATGATCACGTTCGTATCAATGTCAGAAATAGAAGCTGCTCGGCAAGCAATTACAAAAGCGGGGATCGATGAAACGCGTTTTTCTGATGGCGATCTCATTCTTGCGTTAAAACAACAGGAACGGTTTGGGGCAAATACGATCGTTTCCGTGATCATTGATTGGCTCATCAATCAAAACTATCTGGTGAATCCAGCTCATGCCATGCGTTACTTAGCAAAGAAAATGGCAAATGGGCCAGTGACGAGTTACAAATTATTAAGTGAGGGTGAGTTTGATTGTGACGGGAACTATTACTTGATTGCTCGAACAAACACATCCTCATCGGCAAATAAAGTCTATAAAGTTTACACGGATGGACAAGTAAAAGAGCTTTGGCAGGCAAAATAAGTACAGATGATTTCGGCTCTAGTGAATAAGGAAAACGGCTGTGTAAGCAGTAGTTAGCGGAAAAAGGATTTTTTTAGATTGAAGGTTGTGAAAGACGCGTGAAACTAAACATTCGAATCGGCTTAGCTGGCAGTCATCTTCTGATTGGTGCATTCAGCTTGCTCGGCGCTCTGCTGACGCTTTATAAAGTACCGACAAGTTTTGGTGCGATCCAAGCCTTGTTAGGTGAAATTTATTATACCGATACGGTATTTGACCGATTTACTCAGCTCTTCTTGTTGGGGATCATCAGTCTTTATACCGTGGTGACCAGTTTTTATGGGTTTCGATTTTGGTGTTTTTGCTCCGCCTCTTCTGCATTTGGGACACTGTTGGCATATTTTGAATTAACTGAAACACTTCCAGTGATGGTAGTTTTCATTCTTGTTTTAGCAAGTTTGTTTCAGTTATGGGTAGTCACATACTTCATTTTCCAAAAGCTAAAAAGTAGAGCTGAAACAGGTTGAACAGATACGTTCAAGCTGTTTTTTTCTGTCAAAGATTATTTGCTGGCAACTAAGGTTATTGCGTTACTAGCGCAGTGTTTTATGCTATGCTAGATATAGAGATGTAGTTGATTTTGAAACGATTTCTAAAAGATGAAAGAGCGTAACAAGTTCGTTGGCATTTCAGTCAACGATCAAAATGAATTTGAGGAGGACTGATGAGAGAGTGGTTACCAAACAACAGGTACTGACTGCGGAAAAAGACTTTCTGAGTGGTGAAAATTTTTATGTACAGCATTTCTTAGGCGCCCATCAAGTAGATGATGGCTACGTGTTTCGCGTTTGGGCACCAAATGCTCAGCAAGTTTGGCTTGTTGGCGACTTCAACCAATGGACGGATACCTTGCCGATGAACAAAAGGACGGAATCCGGTGTTTGGGAAATTGAGACCAACCAAGTAAAAGAAGGACAGCTTTACAAATACAAAGTAAAACAATCAAATGGACGAGAAGTATTGAAGATCGATCCTTTTGCTGTCCATTTTGAAGCTCGACCAGGAACTGCTGCCGTGTTGCATTCGATCCCACAAAAAAAATGGCGGGATGGGTTATGGCAAGGACGGAAAAAAAGACAAAAAACATTTAATCGACCTCTTAATATTTATGAAGTTCATGCCAGCTCCTGGAAGCACCACGAAGATGGCACCCCTTATCGCTTCTCCGAATTAAAAGATGAACTTATTCCTTACGTGAAAAAAATGGGCTACACCCATATCGAATTTATGCCTTTGATGGAACATCCCTTAGGAACCTCCTGGGGCTATCAATTGACTGGTTACTTTGCACTTAGCTCCTATTATGGGACACCAGAAGAATTTCAAGACTTTGTAGAGGCTTGTCATTTGGAAAATATAGGTGTCTTCGTTGATTGGGTGCCAGGACATTTTTGTGTCAATGATGACAGTCTTGCCTATTATGATGGCACGCCGACCTTTGAATACATGGATGAAAACCGTGCGAAAAATGTTCGCTGGGGTGCGATCAACTTTGATCTAGGCAAACCGCAAGTCCAAAGCTTTCTGATCTCAAGTGCATTGTTCTGGATCGAATTTTACCACATTGATGGTATTCGGGTAGATGCCGTTTCCAACATGATCTATCGCGATTATGATGAAGGTCCATGGGAACCGAATCACGAAGGGGGCAATCGGAATTTTGAAGGGTACTATTTCTTACAAAAGCTCAATTCAGTCATCAAGTTAGCCCATCCTGCAGTTGTCATGATTGCAGAGGAAAGTACTTCCGAGACCAAAATAACAGGAATGGTCGAAGGAGGCGCTCTCGGGTTTGACTACAAATGGAATATGGGCTGGATGAATGATGTCCTGCGTTTTTACGAAATGGACCCGATTTTCCGTAAAGATCATCTAAGCCTTTTATCTTTTTCTTTCATGTATCGGATGCAAGAAAATTATATCTTGCCACTCTCCCATGACGAAGTGGTTCATGGCAAAAAAAGTTTGATGCACAAAATGTGGGGAGACCGCTACAAACAGTTTTCACAACTACGAAATCTCTTTACGTACATGATGATGCATCCAGGGAAAAAACTGTTATTCATGGGTAGTGAATGGGGACAGTTTTTAGAATGGAAATATGATCATGGTCTTGAATGGGTCGATTTAAACGACGCATTCAATGCAAAAATGCAGTTCTTCACCCAGACCTTGAATGAATTATACAAAGAAGAACGAGCCCTTTGGGAATTGGATGATCAAGAAGATTCATTGATGGTGATCGATGCAGACAACTTAGATGAAACGACATTGACTTTCTTACGACAAGGAAAAACGAAAAAAGATTTCTTGATCGTGGTTGTCAATCTGACACCAGTGGAGCGTCACGATTTTGCGATCGGCGTGCCATACGAAGGAACGTATCGCGAGATTTTAAACACGGAACGGGATGTATTTGGTGGAACTTGGGTGGCGAATAACCCAGACTGCCAGACCAGTAATACCCCTTTTAAGCAATACGACTATCAAATCAAAACAATTTTGCCTGCACTTGGGGCTTTAATCATCAAACCAGAAAAAATCAAAATGACTCGAAAAAAAGCAGTAAAGAAAGCACAAAAAAAAGAGTAGAGGGGGAACGGTGAGTAGATCACCAAACAAAATGAAAACAGAGATGTTAGCAATGATCCTCGCAGGGGGACAAGGGACTCGATTAGGGAAATTAACAAAGAATATTGCTAAACCAGCGGTTCCATTTGGTGGCAGATATCGGATCATCGATTTCACGTTGAGTAATTGTGTCAATTCAGGAATCAAAAATGTGGGTGTTGTCACTCAGTACCAGCCATTAGCACTAAACAACCATATCGGAAATGGTGCAAGCTGGGGATTGGATGGAATTAGTACCGGTGTGACGATCTTACAGCCATATTCAAATTCAGAAGGCGAAAAATGGTTTGAAGGAACCGCCCATGCGATCTATCAAAACATCGCTTATATCGATGAGATGGACCCGCAATATGTCTTGATTTTATCAGGGGACCATATCTACAAAATGGATTATGAAGAAATGCTGGAAAAACACAAAGAAAATGATGCTTCATTGACGGTTGCAGTTCTCGAAGTACCGATGAAAGATGCCTCGCGTTTCGGAATCATGAACACCGATAAAAATGACCGTATCATCGAATTTGATGAAAAACCAGCCGAACCAAAAAGCAATCTCGCTTCAATGGGGATCTATATTTTCGATTGGAGTCGTCTGCGCAGTATGCTGTTGAGTAACTATACAAAAGACGGCGAAATGGTCGATTTTGGGAAACATGTCATTCCTTCTTATCTCGAAAGCGGCGACAACGTTTTTGCCTATCGCTTCTCTGGCTATTGGAAAGACGTAGGAACGATCGATTCATTGTGGGAAGCCAATATGGAATTTATTGATCCAGCAATGGAGTTGAATATTCGGGATAAAAGTTGGCAAGTATTTTCTAAAAACCCAATCGCACCACCACATTTTGTGACTGAGACCGGGGCTGCGAGAAACTCTCTCGTGATGGATGGCTGTTATGTTGCAGGGGAAATCGAGCACAGTATTTTATCAGAAAATGTGCAGGTGAAAGAAGGATCGACGATCAAGGACAGCGTGATCATGCCTGGAGCGGTGATCGGTAGAAATGTTAAATTAAACCGAGTGATCGTTGGGGAAAATGCAGTGATTGGTGACGATGCAGAGATCGATGGAACAGACGAAATTGCCGTAGTCGGCTATTCTGAAATTTTAGGGGTGACGATTGATGAGAACTAATAAAATGTGTGCGATTTTAGGGAATCTGCAACGATACCAAGACTTGATGCCATTAACAGAAAACCGTCCGCTGTCGACTTTATTGTTTGACTGCAAATATCGCTTGTTAGATTTTAATCTTTCAAGTATCGAAAATGCCAATATCAAACAAGTCTATATGATTTTCAATGAAGGAGAAACGCAGTCGGTCTTCGATCATATCGGTGGCGGAAAAGAGTGGAACTTGGACGGCGTACAAAACCGTTTCTTTATTCACCTGTTCCAAGACTCATTGAAAAAGCAAGCAGAAGGACAAGAGTATTATTGTAATGTCATCGACTATTTGGAAAAATCCAAATCGGATCATACCGTATTTATGGGCAGCAAAGTCTTATGCAACATTGATTTGCGTGCCTTGCTGAAAATCCATCAGCTACAAGGCAATGAAATGACCGTCGTATACAAACGCATCAGCAGTGACAATGTTTGCGAAAGTGATCTGTTGTTCAATGTAGACAGTGAAGGTCACTTAGAAGAAGCGATCCAAGCGAAAAAAGGTGAGGTCAGTGACCTTGTCAACTTATGTACGGATATTTTTATCATTCAAACAGATCGTCTGATCGCTGCGCTAAAAGAGGGGCAAAAAGTTGGCGCAACGGCAGACCTCGGTCAATTTTTACGAGAAATGATCGCTGTTGAAAATACAGGTCTATATGAGTACACTGGTTACTTAAGTAACATTTATGACATCTCTTCTTACTATCAAACAAATATGGATATGCTCGATGTGCATAAATTTATGTCGTTGCTTTATTCGAATCAAAAGATCTATACCAAACTGAAAAACGAAGTGCCAACGTATTATTCAGAAACATCTGACGTGAAAAATAGCCACTTTGCTTCTGGCTGCATCGTGGAAGGAACGGTCGAACAGTCACTCGTTGCCCGCCGCACGAAGATCCATCCTGAAGCAAAAGTCAAAGGAGCGATCATCTTCGGAAATAATGAGATCAAAGCAGGTGCCGAAGTCTCTTATGCGATCCTAGATAAAAATGTGACCATCGCAGAAGGTGTCAAAGTGCAAGGAACCAAAGAAACGCCAATCGTCATTAAGAAAAATTCTCATGTCACCCAAGACGTTATTGGAGGGGCAAGCGCATGAAGGTTCTGTTTACAGCAGCGGAATGCGCCCCATTTTTTAAAACAGGCGGATTAGGGGATGTTGCAGGGGCATTACCAAAAGAATTGGTCAAAAAAGGCGTCGAGACGATTGTGGTCTTACCCTATTTCACGAAAATGCCTGCTGAATACCAGGAGCAAATGGAAGATTGTTTTTCCTTTGAAGTGGCGGTCGGTTGGCGCAAGCAATATTGTGGGATCAAAAAATTAGTTCTAGGCTCTGTGACCTATTATTTCATAGACAATCTCTACTATTTTGGCCGCGAACGGCTCTATGATTTTTATGATGATGGGGAACGCTTTGCTTTCTTCCAATTAGCCGTGATCGAAATGATGGAACGCATTGAATTTATTCCAGACATCGTTCATGTCAATGATTACCATACGGCGATGATTCCCTTCTTGATCAAAGAAAAATATCATTGGATTCAAGCGTATCAAAACATACGCACCGTTTTGACGATCCATAACATTGGGTTTCAAGGGTGGTATAGTCGCGATATTTTACCAGATCTTTTTGGTATGGGGACTGAGAGATACGATGATGGCACACTACGTTTAAACGATTGCTTGAACTTTATGAAAGCAGGAATCTTGTATGCGGACCGCATCACGACGGTCAGTCCTTCCTATAGTGAAGAAATCAAAACCTCTGAGTTCGGCTGTGGGCTTGAAGTGATTTTACGTATGGAAAGCGGCAAACTCAGCGGTATTTTAAACGGAATTGATTACGAAATGAACGATCCAGAAACCGATCCTCATTTGGACTATCCTTTCAGTGTCGAAGATTTATCAGGAAAAGCTAAAAACAAGCGAGCGCTACAAGAACAATTTGGTTTGCCTACCCGTAAAGATGTCCCATTGATTTCTGTTGTTAGCCGTTTGACCACTCAAAAAGGGTTCCATTTGGTCCTTGAAGAAATGGAAAATCTCTTGCAATTTGATGTTCAGTTCATCTTACTAGGGACTGGCGAACATGATTTTGAAGAAGGCTTTCGCTATTTTGCTCAGAGATATCCTGACAAATGTGCTGCCGCGATTTCTTTTGATATTGCATTGGCGCAAAAGTTATACGCAGCAGCGGATCTTTTCTTGATGCCTTCCGCCTTCGAACCATGCGGACTGTCACAGATGATCGCGATGCGTTATGGTACATTACCGGTCGTTCACGAAATCGGTGGCTTGAAAGATACGGTAGATTCCTATAATCCGATCACGAAACAAGGTACCGGCTTTGGCTTTCAAGAGTTTTCACCATTTTACTTGATGAATGCCTTGAAGCAAGGGGTCGAATTGTATCAATCTGATCAGGCAACGTGGAACGTATTGGTCAAGCAAGCAATGGCAAAAGATTTCAGCTGGAATCAAAGTTCCGATCTTTATATCCAGTTGTATAATACTATCAAAGTTTGATTGTTTTAAGACAGAAGAATCCTTGTCTGCAACAGAACTGCTAGTTGTATGACTAGCAATTTTGGCGGCAAGGATTCTTCTTTTTTATAAATTGAATGCAAAAAGGAGTGTAACCCTATGACAAAAGAACGACTGCGTGAACTGCTAGAAATCAGTGTTCATGAACTCTTTGCGATTGAAGTGGATGAAGCTTCACCGCAGGAATTGTTTCAAGCACTAGCCAATGTGGTGAAGCAAATGTATTCAGAAGACTGGCGTCAAACCAGAAAAAATCTCTTGCTGGAGGATCAAAAACAAGCGTACTATTTTTCAATCGAATTTTTGCCTGGCAAAATGCTAAAAAGCAATTTGTTGAATATGCAGCTGTTGGAGCAAGCGGAAGCCGTTTTTGAAGAGTTAGGCGTTTCCCTTGATGACGTTGCGGATACAGAAAAAGACATGGCTTTAGGAAACGGGGGCCTCGGTCGTTTGGCCTCTTGTTTTATGGACTCGCTGGCTTCATTAAGCTTGCCGGGAAATGGGAACGGGATTCGCTATCGCTATGGATTATTTAAACAAAAATTTATTGACGGCCATCAAGTAGAATTACCAGATGATTGGTTACGTTCTGGGAATGTCTGGGAAGTCCGCAAAGAAAGCAAAGCGGTGCCTATTCGATTTGGTGGGCAGGTCTATCTCGTTACGGGAGAGGACGGAAAACTAGCGCCAGTCTATGAAGGCGGCTTTACCTGGCGGGCAGTTCCGTATGACACCGCGATGGTTGGCTATCAGAATCAACACATCAACACACTGCGCTTGTGGAGTGTCGAAGTGCCTGCTGAAGATGAGGCGCATTATGCGACATTGGAATCACGGCAAGCCTTAGAAAATTTGACTGCTGTTTTATATCCAGATGACTCAAACGAGATCGGCAAACGCACACGATTGATGCAAGAATACTTTTTTGTTTCTGCAGGCATTCAAAGTATCATTCGCTATTATAAAAAATCGAATCTGCCTTTAGCGATGCTCAGTGAACGAGTAGCAATCCATATCAACGACACGCACCCAGCGCTTTGTGTCCCAGAACTGATGCGTATTTTAGTTGATGAAGAAGGCCTTGCTTGGGAACAAGCGTGGGCGATCACCGTGAAAGTCATGAGTTATACGAACCATACGATCATGGCGGAAGCCTTAGAAAAATGGCCAGTTCGCATGATTGAAGAAGTGTTGCCGAGAATGGATCAGATCATCAAAGAAATTGATCGGCGCTTTGTCGAAGGAATGCAAGGGGTCCATCCGCAAGCCTTACTGGATCGGACGCGAATCATTATTGATGATCAAGTCCATATGGCACATCTAGCCATCATCGGCAGCCATAGTGTCAATGGGGTAGCCAAGCTCCATTCTGATTTACTAAAATCAGTGGTACTCCATGACTTCTATCTCATTTATCCTGCCCGTTTCAACAATAAAACCAACGGCATCGCACAACGGCGTTGGCTTCAGCTAGCCAATCAACCATTAGCCAAAGTGCTGGATCAGTCGATCGGTACGAGTTGGCGCAATGACCCCTTGGATCTGCAGCTGCTCAAAAATTATTATGATGACGAAACCGTTCTGCAACAAATTGCCGACGCAAAAATGAGTAACAAGCGTGCACTGGCACAGTACATTCAAAAAGCAACGGGCATTACAGTAGATCCAACGGCAATTTTTGATGTGCAGATCAAACGCCTGCATGCGTACAAACGACAACTGCTGAATCTAATGTATATCTTGAAGCTCTACTTTGAGGTTAAAGAAGATCCGACTGCAGCGTTTCATCCAAGAGTCTTTATTTTTGGTGCCAAAGCAGCACCAAGCTATCACTACGCAAAATCGATCATTAAAGTAATCAATGAAGTGGCGAATCTGATCAATCATGATGAAACCATCAATGATAAAATCAAGGTTGTATTTTTAGAAAATTACAACGTTTCATTAGCAGAAAAAATCATTCCAGCAGCGGATGTCAGTGAACAAATTTCGTTGGCTTCAAAAGAAGCGTCGGGAACAAGTAATATGAAATTAATGCTGAATGGGGCAGTAACGATCGCCACTTTAGATGGTGCGAATATTGAGATTCGAGATGCGATCGGTGATGAAAACATTGCGATCTTTGGGCTAACGGAAGAAGAAGTGTATCAGTATTACGCCCAGCGTAATTATTCTGCCTATGCGTATTATGAGTCAGATCCAGTACTTCAACGGGTAGTCAATGCCTTTATAGATGGGACGATCCCGAATATCCAAGTAGAAGGTCGCGAGATCTTTGATTCACTTTTGAAATACAATGATGAGTACTTTTTATTAAGAGATTTCCACGCCTATTGTGACGCGCAGCATCGGGTAGATAGTGCCTATCAGGATACGCAGCGCTGGCGTAAAGTCAGCCTAATGAATATCGCGAATGCAGGCAAATTTTCGGCAGATGAAACGGTGCGAAATTATGCTGCAGATATTTGGCAGATCGATCCATTATTTGCACATGTCAAAGAACCGAATGCAGCAAGCTTGACTGAGACGGTGCCTCCAGCCGAATTTAGCTGAAGTGTCCTCATCTGAAATGGTGTAGTCTTTCGTGAAATTCTCCTTAATTTATGGTATGATGAAAAAAATGCATGTAAGAGGATGAGTACAGTGGCAAATTATTTAGATGTGAAACGAAAACACTTCCGTTTTCCTGCTTATGATGATACAGATGGTGTGAAGCTGCAATCCGAGCATCGCCCCGCATTCAGTAAAGCAGATGATTGGATTTTAACCGAAATCAAAGATTCCGTGAGTCATTCTCACAAGGAAGAAAATCACTCTTTGCAGCGTAAAGTGCAGTCCAGCCAACGCGATCGGGGGCACAATGTTCGTCAAAAAGAAGAGCTTGCCAATCACCGTGCCAACTTGCCTCAGTACGGAAAACGTCCGGTGAAAGAACAGATGCCAACAGGAAAAACCAATTTTTTTGGCAAAGAGGCGAACCATTCTTCTTATCAAGTGACCAGTAAGAAGGAAAAAGCTGAGGTTCCTGTTTCTTCGAAAAAAGAATATTCGGGGCGCTCTTACTTCGTACCTAAATATATTCCTGCATCAATTATTCCAGATGAGCAAAAACCTGAAATTACGCCGAACGATTTGATGGATGCAATGGCAAAAAAACAAGAAAGTTATTTGTTGTTTGATACGGAACCAGCAGCTTATCAAGTCAAAGAAGAAAATGATCCAACCGTCAAAAAATTCAATCGCCATCCCTCTGTTGGGATGACGCGCAGTGAGTTTCGCGCCAATAACAAAAAAAATGGTGAGAAAAAACGTTCCGTTTTAGATCGATCATTAAAAGGAATGATTGAAGACGATCAACAAGAAGAATCTTCAAATGGCTATTTTCGTTCTAAATAGTAGTGACAGTTACTCTTAATAGAAGTGGTCCTTTGATCATAACGATGAATGATTTCAGCTAGATGGCTAACATCTAGCTGTTTTTTTTGTGTGCCGAAACTGCCGATTTCACAAAATGCTTAGTCGAATTACATTTTTCACCGGCTGAGGAATATTCTGATTTTACTAAGCGATAGCGTGGGCTATAGAATAAAGTGAAACGATCAAAACCATCGTTATTTATAATGTTTGTTATTTTAATTGGCGATTTCTTTTGTCATTTAAAATCGATGGCAGGTCAAACGGTAACAGGATTGTGGTTTTCTAATCAGCTGTAATTGAAAAAGGGAAGCAAGCGTCCTGATGGCTAAAGCTGCTCTTTGGGAAGGACTGATCCATGATCGATTTCAAGGGAAAGATACGCTGAAAGGTGGGGCATCAACAAATGAACAAGAAAAAGAGAAAGGTATATTTCACTATCATTATTGGCTTACTTGGAGGACTCTACTTTTTTTCAACCATGAGTGTGTTTTCTTCAAACATTTTCTTTGCTGCTCAGCTGGAGGAAGAAATGGTTGCGAGTGAAGCATTTGAACTGATACGAGAGAAAGAAGCCGAGGAAAGAGTTGCCATTTATTTTGATGAATCAACGAAAGCTGGGACTGTAGGAGACATGTTGCTAGTCGCATTTCATACGGACCGTCCCATTAGTGAAATAGCGATCCGATTGCCGCAATCTGCGGTTATTGCTGAAGAGGAGTTGCCAAAGGGAGTCAAAATTACACCAACCACTGAAGAGAATGGGTGGAAACTAACGACCGATACCCCTAGAAGTGATTTCTTGGTTCCAGTGGTAGTTGATACAGCAGGGTCGTTTCCATTTGAGGTAGCAGAATCAATGATAATACTTGAGATAAAAGAAGCACGGGAGACAAACCCTACGGATACACAAGAGGATGACCAAACTGATTCGAGTGACTCCACTGATCAATTGGATCAAGAGGATCAAGTAGCAGAAGAGAAGGAAATAGAAAGCCAGCTTCCTGAGGCATCAGATTCTGATCCTGGCAATCTGTATCTTTTAGGCGACGACGTAAAAAAGAGAGGGGTTGCTAACTGGGTCGAATTTATGGCTGCAATGGTCGATCCGACGGTCAATTATATTTATTTGACAGCCAGTTTTCAAACGAACGATAATCCTCGTTTAGGTATTACGGGAATTGACGGCTGGAGCAGCAGCGCCAATCCTAATGGCGGATTAGCCTATGTTTATATCAATGCCTCGAGAGTTTCAAGAACGTTAATCATTGATGGTCTCGACACCTATCAGATGGATCTTAGAGCCGTTGCGATCTGTTTCCGCGATTCGAGTGTCAATCCTGATTCCCCATGGGACATTACCTTGCAAAATTTGGAACTCTACCATGGAAACTTTTGGGGGGCAATTGAATACCATGATTTGAACATGACAAATCAGCAGCGTTCAATCATTCGGTACCACAATCTCAACCATACTGGCAATCAGTTGTTTTACGGTTTGCACTCTCGAGCAAGCTTTTCTGGACATTCGGTTTCACACCAAACGCCTAGATATACATCAGACTTCAATGCTTCTTGGATGATTCACTCGAACATCCAAGCGAATTTTGAAATCAACCAAATAGAGCTTCGTGAGGGAGCAAACGTCGAAATGTCGACGATCAGCTCAGGAAATCTTGATTTTTATAATACGAATGCGCGTCTCGTACTAGGGGATAATGCTCGACTCTCATTAAATGCCAACGGTTCAGCTGGTGAAGCAGGTGGTGCCAATATTCGCTTTATCGCTGGCAATGGACGCATTGAGTTAGGAAAAGGTGCGGAATTGGCATTAAATACACAAAACAACAGTCCGGCAGTCATCACATCAGGCACGCCTCATGATATTCGCTTAATGGAAAAAAGTCGCTTGTCGGTTACTGCTGCAAACCGAACATTGTATAGTCATATTTTCTGGTTGAGTGCCAATACTCATGTAACCTTAGAAGACAGCAGCACCTTAGAGGTTGAAGCAACAAATCAAAATACAACCGCAAATATCTTCCACTTCTCTGGCACGACTGGCAATCTCAATGTTGGCAAAGATGCTACCTTAGATATTCGTTCGGACAGCCCTCAACCTGTCCAACGCCTACTTTTCTTTAGCGGTGCCAACAATCCCGCAAGATTGACGATCGACGATGCCAAGCGTGTCAATTTGCAAAGAACCCGCCCGATAACGACCACAACAAATGGTCTAATTGAAGGGGGAGGAATCACTGCAAAGAACCAGGCGATTCGCCAGTGGCGGCATGGAAATACAGGAGACCCATCTGATTTTCAGTGGCAACCGATTCTGTCCATGACTGCGGCGATTTCAGGAACCAATACCAATGTGACCAATGTATCTTCACTGAATGAGGAAACAAGTCGAGGGGTTGCCGCGCAGTTTGCTTCTCGTTCACAACGTCTATTATTTGAGAGAATACCAGACATCACGGTGACCATCGATCCTTTGACAGAAGATAGAACCTTACCTAATGCCTATACGATTTCGGGAACTGCCAATCCTGGTAGCTACCTTCGATTTCAAAGAGAGGGGCTGATGCCAGAACCGACGCTTGAAACGACAGTCGATAGTGCTGGCAATAGCGGGTATTTTCACACACAAGCGGATGAAAACGGGCACTATCTACTTGATCTATCTGATTTAGAACCTTTCCAGTATTTTACACAAGGTGAGGTGGTCACCGCACAGGCATTTCTTGATGGTAAATGGGCAGAAGCATCAACCACTGTGGAACCCATTGGTGACGTTGACCCAAAAGATCCCCTTGATCCTGATCAACCGATTCTTCCTGAAAATCCACCATTGATACCAGAAAATCGCGGGTTTGTCAGCATAGACTTTGTTTCACAATTCGATTTTGGTACAGTACCGATTCGCTCGTCGACAAGCCGCTATCCGGCGCGTTCGCAACGAATTTCTTCAATGGATGATCATGAATCAACCGAACGACCA
The DNA here is from genome assembly GCF_051711265.1 of Enterococcus sp. DIV0970a. Classification (NCBI taxonomy): domain Bacteria; kingdom Bacillati; phylum Bacillota; class Bacilli; order Lactobacillales; family Enterococcaceae; genus Enterococcus; species Enterococcus sp. DIV0970a. The sequence goes on along the minus strand of NZ_JBIOMF010000001.1, from coordinate 2,161,377 downwards.
AACTATATTCAGGTTTTCGATCGTCGATTTCTCCCAAATGGCTGGACCTTGAGTGCCCGTTTATCTGAGGAAGGGTTCGTTAGCACGGATGCGTTTAAGCACAACTTAAAAGGAGCGAGTGTGCATTTGAATAATATTGAAATGGTTACCTCTAGAGAAAATCCCTCTGAAGCACCAGACTACTTTGAAGCAATTGAGCTGGGACCGCAGAACCAAGTGATTGCACGTGCCAATGAAAAGCAAGGGGCGGGAACTTGGATTCAACGCTATGGAAACGAGCATACCATGCAAAAAAGTGTCGAGCTGGAAATCCCTATTGGCGCGAGGCCACAAGCAACAAGTTATCAAGGAACCATCCATTGGGAGCTGAGTTTCGTACCTGGTGCTGACGAATAACCCCTTGGAAAACAAGTAAGCATGTTCTGCAATCGTGAATATGATCGAACACTGTAAAAGTTGATCGGACAAAAAGAAGTCCATTTGCCATTGGGCTTCTTTTTTGTCTGAAACAGACGAGTGGTTGTTTATACTGTTTCCCCAACTTTGGTGGATACGCTTTTCAATCAATAGAAGGGAGTGAAACCACAGGCAATGGATCGATGAGCAAAATCATGACACAGTAGTCATCAACGAAATCACCTAAGCACTTTGCCTTCTGCAGAATAAATTTAATTTAGTTATTTTAGTAATTAAATCCTGCTCAAATATTTTAATTTTCGCTTGCGTTTTGATATGCTAAGAACAAGGGGGAATCAAAGATGGAAGTTGATCTACAAATGCTGGCGATGATTTTCTTTATCAATCTCGCCTATGTTACATTGAACACACTGCGATTTTTATTGACAATGAAAGGGTATCGCGTGATTGCCCCATTAGTGAGTATGATCGAAATCACGATCTATATTTTAGGCTTATCTATGGTATTGGATCGTTTGGATAACCCACTGAATCTCTTGTTCTATGCATTAGGTTATGCTGCAGGAGTCAGTATTGGTATCAAAATCGAAGATAAGCTGGCTCTGGGCTATACAATGGTCACAGTGATCCTACCTAGTAATACAGATGAAGAAAAGAGTTTGCCGAAGATTTTGCGACAAGAGGGCTATGGTGTGACACAAAGCTTTGGTGAAGGATTGGAAGGCCCGCGACTGATTTTAGAGATTCTTTCCCAAAGAAAAAGTGAGAAAAAGCTCTATCAAACGATCAAAGCGGTGGAAGAGCGAGCGTTTATCATCAGCTATGAACCCAAGTATATCTCGGGTGGTTTTTGGACCAAAAAAATCAGTCGTAGAGAGGCGAAGTTGAAAAAGCAAGCACCTGTTGATTGAGGAACTAGAGGCAGCTTGATTCATTCGTGAAGAATAGTTGCATAATAAGCAGGGAGTTTATTGATGAGAGGAAGCGTTAGGTGTGGAAAAGAAAGCAAATGGCATGATGGCGGTCATCGCTGCACTGATCTCAAACATTTTGGTGGCGATCAGTAAGTTTGTCGGTTATGCCTTGAGCGGTAGTGCGGCCATGCTGAATGAAAGCATTCATAGTGTCGTGGATTGCAGCAATCAGATCTTTTTATTGATCGGTGATAAACGGGCAACAAAGGGACAAAGTGAACTGCATCAGTTTGGTGAAGGTCGGGCGAAATATTTTTTCAGCACGATCGTTGCGATGATGCTCTTCTTTGGTGGGGGCGCACTAGGCGTGATGGAAGCAGTGGAAAAGCTGCTGCATCCCGCCCATGAAGTCGGCAATACCTGGTTAGTGATCGCTATCTTGATTTTCGGGATGATCGTTGAAGGAAGTTCGTTGTGGATCGCAATCAAGGAGATCCGCGAGCTAAACGTGGAACATCAACCAATCTATCGTTTTTTGAAAGAAAGTCGGCATAGTGAGATTTTGATCATTTTCACAGAAGACTTTTGTGCGGTGATCGGTCTGATGATCGCACTGATCGGAACGGTTTTAACAATGATTACCGGGAACGCATTTTTTGATGCCTTCAGCGGCTTATTGATTGGTCTTTTATTGATGGTAGCAGCGATCTTCTTAGCCCGCGAATTTTACAGTCTACTGATTGGGGAAAGTGTTACCAAACGTGATTTAGCGGTGATCAAACAAGCGTTTGAACGTCCCGATGTTGATCGCTTGATCGATGTGAAAACAGTCCATTTAGGGCCAGCAGAAATTTTGATTGCAGCGAAAGTCGATATTGCCGCAAAACAAGAAGAGGTCGGCTATGAGATCATTAATGAGATCGAAGCCGAGATCCGACATCAAATGGCAGATAAAAAAGTCTATATTTATATTGAAACGGATGAGTACGATCCTCACTACATGGAGAAGCGGCGCAAACTTGTGCGACCTCCCCACTGATTTAGCTAGAATAAAGCTGTTTTTTTTGATACAATAGACAAGGATTATCACATAGTGAAGGAGATTTCAAAATTATGATCAATGCAAGTGAATTAAGAGCTGGAATGACGTTTGTTCAAGACGGCAAACTTATCAAAGTATTAGATGCCAGCCACCACAAACCAGGTAAAGGAAATACGGTTATGCGTATGAAATTACGTGACGTTCGGACTGGTTCGACTTACGATACAACCTTCCGTCCAGAAGAAAAATTTGAAAAAGCGCATATCGATACGAAAGCTGTACAATACCTATATACAATGGACGATACCGCATTCTTTATGGATCTGGAAACCTATGAACAATATGAAATTCCAGTTGAAGTGGTTGAAGAAGAAATGAAGTTCATTCTAGAAAACATGGAAGTAAAAATCCAATTCTTCGGCAGCGAAGTGATTGGCGTGCAATTACCTTCAAGCGTAATCTTGAAAGTTGTTGAAACACAGCCATCGATCAAAGGGGCAACTGTGACTGGTTCTGGTAAGCCAGCAACGATGGAAACGGGCTTAGTTGTCAATGTTCCTGACTTTGTTGAAGAAGGCGAAATGCTAGAAATCAATACAGCTGAAGGTACCTATTTAAAACGTGCAAAATAGCAAAAAACCGCGACTTGTTCGCGGTTTTTTCTTTGCTCTTGTTGTGTTCAGAAGTGGCTCATTGTCCCATTGCCGATGTTTTTTGTAAAGGATAGATACTATAAGGTTTACTGATAAAGTAGGCGACGGAGCAGACGATCACAAAGAAGGGTAGATTTTGAAAGCCAAAGACTTCTCCACCAATAAAGATCGGTGCAAATAAGGTGCTAGTGGCGCTGCCAAAAACACTGGCATAGCCTAGTGCTGCTACCAGTTCGATAGGCAGTCCGAACAGTGGCGCCAACACGACCCCCAAAGAAGAGCCAATCGCAAACAAAGGGGTGACTTCTCCACCCAAAAAACCAATGCTGATGGTCAATACGGTCAACACCAACTTAAGCAGCCAATCATAAGAATAGATCGGTTGATTCGTGAAACTCGCGCTGATCAAATTTGTTCCTAAGCCTGAATAACGCCCTTGATACAACAAAACAAAAAGCAAGACTAACGCCAATGCGCCAATCCCAATACGCCACAGTGGATTCGGGAAGCGCCGCTTCATGATGCGTTTCATCGTTTCTAAACAGCCCGCAAAGCTACCGCCAACCATACCAAAAATCAACCCAATCACAAGTAATTTCAGAAAAACAGGTATCGTCAAATCGACGGATTGAGGCAACATAAGACTAAATTTTTCTAAGCCTAACCATTGAGAAGTCGTACTAGCAGTGAAAGCAGCCACCAAAGCAGGTAAGAGGGCATGATGACTGAATTTACCGATGATAAGCACTTCCAATGCAAAGAACGTCGCAGCGATGGGGGTTTCAAATAAACCAGCAAATCCCGCAGCCATCCCAATCATGATCAGGGTGCTGGCGTACTTTTCTAGTCGCAGCCAATTTCCTAAACGATTGGCGATGGTGGCACCTAACTGAACCGCAACTCCTTCTCTGCCTGCGCTTCCTCCAAATAAATGCGTCAGCCAGGTTCCCACCATTACAAAAGGAATCAAACGCAACGGAATATCTTTTTCTTCCTCCTGCCCAACTAAAAACACTAAGTTCATTCCTTGAGGACTCCGATCGCCATACTTTTGGAAAAGGTAAGTAAAGCAAATACCGATAATTGGTAAGAAGAGAATCAATGGCAAAAAATGACTTTCACGGAAGGCACTTAAGAACAGCAAAATTTTACCAAAGAAAGTGTCAACAGCTCCAGCAAGCACCCCAATCACCAGACTGAGCAAACCTAATGCAGTCAGTTCAAAATACGTTGTTTCTTGTTTCTTCATTTCTATCACGATCCTTTAAAAAAGATAGGAATAATGCTCTTGCAACTATGACGAACGAGTGAAAATAAAAAATGACTACTACACACTAAAAAAAGTGGTAGAAGTCATTAGCAAAATTGCGGTTTCAGTAAGAACTGAGGGAGACATTCATTCCCTATTAGCATCAATATTATCTGATAAAACCCTCGTTTTGTCAATGGATGCTGGTCGCGAAAAGCAATCCAACGAATACTTATCTTTTATACATACTTATGGTAAAATTAATTTCATAAGATTTACATGTGAATTGAGCGTCGGAAGAGTCAATGGCAAGAAAAGGGATGAAAGGACGATCCTTCTACTGGTTGACCAAGGGAAAAACAGTAGGTAGTGAGGAATCGAAGGGGAAGAAAGAATGATTGCATTTATGACAATCGAAAAATGGCTGCAAAGTGAGCGTTTTTACTATGTGATCCTACCAATTCTCATGGTGGTTGGTCTGATCGCATTATTAGGGTTTCTAATGGTTCTGCTTTATCGAGAAAACCGTAACCCGAAAGTGACGCTATTACTTGGCGGCATAGTCGTTGCGTGTCTGCTAGGCTTTTTTATTGGAGATCAAGTGTATGGTGAATTCAAAACGTATAATGCGCTGATCACACCGAATATCCGAGACCGCGAAAAAATGTTTTTAGGCTATAAATATTACGAATCTGATACTACAGCAGTTTATCAGCGCATCCAAAGCAATGAAGCGATTGAAACTTTAGGGATCTATCAAGCAGTACCAGTGGAACGGGCGATTGAATTTCTTGGATCTGCTCATAACTCCGTATATTTTAAAATGGGCGCCCAGGTTTACTATGCTCGCTATCAACAGACATTTGTGGAAGAGAAAACAACTGCTAAGCTGCAGGGGATTCAATACCATTTGACTGATCCTTCCTTTGAAACGATCGGCTTCTATTCCGAAACCAACAACTATTTAACGGCAATTACGATTCCAAAGACCCAAGAAACCCTCGAATATCAATCCGTTGATTCTGTGATTCCGAAAGAATTTGGGAAAAGTCAAACCCAATGGGCGTTACCGAATAGGAATGAATAACCATAAAAGAAAACTACCTAAGTAACGAAAGAAAGTTCTCTCAATAGGGAATCTTCCGTGCGCAGGTAGTTTTTTTGTATGTTTAGTCAGATAACATTGCTTTTCCTATGACTGATCAGGTAGTCCTCTTTCTTTTTGCGAGACAATTTTTTGAAGGCGGCTTCTGCTTGAGTGGCTTCACTGCGAGTGGAAAAGCTTTCTGCATGAATCATTTGCAAAGGTCTGCGACTAGCAGGACGGGTATATTTTGCCCCGATCCCTTTGTTGTGCTCAAATAAGCGGCGACTCAAATCTGTGGTATAGCCACCGTAGAAGGACTGATCGTTGCAACGCAAGACATAAAAATAATGATTCTCAGCAGCCATAGAGCATCGCCTTCACTTCTGGACTATAGGCACCCGTTTCATCATAGGTAATAAGCGGCGAGTCAATTTTAAAGCCATCCGCCTTGCCGTCCTTGATTCCTTCAATCAATAAAATATTGGCCTCTTTGCCCGCTTTCGGATAGACGAAGCGGACGCGTTTTGGGGCGATTCGATGGGTGCGCATATGGTCCAAAATATCGAGAAAGCGATCCGGGCGATGAACCATCGCAAACCGTCCATTCATTTTTAACGCTTTACTGGCGGTTTGGATCACTTCATCTAAAGTTGTGGTGATCTCGTGACGGGCGATCGCTAAATAGGGATTCGGGTTTTTGATCGCCGTAGGTACATTTTTAAAATAAGGCGGATTGCAGACCAAAAGATCGACGGAATCAGGTTTGATTTTTTGAAAGAGATTCTTCAAGTCCATAGGATAGACCGTCAGCTGGTCTTGCAAGTCGTTTAATTCGATACTGCGTTGCGCCATATCCGCTAAGCGTTCCTGCAATTCGACCTGATAAATATGAGCAGTCGTTTTTTTGCTGATAAATAAACCGACTGCGCCATTCCCTGCACAAAGGTCAACGATCACACCTCTTTTTGGCACTCTAGCGTAATTGGCTAATAAGACAGCATCTAATGAAAAAGAAAAAACTTCGGAACTCTGAATGATCTTGATGTCATCGGCATACAATTGGTCGATGCGTTCGTTCGGTTGCAACATGAAGCATACTCCTGTTCTAAATTCATTTCAATGTATTATACTACGATTAAGAATAATGGGAAACGCTAAAAAATGCTTGTCATTTAAACCGTTTTTTTGCATACTTGAATAGGAGAGAAATAGAAAGGAAAATGAGTATGTTTTTTCGCTTTATGCGCGGTGTGGTTCGCGTAGTATTATTTTTGATCAACGGCAATGCTCGTTATCAAAACAAAGAGGTTTTACCTAAAAATGAAAACTATATTTTAGTGGCTCCTCACCGAACCTGGTGGGATCCATTGTACCTAGCAGTGGCTGCTCGGCCAAAGAAATTTAGTTTTATGGCGAAAGAAGAGCTGTTCAAAAACCCGATTTTACGGTTCATTTTGATCCATGCCAATGCTTTTCCAGTCAAACGGGACAAACCAGGACCGAGTGCGGTAAAGACGCCAGTCAAAATCTTGAAGGAAACCGATCTTAGCTTGATCATGTTTCCAAGTGGTACGAGACACGCAACGGCTTTAAAAGGCGGCATGGCGTTGATCGCAAAAATGGCTAAGGTCAAGATCGTTCCCTCTGTTTATCAAGGACCGCTGACATTAAAGGATTTATTTAAACGCAAGCGAGTAACCGTCCTCTTTGGGGAGCCAATCGATATCAGTGACATCAAAAAGATGGACAAAGAGGGCTTGGCGGAAGTCGAACGGCGCATCCAAGGTGCATTTGACACACTGGATCAAGCGATCGATCCGTCATTTGTTTATCAAATCGATGAGTCCAAAAGAGAAGATTAATACCTAAGAAAAGCCGCGGATCCTTTTGTGATCAGCGGCTTTTTTCTAACGATTTAATTCAACAATTCGAAAGCAAATTTGGTCCATGGTTTCAAATATTCCAACAAAGGCAACTCCTCTTTGGGGATAGTGCCGACTTTGTTTTTTCGCACGTCTTGGTGAGGGGTCAAAACGATCTGCAATTCGTTTTTGTACTGACCAAAGGTATCATTGCCGATAACGATGTCCCCATAAGCAAACGGTTCTTGGTTTGTATGAGGGAGGTTTTCGATGGGACGGTATTTCACCCGTGACTGTGTGGAACGAGCAACTAACGCATTACTATCACCGCGACGAAAATGATTGGTTTCAGCTAATATCCTCCGTTCGATTTCGCTGGCGTCTGCTTCTACGAAAACGCCAAAGGTCAGCTTGTAGCGATCGATCGCCGCCAGAGCTTTCAGTTCTGCATCCGACGCATAGGCATTGCCAATAATCACCGTATCGATCAACCCAGAAGCAAAAAGCAGCTTCCCTTGCAGCGCCAATGGTAAATCTCGACAAGATTCTAAGGTCGGTAAGCCATCATTGACTTCCCAAGGGCCAATTTTGGCTGATTGACTAGTGATGAAGGCGGCTGTTTTCAACCCATATTTTTTAAAACGTTGACTGCAGCTGCGGAAAAAAGCCTCCGTTAAGCCTGTGCCTCGTTGGGGGTAAAAATTGTGGCAGCCATATAAAAAAGGTTCATTTGCTTGATAAGAAAGGATATTTTCTAAATAATTCACATCATTACTCATATTCAATTCAATCGCCAAGCCAAATGGATTAAAGGTCAGCTGGGCTTCTTTATTGCCATCAAATCCTTGATCCAAGCGGATACCGTCCGCACCTAATTCTGCAAAGAAGCTAAGATCGTCATAAGAGATCGCCAAATCACTAAAAACAGCTGGCGAAATATCTAATATCGTTTCAAAGCCAAGGTTCTTGGCAAAGCCGATAATCGAAGAGAATTTTTTTCTGACGGTCTCTTTGCCTTCACTGACTTCCAGCATACTTATAAATAAGCGAGAGTAACCAAGGGCAGCAGCTTTTTTTAAATAGTCTTGATCCAGTAAAGGATCGCTATGGTCGGGGTAAATCGAAAGGCCAATTTCTCGTTTCAATGGTTTTCCTTCTTTCTAAAAAACCGCACGAAGCACCTCTTGGCATTGGAAAAAGCTGCTGAGTAAGGCTTCTTCTGTTTGTCTTGGTGGGTGCTTCGTCCGACCTTTATAAACAAATTATTGTGCGACTGGTTGATTTTCTTTTTCTAATTCGTTTTTGTCATAGATTTTTACGAATGGGTAATAGATCAGGATCGATAAAAGAATCAAAAGAACATTCAGCACGATGGCACGCCAATCGCCGCCAGTTGCTAAGAAAGCACCAATTGGTCCAGGCAATGTCCAAGGGGCATTGACCGTGACGGCATTGACTAAACCTGCTGAGGTGGCGACCCATGCAATGACACCATTGATTAAAGGCGCAATGATGAATGGTGGGATCAAGATTGGATTCAAGACGATCGGTGTACCGAAAATCAGTGGTTCATTGATGTTGAAAATTGCTGGAATTAAGGCTGTTTTTCCTAGTTTTGAACCGAATTCTGATTTGGTGCGAAACGCTAGCAAAATCGCCAAACCAATCGTTGAACCAGCCCCACCAATCCAGATAAACCATTGATAAAATGGTTCGGCTGCGATATTGGGAATCATATCTCCTGAAGCAAGCGCAGTTGTATTCCCTTCTAACAACTGCAACCATAATGGTCGAGCCAATGATCCAACGATAGAAGCACCATGGATCCCGAATGACCAGAAGAAGGTCGTCAAGAAGGTGATCAATAGCACACTTGGCAAGGTGTCTGCGGCACTGACTAAAGGATCGACGACTTTTGCCACGATCGTGTGCCAGTCAAAGCCGATATAGTAAGTGATCGCGCCCATTCCTAAAATAATGACTAAGGTAGGGGTCAAGGCTTCGAAAGAGCGAGCGACTGCAGGTGGGACTTGTTCTGGCATCGTGATTTTAAATTTCGATTTGTCCGTTAACCGATAGATTTCAACGGCAAGAATCGAGGTGATGATCGCCACGAACATACCAGCACTCCCTAAGTTGGCCATTGGCAAGACAAAGCCGACCGTTCCAGCAGCATCCAAGGCTTCTGCTGGGATATTGACCGGGGTGAAGGTCAGTAAGAATGCGGTCGTAGCTAGGATCCCGCCAGAAAGACCATCAAGCTTATAAGAGCGAGAAAGACTGTATCCAATCCCGAATGCCGCATACAAGCTCATAATGTACATCGTCATTCGATAAGGCAATAAGATCGTTGTGGCATTACTAGACAAGAATTGATAGATGCCCCAACTTTGAGGCAGCGGTGGAAAGGCTAAAATCATAAAGAACGAACTGACGATGATCAATGGCAAGGTTGAGACGATTCCGTCACGAACCGCCCGCAAGTGACGCTGGCTGCCAAGTTTTTCCATCGGTCCTGCCAAATGGCGCTCGATGAATTGAGTGAATTTATCTAACATGGTTTATTCTCCTAAGGTGTTTTACATTTTTGCTTCCCATGGATTCGGAATGATTTTCCCTAAAATCACGCCTTGGGCTGCCCCGGTTGCTGCAGGGGCATTGTTGACATGGCTGTGAAGGGTTTCATTTCCTAAGATGGCAAAAGCCACCGCTTCTTTGGCATCGTTGGAACCGCCAATGTCATCTTGTGTTCCAACGGCTACTGATTCTGGTAAATAGCCTTGGATCATCTCAATCAGCAGATGATTGTGGGCACCGCCGCCCGAGAGAATCACTTCCATATCGTTTGTTCCCAACTGAGGAAAAATGAACCGTTGGTAACTGTCAGCAATGGAAAAAGCGGTGAAATCGGTTAAAGTCTTCACCAAGTCTTCAGGTGCTGCTTCGGGATACTTGGTCAATAACTGCTGCACGAAATGTTTTCCAAAAAGCTCACGCCCGGTGCTTTTCGGCGGTTGCTGGGACAAATAAAAATGAGTTCTTAATTCCTTTTGCAAGGTGGGTATAATTGCTCCCGCACGGGCTGTTTCACCAAACGCATCATAAGGCTGGCCGAATAACTGAACCATTAATTCATCGATGACCATGTTTCCTGGACCTGTATCAAAGGCATACAGCTCGTTTAAGCTGCCACTTTTTGGTAGTACAGTAACATTGCCGATGCCGCCAATATTTTGCAGCAAACGATTTTTGCTGTCTGATTGATAGAGCAGATAATCTGTATAAGGAACAAGAGGGGCGCCTTGACCGCCAGCAGCCATATCCATCACTCGAAAATCGGCGACGACTTTCGTTTGTAAGCCATAAGCGATAATCGAAGGTTCGCCAATTTGCAAGGTGCTGTTTTTCACTGGATCAGAATCGGGGGAGTGCCAGATCGTTTGTCCGTGGCTGGCAACAAAATCAATGCTTTTTTCTTCAATACCAGCTTTTTGGCAGAGGATTTGACACGCTTTCAAAAATTGATACCCTAGTTCAGTATTTAATTGGCAGATGAGGGGAACATTTGATTCCACCGGATCACAAGCGGTTTTTATTTGTTCCTTCAATTCTTCACCAATGGGTAGTGTGATCATTTCCAACAGCTGTACGTCTGTTTCGGTGCCGTAGCCATTGATTTTTACTAAAGCAGCGTCGATCCCATCCAAACTGGTTCCTGACATGAGTCCTATTGCAAGCATAGCGTTTCTCCTTTCTTTTAGAATAGTGGTGAAAGCGATTGTTGAATTCGATTTCACACTCATTGTAAATGAAGTGTAATTATATTTCAAGATATAAATTTATAATTGAAAAAACATTTCAACATAATGATGTCAGGTGTTCACTCTTTTTATCAAAAATGGGTGGTAAGTGAAATTTCGCTGGCAGAGAGATGTCTAACGATCAGGGAAAGTGGTATAATGATTGGAAGGATATTTTTTAAGAAGGTGAAGAAATGCGCTTTATACATACAGCTGATTGGCACATCGGAAAAAAACTACATGGCTATGATTTGCTGGAGGACCAGCGAGCAATTATCGATCAAATCATTGCGATCGCTTTAGAAGAAAAAGTCGCTGCCATCGTCATTGCAGGTGATCTGTATGATCGTTCCGTTCCCGCTGTCGATGCAGTCAAATTATTGAATGAAAAAATCGCAGAAATCAATCTAACGAATGAACTGCCTTTATTGGCTATCTCAGGAAACCATGATAGCCCAACGCGGCTAGAAACCGGTAGTCAGTGGTTTCAACAAACACGCTTTTACCTGTCCACCAGCATCGAACAAAGTTTGCACCCGGTTGAGTTTGACGATACACAGTTCTTTTTACTGCCTTATCTTGAACCGATCGAGGCGCGCTTGTTTTTTGATGAACCATTAATGAAGATTTCTGATAGTGTCCAAAGAGTCATTGAGGAGATGACCAAGAACTTTGACTCGTCCAAAAAGCAAGTGCTAGTGACCCATTTTTTTGTGGCGGGTTCTAGCCAAACAGATTCAGAAACAAAAATTCAAGTTGGCGGATTGGACAGCGTACCGACCACCGCTTTTGCGCCATTTGATCGAGTCGTTTTGGGGCATTTACATGCCAATACCGCCCTGAAACATCCGAAAATCGGGTACAGTGGCTCTCCGCTGAAATTTTCCCTTTCTGAACGGACGAACCAAAAAGGGGTCTATCTTGTGGATACTGTAAAAGACACCAATGAATTTATTCCCCTCACACCAAAAAGGGATATCCAGCAACTGACGGCTTCCTTTGAGGAGTTGATCGATCCGGTTTTTTACCGTGATCTAAATCGTGAGGCGTTTTGGCATTTTCTGCTGACGGATCGTGCTGTGATTCCAAATATGATGAATCAGTTGCGAAAAATCTATCCATTTATTTTGTCTGTCGAACGGTTGAATGGACGAGAACAGACGAAAAAAAGACAGCTAACCACACGAGAAACCGACCCGCAGACCTTGATCAGTCATTTTTTTCAAGAAATGACGGGAGATTCATTGCTCGATGCACAAACCAAATGGATCGAACAAGGATTAAATGAAGCATTTGTCGTGGAAAAGAGGGAATAGCCATGCAACCGAAGTCTTTACAAATGAAAAATTTTGGTCCATTTATTGATGAAAAATTGGATTTTAGTCAGCTGCAAGCTGGCGGTTTGTTTTTGATCAGCGGCAAAACGGGTGCAGGAAAAACGACGATTTTCGATGGCATGACGTTTGCCTTGTTCGGTGAAACATCGGGGAATCTGCGCTCAGGCAAAGAAATGCGCTCGATGTTTGCTTCACCAACCGAAGAGACCAGCGTCACGTTTACTTTTGAACATCAGCGTTTTACCTACCAGATCCAACGGAAACCGGAACAGACGTTAGCAAAAAAACGTGGTGACGGGGTCACCAACCAAACGGCAAAAGTCCAGTTGACGATTTTTGACGCCGAGGGCAAAGAGAAAAAGCAAATCAGTAAACGGACAGAAGTTGATGCGTTTATCAAAGATCTGCTGCAGCTGGATGCCAAACAGTTTTTTCAAATCATGATGTTGCCGCAAGGAGAATTTCGTAATTTTTTGATTGCCAGCAGCAATGAGAAAGAACGCGTTTTACGGAATTTATTTGGCACGGAAATGTATCAACAATTTAATGAATGGTTGAAAGAGCAAGTCAAAGCACAAAGTAAAAAGCTTGAGCATCAGCAGCTGCTCGCCTCACAAATCATGGAGCGCTTTGAATGGGAAGAAGCGCAGGAGGTTTTAACGGTTGCGGAAGGTCTGACTTTGTGGACGCAGGATTTAGAAAAACAACAAGCGCAGCTTCAGCAATTATTGCACAAAAAAGACCAAGCGATCCAAGAAATGAAAGCTGCGCAAGATGCTTTTTACCGTGCAAAAGAAATTGAAAATGCACGGATCGAATGGCAAGGTCTACAAGAAAAAGCCCGAGAGCTGCATGCTAAAAAAACCGAGATTGCTCAGAAAAAAGCACAGTTGAACCAGTTGGTGTGGGCGCTTGAACATCAAGAAATCATGCAGCAAAAAGAAGAACGAGTGAAAGAAGCACAGCAAGCTGCTCAGCAAATCAACGAAACAAAGCAACAGCTGCAAGAAATTCAGCAGCAACAAGTAAGCTGGCAAGACCAACGAGCGTTGATCGACGGCATCAAGAAAAAACAGGAAGCTGCTAGTCAAAAAGTTCAACGAATCCAGCAGCAGATCCCGCTAGCACAGCGTACACAAGCGCAGCAAGAAGAAGTGGCGCAACTTGAAAAAGCCGCACAACAACAGACCACCGAATTAACGAAGATAAACCAAGCGCAAGCAAGTGCCAAAGCGCAAGCGCAGCATCTGGTAGAAGAAATCGAAACCTTGCGAGGGTTTCAAACAGAAGCGGTGAAATTGGTAGAAACGCAGGCTCTGGTCGAAAAATGGCAGCAAGCAAAAGCGCAGTTTCGTGAAGCTGAGCAAAAAGCAGGGGAACAGCAACAAATTCATTCGGAGTTAGTTCTTGAACAACAGCAATTAGCAGCATCCTTGCTGGAGCTGCAAAAAACGTTAAAACAAGAAACCAGTCAAAATGCTCGAATGCAAATTGCTCGGCTTCGTCTTTTGCTGGAAGAAAATGAACCCTGTCCGGTTTGCGGATCCTTGGATCATCCGAATACACAAGAGCACACGACCTATCGCATCGAAGACATCATTGCCAGTGAACAAAGACTTGAGCAAACACAAGAAAAATTGACGAAGATCCAGCAGCAAGTATCGGCAAATCAAACGCTGCAGGAGCAAGCCACATTGCGAATCAGCGAATGGCAAGCCACCAGTGCTGCTGCGCAGAAGCAAGTGGAATTCGCTTGGACTACAGTTCAACAGGCATTTGCTACCTTGCAGCCGTTAGAACACCAAGAGGCGATTACCGAGGAAACGACGGTAGCGGAATTAAAGAAACGGCAATCTTTCAATCAACAAAAAGCCGCATCTTATGAAGACGCACAGACGAAACATCAGGCAGTAAATGAGAAATTAGCAACGTTAAATGAGTCCTATCAGCAAGTCAGTGAGCAAGCGAAAAAAGCCCAAGAAGCGCGCCAGCTTGCTGAGGGGAAATTGGCTTCTTTACAGGAACAACTTGCAGGCGCAACTTATGAACAATTACAAGCCGATTTAACAAAAACCAATGGTTTACTGATGGAATATACGCAACAAATTGAGGCTGATACCCGACAAGAAGCGCAGCTAAAAGAACAGCAAGCGATTCTTTCAGAGAAGCTGAAAAATCTGCAGCAATTTTTTGAAGAAAAGCAAGCGGCTAAGACAAAAGCAGAACAACGACTGACGCAGCGACTCCAAGAAGTTGGTATGACTGAAGAAACGATGCGGGAATTGATTGCCCAAGCCGCTCAAACAACCGTTCTCTCAGAAGAAATCAAAACCTATGAGCAAGAAAAGGTGTTTGTTCAGCAACGGCTAGCATTGTTAGATGCACAGTTAAAAGAGCAAGCAGCGATCGATTTAAACCAATTGGAAGCTGACTACCTTCAGTTGCAGACTGTGATGGAGGAACTACAGCAAGAAACAATTCGCAAACAGGAGAAAGTCAACGGCAATCAACGGTTGTTTGACGAGCTGCAGGTCATTTATCAGCAAAATGTCGAAGAACTCGCCCAATTAGGCCAACTTCAGCAGTTGGCAGAAACCATCAACGGTGAAAACGTCAAAAAAACCAGCTTGGAACGGTATGTACTGCAGCAATTTCTGACAGAGATCTTAGAAGTCGCCAATGAACGCTTGGCTCGGTTGACTCGTGGCCGCTATCAATTTGAATTAGCGGATAAAGTCGGGAGCTATCGAAGCTCAACAGGCTTAGAAATTGACATATATGACGATAATGCGGGACAAGTCAGAAGAGCTCATACACTTTCAGGCGGCGAAAGCTTTATTGCTGCCTTAGCGTTGGCGATCTCTTTGGCGGATGTGATCCAGCAACGAGCTGGTGGGATCGAGATCGAAGCCCTCTTTATTGATGAGGGCTTTGGATCGCTTGATGAAGAATCATTGGAAATGGCGATGGAAGCATTAGAAATGATCGAAAATGAAGGGCGCATGATTGGGATCATCAGTCATGTTCGAGAACTGCGGGCAAGAATCCTGCAGCAAGTTTTCGTAGAAACTAACGGCAGCGGGCAAAGCCGGATCCGAATAAAAGAATAAGGAGAGGAGGGCTCTTATGAAGTGGAGTATTCCAGAAAAAGTAATTGAGCGTGGCAGAACGTATGTCAACGAAGATCGCGTCTTATCTGTCACACCAGACAAAGAAAAAAATGTGTGGCACGCAGAAGTATTGGGGACAGAATTGTATTTAGTGACCTTAGATGCTACAGCCAAAGAGGTAGATTATTGCCAATGTCCGTACTGGGAAGAGCATCATTATTGCAAACACACGGTGGCAGTCGAACTTTATCTACGCAAACAAGGGAAAACACGAAAAATCAATGAGCAAACCCCCATCAAAAAAGCCTTTTCTGCTTCAGAGATGTTTTCCAACGGCTTTGCCCGCTTAGGGAGCGAAAAAGAAACCAGCCAACCCTTACAGGTTGAATTTCGGATAGATACCATCGCCACCAATCCTTACCATCAAGAAATGGATATCTTAGGGATTTCCCTCAAAGTCGGCCATCGTGGCACCGCACGGACCTATGTCGTTAAAAACATTTATAAATTTTTGCAGATGTACCAAGAAAACAAGCAGTACGCAGCGAATAAGCAGCAGACCTTCTTTCTATCTGCGGATGCCTTTGATGAGAAAAATCGAGCCTTGTTGAATCGATTGGCAGGAATCGCGCAAACGCAACAGTTAATCGGGCAAGCAGGCATTCAGATCAGTGGTAAACTTGACAAAAAGTATTTGCTGCTACCAGTTGAGTTCGGCAAAGAATTGTTGTTACAGTTAAACGAAGTCTATACGCAAATAACCATTGGTGAAACAAAAGTCAATGAAGCCGATTTTCGGATCGGTGAACCTTTGTCGTTTTCAGTCACAAAACAGGAGGATCATTTTCCGCTGGAATTCGTGAAAGATTTTGACCATTTACTTAGCTATTATAATTGGGGTCTGCTGGATGGAACCTTTTATGAACTGACTGTCGAACAAAAGGAAATCTATGTCACGATGCAGCAGCTGTTTAAACGATTTGAACAGCCAGTCATCGACTATCCGAAAGAAGAACTAGCGAATCTTTTTATGAAAGTATTGCCTTATTTGCGAAAAATCGGGCGTGTCCAAGTAGCACCTGAAGTTCAAAATGAAATCGAAGAGTCTGAATTGAAAGCTGTCTTTTCGTTACGGAAAATCAAAGGACAAGTCGATTTACAAGTAGACTTCACTTATGGAGAAGTCGTTTTTTCAAGTGATGAAAAACATCACTATATGCCAGAAAATCATCCCGAGATTTTACGTGATTTTCAACAAGAAGCACGAATTGAAGCGATTATTGAAACCTTTGGCTATCAAGCGAGCACTAAAAATTGGCAAAAAAGCTTACCTGCGGGGGAACAACTTTATACCTTTTTTACAAGGGAGATCCCTGTTTTAAGGCAATTAGGTGAAGTCCGTATCGGCAAGAAGCTGCGGGAACTTTACCTTGACGCCCAACACCATCGACCAGAAATCGTTATCGAAGAAAATGGTTCTTGGTTGGATATCAAGTTTGATGTCAGCGGCATTCAAGAGTCAGAGATCAATGAGGTCTTGCGCAGCCTGTTACAGTCTGCACAATTTTATACCACTGAAAATGGGCAAGTCCTTTCATTGGAATCGGAAGAGTTTCAAGAAGCAAGTGCTGCCCTGAAAAAATTGCGTCTTTCACTAGAAGCGAAGGATGGGGCGATCCAAGTTCCTTTGAATCAAGGGCTGCTCCTGCAAGAGCAGTTTGCTGATCAAGCCAGCTTTAGTGCCGGTTTTCAGCAAATGACGGAAGACTTGATCCATCCAGAAAACTTTGAGGCGCAACTGCCAGAAAACTTGCATGCTGAGTTGCGGCAATACCAAGAAGTTGGCTTCCGTTGGTTAAAAATGTTGAGCCATTATCAATTTGGCGGTATCCTTGCCGATGAAATGGGGTTAGGGAAGACCGTTCAGACGATCAGCTACTTACTTTCAGAAAAACAAGAGAAACAAAAATTGAATGCATTGATCGTGGCACCGGCGAGTCTAACATTCAACTGGCAACAAGAAATCAAACGGTTTGCACCGACGATTTCCGCGTCTGTCATCAGCGGAACGAAAGAAGAGCGCGAAGGGCAGATGGCGCAACTAGCGGACGTCCGAATCACTTCTTATGCAAGCTTGCGGCAAGACATTGATGCCTATCAAGCACTAGATCTGACTTGTTTGATTTTAGATGAAGCGCAAATGGTCAAAAACAGTGCAACCAAAACGGCACAGGCCTTGCGCTCCTTGGAAGTTCCGCAGCGGTTCGCCCTCAGTGGCACACCGATCGAGAACAATTTGGAAGAGTTGTGGTCTTTGTTCCAAATGATCATGCCGGGCTTTTTCCCAAACAAGCAGAAATTTAAGGAACTGTCCACGCAAGAAATTGCGAAAATGATCAAACCCTTTATTTTGCGAAGAGACAAAAAATCCGTGCTGCATGATTTGCCGCAAAAATTGGAGACAAATTATTACAGTGTTCTTACAGAAGAACAAAAGAAAATCTATTTGGCGTACTTGCGGCAAATGCGTGAAGAAATCGCGCAAATGGATTCTACGTCTTTCCGTAAAAATCGAATCAGTATCTTAGCTGGTTTGACTCGATTGCGGCAAATCTGTTGTGACCCACGATTATTCGTGGAGGACTATGAAGGGTCTTCTGGGAAACTTGAACAGGTCAAAGATTTACTCTTAGCAGCCAAAGAAAATGGCCGTCGTGTCCTACTATTTTCTCAGTTTACTAGCATGCTTTCGATCATTGAAGAAGAATTAGCACAAGAAGGGTTTGAGTCCTTTTATTTGCGAGGCAGCACACCGCCGCAAGATCGTTTGACGATGGTCGATGCCTTCAATAGCGGAGAAAAGGACGTTTTCTTGATCTCGTTAAAAGCAGGAGGAACTGGACTGAATCTGACCGGCGCAGACACCGTGATCTTATACGATTTGTGGTGGAACCCGGCGGTGGAAGAACAAGCCGCTGGACGAGCCCATCGGATCGGTCAAAAAAATGTTGTCGAAGTCTGGCGAATGATTGCTGAAGGAACCATTGAAGAACGAATGGATGCGTTGCAACAAGAAAAACGTGAGCTATTCCAAAAAGTGATCCAAGGCAATGAAACACAGCTTCAACAAATGACGGAAGAAGATATTCGCTTGATTTTGAGTATCGGCGAAGAAAGTTAGCCAATCAAAAAGATGGACCTGCCGCAGGAGCGAAGGTCCATCTTTTTTTAGTTATACATGTATGCAGGCACTTGCATCAGTGTGTCAATACTGTCTTGCAGCTGTGAAAAAGCAGTGATCGATGCATCTGGTAAGTCTTCCAATCCACTAGGCGCTTGACGGAGACGATGATTGAACCACAAGGCTTGCCAACCGGCTTTCTTACAGCCAACCACGTCATTATCAAAATTATCACCGACGTACAATGTGGTTTCCGGATCAAGAGTAAAGGCGGTTTCTGCCAATTGAAAGATTTCAAGTTGGGGCTTTTGATAACCAGTTGCTTGTGAAATGATCATATGCTCTGGTTTGATCCATCGAGTCAGTTGCAACTGATCCAATTTCTTTTGCTGGTGGTCGGTGGGACCATTGGTAATAATTCCTAGTTTGACTGGCAATGTGGACAAATAGTTCAAAGTTGACTCAACTTCAGGATGTAGCGTGATGGCATCTAGTTCTTGTTCATAACACAGCTGAAATTTACAGCTTTCTTCCATTGTAATAGGTAAGTACCCTAAATCCGTTAATGAATGCGTCAGTCGAAAATAGCGAAAATGATCTAGCGTCCATTCATTTGCCAATACCCGTCCAAACTGCTCATCACTGTGCACCCGAAACCGTAAGTAAAGAGCAGTTAAATCTTTGTGGGCTAATTGTGGGAAACATGAGGTTACGGCATTACGAAAAGGTTGTTGCTGGTCATATAAGGTATCATCGACATCAAAAAGAATACTAGTGATCAAAAAAGACACGCCTTTCAGAGTTAGTGAAAATTTTCAGTTTGTTTTCGAATCAATCATAAGCCATTATTCCTGTAAAAAAAAGAGGGAAATCCCTGTAAAATAAAGGTTTTATTTACTGTTTTTAGAAATCCGCGTCTTTATAGGTTTTCAAAATTATAGTGAATTTTACCCATTTTCACATGTTTCTCATTTTGCATTTCTACTGAGAGTTGCTTATAATGAAAGCTATTGAGGAGGGGGAAATGTGTTAAAAAGGTTTTTTCGTTATTATCGACCGTATCGGTCACTATTTATACTCGACTTTACTTGTGCGGTATTTGCTGGTTTATTGGAACTAGCCTTTCCAGTTGCCGTCAACCAAGTAATCGATAAGATCATGCCCCAGAACAACTTTCGCCTAATACTGTTGGCATGCTTAGGATTGTTCTTGTTTTATGTGATCAATACTGTGTTGCAATATATCGTGGTTTTTTATGGTCATAAACTTGGGGTCAATATTGAAACTGATATGCGTCAAGAGTTATTTCGACATCTGCAAACGCAATCTTTTGAATATTATGATAATCAAAAGACTGGCAAGCTGATCAGTCGTTTGACTACGGATCTCTTTGAGATTTCTGAAGTCGCTCACCATGGGCCAGAAGATGTTTTTATTACCATCATGACTTTGGTCGGTTCATTCCTATTGATGTTAAATATGCATGTTCAATTAGCTGTGGCAACATTTGCGTTGATTCCCTTGATCACGATCGCCTTGGTTTTTTTCAATAAGAAAATGACCAAAGTCAACACACAGATCTATGATAATATCGGTGAGTTCAACGCCGGAGTGGAAGCATCTGTCAGTGGCATTCGAGTGACACAATCATTTGCCAATGAAACGTTTGAACATAAACGCTTTGACGGGTTAAGTGAGATTTATCGACAGTCTAAGATCCTTTTTTATAAGGTAATGGCAATCAGTTCAGCGTACAATTATTTCTTGATTCGGTTGATCAACTTGTTTGCTCTGATCTTTGGTGCCTACTACGTGATTCGTGGTGAACTGACGAACGGTCAGTTCGTAGGGTTTATTTTATTGTCAAATGTCTTTGTTAGACCAATCGAGAAGGTTAATACGATGATCGAAAGCTATCCGAAAGGAATCGCTGGCTTCAAACGCTTGACCGAAGAGTTGGATAAAGAACCGACGATCAAAGACAAGCCAGGCGCACGGGCAGTAACTTCCTTAAAGGGAGACATCGTCTACCATGATGTTTCTTTTTCCTATGCGGATGCGACGAAAGTCTTGAATCACATCGACTTGTCGATCAAAGCGGGTGAGACGATCGCCTTCGTTGGGCAAAGTGGTTCAGGGAAAACAACGTAATGCAACTTGTTGCCGCGGTTTTATGAAGTCACGGAAGGCGCCATTACGATTGATGGCATCAATATTCAGGAGATGACCTTGGCATCTTTACGTCAGCAGATTGGTACGGTGCAGCAAGATGTTTTTCTTTTCCCAGGAACGATTCGAGAAAATATTGCTTATGGCAAACTTGATGCAACAGAAGAGGAGATTTTAAAGGCAGTCAAATTGGCACACTTAGAAAAAGTCATTGATCAAATGACGGATGGCTTGGATACGGTCATCGGTGAACGAGGCGTCAAATTATCCGGTGGCCAAAAGCAGCGAGTAGCGATTGCTCGGATGTTCTTGAAAAACCCGCCGATTTTGATTCTAGATGAAGCAACTTCAGCGTTAGATACCGAAACGGAACAAGTGATCCAAGAATCATTGAATTCTTTGGCAGATGGGCGTACAACCTTGATCATTGCCCATCGCCTCGCGACGATCAAACATGCGACACGAATCATTGTCGTTAGTGAGAAGGGGATCTTAGAAGAAGGAACCCATGAAGAGTTGATGGCGAGAAAAGGGCATTATCGTGCATTGCATGATGCTCAATTCGCTCGTGACCGAGACCCAGCACTTGCTTAGAAGAAAGACATAGTAAACGATCAGTTCAAGAATAGTACAGTCTATTATGCTTTGTCAGTGACCAAGCAACAAATTGGCTGGCTTCTTGGATTGATCGTTTTTTACTGAGTTTTTTGTGAGAAACCCTTTTCATTTATAAGCAGATGTTCATTTCTGCTGCTGTTTTATAGCAGATTATGACAGAAATGCTTCTATGGTTTTCTGATTAAAAAGGAATGTGATACAATAAAACAAAGAAGAAAGAGAGTGGTTGCGATTACTCGTACAAAAAAATAACATCCATTTTCATTGTAGCGCGATCGTTTCTCGGCTAAGGAAGGATCGTGAAAAAGTTCTTTTGAAAACGATTGAGCGATGGCCTTGGTTTTTCTCTCATTTTTTGATTACATCTGTAATTGTCGAAGGGAAATTAAAAAACGTTGCCTTCTGTTAAAAGAATATTTTAATATTCTGACATCTTTTTGATACACCTTTGACACACTGTTGTATAAAAGGAGTAATATTAAAAAAAAATTTGAGTTTTCTCATTTAAAAACAAACTTTTTGAAGGAAACCTTTTGCCTTAAAGGTTTCGCTTTTAATATAACTTTCGAGTTTTATTAAAAAATATGAGATTTAGACTAGATTTTTTTTAGTTAAACCTGTATAATTGAAATCAAGCGAGGGAACAGGACTTGCTTGATTGAAAATTAAAAAGGAGAGATGCACGTTGTTGACACTATACACTTCCCCAAGTTGCACATCTTGTCGCAAAGCTCGTGCGTGGTTACAAGAGCACGAAATCCCTTTTGTTGAAAGAAATATTTTTTCAGAACCGTTAAATATTTCTGAGCTTAAGGCAATTCTACAAATGACAGAAGATGGCACAGAAGAAATTATTTCCACCAGATCCAAAGTATTCCAAAAGTTGAATATGGATCTAGATGACCTGCCCCTAAAAGATTTATTGACACTTGTTCAAGAAAACCCAGGATTATTGCGTCGTCCGATCATGATTGATGAAAAACGATTGCAAGTTGGGTTCAACGAAGATGAAATTCGTCGGTTCTTACCTAGGGATGTTCGCCAACTCGAACTAAGACAAGCGCAATTAATGGCAGGATTATAAATTTGACTTCATCGACTCGCTTTCTCTTTGAAAGTGAGTCTTTTTTTGAGTTTTTACGTTTTTCTTAAGAGGATATTCGTTTTCTCTTTACTTTTTATCAGGTTTCGATACAATGAACCTATAGTGAGTAGCAAAAGTGAGGTGTAGCTAATATGGAAATGGAACATATCAATGAGAACACCATTCGTGTATTGATCAAAAGTGAAGACTTAGCTGCGAGAGGCATCACTTTTCTTGACCTTCTAGGAAATCACAATGAAATTGAAAACTTCTTTTACAGTATTCTTGAAGAAGTTGATATTGACGAAGAATTTAAGGGCAGTGAAGCTGTAACTTTCCAAGTCTTGCCTAAAGGCGATGGGTTAGAATTGTTTATTAGCAAAAATCTTCCACCAGAAGGAATGGAAAATTTTGATGAGATGAACGATGAAGCGAATGAAGACATTACCGACATGTTGAAAAAGCATGTGGCGGCTCAATTACAAGAGTCAGAGCAAGCAGAAGACATCGGCAATCGTTTTGTATTCGAGTTGTTGCGATTCGAAGATTTGATTCAATTGGCATCCGAAGTATATTTGGATTCCGTTGCAACCAATCTTTACCAAATGGGTAACCATTATTATATTGAAATTCGATTCATGGATGCAGAGGTTACTGATATTGAAGTGGAGAACGCACTTTCTTATTTGATGGAATTTGCCCAACGGACATCAGTGACGCCAGAGGTTTTATCTGAATATGGTCAGTTGATCATGGAAAACGATGCACTTGAATTGACTCGTTTCTACTTCAAGAATGATTAATGAATGAAATTCATTTCCAGCCAAGAACATGTTGCTAATGTTCTTGGCTTTTTCAATTGTGTTTGATGAAAATGGCGTATCTTTTATTGAGGTGAGTTAGATGCTGAAAGCATTGAACCAAAGAAAAGAAGTCATTGCAGCGAAAGGGAGAAAGAAAGCATCAGGCCCTTTTTATTGCCCAGGGTGTCACCAAGAAGTGACTTTGCGGCAAGGAACCAAACGACAGCCCCACTTTGCCCATCAAGCAACTGCTGATTGTCAGACTTACAGCGAAGGGGAGACGAAGGAACACTTGGAAGCCAAACAACTATTGTTTGAATGGTTTCAAGATACAGGGATTGAGATCGAAGCTTTTTTGCCTAAACTCCAACAGCGTCCTGACCTTTGTTATAAGAATATCGCCATTGAAGTACAGTGTTCTTCCCTCAAGTTTTCACGATTTCTTGAAAGAACCAGCACGTATTTAGCAAACAGCTATCGACCATGGTGGATCTTAGGGGAGAAATTGCATCCGAAACGCCAATGGTCACTTTTGACAAAAGCCTGCTGTAGTTATCAGGCAACTGGTTTTTGTTTGTGGCTGATTGATACGCAAAATCAATCCTTAATGAAGTTAGAACATATCAACTGGCACTATCAAGAAGGAGTCAGCAGTCAACAAAGCGATGCTCGAAAAGGGGCGCCTTACCATAAAGAAACACTTCGCCCTTTGTGCAAAGGACAAAGATCAAACGACCACCGTCCCCCTGAGTGGCTTGCTGCAGACTATCAGGTGTGGTTGATACAAAAACTGCGAAAGAACCAACCCAAAATCCGTGAGATTCAAGAAATATTGTATCCGTTAAAAGGCAATGTCTCCCAGCTGCCTATGTGGTGCTATTGTGCAAGCAGCTTTGGCATTTTATTTGAGCATCGAATATTGGTTTTTCGCTTTCTTTATTTAAGTGACTGTCCACTTCGTTTTGATCAATGGGTGGCACGGCTGCGGCAGCTGGATTGGCAATGGCAATTCCCGTTACTGGATCAACGGGAAATTTTGCGCGGACTCTTTCAAGAATGCCAATATTTAGAAAATTCGGTTTCTTTTTAAGCCAATGATTTGGTTTCACTGAAAAGTATGATAAGATATTTTTAACCAATGAACAAGGAGTGAAGGGAATGTCAGAAACAAAACAATTACCAGCACGTGAATCGATTCCAGTCGAAAAAACGTGGGACTTAACGAAAATCTATGCCGATGATGCGGCTTTTGACATAGAATTTCAAGAGATCCAAGCACAAGTCAAAGAAGCAAGTCGTTACCAAGGCACTTTAGCCGATGGGCCGCAAGCCTTTTTAGCAGCTTTAGAATTTGTCTTAGATCTTTCTCGCCGTTTGGAGAAGCTGTATGTTTACAGTCATTTGAAAAACGATCAAGATACCGCTAATACGACTTATCAAGGCTTATATGCGAAAGCTAGCAGTTTAGTTGCGCAAGTAAGTGAAGCCGTTGCTTGGTTTGATCCTGAGCTATTGACAATGTCTGATGAAACGATTTGGGGCTATTTCGATCAAGAGCCGAAACTAGCTGTTTATCGTCATATGATCGAAAAAACCATCAACGAGCGTCCACATGTCTTGCCAGCGGAGCAAGAAGCGTTATTAGCTGGTGCTGGCGAAATTTTTGGGGCACCTGGCAACATTTTTTCTGTTTTAAACAATGCTGATTTGGATTTTCCAGTAGTTGAAGACGAAAACGGGGAAAAAGTACAGTTATCTCATGGTGTATACGGTGAGTTGATGGAAAGCACGGATCGATCTGTCCGTGAAGCAGCCTTTAAAGGTCTTTATGGTGTCTATGAGCAATTCCGCAATACCTTTGCCCAAACATTAAGCACCAATATCAAAGCCCATAACTTTAAAGCAAAAGCCCGCAAATTTGATTCGGCACGGCAAGCCGCTTTGAGTGCCAACCATATTCCTGAAAGTGTCTACGATACATTAGTGGACGTCGTCAACCAGCACCTGCCATTGTTGCATCGTTATATGGCATTAAGAAAACGCCTATTGGCTGTCGATACGTTGCATATGTATGATGTTTATACGCCAATTTTAGGGGAAGCGCCTATTCGTTATACCTATGAAGAAGCTGTCGAAAAAGCGAAAGAAGCGTTAAAACCATTAGGTGAAGAATACCTTGCAGTGGTTGAAGAAGCCTTCAGCAATCGGTGGATCGATGTCGTTGAAAACAAAGGCAAACGCAGTGGCGCGTATTCTTCTGGTGCCTATGATACGCTGCCATATATCCTGATGAACTGGAATGATCGATTGGATCAACTCTTTACTCTTGTTCATGAAATGGGACACAGTGTGCATAGTTACTTTACACGCAATAACCAGCCTTATGCCTATGGCGATTATTCGATCTTTTTAGCGGAAATCGCTTCAACCACCAATGAAAATATTTTGACAGAGTATATGCTGCAGACTGAAACAGATCCACGGGTCAAAGCTTATGTCTTGAATCATTTTCTCGATGGCTTCAAAGGAACGATTTTCCGTCAAACGCAATTTGCCGAGTTTGAACACTTCATGCACGTGGAAGATGCGAAAGGAACACCGTTGACCAGTGAATTCTTAAGCGAGAACTATGCCGAGTTAAATGCAAAATACTACGGACCTTCTGTTGAAAAAGATCCTGAGATTCGTCTTGAGTGGTCACGCATTCCGCATTTCTATTACAATTACTATGTTTACCAGTATTCAACTGGATTTTCGGCAGCTTCAGCTTTAGCGAAGAAAATCTTAGCAGGTGAACCAGATGCCTTAACTAACTATTTGAACTATTTGAAAGCTGGACGCAGTGATTATCCAATCGAAGTCATGAAAAAAGCGGGCGTCGATATGACAAAAGCAGATTATATTGAAGACGCGATGAAAGTATTTGAACAACGCTTGAATGAATTGGAAGAACTTGTCAAAGAAATTGAAGCATAATTGAAAAGCGAACCAATCCGTAAAGGATTGGTTTGTTTTTTTGTTCGTCCACAATAAAAAACGCTGCGCAGCGAGCCAAACACAAGATCATCGTTTGGCTCGCTGCGCAGCGTCGCTATTGAATAGGGTTTCATAAAAGAATCAACCCGCGATCAATTTCATGAATAGTGGAAAGTTTTGGTGCTTTCAAAGACTGAGCTTTTTGCAAAAATGTATCGAGTTCTGTTGCTGTACCACAGACGAGCGGAAGACTTCTCAGTTCCTCTGATCCTTCTAAAAGGACCCCATATTCTTCTTCACTTGAAAAATCATACACCACAGCAGAGGGTGTGATCGTGATGCCCATATCTTTGGCTACACACTGATCGGTGGCAAAGTTCTTTTTCACTAGCTCAGAGGATCGATCTTCTAGGAACATCTCTAAATCACCATTCGTTTCAGAAAATAATTCTTTCACTAAGGCATCGCTATATTCTTGTCTTTCGATCCCTATCCGTTGTTGCAGTTTCAACAAGAAATCCCGAGCAATTTTTTTTCCTTGCAACTGAGCTGCCTTATAGTCCAGTGATGCAGCATAGATTTGGTTGGTCTGTTCATTTCGCAAGACCAAATCCGCCTTATTCATGGACAAATAGTCCATTGAGACACCTACGGAAAACAAGTTAACGAAAGGTAGAATCTGCAAATGGATTTTTTTGCGGCTCGTGTTTAATTTATTGAGAATCTCTTTTTCGATATCATAACAAATAGGCCCAATCGGATTAATAAATAAAAACAGTTCGATCATTTGAATCTCTCCCCAATTAAGATTCTTTTGTACCTTGAAAAACAAAATAAGTATGTTTTATTAAATATAGCAAAAAAACGCGAAAAAAGTAAGCAAAAGGACAGCTTACTATGATTTTTCTTCAACGGCACGGATGATCTTGTTTTTCGCTGGTCGGTAAGGAACGCCAAAGGAACGTAACAAGGAGTAAAAGGCATCTTTTCCTTTAATCGGCTCGTTGACTTCTAACTCCAACTCATAATCATGCTGTTGACCATACCAGCTTTCATCTAACGCGAGCAATCCTGCTTCAACCGGAAATTCCGCCCGTTTCGTTTTTAATACTGCGATCATACATAACGTGTCAGGCTCGATACCTGCCGCTCTTAGGCGCTGAGCAACGATACCCGTAGGTAGAATTTTTTCTGAAGCAATTAATGAAGCTGCGGACGTTATCGTTAAAGGATCAGTCGTCTCTAATAACCCGTGCTCAATGGGGGTTTTTAGCGTTAATTCCGCATTGGTAGCAGTCGTGCGAATGCGCAAGCCGAATTGCTTTTCCCGCAGCTTATGATCTACCGTATCATAATAGTAGTTGGTTTGTATCTTAAATGCTTCTTCTGACAAATTGTAATAAGCAAGCAGCTGGTGGTATTCTTTTTCCGTCAACATTGTTTTATATTCAATCTCTACTTGTTCAACCATCGTTTCTCACTCTCTTTCTATTGCAACCATAGTGTACGATGTTTCAGCTATTCCGTCAAAGAAACCAAACAAAGAAAAGCAGAGATGTTGGGGGAGAGACAAAAAATCTTTTGTTTCTGCTCTTCTGTTCATTCAGTTTTATTTCAAGAGTATGGTAGAATAAGAGGTATGTTATGAACAGAATCGAGGGAGAAGAATGATTCGAGATTGGGAAGAATTCTTAGCGCCTTATGAACAGGCGGTTTCAGAATTAAAAGTAAAATTAAGAGGCATACGAAAACAATATCGGGAACAAAACAAGCATGTTCCCATTGAATTTGTCACTGGGCGGGTCAAGCCAGTGGATAGCATTTTAACGAAAAGTAAATTACGTGGGATTGCTTTGGATCGGCTTGAAGAAGAGATGTCTGATATCGCTGGCTTGCGAATCATGTGTCAATTTGTGGAAGACATTCACCAAGTCGTTGAACTGTTGCGTACACGTAAAGACATGAAAGTGATCATTGAACGGGACTATATCACCAATAAAAAAGCCAGTGGTTACCGTTCGTACCATCTAGTGATCGAATATCCCGTTCAACTGATCGACGGGGAAAAAATTATTTTAGCTGAGATTCAAATTCGGACACTAGCGATGAATTTTTGGGCAACGATCGAACATTCATTAAACTACAAATACCAAGGGGAATTTCCCGCTGAAATCAGTGAACGGCTACGTCGGTCGGCAGAAGCCGCCTATCAGCTAGATGAAGAAATGTCCAATATCCGTGAAGAGATCCAAGAGGCACAACGGTTATTTTCACATGGGAAAGGCAAGCGAGGCGGACATGATCAGAACCCGTTGCCAAAGGGGGAAACGGAATGAAAGGTATCCGCGTGGCAATCGTCCATAATCAAGAAAGCAAGTCGGTAGAAGTGACAAAGCGTTTGACTAAGCTTTTAGAACAATCAGAAAATATGATCGATCAAGAAAATCCTGAATTAGTGATTTCTGTTGGTGGAGATGGCACGCTCCTTTCTGCTTTTCACTTGTACAATCATAAGTTGGATCAAGTGCAGTTTTTAGGCGTCCATACGGGTCATCTCGGCTTTTACACGGACTGGCGAGATTATGAATTGGAAGAACTAGTCAAGTCATTATGCAATGACCATCAAAAAAGCGTCAGCTATCCGTTATTAGATGTCCGTATCACGTATGCGAATGGAAAATCAGACAAGCATTTCCTAGCATTGAATGAATCAACGATCAAGCGCGGCAATCGCACGATGGTTGCCGATATTTCTATTAAAGAAGACCTCTTTGAAAAGTTTCGCGGCGATGGCTTATCGATCTCAACGCCCACCGGCTCCACTGCTTATAACAAGAGTGTTGGTGGGGCAGTCTTGCACCCAAGTATCAATGCCTTTCAATTGGCAGAGATTGCTTCGTTGAACAATCGTGTCTTTCGGACCCTTGGTTCGCCGATCGTCGTGGGTCACCATGAATGGGTCAAAGTACAACTGCAGCAAAGCACCGACTATTTAGTGACGATCGATCAGTTTACCATCGAACAAGAAGAAATCGATGCTATCTATTACCGTATTGCCGATGAACGGATTCATTTTGCGTCTTATCGGCATATGCATTTTTGGAATCGGGTCAAAGATTCCTTTATTGGAGAAGAATAAACCCATGGAATTTACGTATCACTATACTGGACAAGGACAGCAAGTCAAATACTTTTTGAAGGAACAAGGGGTGTCCAAAGGACTGTTAGCAAAAATCAAATTTCAAGGCGGAAAGATATTTGTCAACGATCACGAGCAAAACGTCTTGTTTTCTTTGGCGCAAAATGATAGGGTAACTATTGTAATTCCTCCTGAAGGGGAACATGAGACGATGCTGGCTGACCCGACATCGATTGAGATCGTGTATGAAGATGCCCATCTGTTAGTCGTGAATAAGCCAGCAGGCATCTCATCGATCCCTGCGCAATATCATCCGACTGGCACGATGGCCAATCGCGTCAAGGCCTACTATCAAGCGCAGCACTATGAAGATCAAGTGATTCATGTAGTCACGCGGTTAGACCGTGACACATCAGGACTGATGCTTTTTGCAAAACATGGGTTTGCCCATGCGAAGCTGGATAGCCAGTTGCGAAAGAAGCAGGTCGTAAAAAAATATCAAGCCCTCGTTGCTGGTGAACTGCCCGCACTTTCTGCCCATGGTGAGATTGAGCTGCCGATTGCTAGGGACCTGACGTCACTATTGAAACGCAAGGTCAGTGACGAAGGAAAAGAAGCACGGACGGAGTATTGGCTAAAACAACGTAATTCAGATTGCGCTTTAGTTGATATTCAGTTACACACAGGCAGGACACATCAAATAAGGGTCCATTTTTCTGCAATCGGTTGTCCCTTATTAGGAGACGAGATGTATGGCGGTACAATGGCTCTTGGGATCAAACGACAAGCATTACACTGCTGTCAGCTGCAATTTCAGCATCCCTTTACGAATGAACCGTTGGCTTTTAAGCTGCCCTTAACAGCAGACATGGCCGCTGTTTGCTCAGCCATGGATAGGTAATAACAAATGAGGTGAAGAGATTGGATGAAAATCAAGAATTAACTGAACGGTTTGATCAACTGAATCAAGCATTAAAAGACAATGATATCCAGGGATTTCGTGAGGCGTTCTTGGATCTGCATATCTACGAGCAGGGTCAGTTCTACCAATCTCTAGAAGCAGCCGATCGACAAATCGTCTATACGTATCTTTCCCCGAAAGAATTGGCAGACATGTTTGACGTCATTGAAGAAGATGATGAACACATGGTGGATTATCTTTCAGAGATGCGCCCCGCCTATGCGGCTGATATGTTGGCGCAAATGTATACCGATAATGCGGTTGACCTGCTGAATACTCTGGATAAAAAACAAACAGCAAAATATTTGAGTTTGATGACCGCTGAAGCTGCTAGCGAAATCAAAGAGCTGCTGCACTATGAAGATGAAACTGCTGGATCGCTGATGACTACCGAGTTTGTTTCCATTGTTGCCAACCAAACGGTTCGTTCAGCGATGTATGTCTTAAAAAATGCCGCAGATGTTGCCGAGACGATTTACTATATTTACGTCGTGGATACTGATAATAAGCTTGTGGGCGTTATTTCTTTAAGAGACTTGATCATCAATGATGAAGATACCATGATCGCTGATATTTTGAACGAGCGGGTGATGTCGGTCCATGTTGGAGATGACCAAGAGGATGTCGCTCAGACCTTCCGAGATTATGACTTTCTCGCATTGCCAGTCACCGATTATGACGATCACCTATTAGGGATCGTGACCGTCGATGATATCATCGACGTTATCGATGATGAAGCAGCCAGTGACTACTCTGGTTTGGCAGGGGTCAATGTGGAAGAAGTCAGTGAGAACCCGATCAAAGCGTCTTCGAGACGCTTGCCTTGGCTTATCACCTTACTCTTTCTCGGAATGGCCACCGCCAGTCTGATCAGTCATTATGAAGAGTTGGTCAGCGAAGCAAGTATTCTCGCTGTTTTTATCTCACTGATCACTGGGACCGCCGGTAATGCTGGTACCCAATCCTTAGCCGTAGCCGTTCGTCGTCTGGCGATCAATGACGACAAAGAAAACAGCTTTATGAAGACGGTGGTCGGTGAAGTGCTGACGGGACTGTTCACAGGTGCCATCACGGGATTGACGATTTTTGCTATCGTAGCTGTCTGGAAACAAAATCCGATTCTAGGGTTTGTGATTGGGATGGCGATGATGTGTGCCATCACAGTAGCCAACTTAGCGGGAAGTTTGATCCCGACGCTGATGGACAAGCTGGGTTTTGATCCAGCAGTGGCAAGTGGTCCGTTTATCACGACCCTTAGCGATTTGACCAGTGTTTTGATCTACTTCAACATTGCCAGTCTTTTTATGAACTATTTTATTCAATGAACAAAAAAGAGCAAGCCGATGATTCTTCATTCGAAGGAAGGTCATCGGCTTGCTCTTTAATTTTTTGGTTTTGGCAATACCCCAGAAGGAGAGACACCATAAAGTTTTTTAAAAGACTTGCTAAAGTGATAAGCATCCTGATAGCCCACAGCAGAGGCGACTTCTTTGATCGTGAGGTTTTCATTTTTTAACATGTCTTTGGCACGCTTTAAGCGAATCTCAATCAAGTAGTTGATGGGACTGACACCCGTCGCCTCTTTAAAAATCTTTGAAAGGTACGTTGGGCTGAGAAATTGATCCTGTGCGAGCTTCTCTAACGTGATTTCTTCTTTGTAATGATTTTCCAAGTAATAGACCGTATAGTTGACGATCTGTTGTTGTCGTCGTTGGCTTTTGGAAAGGTAAGGCACGACATTGATATGGTCTTCATTTAGTCCACGTAAAATGTAGACGAGCATCTCCATCAAAACAGCCTTTTGCATCAATTGAAACTCATCCCGCTCTTCACTGCTTTCTCTCACCAACTGCCAGGCTTTTTCCAAAACTTGATGATGGTATTTGCCTAGCTCCAACAAGGGGTGTTTGTTAGGGAAAAAATTCCGTTTAAACCCTTCCAAAGAAATATTTTTTAAACCAATATGCAGCTGATGGGAGCGAGTGCCCTTAGGCTGCAATTCGCAGTGATCGACGCCAGGATTGAAAAGCATGACGCTGCCAGCACGGATTTTTTTCGCTGGTTCTTTTTCAAAATAATAGGTACTTTCTCCTTCTAATAAGACGCTGATTTCTAAAAAGTCATGATGGTGCATTTCTCCATGACTTTCTGATTGCGTCCATGGGTCAAAGAGATAGATGATTTCTGGATTAAACGTGCGAGGGTTAACTAAATTCATGGCTGATTCACTCCAATTGGGTGCTTATTTCCTGTAAAAAAAGGGAATGGTGCTTCTTACTAATATTTTACATCAAAATGAGTAAGAAAAACCATTCAAATCGCTTTTCAAAACGCTAAGCTTAACAACGAGAGGGGGAATTAGATGAGTAATACACAATGGATCTGGCGCTATGCCAAAAAGAACCGGGGAAAAATCATATTGGCAGTCCTGTTTTTAGTGATCAATGCAGCGCTGATCATTGTTAATCCGTACTTGGGAGGAATGGTGATCGATGATGTCATCAATCAGCAAAAAACGCACTTATTGATTCCATTATTGTTGATCATGATCGCAACGACCGTCATTCGTACCATTGTCCGCTACAGTTATCAAATTTTATTTGAACGGGTCGGGCAAAATACGCTATACGATTTACGGGAAGATTTGTATCAGAAGCTGCAAGAATTGGATTTCGACTTTTTCAATCATACTCGTGTGGGAGATATTATGGCACGGATGACTGGTGATACCGATGCCATTCGCCACTTTGTTTCTTGGGTGACCTACAATATCGCTGAATGTATCTTGTGGTTCTTTTCAGCGGTGGTGGTTATGAGCTTTATTGATTGGAAATTGATGTTGGCGCTGGTGGCTGTCACACCGATCATATTTCTGTTGACCAATCGCATGTCTAAGAAAGCACATCCGTTGTTTTTTGACATTCGTGAGAGCTTTTCGCGCTTGAACTCAATGGTAGAAGAAAATATTGGCGGCAATCGGGTCGTAAAAGCCTTCGCTCGTGAAAATTTTGAGATCGAAAAATTTCGCTCCTACAACGAAGATTTTAAGACCCGCAACATGGCATCTGCCAAAGTTTCCCGTACCTATCTGCCATGGCTTGACGGCTTAGCAGGAAGCTTGTCAGTCATTGCCTTGATTTTGGGTGGGATCTTCGTTATCAACGGCGAGATGACATTAGGGGATCTTGTTGCGTTTAATGGCTATCTTTGGATGTTGAATAATCCTATGCGCATGAGTGGTTGGTTGATCAACGATGTTCAGCGATTTTCTGCAGCCTGTATCAAAATTCGGCAAATGTTGGCGCAAGAATCGAAAATTCCTGTTCATCAACAAGAAAAATTAGAGCCAATCAAAGGATTTGTAGAGTTTAAAGATGTTTCCTTCCACTTTTCGGATGATCCGAATCAAAATGTGTTGGAAAACATCAACTTCAAAATTGGCCCTGGCCAAACGTTAGGGATCTTAGGGGAAACTGGGTCAGGGAAAACGACGTTAGTGAATTTGGTTGGACGCTTTTATGATCCCACTGAAGGGGAAGTATTGATTGATGGAAAAAACGCCAAAGAGTATCCCGTGCGCCAAATGCGGGAAAACATTTCAATGGTGATGCAAGATGTTTTCTTGTTTTCCAATACCATCTCCGACAACATTGCTTTTGGAAATCCTTTAGCTGATGAAGGCTTTATTCGGCAAATGGCGGTAGTCGCTGATGCAGATACCTTTATTTCTCGGATGCCTCAAGGCTATGAAACGATCGTGGGCGAGCGAGGTGTGGGGCTTTCTGGCGGACAAAAACAACGGATCTCCCTAGCACGGGCCTTAGCCAAAGATCCATCGATCTTGATTTTGGATGATACGACGTCTGCCGTCGATATGGAGACAGAATCGAAGATCCAACAGGAGCTGACAAAATTAACAGGAGAGAAAACGACGTTTATCATTGCGCATCGGATCTCCTCTGTTCGAGAAGCCGATCAGATTCTGATGATGGAAAAAGGACGAGTCGTTGAACAAGGGACCCATGAAGAACTTGTCAGTCTGCGGGGCAAATACTACGAAGTGTATCAAAAACAATTAGGCTTGTCAGGAGGTGAAGACGATGGCGAGAAATAAATTTGATGTGGATGAGGAATTAGACCAGGAGTTTAGCTGGAAGGATTTCAAACGCTTGTCACAATATGTCGTTCCTTATAAAAGAAGTATTGCGAAAGTACTATTTACGATCATTCTGGCAAACTTAGCAGGAATGTTGGCGCCCGTGTTTACAAAGATCGCGATCGATTCATCGATTCCTGAGAAAAATGTCAACCAATTGCTGCTTCTAGGAGCTGCCTTTCTAGTGACCTTAATCGTTATCGGCGTCTGCATGCGTTACCGTATCTACCATATTACGAATATTGGTCAAGACGTATTGAAGGATATGCGCTTTGATATTTTTGAACATCTGCAGCGACTGCCTTTTTCTTATTTTGATACAAGGCCCCACGGCAAGATCTTGATTCGCATCGTAAACTATATCAATACACTGAGTGACCTATTGAGCAACGGCCTGATCAATTTGATCTCGGATGTTTTCAACGTCATCATCACCTTGATCTTTATGTTTGCGATCGACTTCAAATTGACCTTGTATTCCCTTGCGTTGCTGCCAATTTTGTTCATCATGGTGATGGTGATCAAGAATAACCAGCGCAAAGCCTATCAGGTGTTGAGTAATAAACAATCCAATCTAAATGCTTACATTCATGAAAGTATTGCTGGTATCAAGATTACTCAATCCTTTGCGCGAGAAGAAGAAAATGCTGAGATCTTCCAAGAAGTCAGCAATGATTACCGGACTTCATGGATGAAAGCTGTCAAAATTCAGTTTCTGATGTGGCCAGGGGTGCAAAACATTTCAGTCATTACGACTTGTTTGATTTATTTTGTCGGCATTCGTCAGATCGGTGTCGATGTCAGCACAGGTACTCTGATCGCTTTTATCAGTTATATCAATAATTTCTGGAATCCAGTCATCAATATCGGGAATTTTTATAATTCTTTGATTACAGCAACAGCCTATCTTGAACGGATTTTTGAAACGATGGATGAAGTCCCAGATATCGAAGACAAACCTGATGCAAACGTATTGCCGACGATGAAAGGGACCGTTGATTTTGAACACGTGACCTTCCGATACGAAGAAGGCAAAAACATTCTTTTTGATGTTAACTTCCACATTGAACCTGGGGAAAGTATTGCTTTGGTTGGTCCTACTGGTGCAGGGAAAACCACGATCATCAACTTGCTGAGCCGCTTTTATGATGTCAATGAAGGCAGTGTTAAAGTGGATGGGATGGACGTTCGTGACGTGACGCTGGAATCGCTGCGCTCACAAATGGGTGTCATGCTGCAAGATACCTTTATTTTCTCAGGAACGATCATAGAGAATATTCGCTATGGAAAATTAGATGCGACAGAAGAAGAGATCATCGAAGCAGCGAAGATCGTCCGTGCCCACGACTTTATCACGGAGTTGAAAGACGGCTATCAAACCGTCGTCGAAGAACGAGGAAGTACTTTATCTGCAGGGCAACGGCAACTGATTTCCTTTGCCCGAGCGTTGTTGGCTGATCCAAAAATTTTGATCTTAGATGAAGCGACCTCAAGTATCGATACGAAGACAGAAGAATTGCTGCAAGAAGGATTGTTGAAGCTGTTAGAAGGCAGAACCTCATTTATCATCGCTCACCGACTGTCCACGATCAAAAATTCTGATCGAATCTTTTACGTGGCAGGGGGGACAATCGCTGAATCGGGTAACCATGATCAGCTAATGGCACAAAAAGGCTTGTATCACCATTTGTATCAATCACAATACGACTTATTGCAAGCGATCTAAAAGAATCCCCACAAACGATAGAAACGCATCGTTTGTGGGGATTTCTTTGTGTCCTTCAAGCTCAATCGTTAAGGTCAACGATTCTGGTTCCATGAACTTCTTTTACACCTAGTGTATCGGCAACTTTTTGGGCATTTTCAAAGGAAATGCCACCGCCAGGTAAAATCGTTAAACGCTCACCAGCATAGGCGATCAATTCTTTCAGACGATCGAAATTTGCTTCGATTGGAGTGCCTGCAGCACCACCATGGGTCAAAATCCGCTGTACCCCATGCTCAGCTAACCAATCGATCGCCTTGAATTGGCGCGCTGCAGGAATCGCGTCGAATGCCATGTGAAAAGTAACCTGCAAGCCTTCTGCGGTTTCTAACAGTAGCTCCAATGCTTCTTCGTCCAACCAGCCGCTAGGTGTTAAGCAACCTAGAACAACGCCGTCTGTTCCTAATTTTTTTGCTTCGATCAAGTCGGTATGCATGATTTTCAATTCTGTATCATTGTAAACAAAATCACCGCCCCGAGGTCGAATGATCGTCATAACGGGTATTCCTTTTTCGCCAGCATATTGCAGAACTTCTTCTTGCACGCCGGTACTTGGTGTTGTTCCGCCGACTGCTAAATTATCACAGAGTTCGATGCGCTTTGCACCTCGGGCGATTGCTAAGGGAATATTGGTATAGTTTTCTGCACAAAATTCTTTTAACATGATTTACCTCCATTTGATGGGTGTTCAATTGATTTGTTATTCTATCCACTAGCATTCTACCACAAGAATATGCTAAAGTAGAGCAGAGATGAGGGAAGTTGAATGTTAAAAAAAATCGATCGCGGGCGCCTATTTTTAAACGCCCATTATCACTTGTTTGAATGTCCATTGTGCCGCCAAGCATTTTTCCCGACCGAAAATGGCTTGGTTTGTCCAAATCGTCATCGATTTGACTTATCAAAGAAAGGCACACTTTTCTTTTTGGATCATCAAGTCAAAGCAGATTATGATCAAGCACTGTTTTTGCCGCGTCAACGAATGATCGCTAGCGGCATGTATGCACCAGTCCTTGAGACCATCAAAGCAGCTTTGGGAGATGCTAAGAATCTTTTAGATGTTGGCTGCGGGGAAGGCAGTTTTCTGGCTCAGCTGGTCAATGAAAAGACTCAGGCGGCTGTCGGCTTTGATATTGCCAAGGACGGAGTCTATCTAGCAACCAATCAAAACGTACCAGCTTTTTGGTGTGTGGCGGATCTGACCAACCTGCCGTTTGCTGAAGCGAGCTTTGATACGATTTTCAATCTATTTTCGCCGTCAAATTATGGGGAGTTTAACCGCATTCTAAGAAAAGGCGGACAGCTGATCAAAGTGGTTCCTGCGGCGGACTATTTAAAAGAACTACGAGCCGCTTTTTATCCTGATAACGAAACAAAACAGCAGTATTCGAATGAACGGGTCGTTAGCAAATTTTTTGAACACTATCCCAACGCATCCCGTCAAAGAGTGACGCATGTTTTTGCGATCCCTGAAGAAAATCGTCAAGATTTACTTGCCATGTCCCCGTTAGAGTGGGGGGCTTCGGAGGAACGCAAAGAAAAGCTGCGACAAACCCCTTTGACACAGATTACGGTTGATGTTGAGGTGTTGATTGCGAAAATTTCCTGAAAATATTTTGAACTTTTTTGTTATTTACTCTTGCAATCATGCCATGGGAGTGATATATTGTTCTCAAGTCATTTTTCATTGGTTTTTATCAGGTTCCTGTTCTGATAAAAGTTAGTGAAAAGAGCTTCACTAACGTAACGACTCGCAGTGATCGACACCGAGTTGGTACGTTTTTTTTATGCCCAAAAAAGCGCCCAAAAAATGTTGTTTCTAGAAAAACAAGCGCGCCAAAATATGGTACTATAGAAGTTATTGAAGTAGTTATTGAGCATGCAATGGAAAACGTAACGTTTAACGACACAAATCAATGCGAGAACCGATCGGCAATATCCGATCGAAAGGAGTTTTTATCTATGAATCACATCGTTCTTTTTGAACCTCAGATCCCAGCCAATACGGGGAATATTGCACGGACGTGTGCAGCAACAAATACTCATTTACACTTAATCGAGCCTTTAGGCTTTTCAACGGATGACAAGCAATTGAAGCGTGCTGGGCTTGATTATTGGCATGATGTCAATATTACCTATTATAAAGATTTAGCTGCTTTTATGGACTTTTTAGGAGCGCGTCCGTTGTACCTGATCTCGAAATTTGCCAATCGCGTGTATTCTGATGTCGATTACACCGCAGATGACGATCAGTTCTTCATTTTTGGGAAAGAAACGACGGGGCTTCCAGAAAGCTTTATGCGAGAGCATGCCGAAAAATGCTTGCGGATCCCGATGAATGATGAGCACGTTCGTTCCCTTAATCTTTCAAATACGGCTGCGTTGATCATTTATGAAGTTTTGCGGCAGCAAGGCTTCCCAAAGTTGGAATTGACGCATCATTACGAGAACGACAAATTAGACTAAGAAGCGAGGCTTTTTCGATGCAATTATACTTTACCCGTCACGGAAAAACAGAGTGGAACCAAGCACGCCGCTTTCAAGGAATGCTGGGGGATTCGCCGTTATTGCCAGAAAGTTATGACGAGATCAAATTACTCGGTGATTATCTGGCAGCTATTCCTTTTGAGAAGATTTACTCAAGTACATCTTTGCGAGCAAAAGTGACTGCCCAAGAGATCCAAGCAAGACTCCAACACCCTGTTGAAATCATTTATAATGAGAACCTGCGAGAAATCGGACTCGGTGAATTGGAAGGTCGGTCCATCGATGAAATGCATGAGAAGTATCCCCAACAACTGACTGATTTGCGTAATCACCTGGATCGATACGATCCCAGTGCCTTTAAAGGTGAGCCGATCCAAGAAACATTGAGCCGAATCGAGACCGTCGTCATGGATGCGGTGATGCAGCATGAAGGCCCATTATTGTTCGTCGGTCATGGAGCATCCTTTACGGCTGCTATACAGTGGCTTGCAGGCAAACCATTAGCCGAATTAAGAGAGCAAGGTGGATTAGTCAATAACAGCGTTAGCTTATTAGAGACGAATGAACAAAAAGTATTGCCTTTTGAACTAAAACTTTGGAATGAAGCAAGCTTTTTAAGCAATCAGGCAGGATTAGACGCTTTATTGTAAACCATGAAAGGAGCGGCACCATGATTCCAGAAAGAACGTTTTTTGTCGGCCATGTTGCCGCCATCTTTTTCCAGAATCCCAGCAATTTTTATAAAGTACTATTAGTTAAAGTCACTGAGAATAATGCCGACTACAAAGACTCGGAGATCGTCGTTACTGGTAGTTTCGGCGATATCCAAGAAGAGGAAAAGTATCGGTTTTTTGGTGAGCTGGTCAATCACCCCAAGTATGGCGTCCAGTTGAAGGCCGAAAGCTACCAACAAGAACAACCGACCTCTGAACAAGGGTTGATCGCCTATCTTTCTGGAGAAAAATTTCCTGGGATCGGTAAGAAGACCGCTGAAAAAATCGTTGATCTTTTAGGAGAAGAAGCGATCGATCGGATGCTGGAAGAACCAACATTGTTGGAGCAGATTCCAGGATTGAATGAAAGTAAGCAAAAAATGATTTTAGATACCGTTCGGCAAAATCATGGGATGGATCAAGTGATCGTTGGTTTGAGCCGTTATGGTTTTGGTAGTCAGCTTTCTTTTGCAATCTACCAAGCCTACAAAAATGAAGCATTAGCAATTATCGAAGAAAATCCTTACCAGCTGGTGGAAGACATTGAAGGCATTGGCTTTAAACGCGCAGATGGCATCGCTGAGCAGCTAGGGATCGAAGCTTCGTCACCACAACGGTTTCGAGCGGCAGTCTTGCATCAGATCTTTGCCCAATCCTTGCAGACGGGTAATACCTTTATCCACGCCCAGGACTTGTTAGAGCAGACACTGCGTTTATTAGAGACGAGTCGACCTATTGAGATCGCGCCAGACGACCTGGCATCAACGATCATTCAATTAGTGGAAGAAGGAAAAATCCAGCAAGAAGAAACTCGTTTATACGAAAACAGTTTGTACTTTTCTGAGTGGGGAATCGCTAGTTCCATCGAACGCTTGCTTTCCCGCAAAAAAGAGATCGTGTATCCTGAGAAAAAAATCAGCAAAACGCTGCGAAAAATTGAGAAGCATTTAGGCATCACCTATGGGTCTTCGCAAGAAGAAGCAATCAAAGAAGCCATTCGTTCGCCATTGTTTATTTTGACAGGAGGACCTGGTACTGGGAAAACGACGGTGATCAATGGGATCGTACAATTGTTTGCTGAATTGAATGATTTGGACTTAGAGCCATCAAAATACAGCGACGAAACCTTTCCGATTCTCTTGGCAGCACCGACTGGTCGAGCCGCCAAACGAATGAACGAAACGACTGGCTTGCCAAGTGGTACGATTCATCGTTTGTTAGGCTTGAACGGACGTGAAAAAGCGCCATCGATCAGTCCAAAAGAATTAGAAGGCGGCTTACTGATCGTCGATGAGATGTCTATGGTGGATACATGGCTGGCGAATACCCTCTTTAAGTCGATTCCTACGAACATGCAAGTGATTTTTGTGGGGGATAAAGATCAGCTTCCTTCTGTGGGACCAGGGCAAGTCCTTCATGACTTGCTAGCGATCGATGCGATCCCGAAACAAGAATTGACGGAAATCTATCGTCAAGGAGACGGGTCAAGTATTATTCCACTCGCCCATGCCATAAAAAACGGGCAGCTGCCTGCTGATTTTACACAAAACCAAAAAGATCGTTCTTTCTTTGCGTGTGATGCTTACAAAATCGAACCGTTGATCGCTCAAATCGTGAAACGGGCAAAAGACAAAGGCTATACGCCGCAAGATATTCAAGTGTTGGCACCGATGTATCGTGGGGCAGCGGGTATCGATGCTCTTAATAAAATGATGCAAGAGATTTTTAACCCCAATGATGGGACCAAAAAAGAGGTGACCTTCAATGATACGGTGTATCGTATCGGCGATAAGGTTTTGCAGTTGGTAAACTCTCCTGAAGATAACGTGTTTAATGGCGATATGGGTCAAATCGTTGGGATCACTCTAGCCAAACAGTCGGAAGACAAGATCGACGAGCTGGTCATTCAATTTGATGCCAACGAAGTGACCTATAAGCGGAATGAATGGAACAAGATCACGTTATCCTACTGTTGTTCGATCCATAAATCTCAAGGCAGTGAATTTCAAATGGTTATTTTGCCGATGGTTCATCAATACCAACGTATGCTGCAGCGCAATTTGCTATATACTGCTGTGACCCGCAGCAAAGAGATGCTGATTTTACTTGGTGAACCACAAGCGTACCAAACTTGTGTCAACCACGAATCTGCGACTCGTTTAACGACGCTGAAAGAACGCATCAATGGCACAGAAAAAATGACGCCGTTGCAACGAGCAAAATTGGCCCAATTTGAAGAAGCGGATGATCCATTTTATGATGATTCCTCTGTTGACACGAAAGTAAAAACGTCTTCGACGAAGATAAAGGAGCAATCCAGCACTGAAGTTACTGCTAACAAGCAAGCGGTAGAAAAGACCTCAGATAGTGGGCTTGATTTGTTTGCTTTTGCCGAGACGGAGCCGTCAGCATCAAATCAGACAGAAACGGCAAAACCTCTGTCAGGGGATAAGGTTCTAAGTGAAGGGACCACGGGGGAAGAAGCACTCATCGAAGAAACACCAAACGATGGTGTATTGACTTTAACGATGGTCAAAAAGCATTTAGTGGATCCAATGATTGGCATGAAGGATTGTTCTCCATACGACTTTATGCCCACAAAAAATGGATGATTCAAAGATGAGAAAATACTAAAAAAGGGTCGTTAGTGAGCGCTTTCTTTTGGTTTTTTAGCTTCTTATGCTAAGCTAAAATCAAAAGGAGGCGTTACGTTATGGCGAAAGAAACCGAAGATAAATTAGCAAAATTAGCAAAAGAATCTGGCAACGACTTTAAAAAGTTAGATGAGATGGAAAAAGAATTCAAATTGGATGAAAGTCCTGAGTCAGAACGAGGCGATCGGGAAGAATCTGGCTTAGAAAAAACGTTAGATAAGGCACCGATTTTTCCGCCTAACACACCGAATAATCCAACGAATCTTGGCAGTCCTGGAAATCCATAGCTTGTCCACCAAAAAACTACGACAGTCGGATATTCGAATAGAAAACAAAAAGCCTGAAGAATGCAGCTTCGCATTCTTCAGGCTTTTTTGCAATCGATGAGGTTTACTTTAAATGCTGATAATAATAGATCGCTAATTGCGTGCGATCCCGCAACTCCAGCTTTTCTAGTAATTGACTGATGTAATTACGAATGGTTCCATCACTTAGATACAAGGCATCGGCGATTTCTTTATTATTTTTACCCGCTGCTACTTCTTTGATGATCGCAAGTTCACGTTCGCTAAAAGATGCTTGATTATCTATCGCTGGTTGGTTCTTCATCATTTGCGTGAAGGTCTCGACGATCTCATTCCCAAACACGACTTGCCCATTGTATGCGGCTTTGACAGAAGGGATGATCGCTTGCAGGTTCTGTTTGATCAAATATCCTTTGACACCGATAGAAAAGGCTTCACGAATGTATTCTTGATCTTTGAAGGTGGTCAAAAGCAAGAGGATCGCTTGCGGAAATTTAGCCAGTATTTCTTTGGCAGCAGCGATCCCAGTTTGTTCCGGCATACGGATGTCGGTCAACAAAACGTCAGGACGATGGGCTTCGTAAAGAGCAATGGCGTCTTTGGCACAATGACCGATACCCAACACCTGAATCTCTTCTGTGCTTTCAAGAATGGTTTGTAACGAGGTCGTCACAAACGGGTCATCATCAATAATGACTACAGTAATCATTGGTGTTCCTCCTTTGGTAAAATGATCGTCAACTGAAAGCGTTGGTTTTCTTGCAAAATATGAACTTGACCTTGCAGCTCCTGGACCCGTTGACGCATCGTTTTCAGACCGATTCCGCTGTTTGCAGTTTGGGGTGAATTGACGTCCTCGTTGGTGATTTGCAAACGGTAAAAGGCGGGCAGCGTTCGAAAATGCACGACAACGGTTTTGGCATGACTGTGTTTGATGCTGTTGGTCAAGGCTTCTTTGATGACCATTAAGAAACAGTTTTGCTGTGCTTCGCTCAATCCTTCAAACAAGTTTCCTTCAATCGTTACGGAAGAGGGAAAATCAGCAATCAGAAACTCTATGGCTTGCGGAAAAGAAATCGATGTTTCATGGAGATCATGAACGCT
The DNA here is from genome assembly GCF_051711265.1 of Enterococcus sp. DIV0970a. Taxonomy (NCBI): domain Bacteria; kingdom Bacillati; phylum Bacillota; class Bacilli; order Lactobacillales; family Enterococcaceae; genus Enterococcus; species Enterococcus sp. DIV0970a. The sequence continues at coordinate 2,117,791 of NZ_JBIOMF010000001.1, read as the reverse complement.
TTGCCGAATGCGATCCATCCCAGTGTGAACCGTTGCACTCAAATTTGCTAACGGCACATTTAATTTCGGCTCTTGATTGATCATTTCAAGCGCACCAATTTGTAAAATGGCACTCGAAAGTAGATGGCCGACATTGTCATGGATATCTCGCGCGATTCGATTTCGTTCTTCCGCGATTTGTAAGGCTAATTTTGTCTCTTGTGACAGGGCTAATGCTTTGTTTTGTTCCGATAACTGCTGCTGCTTTTCCCAATGGGTATCTTTTGAAGCAATATATTTTTTCTCAAGATCGATCATTCGCTGCTCTTTTTTTCGTAAATAAAAAGCGAAAAGCAGTAGCAGGATGATAAAGGCGAGCTCAGTGGGTGAATGGTTGCCAACCGTCGAAATCAACAAAAAACCTAATAGGAATAAACCATCATCTTGTCTTTCTTTTGGAGCGATCACCCGCATCATTGCGGGCAAAAAGAGGGCAAGCGCTGGCCAAAAGGCACATAGCAGCAACAGAATAACTTGAAAAAACCAGCTTGGTTTCTTAGGCAGCAAATAACTGACGCCAGTAAATAAAACAGCGATCAGCAGATAGATGACTTGCACAGCAACAAATCCTTGGTTTACCAATAAGAACAATGAGATAGCGAGGAAAAAGCCCGCTTCGGTGAGTGGTCGATAGTTCGTCATAGGAGACTCCTTCATTGTGACAAATGTCATGGTTGGTTTAGCCAATCGTCACTAGTTTCTTTCCTTGAACTTTATTATAGTCAGATTAACAAGAAATTTGGAAGGAGTTTTTCATCATGATTATCGAAATTGATAAATTAGTAAAACGCTATGGTGATTTTGTGGCATTGAACCATTTTGATCTGCAAGTTCAAGAAGGAGAAGTTTTAGGATTATTGGGACCAAACGGGAGCGGAAAATCCACCGCCATCAACTGTATGCTCTCTTTGTTAAATTATGACAAAGGGACCATTAAACTGTTTGGATCAATCATGACGCCGGAAAATTATGCCGTCAAGGCAATGATTGGCGTCGTTCCTCAAGATGTTGCCGTCTTTGAAGAACTTAGTGTGCAAGAAAATATCGATTACTTTTGCGGTTTATATGTTGCTGACAAACAGAAACGCCAAGCCTTGATCGAAGAAGTGATTCAATTAGTGGGATTGGAAAATTTTGTGACGTTTCACCCACGCGAGCTCAGCGGTGGGTTGAAGCGACGATTGAATATCGCCTGCGGGATCGCTCATAAGCCGCGCTTGATCTTTTTAGATGAACCCACGGTAGCGGTCGATCCTCAAAGTCGGAACAAAATTTTAGAAAGTATCAAAGAACTGAATCGTCAAGGAGCGACGATTGTTTATACGACCCATTACATGGAAGAGGTGGAGATTCTTTGTGACCAGATCGTGATTATGGATCAAGGACAGGTGATTGCTAAAGGAACCAAGGAATCTCTAAAAGATATGGTACGGACAGCGGATCGTTTGACCATCGATATCCCCTTACTGCCTGAGCCTGTATTGACAACGATTCAGCAAACCATTGCTTCTGATGGGATCGCCTATAAAAACGGTCAGCTTGAAGTAACAACGACGGAGCTGAATACAGTTTTATTACCGATTCTGATGCTCTTACAAGCAGAGCATATCACTTATGGAAAAATTGCAACCAAAGAAGCCACCTTGAATGATGTCTTTTTAGAGATCACGGGCAAGGAATTGAGAGACTAAAGGAGGGAATCACAATGTTTTGGCATTTTTATAAATACCGCACAAAAGTGTTGCTGCGAAATAAATCCATGCTGTTTTGGACGTTGGCGTTTCCTATCCTCTTAGGTCTAATGTTTATGGCTGCCTTCGGGGAGATCGATCAAGCGGGCAATCTAGAAACGATCACAACGGGGATCGTAAAGACTGGAGATCAAACAGCGCTTTCGGAAAATTTTTCCACCGTCCTTGAACAAGTAAAAATCAATGAAAAACCATTATTTGAACTCGAGGAATTACAAGAGGCAGAGGCAGCTGAGAAGCTGACTGCCGGTGATTTAGCTGGGTATTATCTGATTGATGATGAAACCATTTCTCTGCATGTGGGCCAAGCGGGCATGAGCCAGTCGTTGATGAAAAATGTAATGGATCAATTTTTACAACGCACAGCAATCATTGCTAGTAAAGCGGCAGAACTTGAGAGCCTTGATCTGGCACCAATTCTATCGACTTTTGAGCAGGAAGCGACTTTTCAAGAAGTGAATGCTGATCGTGACATGAGTTTCAAAAGTTTCTATTTCTTTACGTTGATCGGGATGGCGATCCTCTACGGGACGATGTGGGGTGTCCGCAATGTCCAGGATCAGCAAGCCAATCAATCCGCGAATGGTATTCGGCTTTCCTTGATACCAAGGAAACGGACATTGGTTTCAAGTGCGAATTTAGCGGCAAGTTTTACGATTGTGTTAGTCGAAATCTATCTTATCTTAGCCGTCTTTCGTTTTGTCTATCAAGTAGACTTCGGACAACGTTGGCAGTGGTTACTGCTGGTTGCCGCATTAGGATCATTGTGTGCGATTTTGCTAGGGACATTGATTGGGAATCTGACACCAAAAATGAATTTGGTACAAAAGGATGGTATTTTGGTCTCCGTGACGATGGCAATGAGCTTTTTTGCCGGGATGATGGGCTCGGAACAAATCAAGTATTGGCTTGATCTTCATGTGCCACTGTTGGGGCAAGTGAATCTCGTCAATTTGATCAGTGAAAGCCTTTATCAATTGTACTACTATACAGATTTGACTAGCTTTTATACCAATCTTCTATGGCTGACTGGCTTTATCGTCCTATTTGCCATCGGGAATGCTTGGATCGAAAGAGGGGTGCGCTATGACGCTTTATAAAACGATTTGGACTTTGCTTAAAGCAAATAAGTCGAACTTACTGATTGGGGTATTGATCACTGTTGTTGTCACATTCTTTTATGCACAAAGCATCGATGTCGAAAACACCTCTTTGCAAGAGGCAAAAATTGCTTTGATCAGTGAGGAGGAGTCGCCTGTCGTGGATGGTCTTCGAGCCTATTTAAAAGAAAAGCAAACCTTGGTCACTTTGGATGGCACCTCGCAAAAAGAAATTGATGATGCGCTTTATTTTAATCGTGTAAACATCGTCTTGCATGTGCCAGCAGATTTCACTTATCAAGTTGAGGCAGGCAAGATGCCGACGATCGAGATTCAAAGTCGACCCGATGCCTTTTCTAAAACAGTCGTCACTCAGCAAGTGAACACTTTTTTACAAACAGTCCTTTTGTTTCAGGAGGAAGGCAAAACCGTCGCAGCGGCGATAGAACAAGCGCAATCTGCACTAGCGGTCACAGGGGATGTGAAGCTGAGTGCAGAGTATGGGCAGCGAATGAAAAAACTGTTGACTGGCATGACCTTTAACTTATTGTCTTATGGGCTCTTTCTCTCGGTATTTAGCGGGTTTGGTGTGATCAACTTGGCATTCAATCGCAAAGAAATCAGCAAACGAAACCAGAGTGCACCACTTCCGAAGCGTGTATTGCAGCGGAAAATCCTTCTAAGTTTGATCAGCTACTCGCTACTCTTGACCTTCGGCTTTCTACTACTGATGGTGCTATTAGTGATTCGCACGTCTTGGGATACAGCAGCCTGGTACCACATTTTGAATACGTTCTTGTTTTTATTGCCAGTTATCAGCTTTTCAGCTTGTGTTACTTCCCTGGTGAAAAACTCAGAAGCGATCGGTGGGATCAGCAATATCTTCATAACAGGAAGTTGTTTTGTCGGTGGCGTCTTTGTATCCGCGAATTTCCTGCCAGATATCGTCAATAAAATTGCAGCGTTTACGCCAACCTATTGGTTTGTACAAAACAATACATTGATCAGTGAAACCCTCACTTATAATCAAGCGTTCACAGAATCCTTTTGGTTCAATGGCTTCGTACTAGTCGCTTTTGCTGCCGTGTTTTCAATGCTCCAATTTATTTTGGGAAGAGAAGGAAGCCGTCGTTGGCAATACCACTCGGCGAAAAATTAATGATCGAACGTATAGAAAAACGATACAAATCAGCAGCGATTTGTATCGTTTTTTTATGGGCACCAGAATAATTGTGAAGCCGTGGTAAAGGTAATATCAAAGGGGCGTTGCCCCATTTCCTCGCCATCTTCTTGTCCATGTTGAGGAACGGTGGAGATGATTCTCAGCTTCGAAGTGGAAAGATGGTGAAAGTAACGTGAATTCATGTGTTTCTTTTGCATCAGTAAGCCGATCAGCCAAAAAATCTTAAAAATCGACACACGTTCGACAAGAACGAAATCAAACTTTTTCTCTTTGACTGAAGCAGTTGGGGCAATCGCCACACCGCCGCCAAAGTAAGGATGATTGGTCGTGGTACATAAAAAAGCTTTTTTGTAACTGAACTGCTGCCCATTGCACTCAACTAAGATCGGGAAGCCTTTTTGGCGAAACAAAACCCGAATAATCGCAGCGATATAGGAAAAGGAGCCAAGATTAAACTTATTTAGATTGCTTTTTGCCACAGAGTGATTGGTGGTATAGACGATTGCCGCATCAAGACCAATTCCTACATTATTAAGAGCAATGCCATTTTCTTCTTGGATCTGCTCCTCATAACGGATAATGGTCAATTCTTGAGGCTTAGTAGTACCAGCAATTTTCCAAAATGCTTTTTCTGGTTCCCGCGGCAACTCGATACTCCGAGCAAAATCATTTCCTGAACCAGCAGGGATATAGGCAACGGGGATTTGTTGTTGTTCAAGTTGTAACTCTGATACTACTTGGTGCAACGTTCCATCACCGCCGATAACCACCAATAATGGATAAAGCATCTCGCCGTTTTCTAAATAGACCTCATCCCAAGGAATGAGGCGTTCTTTTAAGAGTTTTCGTGTGATCGTTCGTTCATCACCTGGAGACTTTGTTAAATAGACTTGATGGGGGAAACGATGTTTTTTTACAATTTTTTGCACACGTTCCACCGCTTTTTTTCCTCGTCCACTGCCTGAGGCAGGGTTCACGAGGAAGTGATAATAATAGTTCATTTTATGAATAGCTCCATATCGTTTTTTCGTTCAATGCGATTAATTATAGCATGTTTCGACAGAAGGAGGGGGGACGATGCCTGAAAAAAAGAGCAAAAAAATAGATTCGACGATTGTGCTTTCTAGGTTCTCAAAGGTTCTTATGTCCACTTTGATCCTCAGGTAACGATGCCCATCGCCGAATCCTATTCAATTAGTAAGGAGTAACTCAAATTCCCACATCCTTTGTCTTTTATTCTAAGTTGACAACAATTCTTTTCTTGCAGAACCTGCTTCGTCTGCTTTACTGGGAATCCTTGCTCCTTACACTTACAGTATAGCAGGTTTTCCTATTTCAGCAATCGCTTACAATGTTTGCTTCGTGCTTTTTAGAAAATTTTAAACTTTCTAAAGGAAAGGTAAAAATAATAGCAACTTCCTCTTTTCGCATCAAACTCGGAAGCTGTCGTCCAAGTGTTCCCGAAGTGAGCAAGCTGTGAGAAGGCAGGCATTTAAGCTGAAATTTTTTTTAAATTTTAGTTCATATTAAAATAATTATAAACTGTCTAATTATCTTTTTATTAATATTTCTTCCGTTTTACTTGTTAAAAAAATGCGATAGGAGTAAATTAAAGGTGTAAAAACTTATTTTAGGAGGAATTAGGATGTGTACTGCGCTAACGTATGTAACGAAGGATCATTATTTTGGCAGAAATTTTGATTACGATGTTTCTTATAAAGAAGTGGTGACCATTACTCCGAGAAATTACCAATTGAAATTTCGCAAAGTAAGTGAAATAGATCACCATTATGCGATGATCGGGATTGCTGCTGGAGTCGCTGAATACCCACTCTATTATGATGCGGTCAACGAAAAAGGCTTAGGTATCGCTGGTTTGAATTTTCCAGAAAATGCTGTATACAATGAGTTTCAAGAAGGGAAAGAAAACGTCACACCTTTTGAATTCATCCCATGGTTACTAGGACAATGCGCTACCGTGGAAGAGGCAAAAGCCCTGTTGGCAAAGGTTAATCTGGTAAAGATCAATTTTAGTGAAGAACTACCATTATCGCCATTGCATTGGATGATTGCTGATAAAAAGAGTGCCATCGTTGTTGAGAGTATGAGTGATGGTCTTCATATTCATGAAAATCCGGTAGGGGTCTTAACGAATAATCCGCCATTTGACTACCAGTTATTCAATTTGAATAACTACCGTGTGTTATCATCGAAAACACCAGAAACGCATTTTTCTGACAAGCTGGATTTTGATGAGTATAGTCGTGGAATGGGGGGCTTAGGTCTGCCAGGAGATCTTTCTTCGATGTCTCGTTTTGTCAAAGCGGCATTTACCCGAATGAATTCCGTTTCTGGAGAATCTGAATCCGAAAGCATTAGTCAGTTTTTCCATATTCTAGGTTCTGTCGAACAGCAAAAGGGACTATGTGATACTGGAAACGAAAACTATGAATACACGATTTATACTTCTTGCTGCAATACAGACAAAGGGATCTATTACTATCGTACGTATGAAAATAGTCAAATCGTTGCAGTCGATATGAATAAAGAAGATTTGGAAGGGGATGTACCGATCTCTTATCCATTAGTTGAAGACCAACAAGTATTTTTCAGTAACTGATCCATTTTTAAAACCCCATCTCAATGCCGTTTTGAGATGGGGTTCTTTTTCTGCTTTGTTTCAAACCGAATCGCTCTGACTCGGTGTTGCCTTCTTTTGTGCAGTGCGTTTATTTGGGAATGGGAAAAAGCGATTCACCAGTATGGCGATCGTCATGCCTATGAAGCTGTCAATAATACGATTAAAGGCATACAAGTATGATTCAGTTTGAGGAATCATAAACAAAATCGTCAATAGCGTGGCACAGGCGCCAACCGTTCCCTCAGAATAATCAAATTTGACCAATAAAGCGATCATCAACATGATCACAAAAGGGATCGCAATGATTTGTATAACGGACGAATATCCGAAAAAGTTAAATATCGCAATACAAAACACGGAAGCGATTGCGCCAAAGCTGTTGCCAGCAATCCGATGTTTCCCGTATTTGATGGTGTTTTCATGGTCTTCTCGTAGTGTGAAAACAGCTGTGATCGTCGATACAACATACGTTTCACGATTCAAAAGAAAACTAATCAAAATACACAGAAATACACTAATGCCGGTTTTTACATTTCTTAAACCAAAGGTCAATCCAAATAATTTCAATCATGCCATCCTCTCAAAACAAATTTCAACGAAATAGATTATACCATATCGCAAGCACTCATATTTTAGATTTTCAGAAAAATGAACAACGATTCTTTCATCGTGCGTTGAGAGGTAAATTCTACCAGTAGTCGAAAAGCTAGTTTTATCCTATGCACAGCAATTTGGCTGGATGAGTTGGGCAAAAAACGGGCAGTCCTCAGGAACTTCTGGCTTTGGCTTTCAATTGGAAGCAATTCAGATTAAGCTGGTAAAAAAAGGTGGGAAAGCACCTGGAACGACGAATAATGGCTTTCGAGATGGACTGAAAAAATATGTAGATAAACGGGGCAAAGGGTTGATCAAAGGGTCAAAACAAAAGATTTATCACCTACCGGGTAGTCAATACTATAAGAAAACGACCAGTCCGATTCGTATGTTCAAGACAGAGGTGGAAGCTTACAAAGCGGGCTTTCGACCAACTAAATAGAGAAGGACTCAGTCAATGTGTACACAATCGGGCACTTGAAACTGGTTCGATCACTATAAACAATTCCTTCCCCTCAGCGGGAAAGGAGTTTTTTATTCCATAGTATTTTTTGCTAGATATGAGGATTCACAAAGTAAGTTTACTGGCTGCCCGCTTTATAGGCTGATCCTTTTTTTAGCGAGGTTTCAGCACAAAGCTACCATCTTCATCGTTCATTCCTTCAATAAATGTAAAAATAATATTTTTACCATCTCTTTCAAGGAAGAAGTAGGACATCTCAGTTTCATATTCTGGATCTTGCATCACTAGCTGATTGTCTTCAAGGGTATAGTTGTAGGTATACTCGAATTCTTCCCAGATTACCCCATCAAAAGCTACTCCAAGCTCTTCCAGTTCATCATCTTCTTCTGATTGTAGCGAGCTATTATCGGTACCAATAGTAAGATTCGTTTCACTAAATGTGGCTGTCATCACTGCATACTCACCATCATCATCATCTATCTCAATAAGCCAGTCATTTTTTTGTAAGTCTTCTTTTGTGATATTTTCATTACCATTACCATTTCCACAACCAACAGCTATGACCATCAGAAGGAGAGTTATTAATTTTATCGCTATTTTTTTCATTATTACACCTTTTCATCCTTTTGTTTTTGTTTATTTGATTATATTGTAACATATTTATTGCGTACCTCGTTAAAGTAAAAAAATATGATTATCCATCACGTGATTTGCGACATCGATTACAAGTGCTTCTCTCCCTTCTTTTTTAAGTTTTGCTATTTGAAAGATCAGCATGATTAGCGGTACTTTTTTATTAGTAAGTGTAGGCTTTGCAAGAGTATTTCTCATTGAGTTTGCTTTCCAAAAGTATGCTTTTATTGGAAGCCAAAAAGAAAAGCTACCCCATGAGCCGTGACTAGCTTGTTTAAGTAGAATAAAGAAGCACTGAATGAATGGCAATCGGTGAGAAACTTGACTTAGAAAAAGCTTTTAAGGTGATTTAGAAAAGGATTTGGCTGGTTTAACATTGATATATGGCTATTAATGTGTATAATAAGTACTTGTGCGAAGTGCACCGCGGTTCATCAACCATCCCGCGTAATCAAAACTCGGAGAAAGTAGGGATCAAATGGAAAAATCAACAAATCTAACCAATCAACGTTTGAGTGTCGTCGCAGCCAATGGGATCATTATGGCACTTTATGTTGCTGTAACGGTTCTGGTCGCACCAGTCGCCTCAGGAGCGATTCAATTCAGAATATCTGAAGGGTTGAATCACTTAGTCGTTTTCAACAGAAAATTGATGTGGGGTGTCGTCGGTGGGGTCGTTGTGTATAACTTGTTCTTTGGAATGGGGATCTTGGATGTCGTATTCGGCGGTTTCGGAAGCTTTTTAGCCTTAGGAGCAACTGCCTTGGTACATAAGAAGATTCCAAATGTTTTCTTAAGACTCGCATTTAATACAATTGTTTTTTCATTAAGCATGTTCCTGATTGCGATTATGCTAAACATCACCTTAGCATTACCTTTCTGGCCAACCTTTGCAACAACGGCATTGAGTGAATTTATCGTGATGACGATCACTGCACCTGTGATGTATATCATCAATCGTGCCGTTCGTTTCGATAAGCGCGTTTAAAAAAAATCTTGTTTTTTGCTTTGATGGTTCTCAAAAAACAAGAAAAAAGATCATTCCTTTCTTTTTTAGGAATGATCTTTTATTTTATTCTGCTTTTAGGTCTTCGATCTCCACAACTTTGAAATTTTTTGCTTCCAGTTGAGAAACGATCTTGTCGCATAATTCTTTTGATGTGTTCGCTGGTAAAGTGATCATCGTACGACGGATAAATTCATCTTTACCGATATCCAATGTGATACAGCTGGCAATACTGCTGTATTTTGCGATTATTTTTGCGATGACTGCTAAGTCGCCTTGTTGACCAGTTGATGCGATCGTCAACACATAGCTTCCTTGCTCAACACTCCATGACTGTGACAACATGTTCAACAAAGAACTGTGTGTCAAGATGCCATAAAATTGATTGTTTTCATCTAATACAGCAATATAAGGCAATTCTTTGATCGTAAAGAAAACGTTAAAGAAAGAAGAATTGACATAAATAAATTTGGTCGCATTTTTTAGTAGATAAGTGACTGGCAAAGTCATGTCGCCGCCGTTTGCTTTGTGGCGATAAATGTGCATTTTATAAATATTTCCTCTGAAAATCTTGCCTGATTCATCTAGGATAGGCACACAACGATAACCAGATTCTTCCAAAATTGCCAGCGCTTCTTCTAAAGTAGCTGTTTCTTTTACCGTTGTTAAATCGCGTTTTTTGTAAACCATTGTTTTTAATAACATAATTTTCCCTCCCAAATACCCATTTAACACCATTATCATACCACAAAATTAGAAGAAACTATATTTTTACGACAGAAAATCAAAAATTGACACATTCTTAAATAAATGGTATTTTTAGTGTTGGAAAACTTTATAAAAAGGGGGAGGACACTAAGATGGCAACAAAAAAAGCTGCTTTGGCTTGTTCTGTCTGCGGATCCCGCAACTATTCAAAATCAGTCAGTGAAGGTAAAAAAGGCGAACGCCTTGAAATCAACAAATTTTGCAAGTATTGTAATCAATATACGTTGCATCGTGAAACGAAGTAAGGAGGGAATCAAATGAAATTTTTGAAAAATGTTGTTGAAGAAATGAAAAACGTTTCTTGGCCATCAAAAAAGCAATTACGTAAAGATACCTTTGTGGTGATTCAAACAACCATTATTTTTGCATTGATGTTCTTTGTGATGGACACACTGATTCAAACAGTCTTCAATTGGATCCTAAAGTAAGACTTCTTACTGATAGCGCTAGTCATTTATCGCAAATCATGCTATAATCGCTTTGAGGAAAAACTTCGGTGCAGCTGAGGTTTTTTTATTTTACAAAAAGATGGGGAGTCCGAAAAAAATGGAATCTTTTGAAAAAAATTGGTATGTACTGCATACGTATTCTGGTTATGAAAACAAAGTAAAAGCGAACCTAGAGTCACGTGCACAAAGCATGGGTATGGGTGATTATATTTTCCGTGTCGTCGTTCCCGAAGAAGTAGAAACAGAAGAAAAAAACGGCAAAACCAAAGAAATCGTTCATAAAACATTTCCTGGCTATGTATTAGTTGAAATGGTCATGACGGATGAATCTTGGTACGTTGTACGTAATACTCCTGGGGTAACAGGTTTCGTTGGTTCCCATGGTGCAGGAAGCAAGCCAGCGCCTTTATTACAAGAAGAAATCAATTCAATTTTACGTTCGATCGGTATGAGCACTCGGACAGTTGAACTGGAAGTAGAAATTGGCGAAACCGTCAAAATCATCGAAGGTGCGTTTTCTGGTCTAGAAGGACAAGTAGCAGAAATCGATGAAGAAAAACAAAAACTAAAAGTGAACATCGATATGTTCGGTCGTGAAACGAGTACAGAACTTGATTTTGAGCAAGTAGATAAGATTTAACTACTGGATTCACTAGCAAGAATGACTCTTTTACGGTAAAATAACAGTAATGAGAATAAAGTGGACCAATTCGTTGGCCCACTTTTTTTCTCAAAATCAGTAAGCGCTTTATAAGAGGAAGGGGTCCTATGTCAAAACTAGTCACTTTTTTTAGAGTAAAGTTTCACAATGATTTTCATCCCCATGGTAAAGGGATGATCTCTGTACATAATGGATATAGCTTGTTATTTCTTTTCAATTTGCTGCTATTTTTCTTTGCTATGTTGTTTTTTGATCCAATGGTGGCAATCGAAGAGCTCAAGTTGATTTTGTTTTCGGAAAGTCATTTAGTCACCGATTATATTGCCATGACCTCGGTAGGAACGGCTTTGTTAAATAGCAGTCTGATGACCTTTGTAGCGATCTCGATTTGCTATCACTATCGGGTACCGATCACGGGCGGGGCAGTCTCTGCGATCTTCATGGTGACTGGCTATGGCTTTTTTGGGAAAAATCTCCTGAATTTTATCCCAATATTTTTAGGCGTTCGACTGTATTCGTATTTTATGAACGAACCATTGAAAAAATTTCTGTTGATCGCCCTCTATGGGTCATCAGTTTCCCCAATCGTCAGCTATTTTGCTTTCAATGATTCCTTACCACCATACTTTAGTCTAGTGATGGGGTATGGCATTGGGCTCTTCACCGGTTTTTTGATGGTTCCTATGGCCTTATACTTTCAAGCGCTGTTTCAAAGCGTCAGTCTATACAGTGCGGGATTTACTTCAGGGATGCTATGTACACTGGTCGCTGCCATCTGCCGAATGTTTGGCTTGACGATCGAGCTAAGAACATTAGTATCTCAAGAGCAGCAACCTCGATTGATTTTTATGATGCTGGTTTTAGGAGGGGTATTCGTCGGCTATGGCTTGTTGATGGCGATCAAGAAAAAACGATTGAATATGCGAGCGATTTGGTCGCATAGTGGCAAAATCGAGCGAGATATTTTAAGGGATACTGGTGTTTATAATACGATGATCAATATGGGGTTAATGACATTCTTGTTAGTGGCTTACGTTGTCAGTATTGGAGCGGTTTTAAATGGACCAGTTATCGGTGCGATCTTTTGTGTCATCGGCTTTTCTGCTTGTGGCTCTCATGTGTTTAACTCGCTGCCTTTATTGGCAGGGGTGACGATCGCCAATCTATTGAGCGTATACACCATCAACGAGACGGTTACAGTCACGTCAGCGATTTTTGCGATGATGCTCTGTGCAGTAACAAATGCTTATGGCTGGAAAGGCGGCTTGGTGGTCGGTTTTGTCCACGCCTCAATGGTACTGAATATTGATTTCTTACATGGAGGTTTGAATCTGTATAACAATGGTTTTTCTGGCGGGCTCGTCGCCATGATGATCATTCCCTTATTGGATCTCAGCAAACAGCTCTGGCAAAAATCAGCCGATCAGGCACAAGCTACCCAGGAAGAAAAACCACAAATGGACTTGAAAGCACAAGAAAGCGAGCAGCCATTGGTCACGTTGGATCAAACAGAAGGGAAACCTAAATTTTCCGAGCCTGTGAAGGTATTAAAACCCGTTGCCCAAAAGAAACACTATGGAGTAGGCGAGTGGGAGTAGAAAAACCGCCAATGTCGTTTGTTACTTGTTTAACAAGTGTGGATTACTTGTCTTTTCGTCGCTGGAAATCATGGGAAAATGAAAACCAACCAAGAACAAGCAACGATTGGTTGTTCTTGGTTGGTTTTTATTCGTGTTCGTTTCTAAAAAAATCAACGATTGGCTTCTAAGATTTCTGCCTGCAAGCGTTGGGCAGTCGGTGTCATGGCTAGACCGCCTTCAGCCGTTTCCTTGAAAATGCTAGGCATTTGGCGACCGACTTGATACATCGCTAAGACCACTTCATCAGGTGGGATAACACTTTCGATTCCTGCCAGTGCCATGTCGGCAGAGATAAAAGCTTGGGAAGATCCCAGGGCATTGCGCTTCACGCATGGGACTTCGACTAAGCCCGCGACAGGGTCACAAATCAAGCCCATCATATTTTTGAGGGTGATCGCCACCGCTTGAGCCGCTTGGTGAGGGGTGCCACCTTTTGCACAAACCAAAGCTGCCGCTGCCATTGCGCTAGCAGAACCGATCTCCGCTTGACAACCGCCTTCGGCTCCAGAAATCGAGGCATTGTTGGCAATCACTAGACCAAAGGCTCCGGCTGTAAACAAAAAGTCGACTTGTTGCGCTCGAGTCAGTGCCAAACGTTCACGTACGGCCATCAAGACACCAGAAACAACACCCGCACTACCGGCGGTCGGTGTTGCACAGATCAAGCCCATTTTCGCATTGACTTCGTTGACTGCAATGGCATTTTGGACCGCTTGTAGAATGGTTTCTCCGCTTAAAAAATCACCGGCAGCAAGGTAGTCGTTCATGCGTGTCGCATCGCCGCCGGTCAATCCCGTCACCGATTTTACACCAGCGACACCTTCAGCGACTGATTGTTCCATAACAACTAAATTCTTTTCCATGATTGCAAGGATCTGTTCGCGACTACGGCCAGTATTTTCAGCTTCGATCGCAATCATCATCTCTGCAACGGAAGGATAATTTTTACTCTCTGTTACTAATTCTTCTATTGTATAGAACATGTGCCTTTTCTCCTTTAATCAAAATACGCAGCGCTGTAAACGTGTGGCAAAACTTTGATTTGTTGCGCCAGCTGATCATTGCGCTGATCGACTTCGATGATCATGATTGCTTTATCACCGACAGCTTCTCTTGTTACGGTCATCGTACCGATATTGATTTGAGCCTCTGATAGTAAATTGGTTACTTTTGCAATCATTCCTGGAACATCTTGATGAACGATCACATAAGTTGGCGTACCCAGCGTCAGAGAAATTTTGAAGCCGTTAAGCTCTGAGATTTGAATATTACCACCACCGATCGAGATACCAGTGACAGAAAGTTTGTGGCTACCTTTTGTCAAAATCATCTTGACCATATTTGGATGTTCCGCTTTTTCTTTTTTAGGAACGAATAGGACTTCGATCCCTTTCTCATAAGCGATTTTTAAAGAGTCTGCTAGGCGAGCATCATCTGGCTCCATGCCTAAAAGACCGCCTACTAACGCAATATCGGTTCCATGACCGCGATAGGTTTTGGCAAACGATTCATACAAAAGGATATCAACACTGTCTGGCTGTTCACCAAAAATACTGCGAACGATTTTTCCGATCCGAGCCGCACCGGCTGTATGAGAACTGCTGGGACCCACCATGATAGGACCGATTATATCAAATACACTGCGGTATTTTAATTGTTCCATTTTTTTCACCTCGATAGTAGTAAACGAATAGGGAAGAATTCCAGTAGTAGTGTAGCATAAAAAAATGAGAGAATGAAAAAAGCAGACCAAAAGCAAGGGATTTTTATTTATTTTTTTATCGAAGGAATGACGAAAAGTGCTGGTGAGTATTTTTTCAAAAAAAATCAGCTGAAAAACCTTGAATTATTCCTTAAAGATGCTATAATATTCCAGTGTGCTTTCGTCACACGTTTTTTGTGTGTGCACATGAATCACCAAAGTGGGAGGAGAAATTTGGATCTCCAATTAACCACATCACGGACTCAAGGAGGTATGTCTCGTGGCAAAAAAAGTAGAAAAAATCGTTAAATTGCAAATTCCTGCAGGTAAAGCAACACCAGCTCCGCCGGTAGGTCCTGCGCTAGGTCAAGCGGGTATCAACATCATGGGATTCACTAAAGAATTCAATGCTCGTACAGCTGATCAAGCAGGTTTGATCATTCCAGTAGTGATCTCTGTATACGAAGACCGTTCATTTACTTTCGTTACAAAAACACCACCAGCAGCAGTATTGTTGAAAAAAGCAGCAAACGTTGAAAAAGGTTCAGGCGAACCAAACAAAACAAAAGTTGCAAAAGTTTCACGCGATCAAGTAAAAGAAATCGCTGAATTGAAAATGGAAGACCTAAACGCAGCTGACGTTGAAGCAGCAATGCGCATGGTTGAAGGAACTGCACGAAGCATGGGGATCACTGTAGAATAATTACAGCCCTAAGGAAGTAGCTTCTCAGTCGGCTTCATATTGAAAAATATGGGACACGTGGGAGGTTCTACCGTTATAACCACATCAAGGAGGAAACAAAATGGCTAAAAAAAGCAAAAAAATGCAAGAAGCATTGAAAAAAGTTGATGCTACAAAAGCTTATTCAGTTGAAGAAGCAGTAGCTTTGGCAAAAGAAACAAATATTGCAAAATTCGACGCAACGGTTGAAGTTGCTTACAAATTAAACGTAGACCCTAAAAAAGCGGATCAACAAATCCGTGGCGCGGTTGTATTACCAAACGGTACTGGTAAAACACAAACAGTTTTAGTTTTTGCTAAAGGCGATAAAGCCAAAGAAGCAGAAGCAGCTGGTGCTGATTTCGTTGGTGACGACGATATGGTTCAAAAAATCCAAGGTGGCTGGTTCGATTTTGACGTTGTTGTTGCAACGCCTGACATGATGGCTACTGTTGGTAAATTAGGTCGTGTATTAGGCCCTAAAGGTTTGATGCCTAACCCTAAAACTGGTACAGTAACAATGGACGTAACAAAAGCAGTTAACGAAGTAAAAGCTGGTAAAGTAACTTACCGTGTTGACAAAGCTGGAAACATCCACGTACCAATCGGAAAAGTTTCATTTGAAGATGACAAATTGATCGAAAACTTCAAAACAATCCATGAAACATTGTTGAAAGCTAAACCTTCAGCAGCAAAAGGTCAATACATGAAAAATATCTCAGTTACAACAACATTTGGTCCTGGGATCCATGTAGAACAAGCTTCTTTCTAATTTAATACAAAAATTCAAAACTTTTATTGACTTGACTACCTTATCTATGGTAAGGTAGTCAAGGTTAAAAGTTTAACTGTACCGAAGACAGTAGGTGGCATTTGCCTTAATTTCCTACCGAGGACGTTTATTGAGAATCTTCAATAGTCCCTCTATGTCTACGGTGGCATAGAGTTTTTTTATTGTCCTTTTTAGGACAAAGGAACCGTTTGTTTCGAAGAAACTCTTCCATCAAAATCAGGAGGTGAAATATAAATGAGTGAAGCAGCTATCGCTAAAAAATCCGCGATCGTTGATGAAGTGAGTGCAAAATTCTCTGCAGCCGCATCTGTAGTCGTTGTTGACTACCGTGGACTAACTGTTGATGAAGTAACTCGCTTACGTAAACAATTGCGTGATGCAAACGTTGAGATGAAAGTTATCAAAAACTCAATTCTTTCTCGTGCTGCTGAAAAAGCTGGTCTAGAAGGTTTAGGTGAAGTATTCACTGGTCCTACTGCCGTAGCATTCAGTAACGAAGACGTTGTTGCACCTGCAAAAATCATTAACGATTTCGCAAAAGACGCAAAAGCTTTAGAAATCAAAGGCGGTATCATCGAAGGCAAAGTTTCTTCATTGGAAGAAATTACTGCATTGGCGAAATTGCCAAACCGCGAAGGACTTCTTTCTATGTTGCTATCTGTGCTACAAGCACCTATCCGCAACGTGGCTTACGCTGTCAAAGCAGTGGCAGAAAAAGAAGAAGATGCAGCATAATTGCCGCATGATTTTTCAGTATTAAAAAACTAAACTACTTACTTAAATGGAGGAAAACAAAATGGCATTGAACATTGAAAACATTGTCGAAGAGCTAAAAGGCGCGACAATCTTAGAATTAAACGATTTAATTAAAGCTATCGAAGAAGAATTTGGCGTATCTGCTGCAGCTCCTGTAGCTGTAGCTGGTGGAGCTGGCGATGCTGGTGCTGCTGAAGAACAAACTGAATTCACTGTAGAATTGACTGCAGCTGGCGATCAAAAAGTTAAAGTTATCAAAGCAGTTCGTGAAGCAACTGGCTTAGGCTTGAAAGAAGCGAAAGCAGTCGTTGACGGAGCTCCGTCAGCAGTTAAAGAAGGCATCTCTAAAGACGAAGCTGAAGCATTGAAAGCAGCTTTAGAAGAAGTTGGCGCTTCAGTAACGGTTAAATAATTTTTCTTAGTGTCAAATCCTTTTGTATGAAGGGATTTGGCGCTTTTTTTTGTAAATGAAATTCCTGCAAAAGGAATAAGGGCTCTTTGTCAATAAGGACTGATGAGTTGTGTAAAATCAAATCTGGGTCAGAATGAACCACATTCTGGCTCAGATTTTTTTGTTATCTTACATTGATTAATTGATTGATCAAAAAGATTCTAATTCTCATGTTCTCGAATGATTTAAATCCGTAGGATACTCGTTTCATTGTCTTTATGTGGGTATTCTTCGCTTCTATTTTTCCATTGGAATAAGGATAGATCATTGCGTTGGTGATGCCTTCTTCATAGGTCAGAAGGTTTTGAAGCTTTTCTCGAAAGCCGTCATCTAACGTTTCGGGAAGTTCTGCCAATAAGGAGAAAAATAAGTCAGGGTCTTTGTCTCGAAAGGCTTCAACTAATTCATGAAAAAAGGGATACGCCTCCTTTAGGGGCGCAGAAAACTCAAGCAATCGATCAATCATCATTGCTTCAGTAAGAAATGGGTATTTTGGCGCTCGGAAACTTTTCCATGTTTTGTATTCATAATGGTTGATGTTTGCACGATTTTTTAGCAAAAAGCGCCAGTTCTTTTTCAGTTTTTCTGCTTGGCTTTTCTGTCCTGCTTTACGAAGTTCATTCATTTCACGGATACGCAACTCATTGAACGCTTGATTCATGTGTTTGACAATATGAAACCGATCAATCACTACTTTCGCATTTGGCAGAACACGTTTGGTGAGCTGGAAGTAGGCGGCGTTCATGTCTGTCACCAAGAATTCTACTTCTTCCGGATTGGTACAACCTGAGAAATAGCTTGTTAATCGGGGTAATTTACGCGTAGGCAAAACATCTATTAATTTTCCTGTTTCGCCATCTGCGCAAATAAAGCTCATTTTATCTTCTATGGAAGCATGCGAACGAAATTCATCAACCATCAATACTCTTGGGAGAATCTTCTTAGATTGTTTTGCCAAATAGCTTTTAAACTCTTTCAATGTACGAATAACGGTGGTCAAAGATACCTGACAGCTTTTCGCAATAAAAGATAAAGATACTTTTTCAGTCAGTAAAGAAGCAATTTTATATCTCACATGATTTGCGATTGAATGTCTGGGTTGGACAAAATAACTTTGAGCCGTCCAATGGGTTCGGCAGTTTTTACAGGTATAGCGCTGCTTTTTTAGGCGCATAACCAAAGGCATATGATTGCATTGTTCAAAACGGACAATCGTTTCCTTCTTCCCATTTTTCACTATAATTGCTTTCCCGTTTCCATCTACCACAGTAGAACCACAACTTCTACAAGCTCGAGGAGTAGGCGAGAGAACAGCATCGACGACCAACGTCTTTTTCTTCTGAAGGGTCTCGTAAGAGACCTCTGTAATCATCAAATCTTTCTCTATTATTCTCAGCATTTTTTGATAGAATCATTCATATAGCATATCGTCCTCTCAGTTTGTTTATTTTGTGGTGATTTAATCATACTAGAGAACGATATGTTTTTTAATATCTAAAATGAAAATGGGGCTGAAGAATCAATTCTGATTCATCAGTCCCATAAATTATAGAGCCGGAATAAGCAGCGATCCCCGTTTCTTACTAGCGAGGATCACTGCTTATTTTTTTCGTAATTGTTGGAATAGGAACACAAAAATAAAAAAGAAAAATGCTTCCCACAATGTTGTGGTCCAGCTAAAGCTGCGGTTGATACCAAAAACAAGATTACCGATATTGGAAACCACCAAATACAATGCTGTTGCAAGCAAAGAATAGCCGAGTCGTTTACCCATCATTACGCCTCCCTTTGCTATGATTGTAACAATTCGAAAGAGTTGTGGCAATCAATTCTCTCCTGATGGAAAGGAATTGGTTGGCGGAAAGAGAATAAAACGAACGATCACAGTGGACCGTTCGTTTTATGATGGTCTATGGGTGTGGCTATTTCAATGGGACATCAAAGATCCAACCTGTTGGGGCCGCAATATCTCCAAATTGAATGCCGGTCAATTGATCATACAATGCTTTGGTTTGTGGACCAACTTCCGTTTCACTATAGAACACATGAAAATCCTCACCGTTTTGGATCCCGCCGATTGGGGAGATAACAGCAGCTGTTCCGCAGGCACCCGCTTCGACAAACCGATCCAGCTCATTGAGATAAACATCGCCTTCAACAGGGGTCAATCCTAATGAGTGTTGCGCTAGATGCAGCAATGAATATTTTGTGATACTTGGCAAAATAGAAGGAGATTTTGGTGTCACAAATTCATTGTCAGCCGTGATTCCGAAAAAGTTAGCAGAACCGACTTCTTCGATTTTGGTATGCGTTTCTGGATCCAGATAGATGCAGTCGGAAAATTTCCGCTGATGGGCTTCGTATCCAGGCAACAAACTCGCAGCATAATTTCCACCAACTTTGGCTGCGCCAGTACCATTTGGTGCCGCGCGATCATAATCAGAAACAATGAAATTGGTCGGTGTCAATCCGCCCTTAAAGTAAGGACCGACAGGCATACAAAAAACCGTAAAAATATACTCTGGTGCTGGACTGACACCGATGTTTTCTCCGACCCCAATCAATAGAGGACGAATATACAAGGTGGCGCCGCTGCCATAAGGTGGAACATATTCCTGATTTGCTTTTACTACTTGTTTTACCGCATCTAAGAAAAAGTCCTCAGGAACCTCTGGCATGCGCAGGCGATAGGCACTGCGATTCATCCGTTTGCTATTTTCGTCTGGACGGAACAAATTGATGCCGCCATCTTTTCTTCGGTAGGCTTTTAGTCCTTCAAAACATTGCTGTCCATAATGAAGAGCGGTTGATCCTTCGTGGATATGCAGATAATTATCCTCGGTAAGTTCGCCTTCATTCCAAGAACCGTCTTTCCATGTTGCCAAAAAACGCCATGGCGTCTTGATATAAGAAAACCCTAAATTTGACCAATCGATTGTCATTCGTTCACACCCTTTTTTAATTTTTCTAAGTATAGCACTTCAGAAAAGAAATGTCATTATTTTCTGAAAATTCTTCTGTAAGAATAGTTGGTGACATTGACGTGTAAAGGATAGGGAAGTGCTCTTTGCTTGTACGAGTTCACCAGTTTGTTTTTCTACAAGTTCTGTGCTTCAATGAGAGTATAAAAAAACAAAAAAGGGGGAACGTTTGTGATTGAGGAAGTGTTGACGGACAGTCTGGGGATCGCTGCTGCGTATCGACGATTGAAACCAATCATGATCCATACACCACTTGCACCAAGTAATATTTTAGGTAAAGAAAAAGAGGGCACGATATTTTTGAAATTAGAAAATCTACAGCGTACCGGCTCCTTTAAAGCGCGGGGGGCGTATAACAAGCTCGCTTCATTGACTGATGCAGAAAAACTTCGCGGTGTCATCGCCTGTTCTGCAGGAAATCATGCGCAAGGTGTTGCTCTCGCAGGATCGTTACTGGGGATCAATGTCCGAATCTTTATGCCATTAACGGCTGCTAAAACAAAAATAGAGGCGACAAGAAGCTATGGCGCACAAGTCGTTTTAGCAGGAGAGACGTTTGATGAAACCAAACAACTGACAGTAGACGCCATGAAAGACAGTGGCGAAGTTTTTGTCTCTCCCTTTGATGATCGTGCAGTAATGGAGGGGCAAGGAACGATTGCGATCGAACTGTTGGAGGATCTTCCAGATGTTGATAATGTCATTATTCCCATCGGCGGTGGTGGGTTGATCGCTGGGATGGCTTTAGCCTTAAAAGAACTTCGTCCAGAAGTCAAAATCATCGGCGTTCAATCCTATGGCGTTTATGGTATGATCGCATCGATCTGGCAGCAAAAGCTGGTAGCCAATCGTCGCAGTAGAACGATCGCCGATGGCTGTGATGTTGCTTTAGCAGGGGAGCTGACCTATGATGTTTTAAAGACCCGTATCGATGAAACGGTCTTAGTTGAAGAATCCGACATCGAACAAGCGATCCATTACTTGGCTTTGAAGGAAAAAGTCATTGCAGAAGGTGCTGGTGCATTAAGTACAGCGGCGATTTTAAGCGGACAGATCGATCATTTACTTCGAGGAAAGAAAACTGTGGCATTAGTCTCCGGCGGCAATATTGATTTCTCTGTGTTTAAGGAAATGATTTGAATAAAAAGTATACTCAAGTAAAATCGATGAGGTGCATTTGAAATTATCAAAAGGATCTCTATATCTTTAACAGCGATAGGGTCAAAATCATTGTGACGATAGCTAAAGGATCTTGTCGATTCATGGTATGAATAGCAGCAAAAAAAGAGTTCCCGTTTGAAGGAACTCTTTTTTACATTCAAAACAACTATTTAACGATTAGAAACTGCGTCCGCCGCCGCCGAAAGTACCGCCACCAGAAGAGTGGGTCGTACTGCCGCCGCCACCGCCAGAAAAACCGCCACCACCGCCGCCTCCGCCATTATTCGAAGGACGGGGGATGCGTCTGGTTGTGACAAAGGAGTTGACTAAGCGATCTTCTTTTTGGGTCAGATCAATACTTGATTTTTCTAGATAGTTAAATTTGTAGCCGCCCATTTTTAATTGGTAACGGGATTTAACAATGATGAAAAAGGCGATACTGATCACTGCTGCGATTGCTAAGCAAATAGCAATTTCTAGTGGCGTCATCACTTTGTAATAAGTAATTTTTCCAGTATCACGATCGATACGATAGTGATCGGCAGGAACACCTGCTTCCACAAAACCAGCCGCTTTTTGCAGATAGACCAATGCCGCTTGGTAATAATTTCCCTCTGCCATCTGGTCAAATACCGCATCAAGTAGCTTGTCTAGACGTGAGTCAGTGAGGTAATCGATCATATTTCCAGAAGTCGAAACGTGAAATTTACGTTGCGACATATCGATCACCAAAGCGGATCCATTGTTGTCGTTGCCGATCCGTCTTGAAAGATATCGATTAGTATACAACTCGATATCTCCCGTGTTGCTGTTCGTTGTTTGAATAAACACTTCGCCTTTGATTTTCGCATTCAGCGCTTCTGCTTCTTCATTCAACTTCTGGATTTCTTGTTCGGTAAAAAGTCCAGCGTGGTCTGCGACTGTCTCTTCGGCTGCGAAGGCGGGCAGGGTGGTGAAGAAAAAGCCAACCAGCAGAAGCAACAAATAAGATAGTTTTATCATAAGAAATACGCTCCAATCAATGCGAGGATGGTCGTTGCCGCGAAAATTGCACCACTGACGATTCCCAAGCGTTTGTAACTGATTGGTAAAACACCGCTGACTTTTCCTGTTTGCCCATTCATCGCATAATAAAAGGCACTCTTGTTTTCATCATCGGCTCGATAGGTCACTAGCCATACAGGAAGCAAAACGTAATTGTTTTCTTCTTTTGTTAGATTGATAGATCGATTGTTGCGTTTAAAACTAGTATAGCCATTGACGGTACCTGCTAGCAGGTTTTCAGCATACCCCGATAATTCGTTTTTGACTTCGTCGGAAAGATCAATGTATTCAATGTCTCTTTTTTCTGCTTGGAAGCCGGCTAAATACTGACTGCGAAAATTAACAGCTTTTTCAAGGGGAAACGGCTGAACGCCAGTTACCATTTTTTGTTGGACGTTTTTTGACAGCGCATGCTTGAGCAATTCATTCACCTTGATTTTTCCTCGTCGCAAGACATCGTATTGTTTGTGTTCAGTATATTCAATATCACCAACGCGCCAAATACGCAAGGAGGTACCCATTCCTGAGAGGGAGCCGTTCATCTCGGCATCGATGACCCAATAAGGGAAGTATACGCCAGTCAATTTCTCTACTTGTGCTTGGTCGAAGAAATCCCGTGGGACGAATTTTTTCTTTTGCGCCCATTCTAAAAACTTTTGCGTTGCTTCTTCTTTTTCAATCGCAAAGGGAAGGACTTTGTTTGGCAAAAATTCTCCCGAAAGCCGTCCAGATAAAACGACCGGGTTATGGCAAAAGTAGCAATAGGTTGCAGCTGTAGTCGCATCCGTCACGATTTCAGCACCGCAGCTGGGGCAGGTGAAAAGGTCCATCTGTCCCGCTTGTGCATTGGCTTGTTGCTGCACTTCTTCTTCAAGGCTCGGCTCCGTCACTGAGGTAGCCGTGGCATCTACAGAAGAATCAGCGGCCATTTGCGCTTCTTTTTGCTTTTCTTCAAAGGCAGTGACTTCGTCTTCAGTAAAAATACTCAGACAAAATGGACAATGAAATTTTTGATCGCCAGGATCAAAGGTTAAAGCGCCCCCGCAATTGGGGCACTTATGTGTGATAACATCCATCAGCAATCCTCCTCAATTAGTCTACTGGGACACCTTTGAAAGGTTTGCCGCAATTCGGACAGAATTTTGGAATGCCGTTGGCTAAATCGATCACTTCACCACAATCGCTGCATTTCATTTTCAGACTTGGTCCATCGCTCGTTGGTTTAGGCGTGCCGCAATTGCTGCAGAATTTACCAGTATTAGATGTGCCGCATTGTGGGCAGTCCCAATGATCTGCGTTGCTTTGTGCAGGTGCTTGTTGCTGCTGCATCTGCTGTTGGTTGTTTTGTGACGCTTGGTTCAAATAACCGCCACCAGCGTTCATCCCCATGCCCATGCCAACAAACCCAGTCGTAGCGCCAGCGGCATTGCTACCGGCAGATTCCATACCACGAGCAACCGAACCTTGAACATAGCCTTCACGAATCGAAGGGTCGCCTAACATTGCCCCTTGGTTCCGCATGTTGATCAATTTTACGGAATCATCCGTATAAGAGATGCTTGCGACGGCAACCGAAACGATTTCCATTCCTCGGAGTTCTCGCCAGCTGTCATCAAGAACTGTTCCCATATATTTGCTTAATTCCATGCTCTTAGATGGAACGTAAGAAATTCGTTCGCCATCAGCGGACATTTTGTTGATCGCTGTTTGTAGGGCGGTCAAAAATTCAGCTAAGTACTGCTCGTTGATGTCGTTGATATCGACTTGACTTTTGTTTTTTGGGATCGCATTCGTATAGAACAAAATTGGATCGGTAACTCGTAAGGAATAGTTTCCGTGCGCCCGCAAGAAAAGTTCTGCGTTGTAAAAGTTGTCAAAATAATTCAAAGGCGAGGAAGTACCGAAGCGAATCCCTTTGATTTCTTGTAGATTGATATAAAAAACTTGTTGTTTTTGCGGTGTAACGCCACCAAACTTAAAGCGGTCAAACGTTTCAGAAATCGCATCTTTCAATGAACCGTTTAACATTGAAGGCGCTAATTCGTTTTTCACTGTATAGTAGCCTTCTTCGGCGGTATAATCGATGATTCGCCCGCCATCAACCAATAACATCATCATATTCGGATAGACATGGATCACTGAGCCATCAGTGATGACATCTTCCGTGCCTTTTCTGTTGGAACCGCGTTTGTCATTACGCCGCACTTTGACACCTTTTGTCATTACTGTCGAATCGCTCATATTGTCAGGCTCGATCACCTCTAGCCATTGATCTGCTAATCCGCCGCCAATTGCGCTTGTTGCCGCTTTGATAATACCCATTTTCAGTCCTCCTTTAAATTGTTTTCATCACAATAGATGAACATAGATTCATTATACCATAGGAGGTGAGATTTACGTTATCAGTCTAAAGTTGGAGAGGAGTTTTTCGCAAAATCCATCAATAAACGGTTCTTTAGAAGGTGGATTTGAATAAAAGAGATAAATTGGAGATTGCGGATTAAATTTCCATTTCTTTTGAGATTCCCCCACGCAAACGGTGGTTTTTTTTGCTGATATTACGTATAATAGAAGGTAGCGAATTTTGAAATGAGTGTGGAAAACTATGGCTTATCAAGCATTATATCGTGTTTGGCGTTCTCAGCGTTTTGATGATGTTGTCGGACAAAAAGCAATTACCCAAACCTTAAAAAATGCAATCGATCAAAACCAGATCTCGCATGCCTATTTATTTACGGGTCCTCGAGGAACCGGGAAAACAAGTGCAGCGAAAATTTTTGCCAAAGCCATCAATTGTCCGAACCAGGTCAACGGTGAGCCTTGCAATGAGTGCGACGTGTGTCGCTCAATCACAGCAGGGACGCAAGAAGACGTGATCGAAATCGATGCGGCAAGCAACAACGGTGTAGAAGAAATTCGCTTTATTCGTGATCGTGCGAACTATGCACCGACCCAAGCTGAATACAAAGTTTATATCATTGATGAAGTGCACATGCTGTCAACAGGCGCATTCAACGCTTTACTAAAAACATTGGAAGAACCGCGGAAAAATGTTGTCTTTATTTTGGCAACAACAGAGCCCCATAAGATTCCAGCAACGATCATTTCCCGAACCCAACGCTTTGATTTCAAACGGATCAATACGCAAGATATCGTGGGTCATTTAGAAACGGTCCTTACTACTAGTGAGATCAATTACGAAGCAGAAGCTTTACAGATCATTGCGCGAGCCGCAGAAGGCGGTATGCGGGATGCCTTGAGTATCACCGACCAGGCGATCGCTTTTAGTGATGGAACCGTAACGACCCAAGATGCTCTTGAAGTGACGGGCAGCTTGTCCTATGAAATGATGGACCGTCTGATGCAAGCTTGCGGGGAAAAAGAAGTTGCCGATGCGTTAGCGACCTTGCGGGAGTTATTAGCCTCTGGTAAAGAAGCCCGACGTTTATTGGAAAACTTGTTGGTTTATTGTCGAGACTTGCTGATGTATCAACAAGCGCCGCAGCTGCTATCTGAAAAGTCGCTGCAGTTGACTGAAGCGTTTCAAACGCTGGCAAAAAATACCCCGCCAGCAAAAATCTATCACTGGATCACGGTCTTAAACGATACGCAAAATGAAGTACGATTTACGAACAATCCTACGATTTATTTGGAAGTGGCTGTGGTCAAATTAGCCAATGATCCAGAAAGTGCTGCTGTTGCTAGCAATTCAGCTGATAATAGTCAAGAAGTGGCGCAGTTACGTCAAGCATTGCAAAAACTTCAGGCAGAGGTGCAACGACTGCAGGATAATCGACCGGCAGGTGCCGTTGCGGAAACCACTGCGCCAGTGAAGAAAGCCAAGACGACCACTACGTTCCGTTTACCAAAGGAACGCGTGTTCCAAGTACTGAAAAGTGCAACGAAGAAAGACTTGGCAAACGTTCGCAATGTTTGGGACGATCTTTTGATGTCTCTTTCCGTGACGCAAAGAGCGATGCTGCATTCCAGTGAAGCAAAAGCTGCCAGCGAATCTGGCGTCGTGATCGCTTTTGACTATGAGATCTTATGCCAGCGAGCAAGTAACGACCAAGAGTTTCAATTGATGATCCATAATCAATTGTCTCGCATGATCAAAGACTACGCCCCACAGGCTGTCTTTATCACAAAAGAAAGTTGGCCGGCACTACGGCAAGAGTTTTTGGCCGGCGGTCAAGCAGCGGCAGATTCGGAAATTGAAGTAGACCAAGAAGAGACCGAAGCCGCTCCTGTCGAACCAGAAAATGACGACTTAGTGACAAAAGCGCAAGAGTTATTTGGTGAATTAACCAGCATTGAAGAAAATTAATGAAAATGGAGTGATTGATAATGATGCGAGGCATGGGAAATATGCAAGGCATGATGAAACAAATGCAAAAAATGCAAAAAGAAATGATGAAAGAACAAGAAGCGCTGAACAGCAAACAATTTATCGGCGAATCGACAAATGGCTATGTCAAAGCGACCTTTACTGGCGATAAGACGTTACAAGACATTACTATCAATGAAGCGATCGTTGATGCTGACGATGTGGAAATGCTGCAAGATATGATCATTTTAGCTGTCAATGACGGATTGAAGAAAATTGAAAAAGAATCGGAACAAACGATGGGCAAATACACAAGAAACATTCCGGGTCTATAAAAGGAGAAATGACGGTGCAATATCCTGAACCGATCGCCCGATTGATCGACAGTTACATGAAACTGCCGGGAATCGGACAAAAAACCGCGACACGTTTGGCATTTTATACAATCGATATGAAAGAAGAAGTCGTCAATGAGTTTGCCAAATCGTTGCTTAGTGTCAAACGAGATTTGCACTTTTGCAGTATTTGCGGAAATATAACTGAAGAAGATCCTTGTGAGATCTGCAGTGATCCAACAAGAGACAAAGAAACGATTTTAGTGGTTGAAGAGCCTAAAGATGTCATGGCACTAGAAAAAGTCCGAGAGTATCATGGACTTTATCATGTGCTGCATGGCGTGCTATCCCCGATGGAAGGGACGGGTCCAGAAGATATCAACATTGCATCGCTGATACAGCGGCTGCATGATGATCAGGTCAAAGAAGTGATTATTGCGACCAATGCGACCACGGAAGGTGAAGCAACGGCGATGTATATGTCACGTTTGATCAAGCCTGCTGGTATTAAAGTCACGCGTTTGGCTCATGGCTTATCTGTGGGCAGCGATATTGAATACGCGGATGAAGTGACCTTGCTAAAAGCAGTAGAAGGTCGCCGAGAATTATAAAGATATTGGAGGCAATTAGGGTGAATGGATTGTTTATAACCATCGAAGGACCGGATGGTGCTGGAAAAACCAGTGTGATCGAAGAGTTGTATCCTCGGTTACAGCTTGAAGCAACAAGAAAAATCGTGAAAACAAGAGAACCTGGCGGAGTTAAAATCGCTGAAAAGATTCGTAAAATTATTTTAGATCCGCGAAATGAAGAAATGGATGAGCGGACGGAAGCCTTACTTTATGCAGCGGCCCGCCGCCAACACTTGATTGAGGTTGTCCTGCCGGCATTGAATGCTGGACACATCGTGATCTGTGACCGCTTTGTTGACAGTTCGCTTGCCTATCAAGGAGCTGGACGCCGCATCGGGATTCCTGAGATCGCACGGATCAACGAGTTTGCGACGGAAGGAACGACGCCTGATTTTACCTTGTATCTAGATGTTGACTCTGATACTGGCTTGCGTCGCATCCAAGAAAACCGCGCACATCAATATGACCGCTTAGATTCGGAAGGATTGGAGTTTCACCAACGGGTTCGTCATGCGTATCTCAAGCTGGCGGAAGAAAATCCTGTACGCATTCATAAGATTGATGCTAGAATGGGGTTACAAGAAGTTGTTGAATCCAGCTATTCAGCAATCGTTGAATCGTATCCTGCTTACTTCAAGTCAATCTAGAGTAGGTTGGATAACACAAAGGAGATGGTCCCATGAAATTAATTATGGCAATCGTACAAGACAAAGACAGTAATCGTTTGGCAAATGAGTTTATTGATGCCAATATCCGTGCTACAAAATTGTCCTCAACGGGTGGGTTTTTAAAGGCTGGCAACAGTACGTTTATCATTGGTATTGAAGACGATCGGGTACAAGATGCATTAGAATTGATCAAAAAAACCTGTCAATCAAGAAAACAATATGTCTCGACACCGATGTCTTTAGACATTTCCTTAGACGGTCAAGTTCCTTATCCAGTCGAAGTCGAAGTCGGCGGAGCAACTGTGTTCGTGCTACCGGTTGACGGATTCCATCAATATTAAAAAAGGAGCTTTTCATGGAGGAGTTATTTCTACAAGAATATCAGCCTCTTGTTTTTGCCCAACTAAAAAAAAGTATCAAGCATGGGCGCATTGCTCATGCTTATCTTTTTGAAGGGGACAAGGGGACTGGCAAGCACGAATTAAGTCTGTGGCTCGCAAAACGCCTTTTTTGTACCAATGTGCAAGAAGAAGCCCCGTGCGGCACATGCAGCAATTGTCTGCGGATCGCCCAAGGAGAGCATCCTGACGTTATCCAAATCGAGCCGGATGGGCAGATGATCAAAGTCGACCAGATTCGGCAGCTGCAAGAGGAGTTCTCAAAGAGCGGCTTTGAAAGTCGTCTGAAAATCTTTATTTTGTCTCAAGCAGACAAAATGAACAACAGCGCTGCCAACAGCCTATTAAAGTTTTTGGAAGAACCGGTGGGAAACTTTTTGGCGATTTTAGAAACCGAGAGTTTAGGACGTATTTTGCCGACGATTCAGTCTCGCTGTCAGATCATTCATTTTTCGCCGCTGTCAAAAGAAAAACTACAGGAGAAGCTGCAAGAAGAAGGACTTTCCAAAGAGACGAGTCGACTTCTGAGCCACTTGACTAATAGTTATCATAAAGCAGTTGAAATCTCGCAGGATGAATGGTTTAATGAAACTAAG
Organism: Enterococcus sp. DIV0970a; assembly: GCF_051711265.1. NCBI lineage: Bacteria > Bacillati > Bacillota > Bacilli > Lactobacillales > Enterococcaceae > Enterococcus > Enterococcus sp. DIV0970a. Next base: position 2,088,298 of record NZ_JBIOMF010000001.1, on the reverse strand, counting down.
GATGCTGTTAAGCGTTGGGTGAATTACCTTTTGAAGAAAGACCCGCAAGCATTTATTTTTGTTCAGAAAAAGTTATTGGGTCTAGCAAAAGAAAAAAATCAGCAATCAGAAATCTTTTTGCTCTTGTTATTTTACTTTCAAGAGGAACGAGATCGATTGTTGGCACAAGGTTTATGGGGAAAAGAGATCAATCGTGCCATTGAAGCCGCATTGCAAGCACAAAAAAAATTGCAAGCCAATGTGTCTTTCCAAGGAGTGGCAGAACAATTTTCCGTGAAAATCATCTATGGATAAAACGCAGCAGCCGGAAAAGGAGACCAGAGATGATCGAAGTTGTCGGAGTGCGTTATCATGACGTAGGCCAGATTTATTTTTACACACCAAAAAAACAGACCTATACCATAAATGAACAAGTCATCGTGGAATCACAAGATGCCAAATGTCTTGCCACGGTGGTTACCAAAAGCAGAAAAATGAATGAGAGCGATTTGCCTCAAGCAGTCAAACCGATCCTGCGACGAGCGACGAAAAAAGATTTGGAGCAAGCTGCCGCCAATCAAAAAGCAGCAGACGAAGCGTTGAAAATCGGGAAAGAAAAAATCCGAGCACACCAGCTACCAATGAAGCTGATTCGGGTGGCATATACCTTTGAGCGCACAAAATTGATTTTTTCGTTCACTGCAGAAAGCCGCGTTGATTTTCGTGAGTTGGTCAAAGACTTGGCAAGTGAATTTCATACACGGATCGAACTGCGCCAAATTGGTGTCAGGGATGAAGCAAAGGCGCTAGGCGGAGTTGGACCCTGCGGTCGCAAACTATGCTGTGCAACATTTTTAGGCGATTTTATCCCAGTGTCCATCAAGATGGCTAAAGATCAAGGGCTCTCCTTAAATCCTGCAAAAATTTCAGGGTTATGTGGTCGTTTGATGTGTTGTCTTAAGTACGAAAGTGAAGAGTATGAGCGTGCAAAAAAAGAATTGCCGGATCGCGGCAAGGAAGTTGAAACGCCAGATGGCAAAGGACGTGTGGTTGGGCTGGATCTGTTAAGCCGAGTGATCAAAGTCCGTTTGCATGATCGGCAAACACCAATCGAGTATGATTATGAAGAACTAGTGACAAAATAAGTAGGTGACCATAATGAGCATGGACAAACGATCAATATATGACGGATTGAATCAGTTAGAAGCGGAGTTGCAAAATTCCTTGAATAATCTAGCGGAAATGAAGCAGTCTTTGCAAGAAATCGTCGAAAAAAATACGACATTAGAATTGGAAAATCAACGCTTACGTGAACACATTCGTGAGTTGAACCAAGTGGCAGATGCACCTGCTGAATCGGTCAAACAAGAGCTTTCTAAATCACGGATGAATTTAGAAAAGATTTACGAAGAAGGATTTCATGTTTGTTATGACTTATACGGTTCTCGCAGAGAACATGACGAACCTTGTGCGTTTTGTCTAGAAGTGATCTATCGTGAAAGCGGCAAATAGCTGACAGACGAAGCGGTTCGTTAGAAAAAAGATCAGTTTCTGCTGGTCTTTTTTTCGAAAGGAGCAGTACATGCAAAAGCAGCAAAGTTATAAACAAGACACTGGAAAACTGTATCTTGTTCCAACGCCGATCGGTAACTTGGAAGATATGACGTTCCGATGTGTCAAAATTTTAAAAGAAACGGACCTGATCGCAAGTGAAGATACTCGAAATACCCAGAAATTGTTGAATCATTTTGAGATTGCGACACCGCAAAAAAGCTTACATGAACACAATTATAAAGAACGGGTGCCACAGCTGATAGAACAGCTGCAAATGGGCAAGACTATTGCCCAATGCAGTGATGCTGGTATGCCCTCCATTAGTGATCCAGGTCATGAATTAGTCAAGGCGTGCTTGGTCGAAGGAATCGCAGTGATTGCGCTCCCAGGACCTACGGCTGGTTTGACCGCGCTGATCGCTTCTGGCTTATCACCGCAGCCGAATCTTTTTTATGGCTTTTTACCTCGTAAGAAAAAAGAACAAAAGCAAGCGTTAAGTGAATTGGCAAGCCAAAAAGCTACGATGATTTTTTATGAGTCACCGTATCGAATCGCAGCGACGATCGAAACGATGAAAGAGGTATTGGGAGAACGTCAAGCAGTTATCTGCCGTGAATTGACGAAAATCCACGAAGAATACTTGCGAGGGACCTTTTCAGAATTGATTGAATACCTCGACCAACAATCAATCAAAGGGGAATGCTGTCTATTAGTGGAAGGCGCTTCTGAAATCCCTGAAGTCGTTTATGAAGGAAGCTATGCTGAACAGGTGGCAGCCTTGATGGAAGAGGCAGACTTGTCTTCGAAAGAAGCCATCAAAGAAGTGGCTAAACGCAATCAAGTGAAGAAACAGCTTGTTTATCAAGCTTACCATCAATTAGAAACGTAATCATACCGAGAATTCTCTCGGTATTTTTTTGTCTTTTTTCGAACTTGTGTTAAGTTATCTGACATCGATAGTTAGCTATTTTCAGAAAATTCACGGTTTTCTCAGAAAAATCTAGATTATTTGAAAATATGATGTTAGGATAGCTAACATAAAGAAAAGGAGGCGTCAAAAATGAACACAGGGAATATTGCATTTATTTTAATTTGTAGCGGCATGGTTTTTCTTATGACTCCAGCATTGGCATTTTTTTACGGAGGATTGGAACGTCGCAAAAACATCCTCAATACCATGATGATGGTGATTTGTACGATGGGCTTGGCGTCTGTGCTATGGGTCGCTTTAGGGTATACCTTATCTTTTAGCGGCACAGGCTCATTTATTGGGAATTTAGATAAAGTCTTTTTCAATCATGTCTCGATGACAGAAGGAGAAGGGATTCCTGAAGGGTTATTTGCGGCCTTTCAAATGATGTTTGCCTTGATCACAACGGCGATCATTACTGGATCTGTCGTGGGCAGAATGCGTTTCTCAGCTATTTTCCTATTTATCGGCTTCTGGCTAGTTCTCGTGTATTTTCCAATGGCACATATGGTATGGGGCGGCGGTTTCTTAGATGCGATCGGCTCGATCGATTTTGCAGGAGGCAATGTCGTTCATATCAGTTCGGGTATCAGTGGGTTAGTCTTAGCGATCGTTGTCGGTAAGCGGCGAGAATTTCATCAAACCGAATATCGTCCTCATAATATTCCCTTTGTTGTACTAGGTGCTGGCCTTTTATGGTTTGGCTGGTTTGGCTTTAATGCTGGCTCTGCGTTAGCAGCTGATGGTCTAGCGATCCACGCCCTAATGACCACGAATACGGCAGCAGCCAGTGCGATGCTTTCTTGGATGCTGATCGAAAAAATCGTGTTGGGCAAACCGACGATCGTTGGTGCGTGTACTGGAGCCGTCGTGGGCTTAGTTGCCATCACACCAGGTGCGGGATTTGTCTCGCTTTGGTCTTCCTTTATCATTGGCGCTTTAGTCAGTCCGTTTTGCTACTTCTTTATTTCTGTCATCAAACATCGTCTAGGCTTAGATGATGCGCTGGATGCCTTTGGCTGCCATGGCGTAGGTGGGATTTTCGGTGGTTTGATGACAGGGATCTTTGCGGATCCAGCAGTGGGCGGACGGTCAGGATTGCTCTATGGCGGCGTTGATCTTTTTCTCGCACAAGCCGAAAGTATCGTATTTACGATTCTATTTGCAGGTATCTTATCCTTTGTCATTATCACTTTGATCAAATGGGTAATGCCGATTCGCGTATCGCAACAAGAAGAAGCAGTGGGGATGGATCGGATCGAACATGACGAAACGGCCTATCCTACCTTTATGGGGTTAGATTCTTAAGAGTGGAGGAGCAGTCATGAAAAAAGTTGAAGCGATTATTCGCCAAGAAAAATTAGAAGAACTAAAGGCCGCTTTGGACCAGTCTGATTTGATCAGCGGCATGACAGTCAGTCAAGTGCTGGGCTGCGGCAATCAAAAAGGCCTCAAAGAGTTTATTCGTGGCCAAGAAGTGATCACAACTCTTTTACCAAAAGTAAATGTCCGTTTTGTTTTAGCAGATGAAAAAGTCGATGCGGTGATTGAGCTGATTGTATCGATCTGTCGGACAGATGAAGTCGGTGACGGCAAAATATTCGTCTACCCGTTGGAAGAAGCGATTCGGATTCGCACTAATGAACGAGGGGAAGCTGCCTTATAGTAGAACTTCTTGGACCATGAAGAGGGCCGCAAAAGCAGTGAATGTAGAAGGAAGGACCAATGAAGATTGGTCCTTTTTGCGTGCTTCCCTCGATTCCTTGCTTGATAGGGAACTTCTGTTCGGTTATAATAAGAAGTGAGGTGAACAACGATGTCGGAACTACAATTTCCCTTAAAAAATGATACGAGCCGCAAAATTATTCATATTGATATGGATGCTTTTTTTGCTTCGGTGGAAGAACGGGATGATCCAGAGCTTGCCAAGCATCCCCTCGTCATTGCCCGTCACCCAAGTGATACTGGCGGACGAGGAGTGGTCACGACCGCCAATTATCTGGCACGACAATATGGCATCCACTCGGCAATGAGTGCGCAAAAAGCCTATGAGCTTTGTCCGCAAGCGATTTTTAAACCGGGAAATCATCAAAAGTATCGTGAAGTGTCCCAGCAAGTCAGAGAAATTTTTCATCGTTACACCGACATCATCGAACCAGTTTCTATTGATGAAGCGTATCTAGATGTCACAGTCAACAAGATCAATTGTCCTTCAGCAATTAAGATCGCTCGTTTGATTCAACGAGACATCTGGCAAGAGACTCATCTGACCTGTTCGGCAGGAGTCAGTTACAACAAATTCTTGGCAAAACTGTCTTCGGATTATCATAAACCACGAGGATTGACGGTGGTGATGCCAGATGAGGCAGTGGCCTTTTTGCAACAATTACCCATTGATAAATTTCACGGGATCGGGAAGAAAACTGTTCCGCGGATGCATGAGTTAGGTATTTTTACAGGAGCTGATCTGTATGGCTGGAGTGAGATGACGCTGATTCGTGAATTTGGCAAAATGGGGTATTCCTTGTATCGGAAAGTTAGAGGGATCCATGATTCCCCAGTTAGTGTGACGAGAGAACGGAAATCAGTTGGAAAAGAGCATACATACGGCAATCCATTAACCAGTGAAGAACAAGTATTGAGCCAGTTACGGGCTATCGCAGAAGAAGTCGAAAGATCACTGAAGCGCACACAAAAACATGGCAAGACGGTCGTGTTGAAAGTTCGTTACAGTGATTACTCTACGATCACCAAGCGAGTGACCTTGCCAACCTATGTTCATAAAAAAGAACAGCTATTTTCCGAAGCAAGTCTGATTTGGGAAGAAATTTTAGGTTTGGAAAAAGGCATCCGTCTTTTGGGGATCACCGTCACAAATCTTGATCCACTGACCTATGAAAATATCGTACTTCCCTTATGGCAACTATCTGACGAGCAGTAGGCAGAAGAGGAGGAGCAAAATGACACTCTATCAAGTATATGACACGATGGTGGGGTTGGCTGATCAGGAGCGAAGTGAAAAAATGGCCGCCTACATGCGGCATCAGTTTGATTTTTTAGGCATTCCTACGCCGTTGCGCCGCCAGCAGGAGAAAGCGACCTTCAAAGCAGCAAAACAAACGAAAACGGTTGATTGGGATTTTATCGATCATTGTTGGCAAAGCAGCTATCGGGAACACCAATACCTTGCGATTGATTATTTAGTGGTGATGGAGCCGTTTCTAGCGGTCATCGATCTGGCAAAAATTGAACAGCTAGTCATAACAAAAGCTTGGTGGGATAGCGTGGATGCCCTAAGTGAGGTTGTCAGAAAACTAGTTCGCCGACTGCCAGCGTTAAAAGCTGAAATGCTTCGCTGGAGTCTTGAGGAAAATCTTTGGCTGCGGCGAGTGGCAATACTCCATCAACTGCTGCAAAAAGAACAGATGGATCGACCACTGCTTGAAGAGGTCCTCGTCAATAATTTGGGGAGTTCTGAATTCTTTATCAACAAAGCCATTGGTTGGAGCTTACGAGATTATGCCAAGACGAATCCTCAGTGGGTCCACGACTTTCTTCTTCGCTATCAAACAAGTCTGGCGCCTTTGACGATTCGTGAAGCAAGTAAGTACCTGTAAAAAGCTTGGTCACTGAGTTGATATAACATAAAAAACACCGTGCATCATCTTTGAAGGAAGAGGAGGTGACCGCCAAAAGTTCGATTTTTTGGTCTAACTTTTGGGGTTACCTCAAGATGCACGGTGTTTTTAGTTTTTAAATTTGTTTTTTGATTTGTTCGTAGCTTGCTTCAGCATCTTTGCACTTTGCCCAGATAACCGCTTTTCCTTGTTCCCGAGATGCAGCAAGATCAATGATTCGTTGATTGCTGCTGCCGCGAAACTGCAAGTTTAAATTTCGTTTGCTCAGTTCAAAACGACCGTCGACTAAAATATCGATTTTGGATAAAAGTTCCAATTTATCGGGTGTTTCCAAAAGCAATTCTTCATAGGTGTAGCCTGACCAGCTCCAAATATCTTTGCTGTGCCCAAATTCAGCACGAACCCGATCAACGACTTTCAGACAGACTGTTGTGTTCAAGAAAGGTTCGCCGCCCAGGAGGGTCAGCCCTTGGACATAATCATGCCGCAGATCTTCGATGATTCGATCCTCTAGTTCTTGCGTAAAAGGTGTACCATAGCGAAAGTTTTGGACCGCTTTGTTGAAACAGCCTTCACAAGCAAAGAGACAGCCGCTCACGTATAAACTATTTCGAATGCCTTCACCATCAACAAAGTTGAAGGCTTTGTAATCAGCAATATAATTTTGGCTATATTCTTTGGCTTGCCATTCTTTAGGTTTCGGATTTCTCATAAGAAAACTTCTTTCTATCATGAATTACAGGGATTGGTCTTCAAGAAAAGGAGTGTAGAAGAATTCTAGCACTCCTTTTTCGTTTATTCTTGCAAATGTTTGACCCGGGCAGAAATTTCTTTGTGCCGTCCATTGACCATTGGACGAGCTTGAGGATTTCCAAGATACCCACAGGTTCTTTTGACGACGTCACAACTTTTTGGGTCATGATTGCCGCATTGCGGGCATTCGAAGCCCCGTTCGGTTGGATTGAAATCTCCTTCATACCCACACTCATAACAGTGATCGATAGGGGTATTTGTTCCAAGATAGGCGACCCGATCATAAGCGTAATCCCAAACCGCTTCTAACGCTTTTGGATTTTGCTGCAAGACTGGGTATTCACAGTAATGAATAAACCCGCCAGAACAGTATTTTGGATATTCTTTTTCAAAATCAAGTTTTTCAAATGGTGTCGGATTTTTCCGCACATCATAGTGGAAGCTGTTGGTGTAGTATTCTTTGTCGGTAATGTTTTCAACTTCACCGAATTTTTCGGTATCCAAGCGGCAGAAACGATCAGTCAGGCTTTCACTAGGCGTCGAGTATACGCTGAAATGATAGCCATATTCATCGCCCCAAGCATCTGCATGAGCTTTCAATTCTTTCACGATCGCTAGGGTAAAGGCTTTTGCTTCTGGATCTTGTTCCCATGTTCCACCATAAAAAGCCGAAGCTGCTTCATACAAACCGATATATCCAAGAGAAACAGTAGCACGTTTGTTTTTGAATAGTTCATTCACATTGTCTTTACGATCCAAACGTTCACCGAAAGCCCCATACATATAAAGGATCGGCGCATTCGCAGGGCTGGCTTCTTTACAGCGCTCCACCCGATAGACAAGAGCATCCTTGACGATTTGCAGACGATCTTCCAGCAGCGTCCAGAATTTTTCTTGATCACCATTTGCTTCTAAGGCGATCCGAGGAATATTCAATGTTACGACGCCTAGATTCATCCGACCGACATTGACTTCTTCGCCACGTTCGTTTTTCCAGCCTTGCAAGAAAGAACGACAGCCCATCGGCACTTTAAAGCTGCCGGTCAATTCAACCAATTTATCATAATTCAAAATATCAGGATACATCCGTTTGGTGGCACACTCTAAAGCCAGTTCTTTAATATCATAGTTCGGATCGGTAGGGGCCAAGTTGACGCCACGGCGAATACTAAAGATCAATTTTGGAAAAATAGCGGTACGCTTTTCACTACCTAACCCGTTGATGCGAATTTGGAGAATCGCTCGTTGGATCTCCCGTTCGAACCAGTTGGTTCCTAAACCAAAGCCAAGGGAAGTAAACGGCGTTTGTCCGTTCGAGGTGAATAACGTATTGATTTCGTATTCTAGACTTTGCATTGCATCGTAGATATCTTTGCGCGTTTTGCTCTTCGCATAAGCTTCCCGACGTTCAGGTGACTCGATCCATTCTTCGGCATCTTTTAGATGCTTTTGATAATTCAACTCAGCAAAAGGAGCCAATAATTCATCTGTTCGATCAGCAGAACAGCCGCCATATTGACTCGATGCTACATTTGCAATGATTTGTGAGATTTGTGCGGTGGCCGTTTGGATCGATTTTGGCGATTCCACTTCGGCGTTCCCAATTTTAAACCCATTATTCAGCATGCCTTTAAAATCGATCAAGCAACAGTTGGTCATTGGGGTGTAAGGATGATAATCCAAGTCATGGTAATGAATGTCGCCTTTTTGGTGAGCATTTGCCACGTGAGGAGGGAGCATTTTCAAACCGATCGATTTTCCTACGATCCCAGCGGTCAAATCACGTTGTGTATTGAACACATTGCTGTCTTTATTGGCATTTTCATTGACGACCGATTGATCTTTATTCATCAATTTGTTGATCGTAAAGTTGATGTCTGTGGCTTTGCTGCGCTCGAAGTCACGATGGGTCCGATAGTTGATATATTCTTCAGCCAAGGCATACTCGTTTTTTGCTAACAAGATATGCTCGACGATATTTTGGATCTCATAGATTTTTACATTCGTACGAAAACGTTCCGCGATCTCGTGATCGACACTGTCAACGATCTCGGTGATTTTTTCGTGGTCGATGGGAGAAAGCTCGCCGTTGACTTTTCTTAGGGCTTTCACTAACGCATCATAAATTTTTTGATCATCAAAATCGACAAGCCGTCCATCACGTTTAACGATTTTTAACTGACGCAAAGCGGACTGTCTTTCCAACCCTTGCTCAGGATTTCTCTTAATGTTCATCATTTCTACCACTCCTTATCTTCCATAATATAATAAAACAAATTGTAGAAATGAGCAACTATATATAGTGGTGAATAAGGGTTGTTAAATTGGATATACACAATATATAGTGTATATTCATTGGGGTGTTTTCTGAGAAAACTGATAAGATTAAGGATTTTGTTGTTCCATGTTTCACATAATGAATAAAAAACTTTTTTAAATTTATTTTTTCTCTGTTTTGAAGCAGAAGTATTCAATGAAAAAGTATGCTACCATAAGGAGAGAATTTTATTAAAGGAGGGTTCTATGTGAAAAATATGATTGATGTCAAGCATCTGACCAAAAGTTACGGCACTCGTTTCAATCAAACCAAAGTATTAGATAACCTTTCTTTTGCAGTGGATCAAGGAGAATTTGTCGGGGTCATGGGGCCCAGCGGCGCTGGGAAAACGACCTTGATGAATCTGTTGTCTTCAATCATGCGACCTAGCTTAGGCTCGATCTATATCGATGGCAAAGACATTACCCGAATGTCGGAAAAAGCCCTCAGCGATTTTCGTCGTCAGCAGATCGGTTTTATCTTTCAAGACTTTAATCTTTTAGAGACGTTGACTGCCAGAGACAATATCTTGCTTCCCCTTGCCATTGATCGTTTGCCCGTGAGTGAAACCCAAGAGCGCATTGAACAAACGGCCAATTTGTTAGGAATCGAGCACTTGTTAGATCGCTACCCAGAAGAATTGTCTGTAGGGCAAAAACAGCGGGTCGCTGCAGCTCGGGCAATCATCAGTCGTCCGGCGGTCCTTTTTGCTGATGAACCCACGGGAGCCCTTGATTCAAAAGCGGCAACAGAATTGTTACGGTATCTAGCGCAAATCAATCAACAAGAAAAAACGACGATCTTGATGGTCACCCACGATCCTTTTACCGCCAGCTACTGCAATCGGATTCTGTTCATTCGCGATGGTGTCTTCTTTGCGGAAGTCGTCAAAAAAGGCAGCCGTCAGGAATTTTTCGAAAAAATCATCGATATGCAGGCTACGATTGGAGGCGGTCCGCGCCATGTTGTTTAAAATCGGCTGGCGGAGTTTTTTGCGGCAGTTTCGCAATTATATGGTGTATTTTATTTGTATGATGACCGCCGTGATGATTTTCTATTCCTTTAACGCCTTGATGAATGATCGTCTGCTGAATCAACGGGTCCAGCAAGATATCCGAATCGAAGGGGTTTTAGGATTCGGCAGCAGTGTGGTTGCCTTTGTCGTCTTGTTTTTTATGCTGAGTGCCAATCATTTTTTTCTTAGTCAGCGGCAAAAAGAAATCAGTGTTTACCAGCTTTTTGGGCTGCGGCAAGGTCGTCTGGCTTGGCTGTTGCTGCGGGAAACGTTTCTACTGAATTTTTTCTCTTTAGTGACCGGCATCTTTATGGGGATTATTTTTTCGAAATTTTTTTCTATGATTTTGATTCGAGCGATGGGCTTGAATTTAACGAGTCATTTCTTTAATTCACCCCAATCGATTTTTTCAACGGTTTTTGTCTTTATCGCGGCGATGATTATTTTGAGTATTCAAGTGATCCTTTTTGTTTGGCGTACCCCAATGAGCGAGCTGATCAAGAGTGAATACCGCTTACCGATCAAGAAAATGAAAATGACCCCGTTTCGTTCATTAATGGGGGTTCTAGGTCTGATTCTACTAGGGGTAGGCTACTATTTGTCTTTGACCTTGCGGGAAACGTGGACCAACTATATCAAGTATACACAAGATTTTTCAGCAATTTTATGGATTCCTTTATTGATTCTGTTTTGCTGTGTGACAGCAACCTATCTCTTTTTTGATTGTTCCTTGCCAGCATTGTTATATTTATTGAGTAAGCCGAAAAAACGTCTTATCAAAGGGGCGAAACTGATTGCTTACAATAACGTGCGGGCTTACTTGCAAAGAACGTGGAAAAGCTATGCGCTTTTGACGATCATCACAGCGATCGCAATCTCCCTGATCGGGGGAACGATGGGGGTCATCTCATTAAACTATCAAGCAACGAACCGCATTTACCCAACGTCCTTTCAAGTGTCAGAAGAGCAGGCAGATACCTTGCGGGACCTTTTAGAAAAAGCCGATACACCGATTATTGTCGAACAATCGATTCCCTATAAAATGACCAATATGACGGTTCAAACCCGTTACCTTGGAGAGTTGCAAGACGAAAATATTGAAAATATCATGGTGAATCTGGTCGCTTTTTCTGATTATCAGCGTCTGCGAAAACTGGTTCCCGATGCCCCGGAGATTCAACTGAGTACCGATAAACAAGCGGTGCTTTTTGACAGTCAATCCGATGTGACTCGTTCGTTTATCACCTATCGCGATGAGGTCAAAATCGGCAGTCAACATACGTTCAAACTCATTCAAGCAGAACAGGATTATTTTGGGGATTCTGCCTTGCGCTATTCCTTGCCGAATGTCCTTGTCATCCAAGATGATGCGTACCAGCAAGTTGAGGGCTTCACCTATAGCGTTGCTTATTTACAAACAGATAAGGTGCAAACGGAGAGCTTGACTCAGCTGCTAGATGAAGAGCTGCCGATCGAGTGGACGCATCCTTTGACCTATGAGTTTAGCGAGGACCAAAAAAGCGTGCGTTTTTATCCAGAGACTGCCCGAGATTCCACCAGTGAGAATAACCAGATGACCGCATATCGACTGACCTTAGCGAATCGTTTTACAACGATGCGCGGCGTGCGGCGGCAAGCAGGAATCGTTTTGTTTGTGTCATTATTTGTAGGTGTGATCGTTTTGATCACGACATCCAGCAGTTTGATCGTTCGGCAATTTTCAAATACCGAGCGGGAGAAACACAATTACCGATTATTGACCAAACTAGGTTACACCCGAAAAGAAGTACGCAAACTCGTTTACTGGCAAAACATCTGGATTTTTATGCCAGGTACGCTACTGGCGATCTTGCATGCCGTCTTTGCCATCAATACCTTCACCCAAATCATCGACAGTCCTGGGTATTGGGTCGCTCATTTGTTTGCGGCAGTTGCAGCAGTCGTCTATCTATTTGCCTATTTGATTACCGTCAAGCTGTGTCTGCGAATAATTGAAACTTGATTGAATTCTTGATAAAACGATCCTTAGAATTGAAGCGAACCTTACAAGTTAGACCAAAAAATCTAATCTTGAGGATCACTACAAAACGAGGATCGTTTTTTCATTTAACCAATCTTTTTGTATTTCCCACTGGCACCAGATTAAGAGAATGGTATAATCATAATCAATGAGACAAAGGAGGAAGCAAGATGGAGAAAAAAGAAGAACAGCTTTTAATAGACCTAACGACTGCACGTGGGGTTCCTGGGAATGAGGAGGAAGTGCGTGAAGTCTTTAAAGAATATGCCAAAGACTTTGCTGAAGATATCTTTTTTGATGGTTTAGGAAGTGTCATTGCCAAACATGTTGGTGATGGCGGTGGACCGAAAATTTTTATTTCGGGACATATGGATGAAGTCGGCTTTATGGTAACTAAAATCACAGAAAAAGGCTTTATTGAATTCCAGACCCTTGGTGGTTGGTGGGGGCAAGTGATGCTGGCACAGCAAGTCGAGATCAAAACCAATGAAGGCAAATTGATCCACGGTGTCGTCGGATCAAAACCACCCCATGTCTTGAGTCCAGAGACTCGAAATAAACCGTATGATATCAAAGATATGTTCATTGATATCGGCGCTTCAAGTGAAGAAGAAGCCAAAGGCTGGGGGATCCGTCCAGGAGATATGATCACCCCTTATATCCAATACAAACGGATGAACGACAGCAAATTTTTATTAGCCAAAGCTTGGGACAATCGAATTGGTACGGCAGTATCACTGCGGGTATTAGAAACCTTGGCAGCAGAAGGTCATCCCAACTGCTTGTTTGCTGGCAGTGACGTGATGGAAGAAGTTGGCCTAAGAGGGGCGCGAACAAGCACTCACTTAGTGAATCCCGATATCGCTATCGCACTAGATACTGGTACCGCTGGGGACACACCTGGAATGACACCAAAAGAAGCGGATTCTGTGTTAGGCAAAGGCCCACAAGTCCTGATTTTCGATGCTTCCATGATTCCTCACAAGAAATTATTGAATTTTGTGATCGATGTCGCAGAAGAGATGGAAATTCCTTTCCAATATACCGTGATCACTGGTGGAGGAACCGATGCTGGTCAAATGCATTTGACTCGTGATGGGGTCCCTTCGATCGCTATTACCGTGCCAGTTCGTTACCTGCATTCTCATACTTCTGTCATTCATGAGGATGACTACTTCAATACAGTCAAGCTTGTAACGGAAGTGGTTCGCCGCTTAGACGATAAGACCGTTAAAGCATTGCGCAGTTATTAAGGTGAGTCTATGAGATCAAATACAATGATTCGAGAGACCGCCAAAAACTCCTTGCGCGGATTCTGGGGAACGTTCGTCTTAAGTATTTTAGCGACGGTTGCGGTACAAGCGGTGGTCAGCTCGCTTTTTAGTAGTATTGGGACTTCTTTTGGTGCAAACAATGCAGGGAGCTGGATCGATCTGATCTTGGACAATTTTGTCTTCTTTGCGTTTTCGGTAGCGTTGAGTATCATGGCACTCTATCTGGTTCGTGGCAGAGGAATCAACGTGGGGGATATTTTTCTCGTCTTTGATAAGCGTCTGTATGTACCGTTTTTGCTACTAAATTTAGTGAGCGCGCTTTTAAATTATCTTTTGAGTTTTGCGATTTTCTTGCCGCAGTTTGTCTTATCAGGGCTCAATCAATATTTGGACTTGGTATTCAATTTTAATCGGGGAATCTCTATTGATGTGGCGATGTTTAATGGCTCCCTGGCTTTTGTACTCGGGACTTTTCTCGCCATCATTTTGTTCTTCTTTTTGTCACAAGTCGTTACTGGTGTGATCCAATTAGCGATCTATCTGCGCTATGATCAACCGGAATTAGGGGTTCTTCAGTCAATTAAAGTGGCCTTTGCTCTCTTGCGTCCACATCTGGGTCAATACATTTGGCTACAGTTATCATTGATTGGTTGGTTTATTCTCGGCTTTTTGGCACTGATGATCGGGATGCTATGGGCAAACGCCTACGCTTATGCAGTTAATGCAGTATTTTATGAGGAATTGATCAATGAACAACGAGCGATGATCAGATAAACAAAAAAGACGATGGCCCATTGGTCTGGCTCCCTGCAGATAGAGTAAAAAACTCATTCATAGGGTTCTACCAATAGACGTCGTTTTTTTCTCGTTTTCTCGATCTTTTTTTGCAAAAAAATGGTCGGATTTTAGTCAAATCAGCTGAGATGTGATAGCATAAAAGAAGTAGAAAACCAGCTTGAGCCAAAGAGGAGGAAACACAAGTGAAAATAACTGTCTTAGGTTGTTTAGGTGCCTATCCGTATAATGGTGAAGGGACTACTGGCTATTTAATTGAGTCGGAAGGCTTTCATTTGCTGCTTGATGCGGGAAGCACCACCTTGGTCCAACTAGAAAAAATCCTTGATCCCTTAGACTTAGATGCAGTGATTTTGACGCATTACCATCACGATCATATTGCGGATCTAGGCGTATTGCAATACTATTGGCAATTGTATCCAGGAAACGAAGAACGCCAGGTTTTGCCGATCTACGGACATGGGGAGGACACTGTTCATTTTGAAAGCCTGACGATGCCTGGAGTGACTCAAGGAATTGATTACCTCCAAACGGAGTCATTGGAATTGGGCCCGTTTACCATTACCTTTATGAAAACGATCCATCCAGTCACTTGCTATGCCATGCGATTTGTTGAGAAAAGCACAGGCAAGGTTTTTGTTTTTACAGGCGATTCTGGCTACTTAGAATCTTTTGTTCCATTTGCACAAGGAGCTGACCTGTTTTTGGCAGATACCTATCTTTTTGCAGGCAATGAGCGGCACAAGGCTCATTTTACGTCAAAAGAAGCAGGGGAGATCGCCCATGCGGCGCAGGTAAAAAAATTAATGTTGACGCATTTGCCGCAACACGGTGATTTAGAACAGTTACGAGAAGAGGCTGCACTAGCTGCCAATGGGATCCCCGTTGAATTGGCGGCTGTTCAAAAAATAATTGAAATCATCTAATTAGGAGGAACGAATAGTATGCTTTTTGTACCGAACGAACTGAATGACCCACGCATCAATTTAGCCATCGAGATTTTTCTTCTTCAAGAAATGAAAGTGGATGAACCCATCTTACTTTTTTACATTAATGAACCATCGATTATCATTGGACGCAATCAAAATACGATCGAAGAGATCAATAAGGAATATGTGGATGAACATGGGATCCATGTCGTTCGTCGTTTCAGCGGCGGCGGTGCAGTCTATCATGATTTCGGAAACTTGAATTTCAGCTTTATTATGCCTGACGATGGGAATTCTTTCAGAGATTTTGAAAAACTGACCAAACCAATCGTCCAAGCTTTACATGAGATGGGGGTTGAAGGGGCGCAACTAAAAGGCCGCAATGACCTTGTGATCAATGACATGAAGTTTTCTGGGAATGCGATGTACGCAACAAATGGTCGGATGTTTGCTCACGGCACGATCATGTTTGACAGTGACATCAATGAAGTAGTCAACGCCTTGAAAGTCCGTAAAGACAAAATCGAATCAAAAGGCATCAAATCGATCCGTTCAAGAGTGACCAACATCAAACCATTCTTGCCCAAAGAGAAGCAAGACATGACGACTGAAGAGTTCCGTCAAGAAATCTTATTGAAGATTTTTGGTGTCGATTCCGTGGAAGACGTCAAAACCTATGAACTAACAGAAGAGGATTGGGTCAAGATCAATGAGATTTCCGATAAGTATTATCGTAACTGGGATTGGAATTACGGCAAATCACCAGCCTTTGATATAGAACGCCGTCATCGATTCCCGATCGGCTCCATCGAAGTTCGTTTAAATGTGGCGGAAGGAAAAATCACGAATGCCAAAATCTTTGGCGACTTTTTCGGCCTAGGGGACATTGCAGATGTAGAACAAGCCCTGATCGGTACTCGTTATGCCAAAGAAGATTTGGCACAAGTCATTGCCAACATTGATGTCAAAAAATATTTTGGCAACATCACGCCTGAAGATTTTCTTTCATTGATTTATTAATCAAAAAACGAAGCAGCCTTTTCCATCTGGCTGCTTCGTTTTTTATTAGTATGCGCGGGCGATCCAAACGGTGTGTTTGGCAGGTTTCCCGCTGACGATATCGACCGTTTTTTCCATTGGCGCTTCAAACGGAATGTTCCGAGTGGTAAAGCCAGTTTCTTCTTTGATTTTGGCTTCGGTTTCTTCCGAGCCGTCCCAACCGATCAAAACAAAACCAGTCACTTTGTCTTCTTGTTTGCACGTTTCGATATGGGCTTTTAGTTCATCCAATGTATCGATGTTGGTGTACTCATTATCTTTGTTACGTTCCTTCGCAGCTGCTAATAAACGTGGAGTCATTGCTTGTAATTCTTGGTCAACAAACGCTTCTAATTCCTCAAGAGCGACTGTTTGCTTGTCAGCCAAGTCGCGGACTTTGACCATGACTTTGCCAGCTTCTAAATCTCTTGGGCCACATTCGATTCGCAAGCAAGCGCCTTTTAGTTCCCATTCATTGAATTTATAGCCAGGTGAGTTATCAGAATCATCCAAACGAACACGAATGCCCTTGGCTTTAAAGTTGGCATACAGTTCTTCTAATTTTTCTAAGATGGCTGGATTCTTTTTCCAAGGACCGACTGGTAACAACACAACTTGGGTTGGTGCAATGGTTGGTGGGAAAACTAAACCATTTTCATCGCCATGGGTCATGATCAAGGCACCTAACAAGCGGGTAGAGACACCCCAAGAGGTTGTGTGGGCATAGGTATGCTTGTTTTCTTTCGTTAAATACGTAATATCAAATGCTTCAGCAAATTTTGTACCCATGTAGTGGCTGGTTCCTGCTTGGACTGCTTTGCCGTCTTTCATCATCGCTTCGATCGAATAAGTATCTACTGCCCCTGCAAAGCGCTCAGATGGGGTTTTTTGTCCGCGATAAACAGGGATCGCTAGGAATTCTTCGCAAAGGCGGGCATATTCATCTAAGACTTTCATGGTGCGTTGACGAGCATCTTCTTCATTTTCATGAGCGGTATGGCCTTCTTGCCATAAAAACTCTGAGGTACGCAAGAAAGGCAATGTTTTCTTTTCCCAACGAAAGACGTTTGCCCATTGATTGATTTCATAAGGCAGGTCACGGTAGGAGTTGATCCAATCAGAAAAGGCAGAGCCGATCATGGTTTCTGAGGTTGGACGCAAGGCCAAAGGTTCTTCCAGTTTTTCGTTGCCGACTTCTGTGACCCAAGGTAATTCAGGGGCAAAGCCTTCGATATGATCCGCTTCCTTCATAAAGAAATTTTGCGGAATCAGCATTGGGAAGTATGCATTGCGAATGCCTTCTTTTTTCAAGAAACGATTGAACTCCTCTTGAATATGCTCCCAAAGTTCGAAGCCGTCAGGACGGAAAATAATGGAACCTTTCACTGGGGAGTAAGCCATCAATTCGGCTTTTTGGATCGTTTGGATATACCATTCTGTAAAATCATTTTTTTGTGTCATTGTTTTTCCTCCTTAAAAAAATAAAAAAGCATCTCGTCCTAAAAAAGGACGAAATGCTTGGATTTCGCGGTACCACCTTTGTTGATTATCGATCGGGATAATCCAACTCGTAAAGGATAAGGCCTTTCCACCGACCGTTTTGCGGTCATTGCCATTGGGTAGGTTCATTTTATCAGCGGGTGTCGATTTTTCAGCTGCCATCGACTCTCTAAGACCATCATAAAACTACTATTCCAATGCTTGTTGCTGTTCTTTATCATGCTAAAGCGAAAAAGCGAAAAAAGCAAGAGTTTTTTCGCTTTTTCTTAAAATAGACCGTTTAACGTATCGGAGAAAAGGCAGTCAGTCAAAAGACAGCAGATCCGCCTTAGCGGTAAGTGTCAAACGCAAAAAATGAAAACCATCTGAATCCTCGATACGCAGACTTCCTTGATAGACAAGACAAATTTGTTCCAGCATTTGCACATCGGTATGGATTGCCTGTCGTTTTGCTTCATCAGTTTGCAGTTTTTCTGCCTCATCCTCTGTTAAAAGCGGCATTTGACAGTCGATATGCAGCTGTTCTTTTGTGTCAGTCACTTTCAACGAAAGCCTGCGATTTTGAGGATCTGTGACCGAACAGGTGTAGCGGATGGCGTACTCTAAGCAATGGGCGATCAAGGACAGACGATCATTTTCTTCCAATCGTTCCAGTGGTTCCGTGAGGTCATCACAGGTAAGCGTGATTCTTTTTTGAGCGGCGGTGTGTTGATAATCAGCAAGCAGCATCGTCGTGATCGATTCTTTTTCAACCGCAGGGATCGTTAGCTGCTGCTTGATTTCTTCTTCAATCTCGCAAAGACCTTCATACGCAGCCGCTAGTTGTTCGTCTTCTAACATGTCTTTAATGGTATGGGTTCTCTTTTTGATGGTTTGTAAAACTTGCTGCCATTGTGCCGTTTGATCTGGACCGATCGCCTGCTGATTTTCATACAATCGCACTTTGATGTCTGCTGTGTCGATCTGCTTATTTTTGCCTTCACTGGCAAAAAAGAGTTTGAGGAACCCATAACAAGTAAAAATAAGTATCAGTAAGAAAAAGATGATCGAGCGCCAATTGATGTCAGATTGCGGGAGGACTAAAATATCCTGGATATACAAGAACCCATGACCGATTGCCGCGACAACGATCCAAGGTGCACAAAGGACATAAAATTGATTCTTTTTTAACGCCTCATAAATCGCCGCAAACGAAGTCACAAAGGTGCTGGTGATGTTTAACAAAAACAGATAGTTCATGACGACTGGCAAACTTTGTTTTTGAAAAAGTGCCAAAAACATGGCAAAGATCCCGAAGGAGTAGTGAACAAACAACCATTTCTGATAATACTTACGTACGAAGTGCATGTTTGTGTAGTAAAACCCAATCAAAAACATGGGCGTAATAATCGAAAGAAAATTTAACATAAATGAATTCACGATGGGAGAAAAAAGCAGTCCACCCAGCAGATCCCCGAAGCCTGCTTCTAAACCTGCACTTAAGGCAAAGCCACTGAATAAAATGGAAGATACTTTCAGCTTTCTTTGGTTGATAAAAGAAACGAAGAGATAAAATAAATTAAGGATACAAATAAATCCGGTAAATAGGAGGATATAGATATTCAAAATTGATAGACTAAAAACATAACCGATCAATGCATTGGCAGGACCGAAAAAGACTTCGGCTGGAAAGCCAGAATAGGTGTCGAAAGGACTAGTCACGTAGATCTTCAACGTCTTTCCAACGTAATCCTCTGGCAATGTGATAAAAGATAAGGTTTTGCCAGGATGGTTGAAGGTCAATGAATGTTCGGCAGCTTCATTGGTATAAATTTCTTGATCATCCAAATAGACGGTCATGTGTTGATGATCGCCAATCAGCAGCATCGTTGGATATTTGTATTCATTGGTCATTTTTCGCTGCATGACAAATCGCTCATTGGCTTTTACGCTAGGTGAATATTTCACATAACGGCTAATAAAAGTAGAATCAGGATTGTCTTCCGCATAAAAAATCCAATCTTCCTTCTTCTCCACGGTATGGTTATCAGAAGTAGGAGATAGGAAGAGTATAAGAAAAAAAACGATGCTTCCTAGCAAAAATAGAACGAGTAGGATAAAGGGAATCCAACGTTTAAAAAAGAACTTGTTATTTAAAAAAAAGCATACTTTTTCTCCTATGTTTTTTAATCGCCTTTAGCATAATATAAATAGTAAAATAAAGTCAAATAATAATCAGAAAAAATACGCATAAAAATTCAATGAATCGTTTTTAAATATTTGAAAAAAATTTAAATATGTTATAGAATCGAAAAAGAAACTGAGCCTTAGAAGGAGAAAAGAAAATGAAACTTTTGCCAAAACAAAGTATCATGCTCTCACTTTTTGTATTGTTGTTTATGCTGATTTCTGTTTTAGCGGTCGTGATTCCTCATGCGTTTGGTTTCACAATGGCCATCGTTAACAGCGATGCAATGGAACCTACATATTCCGAAGGGACATTACTTTTTGTTAAGAAGGCTTCAGAAGACAATTTGGTCGTTGGTAATGAAGTGACCTATTATGTCGATCACGGCAGACAGATGCGCACACGGCGAATCGTTGCAGTGGGAGAAAACCAATCGGTGCTTTATGCGATCGGTGATAACCAAAGCCAGATGGAACCAAAAGAAATCCAAAAAAGCCAATTGATTGGGCAACCCATTTTTTATATCCCTAAAGTAGGGGCTTGGCTCAATCAAACGACGATCCAGCTTTTTAAAAACATGTATTTCCTTTTCGCAATGTATATTTTAGTGACCACCTTGTTTGTAACGCTCTATCAAATCAAATCTGGATCCATAAAAAAATCAATCATCTCTTAGCCATAAGAAGGAAAAAGCCAAAGAAACGGCAGTGTTTCTTTGGCTTTTTCTCTTTTTCCCCTTTATAAGAGCAGTGTTCCAGCGAGGCCGATTATCAGACAAAAAGATAGAAAGAGCATATCGGCGAAAGTGATGCGAAATGACTTGGCGTAGGTTCGCTTTGCCTCGCTGTCAAATCCTCTTGAAAGCATCGCAGTCGCCAAGAGCTCAGACCAACGAATCGATTTGACCAGTAAAGGGATCAGCATCTTGAATGAAAATAGATTGACGGGGATTCCTCTAGAACGCATGCTATTACGGATATTCTGATACTCGGCTGGAATGATGGGCGCAATTTGAAACGCAGCGAGCAGACCATAGGCAAAAACGGCGGGGAGTCGCAGCTGTTGCTGCAGCGAATAGATCAGCTCATTGATCGTGGTCGATACACTGAAAGAACTACCCAACATACCAAAGCAATAGATACGGCTTGCCATGTCAAGTCCATAGCGCATAGCTGCTGCTGAGGAGGAGCCACCTTGGTTGTCCTGGTAGTAAAGGAGTCCGGTGAAAAAGACCCCCACAGCTGCCAAGGTCAATGCAGAAACAAGCAAAAGGCTTTTTTTCAAAGAGCGTTCGTTTACAGAAACAGCAAAGAACAGGACACAGAGTAGCAGATTCAATCTGAAATTATTTTGAAAAGAAACCAGTAAGGCGAGTCCTAAAATGGCGAATAACTTGACTGTCGGGTTGAGGGTGCGCATCTATGTCCTCCTTTTCATAATGATTAAAATCAATGATTTGTGAACAAAATGCTTCCAATAATAAGACATCGTGACTAACGATTAAAACCAAGGTGCCGCTTGCGGCTTTTTCGGTTAACAACTGCATGACCTGCCAAGCTTGCTTGACATCTTGGCCATAGGTCGGTTCATCCACCAACAGTAATTTGACTGGTCGCTGCAATAAAGCTGCTACTGCCAAGCGTCTTTGCTGGCCTTGGCTGAGTAGAAAAGGGGACTGAGTGCTCTTGTTTTGTAGTCGCAATTTTTCCAGCAGTTTGTCACTCTCGGTCGCTGCACGTCCTTGGCTAAGCTCCTGTGCCACTGTAGCAGCCAAAAACTGGTCCTGCGGATTTTGCATGATCCAGCTGATGGACCGTAAAGGGGAGGGATGCTTCTTGATTGGATCCCCGCACAGGCGAATGGTTCCTGAGTACGCCTGCTGCTGCAAGATCGCTTTTAAAAACGAAGATTTGCCGCTGCCGCTACGTCCGGTAAGACCAATCATTGTCCCACTATCAAAGGTAAGATTCGGAAAAACAATCGCTTGGTTACGGATCGGCAGGCGAAAATCTTGAAAAGATAGCCGCTCTTTTGCAGAAAGTTTCTTAATCTCAACAGGCGCTAGTGACCTGCGCAGCTCCTGATCGAGTGTGCGCATCTTTTCTTGATCGACGGATCTGAATCCTTCTTCAATCAGCAGCCACTCAGCTACCCAGTCAGCAGTTTCTTTGATTTGATGGTCGATCAGTAAGATGCCAATGGCATGTTGCTTTTGGAGCTGTCGCAGTTTTCGAATGATTTTTTGACTTGTGTCAGCGTCCAAATTGGCAAATGGTTCATCCAAAAGCAAGTAGCGACTCTTTAAAATCAGACAACAAGCCAATGCTACTAACTGTTTCTCACCGCCAGACAAGGTCGTAAAGGGCTGATCGGCAAGATGGCTGATCTCGCAAAACGTCAAGGCTTCCGCTACTTTTTTTGGCATGTCGGCTTGGGGAATACATTGATTTTCAAGACAAAACAGTAGTTCTTCTCGAGGCGTGGCCATACAAAATTGCATATCTGGATTTTGAAACAGTAAGCTGATCGACGTGCTTCTTTCTCGAATGGAAAGCTGGTTTAGCGTTTGGTCATCGATCGTATAGGTTCCTTCTTCAAACCCTTTCTCGTTAAGCCCCGCTAAGAGGTAGAAAAGAGTGCTTTTTCCTGTTCCTGAAGCACCATAGATTCCTTTTGTTTCTCCGGGGGCTAAAGACAGTGTCAGATCAAGCCGTTTTTGATCCACGAAAAAGCAGCCATTTTTCACGAGCAGGCTCATGCCGCTTCTCGTTTGGCGCTAATGGTTTGGTCTTCAGCAATCGGGTAACTGTTGAGAACGCCCATGCGTGTCAGATGGTCACAGACGATCTTGACCAAAAAGGCGGAAAAGAATAAAGAAGAAAGCAAGCGAATAATAAAAATCACCACCAACAACTGCCATTGCAAGTCAACGAAATTTGACCGAATGATCCCCCAAAGAAAACTCGTGATCGTGGCGCCAATGGCACCAGTGATCAAAGGGAACCAGCCATAGCGACGGTAGCCACCTAATGCAAAGCCAGCTTCTGTTCCAATCCCTTGTACAAACCCGCTGATAAAAATAATCGGTCCATAAAAATTCCCCATAAACACTTCTAAAAGTGCGGCGATCATCTCAGTGATCGTCGCTGCGCCCGGTTTTCGCAGCACATAGCCAGCAAAAGCCGCTGCCATGAACCATACCCCGAAAATAAACTCATTCGCTAAAACAGACAAACCAAAGGGTGTTAAAAGCGTACCTAACAACAGCCCAAAATGAACAGCGCCCAAATAGATCACGCCAAAAATCAACGAAGCGATCCCCACCATAATGACATCTTTTAAGACCCATTTAGTCATGCGACACCGCCTTCTTTTTGGAAGGACTGTTGACTGAGACCGTTGCTTCTAACACATAATGGGGAAGATGGTCATGGGCATACGCTAATGCCGCTTCAAAATACCCAAAGAGTTGGTTGGCCGTTCCCGTCAGCATCGTGACATAATGGGCGGAGCGTGGAGCCAAACCATAGGTTTCTGCCAGTTGGACGATGGTGGCGATCTCTTCCATATAATTGTTTTCCCCAAATACATAAAACGAGTATTTACAATCCACGTCAAACGTACCATTCATAAGATTGCTTGCTTTATTGGGTTGTGCCTGTTCTCCATTCAAAAACGCGTCACCTGCAGAATCGCCAGGACAGCCCTTAGAAAAAGTAAACTCACCCACGAGGTGTGTCTTGGATTCGTAAGCGTTGATAAATAGCCCAGCTGCCGCATCGACAACACTTGGGGCTTCCCCTCGGAAAAGGGTGCTGAACAGATCGGTTTGCTGCCAAACAGCTGTTGTATCCGTCCGCTCAATGCTCGTTACGATTTGTTGCGCAAAGTGGTCTTTCATGGGGTACAAACTTACTCGGCACCCAGTGATATCGATCCCGCCTGCGGCACAGGCGATTGGTTCATTTGTCATTTTCTCTTCTCCTCTCGATGGTTTTTCTGTCTACAAAAAAAGCGTTCCTCCTTTTTCTATCCACACGTAGACAGAAAAAATGGGAACGCGAAAAATCATGCGCTGCCACTTCCCTACGTTGGTACTAACCAAATCAGGTTCTAAGGGACCAGACTTACGTCTATCTCAGCATAAAGCGCCCCTAGTGGATAATCTTCTATTCAATTACCCCTCGAGTGTAGCACAGGACCCAGCAAAGGACAATAAAAAGAGATGTTCGACGATTGAAAAAAAATTAGCAGAGCAAGTCTTTCAAGGAAGTTTCTTCACTGATATCTGTGGTGGTACATATGAAGGTTTTTACATATAAAAAAACAAGTGGAAAAGCGGTTGACAGGTTGCAAATAGTTGTGTAAAGTATAAAACCGATGGTAAAACGTAAACGTTACGTTTTGTTTTTCTAAATCGTAATTGATTTATCAGTATTTTACCAAGGAAAAGAAAAAGAGGAAAAATAAAAGGAGTGTAGTTAGAAAATGAAGAAGTTTTTTAAAATAACGATGTTATCAGCAGTAGCCCTCGCATTGGCTGCCTGTGGTCAAGGTGGTTCTGACGCTACGGAGCAGTCAGGAAACGCCTCTTCTGAGAATGAACAAATTCAGGTCATGGCCACGTTTTATCCGATGTATGATTTTACACGCCAAGTCGTAGGGGAGGAAGGGCAGGTCGAATTATTGATGCCCGCAGGCACTGATTCCCACGACTACGAACCTTCTGCAAAGGACATGGCAAAGATTCAAGATGCGGATGTCTTTGTCTACAACAATGAAAACATGGAAATGTGGGTTCCTTCGATTGAAGCTACGTTAAATGATGGAGATGTGACAGTGGTCAAAGCCACAGAAGGAATGGTCTTACTTCCAGGAGACGAGGATCATGATCATGACCACGATCATGGCGATGATGGTCATTCCCATGAATTGGATCCCCATGTTTGGTTAGCACCAAGCTTAGCCATGAAACAAGTAGAGGCGATCCGTGACCAACTAAGTGAGGCTTATCCAGCGAAAGCGACAGCCTTTGCTGAAAATGCTGCGAATTATTTAGCGAAGTTACAAGAGCTTCATGCGTCTTATGAAGAAGCGTTTAGCAATCCAGCGCAAAATCACTTCGTGACCCAGCACGCAGCTTTTGGTTATTTGGCATTGGAATACGGGTTGACCCAAGTACCAATCTCTGGTCTTTCACCAAGCGAGGAACCTTCCGCTTCACGAATCGCAGAACTAAAAGAGTTCGTTCAAGAAACAGGTATCCAAACGATTTACTTTGAAGAAAATGCCAAAGACAGTATTGCACGAACGTTAGCTTCAGAAGCAGGTGTCGAACTGGCTGTCTTGAATCCATTAGAAGGGTTGACCCAAGAGCAAATGGATAACGGGGAAGACTATATTTCGATCATGGAACAAAACCGTGATGCCTTGAGAAAAACGACCGATGTAGCAAATGACAAAGAAATAGCGGAAGCCGAAAAAGAAAAAACGGTTTATAACGGCTATTTCGAGGATGCAGATGTTCAAGATCGTCCCTTATCTGATTGGGCAGGAGAATGGCAATCCGTGTATCCATTTTTACAAGACGGAACATTAGACCAAGTGTTTGATTATAAAGCAAAAATGGACAAGAAAATGACGGCTGACGAATACAAAGAGTATTATACGACCGGTTATCAAACAGATGTTGCTCAGATCAAGATCACAGACAATACAATGACGTTTATCTTCGATGATGGTACGAAGAAAGAAGCAAATTATGTGTATACTGGCAAAGAGATTTTGAACTATTCCGCTGGTAATCGGGGCGTACGTTTCTTGTTTGAAAGCACTGACGAAGATGCGGCATTCAAATACATCCAATTCAGCGACCATATGATCGCACCAAGTGCGTCCCATCATTTCCATATCTTCTTCGGCAATGATAGTCATGAAGCCTTATTAGAAGAAATGGATCAATGGCCAACCTATTATCCAACTGGGATGAGCGGATTAGAAATTGCACAGGAAATGCTTTCCCATTAAAAAAAAGATTGACAATCCTCGCTCTTTTCGTCAAAGTAAACTTGATAGGAAGGAGCGAGAATTTTTTTGGAAAAAACATTGAAGAAATTAGCGAAAGTGATTGACCGTATGATGGATCACGTTGATTTGTATGGCGGACCAAGTGTGGTTAGTGACGACGATCTTGAACACTACTTAGATCCTGTTTTTTACTTGATCTTTTGCGCGGAAACAGATGGTGGCATGACTAAATTAAAAGACAAAGTCTTTGTCGAATCGGTGTATACCGAAATGCTGCCTCAAGAAGTACCGTACAGTTTAAATTTTCTTCCGTTTGCCAAAACAGCCATTGAAGACTTTTATTACTGCATGTATAAAGAAAAGCATATCACCAAAACACAATACCAAGAAATCGCCTTTGTATTGGCTGAAAAACAACCTATCTTTTTCGCACGGATGTCCAAACCCCAGTTTTGGTCAGCTGAAAAGAAAGAAGCGATGTTAGCGATGATTCAAGACACCGATCCTGAAGAACATGAACTATTGCCCGTTGATGACCCGCGTATTGCTGCAATCTCGCCAAAAATCGTCCCATTTCCAACGAAACATACGGCCTTTGATGAAGCGGCGAATAGACCAGTCGCCTATCAGATCCGTATTGATTTAGAAGGATACCGTCCGCCAATTTGGCGTCGTTTGATCATTCCTGCAGGGCTGACTTATGAGCAGCTGCATATTTTGATCCAGATTGCCTTTGAGTGGATGAATCAACATTTGTACTTGTTTATTGCCGGTTCGAAATCGATCGGCTTAGGCAATTCCGTACCAACGGATGCTTCCGGTATTGACCAAGATTTTCAGTATTGCAAGTCCATGACCTACATTTATGATATGGGGGCAGATTGGACACATAAGATCAAAATTGAAAAAGTGTTGACCACAGAAGATCACCCAGATCCCGTCGTTCCAGTTTGTATCAAAGCTGTTGGCGATGTTCCAATTGAAGATGCCTTTGATGACGATTTCCGAGAACCACTGGATCGCGAGATCATCAATGAAGTGTTACTCGATTATTGGGAAACAGGAGAATATGTTTAGCGATCAGCTAGAAGACTGTATCGTAACTCTGCAAGACTATCAATGACAACCACCAGACCCTAGCGGTTCTGGTGGTTTTTTAGTCTTCTGTCAAAGACGCTTCTTGATATATTCTGTCATCGGTTTTGTGTAGCTCAAGAATTTTTTTGGTTGAGATCGTCCATCATTGATCCGATTGGCTAGGAGATAACCGATATAAGGCCCGGTCGTTAACCCAGAAGAACCAAGTCCACTGGCGGCGAACAAATTCGTTTCATCAGGCACTTCCCCAAAGAACGGCGCAAAATCAGAAGTATAGGCACGTGTGCCAACGCGCATGGTCACAGGCGTGGCAAAGAGTGCTTCGGGATCTTCAAGAAAAGCACCGATTCCTGTCATCAATTGCTGCTGGGCAGCTTCCGTAGGCGTCAGATCCCAACCAGCATCATTTTCATGCGTAGCGCCTAATAAAATTTGACCATTTGAGAAGGGGATCAAGTCGCCTTCACCCTCTAGCATGGCGACTGGCCAATTATCTGTCGGCAAGTTGGCAGCAAAGGAAAGCAATTGGCCTTTTTGCGGACGAATATCAACGTGATACCCCAAAGGTGATAACAAGTCTAACAATCCAGGTCCAGCTGTCAGACAAAGAACCTCAGCCTCAAGGAGTTGATCCTTTGCTTTGATTTGCCAATGGCTGTCCTTTCTTAAAATTTCGGCTTTTTCTTCGATAAAAGTCACTTGCTGCTGTAAGGCAACTCCTTTTACGTGCGCAAGATAAGCACGACCATCTAAACGACCACCCCCTGAGATCCGTAATGAGGGCATTTCCTTCAATAATGGCAGTGCCTCTTTGGTTTGTGGTTCTGTCAGTAACTCGATCTCGCCGATTTCTGGCGCTTCTTTGCGGCGACTTACAGCCAGATCTGCTAGCTCCTGAAGCGCGTTTTCGGGACGCACCACCAACGTGCCACAGGGGGCATAGATGGAATCATCTAATGCAAAATCCCGCACCAATTGTGGGAAAAACGCGGCACCGTCTTGTGCAAGCTGGTACCATTTTTTATTGCGGCGTTTGGAGAGCCAAGGGGAGATGATGCCAGCACTAGCAGACGTTGCTTGCCCGATAAGGGAATCAACGACAGTCACGTCAAATTTGGTTTTATCAAGATAATTGGCGAGGGTCAATCCAATGATCCCACCGCCGATAATCACAACTTTTTTCATAGTAGAAGACTCCTTTGGTTGATTTCAATGAAAAGCGAATAAAAAGCGAAAGTTCTCTTAATGCCGTTTTCTTTGCGTACTTAATTGCGTATAATAAGGAAATGGAAAAGAGGGTATTATGCAAACTATTCAAACAGTCTTAAAAGAACATTTTGGCTATTCACAGTTTCGTGAAGGTCAAGAGACGATTATTCAATCTATTTTAACACAACAAAATGTTTTGGGAATCATGCCTACTGGTGGCGGGAAATCGATTTGTTATCAGTTACCAGCGCTCTTGCTGGATGGGGTCACCTTGGTCATTTCACCTTTGATTTCTTTAATGAAAGATCAAGTAGACAGCCTCGTTGATATGGGGATCCCCGCTGCTTACATCAATTCTTCCTTGACAGGAGCACAGATCAATCAACGCTTGCAAGAAGCTCGCCAAGGACGAATCAAGCTGCTGTACGTTTCTCCAGAACGTCTGGACTCAGAAGCTTTTCGCTATTCGCTGCGGCAGATGCCGATCGCTTTGTTAGCCGTTGATGAGGCCCACTGTATTTCCCAATGGGGCCACGATTTTCGCCCGAGCTATCTGCGGCTCGCCGAAACGATCGACAATTGGGAACAAAAGCCCACGATCGTAGCCCTTACCGCAACAGCTACGCCCAAAGTTGCCGAAGATATCGAAAACTTACTTTCGATTCCAGCTGAAAATCAAGTCAAGACCGGCTTTGCGCGGGAAAATTTGGCTTTTCAAGTCGTCAAGGATCAAAAAGATACCTACATAACGACGTATTTGAAAATGAACCAAGGACAATCAGGTATTATTTACGCCAGCACCCGCAAAGAAGTGGAACGAATCTATCACCTGTTGAAGCATGAACACGTGTCAGTCGGGTATTACCATGGCGGGCTTTCAGAAGAAGAGCGCTCCTTTTTCCAAGAAGAATTTCTCTATGACCGCCTACAAGTGATGGTAGCCACCAATGCATTCGGAATGGGAATCAACAAAAGCAACGTCCGCTTCGTGATCCATGCCCAGATACCAGGTAATTTGGAGTCTTATTATCAAGAAGCAGGGCGTGCTGGACGAGATGGGGAACCCAGTGATGCGATCTTGCTTTATGCTCCGCAAGACATGCAGATCCAGCAATTCTTTATCGATCAATCCGAATCAGACATTCTTTATCGCCAAAACGAATACTTGAAGTTGCGGGAGATGAGCCAATACGGACATACCCAACTGTGTTTGCAGCGCTATATTTTGCGTTATTTCGGAGAAGATGGTCCCGATTGCGGACGTTGTAGCAATTGTCTTGATGAAAGAGAACAAGTGGATATCACAGTGGATACACAAAAAGTGTTGTCATGTGTGAAACGAATGGGCGAACGCTTTGGGAAAGCCTTGGTGGGGAAAGTGCTAACTGGCTCAGGCGATCAAAAAGTCAAACAGTGGGGCTTTGAAAAGTTACCAACTTATGGATTAATGAAAGATTGGTCCCAAAAGGAAGTCAATCAGCTGATCGATTATTTAACAGCATCAGGGTATCTTTTGCCGTCTGAAGGGCAATACCCGTTGTTAAGTGTGACCAATGCGGGGATTGATGTGTTGCTTGGAAAAGCAAAAGTTTATAGAAAACAAACCAAAGTCAAACAGTTAGTGGTGGATGATGAGCTATTCGATCAACTGCGCACCTTACGATTGAATCTTGCACAAGAACAAAATTTGCCGCCGTATGTGGTTTTTTCTGATAAAACACTGCGAGAGCTGGCAGAAGTCCAGCCAAAAACACCGATCGAGTTTTTACAGATCAAAGGAGTTGGCCAAAATAAGTTGGATAAGTATGGCGACGCCTTTTTAGCATTGCTTTCTGAATACGAAAAGACGGAAAGTGACTAAAACAGATCATTTTTCTAAGATAAGACAAAAAAGACAGCAGGAAGGGAGGAAACATCAGTGATTACGATTCGACCGGCAGTAGCTGCAGATCAAGCATTTTGGTTTTCTTTGGATACTCACTTACCAACGGAAGTCTTCGCCAAAAAGATAATGGAAAAAACTGCTTATGTTGTAGTTGCAGACGAACAGCCAGTAGGGTTACTGCGCTACAATTTTTTCTGGGACACGATTCCTTTTTGTACCATGTTAGTGATCGCAGAAGCGCATCAAGGCAAGGGACTTGGGAAACGGTTGGTTACTTATTGGGAACAACAGCAAAAAGCAGCCGGCCATGCTCTTTGTTTGACTTCCACGCAAGTCGACGAGCAGGCACAGCATTTCTATCGCAACCTTGGTTACCAAGATGCCGGTGGGTTACTTTTGACAAGTCCTGGATTTGAACAGCCGATGGAATTGTTCCTTGTCAAACAGTTGTGATGTTTCTGCCAGCTTATGGTACATTGATAGGAGAACAAAAAAATAGGAGCGTTTAACATGTCTTTTTTTGGAAAAATCGATTTCAATGAGTTATCAGAGACCGATCGTGCAATCTATCATTACATGTCCAGCCAAAGTGATAAAATTCCTTACATGCGTGTCCGGGAGATCGCGCTTGAATCCCACACTTCAGCTTCTTCGGTCATGCGCTTTATCCGTAAATTAGGGTATGAGAGCTTTACGGAGTTTCGTACCCAGTTTAAAGTCCCTGAATTAGATGCCGTTAGTTTTTATAGCAGCATGAATGTCCTGAATGCTGAACATTTTCCGCGAGATATTGAAGGAAAGATTCGTCGGATCGCAGAAAGAATGTTGGAATGCGACAACATCATTTTTTATGGCATCGGTGCCTCTGGTTCCATGTGTGAATACGCTGCCCGCCGTTTTGCTACGATTGGGTTTAATAGCTATGCATTAGTGGATAATACGTACCCCATTTTTGCTAAGTTGAAGCATACTTCGGATAATATGATCGTCGTCTTGTCCATCACGGGAATGACTACCGAGATCATTGAAGTCGTCAATGGGTTTCGTAACAATCCAGACTTCACCACGGTAGCGATCACCAGTGATGCCAATAGCACTCTGGGACGAATGTCCGATTATGTCTTGGACTATTCAGTTGATGTAAAACGCATCAACAAGTATGAAGATTTGACGACGCAAATTCCTTGTCTTTTCTTAGTGGAAGCGTTGTCGGAGACGGTTCGTCAGTTTTCTTTATCCGCAGGGGAATGAGAAACGTTTTTCCTTTAATAAATGAAAAAACAAACTGGTTCAATGGATCAAGATGCTTTTCTCTTGATGACTTTTGGAACAGTTTGTTTTTTTGAATTTTAGCAAGCTAATTAAGGTTCAGTCTTGTTTAAAGAAAATGAGAGGGGCGCCTGACATGAAGCGTTGATTCAAGGTATCGAGGATTACGGGAATAACGTAATCTAAAATCATTGAGCTTTTTGTTGAATAAAGAGAGATGGCAAGTTTCTAAAATAGTTGCAACAATAACATATGAATGAAACGTATGTTTTTTAAACTTCATGCAGGATATTCATCGATCGAGGAATATCGTGAATTTTAATCTAAGTAGAACATCGATATAATTAGTATGACATGTTTGAAAACCATCGTTTTTGAGATATCAAATACGACAATGATCAAAAAAGAATGAATCCCATTTAAACAGTACTATTTAGACTTTTGTAAAGAGATCTACCTAAAAAAATAACACGTCTCAAAAACGATGGTTTTCGAAATGAACAACTCACAAGGAGGAGGGAGAATGGATATTAACGGTGCGTCAATTAGAGGAAGGGCTTTGAAAGTATGTTTGGTCTTATTGTTCGCTTTCGGGTTTACAAGAACGAGTTTTGGCGATGAGAGACGTTCAACGGAAACGGAAGGGACAGTGATGTTTACCGGGATTTATGAGCCTGTGGATCAACCAGAACCATCTCCGCCAACAGGTCCTGTTCCGCGTCCACCGCAAGACACGGGTAAGCCCGGCGGGCAGCTACCCCAGACAAACTTCATTCAACGATTGGATTGGGTGATTCTAGGAAGTCTCTTGCTGATCACCGCACTTAACGTTTACGTAGTAAAACAACTTATCAACAAAGGGAAATCAACATCCCTTAAGTGGGACTAGATCCCATGGGAAAAATAAGAGAAATGACATTTAGGAGTGAATGCGATGAACTCATTTTTTCGCAAAAAAAATAAGTGGTTGCTGGTTCTACTTGCCTTACTCCCACTGATTACAACATTAACAATCATGAATGCCGAGACGATTTTTTTGTGGACACCAGAGGAAGAACACGAGGAGAAAGCAGACGATGAAGTGAGTGGAGAAATCTCCTTTGCGGAGGAACTGATCCAAGGCGAGGTCGAGCACGTATTAGATTTTATTTTCTATTCAGAAGTTGCCCTCGAAACGGTGAACATCACGTTGCCTCAGGAAGTAAGCATTGATCAGGAAGCTTTGAACGATGAGCTAACGGTGGTAGAAACAGACTACGAAGGTGTGTGGCAGCTGAACAGCGAGACCCCACAGACGACTTTTGTCTTACCCATTCTTGTGGATACGATCGGAGAATGTGAGATCATCGTTGCCGAGACTGCTACACAGCGCCTGCTGATCTTAGATCATACGGATGCCGAAGACACTGATTCGACTGAAGAAGAGAATGACTCTGCGGAAGCAGATCAAGCAGATGAGGCTGCGGATGAAGTAGTGAGAGAGACAGAAGTAGATGATAGAAGTGATCCTACAGCTAAAATCCGAATTGAGCGAGCAGATTTCTTAGATCATTTTGATTTGCAAGGAGAACCTATCAAAGCTACTTATAACGAGCAAACAGGAGAAGTGCTGTTAACGCCCAATCTATCAAATCACGTTGGTAATGTTACTTTAAAAGAAAGGCTCAGTTTGGATCGTCCATTTACGCTAAAAGGCAAAGCAAATATCGGAACGAGATTAGACGGAGCCGATGGCATTGCTTTTGGCTTTCACAATTCGGCTACAAATGAAGTCGGGTATCCAGGAAATGCGTTTGGTATTGGCGGTTTGATCGATGGCTTTGGGTTTAAATTGGACAATAATTATAACACTACACCTAGTGTTTTTGAAGAATTCACGAATCGATTTGAGGTGATTAGAGATCCAATGTCTGTTGGCGGTGCGCCATTCGCTGGATTCATCTATCATACAGGTCCGCGAACGATGGCGACCTATACCGGCAATGATGCATTACCGCAAAGAGCTGGAAATCGCTTGGGACATGATTTGGATGTACTTATTCAATATCAGCCGGATGAAAATGGGAGATGGTTTCAAGTCGATTATGACAATCGGACATGGCGTAGAGATATTAGTGATTGGCAACCTGAGGATGTTTCTGCGATGGCTTTTCTTATTACTGGAAGTACAGGTGCAAGGAGTGATCGCCATACCTTTACTTTTGATTGGATGGAATATCACATTGGTACTGGAACCGTCCATGTAAACTATCTGGATCGAGAGACAGGGGAGCATATTCTTCCTGCTGAAACACTGGATCTGCCGTTACGCACTCTTCATACACTGGACCCCAAGAACCGAGAGAGCGATGAACCCTATCAGTTAGGGTATGACTATTACGGGGTTGAGTATGTCACAGAACACTTTGATCCAGGTACATTTGATATTATGCCGCAGCCTTTCCATCAGGATGTTACTTTTTTATTTGATCGCGTGCCATCGAACATCAAGATCAATCATATAGATGAAGAAGGGATAACACTGAGGGAACCAACCTATCAAGGAGAATTCGTAAATGAATCGGTTGATATCTTGCCTTTGCCAATTCCTTATTATCAATATCTTTACGAGCGGGACGGTCAGCCGCTGGAAACAAGAGTCACCCGAGCTGAACAAGAATACTGGCTAGTTTATGGTTTGGAAAGTACTCCGCAACCAGTAGACCCTCTTGATCCGGATACGCAAGTAAATCCTGAGAATCCGCCTGAGATTGATGAAGAACAAGGGTTTGTCAGCTTGGATTTTGTTTCCCAATTCCAGTTTGGGACAGTTGGCATTCGGTCAGAAACGACGACCTACGATGCCCTGCCGCAAAAACTCCTTCAGCCGGCTGATCCAAATGATAATCTACGCCCTAATTATGTGCAGGTTTCAGATCGGAGGCGGGAAAATTCCGGTTGGACCCTCCGTGCAACCTTACGAGAGCCTTTTGAAAGTGATGAAGGGCATCAACTGACTGGTGCTAGAATTTTATTAGACAATATCGATGTAGTAACGACTCGAGAAAACGTGTCTGAGCCACCTACTCACAAACAGCAAGCAGCACTGACTGTTGGAAATGCGGAGATAATCGCACAAGCAGGTGCCAACCAAGGCAGAGGCACTTGGGTCCAGCGCTTTGGCGATCGAGACACAATGGATCAAAGTGTCAAACTTGAGGTGCCAATTAGTGCGACTCCTCAAGCCACGAGATATTCAGCAACCATTCTTTGGGAACTATCATTTGTTCCTTAACAATAAACAAAAAGAAGCTGCAGCAAATTGCAGCTTCTTTTTTTGCTCAAAGGACTAGTGGTACTATTAGCTCCTGGTTTTTCTTGGATAACTAAAAGATTATATTCTTCCTTGTCTTACATCGACTCTTAGCCAAAAGATAATTCGCGTCATTTTTTTCAGGGAGAGCTTGATCAACAGTGATAATGTATTTTTTAATGTACTTTGTCATGGATGAAACACATTCCAATCTTTGAAACGCATTGAATTGAAAACGTTTGCTATTCTATTAGTAACAAATGTTTCCTATAATGAACCTACAAATCAACTACAAAGGAGTTTCCTCAATGAAAGAAAAAGTGATGGATGCGATGCAGAAATTCTCCAAGGCAATGTTTGTGCCCGTTTTGATTTTGCCGATCGCAGGGATATTGATTGCCGTTGGGAATGTGTTTACAAATGTCCGCTTGCTTGAGCAGTTTCCTTTTTTGGATAATCCGATAACCACCGGTTTTGGTAGTATCTTATCCGCTTCCTTATTACCGATTTTAACCAATTTAGGCATTATTTTTTGTGTCGGGATCGCTCTAGGGTTAGCCAATAAGAAAAAGGCTGAAGCGGGATTTACCGCGTTGTTAGGTTATTTCGTCTTCTTAAATGCCATGAACAAATTCATGGAGCTTCGAGGGATGTTGGTTCCAGCCGATGCCCTTCAAGGTTCAGGACAAGCGATCGTTTTAGGAATCCAAGTGTTGGATATGGGGGTCTTTCTGGGTATCATTTTAGGGATCGTCGTGGCATTGGTCCATAATCGTTTTATCGATACGACCTTTAACAACGCCTTTCAAGTTTATGGCGGCGCGCGCTTCGTCTTTATTGTCTTGATTCCGGTCGTCGTGTTATTAGCCATCGTTTCCACGTTTGTATGGCCAGTAATACAAACTGGCATCGACGGTTTAGGCGGCATCATTCAACAAACGGGCAACTTTGGTATCTTCTTGTATGGTACGCTAGAACGCTTATTGATTCCAACTGGCTTGCATCACTTGATCTACACGCCGTTTTTGTATACTTCATTAGGCGGAGTCGCAGAAGTCGGTGGCCAAGTCTTTGAAGGGGCACGGAATATTTATTTTGCGGAAATTGCTGACCCAGCAGTCCGCGTATTATCGCAAAGTGTCATTTGGGACGCTCGTGGGATCTCAAAAATGTTTGGACTGATCGGTGCCTGTTTGGCGATGTATCAAACGGCAAAACCAGAAAATAAAGTCAAAGTCAAAGCCATTTTGATTCCAGCAGTTGTGACTTCCTTTATCGCAGGTGTGACTGAACCAATCGAATTTTCTTTTATGTTCGTGGCACCTGTTTTGTTCGTCATTCATTCTGCCCTTAGCGGCTTGAGCATGGTGGCGTTAAATCTCTTTGGTTCTCGCGCCATCGGACCGAATGGCTTCATCGACTTTCTTTTGTACAACTTGCCCTTAGGGATTGAGAAAACTCGCTGGCCAGTGTACTTGATCGTCGGAGTCGTCTTCTTCTTTCTTTATTACTTCTTGTTCCGCTTTTTGATCACGAAACTGAATTTGAAAACGGTCGGTCGTGAAGAAGATGGGACAGAGACCAAACTGTATTCGAAGAAAGAGTACAAAGAAAAACAACTTGCTGGAGCAGGTGTCGGGGTCATGGCGAGTGACCAAGCCGCCCCTAGTCCAACTAGTGAAACAAGTATCTCAGCAATCATCACCAAGGCGCTAGGTGGCGATGACAATATCAAAACCATCGACAACTGCTATACCCGCTTACGTTTAAAACTAAAGGATCCTGAACTCGTGGATGAAGCGCTGCTAAAAGACGAAACACAAGCCAAAGGCGTGATCAAAAATGGTGAAAATGTCCATGTCGTTTACGGGTTGACCGTGCCGAAAGTGCGGGAAGAGTTAGAAAATTATCTTGGAAGAGAAGGAGAGATTGAATGATGAAAAATTTTTCAGTAGTGATCGCAGGGGGCGGCAGTACTTTTACCCCGGGAATCGTTATGATGCTGCTTGACAATCAAGAACGCTTTCCTTTAAGAAAGCTGAAACTATACGACAATGATGAAGCACGCCAAGCGATCCTCGGTGAAGCCCTAGCGATTTTATTAAAAGAACAAGCACCGCAAATCGAATTTTCGTTTACGACGGATCCTGAAGAAGCCTTCAGCGATGTCGATTTCTGTATGGCGCATATCCGAGTAGGAAAGTATGACATGCGGGAAAAAGATGAAAAAGTCCCCTTGCGTCATGGCGTCTTTGGTCAAGAAACCTGTGGACCAGGAGGGATCGCTTATGGGATGCGTAGCATCACTGGTATGCTGGAGATCATTGATTACATGGAACAGTATTCCCCCGATTGTTGGATGCTGAATTATTCCAATCCGGCTGCAATCGTAGCTGAAGCATGTCGGGTCTTGCGTCCGAAATCAAAGGTTCTGAATATCTGTGACATGCCCGTAGGCACGTTGCGTCGCATGTCGCAAATCATTGGCAAGCAGCCAGAAGAACTAGAAGTTCGCTACTTTGGCTTGAATCATTTTGGCTGGTGGACCAGCGTCAAAGACAAAGAAGGCACGGAGTACATTCAAACCATTCGTGACTACGTTGCAGAACACGGCTATTTGACGCAGATCGAAGTGGATACCCAACATACTGACCCAAGTTGGCAAGACA
The DNA here is from genome assembly GCF_051711265.1 of Enterococcus sp. DIV0970a. Taxonomy (NCBI): domain Bacteria; kingdom Bacillati; phylum Bacillota; class Bacilli; order Lactobacillales; family Enterococcaceae; genus Enterococcus; species Enterococcus sp. DIV0970a. The sequence goes on along the minus strand of NZ_JBIOMF010000001.1, from coordinate 2,050,900 downwards.
CCCACAAAAAAGCCAAAGACCTCTTGGCGCTCACACCAGAATATCTGCCAAATACGTACTTGAAGTATTATTTATACCCAGATTACGTCTACGAACACATGAAAGAACATCCAGAGTATACGCGTTCCAATGAAGTGATGGAAGGGCGGGAAAAACGAGTGTTCGATCATGCCAAAAAGATCACTGCCCAAGGATCTGCTGAAGGGATCGCTTTTGAGATTGATGCCCATGCAACCTTTATCGTTGATTTGGCACGCGCCATCGCTTTTAATACGCATGAGCGAATGGTCATGATTGTGGAAAACAACGGCGCGATTGCGAATTTCCCGGATGATGCCATGGTGGAAGTGCCATGTATCGTCGGTTCTGATGGACCAGAAGCCCTCGCTCAAGGAAAAATTCCTGCCTTCCAACAAGCGCTCATGTTCCAACAGGTGACTGTGGAAAAATTAGTGGTCGAAGCATATGTGGAAAAGAGCTATCAAAAAATGTGGCAAGCGTTAAGCCTTTCCAAAACGATTCCTAGCGCAAAAGTAGCCAAAGAGTTACTCGATGATTTGGTCTCGGAAAATGGTGATTACTGGCCAGGATTGTCTTGATTTGTTTCACATTTGCGAAACATTCGCTGATTGGATAACTGAAAGAGGAAGATTCTCCAAGAATCTTTCTCTTTTTTTATTTTTGTTGTGGAAGGATAATTCTCTGAAGAAAATCATCACTAAACGTGTTATCAACAAAACGATCAGACAGGTATACTAGAATATGCCACTAACTATGGTAGAATAAAGCTAATTGAATCAGATGAGAGGGAGCAATGCGATGTTTTTAGGGATTGATATCGGCACGACAGCCATAAAATTTGGGGTCATTGAAGATCGGAAAATCATTTACTCACAGTCATTACCAATCAAAACCCATAGCCACGGGTTAAAACAGACCCAATCAGCGACCCAGATCAGTAGCCAATTGATCAGTGGTGTCACAACGATTCCCGCTCAATTAAAAGCGGCAATCACAGTGATCGGGTTCAGTACCGCCATGCACAGCTTGATGCCAGTGGCTGGTGAAACAGCAGAAGAGATTTACATTTGGTCAGACAATCAAGCGAGTCAAACGATGACGGCCTTTCGTCAAACGGATCTGGCGGCAACGTTTTATGAAGAGACAGGGACACCGATCCATGCGATGTCTCCCTTTGCGAAACTGGCTTATTTTCAAACGAATGGTTCATATTCCAAAGAGACGAAATGGTTTGGCTTAAAAGAACTAGCAATGGCGTTGTTTACCGGACAAGCACGGATCGATTACAGTACCGCATCAGCGACCGGTCTTTTTTCTTTGAAAGAAAAGCAATGGAGTCAAAAGATTCTTAATTATTTATCCCTTTCAAAAGCCCAGTTAGCGCCTTTATGTGCACCGACTGATCGTTTTTTGATTACCGAGGAGATGGCGCAGCGGTGTGGCTTGAAGCCTGAGGTAGAAGTGATGTGTGGGGCTAGCGATGGGTGTTTAGCAGCATATGCTGGCTATATTTCTACAGGGATCCGCAATAGCTTGACGATCGGAACCAGTGCGGCGGTTCGTAAAGTAAGTGAGACCACCGTCTTTGATCGCCAAAAACAAAATTTTTGCTACTATCTGCAAGATGACCTCTATGTCGTAGGGGCACCTTCAAACAATGGTGGCTGTGTCCTTGCTTGGGCAAAAGAGACCTTATCAGAAGATCCTGATGCGTTTTATCATTATCTGCCTCAAGTCATGGAGGAATCGCCGATCGGCAGTAACGGCTTACGTTTTTTCCCCTATTTAAACGGGGAGCGGGCACCCTTTTGGACAAATGAGATCACAGGCGGCTTTTCTGGCTTGACCCTGAAACACAATCGCTCAGACATGTTGCGGGCAGTCATCGAAGGCATGCTAATGAACATCGATTTATTAAAGCAAATGGCGCAGTTGGAAGGGGCAGTCACTGTAAGTGGTGGTTTCTTTCAAACAAAACTTTTAGGTCAAATGACCGCGGATGTGTTGGGGCTGACCTGTTATCTTTCCGATGAAAACGAACCGATATTCGGCTTGTATGATTTATACAAAAGCTCTGTTGTGCGGCAAGATCAGCCAGATGAAAAATTTGTTCCTGATCCGCAGAACCAAGCGCTTTATCAAGAATTGGCAAAGACCTATTTTCAAGCATAAGCAAAAACCAGCAATCCACTAGGGTTGCTGGTTTTCTTTTTCAACTCGGGTAAAAGCGTCGACGATATATTCCATCAATAAGAGCAGTTTACCAAAGAAGCTAGTGTACTGGATGTTTTGAGTGTCGTAGGGACGTTCATCGGTCACTTCAAAGGAAAAGGTCGCTAGTTGATTGGCGCGATGATCACCGTTCCCGCAAAACAAAACAGTTGGTATGTGATGTTCATTGGCTAATGCCATCTTTTCCAGCACTTTTTGTGTTTCGCCAGATTTAGAAATGGTGATCAACATACTGATGTTCTCGATGTTGTTACTAATGATCCCACCTGAGTCAGAAGCACTGACTAATAAGGTTTTGATGCCGTTGACAAGCATTTTTTTGTGGAGGTATTCTGCCACAATCCCAGAAAAACCTGTTGCATAAATCGTAATAAACTTGTCCTTGTTTCGTCCATAGATTTCTTTGATCGCGTCGATCGTATCTGCAATACTGGCAGCGTCAATTTGGTAATCGATGGCGGCTTCAGTGATCGTCTGATTTTTCAAGCGATTCTTTAAGAAGTAAAGTAGCTCTAGATAGCCAGAAAAACCTAATTTCTGCGCAAGTCGCACGATGGTTGCAGGGGAAGTGTAGATCGCTTTAGCGATTTCTCTTAAGGGCAGTCCATCGATCGCAGCGGTATTTGCAAGCAAATAATCAAGAATTTGCAGCTCATTGTCAGTCAATTTTTTTCCTTTGATCAATACATTTAAGTCCATTGTTCGGCACTCCTTTGTCTTGTCTTCATCATACAATGAATAACGACAGAAAGTAAAATGGGAATCGCGTCATGCTGATATAGAGGAAAAAAGATTGTGCATTTCCTAAAAAGATATTATAATTTCTTATATAGAAAATAAAGGTGGAGAAATGATGACGCAAAAACCATATGGAACCGTACTACTAAAAGCAGCAACCATTTTAGATTATCTAGCAGAAGCGCCAAGTAAACCATTGCAAGAAATTTCTGAAGCAACGAAACTGACCCCATCCACAGCTTTGAAAATATTAGAAACGCTGCAAATGATCGGCTATGTCAAACGGGACAAAGAGAAGAATTATCGCTTAGGGTCTAAGCTGATCAAGTATGCCAATCAAAACATTCAAGAGCTTGATTTAGTGGAAATCAGCTTTCCTTACTTGGAAGCATTGCAGAAAACGGCGGATGAAACAATCCACTTAGGTGTCTTGACTGCCAATGAGATTCTTTATGTCAATAAATTGGAGCCCCACAATCAAACGATCCGCATGTCTTCAAAAGTAGGGATCACAAGACCATTGTATAGCTCTGCCATGGGGAAAGCCGTTTTAGCGGAGTTTGATGCCCCTCAAGTGGAAGAATATTTGGCAGCAACGCCTTTAACCGCTTATACGGAAAACACCATTACGAACCAGTTGAAGTTGAAGAAAGAATTGGAACAGGCAAAAGAAAACCAAGTAGCGTTTGATGATGAAGAAATGGAACAAGAAATCTATTGCATCGGTGCCTCACTGATAAAAGATCAGGAGATCGTTGGGGCGTTTTCTATCAGCCTACCGAAATATCGCTTGACCACAGAATACAAAACGACATTGATCGATGCGATAATTGCGACAAAACAACAAATTGAACAAGCATTATAAACTTTTTAGTGGAAAGCCCTTGCAAATAAAAACGAGAACGGTATAATAAATGTGTAAGTTTCTTTATAATAAATACCATTTTCCAAATAGGAAATAAATGGAGGGTCTCAATGAAAAAAGTAGCGAATTTAATGAAACTAAAGGAAAGCGGCGTGATCGCTGTTGTGCGTGGCGCTTCAAAAGAAGAAGCGTTACAAGCAAGTAAAGCGATCGTTGCAGGGGGGATCACTGGCATTGAGTTGACTTTTACAGTGCCTCAAGCGGCAGATGTAATCGCTGAATTAGTAGCGACCTTCAAAGATAATCCAGAGGTAGTCGTTGGTGCGGGGACCGTTCTTGATGCAGTGACCGCTCGCTTAGCGATCATGGCAGGCGCAGAATATGTGGTAAGCCCAACCTTTGATCAAGAAACGGCTGAATTATGTAATTTATATCAAATCCCGTATCTGCCTGGTTGCATGACCATTTCAGAAATGAAGGACGCCTTAAAAGCAGGCGCAGATATCATTAAACTATTCCCGGGTAGTGCGTATGGACCAAGTATCATCTCGGCCTTCAAAGCACCATTGCCACAATTAAACATTATGCCGACCGGTGGTGTCAGCTTAGACAACATGCAAGAATGGTTTGCGGCGGGTGTCGTAGCCGTTGGTGTAGGGGGGAATTTGTTAGCGCCAGCAGCAAGTGGGGATTTTGACAAAGTAACAGAAGTAGCGAAACAATATGCGGCAAAATTAAAAGAGATTCGAGGAAAGTAAGATGGCAAACATTCTGACACTAGGAGAAATCATGTTGCGTCTATCGACAACGTTAGGCGACCGAATCGCCCATAGTTCGATGTTTGCTGCCCATTATGGTGGCGGGGAAGCCAATGTTGCGATCTCCTTGGCAAATTTTGGTCATCACGTTTCTTTTGCTAGTAAAGTACCGGGAAATGCTTTAGGAGATGCCGTTTTTCATCATTTACGAAGCTATGGCGTCGATTGTCGCCACTTGCTTCGTGGCGGTTCCCGACTAGGTTCTTACTATATTGAAACCGGTATCGGGGAACGAGCAGCGCGAGTGGTTTATGATCGCGCAGGCTCTAGCTTTGCTCAAATGAAGGAAAATGAGTGGCAATCTGACCTTTTTGATGGGGTTGACATTGTTCACCTTTCAGGGATCACGCCAGCTCTTTCAACGACTTGGCAGACACTTTTACTGACGTTGATCAAAGAAGCGAAAGCAGCTGGTTGTAAAATCAGTTTCGATATCAATTATCGTGGGAAGCTGTGGACGACCGCTGAAGCACGCGTCTTTTTGCAAGAAGTGCTCCCTTATGTCGATTATTGCTCGGCAGGACAGTTAGATGCCCAAGTCTTTATGGATGTATCAGCTCCAACAGAGGAAGTCGAAGATGACTACTATTATCAAGAAATGCATCGGAAATATCCAAATATCCAGCTCTTTTATTCAACTAGTCGTCAGGTGCTCTCAGCAAGTCACAATCAATTGACAGGAAGCCTATGGCATAACGGCAATTATGTCGTTTCTGCTACCCATGAGATCAATCCAATCGTTGATCGCGTCGGAGGCGGCGATGCCTTTTCAGCTGGTATCCTACATGGTCTTGTCACGAAGAAACAAGACCAAGAAATCATTGATTTTGCCACTGCCGCATCTGCCTTGAAACATACGATCCATGGCGACTGTAATCAGTTTAGCGCCAATGAGATACAAGAATTTATTGCAACAGGTTCAGGAAAAATTATCCGATAGGAGGAATTAAACATGCAACACATGGAAACACGCTATACCCATAGTCCACTTGATATTCGTCACTATAGTACCGAGGAATTACGCAGAGAATTTTTGGTAGAGAAAATTTTCACACCAGGACAAATCATGCTGACCTATACCCACAATGATCGGATGATCTTTGGCGGAGTGACACCGACGGAAGAAGCGTTAGAAGTGCAATTAAGCAGCGAATTAGGGGTGGAATACTTCTTAGAACGTCGCGAATTAGGTGTCATCAATATTGGAGGACCTGGTGCGATCACGATCGATGGCCAAAAAGAACCAATGAAAAAACAAGACGGTTATTATATCGGCAAGGAAACCAAACAAGTCTTGTTCCACTCAGATGATCCAGCAAATCCAGCGAAATTCTATCTATCTTGCGTGCCAGCACATAAGAAATACCCAAATGTAAAAATCAGTATCGATCAAGTCACACCAATGGAGACAGGCGAGGGCTTGACATTAAATGAACGGAAAATTTATCAATACATTCACCCAAATGTTTGTGAAAGCTGTCAATTACAAATGGGGTACACGATCTTAGAACCAGGCAGTGCTTGGAATACGATGCCAAGTCATACCCATGAACGTCGGATGGAAGCATATGTGTATTTTGATTTTGCCAACGAAGACACAAAAGTGTTCCATATGATGGGCAAACCAGATGAAACGAAGCATTTAGTCGTTAGTGAAGAACAAGCAGTTATTTCTCCAAGCTGGTCGATCCATTCGGGTGTTGGAACCAGTAACTACTCCTTTATCTGGGCAATGTGTGGCGAAAATATCACCTATACCGACATGGATATGGTGGCAATGGACGACTTAAAATAAAAAGAAAGAGGGTTTATCAATTATGGATTTTTCAATGGATCAATTTCGTTTAGATGGTAAGATCGCATTAGTGACTGGAGCTGTCTATGGGATCGGTTTTACGATCGCTCGGTCACTAGCAGCAGCAGGAGCAACGATCGTTTTTAACAACTTGGATCAAGAATCAGTGGATAAAGGATTAGCAAACTATCGTGAAGCAGGGATCGAAGCCCACGGCTATGTCTGTGATGTAACGGATGAAAAAGCAGTCAACGAAATGGTCAAGCAGATCGAAGAAGAAGTTGGCGTGATCGATATCTTAGTCAATAATGCTGGGATCATCAAACGAATCCCGATGTTGGAGATGTCTGCTGAAGACTTCCGCCAAGTCGTTGACGTGGACTTGAACGCTCCATTTATCGTTTCAAAAGCAGTCTTACCGTCAATGATCAAAAAAGGACATGGAAAAATCATCAACATTTGCTCAATGATGAGTGAATTGGGAAGAGAAACGGTGGCTGGTTACGCAGCGGCTAAAGGCGGCTTGAAAATGTTGACGAAAAACATTTGTGCCGAATTTGGTTCAGCAAACATCCAATGTAATGGGATCGGACCTGGTTATATTGCAACACCGCAAACTGCACCATTACGAGAGATCCAACCAGACGGTTCTCGTCACCCATTTGATCAATTTATCGTAGCGAAAACACCTGCTGCCCGTTGGGGTGAGCCAGAAGATTTAGCAGGACCAACGGTTTTCTTAGCTTCTGAGGCATCAAACTTTGTCAATGGCCATGTCTTATATGTAGACGGCGGTATCTTGGCGTATATCGGGAAACAACCTGAATAAAACAATCAGTATTAGGGATGGGGACGATTGCAATCGTTCCCATTTTTATGGTACAACACCAAAGAAATGCAGGGCTTTAAAAGGTAGCTTGGCGATAAATGGGTTGAAGCAAAGGAACAGCAAACAAATCTTTTAAAAAGAATCAAAAGCAAAACGCTGTGAAGGAAAATGTTCTTCGCAGCGTTTTGCTTGAGTAGCTCTTTTTTAAATCAGGTAGCGTATTTATGTTAGGGGAAGATTCAACACGAACAATGAGTTTCAATCTAACAAAACTTGTTGTGCAAGCGGTAATGGAGCATTTGACAAACATTTGGCAACTAATTTGGCGACGGCTGTAGCACCTTGGTCATTCAAATGCGTGTTATCCGTAATGCCGGCTGGATAATTGGGGTGCTGGTTTTTTTCTAAATGAAGAAAATAGGTTTTCGCCTGTTGTGGTTCCAGTGCTGAAAAGAACCGTTGTGTTGCGGCAAAAAGATCCAGACAGACCACATCCAAGGAGGTAGCCAAAGCACGCATTGCTTCTGGGTAAGGACCGACTGCCAAAGGATCAAGTTGCTGAGGGTCCACGTAATGCAAACGAGTGATCGAGGTCAATAGGATCGGTGTCGCTTGCTGCTGGCGTGCCGTTTGCACGAAGGTTGCTAAATTATGCTGATATTCTACAGGTGTCGTGCCGCGACTATCTGTTTTTTGATCGTTGTGTCCAAATTGAATCAAGAGATAATCACCAGCATGTAGTTCTTTTTTTGCCTGCAACAAGCGTCCTTCTTCAATGAAGCTTTTGGAGGAACGCCCATTTTTTGCCAAGTTGACGATTTGATGCTGGGGGAGATAGCGTGAGATCTTTTCACCCCAGCCCGTTTCTGGACGAGCGCTAGGCTCTTTGATCGATGCGGTGGAATCACCGACGATGACGATTTTTTCCATTGTCTTTCTCCTAAAATTTGAAGTAGTTGTTGGCGTTTTGATAACAGACATTTTCTACTAATGGTTTTAGCTGACGAAGATCAGCAGGTGCTTCACCACGTACAACGATCTCAGCAAGCCATTCACAAAAGACGCGTCGGAAATATTCATGACGGGTGTAAGACAAAAAGCTTCTTGAATCCGTCAGCATGCCGACAAAGTTAAAGATCACACTGCCGTCTGCGAATTTCGTCAATTGGTGACGCATGCCTGCGCGGGTGTCGTTATACCACCAGCCAGATCCTAACTGCAATTTATTATTGCCTTCTTGCTGGAAGCACCCCATCAAAGCGACGAGTGCATCATAGTCATTGGGATTTAAGGAGTAGAGAATCGTTTGAGGCAAATGGTCCTGCGCATCAGCAGCGTTCAATAATTTCTGCAAGCTTTGAGTCAGTGGTTGATCATTGATGCCATCGTAGCCCGTATCTGGTCCCAAGCGCTCAAACATTCGTTGATTGCAGTTACGGTACGCATGGACATGCAGTTGCATCGTCCAACCATGTTCGTGATACAGCTTCATCAGTTCAACTAGAACATTGGTTTTGAAGAACGAGACTTCGTTTTCCTCCAAAGATTCTCCAGCTAATGCTTTGGCAAAAATTGCTTCAAGGGATAACTGTTCGTCTGCAGCATACACTAAAGTATCCAGTGCATGGTCAGACAAGCGGCAGTGATGCTGGTGAAAGTAGGTTACACGGTCCTGCAAGGCTGTCAAGAAAGCATCGTAGGTAGTGATCGCGTTTTCGACACTCTTTTCGAGTTTGGTAACATAGGTAAGAAAATTCGGATGGTCGATTTGTAACGCTTTGTCAGGTCGAAAGGTCGGCAAGACCCGAAAACGTTGTTCTGTTTGGCTTAATTGGTGATGATAGTGAAGATCATCGACTGGATCATCTGTGGTGCAAACGATCTCGACGTTACTGCGAGCAATCAAAGCTCTTCGGGTAAAGTCTTTTTGCTGCAATTTTTCGTTGCATAGCCTCCACAAAGTTTCGGCGTTTTCTTCAGTAACGGGAAGATCGATCTCAAAAAATCGCTTTAATTCTAAATGGGTCCAACTGTAAAGGGGATTTCCCACCAATTTTGGCACTGTTTGACACCATGCCAAAAATTTTTCATAATCACTGGCATTGCCCGTAATCGCTTCTTCGGGTACGCCACAAGCGCGCATCAATCGCCATTTGTAATGATCACCACTTAGCCATGCCTCGGTGATAGTTTTAAAGGGCCGATCCTCATAGATTTCTTTCGGGTCTAGGTGGCAGTGGTAATCAATAATCGGCAGCTCTTTGGCATAGTCATGGTATAGTGTTTGAGCAATTTCATTTGGCAATAAATAGTTTTCATTTAAAAACATGTCGGACCTCTTTTCTTTGATTATAGTGTCACGCCATTTTTAAAGATGGCGATCTCACGAACGTTGTTGGCTTCATTACGCGTCGGTTTTCCACTGGCAGTATCGATGATCGCTTGAATAAAATCTTCCAGCACGACCTCCATCGGCTCTTCCAACAAGCGACCAGCGTTGAAATCCATCCAGTGGGGTTTCTTATGATAAATCTCTTGATTCGTGGCAACTTTCATGGTCGGCACATAGGCACCAAATGGCGTGCCGCGACCAGTGGTAAATAAGACGAGTTGGCAATCGGCAGAAGCCAGTGCAGAAGCGGCAACAAGGTCGTTTCCTGGACCTTCCAGCAGGCTCAAGCCTGGCTTACGGAGTTTTTCCCCATATTTTAAGACATCGACGACAGCGGAAGTCCCAGATTTTTGGGTACAGCCTAATGACTTATCTTCTAGCGTAGTGATACCGCCTGCCTTATTGCCAGGAGAAGGATTTTCATAGACTGGTTCACCGTATGCAAGGAAATAATCTTTAAAGTCGTTGATTAGATGGAGAATTTTTTCAAAGGTGGCTTCATCTTGTGCACGCGCCATCAAGACTTGTTCAGCGCCAAACATTTCGGGTACTTCCGTCAAGACTGTACTGCCACCTTGAGAAACTAAAAAGTCAGAAAATGCCCCCAACAAAGGGTTGGCGGTGATCCCAGAAAACCCGTCGGAACCCCCACATTTTAACCCGATCTTTAGCTCACTCAAGGGAACGGCTTCTCGTTGATCCTCTTTTGCTGCTTCCTGTAATTCTTCTAATAAGCTTTCGCCGACCGCAATCTCATCGTCGCTTTCCTGTGCCACCATAAATTTGACGCGCTTTGGATCGTAGTCACCAAGGTTTTTCTTAAACTCGGGAACGGTGTTGTTCTCACAACCTAAGCCAAAGACCAAGACGCCACCGGCATTTGGATGATGCACCGCATCAATTAAAATTTGACGGGTGTTTTGATGATCTTGGCCTAACTGGGAGCAGCCGTAGGGATGTTTAAGGATCGTAATATGATCAAAAGTGCCATGATCTGGATGATTCTTCTTGAAGTTTTCAACAATGATCTCTGCGATGCCATTGATACAACCAACTGTTGGCACGATCAGTAAATCATTACGAATTCCAACTTTGCCGTTTGCCCGACGGTACCCTTGGAACGTCGCAGCCCTTTTTGGATAACGGACGGGATGCAAATCGGGGGCATAGGTGTATGCTAAGGTACCAGAAAGGTTGGTTTTGACATTGTGGGTATGCAACCATTGGCCAGTTTTAACATCAGTTAAGAGATGTCCAATGGGGTAGCCATATTTGATCACGTCTTGTGATTGAGCTAGGTCTTTGAGGGCGATTTTGTGTCCTTGTGGAATATCCTCAAAAAGGGTGATCGTTTGGCCTTCAAATGCAAGGGTCGTTTTAGCAGCTAGTGGTTTTAATGCGACTGCGACATTGTCTTTAGGGTGCAATTTCAATAGTTGCGCGGGTGTTTCTGTTAATGTGCTGGACATAAAGATTCTCCTTTATTTCAAACTTGGCTCAGGGGTGTCAATCGACGCAAGTAACTGGCGGGGTCCGTCTTGTTTTAGACATGCGCACATTTCATTGATTGTCTCTGTCATAAAGCTCAGGTCTGCATGCCAAAGTTGCTCATTTTTTAATAGAGCTGCGATCTGTTCTTCTGCTGGTAATTGTTTCACTTGCTGAAATATGGTTGTCACTAGCTCATCATCTTGAAAGGGTCGTGTGAGATAGAAAGTCAGCAATCCTGCCAGTGCGGCAGTGATTCGTTTTGGTACCTGCTGGTTTTGTTGGACATAACGACTTAAGACTGGTTGAAGACGCGCACGGAATTTTGAGACGCTGTTTAAAGCGATCGATTGCAGCTGATGCTTCACATAAGGATTTCTGAAGCGTTCTTTGATTTGGTCCGCATAAGCTGCAAGCTGTGCTTTAGGCAAATCAAGCATTGGAATCAACTCTTCCTGAAAAAGACCATCCAAAAAGGCTGCAAATTCACGGTCGTTCATTACTTCTTCAACGGTTTTTAAACCCGCTAAAAGACCGAGTGGAACCATCGCCGTATGAGGACCATTTAATAAATGTACTTTTTGTTCACGGTAAGGAGTCATATCTTCTGTCACGATCACATTCAACCCAGCTTCTTGCAAAGGGAGCTTTTCGGCTACGCCGTTTCCTTCGATCACCCATAGCATAAAGGGTTCCGCAGTGACCATTACGGCATCCTCATAGCCAAGAACCTCTTGGTATTGTGCCACTTTGTCGCGAGGATATCCTGGAACGATCCGATCGACTAAGCTGCAGCAGAAGGTGTTTTCTTTTTCTAACCAGTTGACGAAGTCTGATTCCAAAGACCATAATGCGGCATATTGTAAGACGATCTCTTTTAGTTTTTCCCCATTCCGATCGATCAATTCACAAGGAATGATCAAAAATCCCTTTTTTCGTAGTTGAAAACGACGATACAAAAGAGCGGTCAGTTTTGCGGGAAAACTTTGGGGAGGGGTATCGTGTAAGGTATCCTCTGGGTGAAACGCAAAACCTGCTTCCGTCGTATTAGAAACGATGATCTCAAGTTGCTCGTCTTCGGCTAAAGCAAGATAGTCTTCCCATTGCTGATAAGGATTCAGCACTTGATCAATGGTGGAGACGACTTCAAATGTTTGAGATAAAGCGCCATCGACAAGTCCTTCTAAGATAACGGTGTAGAGATTTTTTTGTTGTGCCAACAGCTCTTTCAAGCCGTGATCAATCGGCTGTACCACAACGGCACTGCCGTTAAAAAGACCTTGCTTGTTCATTTGCTGCAGCTGCCAGTTAAAAAAGCCCCGCATAAAATTGCCTTCCCCGAATTGAATCACTCGGGCTGGATAGGTTTGATGGGGTTGTTCGGTAACTTTTTTCATAGAATCCTCCTTAAAATTATATATGCACACGTTAACATTTTTGCGTAAGCGCTCTTGAAAACAAGAGGCTTACAACGATTGACGAATGATTAACGAGGTATCAAAGAAATGTTGTTTCTCAACTACTTGATTGGCAAATGCTTGCAACAGCAGGGTTGCTGCCAATTGACTCATTTCATAGACTGGTTTGCGGATCGTTGTTAATGGGGGATACGTATAGGGAGAAAAAGAACTATCATCAAAACCGATGATACCGATCTCCTCTGGGATCTTTCGTCCTTCTTGATGACAGGCATTGATCGCACCGATCGCCATATCATCATTGGCGCAAAAAATCACTTCAGGTGGTTCAGGTAAAGCGAGTAGTTGCTGGGCACCCAGCTGACCGCTTTCCAACGAGTAGTCGCCAGCTACGAAGTATTCTTTCGGGCAGACAAGCTGCTTTTCTTGAATCGCTTTCATAAATCCTTTGCGACGCTCTCTAGCGGAACCAAAGGAAGCGATCCCTTCGATCATGGCGATCTTTCGAAAGCCTTGTTCAAGTACATAGGTGATCATTTGATAGACCCCTTGGGCATCATTACTAGTGACATTCATCAAGGTTGCATCCTGTAATTGACGATTCAAAACGACAATGGGAATGTTTTTCTTTGAAAGAGCAGCGATAAAGCCGTCATCACGATCGCTTTGACTCATCACGATCGCTCCATCTAGGCGATTCGGCTCTTCATCAAATGTATCGGATTGCAATAATTCATGAACCGCCAAAGTATATTCGGATGGTAGGGTATCACTGATTCCTTTGATCACTTCGACTAAAAAGCTATCGGAAGTACCAATGGATAGATGAGAAAAATAAAGACCAATGATATAGGATTTTTGATTCACCAGACTTTTGGCATTGACATTGGGCACATAGTGTAAAGATTCAGCGAGGGCTGCGATCTTCTTTTTTGTTTCTGGCTTAATTAATGGGCTATCGTTTAGCGCACGAGAAACAGTTGTATGTGAAACACCAGCGACTTTGGCGATATCTTTGATCGTGACCATAGAAAACCTTCTTCCTTTTTGCTTGATTCAAGCATAGCTTGTTCCCACGAGAATGTCAATACACCAAGGATGCACACGTGAAACATTTTTCAAAATAACATAGGAACTTTTTCTGGGATGTGCTAGTATAAAAGAAGATAGTTAGGTAATGGGAGGGAGTCTATGAAATTCTTTTTAAGCTATCATCAAATGTCCAACTTGTTTTATAAAATATTTATTTTGATTTTTCTAATTGGTAGCGCTTTAATCATTGGGTTTAGTGGGGTCATTTATCATCGAACGTATCAAAACATTCAAGAAACATTTTTGCAAAGTCAACATAATTTGGTCAACCAAGTCAAAGAAAATCTGGATCAAAAAATTCAGATGGTGGAGTATGCCTTTTCTACATACAGTAGCACACAAAGCTTTTCCGATACGATGGAACAGCCGTTTTCTGTGACGAATTATCGACAAGTACGAGAGATCAATTCACAACTGGCTTACATTGGTGTGATGGGGATCGAAAACGCCAGTTACCAATTGGTGAATTTGAACCAGCATTGGAAAATCGAAGAAGGCTCCTTAAAACAGATCGATGATACTGAATTCGCTGCTTTTCAAGCGTTGATCGACAACCAACGCTACTTGTATTGGTTGCCAGAAGATGGCTATTTAAAAATGGTGATGACGCTGCCTGTGTTTCGACAGGAAACCACTGCTTTGGGGATCGCTGAAATCCAAGACCATACCATTGCGCAGTTGGTGGCAGATCATGACGATTCCTTTTTGAATATTTTTCATGCAGACGGACAACTGCTTTTCGATAATGGTGAAGTGATCGATTCTGCCTTACAAGAAACAATGATTGCAGCTGCCCACGGCGATGGCATCTTCACTGACAAAGAAAACAATAAGTATGTGGTCACACAATCGGATTACAATCAGTGGTATCATGTGATCCGCCTGGCGCCTGCTAGCGTTTCACAAGCAATCCGTGAATTAAGAAGCGGTTTGATCGTGATTGGCAGTCTTTTGATCATCCTCTTTTTATTAGTATCCTATCGCATTGCGATCGTGGCTACCTCACCCATCAATCGGATCGGTGAGCTTTTAAAGCCCAAAAAACAAGGTCAGAAATTAGAAGTCAATCAGTTGATTTCCGATATCGACCAGGTCTTACATCAAAACCACGATCTCGCCGTCAAAGTCGAGCATCAAAAGCCCGAATTAGAATCCTTGTTTCTATTAAACTTGTTTCGCGGCTGTATCTCAGAAGAAGATATTCACTTAAAACTGTCACAATTTGGGTATGAAGTATCCAAAACAGAACACTTTGCCGTATTACTGATTCAAATCGATGATTTGTGTGGACGAGAAACAGCGACTATTGATATTTTCTTGCTTGCCATCGAGAATCTCGTTTCTGAGATCATTCCAGAAAATTTGCGTTTTCAACCAATCATCTCCAGTCAAGAAACCCAAGGAACGATTTTAAAGCTTCCTGAATCAGTTGACCAAAAACAAGTATTGACCTATTGTCAAAAGATCCATCAAGCGGCAAAAGATTACTTGAAAATCAAAATAAGTTGTGGGGTCTCACAATCCTACGACCGCCTCGTAGAAACCAAATTAGCGGTTGATAACGCCAAAGAAGCCTTGCACTATCGAATGAATTTAGGGGAAGAAGTCATTATCTTTTTTGACGACATTGCAGCACAATTAGACAATAATGCGATCGTTCAATACCCTAGAGAAGCAGAAAGCACCTTTTTGGATGCGATGCGTAGTGGGGAACTAGCGACCATCAAAGCGAGTTACACGGAAGTCGTACGGGAAATCATTCATGAAAACAAAAATCCGTTGACGATTGAAAGTGCCTTGTTTAAGTTGATCAACAGTATCGTTCAGCTAGGGCAACTCTTAGGAGCGGATCATACCAGCTTGCAGAATAGTCGTAAAGTTTATCAATCCGTGCTCAACCAAACTAGTTTGTTCAAAGTTGAGCAAAACATCTATCATGAGTTAGTTTTACCTATCGTTGAAACGACACAAGCCAAAACAGATCGAGAAATTCGCTCCTTGTCTGAAAAGATGGTCTTGATCGTACACCAACAATACGATCAAGATCTCTCCTTAGATAGCATTGCTGAACAGCTGCATTATAATGCCAATTACTTAAGTAATGTGTTTAAAAAGGAATTATCCATCAACTTTGCCGATTACTTACAAAACTATCGGTTGCAAATCGCCAAAAAATGGTTGCGGGAAACGGATATGACGATCAAGGAAATCGCAGCCAACCTTCAATATACCAACTCTCAAAACTTCATCCGCTTTTTCAAAAAGAAAGAACAGATGACCCCTGGAGAGTATCGCAAACGATCCAAAGACTAAAAGAAAAAAGCGCTTTTTGATCGTTGATCAAAAGCGCTTTTTTCTTTGCTGCCTGTTGGTTACCCTTTGACGGAACCAACCATTGCACCTTTCACGAAATACTTCTGGACAAAGGGATAGGCGATCAACATTGGCAGAGTCGCAACGACGATCACGGCCATTTTTACGGATTGTGCTGGGGGGACAACATCGACACTAGCGGCATCAGCGTTCATCCCGCTGGAGACGATCACGATTTGTCGAAGGAGCACTTGGATCGGCCATTTCGCTGAATCATTGATGTACAAGATTGCTGATTGATAAGTATTCCAATAACTAACAGCGTAGAACAAAGAGATCGTCGCAATCGATGGTAAGGAAAGGGGTAAGATGATACGGAAAAAGACGCCCCAATCAGAGCAACCATCCATTTTTGCGGATTCCTCTAAACTATCAGGAATCCCTTGGAAAAAGTTTCTCATAATGATCATATTATATGCACTGATGGCGCTCGGTAAGATCAATGCCCAGAGAGAATCGATCAAGCCGAGGCTTTGTACCAAAATAAAACTTGGGATCATCCCACCGCTAAACAACATGGTAAATACGACAATAAAGTTGAAGATGCCGCGTCCATACAAATATTTTCTCGAAAGAGCATAGGCCATAAAAGAGGTCAAGATCATTGAAAGAACCGTTCCGACGATGGTCACGAAAAGGGAAACGCCAATACTCGTAAAAATCGTGGGTGTCGAGAGAATATACCGGTAAGCATTTAAGCTAAATTCACGTGGGATAATGATAAATGTTCGTGTCGCGATCTCAGAAGAAGAAGCAAAGGAGCTTCCGAGAATGTTTAGAAAAGGTAAGAGACACGTTAAGGTGAAGAGTAGCAGAAAGCCAATAATAAATCCTTGAACGACCCGTTCACTTTTCGGGCGGTTCGTTTTTTTCAGGGTTTGTTGCATAGAAAAAACCTCCATCTTTTTTTACTTAAATAGGTACTTCCAACGTATCATGAGGCGGGGACAACGTATATAATCACTTTTACATGTTAAAAAATTCACAATAGTGATAAACGTTGATAAATCAAGGGTTTTCCAATTCGATTGAGAAATAATCCTAAAAAATGTATGCCTTTTCAAAGCTGAGAAAATGATTATATACGTTATCTTTTTTTCACGCTACCATGGGACTATCAAATCAAAAAAATTCGGAGGAACAAGTATGGAAACAAAAGTTGATAATTACTTCTCACCACTTAATGAAGAAGAACAGCGGCTGCGGCTGAAAAAGAAAAAATGGGCGCAAATCAGAAAAAATCGTGCCCTCTATATTATGGTATTGCCTGGGATTTTATATTTTCTTATTTTCCGTTACATACCGATGGGCGGTTTGGTCATCGCTTTTCAAGACTACCAACCATTCTTGGGGATCCTAGGAAGCCCCTTTGTTGGCTTCACTCATTTTATTCGGCTCTTTACTGAAGATACTTTCGTGATGTTGATGCGCAATACACTGATCATGTTTTTCTTAAATATCACGATTTCCTTCCCTTTTCCTATATTATTGGCACTTATGCTAAATGAAGTAAACAATCGCCGTTTGAAAAAGGGGATTCAAACCATCATTTATTTGCCTCATTTTATGTCGTGGGTCATCGTTGTTTCCATCTTCTATGTTTTATTAACGACAGAAGGTGGTGTGATCAATAACATGATCGAAAGCCTTGGTGGCGAACGTATCCCGTTTCTAACAAGCCGCACGTGGTTGCGTCCAATGTACATTTTCCAAGATCTTTGGAAAGGTGCCGGTTGGGGGACGATCGTCTATCTAGCCGCTATTACCAATGTTGATGAACAGCTTTATGAAGCGGCGGATATGGATGGGGCTGGTAAGCTACGAAAAATGTGGCATATCACATTGCCTTGTATTCGTCCAACGATCGTAACCTTATTGATTTTAAAGATCGGTTCGATCTTAGATATGGGCTTTGAGCATATGTTCTTGTTGATGAACTCAATGAACCGTGAGGTTGCCCAAATTTTTGATACCTTTGTCTATACCGCCGGGATTCAAAATGGTCAATTGAGTTACTCGACAGCTGTTGGGCTGTTTAAAGGACTTGTTGGCTTGATCCTCGTTATCTTTGCGAATCGTTTGGCGAAAAAAATTGGCGAAGACGGGATTTATTAAGAAAGAAGGGATCACATGACGATCGAAAAGATCACGAAAATCAACGAAGGATTACTCGCATTTTTGACGCTGATCGCACTTCACTTTCTTTGGCTCAGTGTGACTCTCCTGGGAGGGATCCTCTTTGGCATTGGTCCTGCGTCGTATGCCATGATGAAATATTATGATCGCTGGCTTCGTCTTCATGAACGACCGCCTTTGATCAAAAGTTTTTTCTACTATAGTAAAGAACGGTTCCGACAATCGGTGCTGATCAGTTGGTTGTTTCTGATCATTGCAGCGATCGTGATCACCAATATATTTGCGCCATTTCCATGGTTTATCCAAGTAGCGAATGTCCTCTTTTTGATTGCGTTTCTCTTTTTATTCATGCATGTGTATACCGTCATGGCAGCCACCAACTTTGTGACCGTGTTTGAGATCCTGCGGGGGAGTGCGTTGTTAGGTTTAGGCTATCTGCATTATTCGATCATAAGTTGGACGATTTTGATCGTTGGCTATTTAGTCCTGGGCAGTTATTTCTTGATCGGCCTCTTTTTGATGGGTAGCAGCTTAGTTGGTGGTGTTTTTGCCCTTGCTGGTAAAAAAATTCTTCAAGATATCCACCCAATTGATACAGATCAGGTGGTTTCAAAAACGGCATCGACTACGGAGCAAACCGTTGCCAGCAAAGGAGATGAGGTCATTATCTAAAGAAAACGGCTCAAAGACTTTTACTGGTCCGCAAACAAAACGGTCACTAGAGAACACCTGAAAATAGCAAAACAAGCTGAACCCTCATGAAATACAGCCAGTAAAACGGATTCATTGAATAGCTCTATGAATTGAGGAGACTACAATAAAAGGAAGTATCGTACATGAAGAACTATTCGGAAATTGCTTTGAACACATTATTTGAGCGCTATGACTACTTATGCAAAGAAAAAATTTATCACGGAAAATGGTCCTATGACATCGGGGTCGTTTTACAAGGCGTGAAAGAAGCCTATGAGCAAACTGGTGATAAACGCTATTTTGATTATATCCAAAACACGATGGATTTTTATATTGACGAAGACGGTCGTATCAAAAACTATCAGATGGATGCGATGAATATCGATTACATCAATAATGGCAAATGTTTATTCTTACTATACAAAGAAACAGGTGCTTCAAAATACAAGATCGCCTTGGACACGCTGTATCAACAATTACAGCAGATGCCAAGAACAAGCGAAGGCGGGTTCTGGCATAAAAAAATCTATCCTTATCAAATGTGGTTAGATGGCTTATATATGGGGGCCCCATTTTTGACAGAATACGCACTGACATTTGAGAAAGAAGAAGCATTGGAAGATGTAATCAAGCAATTCACCTTATGCTTTACGCATACCCTAGATCCAAAAACGGGTCTTTTGTATCACGCGTGGGATGAACAAAAAGTCCAGCCGTGGGCAGATCCTGAGACCGGTTGTTCAAAAAATTTCTGGGGACGGTCAATGGGATGGTTCATGATGGCACTCGCAGATACGATGGTGCTATTAGGGGAATCAGAGCAGAAGAATCCATTAGAAAAAATGTTTGTCTCCTGTCTAGAAGCTCTTGCTAAAGTAAGAGATCCCCAGAAAAAAGTGTGGTATCAAGTCTTAGATAAAGGCAGTGAGCGTGGGAATTATTTAGAAGCATCCGCTTCTTCAATGATTTGTTACGCAACAGCGAAAGCAGTCAAAGCAGGGATCATCGATCAAAAATGGCAAGTGTTTGCCCAAGAGACCTATCAAGGATTGCTTGATGAGTTTGTCTTTTTAACAAAAGAAGGCTGGTTGAATCTGATCAGAAACTGTGAAGTTGCTGGTCTTGGTGGACCAGATGATCGGGATGGTAAGTTTGTTTACTATATCAGTGAACCCGTTATCACGAATGATTTCAAAGGATACGGTGCCTTTTTACAAGCGAGTTTACTGCTGCAACCACTAACGGAGGAAGGAAGCAAGAAATGAATATCCAATTGACTACAGCTGATTTACAAGGAAAAGAAGGTCTGTTGACAGAAGCGATTCAAGAAAAAATTGATGAATTGCATCAACAAGGAGGAGGCAGAATCACTTTTTCCGCAGGACGCTATCCGACAGGAGCGCTCTTTTTAAAAAGTAATATTGAACTGCACCTACTATTGGGGGCGACCTTAGTATTTTCTGATGATCCCAAAGACTATCCCGTCGTCGTGTCTCGCTGGGAAGGGGTCAAACGGGAAGTTTATGCCTCTTGTTTATATGCCGAGAATGCGGAAAATATCGCTGTCACAGGATTAGGAATGCTTGATGGACAAGGGCAAAGATGGTGGAACACCTTTCGGGAAAACCGTGAACAGCTTGCTTATCCACGACCAAAATTAATCAGTTTTGACTCTTGCCAGCAAATTACGTTGAAAGATATCCGTCTTGTCGATTCACCAAGTTGGACCGTCAATCCGATTCTTTGCCAAGATCTAACGATCGATAATCTTCGCATCAAAAATCCAGCGGATTCGCCAAATACGGATGGGATCGATCCTGAATCTTGTAAAAATGTCCGCATCAGTAACTGTCATATCGATGTTGGTGATGATTGTATCGCCATCAAATCAGGAACGGAGGACACCAAAGAACGGGTCGCTTGTGAGAATATCACGATCGTAAATTGCCATATGCTTCATGGGCATGGGGCAGTCGTTCTAGGTAGTGAGATGAGCGGCGATATTCGTAATGTCACCATCAGTAACTGTATTTTTCAAGATACTGATCGTGGGATTCGGTTGAAATCCCGTCGGGGACGTGGCGGAACGATCGAAGATATTCGAGTGAATAACATTGTGATGGATAATGTTATCTGTCCATTCACTTTAAATCTTTACTATTTCTGTGGACCGAAAGGCAAAGAAAAGTATGTTTGGGATAAGAATCCGTACCCGATCACCGATGAAACCCCTCATTTCCGGAGAATCCATTTTGCAAATATCTCGGCTCGGAATGTCCATGCGGCCGCTGGGTTTGTTTATGGCTTGGCTGAACAATTTATTTCAGATATCACTTTCCAAGATATTGCCATCTCTATGGCTGAACACCCGATTCCTGGAAAGCCTGCGATGATGACAGGTATCGAAGAGATGACAAAACAAGGCTTTTATATTGGCTGTGGACGGAATATTCAGTTTGATCGTATCAATTTGGAAGGCGTAACTGAAGCGTTCCATATCGAGAATAGTCGGGAAATCACCGTCACACAATCATTTGAGAATCGTCAGCCTCTGGCATTTCAAGGAGATTTTTTGTGAGGGATCCTCAGTTACTACAGCTGCTAGGTCCTGATATGAAAGTTGCACCACAAGTGGTTCAGCAAACAAAAGAGCAAGTGCAAAATTATACCTTGGAACATTTACTTCTACGATTAAATCAAGAAGAGGATGTCCCTGCATACTTTGCTTATCCTAGCTCTCAGCAACCTGTTCCACTCGTTTTGTTCAATCATTCTCATGGCGGCGACTTCACGATGGGGAAAGAAGAACTTCGACAAAGTCCGTGTTATATGCAAAAAGAAAGCCTATTCGCGACATTTATGAAGTTGGGCGTCGCCGTTGGGGTGATCGACATGTGGGGCTTTGGCGAACGAAAAAACGGTGAGAATGATAGATGCAAGCGGTTTCTGTTGCAAGGCAAAACATTATGGGGACAACGAATCTATGACAATCAACAGTTTTTGACCTATCTTGCTTCCCGCAAAGAAGTGAAACATTCCGCTATCGCCACACTGGGACTTTCCATGGGCGGCTTGATGAGCTGGTGGTTGGCAGCGCTTGATGAACGGATATCAGTGGTGGTGGACATGGCAGCACAAGTGGACTATCAAGCATTGATCGAAGAGGATCGTCTAAGCAAACATGGGTTTTACTATTATGTTCCTAATGTGTTGAAAGACTTTACGACTGCGGCGATCCAAAAACAGATCGCACCACGCCCGCGTTTAAGTTTGGTTGGCAAAGAGGATCGTGGCTGTCCCTCAAGCGGTGTCGCTCGTTTGGATCAGCAGCTCGGGCAGCATTATGAAGCAATAGGCTACAAGGAGCATTGGCAGGCGTGTTGCTTGCCAGGTGGTCATGAAGAAACCAAGGAGATGAGAGCGCAGTGGATCGAATTTCTAAAACAGCACCTCCTATCAAGCTAAAGGTTAGTAAAGAGCCGCAAAAGGGTGATTTTACGAGTATCCAAGCAGCCGTGCTGGCTGCTGAAGCCTTAAACGTACCTTGTGAAATCACGATCGCCACTGGCGTGTATCAAGAACAGGTGAAAATCTATAAGAACCAGCTTACGTTGATCGCGGAACCTAACACGTTCTTATGCTACCACTTGGCTGCCGAGCAAACCGATGAAAATGGGCAAAAAAGAGGAACGTTTCAAACAGCGACGCTCTTTATCAATAGCCGAGAAGTCTTTGTAAAAAACCTGACCATCATCAATGACGCAGGGGATGGGCGAGCAGTCGGGCAAGCAGTTGCCGTCTATATCGAAGGGGATGACATTCGCTTCGAACGCTGTCATCTCGATGCTTTTCAAGATACCTTGTGCCTGGGTCCATTACCAAAATATACCAAAGAAGGCGAACCAATGATCAGTCCTTGGCGAAAGACAATCTTTGACCAACAACAGAGTTTGTTTTTGCATTGCAAGATCAGTGGAACAGTCGATTTTATTTTTGGCGGTGGTTCCGCCACCTTTGAAGAGTGTCACTTGCATTGTAAAAATACACCACAAACGAACTACATTACTGCTGCCTCAACCAGCAAACAAGCAAGCGGGTTAACCTTCGATCGGTGTCGGGTGACAGGGGACAAAGCCTATTATTTAGGCCGCCCTTGGCGTAATGACGCCAAAGTCACCTTTTTATCCTGCTGCTTTGATCAACAGCTCGCCCCTTGCGGATGGTCTGATTGGGGAAAAACAGCGAGCCACCAAACGGTCACATTCACGGAGCGAATGTGTTGTTACCAAAGAAGTCCCCAACGTCCTGAATGGGTGACTCTTGAAGGAGTGATAGAAAAATGAGCAAGGCAAAATGGTCTGGCTGGATCGGGATGGTTCTCGCTCTGGTGTTGATGGGCGGCTTTTCCTTGGCGATCAATCAAATGACTGTCCAGCAGTTCGAAGAGATCTTTCAACGTGCGTTTCCCACTATACTGAATCAAATGACGGCAGAAGCAGCATTGGCGCAATTTAAAACACTCGGTGCTTGGTTTGGCTTCACGCTGTTGGCACTCCTGATATTGGTTTCAGTGGCGACGATGCTTGTTCGCTATCGTAATTATCGAAAGCAATCTTGTGCTATTTATTTTTTGACTGGTGTCGTGACATTGATTGGTAGTCAAATGCTCGCTTTTCCGATTGCCTTTTGTTTCTTTTTAGCGGCGGGTTTTTGTTTTCTCCATCGTGATGACCGACACAAGAAAAAAACAACGGACGCAGTCAGCAAACAAGGAGGGGTTGCATGAAGGCAATAATCAATAATCCGATTTTAAGAGGGTTTCATCCTGATCCGAGTATTTTAGAAGTCGAGGATACTTATTATTTAGCGGTTTCTTCCTTTGAGTGGTTACCAGGAATTCGGGTCTACTGTTCCCAAGATCTAGTCAATTGGTCCCATGAAACAGATATTCTGACCAATCAAGTGGATTTATTAGGCAACGCAGCAAATGGCAGCATTTGGGCACCGCAAATCAGTTACGCAAACGGACAATACTATTGTGTCTATACAAATGTTCGCAACACGACGCGCCCTTTCAAAGACTGTCGAAACTATCTCATCACGGCTCCTACGATTCATGGGCCATGGAGTGAGCCCATTTACTTAAATGGTAGTGGCTTTGATCCGTCCTTGTTTCATGATCAAGAGGGGCGTATCTGGTTATTGAATGCGCTTTGGGATTATCGTAAGGATACACCAAATAAATCGGTAGGGATCGTGCTCCAGGAATACTCTGAAGCACAAGGCCGCTTGATCGGTGACAGAGTGCCGATTTTCTCTGGAACCCAGCTGGCGAAGACCGAAGCACCGCATCTTTATTACCATAACGAGTTTTATTACTTACTGACGGCAGAAGGAGGAACGGGTGCAGGTCATGCGGTAACGGTTTGTCGTAGTAAGACCATCACCGGGCCTTATGAAGTAGATCCGCATTTTCCCATAATGAGTGCCTATCAGCTCAAAGATTCCCCCTTTCAATGTACAGGTCATGGCAGTTTGACGATTGCGCCATCAGGAGAATGGGTCATGAGCTATTTGATGACTCGGCCAGTAGAAGGGGCAGCGATTCTTGGACGAGAAACTTCACTACAAACCGTCTATTGGGATCACGAAGGATGGCTGCGTCTTAGCAATAACGATACGATCCCCGATCAAACCATCAGGCTCGCTAGCGACGCTCAGAAGCAAAGGGCATCACCTGCTGTTTTTATTGATGACTTTAAAGGATCGTTGCAAAAAGCATGGAACGGTAGACGATTGCTGCCCAATGAAGAGTGGTGCAATCTGAGTGAGCGACCAGGGTATCTGCGATTGATCGGCGGAGAATCGATGCAATCGAACTTTCATAAGCACTTATTGGCGATTCGTCAACAAGACTTTTGTTTTGAAGCTGAAACAGTGATGGAATACCACCCCCAATCGTTTAATCAGATGGCTGGATTGTCGCTTTTCTTAAATGAAGAAAACTATTTATTTTTCTACGTAACCTATGATGAAGAAGAAGGCAAGGTCCTTCGGTTGCTGCGGTGTTGTGAAGGAGAATTTCACTTGTTCCCAGATAAATTGCCCCTCGCTGCTGCAAGTGAGCCGATCGGATTGAAAGTAGTCGGTTCTTATCTAGAAGCCCAATGGTTCTATCGGCAAGCACAAACGTGGCATCCCTTTAAAAAGCAAAACATCCAGTTCTTGTCTGGTGGTTTTACGGGGAATTTCATTGGAATCAGTGCCCATGATTTAGATCACTTTGCCAAAAGCTATGCTGATTTTGAATATTTTGCGTATCAAGGGAAAGATCCACTCGATGATGGCTCCCTAAAAATAGAGAAAGAAGGTTAACAAATGAAAAAGTTGAAAGTTGCAAGTTTATTATTATGTGCTGGACTGTTTTTAGCAGGCTGCGGCGATGGTGGAGGTTCACCTGAAGGATCAGAAAGCAAAGGAAAATCAAGTATTTCGTGGATGGCGATGCTACATACTGCTTCCCCACCATCTGGAGATGTCACGCAAAAGTTAGAAGAATACACAGGGGTCGAGATCGACTTTACGTGGGTGCCAGATGCTTCAAAAACAGAACGCTTGAATGCAGCATTGGCGTCGAATTCTTTAGCAGATATCGTTAGTCTGACAGAAATCAATAACACAACCGTCCGCAGCTCACTCGCATCTGGAATGTTCTGGGATGTGGAACCCTATTTAGAAGAGTTCCCGAATTTGGCAGAAATTTCCGAAGATCGGTTAGAGTCTTCTCGAATTGATGGTCGAATCTATGGTGTTCCGTTTTTAAAACCGATCGCTCGTTATGGCGTCCTTGTCAGAAAAGATTGGTTGGATCATTTAGGCTTGGACGTGCCATCGACATTAGAAGAATTAGCTTCTGTCGCCCAAGCCTTTACGGAAGATGATCCAGATGGAAACGGTGCGGATGATACGGTTGGTTTCGTAGAGCGTGATGAGTCCTTTAACGTTGGGTTCCGTTCGCTTTCAGGTTACTTTGGGGCAGACAATTGGTTTACGATCACGGATGATGATGAAGTGATGCCATCCTTTATGCAACCAGAATACAAAGAAGCAATGGAATGGTTCCGTAATATCTATGATAACGGCTGGATGAATTCTGATTTTGCGGTAATGGCGAAAAATGATCAGAAGAACTATATCGTTCAAGGTCGTGGTGGGATCGTATTGAGTGGTTTGCAAGAAGTACGTAACTACATTGATGATGCAGCTGGTACTGATGAAGAGCATATGGAATGGGTCTTGATCAATGATATCGTCCATGAAAATGTGGAACGTCGTATCCTTTCTGATACCAATGGTGGAATGGGCGGCTGGTTAGCCATTCCGAAAAACAATGTTGAAACCGAAGAAGACTTACGTGTTGTTTTGAAATTTATCAATGATTTGATGGACGAAGAGCCGTTTACGTTGATGACGCAAGGGATCGAAGGGGTCCATTATGAAATTGATGATGAGGGTGTCTATGTCCGTTTGGATGATACGAAGTGGCAACAAGAAGTACAACCATTTTCTTCGTCTCGTCCATCAGAATTAGTAACAGTTTTCCCTTCAAGCAACCCATATGTCAACTTAGCCAATGAAAAGATTCGCGAAAATGAAGAGTTTGCGGTGATCAATCCTGCACAATCGCTGACCTCTGAAACCTATGATCGTTCATGGTCAAGCTTGATTGAAGGAATCTCAGACGCTTACTACCAATATATGACTGGGGAAATCGAGATCGATGGGTTTGATACAGCAATCGAAACCTTCTTAAGAAATGGTGGACAGCAAATCATTGACGAGTTCACGGAAGACTATCGTTCACAACAATAAAGGTTACAAAAGGTTCTGATGATCTATTGAGAAGAAAAGGATGAAGTGAGGAGCCGCTACTGCTGAATGATTTGAAGACCAAGACCAGTTGAAGTGATTCGCTGCTTGGTCTTCTTTTTGCTTCAAAAGCAGTGAAGAAAGGAGAAGCTATGTTTCAACTAACTGTTCGGGGGCATGATTTAAAGAATTATGGGTCCCCAGAAGAATTAGCGCAAAAAATTGCCGCCCAAAACATTCATAACATTCAATTTGCATTAAATAAGTCCTTCCCACAATGGGCAGAGCCAGAGCAATTAAGCCCTGGTTTAGGCCGTTTTTTCAACCGTGTTTTTGGTCAATCTCACGTTCAGGTCGCTTTATTAAGTTGTTATTGTAATCTGATCCATCCTGATCTGGAAAAACGGGAAGCGATTTCATCCAGATTCGAGACCTATCTCGCACATGCCAAATATTTTGATGCAGCTATGGTCGCAAGTGAAACTGGTTCGGTTTTGCCAAATATGGGGTATACCGAGGAAAATTTCAGTGACGTCGTTTTCGATGATTTGGTTCAGGTGATCAAGCGTTTGGTCCAAGTGGCTAAGAGACATCAAGTGATGCTAGGAATTGAAGCGGGCTTAAATCATCCACTATCATCGATCGACCGAATCCAAGAATTGCTGGAACGGGTACCCTCTGACTATTTAGGGATCATCTTTGATCCAACCAATCTGATTACTGCGAAGAACTATCAAGAGCAAGTCGCTTTGACAAGGGAAGCTTTTTCCCGCTTTGGCGATGCCATCGTTTGCTTGCACTTGAAAGACTATCAAGTAATCGATGGTAAAATCAAGGTAGTCCCATTGGGAGAAGGAATGATTGATTATCACCAACTATTGGCCATCACCGCTGAATACAAGCCATATTGTTATGTTGTGTTAGAAGGGACGACCGAAGAAGCGATGCAGCCAGCCATTTCACTGATTGAAGCACTGAAAAAGTGAGCGAGTTGTCTTTGATTGTGACTGATGAGGAAATGCTTTGTTTCTAGGAATCACGGAAGATCACGGAGTCCTTTCCTCAACAAGCAGATTTATTTACTTACTAAAAGTTAGTGTTATACTTAAAGGTACAAGTGAATTTAACTGTTTAGAAAAGAGGAAATAGCGATGAAAATGATTCAATCAACCTATCAAATCGATGCAGCAGCCGCAATTGGCAAAGTCGTTTTAAAAGTAGCAAACATAGAAAAAATGAGCCAGTTTTATTCGGACGTGATCGGCCTGACTTTATTGGAGCAAAGTGTAGATCACGCGCGATTAGGCGTGGGAGCGCAAGAGCTTTTAGTTCTAGAGAAGGTGAGTGATCCGTTGCCTTTGACACGGAAAACAGGCCTTTTCCATACGGCGTTTCTTTTGCCTAGCCGTAAAGACCTAGGAAATATGCTGATTCATTATTTGGAAGCCAAAGCTCCCCTGGATGGTGCCAGCGATCATGGATATAGTGAAGCGTTATACCTGACCGATCCAGAAGGGAACGGGATCGAAGTGTATCGTGACAAACCGATAAGTGAATGGGATATTCGAGCAGATGGTGAGATCGTAGGCGTTACTATCGAAATGGACGCGCAAGGCGTGCTGGGAGCCGCTGACCGATCTCAAACGACCTTTCCAGTTGGCACCAC
Source organism: Enterococcus sp. DIV0970a (assembly GCF_051711265.1). Taxonomy (NCBI): domain Bacteria; kingdom Bacillati; phylum Bacillota; class Bacilli; order Lactobacillales; family Enterococcaceae; genus Enterococcus; species Enterococcus sp. DIV0970a. Next base: position 2,022,475 of record NZ_JBIOMF010000001.1, on the reverse strand, counting down.
GGTGGGGCATGTCCATTTGAAAGTGGCGGACTTGGCAAAAACAGAAGAATTCTACACTCAAGTTTTAGGCATGCGTTTGACTTCAGATTTTGGTAGCCAAGCAAAGTTTTTTGCTGCTGGTGCGTATCATCACCATATCGGATCAAATATTTGGATGGGAAAAAATGTTCCAGCTATGGAAGAACAGGATCTAGGCTTAGCGTACTTTACGATCGTTTTGCCAGCGTTGGCTTTTTCTACGTTACGAAGTCATCTAAAGGCAAGAGGCGTTTCGTATGAGTTAGAAACAGACAGCCGCTTGCATTTGACTGATCCGAATGGGATCAATCTGATCATCGAAAGAAAGAATCAGCCTTAAGATGGAGGTTTTTTCATTCATGAAATGAGAGAATAACCTATAATCAAGTAAAAGGAGAGCAAGCATGAAAAAAAACGGGGCGGGACAATCACTATTTCTAGCATTATTGATCAGCATGGGCTTATTTTTCTTTGTCCAAGGGAAACAATTAATAGAAAGTGGGGCGTCTCCTGTGATTTTTATTGCTTTTTCGGCTTTTGCAGGAATTATCGGAGTTGGTGTCTATGGTCTTCAAGCAATAATGAAGCAGCATCGGCGCAAAGCCATGGTACCAATCAAAACCAAAAAATAAAGAAACCGGCCAATCTTAAACAGGAAGATTGGTCGGTTTTTTGTTTAAGCTAAGACAAAATGGGAAATGGGGTCTCGTCCCCTACATATTAATTTTCCATGTTTTCAATCGCAAATTCGATCTCATCAGGTAAGAAGCCGTTCCCTTCAAGGTGATCGGCCATATTTCTTTGACGGATCCCTAACACCCGACGGGATTGATTAGCGCGTCCTAAAGCATGGCGATGCCAATCTACATTAAGGGTTTCTAATGCCCATTGTGTTTCCTCCGCAGTGAAACCTTCTGTTTCTAACAGTTCTGCCATCTCTTGTTTTGAATAAAAGCGACGATTTCCTTGCGCTCTAACTAGGAAAAAGGCTTCCCGTTCTCGTTCTGTCGCATTGTTTTCGCGCTCATAGCGTGCTGCTACAGTCGGGGCGAGATGAAACCCTGCTAAAATCGTTTCCTCGGTCACTTCGTTATCAAACACGTAGGTTCTGAATTGAAAACGATTGTCGTTCTCCAGTTCAAGCCATAGTGATTCAACTAGAAATCGATAACCGACTGGAATCGTTTCATAAACAGCATCGGCAATTTCGTTGAAATAAGCGGAAACGGCTTCGTAAGGAGTCATTATCTCGGGAACGATTTCCGTCGTTTGTCCATTAAACAAAGTGATTGCGGAAGGGTAGATCTCGCCAGCATTCGTAAATGTGAGAATCTCCACTGGCTCATGTTTTGTTGAAAAGACATTCATGGTCACACCGTTCGCCAAATCAATAGCAGTCTGCCACTCGATTTCTTGGTCTTCGCTTTGTTGGTGTAAGCGATCAAGTGTATCAGGGGTCAACCCAAGCTTTTCTCGGGTATCTTCATTGATCCCTTCTTCATCGGCAAGTGCATTGTTTGCCCCTGCTGTCACTAGTGCCAAATCCTCTTCGTATTCATTGAATAATTCTTGCAATTTTGCTCGTCTACTGACGATGATCGGGCTTTCCTCATGGATGGCAAGTAAGGCTTCGATACGGCCATTCCGAGCGGCAACCCAACTGGGCATATCCAGATAGCGAGCTTCGATCGCTTCTTGAGCGAGTGCGATCATTGTTTCCGTGTTTTCAATAAATGCCGCCTTTTGTTTTGAGTTGCTATTGACCTGGTCTAGAAAGGCCAATTCTGCTTCTTTGCCTCGAATCATCAGTTCGAGATTTTCAATACTCAACTCATAAGTAAGATTTTCTGCATGATAGGTATGTTCCCAACCGGCATCTAAAGCGGCACCGATACGCTCAGAAAGTTCCTCAGGACTTGCTGAATTTATCGTCCCACATCCTGAAATCAGGGACAGTATTAGTAATAAAGGCAACAAAACTTGTTTTTTCATTTTTCTCCTCCTCGTGAGACTCTAGTAAACCTCGCCATTTTGTACGAATGAACGCATTAGATCGAGCTCTTTCTTGGGTATAAACATAGTCACATTATAAGGGACATCAACTGACCCCCAAAGTTAGACCAAAAAACCTAACTTTTTGGGGTCACTACAACAGCATATGGGCATCTCGATGCCCTTTTCTTCGCTAGCTTTTAGTTACCTATGTTTGTCATCGCGTAGTCGATTTGTTCTTCTGAAAAGTCTTCAAAAGCCAATAACCGGCGAATGTTGTCAGGAGGAAGACTCATCAAGGAATGGTAACTATTTGCTTTCTTCAACGCCTGCTCGTTCCAATCAATCGTGAGCTGATCAACTGCCCATTGTGCATCATTATGGGTAAACCCTTCAAATTCTAATTGTTGTATCAATCGTGCACGTGAGAAAGCCATGAGGTTCGTATAGGATTCGGCACGAGCTATCGCTCGTCTTTGTTCTGAAGATCCTTCATTCTCGGTCTGAGTTTGTTCGTCATTGTTTTGCTCTTGCTGCAAAGCCGTAGTTGCTTCTTGTTTGGCGTTTGCTTCTTGAAGCTGTTGATACACGGTAGTGACCATGTCTTGATCAATGTCATGATCAAAGCCATAGGTCATCACCGCCAGCTGATGTTCATCAGAAGATTGATCGAATCGATTCATAAACATCAATGATTCACGAGGAATATTTACGGCGAGCGCTCGTAAAATCGTTTCATAGAAAGCAGCTTTTTGCTCGTCGGCAGTTTCCCGATTAAGAACAGTAAACCCAGATGCGTACTCCTCATCGGGCATCGCAAAAACGAAGACGTCAACATTCGTTTCGCTTGTGTGGTAAACAGTGGCAGTGAGTCCATCGTCAAGTTCGATTGTGCGATGAAGAGTAAGCGCATCTTCTGTGAGCTGCTGAAGCTGCTCGATATCGTCTGCCAAAAGCCCCAGCTTTTCCCGCGGATCGGCTTCAGGAATCGTTTCGTTTGCTACCTCTAGTAGACTGTTGAGGTTGTCTTGATTACTGAGGATGATCGGACTTTTTTCATGGATTGCAGCAAGGGCTTGGCTACGACCAATGCGAGCGGCAAACCAAGCAGGGACATCGATCCGACGCTCCACTAACGCTCGTTCAGCGGTTGCCATCAAATCACTCGTGTGGCTGATCAATTGCTGAAGGTCTTCGTCTGAAGAATCAAGTTCTTCCAAAATAGCCAGTTCGGCTTGGCTGCCTGCAATCAGCAATTCTAAGGTCGCTGGTTGATAATAGGCCCAACCCGTTCCAGACTGGTTTGTATATTCCAGTCGTGCGTCGATGCCAAGCGCAACGGTCTCTGACAGTTCTTCATCTGCCTTAGTGCAGCCGATAAGCAAAATAACGAATGACAATAGGGTGATCAGTATTCTTTTTTTCATTAGACTCCTTCTTTCTATCGAAAGTAACTGAGAAAACGGTCGGCAGAGGTTGGTTCATCTGGGGGAAGGAGGAGGGCAGGTGAATGGAAAAAATGTTGAAAAGATTTCCATCACAAGTTCATTCAAGCAACTGTTTCTGATACGCTAATAAGAAAAAACGGAACATTGAACTAGTTTTCATTAATAATTGTTATATTATTCATTTTATATGAAATATAGCGTGTAATGCAACTTAAAAAGAATTTTTATCGGTTTTTTATAATTAGGGAAAGGAAGCTTACTATCAACTTTTGAGGAGTAGGTACTCAAGATCAAAGCGATCGAGGGAATTCATTGAAGGGTCGCCATGGAGGAATCTTTTGTGTAAACAAAAAAACAACTTCCCACAATAGGGAAGCTGTAAGGATGCGGAAAATGGGATTTGAACCCACACGAGCGATTGCTCACAAGACCCTCAATCTTGCACGTCTGCCATTCCGTCATTTCCGCAAATAGTATAGAAGAAAACGCAGGCTGAGGTAGTTCTGTCACGCCGCGTCTAGAAAATATCTTACCTGATTTTCAACAGGTTTGTCAATAACTTTTCCTCATGCTATTTGAAAGAATTTTCAGACTTTAGATTGCATTTTTTTCCATAAAAGGTATGCTAAAAGAATGAATAATTATTTTTTGAGAGGAGAGCAAATGAACTATTTTAAAAACCAACTGGCAAAAGCTGTTAAGCAGAAAACATTCATCTTCCTACTCATTGGTGCCTTTAGTTTGGGCTGCTGTTTTTCCATTTATTTGAAACTAATGGAACCTGTCAACTTGCCCGCTACCATTACCGCCGAAAAAGCGGAGGCTTCACGGCTTGTTGATCGCTATCAAGCCAATCAATCTGGTTCACCGGATGAGCAAGAGGTATATCAGCTATTACTTGATAACAATACTCTGACCTCACGGCAGCTGTCCAACTTGATTATGGAGGAATATGAACGATTTAATCAAACGAGTATTCAAATTGCGGAGCTAAAAAAGCAGATTTGGGCGTCTGAAGTTGATGACAAAGCCTTTTTACCGCCTATGTGGACGATCGAACAAGAGCAAACGGTCTATCAAGCCTTAGCCGAGCAAGAAAAAGATCCGGTTCTCACGGCTGCTAATACCCAGACGGCTGTCGCTTTGGCAATAACGTTTTTACTGAATTTTGGGTTCTTCTTCTGGGCTTTTTTTGCTAGTGACAATTTATTAGAAGAAAGAGAACACTTCTCCTTGATCCGCTCATACCCGCAGATTTTCCCAATTCGGATGGTCAGTAAGGTTTTTGTCAAAACGATCACCAATTTAGGAATCTTGCTCGTGTTTTTCTTAGGCGTCTTTCTTTCAATGAGCCTTCTGGGGGAGTTCGGGGATTGGCAGTATCCAGTAGCCGTCTATCTCAATGGGGATTGGGTAGCCTTACCTTTTTGGCAGAGCGTTTTATCTAGTATGGTTTCTTTTGCCTTGCTGATTGGTTTGATCGAATGCTTAGGTTTTGTCATGAACATGGTCGCAGCCAATCGATACGTCTCTTTCTTTTTACTGGTGCTTTTTTATGGATTCGGCTTGATTCCGATGCTGCAAAAGATCCCTATATTACCAGTTCATCTAGCTGCTATGGATAAATTTTATTCGGGTGCCTTTGCTTTGGGCTCTGGCACTTCTTGGGGCGTCTATGCCAGTTGGCTGCTGACGCTAGTGTGGATCTTCCTTTGTTTAAGCATCATGCTCGTTGCGGATAAACAGAATCGCTTGTTAAGAGGAGGCAAAGGATGAAAGACTATTTTTTCTTTGAATTACGCCAGCTGTTAAAGAGCAAGAAAACCATTGGCCTTTTTTGCTTGCTGCTGATCTACAGCGGCGTTTACAGTTTTTGGCAAAGAGACTTTCGCCCGATTGAACGAGTAGATAAAACAGAAATGCAACAACGCTATACCGTGCGACAAGATTTTCTTGATCAACAAGCAGCCAATCCTTCTGACCATTGGTCGGCAATCATGGCAGTCGAAATGTTTACCCCATGGAATGAAGCAGAAAAACAACGGCTCGACGCGCTAGCCGAGAAAGACTGGCAAGCATACGCACAAAGCACAAGTACTTGGTACCATCTCGCTTTGCAATTTACCGATGAACGAAATATATTTTATACCCCTGATTATTACACGTTTCGAAATTACTACGCTGGGTATGACGGGCGCTTCGGCTATGCATCAACCGCAAAACTGATGGAGGCTTTTAGCCAGCTGCCCAATAGCAAACTCTCTCAAGCAGTCATGGAGCAAAAAACGGGGATGCAAGCATTACAGCGAAGTTTTACTGGATATTTACCGATTCTGTTGCTTGCTGTTTCTTTATTTTTGGCGATCGATTGCTTACCAAAAGAACGAAGACATAAATCCCTGTTTCTTTCACTGCCATTATCGGCAGAAGAGATCCTTTGGAGCAAAACGGCAGTATTGATGGTCGGTTCTGCAATTGCAACGATTGGGACTATGTTCTTTCTCTGGTTTGGCTCTGGAATTCAATTCGGCTTTGGTTCCTTGGAACTGCCAGTCACGATTTTATCATCGACCTTTGATGCCCGCTACCCGATCACAGATTTCAATGCTTTTGAGACCCAATCGATCGGTCTTTTTCTAAGTCAATGTTTTCTTGCAACACTTTTCTTGCAGTTTATCTATTGTCGTGGCATCTTGCTGTTCAGTGCCCTGTTTCGCTCAGAGCTGATTAATCTGCTTGTGGCTGGTTTTTGTTTGCTTTCGCCCTTTCTTTTCCAACGGCGCTGGTTTAGTGCCTACCTTGATAAAACGCTGTATGTCTATCTGTATCAAAATGTGGGACAAGTCCTTTCAGGCTGGACACGCTTTTACTTTGGTTCTGCAGGATTTACGATTGAGAAAGGCTTACTTTTATTAGGCGGGGTTTGGCTTCTGATCGAAATGTGTTTCTTTTTGACGATCCAACGCAAAAAATTTCATTTGGCATAGGAGGAACGATATGTTAGAACTGAAAAATGTGACTGTCACGTATACGAGAAAAGTATTGGATCAACTTTCCGTTGCTTTTTCTCCCGGGGAGATCGTCGGGTTAGTCGCCCCTAACGGCACTGGGAAATCCACACTATTGAATGTGGCGATGAATTTCATCCAGCCGAATGAAGGCGCAGTATTTTTAAACGGCAGTCAAGTATATGTGACCAAAAAATCAGAAGTGGCAGCGCATCAACAAATTTCATTTTTTCCTGACCAAAATGATTTGTACAATGATTTAAGTGGACTCGAGCATCTGAAACTGTATCAGCGAATGTGGCGTTCAGAGGAACGCTTGGTGGAAGAAACGATTGCTCGTTTGCGAATGAGCGATTATATCAAACGCCCAGTGGGAACCTATTCGCTGGGGATGCGGCAACGTCTGTGTTTTGCGATGCAGATCGTGACAGATACGCCTTACATGCTGATGGATGAGGTGATGAATGGCTTAGATCCGACAAATGTCGAATTGATCTCTAATGTGTTGAAAGCCTTGCGGGAGCAAAAGAAAGCGATCGTGATCGCTTCGCATATTCTGACGAATTTAGATTCTTACGCGGATCGGGTCTTGTTTTTAAAAGACGGTAAGATCATTCACGAATACCTTGGCCGCAAGTCGTTGGTCAATGAACCCTTGTATGTAAAGACGGACTCGGCGGATTTCTTGGTGGCTTTTCCAGAGTTAACGACAGTGACTATCGATCTGCAAGGGCGGATCTATCTAGTAGAAATCAGCGATCCGCAGTTGCCGCAACGTTTTATCGCAGCAGGAATCACTGATTTTTCGGTGGGGCATTTGGCGTTAAATGAATTGTACTTGAAGTATTTTCCTGAAAATTCCTGAATGAACCAAATTCAGTGGATGAACGCAGGGCAAGCCCTCTCGACCGAGAGGTGAAAAATTTTCGCCACAGTTAAAATTTTTTTGCTATAATAGGTTCAATCTGAAAAGAGATCAACGACGAGAACCAATAACCTGACGTTGACCTATGGTTAAAGGAGAAATGGAATATGAAGAAATTTTCAAAGTCGTCAAAACTTGAAGGGGTCAGTTATGATGTACGCGGCCCTGTTTTAGAAGAAGCTGATCGGATGCAAGAAGAAGGCATCAGTATCTTAAAATTAAATACTGGGAATCCCGCGCCCTTTGGCTTTGAAGCCCCAAATGAAATCGTCAGAGATTTAATCATGAATGTGCGAGAGTCGGAAGGCTATTCTGATTCAAAAGGGATTTTCTCGGCACGTAAAGCGATCGAGCAATATTATCAATTACAAAAATTTCCTGATGTGACCATCAATGATATTTACACAGGTAATGGTGTTTCCGAGCTGATCACGATGTGTATGCAAGGGTTATGTAACAATGGGGACGAAGTGCTCGTGCCGATGCCAGACTATCCTTTGTGGACTGCTTCGATCTCATTAGCTGGCGGAAAACCCGTCCATTATATTTGTGATGAACAAGCAGATTGGAATCCTGATATCGAGGATATCAAAGCCAAAGTAACCAGCAAGACGAAGGCCATCGTCATTATTAATCCAAATAATCCCACCGGCGCCGTTTATCCGAAAGAAGTTTTACAACAAATCGTCGAGGTTGCTCGTGAGCATGACTTGATCATTTTCTCCGATGAGATCTATGACCGTTTAGTCATGGATGATTATGTCCATGTACCGATTGCTACACTAGCACCAGATCGCTTCGTTGTGACGCTAGGCGGTTTGTCTAAGTCTCACCGAGTGGCAGGCTTCCGCGTTGGCTGGATGGTTCTCAGCGGGGATAAGTCCAATGTCAAAGACTATATCGAAGGCTTGAATATGTTGTCATCGATGCGGCTGTGTTCCAATGTTTTATCGCAACAAATCGTCCAGACTGCATTAGGCGGCTATCAAAGCTCCGATGAGCTGCTGCTGCCAGGTGGTCGAATCTATGAACAAAGAGAGTTTATCTACAAGGCGATCAATGATATTCCTGGATTGTCAGCAGTGAAACCGAAAGCAGCCTTTTATATTTTTCCTAAAATTGATATTCAGCGCTTTAACATTACCAATGATGAACAATTTGTTCTCGACTTTTTACATGAACACCATATCTTGTTGGTGCACGGCGGTGGGTTCAATTGGCAACAGCCCGATCATTTCCGTATCGTCTACCTTCCTAATATGGAAGATTTAAAAACGACTGCTGAAAAAATGACAGAATTCTTGGCAGCGTATCGCCAGAAGTAAGTACATGAAAAAGCACCGCTCCTTCAGCGATCGTGAGGGAGCGGTGCTTATGTTTTTATTCGGTAACTGGTTGACAAATTTTTTTGCTGACAATCATCCGATTGGTAAACTTATCCAGCATTTCAGCACTAGGATCGGTCACTTGAACGAGGACCGAATTTTCATATTCCCGTTCGATGATCCCTTGGTATTTTTTGCCTTCCCATGTAAAAAAGATCGTACTGTCGATCGTCATCTTAACACCTCATTTGAAATTGTGGAAAAATAACAAGACATTCTTGAAATTGCTTTCCTTTTTGTCATTATGTGCTAAAATAAAGAAAATTAAAAATGCGAATTCGCATTTTTGACAAGAAACGTTCGATTTTTTTAGAATTCCCCCTGGAGGACGATTATGAAAAAAAGAGATGAATCTTTTGGTCAAAATATCCGTTCAATTCGGTTGAAACGAAAGATGACACAGAAGATGTTAGCAGAAGATATTTGTTCGCAAAGTGTGTTAAGTCGTATCGAAAACAACGAAGAGCTGCCCAATGTCTGGGTGATGTATCAAATCTGCCAACGCTTAGGCGTCACCTTAGATCAAGTAATGATGCTTCATTCGGAAGAAATCAACAAAACCAATCAAATCTTTGCCGAAATCGAATCACATTTTGTCCATAAACAATTTCAAGAAATGCGGGAAAAATTGGAAGACAAGGCGATCAAGGATTATTTGTATCTGGATTCAGATATGCAAATGTATTACTACTATCTAGGCAGCTGTGATTATTTCCTCGATCAAAACTATGATGCCGCCCTTGAGGCGCTGAAAAAAGGATTGGCCTATTCCTATCAACAGGATAAGACCAATGTTTCGGTGATGGAAATTCGTATCCTGAGCTGCATGGGTCGTGTCTATAGTGACTTGCTGCAACTGGGTGAGGCGCGTTTTTATTTAGAAAAAGCCTACAATGCCATGCATGCCTTGCCGCCGGAGCGACTGTCCACAGCGCTGACCAAAATTTATTACAACTATGCGGTCTTTTTAAAGGAGCAACAAGAAGACTGTCGCGCGCTAAAAGTAACCAACGAAGGCATTGCTCTAGCGAGAGAGAAAAATAGCTTGTATTTTCTAGAAGAATTGTTTGAACTAAAAGGACAATTGCTTCAAAGACTAAAAGAAGAAAAAGCAGCTGAAAAAAGTTTTCAACTGTATCGTGCCGTCATGGATATTCGCCAATCTGACAAAGTGGTGTAGACCTTTCTTGACTTCTGCTGCAAATAAGAGTACTTTTAAGGAAGAAAAGAAATAGAGGAGCGATCAAGATGAATAAATATATTTACGCAGACAAATTCTTTCTGAAATCAGCGGTTCATGGCCCTGGTTACTTGGAGGTCAAGGAGGGAAAATTCGGCGCGATCGTCGATGAAGTCCCTGCTGGTGCAGACGTAGAAGATTATTCAGGCAAATGGGTAGCACCGGGTCTTGTGGATACTCATATCCACGGGTTTATGAACCATGATGTGATGGATAACGATGCAGAAGGCATCAAAGCCATGTCAGAAGGTCTTTTGTCTTGTGGTGTGACATCTTTCTTACCGACAACTTTAACATCTAGCAAAGAACGGTTGCGTGATGTTGCTGAAACCGTTGGGAAAGTCAAAGACGAAGTTACAGGAGCGAAGATCCAAGGCATCTACTTTGAAGGTCCGTTCTTTACTGAAGAACATAAAGGGGCGCAAAATCCAATCTACTTTGGTGATCCTGATATTGATACCTTCCATGAATGGCAAGAAGCTTCTGGTGGAATTATCAAGAAAATCGCCTTGGCTCCTGAGCGCGAAGGTGTGAGTGAATTTGTTTCGCAAGTGACGGAAGAAGGCGTAGTGGTTGCACTAGGGCATAGTAACGGAACGTTACAAGAAGCGCAAACAGCAGTAGAAGCTGGTGCCAGTGTCTTTGTTCATGCCTTCAACGGAATGCGCGGATTAAACCATCGTGAACCTGGAATGGTTGGTGCCTTACTTTCATTAAAAGAAGTTTTTTCTGAGTTGATTTGTGATGGCCACCATGTACATCCTCAAGCAGCTGAGATTTTGATGGAAAAAGCTGGTCACGACCATGTGGCCTTGATCACCGACTGTATGATGGCTGGCGGTATGCCAGACGGTGATTACATTTTAGGTGAATTTCCAGTAGTGGTAAAAGATGGCACGGCTCGAATGGAAACAGGCAATCTTGCTGGCAGCATCTTGAAACTAAAAGAAGCCGTGAAAAATGTTGTAGACTGGGGAATCGCTACCCCTCAAGAAGCGGTCATGATGGCAAGCTTGATCCCAGCGATCAGCTGCAAGATCGACCACGCTTGCGGTATGATCAAACAAGGTCGTCCAGCTGACTTCATTGTTTTGGATCAAGAAATGAATTTAGCAGCCACTTATTTAGATGGTGTTTGCCGTTACCAGGCATAAAATGAAACAATCTGCTTCAAGAAACAAGAAGAGAGCTTCTCTTGATCTGTTTTTTGAGCAGATTTTTTTATTTTCAGTTATGATGAAAGAAACCGGTATTCTTAGAAGGGGAAGGTGGCAAATTGAAGACGATTTTAGTTACGGGTGCCAACGCTGGCATGGGCTTTGCAACAGCTAAACAATTGGCAGAATTGGGGATGCATGTGATTTTGTATTGCCGTTCTGCCGAACGAGGGCAGGCAGCACAGCAACGTTTGAAGGAAGAGACAGGCAATCCAAGCATCGATCTAGTGATCGGTGATTTGGGGTCGTTGGCTAGCGTACGCAAGTCAGCCGCTGAAATCAATGCCCGCTTTGAGAAATTGGATGTACTGATCAATAATGCGGGCATCGTCAATTTAAAAAAAGAGCGAACAGCCGATGGATTTGAACAAATGCTGGGCGTAAACTACGTGGGGCATTTTGAACTGACCCGTCAGTTATTGCCGCTAATAAAACGTGCGGATGCTGGTAGGATCGTTAATGTTGCTTCTGGTGCTTACAAATTTGTAAAGAAAAAGGATCAGCGCTTTTTCGATGTGCCGAATTTTTTGCCTTGGCGGGAATATGGCCGCTCAAAAAAAGCCCTGATTTTATTTACAGATGCGCTTGCGTTTCAACTGCGCAATACGACCGTTACTGCCAATGCCTTGCATCCGGGAGCTGTGGCGACGAGCTTAGGGGTCAGCCGACAAACAGGATTTGGTCAATCTGTCTACAAAATGCTCACGCCTTTTTTCAAAACACCAGAGGAAGGGTCTGATACAGCGATATATTTGGCACTAAGCCCCGAGGTGGCTGGCATTAGCGGGCGCTACTTTGTCGATCGGCAGGCAGTGCCGACGGAGATCCTTGATGAGCGGCAGCAAGCGCAAAAACTTTGGGAAGAAACCCAGCGAAGAATTGCCGACCAAGCACAATGATTGGTTTTTGTTCTTTGTCAATCAAATTAGATGGAAGTGTAAAATCGATTCTGGGACAGAATGAGCATCATTTTGTCTCAGATTTTTTAATTTGATAAAATAAGCTGCTTTTTTGCTGTTTCTTTCGCAGGAATAAGTATGATACACTATTAAGCGAGAAAGCGCATGCGGCGCTGGAATTCTTGGAGGAACATAATGAGTTTTATCGAAGTTGTGAAAGAAGTGAAGAAATACACAATGGGCGACACGGTCATTGCTGCTAATGATGGTGTTTCGTTTTCCGTAGAAAAAGGAGAGATCGCACTGATCCTTGGTCCTAGTGGCGCTGGTAAGTCCACCGTTTTGAACATATTAGGTGGAATGGATCAATGTGATAGTGGCAAAGTGATCGTTGATGGAACAGATATTGCTGGCTTTGATGCCAAACAATTGACGACCTATCGCCGCAAAGATGTCGGTTTTGTCTTTCAGTTTTATAATTTGGTCCCTAATTTGACAGCCAGAGAAAACGTTGAACTCTCAGCACAAATCGTGCCAGAGGCACTTGATGCAGCTGAGATCTTGACCCAAGTTGGGCTTGGTGATCGCTTGGATCACTTTCCAGCGCAATTGTCTGGTGGCGAGCGGCAGCGAGTCACGATCGCTCGTGCTATTGCGAAGAAGCCCAAATTGCTGCTTTGTGATGAACCAACAGGGGCCCTTGACTATGAAACGGGGAAACAGATTCTAGCAATTCTAGAAAAAACGGCTCGCGAGACTGGGACGACCGTTTTGATCATTACACATAACAGCGCATTGGCTCCCATGGCTGATCGTGTGATCCATATCAATGATGCAAAGGTCCGCAAGATGGAACAAAATACTCATCCGATTCCAATTGCCTCTATTTCTTGGTAAATGCCTATGAAAAAAACATTATTACGTTCCAGTTTACGTGAAATCAGGCAAGCACCCGGGCGGTTTTTGTCCATATTAGGCATTATCTTTTTAGGGGTCGCTTTTTTTGTGGGGATCAGTGCAACTGGTCCGAATATGGAACAAGCAGCTGAAGATTATTTTGCTCGCCAGAAATTAGCGGACTTTACGATTGCGTCAACATTAGGGTTGTCGACTGCCGATCGGGAAATTATTGAAGAAATGCCTGGTGTCACGTCTGTTGAAGCAGAGCAGATCGCCGATATCAATGCCGAAAATCACCGTGCCGTGATCCGTGTCTTTTCCCTTTCGAAGGAGCGGCAAGTCAATCAATATCAGGTGACTTCTGGTCGATTGCCACAAAAGTCAGGGGAAATTGCTTTGGATCAAGCGGCACAAAGCAGCGGTGGGTTTGCACTAGATGAAACTTTCGAACTGCCAGAAAACGGTGAAAACCAGCTAGAAACGCACACTTACACGATCGTTGGCTTTGTCAATAGTCCCGAATTTATTGAGAATTTTCATCGAGGCAATAGTACCGTTGGGAATGGGACGGTCGATTACTTTGCAGTAATTCCAGAAGAAGATTTTAAAGAAACTGCGTATGCTAGATTGTTAGTTCGTTTTGATGAGCTATCGCAAGTGGCTAGCTATTCAGAAGCATATCAGACAAAAAGGGATAAAGTAAGTGATGAAGTAGAAGAACGGTTGGCTCCGCGGGCACAAGGACGGCGGCAAGAGTTGATCGATGAAGCGCAACCAGCCATTGATGAGGCCAAAGAACAGATCCGTGATGGCGAAGAAGCATTGCAGCAAGCGCAAGCGGAACTTGACGACGCAACAGAGAAATTGGCGCAGGCGCATCAGGAGTTGACGGAACAAGAAGCAGCTTTTCAGACAGAGATTCAAACTGCCCAAGAGCAATTGAATGGAGAAGCGCAAAAATTAGCTGAGGGGAAACAGGCATTGATCGAAAATCAACGCCTGCTAGATCAAAATGAACAAGCATTGATTCAGCAAGAAGCCCAAGTACAGTCAGCCCAAGCTCAGTTGGCACCCGTTTTGGCACAAAGACCTGAACTACAAAGGGGCATCCAGCAGGTAGAGGAGCAACTGGCGCTGGCATACCAAGGCATGGATCAAATCAGAAGTGTGGGTCAACTTTCTGCAGAGGAGCAAATGGCCCAACTGCCTACCGTCTATTCACAAGTAACCGCGGCTCTGGCACAGTTGAACCTGCCGACAGATGTCCTTGGTCCGATTCCTGATCTGGAGGAAATCGATGAAACGATGATTGCTACTATGCTAACGGCAGCTGAAGATACATTGCGTCCACTCATTGCCGAAGGTGAGCAACAACGTGCGCAATTACTTGGGCAAATGGCTACGATCAATGACCAAGAAGCGCAACTTCAGCAGGCACAACAGCAAGTCAATGCTGGCTGGAGCCAAATCAGAGCTGGGCGCCAAGAATTGGCACAAGCGCAGACCCAGATCACCCAAGGAGAGACGCAGCTGAGCGACGTTCGTGAGACCTTAGCTTCTGAAAAAGCCAAGGGTCAGTCTTTATTAGCTGCTGGTTGGCAAGAATATCGAGAAAACGAAGCAACCCTTCAAGAAAAGCTTGACGAATTTAAAGAAAGAGCACCAAAAGAACGCGAAAAACTTGAAGATGCCAAAAAAGAAGTTGCTGAAAAAGAGCAGGAATTATTGGATCTAAAACCGGCAGTTTATCGTGTCGCGAACCGCGATGCGAATCCTGGTTATTCAGAGTACCAAGACAATGCGGAACGAGTTTCTTCGTTAGCGACGATTTTCCCAGTTATCTTCTTTTTGATTGCAGCGTTAGTCAGTCTAACCACCATGACGCGGATGATCGATGAAAAACGTAGTGAGATCGGTACATTGAAAGCATTAGGCTATCGTAACTGGGAGATTGGACAGAAATTTTTGCTTTATTCCTCTGCAGCAGGCATCACAGGTGCTGTATTGGGTCTAGCAGTCGGCTTTTCCTTTTTTCCAGCAATCATCATTCAAGCTTATGGACCGCTTTACAATCTCACGGAGTATGACACCCCATGGTATTTGCGGCTTTCATTGATTGCTGTGGGAGTCAGCTTGCTTTGCACCATCGGTATCGCGCTGCTGGTTTTACGTTTTGATTTAAGACAGTCATCGGCTTCATTGTTACGACCAAAGGCACCCAAAACTGGAAAACGAATTCTCTTAGAAAGAATCACCGTTATATGGCGGCACTTAAGTTTTATTCAAAAAGTTACAATGCGAAACCTGTTTCGCTACAAGTCCAGAATGCTCATGACCATCTTAGGGATCGCGGGATGTACCTCCATGATCTTGACTGGATTTGGTCTAAGATATTCTATCAGCAATATCATTCCTTTACAGTTTGAGAAAATCTGGCAGTATCAGGCGGTGATCACCTTTGATGATGAGGATTCTGAAGCAATGAGTGAAACAAAAGCCGCCGCAGAAGATATTGAAGGCTTTGAAGCAGGGTTATTCTTGCATACGGAAAGTCTGACGTTGGCTCAATCGGGGGTCACGCAGCAAGAAGTAACCGTCACCGTGCCAGAAGATCCTGCGGCTTTATCGAGATTTGTCCACTTGAATGATCGGGTTTCAGGAGAAGCTTACGAGCTAGAAGGAGAGGGCGCCATCATCAATGAAAAGCTTGCTAAGTTGTTTGGATTATCGGTGGGTGATACGATAACGTTGACGAATGAAAGCGGCGAAGCATTTGAACTGAATGTGGCTGCAATCGCAGAAAACTACACAGGGCATTTTGCTTATTTGACCCCAGATGCGTATCAAAAGATCTTTCAGGCCGCCCCTTCTTACAACAGTGAGTTATTGAAATTCAGTCAGCGTTTGACGAAATCGGAGGAAGAAGCGATCGCGGCTAATTTGATGGCACAAGACAATGTCATCAATGTTTCCTTCCTCTCAGCTTCAGCGGGTGCCTTAGATGACACGACAGCAACCTTGAACATCGTCATCTGGATCTTGATCTCGTCTGCGGGGGCATTAGCCTTTATCGTGTTGTACAACTTGAACAACATCAATATAGAGGAACGCATTCGCGAGTTGTCGACCATCAAAGTATTGGGCTTTTATGATCGAGAAGTGACCATGTACGTCTTTCGTGAAAATATCTTTCTGACGATCTTCGGCATTGCATTTGGTTTATTATTAGGGGTGCTTCAGCATCAATTTGTCTTACAGACCATCGAAGTCGATATCGCCATGTTTTCACCGACAGTCGAACCAATGAGCTATGTGTATGCCGCTGGATTGACCTGCTTATTTTCAAGCGTGGTAGGGATCGCAATGTATTTCAAACTGAAACATGTCAATATGATCGATGCACTGAAAGCCAATGAGTAACAAAAACAGCCTTTTCTCAGAATGATTCTGGAAAAAGGCTGTTTTTATTTTTCTTGTTTTTCTTGTTCGGAAATCTCACCTTGGACTTCTTCTAGCATGGCTTTTAGTTCAAGCTCTTTTTGCCTCAGCACCACCAGATCTTCTTGGATCTCATCCTTTTTCTCTTCCTCAGGTGGTCGAATGACGAAATTGATCGATAGGGCAACTAACGTGCCGATAAAGGTGTCCAATACACGGTCTAAGGCGAAGATGATCGATTCCCCTTGAGGGACACTGGAAGTGATCAAAAGCATCGTCGCAATAGCAGAGATAATGCCAGAATTGTTATTGATGCCATCTGAAAAAACGATGACAAAAATGACTAGCGCTGGCAAGACAAACAATTCGATCAGAAAGTCATTTTGAAAATATTGCTTCGTCAAAAAGTAAAAAATGGCTGTACCGCCGCCGATCGTATTTCCTAATACCCGTGACTTACCAAAAGAGATCGTTGTGGTCAGGTCTTGTCGCAAAGAAAAGACAGCCGACAAGGCAGCAATCAATGGTTGGCCACGATCAAGAAAATGAAAGAGCAGAATACAAAGCATGACAGCAATGGCTGTTTTTATCGTTCGCATACCCAAGCGAAAACGCCCCAGTTTCATGGTCAAATGCCCCCTTTACTTAATCATACCCAAAGCAGTTGAGAAATTCTAGTCTTATTCCTCACAATTTAGTATACTTTTCACAGGAGGTGACAAAAATGAAAATCGGAATGAGGACCGTGAAAACGGCGATTGCTGCTGGTTTATCAATGTTTCTGGCACAACAGATCGGTCTTTTGTATGCGCCAGCCGCAGGGATCATCGCCATTTTAAGCGTCGTTAATACAAAGAAAACGTCACTTTTTACGGGAATCGGGCGTTTGATCTCTTTGGCGATCGCAACGCTCTTAGCTTTTGTCAGCTTCCATTTATTAGGCTTTGGGCCGATAGGATTTGTTCTTTTTCTCTTTCTCTTTATCCCAACCGCTGTCTATTTCAATTTGACCGATGGGATCGTCGTCAATTCTGTCTTGGTGACCCATTATATGATGGAACGTTCGTTTGCTTGGCCACTGATTGGGAATGCTTTTTTATTGATGAGTATTGGCATTGGCTTTGCACTTTTGTTCAATTTATATATGCCAGATGGCGAACGAGCATTGAAAGAAAGACAGCAATTAGTGGAAGAAACGTTTAAAAATCTTTTAAAAGACATGTCGATTGCCTTAACTAAAAAAGAAAAGGCGACGCTTCCCCAGGTCTGCCAAACGCTTTTGGGGGATATCAAGCAAGGCAAACAACAAGCAATGGTGCATAGTGAAAATCAATGGCGAGGAGAAGCCTCCTATTATGAAGAGTACTTTACCATGCGCCAAAGTCAGGCACGCTTACTCTTAGAAATGGTTGACTTATTGCAGTTGTTTTGGGTAGAAGAAGCCTATACAAATGCGTTTCAAGAGTTGCTATCCTTTACTGCCGAGTCCTTTCACGAAAATAACGATGGGAAAGAGATATTGGCAAAAATTGCTGCGCTTTATGAAGATTATCGACAAAAGCCATTGCCCCAAACAAGAGCAGAGTTTGAAAATCGCGCTCAGCTGTTTCAGTTTCTGCAAACCTTTAAAAGTTTTATTGAAATCAAAGCCGACTTTTCTAATCAAATGCAAACAATGGCACGCTAAAAAAAGACTCCTAAAAAGGATTCTTTTTCATTTTACTGCTGTTCCCAAAAAGCTTGCATTTGATCAAGAACGTCAATGACATCGGTGGTCAAATGGATCGATCCTTCGATCTCGCCATCGATGGCTTTGATCATATTGGCAATTTCATAATTAAGGGCTTGACTGCTGTCGCCAGCTTCAATCACTTCATTTGTTCCATCTCGGAAATGGATCACGGCTTTGTCCGCACGAGGGTATTCATCTACGGTAATGTATCCTTCTTCGAAAGCGACGATACCGGTTTTAGGCATTTTCGCTTGAAAAGTCAGCGTGACACTAGCCATTTCATCGGCTGGATTTTGTAGGATCGTGACTGATTGTTCATCCACACCTGTAGAGAAGGGCTTCATGCTGCTAAACGTCACTTCTGGTGTATCCGTCATGAAAAAGCGGGCAAATGAAACAGCATACGTACCGATATCCAATAAAGCACCGCCGCCTAAATCTGGATTGAAGAAACGATTGCTTGGGTCTGGATCTTTGTAGCTGCCAAATGGTGCTTGGATCATTTTTAATTTTCCTAAGCGTCCGGCATCGATCTCTTCTTTCAACCGAGCATAAACCGGCATATTGAAAATCGTCATTGCTTCTTCTAAGATTAGGTTTTTTTCTTTGGCTAAGGCTAGTTCTTCCGCTAGCTCATCGGCACTGGTAGTGATGGCTTTTTCGCAGAGGACATGTTTTCCTGCCATCAGAGCTTTCATAATAAATTCATGATGAAGATCATTAGGTACTGCAATATAAACAATATCGATTTGCGGATCTTCTAACATGGCATCTGTGCTTTCATAGGCATGGGGAATAGAGTGTTTCTCAGCAAATGCTTGGACTTTAGGGAAACTCCGGGCACTGACCCCATATAGTTCACTTGCTTCATTAGAAAAGCCAGCAGCAAATTGCGTTGCGATATCTCCGAGGCCAATCATTCCCCAACGGTATTTTTTCATCATTGATCATCTCCTTCGTATTTAGTATAACAAAAGAAATCAATTCTTTAAAATAATCAAAAACAATCGCAAAAAGTTTCCATTACGGCTGACTTTCAGTAAAATATAGAAGAGGAGGGATAACATATGCATAATGTATCAATTGCAATTATTTTAAATACCATCATCGAGCAATACGCATCAGAAAAACAGTTTTATGAAACACAATTAGGCATCACCGAGGAGCAATGGGAGGCATGGAAAAATGGCACAATGAGTCTGTCACCTGCTGAAAATCAGAAAGTGAAGCTGCTGTTTTCAGATTATGAATGGATGTTGATCCAAAAAATCATTCGGCAAACCGTCATTTATCCAGAAAAACGCAATCAAGCGGTCGTCGAGTTCAAAAAAATGAAGACTCAAATCGCCAGAACGTGGTTAGCAAGCGATTTAGCGAAAGTCGAATTGTTAACAGAATCTGAAGAAACAGCCCAATACCTTGATTTGAGAGTCAGTATTACGTATGATGAGTGGGGTTATGATGATATACTAAACTTCCGATTGCCCGCTTTTGTTCAGCAGCAAATTCGCAATGAAAAAATCGAACTGTTGGAGTGGGTCAAAGAAAATCTGGAAGAAACTTACAACTAAAGGTAGGATATTTTTTGAAAAAGTATTATGGAATGGCTGCGGCGGCGGGCTTCTTGTTTCTGGTTCTTTTAACCATTCAAGTGAACCGAGTGACCGCAGTCACCCCAACAAAGAGTGCAAGTATCGCTCGTTCAACAGATCAAGCATCAACGGGTGAAACAACAGAAACAAATGAAAAAGAGCCAAATGGGAACACGCAAGAGTCACAAGAACAAGCAAGTGCTAGTGATGAAGTGAACGAAGAGGATTTTCCAACTGTTTCATTGGATGATTGGTCATTGGTTTTGGTAGGCCCAAACAATAAAATCAAAAGCGAAATTGCCCAAAAAGATTTAGGGAAATTGTCGAATGGCTATCTCGTCGATCAACGCATCGTTTCAGCTTATGAAAAGCTGGCAGATGCCGCAAAAGCTGCAGGACATCCTTTGGTGATGGTCTCTGCCTACCGTTCAGTAGCGTATCAAGAGGAGATATTCAATGCCAATGTCAACACCCTGATGAGTCAAGGTCATACAAAAGAAGAAGCAATTCGTATCACGAAACTGACCTTTACTGAGCCTGGCTATAGCGAACACCATACTGGGCTTGCTGTTGATGTTGTGGATCAGGATTGGTATCAAAATCATACAGGAGAACTGCTCAATGAGGGGTTCGGTGATACTGAGGGTGGAAAATGGCTACAAGCTCATGCAAGGGAGTATGGGTTTATCATCCGTTACCCGAAAGGAAAACATGCTATTACGCAAATCGATTATGAGCCTTGGCATCTACGATATGTAGGGGTCGAAGTGGCAACCTACATTGAGGAGCAGGAGTTGACCTTTGAAGAGTTTCTGGAAGAAGCAAAAGAACACATCGCTCGAAAAGAAGCAGAACTGTCCTCTCACGAATGGGAAGATCCTCTGGCAGAGGACTGGATCTATGAGGGTTCTCTTGCTAAAAGTCAAGAAAGCAGTGAGCTTACACAAGATGAGTTGTTGCTGAATGGAGGCAATTTGTTTTCTGAAAATGTGTTTAGTCAGACAAAGGAAGTGAAAAAATGAGCGCAAGACGAAAAAAACAGAAGACTCGTTTCCCATTAGTCTTTCTAGGGTTATTCTTGATTGGGATTGCTTTTATTTTTTCCTTAAATAGTTTGGCAGACCCCCTTCCCAAAGAGGAAGAAACAAACATGGAAGCCATCTCCCATGAAGAATTTATTGATCGCATCGCTCCTTACGCACAAGAACTGCAAAAGGGCTACGGGATTTTACCAAGTATCATTATTGGACAGGCAATCCTTGAATCAGATTGGGGTCAAAGTTCTCTAGCCAGTGAATACAATAATTTATTTGGAATTAAGTCGTTTGGCCATTCAAAAAAGGTGACATTAGATACCCAAGAGTTTTATAATGGAGAATGGGTCACGATTCAAGGAGATTTTCGTGTCTATGATACTTGGGAAGAATCAATGGATGATCATACGATGTTGTTTGTAAATGGTGTGGATTGGAATCCTGCACTTTATGTAAATGTCTTGACAGCAAACGACTACCGCAGTGCCGCACAAGCATTACAAGATGCAGGGTATGCAACGGATCCGGATTATGCCAGCAAAATCATTCAAGTAATTGAAACCTACCAATTGAATCGATTTGATCAATAAGAAAAGAGAGTTGGCTGCTTATGGAAGAAAAATATATGCCAAAAATCACCACCGATTTGCGCAAAGATATCGTGAAAGTGCCTAAAGTTATTCGAGAGGCTAGCGGTATTCAAATATTTGGAAAACAAATCCGCTCCATTATTTTCACAACGGATATTGCGATCATCCGCAATACAAATGCGGATGCTGTGATTGCGGTCTATCCCTTTACACCACACCCAGCAATTACGAAAGCAATCATCGAAGCAGCGGACATTCCAGTGTTTTCTGGTGTCGGCGGGGGCTTGACCCAAGGATTTCGCTCGTCTTATATGAGCATGTTTGCTGAAGCCCAAGGGTCGATCGGGGTCGTCTTAAACGGACCAACGCCACTGAAAACTGTAGAGCAGGTCTGTAAAGTTGTAGATATTCCCGTTATCAGTACCGTAACGAGTAAGTATACCGAAATTGATGCCAAGCTTGAAGCTGGTGTGAAAGTCATCAATATCAGTGCTGGCAAGGACACAGCAGATACCGTGGCTTTCTTCCGTAAAAAATATCCGAAGCTGCCGATCATCGCAACCGGTGGACCAACCGATGAAAGCATCTTAGAAACGATTGAAGCAGGCGCTAATGCCATCACCTACACGCCGCCGTCCAATGGGGAGCTTTTCAGTAAAAAGATGGAACACTATCGCGATATGGAGAAGCCAGAGTAGGAAATGATCCACAAATGAGAATATTTTTATTTATAAAGGGCATTCCATGCTTGTGTTTTTAATCAAAGACAGGCATAATCGAATCTATCATTTAAAAATTACTTGTATATCGTCGAAATATGGTCGACAGTCTCTACCCGATACCGTAAATATCGGACTATAAGTAAAAATCGTGCCTGTTAGACACTTTTTTTGCTTTGGCAAAAAGAGTGTCTTTTTTTTCAGGATGGAATAGAAAGGAACGAGGAGAGCTAGGATGGAAAAATTAGTTGAGCGTATCAAAACACACGGAAATGTGCTGGGCGAAGGGGTTCTTAAAGTGGACCAATTTTTGACCCACCAAGTGGATTATGAGTTGATGAAAGAAATCGGTGCAGTCTTCGCGGAACGGTTTCAAGGAAGCGGCATCACAAAAGTAGTGACCATCGAAGCTTCAGGGATCGCACCAGCCCTTTATACTGCAGAACAGTTACAAGTACCAATGATCTTTGCCCGTAAAGCAAAGAGTTTGACGATGGATGAAGAGCTGCTGACTGCATCTGTCTATTCCTTTACCAAGCAAGTGACCAGCCAAGTATCGATTTCCAAGAAATTTTTGTCATCAGAGGATACAGTCTTGATTATTGATGATTTTTTAGCAAACGGACAAGCAGCAAAAGGGTTGATCGAACTGTGTCAACAAGCAGGAGCCAACGTCGTCGGTATCGGTATCGTGATTGAAAAATCATTCCAAAGTGGTCGACAATTACTTGAAGAAATGGGAATTCCTGTTGTTTCACTAGCACGGATCGCCTCATTGTCTGAGGGACAAGTCAGCTTTTTAGAAGGAGATGCCTAATGAAAGAAACGAATAGCCGTTCAGCAGTTTTAGGCTTGCAGCATTTGCTAGCGATGTATGCAGGAGCTGTTGCCGTTCCTTTGTTGATTGGGACAGGTCTGGGCTTCAATGAAGCTCAGATGACGTATTTGATCTCGATCGATATTTTCATGTGCGGAATCGCTACGCTTTTGCAATTAGTTGTTACCCGCTTTTTCGGGATCGGCCTACCAGTCGTTTTAGGCTGTGCCATCCAAGCTGTCTCCCCATTGATTTTGATTGGCACCAAATCAGGGATCAGTGCGATTTACGGAGCGATCATTGCTGCTGGGATTTTCATTGTTCTGATCGCTGGCATTTTTTCGAAAATCAAAGTCTTGTTTCCCCCATTGGTGACGGGAACCGTGATTACCGTCATCGGCTTGACCTTGATTCCAGTCGCCATCACTAAAATCGGTGGCGGCGATGCTGCAGCTGCTAACTTTGGTGATCCAACGAATTTATTGTTAGGCTTTGTGACGATTGCCTTGATCATTGGGGTGCAGGTCTTTGGGAAAGGCTTTATTCGCTCGATTGCCGTTTTGATCGGTTTGATCGGTGGGACCATTTTAGCAGCGCTCTTAGGATTGGTGGATCTTTCTGCCATCGCCCACGCGCCTGTGTTTCATTTGCCTCAGCCTTTTTATTTTGGCTTACCAACCTTTGATCTGTGGTCGATCGTTTTGATGATCATTATTTCCATCGTGAGTCTGGTAGAGTCCACTGGTGTTTATTTTGCGCTGGGAGATATTACTGAAAAACCGATTACAGGCAATGACTTAAAGCGCGGCTATCGTGCGGAAGGCTTGGCGGTGATCCTTGGGGGGATCTTCAATACATTCCCTTATACTGGATTTTCACAAAATGTAGGTTTGGTTCAACTTTCAGGTATTAAGACGCGACGCCCGATTTTCTTTTCAGCTATCTTTTTGATCGTATTAGGGCTGTTTCCAAAAGTTGGTGCCATTGCGCAAATCATTCCAGAAGCAGTACTGGGAGGCGGCATGTTAGTGATGTTTGGCATGGTCGCTGTTCAAGGGATGCGAATGCTGAGCAAAGTTGATTTTATGAATGACAAGAACTTGTTAGTGATTGCGGTATCGATCGGTTTTGGTTTAGGGTTCAATATGATGCCAACCTTATTCAGTCAGATGCCTGAAACCGTCCAAATGTTTACAGGCAATGGGATCGTCATGAGTAGTTTGACAGCCATTGTTTTGAATCTGTTCTTCAATGGATTGCCGAAAGAAACAGACGAAGTGACGGAACTGAGCTTGCAACAGTAAGTTGATTTGATCCAGACGAGGATTCGTCTGGATTTTTTGTATTGTTCCTTTATTTGTCTTTTTCCTACCAAACAGAAAGATTGAATAGTTTTCTTAGCCATAAAAACGAACGATACAAAGTTAAACTAGCAAATAGTTCGAAAATATTTTGACATTGCTCCGGCAACTCGTTACTATTTAAAGGTGAAAGTGATTGTTAGTCATAACGTGTTATGCAAGGGGCGTTGGGTCGCAGTGACAAACTGCTGCTAACAAACTAATTTCGTGAGAAAATACTTCTGAGCTTGTTTCAGAAGAAACTAGTAAAAAATCGTTGGAGGGAAAATCAAATGAAACCAGCAGTTGCAGTGATTATGGGGAGCAAGTCAGATTGGGAAACAATGAAGGAGTGCTGCTTGATTTTAGATGAGTTAGCGATACCTTATCAGAAAAAAGTCGTTTCGGCACATCGTACACCAGATTTGATGTTCGAATTTGCCGAAACTGCTCGTGCAGAAGGAATCAAAGTCATTGTCGCAGGAGCAGGGGGAGCAGCTCATTTGCCAGGAATGGTCGCAGCGAAAACAACGTTGCCCGTCATTGGTGTGCCTGTACAATCTCGCGCATTAAACGGGTTGGATTCCCTACTATCGATCGTGCAGATGCCAGCTGGGGTACCAGTGGCAACAACAGCGATCGGAAAAGCTGGCGCAACTAACGCAGGACTACTTGCAGCACAGATGCTTTCCATGTATGATTTAGAGATAGCGGAGAAATTAAACGCGCGAAGAAATACATTAAAAGAAATTGTATTGGAAAGTAGTGATCAACTTGATTAAACCTTTAATGCCCAACGCAACGATCGGAATCGTTGGCGGAGGACAGCTAGGTCGTATGATGGCAATGAGTGCCAAAGAAATGGGCTTTCGGGTTGGCGTCTTAGACCCTACTGCCAATTGTCCAACAGCCCAAGTCGCTGATTGGCATATTGTTGCTGCCTACGATGATGTGTTTGCTTTAGAAGAAATGGCTCGACGTGCCGACGTGATTACCTATGAATTCGAAAATGTCAGTGTCGAGGCATTAAATTCCATTTTGCCTTATTCCCATATCCCTCAAGGGACTGACCTGTTAGCAATCACTCAAGACCGTTTATTAGAAAAGTCATTTCTAGAGGCTAACAATATCGTGATTGCACCTTATGCCACGATCATCAGTCCAACGGATATCCAAGATGCCATCGACAGTATCGGTTACCCCTGTGTGTTAAAAACGACTAGAGGCGGTTATGACGGAAAAGACCAGCACGTACTTTACAGCACTGCTGATTTAGCGCCTTCGATGAACTTGCTGCGTGAAGGGACGTGCGAATTAGAAGCGTGGATTCCTTTTGAAAAAGAATTGTCGATTTTAGTTGCTGGTAATGGAGAAACCTTTACCACTTTCCCAGTGGTAGAAAACATCCACCGCAACAATATTTTGCATCAAACGATCGCTCCTGCGCGCATTGATCCAGAAGTTGCCGAAGAAGCCAAACGGATCGCTCATATTATTGCGAAGGCCTTGGATCTGCAAGGTGTTTTAGCCATCGAAATGTTCCTGACCAAAAGCGGCGGCTTGTATGTCAATGAGTTGGCACCACGACCGCATAATTCTGGTCACTATTCGATTGAAGCTTGTTCCATGAGTCAGTTTGATGCCCATATCCGGGGGATCTGTGGCTGGCCATTACCGGAAGTGACATTGCTTTCACCAGCAGTCATGGTCAATGTCTTAGGCGATGAATTGACAGAAACCTATGAGTTGATTGCCACAAAACCTGCTTGGCAATTCCATTACTATGGCAAAGAAGAAGCGAAAACCGGGCGTAAAATGGGGCATATCACTGTTTTGACAGAAGATATCGCAGAGACCACTGAAGAAATCTATCAAACCAATATTTGGGATTAAAGGAGATAAAAAATGTTAGAGCGTTATACAAGACCAGAAATGGGTGCTATTTGGACCGATCAAAACCGTTACCAAGCGTGGTTAGAAGTAGAAATATTGGCGGATGAAGCTTGGGCGGAACTAGGGGAGATACCGAAAGAGGATGTTGCGTTGATTCGTGAAAAAGCAACCTTTGATATCGACCGTATCTTAGAGATCGAAGCGCAAACGCGACATGATGTGGTTGCTTTTACCCGAGCAGTCTCTGAATCTTTAGGTGATGAAAGTAAATGGGTCCACTACGGCTTGACGTCGACGGATGTTGTTGATACTGCGTATGGCTACTTGATGAAGCAAGCCAACGACTTGATTCGGGAAGATTTGAATCGTTTTGTGACGATCATTGGTGAAAAAGCAAAAGAATACAAACATACCGTGATGATGGGGCGTACCCATGGTGTTCATGCGGAACCAACGACCTTTGGCTTGAAATTAGCCTTGTGGTATGCGGAAATGAAACGCAATGTTGAACGTTTTGAGCGGGCAGCAAAAGGGGTCGAAGCAGGAAAGATCAGCGGAGCAGTTGGAACCTTTGCAAATATTCCACCGTTTGTCGAAGAGTATGTCTGTGAAAAATTAGGGATTCGTGCGCAAGATATTTCCACACAAGTACTACCTCGTGACCTACATGCAGAGTATTTCTCTGCAATGGCGTTGATAGCAACGAGCATTGAGAAATTTGCCACCGAAATCCGGGGCTTACAAAAATCAGAAACCCGAGAAGTTGAAGAATTCTTCGCCAAAGGACAAAAAGGTTCTTCTGCCATGCCCCATAAGCGTAACCCAATCGGTTGTGAAAATATGGCGGGACTTGCACGAGTCGTTCGCGGCCATATGGTGACAGCTTATGAAAATGTCTCACTGTGGCATGAACGGGATATCTCACATTCATCGGCAGAACGGATCATTATTCCGGATACGTCGATTTTGATCGATTATATGTTGAATCGCTTTGGGAATATCGTCAAAAATCTGACCGTTTTCCCAGAGAATATGAAGCGCAATATGAATGCGACCTTTGGATTGATCTACAGCCAACGAGTGATGTTGAAATTGATCGATCACGGTATGACAAGAGAGCAAGCCTATGACTTGGTTCAGCCAAAAACAGCGCAAGCTTGGGATGAGCAAACGGATTTCCGTCCACTATTAGAAGCTGATCCAGCCATTACGGATGTGTTGTCCAAAGCAGACTTAGACGATGCGTTTGATTACAACCATCATTTAAAACAAGTCGACACGATCTTTGAACGTGTCGGTTTAGCCGAATAAGAAAAAAGCCGTAACCTTCAGATACTTGTCTGAAGGTTGCGGCTTTTTTTAATAATGTTCAGCTAAGTAGGTCAATAGCTCAGGTGCTAAACCAGTTGCTGATTGGTTTTCCTGGCGATCTTCTAGCATGGAGACCATCAGAAATCCTTGGTCTTGCGAATCAAAGGCAAATAAGAAACTGTTTTCCTGGCCTTTTTCATCTTGCTTTTCTTTGATTTCAGCTGTTCCTGTCTTAGCAGCCAATGGAATGTTTAATGCTGCCAAGGAATGTGCAGTTCCGTTTGAATCGGAAACAACGGCGGTCAAATCTTGATTGATTTGATCGATCGTTTCTGCTTTAAAGACTTCTTTGTCTTTTTGCTCTGCCTCTTTCACTAAACGGGGATAGACCAGCTTCCCTTGATTGGCAAAGACGGAGTAGATCGCCGCTTGCTGGATTGGATTCAATAGCAATTCTCCTTGACCATAGCCGGTATCTGCCAGTAAAATGTCCGAATTGAAGGAGTCTTCATTTGAAATTTGAGCAGGATTCATCGCGATCGGTAAATCCAATGTTTCACCAAAAATCAACTTGGACAAGCCGTCACGAAAGGCATCTTCGCCCATAGATAAAGTTTGTTGCGCCATATAAATGTTATCAGAGTATACCAGTGCATCCTTGAGATTCACAGAAGCTACATCAGTAACTCTCGTCACAAAGTAGTCGCCCCACGAGCTATCTTTTTGCCATTTCAATCCATCGATTGCGATACTCTGCGTAGGATCGATCGTGCCATTTTCCAAGCCGATCGCACCAGTGATGGCCTTAAAGGTCGAACCAGGTGCATAGGCCGTAGCAAAGCGGCTGATGAAAGGCAGGTCTTCATTTTGTTCATACGCATCATAATCTTCTTGTGAGATCCCTTGGGTCATTTTATTGGGATCATAACTTGGCGAGCTGGCAAGTACCAACAGATCGCCAGTTTTGGGTTCGGTAACGACCGTTGCTCCTGCTTGGTTTTGTAAGGAGTCAAACGCCGTCTTTTGGGCTTGGGCATCAATAGTCAATTGGATATCCTTGCCATCTGCGCGTTCTTTTTCTAAAAGAACCGATTTTTCAGCACCGTCTTCATCTGTGATGGCGATTTTTCCGCCATTTTCGCCCCGCAACTCTTTATCGAAGGCAGCTTCTAGACCACTACGACCAATTTGTCCGTTGCTTGCTAGTGTTTCATCTTTTTCGATATCTTCCGCTGTTACATTTCCTAAGTAACCAATCAGTTGGGCGGCAGCTTCCCCAAGTGGGTAAGTGCGTCCAGTCGTTTCTTTTAAACTTGTTCCAGTTGGCATCTCATCCGTTGGTTCGATGATCTTCAAGGGGACGAACAACTCATCTTGAACCCAAGATTGCTCCAACGCTTGAGTGATGGCTTCTTCTGTCAGGTCGAAACGTTCCGCGATCGCTTTGATATTGGCGTTTTTTTCGTCTCCCGTGCCCAGTTGCCCCGGAACGACGCCTAACTGATAAAGCGTGCCATTTTCTGCTAGTGGTTCGTTGTTTCGGTCGAGAATCTCACCGCGAGTGGCATTATCTACGGAAATACTGACTTTGTCTTGTCCCTCCATTCCTGGAAAGATCAACTGAGGGGACCAATCGATCTTGGCTTCGTTATCAGCTACAGTGATCGTGCCACTATAAGAAAGCTCGGTTAATTCACCTAACGAGGTGGTCAAGGAACCGTTGTATTGGAAAGTGAATTGATCGGAATCCTTGTCATTAGGAGTTACCTCAATCCCAGAGGCTTTAAATGATTCGGCACCGATACCAGTGAAGATCGCTTCGTATTTTGCAGAGACTTCGTCTGCGGTAAAGCCGGTTGATGCTAAACTGTCTTCAGACACGAAGGCAGGCAAGTCACTGTACTTCTGATCGGCCAAAGCGTCGATAAAGGAAGTGAGGGCTTTTTTAGCAGCGGCTTCTTCTTGCCGATCCTGATAGACGGTATAACCATAATAGCCACCACCTAGTACCAATAAGGCGGCAGGAAGTGCCAACCAGACGAAGCGCTTAGGCTTTTTCGCTGGTTTTTCGGTGCGAGAACGCCGATTTTCTGACATTTTATTGTTCCTCCTTTTGTGCCGATAAACGGGCATGATAAAGCGGCAACAGCGTTTGATAAACTGCTAAAATATCCGCCATCTCAACGTCTTCGATCATTTCTTTTGGAAAGATCTTTCCAATTTGAAGTTCACTTTTTTTGACTTTCTTCAATCGTTCCAGATAGGCTGGCCACATGGCGATAGGGTGGTGGTCGTATTTTGTGTGATCAGGAGAAAGTGTAAAGTCAGCTGGTAATTGATCGAATAATTCTTTTTGAGCCAGCCAAGATTCCGCGATCGTTGCTTGATTTTTCGGTTGATCGATCACACTGAGCCAAACAAAGACATACGCTTGATTGATCCCAATTTGAAAGTGGGCATCCATTTTATAGCCTCGTTTGTTCGGACCGATCCCTGCCCAGGTTTCGGCAGGAGGGTAGACGGTTCTGCGTCGGTGCTGAGCAATATGCAAATAAAAAGGCTCTTGGCAGCTTTCTTCAATTAATGGGATCGCTGCCTCACCGATCGTTTGAAAAATCGGCTGAATCTCGGCACGGATTTTTTCCATTCGTTCGTCTAACGTTTCTAAAGAAAAAGCATCAAATGATTGTTTCGTAAATAGCATAATCGTATCCTTTCTGTTGTCTGAAAATAGTATAACAAAAAAAGCCCGAGAAATTACGGGCTTTTGTTTATTTTACCTTTTTTTATCGAAGGATACTCAGTCAATTTGCCGCTGGACTCAATTTAAACGTTGGTGTCTGGCTTTGTTCCTTCAAAAGATGCAAAAGATCATCCAAGAAAGAAAAGTCCATTTCTTCTAAATTAAAATAAATCCGAAAAGAATACGTATGTTTAAATAAGCTTTGGCGATGGATTTGATGAATGATCAATTCGTCATTGCGTTCATTTTGAAATTGTAGAACACGCTTTTGTTCTTCGGCATAATGAGGGCGCGCCCCTTTTTTGAAGGGACTGAATAAATAGAAACTTGTTTGTTGGTTGATGGAAAGGATTTGCTGCACGGCCAATAATTCGTTATGGAGCTGTTGTTTTTCTTTGTCTGATAAATGAGCTAAAAAAAGTTCAGCACGATTCTTTAGCGACCACATATAGTACTCCTCCTTGAATGTAGCTACAATACGACCTAAATATAGCATGAAAAAAGAATATTGTAAACGCTTTATAAATTCTTCGCTGCTTCTAAAGAGGAATCTGCTTTCAACCAACTGGGTAAAAAGCGAACATTCGTGTTTATTAATATGTAAATGTACAGATAATCGTTGACCCGCTTTTTCTGCGTTGTTAGAATAATAAGCAAATAAAGATGTGTGTCATCGCTATGTGAAAAATATTACTTAACTGAGGTGGATTATGGAATCAGAAGTGCTTCTTTATGAAGGAAAAGCCAAGAAATTGTTTAAAACCAACGAAGAGGATGTATTGAGAGTCGTTTATTTGGATCAAGCTACTGCATTGAATGGTCAAAAGAAAGATGCCGTTGTAGGAAAGGGTGCCTTGAACAATCAGATCACTGCGCATCTTTTTCAGCGCTTAGCCGACAAAAACGTCCCAAGTCACTTTCTTCAATTAGTGTCTAAACACGAACAATTAATTCGATCTGTCACCATGATTCCTTTAGAAGTCGTTGTTCGCAACACGGCTGCTGGTAGTTTTTCAAAGCGCTTGGGCATCGAAGAAGGAACCAAACTGCCAAAGCCGATCGTAGAGTTTTACTACAAAGAAGATCGCTTGGATGATCCGTTTATCAATGATGATCATGTGTTTTATCTAGGGCTTGCCTCAGAAGAGGAGCTGGACCAGATCAAAACATTGGCGCTGCAAGTCAACGCTGCGTTACTGGAAATCTTTGCGAACATCAACATTCGCTTGATCGATTTTAAAATCGAGATCGGCAAAACCAAAAAGGGCGAGTTGCTTCTGGCTGATGAGATTTCACCAGATACTTGTCGTTTATGGGATATGGGGACAAATGAGCATCTTGATAAAGATGTTTATCGACGTGAATTAGGGGACATCGTTCCTGTTTATGAAGAAGTCTTAAATCGTTTAGAAAAGGAGAATTCAGCATGTATTTAGTCAAAGTTTATGTAACCTATAAGGAATCTGTTTTAGACCCTCAAGGAGAAGCTGTGAAAGGAGCCGTTCATCGCTTGGGGTATCAAGATGTCAGTGATATTCGGATCGGGAAATACTTTGAAATCAAAGTGACACCTTCAAACAATCAAACACAAGCAGCTGTAGCAGAAGAAATCGAAGCGATCTGCGACAAGCTTTTGGCAAACGTCAATATGGAAACCTACCGTTATGAAATGGTTCAAATGGAGGAAGCGGCCCTATGAAATTTGCAGTGATCGTTTTTCCTGGATCAAATTGTGATGTTGATTTGATGTGGGCAATCAAAGATATCATGGGGGCAGAAGCAGAATATGTGCGCCATGATGCAGACAGCTTAGCTGGTTTTGACGGTGTTTTGCTTCCAGGAGGATTTTCTTATGGTGATTACTTAAGATGTGGAGCGATCGCCCGTTTTTCAACGATCATGTCAGAGGTCATTCGTCTGGCAAATGAAGGCAAACCTGTCTTTGGTACCTGCAATGGGTTTCAAATTTTAACGGAAGCGGGCTTGTTACCAGGGGTTTTACAAAGAAATGAATCACTCCATTTTATTTGCAAACCGGTCCGTCTGCAAGTGAATAATCAAACAGCTTTTACTTCTGAATATGAAACGGATCAAGTCATTACGCTTCCTGTCGCTCATGGTGAGGGCAATTATTATTGTGATGAAACGACTTATCAGGAATTGGTTGCCAACAATCAAATCGTTTTCCGTTATGAAGATAACGTCAACGGTAGCCTACACAACATCGCTGGTATCTGTAATAAAGCTGGCAATGTTCTAGGCATGATGCCTCATCCAGAACGAGCGATGGAAAGCTTATTAGGCTCAGAAGATGGCAAGAAGTTTTTTGCTTCATTATTGAAAAATTTTGGGAAGGTGCCGGTAAATGGATAAAATGATCGTAAAAGAACCTACACCACAAGAAATCAAAGACACGAAATTATACGAGCAATGGGGATTGACCCAAGAAGAATATCGGATGATCTCAGAAGATATTTTGGGACGTTTACCGAACTATACCGAAACTGGACTCTTTTCAGTGATGTGGAGTGAACATTGTTCTTACAAAAATTCCAAACCTGTTTTGCGGAAATTTCCGACAGAAGGGCCGCAAGTACTGCAAGGACCTGGCGAAGGTGCGGGTATCGTGGATATCGGCGATGATCTAGCCGTCGTTTTTAAAGCGGAAAGCCATAATCATCCTTCTGCGGTGGAACCTTATGAAGGAGCAGCAACTGGTGTTGGTGGGATCATCCGCGACATCTTCAGTATGGGTGCAAGACCGATTGCTGTTTTAGACTCCTTACGATTTGGTGAGTTAGATAATCCAAGAACGAAATATCTTTTGGAAGAAGTCGTTGCTGGAATCAGTGGCTATGGCAACTGTATTGGGATTCCGACCGTCGGTGGTGAAGTGGCATTTGATCCTTGTTATGAAGGCAATCCATTAGTCAATGCGATGTGTGTAGGGATCATTGCCCACAAGGATATTCAAAAAGGGCAGGCTAAAGGTGTTGGAAACACCATCATGTATGTCGGCGCAAAAACAGGACGCGACGGGATACACGGGGCGACTTTTGCATCGGAAGAATTTGTCGAAGGAGAAGAACAGCAACGTTCCGCCGTACAAGTCGGTGATCCTTTTATGGAAAAACTTTTGTTGGAAGCTTGTTTGGAATTGATCGTGGATCATTCGGACATTTTAGTCGGAATTCAGGATATGGGTGCTGCTGGATTGGTTTCTTCTAGTGCCGAGATGGCATCAAAAGCCGGATCAGGGTTGCGCTTAACGTTAGATGATGTTCCACAACGAGAAACCAATATGACGCCTTATGAAATGATGTTGTCAGAATCCCAAGAGCGGATGCTGATCTGTGTCAAAAAAGGGCATGAAGCTGAAGTGGAAGCCCTATTTAAGAAATACGATCTAGAAGCAGTCGTGATTGGTGAAGTGACGGATGATGGCAACTATCGTTTGTTCCATCATGGACAGGAAGTCGCTAATTTACCAGTGGATGCTTTAGCTGAAGATGCACCGACTTACTACAAAGAGATGGCAGAACCAGCACGGATCAAAGTGTTTAAGGAAACACCGGACTTTGTTCCAGTGATTCATTCAGCAACGTCTGTATTTGCCGATCTACTGCAGCAGCCGACGATCGCTTCAAAACGCTCGATTTTTGAAACCTACGACTCGCAAGTTCGTACCAATACCGTGGTAGGACCCGGCAGTGATGCCGCTGTTTTACGAATCAAGGGAACCAATAAAGCCTTGGCGATGACGACTGACTGTAATGCTCGTTACCTGTACTTAGATCCAGAAGTCGGCGGACAGATCGCAGTTGCAGAAGCTGCTCGAAATATCGTCGCTTCCGGTGGGCGTCCATTGGCGATCACTGACTGCCTTAACTTCGGCTCGCCAGATAAACCAGAAGGATTCTGGGAGTTATCCACGGCTGCTGACGGGATCTCAGAAGCTTGTCGTGTGCTAGAGACACCAGTCATTTCTGGGAACGTCTCCTTATACAACGAAACGGACGGACAATCGGTCTATCCAACGCCGGTAATTGGGATGGTCGGATTGATCGAAGAGCTGGCGCATATCACGACGCAGCATTTCCAAGCAGCGGGGGATCTGATCTATGTCCTAGGGGAAACCCATGCTGACTTCAATGGGTCTGAATTGCAAAAACTGCAGACAGGAAAGATCGCTGGGCGTTTAATGTCCTTTGACCTTGAAACAGAAAAAATGAACCAACAATTGGTTACCGCAGCGATCCAAGCAGGTCTTGTTCAAAGTGCCCACGATTGTGCCGAAGGTGGTTTAGCGATCGCTTTAGCCGAATCCGCTTTTGACAAGGGCTTTGGTCTAAATGTGACCGTGTCATTGCCAGCAGCACAATTGTTTTCAGAAACCCAATCCCGATTTGTGCTTTCAGTCGCACCTGATAAGCAAGCAGCTTTTGAAGCGCTGGTAGGCGCTGCTGCAACAGCGATCGGGGAAGTGACTGCTGATGGCCAGATTCGCATGCAAGCACAAGATGATACGATCGAGATGCCCCTTACTGAGGCGAAATTGAAATGGGAGGAAGCCATTCCATGTTTAATGAAGTAAAGAGCCTCAACGAGGAATGTGGGGTTTTTGGTGTTTGGGGTCATCCAGATGCCGCTCGCGTCACCTACTTCGGACTACACAGTTTGCAACATCGCGGCCAAGAAGGTGCAGGGATTGTCACGAATGATGCGGGGAAACTCAATGGCCACCGTGATTTAGGGTTGCTAGCGGAAGTCTTTTCGGATGAACGTGTCCTCCAGCGTCTGACAGGAGATGCTGCTATTGGTCACGTTCGCTACGCAACTGCTGGTAATGGTAGCGTTGATAATATTCAACCATTTTTATTCAAATTTTTTGATCAGCAGATTGGCTTAGCTCATAACGGCAACTTGACGAATGCGAAAAGTCTACGGAAATCCTTAGAAAAGGCTGGTGCGATTTTCCACTCGAATTCCGATACAGAGATTCTCATGCACTTGATCCGTCGCAGCGAAGAACCGCTTTTTATGGATCGGGTCAAGGAGGCATTAAATCAAGTTAAAGGTGGATTTGCGTACCTTTTACTGACCGAAAATGCCATGATCGCAGCACTAGACCCCAATGGCTTTCGGCCATTGTCAATCGGGAAAATGGTCAATGGTGCTTATGTGGTGGCTTCAGAAACCTGTGCGTTGGAAGTCATCGGTGCGGAATTTATTCGTGATGTCCGACCAGGCGAAGTCGTGATCATTGATGATGCAGGCATTCAAATTGAACAGTATACCCAAGAAGTACAACCTGCGATATGTTCGATGGAGTTTATCTATTTTGCCCGTCCTGATTCCAACATCGCTGGCGTCAACGTCCATCGTGCCCGTAAAAATATGGGCCGTCGCTTAGCACAAGAGGCGCCGATCGAAGCGGATATGGTCATTGGTGTACCGAATTCATCCTTATCTGCTGCCAGCGGGTATGCAGAAGCTTCAGGTATTCCCTATGAATTAGGCTTAGTAAAAAATCAATACATCGCACGAACGTTTATTCAACCGACGCAGGAGTTAAGGGAACAAGGTGTACGGATGAAGCTCTCAGCTGTTCGTGGCGTAGTCGAAGGCAAACGAGTGATTCTAGTCGACGATTCGATCGTCCGAGGAACCACCAGCCGCCGTATCGTGCAACTGCTAAAAGAAGCAGGTGCCAAAGAAGTTCATGTACGTATCGGTTCGCCGCCTTTGCGCTATCCGTGTTTTTACGGGATCGACATTCAAACGAGAAAAGAATTGATCGCAGCCAAATATACGGAAGCTGAGATTTGTGAAAAAATCGAAGCAGATTCTTTGGCCTTTTTAAGTGAAGACGGGTTGATCGAAGCGATCGGTTTAGATTTTGACGCACCTTACTCAGGATTGTGTATGGCCTATTTCAATGGCGATTATCCAACCCCTTTGTATGATTATGAAGAAAACTATCTCGCGTCTTTAGCTGAATAAATTGTAGGCAAAAATGGTTTTTCAAACGAAGCAGTGAAGGACCGCTGGTTTACTTGCGTTAACGACGAATGAGCTGAATGAAGAAAAGCGGATGAATGATTGAGGAGGAACGAACGTGGCAAATGCATATGCAAAAGCCGGTGTCGATGTCGAAGCCGGTTATGAAGTAGTCGAACGGATCAAAAAGCATGTGAAACGAACAGAACGTCTAGGCGTGATGGGGGCAATCGGGGGTTTTGGTGGCTGTTTTGACTTATCATCGTACCAATTGAAAGAACCAGTACTCGTTTCTGGGACAGATGGTGTAGGAACTAAGCTTTTATTGGCGATCCAGCAAGAACAGCATACAACGATCGGCATTGATTGCGTCGCAATGTGCGTGAATGATATCGTCGCTCAAGGGGCAGAACCTATCTACTTCCTTGACTATGTTGCAGTCGGTAAAAACGATCCTGCAAAGATCGAACAAATCATTGCTGGTGTCGCAGAGGGCTGTGTGCAAGCGGGTGCTGCCCTGATTGGTGGGGAAACCGCTGAAATGCCGGGAATGTACCAACCAGAAGAATATGATCTTGCTGGCTTTGCCGTAGGAATCGTCGAAAAAAGTCGCTTGATCACTGGAGAAACCATCAAAGAAGGCGATGAGCTGATTGGTTTGCCTTCATCAGGCATTCACTCGAATGGGTACTCTTTAGTCAGAAAAGTCTTTTTTGAACAGCATGGCTATACAGGAGCAGAAACATTTGCAGAACTTGACAACCAAACACTTGCAGAAAGTTTATTGACGCCAACGAGAATTTACGTGGATGCATTGAAGCCTTTATTGACAGAAGGATTGCTAGCTGGAATTTCTCATATCACTGGTGGCGGCTTTGTTGAAAATATCCCGCGGATGCTGCCTGAAGGTCTGGCGGCAGAAATCTCCTTAGACACTTGGCCGCAGTTGCCGATATTTGATCTGATCGCTGCTCATGGCGCGATTCCTCACCAAGAAATGTTCGAGATTTTCAACATGGGGATCGGTATGGTCTTAGCCGTTGCGCCAGAAAATGTTGCGGCAGTAATGGCGCTTCTATCTGCCAATGAAGAACCAGCGTATCGGATCGGTAAAGTGACGAAACGTGACAACGAAGCTGTCTGCTTTAAAGAGGCAGTCCGATGAGGATCGCCGTCTTTGCTTCTGGAACGGGCAGCAATTTTACAGCGATCGCCGATGCGATCCAGGCTAATGAAATCAAAGGGGCGCAGATCGGATTGGTCTTTTCCGATAAACCTGCAGCGCCAGTGATAGAAAAAGCCCGCGCAAGAGACTATGAAACGCTTGTCTTGGAGCCAGCGGCTTTTGCGTCAAAAGCAGCCTTTGAAAGGAAATTGATCGAAGAATTGCAGTATCATGCCATCGATTTTATTGTTTTAGCTGGGTATATGCGGATCATCGGGAACACCCTATTATCCGCTTATGAAGGCAGAGTCATCAATATCCATCCCTCGTTGTTGCCGAGCTTCCCAGGCAAATCTGGGATTGCCGATGCCTTCGCTTATGGCGTGAAAGTGACGGGGGTTACGGTTCATTATGTCGATGCTGGCATTGATACAGGGCCAATCATTGCCCAAGAAATCGTTCGGATTGACACCGACGATACGTTAACAAGTGTGACAGAGAAAATTCATCAAGTGGAACACCAAATCTATCCAGCTGTTTTAGCTGAAATTGTGGAAAAGGGGCTATCAAATCGTGAATAAACGTGCATTAATCAGTGTGTCTGACAAAGAAGGACTGGTACCATTTGTCCAAGAATTGACCAATTTAGGATTTGAGATCATTTCAACTGGCGGGACCAAAACCGTCTTGGAGGAAGCAGGGCTTCAACCGATCGGCATCGAAGCGATCACAGAATTTCCTGAAATGATGGACGGTAGGGTAAAAACGCTACATCCGCGGGTGCATGGTGGTCTGTTAGGGCGACGTGATCTGCCTTCTCATATGGAGGCAATGGCTGAGCACGGTATTTTACCGATCGACCTCGTTGTCGTCAATCTTTATCCATTTAAAGAAACGATCAGCAAGCCTGATGTCACAGAAGCCGACGCAATCGAAAATATCGACATCGGCGGACCAAGCATGCTGCGTTCTGCGGCGAAAAACCATGCCTCAGTAACTGTTGTCGTTGATCCCAAGGATTACGACTGGGTTTTAACTGAGCTGAAGGAAGGCAATACGACGTTGGCATCAAGAAAGAAATTAGCTGCCAAAGTCTTCCGTCATACCGCAGCCTACGATGCCTTGATTGGTGAATACTTGACCAAAGCGGTGGCCGAAACAGAAACGGAGAACTTGACGAAAACCTATGTTTTGAAACAAACATTGCGTTATGGTGAAAATAGTCATCAGAAAGCTTCCTTCTATCAAGACGCATTACCCGTGCCCTATTCGATTGCCAGCGCAAAACAAATCCACGGCAAAGAATTGTCTTACAACAACATTAAAGATGCTGACGCTGCCTTACGGATCGCAGAAGAATTTACAGAGCCAACTGCAGTAGCCCTAAAGCACATGAATCCATGTGGAATCGGAAGTGGAGAAACGATTGCTGAAGCTTTCCAAGAAGCTTACGAAGCAGACCCAGTGTCGATTTTTGGCGGGATTATCGTCTTAAATCGTCCAGTTGATGTGGCAACTGCGCAGCAGCTGCAGCGGATTTTTCTTGAGATCATTATTGCACCTGCATTTGAAGAAGGAGCACTTGAAATCCTAACGAAGAAAAAAAATCTGCGCTTGCTGGTTGTTGATTTCGAAAAAGCAGCCAAACAGCCAGAAGTTGTCTCTGTCCTTGGGGGCTTATTGGTGCAAGAACCAGACGATCAAATGGAGTCACCAGCAGATTGGACCGTGGTGACCAAAAGACAGCCGACACCAGAAGAAATCGCAGCCTTGGCATTTGCTTGGAAAGCGGTGAAACACGTGAAGTCCAATGCGATCGTTTTAGCCAATCAACAGCAAACCGTCGGGATCGGTGCTGGTCAGATGAACCGCGTTGGTTCAGTGAAAATCGCTGTGGAACAAGCCCGTGAAAACAATAAATTGGCTGGTTCAGTGCTGGCAAGCGATGCCTTTTTCCCGATGGATGACAGTGTCGAATATGCAGCACAACAAGGAATCAAAGCGATTATTCAACCTGGTGGTAGTATCAAAGATCAAGAATCGATCGACATGGCAGATAAGTACGGTGTGGCGATGGTCTTTACTGGTGTTCGTCATTTTAAACACTAAGAAATAGGAGAAGACGATGAAAATACTTGTTATTGGTAGTGGTGGCAGAGAACATGCCGTCGCAAAAAAGTTTCTGCAAGACCCTCAAGTTGAAACAGTCTTTTGTGCAAAGGGCAATCCTGGAATGCGAAAAGACGGGATCGTGACAGTCGCAATTGAAGAGTCCGATCATGAAGGTTTGATTGCTTTTGCTCAAGAGCAGGAGGTTGATTGGACCTTCGTTGGTCCAGAAGTTCCATTACTAAATGGCATCGTAGATGATTTTCAGGCGGCGGGCTTGGAAATTTTTGGTCCCAATCGACAAGCAGCGATGATCGAAGGATCAAAAGAGTTTGCCAAAGAATTGATGCGTGCCAATCACATTCCAACAGCTGACTATCAAAGCTTTACAGATAGTGCGCAAGCAAAAGCATATATCCAACTTAAAGGTGCACCGATCGTTATCAAAGCGGATGGCTTAGCGGCAGGCAAAGGCGTAGTTGTTGCTGAAACCGTTGATGAGGCGAATGCAGCTGTCGAAGCGATGCTGGAGCAAAATGCTTTTGGTGAAAGTGGTGCAAAAGTGGTGATCGAAGAGTTTTTGGCTGGCGAAGAGTTTTCGCTCTTGGCGTTTGTTAAGGACGAAGCCGTCTATCCAATGGTCATTGCCCAAGACCATAAACGTGCGTTTGATGGCGATTTAGGGCCGAATACAGGTGGTATGGGGGCGTACACACCAGTACCGCAGATTTCGCAAGAAATGGTCGATCAAGCGGTCAAAGAAGTTTTACTTCCTGCAGCAAAAGGGATGATTCGTAATAAGACACCATTTACTGGTATTCTTTATGCAGGTCTGATTGCTACTAATGATGGACCGAAAGTCATTGAATTTAATGCTCGTTTTGGTGATCCAGAAACGCAAGTCGTGTTAAGTCGTTTAGATAGTAGCCTGGCACAGATCATTGATGATCTCTTGCAGGATCGAGAGCCCGCGATCCGCTGGAACCAAGCGGCTTCGATCGGTGTCGTGATTGCATCGCAAGGATATCC
Source organism: Enterococcus sp. DIV0970a (assembly GCF_051711265.1). NCBI lineage: Bacteria > Bacillati > Bacillota > Bacilli > Lactobacillales > Enterococcaceae > Enterococcus > Enterococcus sp. DIV0970a. The sequence goes on along the minus strand of NZ_JBIOMF010000001.1, from coordinate 1,981,931 downwards.
TGGCAAGTATCAGCAAGGAATGCCTGTTCCATCTCCTCAAGGAGAAGGAACACAATTCTTTTATGCAGGAGTGGAGGAGACTACTGATCAAGGCGATTTGACGGCAGCTGGTGGTCGTGTTTTTCTTGTGGAAGCTTCAGCTGAGGATTTAGCTACTGCACAAAAGAACGTCTATGAAGCAATCAATAAATTGCCTTTGTCGGGTTTGTTTTATCGAAATGACATTGGTGACAAAGCCTTACACTATAGCAACTCATCAAAGGCGATGAAGTAAAGAACGTTTCTATGCGTAATGCAAATTAAAAGTAAAGGATGACTGCCAGTAAAACCGATCGGTTGTGCTGGTGGTTTTCATTTTATAGGAGGTTTTTTTGACGTTGGTGTAGCGTTTTCATCTTGTTGTGCTAAAATAAGAATGTAGTTTAAATAAGGAGGAACTTTACGTGAAAAAAATTAAATTCGGTCCCACTGATTTAGAAGTATCTAGCGTGATTTTAGGCTTGATGCGAATCAACAATGCCAAAGACCCAGTGAAAGTATTGATGACAGCGATTGAAAATGACATTACCTTTTTTGACCATGCCGATATCTATGGGCGCGGGGAGTGTGAAACGATTTTTGCGGAAGCGTTAGCAAAAACGGATGCCAAAAGAGAAGAGTTGTTCATTCAATCAAAATGTGGCATCGTTCCAGGTGAAATGTTTGATTTTTCGAAAGAGCATATCATTTCTTCCGTGGAAGGTAGTTTACAGCGTTTGAAAACCGATCATTTGGATGCGCTACTATTGCATCGCCCTGATACTTTGTTTGAACCAGAAGAAGTGGCAGCTGCCTTTGATCAATTAGAAAAAGACGGCAAAGTGAAATACTTCGGTGTCAGCAATCAAAAACCTGGTCAAATCGAATTGTTGAAAAAATATATTTCCCAACCTTTAGTAGCGAATCAGCTGCAATTCGGGATCATGCATACGGGAATGATCGATCAAGGAATTCATGTCAACATGACGGATGCTGGTAGTGTCGATCATGATGGAGAAATTCTTGAATATTCTCGCTTGCATGAGATGACGATCCAAGCTTGGTCTCCGTATCAATATGGTTTCTTCGAAGGTGTCTTTATCGGTAACGAGAAATTCCCAGAGTTGAACGAAAAATTGACCGAACTAGCGGACAAGTATCAAACGACACCAACAGGTATTGCTTCTGCGTGGATCTTACGTCACCCTGCAAACATGCAAGTGATTGCTGGAACGATGACCCCACATCGGATCGAAGAAATCGCGCAAGCATCTTCGATCGTATTGACCCGCCATGAATGGTATGAGGTGTATAAAGCAGCAGGGAACATCTTGCCGTAATTTATTAGTAAATCCCGTTTTTTTCAGTACTTATAAGGATGAATGTTCGCAAAAGACGAACATTAATCCTTTTTTTTCAAAAAGTATTTCTAAAAAGCTTGTATTTCACTTCTAGGTGGTTTAAATTGTTGTGGGCGTTAAAAATAGGCTGAGGCCATTTGATGCTTGCTTCACTCTTAGTAAGATTTGGAGGATATTTTTATGTTTGACATGAAAGTTTTTGATTACGAAGATATACAACTGATTCCTAACAAGTGTATCGTGAACAGCCGTTCAGAATGTGATACCACGGTGACATTAGGCGGACACTCTTTTAAGATGCCTGTCGTTCCTGCAAATATGCAAACGATTATTGATGATTCGATCGCAGAATTTTTAGCTGAAAATGGCTATTTTTATATTATGCACCGCTTTGATGAAGAAGCACGGATTCCATTTATCAAAAAAATGAAGAGCCGTGGCTTGATTGCTTCTATCAGCGTAGGTGTCAAAGAAAATGAATATGCCTTTGTGGAAGAACTAGCTGACAAAGAGCTTGTTCCTGATTTTATTACGATCGATATTGCTCATGGCCACTCAAACGCCGTGATCAATATGATCCAACACATCAAGAAGCATTTGCCAGCAACGTTTGTGATCGCTGGAAATGTTGGAACGCCAGAAGCAGTTCGTGAATTGGAAAACGCTGGTGCAGATGCAACGAAAGTCGGCATTGGACCTGGGAAAGTTTGTATCACAAAAATCAAAACTGGTTTCGGGACTGGCGGCTGGCAGTTAGCAGCACTACGCTGGTGTGCCAAAGCTGCTCGCAAACCAATCATTGCAGATGGCGGCATTCGGACACACGGCGATATCGCTAAATCTGTCCGTTTCGGTGCAACAATGGTCATGATCGGTTCGTTGTTTGCAGGTCATGAAGAATCACCTGGTGAAACGAAAGTAGAAAACGGTGTTGTGATGAAAGAATACTTTGGTTCTGCATCGGAATTTCAAAAAGGCGAAAAGAAAAACGTGGAAGGAAAGAAAATTTGGATTCAATACAAAGGTTCTTTGAAAGACACGTTAGTTGAAATGCAGCAAGACTTGCAGTCATCGATCTCTTATGCAGGTGGAAAAGATTTAGAATCGATTCGTAAAGTTGATTACGTAATCGTGAAAAATTCGATTTTTAATGGAGATACGATCTAAACAGGATACTAAAGAAGCGACCTTCTATTGGTCGTTTCTTTTTTTGTAAGAAGAACCATTTTGTTTTTCTGTTTTCTTCGTTATAATAGAAGCAACGAAGAGTAGAGGAGCGGGTGACCAAATGACAATCAAAGTGATGTCAGTGTTCGGTACCAGACCGGAAGCCATCAAAATGGCGCCACTAGTAAAGGAATTGGAAAACGACCCGCGTTTTGAATCGATCGTTGTGGTGACGGCGCAGCATCGAGAAATGTTGGATCAAGTATTAACGGTTTTTGAGATCACACCAGACTATGATCTGGATATTATGACTTTAGGGCAAACTTTAACAGGGATCACCACCAAAGTTTTACTAGATCTAGAACCGATCCTGCAAAAAGAAACTCCTGATATCGTGCTGGTTCATGGGGATACGACCACCGCTTATGCAGCCGCAACGGCCGCCTTTTATCAGCAAATTCCTGTGGGGCATGTGGAAGCCGGTTTGCGCACATGGAACAAAAAATCTCCTTATCCAGAGGAAGCCAATCGTCAATTGATCGATGTCTTAGCTGATTTTTACTTTGCGCCAACTTCCCAAAGCAAAAAAAATCTGCTGGCTGAAAACCGCAATGAGGCTGCGATTTATGTAACAGGTAATACCGCCATTGATGCGATGCGTTATACGATCTCGGAGGAATACCAGCATCCAGAACTTTCCGCAGCAGATCAAACCATGATCCTATTAACAATGCATCGTCGAGAAAACTTAGGTGCTCCGATGCAGCAGGTCTTTCGTGCTTTGGCGCAGATCGCAAAGGAGAAGCCAACGATCAAAGTGGTTTTCCCTATGCACAAGAATCCCCAAGTCCGAGGGATTGCTCAGGAAATTCTTGGGGAACTAGCAAATGTTACGTTGATTGAGCCTTTAGATGTCATTGATTTTCATAACGTTGCGAATCAAAGTACCTTGATTTTGACGGATTCCGGTGGTGTCCAAGAAGAAGCGCCGTCATTAGGCGTTCCTGTTTTGGTCTTGCGAGATACAACAGAGCGTCCAGAAGGCATTGCTGCAGGTACGTTAAAACTGATCGGTACGTCTGAAGCTGCGGTTTATCAGGAAACAAAGCGACTTCTAGAAGATCCAGAAGCTTACAATGCCATGGCACATGCAGAGAATCCATACGGCGATGGGAAAGCAAGCCAGCGAATCCTGCAGATTTTAGCCGATCATTTTTCATGAGAGCTAGAGTAAATAATAATTCTCCCAGTATAGGGGAACATAGAGAAAGAGGCAGCTGTTTGTTAAATGGCTGTCTTTTTATATACATGAAACCTGCGGGAACGCCGTTTCCATTTTTTCGTTGATTGTGACAAACGAAGAAGCTTGATTAAGTGTGAGTTTCGCTTTGAAAGGATTTCTGTTCATCTGCTCGTATATAAAGGTTTATCAAGTATAAAATCACATCAGTTCTTTAACGTTGTTATTTTATTGTAAGACCTTTCATTTGAAAACCTATGGAAAACTTTGAAAAAAGGGTACTTTTTTCCTTAGATACTGTTGACATTGGTTAGGATAGCAGTTATTATGTGGGTAGTTGGAAGAAAGACTTCCGACGAACTGACATTTTATACAAATAATTGTTAGGTGAGGCTCCTATATGGACACAAGCTGCTGCCGCAAAAGCATCGAGAGATGCTTAGTTGGTAGGACAGGTCTAATCGTGAAGGTTAAACCCAAAGCAGCTGATAGCAAATTTGCTATCTACGCCCTATAGTGCTAAAGCTCTACAATGATCATGAGTTTTTTACGCATGCTTATTGGGAGCGTGCGTTTTTTTGTGTCTTTTGCGCGCGTTCCACAGTGACTTACCTAATAAAAAGAAAGGAAGATTCACATGGAATACCCCAGTCCCCAGATGAAACAGCGGAGTAGTTATCGAATCGCTAGGGGTGGCGTAAGCAACTCCTAAGTGCTAGGAGGAAAAAAAGATGTTAAAAAAACTATCGAAAGATCAAGAACTAAAATTACTTGCAAAATTGACCGAAAGAGAATTATTGATGGAGATGCGGACCTCCTTTCAAGGGTTATCGGAAGAAGATGCTGCAGAACGTTTAGCAGAGTATGGTCCAAACAAAGTCGACGCACAAAAACCAACACCCGCTTGGTTGATGATCTTAGGCGCTTTTAAAGATCCCTTTGTGTTAGTTTTAGCCCTATTAATGATTATTTCTTTTGTAACAGGCGATATTGAAGCAGTGATCGTGATGGGAATCATGATTTTAGCCAGTGTCATGATTACTTTCGTCCAAGAATACCGTTCCCAAAAAGCAAGCTTAGCGTTAAAAGAACTTATTGAAAATACTTGTTCCGTAACCAGAGATGGAATCACGAGAGAAATTCCAATGGATGAAGTCGTTCCTGGAGACATCGTCACCTTAGCAACTGGCGACATGATCCCTGCGGATGCGATCTTGATTTGGACCAAAGATTTATTTATCAATCAATCTTCATTAACAGGCGAATCAATGCCCGTTGAAAAATTTGTCGATGCTGGGATCAAAGAAAGCGATGAACAAATTTCTGCACTAGATATGCAAGATCTTGTTTTCATGGGTACCGATGTCTTAAGTGGTCAAGGAAAAGCCATTATTTTGAAAACCGGTCAAAGTACATTCTTTGGCGATATTGCTAAAAATGCGACCACGAAACGCGGCAAAACAACCTTTGAAGATGGCTTAACGAAAGTCAGCAAGCTATTGTTGCGAATGGTCATGGTTCTTTTCCCAATCGTTTTACTGATTAATGGATTAACCAAGGGTGATTGGGGCGAAGCGTTGTTCTTCGCGATTGCAGTAGCAGTTGGTTTGACGCCAGAAATGCTACCAATGATCGTTACCAGTAACTTAGCCAAAGGGGCGATCTCTTTATCAAAAGAAAAAGTGATCGTCAAAGAATTGCCTTCGATTCAAAACTTAGGTGCAATGGATGTCCTATGTACCGATAAAACGGGTACGATCACCGAAGATCGTGTCGTGCTGGTACAACATTTAAACCCGTTTGGCGTAGAAGATAAACAGGTTCTTGATATGACCTATTTAAATTCTTACTATCAAACAGGGTGGAAAAACCTGATGGATATCGCAGTCCTAAACTACTATGAAGAAGAAGGTTTGGCAGCGCCATTTAACGATGTGACAAAAATCGATGAGATTCCTTTTGACTTTTCACGTCGTCGCTTGACGGTTGTTGTCAATGCGGATGGTCATCAACTGATGGTCACAAAAGGTGCAGCTGAAGAAATGGAACAAGTCTGCAAATACGTAGAAGTTGATGGCAAAGTGATGGAATTGACTCCTCAATTGAGAGAGCAATTACGTCAAGTGAACCTGCGCTTGAATAAACAAGGAATGCGCGTGTTGACAGTTGCCGTAAAACGCGATGCTCACGCAGATGCCGTTTATTCTGTAGCAGACGAACAAGACATGATCATGATTGGCTTTATGGGCTTCTTAGATCCAGCAAAAGAAACAGCCAAAACAGCGATTGCTTCTTTACACGGTCATGGCATCAATGTCAAAGTGTTGACTGGAGATAATGCGATCGTTGCGCAAAAAGTTTGCCGAGATGTTGGTATCGATGCAGATGAATACTTATTGGGAACCGATATTGATCATCTATCAGATGAAGAGTTAGCAGCGAAAGCTGCAAAAACCAATCTGTTTGCAAAATTAAACCCAATGCAAAAATCACGAATCATTGAAACCATTCAAGCAGCAGGCCATACAGTCGGCTTTATGGGAGATGGCATCAACGATGCGCCTGCTTTACGCACGGCAGATGTTGGCATCTCGGTTGATACAGCAGCGGATATCACCAAAGATGCCAGCTCGATCATTTTATTAGAAAAAAGTTTAAATGTCCTTGATAAAGGGGTCATCGAAGGGCGCAAAGTATTTACCAATATGATGAAGTACATCAAAATGACGTTGAGTTCGAACTTCGGGAATGTCTTCTCAATCTTAGTTGCTAGTGCCTTTTTACCTTTCTTACCAATGTTGTCCATTCAATTGTTGGTTCAAAACTTGGTGTACGATATGGCACAATTGACGATTCCATGGGACAACGTAGACAAAGCAGAGTTAGAAAAACCAGTCAAATGGCAAGTGGGCGGACTATTGAAGTTTACCGTCGGCATTGGACCGGTCAGCAGCATCTTTGATATTTTGACCTTCTTTGTGATGTGGCATGTCTTCAGTGCAAATACGATCCAAGAGCAAGCCTTGTTCCAAGCAGGATGGTTTATGATCGGCTTAACGACACAAACCTTAGTTGTTCACATGATCCGAACAAGAAAATTACCATTTATCAATAGTATTGCTTCACCGGCAGTCCTGATCTCCAGCGTCCTAGCAATTGCAGTTGGCTTCTTAGTTATCTTGACGCCATTGCACACCGTCTTCGATTTTGCGGCGCTGCCATCAAGCTACTGGCCATGGTTTATTGGTATCAATTTCGCTTATTTAGTAACAGTTGAATTTGCCAAACGCATTTACATTCATGTAACGAAAGAATGGATTTAAAAAAACAGGTCGGCGTTCTTCCTATGGAGGGGAGAATTGCCGATCTGTTTCTTTTTATCCGATCTCTGTATTATTTTTTTCTCATCTTAAGAAAATTCTTTTTGATTCAAGTCGAATCCTTCACAAGTAATAAAAGGAGGTTAATGGTAAATCTGTTTAGCCAAAGGATGATTGCTGTACTATTCTTAAATAAAAAAAAGAATCTGAAAAGAAAAAATTGAAGAAAGCGATTGCTTTAATGTGATTAATTTCACTAATGTTTTCTTAAGAGTTGCTACAGTGGGAATTGTTTTATTAAAAAAAATACCCTTTTCACTTGTCATTTTCGAAGTTAAATGATAATTTATAAGAGTAAATGAAATTTCGATAGTACAGATTTAAACCCTGTTACATACGAAAGTGAATTTTTATATCAGAGAGGAAAGTGTGTCAAGATGGCAAAAAAACAAAAAGCACTTGATTTCCAAGCGATTTTGGAGCAAGTCAATGCAGATTTTCCAACTTACCAAGCTTTGGACAAAGACGGGAAAATTGTAAATCAAGAGTTAGTACCGGATTTAAGTGACGACGAATTAGTTGAATTGATGACTCGTATGGTATGGTCTCGTGTATTAGACCAACGCTCAACTGCGTTAAACCGTCAAGGTCGTCTAGGTTTCTTCGCGCCAACTGCTGGACAAGAAGCAAGCCAATTAGCAAGTCAATTTGCTTTTGAAAAAGAAGACGTTCTATTACCTGGTTACCGTGATGTACCACAATTGATCCAACACGGTCTGCCATTGAAAGAAGCGTTCTTATGGTCACGTGGTCACGTTGCTGGGAACCTTTACCCAGAAGATTTAAAAGCATTGCCACCACAAATCATCATCGGTGCACAATACGTCCAAGCAGCCGGCGTTGCTTTAGGATTGAAAAAACGCAATAAGAAAAATGTTGTATTCACTTATACAGGTGATGGCGGTTCTTCACAAGGGGACTTCTATGAAGCAATCAACTTTGCAGGGGCATACCATGCAAACGCTGTATTCTACATCCAAAACAATGGTTTTGCGATCTCTACACCTCGTGAAGTACAAAGTGCGGCACCAACATTGGCACAAAAAGCAGCAGCAGCTGGGATCCCTGGTATCCAAGTTGACGGTATGGATCCATTGGCAGTGTACTATGTTTCTAAAGCAGCTCGTGAATGGGCAGCAAACGGCAACGGTCCTGTATTGATCGAAACCTTGACTTACCGTTACGGTCCACATACATTGTCTGGTGATGATCCAACCCGTTACCGTTCAAAAGACATGGACAGCGAATGGCAACAAAAAGATCCATTGGTACGTTTCCGTACTTACTTAACTGAAAAAGGACTTTGGTCTGAAGAAAAAGAAGAACAAGTCATTGAACAAACAAAAGAAGAAATCAAAGCAGCGATCGCTGAAGCTGACCGCGTGCCAAAACAAAAAGTTTCAGATTTCTTGAAAAACATGTTTGAAGTTCAACCACAAAACATTAAAGAACAAATTGCAACTTACGAAGCGAAGGAGTCGAAATAGTCATGGCACAAAAAACAATGATTCAAGCAATTACAGATGCCTTAGCTGTTGAAATGGAAAATGACAAAGAGATTTTAGTCTTTGGTGAAGATGTCGGTAAAAACGGCGGGGTTTTCCGTGCAACAGAAGGTTTACAAGAAAAATTCGGCGAAGATCGTGTCTTCGATACCCCTCTTGCTGAATCTGGTATCGGCGGCTTGGCTTTCGGTTTAGCATTAGAAGGTTTCCGTCCAGTTCCAGAAATCCAATTCTTTGGTTTCGTATTTGAAACCTTTGACGAAATCGTTGGTCAAATGGCGCGTACTCGTTACCGTATGGGTGGTACACGTAATTTACCAATCACTATTCGTTCACCATTTGGTGGCGGTGTGCACACACCAGAATTGCACTCAGATAACTTGGAAGGATTGATCGCTCAATCACCTGGTATCCGTGTCGTTATTCCATCAAACCCATATGATGCAAAAGGATTATTGATTGCTTCTATCCGCAGCAATGACCCAGTTGTTTTCTTAGAGCACATGAAACTTTACCGTTCATTCCGTGAAGAAGTGCCAGAAGAAGCATACGAAGTTCCTTTAGACAAAGCAGCAGTAACTCGTGAAGGTTCTGATGTTTCCATCATCACTTATGGTGCGATGGTTCGTGAAGCAATCAAAGCTGCTGACAACTTAGCGAAAGAAAACATCAACGCTGAAATCATCGACTTGCGTACAGTTGCTCCTCTTGATGTTGAAACGATCATCAAATCAGTTGAAAAAACTGGTCGTGTGGTTGTCGTTCAAGAAGCACAAAAACAAGCAGGCGTTGGCGCTCAAGTCGTTTCTGAAATTTCTGAACGTGCGGTTCTATCACTAGAAGCTCCAATCGGACGCGTGTCTGCACCAGATACGATCTTCCCATTCGGTCAAGCTGAAAACATTTGGTTGCCAAATGCAAAAGACATCGAAGACAAAGTGAAAGAAATCGTGAACTTTTAATAGTTGAAGAAGGGAAGAATAGAAAATGGCATTTCAATTTAAATTACCGGATATCGGTGAAGGAATTGCAGAAGGCGAAATCGTAAAATGGTTCGTCAAAGCAGGGGATACCATCAATGAAGATGATACCTTACTAGAAGTTCAAAATGATAAATCAGTGGAAGAAATTCCATCTCCAGTAACAGGAACAGTGAAAAACATCGTTGTCCCTGAAGGTACAGTCGCAAACGTTGGGGATGTCCTTGTTGAGATCGATGCACCAGGACATGAAGACAACGAAGGCGATGAAGGTGTAGCAGCAGAGTCTCAAACACCAGCAAAACCAGCGGCAGAACCTACAACGGAAACGGCTGAAGCATCAGCTGGTTCTTCTGAAGGCGCAGGCGTTTTCCAATTCAAATTACCAGATATCGGTGAAGGTATTGCAGAAGGTGAAATCGTAAAATGGTTCGTTAAAGCAGGAGATACCATCAATGAAGATGATACGTTGCTTGAAGTTCAAAACGACAAATCAGTGGAAGAAATTCCATCTCCAGTAACAGGAACAGTGAAAAACATCGTTGTTGCTGAAGGAACAGTCGCAAATGTTGGGGATGTTTTAGTTGAAATCGACGCACCTGGTCACAACAGTGCGCCTGCTTCATCAAGCACATCTGCAGAAGCACCAAAAGAAAAAGTGGAAACTTCTGGTTCAGCAAGTGTTGTTGAAGCAGCAGATCCTAACAAACATGTCTTGGCTATGCCTTCTGTACGTCAATTCGCTCGCGAAAAAGATGTTGATATTTCTCAAGTATCAGCAACAGGTAAAGGCGGCCGTGTAACAAAAGAAGACATCGAAAACTTCCTATCAGGTGGCGGACAAGCTGCAAAAGCTGAAACTCAAGCTCCTGCGAAAGAAGAAACAAAAGCTGCAGCAACTGAAAGCAAACCAGCAGCTCCAGCAAAAGCCTTCAAATCAAACTTAGGTGATTTAGAAGAACGTGTGGCCTTAACACCTACACGTAAAGCAATCGCTAAAGCGATGGTAAACAGCAAACAAACAGCACCTCATGTAACCTTGCATGATGAAGTTGAAGTAACAAACCTATGGGATAACCGTAAGAAATTCAAAGAAGTTGCTGCTGCAAACGGCACAAAACTTACTTTCTTACCATATGTTGTGAAAGCATTGACTGCAACAGTGAAAAAATTCCCTATCTTGAATGCGTCGATCGATGATGCAAAACAAGAGATCGTATACAAAAACTATTACAACATCGGTATCGCAACAGATACTGACCATGGTTTGTATGTACCAAACGTAAAAGATGCAGATCGTAAAGGCATGTTTGCTATCGCCGATGAAATCAACGAAAAAGCAAAACTTGCTCATGACGGCAAATTAGCTGCAGATGATATGCGTAACGGTACCATCACGATCAGTAACATTGGTTCAGTTGGTGGCGGCTGGTTCACACCAGTAATCAACTACCCTGAAGTAGCTATTTTGGGTGTAGGTACGATCGCGCAACAACCAATCGTAAACGCTGAAGGCGAAATCGTTGTCGGACGTGTGATGAAACTTTCATTAAGCTTCGACCACCGTATCGTTGATGGCGCAACAGCGCAACAAGCAATGAATAATATCAAACGTCTATTAGCTGATCCAGAGCTATTAATGATGGAAGGATGATTAACAAATGGTAGTTGGAGATTTTGCTGTTGAATTAGATACAGTTGTAATCGGTGCGGGACCTGGCGGCTATGTAGCTGCCATCCGCGCTGCTGAAATGGGACAAAAAGTAGCAATCATTGAAAGAGAATACATCGGCGGCGTTTGTTTAAACGTTGGTTGTATCCCTTCAAAAGCTTTGATCGCTGCAGGTCATCATTACCAAGAATCTTTGGATTCAACAATGTTTGGTGTAACAAGTGAAAATGTTTCCCTTGATTTTACCAAAACACAAGAATGGAAAGACAACAAAGTCGTTAAAACGTTAACTTCTGGCGTTGGTTTCCTATTGAAAAAACATAAAGTTGAAACAATTGAAGGAGAAGCTTTCTTCGTTGATGATCACACATTGCGTGTCATCCACCCAGATTCAGCACAAACTTACTCTTTCAACAATGCAATCATCGCAACAGGTTCTCGTCCAATTGAAATCCCTGGTTTCAAATTCGGCGGACGTGTCCTTGATTCAACTGGCGGATTGGCATTAAAAGAAGTTCCTAAAAAATTCGTTGTTATCGGTGGCGGTGTCATCGGTTCTGAACTAGGTGCAGCGTATGCAAACCTAGGTGCAGAAGTAACAATCCTTGAAGGTTCTCCTCAAATCTTGCCAACCTATGAAAAAGACATGGTCAAATTGGTTGAAGAAGACTTTGCGAAAAAAGGTGTAACAGTCGTTACCAACGCAATGGCGAAAGAAGCAATTGACAATGGCGATAGCGTAACTGTGAAATATGCCGTAGATGGTAAAGAAGAATCAGTTACTGCTGATTACGTGATGGTTACTGTTGGCCGTCGTCCAAATACTGATGACATGGGCTTGGAACAAGCAGGTGTTGAAGTAGGCGAACGCGGATTGATCACGGTTGACAAACAAGGCCGTACCAACGTATCAAACATCTACGCAATTGGTGATATCGTTCCTGGTGCTGCATTAGCACATAAAGCCAGCTACGAAGCAAAAATCGCTGCTGAAGCAATCTCTGGCAAAAAAGTTGCCGTTGATTACAAAGCGATGCCTGCAGTTGCCTTTACTGACCCAGAATTGGCTTCTGTCGGTATGACCATCAAAGATGCCAAGGATGCTGGAATTGAAGCAAAAGCATTCAAATTCCCATTCTCAGGTAACGGTCGTGCGTTATCTCTAGGAAAAACCGAAGGATTCATTCGCTTAGTAACAACGGTTGAAGACAATGTGATCATCGGTGCGCAAATTGCTGGTTTAGGAGCAAGCGATATGGTTTCAGAACTTGCTCTTGCTATTGAATCTGGCATGAACGCAGAAGATATCGCGTTAACCATCCATCCACATCCATCTCTAGGTGAGATCACAATGGATGCTGCTGAGTTAGCTCTAGGTTTACCAATCCACATTTAAGCTTTTTGAAACTCGTTCATCATTTGGTGAACGAGTTTTTTTATCACCAAAAATAAAGCGATCCTAAGCTATTGACAGAATCTTCTGTAAATGATACGATGCTCTTAATGTTTCAACTGTTGATGAGGAAAGTACATTGATTTGGCAAGCCTAGAGAGTCTTCGTAGGGTGCAAGAAGAACTTGTAGAATCAATCGAAAATGGCCTCAGAGGTGATCTTCTGAACTTGTACGAAAGATAAGAAGATCCGGGTGCGCCCGCTATCGCGTCAGAGTATAACGACGTTTATTTGTCGCGTACTTGCTGAGAAGCATGCTGGAAAGTCTGCTTGAATAAAGGTGGTAACACGTAAACACGTCCTTTGATATCTCGATATCAGAGGGCTTTTTTATTTGTATTATTAAGGAGGAATAGTATGACAGAAAGATTTGAGACGATTCAATTACACGGAGGACAAACACCAGATCCTACCACAGGGAGTCGCGCCGTACCCATTTATCAAACCACATCGTATGTGTTTGAGGACGCAGATCAAGCGGCAGCGAGATTTAGTCTTAGTGAGAATGGCAATATCTATACCCGTATTACCAATCCGACAACGGCTGTTCTAGAAGAACGATTAGCCCTCTTAGAAGGCGGTGTCGGTGCGTTAGCAACGGCTTCTGGCTCAGCAGCGATCACCTATGCGATTTTAAATCTTGCACAAGCAGGAGATCATATCGTTTCGGCTGCTTCAATTTATGGGGGGACCTATAATTTATTCGCTCATACGTTGCCAGATTTTGGCATCACTACAAGCTTTGTTGATAGTGAAGATCTGGCAGCACTAAAAGCAGCCATCCAAGAAAATACTAAAGCAGTTTTTCTAGAGTCTTTAGGCAATCCAGATATTGATATTGCCGACTTTAAAAAGATTGCAGCGATCGCTCATGAAGCAGGGATTCCCCTCATCATTGACAATACCTTTGCGACTCCCTATCTGTTTCGAGGATTTGAGCATGGGGCGGACATCGTCGTTTATTCCACGACAAAATACCTCGGTGGTCACGGTGCTGCTTTGGGAGGGGCCATTATCGACAGCGGCAACTTTGATTGGACAAATGGCAAATTTCCCAAGCTGGTTGATCCCGATCATAGCTACCATGGAATCTCATGGGTAGAAGCCGCTGGTAACGCTGCCTATATCACTCGAGCACGAACGATTCTTTTACGGGATACAGGCGCTGCGATTTCTCCCTTCAATTCATGGGTGTTGCTGTTAGGCATCGAGACGCTTTCGTTGCGAATGGAACGTCATGTAGAAAATGCGCAACAAGTTGCTGAATTTTTAGCCAAGCACTCGGAAGTCTCTTGGGTTCATTTCCCAACACTGCCGGACAGCCCCTATTTTGAACGGGCGCAGGAGTATTTCCCCAAAGGGACCAGTTCCGTCTTTTCCTTTGGATTAAAGGGTGGGGCAGAAGCAAGCAAAACCTTTTGTGGCGCAACCAAGCTCTTCTCTTTGCTGGCAAATGTCGGGGATGCAAAGTCCTTGATCATCCATCCAGCTTCGACGACCCATTCCCAGCTTAGCGTAGAAGAACTTGCAGCAGCCAAAATTCGTCCAGAGACGATTCGCCTATCCATTGGATTGGAAAACATCGACGATCTATTGGAAGATCTCACGCAAGCCTTCCAACAGCTCTAAATAGTTGAAGCAGTAGGAAAAGCGCAGGATACTATGCTGCGCTTTTTTGTTGCTGGTTAGTGTTTCAAATAAAACTGCGGTTTCTGTTGATAGAAGGATAGTAAATCCATCGGTTCTATGCTATATTTAGTTGCTAAGGAATATGGATAAGGTGGGGGATGTATGCGTAATCATGCAAGTGACAAGAGGATTCGGTTTTACTACACAAGTTTGCAATTTCTTTATTGGATGATGTTTTGCTCAATCTATGGCTTTGCGACCCTTTTTTTGATTTATTTCAAGGTCGATCCAGCAAAAATTGGCGGTATTTTAGCCTTAGTCAATATTGCGTCTACGATTTTGCAGCCCTTCATCAGTCAAGTCATTATCAAAAAAAGTAAAGTACCACTGATCGTTGTCTTGAAAACGATGACAATCGGCGTGGTCGCGGTGCTCTTAGCAGGTGTGATTGTCCCTGCATTATCAATACTGACCTATGTTTTAGGAGGGGTTTTGCTCGTTTCCATGCAGTCCTTTCTCAACGCCTTGGCGTTTGAATACACGAATAGCGGCAACAAAATCAATTTTGGCTTTTCCCGTGCCGGTGGGTCACTAGGATTTGCGGGTACCTCCTTTTTACTGGGGCAGCTCTTAGAGGAGTTTTCGGCAGCCCTTTTACCAATGATCGCTATCGGGCAAGCCGTTTTGTTTCTCATTATTTTGCTTTTGCTGCCAGCGATCAAGAAGCCAGAAATGCCCGTGATGCATACAGAACAAAGTCATTCAGGTGCCTTTTTGAAAAAATATCCTTTTTTACTCTTTCTCTTTGTCGGATTTAGCTTTCTCTTCAGCTTCCACACGATGATCAACAGTTTTTTGGCACAAATTTTTGCCGATATTGGCGGTGGCAGTAAGGAAGTTGGCATCGCCCTGATGGTTGCGGCGTTATGCGAATTGCCGGGCATGATTTTCTTTGAACAGTTAGTGAGGATACGGTCTAGCCGTTTTTGGCTGTTGCTGTCCAGTGTTGCCTTTGCCATTCGTGGGGTGCTGATGCTGTTGATCAGCTCCATCATCCTGATGGAAATGAGCCATTTGATGCAAGGGGTTAGTTTTGCCTTGTTTATTCCTGCTTCTGCTTATTTGTTCAACCATAGTTTGGCAGATGAAGACCGGGTTTTTGGACAAACGATCATCATTATCGCTACCACGATCGGTGGCGTGATCGGCAACCTTTTAGGGGGGATGCTGATCCAAAGCTTCGGTGTCTGGGAAATGCTTTTGATTGGGACTGGGTTTGCCGTTTTGGGTGCTGCATTGACCTTTATCGGTGTGAAAAAAATCCCTAAAAGCAACAAAAAATTAGCGATCATAAGCGAATGATCGATAGGTAGAAAAAAGAGTTGCGGCCGTATTTCCTTCGGTCGCAACTCTTTTGAATCTGATCAATGGGTACTATTTCTTTTCTAAAACAGCAATAAATTCCCGCATATAGTCTGGTAGATCTGGGGGACGGCGGCTGGAAACGATATGTCCATCCGTAACCACAGGTGTATCGATCCATGTGGCTCCAGCATTTGTCATATCATCTTTGATGCCTGGTGTACTGGTAACCGTCTTGCCTTGCAGGATATTCGCAGAAATCAAGACCCAGCCTGCATGACAGATTTGTCCAATGATTTTTTGGTCTTTGTCCATCGTTCGCACGAAAGAGATGACCTCTGGGAAACGCCGTAATTTATCAGGTGCCCAACCACCCGGAACTAAGATGGCATCGTAGTCATCGGCGTGAATATCAGAAAAAGCATAGGCTGATTCTGCGGGTACACCATATTTGCCAATATACGTTTTATGCGCTTCTTCACCGACTAAATCGACTTGTGCGCCTTCTTCCCGTAACCGATGGACCGGATACCAAAGTTCTAAATCTTCGAAATCATTGTCGACTAAGGCAATGATTTTTTTGTTTTCTAAACGCAAGAGAATTCCTCCTTTTTCTTGTTATTCTTACTGTAACATCATGCCAAGGGAAACACCAAAAGTATGCTTCCTGAAAAATGCCAAGAAGCTATTCTGAGAATGGTCGTTCAGAGAAATGATATTGATGTAAGCGTTGTAATCATTAGGGGAGTAAGCGATAATAAAAGAAAGCCAAAGGAGGCGAAGATATGGAAGCATTCGAAAAAGCACGAAAATTTATTTACAAAAACGCGCGCCCTTTAGACCTTGCTCGTTGGCAGTACCATTTTGAAAATGGATCTCGCGAGGCTGTATTACAGGCGTTACAAGTCTACCAAAATGAAGATGGTGGTTATGGGCATGGTTTGGAACCTGATTATTGGAATCCCAATAGTACACCGATTGCAGTGTGGGAGGCATGTCGAATTTTACGAGAGCTTGAATGCCTTCATTCGTCAAATCCACAAGTCCAAGGGATTCTAAGGTATTTAGCTAGTGGAAAAGAATTTTCTAAAGGGAAATGGTTCAACCAAGTGCCGTCAACGGTATCCTATCCGCATGCGATTTGGTGGGAGAGTCCTGTGGGCGTGCCAGCAGACAACCCAACGGCCAGTCTAGCTGGTACGATCTTAAGAACAGGCGAAACGACCCTCTATCAAAAAGCACAAGAAATCGCCGAAACAGCAGTTGCAAGTTTTCTTAAGGAGCCAACAGGTGAAATGCACACATTAGTCGTCTATCTAGAATTATTACAAGACTGTGAAGAAATCCAGTATCAGCCTGTTTTAGCAAATGAACGCTTTCTCGAGATCTTATTCTGGCAAATTCGCCATGCAGTCTCAAACGAGCCAGAAGAGTGGTTCACATCTTATGTCAGCAAACCTTCAAATTTTTTCTTTACAAGAGAGCAGCTGCTTGGGATTTTTAGTGAAGAAATATGTAAAAAAGAAGCCGAAGAAATTTTAGAACACCAACAAGCAGACGGATCATTTGTCATTCCATGGCAATGGGGAACGGATTACCCAGAGTTTTTCATTAGTAAACAGTGGTGGAAATCAATTGCTATCATTAAAAATTTTTTGTTCTTGCGGGCTTTTCTAGACGAACCTTTTTGACATCGGTCATCTTTTAATCAGCGATCTCGTTGAAAGAACAAAGGAATTTCCTTCTTATTTGAGATTCATGGAGTTCAGCTTCTAGAAATCCAAATAGTTTGTAAACCAGAGGTACATTCATTGCCAGAATGTACCTTTTTGCAGCGGAGGCTCTGACCTATTTTCAATTTTGTGGTACACTGAATAAGATGAATAGGAGTGGTAATATGCGGGATTATCAATATCCTCTGGACTTAGATTGGTCGACGGATGAAATGGTCGTCGTCATGAAGATGTGGGAACGGTTAGAACAAGCCTATGAAAAAGGCCTTCCTAGCAGCACGTTTCTTGAGGCGTATCAAGCCTTTAAGAAAGTCGTTCCCAGCATTGGCGAGGAACGCCGTTTAGGTAGAGAATTTGAAGAACTATCAGGCTATTCGTTATACCATGCCGTGCAGGCAGCGAAAAAGACTGAGGGAAAACTAAAAATGAAAGGGTAGATCAACGAATGCATGAAATCGTTAATGAAGTTCGCCAGTGGATGATCGCTGCAGGCGAAAGGATCAAAGACAATTTAAATAAAGAAGACTTGGTGGTCGAGACAAAATCAGGACGGAAAGACTTAGTGACAGAATTGGATAAAGCCACGCAAGATTTTCTGATTGGTAAGATCCAATCCTATGATCCGGATGCCAAAATTTTAGGTGAAGAAAACGGACTGGACACACTTGCCGACATGAGTGGACGGGTCTTCATCATTGATCCGATCGATGGAACCATGAATTTCGTGTTGGAAAAAGAAAACTTTTGTATCATGATCGCGATCTACGAAGAGGGCAAAGGGCGCTTTGGCTTTGTCTATAATGTCATGAAAGATGAATTCTTATGGGGGGGTCCAGAGATTGGTGTTTATAACAATGGCAAGAAGATCGAACCGCCGAAAGATATTGCCTTATCCGAGGGTCTCGTTGGCTTGAATTCACCCATGTTGATCCATAACCGCCACCACGAAACTGAAGTCAGTGACAAAGCATTAGGCATTCGTATGACTGGATGTGCTGGGGTAGAGTTGATCGCCCTCGCTAAAGGACAAAGAGCAGGCTATCTTTCTCATCTTGCGCCATGGGATTATGCGCCAGGGGGTGTTTTGTTAGAAACCCTTGGATTAAAAATGGCAAACATCAAAGGAGAGCCACTATCCCTGAATGGACGGGAATTGTTTGTCGGCGGTACACCGAAAGCTTTCGAAGAATTATTGGCGATCGTTAATCAATAAGAAAAAAACCAGATATTTTATTAATATCTGGTTTTTTCTGTAAAAATGAAAACTTTGCACTATATTTCAGAAAGAAATTCTGGTATAATGGCTTGTCGAGTGCAATGTCACCAAAAAAGGAGTTTATAAATTGAATATTAGAAATGATATCCGCAACGTCGCTATTATTGCCCACGTTGACCACGGAAAAACTACATTAGTTGATGAATTATTGAAACAATCCCAAACGTTAGATAGCCATACCCAATTACAAGAACGGGCGATGGATTCAAATGCGATCGAAAAAGAACGTGGCATCACGATCTTAGCGAAAAATACAGCGGTTGAATACAACGGTACAAAAATCAATATCATGGATACCCCAGGACACGCGGACTTTGGTGGTGAAGTAGAGCGGATCATGAAAATGGTCGATGGTGTTGTTTTGGTTGTTGATGCTTATGAAGGAACGATGCCTCAAACACGTTTCGTATTGAAAAAAGCGTTGGAACAACACTTAGTGCCAATCGTAGTTGTCAACAAAATCGACAAACCATCTGCTCGTCCTGAGCATGTTGTCGATGAAGTCTTAGAACTATTTATCGAATTAGGTGCCGACGATGACCAATTGGACTTCCCAGTGATCTACGCTTCTGCGATTAACGGAACTTCAAGTGAATCAGATGATCCTGCTGATCAACAAAAAACGATGGCACCATTGTTTGATACGATCATCGAACATATTCCAGCGCCAATCGACAACAGCGACGAACCATTGCAATTCCAAGTATCATTGCTTGATTACAATGACTACGTTGGACGTATCGGTATTGGCCGTGTCTTCCGCGGATCAATCAAAGTCGGCGACCAAGTTGCATTGATGAAATTAAACGGAGAAGTTAAAAAATTCCGTGTGACGAAACTTTTCGGTTTCTTCGGTTTGAAACGTTTAGAAATCCAAGAAGCCAAAGCCGGTGATTTGATTGCCGTTTCTGGGATGGAAGATATCTTCGTTGGTGAAACTGTTACACCAATCGATCATCAAGATTCATTACCTGTTTTACACATTGATGAACCAACATTGCAAATGACCTTTATCGTGAACAATTCACCATTTGCGGGTCGCGAAGGAAAATTCGTAACCGCTCGTAAAATTGAAGAACGCTTAATGGCGCAACTGCAAACAGACGTTTCATTGCGTGTTGATCCAATCGGACCTGACTCATGGATCGTTTCTGGACGTGGTGAACTTCATTTGTCAATTTTGATCGAAAATATGCGTCGTGAAGGCTTTGAATTGCAAGTTTCTCGTCCAGAAGTTATCGAACGCGAAATCGATGGCGTGAAATGTGAACCATTTGAACGGGTGCAAATCGATACCCCAGAAGAATACATGGGATCAGTAATCGAATCATTGGGAATGCGTAAAGCAGAAATGCAAGATATGATCAATACAGGGAATGGACAAGTACGGATCATTTTCTTGGCACCAGCTCGTGGCTTGATCGGTTACACGACAGAATTCCTATCAATGACTCGCGGCTACGGCATCATGCACCACACCTTCGATCAATATTTGCCAATGATCCAAGGACAAATTGGTGGCCGTCATCAAGGCGCACTTGTATCGATCGATACAGGAAAAGCAACAACATACTCGATCATGAGTATTGAAGAACGTGGAACGGTCTTCGTTGAACCAGGTACCGAAGTGTACGAAGGAATGATCATTGGTGAAAACTCTCGTGACAAAGACTTAACGGTCAATATCACGAAAGCAAAACAAATGACCAACGTCCGTTCAGCAAACAAAGACCAAACCTCAGTTATCAAGAAACCTCGTATTCTTTCTTTGGAAGAATCACTGGAATTCTTGAATGATGATGAATACTGTGAAGTAACACCAGAAAGCATTCGTTTAAGAAAACAAATCTTGAACAAGAGCGAACGGGAAAAATCACAGAAAAAGAAAAATAACTGATAACTAAAACAGTGATCAAAAGTTTTAAACACTTCTGATCTGTTCGATTTTCCGAAGGATGGAAAAGGGATTGCTCCTGTGTTGCAGCGGCTCTTCGCCGCAGGACCCAGAAAAAGCAATCAGCCGATTTCCCTCCTTCGGTTCTTTTTTGCTCGAAGTCAAGTTGAACCGTTAGAATAAGCACCGCTTGCAATTTCGGCCATTCCTTTTTAAAATGAAGAAAGCAAGCACAAAGGAGAAATCTATGAAAAATTATCCTGTTAAAAAGAATCAGGAACTTGAAGTTGATATTTTGGATCTTTCCCATGAAGGAAATGGGATCGCCAAAGTCGATGGGTACTTATTATTTATTGAAAACACCCTGCCAAATGAACGTGCCTTAGTCAAAGTGTTGAAAGTCGGCAACAAATTTGGTTTTGCCAAAGTGATGAAATTGTTGCAAGCAAGTCCTGATCGGCAAGAATTGCCGAATGAAGCATTGTTGCGCACCGGTATCGCTCCATTGAGTCATTTGAGCTATGACAAACAATTAGCCTTCAAACAGCAGCAAGTAGAGAATGTTTTGGCTAAAATCGCCAAATTGCCTGAAATCACAGTCAATGCGCCAATCGGAATGGAAAAACCATTTGGTTACCGCAACAAAGCGCAAATCCCTGTGCAAAAAATCCATGGGGAATTAACGACTGGATTTTACCGCAAAAACAGCCATACTCTGGTACCGATCGAAGACTTTTATATTCAAGATCCAAACATCGATCAAGCAATCATCAAAGTCAGAGATATTTTGCAGCGGTTCAATGTCAAAGCCTACAATGAAGAAGCCCATGAAGGGTTCTTACGCCACATTGTCGTTCGTCGTGGGCATCACTCAGGTGAAATGATGGTCGTATTAGTGACACGTAAACCGAAATTCTTCAAAGGAGAAGAAATTGCGGAAGTGATCCACGAAGAGATTCCAGAAGTTGTTTCTGTCATTCAAAACATCAATGAAGAAAAAACCAATGTGATCATGGGGGAATTCGAGCGTGTGTTGTATGGCAAGTCATCGATCGATGATCAATTATTAGGCAAAACCTTCCAAATCTCAGCGAAATCTTTCTACCAAGTCAACACAGCGCAAACGGAAGTCTTGTATCAAACCGCCTTCGAGATGGCGCAACTGTCTGAAAATGATGTCGTTGTGGATGCTTATGCAGGAATCGGAACGATCGGGATTAGTTTGGCTGATCGCGTGAAAGAAGTGTTAGGGATGGAAGTCATTCCTGAAGCAGTGAACGATGCCAAAGCCAATGCCAAAAGAAATGGTGTCGAAAACGTGCATTACTTTATCGGTAAAGCCGAAAAAATCATGCCGCAATGGCTACGCGAAGGCATTCAACCGACAGTCGTCTTCGTTGATCCACCTCGCAAAGGTTTAGATGCTAGCTTTATCGAAACGACTGCTGCGGTTAAACCAGAGCGCATCGTCTACATTTCCTGCAATCCAGCAACTTTGGCTCGTGACCTCGCGTTATTTGCGGAAGAAGGGTATGTGACAAAAGAAGTCCAACCTGTTGATTTGTTCCCACAAACGACCCATGTAGAGTGTGTCGTGTTGTTAGAACGTGGTTAAGAAACAACAAGTTTTTTCAGCAATTTTGATTTTGAATTCTTTTTATGGTAAATGTCATAAAATCTTACGATAGCAAAGTTACTAGAGAAAGCAAGTCAATTGAGAAATAAGCAACTAAAACCCATCTGTCTATCTAGTTACGTCGATTGTGACGTTTAGAATGGATGAAATATAAAACCAGAAACTGGAACTGAAAGATACTCTTTCTGTGCCAGTTTTTTTGTTCTTTCTCACTATTGATGAGCGGGGAAAAAATCAATGCAAAAAGCAGTGAAGCTTCAAATATGCAGACATCCCAATCCTTTAACAAAATGGTTTGTCGGCAATTTATAGTTAATGTGTATAAAAATATGGCGTGTGATGATTAGAAAGTATTATAATAAACGTAGTGAATAGAAAATTTTTGTTAGGAGGGATTGCACATGGCAACGATTCGTGCATTTTCACACAAAGAGATTACACCGCAAAATACACATTTGTCGAGTTTTAAAGTGTTGATAGAGTCAGCTTTTTATGGGAACAATGTCACTTGGATTGATGATCTAGCCACTGCCTATCACTTAGCAAAAGAATCTTCTAGCGCTATTCTTACGGATATGCCGGTAATACACACCAAGGAGTTAGGACTACCAGAGGATGCTAAAGTCATCGTGTTTAATGACGGAAAAGTGGTTGGACGGACAGCGGCAGCTCGACGCATCATCGGGCATCCTGGAATCCAGCGAGAATTATATGAAGACATTTTGCGAGATGCCTTATACCAAGGAACCCGCAAGCAATTTTATGGTGGTGAAGTTGTTGTAGGATTAGATGAAGCGTTTATGGTCAAAGCTCACCTGTTGATACCAGAGCACTATGAAACCAACTTTTACTCTTATTTGTTGAATTTTCAATTGATGACGAAATCATGGGAAGAAAGGTACCAATGTTCCAAAGAATATCCAGAGACGGACATTTTTTTGTACGCTGATCCAGATTGGTCTCATCCTGATTTTCCTTATGGACTGTCTCTTTTTGATCCTGAACACAATGTTGCGGCAGTCTTAGGTTTAAACTATTTTGGTGAATTGAAAAAAGCGACATTAACTTTGGCTTGGGCTACCGCGCATCGCCATGGCTTTGTGGCGTGTCATGGGGGAATGAAGCAGTATCAGTTACCGAATCGAACATTTACGATGGCGGCTTTTGGTCTTTCAGGATCAGGAAAATCGACTATCACATTGGCAGAACATGGTGGCAAATATGAGATCAAGGTTTTGCATGACGATGCATTTGTGATTAATCAAACAAATGGTGCCTCCACTGCACTGGAGCCTTCTTATTTTGATAAAACGCAAGACTATCCACTAACCAACCCAAATGTCCGCTACTTTATCACCTGTCAAAATGTTGGGGTTACTTTAGACGAGAAAGGAAAAAAGGTCCTCGTGACCCAAGATATTCGTAATGGGAATGGTCGAACCGTCAAATCACGATATGTCACACCTAATCGGGTGGACCATTTAGATTCTCCGATCGATGCCGTATTTTGGATCATGAAAGATGACACGCTGCCTCCTGTAGTAAAAATTGACGATCCGATTTTAGCCGCTGTTTTTGGTTTGACCTTAGCTACGAAGCGCACGACAGCTGAACATATTGTCGAGACCACGGATATAGATAAACTGGTCATCGAACCTTATGCCAATCCATTTAGAGTCTATCCTTTAGGGGAAGATTTTGCCCATTTCATGCACTTGTTTAAAGAAAACCAAACGGCTTGTTATATTCTAAATACAGGCTTTTACAAAGGCAAGAAAGTCACGCCTGAAGTCACACTAACATCGATTGAAAAAATTGTGGAAGGCGAGGCTGAATTTAAAAATTTCGGTGGGATCACCGAAATGAGTTTCCTGCCAGTAACAGGCTTTAAAGTCGATTTTCAAGATGCCTCCTATGTGGCTCATTTAAGAGAGCGGATGCAAGGACGGCTGGACTTTATTTTGGCTCAAGAGACAGAAAATGATGGCTATAATAAGTTGCCTAAAGAAGTAGCAACGGCAATGGAAAAGGTGATTTCTACATTAAGTGAGCTTCCTAGCTAATTTAGTTGAATCAAACTTCCGCAAGCGGCTTTTTTCCTGAAACACTTATTTTGTTAGCCAGAAAGGAGCGAATATGAACATTCAGTTTCACCATATCCAAATCACAGTCAATGATGTAAAAAAAGCAGAAGGCTTTTATGATCAATTATTTGCACTATTAGGTTTTGACCTCCAGAAGAAATATTCTGGGTATTTAGAACATGCTGATATGGAAGTAGTAGAATATATAGGCGATTCATTTGATTTCGGCATTTGTTCCCCACGAAAAGAATGGAAGAACGAGAAAATCGATTCAAGAAAACCTGGCTCTGTTCAGCACATAGCATTTAAAGCGGAAAGCCGCGAAGTAGTAGATGCGATTTTTCCCAAAATAAAAGCTTTAGGGGTAAAGATCCTTCATGATCGACCAATGGAATACAAAGAGCGCATCGCCCCTAACTACTATGCCTTATTTTTTGAAAGCCCAGAAGGCATTCGTTTTGAACTATTTCATTATGCCTGATTCCTTGAACTAAAAGAGCGTGACATGAACTTGTTGCGTGAGCGTGTTCCTATTCAGGTGATCTTTCATTATGGGGTTCGTATAACCATGCGATTTCAGAGACAAACTTTTTTCGAACCTGTCATCAGGAAAACTAGAACACTCTTTTTTTAAAGTAGGTCCGTTTGGAAAAAACTATTTGATTCCTAAAATTCATTTGGACAATTCAAAAACAAAAATCTAACACATGTGTTAAAAAACGTTTGAATTTTTATCATTCTAGAAGCGAGTGCACCGTGGGTCAATGAGGATTATTGGGTTGATTGCACGACACTTAAGAGATGGAGGAAGATCAATATGGATCAGAGGGTTCAGCAAGACATCGAAGCAATCATTTCCCATCAATATGATCATGGCGCCGATTTATGGTCGACGCCAGACCATAAATTACTAAAAGGAGCACCCTTTACGACCTTAGAAAGTCCTCTTTATTTACTTGAACTTGGCATGTCACGTGAGGAGAACTTATTAAAAGAGACAGCCGCATTGATCTTTCAAGGATGGAGAGAAGACGGCAGATTTAAAATTTCTCCGTCAGGGGGGATCTATCCATGTCATACGGCGTTGGCTTTGCGAACGCTGTGTGCTCTTGGTTACACAAGGGACCAGCGGCTGCAACAGACCTTTCACTATTTTCTTGCTACTCAGGAAGCAGATGGCGGCTGGAAGTGCAATAAGTATAGTTTTGGTCGCGGCCCTGAGACCCACTTTTCCACGCCAATGACGACGTTAACGGTCCTTGATGCTTTTCGATATACTCATGATCGTGAACAAATGGAAACGCTTAAGCAAGCAAGCGAATTTTTGCTTGCTCATTGGGAGATCCGTCAGCCAATCAGTCCCTGTCATTATGGGATGGGTACATTATTTATGCAGACAGAATATCCCTTTAGAGGATACAATCTTTTTTATTATCTGTATGTCTTTTCTTTTTATCCTTCTGCCAGAAAAGACGCACGATTTTTGGAGGCTTTGCAGCAGTTTGAATCGAAAGTTCAAAATGGCAATGTCATCGTAGAACGGGTCGTACCCAAACTGGGGAAACTGAATTTTTGCCAAAAAGGGCATATAAGTCCCTTTGCCACACAGCGTTACCAAGAAATTCTTGCTCGATTGGCAGAGGATTGAGGAAAAAAACAGCCCTTTGAAAGGTTCCCCCCATCTAGACGATTCTTTTTCTTTTCTGGTACACTGTCTGTAAAGAAGCAAGTGATTAATCAACAGAGAGGAGAAAGACATGCAAAAAATATATCTTGTTGAAGATGATGCAACGATCGTCTCTGTTCTAGCAGAATATTTGCAGCAATGGGGGTACGAATGTGTTTCTGCTAAGAATTTTGCTAGCATCTTGCAAGAGTTTCATGAGATCAAACCGGATCTCGTTCTTTTAGATATTTCGCTGCCTTATTACAACGGGTATCATTGGTGCCAAGAAATTCGCAAGAAGTCAGAAGTGCCGATCATTTTCCTTTCGTCGATGGATCAACAGATGAATCAGATCATGGCGATGAACATGGGAGCAGATGATTATTTAACAAAACCCTTTGATTTAGCCTTCGTTTTGGCAAAAATCCAAGCATTGCTGCGGCGCAGCTATCAGTATAGCCACCAACAAGCGCTGACCTTTGAGATAGGGCAAGTAACCTTTTATCCCACAGAAAATGTATTAAAAAAACAGGGGGAACAGTTGCCACTGTCTCCAAATGAAGCTCGGATTCTTTCCTTGCTTTTGCAGCATCGAGGGAAGATCGTAGCCAAAGAGACCATCATTGAAATGCTCTGGAATAGTGAAGAATTCATCGATAATAACACATTAGCGGTCAATATGACCCGCTTGCGAAAAAAATTAAGCCAGATCGAACTATCCGATTTGATCCAGACGGTAAAGAATAAAGGGTATTTGATAGAAAAGGAACACGCCTATGACTAACGTGAAAGAATATTTCGTCCTTTATGGAAAGTTTTATCTCGTTTACCTGCTGTTTAGTGCGGGCCTATTTGGGCTATTCTTTCTCCACAGCCTTTCGTTGGAGCCCTTCATTGACTATGTGGTCTTTTCAGGGGTGATCTTAGGGGGACTTTCCCTTTTTCATTATTTTCGTTACGCACAAAAAAGAAAGCAGCTGCAGCATTTATTAAGAAAAGAACGTATGACGGAAGCGGCGTTGGCGTTCTTGCCTGCCACTCGAAATCGTTTAGAAGACGAATACCAAGCCCTTCTTAAACAATTGGCAAGAGAAAAAACCACTTCTGATTACAAGGCAGCGTTAAAAAATGAAGAAATTTATGAAGATTTCGGCTTGTGGCTTCATCAAATCAAAACGCCTCTAGCTGCGCTGGATCTTTTGGTCCAAAGCGATTCGTTGTCACCGACGGAGGTCAAAGCGGAATTATTTAAGGTGAATGATTACTTGCAAATGATGTTGAATTATTTACGACAAAATTTAGCGAATGAAGATTTTGTCTTTGAGTCGATGGCTTTAGCGCCCCTCGTTCGTCAAACGATCAAAAAGTATGCCTTGTTTTTCTCGAAAAAGAATCTGCAACTGGACATGGCGGTGGATTTGACGGTGACATCCGATCGAAAGTGGCTCGTTTTTATTTTTGAACAGGTTCTTTTCAACAGCTTGAAGTATACCGAAACTGGTGGCATCAACGTTTTCACTAAAGACAATGCCTTAGTGATTCAAGATAGCGGCATTGGTATTCGTAAGGAAGACTTGCCAAGGGTGTTTGAGAAAGGATATACGGGACAAAATGGTCGCTTTCAGCAACGAGCGAGCGGGCTAGGCTTATATATGAGTCAACAAGCGGCTGAAAAAATCGGCTGCCGTTTAGCGATTGATTCTGAAGTGGGACAGGGAACCATCGTCACACTTCATTTTCCCACCACAAATAACCGATAGCCGCAAACTTTCAACACTGTAAGTTTGCGGTTTTTATTGTAAGTCGCTTTTTTCTGCCAGTCAGCTTATTCTAAAAAGGAAGGAGGGAACAAGATGACACTTTTAAACATTCAACAAGTAAAAAAAATCTATCAAAGCCAGCTGAACGGACAACCCGTTGAAGCGTTGAAAAATATTACCTTTATGGTAGAAGAAGGGGAATATGTCGCTATCATGGGGGAATCAGGTTCGGGAAAGAGTACGTTGCTGAACTTGATGGCGACGTTAGACCAACCAACAGCGGGTGAAATGCAGCTGAATGGCATCGATCTGACCACGATCAAAGAAAAAGACGCAGCGAGTTTTCGACGGGATCACTTAGGCTTTGTTTTTCAAGACTTTAATTTATTGGACACCTTTTCGGTAAAAGACAATATTTTATTGCCATTAGTTTTATCAAAAGTTTCCGTCAAACAAATGGAAAAGCAGCTTCAGCCTATCGTACAAACTTTAGGGATCGCCGATTTATTGCAGCACTATCCGTATGAATTGTCTGGCGGACAAAAACAACGAGTTGCTGTCGCACGAGCAATCATCACAAAACCGGAACTGCTATTAGCAGATGAGCCAACCGGAGCGCTGGATTCGAAAACCTCTGATCAATTACTGACATTATTTCAACAGATCAATCAAAATGGACAGACGATCGTGATGGTCACTCACAGTTCGATCGCAGCCAGTCGCGCACAACGCGTCTTGTTTATCAAAGACGGGTATGTGTTTCACCAGCTGTATCGAGGGGATCGCAGCAATACCGCTTTTCTAGAAGCAATAGCCGAAACAATGACTGCTGTCTTTGCAAAGGAGGAGTAACCAATGTTCTTTCAAAAAATCGCCTTCTCCAATTTGCGTAAAAATGCCAAAGCTTACACACCCTTTTTATTATCTATGAGTTTCTTGGTGGCTGTTTTGATGATGACGCAAATCATCGTGAACAATCCAGGAATGAAGGAACTTCCTAGTAGTCAAAGCGCCATCCTCATGTTTCGTTTAGGAAATATCATCCTCATGATTTTTGCGGCGATCTTTTCCTTTTACACCAATAACTTTTTGATCAAACAGCGAAAAAAAGAATTTGGTCTCTACAATGTTTTAGGACTAGGAAAACGTGAGATAGCCTTCGTGGTCTTTTGGGAACTCTTTTACAGTTTTCTCATTAGCCTTGCCGCCGGACTGATCAGTGGCTTATTGTTTGCACGATTAGGATTTTTGATACTGAAGAAAATCTTAGCCGTAGGCGAGTTCTTTGTCTTCAAACTGTCATTTGAGAGTATTGGCTTGGTGATCCTGTATTTTATGTTCGTCTTTGGTTGTTTATTTTTATTTGACATACTGCAAGTACGCAAAACCAATCCACTTCAATTACTGCAGGGAAGCAAGCGAAATGAAAAAGAACCACGAGCAAAAGGTATTTTGGCACTATTAGGTGTCCTATGCTTAGTGGCAGGCTATACGATCTCTGTGACGATCAAGTCGCCCATCAGTGCATTAGGCCTGTTCTTTGTCGCCGTCGTCCTCGTAATCTTGGCTACCTATTTGTTGTTTATTGCGGGCAGTATCAAAGCATTGCAGTTTTTAAGAAAACGAACGACCTATTATTATCAAACGACCCATTTTATCAATGTCTCTACCATGTTGTATCGGATGAAGCAAAATGCGGCTGGTTTAGCAAGTATTTGTATTTTATCAACGATGGTGTTAGTGACCGTTGCTACGACCGCCAGTCTTTATTTTGGACAAAAGAATGTGATCGAAACCCGTTTTCCTTACGATGTTCAAATTGAGTCAGCGGCTGATTCCCAGCAAATCAACACAGCAATTAATGGACTTGAGGAGAAGCTAACGATCAAAGAGCGCCAGCAAGTCACTACAACAAGACCGTTGCTTTTTACCTTTGAGGAACCAAATTTTGTTCCCTCAACCAATTTTGAAGAAAATAGCGGTAGTTTAGATAAAGCCGTGTATCTTATTTTTCTTACCAGTTCTGAATACCATGAAATCACCGGGAAAACAGGACCCGCTGACGACGAATTATTCGTTTTTCCCGCCACCTGGACGCATCAAGCGTTACCAGAAAAGACGACGATCGATGATCGTCAATTTCGCTTGCGGGAATTGAAAGAACTGCCAACATTCACGAAAGTAGAAAACCCCGTTCAGCATCTTGTTCTCGTGGCGGATGATCAGTGGCTTGCCGAAAAGCTAAGCGTTTGGTATCAAAACGAAGAGTTTCAACTTTACCAGCAACCAGTGACAACAACAGTCTTTAATTTTCAAACAGAAGAAGCAAGCGATCGCGAAGCCATCGCAAAACAGATTCGCAGCGAACTTCTGGCAGCAGATGCTCAGGCGAGCGTTGAATCAAAAGATCTTTTTGAAGTTGAGACAAAAACCTTTACCGGCGGCTTCTTCTTCTTAGGCTTGATTTTTGGTGTGATCTTTATTTTAGCTGCTGCATTGATCATTTATTATAAACAAGTTTCCGAAGGGATGGAGGACAAAGAACGTTTCGAGATCTTGCAAAAAGTTGGGTTAAGCCATAAGGAAGTCAAGCAAGTGATCCAGCAGCAAGTTTTGATGATCTTCTCATTTCCTTTGGTGGCAGCGATCATCCATTTGGCGTTTGCTTTACCAATGATTCGAAAATTACTGATTCTTTTTGGTCTGACGGATCGTAACTTATTGATTACGGTAACGATTATTTCTGTCCTGTTGTTTACAATGATTTATCTGCTGGTGTATTTCATCACCGCAAGAGTCTACTATCGATTGGTGGAGCGCAAACAGTAGAGGATGGACAAATGCTATTTTGTCAGACGATAGCTAGATGGATTAGCCGTCACCGCCAAGAGCTACAAAAAAATAAAATGTAAGAACACCTCATCCATGAAGCGACGCTCAAAAGTTAGAATTTTTGGTCTAACAGTTTGGAATCACTACATGATTGAGGTGTTTTTTTGATAGGCACGCCCGTTAGCCCACTTTTTAGAGTTGAAAAAAATCCTTAGGTGACCTATAGTGAAAAGGAGTAAAGCACGGGTATAGAGTGCCGCGCGATTGATAGTCATTTCAAAATAAAAGAGATCATGTGATCCAAAAAGGAGAAAGCCCTATGAAAGAGCAGCCGATAACCATTGGATTCCCCTTAAGAGGTGAGTGGCTTGCGCCGACTACACCAGCCGAGAAGATTCCTAGCCATGGTACCGATCGAATGGGGTTGCGTTATGCCTTTGATTTTTTACAAGTTAATTTTGAGGGGAAAACCAAAGCTTTTCATAATCGAAGCTTTCTGCGCTATTTCTTCTTAGGGGTTCCGCTGGAGAGCTGTTATTGTTGGGGCGAAAAAATCTATGCGCCTTGTGATGGCGAAGTAATTGTTGCAAGAGATGGCTATCGGGAACGGAAAATCGTTCACTGGATCAGAGATTTTTCGATCGCTGTAAAAAATGGTTTGTTTTTTAATGAACAAAAAGATGATTATCAACAAATAGCTGGCAACTACATTGTGATAAAAGCTTCTGAGGGCGTTTATATGGCATTTGTTCATCTGCAAAAAGGATCTGTCACTGTTTCCGTAGGACAAAATATCACCAAAGGGATGGTGATCGGAAACGTTGGCCATTCGGGAAATTCGACTTCGCCTCATCTGCATTTTCAAGTGATGGACACAAGTGATATCGGCCATGCAAAAGGTCTTCCTTGCAGCTTTGAAGAATATGAAGTGTACCAAGCAGGGGGATGGACAAAGGTGCAGAATCGGATACCAGGAAGTACCGATCGGATACGATTGTTGAAGGAATACTAAGGACCAGTTTTGAAACATTCGCATCAGGGCTTGCAGGATGCTCAACTGAAAGAACGTTTAAAAGTCTTTGGACTACTTTTAAGTACGTGAAATAATCTTAGGCTTTCAAAATTTGTGAAGAAAATGAAATGCAAGGAGAACAAATGAATCATTTACCCAATATCCTTACCACATCTCGACTGATTCTCGCACCACTTTTACTATTCCTTCAGCCAATGTCTGGCTGGTTTTGGCTGCTCTATTCCTATTGTTTTGTAAGCGACCTCGTCGATGGGCTGCTTGCAAGAAGGATGAATCTTACGAGTGAGGTGGGTGCCTTACTAGACAGTTTCGCAGATGTAAGCTTTTTTCTCGCAGTTTTTCTTTCTTTTCTACCTCAGCTGTTGGCGGCACATACACTTTGGGTCTGGCTACTAGTGATTGCTATGATTCGTTTTGTCAGTTATCTGATTGGCTATGTAAAATATCGGTCTTTTAGCAGTCTGCATACATGGCTCAACAAAGCAGTCGGATTTCTTTTATGTATTTTCCCGTTGTTGCTCATCATGTTCCATGAAAAAATTGTTATCTTGATTTTGGGGACCATCGCCACTGTTTCCGCATTAGAAGAATTGCTGATAACGATCCTCTCAAAAAATCTGGATAGAAATCAAAAATCGATATTCGAAAGTTTTAAGTAAGGCGCCTCTATCATTGAGGGCCTTTTTTTGCGTATTCATTGCTAATAGACTTTTAAAAGACCCTTCAAAAACAATTTTAAAAATAACATTGAAAACAATTTTTAATGGTATTATGCTTATCTTTGAAGGGAGGCTTCACAAATGAATAGACAAGAACTGCATGCATGTATCAGTAAAAACCAGCCTAATATTTGCCAAATTGCTGCCTACCAAAATGGAAAGGAAGTTTACTCGGATGAATGGCATGAGTATAAGCCGGAGGATACTTGCCACCTTATGTCCGCTACGAAAAGTATCGTTTCTCTACTAGTTGGGATAGCGATCGATCAAGGTGTCATCCGAAGTGTCAATGACAAAGTACTCGATTATTTTCCAGACTATCAAGTAAAACGGGGCGAAAAAACGATTCAGGATATTACGATCAAACACCTATTAACGATGCGAGCCCCGTATAAATGCAAAGGTGATCCATGGACAAAGGTTTGTTCGAGTGACGACTGGACCAGCGCCTCGCTTGATTTATTGGGAGGAAGAAAAGGGGTGACAAATGAATTCAATTATCAAACCGTTTGTCTGCAGATCCTCACTGGTTTGTTAGCGAAAGCTTCTGGAATGACGACCGTTGATTATGCGAACCATTATTTATTTCGACCTCTTGGTGTAGCCGAACTGACCAATTATTATGCGGAAACGGCACAAGAGCATAAGCACTTTACGATGAGCAAGGCACCAAAAAAACCGGTTTGGTTTTGC
The DNA here is from genome assembly GCF_051711265.1 of Enterococcus sp. DIV0970a. NCBI lineage: Bacteria > Bacillati > Bacillota > Bacilli > Lactobacillales > Enterococcaceae > Enterococcus > Enterococcus sp. DIV0970a. Next base: position 1,948,838 of record NZ_JBIOMF010000001.1, on the reverse strand, counting down.
GATCCTGTAAATATTGGCACTGCAGGTTACGGGCTTTGTCTTTCAGCAAAAGATTTAGCCAAAATCGGTGAGCTATGCTTGAACCAAGGCATCCATCAAGGACAACAAGTGATTTCTTCACAATGGCTCACTGAAATGGTCAATCCGCTAGAGACAAACATAGAGAAATTTCAAAATATGAGTTATGGGTATTTATGGTGGATCTTGGATGCTGAGAAAAGCACCTATGCCGCCATCGGCAATAGTGGAAATGTCCTTTATATTGATCCCGAATCAGAGACTGTTATCGCCATTACGGCGTATTTTAAGCCAACTGTCTTTGATCGCATCGACTTTATCGAGACAGAGCTAAAACCGTTCCTTTTGCACTAATGAGCGTTAAGAAAAAGCAGTCTGCTGTTAAAAGTTGATTGCTTTTTTTGTAGGCGAAAGCTTAATGATCCCTTTTGTGACTATGGCAGGCAGGTGACCTACTGATAAAGCTCGGCTGCTAGCCTTTTATGAAATTATAATTTAGCAATTTGATCCCGCAGGTAGGAGGCTAAATCAATAATAAACGGAAGATAAATGAGAAATGAATAAAATGACCAAACTATCAACGAAGTAAACTTGGTATACTATAATTGAGAAGAAGATCACAAGTGAAAGGAGCGGTCGGGGTGTTTTCAGAAATCAGTATCTATCAAGTGAAACCCAGTAGTGTTGAGACCTTTGAAGCAGTCATGCAGGAAGCAACAGAGGCAATGAAGGCCATGGAGGGGGCTTTGTTCTTTCGATTAATGAAACGAACCCATTACATCAAAGAAATGAGGACCATCAAGGAAGGTCGCCTGCCAGATCCATTGACGAGAGTCATAAAATGTGTGAAATATGCTCACTATTGGGAGTTTGATAGCGAAGAAAATTATGGCAAAGCTCAAAAAAAGTTGTATGAAAGTTACTGGAAAGCAATGGAGAAATGTTTGATCGTTCCCCACGACAAACTATTGGGGGAAGTTCTTGAATGCTCGCTTTAGTACCAAATGCTCTCCTGCTGAACGGACTTTTTGTTGCAACTGTTAAGAAAGGACAGGGTAGAAATACAACGGATGTTAAAAAAGTCATTTGAACGGTTGAATGGAGAACTGTTAGTTTTTTTTAAAACGCTCTATTACTTGATGGAATCTAAAAGGAGGAAGCCCCGATGGCACAGGTTGCTTTTCATAATTCGTACAAATTAAAAAAAGGCGTTTCAACAGCGGAATTTGTTCGTGTCGTTGAACAATTAAACCGAGAATACATTTCCAAACAAAGAGGATACCTTTCTTTTGAATTATTAGTAGATGGAGAAACTTGGGCGGACATCACCAAGTTCGAAACGAAAGAAGATGCGGAAACATTTGTCCGATGCGGCACGCCTAATGCCTTTGCACAAAAGTTTTATTCATTCATCAATCTAAACAGTTGCACCTCTCACCTATACACCATTGAAAAAACGTTCCAATAACTAGCCACTATGGAATGAACAGCTCAAAAAACAATTCATATGAAAAGAGGAACTTCTTATGACAAAACCAGCAGAATGGTATCAAGGAAAAGCCGGTCGGGCAGAACATTTGGTCTATTTAAATAAGGAAGCCAAAGAGCTTGAGAAACTGATTCACGGTGACAAAACAATGATCATTCGGGGGCCAGCCGGCAGAAAATCACCTTTAGGAGGAAGAGCCAAAATCAACGATCTTGTGTATTTTGTGGAGACCGGCGGCGATTTGACCATCACTCATCGGGGCATCATTGCCAACGTGATTGAATCTGAAAAGATGACGAAAGAAGAATCCATAGATTTTGTAAAACGCTATGAAAAAGAGTTGAATTTATCGAAAAAACAAGTCGATCGTTGGGCAGGGAAAAAGTATCTAGCGGTCTATGAAATCGCTGAATTAGAAGAAATAACACCATTTCAGTACAATCGTGAAAAAAATATGGATGATTGGGTCATCACAGATGATATCAACAAAATCAAATTGTAACGTAGCGAAAACCTTAAAAAACGAAGCGCAAAGGAGTTGAGTGGAAGGATGGAAGGCAAAAAGCAATTGTTTCGAGACAAAAACGTGAAACCAACAGAGCAGCTGATTGCAGAATCTCTGGGTGAAGGATATGTCATTTATCAACGTTTTATCGAAACCCTTGAAAACGAGGGCATCTCTCTTATGGATTGGCGCTATTACCAAGATGGAAAAGCGTGGTTGTCAAAAGGCGAATACAAATGGACAACGACTCGTGGAACGAATAAAGTGAACCCATTTTTTGGCTCTCGATGTGGGAGGACTTCTTCAAAGTCTCCTTTCACTTTAGCGAGAAAGTCCGAACACAGTTATTGTCTTTACCAGTCAGTGAAGAGACAAAGGAAACCATTCTTAAGGCGCCAACTAATGACACGAAAATGAAGTTTTTTTCTGTGATTTTTGATGTCGCTAATCCATCACTCTTTGAAGATATCACCGAATTGATCGTGTTCAAAAAAAGTAAATAAAGTAAGAGTATGATTTATTTAACTTGGATAGTCTGATTTTATTACATCTATCAAAAAGGAATCTTTGTTATAGTTTACCCATTTTTTAGGTTAAGAAAAGTAAAAGTCAATCAGAAGACTCTAAGTTTATCGCCTTTCCTCTGATTGGGTTTTAATATAAGTAACTCTTGGGAAAACCAACGCTAATTTTGATTAGATTATCGGATAAAATTCACAATGAAATAAATTTTACTCGCTAAATATGCTATTATGGGTAAAATCTGCTTTAATTACTTTTGAATTGATGGAAGACACATTGGAAAAGGAGAAAAGACAAATGACTATTCAACGAATCACAGCTTGCGTTCAAGTCAAAGGAGACTATCAGAAGTGTTATCATTTTTATACGGAAAAAGTTGGTTTGGTACCAACTTATGGCGATGAGTCAGGTCCTTATACAAGCTTTGCATCGAAGAAAGAGGAGGCGCCTTTTTTTGGTATGTTCCAAGTGGATGCCGTGATCGATCAAATGGAGGGCTATCCGATTTCGGATAATCGGATTTCATCTGATACGCTTTCGGCAACGTTTCACACCACGGATTTTGAAGAAGATTATACGAGAATGAACAATGCTGGTGTAGTGTTTGAAGTGAGTAAAACCGTTTTGGGGGAAGGGTACCAAGCTTTTCATATTGCCTATTTCCGCGATCCAGAAGGAAATTTGCTAAGCTTGGAGGATGGCGGTGTCTAAAGAGTTCACATTCAAAAAGAATCAGAAAAAAACGTAAAGAAAGATTTATCTCATAATTGTTTTGAGATAAATCTTTTTTTATTTGAAATCATTCCTCTATAAAGCGTTCCTTCATCCGCTCCAAGAAAAGTCCAGAGGCTTTTGAAAAAACTTGGGTGTTCTTCCAAATGACTGCAAGATCTGATTCAAGAGTGGGACTCAATTTTCTAAAGCATAAAGGACTGTCAGGGGTGAAGTTGATTAATTTGTCGAGGGTCAATGCATAGCCGACGCCTTCTTCAACCAACTTTGACGCATTGTACACGAGATTATACGTGGCAACGACAGTCAATTTGTTCATGTCTTTTTTCAACCATTTAGAAAGCTCACTGCTGACCAGACTTTGTCGTGAAGTAATCAAGGGAACCTCCCAGAGATCCTTTGGTGTGATGACTTCGTTACTAGCAAGGGGACTGTCTTTTCGCATCAAGACGCCCCAGGTGTCTCTGGCAGGTAAGCGCAAGGAATGGTATTTTTTGACGTCGACGGGGCTGATCACGACGCCAAAATCCAACAATCCTTTGTCCAACCGTTCTTTGACCTCGTCAGCATTGCCGCTAAATAAATGAAATTTGACGTTAGGGTACTCAACTTGAATCTCCTTGATGATTTTTCCCAACAGCTGGATCACGTAGGTTTCTCCAGCACCGATCGACACGTTACCGGTAATCGTATCTCGAGGTGACAAAAATTCAGAACGGGTCTTTTCTAACAATTCTACAATTTCTTCCGCCCGCTTACGAAACAAGAGGCCATCTTCCGTCAGCGTAATTTTGCGATTGCCTCTGGTGAACAGCGTGACACCTAATTCTTTTTCTAACTCCATTAACTGTCGTGACAGGGATGGTTGCGAGAGATGCAGATGTTTTGCGGCAGCTGAAATCGTTTCTTTTTCTGCAACTGTTAGAAAGGTGGTTAAACTTTTTAATTCCATAGGTCTATACTCCTTTTTCTATGCTATATATGAATAGTTGGGTATTTGATATTAGTATTTTACATAGAAAGATGCTGCAAGTACAATAGGTTTATCTAAAATAGCTCAAGCGATCAAGAAAAAACGATCATCCAGACCTTGATCATTTGAGAAAAATTGGAGAATCGCCCTAAGGTACAGGATAGTTGACCGAGAAAGAAGGCGAATGAAATGAAAAACTGGCAAAAGAAGGCCCTTGTGTCTTTAGTTGTGCTGGCACCGCTGGTTTTAGGTGCTTGTAGCAGCAATAATGAGGAGACGAATGAAGAGTCGCAAGCCAGCTCAGGAGGAGAAACGATGACAGAAAATGTTTCATTGACAGATGAATGGGATAAAGTTTTCCCAGAAAGTGACACGGTGAATCACCGAAAAGTGACTTTCCAGAATCGTTACGGGATCACTTTAGTTGCGGATCTTTATGAACCAATTGATGCGCAAGGACCACTTCCAGCAATCGCTGTTAGCGGACCTTTTGGAGCAGTCAAAGAGCAGACATCTGGTCTATATGCGCAAACGATGGCAGAGCGTGGTTTTGTTACGATCGCTTTTGATCCGTCCTATACAGGTGAAAGCGGTGGCGAACCACGCTATGTGGCTTCACCAGACATTAATACAGAAGATTTTCAAGCAGCGGTCGATTTTCTATCTGTCCAAGAAAACGTAGATGAAGAAAGAATCGGTTTGTTCGGGATTTGTGGCTGGGGTGGTCTAGCTTTGAATGCCGCAGCCATCGATACCCGTGTGAAAGCGACTGTTTCTGCCACCATGTATGACATGTCGCGAGTCAATGCTCAAGGGTATTTTGATGAAATGGGGGCTGAAGGACGCCATGAATTGCGCCAGCAGCTGAACGCCCAACGTACAGTTGATTTTGCCAATGGCAGCTACGAACGAGCAGGTGGGGTACCAGATACACTGCCAGAAGATGCGCCGGTCTTTATGCAGGATTACTTTGATTATTACAAAACAGAACGAGGCTACCACGAACGTTCCTTGAACTCTAATGATGGTTGGAATGTCACGTCTTCGCTGTCATTCTTAAATATGCCACTTTTGTCTTACATTGATGAGATCCAAAGCGCCGTTTTATTGCTTCATGGAGAAGAAGCCCACTCACTTTACTTCAGTCAAGACGCTTTTGAGCAATTGCAAGGTGATAACAAAGAGCTGACAATTATTCCTAATGCTTCGCATGTTGATCTATACGACCAAACAGAGGTGATTCCTTTTGACCAAATGACCGAATTCTTCCAAGAGCATTTGAATTAAACAGCAACAACCAGCTGCACGACTGTTCAGTCCCATATCCTCTGCCGAGCAGTCGTGTTTTAGAAAATAAGCATTCTGTTGCCCGCCGCTACATCGAATCATCAGCAGAAAGGAGCGAAGCCATGCTGATAAAACTCATCCCTGCTGTCTTGCTGCTCCTACTAAGTGCCTGTGGGACAAGTGGAACAGAGGAGAGGCATGCGCTGTCTGCCAGCGAAACTTCCTCTGAGGCAAGTCAGGATCATGATCAACCGACGATTGAATCAGCAACAGCTGTGGTCATTACGGTTGGTCAACAGGATTTTATAGCGAAGTTTTATGAAAATGAGGCGTCTGAATACCTAATGAATCAAATGCCCTTCACGTTGCCAATGAGTGACTTGAACAATAACGAGAAATATTATCGTTTTTCTGAGAATTTGCCAGAAATGACTACAGAACGGCCGGAGATCATTCACGAAGGAGAAATCATGAGCTGGAATAGTCATACGTGGGTGCTGTTTTATCAGACCTTTACCAATTCTTATGGTGGCTATAGTCGTATCGGCGTTACTGAAGATCCAGCAGGATTAAGGGAAGCGTTGGGGGAAGAGGACGTGGAGGTTGTCTTTTCGCTAAAAAATACTTGTGAGTAACGAATGATTAGGAGAAAAACAAATGACGATCGATCAATTAAACAAACTTATGGCAAGTGGTGAACCCTTACTTGCCGGTTCGCAAGCTTCAAAACAAATGGTGGCTTTGAGTGCTGAAGCGAGAAAACTGACCATGAAAATCAATACGGTTTATCATGAACCTCATGAATTACAAGAACTTTTTGCCCAATTGACTGGGAAAGCAGTTGAACCGACATTTTCGCTTTTTCCGCCTTTTTATACAGATTATGGCAAAAACATCCAAATTGGCAAAGGGGTGTTTCTTAACGCCGGTTGTCATTTTCAAGACCAAGGAGGGATCACGATCGGTGATGGTACCCTAATAGGGCACAACGTTGTTCTAGCTACCTTGAATCATGGCCTTCACCCTGAAGATCGTAGCACGCTTTATCCAGCCCCCATTACGATTGGGAAGAATGTCTGGATTGGCTCAAATGCAACGATCGTTGCCGGTGTGACCATCGGTGACCATGCGATCATTGCTGCTGGGGCAGTGGTGACCAAAGATGTCGCTGAACGCACGATCGTGGCTGGTGTACCTGCAAACTATGTCAAAGAGGTCACTGAGTAAGCACAATAGCAATGAGTAAGAAAAAAACTGCTGTTCGCCTTGTCGCTTTTGAAGCGATGAAGACGAACAGCAGTTTTCTTATTCTTGAGGCGGCTCGCTCGTATTGGAACCGGCGAAGTTTTCGATCAACGATTTCACATCCAGACCGAGGGTTTCTTTCAAAGTTTCTTGTGTGGTCGATAAGAGATTGGTGGCGTAATTGGTGACACGATTGGCACCGCCGCCTTTACCTGATCCTGTATCAACGACCGAAATTTTATCGATATTGCCTAATGGGGCGGCAGCCTCTTTGACTAATTGCGGCATGATCTCAACGATCATGCTAAGGATCGCTGCTTCATCATATTTCTTGAAGGCTTCGGCGATTTTTTCCTTCGTTTCAGCTTCCGCCGTTCCTTTCGCCAAGGTCGTCTCGGCTTCTGCCAAACCAATCAGACGAATCTTATCGGCTTCAGCTTTTGCCAACGACTCTGTTCGAAACTGCTCAGCTTCAGTGGTTGCTAACGCAGACGCTTTTTTCGCTAATGCTTCTTGTTCAAGCGCATAACGATCGGCATCGGCTTTTTTCTTGATCTCAGAATCAAATTGGCGTTCACGACGCAAGATTTCTTTTTCTTCCAATACGATTTGTTTTTGTCGTTCAACGACTTCAACTTCAATCTCTTGTTCTCGAACTTTTTGTTTCATGATGGCACTTTGCAGATGATAGGCTTGATCGGCATCGGCTTTGGCGATGTCTTGTTCTTTCTTATAAAGCGCCAACTTCAATTCTTTTTCCTTTAATGCTTCAGCGATTTCGGTCATGCGTTTTGATTCCGCTGTTTGCGATTCTTGTTCCGATTGGGCTTTTTTGATGCGGGTTTCTTTCAGCGCTTCAGCTTCCGCAATTTCAGCATCCCGTTTGACTTGAGCGATTCGAGGTTTTCCAAGAGAATCTAAATAGCCATTTTTGTCTCGTACTTCTTTGATCGTAAAGGAGACAATGATCAAGCCCATTTTCGCTAGATCGACAGAGGCCACTTCTTGCACGCTTTGGCTGAATTTGTCGCGATTTTGATAGATTTCTTCGACGGTCATCGAACCAAGGATCGAACGCAGGTGACCTTCCAAGACTTCTCGTGCCTCATTTTCTAATTCTTCACGGGTTTTTCCTAGAAACTGTTCCGCTGCCGTTGCGATTTCTTCTACGGATGAGCCGATCTTGATAATGGAAGTTCCATCACACATAACGGGAACTCCTTGTTCCGTATACACTTCTGGTGTTGAAACATCCAGCTTGCTGGAAAGTAAGCTGATTCGGTTTGATCGTTGGAACACTGGCAAAACAAAGGCTCCGCCACCACGCACGATTTTGATTTTGTTATTGCTCTCATCCGCATGAACATTTTTGTTGCCAAGGTAACTTCCGCTGATAATCAACGCTTCATCGGGCTTGGCTGTTTGATATTTCGTGACAAAGATGATCAAAAGCATCAGTAAAATGAACGCCACGATTGCGATCGGAAAGACAATTGGTGATAAGAAAATATCCATAGATGCACCTCTTTAGTGATTTATTTTAGTTGTCCAAAAATTTTTCTGTATAGGGAACGACGTAGCAAATACGCTCTTTGACTTCAATAATCAACACTTTTGATCCTGCTGCTAATGGTTCATCGATTGGTTGAAAAGCCGAGGCTGGACGATTACTTGAACCAGTGACACTTGTGAGTTGAATTTCACCCATTCCTTCACAAGGAATCGGCGTCAGCACCGTTGCGATTCGACCTTCAAAGTCTTTCTCGGAACTCGAAAGCGTCGCTTCAGCATTCCTCATGGGAATCAGCACGTAAAAATTCAAGAGAAAAACGAGCCCTGTAGAAAGACAACCGCTACCAATGAAAAGCACCATCGAATAACCTGGGAAAATAGTTTCCCCTAAGTAACCGAAAAGACTCGTAAAGGCAAACCAGGGGATGATCAACATCGGATCAATTGGACCATCAAAATCGAAGATATCGCCAAACAGAAGCAGCAAAAAGGCTAAAATGGCACAGCCAATCAATACATACAAATAAATCTGATCAGGTGCGTAAGTGTGCAGCACGTATCCACCTCCTTGTATATTAGAGTTAGGGTTTTAACCTTCCGGTTTTGATTGGATAACCCTATGAACCACCGTTATTTTAATTTGGTATTAACTCATTCATTTTGAGATAATATATTTATTGGATTGAGAGGCTATGCCGTTGCCTCCTTGAGTTTTGAAGCTCGTAATCGAAAGACTGGCACCTCTCTCTGATAAGTGGATTATGTATGAGTTAGATGTTGAAAGTTTTTGCTTTACTCCGTATCTCGTACAAGGTAGTGACGCTTTTCAGTTGAGCGGGTTTCAATCCAAAATATTTTTTTAGAAAGGTCAAATGTATGTACTTCTTAGGAATTGATATCGGCAAGCGAACTCACGTGGCTTCTTTAATGAGTGAAGAAGGTAAAGTGATCCTAAAAGGTTTTTCTTTCCCTAACACTACTGAAGGAGCTGATTCCCTGATTGAGCGGCTTTCAAAATATTCAGAGACTCCCGCTGACTTTATTGTCGGAATGGAAGCTACGGGTCATTATTGGCTCTCCATCTTTTCATACCTCCACGAATCAGACTTTTTGATTCACGTTGTGAATCCTCTTCAAACCGATGGCTGGCGCAAAGGAACAGAAATCAGAAAACGAAAAAATGATATTATTGATTCTGTTTTGATTGCTGACTTGATGCGTTATGGTTCCTTTGTAGAAACAGTATTGTCTGATGAAAATGTTTTTTCGTTAAAACAACTTTCACGTTACCGAACCTATTTAGTAGGTACCGCAAGCGACTTCAAACGAAAAATCATAGCTGTACTAGATCAAGTGTTTCCTGAATATGCATCAATTTTTTCTAAACAAGGTATTTTCGGAAAAGCGTCTAAAGAGTTATTGCTTGAGTTTAGTTCTCCTATAGAGCTAGAAGAAATTTCGGCAGAAACGTTGGCTCAATACTTAGCTGAGTTAAGCAGGAACCGAATAAAGCCAGAGAAAGCAGATCAATTGAAGCAAGCAGCTTCTAACTCCTTTGGAGTGAAATTTGCTCAAGAAGCTTTTACATTTCAATTACGCTCCATGATTGAACAATTGAAATTCATCGAAAGCCAAGTAAAAGAAACTGAAAAAGAAATTAAGCGCATAATGAGTAATTTAGACTCTGTTATTCTCACAATCCCTGGAATCGGCCCTATAAATGGCGCGACAATTCTTGGTGAAATTGGAGACATTCGCAAATTTTCTAATCCGAAAAAACTGGTTGCTTATGCTGGCATAGACGCGTCTGTGTCCCAATCTGGGCAATACGAAGCAACACATAATGTTATGAGCAAGCGTGGATCTCCATACTTACGAAAAGCCTTGTTTTCAGCTGCTCTAGTTGCTTCTCAATGTGATCCTGTTTTTCGCGCGTTTTATCAGAAAAAAATTTCTGAGGGAAAGCATCATCTGACGGCCTTAGGTGCTGTTTCTCGTAAGCTTTGTTATGTGATTCATGCTATTTTAACTAAAAATGAACCTTATAAGATTGTTTCCGATTAGCTATTGAACAATCAAAAAAATCTAATAGTGAAAGGTCTATTTGTTGTACTCATTTTTTGGACTTAACTGTTATAAAATATTTTTTTGATTTAGCTAATTTTCACTTGACTCTATATAGTTAGTCTTTCAAATAGAGTGATTTGTAAGAACAATGAAAGCTAAGAAACAATCGGAAGAAGAACGAGGGAAGGAAAAGAACGGAATAGGTGTTCTGTTATAATTATACCAATAAATAATAAAAAAACTTAAATAAAATAGTAAATTTGAACAAATGGTACAACGAAGGGAGGTTTATTTTTCTTGAAAGAGCCAATCAAAAGTCAGCTTTTTTTCACCAACCATTGACAAACCAGGAAAATCCAAGTAGATTAAATCAGGGTACTAGAAAAAGGCAAAATCAGCTGCTGATGATTTGAATCGTAAGAGGCAGCTTTTATTTTCTATTACCATAGATCGAAGGTAGTTGTTCGCAAACATAAAAGAAGTCAGGAACACTTCTTTTCAACCGACAGTATTGCTAAGAAATAGAGGTGGAATCGATGGATCAAAAAGAAAAAATGTTAGAACTAATCAAGAAAAAACAAGGCGGCGGCCGTTCAAAAAAAATGGAATCCCCAAAAAACGATCGAAAAAACATGCGTAAAGGCCCGAAAATTTATAATAAGTAAGGCGATGCATTAGAAACATGAAATGGTTGATGAAAAAAAAGAGAGAAGGACAGGATTTCTGTCTTTCTCTCTTTTTTATTTACTCTTGAGAATCCACGTACAACTCACTCAAAGCTGGCAGATCATGGACTTGGTATTTTGCTTTAAAAGCTGCGATTTCTTCAGCGCTGAAGCGGTTCGGATCAAGTTTCAGTTCTTCGACAGGAAGAGGTCGTTCGTTAGCGATCTTGACATCGATCACCACAGGTCCGTGGCTTTCTTTAGCTTGTGTAAAGACGGATGCTAATTCTTCTTCCTTCGTTACCGTGAAGCCTTTCGCACCCAATGCTTCCCCAACTTTACCAAAATCAGCACCGGCTAATTGGACACCGAACTTGGTTTGCTCGGTATCTTCTTGCTCCGCTTCGATGAAGCCGAATGAGTCATTGGAAAAGACCACGTTGATGATTGGCAAATCATATTTCACTTGGGTGATGATGTCTTGCATTTGCATCGCAAAACCGCCATCCCCACTAAAGGTAAATACTTGGCGATTCGGATAGCTCAATTGAGCTGCGATCCCACCAGGTACACCATTACCCATTGTCGCAAACCAGCCAGACGTTGTAAAACGCTGTTCACCCGTCATTTCTAAATGACGGATACTGTGGATCGTCACATTACCGACATCCGTGACAAACAGGGCATCAGGAGCTGCAATCCGGTTGATTTCTCGATAGACAGGTTCAGGACGCAAAGGAACTTGCGAATCATGGTAAAAATGATGGCGCCATTCATGCCAATTGCGACAGTTTTCTTGATTGGCTTTTAACCAAGCATCTGCAGGACGAGGGGCTGCCATCTCTGTCCATTTTCTAAGAGCGGTCGCACCATCTCCTAAAACAGAGACATCCGTCTGATGACGACGACCAAATTTCGAGGCGTCGATATCAACTTGGACAAAGTTGGCACCAGGATTGAAAAAGCGGCGGCCAAAAGGGAAGTCACTGCCGACAAAAACGATGAGATCGGCTTCTGCCAAAGCTTCATTGGCAGGTTTTGTCGCAACCCGTCCAGCAAATCCAAGAAAGTTTTCATAAAGATCAGGCACGATGCCTTTGGCTAAGACAGAAGCTGCGATAGGCATCGAGAAATGCTTAGAAAAAGCATCGATGGCATCAAAATGACCAAAGAGACCTTGTCCGATATAAAGGACGGGTTTTTTTGCTTGTTCAAAATAAGGAAGGGCAGCCTGTAAACCCTCTTCATCAGGCTGGAGAACACCTGTCTTATGATTTTTTGCGGTTGCAATCTCCTGTTCGTCGATTTCTGCAAACCCGTAATCGACCGGGATCGTTACCACAGCGACTCCTTTAAATTTGTAGGCTGCTTTAATGGCTTCGTCCACCACGTGGGGCAAACTTTCAGGGGACATGACCGTGCGATTGTAGATACTGACATCAGCGAACATCGGATTTTCATTCATTTCTTGAAAATCATTGTAGTTCATCGAGCTTGAAGCTACTTGTCCTAACAAGGCGACGACGGGCACGTTATCCATTTGAGCATCATATAAGCCATTGATCAAGTGGGTGGCACCCGGACCAGCAGAACCAAAAACCGCACCGACTTTTCCCGTTAGCTTGGCATCAGCCGCTGCTGCCAGCGCACCTGCTTCTTCATGACGTACTTGAATATACTTGACCGATTGCCGTTCATGGTACAAAGCATCCATCGTTGAGTTGAAAGAGCCACCGGGGATTCCATAGATATGGTCGATGCCCCAAGCTTCAAAAACCTTGATCATTGCTGTACCAGCATTGATTTTTGTCATTTTCTTCACTCGCTTTCTCTGTTGTTATTCGTTCTCTTTTAAGTATAAACGTTTCTCAAAAAGACAACAAAGAATGCGCCTTCTGTCACAAGGCGAAGTGAAAGACTTATTTTAGGAAATGAACGACTCAGTTGCGCAGCTCTTGCACGAATCGGCTGGCGATCTCTTTGGGTCGGGTGATGGCACCACCAACCACGATACCCGTCACACCCATATCTTGGATTTTCTTTGCTTGTTTCGGGGTGTGGATCTTGCCTTCGGCTATCACTGGAACCTTTGCCGCAACCAATTGCTGGATCAATTGATAATCTGGTTCGTCAATGGTGGGACTATTCGCCGTATAGCCGGACAAAGTTGTACCTACAAAATCGACACCCGCTTCAAAGGCATTGATGCCTTCCTCATAGGTGGCGATATCTGCCATGAGTAGTTGATTGGGATAAAGAGTTTTGATTTGTTTGATAAAGGCATTGACCGTCAAGCCATCGTGACGTTTGCGCAAGGTGCAGTCCAAAGCGATCACCGCAATCTGTAAAGCTGCTAATTCGTGCACCTCTTTGATGGTCGCTGTGATAAATGGTTCTTCAGGTGGATAGTCTTTTTTGATAATTCCGATGATCGGCAGATCAACAGCGGCTTGGATTTCGCGAATATCGCGAACGGAATTGGCACGGATGCCAACAGCTCCAGCTTCTTGAGCTGCTTTTGCCAATAGGGGCATGACACCGCCGTTTTCGGTATATAAGGGTTCTCCAGGCAATGCTTGACAAGAAACAATCAACCCGCCCTTGATTTGTTGGGTAAAGACTTCTTTTTCCATTTATATGACACTTCCCATTCTACTAAAGGTTCGTTTCTCCCTTCGACTATATCATGAGGTTTTTTGCTTGTAAATGAATCAACACCTCTTTGAATAAAAGGCAAGACATTCAAAAAACGTGCAGCAAGCATCACTGTCAAGGATACTTGCTGCACGTAACGAATAGGCTAGGCAGATTTTTTATTCTGCTTGTTTTGACGTGCATTGCTTGAACTTTTCAAAATCGATCGTTTGATTAGCAGGCAGCACTTCGTATTGCAATCGTTCTGTTTCTTCATCGTGAATGATATGGAGGATTTTTCCTTCGTCATCTACTGGTCCCAGACTGATGATCGTAAAGCGTTCATTGATGACTTCTAAATTTTGTAGAACCCCAGAAAACACTTTGCGAATATGATGGGCGGTCTTGATTTTTTTGTCCGCTTTTTCAACAGCCTTGGCCAACGTAAAGCCTTCATCTAAAAACGTTTTGATCATTTCCACTTTGACGACCGTAGGCAGTCGGTATTTTCGTGGGGCATTTTCTTCTTGTGGGACCGATTGAATAAATCCTTTTTGTTCCCAATAACGCAATTGGCGAGGGGAGATATCACACATTTGGCTAAGTTCGCTGATGCCGACCAACAAGTTTTCATTATCAACGAGTTTTCGAAAAAGATGAGACATACGGACTCCATTCTTGTAAAGGTATTTGTTAATATTGTAACTTGTTTTACTTTTATGTCAAGTAGGTTGACAAATGTTAGGGAAAGATTTAAAGTAAAGAAGGTTTTATGAAAAATATACTGAAAAGAGTGTGAAATATGTCAACGAGTCGTCCTTTAGATATCTACGGCAAACCTTACAACCGTTCTTTACTGGTCATGGTTTTGCTGATCGGTACGTTTTGTACTGTTTTGAACCAAACATTGTTAACAACGGCTTTTCCAACTTTGATGGATGCCTTTGACATCTCAGCATCTGATGTTCAATGGCTGACCACTGGTTTCTTGCTGGTCAATGGGATCATGATCCCGATCACCGCATGGCTGATCAACAAGTTCAGCTCGAGAAGTCTTTACTTAACGGCAATGAGCATCTTCCTTGCTGGAACGATCGCTTGTTTTGCTGCACCGAACTTTTCTACATTATTGATTGGCCGCTTAGTGCAAGCTGCCGGTGTAGGGATCTCGATGCCGCTTTTGCAAAATATCATGTTGTCGATCTTCCCACCAGAAAAACGCGGTTCAGCCATGGGCATGTCAGGAATCGTTATTGGGTTAGCACCAGCCTTAGGCCCAACGTTATCTGGTTGGATCATTGATCATTATGACTGGCGCTATTTGTTCGGAATGGTCATTCCGATCGTCGTTTTAGTCTTAGTCTTAGCGCTCTTTCTAATGAAGAGTGTGATTGAATTGTCGCATCCGAAAATCGATCTGTTCTCAGCGATTTTATCAACCCTTGGTTTTGGTACATTGCTTTATGGCTTTTCAAGCGTCGGCGACAAAGGGTGGGGCAGTATGGAAGTAATCGGTTTTCTAGCAGCCGGTGTCTTTTTCATTGCTTTCTTTGCATGGCGTCAATTGCACATTGAGCATCCGTTCTTAGAGTTGCGCGTGTTCAAATCAACGACCTTTACCTTGGCGTCGATCCTTTCAGGGGTCACGAATATGGCGATGATCGGTGCTGAAATGGTTCTCCCATTGTATATCCAAAACATTCGTGGTGAATCAGCGTTTCATTCAGGATTGATGTTATTACCAGGTGCTTTGATCATGGGGATCATGATGCCGATCACTGGTGCGATCTTTGATAAGTATGGTGCAAAACGTTTAGCTATCACCGGGATGTTTATCTTGACTGCCGCAACCTTACCATTTGCTTTCTTAACAAAAGATACACCGATTTTGCATATCATCATTCTTTATGGGATTCGGATGTTCGGGATCTCAATGGTGATGATGCCAGTAACGACTTCAGGAATGAATGCCTTACCTGGTCATTTGATCAGTCACGGTACCGCGGTAAACAATACGTTCCGTCAAGTAGCCAGCTCAATTGGTACGGCTATCTTGATCAGTGTCTTGACAAACGTCACCAAGGGCAACTTGCCAAGTGATTCTTTGCTGGATGCAACGCCTTTGGCATACAAAGAAAAAGCAATCGAAGCGACTTTATCTGGCTACCATGCCGCCTTTTATGTGGCAGCGGTCTTTAGCTTCTTAGGATTCTTGATCGCCTTCTCCTTAAAGAAAAAAGAACCACGATTGACGGTTCTTGAAGGAGGTGCGGACAAATGATCTTGCTTTTGATCGTTCTTAGCGTGTTAGGGTTTGCAGTACTGAATGTCTTTGCCAAAAACAAGCTGCAAACAGGTTTATCATTGGTCTTAGGTCTAGTCTTCGTGGCAAGTGTCGTCGCATTGATGGCCAATTTGACCTATCATTTTGGAATGGAAAAAGAAACGACTGCTAAAACAACCCCACTGGTTTCTAGTGCCGATAACGAGAATTTTGATTTGCTATTGTATCAGCCATTAGGAGATGGTACGGAAAAAATCTACCTATATAAAACGGATGCTGATCAAGAGGAACCAAAACAAACCGGTACTGATAAAGTGACCAATGTTGTGGAAACAGGGGCTGATTCAGCTCAATTAGAAACAAAAATGACGCGCTGGGTTTATAAAAGTGACCTATCACGCTTCTTGTTCGGGATCGCTGATAACGATGGCCAATATGTCTGCCGTACCAATACGTTCTCATTGCCAGATTCATGGGAAGTCTTGAGTGTGGATCAAGCAAAAAAACTGGCTTCTTTAGCGAAAGAACAAGCGGACACCATGAAAACACAAGGACAAGCGTATGTCCAAGAAAAAATGCAAGCTGCATTAATGGCTGATCCAACTATGGATGAGGCAGCCCAAAAAGCAAAAATCGCTGAATTGACAGAAGCTTATCAAAAAGAAGCGATGGCAAAACTGCTGGAAGAAGCAAAAAAGTAAAAACGAGCAGATAGTCAGGGGACGGAAGAATCCAATCGGATTCTTCTGTCCCTTTTTTATATAGAACATGATACTTTTGAAAAACGGCTGCCACCAAAAAAAATCCCACACACTAGAAGTGAGTAGGATTTTCTTTAGTCAAATGAGCACGCGGCAATGCGGTCGAAAGCTTCTTTCAACAAGTCCAACGATTGGGTGGCAGCTAAGCGAACATAGCCATCGCCGGTTGTTTCTCCAAAGGCTTTCCCAGGGATCATCAGCACACTGGTTTCCTTTAATAATTTCTCGACAAAGCTGACAGAGTCCAACCCCGTTTGTTCAATGTTGATGAAGGCATACATGCTTCCTTTGACTGGGGATAAGGAAAGGAAGGGAATCTCAGCAACCCGTTGTTCAATGTAAGTCAGTCGTTCCTTAAAGACAGCAACCACTTGCGGCACGAGGGTATCATAGTGATTCAATGCATAAATACCTGCCCGTTGTGAAGGAGTTGGTGCCGAATAGGCGATCGCCTCATTGATCAGTTTTGCCGTAAGATTGATCGATTCAGGTGCGATCATGTAACCGATCCGCCAGCCTGTCATGGCAAAGGCTTTTGAGAAACTGCTGAATGTGATGGTGTTCTCAGGTGCGAAGGCTGCCATCGGTACAAAGGTATCATCAAAGCAAAAGGCTTCATAGACTTCATCCGAGAGGATCAGCAAGTCATGGTCAATGGCAACTGCTGCGATTTTTTCAAAAGTTTCTGGAGAAAAAACAGCACCAGTAGGATTGTTTGGTGAATTGATGATGATCGCCCGAGTTTTCTCAGTGATAGCGGCTTTTAAGACCTCGACGTCGATTTGAAAGCCATCTTTTTCAAAGGTCGGAATAAAGACTGGCACACCACAGACTAGTTCGACTTGTTGTTTGTAAGGCGAAAAGTATGGTTCGTGAATAATCACTTCATCACCAGGATCAATGATGGCAGCCAAAGCTAAGTACATGCCATGCAATGCACCGACAGTTCCTCGTACTTGACTAGGAGAAAAAGTAAGCTGGTATTGCTTTTGGTAAAAATCAACGACAGTTTGGATAAAATCAGCACTGCCGTCTGAAGCGGTGTATTTTGTATGACCTGCTTTGACGTCAGCAAAAGCTGCTTCAATGATTGTCGCATCTGTAATCAAATCAGGATCAC
Organism: Enterococcus sp. DIV0970a; assembly: GCF_051711265.1. Taxonomy (NCBI): domain Bacteria; kingdom Bacillati; phylum Bacillota; class Bacilli; order Lactobacillales; family Enterococcaceae; genus Enterococcus; species Enterococcus sp. DIV0970a. The sequence continues at coordinate 1,931,024 of NZ_JBIOMF010000001.1, read as the reverse complement.
CAATCGACAAATCAATCAGATTTGGGGTTTTCTTTGCAAGAGTGGCGATATCCATTAAAAGGTTTTCTTCTGGTTGTAAAAAACGTTCTGCAATCAACGGACGGTTCATTTTGTCATCTCCAATTTCTATAAAACTTTGCTTAAAAAGTCCTGTGTCCGCGCATTTTGCGGATGCTCAAAGATTTGTTCTGGTGTTCCTTGTTCTTGAATGATACCGTCAGCCATAAAGATGACACGATCGGCAACTTCTTTTGCGAAGCCCATTTCGTGGGTAACGACGACCATCGTCATGCCTTTTTCTGCTAAAGCTTGCATGACTGTCAACACTTCTCCAACCATTTCTGGGTCCAATGCTGAGGTTGGTTCGTCAAAGAGCATTACATCAGGATCCATTGCCAATGCTCTAGCAATAGCCACCCGTTGCTGCTGCCCGCCAGAAAGGCTAGAGGGGTAACTATCCGCTTTTTCAGCTAAGCCAACTTGCTCCAGCAATCCTTTCGCTGTCTCTTCGGCAGCAGCTTGCTCTTGCTGTTTGACTTTGATCGGGCTGATAGTCAGATTTTCTAACACCGTTTTATGAGGGAATAAATTGAAGCTTTGAAAGACCATTCCCATTTTTTGACGAATCTGATCGATTTTCACCCCTTTTGCCAATAAATCATTGCCTTCGAAGGTGATTTTCCCACCAGTCGGCTGTTCAAGAAGATTCAAGCAGCGTAAGAAAGTACTTTTCCCACTTCCTGAGGGTCCGATGATCACAACGACTTCACCAGGTGTCACTTCAAGATCGATTTCTTTTAAGACGGTATTCTCGCCAAATGTTTTCACTAATTTTTCGACTTTAATCACTAGTTTTCATTCTCCTTTCAGCAACACCCAATAGACGTGAGAGGGCGAAGGTCAATACAAAGTAGATCAATGATACGATAACGTATGGTAAAAACGGTTTGAAGCTGGCCCCTTGAACGACGCCTGTTTGGAAAATCAGTTCAGACACACCGATCACCGATACGACCGAAGACTCTTTGATGACCGTGACAAATTCATTTCCTAGAGCAGGCAAGATGTTTTTGATGGCTTGCGGGAAAATGATGAAGCGCATCGCTTGGATCTGATTCATGCCTAATGAACGAGCGGCTTCCAGCTGTCCTTTATTGACGGCATTGATCCCAGCACGGATGATTTCTGCCACATAGGCGGCACTGTTTAGTGCTAAGGCAATACAGCCAGCAGCTAATTTCGAAAGCTCTAAGCCTAACACGCCTGTTCCAAAGTATACAATAAATATTTGTACTAACAAAGGTGTTCCCCGAACATATTCAATATAGACAGCGGCAATGACTTTCAATGCTTTTGATTTAGAAAGCTTCATAAAGGCTAACAAGCTGCCACCGATAGAGCCGAATAATACCCCAACCAAGGCTAGGAAGATCGTATAGCCAGTTCCAGTGATGTAAAAAGGCAGATATTTTTCCCAAAAGCTTTGCTCTTCATCGATCGTGCCATCTTCAGTAAACATCAAACGATAGGCATCTTCTTTGTATTGGCTTAGAAGATCATTACTAATGATAGTTTCGATAGAGGAATTGAGTTTTTCCAATAAAACTGGCGCTTCTTTCGAGATGGCGATGGCGGTTTCCTTCACGCCGTTTTCAAACGTGACATTTTCGGCTAATGCCAAGGTATCATTCGCCGTCACATAAGCTTCGGCGACGGGACCTTCCATCACGATCGCATCGATCTTGCGTGATTTTAGATTGGTGATCAAATCAGGCACCCTTTGCAAAGAGGTGACGGTGGAGCCAGTCAATTCTGTATTGGCCAGCTCTTCTTGTGTGGTTTGTCGTTGTGCACCGACAGCTACACCATCAAAATCAGCCGTCGATTGGAAACGATCCGCGTCTTCTGCTCGAACCAGAACAGTTTGTTGGACTTCCATATAGGTGTCAGTGAAATTGACTTCTTTACGGCGCTCATCCGTAGCAGCCATCCCAGAGATGACGACATCGATTTTGCCCGTTTTTAAAGCCCCTAACAGCGCGTCGAACCCAAGCTCCTCAATCTTCAGGTCGACCCCTAAGTCATCTGCAATTTTTTGGGCAATCGAGATATCGATCCCCACGATTTCATTTTTTCCGTCAACATTGGCACGGAATTCATATGGTGCATAATCGGCAGATAAACCCACGACCAATACTCCATTTTCTTTGACTTTTTCATAGATCGGATCGGTTTCTTCTGCATGTGCTTGTCCGACAAAGAAAAACGGCAGCAACGCTGTGATGATCCCTAATAAAACAGTACCTTTACTAAACCTTTTCATGTAAACGCCCCTTTAACTTTTTCTGCGCATCTATTAAAAATGCAAATAATAACTAATAAATGTATAAAAATACATATAAGTGATAGAAACTATCATAGCATAACATCAGTTGAAGTCAATAAGTCAGAGAAAAAAAGTCAAAAATTGTTGTAGAGCGTAAAACCATTTATTCAAATTATTTGCAATCCAACCAAGAGCAATGTGAAGAAGGCACAGCGTCTTTTTTCTAAACATATATATTCGATCTTTCACTTTGAAAATAACCGATAATAAAGAAATGTGACCACACTGAATGAACAAATGGAAAATGGTCTCAGAAGAAGCCAAAAAAAACGAAACATAAGACATTTTTTTGATTTCTTGCGATAATAAAAGTGAAGAGGAGGCGGTAGGATGAAGGTCGTATTGATTCGACACGGAGAAAGTGAAGCAAATTTCGAAAATTATTGGACAGGATGGCTGGATGTTTCGCTGACCGAGAAAGGCCGGCAGCAAGCTTGGGCTGCGGGGGAACAGATCAAAGCATTGGGGATTTCCTTTGATTTTGCCTTTGCATCTGTGCTGCAGCGAACGATCATCACTTGCGATGCCGTTCTGGAAGCCAGCGATCAGCTTTGGGTCCCTGTGAAAAAAACATGGCGCCTAAATGAACGTCATTATGGCCAATTAGTAGGGGTCAATAAAGATGAGATGGTGGCAAAGTATGGAAAAGAACAGGTTCAAAAATGGCGACGTGGATATGATGAACCGCCTTTATATGTGGAGGAAAATGATTTAGACCGACGCTATGATTCTTTAGACCCTCGCTTGATACCTAAGGGAGAAAATCTGGGGATGGTGGTGGCGCGAGTAGTCCCATTTTGGCAAGACCAGGTGGTTCCGTTACTTAAAGATCATAAGAATATTCTCATTACTGGTCATGGGAACAGCTTGCGGGCGTTAGTCAAATACTTGGAAGACGTGCCAAAAGATGCCATGGATACGATCGATATTCCTAACGCACAGCCGATCATTTATGAGTTTGATAGCCAAGCAAATAGGATTGAACGGGCGTAATAACGAACATTTAAAGAATAAACCACAATTTCGTTTGATGTTACATCGAAAATGTGGTTTTGTTGTGCTATAATAAGAAAAATTTTATGAAAGGCGGGAGGATATGAAAGCCGTATTAACCGTTATTGGAAAAGACAAGGTTGGGATCATTGCTGGTGTTAGCCAGAAATTAGCAGAATTAGAAATCAATATTTTAGATGTGTCCCAAACAATCATGGAAGATTACTTCACGATGATGATGCTTTTAAACATGGATGCCAATCAGGATTTTGATGGTGTTCGTGAGGAGCTTCACCAAATTGGTCGTACATTAGGTGTAAAAATCAGCATTCAAAATCAAGAGATTTTTGATACCATGCACAAATTATAGGAGGCACTATGGAGACAAATCAAATACTTGAAACCATTCGCATGGTGGAAGAAGAAAACTTAGATATTCGTACCATCACTATGGGGATCTCATTATTGGATTGTATTGACGCCGACATTGATCGTACCTGTGAGAAAATTTTTCAAAAAATTACAACAAAAGCGAAAGATCTTGTCAAAGTCGGCGAAGAGATCGAAAGTGAATATGGCATTCCGATTATTAACAAGCGGATTTCGGTTACCCCTGTAGCGATCGTAGTGGCAGCTTGCCAGCCGACACCCGCAGACTGTATCAAAGTTGCGAAGACCTTGGATCGAGCGGCGCAAGAAGTCGGAGTAAATTTCATCGGCGGCTATAGCGCACTAGTAGAAAAAGGCTATCAAGGCGGCGACCTTGCATTGATCGAATCGATTCCAGAAGCCTTGGCTCAAACCAATTTTGTCTGTTCGTCGGTCAATATTGGATCAACGAAAGCTGGGATCAACATGGATGCAGTACGTCTGATGGGAGAAACAGTCAAGAAGACGGCTGAGGCATCAGATATGGGCTGTGCGAAGCTCGTCGTCTTTGCGAATGCAGTGGAAGACAATCCCTTTATGGCGGGGGCTTTTCACGGGGTCGGTGAAGCTGATGTGGAAATCAACGTTGGTGTCAGCGGACCTGGTGTCGTCAAACGTGCCTTGGAAAAAGTCAAAGGCGAGTCCTTTGATGTTGTGGCGGAAACAGTCAAAAAAACAGCTTTCAAGATCACGCGGATGGGGCAATTGGTCGGGCGCGTGGCTTCCGAGCGCTTGGGCGTTCCATTCGGGATCGTCGATCTTTCGCTGGCGCCAACTCCTGCAGTCGGCGATAGTGTGGCATTGATTTTAGAAGAAATGGGTCTAGAATCTGTCGGTACCCACGGAACGACAGCGGCTTTGGCCTTGTTAAATGATGCAGTAAAAAAAGGCGGCGTAATGGCATGTAACCATGTTGGGGGTCTGTCGGGTGCCTTTATCCCCGTTTCTGAAGACGCAGGGATGATCAAGGCTGTAGAAGCTGGTTTATTGAATTTAGAAAAACTTGAAGCCATGACGGCGATCTGTTCTGTCGGTTTGGATATGATTGCGATTCCAGGAGATACTTCTGCTGAGACGATCGCCGCAATGATTGCGGATGAAGCAGCGATCGGCGTCATCAACCACAAGACGACAGCTGTCCGAATCATTCCAGCGAAAGACAAAAAAATCGGCGACCGCATTGAGTTTGGTGGATTATTAGGGACGGCACCAGTGATGAAAACCAATCCTGCACAGTCTACTGATTTCATTTTACGTGGGGGACGTATTCCCGCTCCGATCCATTCATTCAAAAATTAATTTGTACTCCTTTACTAGGAAAATATGATAAAATGACCTTTAAAAGACCGACCAAAATGCTGTCTTTTAAAGGTTTTTTAGTCATGTAACTATTTTTTTCATGCTTAAGGCGGATGTTTTATCATTTGAAATCGAATACAATGAAAGATAACACGATGAAAAGGGGTGGTAAAATGAAGAAAATCTTCCAACTTGGGATGTTGGTTTTTGTTGGTTTGATGGGATTTTTTGTCCTTCAACCATCAATTGCCTTTGGACAGACATTTGTTCGTGATGATGCCGGGGTCCTTTCACAAGAGACGATCAAACAAATCGATACTTTGAATAAAGAGGGCTTTCAATCATTGACTGGAGCACCAGAATATGCTGTGATCACGATCCCTTCTTTAGATGGGCAATCGATTGAAGAGCGTAATTTGGAACTGTTCAATGAGTATGGTTTAGGAAATCCAGAGGACAATAATGGACTATTGTTTCTCTTTGCCATTGACGATCGTGAATTTCGTCTGGGTTATGGCGATGGACTATCCTATGTCTTCAGTGAGCTATCGGAAGATGATTTAGTGGATGAAGATGCCAAAGACGCATTACGAGATGAAGATTATGATACAGCGATATTGGCAGCTTCTAATGAAGTCTATCAGCGAATGAAAGAAGCGGATGAAACGATTGGTTTAGGGACGATTTATCAAGATGGCAATCAAATGTTAGCAGAAAAACAGGCACAAGAAGCAGAAGCCACTAAGCAAATGTGGTTCACTATTGGAAAAATCGTCAGTGGTGTCGTAGCGGCAGCAGCTGCAGGCCTTGTCGGGTTCATCAGTTTTCGCCATCTTAAAACCAAACGGCGATTTGAAGAGCACCTGCCGTTGCCGAAACATCTGTTAGAAGATAGTCACTTCCAACAGAAAGATTTCTTGAAATGGGCTAGCAATAGAAAGAACTATCAGCGTTACCATCAGTATCAGACAGCAAAAGATTGTCAACAAGCATTTACGCAGTATGTGACGAGTACTTACGTGCCAGCGAAATTGAGCTCGATCACCGGATTGTCGACTGCGGATAAACGAGTTATCCAACATGCCTTGACGAATCCAGCAATTGGATCTTATTTTTCAAACTTGCTGATGAAGAAACAAACCACGGTCAAACATTTCGGTCAGGTGATCCTTACACAACATGACACCTTAAAAACCTATGAAGCCCAATTAGACAGGGAAGTGTCTGAACGGATGGCAGACTATGATTTATCTGATGCGGTGTTACTTGAGAATTTGCCTTTAGCAGATGCGTATCGAGCAGAAATAGCTAAGCAAGCCAAAGAAGAGATCAGAAGACGCAATGAGCAGGGGCGTTATTTAGCTCAACTTGTGACGGAAAAAGCGACCTATCCCGAGATGGTACAAGCCATTCCGAAAGAAGTTTCTAATGTTATAGCGGAAGTGAAAACAGATGCCTTGTTCCAAGTTGACTTGAAACAGGTTTATCAAAATCACCCAGATTTAGCAAACAAATTATCCTCATTTGATGCTTCTGATCGAGCAGCAGTTTTAAATAATGCTCGCCAAGAGTATGACCCGCATGGGATGAATATGGCGTTGTTCTTTGTGATGATGAATAATCACGTGTCCCATCAAGAACAAGTCATTGCCGATACACAAAGTTCTTCGAATGATTTTGGCGGTTTTAGCGGAGGAAGTAGCAGCGGTGGCGGTGTTTCTGGTAGCTGGTAATTATTTCAAATGCTTTTTTAGTAAAGATGAACGTTCATTAACCTGTAACATATTCCTTTGTATTTAGGTTTGTGCAAATGGAATTGTTACAAGGTTAATGGCTTTTTTCTTGTGGAGGAAATCCCTTGATAAATAAGACAAACCAAACAAAGTGTGGTAAACTTTTTAGAGTTACAGAAAATGAATGGAACTTTCATTCATTTGAAAAAGGGAGAAAACGAGGGATATCATGTACCAATCTTACATATGGGATTTTGACGGAACACTTTACGACAGCTACCCAATCATGTTAAAAGCTTTTATTAAGACATTGAAGGAGTATGGCTTCGATCCAGATCCAGCGGAGATTTATTATATATTGAAAGATTCATCTTCCAAAAAAGTTGCTGAAAAATACAACTTAGATTTTCAAGAGTTCACTAAAGCATTCAAAGCAAATGAAGCGCTGGATGATCGTTTGCCGCTTTCCTTTGTAGGAACCAAAGAAACATTAGAAGCCGTGGTTGCTGCTGGTGGCAAGAACTACATTTTGACCCACCGCGATGTCGTTTCAACAAAAGAGCTGTTAGAAAAAGAACAGATGGCAGACCTGATCGTTGAGATCGTAGGACCGGAAAACAACTTTCCCCGTAAACCTGATCCAACTTCATTGATTTATCTTGTCGAAAAATATCATTTAGACAAAGAGCAGACCGTCATGATCGGCGATCGTACGATGGATGTTTTTGCAGGACAAGGAGCAGGTGTCAAGACGATATTTTATGATATAGAAGGTATCTTAAAAGATGTATCCGCCGACCATACCGTCCAATCCATGGCTGAAATACAAGAAATCATTAAGTCTTGAGAAATCAAGGCTTTTTTTGTGCAAAGAAAGTAAGACATTCATTACTTATGATGAACGGTATAAACGTGGTTCTCATTGGTCTCCTAGTCTCGGCACAACAAACCAAAAAGAAGTCACGCCATTTTTCGACTCAGCGCCATAATCGAAGGCGTGAGAAGTCAAAATGGTTTTCACGATCGCTAAGCCGATGCCGGTTCCTTCTTTATGTCCTGCTTGATGTTGGACGCGTTGGTATCTTTCCCAAATGAGTTCGAGTTGTTCTGGAGGGATATCTTTTCCGGGATTGATGACAGCAACTTTTGTTCTTGTAGATGTATTCGTTAATTTGATCAAAAGACGCTCGTTTTTAGGTGTATGGTTGATGCCATTGTTTATCAAATTACGCAAAACCTGTTCCATTTTGATGCGATCAAAAAGAGCAATTCCATTCTTACGATCTGCTTCAAAATCGACAGTGATGTCATATTGATTGGCGATCCCTCTTGCGTAGGCAACGACGGAGGAAACCACCTCGTATGTATTCCAGATTTCATTTTTAAGTTGTGTATAGCCTGCTTGCATGATAGAGAAATCCATGATGTCATCAACCATGGCACTCATACGGTGGGCTTCGCTGATAATTAGTTCCATATGTTCTTTTCGAAGGCGTTCGTCACTTCCAGAAACATCACGTACCATCTCCCCATAACCCGTGATCAACGCGAGGGGGGAACGTAGTTCATGAGAAACATTGGCAATCACTTCTTTTCGCAACACGTCTACTCGCTGAAGTTCTGTGCTTAAGTCCGCAACAGATTCAGAAAGTGTACCTAATTCATCGCCACGGTTTAGTTTGGGTACGGAATAAAGCTCTCCGTTGGTTAAGCGGATGATGGCTTCTTTGATGGTTTTGATCGGGCGAATAAAATGCTGTGCTAAAAAAAAGGAGATCGTTGACGCAAAAATAGTTAATATGCTGGTGAATAGAAAGAGTTGCTGTCGATTTAAGCTTTGAAGCGCTTCGATTTGAGTGATCGTATTGGAGAGCAAAAGGGCAGCTGGGCGTTGGAAAAGAGTGGTAGGAACGCCAATAAGAATGGCAGAAGACTTTTCAAAGTCTTCTACAGCACTCAGGCTCTCACCATCAAGGACAGTTGGTGCATGAGATAACAACCAATTGTATTCGTTGCTCAACCCATCTATGTTTAATTGTTGGCCATTGTTAAATGCCGCCAAAATTTCGCCATCCTCGTCGACTAAGAAAAGAGTCCCAACGATCGTTTTACTGAGGAAAAGTAATGGCTCTTCTGGTAAGTCATCTGGATCTACTGCCATTTCTTCAATAGCGGCAGCTGTTTCCTGAACTGTATCTAAAAGTGATTCTTTCGTTACATTGATATAATTTGGTTCAAAGAGCAAAATTTGAACAGTCCACAAAAAAGCGATACCAATGATTACTAGCAACATATTGGCGGACCAAAGCCGCACGAGTAATTTACTTTTGATGTAAGTAAAACCTAACCGACTAGTCTTCATAATCAAATTTATACCCAACTCCCCAAACCGTTTGGATCAACTCTCGGTAATCCCCTAGACGCTCTCGCAAGGACTTGAAGTGTGTATCCACTGTTCTGGTATCTCCGAAATAATCAAAGCCCCAGACACCTTCTAAAATTGATTCTCGGCTCAAAGCGATATGATTATTTTTCGTCAAATAGACCAGCAGATCGAATTCTTTTGGTGTAAGCGGCAGAGGTTTCCCTTTGATCGTTACAGTATGAGAAAAAACATTGACTTCGAGATCACCAAAAACGATCTTTTCGAACTGAAACTGACTGCTTCGTTTCAACACAGCTTTGATGCGAGCCATCAGCTCTTTAGGGCTAAATGGCTTGGCAATGTAATCATCGGCACCAAGATTGAAGCCAAAGAGTTTGTCATACTCTTCCTTTCGAGCGGTAATCATAATGACTGGCGTGTTACAGCTGCCTCTGATTTCCGAAAGCGTCTGAAAGCCATCTTTTCCCGGCATCATGACATCTAGGAGGATCAAATCGAATGAATGATTGGTTAATTTTTCCAATGTTTCTTTTCCATCCGCTGCCTCAAAACATAGATACCCTTCGATCTCCGCATAAGTTTTCACCAGGGCACGCATATGGGTGTCATCATCGACAATCAATATTTTTTGCAATTTTATTCACATCCTTAAAAATAATTTATATTTTTTAAAGTATATCACAGCATAATCGCTGAATTAATAAGAAAATGACTCTTTGAAAAATAATTGTTCTTTCCCTCACAAGATCATCACAAATACCCAATACTATAGAGGTATATTCGATCGAAAGGGGCGCTTTGGCGATGTATGACTATCATATAGTCAAAAAGAAAAAAGCGAAGAAAAATCGTAAGCTAGTCGGTCATTGGTTATACATAATCAGTCTTGCGCTTTTTATGGGGTTTTCTGCACGTTTGATTTACATTGTTCAAGTCGGCGTGATTGCTGGCGTCTCTTTGTCTGAAAGAATAGAAAATTTGTATTATAGTTCACGATCCATCGAAACAAGCCGAGGGGCGATTTTTGATCGGCAAGGGACAGTGATCGCACAGGATATTCTTTCCTATACTGTTCGAGCGGTTCTTTCTGAAGATTACATTGACAATGGCCGACCCATGTATCTAGACAGAGCGCGCTTTGAGGAGACCGCAACGATTCTTTCGGAGTATTTACCTATTTCTAACGAGCAAGTTTTGTCTATCTTGACAGACGGTGCGAATCAAACAAACCCGCCTGTTTTTCAAGTGGAATTTGGCAATGTTGGCAGTGGTCTAAGTGTGACTACTCGAAATCAAATCGAAGCGGCGTTTGATGCAGCTGGAATCAACGGTATCTATTTCGATGCTCGTTCAAGTCGCAGCTATCCGAATGGTATCTTTTCTTCACATTTGATAGGGACAACGTCAGATGATGAAGAGATTCGAGTCGGAGTTTCTGGATTAGAATATGTACTGAACGACTTTTTGAAGAATCAAAATGGGCGAGAGTCTTTTCAAGTCAATGCTTCAGGGAATCCTGTTCCTGCAACCAATCAAATGGTAGAAGAAGGCGTAGATGGGAACGATGTTTGGACGACATTAGATGCTCATCTGCAGTTATTCACTGAATCAGTGATGGATGAAGTTAGGGAACAAACACGACCAGAAAATCTAACGGCTTTATTGATGGATGCGAAAACTGGAGAGATTTTAACGATGGCTCAAAGACCTAGTTTTCATCCAGAGATCCAAGAAGGAATTGCGGATGAGCACTTTATTTGGCGTAATCTTTTTACGGAAGAGATGTATGAACCAGGTTCGACCTTGAAGCTGGCAACCGTTGCGGCAGCGATTGATGAAGGTGTTTTTGATCCGACGGAACGCTACAATCCTGTGAGTATGCAGATTGAAGATCGAGTCATCAACGACCACGACTCAGGAGCAAATGGTGAGTTGACGATGCGGCAAGCGTTAGCTTGGTCAAGCAACACTGGGATGGTTCGACTTCAGCAACGAATCGGTTTTGATAATTGGGCACAGTATTTAACTGATTTTGGACTAGGGAAAGTTACAGGAAGTGAGCTTCCCGGTGAGGTGCCTGGTATCTTACCTTCAAGAAATCGGGTGGATTATGCCATGAGTTCCTATGGCCATGCGATCGGCGTCAATCAGATGCAGATGATGCAGCTATTTAGTGCATTTGCCAATGGTGGCGAGATGATACGTCCGCAATTGATTCGGCGAGTAGGGGAAGAGACCCAAGTTTTTCCAGAAGTCGTTTCCCAACCTATTTCACAAGCAGCAGCTGATGCTGTTTTAGAATACATGACCGATGTAGTGACGGATGAACGCTATGGCACCGCTTATGATGTATACCAACTGACGAACCATGAGATTTCTGTCAAAACTGGGACTGCTCAGATCGCCAATGAGAATGGTCAAGGCTACATGACGGGAGAGTTTGATTATATTTATTCGGCGGTCTCCATCTACCCAACGGATGATCCACAGTTTATTCTTTACCTCACTATCAAGCGACCAGAAGAATACGATCGACATACATTAGCTAAAATCGCCAATCCCTTGATGGAGCGTTCGATGGCGCTGCAAAGTTTTCGTGAGTAAAAAAAGTTTCTTAACTGGAGCTTAAAAAGACGTAGATCATCTAAGAAATTTCATGCTGCAGCTGGTCAATTTTCCACAGGAATGATAGTCTTTAGAAAAGGCAGGACGGGTTATCAGCGATCCAATCTAGGGATGAATGAGTGGATAAACGATCGCGCTACAGCTAACACATAATGATTCATTGACGGAGGTGTCATATGAAAAAAATAAAATTCTTAATCAAAAGCATTTTTCTCATCGGGCTTCTTTATTTTGTAAGCCAGATGATTACATGGCAAGACGGGCGCTTGGCATTTCGGGATGCTCGACTCAACGAGATCACTCAATCTCTCTCGTCCCAATTTTCTCCTTCACAAGACACTTCTGCCAGGCCATCGGCAGAAACACCTGCCCAGACATATTTATATAATGAATCACGACAAGTGATCGAAGAAACCTTTGGAGAAGCGATCAATGTATCAGCGAATAGGTATGGACTGAACTGGACTTCCTATCACGATGATTTTCGTAACTTCATGATGGTGATGTATGATGAACATGATATTGCGCAAGGGATCTATACGAATCAAGACACGATTCTTATCGATGACACGCTAGGTATCGGGTCTTCAAAAGCAAGCGTTCGTAATCAGATGGGTACGCGCCAAGAAAGTCTACAACGAGGATCAAGACGGTATCGCATCGATTCGGATGCCGACTATGATCTGTTCTTGCAAGACGATCAATTGATTACTTTTTTCTATGATGTTCATGCCGAAGATACAGTGACTGCGATTCAAATCATCAATCGCTCGCTAGAAACACGCCATGCGAATGATTTTCGCCAAAATCAAGCCGCCATTTTAAGCGGCTTACGAACACAGTTATTTGAATTAACGAATGCCACCCGAGTGAAATTTGGTTTGTCGCCCCTTGTATTCAGTGAAGCAACCAGTGAGACTGCCGGGAAGCATAGCCAAGACATGGCAGAACATCGATACTTTGACCATATTGGGTTAGATGGATCGACTCCATTTGATCGGATGCAAGAAGATGGGATCAGCTTCACTGCTGCAGGGGAGAATTTGGCATTTGGCCAAGCTAGCAGTATTTACGCCCATCAAGGTTTAATGAACTCAGAGGGACATCGGGCAACGATTCTAAACGATGAGTATCAATTTCTCGGGATCGGTATTGCGATCGATACCAGCGAACAGCCATATTATACAACGTTGTATCACAGAGGATCGACGTCGTAAATTCCTGAATTGCTTGAAACTGATTAGTTAAAAAACACTGCTCATTTGAGATTGCTGCGTTAGCAGCATCAAGTGAGTAGTGTTTTTTTGTCGATAAAATGGTGTGCAGCAGTATTGTTTAGTTTTGACGGTAGGCATGAGGAGAGCACTGATACTTCTTTTGAAACAGCTTATAGAAGAATGAGACATTTTTATAGCCGACTTGGTGTGCGATTTGTTCCACAGGTAGGGAAGAGTTTCTCAACAATAAACTGGCTTGATTGAGTTTTAATTCTTGAAGGATCGTCACAAAGGAACGACCAAGCTGCTGACTGATACGGCGACTCAAATAGCTCGGGTTGTATCCAAATGTCTCCGCAACCGAAGCTAGTGTGCAAGTAGCGAAATGTTTCTCCAGATAGTCCAACACTTCTCCGAGGTACAATTGGTCACTGTTTTGCGACTCGATCCGTTGTTTTTCTTGGAAATTACGAACAAGTTCGGAAAAAATAATGATCATATAGGAATGGATGACCTCATGAGAACCGAAGGAGGGGTTGAAGAACTGGGCCAAGACCCCGAAAATCGCATCAATCAAATAGTCGTTGTTACTCGTTTCAAACACTAGGTATTGATTGTGCTTTTGGCTTTCAGATAACGCATTGATGGCAAAATCGGCGATCATGCTATTGGATGCTAACCGACTGAGCATCTGCGTGGAAAAGTACTCTTTGCTGATCAAAAAGTTAATAACAATGTCGTCTTGATTTGTTTCGATAATTTGGTGGATCACCCCAGTATCTAGTAAACAAAAGTCACCTGCCTTTAGGATCACTTTTTTCTCATTGATCATGATCGTGACTGTTCCAGAAAAAACATAATTCATTTCGATAAAATCATGCTGATGTAGTGGCGTAGATGAAAAGCGTGCATGTTTTAAAATCAAGAGCTGGCTTGTCTTAAGAAATCCGCTATCCTGCGGTCGTTTTCGTATGAGACGAGAAAGGTGTTTTTCGAAGGTATATTGGTAAATTGGCTCATTTTTCTCAGTGTAGACTTTCTTGAAATCCTCATAATTGTATGGAAGGGTTTGCGTCTTTTTAAGGGCTATTTCTTCGGTAGTCGTCAATTGTTGTAACTGCTGCAGAATGTTTTGTTTATCCATCGCTTTCTCCTTAGGTAAAAAATAGTCAATGAAATAGTAGAGTATCGTCATTGAAGACAGGTAAAGATAGTATATAATACTTGTATGGTAGCGTTATCAATTATCATAATCCGGATGATAATAATAGTCAATAGTACCAGCAAATTCGAAAGAAATGGGGAATCACCATGAACCACGACAAACCATCATTAGGGGATAAGATCCAAAGTGCCCTTGGTCCATTTGCAAGTAAAGTCAATGGGAATATTTATATTACTTCAGTTAGGGATGCAATGTTAGCTTACATGCCATTCACCTTTATTGCGTCGATCTTTTTAATTATTGCTTTTTTTCCGATCCAACAAGTGACCGATTTTATTACTATGGTGTTGCGAACAGAAGATGCTAGTGTCTGGCAAGAGAAATTGCTCTATGTCAACAATGCCACACTCGCAATCGGTGGTTTGCTAGTTGTCATTTCCCTCGCAAAATCTCTGGCAGAAAAACTTGAAACAAATGTTTTGCAATGTGTCTTAACTGCTTTTGTTTCCTTTTTACTATTAACACCGTTGGATGCAATGGAAGCAGGAACTTTTTTAGATATCACCCGCGTTAGCGCGCAATCGATGTTTTTAGCGATTATTGTCGGTATTTTTAGTACAGTTCTTTATAAAAAAATTGAGGGCAAAGGAATCAAAATCAAAATGCCAGCAGCGGTACCACCAGCTGTTTCTGGTCCATTCGAATCGGTGATTCCATCTTTTCTTGTCATCACGACGATTTGGGTCATCCGACTCATCATCGAAGCCTTATTTAACAGTGATGCCATGACGTTGATCAATGGGACCCTTGGGATTCCATTAACTATGTTAGGTGGCTCCCTAGTTGGAATGGTCGTTGTGAAAATTTTCGAGCAATTCTTGTGGTTTTTTGGCCTTCATGGAACTTCGATCATTCAAGCAGTGATGGACCCAATCCATCAAGTCCTTGAAGATCAAAATCGTGTGGCATCAGTGGCGGGAGAGATTCCAACGAATATTATCAGTATGAGCTTTCGGAATCATTTTGCCTCGATTGGGGTCGTCGGTGCGATCATTGCTATTTTGATCGTAGCAAAAAGTAAACAGTACAAAGAGGTTGGAAAAATTGCTAGTGTTCCTTATATTTTCAATATCGGTGAACCAGCGTTGTTCGGGATACCGTTGATGTTGAATTTCAGTTTTATCATTCCTTTTTTTTGCAAATGCCGTCACAACGATCGTCGCTTACTTTGCTTTTTATTTCGGGCTAGTCCCGATCCCAACTGGGCTTGCGCAAATTCCGTGGACGACTCCGCCGATCATTAGCGGCTATTTTGTCACTGGTAGTATCATGGGCGCATTGTTACAAATCGTCTTGATCGTGATCGCAACGATGATTTGGTTGCCATTTATCAAAGTTGCTGATAAGCAGATCTGTATTGAAGAAGCACAATAACCCACGAAAGGAGCAGCCTATGAAAGAAACGATAACCATCAACGGGAAGACAAAGCCATTAACAGTGGATTTAAATGATCCGGTCCTTATTGAGTGGTCGATGACCAATCACCAAGGCTATCGATTGCAACTCTTCAATGAACAGCAGCAAGCAGTGTATGACGTTTCCAACATAGCCGCTTCTGAGAATAAAATGGCGGTCCACTTACCACAGCATCCGCAGCGAAAAAAATATCAAGTCAAATTGACAGCAGGATCAGGAAACGATGTCACCGTTTACAGCAGTGTGTTTTTCACGATAGAAAAGCGTGAGCAACCTAAAGAAACCATGGGCAAGTGGATCACTCGCTTAGATGATCCAATTAAAAAAGAACGGTTTTATTTTTCAGAAGAGAAAAATAGCTGCTTGTCCCGCTCCTTCACACTGGAAAAGTGTCCTTCCTATGCAGTGATCGATTGCTGCGGGCTTGGTTTTTATCGCTTGTCTGTTAATGGAAAAACGGTATCAGATGTTTATTTAAACAGTGATGTAACGAACTATGATCGAGTCGTCTACTATGATACTTATGAGTTAACTGATTTTTTACAGGAGGGAGACAATCGGATCGAAGTTGAACTTGCGAATGGCTGGTACAACCCTGCTCCGATTGAGATTTTAGGTCGGTATAACATCCGCAAACAACTAGCGATCGGTAAACCCTGTTTCTGGGGGGAGCTTCAGTTAAATGACGGAGGAGAGAATAGCTACATTTACTCAGACAATCAGTGGCAAAGTAGTTTTGGGCCTTATTTGCAAAACAATCTTTATATAGGAGAAATCGTTACCGATGTACCTGATCCTCGTCCAGAAGGAAAAACGGTACAAATTGCTGGTCCCGCGGGACGTTTTAAGCCAAGCTTTATTCCTAAAATCAAGCGCACACAATCGATCGTTCCCAAAAAAATGACCGAAACTGCAGCGGGACTGCTTATTGACTTCGGTCAAATCATCAGCGGTCAATTTGCTTGTACACTTGAGAAAGATTTCATTGGTCAGATCAGAATCAGCTATGCAGAAACATTAGATGAGCAAGGCAACCCTGATTATACGTCTACGATCAGTGGAACTTATGGCGTCTACGATCCCTATGAAGGGAAGCAGTCAGATGATCCCATCGTTCAACGAGACATCATTGAGAAAACGGCAGCGAGGACGTTCGTTTTTGAAAACCGCTACACGTATCATTCTTTTCGCTATGCATTGATCGAGACGAAACCTGCTAACAACCTTCAAGCGATTGTGGGCGCAATCAAAGCCTATCGCCTGCATACGGATGTGAAATCGTTGGTAACCCTTGAAACCTCCGATCCCTTCTTAAATCAGTTATTGGCGGTTGGCCAAGCCACGCGGTTGAACAACATCCACTCGTATTTTGAGGACTGCACCCGTGAGCGGTTCGGATATGGCGGAGACATCGTCGCTTTATTGCCAACACAGATGGCAGATCTGGCGATTGCGCCGTTGTTGGAAAAAGTGTTGTGGGATTTTGCCAACGACCAACGATCGGATGGTGCAATGACTGCAACTGCGCCATTTGTAGGAATCATGACAAATGGTCCATCAAATGGTGGTGGTGCGTTAGGGTGGCAATTGGTAGTTCCAGAGCTTGCTTTGGCATTGGTCAAGACCTATGGGAAACAAGCAGCGGTTGCCAAGCTGCGTCCACAGTTGGAACGGCACCTCAACTATTTACTCGCTTTTGATTTTGATTATATCGCCCAGTGCTGCCTCGGTGATTGGGGAGCAATTGATGAAACTCAGCAAAACGGGGTCATTACTTCGCCAGATCAGTCCTTTTGCTCTGCCTGCATGTATCTGCTTTTACTACAGCGTTACCAAGAATTGATCGACTTGAGGATCATTGGTAACGAGGACTCTTGTCAGCGAGTGACAGCAGCGATCCAGTACACGATACAGCAAATCAAACAGCAGTTTTCTAAAGGAAATGAGCAATACGGTGCGGGCACCTTGTCTAGCATGATCTTTGCAATGAAAACAGGACTCAGTGAGAAAAAACAAACCCTGCCAAAACTAGTACAACGGATCAAGCAGCAAGAGGGGATTTTCTCTTTCGGCATCTTCGGGATGGCATGGAGTTATCAGTTGCTGGCTGAAGCTGGCTATAATGATATTATTTTTGATTGGTTAACGAGGAAATCTGCGCCTAGTTATGCAGCAATGCTGGCAAGTGGAAACGGCACTTTGATGGAACATTTTCCAACGCCGCAACATTCAGCCACTTACGAGGGTTCGTTGAATCATGCCATGTTTGCTTCTTATGGGTATTGGTTTGTCCGTCATTTATTAGGCATTCAGATGACAAGCGCTGGGATACTGATACAACCAGCCTTCGATGTACCTGTAGCCCATGTCAAAGGCTCCTTACAAAGTACGTTTGGATTAGTAACTTTAAGCTGGGAAAAGACTGATTGTACCGTTCGCTTAACGGTGGAGTTGCCACGAACATGTGGCTATGAAATCAGTCAGATGAAAGGTTTTAGAAAAGTCAGCGAGAAAATAGAGGATGAGGGGAGCCAAAAGAAAGTTACCTGTCACTATACGATTACTTCTTAGCTGGTGAAAAAGTCGACACGTGGAAAGTGTTGACTTTTTTTCTGTCCTTGATTACTTTTTGCGTATTTCATCTATGAGGTGGTGAAAATGGATCAATGGAAGCTGCTCAAAGACTATTGGCGATTTGCAGTTGGTGGTGCTGTTTTGATGGTTTTGCTGATCATCTGGTTTGTACCGTTCTCGCAAAACAAAGAAACAAGCTGGCAATCAATGGCAGATGCAGAAGGTCAATCGTCTGAAATGGGGGAAGATGGAACCCTTCAAGAAGATGGTCTTCACGATGAAGAGTATGAGATCGTTATCGATGTCAAAGGAGAAGTGCACCAACCGGGCATTTATCGTTTAAAATCAGGTGCGCGGATGTATGAATTGATCGAACAAGCAGGTGGTCTGACAGAAGAGGCGTTAGAAACAGCCATAAACTTAGCACAGGTGCTGCAAGATCAACAGATGGTGATCGTCCCACATAAAGAGGATCAAGCGTTTACGGAGATGAATGCTTCAGGAGTAGGTGGCAGCCAGACAGCAGTGACACAAATCAATCTGAATCAAGCCAATGCGCAGCAACTGCAAGAACTGCCAGGTGTGGGTGCCAAAAAAGCAGAAGCAATCATCGCTTACCGCGAAGAATATGGCTTTTTTAAACAGATTGATGACCTAAAAAAGATCACAGGCATCGGAGAGAAGACCTTTGAGTCCTTGAAAGAGATGATTACAGTGACGGACTGAACCAAATAAAAGTAAGAAATACTAAGAAATGACGGTTGAAAATTCAAGAAATTCGATTAGAATAGAACTAATCAATCGCAAAGGAGCAAATGAATGAGCAATACGAGAATCCCTTGGGACCAGTATTTTATGGCGCAAGCTGTTTTACTTTCTTTACGCAGTACGTGTTCCCGACTTGAAGTCGGCGCTACATTAGTCAAAGATCGCCGAATCATCGCTGGAGGCTACAATGGGTCAGTCAGTGGCGATGTACACTGCATCGACGATGGCTGTTATGTTGTCGATGACCATTGTATTCGGACGATTCATGCAGAAATGAATGCCTTATTGCAATGTGCAAAATTAGGGGTGTCAACAGACAATGCGGAAATCTATGTGACGCATTTCCCTTGCCTTCCCTGTACGAAAGCAATTTTGCAAGCAGGGGTCAAAACGATCCATTATTTGAATGACTATCGTAACAATCAGTATGCAATGGAATTGATTCAACAAGTAGGTGCTTCCGTCCACCAAGTTGAACTTGATCCGGTGTATTTTGAAAAACTTTCATTTGGTGTGCTGAATGATGCACAACCAACAAAAGAGAACTGATTCATTTTTATTTCTTAGTATTATTTTTGCTTGTTCGGTGACTGCTTACTATGTGCAGTCCATCTTACTGGGACTCATTGCACTTTATTATTTCGGGATGCTTGTCTTAAGACGACAAGCATTTTTGTGCATGATTTGTTTGGTCGGACTGTTGCTGTTAAGTGTCCGCGTCTGTCTTTCTCGGAATGGAAACATACAAGAAGGTGAGTATCAAGGGGTAGTCAATGTGTTGCCAGACACGATCAAAATCAATGGCGATCTGCTTACGTTTGAAGCAAAATCTTCCGCAGGTAAAGTGATTGGCCGTTACACGATTTCTTCAGAGACTGAAAAACAGCAATGGCAGGATCGATCCGATTGGGGAAGAAAGCTGCTGGTGAAAGGATTTTTTTCTCTTCCTGAAAAACCACGAAACCGCCACGGGTTTGACTATTCTGCCTATCTAGCCAGTCGATCAATTATTGGCACAGTCCATATCGAGCAAATGGTAGGAATGGAAGCAGCAGACTCAGGCTTTTCGCTTGCAAAAGTTCGAGCAGAGGTTATTTCTTCTGTGCAACGAATCTTTCCTGAACGCTCAGCAGCCTATATCAATGCGTTGCTCTTTGGTTTTAAAGACCATGACTTTCAAGAAGTACGTCAAATGTATCGTGCTAGTGGCTTATTGCATTTCTTTACGATCTCAGGAATGCATGTCGTCTTATTTTTCAAGTGGTTTCGCGGAAGCTTCTGCCGATTGGGGTTTACGCAAAAAGAAATGCTGTTGCCAATGGGGGTCTTTTTCTTGGTCGTAATTGGGATTTGTGGCGGCGGCATTAGTGTCTGGCGTGCTGTCTTGGCATTGTCGGTTACTCAAGTGACCACTCTTTATCAACAACGGCTATCGGCAAGTGATCATTATGGGATCGTCTTAACGGCTCTTTTATTCGTTGATCCCAAAGTATTGCTTCAAACATCGGGGCAACTAAGTCTTTTGATGACCTTCCTGATAATGATGCAGCGACCGATCAAATTGACGTGGTTTTGGCGCAGTCAGTTTCTCACGGTGCTGGCTGCGCCTGTCATTGTCTCGCTCTTTTATGAATTTCCATTATTTGGGGGCTTTTTGACGTTTGTCTTTTTACCGTTTTTTCAATTGGTTTTGCTGCCAGCCTGTTTCTTAATGTTCATTGCTGGGACGCTTTTCCCAACCATCAGTGGGCTGATTGCCCTTTTTGAAGAGCTTTTATTACTTATGGAAGTTGCCGTGGGCGCTGTAGGAGGCGTATCGATAACGGTGGGTGCCGTTCCTGCAGGATTGGCAGCTAGTTGTTGTTTGCTTGGCCTGCTCTGTTACCAAAAGAAACGGTGGCTGCTGGTGATCTGTTTTTCGCTTGTTGTACCAATCCTCTTTCAACAGAATCGCGTTTTACCCACCATTAGTTATGTCGACGTTGGTCAAGGCGATAGTATCGTTTTACAGGCAGAAAAAAATCGCGAAGTTTATGTGATCGATACTGGAGGTTCTCTATCTTTTCCGAAAGAAAACTGGCAAGAGCGCAAACGACAAGCTGCCGCGGAATCTACATTGATTCCTTTTTTAAAAGGGGAGGGAGTCAAGAAGATTACTGGTTTGTTTCTAACTCATGGCGACACGGACCATATGGGAGATGCGCTAGCATTGATGAAGGCGATCCCTGTTGAAACGTTATATCTTGTACCAGGAAGTGAACAAGATCACCGCATCTCCAAGCTTTTAAACGAACTGCCTAAGCAGACAAGCGTTGTTTGGACGACGGTTGGCCAAGTGGTGGGGGATTCCCTTCAGTTGCAAGTATTGGCACCAGAATCAGGTGAAGGACAAAACGAAGATTCGATGGTGATTAAAACCAAGGTAGGGGATAAAACATTTTTGTTTACTGGCGATCTCGAACAAGCAGGGGAAAAAAAGTTGATTCATGATTATCCGAATTTAAAAGTTGATGTATTGAAGCTAGGGCATCATGGCAGTCGAACCTCGACGGCACCTGAGTTTGTTGCGGCAATCGATCCCCAATTCGGGATCGTTTCAAGTGGACGGAACAATCGGTACGGGCATCCTCATGAAGAGGTGCTTGAAACGTTGGTAAATCAGACCGTTTTGCGAACCGATCAGCAGGGCATGATCCAATTTATTTGGTCTGAAAAACAACAATCATTTTTGATAAAAACGCTGCTAGACTATCCGATTGACTAATGGTAGGATAAGAATGAAAGCGGGGGGAACGATGGAATTACAAAAAGCGTTGCAAGCAATTCGAACCAAGGAGTTGCAATCGATTTATCTGGTCATCGGCAGTGAAATGTTTTTACAAGAGCAAGTTCGCACGGCCTTTTTGGAGCGTTTTTCCGTTGGGAAAGATGATCTGAATTTTGCTTCCTTTGACATGGAGAAAGATCCCCTTGATATGGTGATCCAAGAAGCCCAATCGTTGCCTTTTTTTGGCGATCAGCGATTACTGTTCGTTGAGCGGCCATTTTTCTTAACGGCTGAAAAAAAGAGCAATGCACCTGAGCATGACCTAGATGATTTTTTGAATTATATCAAAGACCCATTGGAATCATCGGTAATGGTGATTTTTGCAGATGTCGATAAATTAGATGACCGGAAAAAAATTACTAAGCAGTTGAAGAAAGCCGCAGTTGTGATTGATGTCGCACCTATGAAAGAAGCCGACGTGCGTCAGTATCTCCAACAGTCGTTGGCCAATGATGGCATCGAAATGAGCCGAGAGGCGTTTGATTTGTTTTTACGGTTAACGGATCTGCACCTATCAAAAGCGATGCAGGAGTTACAGAAACTACGGCTGTATGCAGGAAATGGCAATAAAATTACGAAAGAGATCGTCTTGCAGTTGATCCCTAAGACGTTGGAACACAATGTCTTTGAATTAACCAGCGATGTCTTAAAGGGGAACGTATCGGATGCGTTGCGCTTGTATGACGATCTATTATTGCAAGGGGAAGAGACGATCAAGATCAATGCTATCTTGATCAGCCAAGTCCGTCTGCTGTTACAGGCGGCGATTTTGATGAAAATTGGCTACCAGCAAGCCAATATCGCAGAAACGTTGGGGATTCATCCGTACCGAGTGAAGTTAGCGATGCAGCAAGCTCGGGGGTTTGGAGAAAAGCAATTAGCGGCACTATATAGTGAATTGATCGAAAATGATTACTTAGTAAAAAGTGGTCAGATGGACAAAGAGTATTTGTTCCAGCTATTTGTTTTAAAACATGGCAAACAGTAAGACAAAAAGAAAGGCGCAGCAATCATCGATTGCTGCGCCTTTCTTAATTTGCTTATTTTGCAATTTTTTTACTTAAACGAGATTTGTCGCGACTAGCTTTGTTCTTGTGGATCAATCCTTTAGTCTCAGCCATATCGATTGCTTTAACAGCATCTTTATATAACGCATCTACGTTATCAGCACCAGCTTCAACAGCTTGATCAAATTTTTTGATTGCTGTACGCATTGTGCTTACTTGAGATGAATTCTTAGCATTAGCCGCTTCGCTTGTGCGAACACGTTTGATTGCAGATTCAATGTTTGGCATGTATTTCACCTCCGAAAAAAAAGTTCAATTACGTTTAGAAAACGTATAAATCAACACTAGTCATTATACCTAATGCCAAGAGTGATTGCAATAAAAGTTGTAAAGAAATTTTACTTAACACAAAAATTTGTTTTTTAGCCGCGCTATTTTTTGCTTTATGGATTTTAAAAATGCTTCTTTACACATTTTTTACTGAATAGTTATAAAAAGTTTACACAGAAACAGCTTTCTATGCTATGATTACTTCGGAATTTTTAAATGGGGGAATCTATGTGAATATCGCTTTGTTTCTAACAATTGTGTTGTCATTAGGGGTGATTTTCGTCAACGGCTGGACGGATGCGCCGAATGCTATTGCAACCGCTGTCTCCACGAGAGTCTTACGCCCGAATATCGCCATTGGCATGGCAGTCGTCATGAATTTCTTAGGTGTGCTAGTGATGACGTATTTTAATGCACAAGTTGCAGAAACCATCAGCAACATTGTGACTTTTGATTCAGGCGGGAGTTTTCGGGTCTCACAGATCGCATTAGCCGCTGCCTTGTTTTCAATTGTTGTTTGGACGGTCGCAGCTTGGTATTTTGGGATCCCAACCAGTGAATCCCACGCGTTGATCGCAGGACTGACTGGTGCAGCCATGGCCCTTGGTGGGTTACATGCAGTCAATGGCGAGGAGTGGCTGAAAGTATTGATCGGTCTTGTCGTTTCTACGTTGATGGGCTTCATTGGTGGCTTTCTGATCACGAAACTGATCGTATGGCTCTTTCGCGATACCCAACGGCGAAAAGCCAACAAAATTTTTACAGTTGGTCAAGCCATTGCGGCTGGTGCCAATGCGTTCTTACATGGTGCACAAGATGGCCAAAAATTTATGGGTGTCTTCATGTTAGGGCTTTTCTACAACAATCTTGCTGAAAAGACCGGCAATGGCTTTTCGATCCCACTCTGGGTGATGGTTCTTTGTTCCTTGACCATGGGGATCGGTACTTCTGTCGGTGGGATGAAAATCATTAAATCAGTAGGGATGGATATGGTAAAACTGGAAAAATACCAGGGCTTTTCTGCAGATGTTACCGCTGCGATCTGTTTGTTCTTGTCTTCCGTATTTGGTATCCCAGTTTCAACGACCCATACAAAAACGACTGCCATCATGGGGGTAGGGGCTTCTCGACGTTTTTCTAGCGTTGATTGGCGCATCGTTAAAGAAATGATCTATGCTTGGATTTTAACGTTCCCTGGTTGCGGGTTGATTGCGTTTCTAATGGTGAAAATTTTATTGCTAATTTTGTGAGGAGAGAAAGTAATGTCACGAAAAAAAGGATTTGATTATTTTGCGGCAATGGAACAGTTGGCAACAAATGGCCATCTAGCTGCGAAACGTTTTTCGCTGTTGATCAATGATTACTCTGAAACAGCGTTAAGTGAAGCGGCAGCTGAGATTCATGGATTAGAAAAGGAAGGCGATCAGGTGATCGCTGAGTTAACGAATGAGTTGTACGACTCATTTATCACACCGATCGATCGCGAAGACATCCTGGTCATCTCTGAGCGCTTAGATGATATTTTGGATGGCATTATGGGACTGACTTATTTATTTGCGAATTTGGTCATTACGAAGATCCGCCCTGAGACGAACTTATTTGCTGAAATGATCGTTCAAGCGACACAGGGGGTCGAAACAGCATTAAAAGAGTTTCCGAAGTTCAAAAATTCAAAAACATTGCGTCAAATGATCAACGATGTAAATACGATTGAATCAGAAGCAGATCTTTTGTATTCAAAAATGAAAAAAGCGTTGTTTACGGATGAAAAAGAAGTGCTGGAAATCATTAAATGGAAAGATATTTATGATCGCTTTGAATCGATTATCAACGACACCGAAAGTGCGGTTGATATTATCGATGGTATGGTGATCAAAAACACGTGAGGAACTAGAGAGCATTCAAACGAAAAAAAAGAGCAACTATTGCGGCAGTTACCTGCCCAAGAGTTGCTCTTTTTGCTTATAATTGGATCAGCCAATAGCCGATCAAAATGATTCCTAAAACGATGCGATACCATCCAAATACGGTAAAATCATTCCGTTTGATGTAGTTCATCAAGAAACGGATCGCGATGATCGAAACGATGAATGACACGATGGTTCCTGTCAATAAGATGACGGTTCCTTGGAAATCAAAGGCATTGCCATCTTTCAAAAACTTGAAGATTTTCAAGGCACTGGCACCAAACATGGTGGGAATACCTAAGAAAAATGAAAATTCAGCAGCAACATAACGAGAAGCGCCGATCATGATAGCACCTAAGATAGTAGCACCAGAACGAGAAGTTCCTGGGATCAATGCCAATACTTGGAACATTCCTACGATCAATGCCGCTTTGTAGGTGAACTTGTTCAAATCGGTACATTTTGGTGCTTTATTTTTGTTGCGTTTTTCTACCACGATAAAGCCGATCCCATAAACGATCAAGACGATCGAAACGGAGAAAAAGTTGTAGAAGTGCGCATCTAACCAATCATCTAACGGTAAACCGATAATAACCGATGGCAAGACCGCCACGACGACTTTAAACCATAACGTCCATGTATCTTTTTTCTCTAACTCATTTTTCTGCGGTGAAAAAGGGTTTAGTTTATGGAAATATAAGTAGACGACTGCTAAAATCGCACCCAGTTGTATGACAACATTGAACATCGTCATAAACTCGGGAGTTACATTCAATCCGATAAATTCGTCGGCTAGAATCAAGTGACCCGTGCTGCTGATTGGCAGCCATTCCGTGATCCCTTCAATGATCCCAAATAAAATCGCTTTTATGAAATTTGTAAAAAACATTGGTTCAGTCCTTTCTATGACAAAATACAACTCTTAGTATACCGTTTCCTGATTCGAATACCAATCTTTTTCCTAAAAAAAGGGGGCAGTTTTTAAAACAAAAACTGCTCCTTTCTTAAAGAAATTGATCAACTGCCAAAGGTTTCTCTTAGGATAAAAGTTCTTGAGAGAGTGCTAAGCCTTTTTTGATGTAATCGGTATTGCCCACTTCAGCAATCGTAAAGCTGCCATCTTCGTAGATCAGTCGAGTGACCGAGCCATTTTCAATATCCATGCGAACATTGTTCTCATCATTGATCAGATGCAAAAGAAAAGCGATCGTTAAGCCGTGAGACACAACTAGCGCATTGCCGCCGCCTTTTTTCTCAACGCGGTAGGCGATATCTTCAAACCCTGTTTTGACACGTTCGGTCAACACATCAAAGGTTTCTGCCCAATTGGCTGTATCTGCGTGATAGATCGCATTGGCGATCGCCTCAAACGAGACATGATTGGCAATCATATCATCGTAATCAGGAAAGTCAAGAATCCGTGGCAGAACGCCCCACATTTCTGCATCATAGGCACCTTCAAGTGAGCCAAAGCACCATTCACGAATCCGTTTGTCGATATGATAAGGGATCTCTGGTCCTCTGACATGTTCACCCAGTATCAGACGCATCGTTTCGATCGCGCGGCCGCTGTCACTGGATACTGCTTCCACAAAATCCACATCTCGTAACCCGAGTCCTAAATAATGGATGCCTTGTTCACCAGTACGAGTCAATGGGGTGTCGCACCAGCCTTGCACACGCTGCAATGTGTTGAACATGGTTTTCCCGTGACGCACGACATACAATTCCGTTTTTGCCATAAGTAGTAATTCCTCCTTTGGTTCGTAATTCGTTTATGCGTTAAAAAACGGATTGGTCCGTTTCTCAATCTCGATCGTTGTTGGTTCCCCGTGGCCAGGATAAACGGCCATCTGATTCGGTAAAACAAAAAGTTGCGTTTGGATGCTGGTCAGCAATTGCTCAAGGTTGCCAGTTGGTAGATCGGTCCGACCGATGCTGCCTTTAAATAAGGCGTCTCCAGAAACGACAAACTTGTCAAAAATAAAACTGACGCTGCCGATGGAATGACCTGGGGTTGCAACAACCTTAAAGGACATGCCAGCTATCTCGTACTCTTTCAATTCAAGCTCGAATTCTGCTGGACGTGCGGTGATGGTTCCTAATTCAGGATGACGACCAGAAAGGTTTTTCATAGGATCACTTAGCCATTCTTGCTCAAGTGGACTAACGTAAACGGGGATCTGATAATAATCCCGCAAATGGTCAACTGCGCCGATATGGTCATAATGAGTGTGGGTCAATAAAATCGCTGCTGGTTTTGCGCCTGTTTTTTCGATCTCAGCGATCAATCTCGCTGCTTCTGCTCCAGGATCAATAATCAACAAATAATCTTCTTTCCAAATAAGGTAACAATTTTCTTGAACGGGTCCTGTCACTAAACCAATGATTTTCATGCTAAAACCTCCTAGGATCACAAATACTTGTGTCTGACTATAAGTATAGCTTAAAGTATAAGAGGAAACAAAGAAAGGTTTTTAGGAGTGAAAAATTAATGATAGAAACGATGAACACAGAAGACAATCGTCAGGCGATCTGTCAATGGCTCAATTATTCAACGAAAAAAACAGAGGCAGTGAGTGCCTTTTCCGATCAAGAGCAGCTTTCATTTGCATTTTTTGACAATCACGATCAACTTGGTGGGTTGATTGGGAAACGGACAGGTAATACGATTCATATTCAATTGTTTGCAGTTGATCCAAACCATCAGAATCAAGGGGGGGGGAAACAATTGATGGAAGCACTTTTCGATCACGGTAAAAAAGCGGGGTGTCGTTCCGTGACAGTTACCACCCAAGACTACCAAGCGCCACAGTTCTATCAAGCAGTCGGCTTCGAACAATTTGCTGTGCTTTCTGACACACCTGTACTTGGCACGGATAGGCTTTATTTCGTGAAGATGCTGTGACCACCCTATGGCAGGCAAGGTGATAAGGCTAACCAATAGTTTGATGAGAGAAAAGCTCAGAATTATTGTGGGAATTCGAAAATTTTTCTAAGAAACCGCATTAGCAAAAAACTGCTGTTATACTAATTAAAATAAGAAAGCGCGTGTTTCGTTTGAAACTGGTCTAATTTTTTCCTGCAGCAGAAACATTCGTCGTGACTAAGTTCGGGGAAAGTAAGTGTTCAGGACCTTGTGTTCGTTTTGATTGGTATACATCAACTTTTTGTAAGAAGGTGTTTTTTATGAAAAAATCGCTCCAATTCTTTTTCACTGTATGCTTTGCTGTGCTTCTTTTAGCGAGCTGTGGTGAGGAAGAGCTATCCATCGATGATTCGAAAGAAGTTTCTGAAACCGTTACTTCCGCCTCCAAAGCAGTTGAAAATGGCGACCTTGATTTGATGTTGATCCAAGATGAGAGTGTCATCTTTCCGCAAAGTCAAGGGGTTTATGATTTCCATGAGAATGAGTTGACGATCGTTAAGCAGTATTTGCCGATGGCAGACTTAGAAGATAGTTCAGCCAGCGCTAGCGATGTTGCCTTGTATGAAGGACAAATCGAAAGTGATTTTCAGCGTCATTTTTCCCATTCAGAGGTACAGTTGTCCAACGATCCTTATCAAATTTATGAGATCACCTATCAAGATGCCTCATACATCGTCGAAGGAAAACGTTTGACGATCATGGCAGATGGGCGAACCTTTGAGTTCACCTTAGATCCCGACAATCAGAAGGCCTATGATCAAAATGGCGTCAGCTATGACATTCAGGTCGATCAATAAATTTTCTTAAAAAATATTCCTGCTTTACTTGCTTAGGTGAGTAGAGTAGGTTTTTTTGTTAACCTTTCGTCAAACCCATTTTCTGGAAGTGGAAATGGCGTTGATTACCTGATGAGTAAGCATTTTGCCGCAAGTGGTTTTTTTAGAGATCAAACCTGTTTGGATAGGATACTCTCCGCAGAGGATGAAAAGCTGTTTCTGTTCGCTTTTCCAAAAGTGATCTATCCGCTATAATGGCAAACGAGAAGGTGAACACGTGTATAAAGGAAAAGTTGCGGTTAGAAAAATCGTAGAATTTATTTTGCGCAGAGGCGATATTGATAGCCGCAAAGTCAGTAATCATACCGCACAAGAAGGCGCCCGTATCCATCGCCAACTACAAAAAGAGGCTGGGGATGCGTATCAAAAAGAAGTCTTTTTCAAACGAGAAAGCCAAATTGAGAAAGATTCGATCACTGTCGAAGGACGTGCCGATGGTCTCTTTTTTGATGCAGCTGTTAATTCTTGGGTGATCGATGAGATCAAAACTTCAGAACCAGCTTTCGAAGATATCCCTGAAGATCAAATCGATTTGTTTTTTGCCCAGGGAATGGTTTATGCTTATTTGTTTTTACTACAAGAAAATGAACAAGCAGCGCTTAATGACAGTGAAAAACAAGAGAAACCAGAAGCAGAAGCTACTGCTGATGGAGAAAATGATCCGAGGAGACCCATCGATCGGATCGCCGTACAATTGACTTATTATCAAACCACTGAAAAGCTGACCACCCGTACGAGAAGAACATTTCAGTTCTCAGAATTAGCTGTTTTTTATGAAGAATTACTTCAGGAATATCATAAATGGTTAGTTTTTCAAGAGAATTGGCGCCGTGTCCGCAATACGTCTTTGCAGCTGCTGTCTTTTCCCTTTGAAACCTTTCGCAAAGGGCAGCGAGAGTTAGCAGCAGCGGCGTATAAAACACTAAAAAATGGCAAGCGACTTTTTGCGGAAGCGCCAACGGGAACTGGAAAAACCATGTCAACGCTGTTTCCCGCATTAAAAGTTCTCGGGGAAGAAGGGGCAGATCGGGTCTTTTATCTGACGGCGAAGACGATCACCAGACAAGTGGCTGAAGATGCGTTGAGCAAGTTAGCAGACAACGGTAGTGAAACCAAGAGTGTCACGATCACTGCCAAAGATAAAATTTGCTTTCTGGATGAACGAAATTGTACGCCAGAGCATTGTCCTTATGCACAAGGTTATTACAATCGAATCAACGAAGCATTGTGGGATCTGTTGCATCACGAAAACCAAATAACCCGAGAAGTGATCGAGACTTATGGAATGAAGCATACGGTTTGTCCCTTTGAGCTTTCACTGGATGTCAGTGTCTTTTGCGATGTCATTATTGGTGATTATAATTATTTGTTTGATCCAACCGTTTATTTACGGAGATTTTTTGAAGAGCCTGACGAAGAGTATTTCTTTTTAGTGGATGAAGCCCATAACTTAGTTAATCGTTCGAAAGAAATGTATTCTGCAACGATCTCCCGACAGCCATTTAAGGAATTAAAGAAGAAGCTGCCGAAGGATCAACAGAAATTAAAACGCGCACTAAACAGAGTTGATAAAGAATTTGCGGCTTTAGCCCAATTAGCAAAAGAGGAAGGATGGTCATACCACCATCAAGCAGCTCCCCATGAAACAATGGTCAATCAGCTATACAAATTAGCTGAATTGATGAAGGAATGGTTGCCGGCAAATCCTGAGCATGAATTGCAAGAAGAAGTGCTGCAAGTGTATTTTGAAGCTAACCATTATTTGAAGATCAGTGAATTTTATGATGATCACTACGAAACGACGGTGGAGATCGACCGCTATGATATCAAACTACGGCAATTTTGCATCGAACCAGCGCCGTTTTTGGAATCCGTGTTAGATAAGGGCAAGGCCAGCCTGTTGTTTTCTGCGAGCTTTACCCCTTTGTCGTATTATCAAGAAGTATTAGGTGGCGGCGATGAAGCTTTGCGCTATCGCTTGCCAAGTCCTTTTGATCCGAAAAATCAGGGGATTTTTATTGCGGACTATATCCAAACGACATATCGCCAACGTGAAGCCAGCATTCCTGCGATCGTTGATGCGATCCAGAAAATGACGGCAGCGAAAGCGGGAAACTATATGGTCTTTTTCCCATCTTATCGTTATTTGGATGAGGTGGCGGCAGCATTTTCTCAACAGGCGCCAGAGGTGGAGGTCTTGATTCAGGGGACTGCTATGAACGAAGCAGAGCGCGAGGCGTTTCTTGCGCAGTTTCAATCTTTTGACTCGCAACAATCATCCTTGCTGGATAAAAGTCAAGACGAACCAAAGAGTCAACCAAAAACTTTGGTGGCATTTTGTGTCCTTGGAGGAATTTTTTCTGAAGGGATCGACCTAAAAGGCGATCGCTTGATCGGTGCAGCAGTGGTAGGAGTCGGACTGCCGCAAATCAATCACGAGCAAGAATTGATTCGGGAATATTACGATGAGAAAAAGGCAGCTGGCTTTGCGTATGCCTATCAGCTGCCAGGGATGAATAAAGTCCTGCAAGCAGCCGGTCGAGTGATTCGGGATGTCAGCGATCGTGGCGTGGTGTTATTGCTGGATCAGCGCTTTCGGACACCGCGTTACCAAGAACTTTTCCCACTACATTGGCAGCATGCCTTGCAGATTCGTCGGCCGCAAGAGTTATCAAAGGCATTGACTCATTTTTGGCAAGAAAAAAACTAGAAGCAGAGCTTTCAAGAGCGGTTGCGCAAAATCAGTAGATAAAGCTGATTTTGCCTAACCATCACGTTAGACTCTGTTCTAGTTTTTTTGATTAGCGATAATTTGTAAATTGTAAATCGATCGTCAGGGGCAGTTTACGCAACAATTGGATCACCTCTTGCAGATCGTCACGACTTTTGCCTGTTACCCGAATTTGATTGTCTTGAATTTGGGTTTTAACTTTTAGCTTGGCGTTTTTGATCGCTGTCGTTATTTTTTTTGCGTTTTCTTTATCGATGCCATTGATCAATTCTGCCGTTTGACGAGCTTTTGCCCCCAAGGCATGCTCCGTTTCGCCAAATTGAATATTTTTCGTTGGTACATTCCGTTTGATCAGCTTCGCAAAGAGCACATCTTTGATTTGCTCCAACTTAAATTCGTCATCTCCAACGATCGTCAGTTTGCCCTCAGTCATCTTGATTTCTACCGTGGAGCCTTTAAAATCAAATCGGTTTTTCAATTCTTTTTCCGCCTGTTGAATGGCGTTTTTCACTTCTTCTGTGTTGATCTCAGATACGACATCAAAACTTGCTTCTTTTGCCAAAATCAATCACTCCTCTCATCTCTTACCTATGATTTTAACATGGAGGCGAACGATGCGGGAATGAAAAGTAAATTTTTGCAAATAATTGTTTCATTTTTTCACACAAACTGCTATTCTTTGGAAGGAGATTTTTAGTGAAGGAGCTAGATCATTGTGAGTAAGTTATTAACGAAGCACGAACAATCAGAACGATTGAAAAAAATAGGGGTTATTTTGCTGTCAGGTATTACTGCAGCCATTGCTTTAAATTTCTTTTTGATTCCCGCAAACGTTCTTTCTGCTGGGATGAACGGGGTCGCCCAATTGATCGTGGCACTTGCCTTGGAACATTTTGGCGTTCACCTTAGTACAGGGCTGTTTATTTTCCTCTTAAACTTGCCTATCTTTGTTCTCGGGTTCATCAAACTCGGGAAATCATCGACACTATTGAGCTTTATCAATGTCGTTGTCGTTTCCGTCTTAACGATGATCCTTCCGCAAGGAGCGATCACTGACAATATTTTGGTTAACGCTTTGCTAGGTGGCGTACTGTTGGGCGTCGGCGTTGCGTTTTCACTGAAAATGGGTTTTACCACCGGCGGAATGGATATCCTTTCGTTGATATTATCAAAAACGACTGGAAAAACAGTCGGTAAATATATGTTTATTTTAAACGGCATCATTGTCATGGTCTCAGGTTTCGTCTTTTCTTGGGAAAGTGCCTTGTACACGATCATTTCGATTTTCGCGATGAGCTACGTTGTGGACATGCTGCACACAAGTCATCAAAAGGTAACGGCAATGATTATTACGACCAATGCGGAAGCTGTTGGGAAAAATATTTCTAAGCATGTGTTTCGCGGCATGACTTTGTTCCCCTCAGTCGGAGGGTATTCAGGCGTACCTGGCAATATGATCATGATGGTCGTGACGCGCTACGAGATCTACGATTTAGAACAAGCCGTTTTAGAAGCTGACGGCAATGCGTTTATTAATTTTGTGCCGACCCAATCGATTACAGGCCGTTTTGCGACAGATGATGAACAACGGACCTTTAAAACGACAGGGGTCTTCCCAGAACTGAAAATACACAAGAAAAGCCGGCCATAATCAAGGATCGTCCATTTACAAATCTTGCAAAAGAAGGTATTATTTGAAACAAGAATTAAAGGAGGTCTTCAACCGTGGCATATACTGAAGTAGAAGCAGAAGCAATCAAAGAGCGTGTCTTGGCTGCCTTGGAAACCGTGATTGACCCTGAGTTGGGGATTGATATAGTGAATCTAGGCTTAGTTTATGAAGTCGAATTTGATGCAGAAACAGGCAATACCGTAATCAAAATGACCTTAACAACAATGGGCTGTCCCTTAGCCGACGTATTGACTGAATCGATACACGAAGCACTAAGCGATATTCCAGAAGTCAAAAATCCAGAGGTAAAATTAGTCTGGTATCCCGCTTGGACGACCGATAAAATGAGTCGTTATGCACGGATTGCTTTGGGGATTCGTTAAGGATTTTCAATCATAGAAAGTTGTTTCATATTTGTTAACTAGATGGAACAAGCTGTTTTCTTAGGTGTCGGACAGTTGGCAAAATGAGGATATAAACACAGAACTCTTTTATTAACTTTGAAAAAGTTGGTAGAAGAGTTTTTTTATAGAATACTTTCTTAAATAAACAGTTACTTGGTGAAAAAGTTATGCTTTTTTACTAAAAGCATTAAAGAAAATCATATATTTTTAAACCTGAAAGCTCAAAGTATTTTCCATTCATATGACAACTCAAAGTGAGTTAGTATTTAACTTTGCCGAAATAGTAATACTTTCTATAAACCTTCGATCATTTTGACAAAAAGAGAGCACAGATTAAATTCTTATTCATCCACATTGATAACCTTAAGGTGCATCCCAGAAAACATGTCTAAATAAAAGTTACTGAATTTAGTCAGAGACTTTGGGATACGATGAATTTTCCTTAAGAAGTCAATGTAGAATGAAGAAGGATGATTCTAGGAATGCTTTTTCAAAGGTCATGTGATTTCATCCTATCAACTGACTCTTGGTTAACAGATATACAAATGTGTTCTATGCAACCATACATATAGGAAAACGATAGCCAAACTACAGTTTCGGTCAATCATTTAGCGAGTTACATATTTTTATTAGAGATTCGAGATTAATTAATTTAATTAATGTATAATTATAGTTAAGTTGTAAAAATGATTTGGTTGATTCCCTTGATCATAAAAACAAAAAGGAGTGTGTTTTGTGGATTTTCTATTTACTTTATTTGCTTTTATTTTCGTCGCAGTTATCTTATATCATATTGTCGAATTCTTAAAGGATCAATCTACGCCAGAAGTGGCAGTACTTGCCAAGCTAGTAGACAAACGAATGACTAGTAGCACGAATATTGCTGCAAACGGCTTTACGAATCAATCCATTACCTATTATCTTTTATTTGAAATCGCAAGTGGCGAAAGATTACAATTTAAAGTAGGGTATGGAAAATACAAATTATACGTCATCGGAGATACTGGGGTGTTGAGGTATCAAAGAAAAAGGTTTAATTCACTTGATAGGTAAAAAATTTGTATGTATATAGTATGTGTTTATTCGTTTTCAATTTCAAAAAAAGTTGAACAGTCAATTAAAAAACTCCTATTCAAGTGTCTTATCATTTGAAATGATTTGAATTGTACGCTTTCGATGGAAAACGCAAGTATCATCGAGTAACACTTGAGAATTTCTACTTATGAGGTCGCATAAATAAAACCAAAACCGAAGGAAATTTCCTGCGAGGAATGGCTTAATTTAGTTCACCCATTCGTTTTATTGGCGGAAGTGATGAGCTACGGATAGTTTTTAAATACTCATAAATAGAATAGATTTCTTCACCAAAACCTCGTGACTCATTGTTACGAGGATTTTTGTTTTTTACGTGACTTCAGAAATAATTGCAAAAAGGAAAAATCGTTCTTGGTTTTTCACAAACATTTTCTCTTTCAAGTGACAAAGTCGTTGCCGTTTTGGGTTAGGAACGATTGGGTTGCTGACGATCCAATGGTTAAAAATTACGGGTGTGAAAACGATCATTGGCATTGATATTCAATCAGAGAAACTGGAACAAGCCTTAGATTTAGGTGTCACCGATACGATCGATCCTAGTGTTCAAGACCTTGAAAACGAGATTTCTCGGATAACGGATGGTTTAGTCGTAGATATTGCAATGGAATGTGCAGGTACTAAAATAACCGAAGAACAATGTCTCTTAGTGACAAAAAAAGGCGGGAAAATTGGATTTCAAGGGATCACTTATTCTGATGTGTTGATTAAGCAACGGGCATTTGAAAAAATCTTTCGCAGTGAATTAACCATTAAGGGTTTTTGGAATAGCTATTCTACGCCTTTCCCAGGCAAAGAATGGTTTGATTCAATCACCTTTTTAGAAAGCGGACGCTTGAGTGCCAGTCATATGATTTCCCATCGCTTTCCGTTAGAATATCTTCAAAGAGCATTTGATTTAGCGGTAAATAGAAGTGAAAGCTTAAATAAAATCATGATCATGCTCTAAAAACTAAACATTTGATTACAGCACAAACAGATTGTTTTCAAAAACCATATTTATTCAGCAAGCTTTAACAAGCTGCTATGGATATGGTTTTTTTATTTGCTACAGTGATTAAATAGGTTGCTCCTTCTAAAACCTGTCCCAATCAAAGACACCGTTGCATTTTCAGAAATGAAACGGTAAACTAGTTGAAAAGATTGGAGGAATGAATCAATGTTAGCTACGAATTTTGGGAAATATACATATGAAAATCCGTTTATGAACGCCTCAGGGGTCCATTGTATGACGATCGAGGAATTAGATGAATTAGCGGTATCAGCAGCTGGATCATTTGTCACAAAGAGTGCAACGCTAGAAGCACGTGCCGGAAATCCAGAACCACGTTATACCGATTTACCCTTAGGAAGCATCAATTCGATGGGATTACCAAATCTAGGGGTGGACTACTACTTAGATTATGCCATCAAAAAACAGCAGGAAATGACTCAGCAAGCGCCTTTCTTTTTCTCTGTCGCTGGTATGAGTGTGGCTGAAAACATTGAGTTATTGAAGAAGATCCAAGAAAGTGATTTTGAAGGAATCACTGAGTTGAATCTTTCTTGTCCAAACGTGCCAGGAAAACCACAAGTTGCCTATGATTTTCCTTTGACCGATCAAATTCTTGAAACAGTTTTTGGTTTTTTCACAAAACCTTTAGGTGTCAAATTGCCGCCATACTTTGATTTGGCTCACTTTGATGAGATGGCTAAGATATTAAACAAGTATCCGTTAACCTACATCAATTCAATCAATAGTATTGGGAATGCTTTATTCATCGATCCTGCTACTGACTCGGTAGTCATCAAACCAAAAGGTGGTTTTGGTGGTCTCGGAGGCGAATATGTGAAACCAACGGCATTAGCCAATGTGCGGGCTTTCTATACACGTCTCAAGCCAGAAATCAAAATTATTGGTACAGGTGGGATTCGTAATGGTCAAGATGCGTATGAGCATTTGTTGTGTGGTGCCTCTATGTTGCAGATCGGCACAGAGTTGCAAAAAGAAGGGCCGGCGATCTTTGAACGATTGACGAAAGAGTTAGAAACGATCATGAAAGAAAAAGGATATCAATCAATCAGTGAATTTCAAGGCAAACTAAAAACGATTGATTAAAACGACTATTGACGACTGTCTATCATCCTCTGTTTCTTTTTATAGAAGAAAGTCATAGAAGAAAGGTGGGGTTAAATGGAGGAATTTCGTAAAACAACTGAGGGCGATTTAACGGAGTTAATGGCGCTGATTGAGGAAGGAATTGCTTTTTTAAAAGCTCAAGGATCACCACAATGGCAAAATGGCTATGGCCCAAAAGAAACTCAAATCAAAGAAGATATTGCAAAAGGTGAAAGCTATGTGTTAGTGAAAGATGGGAAAATTGCAGCGTCTGCGGCACTGGTTTCTGGTGATGATCCTGTCTACAACGCAATTACCGGCGCAGGGTGGGATGGAAACGGTCCGTATCTATCCATTCATCGCGTCGTTGTCAGTTCTCATTTTAAAGGGCAAAAGTTAAGTGCCAAATTGCTGCAAGCTCTTGAAGTGGTTGCATTAGAGCAAGGAATCGTTGATTTGCGTATCGATACGTATAAAGCCAATATTGGGATGCAAAAGAATATACAAGCAGCTGGCTATCAATATAAAGGAGAGGTAACATTTCCTTTTCCGAATGGAGAGCGATTGGCTTTTCAAAAACGTTTGATCACAAACTAAACATTCTTTTTCCATTCTTGTCACTTGGCTGAAAGAATGGAAAAGGTGTGTCAAAGTGAATTTTTGGTATGAAAATGTGGATAATGGTTGTCAGAATCCTTTCGGCTTGCTAAGATAAGCACGTAAAGGACGGTGCCAAATGAAGAAAAGAATCAAAAAGAAAAAAGCTTATAAAAAATACATCCATGATATTTTTGCAGGTTATGAAGAAATGCTTGAAAATCCAGCGATCGATGAGAAGAAGTTCTCTTATTTGAAAGAAGAAACAACCTTAAAACGAGACGATCAAAATCAAATCCGTTTCCGTACGATCGATATTGATTAAACTACCTTTTGGGTAGTTTTTTTCTTTGTTTTTGTTAATTGGAAAAATTTCAGAAAAAAAGCTTGCTCTTTCATTCATAGAATGATAAAGTATTCAACGTTGGCAATTGAGTCAGCGGGTCAAAACAACAGTTGAAAAATCTTCAAAAAAGACTTGACCAAAAATAAAACAGATGATATTATAACAAAGTCGCAATAATAAAACAGTTAATCAATGTTGATACATCAACAAAATTAATTGAAAAAAGTTGTTGACAAATAACAAATCATTTGTTATTATAATTAAGTCGCTGAGACAGCCGCTACGAAGTTGAAAAACAACGAGCGAAAAAAACTTTTAAAAAAGAGTTGACAATCAAACGTCGCTCTGATATGATATAAAAGTTGCTAACGCAGCACGGTAGACCTTTGAAAACTGAACAAAGCAAGCAAACGAACCAATGTGTAGGACGTTTCAATTTATTGAAACAAATACATGCAAGCAATAGCTAGCAAAGTTAATTTTTATGAGCTTAATGACCGTATGGTCATTCAAACAAATCATTATGAGAGTTTGATCCTGGCTCAGGACGAACGCTGGCGGCGTGCCTAATACATGCAAGTCGAACGCTTTTTCTTTCACCGGAGCTTGCTCCACCGAAAGAAAAAGAGTGGCGAACGGGTGAGTAACACGTGGGTAACCTGCCCATCAGAAGGGGATAACACTTGGAAACAGGTGCTAATACCGTATAACACTATTTTCCGCATGGAAGAAAGTTGAAAGGCGCTTTTGCGTCACTGATGGATGGACCCGCGGTGCATTAGCTAGTTGGTGAGGTAACGGCTCACCAAGGCAACGATGCATAGCCGACCTGAGAGGGTGATCGGCCACACTGGGACTGAGACACGGCCCAGACTCCTACGGGAGGCAGCAGTAGGGAATCTTCGGCAATGGACGAAAGTCTGACCGAGCAACGCCGCGTGAGTGAAGAAGGTTTTCGGATCGTAAAACTCTGTTGTTAGAGAAGAACAAGGATGAGAGTAAAATGTTCATCCCTTGACGGTATCTAACCAGAAAGCCACGGCTAACTACGTGCCAGCAGCCGCGGTAATACGTAGGTGGCAAGCGTTGTCCGGATTTATTGGGCGTAAAGCGAGCGCAGGCGGTTTCTTAAGTCTGATGTGAAAGCCCCCGGCTCAACCGGGGAGGGTCATTGGAAACTGGGAGACTTGAGTGCAGAAGAGGAGAGTGGAATTCCATGTGTAGCGGTGAAATGCGTAGATATATGGAGGAACACCAGTGGCGAAGGCGGCTCTCTGGTCTGTAACTGACGCTGAGGCTCGAAAGCGTGGGGAGCGAACAGGATTAGATACCCTGGTAGTCCACGCCGTAAACGATGAGTGCTAAGTGTTGGAGGGTTTCCGCCCTTCAGTGCTGCAGCAAACGCATTAAGCACTCCGCCTGGGGAGTACGACCGCAAGGTTGAAACTCAAAGGAATTGACGGGGGCCCGCACAAGCGGTGGAGCATGTGGTTTAATTCGAAGCAACGCGAAGAACCTTACCAGGTCTTGACATCCTTTGACCACTCTAGAGATAGAGCTTCCCCTTCGGGGGCAAAGTGACAGGTGGTGCATGGTTGTCGTCAGCTCGTGTCGTGAGATGTTGGGTTAAGTCCCGCAACGAGCGCAACCCTTATTGTTAGTTGCCATCATTTAGTTGGGCACTCTAGCGAGACTGCCGGTGACAAACCGGAGGAAGGTGGGGATGACGTCAAATCATCATGCCCCTTATGACCTGGGCTACACACGTGCTACAATGGGAAGTACAACGAGTTGCGAAGTCGCGAGGCTAAGCTAATCTCTTAAAGCTTCTCTCAGTTCGGATTGTAGGCTGCAACTCGCCTACATGAAGCCGGAATCGCTAGTAATCGCGGATCAGCACGCCGCGGTGAATACGTTCCCGGGCCTTGTACACACCGCCCGTCACACCACGAGAGTTTGTAACACCCGAAGTCGGTGAGGTAACCTTTTTGGAGCCAGCCGCCTAAGGTGGGATAGATGATTGGGGTGAAGTCGTAACAAGGTAGCCGTATCGGAAGGTGCGGCTGGATCACCTCCTTTCTAAGGAATATTTCGGAAGACTACACATCGTTTGCCTTTGTTCAGTTTTGAGAGGTTTACTCTCAAACAAAATTTGTTCATTGAAAACTGGATATCGAAGAAATAATCAAAACAAGTAACACACACCGAGTTGAAATGTTAAAAGAGTTTTTTAATAAGTTCAACGCTTATTTTCTTGAGCAACCTTCTATCGCTAGAAGAAGTACTCAAAACCGACCGAAAGGTCAAAGGTTAAGTGAATAAGGGCGCACGGTGGATGCCTTGGCACTAGGAGCCGATGAAGGACGGGACTAACACCGATATGCTTTGGGGAGCTGTAAGTAAGCTATGATCCAGAGATTTCCGAATGGGGGAACCCAGCATCTTTTATAGGATGTTACGTCTGCGTGAATACATAGCGCAGTCGAGGTAGACGCAGAGAACTGAAACATCTAAGTACCTGCAGGAAGAGAAAGAAAATTCGATTCCCTGAGTAGCGGCGAGCGAAACGGGAAAAGCCCAAACCAACAAGCTTGCTTGTTGGGGTTGTAGGACTCCGATATGGTAGTCTATTCAGATAGTCGAAATACTTGGAAAAGTATGTCAAAGAGGGTAAAAACCCCGTAGGCGAAATTTGGATAACACCTAGGAGGATCCTGAGTACGGCGGAACACGAGGAATTCCGTCGGAATCCGGGAGGACCATCTCCCAAGGCTAAATACTCCCTAGTGACCGATAGTGAACCAGTACCGTGAGGGAAAGGTGAAAAGCACCCCGGAAGGGGAGTGAAATAGATCCTGAAACCGTGTGCCTACAACAAGTTAGAGCCCGTTAATGGGTGATAGCGTGCCTTTTGTAGAATGAACCGGCGAGTTACGATAGCATGCGAGGTTAAGTTGAAGAGACGGAGCCGTAGCGAAAGCGAGTCTGAATAGGGCGAATGAGTATGTTGTCGTAGACCCGAAACCATGTGATCTACCCATGTCCAGGTTGAAGGTGCGGTAAAACGCACTGGAGGACCGAACCCACGTACGTTGAAAAGTGCGGGGATGAGGTGTGGGTAGCGGAGAAATTCCAAACGAACTTGGAGATAGCTGGTTCTCTCCGAAATAGCTTTAGGGCTAGCCTCGGAATTGAG
>NZ_JBIOMF010000001.1:0-1887500 GCF_051711265.1 Enterococcus sp. DIV0970a | reverse complement strand
TGCAAGATTTTGAAGTAGCGATCGAAAAAGAGGATATTCCTGAAATTTATCGTATATATAATGGTCGATTGCATAAACAGATAAAAGAAACATCAAATCAAAATCATGAGATTGACGAATTACTATCAAGAAAGTTCCATGATAACTTCACCCAAACATTTCCTTTCATGATGCATTGTGCCAAAATATCTCCTACCGTGCATTACTATAAGTTAGGGACCTATTATCATGAGCGAGCGACGATTGGTATCGATGCGAGCATTCCAGAAATTTTTGTTATCCCTGAGATAGACGAAGAATGGGAGAAGTTTCAACGAGGCGATCGTGAGATGCTGACAGCCATCGAACAACAAATGGATAAGCTGGAAGCCAAACGGATCACTGCCCTATCAGAAGTAAAGGAAATCCAAAATCAGATCGATAAGCTTACGGCATCTGTAAATGAATTGAGTGAGTCAAAGGGCTTTTTCAATCGGACAAAAATCGATGAAGAACTAGAGCAGTTGACTTCTGAGCGAAAAGCATTAGAAGCCAAACGTCGGGAATGGGAAAGATATTCAAATAATGACGAAGAGGTTTTTGCTGAAAAAGAGCGTCTGCAACAGCAATACCAAACATTGCGCTTAAAGAAAGCAATCGTGGAAAAAGAATTCCGTCAAATTGATACCTTTTTTGGATCATTTGATGAATTTACGGCAAAAATAATGGCTTTCTTAGCTCACTATACTGGAAAGGAGCTGACTGAAGTTGACGAAAGAAACGCAGACGAATCCTGAGGAATCACAGCTGCTGGAGCAGGAACCGACTCTAGAGGTCCAAACAGAAGGAGTTAATGAAGTCGAGGAAAACGTATCAACAAATGCGACGGACTTAGTGAATGACGGTCCTTTAGTAGAAGATAGTGGAAATGTAGTGGATGATTCTTTTGATTCAGCAAAAGAAGAAACTGACTACGAAGATGATTATTATGCTGTAAAAGCGCAAGATCACCAACGAATCGAATCGCTTATTGAGCAAGCCGAAAACGAACTAGCTGATTTAAAATTGAGAAAATCAATTATGGAAGCTGATTTTTCTGGATTACTTGCTCATTACCGCCAGTTGATTTTAACAGATCAAGATATTTCGGTGATCGCCAAAAAGACATTGCTTGAATACTATGCCTATGAATTCTTGAAACCATTAAAAACGATTCATTTAACTGCTACTGATAACTATGACACATGGAAGACAAAGCATTTCAATGTCCGTTTTCGTTTAACAGAAACAAAGGAGCTCGAGTTTAGTTTCAAACTTAATCCAGTCAATTCTACGTATCAATCTAATTATTTGCCATTGTTGACTATCAATTCAAACTCCCAGTCGGTGGTTGTCAATGATGAACAGATATTGCATTTAATCAGTCAATGGCATGCGGAGAATATTTTCTCGGTCAATCAGCTTTCGCTCTTTAATTATGATGTCAACTTGGTATTGGCGCATTTAAAAGAATTAGGCTTTACGGTTTCACCAAGCTTGATCGACAATACCCAAACATTGGCTGTCGATATGGAGACGGACTTTGCTGTTGCAGCAGAAGTTCTCGATCAAATTTTCATTATTACAATGGAGAATCAGCAATATGATTTTATCACAGAAAACAAAGGCGAAATTCTTGTTTTACTTGATAAAAATCAACGATTGACGATCCATTTGTATACAGAGTCCACTTTACTAACGATTGATTCAGATCAATGGAAGCGATCCTTATTAGATTTCTTCACAAGCTATCCATTTTTGGTTCCGCTTGTCGTGGAAGGTGAAGAATAAATGTTCTAAATTCATTAAAAGTGCTAGAATGGTTTTTATAACTATTCAGCACTTTTTTTGGAAGGAGCAGTATGATGAAAAACAAAGCACTAGGTTTTTATGAAGGACGATCTTTAGATGAGTCAAATGTATTTATTGAAAAGGAAATTCCGGTACCCAATTGCCAAGCAAATGATTTATTGGTGGAAGTACAGGCAGTTTCGGTCAATCCAATCGATACAAAAAGACGGCAGATGACTGCTTTAAGTGAAGCGTTCCAGATCCAAGGGTATGACGCCGTTGGGATCGTTAAAGAAATCGGCTCAGCAGTTAATGGCTTTGCCGTTGGTGATCGGGTGTTTTATGCTGGAACCACACAACGACCTGGTGCGAATCAAAGGTTCCAAACAGTTGATTCTCGGATCGCAGCAAAGGCACCAGCCGGCTTTTCTGATGGCGATCTTGCAGCTATGCCATTAACGAGTATTACAGCGTGGGAATTGCTTTTTGAAAAATTTGGGTACGTGCCTGAAGAAAACGCGAATGAAGGATCGATTTTATTGGTCAATGCCAGCGGTGGTGTTGGCTCAATTGCGGCGCAACTAGCAAAATGGGCAGGATTGACAGTCTATGGCACTGCGAGTCCTAAGAACGATCAGTGGCTTAAAAACAATCAAGTGGATCAAGTACTTAATCATCGCTTGCCGTTAGCTGAACAAATCACTGAGCCTTTTTCAGCCGTTGCAATTTTTTATGACGCCTCGGCCTATTTGCCACAATTAACGAAAGCAATCTTGCCGTTTGGCAAAGTCGGAATGATCGTGAATACGAAAGAAGCGCTAGATTTAAATCCATATAAAAACCTCGGCATCGATTTTTATTGGGAGTATATGTTCGCAAAAACAGATGCTCAGTTGATGATTGAAACACAAGGGAGCATTTTGCAACGGATCGCCTCGTTACTCGCTGACAAAAAGATCCATACGACTGCGGTCCAAACGTTTGATGGAGGAATTACGATCGAGACCTTAAAGCTCGCTACAAAAGCGGTTGAGCAAGGAACAAAAGGAAAGACAGTGATCACTGGAGGCGTCCGCTAGATGGAAGAAGAGGAAGCGATGCTGTTTTGGGATGAATTTGCCCAAGAATATGCACAGATTCAAAGAGAATCTCAATTGAAAATTGCCGAAGAGGTAGCAGCTTTTTTGGTGGAGCAGAAAGTGTTCCCGATATCGGCCTTCGTTGACTTTGCTGCGGGGACTGGCCGCTACATTTCAGCATTTTATCCTTATGTAGATGAGTATTACGCAATTGATTTTTCAAAAGAAATGTTAAAAATCATTGAAGAAACGACGGAAGATCCGATGAACAAGCTCCATCTGGTTCAGCAGAGCCAAAAAGACTTTTTATCTGCAGACCAGCACTGGCCCTGTATTTTTATGGCAATGAATCCAGCAGTCAGAGACAAAGAAGCATTGCTTCAGTTTCAAAAAAAGGCCCATCAATTGATTATTCTAAGAATGATCGCAGAAGAAGAAAACGTGTTTCAGCCTTATGAAAAAAATCTTTCAGCGAAGAATGACCTGAACTTAAACACTTTGTACAAGAAGTGGTTTTCAGAAGAAGCGATCGATTGGCAGAGTCGGCAATTCGAGTATATTTTGAAGGAAGAGATCGATCAAGAAATATTTCATCTTTATTTTGAGGAGGAGTATTCATTGAAACAACGGCAACAAATGGTTCAACATGTCTTTGGTGAGGCATTGACTGTCGAAAGCCAAACGAAAATCACTTTTGAGCTTCTTTTAGCTTAAGTAAAATCACACAATGGGTATCAAAAAAACGAGATTCTGACATAAGATCAAGAAACAGGTACAGGAGCTAGGCTTCTTTTGGCTGCTGACTGGAAACATCTTATGCTGGAATCTCGTTTTACAGTGAATTTGCTACAATAGAAGGTATACGATGCTGCCTAATAAC
This sequence comes from Enterococcus sp. DIV0970a, assembly GCF_051711265.1. NCBI lineage: Bacteria > Bacillati > Bacillota > Bacilli > Lactobacillales > Enterococcaceae > Enterococcus > Enterococcus sp. DIV0970a. The sequence goes on along the minus strand of NZ_JBIOMF010000001.1, from coordinate 1,883,732 downwards.
AGTAAAAAAACGATGTTGACGATAAAAAACAGCTTTTGAAACGTTCTCGCTTCTTTTGGTCTGGCTTGTTTCAATAATTTGTACCCAATCAAATTTGCCAAAGAAGCAATCAATGTACCCAAACCACCAACATTGACGCCCAAAAGAACGGCTTTTTCTAAATCGGTGAAAGGAGCAATCAAAATTGCTGCTGGAACGTTAGATATTCCTTGGGAGAGTAAAATACTACCTAAAAAAGCGCGATGCGTTTCTTGAAAATACGGTCGAATGTGATCGGTGACCAGAGATAGGTCTTGAATATTCCCGACGATCAAGAAGAAACAGAGAAAGGTAAGTAGTAACCGATAATCAACTTTTGCAAATAATCGTTTATTGCTAAACCAAACCACGGCTGCGACGACAAGCACGACGATTGAAATAGGGAGAACACTAAAAATACCAAGAATCATAAGGACAAATAATCCTGCATTAAGCAGCGCTGGCTTTTTTTCAAAGGGTTCTTCTTGCAGGGCGATTTCCAATGGAGTCTTTGGGATGAGCTGGATCGAAACAAGGAGTAATAGTAATGAAAGTCCCACAAAGGTGCCGGTAGTCCACATGAATTGTGGCAGCGAAATCTGATAGTAAGAAAATAAAAATAGATTTTGCGGATTTCCAAATGGAAACAGGCTGCTTCCTAAATTGGCTGCTACGATCAAATAGACAGCGCCTAATAAGACACTGGTGTGCTGTTGTTCTTTCCTCGTTAAGAGTAAATAGATGGGCAATAAAGTTAAGATAGCCACGTCATTTGTTAAAAACATCGAACTGAAGAAGCTTAGCAAGACGATTGCGCGGATCAAGTCACGCAGATTGCGACTTTTTTCCACTAATTTTTGTCCAAATGCTCGTAAAAGACCAGCTTCTTCTAACCCATTGATTACTAACATTAATCCAAACAGTGATAAAATCACTTTAAAGTCAATAAACGACCAACGGAAGGTGCCGAAAAAACACACAATAAGTGCTAGTAGCAGGGAAATCGAAAATAATCGATCCGTTCGAAAAAATGCTAACATTCGTTTTCCCATAGTTCACCACCTTTCTTCTCAAGAATTTTACCATTCCTATGCTTTAGGAACAATAAATAACGCTTTTTCCATCGAACTCAAAGACATTCAGGCAATTTTTATAGTTGACAAACGACTCATTAATTGGGAAATTAGTATGTGAAAGGTGAAGGAGGTTCAAGAATGAATGTGATGCAGCTGCTTGAAAAAAATCAGCAGGTACATTTTCAAATTTTGGCTGTTTTTTTTCAGAATGGCTCAGAAGTCTCTTATAAAAAACTTGCAAAAACGTTATCCATTTCCGCGCCCACTTTGCAAAAAGAACTTCAAAATCTTCATCAAAATTTAGCTGCTTTCCATGAAGACGCAGCTTTGATCTATTCAGAAAATGATCAAGTGCAATTGGTATTGCCTCTTGATTTTTCCCTGAAGCAATTTTTTTATGCGTATCTTTCAGAAGCAATCGATTTTCAGATATTGTCGTATTTGTTTTTTCATCGAGATGAGTCAACGACGAAAATGATGTTAGAACTGATGTTGAGTGAAGCTTCATTGTTTCGTCGATTCAAAGCGATCAATCAGTTATTGAAAGAATTCGACATCCAATTAAAAAATAAAAAATTGATTGGGGATGAAAAACAGATTCGCTTTTTCTATTATCAGTTTTTTTCACAAAGTTATCCCAATGAAGAATTGATCGCTCGCTTGAATGCACCAGCCATCAACAATTTGATTCGAGTCATTGAAAAACAGTTGCAGACAACGTTTAGTCAAGCAGAGCGTTGGAAAGTCGGGCTTTGGTTAGGCATTATGGAAGCCCGTTTTGATTATCGCGGCTCGCAACAGCATGAAGCCTCGTATCCATTGTTGAAGTCATTGGAAAATGAAGCGATGTTCCAGCTTTTGCGGAATATATTAGGGCGCTATCTCAGTCGTTTTGCCGTATCCTGGAGCGATTATGAAACGGTATATTTCTATTTATTTTTATTAGCTGAAGGCTTGATTCGCCCTTCACTGGATGACTCCTTGCAAAAATCACTTTTCTTCCAAGAGATCGATGCGTTAAATGGGGAGCTGCTGCAGGCCATTGGTGATAGTGAAAGAAAGACTACAGAAACTTCTACGGAATTACGCGTCTTCTTGACGAGTGTGACGATCCAAGCGTTGTATATTCATGGCGGCATTATTGCCTTTGCTGAATTTCAGCCGCAAAGTGTTGCGAATGAGAGCTTGATCGAAGTGGCACAGCAAGCAATCGAACAGTTGGAGAAAAACGTAAACCAGTCCTTTTCTCTTGAGAAAAAGCAGCATTTGACCAATGAATTGCTTTTGATCCGTCAATGGATTCAAGTAAAACAGGAAAAAGCATTTACGGTAGGGATTTTACTGACTCAATCACGATTACGCAGTGGCTTTTTACGGCGCTTTTTGATCAAAGAATTGGCTGGCTATCCGAATATTCACTTCGATGGGACGAAGGAGAAGGACTATGATCTATTGATCGTTGATCATTCTGAGATCTCGGAAGGCTATCGTTATAAAAAACGATTGATTTTAACAGGTGGTGCAACCCCATTTGAAGAAGAGCGGCTTCATCAAATCGTGGATGAAATACGAAATGAGAACCTTGAAAGCGAGTTGGAAAAGATATGAGAATAGTGATTATTGGAGGCTCTCATGCAGGAATTGCTGCTGCCCGTCATTTAAAAAAAGTTGACCCAAAAGTCGATGTGATAATTATAGAAAAATCAAGCGTTCTTGGTTATGTTGCCAGCAGTTTGAATTTAGTACTGGAAGGTTACATTCAGCGTTTGGAAGATTCCAAAACGGCAACTGCCAGTGAACTTCTTTCAGAAGGAATCAATGTGATGCTAAACAGTGAAGTCACAAAAATCTTTCCGCAAGAACAAACGGTTCATTTTGTCACATCAACGGAATCTTATCAGCAAGAAGATGAAGTGAGTTATGATGGCTTGATTTTGGCGATGGGATCGAGTACTTTCCGTTCGGAGTTTGCCTCAGATGTCGAAGCACATATAACGACCTACAAAACCATTGGTCAATCAAAGCAAGCATTAGAAAAAATCGAGAATGCCCAAACCGTTGCGATCGTCGGCGCTGGTCTGATCGGGTTTGAATTAGCGGAATCTTTAAGCGGACAACAAAAAGCCGTTCATTTGATCGATCGCATGGATACGCTGTTGTTCCGTTATTTTGATCATGAAATTGCCAAAATTTTGATGGAACGCTTTCCTAAAAATTTGCAGATCTATCTTAACAGCAATGTCGCTCATACGATCAAAAATGAGAAAGGCGATTATCAAGGAATTGAGCTGTCAAATGGAACGAAAATTCAAGCTGACGTGGTCGTTTATGCTGTCAATCCACGTCCAAATGTTGCGCTAGTAGAAGATTTTCTGAAATTAAATCTGGATGGCACGGTATCGACAAATGAGTATTTGCAAACGTCTGACCCAGCGATTTATGCAATTGGGGATCTTGTTTCGATCCCATTTAATCATTCGGATAGCTCCTTGTATATTCCTTTAGTAACAAATGCTTACCGCACCGGGATCGTTGCTGCCACCAATTTATTGGCAAATGAACGGGGAACAACGAAAATTCCTTTTCCAAAAATGCAACGGACCGTCGTCAGTAAATTGTTTGGCTATTTCGTCAGCAGTTCAGGTATTAATGAGACCGAGGCACCGTATTACGGCTTTGAAGTAGATTCAGTGACGCAAACATTTCATTCTCGGACATTTTTCGCGACAGATGAGGATTTTGAAGTAACGTTAAAACTGATTTTTGATCAGCAAACGAAAGTGATCATGGGGGGACAAATCATTACGAGTGATCGTGGAAGTTTGGAGATCATCAATACGATCTCAACCTTGATCAATAGCAAGACGACCTTGCACCAGTTAGCAACAATGGATTATTTTTTCAATCCAACCATCTCATTTCCACTGCACTTTTTGAATCAATTGGCCCTTGATGGCTTGTTAAAGTAAAATAGTAAGTCTTGATAAACCTGCGATGATCGCAGGTTTATTTTTTTGAATTGACGTTATTCGGAAGAAAATAGCGATGGCACGATGAAAGGTATCGCGTATTAAAAACAGGTGGGGTTGTGCTGAACTTCGATGCCAACTGGTATCGCTATCTTTTTGATGAAGAAACTCGTAAAATATGACGATGCTCATTTTATGACTGAACGATTTTCGGTAAAGGATTGTTATTGGCAGACGAATGTTCCTTGGATGGACACGTTAGCTCAACAGTACCCTTTATCTGAAAAGCTACACCCAGCTTGGGATGAGCATGTGTGAACTACACAGGGGTTTCAACAGATTGAAACGAATAAACGTGTGAATGATTTGTTATTGAATGAAACTCAGAAGTTGAATCTAACCTTCTCAAGTATTTATTTGATTAAAGCGATTAAATAGACTCCATTGAGAAAAAAAGACGTGCTCGCAGTCTTTTATAAGAGAAAAATATCACATAATCCCTTGCCTTCGCAGATTCGTTTTCACTGAAATTGCGTTGGTAAAGGGATTTTTTTAAAAAACTTCTTGTGATTTTAAGTGAAATACGGTACCCTATTAAAGAGAGTGAGAATCATTCTCAATAAGGAAGGGGCGGGGCATGTTGAAAAAAATCGGATTACTGCTGATCTTGATTCTTCTTGTGGGCTGTTCTTTACTGGTAGGTACCCATGAATTATCATTAAGTGGTTTACAGCAGGGTGATCCGAATCATTGGCTTGTTTTGGTAAAAGTTAGGCTCCCACGGACGATCAGTTTGATCATTGCAGGTGGAATCATTAGTTTATGTGGGAAAATCATGCAGCATATGATGCAAAATAAATTTGTGGCATCAGAGTCGATCGGGTTATCTGATAGTGCTCGTTTAGGAATTTTGCTAGTCATGCTTTTTCTGCCAAATGCTTCAAACTTGATTCGGACAACCGCAGCATTTGTGTTTGCTTATGCAGGTGTTTTGTTCTTTTTATTTTTAAGCCAATTTCTACCAAAGAAAGATCCAATGATGCTCCCTTTGACCGGGGTGATGTTCGGTAATATCATCGGTGCCATTAGCAGTTTCTTGGCCTATTGCTTCCAATTGGTTCAAAATGTCTCTTCTTGGCTTCAAGGAAACTTCGCTACTATTATGGCTGGCCAATATGAACTTTTGTATTTGACGATTCCAGTATTCGGTCTGTTGTATTTCCTAGCTTATGAGATCACGATTGCTGGTTTAGGAGAAAGTGCCGCCAAGAGTCTAGGGATCAATTATCTGTTTTTACGCTTTGCTGTGTTCGCTCTGGTGGCGTTTGCCAGTAGTGTCGTTTTATTGACCGTTGGACAAATCCCTTTTCTGGGGATCGTTATCCCAAATATGATCGGCATGGTGTTTGGGGATCATTTGAAGAATAATCTACTGCTGATCAGCTTTGCTGGAAGTGCATTTTTACTTTTATGTGATGTATTGGCACGCATCGTGATTGCTCCGTATGAGATGCCCGTAAGTGTGGTTGCCGGTGTACTAGGTGGTTGCTGCTTCTTGATTTTGCTGCTGGGGAGGAAGTTTCAATGAAGAAAAAACTCTTTCTTTTGTTCTTTCTGATCCTTTGTGCCGCTACTGCCTATCTGACCTATAACACCTATGGTAATTGGTCATTTGCTTTTGCATTGCGGGGCCGTCGGATCTTCGCCTTTGCTCTGGTGGCGATCGCAATTTCCTTTAGTACGATCACCTTACAGACTGTTACGAGCAATCGCTATTTAACACCAGGAATCTTAGGCTTGGATCAACTATATGTCCTGGTTCAGACCCTGTGTTTCTTTTTTATCGGCGGGATCCAGATGCTAAGCCAAGAAACAGCAGCGATGTTTTTATTCTCTGTCAGTCTGACTGCCATTCTAGGAAGTTTATTGATCGGTTTTTTCTATCAAAAAGCCGTCAACGGATTGTTTTTGTTGTTGATGGCTGGAATGGTATGCGGCACGATGTTCAGTAGTCTGAGCACGTTTTTGCAAGTCTTGATGGACCCGAATGAATATGGTTTACTGCAAGGACGCTTATTCGCTAGCTTTGGCAATATCAATACGCAACATCTCTTAATTGCTGCTGTGATCATTTTGATCGGTAGTAGCTGCCTGATTCTGTTGATTCCAGAATTGAATCTATTACATTTAGGAAGCGGGCAAGCCAAAAGTCTAGGCGTTCCTGTTCAATGGCTTCATAGAGGTATTTTATTTTTGATTGCGCTTCTGACAGGTACCGCTACGGCACTCGTAGGTCCAGCTGTTTTTCTCGGCTTTGTAGTGGCAACGATCACCTATCAGCTTTTTCCCACCTATCGCCATGGGTGGTTGTTTGCTGGTGGCAGCCTGATTGGTTTTCTCCTGTTAGTAGGAGGGCAGTTCTTAGTGGAACAAGTGTTTCAATGGCAAACGACCATTGGTACGGTGATTCAATTATTGGGTGGCGTCTTCTTTATAAGCAAATTGCTGCTGGAAAGGAAAAAATCATGATCGAAACAAAAAACGTATCCAAAAATTATGCGAAAACACAGGTGTTGACCGAGTGTTCTTTAGCATTACCTGAGCAGAAAATGATTGCCTTTATCGGGCCAAATGGTGCGGGAAAAAGCACCTTACTCTCCTTGGTCAGTCGGATGCTGGACCAGAGAACTGGTGATATTTATTTAGATGGAACTGAGATTCGCCAATGGAAATCCAAAGAGCTAGCCAAAAAAATGGCTTTTTTGCAACAAAGCAATCGCTATGCAGTCAATCTGACTGTAAGAGAACTGGTGGCATTTGGTCGCTATCCGTATAACCGCGGGCGACAATCGGCAGCGGATGATAGGATCATTGATGATTCTTTGGCTAAGCTATCCCTTACCGAATACGCCGATCAATCGATTCATGAGCTTTCTGGTGGTCAGCTACAACGAGTTTACTTGGCGATGATCTTGGCTCAAGATACAGATTATCTGCTGTTGGACGAACCGTTAAACAATCTAGATTTGAAGCACGCCAACCAGCTGATGAAGCTATTGACCACCTTGGTGGAAGACTATCAGAAAACCGTTGTGATCGTTTTGCACGACATTAATTTTGCCGCTCGCTACGCCGATCACATCGTTGCCATGAAAGACGGTCAGATTTTTAAAGCGGCCGACACTGAGGCTGTGATCCAGGAGCAAGTGTTGGCATCATTATATGAGATTCCAATCAAACTGGTACAAGTGGATGGTCGGCAATTTTGCTATACCTTCCAATAAAATGTATTTCTAAGGAGGAAAAAAATGAAAAAAATTGTAGTAAGCTTTATGAGTATTTTCGTATTAGCGGGGTTGACCGCATGCGGATCAAATAATACTGGTACAATCGAATCGACAGGGACACAGCAAAGCCAAACTGCTCAGAGTGAACAGACACCGACAGAGGTTGAAATCACTGATAGCAATGGAACTGTTACTGTTCCTTATGCACCAGAAAAAGTGGTGGTTTTTGACAATAGTGCCTTAGACACGATGGATGCGCTTGGCCTTGGGGATCGAATCGTTGCTGCTGCGACCAGCAATTTACCAGATTATTTATCAGCGTATGCAGATGTTGAATCAGCAGGGGGAATCAAAGAGCCTGATTTAGAAAAAATCAATCAACTGCAGCCAGACCTAATCATTATTTCTGGGCGACAACGTGATTTCCAAGAGGAATTGTCTGCAATCGCGCCAACCGTTTTCTTAAGCGTTGACAATAGTGATACTTGGGCATCGATCGAAGCCAACATTACGACCATTGGTCAAATTTTTGGTAAGGAAGAGGAAGCGCAAGAACAACTAGCATCGTTACAAGGTCAGATCGATACCTTGAAGGAGCAAGCGCAAAATGCTGACGAGAAAGCCTTGGTTGTTATGGTAAATGAAGGCAATCTTTCTGCTTTTGGGCCAGGTTCTCGTTACAGTATCTTGTATGATACGTTTGGTTTCCCTGCAGTAGATGAGGATTTAGAGGCGTCGACACATGGACAAAGTATTTCTTATGAGTACTTGCTTGAAAAAAATCCTGATATCATTTTCGTGATCGACCGGACAAAAGCGATCGGCGGCAATGAAAGTGAAAGTGAATTTGTTGCAAATGAAATCGTCCAAGAAACAAATGCTGGGCAAAACGATCAAGTCATTGAATTGGATGCTGCGGTTTGGTATTTAGCAGGTTCAGGCTTGGAGTCGATCCAACTAATGATGGACGATGTCAAACCAGCCGTTGAATAAATAGGTGAGAAAAGCAATCAAGTAATTAGGACACGCGTATCAGTTTACTGAGAATGCGTGTCCCTTTTTATTTTCCTATTTTCTAAGACCTACGACTGATTTTTGATAACTTTCCCTGCTTTACTTTACCTGTCGTAGTAATTGTTTTATAATTAGTACGACAGATGAAGTAATTTAGGAGGCGATTGCGTGATCTCGAGTGACGGAATTCGCGGCTATAACGACGCAATCATTTTATCCATTCTTTCCAATGAAGATTCTTATGGATATGAAATATCCAAGCGTATTCGCGAAGGAACAGATGCTTTATATGTGATCAAAGAAACGACATTGTATTCCGCTTTTACTCGGTTAGAAAAACAAGGATTGATCCGCTCATATCCTGGAGAAGTGACGCATGGCAAAAAGCGGACGTATTACCAGATAACTGCAGACGGAAGAGCAAGCCTTACGGAGAAACTATTGGAGTGGCAGCAGACAAAGATCGTCGTTGACCAGTTCTTACAAGGAGGAGACAAATGAAAACCATTCATGACTATCTAGACAGCTTATTTTTATCAGTACCCATCACACCGGAAACCGAAAAGGCGAAAGAAGACCTCTTAGCGATTATGGAAGACCACTACTTAGAACTGATTCACCAAGGGAAAAGCGAGCATGAAGCCATCGGTGCAGTAATCAGTGAGTTTGGTTCCGTAGATGAGCTGTTGCAAGAGTTAAATGTTTCAAAAGAAGAAGCGCCGATTGATGATTGGTCCGATGCCATCACAGAAGACGATGCGTTTGATTATTGGGGAACTGTGCGACACTTTGCTTTCTCGTTATCTATAGGAATCGGTTTTTGTATCGCATCCCTAGCAGCCTTGATGCTCTTTGTTAGTATATATGCTGAGACCTTTGGAATAATGGTGATGTTTCTTTTTATCGCCATCGGGGTCGGTTTTATTATCTCTAGCAGTTTGCACTTTTCCGGTGCTCGTAAACAGTTGGATGATCGACCAATCAAAAGAGATGCCAAACGAGAAGCCGCTCAGCAACTCGCAAATTATGAAAAAAGTTTTCGTATTGGTCTTGTTTTAGGAATTGGTGCCTGTATTTTATCAATTGCGCCTGTACTTTTAAGTGAAGTGTTTTATTATTCTGTTGAGTTTGGGATTTCCTTGTTTTTCTTGACGGTTGCAGCAGGTGTGTTCTTTATTATTTATGTAAGTATTATCCGTACAGGCTTTGCGAAGCTGGCAACTGAGACGTATTTTATTCGCGACGAAGACCATCCTGGGGATCGAGCAACACGTCATAAATATGGCGAATCCGCTGGTAGAGTTACCTTTTTTCGAACAGTCTACTGGCCAGTGATTTTGGTCGTTTACATGCTTTGGTCTTTCATGTTTCATGCATGGGCTTACTCTTGGGTCATTTTTGTTATTGGTGGTGTCTTAGAGGACTACTTTATCGGACATACGAAAGCTAAAAAATAGAAGACACTTCAATCGAGAGTGCTTTCTTTACTTTTAAAAAAAGGAAGATTATAATACGCCTTGTAACTGAACCAATCAAAATAGAACAGCGAGAAATATGGTTCTCTCAATGCTTTTTTAAAGTTCAGAATACAAGAAAAGAGGCAATGAATATGTTAGAAATTCATTATCTGAAAAATGGCAGCAAAGAAATAGCAACAGTCGAATCTCCGGAGCGCTTTCTCGCAAGTCAATACTTGGAAGTTCCACCTTTTCAAGACCATTACCCAGTCGAAGAAGTTTTTTTAGACGGTAAGCGGATTACATTGAGGGATCGAACGATCAGTGGATTGTTCAACTATTTAAATACTAAATAAAAAATTGCCTTTTTCTATGGCTCACTTTACTTGGTGAGGAATCATAGGAAGAGGCAATCTTTTTTATTTAATTGAGAATGAGAGGTGTAATTGAGAATCTAACAAGTAGGGAATTGAAATGGAAACGATTAGTCAAACTTACAACTATACTCTATTTGTATTGGATAGGAAATAAATATGCTCATTTCTGAGGAGGATAACATTTTTTTTGACTATTTCTGAATAAACTATTGCTTTTTATAGTTAGATATACTAATAATTAATAGAGATTATTCTCAAATAATTATTCTAATTGGAGGAAATGATATGTCATTAATTGGAAAAGAGATTGGTTCATTCGAAGCGAAAGCTTACCACAATGGAAAATTTATCGATGTTTCATCAGAAGATTTTAAAGGAAAATGGAACGTTGTTTGTTTTTACCCTGCAGATTTCTCATTTGTTTGTCCGACAGAGCTTGAAGATTTGCAAGATCAATATGCATCATTAAAAGAATTAGGCGCAGAAGTTTATTCTGTATCAACAGATACTCATTACACTCATAAAGCATGGCATGATCATTCTGATGCCATCAATAAAATCGAATATATCATGATTGCAGATCCTTCTCATGTGATCTCAGAGATCTTTGATGTACTAGATGAAGCTTCTGGGTTGTCTCAACGTGGAACATTCATCATCGATCCAGATGGCGTAGTCCAAACAGTTGAGATCAATGCGGACGGTATCGGTCGTGATGCTAGTGGCTTGATCGATAAAATCCGTGCTGCACAATATGTCCGTACTCATCCAGGTGAAGTATGTCCTGCAAAATGGAAAGAAGGCGAAGAAACTTTAACGCCAAGCTTAGACCTTGTAGGCAAGATTTAGGAGGCTCTCATGGCATTAGATAAGGCAATCAAAGACCAACTGACGCAGTATCTCGCGATGCTAGAATCAGAGGTTGTTTTTGCGGCAACTTTAGGTGAGGATGATTCTTCCACGAAAGTACGTGAATTCTTAGAAGAAATCGCAGAAATGTCGCCAAAAATCACTATCCAAGCTGTAGCAAGTGAACGGACACCAAGCTTTTCGATCAATCGTCCCGGTGAAGAAAGCGGCATCGCTTTTGCTGGTTTACCATTAGGACATGAGTTCACTTCGTTTATTTTAGCGTTGCTTCAAGTAAGCGGTCGTCCGCCGAAAATTGACGAAGCACTTCAAAAGCGCATCAAAGCGATCGATAAGCCATTACATTTTGAAACCTATGTCAGTTTGACCTGCCATAACTGTCCTGATGTTGTTCAAGCGTTAAATATCATGGCAGTGCTAAATCCTTCCATCAGTCACACCATGATCGAAGGTGGGATGTTCAAAGAAGAAATTGACAAGAAAAAAATTATGGCTGTGCCAACCGTCTTTTTAGACGGTGAAGAATTTGCAAGCGGCCGTCAAACGATCGAACAGTTGTTGGAAAAAGCAGCTGGTCCGACGAGTAAAGATGACTTTGCTGAAAAAGAGCTTTTCGATGTGTTAGTTGTCGGTGGCGGACCTGCAGGCGGAAGCGCAGCGATTTATGCAGCGCGTAAAGGCATCAATACTGGGATGGTCGTCGAAACAATGGGTGGACAAGTAATGGAAACCCTGGGGATCGAAAATATGATCGGTACTCCTTATACCGAAGGACCAAAATTAATGCGTCAGGTAGAAGAGCACATCAACGAATACAATGTAGACGTGATGAAAGGGCAGCGTGCGAAAGATATTCGTCGCAATGATGTCATCGAAGTTGAATTAGAAAATGGTGCAGTATTAAAAACCAAAACGGCCATTTTAGCAACTGGCGCTCGCTGGCGTAACATCAATGTTCCAGGAGAAAAAGAATTCAAAAATAAAGGTGTTGCCTATTGTCCACATTGTGACGGCCCGTTATTTGCTGGGAAAGAGGTTGCTGTCATTGGCGGCGGAAACTCTGGGATCGAAGCAGCGATCGATTTAGCTGGCATGGCAAAACACGTCTATGTTCTTGAATTTTTACCGGAACTAAAAGCGGACCTTGTGCTACAAAACCGTTTGAACACGTTAGAAAATGTGACTGTTATTACGAATGCGGCAACGAAGGAAATTGCTGGATCCGATCATGTCGAACAATTGACCTACGTTGATCGTGAAACGAGTGGTGAATTCACATTAGCTGTTGAGGGTGTCTTCATCTTGATTGGCTTGATGCCGAATACCGAATGGTTAAAAGATCGCATCGTTTTAAACGAACGCAATGAGATCGTCGTAGACAAACACGGCGCAACCAATATTGAAGGGGTCTTTGCAGCAGGGGATTGTACCGATAGTGTATACAAACAGATCATCACTTCAATGGGTTCAGGTGCGACTGCGGCATTAGGTGCCTTTGATCACCTGATTCGCTCGTAAGCGCCTTGCATCATTTAAAATCAAAAAACGTCTCAGGGGCTTCTAGGAGCTGCTGAGCGTTTTTTCTTTTTGTAAGGGCAGTTTGGGTGCAGTTGACAGAAGGACAGCTTCTATATTACAATGAAAAAAACTCGTTCAAAAAAGAAAGAGGTATATTGATGAGTGTCGTAGGTATCTAATCAGCCAATTAAAACAAATAAGCAAAAACAGACTGTTTATTTGTTGTGCCTGTAGATACCGATAAAAATCGTTATTGATGAATCAGGTGATGGGAGACTATCGCTTTTTTTGTACACTTTTTTGGACGGGGATCTGATCGGAATCCTCAGGCACAAGAAAGGATAACTCATGAAGATACCTCAAGCAACTGAATTTGAACAAATTAAAGAACAAGTAAGTAAAAAAATAATCAGCGATTACGGCAAAGCGCGCTTTGCGAATGAAAAACCAGCAGCGACGATCCACTCTGCCCAAAAACGAGTGACAGAGACCACTGAAGCGATGGCACTATTAGCTGCTGGTCGTCAAGTGCCTTTTATGGGGCTGCAGCATGTCTTACACCATACGGAGAAAATTGAAAAAGGGTTTGTTTTGGAACCACAGGAGCTTATCGAATATGGAGACTTTTTACGGTCTTTTCGAATCATCCGTCAATTGTTCGAAAAGAATCAATCGATTGCCCCAAGATTACATCAATATGCACAAGGTTTAGAAGACTTTTCTGAAATCGCCGAAATGATTTTCCAAAAGATTCGCAATGGTCAGGTTGATAGTAATGCCAGCCGAGAATTGCGGAAAATTCGCGGTACGATCGAAAAATATGAAGCTGATCTGAAAAAAGTTTTTGCAAAGTTTTTTAAGGAAAGTCGCTATTTACAAGAAAATCGTGTCATCAAAAAGAACGACCGATATACGTTACCTGTGCGTGCTGAATTTCAACAGCAATTTAACGGAACGATCATCGAACGTTCCAATAAACGAGCGACTGTCTTTATTGAACCGGAGGCAGCTGCCCGTTTAAATGATCGATTGATCTTGGCGCAAGCAGAAGAAACAGCCGCTCAATACCAAGTGTTGTCAGAGTTGACAGGGGCGATCGCCGAACAAATGAACGCCGTGTTTACCTGTCTTGACATTTTAGTTGTGCTGGATATTATTTTTGCTCGGGGAAAATATTGTCGAGAAATCAACGGGCAACCGATAACTATGACTGAGGAAGAAGTTTTGCTTCTTGATCAAGTCCGTCATCCTTTCCTGGGACGTGATGCGGTTCCTCTTTCTTTAAAACTTGGCGAAGAAAACCGCTGCATGGTCATCACGGGTCCCAATGCTGGAGGCAAGACCGTCGTCTTAAAAACCGTTGGACTTGTTTGCGCCATGGCTCATTATGGCTTATTTCCAGCGCACAATGGCAAAAGTACTGTTCCGTTTTTAAAAAGTCTTTGGATGGATATTGGCGATCAACAAAGTCTGGAAAATTCTTTAAGTACCTTCTCTGGACACATGTCGAACATTGCTCAGATTATGAAGAATGCTACCCGACACAGTATTGTTTTATTGGATGAAATCGGCAGCGGCACTGAGCCCAATGAAGGGGCTGCTTTGGCGATCGCCATCATGGAATCCATCTATCGCTCAGGAGCTTTAATGATCGCAACAACGCATTATGGTGAAATCAAGCAGTTTGCCGTCGATCATCAAGATTTCGAAACAGCGGCAATGGCTTTTGATGCCAAAACCTTGACACCAAAATATCGTTTGCTGACGAATGCAGTCGGTGATAGTAATGCGTTTTGGATTGCCGAGAAGATGGCGATCCCCGTTGACGTAGTCCAAACGGCCAAGGAATATTTAAAGCATAAAACCTATTCTTTTGAGAAGCAGCCTTTTGAAAAGGGGAAGAAACAACCCCCTCAACAAGAAGCCAAGATAGATTTTATTTTTCAAAAAGGAGACTTGGTCTTTTCAACAGAACATAACCAGCGCGGACTTTTTTATGAGTATTTGGAACAAGGACAAGCGAAAATTTCAATAGAGAAACAATTTTTTGTTGTTGCCGCACGTCGCTTGCAACTCCTCACAAAGCGAGAGGTGCTCTATCCCGCAGGTTATGATCTTGATCAGCTATTCGTTGAGTTTGCGCAGCGCAAGTTTACTCGAGATATTGAACGAGGATCTAAAAAAGCGCAGAAGCAGTTACGAAAAGCAGCGCAAGAACGGCAAACCAATCGACCAGTGGATTGATAAATCAAGAAAACTTTCAATCGATAGACCAAAATCAAGCAAGCAGTCCTTTTTCAGCACCTAGAAAAAGGACTGCTTTTTTAAAATGATCGTTTTTTTAATAACGTCCTTTATCGATGCCGTTCCTTTGTTTGGATGATTATTTTGGTTGTTTTTTCTTTATAGAGCAGAAAATATTCGAAATATCTAAATTCTTTAAGAAAAGTTAAAGAAAAATAAAAATAACAGAGAATTGGTTGTATCTTTATTCGAGGAAGGGTACCATTCATATTGGATTGAAAAATAACATATAACCTTGTTAGGTGAGGCTCCTATACAAACACAAGCTATTGCGCAGAAACGTCGAAAGACGCCAATGTGTAAAACAGGAATTGTCGGATTAAGGCTTTTCATAAAATAGCTAAGAGAGCAAATGACTTTCTTTACGTTGTATAGTGCTAAAACTCGGACGATGAGATTGCTGCTAAAGTCTGACGTCCTAAGAGAAGTGAGACTTTTTTGCTTTTCTTTCTGATGGATGACGAAGCTCATAGAGCAAAATAACTGGTACCGTCTGAACACCTACTCCAAGGCAAGAGGAGTGGAAGCAATGATAGAAAAAAAGAAGATCGATTGGCTGCTGATCATAGCTTATTTGCTATTGAGCCTTATCGGTCTTTTAATGATTTATAGTGCAAGTTCATACCGTTTATTAACGAGAGATCAACCACCAGCGTCGCTATTTATCCGTCAATTGGTCTTTTTGTTACTTAGCTGGGTTCTTTTATTCATTATTCAGCGGACGCGAAGAGAGATTTTGCTTAGCAAATACTTAGCGATCGGTCTGCTAGCATTTGGGATCTTTACCTTGCTCTTAGCTCGTTTGCCCTTTTTCGGTGTCTCTGTTAATGGGGCACAACGCTGGGTCTCGATCGCAGGGATTCAATTTCAACCATCAGAGATTGTGAATGTAGGGATGGTCTTGTACCTTGCTCATTACTTTCAAACTGCAAAAACCACCTTGCAGGAAATGAAACGTCCGCTTTTCGTTTTGTTTTTGTGCTGTGTGTTGATCCTGATTCAACCGAAAGTAGCCGGTGTGATGATTTTACTCTTTTTAGCATTTGTCATGATAACTACGGTACAAGTTCCCGTGAAGCTGACGGCTCTTTTATTTGGTGGCTTAGTGATCAGTCTATTCCTGGTTGCCCTGTTGATCATGTTTTTAGGTGACAATGATTTATTGCCCCACATGTTTATGCACGTATATAACCGAATTCGCTTAGTAGGCGATCCATTCTCCGACCCTTACAATCAGGGGTTCCAAATGATCCATTCTTACTATGCTTTATTTAATGGAGGGCTTACTGGTCTCGGTTTAGGAAACAGTATTACGAAAAAAGGCTTTTTACCAGTTGCGGAAACCGATTTTATTTTTTCCGTTTTAGTAGAAGAGCTTGGCTTGCTTTTCGGGATTTTTGTTATTGGCTTATTATTCGTAATCATCTTACGTTTATTTATTCGTTCCGCAGCTATTGAAAACCCTCAGATTGGGTTGATATTGCTAGGAACAAGTACATTACTTTTGTTGCAAACAAGTATCAATATAGCCAGTATTTTAGGGTTGATGCCGATGACGGGGGTACCGTTGCCATTTATCAGCTATGGTGGCTCCAGTTACTTTATTCTTTCATTTGCCTTTAGTATGTGCCTGAAATTAGAGCGAGAGGAGGGCAAACGAAATGAAGTTCCTCAAACGACATGATGCAAACTATGCCTTGCTGCTACCCGTTTTTCTACTTTTTTTGCTAAGCATTTGGGTCCAGCATCAAGCTTCTGTGATGGATGGCAATGATCCTTCTGAAATCGTTTTTCGACAGATCGTTTTTTGTGTTCTATCCGCCATCGCGCTCTTCGTTACAAGTTTGATCCCAACCAATTTGCTCTTACGCTTTTCGGGTCTTTTGTATGTATTGGCGCTAGGTTTGATGGCTTCTCTTCATTGGTTCTACGATCAAACGATGTTTGAGCAGACTTCTACCAAACGCTGGATCAGAATCGGCGACTTTACCATTCAGCCCTCAGAGTTTATGAAAGTGGCCTTTATGCTTTTTATGGTCTATCTCACCTTAGTGTATGAAAAGCGAAAAGCCGAACGGACCATTAAATCTGATTTGATCTACGTCACTAAGATCTTGCTTTATAGTATACCGACATTTCTATTGATGTTTATGCAACGGGACTTTGGTACGAGTTTAGTGTTTATTGTGATGTTAGGGGCTTTATTTATTATCTCGGGTGTTCATTGGAAAATTTTGACCGTAGTGATCGGTTTGATCGCAGCCCTCGGCGCTATTTTATTGCTACTCGTGTTTACGGAATGGGGCAATCGTGTCTTGTTTCGACTTCATTTCTCGCAGTATCAATTAGACCGAGTGCGAGCTTGGGCAGATCCCCTAGCGTACCAAGACTCTATCGCGTTCCAACAAGTTCGCAGTATGTGGGCGATTGGCTCAGGAGGCTTATTGGGAGCGCCTGACACCCATACGACAGTGTACGTGCCGGTTCGTGAATCAGATATGATTTTTACAGTTATTGGTGAAACCTATGGCTTTTTAGGAAGTACCTTAGTGATCTTCTTGTATTTTTATCTCATCTATCAAATCATCTTCGCTGCGTTAAAAACGAATAACAAGGCGTCGGTCTATATCGCCATCACGTACGTTTTTGGCTTAGTCTTTCAGATTTTTGAAAATATCGGCGCGGCGATTGGGTTGCTGCCATTAACGGGAATTCCTCTGCCATTCTTAAGCCAAGGAGGAACCTCGTTGATTGCGATCAGTATTGCGATGGGAATTATTTTCGGGTTAGAAAAATTCCCGACTAAAGCGAAGAAACGATCGTACGCATTAAAAGAAAGTAGGGGATTAACATGAGCAAGACAGCAAAACAAGGGGTGATAGGTGGACTGCTTTGTAGCTGTTTCGCATGGTTGTTTTTCCTTGTAGCATTAGAGCCGCAGTGGTTCCAAACGCTTGATACCCTGTTTTCCCACGTGCCTCAATGGCGGACGGCTACAGTAGAAGCGATTTTTGTTCCGCTTGCTAGCACGGCAACGATCGTCCCGATAGCAGCTATTCATTTTCTATTGGCAGCAATTTTGTTTTTTCGGAAGAAACGGATCGAGAGTTTTTGGTTGATGGGAAATATGATCATAATCAGTGGTGTTGGCCAAGTGATCAAGAAATTCGTTGATCGCCCAAGACCGGAGTTTGCTGACAGTATGGAACGGGCGTCCGCCAGTTTTCCAAGTGGCCATACACTATTAGCGACCACGCTAATTATTTCTCTCCTCTTTTTCTTCGCACAAACAGCGCCTGGCCAAAGAGGCAAACGTCCTATTAGCCAAAAACTAGCTATGTTTTTGGGATTGGTTTATTTACTGCTTATTATGATGAGCCGCTTGCTATTTGGGGTTCACTATCCTAGTGACTTGTTAGCGAGTATCTTGTTGGCAAGTGGAATCAGTTTTATCACATCTGCTTTTGTATTTTCGTTCAAAAAAAGTGTGCGTAGGGGGAAGTAAAATGAGTACAGCGAAAAAACTGATAATTGTCTTCTTAGTACTGTTGATGGGCATCGTATCCGCCGGAACCGCCTATGCTATTAGGGTGTATTTTCAAGTAGAGGATGTCGTGGAGTCTATCCATCGACCGATCGAAGGGCGAGAAGAGGCGGAGGTTATCGAAAACGCCGAGCCCTTAAGTCTTCTCTTGTTAGGGATCGCCAATGACTCTCGTCGCAAAACGGATTACCGGGCAAACACGATCATGGTAGCGACGTTGAATCCTGCTACACGCAAAACGACCCTCACAAGTATTCCTCGAGATGCTTATGTGGAGATCGTTGGGCAAGGCTATCAGGATAAGATCAATCATGCCCATTCATTCGGTGGCGCAAAAATGATGATCGAAACTGTCGAACAATACTTGGATATACCGATTCATCATTATTTCTCCTTAAACATGGATGGGATGGCAGATCTTGTCGATGCGATTGGTGGAATCACGGTTGAAAATGAGTTTGCTTTTACGGCAGAAAAAATCGATTATCCAGAGGGAACGCTCGAATTAGATGGCTGGGAGGCACTTCAATATACTCGTATGCGCAAAGATGACCCCGAAGGTGACTATGGACGCCAACGTCGTCAGCGAGAAGTGACAGAGATTTTGGCAAATGAATTAGTTTCTCTATCAAGCGTGATGCGGATTCAGGATCTGTTAACGATTATTGGGGAAAATGGTGAAACAGATTTAACGTTTTCTCAGATGAGTCAACTATTCACCCAATATCAATCGGCACTCGTTACTGTCGAATCTTACCAAATGGCGGGTACTGGGTTCACTGGCGATGGCTTTAGAGGTGAATACGGTATCTCTTATCAAGAAGTGTCGCCTGAAGAACAACAAGCGACGAGTCAGCGTTTAAAAAGCGAATTAATGCTTGATTAAGTAATCCTTAAGTTTAATTAGTAACAACACCACTTCCTCTTTGTTCCTCTAGTAAATCGTGATTAGAGTTGACAGCTGCTTTTCCTCAGGATACTCTTTAGTCAAGCAAAGCAATTCGGCTTGAAGGGTAGCAAGAGCCTGTTCGGAAAAGGACTGTTAACTCTTTATTTGTTGCTGCATCGTTTGGTTAAAAGTAACGAGGAGGAAAAGAATGACTATCATCTTTAAAGATCAATTACCAGAGGATTCAAATCAGATTCTCGCTTTATATAAATGTGTTGGCTGGGTCGCCTATACGAAAGAGTCAGAGCGACTATTAAACGGCCTAGCTCAGTCACAGGTGGTCACTGCCTATGTTGAAGAGCAGCTAGTCGGACTTATTCGATGTATAACCGATGGACAAACCATTCTTTATATTCAGGATCTATTAGTAGCGCCAGCGTTCCAACGTCAAAAAATTGGCCAGCGATTGCTCAAAAAAATGCTGGCGAGATATCCATCGATTCGACAAAAGGTTTTGATCACGGACAACACAGAGAAAACGCGCCGATTTTATGAGTCTTGCGGCTTTTCCTCTGTAGAAACACAGCAAATTGCAGCATTTATTTATTCACCTAAAAACGAGTGAATAGCCAGAAACCCCATAGCTAGTTGAAAATGGTCAATTTATTAACGGTTTTTTGTTTGATGAAGGAGTGGGAGAAATGAAGCTGCGATTTGCGTTATTTGTGTTAAGTTTAGTGATAGGTGTTGGCGCATGTGGAGGAAGCATGCTGGCGTTTATGAGTATTGAGCCATTAAGGAAAGGACAGTCATTTGCTGGGTTGGAATCGTCCATGCTCCAAGGAACGCCATTTACAACATTTTTGATTCCCGGGGTGTTTTTGCTAATTGTGTTAGGACTGGGCAATTTATTGGCAGCTATCCGATTGTGGCGCAACCAAGGGTATCATGGCGAATTGCTTTTAGGCATCTGTTTAATTATCTGGATCATTGTTCAAGTGATTTTATTAAGGGGCGGGAATGTTTTGCATCTGATTTTCTTAGTGTTAGGTTTACTCCAGCTCGGTGTGGCAGCTTACTGTATCAAACACTTGCAACTCTCGGTTCCTTTTTCTGCTCATCAAAATTGATTAGGCAGAAGGGTTTTATGGGGGAAATAATTAAATTACTCAAAAGTTTCCTATGTAAAACGTGGATTTTTGAAAAAATATTCGCAAAAGGATCATTCGCTTAAAAAATTATGATAAACTGAAAGAAGTGAACCTATTTTCTAGAATCAGGAGGATCAATTATTGGAGTTTCTTAAAAAATCAAAAATTTTTGCAGGTCTGGTGATCGTCTGCCTTTTAGGGATCGCCGTCTGGATCTATTCAAATATACTGTTTGTTTTTCGACCATTAGAAGCAATCTTTTCTAGTGTCTTTTTACCTGTACTGATATCCATTTTTATTTTTTATATCTTTTTGCCTTTCTTTAATTGGGTAAAAAGAAGGACGAAAAAGAAAAGCATTGCGCTGTATGCGACACTGTTGTTGATCGTTTTTGCAGCCTATTTGATCATTCAGGTGATTGGACCCGCATTAGCCTATGAGATGGGACGCTTTATCAATCAAATACCCGTTATCATCAATTTGGTGATCGATAACATCGATCATTCCTATTTGGAGGAACTTTTCGGTCCTTTCATTGATTCGATCGATATTTCGCAAGCGAGCAATTTCGCTTTGCAGTTTATTACAGGGGCAACGAATAGTCTGACGAGTTTGATCTCCATCGTTTCTCACTCAGCGATCGTCTTGTTTACGATCCCACTGCTCTTAGTCTATATGTTTAAAGACGGTGAGAAAGTGCCAGACTTTTTAGCAAACAAAACACCGAAAAAGTACCAAGGATTGATGCGTCAGTTATGCAGTGATTTCCACCAAGCAGCGTCTGCTTATATTGGCGGGAAATTGCTTGTATGTTCGTACGTTGCCGTTTCCAGTTATTTGATTTTTTCTTTGCTAGGTTTGCAGAATGCGTTGCTTTTAGGCCTGATTTGCGGTGTCTTGGATATCATCCCATACTTCGGACCATTTATTGGAGCGGCACCCGCATTTCTATTTGCTTTAAGTTTAGATATCCGGACTGCCATTTTATTGGTAGTGGGCATCACGATCATTCAATTGGGTGAATCGTATCTAGTTTCACCTCTGGTAATGAATAAAGTGTTGCATATCCATCCGATTATTGCGGTGTTCTTATTATTGATCGCCGGCAACTTGCTGGGATTTGTTGGTATGATCGTTGCACTTCCAGTGTATTCGATCATTATGGCGATGTCTGGCACGCTACTCCGTTTTTTCCAGGAACGCAAACTAGAACGTTCTGTGATCGATAAGGAGTCATTGTAACAATAAAACTTGCTGTTGAAGAAATCTTCATCAGCAAGTTTTTTGTTTTAGATGACACATAGCACGGTACAAAGACTCATGCTATACTGATTGAAACGAAAACGACGATAGGAGTGAGGAAATGAAGGTTTTGTGGAATGATCAGATCGTTGATCGAGAGGTAGTGAGAATTGATATCGAAGACCGTGGCTATCAGTATGGTGATGGGATCTATGAAGTTATCCGAATATATAATGGCCGCTGTTTTATGTTAGCGGAGCATATGGCTCGATTGGAAAGCAGTGCACAAAAAATTAAGCTAACGTTACCCTATTCGATTCCCCAATTGACTGAAAATCTAAAGTTACTCATTAAGACTGAAGGAATCACAGAAGGAGAAATCTATCTTCAGATCACCCGAGGAATCGCTTCTCCGAGAAATCACGAGTTTCCACCAGCTGGATCGGTCAAAGGGGTGGTGACGGCAAATGTGATCCCCTTTGAACGACCAGATGAAATGCAGCAAGCTGGGCTTTCGGCAACCGTCCTTCCTGATGAACGCTGGTTGCATTGTGATATCAAATCATTGAGTTTGTTAGGGAATCTTTTGGCGCTGGATCAAGCGATCGAAGCTGGTTTCGATGATGCGTTACTGCAACGAGATGGCTTTTTTACAGAAGCATCTGCATCCAATCTCTGGTTTGTCATTGATGGGATCGTCTATACTCATCCGGACGGGCGCTTGGTGTTACCGGGGATCACGAAAATGAAGGTCCTTCAGTTGTGTCGCCAATTAGAAATTCCCTATCGAGAAGAACCCGTCCCGATTGAGGCACTACGCGACACGCAAGAGTGTTTCTTGACCAACTCAGTTTGGGAAATCGTTCCGATCGTTGCCATTGATGGGAAACCCGTTGGCACTGGCGAATTGGGTTCAATCACGAAACAATTGCAAGCAGCGTATATCGCTGCCACAAAGAATAAAAGCGATTCATTGTGATTATGCAATAGAAACCACCTAAAAAAGCTTTGGCAACACCCAGTATTTTTAAGGCTGGGTGGGACCAAAGCTTTTTCTTGCGTTGAAAATTATTTCTTACCATTCACTAGGGTTCCACAACTTCCCGTCAAGTTCTCCTTGTTTCAATTCGATGCGGGTTTCTTGCTGCTGCAACAACTGTCCCAGCTCTTGCAAAAATGCTTTTTCATGGTAATCAGTGGTTTCTTGAATGGATTGTTCTATCAGCGGTGTTAGCCAATCATGCCCCATCAAAGCACCTCCAATTCAGCTAAAGCATCTTCTAATTCGGTCAATGTTTCATGGTTTTCCTGCAACAGGGATAGCAAAGGAGCAAGCTGCGGTTTTTTAGAAACCAAATGTGTCAGTTTCTCAGCAAACCATTGTTGCTTTTGGTCAAACGTAAAGGGAGCGGGCATCGATAATAATTGCTGATAGGCAATGACAAAGGCACGCTTTTCTTTTTCCGTTTTATACATCAGTTGGTCAAGGACAACGATGGGTAACACGGTCATTTGGTGTTTTTTTGCCATCAGTACGAGTGGATGCAAAATTTCGTTAAAGGTCGTATTTTCTCGACCGCCTAACTGAAATTCTTTGGCAGCAACACCAGTAGAAACGGCGAAACTGATTTCTTTTCCCATCAAAGCAGGCGCACAATTTTCCCAAACCGTATCGATCCAAGCTTTCATTTTTGCTGGAACACTGTACCAATATAAGGGGAATTGTAAAACCAAACGGTCACAGTTTTGCAGCAGCGCCTGTTCATCGGCAAGAGAAAAGTCAGAAAAATCATCAAGAAAGTGTATGGTGACATTAGAAAGTTTGGCACTTTCACTGAAAAAACGTTGGGAAAGAGAGTTGTGGAAATCTGGGTGGCTAGCCACCACTAAGGTTTTTATCATGAGATTGATCATCCTTTCCTACTACATGTACCATATTTTACCAGAAAGGGAAACTAGTCTGCTTTGCTTTTCGTAGTGTTGGTCCTCTTTTAGTTTGATTTAAGGTACCTCGTCTATATTCATTGTTAAGGAAGTGTCAGTAACAACTTACACGTGAAGGAAATGGGGGAATAGAGGATGGAACCAAACGATCCCTTGATCAAAGGTCTAGCAACTATAATAAAGTTCGTTGCAAATGCACTGAACTATGTCGAAAATGGACTTGCCAGTTGGAAACAACGAATTGGTGGAAAGCATCATACGAAAGAAAATGATTACGGCAACGGGCAAGAGTTTACAGAAGTGACTGTCTACAGATGACCGATGCAGAGAAAATAACTAAGATAGCTCACCCCTCATAGGGTGAGTCCTTTTTTTTCAGGATGGCAAGTTTCTTCAACTTGGGTGTTTGCTTTGATAAAGGTCGATAAAGAAGTAAAAAGAATCGTAGAGAGAAAATCGCTGAAGAAACAATGTGATGTGGAAATTCTTCTAATTATCATAGGAATTGAGCCAATGAATGTAGTCAGCCTTTTTAGTATCTTAGTCCAACTGAAAAAAACCGATGGCGGAATTGCAGCAACGAATGATTCGAAAGGGGAAAGTCGCGATTATGTCAGGAGAGATCTATGGGAAAGAGGGGAGAAATTTTTTGCGCCTAAACATTGGCTGTTCGCGAGAAAAACTCATTGATGGCTTGAAGCGATTCACATTGAGTTTGACATAAAAAAGAACCCACTGAGCGATCAGAAAGATCCTGTATTCTTTCTGATCGCCAGTGGTTTTTTAGTCTTTCGTCGTGCGGGGAGTCATTGCAGTAGTAACGGGGATTGGTTCAACGACATGGAAATAACCTTCTTTGTCTTGAATGATCAGCATATCTTGCTGACTCTTGCTCTTGATGATCTCACCTTTAACAATTTCGTTGGTGACAGTCCGATAAATGCTTGTAGTCATGTTCATTCCTCCCAACGGTTTTTACCAATTGATCTTCAATAGGGGGACTAGTACAAATCAATTGCTTGATTTGTACCAGCAAGGAAAAAGAAAACGAATTGGTATCTTTAGTATAGGAGAGCAATGTTTAGATTGCTGCAATTCCATGTAAAGTTTTTGTTAATCCTTTTATTTTCAGCGATTGACTAATCGGCTAAAGAAAAACGCAAGGCCATTTTATTACTGCCAGACTCCACCATTTTTCCTAGTAACGTTGTTGCATTTTTTAAATACAGTTCGGCCATCTCAGCGTTGGCTTCTTCAAGCAGACGAGTAGGCTGCTTGTCAACGGAAGCTTTACGATCAGTTTCTTGTTGGATGCGGCGACAAGCCGCCATCGTTTCCATTTCAAAACGGTTGGCAAGATCACTATAGCGATCGTAGTCGCTGTCTCCAATCAACGCCAAGGTGCGTCCTAACCAATAGCTATTTGATGGATCGTAGGTCTTTGTCGTATCACAATAGCCAAGTGGGGTCTTAGTGATAGCTGCATAAAAGGGCACAACGCCATTGAAGGTATTGGGGCCAAAAGCAAGCCAATGAATGCCAGCGATTGCTGCGGGCACGTGGTTGCGGATCTGTAAAATATGGACTTGCTGGTTGCGATTGAGAGCAATCGATCGGAATTGTGTTTTTTGTGTCTCGCTCCCTGTACCGTAAGGGTCAAAAGGCGTATTTTGGAAGTGGGAGCTCAATGCCCATTTTACATCTTCCACGGATAGCTTTTGTTTTGGGTAGCATACAAACGGGAGCTCTTGATCGATCGGTTCAGCGGCTGTTCCGCTAAAGTGTTTTTGAATGTACCATGCCCGCGGGTTATTGTAACGGGTATCTTTTTCTGAGGAGCTGCCAAAAATATGGCGTAGATTAATGCCTTCAAAATCAGGATTTAATTGATAGTCTTCAATCAACTGTTCGAGATCCTGCGAACACAACGTCATTTCTGAGGCGAAATCGAAGTGATCAATGTTTAAGCGATTTGGTGCCACGACATAGGCATCATCTGGTATGCGAACAGCTGCCCAGTGATGTCCACCGATGGTTTCCATATACCAGATTTCCTCGGCATCAGAAAAAGCGATCCCGTTGGCTTCATAGGTCCCATAGGTTTCTAAGAGTTCCCCTAAGCGTAAAACACCTTCTTTAGCGGAATGGATGTAAGGCAGTACGATGCTGACGAAATCAGCTTCCCCGATACCATCTTCCACATATGGATCAATAGCCAAAACGCGCGAATTGGTTGTGATCGTTTCTGTTGCAGTCATGGCGATATTTTCTTCATTGATTCCTGAGGCTGCCCAAACTCCTTGCGATTCATCTGCTTCAGGGGTTGAAGTATAGCGTAATGATTTTGCTGGCAAACTGATTCGACAGTCGCTTAAAACGGCGTAAAATTCATTTCCTTGCCGTTCTGGAGTGATGACGACGAATTTTTGCGGTTCCGAACCGCTTCCAGAATCTTCATTGCGGGCAATCATGGTCGAGCCGTCGATCGATGCTTTTTTTCCTACTAGTAAAGTGGTACAGGACGCTTTTTTTCTATCCATCTTTCCAACACTCCTTCATTTCTTCTTACGAATGATTGAAGCTAGTATACCCATAGTCTCATGGTTTTACAATGCTTTCTATAGAGAGGAACAAAAAAATTTCGCCTTTTTTATTAATTTTTAGTAGAATAAGGTGTTGTAAAAAAAATCAAAGGAGCCATTATTATGAAGAAAACAGTTGTTTTTAGTTATATTTTTTTACTAAGTCTGGTTTTTGCCGGCTGTGCCAAACCATCGATGGATGCGGGAAACTCCTCCAGTGAATCTTCGTCAGTCCAACAAAACGCCGAAGAGCGCACTGCCCAAATCAGCTTCAATAATAAAAGTGAAGAGCAAGACCAGGAGATCGAAACCAAAACGGTCACTTTTAAAGAAGGGGTTTCTTTGATGACTATCATGAAAGAGAACTTTGACTTGGAAGAAAATCAAGGGATGATCACCAGCATTGACGGTTTAGCGCAAGATGAAAAAGCTGGCTATTATTGGACATATACGATCAATGATGAAATGATTACAACTGGGGCAGATGATACCTTTTTAGGAAACAACGATAAAGTGGTTTTCACCTATGAAAAATTCGAATAAACCACTTGCATTTGCTGGAAAAGAAATTGCTTATTTAGGGCTGCTTGTGGCAGCGGCCGTCGTCGGCAGGTCACTTTTTCAACCCTTACCCAATGTTCAACCAATGACGGTGATCTTTTTATTAGTAACCATCCATTTAGGTCTTAGTCGTGGATTGATCGTTTGTCTGCTCTCGATGCTGATTACCAATTTTTACATGGGAATGGGAATATGGACGATTGCTCAATTAGTTAGCTATGCAATCATTATTTTGGGGATGTATCTGTTGTCAAAAAGCAAGCTGTTTATGAAACAGTTGCTTTTACAAGTCAGCTACAGTGTATTTGCAGGGTTTGCTTATGGCTTTGTGATATCTTGGATCAGTGTCAAACTTTATGGGTTTCCTAGCTTTTGGGCTTATTATTTTCAAGGATTGAGCTTTGATGCCCTGCACGCCATAGGCAATGGCATTTTTTATCTGTTACTAGCACCGATCTTTCTGCGGCTTTTCCAACACTACTATCCAAAGAACAACAGCGAAGGGCACTAAGCGCTTCGCTTTTTTTGTTGAGTTAGCTAGTGTAGGGCAAAACGTCCATGACTAGAGGAAAAGTCTTTGACGATCAAACGAGGTGAAAGGGGTTATGTGAGGAAACAAGCAGGCATATTGTTGTGCAAAAGCGGTTTCTGCAGGTATCCTTAAGGTATCTAAGGAAGGATGTGGCTTTTGATGAAATGGATCGTGAAAAAAGATGATTTAGAAAGCTACCGTGCGAAGTTCCATGGAAAACTGGCTGGTTATGCCGAGGAAGCCAAAATGATTGCCCTGCCAACACCAAAGTATTTTATCGTGGTGGTTGACGAAGAAAAAATCCACTTGATTCAGTTAGATCTGCAATTTCATGAAAAAGGGATGCAGACAATTATGATCCACGAGATCACAAAATTACAACTAGGCGGTGTGGTAAATAAAAAAGTCCAGATTCAGACACCTTCGACCACTGTCAAACTAATGATCAAACCGTTGGCGATCGGTATCAAAGAGGAGCAAAAAGCCTTGATCGATCGGTTTACTAGAATGTCGCGATAAACATCGGAGGAACACGCGGGAAAAATCAGCTGGATTTTTTCAAAAAAAAGCAAGGGCAGTTGTCTGCACTTGCTTTTCGTGAGTCCTGTTATTCTGGCGTACCGACGATTTTAATAAACTCATCGATATTCTTGATTTTCATATGCTTGATCACTAACTGTTCCCGCTTGTTCCATTTTCCTTCGACTTCTAATTGGTATTTATTTAAAGGAAGGCGTAAGACATAACTGGCTAAGTAGCGATCCTTAATAATGCAATTCACGATTTTGTGGTCTTCTAAAAGTTGGATACCTGTTAGCATCATTGGCGTTTCTTGAAAAACACGGCTATTGACTAACAATCCAGTGTGGGTTTCGTTCATGGGATCTTCCTTTCTGATAAACCTGGGATAAATCATCTTTCTGTCTGTTATGTTACCTGATTTGCATCAGAAAGGCAATTCCTATAATAAATCCTCGTTATTATGTGTCACGTAAAAAGAAAGACTAACTATATAGAGTCAAGTGAAAATTAGCTAAATCAAAAAAATATTTTATAACAGTTAAGTCCAAAAAATGAGTACAACAAATAGACCTTTCACTATTAGATTTTTTTGATTGTTCAATAGCTAATCGGAAACAATCTTATAAGGTTCATTTTTAGTTAAAATAGCATGAATCACATAACAAAGCTTACGAGAAACAGCACCTAAGGCCGTCAGATGATGCTTTCCCTCAGAAATTTTTTTCTGATAAAACGCGCGAAAAACAGGATCACATCGAGAAGCAACTAGAGCAGCTGAAAACAAGGCTTTTCGTAAGTATGGAGATCCACGCTTGCTCATAACATTATGTGTTGCTTCGTTTTGCCCAGATTGGGACACAGACGCGTCTATGCCAGCATAAGCAACCAGTTTTTTCGGATTAGAAAATTTGCGAATGTCTCCAATTTCACCAAGAATTGTCGCGCCATTTATAGGGCCGATTCCAGGGATTGTGAGAATAACAGAGTCTAAATTACTCATTATGCGCTTAATTTCTTTTTCAGTTTCTTTTACTTGGCTTTCGATGAATTTCAATTGTTCAATCATGGAGCGTAATTGAAATGTAAAAGCTTCTTGAGCAAATTTCACTCCAAAGGAGTTAGAAGCTGCTTGCTTCAATTGATCTGCTTTCTCTGGCTTTATTCGGTTCCTGCTTAACTCAGCTAAGTATTGAGCCAACGTTTCTGCCGAAATTTCTTCTAGCTCTATAGGAGAACTAAACTCAAGCAATAACTCTTTAGACGCTTTTCCGAAAATACCTTGTTTAGAAAAAATTGATGCATATTCAGGAAACACTTGATCTAGTACAGCTATGATTTTTCGTTTGAAGTCGCTTGCGGTACCTACTAAATAGGTTCGGTAACGTGAAAGTTGTTTTAACGAAAAAACATTTTCATCAGACAATACTGTTTCTACAAAGGAACCATAACGCATCAAGTCAGCAATCAAAACAGAATCAATAATATCATTTTTTCGTTTTCTGATTTCTGTTCCTTTGCGCCAGCCATCGGTTTGAAGAGGATTCACAACGTGAATCAAAAAGTCTGATTCGTGGAGGTATGAAAAGATGGAGAGCCAATAATGACCCGTAGCTTCCATTCCGACAATAAAGTCAGCGGGAGTCTCTGAATATTTTGAAAGCCGCTCAATCAGGGAATCAGCTCCTTCAGTAGTGTTAGGGAAAGAAAAACCTTTTAGGATCACTTTACCTTCTTCACTCATTAAAGAAGCCACGTGAGTTCGCTTGCCGATATCAATTCCTAAGAAGTACATACATTTGACCTTTCTAAAAAAATATTTTGGATTGAAACCCGCTCAACTGAAAAGCGTCACTACCTTGTACGAGATACGGAGTAAAGCAAAAACTTTCAACATCTAACTCATACGTAATCCACTTATCAGAGAGAGGTGCCAGTCTTTCGATTACGAGCTTCAAAACTCAAGGAGGCAACGGCATAGCCTCTCAATCCAATAAATATATTATCTCAAAATGAATGAGTTAATACCAAATTAAAATAACGATGGTTCATAGGGTTATCCAATCAAAACCGGAAGGTTAAAACCCTAACTCTAATATACAAGGAGGCAAAAGGAGTGGTTAGGTATAACCGTTTCTCAAAAGAGTTTCAAAAGGCTTCGAAAGAACTCCGTGAAGGGAAGAAGTCCAAAAATGCCAATAATGGGCTGCGAACACGACAAAAAATCGCTGCTGAAAAAGAACAAAAAGCACAAAATGCTTTTTCGACTGGTTTTTTGATCGGTTCCTTCAGAGAAATATTCCGCAAGAAATAAGCAAGTTCCGCTGCCAAAGCGGGACTTGCTTTTTGTTTAGAATAAATAATTGAAGAAGACACCGTTGAGAAAGGAAAAGCTCAGATAAAATAGAAAAAGTGTCACGATGTCCAGGGGTAGGCCTTTCAGAATTGGCGGAATTGCGGCAATTTGATTTCGTGTATGAACCCCTGACAAAGCACAGGAAAAGAGAAAATACATGCCTACAGCAACAAATAAATTGGTTAAATAATCGGTATAGGGAAATTGGGTCACAGTGGCGATCGTCAGCAAGATGACACTGACTAGGGTCGTCTTTTTTAGATCATTCGTCAAGAAACGTTTTTTTGCTGGAACGATCAGTAAGCATAAACTGGCAGTAATCAAGGCGATGATGGCAGCACTTACCAAATTGGTGACCACTTGATTGCCATAGACAAAGCGATTTTGAAGCAAAAGATAAAAACTTAAACCGCTCAACAAGTATGCGACTGCAATGATCCCTGACAGGAAAACCACCCGTGTCGTCACGTTCGGTTTTTTTTCTTTGACGGTCGGCGCCAAATTTTGACAGGCGTAATTTGTGAGTAGAATGACTAGGAAGACCACTAGTTGATTGGCGATCATCATATGAGAACGCTCCTTTCTTGCGTTTTAGCTCATGATTTTAAGGTTGAACGGGGTCTTTTTTCCTTCCCCTAAAATGCGAAGGCGTAAGAAGCGATCGATGAGTGGAGTAAAACAATTCATGATCAAGATGGCATAGCTCATGCCTTCGTTTGTGAAACCAAAGAAACGGAAGAGGACAACGAGAAGCCCCACGCCTAAGGCAAAAAGATTTTCTCCTGCTTTTGTTCCTGGAGTCGAAGAATAATCAGTCGCCATATAGATCGCACCCAACATGGCACCACCGCTGATGATATGCCCGATCACCGTTTGCCAACTGCCAGTAAAAAGTCCTTCTGGACCAAGGATAAAAGCAAAGAGCCCGATCGTTGCAAAAATAATCAGTGGGATACGAGGGGAGATGATTTTCTTGTAAACGAGAAAAATTCCACCCAGAAGTAAAAGCAAGGCACTGGTTTCACCGATTCGTCCCCCAGTAAATCCTAAAAAAGCATCCAACAGATCAGAACCGCTTAAGGTGTCCCCGGCCTTCATGACAGCTAACGGCGTAGCACCGGAAACGACATCGTTCGCCGTAGCTTGCGAAACCACATCAGGAGCAATGCTGCCAAAAGGTGGATCTGGCCAACTGATCAAAAACATCTGGTTATAAAACAAGCCAATCAACAAGGCGCGACCGCCAAGGGCTGGATTTAAAAAGTTATAGCCGATACCGCCAAAAAATTCTTTGACGATGATCACGGCAAACGCCACCCCGATCACTGGGAAATACCAAGGTGCGGTCGGTGGAAGATTCATAGTTAAAAGCAATGCCGTCACAACGATACTTAGATCGAAACGAAATGGCCGTTTGATGAGGTAAGACCAAATTCCGTCGGCGGAAAACGCCGTGGCTAACGCAATGAAAAACAACCCATATACCTTGAGCCCGAAAAGGTAGCCCGAGAATAAAACTGCTGGTAGTAAGGCTAGTACTACACAGCCCATGATTTTGACTGTTTCGTCATTGCTGCGAATATGTGGGCTTGGTGGTGTTTCTTGGTTTTTTCGTTGCTGAAAGAGGCGCTCGCTATCGGAATCCTTGTAGTAATCAGGCACTTTCCTTCGCCTCCTTCTGCAGCTGTGCAACCTTGCCTTTTGCGGCAGTGATGTTGGCAGCTAAGGAACGTTTGGCTGGACAGACAAAGGTGCAAGCACCACAATTGATACACGCTTCTGCCAGCAATTCTTCACATTTTTGATAATCGCCTGCTCGATAGAATTGATCGATCTCCATCGGCATCAGGCGCATCGGACAAGCTTCGACACATTTATTGCAGCGAATGCAGGGGTTTTCGGCATATAGCCAATCGGTTTCTTCATTAAAAACAACGATCCCGTTGCTGCCTTTGGTGACCGGAACCTTTAATGTTTTGACGGATTTCCCCATCATGGGGCCGCCAAGAATCAGCTTGCTGGGCGCACCTTGAAAGCCGCCAGCAAAATCGATCAACTCTCCTGCGAGTGTTCCTAAAGGATTTTTGACGATGCGTGGATGTTGAACATCACCAGTCACGGTTGTATAGCGTTCAATCAGCGGTTTGTCATAACAGACCGCTTCAGCGATGGCAAAGCTGGTGGCAACATTGATCAATACGATCCCAATATCGGCAGTCAAGCCGCCTAAAGGTACCTCCTGATCGGTCAATAACTCTACTAACTGCTTTTCACCACCGGTTGGATAAACAGTTGGGACAGTAACGACTTCTATCGTGTCATCCTCTGCACTTGCGGCTTGCATCGCTGAAATGGCTAGCGGTTTATCATCCTCGATGCCAATGATGATTTTTGGATTAGCTAACAATTTTTGGGCAATTTTTGCCCCTTGGATGATTTTTTGGGCTTCTTTTTGCATTAAGAAGGCATCACTGCGCAAAAAGGGCTCACATTCAGATCCGTTTAAGATCAAGGTATGGATTTTTTTATTTTCATCAATACTGAATTTGACATGGGTGGGAAACGTTGCACCGCCTTTGCCGGCGATACCGCCTTGACGGATTTTTTTGAGGATCGTTTCGTTAGCAGCAGATTGCCAGTTGAATGGGGTAGACAAAAAATCATTATCGAAGGCATAATCGTTTTCAATGATGATGGTTTTTCCTTCTTCATTGTTTTGATTTGGCCAATCGACAATATCGACGATTTTGCCCGAAACAGATGCATGGACTTTCGCAGATACAAAGGCATCTGCTTCAGCGATCACTTGCCCTTGCTTGACGTACTCACCAACGGAAACCGTCGGTTCGACAGGGGCACCAATATGTTGTGCCAAAGGGATAAAGACCATCGTGGGTGAAAAGGTAAGGATTTCATCTTGTTCGATCATTAATTTTTCTTTTAACATTTGTAACGGGGGACTTAGTGAAATTCCACCAGTAAATGTTCTCATAGCCAACACTCCTTTTTTCTCCTAACTTTATTCTAGCATGCCATCCGCATTCTCAAAACCATAAACGCTTACATTTCACAAGGAAAACTTATTTCGGTTGACATATGATTGTTTGTTCATATATAATCAGGGTATAAACATGATTGATCGTTCATATGTTCGATGGATTAGAGGAGGTTTTGATGATGGCTGAACATACTTGTCAACACGAGCACACAAAAACGAAGGGACATACGCATACCCATGATCATGGGACGTTTCCTCGTAAAGTTTACTTCGCGGGGGTAATCTTCTTTATAGTGGCGCTGTTTATTTCGAATCAATGGGTAAAAGACGGGGTTTATTTTGCTGCAGTTTTATTAGCGGGCTACCACATTTCGTGGGAAGGGATCGAGGATACCGTAAAAAGCACAAGAATCAATCGGCGCTTTACGCCAAATGTACATCTATTGATGTTATTAGCAGCGATAGGGTCAATGATCATAGGCAATTTTAATGAGGCAGCCTTACTGATTTTGATTTTTGCTGGTGCTCACTTTTTAGAAGAATACGCGGAAGGGCAAAGCCGACGAGAAATCACCAATCTTCTCAAATTGAATCCAACGGAAGCACGTTTGATGGGCCCAGATGGGAAAGCCAAAAAAATTGCTGCTTCAGAGATAAAAAAAGGGGATATTTTACAAGTTTTGCCTGGTGATCAGTTAGCAACAGATGGGGTGATTCTTTCTGGCACGAGTGCCATCAACGAAGCTTCCATCAATGGCGAGAGTATACCGCGAGAAAAAACAGCGGGAGACGAAGTTTATGGCAGTACCATCAATGGCAATGGAACATTTTTGATGGAAGTCACAAAAGACAGCTCGGAAACGGTCTTTGCCAAAATTCTTTCAGTCGTTGAAGCGGCACAGTCGAATCAGTCACCAACAGAAACACGAATCAAAAAAATCGAACCAATCTATGTAACCATTGTTTTCATTGCAGTCCCTTTGTTCATCTTAACAGCACCGTTTCTACTTGGTTGGGATTGGTATACCAGTTTTTATCGCGGGATCGTGATGATGATTGCAGCGTCTCCTTGTGCGTTAGCGGCAAGTGCGGTACCTGCTAGTTTATCTGCGATTTCAAATCTAGCGAAAAAAGGGATTCTTTTTAAAGGCAGCAACTACTTAACGAATTTTGCTCAGATCAAAGCGGTGGCATTTGACAAAACGGGCACGTTGACCGTCGGAAAACCAACGGTCACGGATGTCATTTTCGCTGAAGCCATCGATCAAGCAGAGGCCGCTTCCATCATCGTTTCGCTGGAAAAACAAGCCAATCATCCATTGGCAGATGCGATCGTTACTTATTTTGAGAAGAACAATAAAGAGCAGCAAAGCGAACAGCTGACGGTTACGAATGAGATTGGTTCCGGTTTAGTAGCCGTCTCAGGAACAAAAACCTATCGATTAGGAAAAAGAACCAAAAACTCCCAGTTAACAGGTTCGTTGGAGCAACAGTACCGTCACCTGGAGGCGCAAGGAAAAACGATGGTCGTTTTTTCCATTAATGAAGAGGTTGTCGCAATCATCGCTTTGATGGATGAGCCGAACGAACAGGCAGCTTCTGTGATTCGTTATTTAAAAAATGAAGGGATCCATACCGTTATGATCACCGGAGATAGTGCGTCTGCTGGGGAAGCCATCGGAAAGCGGCTAAATGTTGATCAAGTGGCGGCTAATGTGTTGCCTGAGAACAAAGCGGAAGCGGTTCGAGCACTCCAAGAAGCCTACGGACAAACCGCCATGGTGGGGGATGGCATCAATGATGCGCCCGCACTTGTTCAGGCAGACATCGGTTTTGCGATGGGGGAAGGGTCAGATGTTGCTATCGAAGTGGGGGACGCCGTGATCATGAAAAATGATCTTTCACGCTTCGCGTATGCCTATCGCTTAGCGAAGAAAATGGATCGAATCATTTGGCAAAATATTTTCTTCTCCATGTTTATCGTCGCATTACTAGTCGGGTTGAATCTATTTGGAAAAATGAATATTGGACTGGGGGTATTTGCCCATGAAGGAAGTACGTTGATTGTATTGTTTAACGGGTTGCGCCTTTTGCGCAAACTGCCAGATGCATAAAAAAAAGCGGCTATCGAAGGATAGCTGCTTTTTTAATGACTGAATTGTGTCGAAGTTGGAAAATCAAAGGCATCGATTTTTTGCAATCGATTTTCGATCCTTCTTAAAATCCCTTCAGAGGAATCCAACGGTTTGATTGCATGATAAGCAGTCAGTAACAGGTCTTTTTCTTTAGCGGGACGGTTTTCGATGCGGTAGATATTTGCTAGTCGTTCCACGTATTCATAATGACTATAGTCTGTTTTGTTGATCAAGAAATGCAAGAGATCTTTTGCTTTTGCGTAGTCTTCTTGAAGATAAAAACTGATTGCTTCACGATACAATTTGATATCAAGTTCTTCGATCTGGTCAGGGGTTGCTTTAAGCGCACGCCACTCATTGATCGAGATTTTTCGTACGACTTTGCCAGTTGCATCGGTCAAAAAAATTACCGGTACATCGTTTGGATGTTTTGCTTCTTGCTTGATTTTCTTCATGTCGCACCTCCCGCGTGTCAATGGACTGACTGTTTGATATCTCCTATTTTAAAAGGAATAGCGGGAAAAGTCTACATGTAGATGTTAGATTCGTAGGAAATTTTAAAACATTCTCATTTATTAGGCTCTTTTTCGTTGAAAATGGTTGACCGCATCGGAGGCACCCATGAAAATCAAGATCCCGCCAAAAATTTGGAAGAATAACAACCAAGTGGCGAAGGGATTCAATACTAGGATGATCCCTGCAGCAATGATCAATAGACTGATGATCAAGCTAGTGATATAAGGTAAACCAATGCGTTTTTGGTTAAAGCTTGCCATCAATCGGGTGCAACCGCTGATGGTGATCATGATTCCTAAGAAAAATGGCACGATGGCAAGTAATCCTTTGGCAAAAACTAAAATCGCAGCTGCCGCAATCAACAGTAAGATACCAGAGACGGATTGCACATTGCGATAGCCCTTTTGTTTTTCTTTGTAGCTCGTATACAAGCTAATGATCCCTAAACATGCAATATACCCGGCAACAAGATAAACGATCGTGTTGAAGACAGATCGTGGTGCAATCAAGATGATGAAGCCAAAGACGATATATACGACGGCACGAAGTAAATCATAGCGTTGTAATTTATCAAAAAATGCATTCATGATAATTCCTCCTTTTTTTCCTATTGTACCGAATTCTTGTTAAAATAGATATCAAAAAACCTACGAAATAGGCTAAGCCTTTTGTATCAGATGGTTTTTTGGTAGAATAAGGAAAAGAAAACAGAACGGAGAGTATTATGAGTGGGTTAACGCTAGTGATGTGTGCCTTTACGATCGTTTTATACCTTTATTTATTCGTGGTAAGGAAAGACATTCAATTTCTTGCTGTGGAGCGCAAACTAAGCAAGGTCGCCATTACGATTTTTTCAGTAATGATTATCCTATCTATGGTGATGATGGAAGAGGCACTTGATAATCGGGTGCGAGGGATCGTTTCGGGTTTGGTCTTTTTGAGCTTTGTTTTAGATAGCCGCGGCTTAGCACTTGATCGAATCATTGTCCATCCAATGAGTATCAAAGGGGTACTATACCAAGAGATCGATCGAGTCGTTTTATTTCAAGAAAAGGAAGGGCAGCCCATCAAGATGAACTATTTTCGAAGAGGGATGAGAGGCCCATTAATGAAATTCAAGCAGCCATTAGCAGAATTGGTTGTTTTCTTGTCAGAACACTTGAATGAAGGGACACCGATCGATATTTTAGTCGATCATGATCAAGGAACAAAGGACTAAAAGACCCTCGATTACTGCCAGTTTAAGGCGTAATCAAGGGTCTTTTTTTAGGTCGAAAATTGATTAATGGAACACGCGGAAGCGCTCATCGTCACTTAGAAATTCTTTTTCGTTCGGTTCGCTTTCTTTTGAACCAAAGACTAGTTGCGCCCGCAGTTGCCAATTTCCAGGAATTGACCATTCAGCTGCAACAGCGTCATCGATGACAGGGTTGTAATGCTGTAAGTTGGCACCTAATCCAGCTTCTTCTAAAGCGGTCCAAGCGTTCGCTTGAGCGATCCCATTCGATTGTTCTGCCCAAACGGGAAAGTTCTCTGCATATAGAGCAAATTGCTCTTGCAAATTTTTCACGGTATCCGTGTGAATAAAGAATAGAACGGTTCCGTAACCCGCTTTAAAACCAGCAAGTTTTTGTTTTGTCGCTTCAAACGCTTCGGGTGGTGTCAATGGTTCTAACGCAGCCTCTGTTAATGTCCACAATTTTTCGTGGGCTTCGCCAAATAAAATCACGGCTCTTGGTGATTGTGCGTTAAACGCAGTTGGACTATTTTTCACTGCTTCTTTCACAATGTCTTCGATTTCAGTGTCGGAAAGAGCCACATTTTTACCTAGCCCATAGATTGAGCGGCGCTGTTTGATTGTATCAAGAAATTTTGTCATCGTATTCCCACCTTTTCTATTGTCATAGAGTGAAGTATACATTCTTACTTAATGTTAGTAAAAGAAAATGCTTGGGACGTCAAAAAGTCAGGCAAACGCACCTGACTTTTTCTTATTGGGCATCGATAGCAATGAATTTAACGGTCACGTATTCTTCAGGGCCATATTTGCCGTTTTCACGACCAAAACCGGAATGCTTGACGCCGCCGAAGGGAGCCGCCGGATTTGAGATCGCAATGTCATTGACCCCAACCATCCCATATTGGAGGTTTTGGGCTACATTCGAGATCGTTTGCAAATTCGTTGAAAAGAAGTAGGAAGCTAGTCCAAATTCCGTATCATTTGCCGCAGCGATGACTGCTTGTCGATCCGTAAATGAGATCAATGGAATCACAGGTCCAAAGGTTTCTTCATAGTAGATAGCCATCTCAGAAGTAATCCCATCGATGACCGTTGGTGCGAAGAAGTTGCCTTTTTCGTATTCACCTTCAGTAAGCTTTTTACCACCGAGTAAAACTTTAGCTCCTTTATTTACCGCATCTTCCAACTGCTCGATGACTTTTTCAACGCCTGCTTGGTTGATCAAAGGACCAACAGTAGGGTTTTCCAGACCATTGCCGACCGTTACGGTTTCCATTTTCGCTAGTAATGTTTTGGTAAAGGCGTCTTTGATGGACTCTTCGACAAAAATTCGATTGGGGGATGTACAGACCTGACCGTTGTTGCGGAATTTTGCTGCAATTAATTTTTCAGCAGCTAAATCTAAATCAGCATCAGCAAAAACAAGAAACGGGGCATGACCACCTAACTCCAATGAAACTTTTTTCAGAGTTGGTGCTGCTTGTTCATATAATTTCATCCCAACTTTCGTGGAGCCGGTAAAGGTGATTTTTTTGACTTGTTCATTTTCGGTCAGTTCTTTCCCAATCTCAGAAGAATCACCTAAGACGATATTGACGACCCCGTCTGGAAGTCCTGCTTGTTGAAAAAGCTCGCCTAAAGCTAATGCGGATAGTGGGGTTTCTTTTGATGGTTTCATAACAAGGGTACAGCCAACGGCCATAGCAGGTGCAATTTTTCTTGCAATCATGTTAGAAGGAAAGTTCCAAGGTGTGATCGCGCCAACAACCCCGATCGCTTCTTTGCGTACCAGCCAATGATTGTGTTCAGGGGCTGGAATCACTTCGCCATAGACCCGTTGCGCTTCAGCTGCATTCCAACGGAAATTGTCAACGTTGGATTGGATTTCTGCCTCCGCTTCTT
The DNA here is from genome assembly GCF_051711265.1 of Enterococcus sp. DIV0970a. Classification (NCBI taxonomy): domain Bacteria; kingdom Bacillati; phylum Bacillota; class Bacilli; order Lactobacillales; family Enterococcaceae; genus Enterococcus; species Enterococcus sp. DIV0970a. Next base: position 1,844,731 of record NZ_JBIOMF010000001.1, on the reverse strand, counting down.
TTAATGGTTTTCCTTGTTCCATACTCATGATTTTTGCTAAACGATCGCTTTCTTCCTCCATCAAATCAGCAATGACGTTCATCAAATCGGCACGTTCTCGAGGGGAGCGTTTTGACCATTCGGGAAAAGCAATCGCTGCGGCATCGATTGCTTGCTTGGTTTCCTCGATCCCTCCTTGACTGACTTTTACGAGTTCTTCATTAGTGGCAGGATTGGTAACCGAAACCGACTCTTTTGTTCCTTCAAGCCATTTTCCGTTAATCAATAACTTTGTTGGTACTTGTGGTAACTGTTGGTTCATCTTGGCACTTCCTTTCAATAATGGGTTCTTATTTAACCCTAGCACGGATCAGAAAGGATGACAATTCATATGCAAGTCTCTTGATTCTCCAAATTTTTGTAAAGAACCAAAGGGGAAATGTCCTGCTCCTATCATTTTATGGTAGAATAGAAAAATAAGAATGTTTGTTCGATTCTTGGAAAATATAGTAAAATATTCAAGGAGTGAGGGACGCGTGCAACAAGTAAAAGAGCTTTTAAAAACAGTAGGATTTGTCGTGATCTTCACTTTATTCCTCTTGTTATTAAGACAGTATGTCTTTACTCCTGTGATCGTAAAAGGAGATTCGATGGACCCCACATTACATGATGGTGAGCGGGTGATTGCTTTGAAAAATACCGAGATCGAACGTTTCGATATCATAACGTTTGAAGCACCGGATGAAGCAGGCAAAAACTATATCAAACGCGTGATCGGTTTACCTGGCGATCAGGTTTCCTATCAAAACGATACCCTTTATATCAATGGACAAGCATATGATGAACCCTACTTGGATGAATTCAAAGCAGCTGTCACAGATGGCTTTCCATTGACCAGTGATTTTGATATGGGGTTATTTGGTGTTGAAGTCATTCCTGAAGGTCAAATTTTAGTGTTAGGGGATAACCGCCGAATTTCCAAGGATAGTCGTCAATTAGGTTTGATCGATGAAGCAACGATTTTGGGTGATGTAAAATTTGTATTCTGGCCAATTGCCGATTTTGGTATGCTAGGCAAAGAGTGAAATTCTGCGACCGTTTTTTTGTTTTTAAAGAGATTCTTTTAAAAACAAAGACGCATTTGAAGAAGCGTGTCGCTGATTTTTAGTGTTTTTTTTAAAAGACGATGGAGAGAAGGAGTCCTTTCATGAGTTTACGATTTATCCTTGGCGATGGCCGTTGTCGTCATGATCAAGCAGTGATAGAAAATGCAAAAAGTTGGTTAGAAAAAGACCATCAAGAAGTATTTTTTCTGGTACCTAACTACAACAAATTTGAACGAGAGCGCGAGATCCTTCAATTACTGAAAGAGGATCGCGTAGAAGATTTTGCTTCTATTCGCGCGCAAGTGTATAGTTTTCACCGTTTGGCTTGGTTTTATCTGCAGCAAACCGGCTTGCTTTCTCAAAATGCCATCACTGAAAATGGTGCCTCCATGATCATGCGTAAGCTGCTTTTGGAACTAGAAGAAGAACTCGTCTTATACCGTGATGAGATCAACAAAGCGGGTTTTATCCTGCAATTGTTGGCGTTCTATCAAGAAATGCATACAAGTCGATTGGGGATCGAAGATTTATTGGCAGGTGGTGCTGCACCAAGCGCAACCCAAGACGAGGAGAAAAAATACAGTGAATTAGCGAAAATATTTCAACGATTTGAACAAGAACTTCTGGAGCGTGCATTGCAAGTCGAACAACCGATCACCTTGTTGACACGCTTTCTTGAAGGTTCCTTGCTGGACGATTCTCCAGTGGAGCAAGCAATACCTAACGCGGTGTCAATGAACAAAGCACCAGATCTTTCCCATGCCTTATTTATTATCAGTGGGTTTTCCGCTTTTTCAACACAGGAACAGCAGCTGATTCAAGTGTTGATGAAAAAAAGTCATGTCATTATTGATCTTTTTCTGGATCGTGGGTATCCACAAGAGCTGCCTTCACCGTTAAATTTGTTTTATGAAGCAGGGCGAACCTATTATCAATTGATCAGTTTTGCCCGAGAAAATCAAGTGCCGATTTATTTGGATCAGAAACTTTCGGTCAACCAAGAGGTAGACAAGGAAGCGAAGGGATCGATGCAACAGGCGTATAATGAAATTGAAACATTTTGGCGGCAGACTCAGTCACAAGTCAACTATCAGCAACAGTCCTCTGTGAAGGACTTTCTGGCAATTTGGAAAGTTGGGAATCCAGAAGAAGAGATCCGTCAGATTGCAGCGTCGATCCGTGGGATGATGAGCGATAAGAAACGGTACCCAACATTACGATACCGAGAGATCCAATTATTGATCGCCGAACCAGAAATCTATCATCAATATATCCCTAAAATTTTTACTGAGTTTGAGATTCCTTTTTATATCGATGAAGAGCAGATGATGGCGCAACATCCATTGGTTGAGTTTTTGAATGCTTTTTTTGCTTGTCAATCCTATGGCTTTCGCTTAAATGATATTTTACGGTTGCTTAGAACGGAACTTTACTTACCGGCAGCCTATCGCTCCGAAGCAGATTGGCTCGTTGGGCGTGACCAGTTTCGTAAGTTGGTGGATATTACCGAGAACAAAGCGTTGGCTCATGATTTCCAAGGAGCGAGTTGGACGAGAAACGAAGATTGGGAACTGATCGAGTATTTACAATCGGAAGAAGAGCAGACGGATAAAGTGGATTTGACAGCGTATACCAACCAGTTGCGCAGGGCCTTTAAACAAGATGTTGCTGATACTCTAGACTGGCTGACGGCTGCTAGAACGAACCGCGATGCGGTCGAACTGCTGTATCGCTTTTTACTGAATACCGGTGTTGAAGAACAACTGCGGCATTGGCGAGATCAAGCGATCCAGCAAGGGAAGTTGGATCAAGCCCGTAATCATGAACAAGCATGGCAAGCCTTGATGGATTTGCTGGATGAATATGCTGCGATTTATGGGGAAGAGTCCTTTGATTTTGCGCTCTTTGAGGACGTCTTATTGACTGGCTTAGAAAATGTCACATTCGGGAAGATCCCAACAGCGATCGACCAAGTCAACATCAATCGCCTTGATCTGGCACGTCCAAAGCAAGCAAAGATCACATTTGCACCGGGATTGAATGAAACGGCGTTACCAAGAAAAATAGAGAACAAAACGTTGTTGACGAATGAAGAACGTCAGCATTTCAATCAGTTGTTCAATGGTGAAAAATACCTTAGAGATACAGTGGTGGAAGGCAGTGTCAAAGAGCCATTTGCCTTTTATTCTGTCTTGCTTTCAGCAACGGAACACTTATCACTGTCCTATGCCGTTAATTTTGATACCCAGCAAAACATCAAAATGTCGCCTTATTTAGATCGCGTGGTCAAACGTTTGGATGTCCCACTGCAAGAGCGAGGGATATTGACGCTAGTCAGCGATCCAAGAAACTATGTCGGCAGTTACCGTGGCCTGATCTATCAAATCAATAACCTCAGTCAGCAAGCGCAAAAAAACAAAGAGAATTTGCCTAGGGTCTGGGAGCAGCTGAAACAAGCACTGCTGCGTTCGGAATGGACAGATTTAGCTGCCCAAGTATTTGAAAGCCAAACTCATCAAAATATTCCGATTCCTTTGTCTCAAGCACAAGCTGCGGCACTATATGGACCATCGATCTACAGTTCCATTTCTCAGATGGAGACGTTCTTTCAGTGTGAATACAAGTATTTCGTCAGCTACGGATTACGGTTAAAAGAACGGGAAGTTTATGGCTTAAATCCAGCAATGACCGGTGAGTTTTTCCATGATGCGTTGGACCGCTTTGTCAAAGTCCTGATTGCTGAAAATATTTCCTTGACCCAGTTAACTGCTGACCAACGCGTGCAATTTGTGGAAGTCGTTTTGCAGGAAATTTTTGGCGAAAGCCGTTATCGCTTACTGACGAGTTCTGCTCGGATGAATTTTATTCGGTATCAATTAGGCAAGACGATTCAGCGAGTAGCGTGGGCATTAGCGAAACAAGGACAAAAAATGCATTTTAGTCCTGAAAAGACGGAGGTGCTATTCGGTCAGATCGCTGGCTCAAATGGGATCAATGGGATCGAATTGCCATTAAGTTCTGGCGGGAAACTGCATGTGCGGGGGAAGATCGATCGTGTCGATACGGCGAAAACGGAAGAAGAACAATGGCTTTCTGTTGTTGACTATAAATCTAGCAGCCGAGATTTTGACCTTTCTGAAGCATACTACGGACTTGCGATGCAGTTGATCACCTATCTCGATGTCGCATTGACGGATGCTGTCCAACTGGTTGGTTCGCCAAATGTGCGACCAGCGGGGGCTTATTATCTGCATGTGCATAATCCGCTTTTGGACGGACAAGAAGCCAGTGAAGAAGAACGTTTAAAACGTTTCAAGTATGACGGGTTGTTTATTGACGAACCGGCTGTTTTCCCGTTGCTAGATGAGGATGTTGAAGCCAGCAAAAATTCACCGATATTCCCTGTTCGAAAAGACAAAAACGGCAATTATCAAAAAACAACGCAGGCGAAAAACAAGTTTTATACAGAAGAAGAGCTTGAACTGTTAAGAAAACACAATCGTAAAAACATGCAGCAAAGCGGTGAGAAGCTGTTGAGCGGTGAAATCGCCTTAAACCCGTCTTATAAAATAAAAGACAAAAAACGGGCGTGTGAATTTTGTCCGTTTCGCAGCATCTGTGACTTTGATGTATTGTTGAAAGAAAATGAGTACCACCGTTTAGAAAACTTATCTAAAGATGAGATTATCCATCGCTTAAGGGAGGAAGAAGATGAGTAAGATCCCTTTAAAACCGCAAAATGAAACCTTTACGGATACCCAATGGCAAGCCATTTTTGATAAAGGGGATAATATCCTCGTTTCCGCTTCAGCGGGTTCAGGCAAAACCACCGTTTTGGTTCGGCGAGTGATCGAAAAGCTAAAAGCAGGAACGACGATCGATTCTTTACTGATCGTAACCTTTACCGAAGCAGCTGCTCGAGAAATGAAAGAACGGATTCAAGTGGCATTGCAACAGGCCATCAATCAAGAAAGTGACGAGCAAAAGCGCCAGCACTTCGTTCGTCAGCTGCAGCTGTTGCCGACAGCTAACATTTCTACCTTGCATGCGTTTTGTTTAACTGTGATTCGGCGTTTTTATTATTTGATCGATTTAGATCCCAATTTCCGCATGATGACCGATGAAACCGAAATTTTATTGATGAAAGAAGAAATATGGACACAGCTGAGAGATCAACAATATGAAGCCAATGATGAAGCCTTCTTTCGTTTGACGGAAAATTTTTCAAGTGATCGTTCTGATGAAGGCGTCGGGGATCTGATCCTGTCTCTTTATGACTTTGCCCGAGCCAATCCAGATCCAGTCAACTGGTTAGCCCATCTAAGTGATCACTATATCGGCAAAGAAACCTTTGCTGAAAATATCCTGTACCAATCGCAAATCAAACCGACTTTGCAAGAAAATTTGAAGACAGCGGCGCATTTGCTGCAGGCGGCGCAAGACTATGCCCGTTCTGATGAAGCGATGGAAAAAGCGGCACAGTTGATCGATACCGAATTGGGCATGGTGGAAACCTTAAAGGCTCTGCTGGATGCAGACGATGTCGATGGCTTCTATGAGCAGATCCAAACATTGCGTTTTGGTCGTTACCCAGCTTTTCGCAAACCAGAACAAAAGGAATTGTCCCAAGAAATCAAGCCCTTACGCGATGATGCGAAAAAATTGGTCGAGCAATTGAAAGCCACCTTCCCGTATCCACCAGCTGAAATGATGGAGCTGCTTCATCGATCAGCACCTGTCGTTGAAAAAATGGCAGCGATGACCGAAGCATTTATGAAAGCATTTCAAGAAAGAAAGCTTTCAAAAGGCCGTTTAGACTTTAATGATTTGGAACATTTCACCTTGCAGATTTTACAAGGAGATGGCAGTGGAAGTGAGGCGTCGACCTATTATCGTGATCGCTTTGAAGAAGTTTTAGTCGATGAATACCAAGACGTCAATCGGCTACAAGAGGCAATTTTATATTGGGTCAGACAAGTCGATCATAACCCTGGCAATATGTTTATGGTGGGGGATGTGAAGCAGTCGATCTATTCGTTTCGACTAGCAGATCCGACGCTATTTATCGAAAAATACTTGGCATTTGAAACAGAGAATGGTGGGCGAAGAATCGTCTTAGCAGAAAATTTCCGTTCTCGTTCCGATGTATTGGATTTTACGAATCTAGTTTTTCAACAACTGATGGATGAAAGGGTTGGACAAATCCCTTACGATGAGGCGGCAGCCTTGATTACCGGTTTTCCTGATTTTCCAGAAAGCGAGGCCTTTGCCACAGAGCTCTTGTTATATGAAAAAGAGCATGAATCCGAAGAACAATTGATCGATGACAAAACAGAAGGTGAAATGCAGATCACTGCCTTGAAGATTCGAGAGTTGATTGAATCAAACTTCATGATCTATGACAAAAAAGCCAAAACAAATCGACCAATCACTTACAATGACATCGTCTTATTGACCCCCACACGTAAAAACAATCTTGTCATTTTGGATGTCTTTAAGCAGTTTGGGATTCCGATGGCGGTCAATGATGCTCAAAACTATTTTCAGGCAACGGAGATCCAAACCGTCGTTTCTTTGCTGCAGATCATTGATAACCCGTACCAAGATATCCCACTTGTGGCCGTTTTGCGTTCGCCAATCGTCGGCCTAACAGAAGATCAATTGGCTGAGATCCGTTTGGCGAATCGTTCCAGCGACTACTACGATGCAGTATTGGATTACCATGGGCAACAAGAAGCGTCACCCTTGTGGCAAACGGTGGATGGGTTTTTAACAAAACTGGAACAATGGCGAGAGGAAGCACGACGATTACCAATCCCGACCTTACTTTGGCAAATCTATGAAGATACTGCCTATTTGGATTATGTCGTGGGACTGCCTGCAGGTCAGCAGCGCTATGCCAATTTAGCGGCATTGGTCCACAGAGCGGAGAAATACGAAAAGAGCAGTTTCCGTGGGTTGTACCAATTCATTCGCTTCATCGAAAAGATGCAAGAAAAAAACAAGGACTTGGCAGAGCCATTAGCTACACCAGTAGAAGATGCGGTTCGTGTGATGACCGTCCATGCAAGTAAAGGTTTGGAATTTCCTGTAGTCTTCTTATTGGATACAACAAAATTCTTTAATTACCAAGATTTTCAAAAACGCTATATCTTTGAAGAACAGCTGGGGGCTGGGATCCAATATGTGGAACCCGCAGAAAACCTTAAATTTGAAACACTACCGTTTCAAGCCATCAAGCAAGTTCGTTTGAAAAAAGCCTTGTCAGAAGAGATGCGAAAATTATATGTAGCATTGACACGAGCAGAGCAGAAGCTTTTCTTAGTAGGCTCCTATAAAAATCAAGCGGATGCCTTCAAGACATGGCAATCTGGCTTGACACAATCCGAGATGGTTCTTGATCCAGCGTTGCGCTTAGTGGCACGGGGGAGCTTGATGGATTGGGTCGGACGGACCCTGATGCGCCATCCAGATATGGAAGCAGTATTCTCCGAAGCGTCAGAGCGCAAGCGGACGATCGATCATCCTGCTCATTTTCGTCTGTCATGGTGGAATCAAGAAACGATCACGCAAGAAGTCCAAGAGACGCTTGCGCCAGTCGAGGAGCCTAAACGATTGATTGCGCCAGATAGCAATATCGATGATCTTTTGAAACGCCTAGCCTATCGCTATCCTTATCAAAAAGCGACCCAAACGACTAGTTATCAATCTGTTTCAGAATTGAAAAGACTCTATAACGATCCTGATGATCAACAGACCACTTTGTTGGAATGGCGGTCGGTTTCCGAGAAGACGAATCCTCAGCAATATCGCTACGTACAAGATGAATTGGCGAAACCCAAATTTCTGCAAGAAACGAAGCCTCTCGCCAGCAGTATCGGAACCGCAACACATACGGTTTTGCAAATGATCCCCTTAGGAATGAAGCCAACACAAGATACTTTGGCGCTCCTGATTGCTGAACTCGTGAAAAAGCAATTTTTTTCTGATGAAATCGCCAAAAAAATTGACCGATCGAGTATTTTATGGTTTTATCAAACTGAACTAGGTGAACTGCTGAACCAATCCTCTGATGTGGTGAAGCGGGAGCAGCCGTTTTCGATGCTAAAAGAGGCCGATACGATCTTTGAAGGGTTTGACGAACCAGATGCGCCGCTTTTGATCCATGGTATTATTGACGGCTATATTGAATTGGCGGATGAAATCATTTTGTATGACTTTAAAACAGATGATGTGTTCGGCAGTCAGGCTCAGATTGAACAGAAAATGCGCGAACGATATTATGGTCAATTAAAACTCTATTGCCAAGCATTGGAGAAAGCATTGAACAAACCAGTGAAACAGACCTATTTAGTGCTGTTAAAACCTAAGATGATCGTGGCATTCTAGCTGATCGATCCTAGTTTCTTACATTTCGTAAGTCATATGCTATAATAGGTAAAAGAGGTGATGGAGAATGATAAAAGTAGAATCGGATTATGCCCTTTGTCCTAAATTTGAAAAAGCTTTTTCTATTTTAGGCAAAAAGTGGAACGGCTTGATCATTGATGTCCTTCTTGAAGACGGCAAACAAAGATTTGTTGAGTTAGCAAACAAGATTCCTCAAGTGAGTGATCGGGTGTTAGTCGAACGCTTGAAAGAATTAGAGCGGGAAGAAATTGTCTGCAAAGAAAACAATCTTTACTGCTTGACGCCAAGAGGTATTGCTCTTGAAAAGAGTATGATGAGTGTGAAGCGTTGGGCAGAAACCTGGGTACGTGAGGAAGAATGCAGTTGATTTCTCAACGGAAATTAGGTAAACTAAGCTTAAATGAATAGTAAAAAAAGCGTTGATAGAAACTAGTAATTTGGCTGGATCAGAAAAAGGGAGACTTGTCACAGACTGAAAGCAAGTCCTGTATTCGAAAAATGAATTTCACTTCTGGAGCTTGCTGAGAACAATCAGTCGGCAGTGTTGCTGTCGTTAGCCGAAGTGAGTGCGCGGAACTTTCCGCGAATGAGGATGGTAACACGAGACGTCGTTCCTTTTTTAAGGGATGACGTCTTTTTTTTGTCTTTTTATCAAAAGATCGTCACTTTTTCCAGTCAAATCGTTTTTTACACTATTCACTGTATAGAAGGAGGAAACACATGTCTTTACAAGAAAAATTAGAAGCATTGAAGGAAACGACATTGCTTAAAATCAAAGAAAGTCCAACCATGAATGACTTGAATCAGATTCGAGTGGAAGTGCTTGGAAAAAAAGGTCCCATTACTGAAGTTCTACGGGGGATGAAAGATCTTTCGGCGGAAGAACGGCCGAAGGTGGGGAGCTATGCCAACGAGATTCGTGATATCTTGACAGAAGCGATCGAAGAAGCAAAATCGTCTATCGAAGCAGCAAACTTGGAAAAAGCCCTTGCTGAAGAATCCATCGACGTGACTTTGCCTGGTAAAAAGATGGACCGAGGAACACGCCATGTGCTAACGCAAATCATGGAAGAAATCGAAGATATCTTTGTTGGTATGGGCTACCAAGTAGTTGAAGGCTACGAAGTGGAAAAAGATCATTACAACTTCGAACGGATGAATCTGCCAAAAGATCATCCAGCCAGAGACATGCAGGATACTTTTTATATTTCAGAGGAAGTGCTGATTCGGACCCATACGTCACCAGTGCAAGCGCGAACAATGGAGACTCATGATTTTTCTAAAGGGCCGCTGCGGATGATCTCACCAGGGAAAGTTTTCCGTCGTGACACAGATGATGCGACCCATAGCCACCAATTCCATCAAATTGAAGGATTGGTGATCGATAAAAATATTACGATGGGTGACTTAAAAGGAACCTTAGAAGTCATGATGCAAAAAATGTTTGGTGAAGATCGCCAAATTCGCTTGCGACCAAGCTATTTCCCTTTCACAGAACCATCGGTCGAAGTTGATGTCAGCTGCTTCAAGTGCGGTGGTGCGGGTTGTAACGTTTGTAAACAAACTGGCTGGATCGAGATCCTCGGTGCTGGAATGGTGCATCCTAACGTCTTAGAAATGTCAGGGATCGATCCAACCCAATATTCAGGATTTGCTTTTGGTTTAGGTCCTGATCGAGTGGCAATGCTGCGCTACGGCGTAAACGACATTCGCCAATTCTATCAAAATGATGTGCGTTTCATTCGCCAGTTCAAGGGGGAACAATAAATGTTAGTATCGTACAAATGGTTAAATGAATACCTTGATCTGTCTGAGATCACACCAAAAGAGCTGGCGGACAAAATGTCAGTGACTGGGATCGAAGTCGAAGGTATTGACGTGCCTGAAGAGGGTTTAAAAAAAATCGTTGTCGGAGAAGTGACCGACTGCCGACCACATCAAGATTCTGATCATCTATCGATTTGCCAAGTAAATATTGGTGAGGAAGAAGACACGCAAATCGTTTGTGGGGCACCAAATGTCAAAAGTGGCATCAAAGTCATCGTAGCATTACCAGGCTCTCGAATCGTGGGCAATGTAAAAATTAAAAAGAGCAAGATGCGGGGAGAAGTTTCGAACGGCATGATTTGTTCATTGCAAGAACTAGGGTATGCTGATAGTGTAATCCCCAAGGAATACGCAGAAGGAATCTGTTATTTACCAGCAGAAGCAGAAGTAGGAACACCGGTTTTTCCTTATCTCGATATGGATGATCATATTATCGAATTATCGATCACACCGAACCGTGCGGATGCGTTGAGCATGCGGGGGGTTGCTTATGAAGTCGGTGCGATCTATCGGCAAACACCGAAGTTTCCTGAAATTGCGCTTAATGAAAGTGAAGTAGCTGCTGCCGATAAAATTCAGGTGAAGGTCACGGAAGCAACCGATGCACCCGCCTACCAAATTCGAATCATTGATGGTGTAACGATCGCCCCAAGTCCACAATGGCTGCAAAATCGCTTGATGAATGAAGGCATTCGTCCAATCAGCAATGTTGTGGACGTGACAAATTATATCTTGTTATTATTTGGCCAACCATTGCATGCTTTTGATTATCAAAAGCTAGACAGCAAGGAAATACTGGTACGTCGCGGCAAAGAAAATGAAAGCCTGGTTACCTTAGATGGAGAAACACGTCAGCTTTCATCAGAAGACATCGTTATCACCAACGGAACGACACCCGTTGCGCTCGCAGGCGTCATGGGAGGGCTTGATTCTGAAATCACGGAAACAACGACCACAGTCGCTTTAGAAGCGGCGTTGTTCGATCCATTAGCGATTCGTTTAACCTCAAAGAAATTCAATTTAAGAAGTGAGTCCTCTGCTCGTTTTGAAAAAGGGATCAACCAAGCAACGGTTGCAAAAGCTTGTGATGCAGCAGCAGCACTGATTGCAGAACTTGCTGGCGGAACGGTCTTAAAAGGGGCAGTAATAGGTTCCCAAGTAGCTGTAGAACCTGTGGAGGTTACAATCACTTTAGCTCGAATCAATAGCTATTTAGGCACAGAAATCACTGATGAAGAAGTGCAAGAAATCTTTGATGCATTAGGCTTTGGTCATCGTCAAGAAGCAGACAGCTATATTGTTTCTGTCCCACCTCGTCGTTGGGATATTACGATCGAAGCAGATATCATTGAAGAAGTGGCGCGTATTTACGGTTATGATCGTTTGCCATCGACTTTACCGCAAGGAGAAACGGTTGCCGGTCATCTAACCAAAGCGCAACGTCTGACTAGAGAAGTTCGGACGCTATTGGAAGGCAACGGGGTCAGTGAAGCCATCAGCTATGCTTTGACCACTGAAGAGAAGGCACAACAATTTACGGATAAATCGAGCCAAGTGACTCGATTGGATTGGCCAATGACCGAAGAGCGTGCCGTCTTGCGCTTGAATCTGATTTCAGGCTTGTTAGACGACGTTGCGTACAATTTGGCACGTAAAAACAATCGTGTTGCTTTGTATGAAATTGGTCGCGTCTTCTATCAAACAGGCGACAGTAAGCACGAGCTGCCAACAGAAGTCAATCACTTAGGGCTAGCTTTGACAGGAAATATCCATGAGAAAGACTGGCAAACCCAAGCTCAAAAAGTTGATTTCTTCCATTTGAAAGGCATTTTAGAAAATCTATTTGATTCGTTGGCATTAACCGACCGTATTCGTTATCAAAAAACGGCAGCTATCAAAGAGATGCATCCTGGCCGTACGGCAATGGTCCTGCTAGATGACCAAGAAATCGGCTTCTTGGGACAAGTCCACCCATCGATCGCCAAAGATTATGAAGTGAGTGAAACCTATGTTGCTGAATTGAACTTAGATCAACTGTTAGCAGCGAAAACAGAACAATTGGTCTATCAACCAGTTTCTAAGTTCCCATCAGTCACCCGAGATATGGCACTCTTGCTTGATGAAACGATCGATAACCAGTCCGTGATGGAGATCATTCGCGAAAGTGCCGGTCGCTTCTTAAGTGCGATTCGTTTATTCGATGTTTATCAAGGGAAAAACATCGAAGCAGGCAAAAAATCATTAGGGTACAGCCTGACCTTTAGCAATCCAGAAGCTACCCTGACGGATGAAGAGATCAATCAAGCAATAGCGAAAATTACTCGTAACTTAGAAGAAAAAGTTCAAGCAGAAATCCGCTAATCAAATAAGTAGAAAAACGTTCTCCACCATACAAAGAAGTTGGGTGGGGAACGTTTTCTACTATTATAATAGATGCTCAGATGACACAAGAATGTGAGGAGTTGAGTGAAAGCCGTAAAAGATTTCTCTATAGAAGGCAATCCAGCTTTTTTGGTACAACTTTTTTTAAACACTGGCAAGGTTGAAAAAAGGATTTTCTAATCCGCATTTTATGAGGTTATTTTTTAGGACAGCTCTCTTGGTTTTTGTGCAAGAAACAGCATCAAATCAATTTACACGAAGTGTCAGTCTGGGGAGGAAGGGTTCTCGTGAAATCTAACACAGAGTTGACACATAGGTTTTGTATGAAAGAATTCATTCCGATTTGTAAACAAAAAAACAAGCCGTAAAGGCTTGTTTTTTAGGCGAAGTAATTGATGCCCATTGCATTTTTGACTTCAGCTAACGTTTGGGCGGCAACTTGTTCTGCTTTTTCACTACCAATTTTTAATAAGTTCATCACTTCACCGGGATCTTTTGCAAAAGCTTCACGGCGTTCACGAATCGGTGCAAATTCGGCTTCTAGAACATCGATCAAATAGCGTTTGATTTTGACATCGCCTAATCCACCACGGGTGTAATGTTCTTTTAATTCAGCAATTTTTTCTTTTTCAGTGCCAAATACATCAAGATACGTAAAGACCATATTGCCTTCAACTTGTCCAGGATCGTTGACATGAATGTGATTTGGGTCCGTATACATGCTCATCACTTTCTTTTGTAATACATCGGCTGGATCAGCTAAGTAAATACCATTGTTCAGTGATTTGCTCATTTTCCCGTTCCCATCGATCCCCGCTAAACGTCCCATGCCTTTTGGCGGTAAAACCGCTTTTGGTTCGACTAATACTTCACTATACGTAGAATTAAAACTATGCACGATTTCTTGCGTTTGTTCCAGCATTGGTTTTTGATCTTCTCCAACGGGGACTAAATTTGCTTTAAAAGCGGTGATATCCGCTGCTTGAGAGACAGGATAGATGAAGAACCCTGAAGGGACGCCTTCGCCAAATTTTTTTTGTTCAATTTCGGCTTTAACGGTTGGATTTCGTCGTACTCGAGCAACACTGACTAGATTGAGATAATACATCGTCAATTCAGAGAGCTGAGGGATTTGCGATTGAATAAACATCGTTGTTTTTGCTGGATCCAATCCAACGGCTAAATAATCCAAAGCAACTTCTAGAATATTCGCTGAGACCTTCTCAGGTGTTTTCGCGTTATCTGTTAGTGCCTGCATGTCAGCGACCATGATATAAAGCTGATTTTCAGGGTCAGCTTGCATTTCGACCCGTTTTTTTAAAGACCCCACATAATGGCCAAGATGCAATTTGCCAGTTGGGCGGTCGCCAGTTAAAATCGTATTCACTTTTTTTCCACCTTTTCCTTTGTTATATGGTTTATCTTACCTTTTTTTAGCAAAAGAAACAACCGGTTCTCCTTGTGATCTGATGGGGTGAGAAAAATTTTCATGGACAAAAACCTCACATCAAAGTAAAATAGCACTTGTCTTTTCAGAAATAAGGGGGGAACATTGGAAAAGCACCTTTACAAATGAAAAAAGATTGAGCTATAATATGAATCAAATCTTTCCAATTACTCATTTAATTTTAAAAAAAGCTAGGAGTGTGAATCAATGGCAATGATCGAATTTAAGAACGTAGAGAAATATTACGGAAAGTTCCATGCATTAAAAAACATCAACCTTGAATTTGAAAAAGGTGAGGTCGTTGTTGTTATCGGACCTTCAGGATCTGGTAAAAGTACAATGCTCCGTACGATTAATGGTCTAGAAACCATTTCAGGTGGTCAATTATTGGTCAATGGCAAGAACTTGTTTGACAAAGATGTCAAAATGACAGAAATTAGAAAAAACATCGGCATGGTGTTTCAACATTTCAATTTGTATCCAAATAAAACCGTGTTAGAAAACATTACGTTGGCACCGATCAAAGTATTAAAACAAAATGAGCAAGAAGCCATCAATTTGGCGGAAAAGCTTCTTGATCGGGTAGGGATGTTAGATAAAAAAGATTCCTATCCTTCCATGTTATCTGGCGGACAACAGCAGCGGGTCGCAATTGCCAGAGGGCTTGCGATGAAACCAGAAATGCTGCTTTTTGATGAGCCAACGTCAGCATTGGATCCAGAAATGATTGGTGATGTCTTGGATGTCATGAAAAAAATTGCCAGTGAAGGCATGTCCATGATCGTTGTTACCCATGAAATGAGCTTTGCCCGTGAAGTAGCAGATCGAATCGTCTTTATGGCGGAAGGACAAGTCCTAGAGGATCGGCGCGATGTCGATGGATTCTTTGATGCACCAAGAGACGAACGTGCAAAACAATTCTTGAGCAAAGTCAGCAATCATTAAGCAATAGGAGGAACCCTTATGAGAAAGAAAATCTTTTCCTTTCTAGTCTTAGCCTTTGCCCTTGTGACTTTCTCAGGTTGTAAAGGACAAAGTGCCGCAGAGATCGATATTTTAGAAAACAGCAAAGAGACGAATCAGATCGTTTGGGGCGTAAAAAACGATACCCGTCTTTTTGGATTAATGGATATCGCGACCAGAGAAGTACGAGGATTCGATATTGATATCGCTCGTGCAATCACTGAGAAAATTTTAGGTCGTGATGGCAATGCCATCTTTGTTGAAGTTACCTCAAAAACCCGGATTCCTCTTTTGAAAAACGGCAACATCGATGCAATCATCGCCACGATGACTATCACGGAAGAACGTAAAAAACAGGTCGATTTTTCCGATGTCTACTTTGATGCAGGACAATCTTTATTAGTCGCAAAAGATAGTCCAATCCAAGGGATCGAAGATTTGACCGCAGACACCACTGTATTGGTCGTGAAGGGCTCTACTTCAGCTGTCAACATCCGTGAAGCAGCACCAGAAGCGCAAATTTTGGAACTTGAGAATTATGCGGAAGCCTTTACCGCTTTACAATCTGGTCAAGGGGATGCTATGACCACGGATAATGCGATCTTATTAGGGATGGCGAGTGAAAATCCCAATTACCATTTAGTTGGCGAAACTTTTACAGAAGAACCTTATGGTATTGCCATCAATAAAGGACAAAAGCCGTTTCTTGATGCAGTGAATCAAGCCTTGCGGGAAATGCGTGAAGATGGAACCTATGATGAGATTTACAACAAGTGGTTCCCTGAAGACGAATCAGGAAAAGTAGAGTAGGAGGAAACTGAATGGTTGAATTATTTCAAACGTATACCGGTCAGTTTATTGAAGGCTTTAAATACACAGTCATGGCGAGTTTGATCGCACTGTTTTTTAGTCTTTTGATCGGAACCTTAATGGCAATTTTTCAGTTGTCAGACAATCGCCTCATCAAAGGGATTGCCAAAGCGTATGTTGAGTTTTTTAGAAATATTCCCTTATTGATCATCGTGATGTTCTTTTATGTCGTTGTGCCAATGTATTGGGTTTCTTTTGACGGCTTTCAAGCAGGAACGATCGGCTTAACGATCTATACATCGGCATTTATCGCTGAGACGATCCGTTCAGGGATTCAAACGGTCCCTAAAGGCCAGATGGAAGCTTCCTTGTCTTCTGGTTTTACTTACAGCCAAGCGATGCGCTACATTATTTTGCCTCAAGCATTTAAAATCGTCGTACCGCCGTTAGGCAATCAATTTATCAATCTTGTCAAAAATTCATCAATTTTGGCGATGGTCGCAGGATTAGATATTATGTATCAAGGCGATTTGATCGCAAGTGAGACCTTCAATACATTTGATACGTATATCATTGTTGGTCTTTTCTATTTGATCATTACCCTACCATTGTCTTATTTGATGGTTTACTTGGAACGGCGTTGGGCTGTCCGCTCATAGAAAGGAGCTAACGAACTATGGACTTTTTTGAAGCTTTTTCAGCGATTAACATTCGCTTCTTGATCGATGGCTTGCGGGTAACAGTTGAAGTGTCGATCCTATCGATTTTATTTAGCTTTATTATCGGAGGGATCGCCGGTATTTTGCGCTTCAGCTCGATCCCAGTCTTTTCTAAAGTATTAGGTGTCGTGATCGATGTTATTCGTAACTTGCCTTTGCTCTTGATCATCTTTTTCACTTACTTTGCATTGCCGCAGATCGGTATCCGCTTTAATATTTTTTGGTCAGCGGTTGTGGCGTTGACGATTTTTGAATCAGCGATGCTCTCTGAAATCTTTCGTGCTGGTTTGAATTCTGTGCCAAAAGGGCAGATGGAAGCTGGTTTGTCTACAGGGTTGAGCTATGTCGAAGTATTGCGGAGCATCGTCGTGCCGCAGGCATTTAAAGCGATGCTGCCAGCGATCGTCAGTCAGTTGATCTCTTTGATCAAAGATACGTCATTAGCCGTGATTATTTCTTTACCAGAGCTGACTCATCATGCTCGAATCATTTATGGCCAAAATACAAACTATGTTTTGCCTATGTTTTTGGCAATGACTGTTTTATACTTTTTGGTTTGTTATGCCTTGTCATTGCTTTCTGGCTTTTTGGAAAAACGTCAGTACGATTACTAAAAAGAATAATCAACAAAAACATCCCCACGATCGGTCTTTTACCCATGCAAGTGCAACTTGTGGGGTGTAAGCCAATCGTGGGGGCTTTTTTCTTTTTGACCGTTTCGTGCTTTTTGGGAATGCTTTTTTAGCAAACGAAAGGAATACTTGAAAAATAGTCAAAAAAAGTCCAAAATGAATAAGAGAGAAAAATGCACCAAACTCTTTCTTTCATGTAAAGGATGGAAACTATGACAAACAACAGACCAATTGGTTTTATCGATTCTGGTGTTGGTGGGTTGACGGTCGTCAAAGAAGCAATCAAGCAATTACCCAACGAATCGATTCTTTATCTGGGAGATACAGCCAGATGCCCGTATGGTCCGAGACCTGCTGAGCAAGTCATCGAGTATACGTGGCAAATGACCCGTTTTTTATTAGAAAAAAATATTAAAATGTTGGTGATCGCTTGTAATACAGCGACAGCGGTCGCCCTTGAAGAAATCAAAGAACAACTAACGATCCCAGTGATCGGCGTGATCCTGCCTGGCAGTCGAGCAGCAGTCAAAGCAAGCAAAAACCAACGAATCGGTGTCATCGGGACAAACGGAACGATCAAAAGTGACTCTTACAAGCGCGCGCTTCATGGCAAAGCGCCCCATGCGTCCGTCGTCAGTTTGGCTTGCCCGAAGTTTGTGCCGATCGTAGAAAGCAAACAATACCATAGCTCGGTCGCCAAGAAAATCGTGGCAGAAACGTTGCGTCCATTGAAAAACAAACGGCTAGATACAGTGATTTTGGGTTGTACCCATTATCCTTTATTGCGTCCTTTGATCCAAAATGAATTGGGCGCTCATATCCAGCTGATTGATTCAGGGGCAGAAACGGTGGGGGAAGTCAGTACCTTGTTGGACTATTTTTCCATTGCTGCAACGAGTCAGGACGATCCGCATCCGCAACATGCATTTTTTACTACTGGTTCACCGAAAATGTTTGATGAGATTGCCAATGATTGGCTTGATTTAGACACGATCTCATCGATTCACACTGATTTAGGAGGCTTTTAAATGCGACATGATGGCAGAAAAGAAACAATGTTAAGACCAGTTAAAATTCAAACCAACGTCTACAAACACCCCGAAGGATCGGTTGTGATCTCTTTTGGTGACACAACCGTGATCTGTTCGGCAACGATTGAAGAGCGGGTCCCTCCGTTTTTACGAGATACGGGAAAAGGCTGGGTCACAGCCGAATACAGTATGCTCCCACGAGCGACCAACACTCGTAATCGTCGAGAAAGTGCCAAAGGCAAGCTTTCTGGTCGGACGATGGAGATCCAACGGCTGATCGCTCGTTCCTTGCGGGCAGTAGTCGATTTAGAAAAATTAGGGGAGCGCAGTATCGTGGTCGATTGTGATGTCGTTCAAGCAGATGGCGGTACCCGAACAGCTAGTATTACCGGCGCATTTGTCGCGTTGCGTTTAGCTATCGATACCTTGTTGCGTGACAAAGCGTTGACGGAAGATCCAATCAAGGAGCATTTGGCAGCAATTAGTGTCGGGATCTTACCAGATGGCACCTGTGTGACCGATCTCGATTATCAAGAAGATTCTTCAGCTGCTGTTGACATGAATTTGGTGATGACGGAATCTGGTCGATTTGTCGAATTGCAAGGAACTGGGGAAGAAGCGACCTTTGATGGTCAGCAGTTGAATGAGATGCTGATCTACGGAAAAACAGCTATCGAAGAATTGATCGCCTATCAAAAAGAGGCACTGTTTTTACCAGATGAACCCCCTTATGAGATTCCCGAAAAAACGATCGTCATTGCTACAGGCAATCCAGGAAAAGCCAAGGAATTTAAAGCCGTATTTGGCGCAGCAGGTTACGATGTCCGTACCTTAAAAGACTATCCTTCCTTACCAGATGTTGAAGAAACCGGCACCACCTTTGAAGAAAATGCCCGCCTTAAAGCGGAAACCATCGCCAGAATTTTGGGAAGACCGGTGTTAGCTGATGACTCAGGACTGAAAGTCGATGCACTAGGGGGACGACCAGGGGTGTACTCTGCTCGATTTGCTGGTGAGCAAAAAAGTGACGCTGCCAATAATGCAAAATTGCTCTATGAATTGACGGATGTCGAAGATGACAAACGCAGTGCCCAATTTCACTGTACGTTAGTTTTCGCAGCACCAGGAAAAGAGAGTTTGGTGGTTGAAGCTCAATGGCCGGGGAGAATCGGCCGCATCCCTCGTGGAGAAAATGGGTTCGGCTACGATCCATTGTTTATTCCTGATGGTTCAGAGCAAAGTGCAGCCCAAATGAGTCAAGAAGAGAAGAACCGAGTGAGCCACCGTGGTCTAGCAATCAAAAAACTGCAGGAACAGTGGCGGGAGTGGTTAGAAGGAGAAAATGTATGAAATACTTAGTTGTCAGTGACAATCATTCAGATCGTGAGATTCTTGTTGATCTTAAAAATGAATTCGAAAATCAAGTCGATTTGTTCCTTCACTGTGGGGATTCAGAACTTCCTGAAACGGATCCTTTATGGGAAACATTCCAAGTCGTTTGTGGCAATTGCGATTACGGTGGTGGTTTTCCGAATGAACGTATCGTTAAAACGCCACTGGATACCATCTATATGACCCATGGCCATTTGGCGGATGTTCGTTTTGGCGTAACCAAATTAGGCTTAAAAGCGCAACAAGCAGATGCTTCGATCGCTTTGTTTGGTCATACGCATCAAATTGCTTGTGAGAAAGTCGGGAATCGACTTTTCTTGAATCCTGGCAGTATTTCTCAACCGCGAGGGCAAATCCAAATCAAAAGTTTTGCGATTATTGAAAGTACACCAGAACAATGGGCAATCCAATACTATGATCGTTCCTTTCATAAAGTCCCAGAGCTAGCTTTCGTTTTCACACGTTAAGTAAGCGGAATCAAAAAGTAAAAATTTCATTATAATTTTGCAGGTTTCTACTTTCTATTCTCATTTTCAAGTAAAATAGAAGAGTAGCTGTGAAATGGAGGCAATTAGATTGATAGGACAGACCGTAGAAAAAATATTACTCGAGAATCAAGAAAATTTCTTGGTGCCGGCAGAGAATGTGGCATCGGTATTTTATAACCACCCTTTGAGTCACGCATTGCTTGTTTTATCAAAAGTGGGCTATTCAAAGATCCCAGTACTAGATAGTGAGGACCATTTAGTCGGCTTAATCAGCCTCTCAAACATCGTAGAACGAATGATGGATCTCACTGGCTTCAGTATGGAAAATATTGAAGGGCTGGCTGTGGCAGATGTCATGGAAGTCAATGTGAATTGCATCAAAGAAAACGATGAGTTGGAAAGTATGCTGCATCTGTTAGTGGATCAAGCATTCTTGCCGATCGTTGATGATGACAATGTCTTTGTTGGGATTATCACCCGCAAAGAGATTTTAAAATCCGTCAATCATTTGGCGCATGAAATCGAAAGACGCTATTTGCTGATTTCGAAAGAAGATGCCCCAAAGATGACAGATGAACTGCATGTGGTATAGAAAAAAGGTTATCCCAGTTTCGGGATAACCTTTTTTTAAATACCGACGATCGGCGCATTGGGGATCGTATAGCCTTTGGCAGTTAATGCATCAATCGATGCGGCCAAAAATTCCTCTTTGATTTTCCATTGCGTACCGTTGGTCACATACATGGTCGTGCGAATTGCAAAGTTGTTGTTTCCTAGATCCACCAGACCGAAGACCGTAGGGGCCGTTTGAATCTCTTCTTCGTGCTGCTGAGCAATCTGTTCATTGACTTCTTCAATGATGGCACGTATTTCATCTAAGCCTTCAGATGGTAGGATACGTACGTCTACCACGACTTGCATATTGGCTCTTGATGTATTACTGATGGTTGTGATGTTACGATTTGGGATATAATGAACGGTTCCATCAACGGATTTTAATTGAACAGTCCGAATACCGACGGCCGTCACCGTACCCTCAAGCGTCAGATTGGTCAAGCGGACGTAATCACCAACGTTGATTTGTTGTTCGGTAATAATAAAGAAGCCAGTAATCAAGTCATTCATAAAGCCTTGGGCACCGAGACCGAGGGCGACACCGACGACTCCGGCACCGGCTAGTAGCGAGCCTACAGGTACGCCGATGGTTGAAAGGAGTGCATAGACAAAAAAGAAGCCTAATGTGTAATGAACCGTATTGCGGATCAGGGTATGGATCGTGTTGATTCGACTCACATTGAAGGTGGCTTTTTTTTCATAGGACCGATAGATCCGGTCAATGATCATGTTGCTTATTTTTAATAAAATTCCGAATAAGATACACAAAAAAAGCAGCATCAGTGCTTTTTGGATCAGTAGGCCAATGATCGATTCCCAGTCGATCGATGCCCACCATTTTTGTAATGCATTGAGCTGAGCAGCTGCTGGTTCGGTAATGCTGGAACCACTTGAATCGGTCGTGCTAGCTGCAATTAGCAGTTGTTTCATAAAATCCCTCCAAGTCTTACTGCATCTATTTTAACGAAGATAAAATAGAAATGCAAAGGAGGTTTTCTGAAATATCTGTTTTTTTCAGAAAAAGCCTGCTTAGCCAACGGAGAGGCAAATAGCAGACTTTTCTATGACAATCATTGATTAAGATAAATGAACGCCTTTATCAACGAAAATCACTTCGCCGATAATCCCGCTTGATAATGGACTGATCAAGAAGGCACAAGTATTGCCCACTTCTTCAATCGTCACACCAATATGATCAGGTGTTCGATCCTCTGACAATTGGATCAGTTTTTGATAGTCTTTTACACCAGTTACTGCCAGCGTCTTGATGGCACCAGCTGAAATCGCATTGACGCGGATTTTTTGCGGTGAAAGTTCGGCAGCTAAATAGCGAACGCTTGATTCTAAAGCGGCTTTTGCAATCCCCATCATATTGTAGTTCGGTACTGCCCGTTCGGCACCTAAGTAGGAAAGGGTAACGATTCCAGCATTTTCAGCTAAGATTGGTTTGGCATATTTGGTGACGGCAATCAATGAATAACTGCTGATGTCTTGCGCCAAAGCATAACCGTCACGAGAAATATTTAAAATATCGCCAGATAGATCTTCTTTATTGGCATAAGCAACGGCATGGACAACACCGTGGATCTCACCTGCATATTCTTTGATCGTTTCAAAGGCGGAAGCAATGCTTTCGTCATTGGCGACGTCACATTCCACTACAAATTCATCAGATTCCAATAAGCGCTCTAAAGGCTTTTTCATGCGGTCGTTTTGATACGTGTAGATCACTTCGGCTCCTTGTGCTTTTAATGCTTGTGCACAGCCCCAAGCGATACTGCGTTTGTTAGCAACGCCCATGACGACAACTTTTTTACCGGTTAAAAAACTCATAATTCCACTCCTTAATAAATTCAACAATAATAAAATACGTATAATGACAAATAGTAAATCAAACTATCTTGATTTCTAATTATTAAGCATAATTGTTTGATTGTCAAACTATTTTTTTCTTAATAAATATTTAGTTGCGAATTTCGCTGAACTATGATACTTTGATAATCAAACTATAATAAATTCTTAAGCAAGGAAGGGAAACCATGAAAAAACTATTGACTGAAACAGAAGTCATGGATTTGATTCCAAATCGCTACCCAATTATATATATTGATTACGTCGATGAAATCGAGTCTGGCAAAAAGATTATCGCAACGAAAAATGTCACCATCAACGAAGACTTTTTCCAAGGACATTTCCCAGGAAATCCAGTAATGCCAGGTGCCTTGATTTTAGAAACATTGGCACAAGCAGGATCGATCCTGATCTTGAAATCCGAGGAATTCCAAGGTAGAACGGCGTATATCGGCGGCATCAACAAAGCCAAATTCCGTCAAAAAGTTGTTCCGGGAGATACCATGAAACTTGTTTTCGAGATCACTAAAATCAAAGGCTCTGTAGGAACTGCTGATGCGGTCGCTACAGTGGACGGCAAAAAAGCTGCGGAATGCGAATTCACCTTTATCGTTGGCGACCAAAAATAAAAGAAAACCGCTGAAATTCCCGATTAACGGAGACTTCAGCGGTTTTTTATTTATTCTTTGGCTTCTTGCAAGACCTTGATCGTTTCGATCTTCACTGGCTCAACCGGTTGAGAATTCTCACCATTGCCAGAGTCTTGGGTTTCTGCTTGCGCAATTTTATCTACGACATCCATGCCTTCGATCACTTGACCAAATACGGTATAGCTACCGTCCAATCGTGGTGTTCCACCATTTTTGTAGGCTTCGATGATTTTTTCAGGATAGTGTTGGATCGCTAGACCGTCAGATACATCCTGATCATTTTGAACGATGTAGAATTGACTGCCTTGGCTGTTTGGCGCACTTGATTTTGCCATTGCTAATGCGCCTCGCAAGTGATAAAGCTGGTTGGAGTATTCTTCGCCGAATCCTTCGCCCCAAATGCTTTCTCCGCCAGTGCCATCACCATTAGGGTCGCCCCCTTGGATCATAAACTCTTCTACGACACGATGGAAAGTCAAGCCGTCATAATACCCATCTTTGGCATGGGTCAAAAAGTTTTCGACTGCTTTGGGCGCGATCTCTGGGAAAAGTTTGATTTTGATCGAGCCTTCTTCCGTTACCATTTCAACTAAAGCTTCATTCTCTTGCACATCCGTTGATAATTGCGGCAATTCCAGGGCATTCAAGTCAACAGATTCTGAGGTTGACGTGCTTTCTGCCGAATTGCTTGATGAGGGATCGGTGGTACTTGAACCTGTACAAGCAGCTAATAATAAAAGGCTAGCAGCTGCTGTCAGTGTGAATAGGATTTTTTTCATTCTTTCATTCCTTCCAGTTTTCTTAATGATAATCATAACAAAAAAGAGACATAGAAGAAAGCGCAGATTTTGTGGAATGAGAAAGAAACAGACGGAAAGGTGTAGACCACTTTTTAGATGTTTGCTATAATGAAAGAGGATTCATTATAATAAACGGATAGAATTTACAGGAGGTTTTTTTGATGGGAAAATTAGGGATATCGATTTATCCAGAGCGCTCAACGTTTGAAAAGGACAAAGCGTATCTAGACTTGGCACACAAATACGGCTTTAAACGGGTATTTACCAGTTTGCTGCAAATCAACTATGACAAAGAAAAAGTCTTGGCAGACTTTAAGCAAGTCGTGGATTATGCCAATCAGTTAGGAATGGAAGTCATGGTAGATATCAATCCTGGTTTATTCGAACAGTTAGGTATTTCTTATGATGATTTATCCTTCTTTGATGAGATGGGGGCTTACGGTGTTCGGTTAGATATTGGTTTCACTGGTTCAGAAGAAGCCAAAATGACCCGTAATCCTTACGGGATCAAAATCGAAATCAATATGAGCAGCGGCACGAGCTACGTGGATAACATCATGAGTTATTCACCTAATACTGAAAATTTACTCGGTTCGCATAACTTCTATCCTCATCGCTATTCAGGGTTAGGCTATGACCATTTTGTTTTTTGTTCGGAAAAATTCCGCAAATACAATTTAAATACGATGGCTTTCGTGAATTCTCACGAAGCTGATTTCGGTCCATGGCCAACACAAGATGGTTTATGCTCTTTGGAAGACCATCGTGATCTGCCACTAGCTACACAAGTCAAACATTTAGTGTTGACTGGTTTGATCGATGATATCTCTATTGGCAATGCCTATGCTTCAGAAGCAGAATTGGCAGCAATGGCTGAAGCGTTTCATGCTGATTATCCGACATTAAGAGTCGATGTCGTTGACGGAATCACTGAAGATGAACGAATTTGTCTCTTCGATAATCTGCACAGCTATCGAGGAGATCGCTCAGAGTACATCTTGCGTTCAACGATGACGCGGATCTATTATAAAGACAAGGAATTTCCACCTCATGATACCCGTGATATGGTAAGAGGGGATGTCTTGATCGATAATGCTGGCTATGGACAATACAAAGGTGAGACGCAAATCGCCTTGAAAGCAATGAAAAATGACGGTCGTGTCAATGTCGTTGGTAAGATCGTTGATGAGGAACTATTCTTATTAGAATTTTTGAAACCTTGGTCAAGTTTTAAATTGGTCGAAAATAACTAATTATCACGAAAAATCAACCATTGCCAACAAAGCGTGTTGGCAATGGTTTTCTTTTTGGGCGCTTGCAATTGACAAACACGAGCAAAAAACGGTAATTTATGTAGTGGGTTCTTTCCATGAAGAACGATGAAACCATAATAATATTATGTAAACTATATAACAAGAGGACGTGACAAGTGTGAAATTGCGCTGGAAGATTGCCATCGGAGTGGCTGTATTAGCAATTGCAGGATTAGGGTATGCAGGAAACTATTTTTACGATTATGCGGTGGTTCCTTCAGAAAAAGATTTTTTGGAAGGAGATACCCCTGGTACGGATGAAAATCAGACAGGAAATGAATCGCAAAATTGGTTTACAGATCCCGCAAATCGTGAGATGTGGCAGCTGACATCTGAAGATGATTTAAAATTATCCGCCATTTATCTACCGGCGGAGGAGAAGAATCGAGGAAAAACGGCGATCATCGCGCATGGCTACATGGGGAATGCAGAAACGATGGCGGACTATGCTAAGATGTATCATGATTTAGGCTATAATGTCTTGGTTCCAGACGCTCGAGGGCATGGTCAAAGCGAAGGAGATTATATTGGTTTTGGGTGGCACGAACGTAAGGATTATCTGCAATGGATCGATGAAGTACTCGCAAAAAATGGTCCTGAAGAAACGATCACTTTGTATGGCATCAGTATGGGGGCTGCCACGGTAATGATGACCAGTGGGGAAGACTTGCCGAAAAATGTCACTTCTATCATTGAAGATTGTGGGTATACCAACGTCAATGAAGAATTGGGTTATCAACTCGATCAATTGTTTGGTCTACCTGCCTTTCCATTGATGAATGTCACTAGCCTTGTCACAAAAATCCGAGCGGGGTATTTCTTTGGTGAAGCAGATGCAGTCAAACAACTGCAAAAGAATACGCGTCCAATCTTTTTTATCCATGGCGATGCGGATACGTTTGTTCCTTATTCGATGCTGGAAATTTTGTATAACGCGACCGATGCACCAAAAGAAAAGTGGGTTGTTTCAGGTGCCGAGCATGCGAAAAGCTACAAAACAGATCCAGACCTTTATAAAGAAAAAATTGCAGCTTTTTTGGACAAATACGATCACCCAGCAAGTGAATAAAAAAGTGCCGGTTCAAAAAAAGAACCGGCACTTTTTGCTTGACCCTTGGCTTATAAACGAGCAAATTCTTCTAGCAAACGAATCATTTGGCAAGTAAAGCCATATTCATTATCATACCAAGCGACGGTTTTCACCAGTTGGAAATCGCCAGCCGTGGTTACTTCTGTTTGTGTCGGATCAAAGATAGAACCTTGAGTGGTACCAATCACATCTCCAGAGACGATCTCACGGTCATCGTAACCGAATGACGGATTATCGACGGTGTGTTTTCTGATCGCTTCATTGACTTCATCGGCGGTTACTTTGGTTTTCAAAATTGAGACTAATTCTGTTAAAGAACCATCGACGACAGGAACCCGTTGGGCGTGTCCTTGTAATTTGCCATTTAATTCTGGGATAACTAGACCGATCGCTTTAGCAGCACCCGTCGAGTGAGGGATCGTGTTATCTGCAGCGGACCGAGCGGCTCTTAAGTTTCCGCCTTTTACCGGACCATCCAATAGCATTTGTGTAGAAGTATAGGCATGTACCGTCGTCATCGTACCAACTTCGATCCCGAATTCCTCATTTAAGAAGTAGGCCATCGGAGCTAAGCAGTTGGTCGTACAAGAACCTGCGGATATGATAGTATCCTCTGGTGTTAACGTGTCGGAGTTGACATTGTAAACGATCGTTTTCATATTACCAGCTGGTGCGGAGATAACGACTCGTTTGACACCCGCATCAAGATGGGCTTGTGCTTTTTCTGCGGAAGTGTAAAAACCCGTGCATTCTAAAACGATATCGACGCCATTTTCTTTTGCCCAAGGGATTTTGCTTGCGTCTGGTTCAGCGTACACACGGGTCTCTTTGCCATCGACAACGATAGCATTATCCGTTGCAGTAACAGTTCCAGGGTACGTGCCGTGGGTCGAGTCAAATTGCAATAAGTGTGCTAACATGACTGGACTCGTTAAATCATTGATTGCCACAACTTCAATATCGGCAGAAACTTCTTTGATCCTACGAAAAGCCAAACGTCCAATTCGTCCAAAACCATTGATTCCAACTTTTACTGTCATTTCTTGTCTCCTCCTTTGATTGTGTCTGGTACACTTAAAAGTTTGCTACGATTTCAAGTGACTGTCAAAGAATAACCCTTAAGAATTCGCGATTTCTTACGGAAACCCATGAGAAAAGATAGACAAAAGACGTTTCGGTCGTTACAATAAAATAGACTTTCTTATTAGAGAAATAGTAACCACTTAAGGTGAGATAACTGATAATCAAAAAGTATAGAAGGTAGTAAAAAAAGAATGGAGGACAAATAATGTCCATGTTTTTAGATCAAGTGACAATCGATGTCAAAGCAGGAAAAGGCGGCGACGGAATGGTTGCTTTTCGCCGAGAGAAATATGTCCCAGACGGCGGACCCGCAGGTGGTGACGGTGGACGTGGTGGTGATGTCATTTTAGTCGTAGACGAGGGTCTGCGTACATTAATGGATTTCCGTTTTAATCGTCATTTTAAAGCGCAACCCGGGGAAAACGGCATGAGTAAAGGAATGCACGGTCGTGGCTCAGATGATACCTACATCAAAGTACCACAGGGAACGACCGTTCGTGACGCTGAAACAGGTGCCTTATTAGGTGATTTGATTGAGCAAGGCCAAACATTAGTGATTGCTAAAGGTGGCCGTGGCGGCCGTGGCAACATTCGGTTTGCCTCTCCGAAAAACCCAGCCCCAGAATTAGCTGAGAATGGAGAACCTGGTCAAGAAAGAAAAATCGAGCTCGAATTAAAAGTTTTAGCAGATGTTGGTCTAGTTGGTTTCCCTTCAGTTGGGAAGTCTACATTACTCTCTGTGATTTCCTCTGCTCGACCAAAAATTGGTGCATATCATTTTACCACGCTGGTACCAAATTTAGGTATGGTAACAACTACTGATGGCCGTAGTTTTGCGGTCGCTGATCTGCCTGGTCTGATCGAAGGAGCCTCACAAGGGGTTGGTTTAGGGACTCAGTTTTTACGCCATATCGAACGGACCCGCGTCATTTTACATGTGATCGATATGAGTGGCATGGAAGGACGCGATCCATACGAGGACTATTTGTCCATCAACAATGAATTGTCGACCCATAACTTGCGCTTACTAGAGCGACCACAAATCATCGTTGCCAATAAGATGGATATGCCGGATGCTGAAGAAAACCTAGCCTTTTTCAAAGAGCAGCTGGCAAAAGAAAAAACGGATGAGTTCGCGGATGAACCATTGATTTTCCCAATCTCTGGTGTCACTCGTAAGGGAATCGATGCCTTGTTGAATGCGACAGCGGATCTATTGGAAGTCACCCCTGAGTTTCTTTTATACGATGAAGAAATGGAAGAAGATGTAGTTCATTATGGCTTCCAATCGGATGAACCAGAGTTCTCAATTGATCGCGATCCTGATGCAACTTGGATCTTGAGCGGTGAAAAAATCGAGAAACTATTCCAGATGACGAATTTTGATCATGATGAGACCGTGATGCGTTTTGCTCGTCAGCTGCGTGGTTTAGGTGTCGATGAAGCGTTACGGACGCGCGGTGCCAAAGACGGCGATATCGTTCGGATCGGCAACTTCGAGTTCGAGTTTGTCGAATAATCGTTTAAAAGAACATCATTTGCCTAAAAAATACCTTTTTAGCTGCAGTGTATTTGACTACTGATCATTGATTTTCACTAAGAAATCAATGATTGGTAGTCTTTTTGGTTTCTTTTTTCATTTAAATGATTTACTGTTAAAATAAAGAAGAGAACAAATAAACCAAAGGGAGCGATTTTTATGTCAAAACGTGTCATTGTAATGAATTTTGATGCCAGTGCCAAAGCGTACCAAGCCTTTTCGGAAGTGAAACGGATGCATATGGAACGGAAGATCAAAGGGGAACAAATGGCAGTTCTTACCCACACCAATGAAGGCGTGCATCAATTTAAAGTCGAGGACTTTCTCGATTTTACTGGGAACAATAAGACATCAACTGGTGGATTGATTGGGATGCTCGTTGGTGTGCTAGGCGGACCTTTAGGAATCATGCTGGGCTGGTTTGGTGGCAGTATGATCGGTGCTACTCGTGATGCAAAAGAGATCCAAAATGCGCAAATGCTTTTTGAACATGTCGGAAACCAAATTGGTGTTGGTGATACGGGGTTATTATTGATCGCAGATGAAGAAGACAATCGTCCTTTGAATCAATTGATCATGAATGAATTAGGCGGTGACATCACGCGCTTTGACTACGATGAAGTGGAAGCAGAGATTGAAACGGCTAAGAAAGTCGAAGAATCCACCAAAGCACGCGTTCAAGAAGACTGGAAAAACTCTCATAACGACGCAGAAGATCGCCAATCTGAGAAATAAAATCCACAAGCTTCAATTGCAACTTGATTTCTTTTCCGCTAAAATTGGAAAGAGATGAAAGGAAAGAAGCTTATGGAATTAGAATTTTTAGGAACAGGCGCGGGTGTGCCTGCGAAACATCGAAACGTGACCAGCATTGCGTTACGACTTTTAGATGAACGGAATGCCGTTTGGCTTTTTGATTGTGGCGAAGGGACGCAAATGCAGATTTTGCATTCTACGATTCGTCCACGAAAGATTGAAAAAATCTTTATCACTCATCTTCATGGTGACCATATCTATGGGTTGCCAGGATTGATCAGCAGCCGCTCCTTTCAAGGAGGCGACACGCCTCTAGAGATTTATGGACCCAAGGGGATCAAAGCATACGTTCAAACCGTTTTGCGGATTTCTCAGACCAAAGTCAGCTACCCCTTACATTTTTTCGAGATTGAAGAAGAAGGGATTCTTTTTAAAGATCAGCAATTTGAAGTATCGTGTCTGCGTCTTGATCATGGCATTGACAGTTTTGGTTATCGGATTGTTGAAGCAAGCCATCAAGGGGAATTGCAAGTGCAGGCTTTACTGGAACTTGGGTTGAAACCTGGGCCGCTCTTCGGTCGTTTGAAAAAAGGTGAAGTAGTTACCCTTGACGATGGACGTCAAATCAATGGGGCTGATTTCTTGGGCCAAGCGAAAAAAGGTCGGATCGTGGCGATATTAGGTGATACGCGTAAATGTCAAAACGCCGTACTGCTAGCAGAAGATGCGGATGTATTGGTGCATGAAAGTACCTTTAACAAAGAAGAAGCCAAGTTGGCTCGCGCTTATTTTCACTCGACGACGCGGCAAGCTGCCGAAGTGGCACAAGAAGCTCAAGCTAAGCGTTTGCTGTTGACCCATATCAGTGCGCGTTACGTTGGCAAAGATATTACAAATTTAGTAAATGAAGCAAAAGAAGTATTTCCGAATACGTTGATCGTCAAAGATTTTGATATTGTCGAGATCCATTTTGCCGGAGAGGAAGAAACAGATGAATTTAGAGAATAAAGTTGTCGTTGTAACAGGTGGCTCTGCTGGACTTGGCGAACAAATCTGTTATGAAGCCGCAAAACGTGGTGCGATCGTCGTGACTTGTGCCCGAAGAACGAATCTGATTGGAAAAGTCAAAGAACAATGTATGGAATTAAGCGGCAAAGAAGCGTATGCGTTTCAATTGGATGTAGCAAATCCTGAAAGTGTGGAGCGCTTACTAGAAAAAATCAATGAAAAAGTTGGTAAGATCGATGTCTTCGTCAATAATGCTGGCTACGGGATCTTTCAAGAATTTACAGAGATGGACCCGGCGGTCATCCGCAATATGTTCGAAGTCAATGTGCTTGGCATGATGGTTTTGACCCAGCAAGTAGCGATCCAAATGGCTGAACAAAAGCATGGTCATATCATAAATGTTGCTTCGATCGCAGGTAAGATCGCTACGCCAAAAACGGCCGTCTACTCTGCAACAAAATTTGCTGTGCTCGGTTTTTCTAACGCATTACGTTTAGAACTAAAACCATTAGGGATCAACGTAACAACGGTCAATCTTGGACCGATCGAAACGGCATTCTTTGACCAAGCAGACCCAAGCGGTAGTTACTTATCGTCGGTGGGCAGCCTAGTGCTCGAACCGAACAAATTAGCGCAAACGATCGTCAAAGCGATGATCCATCCAAAACGAGAAATCAATCGCCCACATATTTTAGGCGCTGCTGCGAAACTATATACCCTGTTTCCTTCAATCGGCGATTATATGGCGGGAACGATGTTCAACAAAAAATAGGAGTTGAAGCCCATGAAAAATCAATGGCGTGTTATCGTTGGTATTTTACTGATTTTAGTGATCGTTTTATTTGCCGTTGCAAACAATATGACTGTCCCGATCAACTTTGGCTTCACAACGATTCAATCGCCACTGATCTTAGTCATTATTGGTTCTGCTTTGTTAGGCGCATTGATTTTGCTGCTGGTTTCCACAAGCGCAATGTTCCGCCAAAAAAAAGAACTAAAGCAATTGAGAAAAGAGCTCTCAGATTATCGTTCGAATAACGAGAAGGTTCTCCAAGAACAACGAGAAGCTTTGGAACGGGAATACACGAACAAGCAGGCGGAGTTAGCGGCAAGACAGCAGCAGCTCGATGATCAAGAAGCCCAGCTTTCCTCACGTGCTGCGGGCGCATCCACGCCGCCAACGATCGATGAGGAAATGAAGTCTTTTGAATCGCAAGCCTAAAAGAGCGACATTTCACAAAAAAAGAGTTTGCTAGTGCAAGATTTGCTGCAAGCTCTTTTTTTGTGTTGTAAAACGAGTGCTGTTTCTCTCGTTGTTTTTCTTTTTTGCATAAACTTTGCTATAATATCCTAGTTAGGAGTGATTTGGTGAAACGTGCAAATTTTCATTGGGTGCGTCCGCAAGAAAGCGAAACGACCCCAGTATTTAAAGAGCTGATCCAAGAAAGAAAGATCCCTGAGCGGATCGGCGCTTTGCTATGGCAGCGAAATATTCGAACAGCAGAGGCGCTCGATGCTTTTTTATCAACGGACCTGCAATATCTTCATGATCCGTTTTTATTTCATGATATGGCTAAAGCCGTGGAACGAATCCATGAAGCGATTTTAAATGGCGAACGAATCTTGATTTATGGTGATTACGATGCGGATGGGATTACGAGCACTACCGTGTTAAAGGAAACGTTGGAATTGCTAGGGGCGGAAGCTGAGTATTATTTGCCTAATCGTTTTACAGATGGATATGGGCCCAATCTAACTGTCTATCAAGATAAAATTGCAGCAGGGACGCAATTGATCATCACCGTCGACAATGGGGTGTCTGGTCATGAGGCGATTGCTTATGCTCAAGGACAAGGAGTTGACGTGATCGTCACAGATCACCATGAACTACCTGCAGAACTACCGGAGGCGTTTGCTATTGTCCATCCCCGTCACCCTCAAGGAAACTATCCTTTTGGTGATTTGGCTGGAGTCGGCGTCGCATTTAAAGTGGCTTGCGCTTTGTTAGAAGAAGTGCCAGTGGAATTGCTTGATCTTGTTGCGATTGGGACGATCGCTGATATGGTTTCTTTAACCGATGAGAATCGGCTATTAGTCAGCAACGGGTTGAAAATGATTCAGCAATCGGATCGCATCGGACTGAATGAGTTGCTGTCAGTCAGCGGTTTAAAAAAACAAACAGTCAACGAAACAGACATTGGCTTCGCCGTTGGACCACGGTTAAATGCGATCGGTCGTTTGGAGGACCCCAATCCGGCTGTTCGCTTGTTGACTACCTTCGATGAAGAAGAGGCAGTCAGCTTAGCCAAAACCTTAGATACAATCAATCAGCAGCGAAAAACCTTTGTTGAAGAAATCATGAAAGAAGCACAAGAAAAAATCGATCCTGCGAACCATGTTCATTTGGTGGTGGGAGATCATTGGCACGAAGGCGTTTTAGGGATCGTGGCAGGGCGAATCATGCAAAGTACAGGACAACCAGTGATCGTTTTGACCAAAAAAGAAAATGGCTTAGCCAAAGGGTCGGGAAGAAGCATTGCTGCGTTGAATCTGTTTGAAATGCTGTCGACGATGAAAGACATGTTTACTAGCTTTGGCGGCCATCATGCAGCAGTTGGATTAAGTATCCCCATCGATCATTTAGATATGCTGCAAGCCCAAATGAATCGTTACGTTGAAGAAAATGCCATTGACCTCAGTCAGGGCATCCCATTAGCGATCGATGAGGAGCTACCGTTAACAGAAGTTTCGATCAGTTTTATTGAATCATTAAAAGTCTTAGCGCCTTTTGGAACGGACAACCCCTTACCGAAATTTTTATTTTCTAATCTGATGACTCAAAATGCTCGCCAGATTGGTTCAGAAAATCAGCATTTGAAGTTAGTGATGAGCGATGAGTCTAACACGCAGCTGGATGTCATTGGGTTTGGTTTTGGAAAAGATTTAGTAGCGTTTGAAAACGACCGCTTATCGATCGTTGGTCAGCTTTCCATCAATGAATGGAATGGCAACAAAAAACCGCAGCTCATGTTGGATGATTTTGCAGTGGAAGGGATTCAGCTATTTGATTATCGTTCGAAAAAAAGCCGTCAAGGTGTCTCTCTGGGCAGTCAAACACTAGGCGTTCTTTTCAAGCAGAAACTTCCTCGGGAATTGCAAGGCTTTTGTGGGCAAACCACCATATTTGACTCAGTTACAGCCTTGGAAGATACTTTTCGTGCTGGTCAGTTCCAAGAGATTGCATTTTTAGATTGTCCTGCTGACCCTGCATTGATCAAAGAGATCGTTCAAGCGCTCCAGGCGTCAAGAGTTGCTTTTGTTTTCTACTCGACAGAAGATGCTTATTTAGATGGGGTAGGGACAAGAGAGCAATACAGTCGTCTCTTTCAACTGATCAAACAGCAGCCTCGTTTGGACATTCGTTACAAACTAAAGATGGTCGCTGACTATCTAAAAATTCCACAAAAATTACTTATTTTCATGATTCAGGTGTTTTCTGAGCTGGAATTTGTTACAATACAAGATGGTGTTTTGAATAAAACTGCTGATCCTGTTTCCCGTCCATTGACGGAGAGTCATTTGTATCAGCAACGACAAAAACTGATCAAAACAGAAGAATTTTTATTAATGAGTGATTTATCAACCCTTCGTCAGTGGTTGACAGTCTAGGAGGAAAGAAAATGGATTTAAAAGAGTATATTGCTAGTATTCCTGATTATCCCCAAGAGGGAATTATTTTTCGGGACATCTCGCCATTGATGGCAGATGGAGAAGCGTATCGGTATGCGACACAACAAATCGTTGAGTATGCACAAGAAAAAGGCATCGATATGGTGGTAGGACCTGAAGCCCGCGGCTTTATCGTTGGTTGTCCAGTTGCCTATCAATTAGGTGTCGGCTTTGCCCCAGTGCGTAAAAAAGGCAAATTGCCACGGGAAACGATTGAAGCAGAATATGAAAAAGAGTACGGTGTGGATGTCTTGACGCTGCACGCCGATGCCATCAAACCAGGTCAACGTGTCTTGATCTGTGATGATCTACTAGCAACTGGCGGAACGATCAAAGCAACGATCGAACTCGTAGAAAAACTAGGTGGCATCGTTGTTGGCTGTGCCTTCTTGATCGAACTGATGGATCTACATGGAAGAGACAAGATCCAAGGTGTCGAAATCAAGACGTTAATGGAATACTAAAAAAGCAGAAACAAAAAAGGACTCGCTGGAGTCCTTTTTTGTTTCTGCTGCCTTATGGGCGTATGTAGGGGAAGGATCATGGTTCATAACGATAAAAATCATGATCGTGATAATAATGGCGGTTACGTTTGCGCTCTGCTTGGCGGAATTTCTTTTCATCCCAAAGCATGAACCAAAGCATCATTAGAGGGCAAAAAATCAGAACAGCACTTAAAACGCCAAAATAGCCAATAACAATTCCCATCAATAATACCCACAACATAAAACCAAATCGACGAACTGCTTTCATCTCATTCACTCCTTAAATAATACGAACTTATGTTTGTATACTTATTATACGAATGTTTGTTCGCTTTGTAAAGAGGAAAGAAAAAAAATCTTCGTAAAAACGAAGATTTCCTAGTCAGCTCGTTGAGCATCAAAGCAGATGGCGATACAATCCAACAACCAATCCTAAAATCGTTACGTCAGGCAAAATGATTGGTTCTAAATAATCATTTTCTGGTTGTAAACGAATGTAATTCTTTTCTTTATAGAATCGTTTGCACGTAGCTTCGTCTTCATCTGTCATAGCAATCACGATATCGCCATTTTGAGCACTTTGTTGTTTACGAACGATTACTTGATCACCGTCGAGAATGCCAGCATTGATCATACTTTCTCCTCGGATCGTCAACATGAATAAACTTCCTGTGCTATTCGCTAAATCTGGCGGAATCGGAAAGAAATCGGATGCATCTTCCACGGCTAAAATCGGTTCTCCAGCAGTTACGACACCAAGCATCGGAATGGATGCTGGTTGAACATCGATTTTTTCAAGACCGGAAGCAGTTAATTCAATGGCTCTGGGTTTTGTAGGATCTCGTAAGATCAGCCCTTTTTTTTCAAGTCGGGACAAATGGCCATGAACAGTTGAGGTAGAAGATAACTGAACGGCTTCGCCAATTTCGCGAACAGTCGGCGGATAGCCTTTTTCAGTGACACGTGTATGAATGAACTTAAGAATTTCGATTTGTCGATTTTCTGTTCGTTTTGCCAAAACTGACACCTTCTTTCATTTGATAACCTTAGTGTACCATAGCTATATCGATTATTCAAACAAATGTTCGCTTTTTGTGCTATTGTTTTTGCTCGCTAGTTTGTAGTAAAATCAAGATGGAAAAGGAGGAACAACTATGCTATCTCAAGAAAAATTAGCTCGAATCAATGAACTTGCCAACAAGAAAAAAACAGAAGGATTGACTGAGGCTGAGACCCACGAACAAAAAGTTCTGCGTGAAGAGTATTTAACCGCCTTTCGTGGAGGGATGCGACACCATATCGAAGGAATGAAAATCGTTGACCCTGAAGGTGCTGATGTAACACCAGAGAAGTTAAAAGAGATTCAAAAGAAAAAAGGTCTCCACGGCAGATAATTGTGAATTCCTTTTCATTGCTATTGAAATAAGCTTCTGAATCACGTATAATGAAAGATGTAATAAAGGTAAAAAAAACCTAAATTAGGAGGAACTACCATTGTTTGATAAAATCGATCAATTAGGAGTGAACACCCTTCGTACATTAAGTATCGAAGCCGTACAAAAAGCCAATTCAGGACATCCAGGATTACCGATGGGGGCAGCACCCATGGCCTATGCCTTGTGGACGAAACACTTGAAAGTCAATCCAACGACTTCTCGCAACTGGGTGGATCGTGACCGCTTTGTTTTGTCTGCTGGGCACGGTTCGGCGTTATTGTACAGCTTGTTGCACGTGTCTGGTTACGATGTGACCATTGAGGATCTAAAAAACTTCCGTCAATGGGATAGCCGCACGCCAGGACATCCAGAAGTCGATCACACAGACGGCGTGGAAGCAACCACTGGACCTTTAGGACAAGGGATCGCCATGGCAGTCGGTATGGCGATGGCCGAAGCCCACTTGGCTGCAACCTACAATCGCGACAAGTATCAAGTAATTGATCACTATACCTACGCTTTATGTGGCGATGGCGACTTGATGGAAGGTGTTTCGCAAGAAGCTGCATCCATGGCTGGTCACATGAAATTAGACAAACTGATCGTCTTGTACGATTCAAATGACATCTCCCTAGATGGCCCAACTTCAAAAGCCTTTACAGAAAATGTCGGTGCGCGTTTTGAAGCGTATGGCTGGCAACACATTCTCGTTGAAGACGGCAATGATTTAGAAGCGATCTCGAAAGCGATCGACGAAGCAAAAGCTGAAAGCGACAAACCAACTTTGATCGAAATCAAGACTGTGATCGGATACGGTGCGCCAAATCAAGGCACCTCTGCCGTTCATGGTGCGCCGATCGGTGCCGAAGGCATTTCTGCAGCCAAAGCGATTTATGGTTGGGAATACCCAGAATTTACAGTACCTGAAGAAGTTGCCGCGCGCTTCAAAGAAACCATGATCGATGAAGGGCAAAAAGCTGAAGCAGCTTGGAACGAAACCTTCCGTACCTATGAAGCAGCCTACCCAGAACTTGCTGCGCAATTCAAACAAGCCTTTGCGGGTGAATTGCCAGCAGATTGGGATGCAGCATTACCAAGCTACGAAGTTGGCAGCTCACAAGCTAGTCGAGTATCCAGCAAAGAGATGATCCAAGCCTTATCCCAAGCCGTCCCTAGTCTCTGGGGTGGATCGGCTGACCTTTCAGGATCCAACAATACGATGGTGGCAGCAGAAAAAGACTTTGAACCTGGCCAATACGAAGGCCGCAACATTTGGTTTGGCGTCCGAGAATTTGCTATGGCGGCAGCGATGAACGGAATCCAATTGCATGGCGGTACGCGAATCTATGGCGGAACCTTCTTCGTCTTCGTTGATTACTTGCGTCCAGCGGTGCGTTTGTCTGCAATCCAGCATGCACCTGTAATCTATGTCTTGACGCATGACTCCGTGGCGGTGGGAGAAGATGGACCGACGCATGAGCCAATCGAGCAATTAGCTAGCGTCCGTTGCATGCCAAATGTCCAAGTGATTCGTCCAGCAGACGGCAATGAAACCCGTGCTGCCTGGAAATTGGCTATGACAACAACGGATAAACCAACGGTCTTAGTCTTAAGCCGACAAAATCTACCAGTGATCGAAGGCACGCAAACCGGTGCGGATGAAAATGTCGCAAAAGGTGGCTACGTGATTTCAAAACAAGCTGGTGAAACACCAGCGGGGATTTTGATCGCCACAGGTTCTGAAGTGAATCTTGCGGTTCAAGCACAAGCTAAATTGGCAGAAGAAGGCATCGATGTATCGGTGGTCTCCTTACCAAGCTTTGATTTGTTTGAAGCACAAAGCTCAGAATACAAAGAAAGCGTCTTGCCAAAAGCAGTGAAGAAACGGGTAGCGATCGAAGCGGCTTCCCCATTTGGTTGGGAACGTTACACCGGTTGCCATGGAAAAGTGATCGCGATCGATCATTTCGGTGCATCGGCACCTGGTGACAAAGTCTTAGCGGAATTCGGCTTCAGTGTTGAGAATGTCGTGAATACTTTCAAATCAATCGATTAATTGATCGACAATCAATCAAAAATAGCACGTTCGAGAATCTTTTCGATTTTCGAGCGTGTTTTTTGTCTGGATTCTTGCCACTTTAAACGTGTTAGAGTGACTTATTTAAAGTAATAGTGGCTAAGATTTCCCAAAAATGGTTGTACCGCAAGGCACAAGCACTTGTGAATAGTAAGAGGGAATCGATAAAATAGCAATCTAACAGTTTTTAAAAAAACTTATCAGTAGTTAGCAAACCAAGCGGGATACCCATACAGTTTTTTAAAAGTCTTTTGTTGTTTGCGAAGTGATCATTGTTTGCACTGTTAGATGTTTTTCCGTATAATAGCTGTATTGATTTATTTGAAAAAACGTACAGTTACTGGAGGAAAAAAATGGGAAGTTATCAAACAAGAAGTGAAAGACATCATCAACCAAAGAAGACGATAAAAAGACCTACTAAAAAGGCGGTGGTCTCTTTGATGGGGGCAGGAATGATGTTAGCGCCAATGACGGTCACTTTCGTTCCTCAACAGGTACAAGCTGCTGAGAATCAATATGCGACGCAGGATATTTCAGGTTTTATCGAGCAAATTGGCTGGTCAGCACAAGATGTTGCTGCCAACAATGATCTCTATGCTTCTGTGATGATTGCTCAAGCGATTTTGGAAAGCGGCTATGGTTCTTCCGCGTTATCCAATGCACCCTATTACAATTTGTTTGGGGTCAAAGGCAGTTACAACGGACAAAGTGTCTATATGCCTACACAAGAGTATTTGAATGGTCAGTGGGTAGAGATGAATGAACCGTTTCGTCAATATAACTCTTACTGGGAATCGTTTCAGGATCATGCGAATGTCTTGCGCAGCACGAGTTTCGCGACAGGAACTGCTCATTACAGTGGTGTTTGGAAAAGCCAAACAACCTCATTTTATGATGCAACGAATTACTTGACGGGGCGCTATGCTACCGATCCAGGGTATGCACAAAAACTGAACTGGTTAATTGAAACGTATCAGCTCACACGCTTTGATACTGGGACAACGCAAAGTACCGCATGGACAAGTACAACGAGCACGACTAGCACGAGTACTACGCAAACTACAACGACGACTCAGGTAAACAGCGGATCTACAGCGCAGAGCTATCACGTTGCTTCAGGCGATACACTTTGGGATTTCGCCAATAAATTTGGCACAACGGTCGACGCTCTAATGGCAACAAATGGGTTATCTAGTGAGGTCATTGTTGTTGGCCAAGAATTAATCGTTTAATTATCTGATACCGCCTTAAGAATGATTGCTCTAAATGGCATCATTCTTAAGGTTTTTTTGTAATGGAAAAACAAAATCAAGAAAGTGAATACAAACAAATATAAAAAAATAAGAAAAAAATTGAAATTGCTTACTTTTTATTCGCAACTCGGGGTTATTTTAGGTAGAATGGAAGAATAAGAACGGGAGGGATTTTCAATGACAAAAATCTATCAATCGGTCAATGAGTTAGTTGGGCATACGCCAATCGTCAAATTAAATCACATCGTAGAAGAAGGTTCTGCGGATGTGTATCTGAAATTAGAGTTCTTCAATCCTGGGGGAAGTGTCAAGGACAGAATTGCTTTAGCCATGATTGAAAAAGCAGAAAAAAATGGCTTGTTAAAAGCTGGTGATACCATCATCGAACCAACTTCTGGGAATACTGGGATCGGCTTAGCCATGATCGGTACGGCAAAAGGCTATCGTGTCGTGCTGGTTATGCCAGAAACCATGAGTATTGAAAGACGTAAAATTGTTCAAGCTTATGGCGCAGAGTTGATTTTGACCCCTGGGTCTGAAGGAATCACTGGTTCTATCAATAAAGCAAAAGAATTAGCAGAACAAGACGGCTATTATATGCCATTACAATTTGAAAACCCAGCCAATCCAGAAGTCCATGAAAAAACGACAGGGAAAGAAATTGAGGATGCGTTTGAATCTAAAGGGTTAGACGCTTTTGTTGCTGGGATCGGCACAGGTGGCACGATCACTGGTGCGGGGAAGGAGTTGAAACGCGTCTATCCTAATTTGAAGATCGTGGGCGTTGAGCCTGCAGAATCAGCTATTTTAGGAGGTGGCAAACCTGGTCCCCATAAGATCCAAGGGATCGGCACGGGATTTGTTCCTAAAGTACTAGACACTGAGATTTATGATCAGGTGATTGCCATCGCTAGTGAAGATGCCATGGAAACTGCGCGTCAAGTTGGGATGAAAGAAGGAATCTTAGTAGGGATTTCTTCTGGTGCAGCGATCAAAGCGGCATTAGAGGTTGCTAAGGACTTAGGAAAAGGCAAAAAAGTCTTAGCGATCGTACCAGATAATGGTGAACGCTATTTGTCTACGGCACTGTATCAGTTTGAAGACTAGCAAAGAGGGAGAAAGCAGGCATTCGTTTGTCTGCTTTTCTTTCTCGAAAAACTGAGGGAAGACGGGCTGGGAAAATGCGCTATTCCTTTGAAAAAAAACAAGGAAAGCTGTTTGAATTTTTAGGTTTTACATAGTATGATAGGTAAGATAAGAGAAATGGAGGAACTCCTGTGAGTACGATCTACGATGAAGCGATCAAACGATTAAAACATGAAGATATTCGTATTACACCGCAGCGAGTAGCGATATTAGAATTTTTAGCCAGTCATGATGCCCATCCGACCGCTGAAGAGATTTATCGGGCGATCGAAGTTCATTTTCCTGGTATAAGTGTCGCAACGGTATACAATAACTTACGTTTGTTCACAGAAATTGGCTTTGTAAAAGAAATGAATTATGGAGATGCCTCCAGTCGTTTTGATTTTACAACGGAGCCTCATTATCATGCTATCTGCCAAAAGTGTGGAAAGATCGCTGATTTTTACTATCCAGGATTGGAAGATGTCGAAATGGCGGCTTCGAAATTAACTGGGTATCAAATAAATAACCATCGACTAGAAGTTTATGGTCTATGTCCTGAATGCCAAGTGAAAGAGGAGGAAACAAAATGAAGATAATTTCTACAGATCAAGCACCACAAGCAATCGGTCCTTATGTTCAAGCAAAAATCGCAAACGGCTTTTTGTTTGCTTCTGGTCAAGTGCCATTAGATCCTGTTTCGGGGGAAGTTGTCGGTACGACGATTGAAGTACAGACTCAGCAAGTATTGAAAAATATCAACGCGATTCTTGAAGCGGCGGAACTTACGCCAGATGACATCGTTAAGACGACATGTTTTTTAAAAAATATGAATGATTTCGTTCCTTTCAATAATACGTATAGCACATTGTTCAATGAAGCGTTACCTGCACGTTCTGCTGTCGAAGTTTCTCGCTTACCAAAAGATGTTTTGGTTGAAGTTGAGATCATCGCAGCAGTCAAAGAAAAAGCGTAACCAACAAAGAATCGTGGGACGTCCGCATTTGCGTCGTCCCCTTTTTATTGATTCGATCCTGATAGGAAGAATCTTAATGTTTCAAGTGAGCCAAGGAGAAGAGGATGTAGTATGGTTTCGTTAAAGGAATATTTGGCAAAAGGGCAAACGACGATTTCAAATTTGCTTTTAGAGAATTACCATCATCTTGGTTTGACGAATGATGAATTTTTGTTATGGCTGCAACTGTATCGCAGCCATGAGCAAGGCAATGATTTTCCAGATTTACGTGAGATCGCCTCGGTGATGGGCAGCGACCAAAAAGAGATCTATCATTGGTTGAATCAATTGCTGAAAAAAGATGTGCTGCGAATGGGTTCTAAAAAAGACGACGCAGGAAAAATGGTTGATTATTATGATTTCACTGGCATTTATGAACGGCTCGAGTTTCTTTTGCAGCAGCAATCCAAAAAAGAAGTCGCTGAAACAAATGAAGAGAAGATACGCGAGTTGTATCGCTTATTTGAAGGAGAATTTGGTCGCCCCTTATCGGCGATCGAATACCAACGGATCGGGCAGTGGTTGGATGAGGACCACTATGATCCCGAGCTGGTCCAGTTTGCTTTGCGAGAAGCGGTCTTGAATCAAGCGTATAGTTTAAACTATATCGATCGTATTTTGCTTTCGTGGGAACGCAAGAATATTACCTCAAAAGCGCAAGTAGAAGAAGAGCAAAAAAGAAGAAAAAAACAGTTTCTTCAAAATGAAACCACGCCACAAGAAGATGGCCCAATGCCCAAAATCCCTATGCATAATTGGTTAGAAGGAGAGTAAGATACAAGGAGTTTAATTCGTCCAATGATCAGTAAAGAAAAAACAATGACTGCGATAGAAATAATGTATGAGATGTTTCCTGAAGCACATGGAGAACTAGTGTCAAAAAATGCCTTTGAATTGCTGATTGCTGTCATTCTAAGCGCACAGGCAACAGACGTGTCAGTTAATAAAGTGACACCGGCACTTTTTGAAGCATATCCAACGCCGCAGGCTCTCAGCGAGGCGCCGTTAGAAGACATTATTGAAAAAATCAAATCGATTGGCCTCTATCGAAACAAAGCGAAAAATATCAAAGCTTGTGCCTCTGAATTGTTGCTGCGTTTTGGAGGCGAAGTGCCTCAAACCAGAGAAGACTTAATTTCTTTGCCAGGTGTCGGCAGAAAAACAGCGAACGTCGTTCTTGGCGATGCATTTGGCATTCCAGCAATCGCTGTCGATACGCATGTCGAACGGGTATCAAAAAGGCTGCGCATCTGTAAACTAGACGCCAACGTATTAGAAGTCGAACAAACATTGATGAAAAAGATTCCAGATACGTTGTGGGTCAAAACGCATCACACGTTAATTTTCTTTGGTCGTTATCATTGCACAGCACGGGCACCTAAGTGTGAGGTTTGTCCATTGTTGACAATGTGCCAAGAAGGAAAACTTCGGATGAAGGGGAAGAAAACCATTTAATGGTGAACATAAACCAAAAGTAACTAGGATCAAGACGCTAAGCGAAATCGCTTAGCGTTTTTTTTTGCACAAATTGATAAAAAAAACAGGTAATTAACGTAATACCCTTTATTAAAGCCCTTTCAAGCAACTGGAAAAACAGAAGCTTACCGAATTTTTTTGATTACACCACTCAAAATCAGGTGTTTTTTCACAAAGAGATCGTGTGAGGGGTGATGCTCGATGCGAAATGAACCTTCCGATACGCCTTTTTTTTGAAACTATTTGTAAGCTTAGTATGATGGGTTTTTTTCGCACAATTTTCATCCTTTCTTTTTATAAAACTGCTTATATTTAGTCAATAAAACGTAAAATTTATAAGAAAATTCACCTATTGGTGAAAAATAGTATTTCAAATCTGTGAAAATCATCAGTATAGTGAACTTTGTCAAAGGTTATAAGTCTTTCTCTGCTATTTTACGAATGACAGAAAAAGCGTTGCACAGTTCAAATGATTCTGTAACGATCTCAAAATCATTTTTTGTTAACGGGTCTTAGACAAACGCAGTTTTGAAAAGATCACTTATAAGATGTGGCAAGTATAGAGGAGGAGGGAGAATGAAAGGAGAAAAGGTATGGAAATTAGTTCGTATGGTTCTGTTTTGCACTCTTTTTTATGGGATAACTATTTCTACGGCAGCGGTGAATGCTCAGGAAGTGCAGTCGGTTGAAACAGAAAGCTCTGTGCTTTTTACCGGTGTTTATGAGCCTATTGGGCAACCCGAACCAGCACCGCCAGCAGGCCCTACAGAGAATATCTCGCCACCAAACGAGGTAGCAAAACCAGGTGGTATTTTACCAAAGACCAACGAGACAAGAACTTACGGCGTAATCTTACTTGGATTACTGCTCGTACTGGTTGTATTGTATGTGCAATATACCAAACATCGATCAAAATTTATGATGGTTAAAAAGAAAAGACAAATAATTTGAAAGCAGGGATGAATTTGAAATTCGTAAAATTTGCATCGGCAGCTGTTTTAGCTGCAACTTTATTTACTATTAGCGCGCAAGCCTTGGCTACTGAAAGTGTAACAAACCATGATACAGAAGGGAAAG
The DNA here is from genome assembly GCF_051711265.1 of Enterococcus sp. DIV0970a. NCBI lineage: Bacteria > Bacillati > Bacillota > Bacilli > Lactobacillales > Enterococcaceae > Enterococcus > Enterococcus sp. DIV0970a. Next base: position 1,800,166 of record NZ_JBIOMF010000001.1, on the reverse strand, counting down.
TTCTCTTTGTACCAAACGATAGCGAAGCGACAGTGGTTCAACCACCAAATCCTGGTCCTAATGGTCCAGATGTAGAGATCGATCCAGTCGGCCCGGAAGGACAAACGGGACCATTGACGATTGCTTACGCACCTACGCTTAATTTCGGTGAGCAAGTGATTTCTAATACCGATCAAGAATATAAGCTAGTGGCTGAATTACACAAGCTAAAAGATGCGGAAGATAGTGAAGAAAGAGTTCCTTATGTTTCTTTTGCCCAAGTCCAAGATACGCGTGGGACAAATGCTGGGTGGGATTTAAAAGTTTCCTTAAGTGCTTTTGAATCAGGAACACAAAATAATGAACTGACTGGAGCAAGAATTCGTTTTAATTCGCCAAAATTGGAATATAACGGAAGCAACCAAGAAAATGAACCACAAATTCATGCGGATGGATTGATTTTAGATGCTACAAATAGTGAGCGTTCGGTTCTGACCGCTGCTCAAACAAAAGGTGCTGGTGTATCGTCAGTCGTTTGGGGCGATCAGGAAGAAATCAATCGACAAGTGGAAGCAGGCGCAGAGGTTGTTGAAAATGCTGGAATCGAGTTACTTGTTCCTGGATCAACAGCGAAAGACGCTGCTCTTTATGAAGCAACCCTTACTTGGACATTGGCTGCAACAGCTGGACCGGACGGAGAAACGGTTCAATAACTTGGTTTTGTACTGAATAAAAAGAAAGAAGGAACTAGAAATGAAAAAGATTCGTTTAGCTACGGTCGCTGTATTATCCACCACTTTACTAGCAGGAGGCGTTCAAGCCTTTGCCCAATCTTCATTAGAAACGACTACCGATAACGTTGTAGGGTTTACCTCAGACGGAAGCGATCTAACAGTGGTACAACCGCCAGTCGTGCACCCAGAAGTAGAAACGATCGAACCAACACCGCCAGGACAAACGGGTCCATTTACCATTGCTTATGCACCACAAACATTCGATTTTGGTCAGAATGCTATTTCTACCAGTGATCGTTGGTATTCAATCGTTGCTGATGAGCGTAATTTGGCTGATCAATCAGGTACGACACCGTATGTATCGTTTGCCCAAGTGCAAGATACCCGAGGAACGCATGCTGGTTGGACATTAAATGTTAGTCTAACTGATTTTACTTCTGAATCAGGGGATGTCTTGACTGGGGCAAAAATCAAGTTGGCAAACCCTGAGATCGTGTTCAACAAAGGCGAGGGTGATCCAGACTTACAGCCAAGTGCCGTTATCAATAATGAAGAACAAAATGCGTTGATCCTAGATGTCAACGATCAAGACATTCCTGTCATGCGTGCTTCGGTCGGTCAAGGCGCGGGCGCTTCATCGATTTACTGGGGAGATCAAGAAAAATTGACGGAACAAAATCTTAATAAACAAGAAGGCGAAATTATCAGAAATGATGATATTCAACTATTTGTACCAGGTTCTACCACGCAGCTAGCAACTAACTATACTGCGGAAATGACATGGACGCTAACTGCTTCTGTTGATAGTGGCGGCGAAACAGTAAATCCGTAAGAAGGATCATAGCTTGCAACAAGAAACAACTGGCGGGAATAGTAAATTATTCCTGCCTTTTTTGGAAGGAGAACCACTTTTGACTGAACAACGTATGAGAATGAAATGGATAAAAACGGTTACCTGTGCGGTCATCCTATTATCATTCTTTTTTTCACCAAGATTGAGCTATGCTCAGACAGAATCAGAATTAAACTTCTATGTGACGCCTATCTTACCGGAAAGTCAGCTGGAAGGAGGGGCATTGGGGTATTTCGATTTAAATCTTGGGGCAGGAGAACGTGATGAATTGGCTTTAGAGATCGGAAATGGTTCTGATCAAGCGATCGAAATAGAAATTTCTGCCCATACGGCATTTACGAATGTGAATGGTGTTGTGGAATATGGTAGGGATGCAGAATCCCCTGATCCGACTTTACCTGCATCAATTGATGAACTGGTAGAGGTGCCTGAAACCGTATCGTTCGATCCATTAGAAAAACGAATCATTTCTTTACCGATTACGATGCCAGAAGAGGAATTTAAAGGGGTTTTGGCAGGTGGCATTCGAATCAAAGAGGTTATTTCGGAAGAGGAGCAAACACAATCTGCTGAACAAGGATTAGGTATTCGGAATGCATTTTCCTATGTCATTGGTGTGGTAGTAAGCAACAATCGGTCCGCAACGGATCCGGGATTGGAACTGCTTGATGTTTTTGCCGATCAAGTAAACTACCGAAACGTATTTAGTGCTGTTATCCAAAATTATACTTCAACATTTGTCAATCAATTGGAAGTAACAGCTGAAATTCGATCTGTTGGCAGTGAGACAATTTTATATGAAACAAGTCAATCAGCGATGCAAATGGCTCCTAATTCACATATGCATTTCCCAATTCCCTTGAATGGCGATCGTTTTCGTAATGGGGAGTATGTATTGAATCTTACTGCGCGGTCAGGAGAGGAAGAGTGGTCTTGGGAACAGACATTTAGCGTAGAGGCAGAAGATGCTCGCCGCTTAAATGAACTCGATGTCACTGTAGATACGTCACTCAATTGGTGGATGATCGCCACGGCTGGTCTAATCAGCTTGTTTCTATTGCTTGCGATCATCCTAATTGTTCGTCAGAAAAAAAATGCAAAGGAAGGTGGGAAAAGTTGAAATGAAGAATACCCCACACAAGGTAATAATTGCGATCATTATTGGATTGCTAAGTGTGCAAACTTTTTTTCCAAGTCTGAGCAGTTTACTATTGCCAGAAATCCACGCCATCGATCACACGATTGAACCATTGGACGAAACGCATAACATGTCCTTGCTTGATAAAGCAACACAACCGATCCAAACAAAAGAATTTGACATCCATACCCCTTTTTTTCAGTTTCCAGTTAGTGTGATTGAAGGTGTCGTGGATCAACCGATCGATGTTTTCGTCGTATCAAGCCAACCGTTAGATGAGATTACGCTGGTTGTAGCGAAAGAAGCAGCGATCGCGGAAGAAGAATTTGCTGCAGAAGTGAAGAGTAAAAAGCTGTCTGAAGAAGAACAGGAATGGACGCTTACCTTTGATGAAGAGCTAATGGAGTTCGAGATTCCTATCGTCTTTAATAAAATAGGCGATTATCAACTGGTTATAGGTGAAGCGGAACTAACGATCGAAGTACAGGCAGAAGATGACGAGGAAGAGGACTCGGATGATGATGAAGATAATGAAACGATCGAGACAGAAGTCTCACCATCAGAGACGCCGCAGGAAGGGGAACGAACCACGCAACCTTCCAATGACGCGAACCTAAACGAGAATCAGCAAGACACAGAAGCTGATCAAGCAGAAGCGATTGCCCAATTGACAGAACCGGTCACACCGTTAAACGAAATCAGTCACCGGGATGTTTCCAACTGGCAAGAATTTATGGCGGCAATCGTGAACAAAGATGTAAATTATATCAATATCGTAAATGACTTTGAATCTTCGGATAATCCTACTCAAGGAGTTTCTGGAGTGGCTGCGGGAAGTGCAACTTCCAACCCTACAAATGGATTAGCCTATATTTGGACCAATGCTTCTGGAATTTCAAGAACGCTTGTGATCGAAGGCAATGGGTATCAAATCGACTTTAGAGCTGTTGCTGTCGGATTTTATGATAGTACCGTCAATAGTGCAACGCCGTGGGACATCACGTACCACAATATCGATATCGTTCATGGCAACTATTATGGCTTCATGAATTTTACGAATATGAGCATTCCACAACAGAATCTATCCAGAATGCGCTACCATAATTTGACCAATGCGGGAAATCAATTGATTCACTCGCACGCAACACCTGTCGTTATGTCTGGCGAGGTAACATCGCATCAATCACCGACGTATACGTCCCGATCAGGACGAGTACAAACGATCAACGCAACGAATCAGGTAAATATGGAAATAACCCAATTAGAAGTTCTCGATAACGCAGTAGTTGACATGTCAACGATTAATGCGGGAAATATTTATTTGTACTATGCAACGGGTCGAATGATTATTGGCGATGATGTGAAAATGACCTTGCGAACAGCTGGCACAGGAGGAGAAGCCTATGGGGCAAATATTTACATTCAAAATGGTCGGATCGATATCGGTAATCGATCAGAGCTTCATTTGAATGCTCGAGCCAACTCCCCCGCAATCAGTATGTACGCTAGCGGCGCCCACTTTGAAATGTCTGAGGATAGCATGCTTTGACGGGCACTTATGCGACCGATGTTAATTATAGTAAAAAAATCAATTCACTGATTGCGGTCTATGGATTGACGCAATATGACCAAGTGATCGCAACAGAAACAGGCTTGTTTATCCAAGGAAAAGAACAAATTCCAGAAGAGTATCGCTCCCTCATGACATTTCCAGAATACAACGGTCGTGACTACAATCTTTCTGGTTCGTATCCTGTTGGACAATGTACTTGGTATGTGTTCAATCGCGTGAGTCAATTAGGCGGTCAAGTAGATGACTACATGGGAAATGGTGGTCAATGGGGCAATACTGGACGACGTTTAGGTTACAACGTCAGTCAAACGCCTAAAGCAGGTAGTATGATCTCTTTTGCACCTGGAACAGCTGGATCTGATCCTCGTTATGGTCATGTCGCTTTTGTTGAAGCCGTTGGTCCAAATGGTATTTTGGTTTCAGAAGGAAATGTCTATGGTGGAACCACAATCTCTTATCGCGTGATCAGCAATGAATTGGCGCACTCATCAAGTGTTTCATATATTATGCCAAAATAAGGATGGAGGGCTGGCAATATGAGTAAAAGGCATAGACAAATAGGTCTTCCTATCAGCGGTATCTTTTTGATGGTCCTTTTGCTTATTGCGTTTCTTCAGCCGTATCGACTGGCGTTAGTCAGAGGAACGTCCATGCTGCCGACGATCGAGGATCGACAAGTTGTGCTGATTCATAAAAAGCACCAGCCAAATCGCTATCAGCTGATCGCTTTCGAACAGGAAGGAAAATTTTTGATCAAGAGAGTGATTGGTGTGCCGGGGGATTCCTTCGTTCGTACACAGGAGCGGTTGTTGATTGGGGCGGAGGATACTGACTTTGATTTTTCATTTATGATCACTGTGAAGGATGAAGCCGTTGAGGCGTTGCCGATTCGGGGGTACCTCAAAGAAGATGAGTACTTTGTCGTTGGCGATGCACTGCTCACTTCAAGTGAAAGTAGATACAGAAAAACTTGAAGTAAAAATCCAGCAATTAGAATCCAAGTTAGCTGTTCAGCAAGAAAAAGAGCAACAAGAGAAACAAACTTACGAAAAGGAACGCGCTGAATGGACCTTGAAGCGGCAAGAAATCCAGCAGCTGCAAGAGGTAATTGCTGATTTGAAACAGCAATTGGCAGAAAAAGAAGAGCTTGCTGCAAATGTATCAGCTAGCGAATCAAATGAAGAAGTCGCAGAGCTTCAGGCGACAATCGAAGCATTAAGGGAAGAAAATGCAGCCCTACAAATCGAAAACGAGCAGTTCCAAACAGAAATCAGTGAGGTCTTAGTCTTTGCTAGAAGAAAAGCGAATCGCACAATTCAGGAAGCGAAAATCGAATCTGAACGAATGATCCGTACAACAGAAATGCGGATCGATGGGATTCATGATCGTGCCAAAGAGATTCTTTTTGAAGTGAACGAGACGAAAGAAAATGTGATTCACTTGTTTGACGATCTGCATAATCAAGTTCATCAGCTTTCCGATAAAAAATTGCTGTTTGAAGAGCTTGAAAAGTAAGCTTCTACATTTATATGGCAGGAATCGCAAAAAAACAGTAGATCAGATTTTGATCTACTGTTTTTTTGCGATTCTCCATTATTCGACACTACCATCGTTTGGTTCCGGCGGGTCCGGTGGTGAGGAAGGATTATCCTCACTGCTGGAAGGTGTTGTTGAACCGGGATCCTGACTAGAAGTAGGAGGCGTAACGACCGATGATGAATCATCCTCATCAGGTGTTGTCACTGGTGGTGTTACTTCGCTTGATGATTCTGTTGTACTTGATGGTGTTGATTCGCTACTTTCTGTAGAAGGTGTCGTTGGTTCAACGTAGGAACTGCTGCTGGACGAACTTGGTGCTGAATAGCTTGGTTGGGTGTACGTCCCTTCAAGATAAAGCTCTCTTCCGATCCGTGTCAATCCGTCAGGCATTGTCCAGTCCGTGTTTTCTACAGAAGCAGAAACATAGCGCATCAATTCACGATAGACATCTGAAGCCACATGGGTACTACTATCAGTGATCGGTGTCATTTTGTCGTTGTAGCCTGTCCAAACCGCCAATGAGTAGGAGGGAGTATAGCCGGCAAAGGTAATATCAGGGTAGGCGCCATTCGATGTATCCAGTTGTGCTAACTGGTCATCGGTGTAGTTGGACGTTCCCGTTTTCCCTGCTTGGTACAAACCATCGATTTGCGCGTTGGTTCCAGTTCCGACAGAAATAACATCTTTCAAGATATCGGTCACCATGTAAGCTGTCGTATCATCCATTGCTTCTTGACCAGAAACTTTAAAGGATTCTTCGTCTTCTGTGCCATCTTGCATGACGATTTTATTGACGTACTGTGGTTCATAATAGGTGCCACCATTTGAAAACGCAGCGTAAGCAGCGGCCATTTTCAGACTGGAGATCCCATACTTTGTGCCATCCAATTTATCCGTATTGCTGGAAATCGCATTGGATTGGGTGATCGTATCATATTCGATTCCTAAACCACTGAGAAAGTCTGCGATATTGTCCGCGCCGACTTCATCAAACAGCTTCACTGCCGGCACATTTCTAGACTCTGCTAGAGCGGTCCGCAAGGTGATATTGCCCATATATTGGCGATCCCAGTTGTAAACAGGAATATTCGTCCCTTTATATGTGTAAGGTTCATCTAAAATCATTCTACCCGTGGAATCTTGTAGAAATTGAAAGGCAGGGCCGTAGTCTGTGATTGGTTTGACGGTCGAACCAAAGTCTCGTGCGACATTGACAGCCAGGTTATTTGCTAGAACATCATCAACATTACGGGCACCGATCTGAGCGGTCACCTTGCCTGTGTTAACATCAACTAAGGTAGCGGCAACTTGCATCTTGTCATCTGGGTAATCAACGTAGTCGTCACTGTTGACGATGTCATATAATCGTTTTTGTGCATCGATATCGACATTAGTATAAATATCTAAGCCGTCAGTATACACATCTTTCCCAGTTTTTTCTTTGACTTCAGCGATCACTTCGTTAAAGTAGTTGTCAAAGTATTTCCACTCTTGGTTTTCACGGGGATTGTCTTGCAAGCCTTCTTGAATATCCTCGGCAACGGCCGCATCATATTCCGCTTGCGTGATTTTTTCATTTTCCAGCATCGCACCTAAAACAACATCTCGCCGACTTTTCGCATTATCAGGATGCGCAAATGGGTCAAAAGCTGAAGGGGCATTTGGTAAACCGGCAATCAAAGCGGTTTGCGCAAGGTCTAGTTCAGCTAACGGCTTGCCGTAAAACTTCATTGCGGCCGTTTGCATCCCATATACACCATTGGACATATATACTTTATTGATGTAGTAAGTGAGGATCTCTTGTTTTGATTTCATTTGTTCAAGACGAACCGCCATCCATGCTTCTTGTGCTTTTCGACGTAGTGTTTGGTCTTCAGCGCTGGTAGAAAAGAAGGACAGCTTGATCAATTGCTGTGTCAACGTACTTCCGCCTTGCATACCGCCGGTTGTGGCATTGGATAATGCGGAACCGACGATCCGAATCGGATCGACTCCGATATGCTGGTAGAAGCGGCGATCTTCGACAGAGACGATCGCGTCTTCCAGCAGTTGAGGAATCTCACTTGCTGTAATTTTTTCTCTGGTTTCACTACCGAATTCAGTGATCAATTCGCCATTTGACGCATAGAAACGAGAAGAAACCGTTGAATCCAAACGTGTTTCATCAAGTGCAGGCGCATCTTTGGCATACCACCAGAATAGCCCCATCCCGGATAGAATCCCGATACAGCCCAAGAAAAACAGCCCCATAAATACTTTTAAAAGAATACTCCCAATGCTTCGTTTGCCTTTTGCCTTAGGAGGCTTTGGTGCTTTTTTAGCTGTACCTTTTTTAGAATCATGCCGAGAGGTCCTCGATTGTGATCCATTTGCCATACTAATCATTCTCCTTCATCGTTAAAAATTGATCAACTGCTTTTAAATAGGGAATACGCGGCGCAATTGAAGGGATGATTTCAATCCCATTCGTTTCAATATAGGCCAGTGTCATTGATTTTTTCCCCGTTTCTTTTTGCAGGTGCCATTGAGAAATTAAGCACTTGCTATCGAGAAAAAAGCAGCGTTGTAGACTAGAAAACCATAAAAGAACGAAACATAAACCCGCTTGTTCCAAACAGTCTTCCATATGCTTGATTTGGTGTGGATGAAAATTTTTAAAGGGAAATGACGTTTTGTTTTGAGTCTCTTTCGCTTCAAAGTCGATATATTGCCCTTGATAAACCCCATTGTAATCAGTGGTGGATGCCTCACGGAAATAGGCTTCTTTGATTACGGCGGCGCTTCTTCTTGGATAATCTACTTTCACGATTTGAATTGGTGTCGGTTTCTTATGAATGACAGCAAGTTTCCGATTCAAATAATAAAGGTTGCTTTCATTGATCGCTTCTTCAAAACGCATCCCACGATTGGCATACGTTTTTGGCTTTATTAGTTTCTCTTGCATTTTTTGTTTTTTGCCGTCATCATAGGTAGTAGATTGTCCATTCGGGTAACGAATAACCATGTTGTTCACACTCCTAGGCAACATTATACCAAAAAGTCGTTTGGAAAGAAAAGAGATGACCAGAGAAACAATGAAAACCTTATACTTTACTGGCTATCGTAATTATGAATTAGGTGTATTTCAAGCAAAAGATCCCAAGATTGCAGTTATTAAGAAAGTAATAATGTCGACTTTGACCAATTATGTCGAAGAAGGGTTAGAATGGCTCTTGATCAGCGGGAATCTTGGCGCGGAGCTGTGGTGTGCCGAAGCCGTTGAACAATTAAAACAAACATACCCAGAACTGAAACTAGGAATTATTTTTCCTTTTGAAGGGTTTGGTGAAAATTGGAACGAAACAAATCAGCAGGCACTGCAAACAGCGAAGTCATTTGCCGATTATGTCAATTCCACCAGCCATAAGCCTTACCAAGACCCCAGTCAATTAAGAAATCACACGGCATTTTTACTGGAGCATACCGAAGGCGCACTTGTGTTATATGATGACGAATTTCCAGGAAAACCTAATTATTTCTTAAGAGATGCCAAAGCTTATAGTGAGCAAAATCCCTACTTTATTCATCAAATAACAATGGATGACCTACAAAACGCAATATTTGATAGTAATTTACTTTGATTTTCGTATATTTTTTGATAGAATGGTCTAGAAAGTGAAAACCATTTGGAATAAACAATGAGGTGTAAATAATGGCAAATTTAATTTATAGTCCAAAAGATATTCTGCAACAAGAATTCAAAACAAAAATGCGCGGGTATGATCCAGTTGAAGTGGACGAGTTTTTAGATAATATCATTAAAGACTACGAAAGCTACAATAAAGAGATCTTAGCCCTGCAAGAAGAAAATGACCGTCTGACAGCGAAAATCGATCAATTGTCGAAAAACCAAGCGATCGCATCTCGTGTTCAACAAGAAGCGCCGAAAAGCCAAACCGTTACAAACTTTGATATTTTGAAACGTTTGTCTAATCTTGAAAAAGAAGTGTTTGGCAAAAAGCTTGATCGTGAATCAGAACCTGTCACTCGTTCTTCTTCCTACAACAGCAACTATACAAATGCTGATTTTGAAGATGACAACGAAAAAACCCGTCAATTCTAATCTAATGTAGAAAAGATAGTTGTGGTTTTCGGGTAATTGCGGCATAACTCGATTATGCTGAGGAAAGTCCATGCTCGCACAAGCTGAGATGCTTGTAGTGTTCGTGCCTAGCGAAACCATAAGCTAGGGTACTTGAGAAAGTAACGGCAGGAAAAATGGCTAAGGTGTAAGCTATGCCAAAGTATCCTTGAAAGTGCCACAGTGACGAAGCAAGGCGGGAAACCGTCTTGGTGGAACGCGGTAAACCCCTCGAGCGAGCAACCCAAACAATGGTAGGGGCACTTTTTGCACGGAAATGAACGGAGCAAGAAGGCAAGTAATTGCAGATAGATAATTACCCAGTGTTTTCTTCTCCCTGAGGAAAATACGGACAAAACATGGCTTATAGAAAATCACAACCTATCAGGGAATCCTTCCAGCAACGGAAGGTTTTTTTATACCAAGAAGGAGAGCGTTATGACTGAAAAAACATTTAATTGTATTGCCACCGCTGCGAGCGGTTTAGAAGCACTAGTGGGCAAAGAATTACGGGATTTAGGGATCGAGTGTGAGGTTGAAAACGGCCGAGCGCGTTTTAAAGGGACGATGGAGACCATTGCTACCGCGAACTTGTGGCTCCGTACAGCGGACCGTATCAAAATCGTCGTCGGGGAATTTGACGTATTGACTTTCGATCAGCTGTTTGAAGAAGTTAAAGCGTTACCGTGGGAAGACTTTTTACCTTTAGACGCTGAATTTCCAGTAGCTGGAAAATCAATCAAATCAAAATTGTATAGTGTACCTGATTGTCAAGCAATTACCAAAAAAGCAATCGTCAATCGTTTAAGAGAAGTATACCATCGTCCAGCAAGTGTGCCGCTGACTGAAACGGGCGCTTTTTTCCAATTAGAAGTCGCTTTATTGAAAGACCATGCGATGATCACATTGGATACGACTGGCCCTAGTTTGTTTAAACGTGGCTATCGTTTAGAAAAAGGAGGCGCGCCGCTGAAAGAAAACATGGCTGCGGCTTTAGTGATGCTGACAAATTGGTACAAAGACAAGCCGTTTGTCGATCCTGTTTGTGGATCAGGCACGTTGTGTATTGAAGCAGCGTTGATCGGTCACAATATCGCCCCTGGCTTTAATCGGGAATTTGTTTGCGAAACGTGGGATTGGTTCCCAGCAGAAGTATTTGAAAAAGTACGGAAAGAAGCAGATGAAGCAGCAGATTATGATGTCGAATTAGATATTACCGGTTCGGATATCAATGGTCGAATGATTGAGATCGCCCGCAGAAATGCGGAAGAAATCGGTCTAGGAGACTCGATCACCTTCAAACAACAAGCCGTTAAAGACTTTAAAACAGAAAAAGAGTATGGTGTCGTTGTGGCTAACCCTCCTTATGGCGAACGCTTAGGAGAAGAAGCGTCCGTTCAGCGACTGTATCAGGAAATGGGCCAAGTGTTTCGGCCGCTTAAAACCTGGAGCAAGTACTTTTTGACCAGTGACTTGACTTTTGAGACCCATTACGGCGAAAAAGCGACAAAAAAACGCAAATTATACAACGGTGCGATTCGTACCGATCTCTTCCAATACTGGGGACAACGTCCGCCACGCAAAAAGGAGTCTGCTGAATGAAAGAACAAGAATTTCTGAAAGAATTAAAAGAAATCGATCTATTACAACAAGCAATGGGGATCTTAGGCTGGGATAATCAAACAGGGATGCCAGAAAAAGCCAGTGATTACCGTGCGGAAGTTGACAGCTATTTATATGGTCTATACTTTGATAAAAAAGTGGGGGAACCAATCCAAGAAGCGATCAGCTATTTCAGGAAACACCCAGATGAATTATCAGAAGTAGGGAAAGCTGCGTATCAATTAGTCAAAGAAGAATATGAATTGCAAAAAGATGTACCCAATGAGTTGGCGATGGCGGCTTCCGCAGCTACGTCAAAAGCACATACTGCTTGGCTCAAAGCCCGTAAAGAAAAAGATTTTTCTTTATTTAAAGACGCTCTTTCTGAAAACATTCGCTTGACGAAAGAATTGATTCCTTATTGGAAGAAAAATGAGCTGACGAACTATGACGTCTTGTTAAACCAATACGAGCCGAATATGACGGTTGAGATCTTGGATAACGTATTCTCACAAGTGAGAGACGGTATCATGGATATTCGTCGTCAATTGGCTGAAAAAGGAACAGCGCCAGATACTTCGATCCTTTCACGTAAGATGACCGAAGCGCAACAACGTAAATTTATCTCAAAAGTGATCGCCGACTTAGGCTATGACTTTTCTCGCGGCCGTTTGGATAATACGGTCCACCCATTTGCTACGGGGATCAACCACAATGATGTACGGTTGACCACACGCTGGAGCGAAACTGACTTTTCGATGGGACTGTTCGGTGTGATTCATGAAGCTGGTCACGGGATGTACGAGCAAAACATCGATGAGAAATACGAAGGCACGCCTGTTCATGAAGGGGCGTCCATGGGAATCCACGAATCCCAATCGCTGTTTAATGAAATCATTATCGGCAGCAACCGCAATTTCTGGGCAAAGCAATACCCATTTTTCCAAGAATGTGCGGAAGGCACGTTCGATGATGTGTCTTTTGACACTTTCTATGACTCCTTGAAGCATTCAAAAGCTAGCTTGATCCGTATTGAAGCCGATAGTCTGACATATGTCATCCATATCATTATTCGTTACGAGATCGAAAAAATGATCTTTAACGAAACCGTATCGATCGATGAACTGCCAAAAATCTGGAATGACAAATACGAGGAATATTTAGGGATTCGTCCAGAAAATGACCTGGAAGGGATCTTACAAGACGTTCATTGGTCTGGTTCAAGCTTCGGGTATTTCCCATCCTATGCTCTAGGATATATGTATGCAGCGCAATTACTCCACGCTATGGAAAAAGAAATCAATGTCGATGAAGTGTTGGCTTCGGATGATTATTCACCGATTCGTAAATGGCTGACTGAAAATATTCATCAATATGGCGCATCCAAGAAACCAAATGAATTGATTTTAGATGCAACGGATGAATTATTGAATCCTCAATATCTATTAGACTATTTACGCAAGATCTATTTTAGTGTCTATAAAATCAGCGAGACGCAAGATTTCGCTTAAAAGTAACGAGTGGAAAGAAGCTTCGCAAGACGTTACCGCCCCAATTATTTCATGGGGTGCTCGTCTTGTTGAACTTCTTTTCCTTTTGTATCAATCACCATCGAAAAAAGAAGGCTAGCTGCTTTCATATCGAAAGAAGGAAAAAAATGAAGGAAGAAAACAATGTTGCCGATCTTAGCAAAGTAATTGCTTATGCCGAAAGTATTCTGGGGAATGATTACACAGGACATGGGTTTGATCATGTCAAACGAGTGGCTGGGTTAAGTCAAGCCATCATTGATGCCGACGAATTGGCAGTTGATTGCTTTGTCGTACAGGCGGCAGCCTATCTCCATGATACGGTGGATGACAAAGTTGTGGCGGATGTCACAGCGGCGTCTAATGAAGTGCGAGCTTGTTTGACCACAGCGGGAGCCAGTGAAGCACAAACGAAAGAAATTTTTTCTATTATCGAGAATCTGTCTTTTTCAAAAGAACTTTTGCAAGGCGCGCAAGTTGTCTCAGTAGAAGGCCGCGTCGTTCGTGATGCAGATCGTCTCGATGCTTTAGGTGCGATCGGTATTTTACGGACGAGTTATTTTGGTGGCAGTCATCAACACCCGATCCATGTCAGTGACTTAGCCCCAAAGACGTTTCAAAATCATGAAGATTACCGAAAAGGGACGACGGTGATCAATCATTTTTATGAGAAACTATTTTTACTTCCTGAAAAGATGACCACGGCGTATGGCAAAAAAGAAGCCCAACGACGTGTGGCTTTCATGAAGGATTTTTTAGAAGAATTCTATGCAGAATGGGATGTTTAACTTTGTTTAGAGTTTTTTAAACTGAAATTCGATTATTTCCTTTTTCCTCCATTGTTCTTTATAATAATAAGTACAAAGGAGGGATGGAAATGTACTACCAACAGGCATTACAACCGAATGAACTATTGCCAGCGATTTCCAATTCAGGGGAATGCTTTTTTGTCATTCGGGCTGAGCTACCCATCCGGCAATATCAAATCGCAGTCTATCTTTACGACGATCAATTCTTTTTGTTGCAAGATGATCGCTTGTTTGATCAAATCGACCAAATCTCTAGTGAAACATTAGGGGATGAAGAAGAGATTTTACCATTTATCGAAGAAGCGCTGGAAGAAAACCATTATTTATTAGTGGAAAAAGCGTTTATTCGTTTAGATCTATCTACTTTACAAAAGATGACCGATCTTACTAGTTTCGATATCTTGTTTTATGAATTTTTTGACTCATGGGGGGAAGAAGGATGAAACGGACTGAATACGTAACGCTACAAGACCAAACATTGATCGACCTATTCCAGCAGTTAGGAGAGGATGTTTCAAATCTCGAGCTGATCGATGAAGAAAAGAATATCGATGTGGTGGTTGTGTCGAATAGTGACTGGCAATATTTATTGGAGCAAGTCAATGATGATGTGAAAGAGTCTTTTGCTGATACCTCAGAGACAGACCTGGATGAAGAACTAGCCGACGAATAAACCTTTTTTTAGTTGATAAACTGTTTTACTACGAAAGTGGCGGATGGATCTTTAGAACGGGTCTAGCAATCTAGGCAGCTTACCAAAAAAATACGAAGCGATCTCATTTCCCGTCAAGAGGAGCAGGATCAATTCGTATTTCTAGGTAAGTTGTTTTTATTTTGTCAGCAGACGAACGTTTTTGACTTTTAAATAGCCGCGAATCAAGTTGACAATCAGTAAAAGAATGCCCACAATCAATGGAATCGCTAATAAATAAGGCGAGTAAAGGTGGGTTTCTTGCACGTGTTCAAGAGATGTTTTCTCCACTTCATTGATGGCTTGTTGAATGACTTGTAAACTAAATCCTGTCAGAAAACCAGCAATGATGAAAAGGACGAAGCCTAGATAGGGAATATCGGAAGACCGGCGAAAAAGAGCAAAAGCTGCATATAAAACCAAAAGGAATGCCGGTACGCCAAAGGCAAAATAGGGATTTAACATGGTTTTTTAACCTCCTTTTCTTTTATGATACTCCAAAATTTACGTTTTGGGAAATAGCGTGTAAGATAAAAAGAAAACGTGAAGGAGTTCTTTATGTCCGCTTATATTACCCCAATAAAGGTTGCCTTGCTGGTTTTTCCTTTCCTAGCATTGGCGATATCAATGATTTTTTTGTTATCCAATATCGAAAATACGGTCGTTTTATCTTGTCACGCGCACTGGTTCTGTATTCATTTGTCTTCTATTTATTGTGCGCCTATTTCTTAGTTATCCTACCATTGCCCTCGATCGAAGAGGTAGCACAGATGACTGGTCCTAAGATGGAATTGCAGTTAGGTTCATCGTGGCAACATTTTGTCCAACAGACCGTCTTAAACATTCACGATCCGCAAACCTATCTTCCCGCTATGAAGCAGGGGGTCTTTCTTGAGCCACTCTTTAATTTATTGTTGACCTTACCATTTGGGGTCTATTTGCGTTATTACTTCAAATGTTCCTTTTTAAAAACACTCGTTATTACGTTTTGCCTGACGTTGTTTTTTGAATTAACGCAGTTGACGGGCCTATATTTTATTTATCCTCGTCCGTATCGCTTATTCGATGTCAATGATCTCTTTGTCAATACAGTTGGAGGGCTTGTGGGCTGGACGATCGCCCCACTTTTTACGTTCTTATTGCCATCAAGGGAAGAGATGGATGCCGATTCTTACGCCAAAGGCACTCGGGTGACTGTGACACGAAGGGTGTTTGCTTGGTTGATCGACTGGGGAATACTGAATGTGATCAGTTTCCTTGTGGTGATCGCTGTTCGTTTGCTCACTCAACAGACGGTACGGGACTTTAGTGGGGACTATTGGTACTTTGCTCTTGAAGTGTTGCTGTACTTTGTGTTGTTGGCTTACCTTGCCAAAGGACAAACGATTGGAAAAAAACTCGTACGAATCAAAATCATGCAAGAAGGCCGTGAGCGTGTCAGCTTGGGGGCGTTATTGAAACGCTATGGCTTGTTTTATCTGATTTATGCCAGCATCAGTCGGGTCAATATCTTC
The DNA here is from genome assembly GCF_051711265.1 of Enterococcus sp. DIV0970a. Lineage (NCBI taxonomy): Bacteria > Bacillati > Bacillota > Bacilli > Lactobacillales > Enterococcaceae > Enterococcus > Enterococcus sp. DIV0970a. The sequence goes on along the minus strand of NZ_JBIOMF010000001.1, from coordinate 1,784,085 downwards.
TTCGCTCCGTTTCTTGAGTCGGATAATATGCTGCTTTTAGTCGTTAGTTTGTTGATGGTAGTTATTTTTGGGTTGATCCAGTTTGGTTTTTACTTGAATCTCTTGTGCGCAGCAATAAAAAAATAAAGTCGCTTTTTCTATGAGCGCCGCAGTGCAACGTATACTATCAGTACGATCGATCCTCAATCGATTACAAAAGAAAGTTAGGAAAACAAGGCAACATATGCTATAATCCAAAGGATGCTAAAAGAAAGAAGGTGTTTGAATGTCTTTTGAGTCATTTAAATTTCAACCATTTATTTATGAAGCACTTGCTGATAAAAAGTTCTCTAAACCAACAGAAGTGCAAGAAAAACTGATACCTGTTATCCAAAAAGGACGCAGTGTTGTAGGGCAATCACAGACCGGAAGTGGTAAGACCCACACATTTTTACTGCCGTTGATGGATAAAATCGATGCCGAAAAAGATGAAGTGCAAGTAGTGATCACTGCACCGAGTCGTGAATTAGCCACGCAAATCTATCACGCCGCAAAACAAATCGGCGGATTTCATGATCCTGAAATTCGAGTGTCAAATTTCGTCGGAGGAACGGATAAGCAACGTCAATTAAGCCGTCTGCAAAACCAACAGCCCCATGTCGTGATTGGGACACCTGGTCGTATCTTGGATATGATCAACGAACAAGCGTTAGGGGTTCACACTGCCAATGTATTTGTCGTGGATGAAGCAGACATGACCTTGGATATGGGCTTTTTAGAAGAAGTCGATCAAATTGCGGGGCGTTTGCCTGAGAAACTACAAATGCTGGTTTTCTCCGCAACGATTCCAGAGAAATTGCGCCCATTCTTGAAAAAATACATGGCCAATCCATTGATCGAAGAAATCAAATCGAAAGCAGTCATCTCTGATACGATCGAGTATTGGTTGATTTCTACCAAAGGAAAAAATACCAATAAATTGATCTACCAATTATTGACTACAGGCCATCCCTATCTTGCCATCGTTTTTGCCAACACGAAGAGCCGTGTGGATGAAATTACGGATTACTTAAAGGAACAAGGCTTAAAAGTAGCGAAGATCCACGGTGACATCAGTCCTCGTGAAAGAAAACGGATCATGCGCCAAGTGCAAAATTTGGACTACCAATATGTTGTCTCAACAGATTTAGCTGCGCGAGGAATTGATATTGAAGGGGTTTCTCATGTCATCAATGCTGAGATTCCAGCTGATTTAGACTTCTTTATCCACCGTGTTGGTCGGACCGGTCGAAACCAAATGGATGGGACCGCGATCACTTTATATGATCCAAGCGATGAAGGGGCAATCCAAGCCATCGAAGATCTAGGGGTTGTTTTCCAACCGAAGGAAATCAAAAATGGCGAGATCGTTGCGACTTACGATCGGAATCGTCGGCAAAAGCGGGAAAAATCTCGTGACGAATTAGACCCAACCTTGATTGGCTTAGTCAAGAAAAAGAAGAAAAAAATCAAGCCTGGCTACAAGAAAAAAATTCAATGGGCCGTTGATAAGAAGAACAAAGAAAAACGGAAGATCGAACGTCGTCAAACGACTCGAACTGCCCGCAAAAACAAGAAAAATTCGAATAGCTAATGCTTACCAAAACAGCAGTCAAGGAAGAGAACTACTCTTCCTTGACTGCTGTTTTTAATTGTTTGGTCATTTCTACACACAATACGCCATCTTCAGCATAGGGTTCAGATGTTTTTTGATACCCACAGGATTCATAAAACGCACAAGCGTCGATCTCTGCGGATAACACTGATTGGAGGGCACCCTCTTGGATACCACGCATTTCGAGATAATGCAATAATTTGGTGCCGTATCCTTGGTGCCGATAGGCCTTGGCTACGCAAAAGCGATCAGGTTGCAGGGTGTTTGGCGTAGAGAATTGATATCTGCTGGTAGCGATCGGTGCGTTTCCATCTAGCCAAAGATAGTATGGGCAAGTTTGGTCTTTTTCATCAAATTCCCAATCTATAGGAATGTGCTGTTCTTCCACAAAAACGGCTTGCCGCAGGGCGAAAACCGCTTGTAGCATCCACGGACTGCGTCCAAAATAAAGCATCAGTCGTTTTCCTCCTTTTTCGTGGTATACTCGTTATATAGTAATTGTAGCAGATGAGAGGAGAAATGACGTGGATTTTTTTGAGGCGTTACAATGGTCAAATTGGAAGACACTGTCCTTTGAAATCAAAGAACAGCTGATCCAGCAAATTTTAATGTATTTTGTCAGTCCTTTAAAGGAGATCACCGATGTCCATTTTAGTCAGTTGACGTATGCAGGGTTGAAATGTGCTACCTTTGAATTAACGATCGATGGCGAAGACTTTGTCTTTATACCAGGGAACTCTGAGGCGATCTTAGGTTGGGATCTCGGTGTGCAAGGATTACCAGCTACTTGCTGGAGTAAAAATTGGCAGTCACCACCCAACGAGATCATTCGCCAGCTGGAAACAATCTATGAGTTAGAAACCAGCCAGGATTGGGGGATTTTTGTCAATGAGTCTACGAGCCCTTTGCGCAAAGCTGTGATTGATCCTATGCTAGTCCAAAAAAGTTCTCTGCCTGCTGGCGCAAGGTATATCGGGCAGTTAAATACGATCACTGGGGAGTTTCACGGGTTAGTCGATCAATTCAGTGTTTTCGAAAAAGAGCTAAAGGCACAATTCACAGCACCAGCGTCCTTTGAGGAAAGCTTGCGTTGGGAATTACCCGCTTTTTATCACGAAGAGAATCGCTATTTTGCTGCACTCGAGCCGTTATCGGAAACCTATCAGTTATTTACCCACGAATCCGTCAGTCAAACAGAATTGAAACAGCAGTTAGACAAACAAGGCTTTCAGCTGCTATCAGAGGATCAATGGGAATACGTTTGCGGTGCTGCGACTCGGCGACTTTTTCGCTGGGGCAATGAAAAGTCCTGCGACGATGGTGTCTCTTTGTCAACCGCTGAATTGCTTGAACCGAATTTATTTGGCTGCACCTATGGGCTTGCGGATGCGTGGGAGCTGACAGATGGCTTGTCTTTAAAAATGGAGAACTGGCAGATTTGTGGGCATCCTTTATTCGATGCCTTGCCATATGCCAGTTATTACCGTTCACGGAAAATGCTGCAGCCAGATCAAAAGCTTTCTCCCCAGAGCTATCGTTACCGCAAAGCGATTCTGATCAACAAAGAACGGATTTGAGGATTGACTTTTTCGAAACATTTCCTTATACTTTGAATGACGAAGGATATGGTCGGTTTGATGATTCATTACAGAAAGTTTTTCACTGCTGAGAGAAAAACATGAATTCGGACGGATTGCTCCCTTTGGTGCTCAACTGCAGCAGAAATGTTGCCGTCCACTCCGCGTTAACGAGTCTAAGAGGTAATGAGTCACATCATTGCAAGCAAGGTGGTACCGCGTATCGACGTCCTTGCTCTGCAATGGTGTTTTTTTATCGTCAAAATGACTTTACAGGCATAAGAGCGCCTTACCAGCAATTTTGTCAGCCCCTGTATCTTAAGCGAACACAGAAGAAAGTAGGAGAATAACGTGAAACAATTATCCAGTGCAGAAGTACGCCAAATGTTTTTGGACTTCTTTCAATCAAAAGGTCATTCCATCGAGCCGAGTGCGTCCCTTGTTCCAGTCAACGATCCAACCCTATTATGGATCAATTCAGGGGTAGCAACGCTAAAAAAATATTTTGATGGCAGTGTTGTTCCTGAAAACCCAAGAATTACCAATGCGCAAAAATCGATTCGGACTAACGACATTGAAAACGTTGGGAAAACAGCAAGACATCATACGATGTTTGAAATGCTAGGCAACTTTTCAATCGGCGATTACTTCAAAAATGAGGCGATCCATTGGGCATGGGAGTTTTTGACCTCACCAGAATGGATGGCTTTTGATCCAGACAAATTATATGTCACGGTTTATCCAAAAGACACAGAAGCAAAACGGATTTGGGCAGAAGAAGTCGGCTTACCACCAGAGCATATCGTTGAGATTGAAGACAACTTTTGGGACATCGGTGCAGGACCTTGTGGACCGGATTCAGAGATTTTCTATGACCGTGGTCCTGAGTTTAATGACGTAGCGGAAGATGATCCCGAAAACTATCCTGGTGGCGAAAATGAACGCTATTTGGAAATCTGGAATCTGGTCTTTTCAGAATTCAATCATCAACCAGATGGCTCCTATGAACCATTACCACATAAAAACATTGATACGGGGATGGGGCTGGAACGAATGGTTTCCATCGTTCAAAATGCACCTACCAATTTTGAAACAGACTTGTTTCTGCCGATCATCAATGCAGTGGCAGATTTAAGCGGTCGTGTGAACTACGGCGACAGCAAAACGACAGATATCTCCTTTAAAGTGATTGCAGACCATATCCGCGCGCTTTCTTTTGCGATCGGCGATGGGGCACTTCCTTCAAATGAAGGCCGTGGCTATGTTTTACGTCGTTTATTACGTCGTGCAGTCATGCATGGGAAAAAATTAGGGATCGATACTGCCTTCTTATACAAATTAGTACCGATCGTTGGCGAGATCATGGAAAGCTACTATCCTGAAGTACTAGAGCAGCAAGAATTTATTGAGAAAGTGATCCGCAACGAGGAAGAACGTTTCCATGAAACGATCAATGAAGGGTTAGATATTTTAAATCAAGTGATCGCCCAAGTAAAAGCAGACGGTCAAGATACGTTAGCTGGTCAAGATATTTTCAAATTGTATGACACTTACGGCTTCCCAGTTGAATTGACAGAAGAAGTGGCGGAAGACGAAGGGTTGAAAGTGGACCACCAAGGGTTTGAACAAGAAATGGATGCACAACGTGCCCGCGCTCGTGCGGCTCGACAAACAGAGCTTTCGATGGGCGTACAATCCGCTTTATTGACAGATATCAAAGTAGACAGCCGTTTCGTTGGCTATGATTCACTTGAAGCAAACAGCGAATTATTAGTGATCATCCAAGACGAAGCGTTACATGATTCTGTTTCGACAGGTGAAGCAAAACTGATTTTTGCCGAAACACCATTCTACGCAGAAATGGGTGGACAAGTTGCGGACACAGGCACGATCGTAGCAGAAGATGGTACGATCGTAGCGGAAGTGACGGATGTCAAAAAAGCACCGAACGGTCAGTTCTTGCATACTGCTACAATCAAAGCGCCACTAAAAGAAGGCGTGAACTATTTCTTACAAGTGGATCAGCATCGTCGCAATAAGATCATTAAAAATCATACGGCGACTCACTTATTGCATAAAGCCTTAAAAGAAGTATTAGGCAGCCATGCGAACCAAGCAGGTTCATTAGTTGCTCCAGGACATTTGCGCTTTGACTTTAGTCATTTTGGGCAAGTGACCAGCGAAGAGCTGAGCCAAATGGAACAAATCGTCAACCAGAAAATTTGGGAAGCTCTTCCTGTTGTGACGATCGAAACGGATATCGATACCGCAAAAGGCATGGGAGCGATGGCACTCTTTGGTGAAAAATATGGGCATGACGTTCGCGTCGTCAATGTTGCCGATTGGTCGATCGAATTATGTGGGGGAACCCATGTAGCAAATACGGAGGATATCGGTATTTTCAAAATCGTTTCTGAATCAGGGATCGGTGCTGGTGTTCGTCGGATCGAAGCAGTGACTAGTCAAGAAGCTTATACGTTATTGCATGAAGAAGAAGCGCAATTAAAAGCAATTGCAGGGATCGTTAAATCCGCCCAATTAAAAGAAGTCGTTGCCAAAACAGAACAACTGCAAGCGCAGCTGCGTGAATTGCAAAAAGAAAACGAAGCTCTTGCCAGCAAGTTAGCAAACCAGCAAGCAGGGGATGTTTTCAAAGATGTCAAAGAAGTAAATGGTCTGCGTCTGATCACAGCAAAAGTGACTGTAAAGGACATGAACCAATTACGTCAACTAGCTGACCAATGGAAACAAAAAGACCATTCTGATATTTTAGTGTTAGCTACCGCGAATGATGGCAAAGTGAATCTTTTAGCTGCCATGAACAAAGCATCCAACGAAAAAGGATTGAAAGCGGGCGATTTGATCAAAGAGATCGCACCTAAAGTTGGCGGCGGCGGTGGCGGCCGTCCTGATATGGCACAAGCCGGCGGGAAGAATCCAGAAGGAATCGCAGCAGCACTTGAGACAGCAGCAGCGTGGTTAGCTGCCAAGTAAGCACACTATGGTTGAATCTGTACCCGCGAGTTCCTTTCCTTTAAGAAGATAGGTGAAAGAGGAGCGTAGGTCTTTAACACATTCCTTTTTTGAACGAAGATGACGGAGGGGGAGACCCTTCCGTTATCTTTTTCCTTTTTTCCTACGTGTTATCTGAAAATGCGTTTGATAATTGAAGGGAATTCGCTTTTTTTTCGAAAAAACGATACGAATAGTTGTTTAATTGAATTCCTTCGGGGTAAAATAAGAAAGATGGTTTTTTGAGAGGGTGATGATTTGCTAAACTTTTTTTTAGATCGTAGCAAAAAAAATGGTGTCTACGAACGTACAGCCATCGGGAAATTAGCAGGTAGCCTCGGGTTGCTTTCCAACCTACTATTATTTGCTGGGAAATTTATCATTGGCTTATCTGCCCAGTCTGTTTCGATTATGGCAGATGCCATCAACAGTCTTTCAGATACCGCTTCGTCTATTTTAACATTGATCGGTTTTCGGATCTCTGCGAAACCAGCCGACAGTGAACATCCATATGGTCATGAGCGATTTGAAGCCATCAGTGGGTTTGTAGTATCTTTGATCATCACGTTTGTTGGCGGCCAATTTCTCATTAGCTCTGTGCAACGCATCATGGAACCGACGAGTATCCGTCTTTCCCCACTATTGTTTATCGTTTTGGTCTTATCGATTTTGATCAAAATCTGGCAGGGAGCGATGTACCGCAAACTGGCGAACCTGATCGGCTCTCAAACACTTAAAGCCAGCGGACAAGACAGTCTCAACGATGTGTATACAACGGGGGCAGTTTTGTTTTCAGCGACGATCGAGTGGCTGACTGGCCTACGTATCGATGGCTTTGTCGGCTGTCTGATTGCCTTGTATATTTTGATTAGCGGAATCAAAATGATTCGTTCCTTTATCAACGAATTATTAGGGGCACGCCCAACGCAAGAAGAAGTAGCTGCCATGGAGCAACGCTTGGATCACTATCCGACGATTCTCGGTTACCATGATTTACTGGTTCATAATTATGGACCGAAAAATCGCTTTGCCAGTGTGCATATCGAAGTGGATGAAACGTGGTCTTTACGAGAAGCGCATGAGGTGATTGATGCGATTGAACAAGATTTTCGCCAATCTTTAAAGGTCGACCTGGTCTGTCATCTTGATCCCGTACCAATTCAAGATCAGCAGTATCGGCATCTAAAAAAAGAAGTGTCAAAGATCATTCGCTTCGTTGACGCACAGTTACGGATGCATGATTTTCAGGTCAAAGGAGATCTGTTGGCTTTTGATTTAGTGATTCCCGCAAAACCGGCGTATAGTGATCAAGAAATCGAAGAAATGCTGAAACAAAAAATCAAAGAAACACTAGGGGACTATGAATTGAAGCTTGCTTTCGATCACAGTTACCTATTATAGGGTTACAGGATATAGGAGGAAACTATGATAAAAATGGATATGAGCATGATTTCCACGGTATTATTGGCACTTTTGTTTATTAATACGATCGCTGCCTTTATTACTGTTTTTCGGAAACCACGCTCGATTGCAAGTGTCTTTGCTTGGATGATGACGTTGGTATTCATCCCCGGCATCGGGTTCTTGTTGTACTTGTTTTGTGGTCGGGGGATCGACGGAGAAATTATTTATAAATTTAGTGAGCACCACCAAAGTAGGATCAATGAGTTGAATCAAATCATCAAAGTGCACAATTATTCTTTTCCTGAACATCCTTACTCAGATGACAATCATCTATTAGAGCGCTATTTTAAGAACCTTGATGAATCGCCCTTGACGAAAGGAAACAAAGTAGAATTTTATACAGATGGTAAAGAAAAATTTGCCGCATTGTTTGAGGACATGAAGCAAGCAGAAGATAATCTGCATGTGGAGTATTATTCGTTTTTTAATGATGAGATCGGTGGCCAATTCTTGTCAATCTTGATCGATAAAGCCCGTGAAGGTGTTGAAGTGCGTTTGGTCTATGATCCATGGGGGTCACCGAAGGCCAATTGGAAATTCTTTCAACCGTTGATTGATGCCGGTGGAAAAGTCGTGCCTTTTATCACTTCGAAGAACCTGATCCGCAACACACGATTGAACTACCATCTACATCGAAAAATCGTTGTGATCGACGGTCAAATCGGTTGGACTGGCGGCTTTAATGTCGGCGATCAATATTTAGGAAAAAAGGCCAAATTTGGCTATTGGCGAGACACCCATGCGAGAATCGTAGGTACTGCCAGTTTTACACTACAAGAGATTTTTATTCGTGACTGGAACGCATCTGTAAAAAGAGAAGAGGATCAGCTGGAATACGAGGATCGCTACTTTATTCTACCGCCGAAAGAGCGCTCTGGAAATGTTGATTTGCAGATCGTCGCTGATGGGCCTGAAAGTGAGACCCAAATTCTCAAAGGCGGTTTTGTAAAAATGATCTTAGCTGCCAAAGAATCGATTTGGATCCAAACGCCTTATTTGATTCCTGATGACAGTATGATGAACGCATTGGAAATTGCCATCCACTCAGGTGTAGACGTCCGAATCATGATTCCATGTATGCCTGACCACCCATTCATTTATCGGGCAACACAGCATTATGCCAATTACTTGCATCGCCGTGGTGCAAAAATCTACATCTATAACAATGGTTTCCTCCATGCGAAGACGGTCATGATGGATGATACCATTAGTTCCTTTGGGACGACGAATCAAGACATTCGGAGTTATGCCTTGAATTTTGAAGTCAATGCCTTCGCCTACGATCACGATGTCACGCAAACGTTGAAAGGCTTCTTTGAAGAGGATATGGCACAATCAACATTACTGACGGATGAAATTTTGGCGAAGCAATCTTACTGGTTGCGCTTCAAACAAAACTTCTCTCGGTTATTGTCTCCGATCCTTTAATTTCATCGCTTTTGCTAATCCTTGGCGTGCCAAATGGTCGGCACCTTTGTTTTGACTCTCAGGGACCCATTGGATGATTGCTAAAGCGAACTGTTTCAACAAGTATTGAATTTCTGTTAAATAATCAGAAAAAGCAGGGTTTTTGGTATAATTCTTGTCGATGGTCTGCGCAACGACTTTGCTGTCGGTATAGAGCATAATTGTCTGTTCCTGTAAACCTTTGTCAATCAGCAGCTGCAACGCGTTGACCATCACAGCGAACTCTGCTTGGTGGTTGGTTGAATCAGGTAGCGGAAACGCAATTTGTTCATGCAGATCAGTACCGACAATGACGATTCCACCGCCACTAGGGCCGGGGTTGCCTTTCGTGGAAGCATCAAGATAAACTTTTAACATTGTCTCACCCTTTTTTGATATGATAAAGATAGTATACTAGAAATTTTATGTTGTGAGGAACTTTTATGAAGCGTAAATTGTATTGGCAACCGGAAGCTGCTACAGCGATCATTTATTGGTCGTTTACTATGATGATATTATTTATCAGTTTGATTCTTTCGTTAGAAAATACCAGACCTTATTGGAAAAGCAACCTCGTTTTAGCCGTCTTTTTCTTTTTTGTATGGTTAGGGATTCACCGAAGCATGCTCATCAGGAATGATTTGGTCCTGATTCGCTATGCGCGCTTATGGAAGAAAAGCCTTATTTCTTTACCTGAGATAGAAAAATGGCAAATTATAAACCGTTTAATAAGCATTACCGATCATCAAAAAACGTATACCTTCACGTTGCGTAAAAAAGATGTGGCATGGTTAGAAACTTTTTTTCAAGAAAAAATCCCTGAAAAAAGGGTGCAGGTCAAAACCAACGAGTAATTCATTGGAATCTAGAAAGCAGCGATCACTCCTTTTGGCGTTACAGCCTTAGGAGGGACGTTGTTTTTTGTTTACATAAAGGATTCGTGAAACTTCTTGTAAAAGTGTGAAAAATCTCTCTTTCTTTCTGAATAAAATCAAGTATAATAAGAGCATAGCAAACAAAATACATTTTAAAGTGCTAAATAGTTCGTGAATTGAGGGTAAAAATGAAATCAGATATCGAAATTGCACAAGAATCAATGCCTAAACCGATTATTGAAATTGCTGAACCACTTGGTTTAACAGGCGATGACCTGGAACTTTATGGCAAGTATAAAGCAAAAATCGAATGGTCGGCAATCACCGAAAAAGCAAACAATCCGCTGGGTAAACTCATTTTAGTCACAGCGATCAGTCCGACACCCGCTGGAGAAGGCAAGTCAACCGTGACCATTGGACTTGCAGATGCGTTAAATCAAATCGGCAAGCAAACCGTCATCGCTTTACGTGAGCCATCTTTAGGACCAGTAATGGGCATCAAAGGCGGCTCCACCGGCGGCGGCAAAGCACAAGTGTTGCCGATGGAGGACATCAACTTACACTTCACTGGCGATATGCATGCGATCACAGCAACAAACAATGCCTTGTCTGCATTGATCGACAATCATATCCAGCAAGGCAATGAGTTGGGGATCGACGGACGTCGGGTCACATGGAAACGGGTTGTCGATTTGAATGATCGAGCGTTACGACAAGTGATTGTCGGTCTAGGGGGACCGTTACAAGGCGTTCCCCGAGAAGACGGTTTTGACATCACCGTTGCTAGTGAAATCATGGCGATTTTGTGCTTGGCAACAAGCATTGATAATTTAAAAGAGCGATTAGGAAAGATTTTAATTGGTTATTCTTTTGAGAAACAACCGATTTACGTAAAAGATCTGGCGGTCCAAGGTGCTTTAGCCTTACTTTTAAAAGATGCCCTCAAACCGAATCTTGTTCAAACGATTGAAGGAACCCCTGCGCTGATCCATGGCGGACCTTTTGCAAATATCGCCCATGGGTGTAATAGTGTCATCGCAACCGAGACGGCTTTGCACTTAGGCGAATACACGGTGACCGAAGCTGGGTTTGGTGCTGACTTAGGGGCAGAGAAATTTCTTGATATCAAAACACCGAACTTATCAAAGGCACCAGATGCGATCGTAGTAGTAGCGACGATCAGAGCACTGAAGATGCATGGTGGGGTCGCTGTGGCTGATTTAGGGACAGAAAACTTAAAAGCATTAGAGTTAGGCTTCAGTAATTTAAAGCGACATGTTGAAAACATGCGTAAATACGGGATTCCAGTTGTCGTTGCGCTTAATGAGTTCTCACAAGACACCGAAGCGGAGCGAACACTAGTCGAAACCATGTGCCAGCAAATCGACGTCACCATCGCACGGACAGCCGTTTGGGCAGACGGTGGTGCAGGTGGAACGGATCTAGCAAAAGCAGTGGTTCAAGTAATCGAGGAAAAACCTGCCAACTATCAACGCTTGTATACCGACGATTTGCCTTTAGCGGATAAAGCTTCTTTGATCGTGCGTGAGATCTATGGCGGGGCAGAGGTTGAGTTTGCGCCGAAAGCCAAGGCACAGTTGCAAAGCTTCAAAGAACAAGGCTGGGATCAGCTGCCGATCTGTATGGCAAAAACCCAGTATTCCTTCAGTGATGATCCAAAGCGATTGGGCGCACCAGATGACTTTACAGTAACGATTCGCGAATTCGTGCCAAAATTAGGGGCTGGCTTTATCGTAGCCTTGACAGGTGCCGTGATGACGATGCCAGGATTACCGAAGAAACCTGCCGCCATCAATATGGACGTGACTTCTGATGGCCAAGCGATCGGTCTTTTCTAAAAGAGCACTCACAAACAAAGAAGGCATTCGCGGCATTTGAAACGGAAAAACGGAAAGAGATGATTTGAAAGGACGGGTGCAAGCGGCATTCGTCTTTTTCTCGTTCATTAGACGTGATGGAAGATAAAAGTAGGGATTCTTGTTATAATAATCAAGGAAGCAAGCAAAAGTCTATTTTCTTTCTTTTGATAATCAAGTATACTTAACCAATTGAGGTGATCTTTGTCAATGGAGCTACAACTAACTAGGAGGACTGGTTTTTATGGAATGGGCAGTCCCTTGGAGGTCATGCAAGGAAAAAAAAGAATCGCTGCCATCAATCATCAGCAAACGATTTTTTTGGCGCTGGCTGAGCAGACGCCGATTCGTGTGCGCATGTTTTTTTTAGAAAGTCAGCCTTTTCAGTTACCAAAAGGCCAATCAGCGCTCAAGCTGGAGATCGTGATGAATCCTGCGCTTAAAAGAATATATATCGGCTTTTATTTAAGCCTTTTTCTCATGATGGGGGTATTGGGCTTATTATCCATCTCCCTTTACTCGTTGCTTTTTGTCGGTGTGTATTTAGTGGCATATTTTGTCTTTGTTTTGATTTATTTAAAAAAAGCGTATCTTATCAAGGAGGTTCCTCATGGCTAGTGGTGCAGATCAATTTTTGAGCAGTTTTAATCGAATCGAAAAGCGGCTTCGTGACGAATTGGATAATCCGCGGAATATGGGTTTTTCTGAAATGGTTCGTCGCTTGTCAAAAAGCAAAAATATCAATGTCAGAAGAGCAGAAGATGATCTATTACAAATGGCTCAGCTGCGCAATGCCATCGTACATGAAAAAATCGGAGAAAACTTTGTCATTGCAGAACCGAATGAATGGGTCGTCAATCGCATCCAAGAAATTGAACACTCCTTACTGGCACCTGAAAAAGTCATGCCGCGTTTTGCGAAACGAGTGACTGGTTTTGAAAAGTACCTGCCATTACCAGAGTTATTGAAAATCGTTGCCCAAAAGCGCTATTCACAATTTCCGATCTATGATAATGGTCGATTTTTGGGCTTGATCACCTTGCGTATGCTGGGTTACTGGTTAGCGAAAGAAAGCCTCCATGGTGAAATCAAGTTGGCAGGCAGAACGGCAGATGAATTATTAGCAGGAGATGGGAAACGATCAAATTATTGTTTCGTGTCGGCTGAAACGACCATCGTAGAAGTGGAAGAATTGTTTCAAAAAAATGCCCTGCTTGAGGCGGTTTTGATCACCAAGGATAAAAATCCGAATGGAAATCTCTTGGGCATCATCCGTCCACGAGATATTTTTAAAGAAGAAAGAGTGGAAAATTTATGATCGCGTTGTTTTTTTTGTTAAGTGCTGTTGTCATTGGCTTGGATCAATGGCTGAAAATTTGGATCGTTGCCAATTATCAACTGGGTGAAACACATTCTCTGATCGACAATGTGTTGTCCCTGACCTATCTTCAGAATACGGGCGCAGCTTGGAGTATTCTAGAAGGAAAAATCACCTTTTTTGCGATCATCACCGTTATCGCGGTTGCTGTTGTTGTTTACCTATTGTTTCGCTACCAAAAAAGCAGTCTATGGTTTCGTTTCGGACTGGCGTTTGTTCTAGGTGGGGCGATCGGTAATTTTATCGATCGATTGCAGCATGGCTTTGTGGTCGATATGTTCCAGCTTGATTTTATCAATTTCCCAATTTTCAATATCGCTGATATGTCATTAGTGTTCGGGGTGATCTTGATTTTTATTTATGCACTGGTAGATGACGAAGCAAAAGGGAAACAAGGAGAATCAAATGGAAAAGCAAATTGAAGTAATCATTAAAGAAGAAAAAGGGCGGGTCGACAAAGTGTTGGCTGAACGCTTGCCAAATCATAGTCGGTCACAAATCCAGCAGTGGCTAAAAGAAGATGCGGTCACATTGAAGGGCGAAACGGTTCGGGCAAATTATAAGGTAAAAGCAGGTGATCACTTGATCATCCAAGTACCAGAACCTGAAGTTGTAGACTTACAACCAGAAAATATTCCTTTGACGATCGTCTATCAAGATGCTGATGTGGCAGTCATCAACAAACCGCAAGGGATGGTGGTTCATCCATCCGCTGGGCATCCAAATGGCACCTTGGTTAATGCGTTATTGTACCATATGGATGATTTATCCACGATCAATGATGTTGTTCGGCCAGGAATCGTTCATCGAATCGACAAAGATACGTCGGGTCTGTTAATGATCGCCAAAAATGATCAGGCACATGAGTCGTTAGCGAAACAATTGAAAGACAAAACATCGTTACGCAAGTACGTAGCATTGGTTCATGGTACGATCAGCCACGAAAAAGGCACCATCAATGCACCAATCGGTCGCTCAAAAGTCAATCGCAAAATGCAAGCCGTGATCGAAAATGGCAAACCCGCTGTCACTCACTTCACCGTGTTGGAGCGCTTCGAGCAGTTCACCTTAGTAGAACTACAGCTGGAAACAGGAAGAACCCATCAAATAAGAGTCCACATGCAGTACATCGGTTTTCCACTAGCTGGCGATCCACTATATGGACCTAAACGCACGCTAAAAGGCAATGGGCAGTTTTTACATGCCAAGCTTCTAGGCTTCACCCACCCAACAACAGGCGAGTCGCTGGTCTTTGAAGCGCCATTACCAGAGCTGTTCGCGGACACGTTAAAAAAATTGCGAAAAAATGATTGATTTTTTTGTGTGAGAACTGTATAGTAATTGTAACAACTAAATAGCTCCTTTAAATGTAGTCCCGTGAGGCTAAGAAGGAATGAGTAAGCAGACGACTCCCGCGTTGGAGATTCGAACCCTTACTAGATGATAACGTGTACCCAAAATCCACAGAATGGGATTTTAGGCAACGATCGGAAAACATGACTCCTACCTCAAGCAGGTAGGAGTTTTTTTATGTTCAAAATTAGGAGGGAATAACATATGGCAGCGAAAGAAGTAGTAGATGCAGTAACAATGAAACGAGCGTTAACGCGGATCACCTATGAAATTATAGAAAGAAATCGCGGCATTGATAACTTGGTGCTGGTAGGGATCAAAACCCGCGGCATCTATATCGCGCAACGAATAGCAGAACGTTTAAAACAACTAGAAGGCGTAGAAGTACCTGTCGGTGAATTGGACATCACCTTGTACCGAGATGACAAAAAGACAGAAGATGATCCAGAGATCCATTCATCAGACATCCCGACTGCCATTGATGGCAAAGAAGTCATCTTGATCGATGATGTCTTGTTTACAGGACGGACGATTCGGGCAGCTTTGGATGCAATCATGGATATTGGTCGACCAAAAAGAATCTCACTCGCCGTTTTAGTTGACCGCGGTCATCGTGAACTGCCGATTCGGGCAGATTTTGTTGGAAAAAATATTCCAACTGCTTTAAGTGAAGAAATTATCGTGGAGATGGAAGAATCAGATGGTTCTGACCGGATCATGATCAATAAAGAAAACGACTAGGAAGAAGAGTGACAGCAACATGCAGAAGCAAGAATTTCGTAATCCAGACGCAGTTTTAGACATCAAAGATCGGCCCAAAGCACTGCCTTGGTTAGGCCTAAGCTTACAACATCTTTTCACGATGTTTGGGGCAACCGTTTTAGTTCCGATCCTCGTTGGGATCAACCCCAGCATCGCATTAGTTAGTTCAGGTATTGGAACATTGGTTTACTTGGTTACGACGAAAGGGAAGATTCCAGCGTATCTAGGCAGCAGCTTTGCGTTTATCGCAGCGATGCAGATGCTGATGAAATCTGACGGCTACCCAGCTATTGCACAAGGCGCCATCACGACTGGGTTGGTCTACGTGATCGTTTCGATGATCATTAAACGTGCAGGTGCTGCTTGGTTGGATAAGATCTTACCACCGATCATTGTCGGTCCTGTGATTATGGTGATTGGATTAGGGTTAGCCGCTAACGCAGCTCAGAATGCGATGTACAATGACTCAGTCTACGATTTCAAGTACATTCTGGTAGCCTTGGCTACCTTAGGATTAACGATTTTCTTCAATATGTTTCTGCGAGGGTTCTTAGGACTGATTCCGATCCTTCTGGGGATCGTGGGCGGATACTTGATCGCCTTAGCAGCGGGAATCGTCGATGTACAGCCCATCATTGACGCCAACTGGTTTGGCATGCCGAGCTTCGAGATTCCCTTCATTAACTATGAACCAAAACTGTATCTGAATGCGATCACGACGATGGCGCCGATCGCTTTTGTTACCATGACCGAACACATCGGTCATCTGATGGTCTTGAACAAATTAACGAAGCGGAACTTTTTTGAAGAGCCAGGCTTGAACCGAACACTTTTGGGCGATGGTTTTGCTCAAATCGCAGCCGGTCTCGTTGGGGGACCCCCAGTGACAAGTTACGGAGAAAACATCGGGGTTTTAGCCATTACACGGGTCCACAGTGTGTTCGTCATCGGTGGTGCGGCAATTCTAGCCATCGTACTAGGCTTCGTTGGAAAACTAAGCGCATTGATCTTAAGTATTCCTGGTCCAGTCATCTCAGGGATCAGCTTCCTGCTCTTTGGCGTCATCGCTGCCAGCGGGTTGAAAATTTTGATCGACAATAAAATCGATTTTGATCGTAAGAAGAATTTGATCATTGCGTCAGTGATCCTTGTGGTAGGAATCGGCGGGCTTGTCTTCACGGTCGGTACCTTCACCTTATCCGCAATGGCGTTAGCAACTGTCCTAGGAATCTTCTTGAATCTTATTTTACCTGACAGCTCTCGCAGCGAAGAAAAATAACTTGTGCCAACTCATCGTTTAAACAGAATCAAAGGAGGAATTCATTCATGATTATTCAATCCGAAAGAATCAGCTTAAAGCATCTTTTGACGGTCGAAGCATTGACAGACCGTGAAGTGATGGGACTCATCCGCAGAGGACAAGAATTCAAAAGAGGGGCGAAATGGATGCCCCAAAAAGAACAATATTTCGCAACAAATCTCTTTTTTGAGAACAGTACCAGAACCCACAAAAGCTTCGATGTTGCTGAGAAAAAACTAGGGATCGAAGTCATCGAATTTGAAGCCTCCACCAGTTCTGTTCAAAAAGGCGAGACCTTGTATGACACGGTCTTGACGATGTCGGCTTTAGGTGTAGACGTTGCGGTCATTCGCCACGGCGATGAAAACTACTACGACTCTTTGATCCAAAGCAAAACGATCCAGTGCAGTATCATCAATGGCGGGGACGGCAGCGGCCAACACCCAACGCAATGTTTGCTAGATCTGATGACGATCTATGAAGAGTTCGGGCACTTTGATGACTTGAAAGTCGCAATCGTAGGCGATATCACCCACTCACGGGTCGCAAAATCAAACATGCAAATGTTGAAGCGTCTCGGCGCGAAAGTCTTCTTCTCAGGTCCAAAGGAATGGTATGACGAAGAATTTGAAGTATACGGTCACTGGATGCCACTCGACGAATTGGTCGCAGAAGTCGATGTCATGATGATGCTTCGTGTCCAGCACGAGCGCCATGATGGAACGGAAAGCTTTTCAAAAGAAGAATACTTAAAAAATCACGGGTTGACCGTCGAACGCGCCGCAAGAATGAAAGAGCATGCGATCATTATGCACCCAGCACCAGTCAATCGCGATGTAGAGTTAGCTGATGCCTTAGTTGAAAGCTTACGCTCGCGAATCATCACCCAGATGTCCAATGGCGTCTTTGTTCGAATGGCAATTCTTGAAGCGGTGTTGAACGGTAAGGCCTAACAGGAAAAAAGGAATGAATTAGAGGAGGAAGTTTACATGAAAACACTCATTAAAAACGGTAAAATCATCAAAAAAGACAATCACTGTGTGCCTGCAGCAATTTGGATCGAAGACGGAATCATTCGCGGGATCAGTACAGCATTTCCCGAAACAGATTTTGACGAAGTCATCGATGCCAAAGAGCAATTGATCACACCAGGTTTAGTGGATGTTCATGTACACTTCAGAGAACCGGGCTTTGAATACAAAGAAACAATCGAAACGGGCAGCATGGCAGCCGCTCGTGGCGGGTTTACGACAGTTTGCGCAATGCCAAACCTTGACCCAGTTCCTGATACACCAGAAAAATTAGCAGCTGTTTACGAAAAAATCAGCGCAGATGCATCAATCAATGTCTTACAATACGCTCCGATCACCGAAAACTTGCGCAGCGAAACGTTGACGGATGCAGCTGGAATGAAAGCCGCGGGGGCATTTGCCTTAACAAATGACGGTGTCGGGGTTCAGACTGCTGGCACAATGTATTTGGCAATGAAGCAAGCCGCCGAAAATGACTTGGCCTTGGTTGCCCATACAGAAGATGATTCCTTACTCTTTGGCGGCGTGATGCATGCTGGTAAAAAAGCGGAAGAACTTGGATTGCCTGGGATCTTGAGTGTAACAGAAGCTTCTCAAATCGCTCGGGATGTGCTTTTGGCGGAAGCAACAGGAGCCCATTACCATGTCTGCCATGTCTCTACGAAAGAAAGTGTTCGAGTGATTCGAGATGCCAAAAAAGCTGGGATCCATGTGACAGCCGAAGTTTCTCCCCACCATTTGCTTCTCATCGATGAAGATATTCCTGCCGATGAAGGCTTTTGGAAAATGAACCCACCGCTACGTGGGCAAGAAGACCGTGAAGCGTTGATCGAAGGTCTGTTGGATGGCACGATCGATTGTATCGCGACGGATCATGCCCCACATGGCTATGAAGAAAAAATGCAAAGCTTTTTAAAAGCACCCTTTGGCATCGTCGGATCAGAATATGCCTTCCAATTGTTGTACACTCATTTTGTGAAAACAGGACGCTTTACCTTGCAGCAGCTAGTGGATTGGATGACCGTGAAACCAGCGTCGCTCTTTGGTCTAAGTGCTGGAACGATGATGGTCGGAGACAAAGCCGACCTGGCAATTTTTGACTTAGAATCAGCTTATAACGTGGATCCTAAGCAATTCCTATCAAAAGGAGTCAATACGCCTTTCGGTGGATGGACGTTATATGGGGATACGAGTTATACATTTGTAAATGGTAAAACAGTATGGCAAAAAGGTGGGCAATAATATGAAGCGTTGGCTTATTTTAGAAGATGGAACATACTTTGAAGGCGAAGGGTTTGGTGCCAGTGTCAATGTTTTTGGTGAGATCGTTTTTACCACAAGCATAACAGGGTATCAAGAAGCCATTACGGATCAAAGCTTTAACGGACAAATCATTACGTTTACGTATCCGATGGTTGGCAATTACGGCGTCAACCGAGACGATTACGAATCAATTTCACCAACTTGTAAAGGGGTTGTTGTGAAAGAACACGCGCGTCTAGCGAGCAATTGGCGGAAACAGCTGACGTTAGACGAATTTTTAAAACGCAAAAATATTCCAGGGATCGCAGGAATCGATACACGAGCGCTGACGAGAAAGATTCGTCAACACGGAACCATGAAAGCGAGTATCGTTGATGCAGGCGATGTCTTTGATCATGCCTTTGATCAATTAAAAGCGGCGGTTTTACCAACCAATCAAGTGGCACAAGTTTCTACCTCAAAACCTTATCCAAGTCCTGGAACGGGTCGCAATATCGTGGTCATCGACTTCGGCTTGAAGCACAGTATTTTACGGGAGTTGTCACGCCGCAACTGCAATTTAACGATTTTGCCATACAATACGACAGCGCAAGAAATTTTAGACCTCGCACCAGATGGCGTAATGCTGACGAATGGACCAGGCGATCCCAAAAGCTTGCCAGAAGCAATTAAAATGATACAAGGGATTCAAGGCAAGGTACCAATCTTCGGGATTTGTTTAGGTCATCAGCTCTTCTCATTAGCGAATGGAGCAGATACCTATAAAATGAAGTTCGGTCACCGCGGACTAAATCATCCGGTAAGAGAGATCGCCACTGGTCGGATCGATTTTACCTCACAAAACCATGGCTTTGCTGTGGATGAAGCATCCATCGATCCAGAAAAACTAATGGTGACCCACGTCGAAGTAAACGATGGCACGATCGAAGGAGTTCGTCATCGCCGTTACCCAGCATTCAGTGTCCAATACCACCCAGATGCGGCACCGGGCCCGCATGATGCAGTCCACTTATTTGACGAATTTTTAGAGATGATCGATGCATGGAAGGAGCAGAACTAATATGCCAAAACGTACAGATATCAAGAAAATCATGGTTATCGGTTCTGGACCGATTATTATAGGACAAGCGGCAGAGTTTGATTATGCCGGTACACAAGCTTGTTTAGCTTTACGAGAAGAAGGCTACGAAGTGGTGTTAGTCAATTCGAATCCCGCAACGATCATGACGGACAAAGAAATTGCTGACAAAGTCTACATTGAACCAATCACATTTGAGTTCGTCTCACGGATTTTACGTAAAGAACAGCCTGATGCAATTTTACCGACATTAGGCGGACAAACGGGCTTGAATATGGCGATGGAATTAGCCAACTCAGGTATTTTGGATGAATTAGGAATTGAGTTGCTAGGAACCAAATTAGCAGCAATCGACCAGGCAGAAGACAGAGATTTATTCAAACAATTAATGGAAGAATTGGATCAACCGATCCCAGAATCAGAAATCGTGTCAACGGTGGAAGCAGCAGTTGAATTTGCGAAAAAAATCGGCTTTCCAATCATTGTTCGTCCTGCATTTACGCTAGGGGGAACGGGCGGCGGCATGTGTAACAATGAAGAAGAACTTCGCCAAATCGCTGAAAACGGCTTGAAGCTCTCGCCAGTGACCCAATGCTTGATTGAACGGAGTATTGCTGGATATAAAGAGATTGAATATGAAGTGATGCGAGATTCTGCTGACAACGCGATCGTCGTTTGTAATATGGAAAACTTCGATCCAGTCGGTATCCACACCGGCGATTCCATCGTCTTTGCGCCGAGCCAAACTTTGTCAGACCATGAATACCAAATGTTACGGGATGCCTCATTAAAAATCATCCGCGCGTTAAAAATCGAAGGTGGCTGTAACGTTCAATTGGCGCTTGATCCTCATAGCTTCAACTACTATGTCATTGAAGTAAATCCACGGGTCTCACGTTCCTCTGCGTTAGCAAGTAAAGCTACAGGGTACCCGATTGCCAAACTGGCAGCGAAAATTGCCGTCGGTTTAACATTGGACGAAATGAAAAACCCAGTCACAGAAACCACCTATGCAGAATTTGAACCCGCCCTTGACTATGTCGTCGCAAAAATTCCTCGCTGGCCGTTTGACAAGTTTGAAACTGGGGAACGTCGATTAGGAACACAAATGAAAGCGACTGGTGAAGTGATGGCGATCGGTCGTAATATTGAAGAGTCATTATTAAAAGCCGTTCGTTCATTGGAGATCGGCACACACCATATCGAAATGAAAGAATTAGAAGCTCTTTCTGACAATGATCTGATGGAAAAAGTCATCAAGGCGCAAGATGATCGCCTATTCTACGTCATGGAAGCCATCCGAAGAGGGTACACCATCGAAGATTTGAACGAAATGACGAAAATCGACTTGTTCTTCTTGGATAAGATGCTTCACATCTTTGAGATCGAACAAGCATTAGCAAACGAACCACAATCCCTTGATGTGTTGAAAAAAGCCAAGCAAAACGGCTTTACGGATAAAAAGATTGCTGAGCTGTGGGAAACCACGGAAGCTGAGATCCGCACGCTGCGTCATGAGCAAAAGATTTTGCCCGTCTACAAAATGGTAGATACATGTGCCGCAGAATTTGAATCAGCAACACCTTATTTCTACAGCACCTATGAGTTTGAGAATGAAAGCAAGCGCAGTGAAAAAGAATCTGTTCTTGTCCTAGGTTCTGGACCGATCCGAATCGGACAAGGGGTGGAGTTCGACTATGCAACAGTGCACTCGGTGAAAGCGATCCAAGCTGCTGGCTATGAAGCGATCATCATGAACAGTAATCCTGAAACGGTTTCGACTGACTTTTCTATCTCCGACAAGCTGTACTTTGAACCATTGACCTTAGAGGATGTCTTACACGTGATCGACTTGGAACAACCAATTGGGGTCATCGTCCAATTTGGCGGGCAAACGGCGATCAACTTAGCAGAGCCTTTAGTAAAAGCTGGGGTCAAAATCTTAGGCACCAGCATTGAAGATCTTGATCGTGCCGAAAATCGTGATCTCTTTGAGCAAGCATTACAAGCGCTAGATATTCCGCAACCACCAGGGGATACAGCGACGAATGAACAAGAAGCGATCGCCATCGCTCAAGAAATCGGCTATCCTGTTTTAGTCCGCCCAAGTTATGTCTTAGGGGGACGTGCGATGGAAATCGTGGAAAACCAAGCCGATTTAGAAGATTATATGCGTCATGCAGTGAAAGCATCACCAGAACATCCTGTTTTGGTCGATCGTTACTTGGTCGGTAAAGAATGTGAAGTCGATGCTATCTGTGACGGCAAAACTGTTTTGATACCTGGAATCATGGAACATATCGAGCGTGCAGGGGTCCATTCAGGAGATTCAATGGCGGTCTATCCACCGCAAAATCTTTCGGATGAACTAATTGCTACGATCGAAGAATATACCAAACGCTTGGCATTAGGTTTAAATTGTATCGGTATGATGAATATCCAATTTGTCATCCATGAGAACAAAGTGTATGTCATTGAAGTAAATCCTCGTGCTAGCCGAACCGTACCATTTTTAAGCAAGGTAACAGAGATCCCAATGGCCCAAATTGCCACGAAGGCGATTCTCGGGGAAGAGATCACAGCGTTAGGTTATCAAGACGGACTTGCGCCAACGCCAAATGAAGTACACATCAAAGCACCTGTCTTCTCCTTTACAAAACTTTTAAAAGTCGATACTTACTTAGGCCCTGAAATGAAATCAACGGGTGAAGTAATGGGATCAGACAAAGATTTGGCAAAAGCACTTTATAAAGCTTTTGAGGCATCAGGCCTGCATATTCCTGAATTTGGAAAAGCACTTTTCACCGTTGCAGACGAAAGCAAAGAAGAGGCAGCAGCACTGGCAGCGCGTTTCGTAGAGGTCGGCTTCACCTTATTGGCTACCAATGGAACCGCCGATTACTTTGAAGAAAAAGGACTACAAGTGACTCGGGTTGCCAAGATTTCCGAACAGCAAGCAGAAGAAACGGTTGTTGATTTGATCCGTAAAGGAACGACCCAAGTTGTAGTCAATACCATGGACAAAGATCGCCAAAATGCAACGGAAGACGGATTTATCATCCGCCGAGAAGCGGTGGAACATGGTGTACCGACCTTTACTTCTCTTGATACAGCGGATGCGATTCTAAAAGTGATGGAATCCCGCAGTTTTTCAACAAAAGCAATTTAACGCAGATAAAGGAGTTTTTTGATGAAGCAAGAAATCATGACCATCAGCAAACAGCGTCAACTGGCACCGCGGATTTTTGAAATGACATTGACGGGTGAATTAGTCAATGAGATGAGGACCCCAGGGCAATTTCTACACCTGCGGGTTCCTCAAAATGCCTTTCTTCTTCGCCGACCGATCAGTATCAATCATATCGATGCTGAGAAAAAAGAATGCCGAATCATTTATCGGGTTGAAGGAGATGGCACAAGAATTTTTTCAGAAATGACTGTTGGTGATCCAATCGATGTGATGGGGCCGTTAGGAAATGGGTTTCGCTATCATCATTTAAACCAAGGGGACACTGCATTTATCGTAGGGGGCGGTATCGGTGTGCCGCCGCTCTATGAATTATCGAAACGCCTGACGCAACAAGGCGTCCACGTCATTCACTTTTTGGGCTTTGCCAGCAAAGACGTTATGTATTATGAAGAGGAATTTCGCACACTGGGAGATACGAGGATCGCTACCGATGATGGCAGCGCGGGTTTACAAGGAAATGTTGGCAACCTGTTATTAGCTGCAGAGCAAACACCTGCGGCGGTCTTTGCTTGCGGAAATAACGGTCTTTTAAAAACCACCGCCCAGCTTTTCGAAGACCTTCCAGATGTTCAATTATCCATGGAGGCGCGAATGGCTTGCGGGATGGGTGCCTGTTATGCCTGTGTTTGCCATACGAAAGATGATGAACAAGGCACAAAAAGTGTCAAAGTTTGTGACGAAGGGCCTGTATTTCAGGCGAGAAAGGTGGTCATTTAATGTCGATCAATGTCGAGCTACCCGGATTGAGTCTAAAAAATCCGATCATGTCTGCCAGCGGCTGTTTTGGGTTTGGTGCAGAATATGATAAATATTATGACATCAGTCAATTAGGTGCGGTGATGATCAAAGCGACCACACCTGAACCACGTTTTGGCAATCCGACCCCAAGGGTAGCAGAAACGCCTAGCGGTATGTTAAATGCCATCGGGTTGCAAAATCCTGGGTTAGAAGCGGTCATGAATCAAATTTTACCCGACTTAGCTCAAAAACACCCCGATTTGCCAATCATCGCGAATGTTGCCGGTTCGACCGTCGAAGATTATGTTCTTGTGTGTCAGGAAATCAGTCAGGCAGAAAATGTCAAAGCGATCGAATTGAATATCTCTTGCCCGAACGTCAAGCATGGCGGCATCACGTTCGGAACCGATCCTGCGGTTGCTGGTGCATTGACTGAAGCGGTCAAAAAAGTCTCGCAAGTGCCGATCTATGTCAAACTTTCGCCGAATGTGACGGATATCGTCCCAATTGCACAAGCGATCGAAGCAGGCGGCGCCGACGGGTTTACGATGATCAATACACTTTTAGGCATGCGGATCGATCTAAAAACACGGAAACCAATTTTAGCTAACCAAACAGGGGGCTTGTCTGGTCCGTCAATCAAACCAGTGGCGATTCGCCTGATCAAACAAGTGGCGCAAGTTTCTCAATTACCAATTATTGGCATGGGGGGCGTGATGTCAGTGGATGATGTCCTTGAAATGTATCTGGCAGGTGCTAGTGCTGTTGCAGTCGGAACCGCAAACTTTACCGATCCTTACATTTGCCCAAAGTTGATTGAAGAATTGCCTATACGAATGGCAGAATTAGGAATCCCTTCTTTGGAACAGCTGATAAAAGAAGTGAGAGAGGAGCACATGTGATGAGTGAACGGCCAATTATTGCCTTAGATTTTCCTAACAAACAGGCTATTGAAACTTTTTTAGCGCAATTTCCTATAGAGGAAAAGTTGTTTGTGAAAGTGGGAATGGAGATTTTCTACCAAGAAGGACCAGCGATCGTTACTTGGTTAAAAGACTGTGGTCATGATATTTTTTTAGATTTAAAACTACATGATATTCCCAATACAGTAGGACGAGCAATGGAACGCTTAGCTTCTTTAGGTGTTGCTTTGACGAATGTTCATGCGGCCGGCGGGATCGAAATGATGACTGCTGCTAAAAAAGGCCTGCAGCAAGGAACCCCCGCAGGGCACAAAGTTCCTGATTTGATTGCAGTTACCCAATTGACCTCCACTAGTGAGGCACAAATGCATCATGATCAGCAGATCATGACGTCACTGCAAGAAAGTGTCATGCATTACGCCACTTGTGCCCAAAAAGCTGGGTTAGACGGTGTTGTTTGCTCCGCTCACGAAGCAAAGCAGATCAAACAAAGGACAACGGATGCCTTCATACGCTTGACGCCTGGTATCCGACCAGCTGGCAGTGAAGTTGGTGATCAAAAACGGGTCATGACACCTGCACAAGCTCGTAAAGCAGGGGCTACCATGATCGTTGTGGGACGTCCAATCACCCAATCTAAGGCACCGTATGAAAGTTATCTGCAAATAAAACAAGAATGGAAGGAAGCTAGCCAATGAAAGAACAATCCAATCAAATCGCCAAAGATCTTTTAGACATCGAGGCGATTTTCTTACGACCGAATGAACCATTTACTTGGGCAAGCGGCATCAAAAGCCCTATTTACTGCGACAATCGAATTACTATGAGTTATCCACATGTACGTCGCGCCATTGCGAAAGGCTTAGCTGCAGTCATCAAAACGACTTACCCAGAAGCAGAAGTGATTGCAGGGACCGCAACAGCTGGGATTCCCCATGCTGCATGGGTCGCTGAATTGTTAGATTTGCCAATGGTTTATATTCGCAGCAAAGCAAAAGAACACGGTAAAGGCAATCAAATTGAAGGGCGTATTCAACCAAATCAAAAAATGGTCGTCATTGAAGATTTATTGTCAACAGGTGGCAGTGTCTTAGAAGCTTGTGAAGCAGCCAAAAGAGAAGGAGCCGACGTATTAGGCGTCGCTGCGATCTTTACTTACGAGCTGCCTCAAGTCCAAGAAAATTTTGATCAAGCAGGTTTACCCTATGTAACTTTGACAAACTATACAGCGTTGATCGAGTCGGCTTTAGAAACGGGTGCTATTCAAGAATCTGATGTTGCCCTGTTACAAGAGTGGCGTAAAGATCCTGCTGCTTGGTTGAGTTAATAAGGAATTGAAATAAGAAACGGATATGTGAGGGAATGACCAAGCATATTCGTTTTATTTTTACCTATTTTCTGATAGCATTGGGAGAAAGTTTTTTGATAGGAAGGGCTATACCTTGCTGTCAACTTGAATTAGGAGGCTGTTTTTTTTGAAAAGAAATATGGACGTTCCCTGGAGTTATTCCGGAGACAATGGACCTGAACATTGGCACACTTTGTGCGACTGGTATGCACAAGGTGCCGAATTTCCTTACCAATCCCCAATCGCTTTAGTCCACGATGAGACCGAAGAACCCATCGATCAGGACTTGGCTTTTCACTATAAACGAGAGCGGTTCACGGAAAAAGAATTCAAAAATACGATTCACTTCGTTCCTTATAACAAAGAAAGCTATGTCACATTTAAAGGGATCAACTACTATTTGACGGATATTCATTTTCACATGCCGTCTGAACATATTATCGATGACGAGCAGCAAGAGTTAGAGTTTCACCTCGTTCATATGAATGATGACGGAGAAAACTTGGTGGTGGGTATCTTATTCAAACTGACGGATAAACTCAACTGGATCTGCAATCAGCAAGACGACAGCATCTGGGACTTTGAGAACCACACCCAATGGTTTGATCCGAGCATGTTCTTGCCAGAACGCACCCACCATTTTCATTATGTTGGTTCCTTGACGACCCCACCAACGAAAGGGCCAATCAACTGGTTTGTCTTTGACTGGATTGGGGAGATGAGCCGTCGCTTCATTTTAGAATTCCGCGAAGAAGTATTAGAAAATAATAATCGCCCATTGCAAGACCGCAAAGATCGGCCTATTTATTTCTATTGATTTATAAAAATGGTTCCTTTTACGTATTTTTTTCGGACTTCTCTTCTGATTATCCTATAAAACCCGACGTAGTGGGAACCTTCTAGCAATACAATAGTTTAAAAACGAACGGAAAAAAAGACGAAAATCCTCGTCTTTTTTTTATTTTCATAGGCATCGAGCACAAAGACTATGCTAAACTAATCAATAAGCAGGTTTTAAGTATTTGGTTTATTGTGAAATAAAACACAATTGAATCAATTGAAAAAGAGCAGACACGGTAAAGCTTTTTTAGCGAATTATTTTATAGTAAAAGAAAGGAAATTCATATGCATGCATGGGAGGCAATCCAAAAATCAATCGATTATATTGAAGACAATCTTACCGAGCCATTAGAGATCGAAACGTTGGCGCAAGTTGCATCATTGTCCGTTTTTTATTATCAGCGCTTATTCACTCGTTTGGTTAAACTTTCTGTTAGGGAATATATAAAACTGCGTCGTTTGGCAAGAGGTGCGCTTTTATTGAAAAACCAAAAGAAGCGAGTCATTGATGTCGCTTTTGAAGTCGGCTTTAGCAGTCATGCCGTTTTTTCAAGAACGTTTAAAACGGTCTATAGAATTTCACCCTCGCTTTATCAGAAAAAGCCCATTGGCTTACAAAACTTTGATAAGCCAGATCTTTCATTAGGCTATATTGTGACGGAAGAGGGTATCCCATTGATCAGTGAAGGGGTTGTTTTAGAAATCCAGAAAAAAAGCAATCTGCATCCATTGGTCTTCTATGGGATCGTCGGTTACTACCCATTCAACTATGGGAAAATGCTAGGGCAACGAACAGGGATCGACCCGATTGAAGAAATTTGGCATGAATTTCTTCAAAAGATTGCTAATCAACCGGGAAAAGCCAACTACCAGATCGGTGTTTCGTTACCTGGAGATGCGCCAGAAGGCTATTCGAGTTACTTTGTTGGCCAAGTAGGTGATGACTCACAGGGATCGACCTTCAGTGAATGGACGCTACCGGCTCGGGATTACGTTGTTTGCAGTTTTGATACGATTTCAGAGCAACTGATCATCAATATGGGGAAGGCGATGCGCTATACCCGTTTCTGGTTAAAGAAGAATGGGTGGATTGCTGAGGATTTTTTCCCTGAGCTTTATCAAGAAAGAGAAAATCATGTCGTTCATGTTGAATTATGGATTCCTTTTAAAAAAAGAAGTGAGATGTAAGGAGGAACAGTACAATGACTCAGTTTGAAGAAGGAGTAAAACTACTTGAAGAAAAATTCGGACATTTTAAAGACAATGTGATCGCCCTTGCCACGACTGCTTGTAACGAGAATGACAAGGGAGAAACACAGCCAGTCGTCCGAGAAGTAGATGCTTTTTATGAAGACGGCGTTTTTTACGTGACAACTCATGAGCAATCAAACAAAATGAAGCAAATCAGTAAGAATTCAGCAGTTGCGATTGCTGTCAGTGGTGAATGGTTTACTGCGATCGGTCAAGGAGAGAATTTAGGGTGGGTGCTAGACCCTAAAAATGCAGAATTAAGAAGCAAAATTCGCAAAGCCTTTGTCTGGTACGACGAAGTTAACAATGAGGATGATAAAGGCTGTTGTTTTCTAGCGATCCGTTTGACCAAAGGAACGTTGAATATCAATCACTGGGAAAAGCTGTATCATTTTGATTTTGAGAAGAAAGTCACTATGGAGGATGGCGGGATTTATTAGCCAGCAGAGCCTATTAGCCGCAGGTGATGTTCAATTGCCATTCTAGCGGATCTAGCAGATATGTTGATGGCTGAATTCTGATAAGGCTTGCCTTTTGTGATACAAGCTAAGCAAAATTGTTGCTGAAAGAGCATTAGATAGAACGAAAAAGCATAAAAACCGATCACAAGCGCTGCGAAGAGGCACGCGCTTGTGATCGGTTTTTTGATTGATTACTTTATGATTTTTGATCCGAATAAACTTAGAAACAGCTAGGACTGTTTTAATCTCAAAATTCCCTCATCAGGTGTCACAAAAAGTGTTTTTTGATTCTCATAAATGACGAATCCAGGCTTGGCACCATTCGGTTTCCGAATATGTTTGACTTGCACGTAGTCCACTGGTACTTGGGCAGATTGACGATATTTTGAGAAATATGCGGCAAGCTCTGCAGCTTCCATTAAGGTTGTCTCACTAGGATCATCCGAACGAATGATGACATGAGAGCCAGGAATATTTTTGGTATGCAGCCAGATATCACTCTTACGAGCTGTTTTTAAGGTCAGTTGGTCATTTTGTAAATTGTTTTTTCCGACGAAAATTTCAGTTCCGTCTGAAGAAAGAAATCGTTCTGGTTGCGAAGGAGCAGCTTTTTTACGCTGTTTCGCCCGATTTTTGACATAGCCTTGTGCGATCAGTTCTTCCCGAATAACCGCCAGATCCATGGGAGAGGCGATTTCTAATTGGGCTAACACGGATTCGAGATACGCGATTTCTTCTTTCGTTTCGGCAATCTGCTGATGGATCAGTTTGACTGCATTTTTTAATTTCTGGTAACGTTGAAAATATTTCTGAGCATTTTGATTGGGAGAAAGAGCAGGATCGAGTTTGATCGTCAAAAGCCGATTCTCATCATAATAATTTTCCAAATCAACTGAAGCAGCACCACGGGGGACTTGATTCATAAAGGTCGTCAAAAGCTCACCTTTTTGACGGAATTCTTCGGCGTTTTCTGAATCGATCAACGTTTGTTGGCGTTTCTTTAACTTCAACTGGTTCCGTTTCAGTTCATTCTCAATTTTTTTCAGTAATTCGCCACCTTGTTGTTTGACCCGATCTCTTTCCGCCTTGTCGTGATAAAACGCATCTAAAAGCTCACTCAGACTCTGATAATGGGTGACAGTGGTGGTCGCATCGATCAATGATGGATAGGGAATTGGTGTAAAATATTCCTTTTTCTCTGACTGGAGATAACTTGGTACTAGCTCCTGGGTAAGCTCTGTAAAGAAAGCTTCCCACTGACGCAGTTTTTCATTGGGATTGGCATTGATTCGAGCGATCAATTCTTCTGCTGTATCGCGGCCTAAGCCTTGGAATCGTTGTTGAAGTTCTTTTGCCGTCAATGGATCAAGAGTAGATAATTCTTCAAAAATTTTGGTGCGAGAGGCTGTGAAAGGATTAAGCGTCGATTGCTTTGGTGGTGCAACATAGACAGCACCTGGCAATAAGGTACGATACGTATTTTGTGAATGACCAATGTGTTTGATCGTATCGACGATTTTTCCGCTCGTCTTATTCATTAATAAAATCGTACTGTGACGGCCCATTAGTTCGACGATCAAGACGAGGGCTTGCAAATCACCTAATTCATCTCGTCGCGTGAAATGAAAATGGATCACACGGTCATTGTCGATTTGTTCGATTGATTCTAAGATCGCCCCTTCTAAATATTTCCGTAGCATCATCAAGAAATTCGGTGGGGTTTCTGGATTGCTATAGGCGATCGTTGTGCATTGTACACGAGCATAGGTGGGGTGTGCGGATAGCAAAAGTTTGTGATTTTTCCCTTGGGAACGAATCACAAATACGACCTCATTTTCATAAGGTTGATGAATTTTGTTTACACGTCCACTGGTTAATTGATTTTGTAATTCTTGGACCATTAAATGGGTAAAGACACCATCAAAAGACATATTGTTTCCCTCTTTTCTTTTAAGGATAGTTTGACTGAGGGATTGATCCTTCCAATGTCAAATATTCCTATCTATTATACCGAAGAATCCAAAGAAAAGCCATGGCAGCTAGCTTTCCTTTTTCTTGGTAGGTTGGTGATCGGTGGTTTGCAGTGCACGCTCGATTTCCTTATTCAAGAAATAAGAGATGACTGTCCGAATAATAACGACGGCAGCTAGACGTACGATGTCTTCGAAAGTAGGGTGGATGATCGTCTCAATAATATCTGCTGCAATCAAGATCTCCAGACCTAATAAGACATAGCTCCCTAAATAATTGCGGATAAAATTATTCTCTCTGGCTGCCACCAATCGATCCTTTTCTGTTAATTCGTAGCGCACAAAATCAATGCCTGCGATCAATACACCCCAAACGATGACAAAAATGGAGAGAAAGTTCAAACAGACAACGATGAAATCGAAGATTGGATTGGCTCCAGTCATCAATGAATCAGCTAGATTATGCATAATGACTCCTTTACCGTTTTCTTTTATCTTACCGAATTATCGAAGAAATGTGAAGTTTCTTGACGTTCTAGGAGGGAATTGATAGTATGAATTAATAGTAGGATTTTTAAAAAAGGTGGGCAAATTATGGAACAAGTTAGGAACTTTGTTCATTACACGAAAGAAAAAATAGTTGAAAGCTGGCAAGCTTTTTTAGATGATCTTTATCGAGATCAGAAAAAAACGATTTTCACGCTGATCGGGGGAATTCTTTTCGCACTGGTCTTCGCAGGTTTGATCGTCTTTTCTCAAAATCGTATCAATGCTTCTTTAGTGGATCGGATCGCTTTTGACAAGCTGCCGTCAGAAAAAGTACAGCCATTGCCTTATCTGACTGCAGACAAGACGATTCGTGAAACACGAGCGATCTCGGTGATGTTTAGTAAGCCCAACGGACCTCAACTCGATCAAGTATTTGATCTGATCCAAGCGCAAGAAGATGAGCTGAATCGGACATTTTTTTATTATCCAATCGTCTATGATGCGGCTTTTTTCTCCAATGAATACAGCGTTGATCCTGATAAAGTGACGTTTGTTTTTTATGAAGAAGGGGTTGAGAAAAATCGCTTTACCTTTGATTCATTTGAGCAGCCAACGACGGAATTCATCCCAGAATTGAATCGTTTACCGATGTGGACGATTCGTTCTTCTGCCAATGATCGATAAAAAAATCTGACAATTTGACAGAAAATTGTTGACGTTTTTTTATCAATAAGCTAAACTGAATTCAATCAAGAAAGAAAACAAGTTGAGAAGGAGGAACAATCATGAAACTATTTATTCCATTGCAAGTGAAATCATGGCAAAACTGGCGTAGATAGTTGTATTGATGGGACCTCATTCCATAGATACAACTTTTTAGAGAACCTTCTAAAGTGCTGTATCTATGCTGGTAGTTGAATTTATCGCCGCATAGGACAAGCTTCTATGCGGCTTTTGCTTACTTGCAATTGCCGTCACATAGGCAGTTGCTTTTTTTGTTCTCAAAAATCATAAAATGAAAAACACGAAAAACGTAAGCAGAAAAAGGAGAATGAAAAATGAAAAACAAGGGATTAATTGCATCGGTTGCCGTTATTTTATTATTTTTAGGAGCGACATTTGTCTATCAGTTAGGAATGAGAAGTGGGACCAATCAAGCTAGTGAGACTTCGGAACCAGTAGAAAAAGCTGAAAAAACAGTCGGGATCCTACAATTTGTCAGTCATGAAGCACTGGATGCGATCACCGAGGGGATCAAAGAAGGCCTTAAAGAATCAGGCTATACCGAAGGGGACAACTTGACGATCGAATTCCAGAACGGTCAAGCGGATCAAAGCAAATTGGCAACGATGAGTCAGCAGCTGCTAAATAAAGATGCCGACGTTTTGGTTGGGGTAGCAACACCCGCAGCACAAGCGTTGGCGAATGTCACTCAGGATGTACCGATCGTTTTAGGAGCGGTCACTGATCCAGTTGGGGCAAATCTGGTGGCAGATATGGATCAACCCGGCGGCAATATCACTGGTGTTTCCGATAATGCACCAGTTGCTGCACAAATCAAACTAGCAAAAGATTTGCTGCCAGAGGCAAAAACAGTCGGTATTTTGTATTCTTCGACCGAAGACAATTCGAAATACCAAGTGGCAGAAGCAGAAGCTGCTGCCGAAGAAAATGGCTTGACCAGCAAATCGTATGCCGTTCCTTCAAGTAATGAAATTGCGCAAATGGTGCAAGTGATGGCACGGGAAGTCGATTTTATCTATATTCCGTTAGACAATACGATCGCAAATGCTATGCAGACCGTAGTTCAAGAAGCCAATAAATCAAAAACACCAATCATTACTTCCGTAGACACGATGGTGGAACAAGGCGGTTTGGCAACGGTCGGACAAGATCAATTTACGATAGGAGTGGAAACTGGGAAGATGGTGGCAGCAATTCTTGATGGGACAGCAGAACCTGCGACAACACCGATCTATACATTCAGCGATGGCGAAACGATCATCAATGAAACTCAGGCGCAGTTATTGGGCATCACTATCCCAGAAAACCTCAAAGACGAGGCGAAACTGATTACAACGACGCCAGAAAGCGAAGCAAGTGACGAGTAATAACCAAGAACAGCGACCACCTGCGATCATCGAGAGGGTCTTGAAAGAGAAAACTTGTAAGAATATGGAGGAAGAATGATGATTGTTTCAGCAATAGGGCAAGGACTACTTTGGGGAATCCTGGGATTAGGGATTTTTATGACCTATCGAATTTTAAATTTCCCGGATATGACGACGGAAGGGTCCTTTCCGTTAGGCGGTGCTGTCTGTGTGACAGCGATCACCCATGGGGTGTCGCCCGTCTTAGCGACTTGTTTAGGAGTATTGGCTGGGATGTGTGCGGGCTGTGTGACAGGACTTCTTTATACAAAAGGCAAAATTCCCGTGATTTTAGCTGGAATCTTGGTGATGTCTTCATTGAACTCGGTCATGCTGTTTGTGATGCGCTCACCCAACCTCTCTTTATTAAACCAACCGAAAATTCAAGATTTTTTTACTAGAATGAATTTACCGAATTATTATGATACGGTGATCATTGGATTGATCATGGTCTTGTTGATCGGGGGCGTCTTGGTTTACTTTTTCCATACAAATTTGGGTCAAGCTTACATCGCTACAGGTGATAATGAGCATATGGCAAAATCGATGGGGATCAATACCGATCGAATGAAAATCATTGGATTGATCGTCTCCAATGGCGTGATCGCACTCTCAGGCGCATTGATTGCGCAAAATGACGGCTATGCCGACATAAGCAAAGGTATCGGTGTGATCGTTATCGGACTGGCGTCAATCATCATTGGTGAAGTGTTATACGGGGAACTGACCTTGCTGGAACGTTTGATCGCTATTGTGATCGGCAGCATTATTTACCAATTATTGATCCTATTTGTGATCAAAGCTGGATTTGATACGACCTACTTGAAGATCTTCTCTGCAATCGTCTTGACGATCTGCTTGTTGATCCCTCAATTTAAACAAGCCTTGCATCTACGCACTGGTTTTGAAACGGAGGACGAATAATGTTAGCCTTAAAAAAAGCCTTTAAAGTTGTCGGCAACGGACCAAATGAGAAAAAAGTACTCTTGAATAAAATCGATCTTTCTTTAAAGCCAGGAGAATTTGTCACGGTCGTTGGAGGAAACGGCGCCGGCAAAAGCACGTTATTCAACTGCATCTCAGGCACCATGCCCTTGACGAGTGGGCAAGTGATGATTGATGATCAAAATGTGACTACACTTTCGGAAGAAAAACGCGCACGCTTTTTGGCGCGGGTTTTCCAAGATCCGAAAATGGGCACTGCTCCCCGTATGACAGTGGCAGAAAATCTGCTGTTAGCACAAAAAAGAGGGCAAAAACGGTCACTTGGTCTTCGACAACTCCAAGGACAAAGGGAAATGTTCTTTGCGCTTTGTAAAGAAATCGGCAACGGGTTGGAAAATCATTTGGATACGCCAACGGGCAGTTTATCTGGTGGTCAACGACAGGCACTAAGTTTATTGATGGCAACGATTCACACACCAAAACTGTTGTTGCTAGATGAACATACGGCTGCGTTAGATCCAAAGACCTCCAAACAGCTGATGCAAATCACTGCAAAACGCGTGGAAGAACAAAACCTGACCTGTCTAATGATCACCCATCGGATGGAAGATGCATTAAAATACGGGGACCGCTTGATCCTGCTCAGAAAAGGAGAGATCGTCAAAGATCTTTCAGCAGAGGAAAAAGCGCAATTAAGCTTACCAGAACTATTACTGTTCTTTGAGGATGACTTATAAACCCTTGATAGAACAGTGTTTTCAAAAAAAACAATCAAATAAATGAAAAAAATAAGAAAAAATCATTGACATCTTTCAAAGTTAAACCTATACTTAGGTCAATCTTACATCAGTTTGGAGCGAACGACTATGCAAAAATTATTGCTAACGAACCCCACACAACTGAATAAATATTACTTTAGCTATTTTAGATAGGTTTGTATTCATGAAGGCATGGGTACAAACGCTAAGTTTGTATCTATGATGGCTAGAGCATTTCGTAATGAATTCGCAGCCACGTAGATCGTAAAATCTATAGTGGCTATTTTTTATATTCACATTTCGGCTCTGTCGTTATGTAATGTTTGAAGGTGTTCACTGTAGATTCTTAAATTTACGGTGGACATCTTTTTTTGTTGAAAGGAATGAACCAGATGAAACAAATGATAACCGGTTACACACGGTTGGCGGCACTATTTGCTAAACCAGCCAAACACAGCATCTCTCCAGCGATGCACAATCTTTCTTTTGAAGAACAAGGGATCGACGCCGTGTATCTGGCCTTTGATGTTGAGCCGGACAATTTAGCCGCTAGTATCCAAAGCATCCGTCAGTTGGACCTCTTAGGTGTCAATTTATCGATGCCTCATAAAATGGCGGCTGTAGCGCTGATGGATGAATGTTCACCCGCAGCCGAGTTGATCGGCGCAATCAATACGATCGTCAATCAAGAAGGTCGCTTGATTGGGCACAATACAGACGGCATCGGCTTTATGCGAGCTCTTGATGACATTCAAGTATCCATCATTGGCGACACCATGACGGTGATTGGAGCTGGCGGAGCGGCGACAGCGATCATTAGCCAAGCCGCACTAGACGGCGTCAAAACGATCCATGTCTTTAACCGCAAGGATGAGTTTTATCCAATCATCCAAGAAAAATTAACACAGATTGCACAAAAAACAGCTTGTGAAATTACCTTAACCGACTTAGAAGATCAGATGGTTTTAAAAACAGCCATCGATCAAAGCAGCTTATTGGTAAATGCCACGGGCGTGGGAATGAAACCAAATGATACCGTAAGTCCTCTGAAAGATAAAACACTCCTACGGGAATCATTAGCTGTCTATGATGTCATCTATAATCCAAGAGAAACGCAGCTTTTGAAAGATGCGAAAGCAGTCGGCGCCAAAACTGCAAACGGCTTAAGCATGCTACTCTATCAAGGTGCAGCCGCATTTGAACTTTGGACTGGCAAAGCGATGCCTGTTGAAAAAGTCAAAGCACTCATCGAATCCATGTAAAAAATAAAAAACAGAAAAAAACGAAAGTAGGAAGAAAAAATGATCGTAATTATGAAACCAGGCGCTACGCCAGAACAAGTTGAAGTTGTTGTAACTAGAATCAAAAAAGAAGGCTTAGATGTTCAAGTCAACCAAGGAAAAGAACAGGTAGTTATCGGCTTAAAAGGGGATACCCGCCGCATCCAAGATGTTGCTTTTCGCAGCTACGAAGGTGTCGAAGATGCCATTCGGATCTCAAATACTTACAAATTGACCTCTCGTGAGTTCCATCCGCAAGATACGGTTGTTGATGTAGATGGTGTGAAAATCGGTGACGGCAACTTTGTTACGATGGCTGGTCCATGTTCGATTGAAGGCTTAGACCAAATTCGTGAATGTGCCCGAATCGCTAAAGCTGGTGGTGCACAAATCTTACGTGGTGGTGCCTTCAAACCCCGCACGTCGCCTTACGCATTCCAAGGGCTTGAAGAAGAA
This sequence comes from Enterococcus sp. DIV0970a, assembly GCF_051711265.1. NCBI lineage: Bacteria > Bacillati > Bacillota > Bacilli > Lactobacillales > Enterococcaceae > Enterococcus > Enterococcus sp. DIV0970a. The sequence continues at coordinate 1,747,177 of NZ_JBIOMF010000001.1, read as the reverse complement.
GGGCTAAAATACATTCGCCAAGCAGCCGATGAAACGGGAATGAAAGTCATCACAGAAGTCATGGACGAAGGACATATCGATATGGTGGCGGAATACAGTGATATTTTACAGATTGGTGCTCGGAACATGCAAAACTTCAAATTGCTAGCTGCCGTTGGAAAAACCGGGAAACCAATTGGCCTTAAACGAGGCATCTCAGGCACGATCGACGAATGGTTGAATGCAGCGGAATACATCGCCGTTCAAGATAAAAGTGAAGTGATTTTCATTGAACGCGGGATCCGAACTTACGAAACAGCAACCCGTAATACCTTTGATCTAAGTGCGGTACCAATCATCAAAAAACTGAGCCACTTCCCAATCATCGTCGATCCTAGTCATGGAACAGGTATCTGGGATCTCGTACCACCAATGGCAAGAGCGGGTGTTGCTGCTGGCGCCGATGGGATGATCGTTGAGATCCATCCAGATCCAGCCAATGCTTGGTCTGATGGCCCTCAATCACTTAACGAAAAAACGTACATGAACATGATGAAAGAAGTCCATATCATGGAAAAAGCGATGAAAGAAATCAAAGCGTTGCAAGACTAAGCGTCAAGACAACCAATAAAAGAGGTGCAAAAATCAATGTTACACATTCATTTAGAAGAACATTCCTATGATATCCTCATCAAACGAGGGGCGTTTCAAAACGTCGGAACCTGGGTGCAACAGTTGTGGGACAAACAGCGTATTGCCGTCATTACAGACAGCAACGTCGCACCCCTGTATGGCGGACAAATCGTCGATTCCTTAACCGCTGCAGGGTTTGAGGCAACACTGTTAGTCGTACCAGCTGGCGAAAAAAGCAAATCACTAGAGCAAGCAGCTAATTTATATGATGGTCTTGCCCAACTCGGAATGACCAGAAGCGATGGGATCATTGCCCTTGGTGGCGGTGTGATTGGTGATCTTGGAGGATTTGTTGCTTCTACTTATATGCGCGGCATTGATTTCTTGCAGATTCCAACGACGTTATTGGCACAGGTCGATTCAAGTATCGGCGGAAAAACAGCTGTAAATACTGGCAGTGCCAAGAATCTCGTCGGGACATTTGCACAACCAGCCGGTGTGATGATCGATCCAGATTTACTTACAAGTTTGCCCCTCAAACGCGTCCAAGAAGGCATTGCTGAAATCATCAAGTCAGCCGCTATTGCAGATCCTGAGCTTTGGCAAACGTTAGCAGGTTTGAAAGATGAAGTCGATCTTTTGGCACATGCTGAGAAAGTAATCACTGCTTCTTTAAAGGTAAAACAAAAAGTAGTAGAAGAAGATCCTTTTGATCATGGCAGTCGTCTGACACTGAACTTCGGTCATACGATCGGGCATGGCTTAGAAAGAACAGCCGCGTTTGACACCAGTCATGGCGAAGGGGTTGCAATGGGGATGATCATGATCACCCGTCATGCAGAAGCCATCGGATTAACACCAAAAGGTACGACCCAGCAGCTTACAGAAATGGTTGAGAAGTTTCATTTGCCGATCACACCATGTGAAATAGATAAAGAGCAATTATACCAAGCAATTACTCATGATAAAAAAGCCCGCGGGCAACAATTGAAGATTATTCTATTAGAAGCGATCGGACAGGCGAAAATCGTGACGATCCCGACTGAAAAAATCAAAGACTACCTATTATAAGAAAGGAAGGTAACGGATCATGCGTTATATTACAGCAGGCGAATCACATGGACCAGAGTTGACCGCCATTATCGAAGGTTTACCGGCAGGATTGCCATTAACAGCAGAAGACATTAATTTTGAATTAGCGAGACGACAAACCGGCTATGGCCGTGGGGGACGGATGCTGATTGAAAAAGACCAAGTCCGTATCACTTCGGGTATCCGTCATGGAAAAACACTAGGCTCTCCTGTGACTTTAGTGGTTGAGAACAAAGATTGGAAAAACTGGACCAAGGTCATGGCGATCGAAGAGGTACCAGAAAAAGACCGCAAACTACGACGAGTGGCACGACCAAGACCTGGTCATGCTGACTTAGTCGGCGGCATGAAATACCATCATCAAGATTTACGAAACGTTTTGGAACGCTCATCTGCTCGTGAAACGACCATGCGGGTAGCCATCGGAGCAATCGCGAAGAAAATTTTAAAGGAGCTTGGCATCGATGTGGCGGGTCATGTAACAATGTTAGGCGGCATCAAAGCGGAAATTCCTGAAGGGTTGACCGTCAAAGAAATCGCAGAACGCTCTGAAGCTTCAGAAGTAAGGGTGTTAGATCCGTCAGTCGAAGAAGAAATCAAGCAGCTGATCGATCAAACGAAGAAAAATGGCGATACGATCGGCGGTGTAGTGGAAGTACTTGTTGGCGGCGTTCCTGCTGGTTTAGGCAGTTACGTGCAATGGGACAAAAAACTTGATGCGAAAATCGCCCAAGCCGTGGTCAGCATTAATGCCTTTAAAGGTGCTGAGTTCGGCGTTGGCTTTGAGGCTGGTGTTTTGCCCGGCTCCAAAGTCATGGATGAGATTTTATGGGACGAACAACGAGGCTATACCCGTCGCAGCAACAACCTTGGTGGGTTTGAAGGCGGCATGACGAACGGTGAACCAATCGTGGTTCGTGGTGTTATGAAGCCGATCCCGACCTTGTACAAGCCATTGCAAAGTGTGGATATCGACAGCAAAGAACCGTATAAAGCAAGCGTCGAACGCTCAGATAGCACCGCTGTACCAGCAGCCAGTGTTGTTTGTGAGAGTGTGGTGGCGACAGTGGTGGCCAATGAACTATTAGAAAAGTTCCCAAGTGATTCATTCGCAGAATTGACTGCATCTGTTCAAGCGTATCGAGAATACTTGTTAACCTACTGATTATAGAACCAGCAAAAATTCCAGTAGAAATGAGGATTCTTTTCATGAACCAAAATATCTTTGTCGCCGGTCTAGGATTGATCGGCGCTTCCTTAGCAAAATGTATCAAAAAGGCACATCCGCAAGTGCATTTGATGGGCTGGGATTGTCAGGAAACCAATGAGATCGCATTAGCAACAAGTTTAGTAGACGAAGTGCCCCCTTCATTTTCTGAAGGTGCTGTCCGTGCCGACGTGATTTTGTTGGCATTGCCGGTAGAGATCACCAAAAAATATCTTGCCGAACTGGGGGTACTTTCATTAAAGCCTTCGGTGCTAGTAACAGACACCGGCAGTACCAAAGCGGAAATCACCCAATTCGCCGAGTCCTTTTCCTTTGATTTTATTGGGGGCCATCCGATGGCTGGCTCTCATAAATCAGGGATCACAGCAGCCGATGAGAACCTTTTCGAGAATGCTTACTATATCTTCACACCGACGAAAAGTCAGCGGATGGAAGAGCTGCAAGAGCTTTTTCGCGGCACCAGAGCCAAATATGTGGCGCTTGCGCCAAAAGAGCATGATCAAATCACAGGGATGTTGAGCCATTTGCCCCATATTATTGCTTCTGGATTAGTCAATCAGGCAGACGCTTTCAACCAAGCCCACCCCAGAGCGCAACAACTTGCAGCAGGCGGTTTTCGCGATATCACTCGCATCGCTTCTTCAGATCCTCGCATGTGGACCGATATCTTATTGAGTAATCGACAGGAACTACTGCAGCTGATCGATGAGTGGCAAAAACAAATGACGACCATGGCTCACTGGTTGCAGGAAAAAGACGAACGGGCGATCTTTCGGTTCTTTGAATCCGCGAAGGAAACACGGGATCAATTGCCGGTTCATCAAAATGGCGCGATCCCGGCATTCTATGATCTATTCATCGATGTACCGGATCATCCCGGTGTTGTCGCTGAAGTGACGGGGCTATTGAGCGAACATCAGCTCTCTTTGATCAACTTAAAAATTCTTGAAACTCGAGAAGACATCATTGGTGTTTTACAGATTTCATTCAAAACGCAAAATGATTTGCTGCAAGCAGAGCAGCTGATCCAAAACAAGACGACCTATTCGTGTCGAAAAAAATAGGAGGCTGGGATGAAACTAAAAAAAGCAACACATTTAAAAGGGACGATAGCGGTCCCTGCTGACAAATCGATCTCACATCGCAGTATCATGTTCGGGGCGTTAGCTGAAGGAACAACGACTGTCCGAAATTTCTTACGTGGAGAAGACTGCTATAGCACCCTTCATGCATTTCAATCATTAGGGGTTCCGATCCATGATGACGGTCAGACGATCACGATTGAAGGACAGGGCTTTAATGGTCTTAAGCCTGCTGACGAACCAATCGATATCGGTAATTCTGGCACAACGATTCGTCTAATGATGGGGATTTTGGCTGGACAGCCATTTACAACTACCTTATTCGGTGATGACTCATTGAATAGACGACCAATGAATCGCGTGATGCTGCCATTAAGAGAAATGGGTGCCAATGTGAGAGGGCATGAACAGACGGAGTTCCCACCGATCACCATCAATGGCACGGCTTCATTACATCCCATCAATTATCAGATGCCCGTAGCAAGTGCTCAAGTAAAATCAGCACTGATTTTTGCGGCACTACAAGCACAAGGTACATCTACGATCATTGAAAAAGAAACAAGCCGCAACCACACCGAAGAAATGATCCGTCAATTCGGTGGTGTCATCACAACACAAGGCAAAACGATCACTGTGACGGGACCTCAAACACTCCAAGGACAAGAAGTAGTTGTTCCCGGTGATATTTCCTCCGCTGCCTTTTTCTTAACAGCCGGCGCGATTATGCCAGAAAGTGAGATCGTTTTAAGAAATGTCGGGATCAACCCCACTCGTACAGGAATTCTTGACGTGCTAGAGGAGATGGGTGCTTCGATTGCTTTTTCTAATCAAGACGATCAGAATCAATCAGCTGACCTTACCGTTCAAAGTTCTACCTTGCAGGCAGTAACCATCGCTGGCGATATTATCCCACGCTTGATCGATGAATTGCCGATCATTGCGTTGTTAGCCACGCAGGCGCATGGCAAAACGGTGATCAAAGATGCGGAAGAACTAAAAGTAAAAGAAACCAACCGAATTGATGCAACTGCCGAAGAGTTGACAAAACTAGGAGCGGACATCACTCCCACCGAGGACGGCTTGATCATCAACGGTCCAACCCCTTTGCATGGCGGTCGAGTGTCAAGTCGGGGGGACCATCGCATCGGCATGATGCTGCAAATTGCCGCCTTATTGACAGATGAAGAGGTAGAATTAGAAAAAGCCGAAGCCGTAGCAGTTTCTTATCCTGATTTTTTTGAGGATGTCGCACGTTTGGCTAAAGGAGGAAACAGCGAGTGAAAAAAGTGATATTAATTGGCTTTATGGGTGCTGGAAAAACCACGATTGGTCGTCTTTTGGCTGAAGAAACGAACCAGTCTCATGTGGATTTTGATGACTTGATCGTTGCTGAGATCGGCATGACCATTCAAGACTTTTTCGATCAACACGGTGAGGAAGCCTTTCGCAAAATCGAAACGGATATTTTAGCTAAAACTTTGGCAAAGGAACAAATTATTTCCACTGGTGGGGGCATCGTATTAAAAGAAGAAAATCGTCAGCTTTTAAAAGAGATGCCGCTCGTCGTGTATTTAAAAACAGATCCCGAGGAACTGATCCATCGCTTAAAGGCGGATACTGGCAGCATTCGCCCCTTAGTCGTCTCAAAATCACCAGAAGAAATATTGGCTGTTTACCGTCCTCGGATCCCTCTTTATGAAGAAACTGCTTCATTGATCGTTGAAACGACGAACAAAACACCAGAAGAAATCGTACAGGAAATCTTGATCAAAGCAGGTGCATAAAATGAAGATTGGTTATTTAGGACCGAAAAGTTCCTTTACGCATTTAGCTGCGCAAGAAGCGTATCCAGAAAATGCCTGTATCCCTTATGGATCGATTCCACTTTGTATTCAAGCGCTAGCTAACGGTGTGATCGATCGCGCGGTCGTTCCGAACGAGAACTCATTAGAAGGGTCCGTTCATGCCACTATTGATACACTGTTTCGTCAAAATCAATTGAGCATCGAACAGGAAATTATTTTACCGATCAATCATCAATTGTTAGTTTCTCAGCAAACAGCAAAAGACAACCGTCCTATCACTAAGATAATTTCTCATCCGCAAGCCTTGGCGCAATGTGCCGACTTCATCGAAGCCAGATTTGCTGGAGCTACTGTTGAGGCGGTTGCTTCCACAACGACTGCAGCAGCCTACGTAGCAAAACATCCAGAAGAAGCAGTTGCAGCGATTGCTTCCAAAGAAGCCGCTTTGGCTTATCAGTTAACGATCAAAGAAACCAATATTCAAGATGTTGCCTTTAATCAAACCCGTTTTTGGGCTTTGACGAAGAAAGCAGCAAACACCCAATTACCAGAGCAGACCGTCGAGAAAGCAACGATTTTTGTGACGCTGCCAGCAAATCGCCCGGGAATCTTGCACAAAATCTTAGCAACCTTTGGCTGGCGAGAAATTGATTTAAGTAAAATTGAATCGCGGCCGTCAAAAACCACCTTAGGGGAATACTTTTTCGTGATCGATCTGGTGATGGACAAACCGTGGCAACTGATTGTAAATGCCTTTGAAGAGATTCAGTTGTTGGGTGGACACGTCCATCTTCTCGGCGTGTATTCGGTAAATGTTGTTGAGGACGTGACAAAAAATGACTCAAGTCAAAATAAGAATTAGCCAAGATGAAACACTTTTAGCAACGTTTCATAAAGAGATCCAAACACAGCACCATCAATGGTACCCAACGATTTTTAAGCCCTTTGATCAACCAAGATTTGAACAAGCAATCACACAGCAGCTGCAAGAGCCAAGCCACCACTTTTTTATCGCTTGGTTGGCGGAACAGCCTTGTGGCTTTGTGCATCTTCAAGAGGTCCGTTTGCCACAAAATGCGATGATGCATGAACGAAAGTGGCTGGAAATTGCAGCAATCGCTGTTGACCCTCGGTACCAAGGGATGCATATTGGAAAACAATTGTTGGAATTTGCTGAAAACGTTGCGTTGGAAAAAGGCTTCGATGATCTCTCACTAAACTTTTGGTCGGCAAATCAAGTGAAATCATTTTATGAGCAAGCAGGATTTGTGAGCACACGACAAGGAGCATCAAAGCATCTAAGGTAGAAAAATGAAGAAATTTCCTAGAAAAAGGTTAAAATTTCAGAAAATAGCTTTCTTTCTATAAGGTCTAGGGTATCCTTATAGACAGAGAGCTATTTTTTAGTTGGAGGATCAGAAGCAATGAGCAGGATGGAAAAAAATAAAAAACTGCATGAACGGCTAGAAAAGGAATCCAGTCAGGCAGCCAAAGAAAGTATCTTTGCCCGCCGAGAAGCCAAAAGAAGAAACCAGCGCGTCAGACCGAGTGATTCTACTTCGTCTGCTGATGAGCCAGTAAGAGACATTTTGTCTCAAAACACCGAGCATCCTATGGCAAGCGACCCTCGTGCGGCTCAAAGTTCCCGAAAACAGTCACAAGTAGGAATAAAAAAATCTGAGGGACGAAAAAGCGCAATCCCCCCGCTATCTGCTCAGGGACCTGCGATGCATCAAGGTCAGGAACAAAGCAAACAAAAACCGCAAAAGTTTAAGAAGACCAAGCAACCCAAACAAAAGAAAAAGCGGAAGCACCCAGTTCTACGTATTGTGGTTCGGGTACTATTGGTGCTTTTTGCCTATTCATTGATTGCGTTTCTTGTCGGTCGGCAAGTCGCAAGAAGTGACGCTGCTTTTGCTACGACTGATGAAGAGACCTTTAATGGTACGGCCGCTGCTAATGGTGCTCGTAATATATTGCTCATTGGTAGTGATAGTCGTGAAGGAGAAGCTGGACGCGCAGACACTATTATGGTTTTGCAATTAGATGGTCCCAGTAAGCAACCGAAGCTGCTTTCCTTTATGCGGGATACTTTAGTTACGACTCCCGGTTATGGCGAAAACAAGATCAACGCGGCGTATGCCTTTGGTGGTGCTGATTTAGTCAGACAAACATTAGCGGAGAATTTCGGGCTAGAAACCAACTATTATGCAAAAGTTGACTTTCGTTCCTTTGAAAAAGTGATCGACACACTGTTTCCCTCAGGTGTTGCTATCAACGCGGAAAAAGATATGAGTAAAAATCTTGAAGTTGCCATCAAACAAGGGCAACAACAAATGAATGGGCTTGAGCTGTTGCAATACGCACGCTTTCGGATGGACGAAGAAGGTGACTTCGGTCGTGTAAGACGACAGCAGCAAGTAATGGATGCGATCTTTAGCGAAATGAAAAATCCTTTAGCTATTTTAAAATTGCCTTATGCAGCAGGAAAAGTCTTAGGCTATGCTTCCACCAACCTGCCAATGTCTTTCCTATTAAAAAATACCTTCTCGATTGCTCGAGGGGCGGGAGGATTCGACAGCTTGACTGTCCCAGTCGCTGACTCTTGGCAATACGGTTCAAGTGCGAGTGCTGGAAGTGTGTTAGTCGTCAATCTTGAAACCAATCAACAAGCGATCAGGAATTTTCTTAATGAGTAAGCAGAATGAAAAGTTCTGAAAACCATTTGAAAGTAAGTAAATTTATGCTATATTATTAATGACGTTTGAAATTTGTTGAAACGAGGAAAAAGAATGAAATTAGCCGTTGTTACTGACAGTACAGCTTATCTGCCGGAACGGATCAAAAACCATGAAGATTTGTTTATCATACCGATTCCTGTTATTTTAGATGGAAAAGTCTACAATGAGGGTATCGACATTGAAGCTGATGAGTATTACGCTTTGCTGAAAAACAGCAAAGAATTCCCAACCACTTCTCAACCGGTATTAGGAGAAGTGTTAGCCTTATATGAGTCATTGAAAGATCGCGGTTACGACACGATCATTAGTATCCACTTATCAAGCGGGATCTCTGGATTTATCGGAACGCTGTATGGAATCACCGATGAAATCGAAGATGTTCAAATCATTCCTTACGATTCGAAAATCACAAGTATGCCGATGGGTCACATGGTAGAAACCGCTCTTGATCTATCAAGTCAAGGCAAAACCGTCGAAGAGATCATTTCCCATCTGGACACTATCAGAGACAATACCTATGCCTATTTGATCGTGGACGACTTGAATAACTTGGTTCGCGGCGGTCGCTTAACCAATGGGGCAGCCTTGATTGGCGGATTATTAAAAATCAAACCGATCTTGACCTTTGATCAAGGAAAAATTGTGCTTTACGAGCGCATTCGTTCCAGTAAAAAAGCATTCAATCGCGCAGAAGATATCATTGGTCAACGGGAGCAAGAAATCGCATTGCCTGTTAAATTTTATGTAATCCACGCCAATAATTTAGAAGTAGCGAAAGAAGAAAAAGCGAAGCTACAAGCGAAATACCCAAATGCAGAAATTGAGATTGGTCACTTCGGACCAGTTATCGGCACGCATTTAGGAGAAAAAGCCATTGGGATCGCTATTTCAGCGCAATAATTTTTATTTTTTCTATGTTTATCACGCCATTATCTTTTCAAGACGATGTATGTAAGAACCAGTTAGACGTTTGTCTAGCTGGTTCTTTTTTCTGCTTTTTTGAGATTCGCTTGTAAAAAATCACACAAACTCGTACAATAGGATCAAAATGAAGGACTGACAAAGGAGGAATTGCTATGAAGTGTTCCTTAAGAAGGTGGCAAATGAGCGATGCGCAAGATTTAGCCCATGCGTTAAACAATCAAACCATCCACGATTATTTACGAGATGGGTTGCCATTCCCATATACGGTCGCAGATGCACAAGCCTATATTCGATCTGTGGAGGAAGCAGAATTTGCCTTTGCGATCACTGTGGATGACCGAGCAGTCGGCAGTATCCGTGCTGTTCGCAAAGAAAATATCCATTATAGAACGGCTGAGATTGGCTACTCGATTGCACAAGAGTATTGGGGAAAAGGCTTGATGACCCAAGCTGTTCAGCAACTATGTGACTATGTATTTACTACATCAACTATTGTTCGTATGTCTGCTGAATCTTTTGCGAAGAATCATTCCTCTTGTCGTGTGTTGGAAAAGGCAGGTTTTACGTTAGAAGGCGTTTTGCGAAAGCATGCGGAGAAAAACCAGCAGCTGTTCGATATGAAGCTCTATGCGTTGATTCGTCAAGAGAAAGAGGAGCAAGATGACCACAATCAAAAAGGAGAAACCTATGAATGAACTGCAAAAATTACCAAATGTAGGTCAGGTTTTAGCGGATCACCTGGTTCGTATCGGCATCAATACCCCTGAACAACTACGCACAAAAACGGCCGAAGAGGTTTTTCTAGCTATCCGCCACCAATGCGATGCGGGCGCTTGCTTGCATATGCTCTACGGCATTGAAGGGGCGATCCAAGGCATTCCTAAAGCGCAGCTTACACATCAGAGAAAACAAGCGTTGCGCCTTTTTTTCAATCAATTGAGTTAGTGAAGTAATGCGTCATAAAAAGTACTTTTTAAGAGCGTTTGTTTTTAGATGCTTCTTATCAAGTGCTTTTTCTATAAACATCTGTCCCTAGCTACTAGAAAAGACCTTTTGCTTGTTCCAAACCAGCTTCCTCATTATACTTACTCTATCTAGTAAATTACTAATTTACTAAACAAGGAGTGAGAATAATGAAAATACCAGAAAACTTGAAACATAAGCCCGTCATTAAAGTGGAAGACTATGATACTGTTGACGGAAAAAATGCGTTACATACAGATGCAAAAGGCCTTTCCCTCGGATTAGCACAATGGAATGATCGCGGAAAAGTCGATATCTCAGGCAAGGTTTGGCGCCATACAGGTGAAAAATGGTCTCGTCAGTCAGAAGAACTACCCCTCACTAGAATCTTAGATCTAGCAATCTTAGTGGCGCAATCTAGTTTGTATTTTCAAGAGGCCTATCGCCATGAAAAGTTTTACGATCCTGAAAATCCGTTGATCGAGATCATTGGCCTGCAAGGAAATCGTATGACCGTTGAAGTAGACACCGAAAATCCTAAAATCGATGAAGACATTCTGCTTTTTTATGATTCCTTGCAAAAAGATGGCGAGCTATACGGCGAACGCTTCAAAATCCTGAAACGGCTTTTAGATGAGCTAGGTTATTAAGAAAAGGAGCAGATTGCCATGACACAACATCAACCGTCTTTTGTCGTAACGAAAGGACGCGCTTTTAGCAAATTAGAACAAACCATGATTTGGAAAAAACCACAAAGTCATCAGACCAGTGCTGAAGAACTACGAATTGCTTCAGAGATCGCGTTGAATTGGGCGGATCCAGAGATGAAGATCTTCAATGTGTTGCTGGAAGGCGATGCTGGGTCGGGTAAGACTCAGTTGGCAAAGGCACTTTCTGCCGACCTGCAACTGCCCTACACCAAAATCACCTGCTTTGCGGATATGGATAAGTCAGATGTATTTGGTGCTTTATTACCAGTGATCAATACCGACCAAGAAGAGGACAAGGACTTGCTGGATGCGATTTATCAAAGTGATTGTTTTGAAGATGTCTTGGCATTGATCCAGCGGCATTTTTCCCTGACTCGTGAGCGGGCACGGGCGAAATTTGCGGAACTGATCGAACGGATTGAAACCAGTGATCAGCAACCGACGATTCAATACAAATTTTATCCCTCCGAAATCGTACGGGCGCTGGAAAAAGGCTATTTGCTTGAGATTCAAGAACCAACGGTCATTCGTGATGCTTCGGTACTAGTGGCACTAAACTCGGCCCTTGAACAAAACGGGATGCTAAATATCCCGACTGGCTTTGTTCGACGACACCCTGACTGTGTGGTGATCATCACAACGAATCGGAATTACCAAGGCAACCGCCCCTTGAACGAATCCTTGCGAGATCGGATGCAGCATGCTGAAAAAATGGATTTACCTGAGCTAGCAGTCATGGTGCAGCGAGGCATTGCCAAAACCAATTATCCGGACAAAACGACTGCACAGAAAATGGCTGAAATCATACGCTTACTAGACGTGACCGCCAAAGCCAACGCCATCAAAGGGGTGGCGGGCATGCGTTCCTATTTTTATTGGTTAAATGCAGTCAAACAAGGACAAGATCCCTTTACAGCAATTGATAGCAAAGTGCTCTACAAAATCACTACCGATCCAAATGAGCTTTCTCTGTTACAACAGGCGCTAGAAGCTTCAGGCTTATTGGCGCAATTGTGGCTTTTGTTTTCTGGACAACCGCTAAATGCCTTTAAAGAACAAATCAAAGGACGCAGAGTCAGCAGCGAAGAGGCTGACCAACGCAATGTAGTGGAAGAAGGCACGCCCATCCTAAAAAATGAGCAAGTCCTTGAGACCGCCAATCAAGAAACTGAGGCGGAAACGATGGAAACCAGTGATTCTGACAAACAAGAAGCGAAAAGCGCAGCAACTGAGGCGACGTTTTCAGAAGAACTAGAGCGCAATAGTCATGATGGCCAAGCAAAAGCTGGGAGTGAGACACAAGAGGCAGCTCCTGCTTCTCATTCTTTGTCCATCGAAGCGTATGAAGCCCAGGAGAAAGAAAAGAAAACCACGGCATCAAAGGCAGCGCGACAAGCATTGAAAGAATCGATCCATGCCAAAGAAGGGCTGATCGTTCATCGACCACCCGTCGATTTAGAAAAAGCGACTGAAGCCCAACAGCGTTTGCAGCCGTTGCTGCCGATCGTAGAGTCATTGATCAAGCAAACACAAGAAGTATTGGAAAATGAACAAGCTTCGGCATACAGTAAAGGTAAGTACAGCGGCACACGCTTTGATGCCAGCAAGGTTGCGTATCAAGATTTCCGGACCTTTGACAAGAAGAATCCACCTCACGAACAGCCTTCCTTAGCTCTTGCTTTGCGCATCGATGAATCAGGTTCGATGATTCGAGAAGATCGGATATTGTATGCCCAACAGGCGGTCTTAGCGGTGAATGCTTTTGCCGAACGTTTATCTTTGCCATTGATGATCTATGGCGATACAGCGGACGTGACCGCTCGTGAAAAAACCTCGCTTTTTGCATACAAAGAATTCTATGAAGGCTTTGAATTTGTGCCAGAGAAACTCATGACAATGAAGCCTCGGCAAAATAACCGTGATGGAGCTGTCTTGCGCGTGCTAGCTGAAAAGCTCGCTCATCAGCCGGCAACCACTAAATTACTCTTGAATATAAGTGATGGCCAGCCAAAAGCTCTTCCTGATTATACAGGGGTAAAAGCCAAAGAAGATATTCAGCAGGTGATCGCTGACTATGAACGACAAGAGGTGCTGTTTCTTGCAGCTGCTATTGGGCAAGACAAAGAGGTGATCAAAGCGATTTATGGGGAAGAACGCTTTATTGATCTTTCCAACCTAACAGAATTTCCGCAGCGTTTGTTGCAGCTACTGACAAGGTATTTGTAAACGTCGATAGCTAAAGGGAAAAGAGTGTGGGCTGTGTGCTGCACTCTTTTTTTGATCATAATTATATTATGTAAACAAGAAGATGTTTGTCTAAATTTGAAAAGTTCTGTAAAATAGACGCCAAAAGGAGGGATATCATGAACAAATGGCGGTACTTCTACTATCCTTGCCAATTCGGCTGGCACGCAGCACTTCGTAGGCACAGTTTGTTGATGAGTGGTGTATTGGCGATTCTTCTAATGATTATCGCCAACTTTGCAGAGAATTGGCTAGTGTTTTTTCATCAATGGCTACAATATGAAACAAATAGCAGTGAGAATCAGATGGATCTCACGTATGCCAGTTGGCTTTTCTTTTTGCAGTTGCTACGCTTCGTACTAGGCGTTCTAACTATAGGCTTGATCGCCGCCTTTTTATGGCACTGCAATCACATGTATCGTTTTCATTTGATGGGGAGGAGCAGCAATCCCTGAATATTCGGTTGTTGTTAGGACAGTCTCCGTTGTTGGTCACCTTAGAAGAACTTTTCTTTGTAGGCATTCAAAGCATTGTTATTAGTTTGATAGGGCTTGTCAGCGGTTTGTGGCTTAGTCAAAAAGCACTGCAGGATTTTTTCCATTTCTTTCATCTTCCCGCAGGCTTTACTTTTGAATTTCCCTTCAAAGGTCTATTAATCACGCAACTTGGTGTGCTCTTGCTGCTTTTTTTGTTACGATTCCGCGGTACAAAGAGGACGGTTGAAGAGATTCTTGTTAACCGATGCCCGAATGGGTGAAGGAATAGGCTGCCTTTATTTCCCTCTTTCAAAATGCGAACATATGTTTTATAATAGGTGAAACAAGACAAAGGTCGTGAAATTGTGAAGACATCCTTAACTTTAGAAATGGAAGAGGCACTTTATTATTATTGTCGTGAAAACAGTGATATTGTGGTAGAAGAGGTCGTCATGCCAGACGATCACGGCATCGTGGATACCTTAAGTTGTCGCTTGACGGCAGAAAACACCTTTGAATGGCGTTGCTACGAACTCAAAGTCAGTTTGGCAGATTTTCGCTCAAAAGCAAAACTATCTTTTATTGGGAATTATAATTATTTTGTCTTACCCAAGGCATTATATGAGAAAGTTAAAGATCAGATTGGGTCAACGATTGGTGTTTTGGTCTATCATGCGTTTCTTGAAAAAGAAACGGGCAGCAAAGGGTATTTCAGTGTCGAAAAGAAGCCCCAAAGGCAAGAGCTGCAGGTTCCAGAAAATGCCTTATTGTTTCGGTTGATTTTGGCACAAGCGCGAGAAGTCGGCAAAGCAAAACAGACTTCTCGAGGATTGCGGGTATTTTCAACAGAACGTTTGTACCAAGAACTGAAGAAACGTCAGCCTGAGTATGACTTGTTCGGTGGTGGAGTCAATTACTATGATCGATTTATTGAAGATACTCAGCTGCAAGCGATTGAAGCCTTGAAAGAAGAATTGGCCGCTACGAGATCAGCCTATGAAGCGCTGGAAAAACGTTTTTTATCAGGCGAGTAAGAAGGAGAGAAGAAGATGTACTTCCCGTATATTCGTGGAAAACAATTTGATTTATTGGCGTTGAAAGCACTGTTGGAACAAGATTGTTTGTCAGACGCGATCCAGCCGATCATTGAACCAGTCAAGCAATCAAAAACGTTTTGGACGACCATTGACCTGTTTCAAAGGAAGCAGCATCCTTTTTATCTGGTTCGCAATCCACAGGCAGGGGCTTTTCTGACGGCAGAGGGGTTAGCAGAGTTGCAAAATGTTACTGCCCCTAAAGCAATGATCGTAGATCGCCCCATTGAGACAGTGGAAGAAAAGCCTGATCTTTGGATCATTCATCAAGCGGACCAAGCACTCGCTAGTGATTGGCGGGAAAATACGCTGCCGGTACTGGTAAGCAAAGAGTTTCGTTTGTTAAATAAAATCAACGGCCCGAAACTACTGATGGAAGATCCGTTTACCCGTTTACCTAAAAATAGTTTTTATACAGAATGTCCAGACGAAGGGTTTTCAAAAACCCATCATCTTTATCATAAATTGGGCTATGCGGGATTTAGTGATTTTTCTGTCGATAGCAAAATTTATTATGAGCACAGTTATCCCTCAAAACGGTTGGTTTTGCATTGGATCTATCCGACAGCAGAGCAAGACTTGCGAATCGTTCACTTATTTTCTGAGGAAGAATTACCAAGTCAGAAAGAAAAGTTTTTCGAAGTCATGGAAGCTTTGTTACAGCATGAGGAAGAGTATCCTACGCAAACAGCTGGGCTGCAGCTATTAGTTGCTGCCTATCAGCAAAGGTCGTTCCCAGGTATGGGCGTTATTCGGAAAGCTGCCGTTATGAATCACTTGGAACTCGTCAGTCGTCTTATTTAGTCGCTATACGCATACGATTGTAGGCTCTAACAAAATACTGCCATTTATTGTACAAAACACCTTGATTGCACCCATTTTTTTCAGGATAGTGATAGAATCAGGGAAAAGGAGTTGGCGCTCGTGGGAACAAAAGATAGAGAATATTATCGAAATGAAGGAAAAGAATTTGAAAAAAATAAGAAAAACCTGCTTATTCGACGTTTAAATCAACTAATCGTTGTCTTGGTCATTTTGATCATTGTCTTTTCGGCGATCCTGTATTACATAGTTTGAAACTTTTGTTGCCGTCATTGCTTTATTGGCAGCAATAAAACGAAAATTGTACTTAGATGACTGTGAACCCTTGGTTAGGACTCGCCATGGGAATCTGATCCGATTAGGTGAAAACTGAACGCAACTTCATTTTTCTTGTTTATCGTTGCTGGTTTGCCTGTGATCAAGATTCCCATTAGGCTATTAGTTAGCACAAATTTGCTGGGTTAAGTACGAATCATTACTGATAAGATCGTGAACAACGATTACTTGACTGATTCATTGAGTTTGGCCAGCATCTGCAAACCAAAGCTTGAATTCAAAGAATCAAGGATCAACAAAATCAAATACAGATAAAGGTACAGATATAATTTGCCAGTTGATTTTCTTATCAGTTGTAGAACAAACAAAATCTAAAACTATCGCTCAAATGACCATTTTTTTGGATTATGCTGCCAATTAGGTGAATTTGAAGAAAATAATCCTAAATAAGAGGGAGGAGAGCCGTAAAATTATCCGCTAAATACAGTGTTCGAAAAATTTTATATTTTAGTTTACATAATATATATTATACAAAGTTGTATTCGAAAAAGAGTTCGTGATATTTTAGACAGTTCAAGTCAATTTTGCATCATTTTACCTCCCTCCGAATGACTTTTATCAGGAAATTGTCACTAATTCATCTAAAATTCAACTAAAGCTAAGAATTTCTTATTTTACAAGTTTCTTCAGATTCTTTTTTATGATTTACTGATCAACAGATTGTTAACGGTCTTGTAGCAAGTTATATACGGATTCGTCTTTTTTATCTCAGCAAATACAGATTCAAACTATCAGCCTTGATTCACGAACCAATCGGTTTGATTGTATGCTATAATCATTTTGAAAATCTTTGAGCTTTTACCTAGAACTTTATTCATATAGCCAATCCGTTTCAAAATTCTGACACAAGTAGTTAGACGTTGCAAATGCCAACAAATATCTACTACATGATTCTATAAAAAAGAACCCTAAAATCATGTAGATAACTTAGGGTATTTCGTTATTTAATATAATTGTAATGTTCATAGGTCGCCATAAACGTCCATATTTTGCTAAAAAAGTCTGAATAAAGCGCCGTTGATCATTCCTTGGAATACTAGAACCATGGCAAGTAAAATCAAACCAGCAGCTATCCACAAGCTTATTTTTCCTTTTCGTCGACTGCTGAACGGGTTTTGCTTCAAGTTGCCACTCGTCAGGATGAAATACATAATCATGCTGAATGATATGAGCAAAATAATTTCTATCCCTATACCTTACCATAATCGCTGATTGTTTATTATTGTCATTTTATCACCTCAACTCATTTTACCATTAATGAGTTGCAGACTACTGATTTGCCTGGTTTGCAGCTTGTTTTTTTCCATTTGTGTAATTAACACCCGATAAAAGTAATTCCATCCGTATAAGCTGACAATTTTAAAAGGAGAATAATAATGAAAAAGAAGAAGCAATTAAAGCTAGTCTTTTTACCAAAAATCTGGGCGTCACTCCTCTACTTGCTTTTCGTGTTCACAGCCCTCTTCCTCTACTTATCAAAGTACTTGGACATTTCTTTCTTTACTTCGATGTATCCTGACTTTTATCTTCATATCTCCAATTTTTCGATTAGTTTGATTATTGGCTTACTGGGGTACTTTTGGCTTCTCGTAGGTGCGCCATTTAAAGCCGTCACTCTATTGACCCTGTCCTTACTCATTGCCAATCTATTGAGCGAGACTGTCTTTGGCTTCATGAACACCCCTGATCGAATCGATTTACTTTTTGGGATTGCAGGAACGCTCGTCGCATATTTTACTTTGGCAATGATCAAAAGACACGGTTTAGTCAAGAATCAATCGGTTTGATTTCAACAGTCGTGACTTCTCCTTATATGATCCTTTTGCTACTTAGGTCCAACCCATTTTTTGGGAAAAGAAACATCTTGCTGCAGTGATTTAGCCGAAAAAAGCACTCAATAAAGGGAGTGCTTTTTTCGTTTCCATTGGCGATACTTTCGTATGGCTAGTCACTTGGTAGCCAATACAATGGACTTAGCTGTAGATTTTCCCAATACGGGTTGTGAAACCCTATCAAATAGTGCATAGCTAAATACCCAAAAATCATAAAGCCAAATGACAAAGTCACGATCCGTCCCCACCGTGGTATTTCTTTGATAAATAGACCTAGCATACCTATCAATAAGGGGAACGAATAATTAAACAGTAAATCACTTCTAATATTTTGGTTCCGAGGATCCTTCATTATTTTGTCATTTAAGCCCCAACTTATGCCGCCGATCACAAACATAAGCGCCAGAATAGTCAATCGTTTGCGATCAAAAAGCCACTGTTCTTTATCTTTCCTACTTGCAAAGTAGATCGTAAGCAGGACCATGATTAATCCAGACATACTATTCTCCTTTTTCGCCAGCTATTTTCTAAAACGTTCATGATTCCTTCAGGATAAATTATAACATATATAGTATAAAAAAACGATGCCCGCCACTATCTCCTTGTTTGATGCACTTTTTAGATGTTTCATAGAAGAATCAGAAATTTAAAAATCTGTTCGCTTTACAAAAGAGAACGTATGTTTGTATTATATAGATAAGAGGTGATTGCTATGGGTATGCTACAACCATATGAAGATCGGAAAAAGCTAAAGTGGCAAGGATTCTTTTTATCTGAGCATACAACTGAAATTGAAGAAGAGCCGACACGCACGTTTGATTGTCCGCCTAAGCCGTCACTCACAACGGAAGAAATCAATCAATGTTTATTCGAAGCAATGAAAAAGAACGTAACTGTGGCGATCCAACGAGAAGAAGTCAATGAAGAAGGCGGCTATCCCCCAGATATTGTCGGAAAAATCAGCGGATACGACCCATTGGGCATTTATTTGACGGGAGAAACCACAGAAAAAATCCATTATGATGAGATTCGTCATGTTGCTTTTTATGAAGAGAAAAAATGGTTTGATCTCAACGAATGATCCGCTTTTTACTACTTACTAAAGGAGGAATACCTGATGCAAACACAAAAAGGCGCTGTCTCAAAAATAAGGATCGTCTCCTTTGCCCCCTCCCCTTTGGTCCGCTTTACACTAGGCACCACCAACTGTTTGATTGCGAAGCACAGTTTGAATTTTTTAGGGGATGTTGATGAGGGCATGTTTCTAACTGTGGGTGGCTATTGGAATAAGCGCCACCAATTCGTGGTGCAAAAGTATACGGTGTACGGCAAAACAAAAATCATGTTGGATATCGATGCCTATCGACAAAAAACAGTAAAGGCGGGTTCACTATGAGAGCAAGAGACCTCTTGACAGCACTGACAACGTCGTCGAGTGCTGCAGATTACCAAGGAATTTATTTAACTTACAAAGAAAACCTGATTCCTTTTACGACGATCGCACAAGATAGTCATAACCAATTGATTTTATTTTTCGAACCCAAAAAGCCTGCTCTGACTCTGAAAGAATTATATACACAGCTAATGCTGCATAAGAATTTGGACTTGCTCTATTGGGATGGCGAGTCACGACAAAAGGTATTGGGGTTTCGTGAACAAGAAGAAAAAATCATCCTTTAGTCCCCTCGCCTATTTTGGCACACAACAAACGTTGAAAATCTCGGCAAAAAGAAAAAAATGAAGTATACTTTGTGTAAAGACTAAAGGAGTTTATCATGAAAAATCAAAAGATTACCCAAATGAGTTTTGCGAAAGTCTATCCTCTGTATATTGCCAAAGTAGAACGGAAAAATCGGACAAAAGAAGAAGTAGATCAGATTATTACCTGGCTGACTGGGTATGACCAAGAAACACTCCAACAGATGGCTGATGATATTTCTTTTGAACGCTTTTTTAAGCAAGCCCCTCAGCTCAATCCTGCACGAAAACAGATTACTGGTGTGATTTGCGGGATTCGGGTAGAAGAGATCGAAGAGCCAATAGTTCAAGAAATTCGTTACCTAGATAAACTGATCGATGAATTGGCGAAAGGAAAAGCCATGACGAAAATTCTGCGCTCTGCTGAATGAGGCGTTTTTTTCGAGTTGCTATTTAAGAATCAACGCTTTATACTAGAAATACCTTGGCAGGGGCAAATCATTGCTCAAAACACAGTGGGACAACACCCCACTGTGTTTTTTTATCCTGCTTTTCTTGACGACAGCTTGTAACCAGGCAGGCGATCTTAGTTTAGTTCAACCACTTAGCATGTAGTGCCCTTTGAAATTGGCCGCCTTTTCATGAAAACACAAGAACATTGGCTGCGGCTCTCCTCTTCTTTACTCAACAAGGCGCTCTTGACACGTACAAAAAAGCACTCCTCTTATAGAAAGGAGTGCTAACTATTATTTTTTCATTTCTTTGATCTGTTCTTTTCGTTTCAAATACGCCAGCTCTTTTTCCATTTTGCGATAGCGAGCGAAGGCTACTTCTGAAAGCTCACCGGCAGCAATAGCTGCTTTTACCGCACATTTCGGTTCTGTTTCATGCTGACAGTCTCTGAAGAAACAACCTTCAGCATATTGACTGATCGCTTCAAAGGATTGCTCGATCGAAGCTGACCGAACGGTACTGATGCCAACTTCCCGCATGCCAGGAGTATCGATGATCATTGCGCCAGAGGGCAGTGTGAACAACTGGCGACTCGTCGTCGTGTGTCGTCCTCGACTATCCTCTCGTATGTCATTGGTTTTTTGAACGGCTTGCTCCATGAGCTGATTTAATAAGCTGGACTTCCCAACGCCTGACGAACCGATAAATGCACTGATTTTTCCGTCTGAAAAGTAGGCTTCTGTCAGCAATTCGTTCGGTTCATAAATAGAAGTAGCGAATGCTTTCACACCAAAAGCATCGTTTAATGCTTGCAACAGCTCTGCTTTTTCATCAGCTGTGACTTGATCGGCTTTGGTCAAGAGAATCACTGGGTTAGCGCCACTGTCCCAAGCGATCGTGACAAAGCGCTCTAACCGAGCGAAATTAAACTCTTCATTGGCACTAGTAGCAATAAAAACCATGTCGATGTTCGCAGCGATCCCTTGTTCATCCGTCCGATTTCCGGCTACTTTTCGTTGTAAAAAACTCTTTCGTCGGAGCAAAGCATCAATCAAGAAATGATCTTGATCATACACCTGCCCTTGGACAAAATCGCCAACAATAGGATAATCCTTTGGCGCTCGTGCCTGTTGACGAAATTTTCCTGAAACGGTTGCTAAACATTCTTCTCCTGTAGTCAGGCGGACTTTTGCGATATCCTTAGCCTGAAAGACCACGATTCCTTGTTTTTCCATGATTTCCCTCCAGTTAATTAGGAGGCCGCACTTAAAAAGAGAAACCTCCGAGTTGATGTTGCTTCATTTGATTTGTCATAGGACATTTCCCCTTTCTATGTTGTGCTCATCATGTGATGTCGCTTTATTATACCACTGGAACGGACAGTATGCTAAAGCAAATGACCCAAAAGAACATTTACTGAAACGAAGTAGATAAACAAGCCAGCAATATCTTTGATCGAGGTGATGATCGGTGCCGAACCGGCTGCTTGGTCGATGTTTAGTTTAATAAGTACAAACGGGACTAAAAAGCCAAGTGCTGCCGCTAAGGTCATAGCAAAAACTAATGAAATCCCAACAGCGACCCCTAACATTGGGATCCCTTGCCAAAGTGAAGCAGCGGTTCCAGAGATGATCCCGACGATCAAGCCTAGACTCAAACCGATCCAAACTTCTTTAAAGAAATGTCTGGTGAAGGTTGAAAGATCAATATGCCCTAACGACATCCCCCGAACAAATACAGTAGAGGATTGTGTACCAACGTTTCCACCCATATCCATGATCAAAGGAATAAAAATCGCAACGGCTGCCACCGACTCTATCGTTTGTTCAAATTCATCAATGACGACCCCAGCTAAAAGTCCAGCCACTAAAGTGATCACTAAGAATGGCAAGCGGACTTTCCAGATTTGCCACAGGCTGCCATTGATCAAAACATTACTACGGTCTGCTTCGTTGGAGGCGACATCGACCAAACCAGCGGCATTAAACATGTCTTCCGTTGTTTCCAACTCGATGACATCGATCGCGTCATCGACGGTAATGATCCCAACGATTCTTGATTCCTTGTCTACGACTGGCAGCGCAATGATATCTAGTTCATTTAGCAAACGGGCTGCTTCTTCTTGGTCGGTGTCAGTGGTCACATAAATAACTTTTTGGGACATGATCTCACTGATGCGTTGATCCCCTTGTGCTATTAAGAGATCTTTCAGCGACAAAACACCTTCTAACGTTTTCGTTTGATCAGTAACATAAAGCGTATAGATCGTTTCTTTTTCTTTGGCTTGCATTCGCACTTTTTCCAATGCTTGATTGACTGTCATATCTTTTTTCAATGTAATGAATTCCGGTGTCATCAAGCGGCCCGCAGTTTCGGCTTCATACCCTAGTAAGAGGTTTGTTGCAGCTCGTTCATCAGGCGCCAACGATTGTAAAAGTTTTTGTGTTACGGTCGCTGGCAACTCATCTAAAAGCCGTACACGAACATCTGGCGCCATCTCATTCACAAATTCGGTTGCTCGTTCATCGGTGAAAGAGCGTAATAAGTGTTGTTGGGTAGCTGGTGTCAAATCTTCAAACAGGATAAGGGCTTTGTCTTTCGGTAACAGTCGGAAAACGATCACTTTTTCATCCGCGGATAAGTTGCTGAATAATTGTAATAGCGGCAGCTCTTCCATTCCTGATACGAGTTCTTTTAACTTTTCAGAGTCTTTCTTATTTAAATAATGTAAGATGGTTTCTTGCTGGTTCATGGGATACACTCCTTCTCCTATAATTTTGGTCAAAGAAAGAAAGGCAATCGTTCAGAAAATTGTCCAGTTTTCTTTCGTTTGAACGTTGTCTGCTAGACAGCTGAAAGTTTGTTCCGCAGCTGGAGATGACTGTTATTAAAACAAGCATCAAAGGGATAGAGCAGCAACTTTATTCATTATATCACATAGTTTTTTTAAATTATGAAAAATATCACTCGCAGACGAAAAATTCTTTTAAAGGACGTCGCTTGTAAAGAAAATTGACTGAAGTTTGTCAAGAACAAAAGGCAAAAGAAGCTAGCAGACGCTGTAAAACATCCCCCGCAAATGGTATGATAAACTAGTTGTGATTTTTTTACTCACCGTTTATTCTAAACCTATATCAATGAAAAGAGAGGCAATAAAGAGATGGCAAAGAAAAAAACATTGATTGGATCGGTCACTGCGCTTCTCGCACTCGCAGCAGTTGGCTTTGGTTTCCTACAAAACAATGACCTATTTCCAAAGCAGGAAACGCAACAATCAGAGGTAAGCACCCCTTCTGCTAAAGATATTCGCGCAGACGAATTGGCACAGCTAACCTACCAAGGCACCCAAACAATTGAAGTCAATCAAAACATCCCTGAGTTTTCAGAAGACGACCTTTCACTTGAAAATGGTGCCTGGGAAGCATACGGCGACCTTGACCACCTCAATCGAGCGACTTCGGCTGAAGCAATGTTGAATCAATCCTTAATGCCTACGGAAAAACGTGGCGATATCTCCAGCGTGAAACCGACAGGCTGGCGTAATAAACAGCTCCCCAATGGGAAATATTTATATAATCGGACGCATTTGATTGGGTTTGCTTTAGCTGGCGAAAATGCAAACTGGAAGAATTTGATCACGGGAACTAGTCAATTGAACAATCCAGAGATGTTGCGCTTAGAAATGGATATCAACTACTATCTCAAGCAAGACAAAAACCATTATGTTCGATATTCTGTCACTCCAATCTATCGTGATGACGAGCTGGTTGCCCGTGGGGTACAGATGCAAGCCCAATCTATTGGCGACGATACGATCCAATTCAACTATTATATCTTCAACATCCAAGATGGTGTCACGATCAACTATGCGGATGGCAGCAGCGAGATTTCAAACGAAGATATGACGCAACAGGAGAATGCTACAAGTAGTGAGAACAACACGACAACAGCCACTTCTCAAAACAGTGAAACAGAGGAGAAACAGAAAGAATATGTCGATCAACAAGGAAATGGTTTGATCAAAGGATCAAGAAGCGGCATCTATCATTTGCCAGGATCTAAATACTATGATGATACGACGAATCCGAAAGAATGGTTCAAAACGATCGCTGAAGCGGAAGCTGCTGACTACCGTGCACCAAAATAAAAAAGCCTAGAGGCTTTTTTATTTTGGTGTTAAGCTATTCTTCATTGCCATGCGTTTGTTTTTCGTCTGCTAAAAGTGCTTGTCGCAACGCTTTGACATAGGCCTTCCCTTCGTCTGTAAAACGAACCGAACGTGACTTAAAGCGATAAGCTCGGTAAATTAGGCCTCTTTTTTCGAGACGCAGCAAATGACGATAAACCAAAGAGGTCGTTTTTATTTCTTCATTGGCACAGATTTCTCGTATGGTAGGTGCGCAACCTTGAGCTTGCATATATTCATCAATGAAAAGTAAGATTCGATATTTTCTAGGCATAAGTCCTCCTTTCCGCAAAACAGTCTTCACTGCTGCAAATTCGTAAAAACCGATAAACTGCTACCTGGTCTGCTTTTTGTCCGATCAATACACTGAAAATCTATTGATCTGTCTCTTTTCCCCTTCTTCCAACGAGTAAAAGTTCTTTTTATACGCTGAAATTTTCTCCTTAACGAGAAAAGCATCGGCTAGCAGCGCTCTTTGGTATTGATTTTATTAAATTTAGCAGCAAAAAATAGCAATTTTCAAAATTATTTTCCTTTTTATTGACATAAAAATAAATAGAGCTATTATTTTTTCTTAGAATTTGTTATTCTAAATTTAAGTAAAGGAGGATTTTATGTTAGGGATCGGTTTATTTTTTGTAGGAATTACTTTGATAATCAATGGCTGGGGCAGCTTACTTCACATTGACTACCGCTCACTTGCTTTGATCAATCTTTTTACAGGTACGTTATCTTTTATTATCAATCTAATCTATATGCTTCAAGGCGCTTATTAAGAAGCAGGCACTGGCTTTCTCTTTGCCTTCACGTATTTGTTGGTAGGGATCATTTACCTTTTTGATTTAGATCTACGTATTTATGGGATTTTCGCACTATTCGTAGCCATCAATACCTTACCTTTTGCTTGGGTCTCTTGGCAATGGGAGCAAGATCCCCTCTTTGCATTGATTTGGTTAACATGGGGAGCGTTATGGTTTTGCGGCTTTTTGGATACGATCGTGAAGGTAAACTTTGGTCGTAAGATTCATTATTTTGCGATCGCTTGTGGTATCTTCACTACGTGGGTCCCAGGCTTGCTGATGCTAGTAGATCTCTATTAAAAAAGAGTGATTATCTCAATGATAATCGCTCTTTTTTTAAAAGAAAAATTTAGAAAAATTGTTTTTTTTCTAAAAAGTGTTCAATCTCCTGCATCGCTTTCTGAGGACCATTTGCCGGGAAATCCTTCTTTAACTGATAGGCTTGTTGGCAAATCTTCGGAGCACCAACCTCAGTCAGGGCAGCTTCCAGCTTTTTCTCAGTTAAGGGTTTTGTCAGTGCGATTGCATTGCCATACGCCACGCAGTACTGAATATTGCAGCATTGCTCATAGTGCATCCCAATTCCGATAAACGGCTTCCCAGATGCACAAGCTGTTTGAACAGTCCCTTCCCCACCATGGATAAAAGAAAAATCGATATGCTCATGCAATAAATGACTTGGTAGATATTCGGTCAAGAACAGATTCTCTGAGTCGTTGTGTTTCCCCTTGAGTAGATGTGTAACCGGAGCAATGATCGCTAGTTCCGAACGGTTTCGCAAGAAAGTTAAGATTTTTCGCACCATGCGCGGATTCCCCGAACTGCCCATCGCAAAATAAACGATTCGTTTTCTTTCCCGCCGCTTTTGTTGAATAAAAGTCAACACTTCGTCTGGTAAAGAAGACCCGAGCTTCGCAAAAATCGGCCCAACGATTTGATAATTTTCTGGCAGCTGCTCTTTCGTTAAAAATAAATCAGGAGTGGTGATGAGATTTAAATCAGCGTCCATCATTCGTAAGCTCGTTTCAGGCATAAAAAGTTTTTCTGTTTGAGCAGCGTGTTTGAATGCTCGGGGCATCCAGCGGGATTTTACCAATTGTTTTCTTATCCAATACCAAAGTGGTTTCCTTAGCGGTCCGAAGAAACGCAAACTAGAAGGGATAAATGCGCTATCTGATCGAAAAAAGGGATCGCTCATCGCATAGGGTTTTACGAAGACTAAGGGAATCTGTTTGCTGCGAGCAGATAGAAAGATCGTGACATTCGATCCAGTTACAATGACCTGATGAGCAAGTTTATCGATCAGCTTTTGTTCGCTCAGAATACGCGCGGCAACCATCTCTTTGGTGAAGGGATTTTTGATTGAGCGTAGTTGATCTAATTTTATGATCTGTTCCTCTTGTTTTTCTGTCAGAGTCGGCGTCAGCAAATGGTACGTAAAGCCACTTTCAGTGATAAGTGAAGCAAAGGTTTTTGAAAAACCAAAGAACTCGCAGTGGTGATTTCCTTGCATTTGTTTAGCGACTTCGATCATCCTTGTCGTTTCAGCCAAGTTGAATACCGCAGGCGCAAAAAGAATCGTTGGCATGAAATCCTCCTTATGTATCGAGTCCATCCACTCGTTTCTTTCAAGTATACTAAAAGTAGGCACATGTAGGAGAAGTTTTTTTGCAGATCTTCTCGTTCATCTTTTTACATTATTTAATTAAAAATTTGCTATAATAAAGAAAACCTTTCAAGGAGTAAACCAATGCGAAAAAAAATATCTTCCTTGCGGCTTAGTACATTATCAAGCGGGCTCATTCTCTTTGCTTTCTTTTTCTTGATTCAACAATTTTGGGAAATGGTTGTTTCTGACTTTGCACTTTTGCCTTCGCTGGCATTCATCCAAATTCTCTTGATGATCCTTTCAACCTTTCTCATTAGCAAGTTTGTTAAAAAACGCTCGTGGCGGCAAGTGCTTTTTGGCAGCTACCTATTCATCATCGGCTCGCTATTTTCTTTCTGGCTAGCAAATAATCCATTGGAGCTGCAAGCAGTCATTCTTTATATGATAGGCGCTTTTTTTGGCGGCATTCTTTGGGAATATTTGGCCCAGCGCTTGGCAACAGATCTTCTGGCCAAAGAACATGAACCTCGTTAACAGAGGTTTTTTTCTTTTTCTGATAGAAAAGGCAAACATTCTTCGTATATAGTGTGAAGGGGTGAAGAAGGTGCAGGATGAAGAAATCATTGAACGAATCAAAAAGAAAGACTATGCCGGCTTAGAAGAACTGTTAGCTGTTTATGGTGATAGCATGCTGAGGACGATTCATAGTGTCCTCTCCCAACCGCATGAAGTGAGCGAGCGCCAAGATGTAGCGAACGAAGTTTTTTACGAGGTTTGGCAAAAGATTGCTGCGTACCAACCAGAAAGAAGCCGCTTGATTACTTGGCTGCTTTTGATCAGTCGTAGTCGTGCGATTGACCACAAGCGGAAGTTGAACAAGCGCTCACTGGAAGAAAAACCTGTTGATGAGCAGGAACTAGCTATTGAAGAATCACCTTTGACAAAGGAAACCTTTTTGGGCTTTATTGAAGACCTTGAAGCCCTCGATCAAAGGATTTTTCTGCTCTACTATTTTTACCAAGAGTCACCCGAAACCATCGCAGAGCAGACGGACTTAAATGTCTCAGCAATCTACAATCGTCTTTCCCGTGGCCGCAAACGCTTAAAAGAAAGGATGACTATCGATGGATTTTAAACAGTTAGTCTTAAATGAAAACAATTCACTGACAAAGATATCTGAACAAGTAAAAGCAACAACTTTCGAGCTGTCCAAACAATATGTTTTCTTGCAAGATCTATTAGAGGAGCTTCAGACGCTTTTAGCAAAAGACGAAACGATTCTTGGCTATCTGCCTTTGACGCCAGATGGAAACCTCGCCTTCGCCAATCAAGGACTTGGTGCCTATGCCTATGCAACAACCGAGAAAGCAAAAGCATACCGTGACATCTTTCATGATACCCGCGGCAATCGTTTGTTAGTTTTCACAGAAACCCGCATGCTTTTTCTGGTCATCATCGACTATTTAGAAAGTAACACCTATTTCAGTTACCCCTATGAGACCATCAAGGCGTTCACGATCAAGCCAAGAAAGCTGATGAAGCACGAATCACCAGAGGATAAAGAACAATTCCATTGGGGCTATTTCGACTTTCAGGCAGGGACGCACATTTTCTCAGAAGTACTGACGAAAAAAGACTACGAATTATTTACGTCCTATCATGAATCGATCCCTGCACTCAAGAAAATTCCGATTCAAAACAAAGTTTACCGAGCAGCGAAATATCAGTATTTCCTGAGTAATTGGCATTTCAGTTTTCGCTTGATGACCGCTTTCAACCTGCTTTTCCTGCTGCTGTTTGTATTAATGATTCTCGGATTTTTCTTACACATTGGCCCACTGAAAGGATTTTATTATAAGGATCTGTTGGACATTGGTATAGTCATTTCCCTTTTTTATAGTAAGAACATCTTGCCATAAAAAAGGACTGCTGCTCCTTCCTAGGCATTTCTTTTATATCAATTGAATAAAGCACCAGATTTTCTAAAAAAGAGTACCCCTTGCAGGATTCAAGTCAAAATGAATGCTGCAAGAGGTATTTTTCGTCTCGGACTATTGGGATATTCCTAACCGTTCGTTTTTTCATTTCCTTTTGAAATTCTCAGATTTCTTGTGAACTTTTCAGAAGACTCCACTCATAATTTCATACATGCCTAATGGGATTATTTTTTCCTTCACGCTTGCTTTTTAGGAAGAAACGTTATGATGATTTTACTTGCTAGGAGGTGTGAAAAATCGAACTTATCGGACATTTGGTCTTTTGGATCCCGTTTTGTCTTTTTCTAGTGATTTGATCGTTTTTCATACAATGGCGGAAACGTTTCGTATCAACCCTTATTGCAGCGATCCCGGTTCTCTTTTTTATGGTAAAAATATTCAATTATCGGCACTATGAGCCGGATTTTATTTTCATCATCTATTTGGTCGGACTCTTCTTGTCATCGATCTTACTGATTGCAGCTGTCCGCCGACTGTCAAAAAAAGCCTAGACCTAGGGTTACTAGAAAACAAAGACATTGCTTAAATGAATATCAGTCTAACTTTAAGGTTCATTTAAGGTTCACGGACTATAGTCAATACGGACATAATAATTTAGAGCCTGTGCTAGCGGAAACTAGCGCAGGCTTGTTTGATTATTTATAGAAAATAGGACAAATCGCTAGCAGGTGTTGGGTAGGCAAAAATCATTTGGGCCAGCGCTTCTTTCGATAGCTGATTCTCCAACACAAAAACAAAGTGGTTGATCAACTCATCCGCCAATGCAGAAACAATCGTGACAGCAACGATGGTATCAGATGTGTCATAAACCAATTTGATTTTTGCCTCTTGATCATTGATTCGTCGATAGGTATACCAAGAAGAAAGATCCATCACCTCGCTATGATACTCTGAGGCATGATCGGCAATCTCTTGCTCACTGATTCCGACTCTTGCCAGTTTTTCCGCACCAAAAACCAGCGTAGGGATCAACGGATAGCGGATGGGTGTTTTCTGATCATCTATATGCTCGACAAGATAGGCGGCTTCAAAGCTGGCAACAGGCGTCAGTTTGGGCTGCTTTTTCGCTAGCACATCCCCGATTGCATAGATGTGTCTTTGACTAGTCTGCAAAAACTCATTTACTAAGATCCCTTGTTTTGACGTTTCTACTCCTGCCTTTTCCAGTTGCAGCTGATCGCTATTGGGTCTGCGTCCCGTGGCACCAATCACTGCTTCTACGGTTAGAGACAATGCTTGTGTCTGGATCGTATAGTGGTTTTGTTCTTTCGTGATTCGCTGCGTGTTCTGATTAAAGTGGAACGAAACGCCTTGGTCCTGCATTGAACGAACCATTTCTGCGGTTAATTCAGCATCAAATCCTTTTAGCGGCTGATCATTATGATGGATCACATGCACTTCAGCACCTGCTGCTTGAGCGATCATTGCCAATTCGAAAGTAATATACCCAGCACCTATGAAAGCAATCGTTGCTGGCATCTTTTCAAAGGAAAGAAAATCAGTACTGCTTTGTAAATGCTCCTTGCCGACGATTGGCAGTACGGCTGGACGCTGTCCTGTCGCAATAATTATTTTTTCTGCTTGAATCTCTTCTGCGTCCACGACGACCGTATGGGCATCACGAAAAGCGGCTTGTCCGTAGTAAGTAGTGATTCCTTCTGCAAGTAACCCTTGTTTGGTTGACTCCGGCACCCGGTCAGTATACGAGCGCTTAAACGCCATCAGTGCCGGCCATTCAATGGATACCTGCCCTTGAACGCCATTGCCTTGCATACGTTTCGCCTCTGTTTTGACTTCTACGCCTCGCATCAGTAGTTTTTTTGGATCGCACCCGCGGTTGGGGCACGTGCCACCCCATAAATCGGCTTCAACGATCGCCACTGTCTTTCCTTTGGCTTTTAACCCGTAGGCAGCAGCCGTTCCAGCTGGACCCGCTCCGATAATCAGTACATCCACCTTTTCCATCTGTCTCCTCCTTCTCCTAAAAAAAATATTCCTGCGCTTTCTCTTCCCTTCAAGTATAGCGAATCACGGTCAGCCGACAAAACAATTCGCCTTTTGCGGCTCCTACGAATGATCACAATCAGCCCTTGAAGTTGCGTTTGATGTGGTATACTTTTCTTGTCAGTTTAACGACAAAGGAGAATGAATGACTGTGAGTTTTAAACGTTTTTTTCAGCTCTTTCTTTTCTATTTTCTCTCGATTCTGGTGGCATATGGCCTGATTGCATTTCTAGCAGTAGATAACTTTTGGCTGGTGGTCTGTTTGATGACGATTGTCGGCTACCTCACCTTGGGTATCCCACTAACCTTATTGAGTTTAAAGAAGAAAAAATAAGACAACAGACAAAGACACCAGCAACTTTTCTAAGAAGCTGGTGTCTTTCCTCATTTATGCGATTATCCTAATACGATCTGGGCATCTGCCAATGCTTTTTCCACTACTTCCATCACCAGCTTGCTATGGGCAAGGCGTTCCTTGACAAAGGCGTGATCATTTTCGTGAATGGCTTGTGCAAAACGGGCAAATTCTTCAAACATACGATGACCGTGAACGCTTCGATCCTGATGGCTTTTTGCCCCATTGACCGGTTCAACGTCATAGCTGGCAAGCATATTCGTCGGCCCATTGGCGATGATCGATCCTTTCGTTCCTTGGATCGTTGAGCGAATCGTCGCTGTCGAATCTTTGGCGCCGATACAAACGACTTTTGTTTGTTCATAGTCTAAAAACAGCATGCCAGAAGTATCGATCCCCTCTTCGACATTAGCGAAATAGCGGACGCTTTTTGGTTTTCCTAAAAGCCCGACGACAAAATGAATATTATAGATATTGATATCCATCAATGCCCCACCACCCATTTTCGGGTTAAATGCAGGTAAAACGGTTCCCTCTTTGAATAAATCATAACGAGAAGAATACTGCGAATAGTTGCATTCAATCACTTTCAGCTCTCCCAATGTTTCAAGCTGCGCTTTGATTCCTTGGTAGTTGGCTAAATACTGATTCGTGATTGCTTCCATCAAAAGCACTTCGTGGGCAGCAGCCAATTCTGTTAATTCTACTAATTCTCGTGTCTGCAACGTAAATGGCTTTTCACAAATGACGTGTTTGCCAGCGAGGATCGCTTCTTTGGCAAAGGAATAATGCAAATGATTGGGCAATGCGACATACACGGTGTCAACGGATGGATCCGCCAAACATGCCCCTAACTCTGTGTAGACGGTTTGAATCCCGTATTGCTGTTTTAAGTGATTCATTTTCTCTAAATCATTTTCTGTCCCAAAAATAGCGGACAGTTCAAGCTGCGGGACATCCCCTGCCACCGTCAAAAAATCATGGACGATCATGCCTGCCCCTAAAATCGCTAAGTTCATCTTGCTTCCCCTTTTCTATCTTCTTGGATCATTTGTTTCAATACTTCGGTGATCACTTTATGATCCTCTAAATGGGCCAAACCTGACACACAGATAGCACCCGTGACATTTCTGTCTTCGATAATTGGAAAACCACCACCACAAATTGCATAATGTTCGTCTTGTGCCCATTTAGCAAATTGTATATCTCTATCTTTTTGCGCATAGACGTATAGTGAACTATGCCCGCTTTACTAGTACCGTTCGTTCTTTTCTTTCAAGCCAAGGGCTCTCTTTTCGCCCTGCCATTAAAAATCGAATGATCGGCAAGCCCTGATGAACAACTTTGATCCCTACCGGCTTCGGGTAGTTCCTTTTAACGTACTGATCGATGGCAATAACCAACCGCAATGCGAGGTCATTGTCAAAATGAGCAAACTGCAGCTGCTGTTCTTCTTGCAGGATTTCTGAAGGTTCGATTCGGATCAACTCCTTTACGTTGAGTCAGTTGATGCCTTCAGGCGCTTTGTTTGTCAAAAGCCCCATAATCACTCTGCCTTATGACTCAGTGATCACTTGATTGATGCCTGTTTCTAACATTTCGATTTGTAAAATCGTTTCTTCGTCTTTCACGATTTTCTCTTTGCCATGGATGATCGTTTCATAGACGCCCTCATACACACGGCTATAATCACCAATTTCAGAGATGACTTTTTCTTCATGGTAGTTCCCGTTAGCATCCATATAAGTTAGTGTGCCATAGTGCTCTGGCAAATCGATCCCAAAATCGGCATGATCTGGGAGATAAAACTGTTTTAGATGCTCTTCTTGTCGATCCTTGGTTTGTTTTACAAAAACGCCGTTTTCGCCATAAACGACAAAACTAGGCCGCTCTTTTAATCGGAAGTAACTAGATTTGACTGAGACTTTCATTCGACCATAAAACAGATCCAAATCGAAGTAATCATTCATGCGATTTTTTCCAAGCAATTGCCGAACCTCATAATGGACATCGTCTGGTTGTCCAAAATAGGAGATCACTTGGTCCAGTGTATGACAAGCGTGTCCGTACAAGTAGCTAGTATTCAATGAAAATTCGGTCACTGACCGTGGAATCTCTGGACGAAAATAATCATAATGCATCTCTACTTCTAAGAGATCTCCGAGCACGCCGCTTTCGATCACTTTTTGCGTGGTCAAAAAATCGGAATCAAAGCGGCGATTTTGATAGCATTGCACAAACAAGCCTTTCTCCTGCGCCAGTGCGAACAATTCCTTTGCTTGTGCCGAAGTTTCCGTAAAAGGTTTTTCGATCAAGACATTTTTCCCATGAAGCAAGACATCCTTGCCTAATTCATAATGCAAATGACTGGGGGTCGTGACCACAACTAATTGAATTTCAGGATCACGGTAGATATCCTCTAAGTCAGAGGTGTAATGAACACCTTCTAGTGTTGGCCAGGTCAGCTTTCCGCTTGGTGAATAGATCGTCTTTACTTTGATCTTATCCTGCAGCTTGGTTGAAAAAGGCAGATGGTAGCGATTGGTGCTTTTTCCGTTTCCGAGATATGCGATAGTTAACATTGTAACGCCTCCTATGAATTGATAGCTTGATTATTGCTGATATCCTTCGAAATGAGAAGTCTTTTGCCAAAAACAGGTTCTTTTGACCAGACTTTTTCGCAAACTGCTGAGTGGTTCTGAACATTTTTACCAAATTGACAAAAAGGTACAGTTTTTGCTTTTGGTTTTCTTTGTCCTAGGCTATGATTAGAAAGAGGTGGTTTGATGTTATTAGGAGATAAATTACGGCTTCAAGAAGGATTGACCAATACGGAGAAACGGATTGCCGATTATATTTTGCAAAATATCAATGATGTGCCTTCGTTGACGATTGAAGTCATCGCCAAGCATACATACACATCCCACTCTTCCGTCATTCGTCTAGCCAAAAAGATGGGGTATGAAGGATTTAAAAGTTTTCGCTTAGGTCTGGCTGAAATTGCCCATAATCAGATGTTCAACCCAACCTTTGTTGACGCGAATTTTCCCTTTTCGCCTAAGGATCAAACACCTGACATTTTGAAAAAAATGGCCGATCTAACGATCAACTCGATCCACAAAACCCATGCTCAGGTCGCTCCAGAAATGATGGAAGCAGTGGTGCAATCGTTGGAAGCTGCGCAACGGATTTTCTTATTTGCTCGCGGCGATTCTCAGATCCGAGCAAGAAGTTTTCAAAATAAGTTGGTCAAAATCAATAAGTATCTGATCGTAGCTGATGAATATGGGGATGATGCGTGGAATGCATCGAACGTCACGCAAAATGATTGTGCCGTGTTTATTACCTACCGTGGGAAAAATACGCAATACGAAAAAATCATGCAGCACTTTCGTGATGTCGGCGTACCAGTGATCGTGATTTCTGGAAACGCCCATGCGAAAATCATCCCATTAGCGACCCATGCGATCATCGCTTCTCATGATGAACGTGATTTTCTCAAAGTCGGCACCTTTTCTTCACAGGTCGCCTTTGAGTATATTTTAGATTCACTGTTTGCATTGCTGTATGCCAAAGAATACCAAAAAAATATTGTCGAGTTAAGAAAAAAACAAACTGTTTTGGAATCAGGGATTCTCTCAGAATACCCGTCAACTGAAGAAAAGAGGGAAATGAAATGATCAATTGGGGAATTATTGGTGCCGGAAATATCGCCAATCGCTTTGCTGCAAGTTTAGAAAATTTTCAAGACGCCCAGCTTTATGGGGTTGCTTGTCGTACGATGGAAAAAGCGCAAGCGTTTCAAGCAAAATTTCCGTGTGATGCCGTCTTTGATGACTACCAAAACCTATTAGATGATCCAACTATCGATGTCGTTTATATTGCTTTGCCGCATTTGTATCACTATGAATGGATCATCAGAGCCTTTCAAGCGAAAAAAGCTGTTTTATGTGAAAAACCAGCAACCTTGACTGCACAAGAAATGCGCGATGTACAAAAACAAGCCCAAGCACACGAAGCCTTCTTTATGGAAGCTATGAAACCGCGCTTCACGCCGGCGTATCGCAAACTAAAAGAACTTGTGGATGATGGTTATATCGGCGAGCTGACCAGTGTTACGACTACTTTTCGCCGCCATTTACCAGTCGAAGGCAGTTCTTATCATTATCTGCCAAAACAAGGTGGTGCTTTACTGGATATGGGGATCTATAACTTAGCCTTTATCCAAGATTTTTCACCAGAAAATTTAACTGCCGAATTGATCGATTACAGCCTTTATGAAACTGGGGTTGATACCTACGTTGAAGCACGCTTTGTCAGTGAAGACTTTGTTGCAGTGATTGAGACTGGATTTGACCAAACAAAAGAGACGGTGGCGGAATTACAAGGAACAAAAGGGAAAATCACGATCCCCAACTTCCATCGCCCCGCTTCTTTTACCGTGACGATTGACCAAGAGGACATGGTCTATGATATTGGGTACGAGATCGATGATTTCCATTCGGAGATTCAAGCAGTTCATACCGCTCTTGCACAAGGACAACTCGAAAATCCCCTGATGTCCTTAACGGATAGTATTGCCTGTATCGCTTTAGCAGATGAACTAAGAAGCTTGCTAGATGCGGAAAAAAAAGACAATTAAGATCATGCCCCATCGTTTTTGAATAGAACTGACCAGTGGCTACCACTCGGTCAGTTTTTTGTATCAAAAATTGAGCGCTTTCTTTGACGGTATCGAAATGGTTATATTATATTTATTGAGTATATTTTTATACAAACAAAAAAAAGAAAGGAAAACGCTTATGACTCCAGAAATTATTACGTATCTTATTTGTTTATTGACCTTCGCTTATCTAGCTGTGACGGTTTTTACTTTTGTAAAAAATCGTCGGACAGGTGACGGCTATCGCCTCCGTATTTTTTACGTGCTGGCAGCAGCACTCGTCTTTTTGCTTTCCGTTTATGCAATCGCTACCGGTCAAACCTATGACGACTTAGTGACATCGATAAATGATCTTTTTCAATAAAACAACGACGGCACGAACCCCTGCGGATCTCTTCGTTTGTGAACCTGTGGTTGAGGGAAGGATCAAAACAGAAACGAGCCAATGAAAGACTGCTAATCGATGGCTTTTCCATCAGGATCTGCTAAGCCGAATCAATGTCTTTCAATAAATGATGTCTGATTTTTTATGGAGGTGTGCATGCTCATTCAGCTTAAAGAAGCGAAGCTTTCCGATCTGCTTTCAATCTACTTGATACAAAAAGCGGCCTTCAAACCACTCTTTCTCCGTTATCAAGACAAAGAAACTTCTCCCTATTTACAAAGTTTCGAGAAGCTAAACGCAAAGTTTTCTGCGTCGAATACCACTTATTATTTAATCATGACCGCTCAGAAAACCGTGGGCTTTCTAAAACTGACGGTTGAGCAGGAACATACGACGAAGCTATCTTCCATCGCCCTTCTTCCCTCCTACGAGAACCGCGGGATCGGTAGACAAGCAATGACCTTGATTGAAAGGAACGTGCAAACAGATACGATACATTTGAATACGATCCTGCAAGAACCCAAGCTGGTTCACTTTTATCATTCTTTGGGGTATTCAGCAACAAGCGTATTTCAAAGCCCCTCTTCAGCAATCTGCTTTGTCTCCTTTACGAAAAAAATTGCTGCGAAATAAAAAAGCCATCTCGCCTTTCATCGGCAGAGGTGGTTTTTTCTATCAATTGCCATCCTTTACAGCAATCATTTTTATTGGTCCTGCAAGGTGTCATCGGTTTTTTTACGCAATCGCGGAATCTCTTTCACATTCATTAAATCTAAAAAGAAAGTGAACAATGGGATCCCGATGATCAAGCCCCACAAGCCAAAGAGATGTTCGCTAAGATACAGGAGAATAAACGTGTAAAACATCGGGATCTCTGTTTTATTAGCCATCAAGCGGGGATTTAAGATATAGGATTCCAACGCATGAACAAACACTATGATGAATAAAATGTAGATCACGTCATTAAATCCGCCGATAGAATAGGCAATAAACGTCAATGGAATACACGAGATGATCACACCAGCAACAGGAATCAAGCTGAGAAAGAAAATCATCAACGCCAAACTCAACAGCTGCGGAAAGCCCATCACCGCTAAGGCGAAGACAGTGATCGCTGTATTAACTAAGGCGATCACCAACTGCGTCTCGATCACATTTCCGAAAGCCCGCGTGAACTTAGCCCCTAAATAGTAAACATCTTCAAAGAACCACGCCCCTCGACCTTGCAAAAACAGCCGAGAAAACGCAACGGTCTTTTTGTTATCGATCATAAAGAAGAAACTAAGCAGAAAGGAGATCAGCACAGTCAACGCCAACTCACCGAAATTATACAGATAATTGATCACGACTAGAACGCCGCTTTGTAATTTCTGGATGTATTCGCTGGTTTGCAATAAATTCAAGACATATTCGATCAATTCATTATTAGAGTCTGTCCGTTGGTAGAAATCAGCAACGGAATTGACTAATTGGACGGATTGTTTGATGATGATGGGAACATAATTTGTTGCTACTAAATAAAGAATAAAGACAATCAGGCTGTAAGTCAGGATGCTCGTAAGCTTGATGGGCAGTCGGCTTTTTCGATGGAGCAAAAGAACCAGCCGATAAATCAGATACGTAAAGATAAAGGTCAGCAAAAGAATGGTCATCATACTGCGAAACAAAAAAAGAATGCCCGCAAGCATAAACAGGACCGTCCAGCGCCGCAACACAAGATTTTGAAGAAAAGCATTATAGTATTTCATCTGTAACTCCTTTATTCGTTGCAATGGAGCAACGAAGCATTTCAGTAGTGCCTAAGAATTATCTAATCATTAAACTATCCAAATAGCAAGAGATTTTATTTTTCTTAATCGAGCGAAAAAATGAAACAAAAAATCCTTAGAAGAATCGTTGCCTTTCTTCTAAGGAAAAGAGTTATTGGTAAACGGTCTTTCCTTCATTAACGGGTAAAACCGAGTTGATGGACAATAAAAAGAAGCTGGCAGCCAACAGATCAGCACTACCGCCGGGAGACACATTTTCTGACTGGCAGAAGGCTGCTAGTGCATGAAATGCTGGGTTCGGCAACGCTTGCTGATTGGCTTTTTGTGCGAGTTGCTGAACCAGTGCCAGTACCTCTTGATTACTGCGGTATAAAATACACGTATCGTCCAGCGTAGCGATGATCGCCAACAGCATGTGGAGTCTTTTTTTGGTCTCATTGGAACAATCCCGAGAAAAGTAATCTGCTAGAGCGATTTGAACATGAGGAAACCCAGCAGCAGCTTCCCCATACGCACCGAGATGTCCATATTTGGCTTGAACAGTTTTGCCATGACTTTCTGTTTGTTGAATCAGCGCACGATCAGGAAATGCAGTGAGAAGCTGGATGTCAGAAAAAACTTCTGGTAAAAAAATCCGCTGTTTGCGACTAAGTTGACTACTGACGGCGCTGATGAGCAAGCCTAATGCCCAGATGGCTCCTTTATGGGTGTTGATGCCACCAGTGGCTACCAACATCGCCTGTTCTGCCTTCCGACCGATTGCAGCGATTGCTTCCCGCAACTCTTGAGACATGCTGCTTCCCCAAGACACCAAGGCCATTTCTTCAAAGTATGGCGTCAATGCTCGAGCTGATCGCAGAAAGAGTGCTTGATCCATATCGTGATGGGCACCTGAATCAATGGCATCCACTAATCCCGGTTTTGGGGACAATGTCACTTCTGCAATCAAGGCTTCTTCTACCAATTGGGCGAGTCGTCGACAATTTTCTTCTACAGCTAATGCAAACATCCAACTCCTCCTCTAGTTTTTGATTTGACCTTTGATCGTTACCCATAAAACATGCAAAACATAGCTTGTTAAAAAACCACAGCTGGCAGTTGCCAAATAAGCGACGATGATCATGATGCCCATTGGCAGTTGCAGCAACAAATCTTTGAAGCATAGCAACAAGACTTGAAAGACAAAAACATTGGCAAGATAGGTCCGATACGCATAAGTAGACAGCCACTTAAACGTCCCTAACTGTGGGGCATTGTTTTTGATCATAGTTGACCCAAACATAAAAACTGCAAAAATCAATACTAAGCTATATAAGCTTTGCAATGTATTTAAATACGGTGCATGAGCGAAACTTAGATCACCTGCATAATGTAGCAGATGATTGGCAGATAATAGCCCTAATGCTAAGCCCACTGGCAAGAAAGCGTAGCGAATCTTGTATAGGAAGCGATAGACGGTTTCGTGATAAATCAAAGCGGCCTCGCCATAGATCCCGTAGATCACAAAGCTAAAGACAAACCGATCCAATAAATACCAGCTTTCATGATGCGGTCCTTCAAAAACTTGGCGATCATAAAACACATACCAAGCGACATACAAAGCAGTTGCGACGATCAATACTGGCCAAACAGCTTTTTTCTTCGTCAACACTTTGTAGCCTAACCAGACAAAAAACGGCATCAACAATTGGATCTGCAGCATCATGATCGTATACCATAAGTGTGGCGCCGCATCCCCCGTCACATATTTCAGTAAAAACGTTGCTGTGTCAGTATAAGGTTTTCCTTGTTGGACAGCGGGAAACAGCCATAAATAAGCCGTCGTCCAAAGCACATATGGCACGACAAGTTCAAAAAACTTTTCTTTCAAAAATTCTAGATAAGACAGATGTTGACTAGTCTTAACCATGTTATAAACAATAGCAAAAATAAACAGGGGTGCGGTAAATTTCACCAAGACATAAAAGGTACCGATGAATGCTGCAGTCTTTTCATCTTGGGTATTGGATAAGGCAAAAGTCAAAATCGTTTGCATCATTACTGCTGTCACGGCAAATACTTTTTGGAAATCACTGATGTTGATTTTTAAATCGTTGTTCTCAAACATGTTTTTCGCTCACTTTTCTAATAATTACCAAATCTCAGTGGTGAGTTTTGGCCCTTCGTCTGTTTTTACTAAGATTTTTTTTGATGGATGTTCCAAATACTCCTTTAAGGCAAACCCGCCTTGTTTTGTGATAACTTGAACATCGATCTGTTGAAAAAAGGCTGCCTGCTTTTCCAATAGTTCCAGTGGCAGCTTTTCTTTCGTGTCGGCATAAAGCAACAGATCTAAATCACTTGTCGGCTTGATTGCTGCCTGTTTTGCAGCCAATTCAAACCCCAAGCTGCCACCGATTCCCCAAGAATAGTGCTTCAATAAACGCCGTGCTTGTTGATAGTTGCGGTAAACTGGATAATTGGCTACTTCATTGAATCGGAAGCTCTCACGAGTGATCAATTCCCAAGGATGGATCGTTCGTTTGATCATGTTGCAGGGTGCCTCAAAGGCAAACCGTTCTTGCCGCTTTTCCCCGCGCAACCCCACTGGTAAATAGCTGGGGTTACGGGGTTTCCCACGACGAACGGTCGCAAAAAGCTGTTCTTTTTCAGAAAACCATCTGGGAATATCAATCATATCAAGAACTTCTTTATCTAATTGAACGATATCGTGGGCACGGTTCATTCGTTACTCATTCCATTCTGCATTCATTTTTTCAAATACGTTATTCGTTTCCAGCCGGCCGCTCTTTTTAGCAATCGGATTGGTGTAGCGACTGGTCAACATCCTGTCATTCGTTTTACGCACATCATCAATCGCCTCATTGATCGCTTCGATTACAGTCGCTTTGCTTTCAGAGGTGACAGACTGATCCGTAATGGAGGATAAGAAAGTGAAGATTGCCCCAAGTTTCGTATAATTTTTGATATCATAAGCAATACTTGGTACTTTTTCCGCCGCGGCTTCAATCGCTGCAATCGACCGTTTGGTGACGCGACTTGCACTTTCTTTTGACATTGCTTGAACAGTGATCTTTTCACTATTTAATGCGATCAGACGACTTGATTGCAAGCCATGCGCTAAGAAAGCCCCAGAGATCGCATTGCCAGCGATAAAACCGATCACTGGATGACCCGCTTGGCGTAGTTTGGCATAAGCTGCCGCACTATTTGCTAAAGCTGCATGAATACCAATCAATTCTTCATTGTAGCCATACGCTTGGCTAGGGACATCGATGACCGCAACGATTGGCCGTTTGATTGCTTTCTCTTTGTCTTCGTGATAAACAGTTTCTAACAGATGGCCCATCTCGTACCCTTCGACTAAACCAACTTCTCCATTGCGTACCCGATACATCGGATTATTTGCGTTTGGCACGATCGCTGTAACAACGACTTCTTCAGTAAAAAGGTCAGATGCAGCTGCATAGACTGTTGCACTAGTTGAAGTTGGGAACTGCAGATTCGTCAATGCTGAAAACCAATGATAACCGATACTGTCAGCAGCAGCTTCTTGGCCTTCTGTTACAGTAATAGGTGCCACTTCAGTTGCTTTATGCGTTGCAAGAGCCTTATTGTATGCCTCGATAGTCAGCGGCTTTGATAGATCAAGTTCGTTTAAAAGAGAAAGATAAAAACCACTTTTTTCGCTGCGATGACTGTCTTTCTTTTCAACCATCGCCGCAATCACAGCTTCTTGGATCGATTCGACACTGTCAGTCACTAGTTCATCGATCATTTGTGCTTCCAAACGTTGTTTGGCGCCAATGGTATTCCAAATCAAATCTTTATCACTGGAATCAAATTCTCTCACGCCAGCTTCTTGTTCGATGACTTCAGGACCGTTCAAACCGATACGGGCTTTCTTCGTCGCTATCAAGTAGCTCATAAGTGCTGAGGTAATCGACATACCGCCAAAAGAACCCACCCGACCTGGCACTAAGCCAATCACTGGCACATACGATTTTATTGCAACGATCAAATTGCCGATTTCTGCGATCGACAATAAGCCGTAATTCGCTTCTTGGAGGCGTACCCCACCAGTATCGAGGATGATGATCGGTGTGATCGGATTGCCCTTTTGGTTTTCTTCCAACACATGCGTCAATGCAGCGATGATTTTAGCACCAGAAACTTCACCGATACCGCCACCTTGGAATTTCCCTTCCATAGCGATCACGACCACGTTTTCTCCAGAAATCGTTCCACGACACACAACGATCCCATCATCGCTTTGTGGCACGATGTCTTGAGCCACCAGATTGGGTGCGATCATTTGGTCGAATGGATCGATCAATTCACGACCGCTCTTGGCATCCAATAAGGCGTGCACCCGTTCTCGAGCATTTAATTCTACAAAACTATTCTTCATCTGCTAGTTCCTCCATTGCTTGGGTTAATCGTAGGTAAACCACACCGGGAGTGGCGCCAAAGTCGTTGATCACTATTTGCGCACTGATTGGATAGCGCTCAAAAAAACGCGTCAAGACATTTTGCCACACATCGCCAAAGCCGTCACTTCCTGTACAAACTGAAACGGTGGTTTCTTGTTTGTCTGTTGGAAAAAGCAGAATTTCCAAGTCACCAGAACCCACCACGCCAACATGGACTTTTTTGGTGACTGGTTTCGTTGTTTGATACGTATAAGCTAATTTTTCCATCTCTTCTTCTCTCCTCTTGCTCTTATTAAGACCACGTTCTGAATTTCATTGGCGGTTCGTACAACCCATCGGACCATTCGATCAAATCATCAACGGTTTGAGCTGCTAGCAATGATCGTTTGGCATCACTGCGTTTGATCCCTAAGTCTTCTGGTAATTTCACGATCCCCGCTTTGCGAAGGGCATCCAGAGAAGCTTTTGTGCTGGTCATTCCTAGTGGAGTTACACCGCCGATGGCTGCGATGGCTGCTTGTTTTTCCTCTTTTGAGTTTGCTTTATAAAGATAAGCGATGCCTTCTTCTGTCACGATATGCGTCGTATCTTCGCTATAGATCATAATTGGGGCATTGGCTAAACCAGCTTGCTTTTGGACAGCCAACGCATCTAACGTTTCTACAAAAACAGGTTTTTTATTGGACCCATACGTTTCAACCATTTGAACGACTAATTTTTGTCCTTTTGCTAAAGGATCTGTTTCATCCCGCAAGGATTGCCAAGCTGGAGTCGAATGCCGACGGCCCCCCGGATTATGCCCCATATTTGGTGCACCACCAAACCCAGATAAGCGGCCTTTCGTCACTGTAGAAGAATTTCCATGATAATCTAGTTGTAAGGTCGAACCGATAAACATATCGATGGCATATTGACCTGCAGTTTGTGATAATGCTCGATTGCTGCGCATCGTGCCGTCTTTTCCGACAAAGAATACATCGGGTCGAGCGGCAATATATTTTTCCATACCAACTTCCCCACCAAAACTGTGGATGCTTTCGACCCAACCAGATTCGATAGCTGGAATCATCGTTGGATGAGGATTCAAGACCCAGTTTTTCGCTACTTTTCCTTTGATTCCAAGCGTTTCTCCATAGGTTGGTAAAAGTAACTCGATCGCAGCGGTGTTAAAACCGATCCCATGATTCAACGATTGTACTTCATGTTCTGCATAGATTCCTTTTAATGCCATCATCGCCATCAAAATTTGTAATTCCGTAATGTTTTGCGGATCTCTCGTAAAGAGGGCTTCTAATTGATACGGTTGGTCTGCTACCACGACGACATCGATCCAATCGCTGGGAATGTCGACCCGCGGCAAACGATCGACCACTTCATTAACTTGGACGATCACAATCCCATCTTTAAAGGCTGCTGCTTCGACGATCGTTGGCGTTTCTTCCGTATTGTAACCTGTATAAAGATTTCCTTGGCGATCGGCTTTGTCCGCCGCCACAAGGACCACATTCGGAATCAAGTCGATAAATAAGCGACCATATAATTCCAAATACGTATGAATGTCCCCTAATTTCATAGTTTTGTCTTCAATCATTTGGGCAACGCGCGTACTTTGTGCGCCTGCATAAGAAAAATCGATTTTCGCTGCAATGCCTTTTTCAAATATCGTCAAATGTTCTGGACGGGAGATACTCGACATGATCATATGCAAATTATTGACTTTTTGAGCATCGACTTGTTCTAAGCTTTTTGATAGGAAGCTTGCTTGTTTTTGGTTGTCGCCTTCAAGGACCACTTTGTCTCCCGGACGGATCAACTGTTCTAAGACTTCAATGATCGCTTCCGTTGGGACATATTTTCCATCGAGAAGATGCTCGATTTTTTTCATGGTTTGGGCCTTCTTTTCACGTTTACTTGCCCAGTTTCTTGCAGGTTTTTCCATTCTATTCATCTCCATTTTTGATATAGGAATAAAGCATCATCCAAGCCATGTTGATCCAAATTGATCACACGGATCGCTTTGTTTTCACCAAATTTTGCTTGGATCAGTTTTGTTAGGGTATTGCCAGGAGGAAATTCAAGAGCCAAATCAAGTCCTGCTTCGTAGGCAACATCCATGATCTTGTTCCACTGCACCGGATAAGCAATATTTTGCAGCAAATCTCGACGGATCTCTTCAGGGTTCATGGTCATCCGACCATCCGTATTTTTGAGGTACGGACAGATAGGCACATCAAGGAATACCGTGTTCATAAATGGCGCAAACCGTTTCACGGGTTCTGCCATCAACACACAATGGGACGGGACAGGCACTGCTAAAAGTTTGGCGGTTTGCGCATGATAATCTTTCGCTTGAGCTAGCGTCTTGCGCAAGCCTTTGATATGACCAGAGATCGTATGCTGCATGGGGCAATTTTCATTTGATAAATAGACGGGAGCAGCAGGATCAAATGTTTTTGCCACGAGCGCTTCTGCTTCACTTCTCGTTACACCAACCAGTACCCCCATGGCATAATCAGTCGGATAGGCTTCTTTCATCAAT
The DNA here is from genome assembly GCF_051711265.1 of Enterococcus sp. DIV0970a. Taxonomy (NCBI): domain Bacteria; kingdom Bacillati; phylum Bacillota; class Bacilli; order Lactobacillales; family Enterococcaceae; genus Enterococcus; species Enterococcus sp. DIV0970a. The sequence goes on along the minus strand of NZ_JBIOMF010000001.1, from coordinate 1,702,325 downwards.
GTCGCCCGATGATAGACCAAGCTAGCGGCATTTTCGAAACTCAAGCTTTCACAAGCTAACGCAGCGGAAAAAGCGCCAATCGAATGCCCCGCCACAAGCTGAGGTTGCACACCAGATGCTTTCATCTGGTCCGTGTAAAAAGCCGCTTTTACTAAAAGGGCCAACTGAATAGAGACGGTATCTTGTTTGAGATCCCCCGATACAGGGTGTAAATCAAAGCCTGTCGCCTGTTCTAGCCGATGGAAATAACTGGCAGGCACGTCCTCAAGCATCTTGCTGGTCTGACTGCCTTGTCCTGGGTATAAGAAACCTGTACTCATGAAACACCTCCTAAACAAATTCTCTTTCCTGTGTCATAATAACGGAAGTTTGTTATAATAAAAAATACCAGTTTCGTGAATATCCATAACCAAAAGGTATGGAAAGAGGAGTATCTGATGAACCTTGATCATTTACGCTACTTTAAAAAAGTAGCCGAATCGAAAAATATTACCCAATCTGCACAAGAATTATACATCTCACAACCTGCCTTGAGCCGTGCCATGAAACACCTAGAAAGTGAACTAGGCGTTCCTTTGTTCTATCATGCCGGTCGGCATATCGAGTTGACGATGTATGCTGAAGAATTTTATCCCTATGTCGTTGAGACGTTAGCACGTTTCGACGAAGGAATGAGTGCGATCCAAGCCTTAAATGGAGAAATGGTCCCTGCAGTGACGATTTACTCTGAAGTCGCTTCTGTTTCCTTGCCCAACTTGGTGGCGACATTCGTTGAAAAGCACCCTGAGATCCAACTTTCGATCAAGCAGCACGGCAGTAAGGAGACCAACAAAGAACAAGCCTTCTACATTACCTCTGAGCCAAAGAACGGCTTGACCAATCTGCCAATATTCACGGAACCCATCTTACTGGCGATCCCCAAAAAGCATCCCTTGGCAGAAAAAAAAGACTTGCAAGTTGCCGATATCCAACACGTGCCTTTGCTGATGCTGGTTGAAAACAGCCCGCTGCGTAGAACCATCGACGAAGCTTTTGAAGCAAAAAAAATCAGTTTGGCTATCGGTTCAACGACGGACGATCCGGCGACGTTGCGCTCCCTTATCAATCAAGGGCTAGGAATCACGTTCTTTCCTAAAATTACTTGGGGCTATGAAGATGAGGCACCTTTCGTTTTACGTGAACTAGCAGATTTCCCCTTATCAAGGACGATCTATTTAGCATCAAGCTTTACTAAAGGTCATCCCATGACAAAACTAATTGCAAAAACGTTGATTGAATTTTATCTTGGCTAAACAAAAAGAAGCGTCCATTCGCACGTTAGCTGTGCAAGTGGACGCTTCTTTTTTCTCTCCTATTTACAAAGGTTGAATCATCGGCTCGACCGTACATTCATTCACATTGATCACATTGATCACTCCGATCTCTTTTGACTCGCCACACTATTGGCTGCCCCAGTCAGGTGAGACCCCATAAGATTTGTTACACGCCTTCCAGTACGGCTGCCTTATCATCGCTTATGCATCGGGCAATTGATCGTATTCTTCATCACTGACTGCTTCTAACCATTCTGAAGCACCAGCAGTAATCGCGACATGGGCAAACCAACTATTTTTTGCTGCACCATGCCAATGTTTGACCCCTTCCTTGATGACTACGACATCACCAACAGTAAGTTTTTGCGGTTTCTTGCCTGCTTCTTGGTACCAGCCTTCTCCTGAAGTCACCAACAACAATTGATACCCACCATCAATATGCCGATGCCAATTGTTGCGGCAACCTGGTTCAAAAGTCACATTGCCAACGTTGACTGGAATCGCTGGATCAGCTACTAAAGGATTCAAGTAACTCTGACCGCTAAAATATTGTGCATAGGCGTCATTTGTGTTCCCTAATGAAAAGATTCCAGCTTCTTTTGCTGCATCGAGTTCTGACATTTATTTTTCCTCCAATTCAGCTAGCTCTTCTTGATAAACCGTTTTGGCGATGTTAAAAGCAGACCAAGCTTTGGGCCAGCCAACATAGAAAGCCAGATGAGTGATTACCTCAGCGATTTCTTCTGCTGTGATCCCGTTTTCTTTGCCAATCTTCAGATGGGCAGTCAATTGTTCAAAATTACCACCCGAAATCAAGGCAGATATCGTTAATAAACTTCTTGTATGAGGAGCCAATTCTTCCTCACGTGACCAAACTTCACCAAATAACACATCATCATTTAATTGCGCAAATTTCGGCGCAAATGTCCCTAGGTTATCTCTTCCTGCAGTTTGTTTCTTTACCATATCGATCGACTCCTTCTTCTATTGTGATGAAATGCGGGTTCAGCCAATTTTGAATGGCAGTATCCGCCTTATTCACTCGTGACCCACGGATGGCTAATCCAGGATAAATGAGGGCTTCAGGACAAGTTTTTTTAAAGTCTTCAAGGCTAGAGCCGAATCCTGAGCCTTCATGGGTACAAAAGGGAAAAATAATCTTCCCATCGAAATGATGGTCTTTTAAAAAACTCGCCACGATCCTCGGATAGCTCCCCCACCAGTTGGGAAATCCAACAAATAGTACCCGTTCTGAAGCGACCCCCAAAAGTTAGACCAAAAACTCTAACTTTTGGGGGTCGTTATTTGTATGGCAAAATATGCTTTTGAATTAAAACTAAAAATCGTTAAAGAATATCTTAGTGGCGTGGGTGGATATCGGCACCTTGCCAACAAATACGGTATTTCAAGCAAGTCTCAAGTAAGTGATTGGGTGAATGCCTATCGTGAATACGGAGAGGAAGGTCTATTGAGAAAGCATCAAAATCAGAAATATTCTGTTCAATTTAAGTTAAATGCGCTAGAGTTATATCAAACAAGTGAGATGTCCTATCGAGAAGTTGCCAGCACTTTAGAAATGAACAACCCTGCGCTTATTTCCAATTGGATGCGTAATTTCAGAGAAGCAGGTATTGAGGGGCTCTCAAAAGAGAAAGGGCGACCACTTACTTTGGCTAGAAAAAAAGAAAACAAAAAAGAAAATACAACAACTGAAGAACGCGAGCGTATCAAGGCATTAGAAAAGCAAGTCCGATCCCTTCAAATTGAGAATGCCTTTTTAAAAGAGTTGAGGAAGCTGCGAAAACAGGAAGCCCAGCAAAGACGCAAGAATCAATCGCACGAATCATCGCCAGCCTCCGAGGATCATTCAAACTAGTTGAGCTTCTTGAAACATTGAAATTTCCTAAAGCAACCTATATGTATTGGCAGAAACGGTTTGACAGACCAAACCCAGACCAAAAAATTGAAGAAAAAATCCTTGAAATTCGCAAAGAGCATAAAGACTATGGCTGTCTGCGACTAAAAAAAGAATTAGAGAATCAAGGGGTTCATGTCAATAAAAAGAAGATTCAACGTCTGATAAAAAAACTAGGTATCGAAGTAAAGTCTTACACTCGAAAATCTCGACGGTACAATTCTTATCGTGGGAAGGTTGGCACTGTCGCCAAAAATCGTATTCATCGTCGGTTCTATACAAATATCTGTCACCAAAAAATTACAACTGACACCACAGAGTTTAAGTATTATGAAGTAGACACCACAGGTGTCGTTCGTCAGAAAAAGCTGTATTTAGATCCTTTCATGGATTTCTACAATAGTGAAATTCTATCTTATCGGATTTCTGAAAAACCAAACGCACTAGCCATAATGGAAGGATTAGAAGAAGCAATCCAGATGACAAATGATTGCCCATTTCGTAGAACCTTCCATTCAGATCAAGGATGGGCCTATCAAATGAATGCTTATAAGAATAAATTGAAGCAGCATAAAATCTTCCAGAGTATGTCTCGTAAAGGGAATTGTTTAGATAACTCACCTATGGAAAACTTCTTTGGTTTATTAAAGCAAGAGATTTTTCATGGAGAAGTCTATCGGAGTTTAGATGAATTGAAAACAAAAATTGACCAATATATCTATTATTACAACCATAAACGCATCAAAAAGAAATTAAATTCTGATAGCTTTCAGGATAAGGTTCCACAGGGGCAAGGGTATAAAGGGGGCCTTGCAGCTGCTCTGACAGCTTCTCTGCTAGAATCTGCGTATTTCCTATGCCCAGTTTTTTGAGCTGTCCCTCAATCAGATTTTCACCAGCTCGTGAACAAACAAGTATTGCCGCCATTGTGTCACCTCCTACTCTTTGTTTCCTGATAGATTTAATGGTAAGCCAATCGAGTTGGATTGGCTAATGCTTTTTCACACAAGACCTTATGCTTACAAAGCATAGCTGGTTTCGATATACAAAAAAGAAGCGGATATCACCGCTTCTTTTGATGTTTACACTGAGATTATTGAAAGGAATCGCGAAATCGTCGAATAAACTCGATAACGACTGGCGACAGTACACGATTCTTTTTCCAAACCAATACACAGCTGGTCTCGATTTGTGGTACTAAAGGCAGAAACTTGATTGCCTCATTCCTTCGCTGACCAACAGCGCCACTAACAGTCAGTGCCGAACCAACATGGTTTTCTACTAAGGAAAAGACATTGAATATTAAATTGTAGGTACCCACGATCGGCAACTCTTCCACTGGTGTCTTCGACCATTGGCTGAACATTTGCTGTACTTCTGGACGCTTGGAGATCAATAAAGGCACACCTTTGATGTCTTCGGGTGTAATTTCTTCTTTATGCGCAAGAAAAGAATCAGCCGAAGTCAAAAAGCCCCATGTTTCTTTTCGTGGAAGAACGATTTTTTCATACTTCTCGATTTCAATCGGTTCGATCAAGATCGCTAGATCCAACAAGCCTTTCTCTAGACGATCGCTGATATCATCTCCGGTACCACTATGAATATGAAAGCGAACATCCGGATAATCATTGATAAATTCTTCCAACATCAAGGAAAGCGTATCGGAATTATCTGCTTCCACACAACCAATCGTGAAGTGACCGCTAAATAAATGTTTTTTACGATCTTCAAACGCTTGCATTGTCTGGTCTGTCAAACTCAAAATCTCTTCCGCACGGCTTTTTAAAAAACGCCCCGCTTCCGTTAAAACCATTTTACGATTATCACGAGTGAATAGTGCCGTCCCTAACTCGTCTTCTAATTCTTTTAATTGTCGACTCAATGTCGGTTGTGTAATGTGGAGCACTTCTGCAGCTTGAGAAATCGTCCCTTCCTCCGCAATCGTGTAGAAATATTTTAATAACCGAATTTCCACAAAATCTCCTCCTCATTTTTTCTTGTGCATTCAAGGTGTTCGAAACAAAAGAGAACCTCCCTCTCCAGTCTCCTTATCAATTCTTATGATAACAAAGAATCACTGTTCCAGCGAATCTAGCTAAAAAAGCGTAGGAAATTGCAGAATTGTAAAAAGATTCGTCAACAACATGTAAAAACTGTTCGCTTAAACGAACAGTTTTGTCAGCTGCTTGCTTTTTACGGCTTTTGGCGTAGGATGTATGAGTATCTTGGTATGAGTCCTCATACAATGATTTGGAGGAATATGATGTTAAATTTATCAATTATTTTATTTTGTGTAGCGATCGCTTTACTCGGACTTGGAGGATTCATCTTTAGAGTGCGCGCGTTGCTGAACAAACGTCCGTGGAATGGTCCTGTATTGCCATTGTCGGTTATTGGTGTGATTCTTTTCATCGTCTCTTTGGTCATGATCTACCTTTCTTATCCTAAATAACAGAATTGTAGTCAACCTAGAACGAATAAATCGGAAAAATTGACTATTCTCGGGAAGAAGAAGCTCTTGCTTCTAATCCATCAACTCATCCCAAATGATTCATAAATCAACCGCACTAGTTTACCATAATTATATTATGATTATTTCGACTTGTGGTACATCATGAACATGTAGCCGATTGAGAAACGGCTATACTAAACTTGAATTTTGCTAATATCCTAGTCATCGAGCCAATTCAACAGATTCGGTTCAGCGTCTTCAACACTTCCCGCTCTTGCTGCAAAGCCTTCAAGAAAGTCATACGCTGGATACAACGTTTGAAGTTCGTTTTGACTATTGGTCAGTCCACTTCCCCCATGGGTTGCAAAAGGAATGATATGTTTATCCGTAAGATCATAGGTTTCAAGAAATGTTAAAACGGCTCTTGGGGCACGGTTCCACCAAACGGGAAAGCCGATAAAGAGAACATCAACTTCAGTCATTTGGGCAACGTCAGCATTCAACGTTGGTCGGGCATCTTCTTCCACCTCTCTAGTCGCTAAAGCTGTATGTTCATCGTAAACGTTAGGGTAACCTACTTCTGTTTGAATCGAGAACAACGCACCGCCGGTCTGTTCAGCGATCATTTCTGCTATCACCTGGACATCTCCTACTAAGGTGTCATCGATTACATTAAAACTACTTCCAGAAACTGCTTCGACCGCTGGTTCATGCTCTAAATTTTCTGGTCTTGTGAAATAGGCAATCAAAATATCGGCCTCCCCATCAATCCCTGTTTCTCTCATTTGTTGCGTAACGGTGTCACTAGTACTTGTTTCCGTTGTAACAATGTCTGGCTCGTCATTCATTGAATCACTGCTGCATCCTGCTAGAAAAAGCATTGTCAGAAAAAGTCCTTTTGTCCATTTGTTCATTGAATTGCTCCTTTCTTTTCCCATCAAAATGGTAGTTCCAGTATAATTCTTGAAGTGGACTTTAAGGCAAGTCAAAAAAAGATTTTTAGGGTTTCCTTTCCCTTTCTCTCACAGAATCAGCACATTATAAGGAGCCGTAAAACATTAAGCGTAGCTTTACGGCTTTCCCCTGTCTTATCTTTCATTTTTCCTCGTGATCTATACTTTTACAAGGTAATACCTAATGAAAACAGTACCTTGTATGAAATGTTAGAAGTAGTTAAAGGATCAGAAAACGTTTCGTGTCAGAAAATGACCATATATTCATAGAAGTTCGAAAGTCGCTGCTTCACCTTCTGCAGAATTTTTCCCAATAAACAAAGTAAACAATCCAGGTTCGACGCCAAAAGTCAGATCTTTTTGATAGTAAAAAAGATCTTCTTTAGTTATCGTGAACAAAACGGTTATTTCTTCATATGGAGACAACGGAATTTTTTTATATTTTTTTAATTCTTTCACTGGCCTAACTACCGATCCAACGTGATCTCTGATATAAAGCTGGACTGTCTCCAATCTGGAGTAAGCAGAATTGTTGCGGATCGTAATTTCAGCTTCCAACGTTTCATTCATGGTTGAATCACTCAATTTTAACGAATGGTATGATGCTTCCCCAAAACTCAACCCATAACCAAATGGAAAGAGCGGCTCATTTGAGCAATCCAGATACTTCGAAACGAAACGTCCTGTATGTGTCTTGCTGTTCAATGGTCTTCCAGTATTGAAGTGATTGTAGTAAAGTGGCAGCTGCCCTACATCTTCTGGGAAGCTCATACTTAAACGACCAGAAGGATTTACCTTCCCAAAAAGTATGTCAACGATTGCTTGTGCTCCTTCTGTACCAGGAAACCATGCCTGTAATATTGCATCCATTTGTTTTGTTTCTTCTTTTAACACCAGTGGGCGACCACTGAAATTGATCAAGATATTTTTTTTGCCAAGAGCGGTCATTTTTTTAATAAAAGCTCTTTGAACAGCTGGTAAATGAAGGTCCGTTCGACTGCCAGCTTCCCCACTTTGCAAACTGTGTTCCCCCATAGCAAAAAGAATAATGTCTGCCTCAGTGCTAGCTTTCAACGCTTCTTTCAGCCAAAGATCTTGCTGTGCAGCTGATGAGGCATTGCCGCTGGCAGTATAGCCAAAGTCTCCAAGTACAGAATCATCTTCTAAAAGCGGACAACCTGGTTCGTAATGAACATATTTTTCCGACACTGTATTTTGGAGCGCCGTTTTTAATGTTGTGACATCCTCTGTTTTTCCGTGTACTGCCCATAAACCAATCATTGCTTGGTTGTCACCATATGGACCAACGAGTAATATTTTCTCTTTTTTTGGAGTAAGAGGAAGTACCTCTTGCTTATTCTGCAATAAAACGATCGCTTCGGAGGCAACTTTTCGTGCAAGTTTCCGGTTCTCTTCGGATAAGAGTATTTGAGCTTCTACTTCTTCTGAACTGCCACGGAAGGGATCTTCAAACAGCCCTAAATCCTTTTTAAGTTTCAAGACATGATACACAGCGTCATCGATCAACCGCTGATCGATCGCACCACTTTCCAGCAGCGGACGAAGCTCTTTCGCATAACATCGGGTTTTCATATCGATGTCATTTGTTGCTTCGATCGCTAATTTGGCCGCTTCTCGATCATCCGCAGCAATCCCATGAGGAATTAATTCTTGAACAGCTGCATAATCCGAAATAACGACTCCATCAAACTGCCATTCTTCTCTTAAAATTTGTTTGATCAAAAATTGATTAGCAGTAGCGGGAATACCATCATACGTGTTAAAAGAAGTCATGACTAGTTTGCATCCAGCCTCGACAGCCGCTTTATAGCCGCTTAAGTAGTCTTGACGCAGTTTGCGTTCGCTCATATCAACTGTATTATAATCTCGTCCTCCTTCTGCTGCACCATAAGCAGCAAAATGTTTAACACAGGCAGCGATTCCGAGCAGTGTTCCCCCTTTTTCTTGCTGAATGCCTTCTACCATTGCTTTCGCAAAATCAGCATTTAGCAGCGGATCCTCTCCTGTCGACTCCAAGCATCGCCCCCATCGAGCATCGCGTACTAAGTCGACCATTGGTGCATATGTTACGTGTGCGCCAGCCGCTCTTGCTTCTTGTGCTGCGGCTTGATAGGCGCTTTGAATCAATGCTGGATTCCATGTTGCTCCCAATCCCAGAGGGATCGGAAAGACTGTTCGGTATCCATAGATGATATCTGCCATGAACAATAGTGGGATTTTGTGTCGACTTTTTCTTAAGTAGTCTGTTTGAATCTTTCGAGTTACTTGGGCACCTGTGACGTTCAATACCGAACCGACAACATCGATGGTTTGTTGTTCGATGCCAAGTTTTTGCTGAGGACCCAAAGACAAATCACTTCCGCGAAAGAATTCTCCAGATAACTGCACCAATTGGCCGATTTTTTCGTCTAAGGTCAGTTGGTTGACTAATTGTACCAGTGTTTGATTTTTCATATTATTACTCCTCGCATAGTTTTTTCTATTGATATCTTAGTTCTGGTGTGATGAAGCGAGTCTTTCCTGTAGCTGCTTCTGCAAAGACTCCTAACTGGACACCGGTAAATTTTGAGTCAGAACATTCATTTGTAAAATGACGTACAGCGATTTGATCATTGAACACTACTGTATTCGTTTCATCTAAAATCAGCAGGTCGTAGCTGTTGCTGTCTCCAGACAATTTCAGAGTCAACCGCTTTCTATCTTTTAAATTATTGAATCGATACAGAAGTAAATCGAAGATGTTTTTCCTGACAAAAAGTTCAGTTTGGTGTTTTGTTTTTCGCAATCCAAATTGGCAAAAATGCAGGTCATCCTTGTAGATTGCTATACCAAAAGTCCCCTCCTGACATTCGTCGACCATCAAAGTGGTTTCAAAGCAGCAGGTAGTATCAGCTTGACATAAGGACAAAAAGGCAATGGGCTCGTCCTTAGAAGTTCCTAAACGAGTCGGTAAGTTATCAATGATCAAATCAGTATCATATGTATAATCAATTGGCAAACGTACACTCTGCAACTTCTTGCAGAGAAAAGGTACTAGTTCATTCCGCTGCTTAACGCTTTTTGAAAAACGATCTGTTTCAACTTCAACCGATGCATTCCCTGTCTGATTGACAACTGGCCAACCATCTATCCACTCTACAGGTAATAAAATCGTTTCACGACCAAGCAGGGTGAAATGACGGTTGGGCCTAGTCGCAAGAGCTGTCAGCCACCAAGAACCTTTTTTGTCTTGAAAGAAATCTGCGTGCCCCACGGCTTGAAGCCTCGATTTGATATCTCTATTAGAGAGGATAGGATTCGTATTAGCTCCTTCATACGGACCATTGATTGATTTGCTTCTTTGAATCGTTACCATATGGCCTTCTCTTGTGCCACCTTCTGCCAATACAAGATAGTACCATTCGTCTTTCTTGAATAGATGCGGTGCTTCTGCGTCGCGTCCACCGCAACCTTGGCTGATTTCTACCGGATCTGTCAGCATTTTCCCGCTGTAAGGATCGATTTCAAATTGTAGAATGCTGTTTTTCTCTTTCATTGATGCAGCAAGTTGGAAGAAAAATTGGCCATCAATAAATGAAAGTGAGGGATCGATCCCAAAAGGACAATCGATCCAGATTGGATCAGACCAACCATGGTCAAGGTTTTTCGTATGGCAGATGAAATTCCCTTGGGTGACAGTTGTACATACTAGAAAATATGTTTCCTCAAAGAAGCGGATCGTTGGGGCAAAAAGTCCCATCGAGTTGCTGATTTCTTTCAGATTGATATGATCCGGACAATCAATCGCATACTGCTTAAAATGCCAATTGAGCAGATCCTGGCTTTCAAAAATCGGCAGACAAGGAAAAAATTCAAAACTTGAACAGACTATATAGTAGGATTTCCCATCGAAACAGATACTCGGATCAGGATGAAATCCTTTGATAATTGGATTGGTATACTTCATTGTGCTCCTCTTTTCTCTTTTAGTGCCACATGTAAAAAGAAGAAAGCGACACTAGCCGCTTTCTTCATCGAGTTTACACTTTCTCCTTCAATGCGGCTTGTTCCAATTGATAGGTTTCTTTATCCAGCTTTTTAAACCACGGATACCATAATATCGGTGACAAAATCAGTTGAATGAACAACTGTAGAATGATAATCGATAGTTTCCCTTGAACAGCTGCATGGAACCCAATTGGTAAACCGAAAATGGCAGTAACACCAGTAAAACGAGCGACAAATCCAAAACGTGTTAAAACATAAGCTAAAATTAAAGCAATGCTATTATTGGTAATGAATGGTACCGCTAATTTAAAGTTTAATACCAAAGGCGTACCAAAGATCAATGGTTCAGTGATTCCGAAAAGAGCTGGAACAATTGCGACTTTCCCTGTTTCTCGATACTGCTTGCTTTTCGCTCGCAGCATTAATAATGCTAATCCTAAGCCCATACCGCTCCAAGTTATGATCATAAAGAATGCATAGCCAGTAATGTTTGGCGGTGTTTGGCCTGCCGCAACAGCGTTTAAGTTCTCGACGTCCATTGCCATCCACAGGGCTTGAACGATCGGCATAACGACATTTGTTCCATGAATACCGAAAAACCATAAAACCTGTTGAATCAGTGAGATCAGAATGACTGCACTGATTGATCCTCCGATCCCTTGAAGCGGTTCTTGTATGATACTGTAAACAAACTGATGCATGTTGCCGAAGCTGGTTGCTTCAAAGAGTGAATTTAATACAATGAAGAGCACACTGATAAGAACCGTAGGCAAAATTGATTCAAATACTTTTGTTACCATAGGAGGTACACCTGCTGGCATTTTGATCGTCCAACCTTTGTCTTTCAGCCAAATATATACTCTTCCACTTACCAAACCAACGATCATTGCGGAAAATACTCCTTGTGCACTTAGCCAAGTAGCTGGAATCGCGCTGACTTCATCCGTCGTTGTACCTAGGGGGGTAATGATAAAGAAACTAAGCAATGCGATAATAGCAGCGGAAATACCATCTTCTGACGGACGTAGATTTTTCACTAAATGATAAGCCATTAATACCACGACATAAACAGCCATCGAGCCAATAGTTATTTGATTTAGTTTGCTAAAAACATTTGCTAAACCAGCTAAAAATGAAAGTGCTGGAAGACTATTAGGTAATACTAGAAGTAAAACAGCGATCGAGCCGATCAAAATAGGACCTAGTGTCCCCATCATCGCACCGGAGATCGATTTTAAATAAGCATTATTGCCTAGTTTGTCAAAAAAAGGACTTAATTTATCGAAATAACCTGTGATTTTTTCTTTCATAATATTTCCTTTCAATCATTTATTGTTGATTTGATAGCGCCTTCAATTTCAACTTGTTTTCAATATAACAAATTATTCTACTGACGCGAATATCAATAAACGCTTTCTTTTTAACAAAAACACAGATTTGACTACTCGGTAACGGATTGTTAAAATCGAAAAAAAGGAGTAAAACGATGGACCATTTAGCGCTAGACAACTTGATCCGTGAAGTTTCTTCTCATGAAGAAGCTTACCGTGACGGCAATTTAAAACCCGACTATTCAGATTTTAAAAAAGTAGTTGTTAACGATCAAGAAGTTCTTTGTATGGAACTGACAGATTCACAGATGATTACTAAAGATCAGCCGTTTTTTATAAAACGACATTCTCGTTTTCAGAATTATCCTATTCACTGTCATGATTGGATTGAATTCAACTATATGTATGCTGGAAAATGTCAGCAGATCATTAACAATGAACCACATTTTCTGTATGAAGGGCAAACTTTGCTGATGGATGCAAATACTGTTCACAAGATTGAACCGCTTGGCGAAGATGATATTCTCATTAATTTGATTATTCCCAAGTACTATTTAACTGCAAATTTCTTCAACCGTTTTTCCTCGGACAGCGTTTTGACTTCATTCTTTATTGAAGCCATCACTCATGGAATGAAACATGATCGATTTATTCATTTTGCTTCAGAAACAAGGACACGTCTACAGTTCTTTTTTAAAGAGTTGTTATGCGAATGGTTTGATCGTTCCACAGCATATACCGACATTTGTGAAGGATTGTTGAGTTTGATCATTTCGGATCTTGTGAATATCTATCAAGATTCTTATACGGATCGTTCCGATCAATATCGAAAGAGCCCGATTGTTCCAATTTTGAAATACATCGAGAAAAATTACGCAAATTTGACTTTGACAGAATTATCGGAACAATTCAACCTTAATCCCAATTATCTCTCCAATCTTTTAAAAAAACATACCGGCTATTCTTACAAAAAACTTGTAATCAATCAACGTATCTTGGCAGCAGATCGTTTTTTACTTTCAACAGACATGGAGATCGTTGATATTTCGCAGCAAGTCGGCTTTGAGAATATTAATTTCTTTTACCAAAAATTTAAAGAAGTTTACGGTGTCACTCCGGGTATGAGGAGAAAATTACATTTTTGATCAACGCCTAGGATTGACTGAGAAAACTGTCTTCGTTTTGTCCGTTGTTCTTCGATGACTGGCATCGTCCAACTCCGCTTGGTAATTTTACAAGGAGGTCTGTCTGCTCAACCGGACTAAAATGGAAGATTGGTGATTCGTAATGAGTATAGATCAAATACTTAAGAGTAAGCATTCTTTCTCATCTTCCCTTCTATTTTTAACGTTTGATGGTGGGAATTGCAAACCAGATAAATTCACTAAACAAAAAATCCAGCTGATCGCTGGATTTTTTTGCTTCGAAACTAGGATAAATATTTTACGGGATTTCCCGCTATCACTTCAATTTCAATTAAAGCATTTAGCGGCAGCTCAGCAATTTGAAATGCACTGCGTGCTGGATAGGGTTTTGAAAGATAAGATACCGGATAAAAACAGCATTCACATCACTCATATGCTTGATGTCCTTTAAAATACAGTGACTTTTAGAATATGACTGAATTGAAGATCAACAGCTGCTTGCATCCGCTGAATATTTGTGAATATGTGCTCTGTCTGGTCAATAATGCCCTTGGTCAGTTCATTATTTTTGGGTTGATTCTGAACTATCCAGAAAGGAAAACAAATCATTCGTTGTGATTCCTTGGGATTATGGGCCGATAGCTTGCGGTGCTTCTTTTGTATGAATAATTCTTTTCATTTCAAGCGCCTCAGCTTAAAGGAGCTAAATGCGCTTGGAAGTGGCGAAGAATTGGTGGTTCCCATGTTATCTTATAACCCTGTTGGATCGTATGTGCTCGTTTTTTCACTGAAATCAACGCATCTGCTATAGTGTCCAGATGAGACTGCGTATAGACTCTTCTTGGAATTGCAAGACGGCTGAATTCAAAGTCGGCTTTTAATTGTTTGTTCGTATCTGGATCGTTGCCTAACATATACGACCCAATGTCGCAGGTACGTATACCTGCTTCTTTATAGAGCTCAATACACAATGTCTGTCCTGGATACTCATAATAAGGAATTTGTGGATACATCTCTGCTGCATCAATGAAAACACCATGTCCGCCAACTGGAGATTGATAGGCAATCCCCGCTTCATCTAGTCGCGAAGCCAAATACTCCATTTGTCCGATCCGATACTTCAAATAATTTTCATCTATTCCTTCATACAAACCTATTGCCATCGCTTCAAGATCACGACCTGCTAATCCACCATAAGTGAAAAATCCTTCATAGCTTATACAGTTTGCTTTCACTTTAAGAACAAGTGGTGATTCTTTCTCTTTGATCCCTAACAAGCCGCCCATATTGACAATGGCATCTTTTTTTGCTGACATTGTAAACATGTCTCCGTATTGAAACATCTCTCGAACGATTTCTTTCACCGCTTTGTCTTGGTATCCTTCTTCATCACGTTTGATGAAGTGCGCATTTTCAGCAAAACGAGCGGCATCAATACAAAGTGGAATCTTATACTTTTTACAAATATCTGACACTTCTTGCAAGTTTTTCATTGAAACAGGTTGTCCTCCTGCCGAGTTATTCGTAATTGTCATTACAACTAATCCGACATTGTCTGATCCTTTTTCGAGAATCGTTTTCTCCAGTTTTTCAACATCCATATTCCCTTTGAACTTCGCTCGAATATGCGGATTCTTAGCTTCTTCAATTACACAGTCAATGGGTCTGGCTCCTGCTAAGATCACGTGAGCTCGTGTCGTGTCGAAAAACATATTGGAAATAGCGAACATTCCTTCTGATAAAAACAATGGAAGTAGCACTTTTTCTGCCGCACGACCTTGGTGTACAGGTTGAATATACCCATAGTCAAAAATGTCCTTTCCAGCTTCGATTAATTTATAGTAGCTGGATGAACCGGCATAGGCCTCGTCTCCTTGCATTACACCTGCCCATTGGGTCTGGCTCATAGCATTTGTACCTGAATCAGTCAAAAGGTCAATGTAACAATCTTCTCCTCGTAAGTGAAACAGATTGTAGTTTGCCTCTTTGATTTTTTTAACCCGTTCGGCATGACTTAACATCTTTAACGGTTCTACTGCTTTGATTCTAAATGGTTCTGCAACATATTTTCTTTCCATCATAAAACCTCCTAGATATGATTTATAAAATACCCCGGTTATCGATCTATGATGAGCGGACAGTATATTATCAAATTAATACATTATTGAATATTCATAAGCGACAAAATAAAACGCATAATCAGTAAAGATAGAAACGCATCAAAAACAGGAATAAACAGCATAAATAAGTGCCATTTTTTATTCGTTCCAGCGACTAACACAATTCTTGCGTAATGACCAATCAAAGTCCCCATCAAGATGCATGCGGGAAATAGCATCGTTGCTTGTCCTACTGTTAATACGCCGGAAGCGTATAAAGTAGCAGCTGTAGCACACCCAGATGCCTTGGCGAAAAAAGCCGAAATTAGAACTGCGACAGCCGCACCTGGCAGACCAAACAAGCCCATAACTGGAGAAAAAATGTTTCCCAAGATATCTAACAGGCCTGTTTCGGTCAAAACATAAATCAATGTATAGCCAAGTA
This sequence comes from Enterococcus sp. DIV0970a, assembly GCF_051711265.1. Taxonomy (NCBI): domain Bacteria; kingdom Bacillati; phylum Bacillota; class Bacilli; order Lactobacillales; family Enterococcaceae; genus Enterococcus; species Enterococcus sp. DIV0970a. Next base: position 1,686,664 of record NZ_JBIOMF010000001.1, on the reverse strand, counting down.
TCATTGCGGGAATAATATTTTTTACAGCAACTTGAAATCCCTTGGCACAACCTTTTAAAAAAATATCAACCACTGAAGGTGTCATCCCAATATCATTTTGTTTTCCTGTCATGTCTGATTTCCTCTCTTCTCCATAGAAACTTTACGCTTGTCTTGTTTGTTTATAAGGTATCGAACAAGGTTGGCGCCAACTATTTTACAAATGATTTGAACGAGCAAGATAGGTCCTAATGCGATTGGACTGATCAAAAGTAATGGAGCGCCGCCAGTTATTGTATTGTTGATAGGCGCCGATCCTGCATATTGGTAAGCAACAAATGCGGTTCTTTGCCCATCTGTCATTTCTTTTTTTTCTACTAAATCCCGAGTCATTACTGCAGCTACATCAGAACCTGTAAAACTACTGATAAATGCAACGCCTGCACTTCCTGGAATGCCTAATAAAGGTTTGAGTATTGGACTGAATAGTTTTTGCGAAGCTTCATAAACACCTAAATGCTCGAATACATCAAGTAATCCGCAAAAGAGCATGATCGCCGGCAATAAATTCAAGCCCACTAAGAATCCCTCTCTTGCACCAAAACCGCCAGTTCCCAAAAAGTTTGTATTCGTATCACCGATCAAACCGAATTGCCCGCTGAGATTGGTAAAATCGAAAACTCTCAAGAATGAATCACTTTCTCTAAATGCGCCAGACAGAATAACAACTAACAAAATCAGTGACAACCAACTTTTGATCTTCGTTTTCATTCGGACCTCTCCCATCTCTTATGGATATTGATAGACAGCTGCAGCTGCTAATTTTGTTCTTGAAAATAATGATTCAACCTCGGCATATTCATTCAATGTGTGATTATTCTTCCCTTTACATCCCAATCCGCATAAAGTTGGGACGCCATTAACTACAGCGATCGCTGAATCAGAAATTCCTCCAACAGAAAACGGATGAATCGATCCATATCCTGAATCAAGAGCTGCTTGTTTAAAGTGTTCAAATAATGCCATTACTTCAGGGGTAGTTTCCATACAATCCATGCCCATCTCAAGATTTATTTTTGCTGTTGTTCCATCAATAAAGCTTGTTTTTGCAATTCGGTCTACTGCTGAAACAATCTCATTTTTAATTTTCATGGTTGGAAATCGATAAGCAATACGGATCTCACATTCTTCTGGAATCGTATTTTCACCTATCCCTCCGTTGACCATTCCACAATTCAGCAGTTTTCCTACCGAGATGTCGTTTTCTTTTTCAAGCTCAATAATTTTATACGCTGCTTCCAAGATGGCACTTCTTCCTTTTTCGGGCTCAATGCCGGAATGGGCAGCTATACCTTTGATTTTTAAGGATATGATCCCTCCGCCTTTTCGTCCAACAACTATACCATCATCTTGGTAACCTGTTTCGAAGTTCAATGCAGCGGCAGCCCCTCTTATTTCAGAAGCCAGCACTTCGGCTGCTGTGGAGTCCTTGTGCATCGTTTCTTCATCACCCGCAAGGACTAACTTTATCGGGTAACGTGTGTAGCCGATTTCTTTTAATGCTTTGATCGTATAAAGAGCGATAACCAGTCCGCCTTTCATATCGAGAACACCGGGACCATGTGCAAAGCCATTATCATCGATAGAAAATGGAAACTTTTTTATTACTCCTGGTTGAAAAACGGTATCCGTGTGCCCAAGAAAGATGATTGGTTTTTCCTTGTTGGTATTTTTCCAAAAGGCTGTGAACACATCTCCCGCGTTAGGCATTGAGAGGACCTTTGTTTCTAATCCAATATCTTCCAGCTCTGACTTAATTACGCTGATTACTTTTGCCACTCCTTCTTTTTGCTTTGGCCCACTTTCAATGTTGACCAGTTCCTCCCATAACTCAATCATCTCGGTTCGTTTACTCTCCACATAGATGTCGATTTGCTTCATAATCATTTTATTTTTTGTTTGCAGCTTGTCCATATTGTTGCCTCCTTAGGTTGAAATAGGAACACATCTGAGAACGTTCTCGTTATCTTAACTTAATAGTATCAGAATTTTCTTGCAATTCGCATAATCAATTTGTTATAGTCTGGGTATAACTATTCGTTATACCAAAGAGGAGGAAACCATGCAGTTTCAGCAATTAATTTATTTCAATGAAATAATTAAAGCAAAAAGCATGAATCGAGCAGCGAATAATCTATATTTATCACAGCCGAGTTTAAGTAAATCGATGCAATTGCTTGAAGAGGAAATCGGTACTAAGTTATTTATTCGTACAAATAAAGGGGTTATACTCACAGAAAATGGCGAAAAGCTCGCTCAATATTCAAAAACGATTTTGGCACAATTAGAGATGATCAAAAAAATTCCGCAAGAAAAATCCCGTAAAGTCTTAAACATTGCTTCTTACCCCTTGATTACAGTCGAAAAAGTTATTGCAGATTTTTATAATGTATATGATTTCCATCCCCTTGTAATCAATTTTGAACAATGTCGGCTTAATGATGTAATTGAAAAAGTGGAAAAATCGGATGCTGAAATTGGAATCATTATGTACAATGAAGCACAGTCAAGAGAAATAAAAAACATTTTGAGACACAAGCACTTGCTTTATACTGAATGGATGACCGATACTTGGTATGTTAATCTCGGAAAAAAGAATCCGTTATACCATTCCAAAATGATTTCAATGGAAGAGTTAAGAAGCTTCCCTGTCATACGAAAACCAGATGATTACTATTCCAGTTTAAGTTTTTATCTCGAAATTGACGGTATCCGCCTTGCCGAGTTGGATAAAGTAATATATACAAATGACAATTCCAGTATCATTACAATGCTGCAAAAAACAGATGTTTTTCGTTTTGGACCGTCGATCAGCAAAAATGAGTTCAACCAATATGGAATAAAAACGATTCCTATCAAGAATTGCCAGGTATTCATAAGAATCGGTTGGATTAAACGAAAAAAAGAAATTTTAAGTAACGAGTCACAGTCATTCATAGAGTTCTTTAAAAGAGAAATTTGTGAAAAAAACAGTGAAAATTTATTACTTTGATTAGGATAAAAACGCAACCTTTGATACCTTTCTATAATTAACCTTTTTCCCTGTGATATCAAAATCTTGATAATACAGGAATGCCTTAAAATGATGATTTAGAAAAGATAATTAAATTACGGATAAGAAACTATGAAAATTTCTTTTAAAGAGCTCGATAATCATTTCCTTTGTGAAACCTGAGGAAGCGAGAATACTGTTTAAGCAAATGAGACATAGTAAAAAAAATCTGAGATTCTTCATTCTATTTACTAGTAATTAGAATGAGATAGATGTATTATTAAGATAAAAGAAATAAGTTGGTATAATTTTACTTAAAATGAGAAAATACATGAAAAAAATATTTATTGCCTATTTTTTATGTTCAATGTTGGGTCTTGCAGCTTGTAGCACAGGTACCTCGGATAGTGTATCAACCAAAGAAAGCACTACTCGCACTTCGCTTACAAGTGAAAGTACTCTTTCCAGTTCCTCTTCTACAAATGAATCAATAGCTGAAACAACAACTGGAACAATTCCCAGCCAATCATCTGTTACACAGAACACACAAATCCAATCATCAGATATTGCGACTGATTCAAATACACAAGCGAATGCTAACGCTACGCTTTCTATGGAAGATCAAGCATTAGAAATGCTGTATGCCGCTAGACCAGAAATGAAAAATGACGATTATACATTCGCATTTTTCGGGATGGTTGGTGCTGATTATCTTTTCCGAGGTACAAGCATTTCGATTCGTAATCAAGGCGGATCGGGGACAATAGGATTTTTCCGAGTAACACCTGAAGGTGCTGTGATCGATACCGACTCATCGGGAAATCCTTACTAAATCATCCATTCTTAATGATTCAAAGTTACTATTAAAAAGTTTTGCGGATTTCAACATCCCCAGAACCGAATAGTTGGATATGTTTTTCATTTTTCGAAGAACAAAATGAATAAAGAGAGAGCAAAAAAGAGTTGTCTTTTGCGTCTCTCTTTTTAATTGACGGTTGTCCTTTTATTATTGAACCTTCACATAAATCTCCTGATATTTTTCCATCAATGATTTTTTAGGATCATTGTATTCAAACATAACCCCATCTTTCAGAAATAAGATCTGCTGAGAGATCTCCTCCAAATTATACAAAATATGAGAAGAAACCATGATCGCTTTTCCTTCTGCAGCCAGCTGCTGCAAAATAGTCGAAACCAATAAAACATTGGTAGGATCCAGTCCGTTCATCACTTCGTCCATGAACATATATGACGTATCCCCGATTACTTGCATCGCAAAACAGAGCCGCTGACGCATGCCTAATGAATAGGTCGCTACGCGATTTTTTGCATAATCTTCCATTTGTAGCAGAGCAATGATCGTTTCAACCTTCTTTGATGACTTCCAAATACTTTTGTATAGCTCAAGATGTTCAATACCGGTAAATTCCTCGAACAATTCACTTTGATCTGGTAATAGAGATACATTTTCTAATAAACGGCTTTTTTTCTTTAGCGAAGTGAAATCTTCGCCGTTTAATGTTATCTCGCCAGAAAAGCGCGATACTTGTCCCAGGATTGCTTTCATCATTGTGGTCTTGCCAGTACCATTTGGCGCTACTAAACCAATAATCGCCTTTTCTGACAATTCAAAGGAAATATTTTTTAGGATCTGCTTATCTCCAAAATTGACGGATAAATTCTGAATGCTCAACATTTTTTTCGTCTCCCTTCAATCAGATAGGTAAGCAGAAGCAAACCCGTTAAACTAACGATCCAGGCTAATAAGACCCTGACTCCGAAATCAAAACGCATCCGAGGATCATAATAATCAAACCAGCTTCTCCCCAATACGACCTTCCCAATACTAACAAAAGAAGTGGGGAAAAAATGCCAGCTATTGTATGCTCCGCCACCTCGAACCAGATAAAAATTACTGGAAACAAGCAGCAACAATGAAAACATCGCACTAATAATCTGAGAAGAAAACCACTTATTTAGTAAAAACGCAAATAGAAAACCAAGAATCAGGAACAACACATAGAGAGCAAGGCAACGAAGCAACACGCTTCCCAACGTCGATAAACCAAAATTCACTTCGATACCACTTGTCCAATAAACCGCCACTGGATAATCTAAGCGCCCAACTTCATGGGTAAAGCTATGGAGAAAAACGCAAGCCATGACTGGTAAAAGCAAGCTGAGCCCATACGCTAACCCAGCTGCAGCTTTGGCTAAAAATCTGCGGGACTTGCGCAATGGAAATGTCGCAAGCAGTGTCTCATGTTTTTGGTCCCGTGTAAAACTATCACTAATTCCTAAAATGAAAAAGAAAAGCAAAGCCATTGGCAAGATCGTTTCACTGCTTCTGAGCAATGCCTGCAAAGCCGTTTTTTCCTCCAAGGCTTGTGCTGTCACCTCCCCCTCATAGCGGGCAAATTCCTGATATTTCAAGATATTTTTTTGATAGTCGTAATGTCCATCGATTTTTGCATTCGGATTATTGTTTAAATAATAAGGAATGTCGTAACGTAGAACCCCAATATCGTTTGCGAATAGCTGCTCGTCAGAAAATCGATACCATTCACTCGTGGCTTCAGCGTATTGCCGCCAATCATGATCATCGATCGCTGCTAATCGCATTTGATCCCATTTGTTCCAAATCGGAAATACACTCAGCGCATAATGAACATAAAAGTGAGTATTTTCATCCACAGTAGTATTTTCTAGAAATGTCTGTCTTTCCGCAACTCTGGTGTTGATAACAGGTCGATTGATTTTATCGATCGGCTCGAAGTTGGAGGCGACCTGCAATGTATAGTAGACACCTAAGAAGAAAAGCAGGAAAAAAGAGACATACGTTCTTTTTTGGCGAAACTGTCGCTTTAATTCGAACATCCAGATAGTCATTTCCTTAATCCCCCTTTCACTCGTTGTGTGGTCAACCAAAAAAGAGCGACCGTAAAGATGAGCAAGAGGATCAGAGCGAAATAAAAAGAATAGAATGACCAATCACTGGCAAAAGCATAGTCTCCTTGAAGCAGCTGGAAGACATTCAGAAATTGAAACGGTGTAAGCAGCCAGATTCGACTAGGAACAATCAGCGGTAATGCCCCAAGTAAACTAGCAAGTAAGAAGGTTTGTAAGACGTCTTTCGTTACAGTAAAAATGAACGAGGTCAAACAAATGGCAAACCCAGTGATGACAATCGTCATCAGAAAATACAAGAGCAAAAAGAGAAGAAATCCAACTGCTTGAATTTCCCGCAACCAATAGGCAAAAGGATATGAAAAATCAACATGATCAAAAAAGAAAGAACAAAAAACAGCACTGATCAAAAACAAGCTGGTCCCTATGGTGCAAATTACCAGTCGAATGATGATAGGAATAAAAATTCGGTCTCGTTTTCTAAAAGGTAAGCTGTTGGAAAACTGCGGACGTTTCACTTCTGAAAGAAAAAGATCTGCTGACCAGAAAACAGTCAAATAAAAAAGTAGTGCGCCATAGAGTAAAAAGACGGTTTTCCAGTAGTCACTGAATCCTTGCTGATTCCAATGAAATTCTTTGTTTTTGGCAAGTACTTGTGTGAACTCACTTGTTTCTTGAACCACTGTTGACTGTTTTGGAAACAAGGATCGGTCACTTTCAGCGGCATACTGCTCATAGAAAGTTCCCATTTTTTCACCATAATCTATGCTGGCAAACAGATACCGTTGGCGATTTTCTAACATAGCAGATTGTGTCATGGTTGCTAAAGCGTTGGATTGATCAATAAGACCAAGGTAACGCTCATCGGTATTCTCGACATCGGTCAAATCAATATTTTGATAACTTTGTAAAGCGATATTGATAGATGATAGTCGTGCCTGAGCAATATCTGCAACCGTTTCTGTCACATTTTTTTGAATGAAAACAAAAAATAGCGGCAATAACAGCAAAAATACTACTATAAAGCGATGCTTTAGGCTGTTTGTTTCTAATTTTAGGTAAAAGAGTAAGGTGTTTTTCAAAAGAAGCTCCTTATGATTTTCATAGATAAACTTAAACATCACTACTTTCTAAAAAAAGTTTAATGTATTTAAGTCTATTTTTTAGTTAAAGTTAAAGATAAACCAAAGCTTTTTGATCATATTTCAAAACTTTTATCTTTATATTTTATATAAAATGCTATTTAAACCTTAATATTTTCTATTACATCAGTCAACACATTTTGAAAGAAAAAAACCAAAGACAATTAAATGTCAATGGTTTGACTAAATCTTATTGGATTTCGACTCGTTGCTATAATTTCAAAGATATTCTTTTACAAATTATATCCATCGTCAAAATAAGAATGATGATCGAGAAAATAATTCTTTAACAATCTATCTTCTTTGGCAATAAGTTTTTTTGCTAAATGAAACATTTGTTGCTCAATTCCTGATTGAGGCTTTCCGATTATTAAGTACCCAATAGCTAGACTTGTAGTTGGAACGATCAACCCGATAGCATTACACATATTGACAACTCTGATAAATCCTTTTTTACCAGCAATTTGATTTTCTCGCGTCTGAACATCAAAATGTCCGATGAGTGTTTCACCAATACCGTAAATGTCAATTGGTCCTTCTTTCGAAATAATTATATCTACATCTAAAAACAATCGTTCTACTTCATCAATTAATTTTTTACGACTTTCTTGATACTTATAGGAAAAATCCTTCGTAATTATTTTCATAGTCTCCATGTCTACTGATAAATGATCCTTATTTATTTCTGAGTCTACAGCAACAATTACTGTCTTTTCTTGGTCCTTATGATCAGTAAAGATTTGTGCTAATTGCTCTATGAGATTTAAATCACGACTAATAAGTCCGAGGGATGGTGTGAAAGATATGCCATCTGTTGAAGATTTTACCATTTTTTCTAATCCGAGCATTTTCTTTCCCACTTCCGGATGGATATAACCAACTAAATTTAAAGCTGCTGCTGGAGCTAAAACTGAACCACCTCCGTCCGTACCGATTCCAACATCATTAATACCTAAAAAAACGTTCACAGCTGTTCCACTCGATGAACCAGTCATTACACCACCAGTAATTGGATTTCTTAAATCTATATCTATCCCTCTTCCTTTATGACTTGCTTTGTCAATCGTGTGAAGATGGAAGCCATTTTTCTCCAAAAAATCTATAAAGAAAGATGTGAAAACTATAGAATCTTTCAGTCCAATATAATATCCAGAAGAGGAACTGATTTTCTCTATGCAATTAGGAAATACTTTAATGACGGAATTGTAAAAATTTGCCATTGCTAAACTTGTTCGCTTGGAATACTCTTGAACTCTATTCTGCTCCATTTTATAAACTCCTTAAAAGGCTCGATTTTTGGTTTTACTACCATCAATCGAGCCATTACATTTAACTAATAAACAATTCTGGCAAAAATGACTGTCCATTTTGAGGAGGCGAAACATTAAAGTAATCTGCTACAGTTGCGCCGACATCTGCAAGGGTTTGCCTGTTTCCTAAATATTTATTATGGATGCCTGGACTATAAAGCAATAAGGGAACCTTTTCTCGAGTATGATTGCTGTGCCCTATCGTGGGATCGTTCCCATGGTCTGCCATAACAATTAGGATATCCCCCCTTTTTAAGGATGGAAGCAATTCTTTGATTCGTTTATCACTAATTTCTAAACGATCAGAATAACGATTTACATCTTCCGCATGACCAGCCAAATCAGTTTCTTGAATATTCAGCGCAAAAAAACCATGATCAAGCGTTTTCACTTCATTGATCAAATCATCAAAAAGACGATTTGTATCAACTCCTGGAAATAAGCGTTTACTATCCGTCTGGATAATATCCGCGACTTTGCCCAAAAAAGAAACTGGGATATTTGCATGATCTAAGATTGTGGGAGTTTGAACATTTTTATTAATACCATATCCAAGATGAACGACTTGATAACCAGTATTATATACGCCAGATTGTGGAGCATCTACTCCTGCAATTTCTCCATTCCTTGTTTTTCTTGCTCCGAGTAAGTCTTTTAATGTTATGTTTTCACCACCAAAAGTAATGACTCTAGAAACCTCAACCACTTCCCTTACAACATGCCCAATTTTTGCCAAGTCATTAAAGGAGATCAAATCCAGACAAGCGGAAACATTATAAACTTGTCCATAATCTGTTTCCAAGTTATCACCGACCGTTGCAAGTTCATCTACAACTAAAATCTGTGTCCCGCTTTCACCCACTCTTCGAACTTGATGACCATACTTTATCAGATTAGCTTCGACTTCATCGATTTTTTGATTGAATGGTTGAATCAATGGAATCTTAGGTGTTGTGCCCATAATTTCTTGATGTCCTAAGAATGAGTCGGCTCCATAGTGTGCTAGGTCAGCTGTGCCATAATTTGCTGTCGGTGAAAATTTATGATTTTTTATCTCAAAACCAAGAGCATTCATCAAACCTAAGCTTTCCAACGTTGGTATATTAATTGACGGATTGGAGGCAATGATATGTGCAGCAGTGTTGCTTCCTAGATCTCTAGGTCGAACCTCCTTAACATCATCCATTGCGCCAACGCCAAAACTATCTAAAACGATAACAACAAATTTCCCCATTTTTTCACCTTCTAACTATATTTCCAAGGCTATCATATATACCTTCGACTTTTGGCGAGCCATTTTGAATACCTGAAACAACTGCTACATCACTTCTAGTAACAAAAATTTGTGTTCGAAATGCAGCGATAACGGTAGCTCCCACAGGGTGGGTGGATTCTGTTGAAAGATAATAATCAATATTTTCATTGCTAAAAGGTCGAACTCGGTCTTTTTTAACTGATTCCGAACTTACAATCAGGGCCGAGTCAAGATGTCCACGTCGATAATATCCACCACCATAAAAATAAGCATGATTATCTAAGTTATGCGATATTTCGCTCACATAAACCATAGCTGGATGTTCCGGTAACATCATCTTTGAATGTAATGGTGTAGTTCCAGTAAGTGCATGTCCGGGTTCGCCTTGTGTTCCCCCAATTTTTTTTATGAAAGGAATAGTTTCGTGACAAGTTGCTGACGGAATATTCACTTCTTTTATTACGATCCCTAACTCTTCAAAAATTTTTTTCGCTTGCTGGATCGTTTTCAAATTATTGGTAGGTAATAACTTCGATTCGCCATCAAATAAGAAACAAGGAAAAGAGGTCACACCTTCAATGGTCACATGGTCTGTTTGTCTAACTAATTCAACAATTGAAGATAACTCGTTTAAATGAAATCCACCAAATTGCCCCTCGTAAATCTGATCATCAGATTCAATGATTTTTACTAGAATCTTTTGTTTTATAGTAAGCTCTTCAGCTGCTTGAATGATTTGTTGTAACGCCTCCAAAGAATAAACCGTGATATAATCAGTTCCGTAATTCATGATTCTAGTTAAAAGATTCCGTGGTATTTGAACTAAATGACCCACATTTCCTAATGGTAGATTTTGTTCCATAAGAATCAATGCTTCTTTATAATCCACGACCACCGCTTTTTTGATTCCCGAATCATGTATCTTTTGTGCAACTAATGGGTTGCGGCCAAATTGCTTAGTCATATAAAACAAGTTTATTCCATGTGTCTTGGCATCTTCTGCTAAGCTTGCAGCATTTTTTTCAATCATATCAAGATCCAAGACATAGGTATCTGGAAGTATTTTTCCTTCTTTATGGAGAGAGATTGCAGCGTCAACCAGTTTTTGATTTCTTTGGATGGTAACATTCAAAAACATGTTATTCCTCCCTCAACATATTGATGATATGAAGATAAAAGTAATCAAGCTCAGCTTCAGCAAATTGCTTTCCTTTTGTCATTCTTTGAAGATCCTGCCATAATTCTTTCGAGTGAAGAAATTTTGGATCAGATTGGATTTCCTGACTGATAAAAGATTCGAGGTCATTTATCGTCTCATTTTGCTTTCGTCGTTGGTCTGCCATCGCTAGATGAGTCAAAAAGACATCCGCTTTTTTATCATTATCAATAATTTTTTGCTGTAATAAATAATCTAATACGCGCAAAACATACTCATAAGTATTTTCATCGATTACTTTTGAACTTAGTAATATTGCTAATTTTTCTCTAATCATCTAATCCCCCTATTTCACTCAAAACACAAAAACATATTCTATCAAGCAATGGATAAGAAACTAGGTTTCCTGATTGCCTGCCCTGGTATAAAACTGTAAATGAAATCAATACTGAGGAATTAAACGCCCTTCACAAACCTCTTTTTGAATAGTAAGAATTTTTCCTTTATCTACGCTTTTTTGGAAGAATGCTTTCATAGACGTTTCTTCCGTATGGGTAATGATAACGGAAGTACTCATTTCTTGCTCCATTTCACTTCCTTCTAATGGAACAGCATAGAGCCCTTGATGGTTTTTATCTCTAATTTCATCAAAATTCCAGATCCCAGCATCAATGCTACCATTTTGTAAAGAAGATACGATTTGATGCCCTTGCATTTCAACAAATTCAACTTGTGTCTCATTAACGACTGCTTTCGTTAATAATTGTTGGTCAATTGAACTATAGTCAATAGCAATCTTCATCCCTTTTTCAATTGACTTTTTTTTCTTGTCCCTAAATAGCAACACATGCTCACTAAGATAAGTATGTTGTCCAAAGTCCAATGTGATTTCAATCGGTTCTCCATTTTTTATTGCTTGATTTGCCGCAAATTTTGAAACAATTGCAAAACGATACGTTTTATTCAAGATTGATCGAACACGCTCTTTTGATCCTCGAATATATGCAAGATTTAATTTAATTTTATTTTCTTTGAAGGCTTCATATATTCCTGTTGCTAGTCCCTCATATAGACGTGAATATGGTAAGGTCATTGTACCGAGAATCGTATCTGATAACGCATATTCTTGCAAAATATTATAATTAATTTCTTCTATAAATGTGCCCATATGACCGTGACTTTTAACTTTTATTGCATCAATCTCTTTTAAAAAACTCCAAGCATTTTGAACAGTCCCTCTGGCTACTTTATATTTATTTTGATATTCCGTAACACTTTGAACTCGATCGCCCTTTTTCTTTTGTAAAAGATCTGATGCTAAGTAGTTAACAATGATTCCTTTTTTCTTTAAAAATTCTTCTCCCATAGACTCACACCTCTTTTTCAACAACATCCATTGCCTGTTTTAAAATCCGCATGATCGTGTCTGCACCTGATCGATTGGGATTTATACGAATCATGAATTGTTCAGCATCTGGATCAGCTGCTCTAAATGTGCCAGAAACCCGATAGACAAGTGGAGAGAACTCATATTTTGATTCTGCTCCTACTGGATTGGGTAAGGCACCAAAACTTGTAGCTTGTTCAATGACTTTTTTTGCAATTGGCTTTTTTAATTTGACGACAATTACCTTCGACTGAGCATTGATTAGAAATGCTTTTTCAATCCCTCCAATTTCTTGTTGATTGATTCGACCACAAACCTCTTCACTTACTTTTGCTGATATAGCCAATGAGACCGGTGCATAGATCAATCCTTTTAAAACGTCTATTGCTTCATGACCTTGAACCTGCCCACCACCAGAATAGTTGTCATTCTTCAGGCGTTGAATCGCTTTTTTCTCACCAACAATACAACCAATACCTTCAGGACCAAGCAATTTGAACGTAGAGAAACAAGATAGATTGGCACCGAATTCGGAACCTAACCCCTTAGTTTTTAGAGCCGAATAATTGTCATCAGTAATGATCTGGATAGTTTCATCAAACGATCGGATAAAGGCAATCAATGATTTTAAATCATAGGAATCATCAAATTTTTGTCTTGTTACTTGAATCAATATTCCGTCTACTTTATTATTCAAAAGTTTTTCTTTGACTTCCTCGAGATGATTATAATCAGCAAAAATTGTTTTTAATCCTAACATCTCAATCGATACTTTTGACGTAGGATAGATTGGTGCATCATGAACCATTAAAGTTTTGTTAGTTCCTAAAAGAGAATATAATGCTAACCTAATGGCATTCGTACCAGAACCGCGTACAAGCATCGCAGCCTCAGCATTAAAAAAATCTGCCAAAACCTTTTCAACTTTTTGAGTAGTCCTCGGCTGATTTAACCCTTTTACAACACCAAGATCCCCTCGTGTTAGAATTTCTTCACCTGAGAAGTTTCTGGTTATAGCATCTACAAAGCGAAACTGCATTTGAGTCGCTTCTTCTATCGACAAACTTTCTAAAGGGAATGTCTCCATAATTTCGCTCCTAATTCATAAATATTCTTGGATTATCTCGTAGCATTTTATCGATAAAATTCTCAGATAAACCATTTTCAAGTGCAAGTGGAACAAATGTATCCAATAAATAAGAATACCCTATTCCACCTCGATATGCTAAATTTGACTTTCGAGTAATATCCATTGAAAGAAATACTTTGTCTTGATAACCACGTTTTTCAATCTCTTTTAGCATCTCTATTCTTAGCAGATCTGGTTGATAGTTCTCTTTTCCAATCGTGTCAAATTCTACATATACCCCTTGATCTAACATTCTTAAAATATAATCACTATTACCGGTCAAATCCACATGTCCAATCACCACTTTATTTAAATCAGCCCCATGCTCTTTAAAAAAGTTTACTTGTTCATGGCCAAAGGTTCCCAATGTTGTGTGAGTCGATATAGGAACATTACAATGTTTTTGAGTGAGGACAGCAGCGATAAATATTTTTCTTTCTCGTTCAGTCATATGGTTTTTACTTGTCCCTATTTCACCGATAAGTTGTGCTTTGATACTGGTTTCCGCAATTCCATTTTCTATCTCATTTACCATAAAATCAGTCAACTCTTCAATCGTAGCTGACGTCACAAATTCAGGTAAAAATTTATCTTGGTAAAATCCTGTTGCTTGGACAATATTGATTTTAGATAGCTCAGATACTTGCTGAACATATTCGGAATTTCTTCTCATGTCCATATTTGTCAGGTCTACTATATTACGAACTCCCTTAGAATACAATTTTTTGTATTCTGAAACAGTCTCATCAAAACAATTTAAGTTCGTATCATCATCTTTCTTCAGACGTGAAAGATCGATCGTAGTATGTTCGTGCATATAAGTTATACCGTCTAACAACATCACTTCAATCCTCCTAGTTTGCAACTATTGGTGCGAATAATCCCAATAAATACAAAATGTTGACAATAACGCCTAAACTGATTGCAGCAATAGGACCCACGGCTAATTCTACGACTGGTTTTTTCGCTTTTCTATTCAAAAGCATCAAACCGATGACCCAGAAAAAACCTATTCCTGGTGCAATTTGCTCAGATGCCATCGCTCCCCCAATTAAAAGAGCAACTTCTAATACTTTATTCATAGCTGTACGAATATGTTCACCCATTTCGCGTATGCCTGGAAATTTGTCAAGGGCTTTTGCCATTAAGGTCAATAATTGTACTTCAACAAACATTAGCAGTGCGCCAACTAGAAAAGCAACAGGAGGATTACCATTCAATAAGATTCCTGCGACAAATACAAAAGTCGTGCCAGCTGGGCTATACACACCTGTAACGATTGCAGTGGAAAAAACTAAGGGAATGAAGCCAATTCCACGAGCAAAAGCAGCTAATGCAGCTTCACTCATTTTTCCTTCTGAAAGCAAATTTAATGAAATAGGATCACCTGCAATAATCATCAAACTTGTTGATGCCGCCACTAAGCCCCCTGTAACGGATAACCATAACCAGTTCTTCTTAATACGATTCACACGTTCTAAAAATACACTTACAAGGCTCTCATTTGAGTTACTACCATCGCTTTTCACTTGAATGGCATAAACAATCATGAAGAGCATCCCAACAAGTAAGGACATTCCTTCTGCACTAAGTGTTAATGTTGCGCCATTTCCTAAATCAAATGTACCAAAACGTTTTACAACAAACAATGTTAAAAGTGTAGCGCTGAATGAAATCGCACCTTTTTTGAATCCATGTTGACTAGCGATTGCAATCGCTGGAAAAATACTAAAACCAATAACTACAGGAGCACCTACTTGCGAAAGTGAGTCCATAAAGTTCACCGGCATCATTGCAAAGAGATCAACAACCGCTTGGAGTCCAATAACTAATCCAACACCATAAATAGCTCCTACACTAGCAGCAACAATAACTCCGATTTTGCCTTCCGGTGCCCAAGATCCGATAATATCTGTCATTAATAATACACTATGGACTAATAGAATAGATGCACCTATTGAAACAGGAATGCCAAATCCAATGACTAATCCAAAACTTAAAGCAAAACTTGTCGCTGCAATTTCTTTCTTACCAATTTTTCCTTCTAAAAATTCCGGAATGATTGGCCTTAATCCGTCATTAAAAACAGCGATTCCTTTATTTGCTAACACTGCACAAAGTCCCCCTAAAAGTGCAATAGCAATTAATTCAACAATTTTCGACGATTCCATCTCTTTTCCCCCAAATTATATAATCTATTGTTTTTTTAGTTCGTCTATAATGATAGGTACTACTGCTTCTTTATGCTGAGCGGTAAATCCAAAAGCTTTTTTTCCTGAACTGACATGTTCTCTTATTTCAGATTCCGGCATCACTTTTCCAGGCATAGAAACAGTTACACAGTTATCATGGCCTAATAAAGCTAATGCCATTGCCAGAGCACCCCCACCACCAGTATTACATGCGCCGATGTAGTAGTCAGCTTGTTTATTTTTGACTGCCATCGCAGCATCTAAATCACTTTTGATAACAATCTCGAACTGATCATCACCAAACGTTTCGACTAATGCTTTCACCTCGTCCTTATCGATTTGACCGCCGATAACTATTTTTTTCATCACAATTTCCTCCTCATGAATGTACATTTTTTTGTATATTGATAAATAATCAATAATTACAAATTGATTGTAACCGGAGACACAATCAATTGCAAGCCCTTTCTAAAAATCATTTGAATGAAAGTTTGTTTCAACTCTGCCCTTTTTTAAAACTGTTTTATGAAAAACCTACTTCGCTTAGCGTATACTCACACCAAAAAAGTAGGTTTCTTTGTTCCTCTTAGTCACTTATTCCTATATTTCTATTCTCGAATTCCTTGGGCAGTATAATTTTGACTTTTGTGTTGCCGTAGTTTTTATTTGCAACTAGGAACAAAATGCAACTTTATAAATAAAAAATGTAAAGAGGTCTAATCGCGTCTTTAAAAGTACTTGTTTCAACACCTTAAGGTTACTCTGATTTTTCTTGCTAACTTTTCATCCGTCAGCGCTTTTTTAGTATTTGAAAGCAACATAACTCTTGATTCAGTGGGATCCATAATATATTTTCTCTCCCACTGATCTTGATCTGGACCATCGCCAATGATGCGAATGTAAGACAACAGACTTTTGATCATCTCTTTTGTCAATGTTAGGTTGGTATAGCCATCATTTTCATAAAAATCATACCATGTATCACTAGGATTTTCCTTCAGTATTTGAATTAGTTGATGAATTTCTTCTAACGCATCGAAAACTTTTACAAATACAAAGACCATTTCTTCCCGATCAAGCATCTGATAAGTGTCTAACAAATGGAGCAGTGCTTTTAACGTTTTGCATTGAACAGCTACTGAGAGGTAAATATCATTAAAAAAGCGAGCATTTTGTGCATGTTTATCCTGAAGGGATGATGAAATCTGCTGGCATCTCAGCAATAGATTCTCCCAGGCTGCTATCTTTTCTCCTACCATAGAGAAAATTTCTGTGACTTGCTCCTTGATTTTTTGATCACCCGTCAACCATTCTATCCTCGGAATTTTTGTTTCTTGCTTGAGCCAGGATTGAATAATTTTTCGAATCAAATAACAGGCAAACTCGTCCCCAGCGGCTTGATCCTCATGTGTTCCATAGCGAATAACCGCTTCAAAGTAAGCATCATAGACAGCTTGGATCTCTTCTTGCTGATTTTGAGAGTATTGTGTTACATGCTCTGAAATTATCTCTTGATTGGTTCGTAACTGATAATCTGCTCGCCAGAAATTCGCTATTTCTTGTAAGAACAAAATATGCGGTTTTATGTTGCCTGTATTAACTAAGACAAACTTATCCATCTTGACTTCTCTAACCGCCATTAACTCTCTAGAAACAAATTCTGGGCTATTAGGCAAGATCGTCAAGAAATTAGATGCTTGTAAATCATGAAAGGCAACGTGATAATAGATTCCTCTTGATTGATTTGGTTTTGGTGTGTTTGTTAACACCTCATCTCGAGGATCGTGATTTTCTTGTCTACGAGAAATCATTTTGCCATAACCATTATCCGCCCAAATCTCAATCACATCATCTGGAAGCTCAAGTAAGCCAAGATTAAATAATTCCGTCATCTCCCCATAAATATTCATTGAACATACTGCATGGGGATCGACTTCTTTAACCATATGATATTGCAGATAAACGATTTCGTTGATCACTACTGCTTTTTCCGCTGCAGACCACTGTCGATCAAGATCTTCTGCCCAAAAAGGACAATCCCCCTGTCCACGAAAACCGAGTGTGTAAATGACGTTGGTACCTTTTTGCTAGTGTAAGGCTTTTTTCCATAATTCCTGAAACAACTCAAAATGTTCCTCGTATGAAGCCTTTAAACCGGGATACCTTCTAGCAAACATCTCAGCGCCTAATGGCTCGGCATGATGATGTGTATAGATCAACCCCATCGCTTGCGCATTTTCCCGATGTCTATGACTGTTCTTATCTGTTCCCGGGATGATAACATTTCCGCCTAAACGTAACAATGTTTCATAAATACGTTCCCAGACATATTCATTTGAACCATTATCTTCCCAATGATCCAGCAACAACTCATCATTGACAAACCAGCCCCGGTAGTCCGTTGCAAAATCAGGCAATGTTAAATCAAAATCTGTCCATTCAATAAATGGCTTTTTTATTGGGGGAATATCCATGAAATACCAAAAGGGTTGAACACCTAAAATTTTATGAGAGATTTCAAGAACCCCATACATTAATCCTAACTGTGTTTCAGCACACACTTTTACTTTATCTGGCGATACGAAAAGTATATGAAAAACATCCGTTTCATTTTTTCCATCAAGTAAAACCAATTCAATTTCATTTGCCTTCCTCGTGTCTGTCACAACGGTTAAAATGTCACGCTGCAAGATCTCGCAAGCATGTCCAATCACTTCATTTTTCAACTGTTTTGACGTGACAGAAGTATTTTTCGAAATGAAAAATGTTGTTTCCATGTAATCCCCCGTTTTATCTTTTTCTTTCATTATTTTAACTCTAATGAGAATCCAACTACTGTACTGTAACTAATATTCTATCTATAACTTGATAGTCAATTCGCTCTTTGAAAAAATAGGACCACATTCTAAAAATCATTCTAATAATCCCCATTTAAAAACTTTGAGATCGTTTACAAGTATAGAATAAACGAAACCTTTCCCCAAAAAAGTAGAGAAAATCGATGAAAAAATTAAAAAAACAGACTTTTTTCGTATTGTGGTTTTAATCGTCTTCTTTTATGTAAACACGTCTCTCATAGATAGATTACTTTAATTCAATCAATAATTTCGTCCTTCCCATTACTAGATTGGCGATACAAGTTAGCTAAAATTTCCCTCGCTTAGCACCTTCATCCTGATATAATGAAGTAAATCAACGACAAGGAGCCATAGTATGTCAAAAATAATTATTTCTGGAAGTATCGCTTTTCAAAAGGATTTTGAAGAACTAACGAATACACTTACTGAAAACGGTCATCAGGTGATCAATTATCCAAAAGCCACGGACGATCTTTCTACTCAGTTTCCAACCTTATTCGTAGACTTTTATAAAGACATAGAAAAAGCCGAGATTTTTTATTTGTATAACAAAGAAAAAAATGGCATCTGTGGTTATATCGGTGCAGCTGGCTTTGCGGAAGCAACCTTTGCTTTGACTCGAAAACTACTGTACGGACAGAAAATCCAATTGTTGTTGCATGAGGAACCGAGTGAAAAAGTTGCTTGTTCTGAAGAAATTGGGCTGTGGAAAGAGAATGGTTGGATCACAGTTAAAAATCTAAACACATTTTTGGATTGAGAAAAAATTACTTTTTATATGAAAGGTAGAGGTAGTCTAATGAAAAAGCTTATATTGATCAGCGGTACGATGGGAATTGGTAAATCAACTATAACTGAAGAACTATCCCAACAAACAAAGCAGTCTGTTTACCTTGACGGGGATTGGTGCTGGATGATGAATCCGTTTGTCGTCAATGAAGAAAATAAGGATATGGTGATCAACAATATCCATTTTCTGTTAAACTCTTTTATCAATAACTCTATGATCAACGTCATTTATTTTTGCTGGGTTATGGATGAGCAAAAAATTGTGGATCGAGTCTTGAACGGCATCGCATTGGAAGATATTGACGTGCAACACTTCTCATTAATTGCCTCGCCAGAAAAATTGCAGAAAAACTTTGAAGGAGATATAACCACCGGGAAACGAACACTCTCTGATTTACAGCGTTCACTGGATAGGTTACCAAAATATACTGAATTGCGTTCAAGAAAAATTGATATTTCCCATCACTCTGTTGCAGAGACCGTTTCAAAAATAACAAAAAAAATTTTGGCATCTTCTTAAATATTTCTTCAATGAGTAAATTTTGGCACATGTTTTTAACACAACTATTATCAGAGAGCTACTTCTTGCGACTGATACAAATAAGCCCACACTCATAAGAGCATGGGCTTATTGAGATCATTGTCAATTCTATATCTTCAATTGAAATTTGGCTTTTATCAGTTCAGATTTCAATTGCTGAATAATGATGACAATTTCTTATTTTTCTTCAATTACATATACTTCTCAACTTCATCAATTTCTTTTTGTAGTGCTTTTTCATCGTACTTTTCATACTTACCGGCTTCGTGTGCGATCTTTTTGATTTCATGAATCGCTTTTTTCTCAACGATCCATTTCTTCATACTATGTTTTTTGGCGTCTGCATCTAGTCTGTCTAATTCCGCTAAATTCTCATCTAACTTATCAAGAACCTCTGCAATCTTTACCAATGCTTTTGCTTCCTTTTCTTCATAGTTTGTCATAGATATCACTCCTTAAGTATTTGATATATTTATCTTACTGCTGTAATTAAATATTTTCAAATTAAATGTATTGTTTATCACAAAGTTTTATCTTATTCTCACTGAAGAAGTAGAAAACATTAGATTATTGCAATATTCTATTCATTTTACATTTATTTTTATCCTTAAAGATGTATCAAAAGAGAAATATCGATTATATAAAAAAACGCCTTAGTGAAACATCAAACATTCGGTGTATCGTTTACAATAAAAACATCTAGTTTTTTACCTTCTTATGGTTGCAGCAGAATTTTACCGATACTTTTTCCAGATTCTAAATAATCATGGGCAGCTTTTCCGTCAGCTAATGAAAAAATGGTTGGTTGACTGATTTTCATTTGATCCTTGCTAAAGTAGTCAAACAATCGAGAGCTTCTTCTCTCCCGCTCTTGAAAACTTGTCAAGTAATCCCAGAGATCCCCTGTCAAAATACTTTTTGATTTAGATAACAAGGGAATAAAGTCGATCGCTGGCGGATTTCCGCCGGCCATGCCAAAAAAGATAACCTTTCCTCTATTTTTGAGCAAGTCGACACTTTCGGCTAATGTATGCCCAATGCCATCATAAACGGTATCAAAGAAAGAAGTGTAGGTATCTTGCCATTCTGTATTTCTTAAAAAGACTTGTTTTGCTCCTTGGTCTAAAGCCAGTTGTCGCTTTTCTTCCGTAGAAGTGACGCCATAAACTTCTAGACCATCTGCGGTTAATAATTGCGATAAAATTTGTCCGACACCACCAATTATCCCATGGACGAAGACCTTACTACGATTCACATTATTGCCAAGATCATGAGCTAAAAAATCAGCTGTCAACCCTTGCAGACCAATACTGGCTGCTAATTTAGGTGGTATACCTGATGGAATACGGATGGCATTTTCCTCAGGAACAGCCACCAATTCTGCATTAGCAAAATGAACATCCACAAAAAGAATCGTTTCCCCTAGCTGAAACTTGGAGACAGATGTTCCTTTTTGAATAATCCTCCCTACCCCTTCATAGCCATTAATAAGAGGGTCTCGGGATTCAATATGATAGCTGCCCTTTCTCCGATAAATATCAGCATAATTCAACCCAATATACACCATTTCTACCAATAGCTCATTTTCATGAATGATGGGATCAGGCAAATCCCCATATGTTAAAACAGTTGAATCACCGAATTCATTAAAATACAACGCCTTCATGCGCAAATCATCTCCGATCTTCAATCTATCAAAAGCCACGCATCAATCGATTGAAACTATCTACTAAACAACCGATGAATGTCCCTTCGGTCATTTTAGATTTTCCTTTTATTCAAAAAAAGCACCTTCTCTCGAAGCTACTTTCATTTTATTCCTCTTACTGACATCCGTCAAAACAGATTATTTCTTCGGTTCGTCCTCATCCATTTTCGATTCCGACAAATAGCCTATAAATCCCGGTATATCAACATCGAAAAATCAAAAATCGGCTAAAAATGGCTCGTGACAGTAATTTGACAGCAGTAAATCGCAAAAAAAATTACACTTCAAATTTGGTAAATTCATCTGCTAAAGTTTGGTTGGTATCGGGATAAAGATGCCCATATTTATCCAAAGTTGTCTTAACAGAGGAATGTCCCAATCGCTTCGAAACAGCATAGATATTATTATTATGCTCAATCAAAAACGCCACATGAGAATGCCGTAATCCATGTAGGTGAATTGGTTTGACACCAGCTACCTCAGCTAATTTTTTTACTCGACTTAAAAATGTCTTTGGAGATGGCGGTAAACCATCAAAGGTAAAAATAATGCCTAAATCATCTCCAATCGTTTTTTGAGACTTTTTCCATTCCCTCAAATCTTCTATCGTTTGCTTGTCTAGAGTAATCGTTCGGATACTTGAAGTATTTTTAGTATCCGAGAAATCATAATCCGTTCTTGGATAGGCTACAATTAACTAGACAGAAAAATTAAGGTGTGTAGACTAGAAGAAAACATACCAGGAAGAATTTTTATGTCTAAGAGAACACGAAGAACTTTTTCACAAGAATTCAAGCAACAAATCGTCAATCTTTACTTAGCTGGAAAGCCACGTGTAGAAATCATTCGAGAATATGAACTAACGGCTTCAGCATTTGACAAATGGGTAAAGCAATCTAAAACGAGTGGTTCATTCAAAGAAAAAGATAATCTTACACCTGAACAAAAAGAATTGTTAGAACTACGTAAAAGAAACCAGCAATTAGAAATGGAAAATGATATTTTAAAGCAAGCAGCACTGATATTCGGACGAAGAGACAAGTAATCGATGCGAATAAGCATCTTTACCCTATATCAGCGATGTGCAGAATATTAGGTCTATCACGTCAGTCCTATTATTATCAATCAAAACCAAAGAAAGACGAATCAGAACTTGAAGAAGTAGTCGCTGAAGAATTTATCCGCAGCCGAAAGGCCTACGGCTCAAGAAAAATAAAAAAAGCCTTATCAAAACGAGGCATTCGGATCAGCCGACGAAAAATTAGTAGAATCATGAAAAATAGAGGATTAAAATCGAGCTATACTGTTGCTTATTTTAAAGTACATCATTCTACTTGCAATGAAGCCAAAACGACAAACGTATTGAATCGTAAATTCTTAAGAGACAACCCATTAGAAGCGATCGTAACAGACTTGACTTATGTACGAGTCGGGAAAAAATGGAATTATGTCTGTTTCATTTTGGATCTGTTCAATCGAGAAATTCTCGGCTATTCTTGTGGAGAACATAAAGATGCCGTTCTAGTAAAAAAAGCATTTAGCCGTATCAAACAACCTCTGACAGAGGTTGAGATTTTTCATACTGATCGTGGAAAAGAGTTTGATAACCAAGCTATTGATGAATTATTAACAACTTTTGACATCAATCGATCATTGAGTCATAAAGGCTGTCCTTTTGATAATGCCGTAGCTGAATCAACTTATAAGTCGTTGAAAGTAGAATTTGTCTATCAATACACATTTGAAACCTTACAACAATTGGATTTGGAGTTATTTGACTATGTCAATTGGTGGAACCACCTTCGGTTGCACGGTACACTTGGCTACGAGACACCGGTTGGTTACCGTAACCAGAGATTGGCGCAGCGAATCCTTGATAATGAGCTCGGATGTGCTAACGCTAGCGAGGCAGTCTAACTTTAACTGTTAGCTCCTGCCGAAGATCGTCACATCCGAGGAGGCTCATTGTCAAGGACAATCGGAATAGCATACGGAAGGAAGTTCTGCACCTTATAAAATTTGTCAAAAAAACTGTTGCCATTCCATCTTGTACGAATATAGAGTGACTTACTCAAACTACAAGTTCCTTTACAAAAATCAATATCTGGCCATTGTAACGCAAAAAGTTCTTCACTTCTAAGTCCTGTCACGAATAAAAAACGCATCATTCGTTTATAAAATTCTTCTTGGAAATCACAGCGATAAGAACAATTGTATACTTTCTTAAATTCATCAACAGTCCAAAATGCCACAACCGATCGTTGGGTTCTTATTTTTCCAATGGTGTCTACCGGATTCTCCTCAATGACTTCCAAAACTACCGCACGTTTAAAAATAACCCGTAACTTATTAAAAATCTGTTTAATATAATTATTCGATAGTGGACGAATTTTTCCTTCTTTATTCGTGACAGAACATTCTTGAACAAGAAATTGTTGAAACTCTTGGATATGAATCGGTCTAATTTTTTCCATCTGCATTTTTCCAAAATAAGCTAAAGCACGTTTTAAAGTCTTATCGGTTTTTACGTAGGTTTTCTCAATCGTCCCAAGTTTATACCATGGGAAAAAATACTTTTTGTAAAACTCACGAAAAGTAATCCCTTGTAAATAAATTTCTTGAGAATCAGAATAATTCTTTTTCAATTCTTCCATCGCATCTTTTGCTTCTTTTGGCGATTTAAATCCTCTTCTAGTGGGTTTAATTCTCTTTCCGAAACGATCATAACCCAAAGTTAATGAAAAATACCACGTTCCTCTCTTCTCGTCTTTGTACACATTTGCAACTCTTCTCATCAGTATTCATCCTCCCAAGAAATGTGTAAGACCTCCTCAATGACACTCACGGGTATCCTTTTAATCTTGTTATTTCGATAAAAAGAATACCCATTAGTGACCAAAAGAGCTTTGCATTCCTTGAAGATCTTGTCAGCGTAATACCGTGAAAATCCCAACTTGATAATATCTTGCCGAGTGGCTGTTTTCATTCTACCGCCTTCTCTTTCATATGTCAGCGCCTCACGAAAAAAACATAAGTTACAAATTACAAAAAACACTTATTTATCTACCAGCTGCTCATGTCAAAGAGCTCATAGGATTTTCACCTCTCCCCAGTGATGGCGAGCCAATTTGGTTACGGAAGTATCATTATTACATTTGCAGATTATGGCTCCAATTTGACGATTCTTATCTCAATTATTTATCGCTCCGGTTACTCATTACTCATCATGGCGTAATTGAGAAATGCTCCCTGCAAATGGAAAGTACTGATAGATTTTTGTATTCAGTTTTCAAAGGCCATTTTTCTTTACACTAATAAAGACAATTGAGAAGACAAAAAAGCAACTCTTTTTGGAAGAAAGTTGCTTTCTTTAGAAATTTAAGTTCATTGATGTTGATTGAAGATTGTTGATATTTCAATGGTATTAAAATGGAGATAGTTGCTCTATTAATAATGAAGCATCATAATTAGTTTTCTGGTCGTATTCAAGTTGCGTGGCGTGCTTTTGATAGGAATTTTATTTTCAAAATCGGCTTGTCTTATTTGAGTTTCAAAAAAATAACAAAAAAAATCTGATAAGCTAATTGTCATCTACATTTTTGAGTTGCAATTTAGAAAAAATCACAGCATGATCACTTAAACTTTCAAATTTGTTCCAAGAGTGTTCTATATATTTAATAGTCAGATCGGTAAAAATTCTATCAATTCTTGTTTTTTGAGACGGGCTGGTAGTGGGTTCTCCTTTTTTAATTGCATTTCCATCAAGCCAAGCATCATATTGATTAGCAAGTATTTTTAGATGTGTGAAATCATACTGAGGAAAAATTACATCCTTAGAATCTGTATCACAATTTATATCCCCAGCTACGATAAAATTCGTTCTTTTTTTTACTTGTGAATCAATCCAATCAGTCATTCTAGTAAAGATTTCAGGACAAAAATTAGAATCAAAACTAGCAGGATATATTCCAAGAACACTTAAGAACATATCATTTTTCAGGACAAAATCAACTTGCACCCCACGATGTATAAACCATTTTGCACTATAGTCTTCAAAAGAACAATCATTCTTGAGAGTATCTATTTTAATCCCTACTACACTTCCCAATGTTTTTTCTCTACTAGCTGGTAATCCAAAGATTTTATACTCTGGCAAATCAAATTCTTCAACTTCACAATCTTGTGAAACCTCAGTAATGAAAAAGAGTGTTGGAACTTTAGAAGCAATTCTTTCTTTTATACTCAAGTTATGTTTCTTCCTTTGATCAGCAATACGATAATAATTATTCATAGCATTTATTGCTAAAACAGTCACTTCCACAGATATCCACCCTTTCTAAAAAACTACTTCAGAGTTATTTAAGTTTTCAGATATCCCCCATGGCTCCTAATTCTCATTTGTTTTCTTTCTTTTTAACTTGATTGTCTGACTTAGTTTCTTAGTCTTTAGTAGAAGCTATTAGCTATCCATTTTATAAGCCAAGCATTATTTTTCTTGTAATTTCATTCAGAAAATTTTGTTGGGGAGCATTAGTTTGAGACACTTTCTTTCCCTCTAACATTTTAATAAAATCTTTATCCATAATTGGAATAATCAAACTTCTCATATCTGTATAAAAATCTTGACAACGTTTTATTATAGCCTCTTCATTTTCAGTTTTTCTAAATACCAAGAAACCAAATTGTCCATTGTTTACAGAAAAACGTCCATTTAATTGATCGAATTCTGGATTTAATACTTCGCCTGTATAGTTTTTGCATTCAACAAATACATATGAACAAGGAATTTTTTTATTATTCGACAGTGTATAAAAAAACCCCTCTTTGGACGCATTATCATATGTGATATCAATTCTTTTTCTACCATCGTGAAGAGGCTGCTCCTTTACTGGATTAATTAAGTCTGGATAAAACAGAAATGTCATTGTACCAATAATGAGGTTATGATAATCATTGGCAACTTTTTTCCCAGAAGGTATAGTTTTAAATTTGCTAATTAAGCTATCAATTAATCCAATGTAAACTTCATCATAATGGTTTTCGATTAGTTCAGAATCATCGATTGATTTAACCTTATCTTTTGCTTGAACCTTAAAATGATCATATATTTCTGGATGTTCCTTAGTAAACTTTTGCAGAAAAGTTTTTTTATCAAATCCATATTCCTCTTTTAAATCTTTCTTTGTAACATATTTTTCTCCATTTTTTCTTTCCTTGACTAGACTTGAACCAATTCTTAGTTCTCTTTCTTTCAGGTAAAAGTAAACAGGGTTATTAGCATATACGCTATAATCATAGAAATAGTTCTCAATTTTACACACTATTGCTTTGGGAACCAAAATTACAGGCTTCCCCTCAATTACCAACATATCTTCATAACTATTATTCCAGGAGTGTAATTCCGTGTCCCAATAAATTCCAGACGGAGCATTGGTTAACGATATACCATGTAAGTACATTTGGTCTTTTGTGTATTCAATTAAATGTTTTCTAATAACATTAATCGTCAAATCAGATAGTTTATCATGACCAATATTTGGGACAAATATTTTTATATCACTTGACGTATTGATTACACCGTCTTCTACTGCTTTACTTTCCATAATATAATTGAAAAGTTTGCTATATAGGTTGAATTAAATACTTTACATCCGCACGCACAGTCGGTCAATCACCTCAAGGGGACGCTCGTTTACATCGGCTAAGAAACCGCGGACCGACTGTTTGATTTTCTGGACGTGGTCAAAAAAAACATTGTTGATGACCGATTCCTTGAGCCACTTCCAAACGCCTTCCATTAGGTTCAACTGAGGGCTGTAGGGAGGGAGGAAGATGAGTGCCAGGCGCCTAGCGTTTTCTTCAAGAAAAGACTGGATCAGCTTGGCGTGGTGGATACGGGCATTATCCAATACCATCACGATTTTTCCGGTGGGGTATTCCCGCAACGTCCGCTCCAGAAAACGGAGGAAGGCCGCTGCGTCGTATGCCCCTTCTTCTGTACAAATGATCCGACCGGTTTCATAATCCAAGGTGCCTATCAATATTACCCCTTTGTGTTGTCCATAAGTGGGGATTTTTCGCTGGTGGCCGCGGAGAAACCAGGTGCAGCCAATGGCTTGGTAATCCCGGATCATGGTTTCGTCCTCGAATAGGAGGTGGTCAATATCGCTATTCAGCAATTTTTTTTTAGGCTCGGGAAGGTTTCTTCCAAAAATACCTGTTGTTTCTTGGAATCCGCTTTTTTGAGGGTATACGTCGGACGGGTCCAGCTTAGTCCTAGCCGGTGAAGGAGGTCCGCCACGCCTTTTTGCGTATATCCATAACTCCATTCCCGGAGAATCAGGTCACACACAATCGCCAATGTCCAATTGGCACGGGATTTGAAACCTACTTCCTCCGGAGTGTGGTAGGCGACGATTTGGACCAGTTCCGCTTCCTGTTCATCTGTCAGCCGTGAAGGTCGTCCGCTTTGTTTTTTGGAGACTAAACCTTGGATTCCATTATGGCAGTAATTTTTCACATAGTGGCTGACAGTATGCTCGTCGCGGCCGATGGTGTGCCCGGCTTCTTTCCGGGTGTGGCCTTCAAGAACCAACTTGACTGCCAGGAAACGCTCGTACAACCGGCGGTTGTCTGTCGTATTCATCGCTTTTTCCAATTCACGGATTTGGCGTTCTGTTTCCATGTTCCCCACTCCTCAAGTGTTTTCTTTAGTATACGCCTATAGGAGGAAAAACGAATACAATTTAACTCAATTTATATAGATTCATCTTTTCCTAATCCTTTACCATGTGTCCCCGATTTGGACAGTCCAAAACAAACTTCTTCAGGTTCATTAAATCTAAAATATTCTTTTGCCTTATTTTCTTCTCCTTTTTCCAAAAGATTCAAAACAAATTGAAAATAATTTTCCAATGTTCTATGAGCCTTTTTTGACCACTTGTCTTCTCTTATCGATAAAAAATACGGATCTAAAAATAAAGCTGTATCATTATCCAAATCAATATCTACAAAATCCAATTCACTCTGATTACGTTCTAATTTCAATTTTTCACTTATCTTCAAAGATACCAACTCCATTTTAATTATCTAAACTTACTAGTTCTGTAGTTGATCAAAATAATAATTATTTACTTTATAGTATAGTTTCTATTATGAAAGCTTGATCATCTCATTTACACATATGTGCTAACTTTTTTCAACCAATCTCCACTAACAAAATACGGATTATCTTTATCGTTTTCTTTTTCAATTAAAATCACATCATCATGAGTTGCTGCTACAAAAAAAGATTCTCCTTCGGAATATTTAAGCCCACCATCGCCAACACCGGTCTCTGTAAAAATGAAAGTTATAAGACTGGCTTCTTCTATTTTTGATGCACTCTTTTTTTTAACCAATTTAACTACTTTCTTTCCTCCCGCTTCTGCAGTTCTAATTATTACGTAACCACCTGCAGCCACCAGCCCTAATAATACTTTTGGTCCACCAACTTTTTTTGCTAAAGTTATCATTAATTGATACCAACCTAAATTTCCCATGTTATTTCCCTCCGTCATATGTTTTGGTTCTACTGATGCCTTGAATCACTTAATCAACAACTCTAATTTTGTTTAAAAATGATGTATTATATCCACTTATTCAATTTGAAGTGTATCTTCCAAATATTTCTTAAATGATTCATTTTTCCAAAAACCTATTCGTACGCCATCAATACCCCTGGTTAGCAAAATATAGTAGATGTTCAATACAAACAGTGTAAATTCATTTTCGTTCTCCGGATTAGCATCATTCTTTGAAAACTTACCATTTACATTGTGAAAATTATCGGGATTACCAATAAGACTTCCTGCCTCATCGACTTGTAGATCATTTCCAATCAGTACTCCGACTTTATTCAAGTCAATCTTTTGAACAGCAAAAACTGATCCAATCTGATCCTCTGCATTGGGATCTTTCGAATTAATCCAGTTTTCTTGTGTAGAATTCCATCGTTTGTTAAGATTCCCTTCGTGCCAATGGGTAATTTCTGGATCCTTACCATCTGATTATTTCCAAGGTTCAACCAATCCCCCCAAGACTCTATTAACATGATCACTATGATAATTTCTGTCATCTTCTATCCAATCAAACAAATTGGCTAAAGGATTATTTTCAAAAAATCCGAAATAAGCATCGATATCTCTATCGCAAAATACTGACCGATCGAAATCAGGATTATAATTTGTTTCTGATAATAAGTCGGTATCTTTATATAGCAAGTACTTAATACCATTTATATAATCATCTGAAGTATACGATTTACCTTCAGGTGCTTGAATTCGAAATTGTGTAGTCAGATATTTCTTTTCGAAATTTTCTGTAGCTCTACTAAACTGCTCTCGAGTCATGTTTGCTGGTCGAATTGCTTGTAAAAACATCATACATCAGAATAAGCTGCTTACCAATCTTTTTCAGAGGTTCTAAGTGATTATCATCTGAGTTAAATCTACCTTTGTATACATTATTGAAAGAAGACATTTGTTTAGCATATTTTCGTGATAACTTATGAGACTCATCAACAACCACTACATCAAAGTCCTTATCCTGATTAATCAATTGAGTGGAGATTACTTCGGTAAGATTATTTCTATTCATACCATACACTTTGTAAATTTCTTGAGCTGTCTTAATCCAATTTGGTTGTACAACTACAGCAATAGTTATATCAGATTGCTCATCCAAAAATTTCGCAACCAAATGAGTCAATAGAACTGTTTTTCCCGTTCCTGCATCTCCGTTGATTACAAAGTTCTTTTCTGGGTTTGCAATTATTTCATTGATAAGATCCATTTGTTGTTGGGTCAATTCTTTTATCGGACTATATTTAACCAAAGCTTGATTTCTAAGTTCATAAATAGTAGGTGTTTTTACACAACCTTTGCTATATAGTTCCTCCCAAAAAGGTAGAACAACTTCAGTAGCAATAGTCTCACGTTCCTTATAACTTCGATATTTCACCATTAATCAAGCAACCCATCAAAACGCTCCTCTCTAAAAACATATATATATTTAATTATACGCTTCATATCGATTTCAGAAAAGATTAACTCGATAGAATTAAATTTACATATGACAAATCAAACAAGCATGATGCTCCTACCAAAGTTCATCAAGTTAAATTTAATAATGAACAAATCAAAAAAGGAAAAACGAAATGCCCCCCTAGCAAAACCGACTTCGTTACTCCTCTTTTTTTGAGTTTAGTATGACAAACACTAACTTGTCCTCTAAATGCTTGTGAAGTATGCTGTTAACTTTTTTTATGAATTATCTACGTTTGTCTCAAATAATCTATTATCTGTAGTGTGTAGCCAACAGCATTCCTACCAAAATAAATTGTTAGTATAATTAATATCGCTGGTAAAACTAGAACCCAGTTTAATTGGAAGTTCTTAATTATCACTTTTAATACTAAAAAAGTGATAAGGAAAAAAGCAAAAATGTTAGCACATTCAAAATATATACCATTATAAAAAAATACTTTAAAGTAACTCTTTCTTTCATTTTTAGTAACAAAATCAAATAAATCGTCAGAAAAAATAAATATCCGAGAAAATATCTCTAGAATAATTTCCATGTAATATCACCTCATCATCCTTGAGTTAAAAATATTTTTTATCATGAAGCAGTAATCAATTACCAATATTTATACAGTTCCTAAAATACGATTTTATAAAAAGAAAGGTAGGTCCATAGATTTGTACCTACCTTTCGGTAATGCTAACAGAAACTGACTACACGGTTATCTTTTAAAGTGATTATTCTGGAATATCAAATTTTTTTAGCGCCAAATACAATCTGATCATACACTCTTGGTAACAATCTTCATCAAACTTTCCATTTCTACAAGATTCTTTGATTAATAGTGGATTAAATTTAGTCACAATTTGCATAAATGCCTCATCATCATTGGTTTGAACAAGAACTACGAGTTCTATCAATGATTTCATTTCAAGCCCCCCATCCTTTAACGCTTATTTCTCTCAGGAAAAGCGTAGGAGGAGCACGAATCATATAGTATTTTTGATTTAACGAATTAGTCGTTTTCGGATTTTTTTCAGGATTCGCTGACGCTTTTTTGTTACACCCTGTCGGCTCATCGATAGTAGAAGGGAAATTTCATAGTCCGAAAATCCAAGAATATATTTTCGGACTATGAAATATTGATCGGCATCAGGTAGATTTTGAAGTTCAACAACTAAATCTAAATTGGTAAATTCGAGTGAAAGGTTCTCATATTTAATCGTAACTATCTCTTTGGCTATTATCGGGTTTTCTCCAATTAAGTAATCAAGAACTTATTGTCCAGGAACAAATTCTGACTTTTTCAGCCTTGTATTTTTAGTAAAATAATTAATCGCGGTATTATGAACCGTTTTTTGAATATAATTTATAATTTGAGCATCGCATTTTTTAATATCAAAATTCTGATTCATCGCTGTCACTTCTTCCTTTGATATTTCGAAAGGAAAAAGATATACGGACAAATTAAGTTTTCAGTCTATATTGCCAATATCCTCTCATCGCACGTTCAACAGGGATTGATTCATCTCGATTAATTTTTGGAAGAATATTATTTACAAAATTTCGATAGTCAGGAAAACTATCATACGTTTCTTTCCACTCATGGTATATTTGCTTGGCGGATAAAGGCTTGCCTGACTCTTTCAAGATTGATGCAATAATAAACCCATAATCTTTGTAAGATCGATGATGTCTGCCGACTGCTTTTCGCTGAGTATAGTAATCCTGAAGCTCTTTTTCGTTTCGCAAGTTCAGTGGTTTCATTTCATGAGATGATTCTTCAATAGTTTGCTTTATGTTTTTGTCGTTATCTAAACGAAGTAAATATTCTCTTAATTCAAAATACGGGACCTGCAACAGTTTAGTTAACAGTCGGTTAGATTACTTATTTTCTTCGCCTCAAATTGTCGAGGAGTCATCATAAATTTTGTATGAATTCTTTTGTTTGGATAATAGTCTTCTAAATAATCTTGAATCAACACCTTCATCTCTATTTTACTTTTATGCTTGTTGGGTTCGATTAATTCT
Organism: Enterococcus sp. DIV0970a; assembly: GCF_051711265.1. Classification (NCBI taxonomy): domain Bacteria; kingdom Bacillati; phylum Bacillota; class Bacilli; order Lactobacillales; family Enterococcaceae; genus Enterococcus; species Enterococcus sp. DIV0970a. The sequence continues at coordinate 1,654,165 of NZ_JBIOMF010000001.1, read as the reverse complement.
CGTTTGATTGATCGATGAAACGATTCGATTACCACATTATCAACAGGAGTCCCAGGTTGGCTCATTGAATGTGTGATGTGGTGGTCGGTCAACAGCTCTTGATAGCTAAGAGACCGATATTGGCTACCTCTATCGGAATGAATTACCGTAGGCAATTCTCCTTTGTAAATTTGTAATGGATGGATGACAATTTCTTTTTTCATGTTAGAATCCACCATATAGCAACGTGGAATACGAGTTGCTAAGTCAATGTAGGTGGACAAATAGAGGCGACCGTCATTACAAGGAATGTAAGTAATATCTGTCACCCAAACAGCATCGATTTGGCTCTGTTCAAATTGTCGATTCAATAAATTTTCTTTTACTATTTCTTCGATTGCTTTTCCTTTGCCATAAGAAGATTGGCGTCGATGAAATCCTTTTGCGCATAAATTCATTCCACGCATAAGGACTGCCACAACACGTTTATTGGTTTCGATTCCTTCATCGTAAAGTTGTTGAGCGATTCTTGGAGATCCGTATCGACCTTTGTGTTCGTAGAACACTCGCTTAATATTCTGTTTTAAAAAATTATGGCGGAGTTGAGTCCTACTGGGGCGACGATTCCGCCATAAATAATATCCTTGCCTACTTACATTTAAAATCCTGCACAAAGTTTGAATTGAATATTGTTGACGATGTTTGTGAACAAACTCAAAACGAACTACTTTTTTTGCTTCACAAACGTGTCGAACTTTTTTAGAATTTCATTTTCCTCTGTTAGCCGTTTATTTTCCTGTTCAAGAATGTAGAAATCCGCTTTATTAGGTAATCTTTTTCCTTTTCCAGCAAAAGCATTTTTCCCGTATCGATGATATTCTGAAACCCATCGGGAAATTGTTGGACGAGAGATATTGTATTCTTTAGCAATTTCTTGGTAGTTACTTTTTTCTCAAGGATATCCTGTGAAATCTTTAGTTTAAATTCACGATCATATGTTTTTCTCAACAGAGTTCATTTCTTCCGGTAACGTAACTGATAGTCAAGAAAAGTGTATCATAGCCCGTTGTCTAAATCTTTCAGCTCTTTTTTCTTATTGCGAATGGTAGCTAATGCCTTTTTATTGGTGACAATTTCTACATTCATACTTGAATCAATGGGGAACGTGAATTGTTGTTGCTGGTAATAGAAAAGTTCCGAGGAAGGAAACTCCATCTCTCCTACAATCGTATTAATTGTTAAGTACGCTACATAAGACTCATGTTTTTCATGTTCCAGCCGTAAGTATCGTGGCTTTTCTTCAATCAAGCAACGACTTGGACGCAACAAGTCATAGCGTTTTACCAAAATTTCCGATTTCAATTTTTTCTTTGGCAATTGAAATTCATATTCTTCAAAAGGTGTCCCTTTTCCCCATAGATATGTTCAATCAGGTAAGTCAGATCACTGGGTGTTACGCGTCTAACTTTGAATCGCCGATATAATTTACTTTCCATCAATTTTTCAAGCTTAGAATACCGGAGAATTTCTTCGTTCGACAAGGAAACAAAATCGCCCATTAAATGATGATTGACCCCATAGACAAAATCTTGAAATCCTGAGGAAAATGATTTGTTGATACTTTTTAGATTGAGTGCTTCATCTGTCGCAATCAGTTTGAAGCCAATAAAAAAGCGATAGTCAATTTGACTATCGCCAATCATAGATACTAATTTCTTTTGAATTGGTATTTGGGGTGATTATCAACTGATTGCCATTTACCCGATAATCAATATTTGCGGTATTTTCCGCAACCTCATCGAACTCTGACAAGTTCAGATTATTCGTATCCGTCACAGTAGTCGTTTGCCCTAATACTGTTTTAGCCGTACTATTATGGAAGCTTGGTTTCTTCTGATAATCAGCAATGACTTGATTGATTTTTGCCTCAATGCCTGCGACATTTACGTCACTACCATCCAATCGTTTGATTGAGTGAAGAGTATAACCGTTAACTTCTTGCCAAATCATCTTCTGTGCCACAATATGAATATCTGTACCGGATTTTGTCCATAAAACGGAAACTAGTTTCGCTTTCTCAGACATATCAGGCAATGGATTCTTTTCATATCCAGGTGTAAATTCATTATCGATCGGAACCCCTGGTTCAATACAAAATATATCCTGCTTCTTTCCATTATAGACAGCATAGTGAGGAACGGTAACTTCAGACATCAGTCGACCATCACTAAACGTACCCTCAACGGCGTACTGATGAGCCAAATCCAATTCAACTGTCACCGTTTGTGGATGAGTGATTTCTTCTGCAAAGGCAATCGTTGGCCCAATTGGTCTACCAATTGTTTGGCATAACAGTCCAAGTGTGACGAGAAAACACCAATTCTTAGATCTTTGGGGTTTCATAAGATAAATCTCCTTTCAATTTGAAAAAATAAAAAAAGACATTCGATAATTCGAACATCTTCTAGATAATGCTATTCAGTTAGAGTCATATAAAATAATTAATACCAAAAACTACTTTTTTCTTTAATTATTTTTGCTTCTTCATTTTTGAAATGCTCTCTTTCTCCAAAAAATTCATCTGATACTGCAACAGTAGGATCGAACCAATCAGCTTTTTTCTTAGCCCACTCAATCCATTCATCAGAGTATTTGATCCTATTCTCTGATTTCGTTGCTGCTTCGACATACTTACGGATTCGTTCAGCTTTCTCAAAATCAACTGCTTCATTCAACAAAAATAATGTTTGTTTAACTTCTTCATTGTATCGATCAATTTTCTTTTTTTTTAGGATTCTTTCTTCTTCCCTCTTTCTTTCAGCTTCCTCACGAGCCAGTCGCTCTACTCTAACTGATTCAGATGCTTCGTATAGAGCAACTAAGACTTCTCCTAGTCTTTCTTCTAACTGATAGCTTTTACTATCCCTGAAAGTGCGATTATTACATAATCTCAGACTTAGCTTACCGTTAAAAGGATAGTCATATTTTCTTACTCTCGGTTCATAAGCATATCCACCACGTTTTTTATCTTCCTGATATTTCAACATTTCCATATTTTCTTTTTTCGTTAAAACGTGAGGGATTTTTTCCTTAGCTTCTGAAAAAGTAAATGAAACGATTTCATCATTAATTATAAAAGCTTCCTTATTTGGCAATAATTGACAACCATAAGGTTCAATCGCTCTAATTATAGAATCAAGAATTCTACTTCTTCTTTGTACCCCTTCTTCAGATAAATTATCCGCATTCATTGGTGGGTCCTCAAGATTATGCTTGCCCCACCCTTTCGCTAGATTTTTTTGATATTCTTTCTGCCATTTAATAATCCTTTTTTTTTGCTTCAACACAGTAGAACTAAACTTTTGATTCTCATCAGATAACGATATCTGGTCTGCTATAGAAAGAATTGCGGCCAAAGTTTCTTCGTCTAAAAAACTCAATTTTTCCTTGATATCAAGTTGTTTTTCTGGTTCAATCCATTTACTATTCCGAAGTCCATGCTTGCCTTTTGGATAATTCCCTTTAGGTAGAGGAGGTCTTTTTATTTTAGATCCCGTTATAACTTTCGCCCAATATCCAGCTGGTGGCGTAGGTACATTCAACGATTTACATACTTTTCGGATTGCATTATCAGATACGTGATATTTTTTTGCTACTTCAGTTACTGGGTCTGACCAAACTTCTTTATATAGTCCTTCACGATCATAATAATTATATTTGGTATTCCCCATTTCAATTGAATCTGGAAAATTAGCAACTTCTTCTAATTTTTTAATTGCTTCTTTTTCTAATTTTTCAGTTGTTTCAATATCTATTTTTTTCTGTGCGTAAGAAATATTTTTGATTTTCTCATACAACTCAATTTTTTTATTGAACTCTCCTGTTAATTCAAGCACGGTCACTTCTTTACCACTACTTAGCTTAGCCCAATATCCAGAAGGTGGGGTAGGGATATCTGCTTCTTTTAACTGAGCAAGAAATTGTTGATATGGAACATCATATTTTCTTGCAGTCGCAGCAGCAGAAATATCCCATACCTCATCATATAATTCTTTTCTTGTAGTAGTATGTTTGATGACATTTTCCGAAGTAATCAACCTCTCTACACCCAATTTACTTGACTTATCTAGTTTTATCTTTGTTCTATCTTCTATTGCGAAAACATCAGAACTATTACTTTTTTCTCGTAATTCAGGAAGTATAATTTCAGCAAGTTTTGGATTAACCTCTTTTATTATCGCTTTGAAATTTTCTATTCCTCCAATTCTTCGCTTTCGCTTAATAGAAAAACCAAGTCATTTTTAATCCCTTCAAATTGTTCAATAATCTTATTTATCCCATTTTCAATATCCTCTACTTGAATATTGTTTATCTTTCCATGGTTATATGCAATCAACCGTTCGGGTACAATTGAATATGACCAACTAGAACGATAGCTATCATCAGATTTTATTGCAAATCCAATTGGCAACAGATTATTCCTCATTCCCACAGTTAACATATTTGATGAAATTCCTAAATAATCAGCAGCAATCTTAATAGTTACTTTTGACATTGAACGAATTTCATCATCCGTATATTTTCCCATCTCTCTCACCTCCCTTTAAAGAAAGCGCTCTCTATTCTATTATTTTACATAAAAGTAAGAACAGATAAAAGAGCCATTCAATAATTGAATGGCCCAAACTAAAGTAAACTATTCTTCTTAAAAACTAATTAGCACCATATATCAAAAATTCCAAAGACACTTTTCCTATATAGGCATACTGAATAATACGATCGGTATTTGGGGTATCTTTTCCATTCTCGTATCTATCCATCGACCATTTTGTAATAGGAGGCGAAAAAAACTTTCCAAAGTCTTCTCTTTCCAAACGATAATCCCTTCGAATTTTTCGAAGTCTCAAGCCCATTCGAAATGGATCAAGCTTTTCAAACTTGCTAATCTTATGTCCCTTTTTCAACATCTTATTAAAGGTGTCTCCATATAAAATATACGGAACAGTAACTTTCCCAAGGTAAGCAACATTCATTAATCTTTCGATATCAGGAATATTCGTACCCTTTTCCCATCTATTCACAACATTCTTGCCTGCTGATCGAGTAAAGTTCTTACCAAATTTTTCCAGTGTCTCACCGCGATTTTTCCGAATCTCTTGGATTCGTTTTCCGATCGCCATTTTATCGACAAAGGGTAATTTAAACGAACCATCATCTTGTTTTATATTCATCAAAATTTCTTTACCATCGTTAGAGAGAAACACAGCAATTTTTTGCTGTACATCCTTGGATGGCTTTCGACTACCGCTCAATATACGACTCATCAAAGGTGCATCAATTCCAATCTTTAGTGCTAACTGTTTACTTGTTAAACTATTCTTTTCTTTGAAAAACAACAATTGATTTACTGTAGTTGTTACAAGGTCAGTTTGACCACCCAAAAGTGTATCTACATTGAAAATCTCACTTAAAACAGTATCGATATCCTTTGATATTTTTCTTGTTCCCTTTTCGTACTTTACTAAAGCACTTTGTGAAACACCTGCTAAATCAGCCAACTTCTTTTGAGATAGCTTGCGCTCTTTCCTTAAAGTTTTAAGTAAGTCACCACTTATATTTTCAGACATGAAAAAAGCACCTCCTCATGAGATGCTTTCATCATACGCTGACGGTTAAAAACCTTCAAGGGAAAATATTCCGTTTTTGACAATTTTTTTTGATCCGTGACAACCGCATGACAGTTTAAACTTTTTTAAACGGGTAAATCACGGATTTTTCGCCACTCTAAAAGACTGATTTAATAGGATTTCCTTTTAAAAAATGCTACTTCTTCGGTTCATCCTCATCCATCTTCAGAACTGCCATGAAGGCTTCTTATATCATTCTGATATTTAATAGTATTTATACGTCCTCCTTATTCCCTGTTCGTCCTTGATATAATTATATTCATCAATCCCTTATATTCTAAACAATGCCTATACTGCATTAAGAATGTTTATCGATACTTGTCAGATGGGCGGAATATTGGCGAAGAAAATGAAAAATGCTTTCAAATATCTGAATTTTATAATTCTGTTCGCTTTACAAAGAGAACATACGTTCGTATACTTTTTTTCATAAGGAGTGATAATTATGGGAATGATTAAACCCTATGAGGATCGTAAAAAATTAAAGTGGATAGGATTCTTCTTGTCTGAACATACAACCGATATTGATAGAGTTGACAAAGAGTTAGCTTATGTATGCCCTCCTAAACCAGAAATGGATGAAGAAGAAATAGGAAAGTTTCTTCAGGAAGCGCTTATGAAACACAAAAAGTTAGCCGTGCAACTAAATTACACTCAGTTGGGAAAATTTATGCCTGATATAACCGGGTTTCTGTCTGGTCATAATGATTTGGGAATCTACATCGGATCCACCCTCATAGAATATGGTGAAATTCGAAATATAGATTTCTTTTCTGAGAAAAAGTGGTTTGATGTGTGATGAATATCATCAGCCAATACGAGCAAGGCTATTTATCCTATTCTGAGTTTATAAATGAATTTCCGTACAGTATTTCTGAGTCACAGGAAGCTTTGTACGGTGCAAAATGTGTCGAGTTTTATGTTGCTGTCGCATTAGGTAAAACGGATTGTCGCTATTATGTACAAGCTTATGGAGGCGATTGTTATGAAATCGATGAAAGGTGTAGTTTCGAAGATACGAGTGTTGAAGATAAGCAAGGCCCCTTTGGTGCGGTTCTCGCTGGATAATATAAACTGTTTAATCGCTGCACATAGTTTGAACTTCTTGGCCGATGTAGATGAGGGAATGAATATTGTGGTTGCTGGTGAGTATAATAGTAGGAAACAGTTTGTTGTGAAGAAATACTCTGTGATAGGCAAAACGAAGATCATGATTGAATTTGAAAATATCAATGTCCGATAAGCGCATTACTTTGCCTATTCAGTAAATTACTATATGATGATTATTATGATGACGGAACATAGTTCCACCTGCACGACATATTTTCATATGTCGTGCAATTTTTTTGCAAAAAAACCACTCCTGAGAAGGAGCGGCACAATTAGATAAAAAAGTTTTTCACATTTCATGCTGGTCAAAAAAAGCTGTATACTTCTCCAAAAGTTTAAAATGCTGCTCAAGATTTTTTCTAATGATTATCTGATCTCCCAAAAACGATTTTCGAGATGTACGTGCTATCTTGTGATAAACATCATTGTTAATTAAATAGTCTAATTCTTCATTAATTTTCTCGATGTTGCTTTGATCAGACGAAGATTGAAAGTATCGTATCGAATTGTATTCTAGGTGTCTTGCGCTGTTAATGACTTTTCTATAATGTAGTTTATCAACTTTCATAGAATCACCTCTAATACAAATTTACATCATTCTTAACTTTCTATCAATATGTTTAATTAATAAAATGCAGATTTTAATCCTATAATTAATATAAATGGGTAAAATTTTAAAGTTAAGAACATATATAAGAGATTTCTAATCAATAATTTCTATTACGTTGAAATAATGATAAAATAAACAAGAAGAGTATTAGGCGCACTTCCCCAAGTTTTCACCGCCTAACTACTCTTCTTAAAGTATTGCACGCACAAACTAATTTATAGCATAAACTAAATTACTGCAAGTAAAAAGAATCTGAGTCTATGTATAAGCCCGCAGAAGCGGGCTATTTTTGTTGACAAAAAAATCCACTCTTTGTATGAGCCATTCTAAAATCAATTAAATCAACTCATCTTTTGCCTGATCGTTATGTGACAATTCTGTAAGTTGTATTTTTTTATCCTGAGTGCTATTTTTTATTTAAAGAAACTTATTTCAGATAAAAGGTGATAAAATGTCGACCGTAAACGCACTCACAATTGTTGTCCCTATTTATAATGCTGCAGAACATTTGACTCGATGCATTGATTCAATAACTGCAAATACGTTTAGAAACTTTGAGTTACTGTTAATTAACGATGGGTCAACTGACAACAGCTTAGAGATCCTAAAAGAAAAAGAAATGGAAGATTCAAGAATAAAAGTTATTACAAAAATCAATGAAGGTGTATCTAAAACTAGAAATCTTGGAATAAAAGTAGCGACCGGGAAATTCATAATGTTTATAGATAACGACGATTATATTGAGAAGGATTACATTCAGACATTTATTGATAATTGTATCAAGAACGATGCTGATTTGGTAATCGGTGGTTATAAGCGTGTGAACAAAAGCAAAATCATGTTTTCTGATTTTCCACGGGATTGTGATTGGGGAAAGTATGTTATTCTTGCGCCGTGGGCAAAAATTTATAATCGCCAGATTTTGATAGACAACAATATCTTATTCTTAGATTATCCAATTGGTGAAGATGTTTACTTTAATTTAAAAGTATTCAGCAACACCAAAAAAATAGTGTCAATTGATTATGTCGGATATAATTGGTATTTTAATGGCCACAGTATCTCAAATACTTGTCAAAAAGCTTTTAATAAAGATATTGATATTCTTTTCTTATTAGATAAGTTAATTGAAGCTGCACATGGTCAATCAGATGCCTACTTAAAATACTTTATTAAGCGTTACTATGTTTGGTTCCTTCTGTTCTCAGGAAGACAGGCTCATAGAAATGATTTTCTAATTGAACATAAACGAATTAAAAAATGGATTTCTGACAGGAAATTTGATAGTACACTCAACCCTTTATCTAATGAACTAAAAGGAGAGGGAATAAAAAACAGATTAATAGTTTTCGCTTTTCGATCACTCGAAAAATCGCATCTAATTCCTCTTTTTTCTAAGTTTTATTGTAAAGGAACTATCGGCTGCAAATCAAAACAAACAATTTAATTGAAAGCTTTCTTTGTCCTATTAATAAAAAAATCGCCCACTTTTTTATTTTGAGTGGGCGATTTTTTATGCTTCTGTTGCTACTTTGCGGAGATACGCAACTTGAACTGGATCTGTGTGAATCCAAGTTTCATAGCCTGCTTTTTCCATCATCGCTTGGATTTTCTTCAAGTCGCCTTCTGTTTTCACATGAGTAAATTTGTTTCCTGTCAAAAAGTAAACTTTCGGATCATTTTGATTTCTAAATAGTAACATGGTTTCTCCTACTTTCTTTGGTTGAATTTGTGGTGTGTTTGCTTGTGTGTTGTTGCTTGTATTGCTGAAAACTGCGTTCTTGAATCGTTCGAATTCACTTGGTTTTGCCACCCAAGGAGCTGGACAGTTTTTGCCTGTTACGTCAAAGTGGCGCCAAATCTTCTCTCTCGTAATATGAGGATAAATGGCGATCAATTCTTTAACGGCCTTCACAGCATTTTGGAATGTCTTTTCCGTAATGTTTCCATTCTTGTCTAGGCACATTTCAACACCGATCGTTGAATAGTTGGCGTTGCCTATCTTAGAATACAGCGGACGATAGCGTGAACCATCTGCATTGTATTTGCTGATTTCGTTGGCGTGATACGCAACTTCATTTAAAGGAATGATACAGAGTGCTTCAATATCATCTATAAACAGTTGAGCAGAAGCATAGGTTCCTTTTAGGTTATTAAAATAGTTCTTGTGATTGCTTGCGGTGCCACCGCTATTGGCGGTGTAATGCATAACGATACCATCAATACCGTTATTCCTGATACCTGGTCTTGAGTACTCATTAATATTGATATACTCGTATTTGATGAAATTCATATCAATCATCCTTTCTAAAAAAAAGAAGCAGCCAATCGGCTACTCCTTCTTGTCGGTAAACTCTTGTCCATCACCAAAATCTGATTTTTGTTCATCTTGATACTGGCTGCTAGCGATATTCAAGAACACACCAGCTAAAGTTGCAGCAGCCGTGATCGTTCCAACAATAATTTCTGTCGAGAATCCATATAAACCACCTAGAGTTACGATAAACGCCGTGATACCTGGCACCCCAACGGTTAAAACTTTTTTTGCTAAATCATATTGCTTGTTCGTCAGATTCATATTATTTCCCTCTTTCTTTCCATAAAGACTTTAATTGTTCCCCATGCTCAATCAATCGATCATTGTGTTTATCCAAGCGCTCATCATGTCGCTTTAATTCATCATGAATTGCAACACGATCAGATTTACTTGCTTCTAAATCTCTTGTTAAAAGATCTAAATTATGAGCCAGTTTAGTTAGATTGTCGGAAATTTTTGTAAAATTGGACATTACTGGTTTGATTACAAATGCCAGCATTCCCACGATTGTCATAATCCAACCCGCCCAAGTTGCTAACTCCCCTATATTTAACATATGCCACCTTCTTTCCAATAAATTAAAAGAGCAACCTATTCTGGTTGCTCTTTCGTAAATGTTTCTCCGATTTTTTCCTGAACTAGATTCAGAATGAAAGATAGATCCAATTCATCTTTCCCAATATTCACTTGGCCAGAAAAAGACTGTACATCTCCTGCCTTTCCGTCGACATAAATAGTGTATCCCTTTACTTGTTTTTGCGAGTCATAATTAAATGTAATACTTGCAATATTCATCGTTTCACCTCCCCTATAGACTAACAAATCTAATCCCTGATAGTGAGATATAAGTCACACCACTGTCTGCGGAAGCTACCATCAAATCACCATTTAATTCTACTTGTATACGACCAGATCGACCAGAATTTGCCCCACATAAAAAAAGTTCAAGCATTGAAGCAGCATAAGGAATCGAACCGATTCTTCGTCCGGTTAAATCAAAATTCCCACTAGATGGTCCCACACGACCTCTCAATTGGACTTCATATGATCCATCAAGTAATTGGATTCTACGGTACTGAGGAGTAGCTCCTTCAATGGTTATGTAGCCACTTGCTAACGGAATATTTACCCAAGGAACTGATGTCAGTTGTTGAGCCGTAAGCTGTCCAGAAAAACCATTTTGACGGTCATTTAAAGTAAGTCTATCAAATGATAGAGAAGCAGATGAGATAAGTGAGTTAGCATCTCCTACTTTGTCTCCAGTATATCGAGTCATAGATACAAGTTGATGACTAAAGATAGTCTCGTAGGATTGAGTAGTAACTCCCTGAGAGTTCTTAATCACTCCTGAGTTGTAAAGCTCTGCCGAACCAATCCTCTGCGTACCTTGTGCAAAAGTTCCGTCATTGTACTGTCTAGTATAAGGATTGACAAACTCAGAACTGTTGATGGTAACCCCATTGATAGTACCTGCTGTAATAGTTCCTAGGTTTGCAGTGATGGCAGATAAGGTCGTAGCAACTATATTATCTGCTGTAAAAATATATAGGTTAAACTTGCTGCCATTCCATTGATAAGTCGCACCGATAATGTACCCACTTGCACCTGTGTTTTGCCAAAGCATACCAACATAAGGATTAGTTGGCACTGTTGCTTGACTGATGATGCCAGTCGGGTCACCTTTTTCACCTTGTTTTGCAACAGTGTATGAAGTGTTTGATGTATTATCTGTGAAAGTTAACACTGTCCTTGTCCATAAAAAGTTTCCAGCAGCAACCGTAGGAATTGATGTGGTCCACCCACTACTAGGCGCTGTTGTCCCACTATTAGAACTAGCAAAATTGATAGTTGTACTTTTAATCCCATTACCTGTTGCTCCTGTGGATCCAGTAGCGCCTGTCTCCCCCTTTGCTCCCATCTTACCAACAGAATAAGCAGTTGAATTTGTGTTATCAGAGTAAGTAAGAACAACCCTCGTCCAAAGGTACTGATTCTCGGAAACACTAGGTATTGAAACACTCCATGTTCCTGTAGGCGGTGTTGTGCCAGATGTACCAGCCTGATAGGTAGTAGCGCTGGACACGATTCCTTTTCCATCAGTTCCGTTTGTTCCGGCTGGACCTGTGGCTCCTTGCTTGTTCTTCACGACAATCATTATTTTTTGAATCGACACAGATTTGTATACCGCTTGATATGTTGCCGTTCCAACATCAGCTGACAAAGCAGTGACTGTATAACGCCCCGCTGAATTGATCGTGCTCGTCATACCTGTTTCAGAAACCTTCGAATACGTCACACCAGATGAAACTTTAGTTTGTCCCTCGTAGATAATAAAATCTCCCAAAGCTTTCGTGAAGTCAGTTACTGTGCCAGATGCATTAGCAGGTACTATAATGGAATCATTTGAAAGATACCCACTGATTACTTCTTTTGCATCTTGACCATTTGCCCCGTCCTTACCGTCAGAGCCATCCTTACCATCTTCTCCTGCTGGTCCTTGAGGCCCCATGAATGGTGTCCATGGTTTGTAATCGTCAGGATTATCAGACCCAACTTGATTCGTATCTGAATAGAATCCTTCGTATTTTGGATAGGCATTTTCGTAGTCTTCATCTGGTCTTGGGGTCCAAATAGAGTTGTAGGTTCCATATGCAAACTTAGCTCTCCATACAATAAATTCAATAGCAGCTCCTACTGACAATCTTGTAATGGAAAATTGCCTAGCTGCCCCAGTAGGGTGCGAGTAGTCTTTAGCTAAGAAAGTAACCCATTTAGCTTCACCTGCTTCAATTCTTGTTGAAGTAGTGATATTGCCACCTATATTAAAATCTACTGTACCTGTATTCTTAATATAAATAGAAATATCGTAATTCTCTTTTACCCCAGCAGTGGTCATACTTCCAGCTGGCATCGTACAGGCTATAGTCGAAGTACCACCACTGATTGCATATTTTACAGCTGTCGCGGCATTCCATTCTGGAACTGATACGTTGGCAGTCTTAGTTGAGGTCGCTCCAGCATAAGCAATAGCATTAGGTGATTCCGAATTTCTAAACAAATTCTCATTCGGATAAACCTTGGTAAAGGTACCGTCTGCCATCATCCATGCTTTATGCGGATGGTATGTTTCGCCTGGTTCTCCTTTTTTACCATCATCGATATTGGTAACTGTCACCTCAACGCCACCCCGCACATTCCCCGAATCGTCTGCTACTTCAAAACGAAAGACTGCCTTTTCTTCGATATCTGCAGCATTGATCGTCACTGTCTTGGTATTTGAAAACAAAGTGCCATCTTTATACCATTTCAGACTAAAGGTATCTGTTACATCCTTGATACCATCTCTAACACGAGCAGTTAATGTGGTACTGCCGAATCCATTTTTGAAAGTCACTCCATCACTAGTGATGATTTCATAAGTAAAGACTTTATTTGCTTCGATTAGTTTTCGCATTCGAGCAAGCAAATCATTACTGATTTCGGATTCTTTTTGAACAAAGTTAGTAAACGTTGTCCGATCACTAGATGTCACACCTAATACAAGAGACTCGGTCTGCTCATAAACCCTGGCTTCAAGATAAAGGGGTGGATTATAGTAAACTGAATCTTCTAATGAGAACGTATCTCCTGGATCACTGTCAAAATATCCTTGTGTTTCATAATCAACCTTGATCTGACTTATTTTTTTTAACTCAGAAAGCATGTACCCTTTTAAAGCTTCAACGGTGGTATATTCTGTTTCTCCTCGATCATCAAATAAATACCCATCATCTTTTTTGTTAGTGTTTGACGGAATTTTATTTCTTGCCTGCAAAGCTCGGATACCGTTATCGCCTTTTTTACTGAAATACAGAATGTTTCCATCAGCATCACGTTCTTCAAATTCGAGATTTACGATTGAAAGCCCATCTTTTCCATTAGCACGAATAGCTGTATAAAACTCGTCAGCAGAATCTTTTTGATTGATTACTTTTAACTCTTTTCCTACTCGTAGAGTTGTTTCACGTTTATCTTGACCTAATCCTTGATGGGTATCAGTGTGTTCTTTATAAATATTGATCACATGACGTTTTAGAGAATAATCATCGTTTGTCTCAGTAACTAAACCAAGTTCTGCGCCAATCTGATTAGCAGCTGAATATAAGCGATCTTTTTTATTCTGAATGCCATCCCAGCTAAAAACCATCTTTTTATCTGGCATTTCGTTAATCCCGATTTCAAGAGTTCCTTCGGAATCAATTACTTTGATTATTTCCGCAATCGTCATCGCTTTTGGCGAAGTATAAGCGGGCATTTTTTCTTTGTATAGCTCCCATGTAAGTGAAAAAGCGACAAGTTCTTTGTAATAACCATCTCTGCCTGTTTGGCTGATATTTAGCCAATAATCACGGTTTTTATATACAAAGGAAAGTTTATTCCCAACGGTAACAAACGAGGCTTCAGGATGTTTGTTGTTTATACGCATGACTAACGCTGTCGTATCTCCCTCGAAAAATCTTGTCAGGTCAGCTTTATCAAAGTGAATGGCTCCGACAGCAGAATTGTCCATATAGGTTAGGGTTTCACTGTCATGGGCATCTCTTACTGCAATACGCACGTTTTCAGTTGTCATACCCAAGCCTCCCTTATTTCTGCTGTTGCGGATTCCAATTCGGCAAAACTGGATAATGCGAGTTGAACTTTTGTTTTGCCAGGCGGAACTTTAAACCATTTCGTACCTTTCACTTCATCTTTCCCTTGCGGGAGATTATCTACATAAAGTTTCGTTTCAGTCCCGTTAATATAAATATCTGAGTTGGCTGCATAACGATTGACAAGATCAATCCATTTAACGATATTTAGTTTCTGAAAAACAAATTTCTTGAGAAATAGCATCGATACGTATTTCTCATTAATAATTCGATTACCATGTTGGCCAATAAAAACTTGGCACCCCACCACTTTTTTGTTGAGCAGGTCGGTGTTTTCAGATCTAAATTTTTTCCCTAGTAAAAATACCTCAATAGAACTTCCAATTTTGGTGATCGAAAAATACCCTTTATCTTGACGAAAAGGGTTGACTGCATCACTGCTTGCTATGAACGATGTTGATCCCATTGCTTTGCCAGGTACTCCCCAACTCGCAATAGAAGTGTAACTCGTGACTGTATTTTTCCAAACCACGAAAGAAAAAACTGCTTCTTCATTTTCATCAAAAAAGCAAAGTGTGATTGCTCCTGATTGATCGTACAAGAAAGCTTCAAACCCGATTTCTGAGTACAGATACCAATTGTCTGACCCAAGTTCACCATTAGAATCAGCTGCAAAGCGAACGTCTAACACTCCTCCGTGCCAATTTAATCCAGATCCGACTTTATCAAGTGTGATTATCTGTTTTCCATTATAAGTACTGAATCTTAGAGAACCATTGATCGCATTGATTGGGTTTTCCAGATTTTTTTGTATCGTTCGCGTCCAATTTGAAAATGAAGGAGCAGAACTTAAAATTTCCTTCGTTTTAGTATCGTCATAACCGTCTATCTCCTCAATCTTTCCGAACTGCATCACCCCATGTTCAGAGATTAGGCCAATGAAACCACTCTCTTTTTTGAGTTTGATGTGATAGTCAACAGCTACTTCTTCTGTTCCTTCATTATTGATTTCAAATTCCCAAACTCCCTCATCATTCAATTCTGCATTAATAGGCTTAATTGTTGATGAGTGGGAAATACCATCGGGGACAATCCAGTTAATTGTCCCCTTACCGATAAAAGATTTTTCAGATACTTTTGTGTCCCCTGAAGGTAAAGCCCAATAATATTTGTTTGGTTCATCCATGAAAACAAGCTTTTTGGGTTCTTTTACGTTAAGGATTCCCGCAAGTGCTCGTCTTTTTGAGATTAAGTCATATCTTAAAATAAACGGCATTGGTATAGTATTTTCATTGTATGAAGTAGTTAAATATTCTTTTCCCTTCACACCATCTCCAGTTTTTGCGAGTTTGACTTCTCTCTCAGCACCTAGATTTCTTTGAAAATCGCTCAAAACTGATAAATACTCGGTGATATCATAACCATCAAAAAAAACTTGTAGCATAATTACTCATACCTCCTTGCGACTCTCTGAATATAGGATTGCTGATCTAATTCTTCCTTGGTGAAAACAGCAGTTTGTTCTGCCCAAGCTTTTCCATCTGTTTCGATAGTATTTTTTAATACAATGTAATCGGGTTTTGAATTTTGTGTGTCTTGTTTATTAAATATATTTTTAATGATTTGGTTTGCAGGATCAATTGCATTGGCTTTTGAAACACCTGAAGCAAGTTCTGGTGCCAGTCTTCCATTAATCAATGCATCCATTGCTGGTATTTTACTAGGTATATTTGCTACTAAATCGTTAAAATAGTTTGAATCAAACTCGGATTCTATACCCTTTTGCAACTCATTAGCCCATGTAGAGACATCTGACTTAACTTCAGAAAAACCGTTTATAAGTCCTTCTTTTAAGCCACTAACTAAGGCTAACCCATTTTCAATAAGAACTTTTTTATCATATGGAATAGGTCCTTTTAAACTTGCTATCGTATCCGCCCATCCGGATACAGTTCTTTTTACATTCTCAAATCCAGACATCAATCCACTTAATAAACCATCAACCAATGCAATACCATTGTTAATCAACGCACCACCTGGTAATGCGCCGATTAAAGCGTTTAATAGATTGGCGCCTGCCTCTCTCATAGCTGATTGGTTATTACGAATATTATTAGCTAGCCCATTTACCAATGTAATACCGGCTTTAAATAATCGATCCTGTGCTCTTAGGATCCCTCTAACAGTGGCATCTACAATATCCATACCTGCACTGACGATTCGATCAATGTTGTTAGCAATACCTTTTAAAATTTGAACAATTAGATTTACACCTGCATTAATTACATCTTGAGCTTTTGAAGCCAATCCATTTATGAACTGAACAATTAGATTAAGAGCTGCAGAAACGATATCAGGCATCTTGGAAGCTAAACCATTCAAGAAATTAATTAAAAGGTCCGCTCCTGCAGATACAATACTTGGCAACTGTCCTGATAATGCTGTAAGGAACGTCACAATCAGTGTGCCAACAGCAGCTACTAGATCTGGAAGCTTTTGGGCAATACCATCAAGAATAGCAATTATTAGAGACATCCCAGCTACAACTATTTCTGGAACATGCTCTGTCAATGCAGTTAACCATGTTACTATCAAAGTCGCCGCCGATTCTATCAGGGCTGGTAGTTGCTCAGTGATGCCATCCAGTAAAGCCAAAATCAAAGCTCCACCAGCAACAATGATTTGTGGTAACCCTGCTGTTAAAGCTGCTAATAAAGCCACAATGATTGCTGATAAAGCGATTTGCGGTACTAGAATAAGCATAGCTGCGGTGAACGCCATAATTAGTTGACTGGCAGACATTGCTAGTGAAGGTAGACCTTGTGCAATTCCAGATACAATAGCAGCAACTATTTGCAATCCTCCTGAGATAATACCAGGTAATGCAGAAGCAATAGCAGAGAGAATTCCTTCAATTGCTTTACCAGCAGATTGCCCAATTTTAGGCCCATTTTTTTGCAAACCAGTCGCTAAGGAATCGAAACCTGACATTATTTTCTGAATGCCTTTTGATGTATCTCCTCCACCAATTACTTTGGCTATCAATTCAAATGCTTTTATTGCTAAACCTATCGGACCTAGCATAGCTAACACAACTGATTTCAAAATGGCGAATGCTATATTTACAACGTCAAAACTATCTGCTGCCGATTTTACGGGGCTGACCAAATTTTTGAACCAATCAATTAATGATTTAATTGATTCTCCGATAGCTTTAATTTTTTTTGTTCCTGATTCTCCAAATGCTCCGCCTAAAGTTTCCTCTAATTGATCGAATGATGTAATTGATCCTGTGGCAATTCCAGCAATTGCTTTAATAGCTAATTTGATATCATTAATTTTCCAAGCAAATTGTGTCATACTGTTCCATAAAGATTCTGGAAACATTTTTGTAAAAGAACTTCTTAACTTCTCCATTTCAGCCGGTAAAGCATTACCAGATAAAACTGTTTTTAGGAGATCAAAGAAAATCTTTATACCTCTTGCCACATCACCTAAAGGAACCATAAACTGCTTGAGACTACTAATCATAGCATCAACTTTCGCCCTAAATGTCTCACTGGTTTTATAAAAATAAACAAAGGCTGTAATTAGTGCGCCGATTGCTAGAACAATTAGCGCGACTGGGCTTGTTAATGCTAAAAAACCAGCTTTCACACCAGACATTATTGCTTTTAGCTTTGCAAAATTGTTAGCTGCTAAATAAGCAGCACCTAAAGCAGCCGCAAGAGTTGTTACTGCACCTACAACAACATATACAAGCGCAGGATTTTCTCTAAACACTTCTGCTAGTTTTGCCATCGCTCCACTAATTTTTTGAACAATTGCAAGAAATGGATCAAGCAACGGCGCACCAAAAGCTGCCCCTAAATCCGTGAAGGCTTGTTTCATATTTCCGATAACGTTCTCTAGACCGCCACCTTCACGTGCAGCTTGTCCTAATGCTCCTGATAACTTGTTACCATCCTCAACCATTTGCAAAAGCGTTAACTGCTTCTGGGCTTCGGATAAGTCGTTAAATGATTTGCCGTAAAGCTTATTTGCAGCTGCATTTCGTGTTGTTTCAGTAGATGAAATCCCAAGTGCTGCATCGTTTTCGTAGTTTCCTTTTAAATACGACTGTAAACTCTCAGAGACTTCGCCAATTGATTTATCATAAAAAGCAGCGCTGTCGGCTGCCGCTTTAGTTGCTCGGCTAGTTAAATCTAATGCATCTGCTGTATCCATCCCAGTGGTTTTTGCAAATGCTGCCATAGAAGTGAAGGCGGGTTTCAAACGATTAGGCAGAATATTTGTTTCTTTAGAGATTGAATCAATGCTACTTTGAGCATTCTTTTCCAAATTGCCGAATACTTGTGAGAACTGCGCATCCATAGCTTGCATATCAGCTGCTGATTTAATTGAAAAACCGGCAACAGCAGTACCTACAGCTAAAATGCTCAAGCTAGCTTTTTTGGCAAACTCAACAGATTGTTCAGAAAGTGAGTTGAAGGCTTTGGACTTTCCAATCTTGTTGTCTAACTGTTGAGCCGCTTCATTACCAAAATTTTGATACTGCTTTCGTGCTTTGTCGGTATTAAATTCGACATCAATGATTACGGAACCATCATTCATCCTTCACCTCACCTCTTTCTTCTTGTTTTTTCAACATGTATTCACGTTTTTGCTTAAGATCCATCATTTCAAATTCCAAGTTTGCTCGATCTTCTTTCAAAGCTACCGCTAATTTTGCTTTTCTTATTTCTTCAATTTCATCTGGTGTGGCTTTTTCTGGGTATTCCATCATGCGAATCTTGATGACATTTTTAAACTTGGTATTCTCAGACAAACCAGCTAATAAATGGTTAAACTTATCCCAATGCAGTGTTCCCTTGCTTCTTTCCACCATCAAATCCATCCCATAATCCATCAAAAAAGAGGAATAGATGTAGCCAGAATCCTGTTCAAATTCATACCACTTCTTTTCCTCGTCCTCTAAAATATTTCCTTTTAAATCACGTTTGACTGTTGTGCTTTCAAATTGATCCCCGGCAATCCTTTTAATGATAGCGTTTGATAATGGAATTAAATCATCTTGCGGAATAATTTCTGCTAATTCTTCAATCGTTTCGGGAAGTTCTTCCGCCCAATCATGGGATAAAATTAAGATAATGGAATATAGTACTTTTCCTTCTTTAGATAATTCGGGATCTTTCCACATTTCGTACCATCGTAGAACACGAGAAAATTCTAGATTTAATTCATAAGTGTTTTCATTGATTACGACCGAATCATCAATACCCCAAGCAAGAGATAATGCCATAAAGCATCACCTCTATTTCTTTTTACCATCGATATAGGATTGGGCTTTTTGTTTTGTTTGAAGCTTTTTATACTGGTCAGCAACTTCAAGGAATGCTCCGACAACCAAATCAATTTCATCATCTGCAGCATCCATCAGCTTATCGAACGATCCTTCACCCAGCACTAAATCAATAACGTCTTTGACAACGGACTCAACTTTATCATTAGCTTCAACGACTGCTTCGTAATCACCTGATTCAGAAGCGGTTTTGATAACCTTTTCTTGCTTTTGAATAAATTCAAGCATTTTGGGTAATTCTGACAAATACTGATCACGATATTTCTTACCTGTTTTGATTCCGAAATCTAAACCCGCAATTCTTACTGGTTGAACCTGCTTTTTAAAACCTACTTCGATTAAATTGTTTTTTGACATTTGTATTTCCTCCTAATTTTTTTATGTAAAAGAAAAAGGCTAGTACAATGACTAGCCTTCTGGGAGTTTTGTGTCCTCTGGAACACCATTGAAAGATACTTGCATTTCAAAGTTACCACGGTTGTTTGGTCCCCCACCGGTATGGACGATACCTGACAAGGTAGCATTACCTTGAATTACTCGGCCATCTGGTTCAGTATGACGGAAAAATACAATTCGATCTTGTCCAGCTTTATTTAAACGATCGCGTACAAATTCTTGAGCTGCATCAGTGGCATATTTTCGGTGACCAGTAAAAGCATAAACACCGGTAACTCTTGTGATATCGGTGTTTGATCCACCTTTATCACCGTAATATTCATATGTTTCAGATGATTCATCTTGTGAAGGTGTTGCTTCCTGAATACCATCTGCTAGCTCGTGAACGGTCGTAGGTGGCACAAGTTTTCCGTTTTCACCAACCGTTGCAGCTACACCGATTTCATATTTGTTCATCCAGTTAGGTGAATAGCCTTCACCAGCTGCAAAATACTGTAAATTCATTTTCATGAAATTTCCTCCTATTTACTTATATTTAATCGAACAGTTAGTACATAAAGATATGCATCATGTTCTTGAATTCCTAAATTTCTAGGCTGTGTGTAAACTTCACTCGAATCAAACAAAAATGAGCCATCACTCGAGCGAAGTGTGACCCATTCACCATTTTCTTTTCTTGGCAATTTATCAAAGCTATCTGCAATCTTCCAAGCATCATTAAAAGCTTGTGATTGGTTTGTGTTTTTGATAATGATTTGAACCATGAACGGAATTTGCCTGTTTCTAGCCAAGTCCTGCTGTCCTTGTCCGGATGCAATCCCTTGTATAGATAAATCTCGTTCATTGTGCTGAGGAGGTTTGTCTTCTTGAATGATTTGCTTCCCAGTGCTTGTTACTCTTGGTGTTTCAAGTTCTAATAAGCGTAAGTGATCAGCAATTCGTGCAAATAAATCCATCACAGAGCCTCCTTAATTGCTTTTTCTGCCACATTCAGTACTTCATCCATATCTTGAGCTTTCGCAACCTCAGCCCACCGTATGGATGCTTGAGGATTGTGGTTTTTAGATGGAGTTCCCCTATAATATGCGTACCCAGCATACTCTGTACCCCATACCAGTTTTCCTTTTGGGAAATCACTATCAACCCAAACACTAGCTTCGGTTGCCCCAGTGTCTTTTTTAACATACTGATTAGCCGCTTTAGCAAATGCGATTGCGGTCGGATTGAGAGCGGATTCGATAGCTCTCTCAATACGATCGAAATTACCTTCAAATCTCCCGCTCATTGCAACATCACCTCAATATGATGTGGATCTAACTGGTCCGTGAAAACCTCATAGCATTCAACGATTTTTAGTTTGCGGTTTTGAAATGTAATTGTTCCATCCTCGCTAGGATTTACAAAAGGTTTTGAATTAACAGCATCGACGTACAAAATGCCGTTAGTCAAAACCTCTGTATTATCCGTTTTTATAATTCTTTTTCGCTTAGGAGTAAACCTCACATGTTCAATCTTCTGTGGGTTAGGTAGTTCACCACTTCCCATTGAGCCATCATCATCAGGCTTTGGAGCCTGATAGATAACCTCATGAATCAACAAGTGTTTAGGTATTGGCTTAAATGACACCGATCCTCACACTCCTTTTTCTCAAAAGACCGGTTCCCTCTAGATATGAAAGACAATTTGGAGCGACCCGATTGGCTTGCTTACTCGTTGACGTTGTTGCGCTAGAATAGCTAAACCCGCCGATAGAAGCGCTTTGACCGCTCAAAGTATTTCCTGTAACATCAAGATCTATACCTTCAACTTGATAGTATTCAATTTGAGCACAACAAGCTTTTTTTATCAGCAGCTGTACATGTTCGGAAAATTTATCCAAACCGATTTTAGGCACTTGATAATCTGTCAAAGAGTCAATAATGTCCGAAGCCCTTTTGGATAGACGAGAGAAGTTCCCAGCTTCAACAGGCGTTCCCTCGTAATCATCCTTATAAAAGACTTCATCAACATAAGGTTCAGACATGATCTTCACCTACTTTTCTTTTTTGTCTTCCTTCTGGTCGTCTTTGCCGGCTTTCTTGTCATCTTTCTTTTCTTCAGCACGTTCTAAGAAAGAATCATCTAGATTTACAGAAACTTCTTCAGCACGTTTAACGGTCATATCAATGACCGTCCCTGCTTCATAAACTTCTTTAGTTTCTTTATCACGGAATTTTTTTAAAACGTTGTATTTTGCCATGTTTTTCACCGTTACCTTTCTTATCCTTCTGGAGTAGCGTCAATACCGAAGTAAGCTAGTGCTTTAGGTTCACGAATGATGAAGTCAATATCATCAAGCATGAAGTGATATGTTGCCTGTTTTGCAACGGCACGACTGTCTTGAGCAGCAGTTGTCAATGTAACAGTTAAACCAGAAACTACAGCTAGGTTTTCGTATGGAGTAAACAGAATTACGTTGTTTTCCATAGACTCGACAACTTCGACGCCAAATCCGCCAATATTGCGTAGAGCACCATCCACGAGCACTGCATCACCCAAAGCAGTATTTCGATTTTGTAATTCAACAACATAGTTTGTTGCTGTCGCTTGAGACATAAAGAACTTAAATGTTCCTTGACGCAAATATTTTGGTTCAATTCTAGCAGTTGCAGCTGTTAGCTCTTGAATCGTTGGCAATTTTGCACCTTCTACTTTAACTTCAGCAGATGCTTTAGCCATTTTGATGTAACCATCATTTAACTTCACGAATGCATCAGATGAAGATTCATCCCCATTAAATGCTAGATCTTGCAAATCCGCTGCATACTGAGCTTGCATTAGTGAAAGTAACGCTTGACGGACATCTTGCCCACGAGTACGAGCGGTATAAAATGTATTGCTGTTCTCGATCCATGTATCCAAGTAAACCGGAACAAGAGAGAATGGTACTGTGTCTTCTTCTTTGATATCCGTGCCAGTATCTTCAGTGTTAATACCTAGATGTTTTTTCAATGTACGCTTTTTAACACCTAATTTATCCAAAGATCCTGTACCTGATTTGGCAAAATGGACAAATAATTTCCCGATAGTTCCTGCAGTTGCAACTGCATCTAAGAAGAACGCTCGAGCATTGTCTTCACGTAAGGTAACGTTGTTACCAGCTTTCAAGATTGCGTTCATTTGTTTGATCAATGTTTCGTTCGATAAAACGTTTGTCATTTGTGTTTCCCCCTTTATTCAGAAATTGGGAAAGCAGCGTCCACATAAGATGGTACAACCGATTTCTCAACTGTTTCTGTGTAATTTTGTTCTGCATTGTTGCTGATTCGAGATTTTTCTAGATTCTCGATCTTCGCATTCAAAGGTGCTACAGCTTCTGAAACAGCCTTAGCAATAGCATCAGCATCTAATTCAACGCTAGCTTCTGAATTCGCTGTTTCTGGTTTTTCATCTGATTTATCGCCTTTTTCCAAAGCTGATAAACGATCGTTTACTGGTTTCAGTGCTTCGCCGAGTGCTTTTTTTAACTGTTCTTCTGTCATTTCCTCATCCTCCTCGGATTTGTTTGTACTAAAAAAGGACTTAACCGTTTCGATTAGTCCTTGTTTGCTAATTGATTTAGTTGTATTTATTGTGCCGATAAGTGTGGATAACTCGCCGATTTCCGACTGAATGCTGGCGACTTTATCCGCATCACTGTCTGTGTAGTTGTCCAAGATTGACCAAGTGGCCGATCTGAAAGCATCGATCGCCGCATTAACATCCCGGTAAGTTTTACCTCTTTCAAAGTTGTCGGCAGTCTGCTTCTGAACTTCTTGGACCTGAGCTGTACCGGCCAATGAATATCCTGTAAAATCACCTTTCTGGATCGACTCCCACATTTCATCAGTAGCTTTAGTGACAAGTACCCACGTCCCTTTTGTGATTGTGGTTTCGCCGATAATCATATCAACAGGGGCAACGTAACTCTCTACTACTTTTCCGGCATTCGTGGTGAAATCGTGCTGTTTGTCAATTTGTTGATAATCCGCCATGAATCCATGTGCAGCCTTCTCGATTGTGTCAGCATCCATGAAATCTCCATGAACATCTTCAACATCAGGCTCATAAACAACACCATATACAAGTTTTTGTGGATCATCTGATTTAGTAACCAACTTAACTTCGGTTTCAAAATTTGGTTTTAAGTCTTCGGCAGACTTAGTAAGAAAGAATGATTTCTTATTTGCTGCCTTATCCACGTATGAAACATGTGTTACAAGAACGTTTTCTAGTTTTCGCATTTTCTCACCACCTTTCAATGTTATAATTGTTAATAAAAGGACTGATTTTATGGAGCAGGAATACTATAACAGTGAATATCTAAGTGAATTACTCGAATCACCTAAGACATCCGATTTTTATTTTCGCCAAGAACAATTAAAAGTTTTTTTATCTAATTCTATTGATAAAACAAGCGATATAAAACCTTATCTTGCAGCGATCGTTGCTGCTAATATGTCTATTCTTCAATTTCTTAAAAACAATGAAGTTACCCTTTCTGAAGCGTTAGAACAAGATTCTACTTTGAATGAACAGGATAAAATCTCACTTATCAAGTTCGAAAAAGATTTAAGCTATTTGAAACCAGTTGGCGGACCTATTGATTATGTAAGAGAAATATTCCCTGAATCAATCGATACTTTTATATTATGGTTTATCATTATCCGATCTATTGCGTCATCTTTAGGTAAAACATTTAATTTTACAACCAAAGCATTAATGGATCTTCAACAAATAAAGCGAAATGATCTAGAGATCCGATTAAGGAAAATAGAACTAAAAGAAAAAGATAGTAAAAATGAGAAAAAATGATTATTCAATTTGTGGCACCAAAAAGCAATGACAATGTATTGACTCCTTAGCAGATAACATAGGGTCACGAGGATAACGGCAACTTTCGCCATTGACGATGAAATACTCACCTTTAGCGATTGTTTGACCGTCCATTGCCTCGTGACCTTTTCTCGGTTCTTTGATGCCATGAGTATGGCGCCAGGTCATGCCAATAACAGCATCGTTTTGCATTAATGCTTCATACTGGCTGCCAGAGTATATCCTTAAACCCTCAGTGATCGCAGTTGTTCTGGCACGATTACGAGAGAATTCAGGTAAAGATGAGAGTTTTATTTCAAGCCACCGAATTCCTTTGCCTTCATCGAAAGATTCTTGAATTAAATCAACGATGGCATTTTCTGTGGTAACATTCATAAGTTTAGGCAGATTCTTAAGCCATTTTTCAACATCCCGATAGTGTTTAGTACGATAATCAAATTCTTCTTGTCCATCATATTTAGTGTTGAATTCATCAAATAATCCAAAGAAATTCTTTCTTAATTGAGGAATGACCTTATTTTTCATATTTGATTTAAACGACCTTCCTCTAAGCATGACCTTGATAGATAACTTGGTGGGTTTCTTTTTCCTTTTCTCTAGGAACTTCTGTACTTTCTCCCAGACTTCTTCATAGTCAATCTGTAGCGTGTCATCCATCTTATCTTCGGTTTGCAAAATATACTTGAGCAAAATCGGAACAAACAAAAAGCCAGCTTTTTCTAAAAGCTTGGCTAATTCTTCATCTTCTTCTTTTTTTAGCTGTAAAGCGGCTTTGATTAGTTCTTCATCATTCATCAGCCTTCACACTCCGGATCATACGTCGAATACTTGCAGCAACTTCACTTACCTCTCCTTCGCCATATGCTTTGGATACGTCTAATTCATCAAGATTTAAAGCTGATGAGGTTGTTTGATTCTTTAACGGATAATTGTACTCGTCACCTTCAAATGCCTCTAGTGGCTTATTTAGAGCTTTAGAAAGAATATCTCTCAGATCATTTGGAGCCACGGCATTTGCTTGGATAGCCGGTGTGAGAATTGCCTTCACATCCTCCATATTCACTAAATTGGAGGATTTTAGGAATACTTCAACGTATTTAAACTCATATTCCCTAAACAGCGAATTAATACGCCAATCGTAAGATTCTCGCATGGGTTGAAATACTTGTTCTTCCGTAAGTTCCTTGGCTGTTTCAGCTGTGGCTCTGGTGTAATCACTTGACCTAGCAACATAGATTGGCGGCAATCTGAAAGCCCCAAGAACTGATTCAATGACGTTTGCATCATACTCAAGAAACAAAGCATCTTTTTGCAGGATGTCTGCTAATTTCTCGATATTGATAGATGGCTTGAATTTATCTTCACCCACCCCTATCATCTCTTCAGACGGACTCACCTTCTCAGCTTCCAGCAATAAAAACTTATGCTGATTTTCTTCTCCGCCAATAGCATTCGCATATGCTTGTAACGTAGCTTCTGATTCTTCGGTTAATTGGGCATTTTCTAGAGTGATAGCCAGTGGGATATGCCGTCCTTGTGTGAAGTACCTATGATTCAGTTCATCAGCTTTGCGATTTCCAAGAATCTTAATTAAAGGACCAATCCAACGAGGTTTACCATACGGATCTTGAAAGTCACCATTTTTCAGATGAATAATTTCTGTTGCAGTTCCTTCTCCCTCTGCTGCAATACTACCGTTTGTGTTTAAGGGTGTTGGGTCGCCAAAAGTTTTAAACCACGTACCAGATTCTGTTGCAGAATCATCCATAGAGTCACGGAATACAAAATAGCGGACTTTTATTTCTGAACCATCTGCATTTACTACTCTATTTAATTTAGTAACAGTCATATACTCAGGCTTTACAGAATCAATTCCTACAACATCACCTTTAAGATTACGAATAACTTCAATATAGCCATTCCCGCATTCTTCAACATGTCGAATGACCTCCTCAATCACTTCTTTCGGCGGACGTTCAAAGGATAATTCTTTGAGAAGGGTATCCAATTGATTCCATTCTGCCTTCATCTCTGCTGTTTCTTCGGTGTCGTCAACCTTGTAACGTATACCAAAACCAAATCCAGCCACGTTCGTTACGTATGCTTCAATTGATTGATTCAGAATGTCAGATATATCGGTGATTGATCGTAAAGTAGCAATATCATATGGTGGAGATAATTGGGTCAAATCTCTTCTTTGATCAAAACCACCTGCAGACTTAAACTTTAGAGTTCTTTTCTTCTCAATGCTCACGTTCTTTTTGATATATTCTTTAGGAACAGATCCTGACGATCCGCCACTAATAATTTTTGATGTCAAGAAACCACCTCCTAAAATGCTGTCTTTCTATTTGTACGTCTTTTCTTGGCTTGCTGACCTTTACGTCTTTCCAGCTCAATAGAGTATCGTAGCATCGCCATTGCATCATCAAAGAAATTCACCGGATCGTCCGTAAAAGTATTTGATTTCTCGTCCTTTCTCCACTTCCATTGTTGTATTTCTTTGATTGTATTTGTACAACTTGGATGGATATGGATGCGCATCTGCTTCAAATAATCGATCTGCGCTGAGACACTTCCGGGTTCTTTTACAACAGGTTCAGCATGATAGCCAGCTTTGCGCCACATTTTAATTCGATCCGGTTCGGCAGAATCACACCACATAACCAGTTTTTTATTGATTCTTTTTTCATTAGCGATCGCAATAAGTTCACTCGTATCTTTTTCGAACTCGTAGATTTCACGGCACAAAAAAAGCTCACCATCTTTAAATCCAATCTCACCAATAGCATTGGCATGATTGAATCCAAAGTCTTGAGCGTTAACCATGTAGTCAAAACGTTCTTGATCTGTGTTAAAGTTTTCTACAATGTAATTAGTAAGGATAAGTCCACCAGACTCACCCCATTCGCCTAGCCCATAGATTTGATATCCATCAGGATCACGCTCTTTCCGCATCATCATCCGCCGGTGATAGGCTTTATCTATGAATCGATTCTGTAGATATGTGGATTGATGAGTAAAGATGTCTGGATGTGTTACATCAAAATACTTTGCCTTAATCCAGTGAGTAGCAGATACCGGGTTAAAAGTAAAAGTCATTTGATAGTACAGATATGGGTTAAAATCCAAATTACCACGTAAACGGTCATCAAGAATATCTACATCGGCTTCATAAAGTTCTGTCGCTTCCTCGATCCATATCCAAGTTAGTTTTCCACGATCAAATGTAATAGATTTTACTTTTTCTCGCTGTCCGTCATCTTTCATTCCACGAAATATCACTTGATTGCCAGTAATTTTTGATTCGAGCATCATAGGCGATGATTTAATCGACCAATATTTGTGGTAATCAGATCCGTAGATTTTATAAATAGCAGATTTCAATTCAGCATACGTACTATCTTTATTTGACTCGGCGACTTTACGAACACAAAGAAGATTTGCTCCTTTATACTTCGGATCTCCAAGTTTTATGATAAAGTCTTGCGCAGTATTTACTGATTTACCAGAATCAGCTGATCCTTTAGCTAATCGATATCTTTTCCTAGTGGTATTGTATGTTTGGAAATTTCGGTTAAATTGTACCTTAACTATCATTTGGCGCTTCGTTTTCGCCATCGCCATAATCAACCACCACTTTCAGATCCATATTGCCATCTAGTTCCACTTTATCAGTCCATAGGCTATACCTCTTGCCAAGGAGTTCAGCTGCTCTTATACGATCTTTATTAGCTACTTGCACATCTTCTATCGTTGAACCATATTCAGATCCTTGAAAGACTACCGTTTGATCTGTTTCTTCTCCTCGCATAACCTTACTCAAATATTCCAGGACCTCTTCTTGATTAGCAATCTTTTCTGATTGTAGCTGTTCAAGTCTTTCGTCTATATATTGTCTAATGTCAGGTTTTGTCAGGTTCTCACTACCTACAGACTTAGCAGTTCGTTTACTATACCCAGCAGAAATGGCGGCTTGAGTAGCATTACCGCTGATAAGGTACTCATCCGCAAACCTACGTTGTTTTTCAGTTAATTTCACTACTCTCACCTCGCAATCTGTGTTTGTTTTGTAATTCTATGTAAAAAAAAAGACCTCATGAGAGGTCCAACTAATTAGTAAAAATCCTTTAATAAATTAATTATCTCTCGCGTATCTTTTATCATAGCCTCAGTCTTCACATCACCTTTAAATTTTGACTCTTTTTCATCAAATTCTTTCTCAAACAATTTGTTTATCTCGTCGTGATTATTTTCCGGTGTTATATTTGGATACGCGGAGTAACTAGAAAGTTCATTTCGCAGTATTTGCAATGTATACTTTTTCATCTCATCAAATACATCTAGGTCATTAGAAAAATATTTATTAAAATATTCTACTGTATCTTTTACATTTTCTAATCTTGACGAAGTTTCGGCTTGATTTCTGATTCCCATTATAAAGGTGTATTTTGTGATATCCTTGACTAACTTTTGATTGTCTTTCTTCAAAGTATCAATTGTTTTTTTATTCAAAACCAGTTGATAAGTAACAACAAATACTGACAGTGTAAGCATTATACCTGCTATAGCTATCATGGAATCAGACACAAAATTTGCATGCTCAATTTGCATTTTAAAAAAATCGGTCATTTCACTATTCAATATTTTCACTCCTTTACCTATATCATACCAAGAAACAAAGTGATACCCAATAGAAAAAAACAGCCCCGAAAGACTGTTTAGTAGGAGGCACCAAAGATCATGTGAGTAATCTAATTGACAACTCCCAATCAGGAATGTAGGACTTGAACCTACGACTTTCAGATTAAAAATCCGATGCTCTACCAAACTGAGCCAATTCCTGAAAAAGACGGCTAGCGAATGAAGATAAGGAGTGTGTGCAACTCCATTCATAATAGATTTTTTGTCGCCGTCTTAATTAAATCCAGGGCGCTGGGAACAATTTTCAGAAAGGAGGTCTGCCTACGTATCTTAAAGGAGTGCGCCCTGTTATTTACAATAATTGATAATACTATCTTACTATGGATTATTGGTACTAAACCGCCATTATACCGCCAAAAAACCGCCATTTTTCAGCGATAAGCGACAAGCTTGCCACGACGATAACTTTCAGCAAATTCAACCAATGCATCTGATTTCATTCGCTCAATTTGCCGAACTGAATAGCCCATTTCATCTGCGATCCTTAGATTAGAATACTGATCTTGTAAACAGAAGCTATAATGAAGTATCTGTCTGCTTGTTAGCTTCAGAGCCATAAGCGCTACAATGATTGCATCTCTTTCTGTTTCTGCATCCAATCTCTGAATAAAAGCATCCTCAGACTTATTTCCATTACTAGGCGTTCTAGGCATATCAGTAATAATCGGTGAGCGGACATCGATCTTTGAACGACCTGCAATCCGCTCCAACCGACGGTAGTTCTTCAAAACATATCGTGCATTCTTTCTCGTTTGCGAGAAATCAACTTCTCTTAGTAATAGCATCATTGCTCAATCGCCCCTTTATTTGGTATAATGAAGTTACCTTGGCGGGGACAAAATCATTATTTTGGGGCATTGGGCGATTGCTTAATGCTTTTTATTTTGCTTTACTTTCGATCTCTTTTAACTGCTCTGTGACGATCACTTCGATGATCAAAGCCAACTTGTTCCATATAATAGCTTCCTCCATAATCTTGCTCCTTTTCGTCTGTAGCCTTGCCTATCACAACACATAGAAACATAATCACGACAAAAGCCGTTGTACCTAATACTGCAAAAGTCATCTTCATCCCCCTGCTTCCATAGCATCTCTCACCAGCGGATCGTTAATAATAATCTTGTACTTCATCTGCTCATGCTGCAGCTGTTGTTCTAGCTTCACGATCTGCTGTTGCTGGTCCACAATTGTATAGGATAGCCAACTTAACCCTGCGATCGTCAGCAGTATTGATATCATAGCTAGTACTGTATAATGATTAAATTTCATTGGCTGGCTCCAATAGTTCTGGGTTCTCGTAGATATTGCCACATACACCGCAATAATCTTTGATGTTATATAGCCAATCCTCATCCCCTGCTGTGAAAGTTCCATTCTCGAAAACTATTTTTTCATAGTAGTGATATCCATGTTCAGAATACTTAATTACTACTATATCTCCCTCGAAAATCTCCATGCCGTTCTTGTCTTTCAAGCCTGTTGATTGCATGAGATACTCTGGTTTCACTTCTATCCAACCAAAACCATCGGTAGCCTCAACCAAAACCTCACCATCGCCGAATCGGTTACTCGTCACTCGGACTTGATCGTTCATAAATTTCGTATCTGGTTCCCACGCTCTAAATTTTGGTATCATTTTATCCCTCCTGTTTGCTATCGCTGACTATTCTTTACTGTGTTTAATGAAATGACAATTCACTTCATTTACCATTTCTAGCGCTAATTATTTACCAAGTTATTTCATTATGCTATCCTTAATTCAACATAAAAGCTTTTATATGAGGAGAATAAACTTATGAAAAAGTCATTTTTTATTTTAGGCTGTGTTCTGGTACTATCTGGATGTTCTAACAAAACGTCCGTCAGCACTGCTTCCGATTCGTCTGATACTTTACAAACATCTTCGACAACAATGGTTTCTTCTGCAACAGAATCACACGAAAATACTACTGAAGATTCTCTCGATAAATATCAATCTACATCGGAATCACAAGATAACACTTTAGAAAGTAGTTTTATTGAAAACTCTAGCAATCAAGAAACTTCAGTCCCTATGACAAATAAAGAAGATGAATACTATCAACAAATTAAAGATGCTTGGCAAAAAGAGAAAGATTATATAGACTCTGTCACTGACCCAAAAGTAAAACAATCTTTACAAACTCCTTTTGCTGCTGCTAATGCCAAAGCAACTGAATTAGTAATGAATAATCCATCAGATGAAACAATTATTATGAACGCTTTGAAAAAAGTTGTAGATGATCAATAACGTTGTAAATAGTCCTTATGAAACTTAAACTAGTTTTCGAACTAGTTTTTTTATTTCGTCGGATAACTGACTTGGTAAAATATAAAATATGTTACAATACCTAAAAGGAGGTATTGCTTTGGGAACTTTTTTAGCTTTTATTTGGTATATTTTTATAGGATTTATGCTTTATGGAATCATCAGATTGGCAGTTAAACACGGAATTTCAGATTCCAAAAAAAAATAATTTATGATTCTGTTGCTACTCTTTTAGGGTAGTTTTTTTATTTCCACAATTTTGGTGGATACCGAACTTTATTCCACACAATTACTTTCTTCATTTACTTCCAAAAATATAGTGGCGCCTTTTGATAATATTTTTTTTACTCTTTGAAACTCCTTAGAATCTACTTGGACTCGACTATCATCTTCAAGGACTACAAAATACTTATCCGCTTTTTTTGATACTGCTACTACTTCCTTATCCATTTATGAATCCCTCTTTCCGTAATTTCTGTCACTTACTGACTTTCTTTCCTAATATTCCGTACAAGCGATCACATACGTTCCGACTTCTTGGCTCTTGATCACATCGGCAAATGAAGTCCATTTACAAAGCTCACCAGCAAAAACTCCATAATCTCCGAATTCCATTTTTTTATTTTTTTGTGGTTCATAGATTTTCAGTTTCCCTTGTTCGAATGCTTCTTTTTCGGATTGCATGATATCCGTGCTATCCCACATACCCATTTTTTCAATTTCACATTCTTCGATATCATTTAGATACTCGACTTCAAGTCCAATTTGCTCATCGTATAAGACTAAGGCATGTAAAAGTGACGGCGCTGCGATCCATTGGTATTCATCAACCTTAAAAACTTTCATGTCCTCGATCGTGTAATCTTCGTATGATAAATTAATTGTTTTCAATTCAATTCCTCCTAGTTGGTAATTTCTTCCGATTCTTAACTAACAAATTTTTGATGAGACAACTTGAGTTCCTCGTCGCCAATCATCGAATATTTCAACGTTGTATCTATGCTTTCATGGCCTAAGAAGTTCATCACCAATTCGATCGGCATCCCGTGCCTTCTTGCCAAGGTGGCTGCAGTTCGTCTGAATCTATGTGGATGAACATTTGCTACACCTGCTCGATTGCCCAAACGCTTTACAAGCTTCTGAACTCCAGCTGATGACATTTCCTTACCTATTGTTTGTCCGAAGAATAGTGGTCCAGTAATATGTGGCACGTCTTTCAGATAGTGGTTCAAAGCCATCTTCGCTTTTGCATTCAGGTATAGCGTTCGCTGCTTATTGCCTTTACCGATCACTGTGATTGAGTCATTTTCCTGATCGTAATCCCGAAAATTGAGTGAAACTAATTCCGAAACCCTACAACCTGTGCTAAGCAATAACTCAATCACTAAAGATTCTTTGGAGTTTGCTGTTGCCGATCGCAACTTTTCAACTTCTAGCTCGCTGAATTCCTGTTTCCTACGTTTGGGTACTTTGATGGCTTCTACTCTGGTCCCAGGATCTTTTGCGATATATTCCTCGTTGCATAACCATTTGAAGAATCGAACAATACAACCTCGTTCTCTTGCTAGCGTGCCTTTGCTAACCCTATCGATCATTTCCCTGTTGGCAATAAACAATCGAATGTCGTTAGTAGTAACATCACTGAATGGCTTCCTAACGCTTCTCATGAAGAGATTGATTGTCTGCATATAAAGATTCAAAGTTCCGCTTGAAAGTCCCTGTATCTTCTTTGAAACGAAGAATTGCTTGTATGCAGCAATATCAGATGTTTCATCGTAAATTACAACTTCGTTTTTCTGTTCAGTGATCAAATAATTCGCACATTCTACCGTTAGAACATCTTTTAGCTTTTTCAACTGATCTCCGCTTAACAGATCCTGAAGTTCGAGTAATGTCCTATTGATCAATTTTTCTTGCAAGTAAGTCCACCTCGCTTCTAGCAGACTTCGTGGAATTTCTTAAGACTTACTACAGTCACATCGTTAAGATTTCGTTGTATTTCATCATCTTTTTCTTCAATGCAGCTGAGGATTCTTACTCGTGCTGAATTCTTGTAGATTCGACTTACTTGTGCTCTTATCTGACCTGAAAAAGGTCTTCCCGGAGTGCAGATGTAGCTTTCACCAACTTTTACAGATCCTTTTTCTTGAACATTTGCTGATTCATATTCTCCAAAATCTTCGAATGGCGCTTTAATGCTTCTGCTTCTCATTGATGGTCCCTCCTAAAGTGGATTAATTTCAATTTCTGTTCGAGGATTGAAGCTGTAAACTTTACGGCAGATGCTAACTGCTATCTGGCCATCGTCTTTATACAAAATGCCGTTTACCGCATCCGTCACTGCTTTGAAATAATTATCAATGTCTGGCTTTTTATCGCAGTACATTACATTGTCTCGTCCTCAAGCAAAGTCCTGTTTTTCTTTACTTTTGAGATATAAGCTGGTGGATATACGAAGAAGCAGACATCAACAATTACTGGTCCTTTTTCAATTAACAGCGGCCTTGTTGACATAGCATGGTATTTGACTGCATTTTTGTATGCTTTCATCG
Source organism: Enterococcus sp. DIV0970a (assembly GCF_051711265.1). NCBI lineage: Bacteria > Bacillati > Bacillota > Bacilli > Lactobacillales > Enterococcaceae > Enterococcus > Enterococcus sp. DIV0970a. The sequence goes on along the minus strand of NZ_JBIOMF010000001.1, from coordinate 1,619,676 downwards.
CTGATTCCTCATACGGAGTCTTACGATGCTTGGTGAACCTCGGCCTTGATTGAGGCTTTGGTGTGATCGGTATGACAATTTTCAAGCAATCTGCTCCTTTCAATGCTTCGTTTTGTTTAGATATGCTGCTAGTTTTGCATCAAGCTCTGCTTGGCGCTCAGGTGATAACTGTTCTTCCCCCTGTTCGTTTACAGCCCAATCAGGTAGTTTTTCCTCACGTAGTGGCTTTTGATTATAGCCTTGTTTCTTAGCGCCTCTAGTTCGTTGATAATCCCTCGCTTGATCGATCGTTTTAACGTTAGCATCTGCCCATTCCTGCAAAGAAGCCGTTAAAAAGCTAATAGCTCTATTCTTAGGGACGTCTTTACTACCAGCAAGTTTAATGGCAGCTTCTACAAGTTCATCGCCATAGAGATCCACCAGATTAAGCAGATCTTCAACCTGTACAACATTTGGAAAAAGCCATAATTTTTGGAAAGTTCCAAGGGATGCACTCTCGCCCGCAGTAGCATCTTCTTTTATTTCCTTTTCTTTACTTTCCTTTACTTTACTTTGTTGATTATTCCCCTGATTAACTGAGTTATTCCGCCCGTTAATCGAGATATTCGACCGATTAACCTCGTTTGTCAGCAAATACTTAAATTCAAGCTCAACTTTTTTACGTTCCTTAGTGGCTAGAATGTATCTGTTTTGAATTCCTTTAGAAGTTAATACGGAGTATTTATCAAAAATATCTTTATCAAAGAATTTTACTTGCACGGCTTTTCTAACCAGTTCTTCAACTGTGCCCTCCTTCGTACCAACTTCGTCAGCCACTAAGAACGCAAGGTCGTCATCCCACAAAACGTAATACCCCTCATCACGATAAATATTAGCCAGCAGGGCGACCAGTATATGAACGGCTTCTTTACCGCATGCTTTAATAATTCTTCGAACTTTTAAATCTGATAAAAAATCGACATCCAGAGGAAAATAATCAAGACCTTTCTTCGTTGGTCTTGCCACGCTTATTCCTCCTAATCAGAGGGAGTTAAACTCCCTCACTCTTTTAGTATTCGACTTCTGGGAAAGGAACTTCGCCATCAAAGGGGTCACCTTGTATTGCAGCGTGTGGTTGATAGGTATCAAATAACGCTTCTTGTTTTGGTTCTTCTTTAGGCATCTGGTTTTTAAGCAAGGTCAGAAATCTTTTCGCTTGATCTTCGGTAAACTTTTTATACATGTTTGCTTTGTACTTCGTTAATAGGTCATCTTTAGTTGTTTCTAATGCTTGAGATACAACCTCAATCATCAATTCAATTTCGGCAATCAGATCCGGAGAAGCTACTTTATTGTTCTTATTCTGATCATTAACAACTGTTGATTTATCATTTGTATTTAGTACTAATCTAGCCGCTTGTTTCATAGATTCATCTTTAGCATTTTTAGATAACCACTCTACATATGAACGATCATCTTTGGCAATTTCACCAAGCGTTCTTCCTTTATTTTTACCGAAAGTAACTTTAAGAGCAGAAGCATCGCTAGTATTCATAGTTTCTAACTTTTCTTTGTTAAGTAAATCTTTCATATCCTCTACATCTTGTGTAAATACATTCGAGAGCGATCCTACTGTCAATGCTGCATCAACTTGTGCTCGTTTTTTCGCCATTTTTAGTACTGTATTCACCAGTGTATATGGATCTTGATAATCTCCTGTCCAAACTTTCTTACGTTCAATTTCGCTCCATTCGTTCTGTCTATATCTGGATTCTTTAGTATTAGCACTTCCAAATCCTTCTGTAATAAGTTGCCCATTCTTTAGCAAAGAAGACTTCACTGTATAAGCGAAGAATCCGTTAGTGTAATCTTCGACTTTATCAACGATTTCATATTCACTAGTTAGCCCCATGAGCATCAAAATCTTTTCTGCACCTGGTTTCAATAGAGTTGGTTTGTTAGTTCCCGGTATAGTACCGTAGTCTTGCTCTGGACGTAATGTTTTCTGAACAACTACTTGAAAATTATCAATAGCTTGTAATTGTTGAGATACTTGCTCGATGTTAGCGCTCATTACCAAATCCATAGCGCTATTTTGTATAGCTAAATCGTTAGACATATTACTTAGCCACCTTTCTGAAAGAAATATCATATTGCTTCATAAACTCATTCATTGATGCTAAAGCCTCATATGTTCCGGTAACTTCCAAAACGAAAGTCAATATTTCCTGCTCAACTTGCTCCTGTACTTTTATAACTTCACCTGTTTCCATATCGATCGTAGTATCATTTACTTTAGAAAATTGTTCATTTGCTAGCTTAGACATTGCTGAATCATATTCTTCTTTTGCAATTCTTTGTCGCTCTTTTTCTTCAAGGTCAAGTCGTTTTTGCTCAACAGATTGTTTGATCTTCTCAATTACTTCTGCAGTTGATAGACCACGATCAATTAAGCTCTCCCAAGCGTAAGGATCTAAACCAGATAACTCTGCAAACTCTTTAACAGCCTCTTTACTAGACAAAATTTGCTGTTTTTGTAAGGATAGAAATCCTAATTTACTATGAATAGCTTCGATAGTTTTCTTTGTAGGTTCTCCTTTTTTTGTGAAAGCAGTTGTGTTGTACCAACTTTTATCAATTTCTAAATCCTTTAAGTCTTCATTTGTCAGGCTATGAGATACCATCATTTCTGAAAGTAATTCTTGAAGCTTCTCAAGCCGAATTGCCGTTTGTTTCGATTCGAAAGAATCAATATCTTGCTTGATTCCATCTATTACAAGTGCAAGCTGACTAGTATACTTCTTGATTTTTCTTTCGAATTCCGTCAAGGGTTTTTGAAATTCGCTTTTGACTTTTTTCCGTTCATCATCTAGCATATTTTTAATTTTGTTTAGCTCAGTTCTGGACTGCTTTGCTTCAGCCATATTCTCCTCACTGAAAACTAACGATCCATAAAAGGCTGCTTTTTCATCAACATACTGCTGCAGATTCTCTTCGTTTTGGATTTCTATAGTAGAAGGGTTAAAAATAACTCCTACCTTCATTTCTGTGGTCAATTCGTTTGTTGGCATTGTGTTTTCCCCTTTTCTGTTTTAAAATGGAGACAAAGATATTTATCAAAATATTCGATGGACTTGCTATTGCTTTGGTCGGCTAGCAGGTCTTTTTTCTTTGTCTTTAATTACTGATAGTCCTTTCAAAATCCCTTTAGTCGCATATTCACGTTGCATATTATCGAACAACAACCAATGTTCAATTTCAGCTAGTATGATCTCTGCTTTGTCCTTATCGTTCAATGCGCTTCACTTCTTTCTTCTGGAAGTCTTTAGCAGCAACATCATAGACAACATTTGCAAAGGCCCATAAGAAAACTAATGCCAAACCTGCTGCAATGTGAATAGCTGAGAATGCTACTACGAATAGTAATAAAGTTGTTACGGTGAATGTATTTTTGATTGATCGTTTCATGTTTATGCCTCCTTGAAATTGAATACATTGCTAATTTTTTCCAAGTTTTTTCTTTTCTTGGCTTCCTTAATAACTTGATCAAACTGCTTTCCAGCACTTTCCCTTAAAAACCTTTCCGCTTCATATATGCTGACCACTTTATTTGTACTAAACTGAATACTTTGAATTGCACCGAGATTTACCAAAGCGTATATATTATCTTTGCTAGTCTTAAACTCAGCGGCTAGTTCTGGCAATGTGTAAACCAACATTTTTAATCATTCCTTTCTCTTGTTTCTGACTGTCTAGTCATGTCTCGCATATCCCAACCGAATCTATTGCACATTGATGATAAAACAGATAATTCCAACCTAACTTCATCACTAAGCTCAAACCAATATAGTTTCAGATGATCGATCTCAATATCTGATAGTTGATCCGGTTCGATAGTAAGCAAATCCCAAACTTCATATTTTTTCTCAACTTCAATTCGTTCCATTTCTTCCTTGTCTTGCCCAACCATTTTGGATAGAGGGTGATTATCTCTTCTTTTTCTGTTTAATGGCTTAGGTGTGTGGAATAGCGCTGCTGCAACCTCAAAGTCAACATTTGGATCTTGTAAGTATTCAGCAATATCAACAACCTTCTCAATCCCCATGGATCTTCGTCCATTCAAAACATGACTCAGTAATTGTGGAGAAATATTTATATCCTGAGCCATCATCCGTTGATTAAGAGCTTGCTTGTCTACCTCCTTTCGATAGATAGCCGCAATGTTCTGTTCAATGGCATTTACGCTCATATCTTCATCTCCTTTGTATTTAGTTATTTGTTTTCGTAGCAGTTGAACTGCCATAAAATGTATTTAAGCAACAAGTTCCGGTATTGAGGCGAACTGCCACTTTCTATCAATATATTTATAAATGTCCTGCGCTAATTCATCAGTAGCTAAGAAGCGAATAATGATTTCTTCAACACCGCCAGTGTTTGTGAACAGTTCGCCTTCAATACCAATAGAAATATTAAATTTACGCTTAATCGCTGGAACGATCATTTCGATATATCGTTTAAGAAACCCAGAATCGATGTTTGCTTTAATCATTTGTGGTTTGTCTTTCATACTTCTACCTCTTTTAACTCATTTTTGTAGTTGAATGCTTTAAAAAAAATTTCCTCTTTAGGTTCATTGAAAATATCTTCAATGTGCTGCATTTGAGAGGGTTTTGGTGAAGTACGTCCGATTTCCCAAGAACTGACTGTTTTTTGAGAAACTTGAAGTAACTCGGCTAATTTATCTTGTGACATTGACTTATTTGCTCTGATTTCAGCTAGCTTGTTTTTCATGTAATCACCTCCGTTACTACCTTATGTAGTAATAATATACCACAAAAAGTAGTAAGTCAACTCTTTTACTACATTTTTTTGTAAAACCTCAATTTTTCTTTCTCTACCACAATATGTAGTATATAATTTTTGATGAAGGAGGGATCCCATGTTAAAAGATAGGCTTAAAGAGTTACGAGCATCTAAAAAAATGACACAAGTTGAATTAGCAAAAAAGCTCAATGTGTCACAGCAAACAGTAGGTAGTTGGGAAGTTGGCAGGGCCGAACCCAGTTCTGAAGCTTTAACAAAGATAGCGACCCTCTTCGATACTACAGTGGATTACTTACTTGGAATAGAAGATAAGAAAGCTGCCATTAAGATTTCATCCAAAGTGGACACCATAGCAGCTCATATAGATGACAATGTTACCGATCAACAAATGGATGAAATTTTAAACTTCATTGAATTTATTAAAAATCGGGACCATAAAAAGTAGGTGATCGATTGCAATTGTCCGAAGAATTAATGTCAATGTTTCCTGACCTTACTTATAATATAGAACCATCTATGCCTGATTCTCAGAAAGGGTTACTGATTAATGATGTGATCTATCTCAATCCCAACCAAGAACGATATGAAATGAATAGCACCTTGGCAGAGGAACTAGGTCATTACCTCACCTCTTACGGGAATATTGTATTACAGGATACGAATGAGAAACGTAAACAAGAACGCCGGGCCAGAGATATTGGCGCTACTTTGGTAGTTACACCATACGATATAATAAACTGTTTTGAAGACGGTTGCAGAACCGTTTTAGATTGTGCGGTTCATCTTGAAGTCAGCGAAGAAACTTTTAAAGACGCTGTTAAGTATTACGCTCGTAGGTTCACAGGGATTAAAACAGAAAACAACTACACTCTCCTATTCCAACCGGATGGGACCGTAGCAGTTTTAAAATCATTTAATAATTTTTAGGAGGGGTTTCGTTGGAATTAGAAAAGTTTAAAGATGATTTGAAAAATTTGGGTAAAAGAGTTACGACGCTAAAAGATAATATTGCTACTGAAGAAGCCACAAAAACATCTCTAATTATGCCTTTCTTTGCTAGTTTAGGATATGACATATTTAATCCTACAGAGTTTGTACCTGAGTTTACAGCTGATGTAGGTATAAAAAAAGGTGAAAAAGTTGATTACGCAGTAGTATTAGATGGAAAACCTATGATACTTGTCGAAGCAAAATCTATTAATGAAGTATTAACAAAACATGATTCTCAGCTGTTCCGCTATTTTGGTACAACCGAATCAAAATTTGGAATTCTAACAAACGGAAAAGAATATAAATTTTTTACTGATCTAGACGAACCAAATAAAATGGATCTAACCCCTTTTCTTTCCATTGATATAACGAAAATTAAAGATTCTCAAATACCTGAATTAGTTAAATTCCATAAAGATAACTTCGACATAGATAAAATTATAAGTAGTGCATCAGAACTTAAATACTTAAGCAATCTAAAGACTTATCTTGATAAAGAATGGGAAAACCCTAGTGATGACTTCGTTAAATATTTATTAGGTGAAATATACGATGGAATGAAAACAAAACAAACCGTAGATAGATTTCAACCTATTATCAAGAAAGGTTTAAATCAATATATCCAAGAGAAAGTTAACGACAAACTTAATGCTGCGTTAAAGACTTCTACAACACCAGATGAAGTTATTATCGAAGACAATGATGAAGAAATCATAATTAAAGATGGTGGAGAAATTGTTACCACACCAGAAGAATTGGAATCATATACTATAGTTAAAATCGTTCTAAAAGATTTGATTTCTCTAGACCGTCTGTTTTATAGAGATAACAAAAGTTACTTTAACATTTTGCTAGATGACAACATTAGAAAATGGATATTACGTGTGAGAATTGGAAGTGCAACTAGTAAAATTGAACTCAACAATGAAGAAAAAACAGTATTTGAAATTGACTCACCTATAGATATTTACAACTATTCAGATGATATTATCAATGTAACGAAAAAATTCTTGTAGGAGGATAATATGAGACTCTTTAGTAAAAAAAATAAAAACGCTCCTACTGCAATGCAAAAAGCTACGCAATCTGTAATGCTAAGCATTCAATCTGATAGTAGAGGTAAGGTTAAACTGACTCAAAGCTCGAAAAGGCTTATACAAATGAATCCTGGAGAAGTTCAATTCATTGAAGAAAAAGGCAAGATTTATACTTTAAATAAGGTTGATCTAGACATCATTCCTAATTCAAAACATTCAAGCGGATTGCTTTACCTAACTGATAAAGATAATGGTCAAAAAATCGTTATCGGGTTTCAAGTTTCAAAGGACGCAGGAATGTTCTTGAAAACATTCATACCCGCTTTTTGATTAGCCTTCGGGCTTTTCTTTTTCAATACAAAAGAACATACGTTTGTATGTTTCTGGCGTATTTATATACAAAACAGGTTTTAAGGAGGGATTGTCATGAATGGACATGTGCGGAAAATTGGCGGTAAATGGCATTACGTAATCGAAATGGCAAAAGTTGGGGGCAAACGCCAACGTATACAAAAAGGCGGTTGGAATACAAAAACAGAGGCACAAGAAAAACTAAGAGAGGCCTTAAGTCTTTATAAAGATGGAGGAAAAGTTGATATTAAGGAAATGAGTGTTTCTGATTACTTTGACTACTGGATGGAAAACTATGTTGAAAAGAAGTTAAAATACAACACTCAGAAAAATTATCAAAATGCGGTTAACAAATACATAAAACCAGAAATTGGCAAATACTATCTCAGCTCTATTGGGCCAGCAAGATTGCAAGAGTTGGTAAATAAATTACCTGATGGGTTTAGTACCCCACTATCTAAACATTCAGTTGAAATTATGTTTACTGTTTTAAAAGGTGCATTCAAAAGAGCAGTCTATCCTTGGCAAGCAATCAATAACAATCCAATGATCTACGTTGAGATGCCATCTTTTGAAAACAAGCCTAAGCAAACACGTGACGATATGAAAATAATCACTATGGAGCAGTATCAGGCTATTTTAGATAGCAATCCACCTTCTAGCCCCTTTCATCTACCATTAATGATCGGGTTTCATACTGGATTACGCCGCGGTGAGGTTTGCGGTCTCCAATGGTCCGATATTTCATTTGAGGATCAAACATTGACTGTGGATCGCATCATGCTTCAAGATAAACATGGCATACAGTTAGGAACACCAAAAACGCAATCTAGTTTTCGAACAATAGCAATAGATGATATTTTGCTCCAAGAATTAAAGAGAGTCCGCAAGCGCCAGTCTGAGAATAAACTTCGTCATGGAAAATACTATTTTGATAGTCAATTTGTTTGCACTAAGGAAAACGGTGAACCTGTCACACCGAATTCAATCAAATGGCATAGTGGAAAAGTAAAAAAAGAATTAGGATTCGATTTCAACTTTCATTCCCTTAGACACACACATGCCACTATGCTTTTGGAGGATGGTGTAAAGCCTAAAATAGTACAAGAAAGACTTGGCCATTCCAGAATTTCAACTACCATGGATAAGTACGTCCATGTAACGAAAAAAATGAGAACAGAAGCTGTTGATATATTCGCCCAAAGACTAAGAAGATCATCAAATTAGAATTTAGTTTTCATAAAAAATGTCGCCCTAAAATAAATTAGGGCGACAAATGGGCGAATAAAAAATGAAAATTAGATTTTATTATCAAATATTTTCAAACAAACCCTTGCTATTTCTTCGGTTCATCCTCATCCATTTTCAGAACAGCCATGAAGGCTTCTTGCGGTACTTCGACGGAGCCGATTTGTTTCATCCGCTTTTTCCCTTCTTTTTGTTTCTCTAGGAGTTTGCGTTTTCGAGAAACGTCACCGCCATAACATTTCGCCAATACGTTTTTACGCAAGGCTTTGATGTCGGAACGCGCAACGATTTTTTGTCCGATGGCTGCTTGGATCGGTACTTCAAATTGTTGTCGTGGGATCAGTTTTTTCAGTTTTTCAACGATGGCTTTACCGCGTTCATAAGCAAAGTCACGGTGAACGATAAAGCTTAACGCATCGACTTTTTCAGTATTCAGCAAGATGTCCATCTTCACTAGCTTGCTAGTTCGGTAACCAGACATTTCGTAATCGAGTGATGCGTACCCTTTGGTGCTGGATTTCAATTTATCAAAGAAATCAAAGACGATTTCCGATAGTGGGATCTCATAAACGACGTTCACTCGATAATCATCCAAGTAATCCATCGTGACAAAGTCTCCCCGTTTGCGTTGGGACAATTCCATTACAGCACCGACGTAATCATTAGGCACCATGATTTGTGCTTTGACGTAAGGTTCTTGTACGTTTTCAATCGTGACTGGTTCAGGAAATTCTGCTGGGTTATCAACGACCACCATTGAGCCATCTGTCTTGTTGACATGATAGATTACGGATGGTGCAGTCGTAATCAACTCAAGGTTAAATTCACGTTCTAGCCGTTCTTGCACGACATCCATGTGTAATAGGCCTAAGAAGCCGCAACGGAACCCAAATCCTAATGCTTGAGAGGTTTCTGGTTCAAATTGCAATGCTGCATCATTCAATTGTAATTTTTCCAATGCTTCTCGAAGGTCGTTGTAGCGTGAAGTATCGATTGGGTACAATCCGCAATAAACCATCGGATTCATTTGACGATAACCAGCTAAGGCTTCTTCTGCTGGATTGTTGGCTAATGTCACCGTATCCCCGACTTGGGTATCTTTAACGGTCTTGATGGCAGCAGTGATATACCCAACATCGCCCACCATCAACGCATCTCGTTGAATGGCTTTTGGTGAAAAGACACCAACTTCCGTAACATCAAAGGTCTTGCCATTGCTCATCATTTTGATTTTATCTCCAGGTTTGACCATCCCGTCCATGATGCGGACGTTTAAGACCACCCCACGATAGGAATCGTACACGGAGTCAAAGATCAACGCTTTTAGCGGTGCTTCAATATCACCTGCTGGAGCTGGGACATACTCAACAATTTGTTCCAAAATGTCTTCGATCCCAATACCTGCTTTGGCACTTGCTAAAACAGCTTCACTGGCATCGATACCGATCACATCTTCGATCTCTGTTCGTACTCGCTCAGGATCGGCAGCTGGCAAGTCTATTTTATTAATGACTGGTAGGATCTCTAAATCATTGTCTAACGCCAAGTAGACGTTTGCCAATGTCTGTGCTTCGATCCCTTGAGCTGCATCAACGACGAGCACGGCGCCTTCACAAGCAGCCAAACTGCGGGAAACTTCATAGGTGAAATCGACGTGCCCTGGGGTGTCGATCAAATGGAAGATGTAGGTTTCGCCGTCTTTGGCGGTATAGTTAAGTTCCACGGCATTTAATTTGATTGTGATTCCTCGTTCACGTTCAAGATCCATGGAGTCTAATAATTGGTTTTGCATTTCTCGTGACGTCACCGTATGGGTTTGTTCCAAAATACGGTCCGCCAATGTTGATTTCCCATGGTCGATATGGGCGATAATGGAGAAATTACGAATCTTCTCCTGTCGTTTTTTCATTTCTTCTATGTTCATGGATACGTTCCTCATTTCTTTTAGTCAGCTTTTCTATTATACCAACGAAACGCCAATAGATAAAGTATTTTTCTTAACCGTTATTTAGACATATTCATTCAGGTTTTGCTATACTAGAGCTAGCAAATAAATTGGAGTTGAAAGAATGGACAATAATTTTCATCAAAATCTACATATTCGAGCGGTGGAAGAAAAAGACGTTGATCAGTTCAATGAACTGTTAAGCTATGTTTTTCAGATCACTGAATCGGATATTGAAGAAAGCGGCTATGAGAGCAAACGGGAAATGATCAAATCTAAGCGCCCGATCTTAGAGCTTTCCAAGGTCTTTGGCTGGTTCAATGAAGACAAGTTGATCTCACAAATCGCCGTTTATCCTTGTGAAGTCAATATACACGGCAAATTGATCAAAATGGGCGGAGTGACCGGTGTTGGGACCTACCCAGAATATGCCGGACATGGCCTGATGAAAGACTTGATCAAGCTTGCCTTAGAAACGATGCGGGAAGATCAGCAATGGATCTCCTACCTTTATCCATACAATGTGCCCTACTATCGTCGCAAAGGCTGGGAGATCATGTCCGACAAGCTGACCTTCAAAATTCGTGATACCCAGCTTCCGAAAACCAAAGAAGTCCCTGGGATCGTAGAGCGCAAAGAAGTGGATGACCCTGATGTCTTTACTGTCTACAACCAATTCTCCCGCGACAATCATGGTGCCTTGCAGCGGACCTCTTTTCACTGGGAAGAGTATTGGCGCTATGAAAATGAAGAAGAGCGCACCGCGGCTGTTTATTACAATGCCAGTGGTCATCCGACTGGTGTACTTTTTTATTGGGTAGCCGAAGAAGTCTTCCATGTAAAGGAAATGTTCTACTTGAATCAAGAAGCCCGCAATGGTCTTTGGAATTTTATCTCTGCCCATTTCTCAATGGTTTATTGGGTCAAAGGAGACATATATTCAAATGAACCCCTGTCCTTCTACTTGGACGATAGCCAAATCAAAGAAACCATCGAGCCTTATTACATGGCGCGGATCGTCGATGTTGAACAGTTTTTGAAAAACTTCCCATTTGAAGCCTTCCAAACACCCATTCACTTTGTTGTTTCCGACCCAGTTGCCGATTGGAACAACGGGATCTTCGGTGTCCAATACAATCACGGGGAGATCGTGGTTTCAAGAGAAGCCATCGGAAAAGCGGTCCAGCTGGATATTCAGACATTGTCTTGTCTGTTGATGAATTACCGCCGCCCAGCTTACTTAGAGCGTGTGGAACGGCTAAATACCGATTCAGAAACACTGGCATTACTGGAATCGATCATCCCTGATATGGAAGCCTATTTCAGCGATTATTTCTAAACAACGAATCAACAAAATGTACAACTATGAATGATTAAGGAGTGTTTTTGAATGAAACTATATTTTGCTGCTCCCCTGTTTGCTGCTAGTGACCTGCGCTACAACGCCGAACTTGTTGCGTCGATTCGTCAGCAGTATCCGCAGCTGGAGATTTATTTACCTCAAGAAAATGCCGCGATCAATGATAAATCCGCCTACGCGGATAGCAAAATGATCGCTTTGGCAGATACCGAAAAAGTGCTGGAAAGTGATTTGATGATCGCTTTGCTGGATGGTTTGACCATCGATGCTGGGGTTGCCTCTGAGATCGGTGTCGCTTATGCAAAAGGCATTCCTGTTTTAGGGCTTTATACGGATAGTCGCCAACAAGGTGCCGACAATCAGCAAAAGCTGGCAGCATTACAAACCGTTGCGGAAAATCAGTTCCACTATGTCAATCTTTATACGGTGGGGTTGATCAAGCTAAACGGGGAAATTTACTCCTCTGAAGCAGCCCTTTTAGCTGGCTTAGCCGACTATCTTTCGGAGGACAACTAAATGGGGCAAAATTATCAGCGACTGCAAAAGGTATTCACTATTTTCGGTATTCTCGTGTTTTGTTTTTCTTTGTGGGAATTTTTCCGCGGGGTCTATCCGCAAACACAAGGAATGATTTTTCTCGCCCAAGCCTTGCTTGGGATTTTATTGATCTTCGTCCCAGAAATGAGTAAAAAGTTCTTAAAAATCCAGCTACCAAATGCCACCGTCTACTTTTATTGGTTTTTCTTGCTGATCTCTGTATTTATGGGGACGATCTTACATTTGATCGAAACCATTGCTTTCTGGGATAAAATTCTGCATGCGGTAAGCCCAATGGTCTTGACGGCTGTCGGCTATGGACTGATCTGTCTCTTACTAAAAGAAGTGCCTGTTTCAAAAGTTTCGCCTTGGTTATTTTTACTGATGGGCTTTGCTTTTGCTGGCTTGTGTGGTATCTTCTGGGAGTTTTGGGAGTTTATCTGCGATTCCGTTGGTGGAATGAACCTCCAACGTTATGCAACCTTAGATGGCACCCCATTTATCGGTCGTGAAGCATTAATGGATACGATGGGCGATTTACTGACCAACACGATTGGTGCTGCCTTGATGGGCGTGATCGCATATGTGCAAGGTCGAGGGAAACCTGATTACTTTGAAAGTTATCGAATTAAAAAATTATCATAAACGACCATAAAAAGCTTGTTGAAACCAGCGTTTTTCAACAAGCTTTTTTCTTTTGTTCTTTTATTCATAAAGAAAAATTTATAAAAATACTTAAATAACACATCTTATTTTTATAGATTCGCTGTCTATCAAGGTTTGACCTTTCTTACACTTCCCTATAAAACGGTTACAACTACAAGAAAATTCCCTCGTTTAATCATTTTTATTTCCCCAAAAAACCATGGTCTGTTATAATTACATTATTCATTTGACATTGCGTCAGTAAAGGAGAGGCTTATGGTTCTAACAGTGTTTTTTATTTTATGCTGCTTGATTTTTTCATCGATCACCTATGCGTTCTCTAAAGATGCCCGAAAATTTGTCCAACCTTTATCAATCAAAATTATTTTTATTGCATCAGCTATTATTGCGGTTTGGACAATGTTCTTTTCTATGGTTGCATTTGTCGCTTGGGTCATCTAAAAAACATTCTTGCCAGTTGCGATCGTTTTCGCTGCACTGGCAAGAATGTTTTTTCTTTTGATTAAAATAGTTTGATTTGATTCAATGGCCAAAAGCGCAGCAGCACTTTCCCTTCCATTTGATCTTCCGTTACAACCCCGAAACTGCGACTGTCTCTAGAGATCAAACGATTGTCTCCCATCACAAAATAGCTGCCATCAGGCACCGTTACTGAGAAATCTTCCGTAAACTGTTCCGCACCAGCGGCGATTTGCTGAAACATTTCGCGATAAGAATATTCGTCTTGTAATTGATCGTCTGCAAATTTCTCTTTAAACTCATCTAAATAGGGTTCTTCGTATACTTCTCCATTGATCGTTAGGACATCATCTTTCATCTCGATGGTATCACCGGGTAAACCAATCAACCGCTTGACAGCGATTTTACTTGGATCATCTGGTTCAACACATATCACGATGTCTTGTCGGTCATAGGAGGAGATTTTTGATGCAATCAAACGCTGTTTATCTGCCAACGTCGGGTCCATAGAATGGCCACTGACTTGAACAGGGGTCAGGACAAACAGACGGATGAGAACCACGGCGACGATAAAGAAAAGCAGTAACCAATTTTCTTTGAGAATTTTTACCATAGCTGCTCTTTCGCTCCTTTAATGCATCTTTTGTCATCAGCGACAGCTTGTTCTGCCATTTTGACAAAAGATATCTTCCTCAATCTTACGTGGAATTTTTGCTTTGAGCAAGAGAAATCATCGATTTTAAAAAATTTATGATATTTCTCGTTGAGAAAAGAATCGTTTACGTTCGATCACGACTCAAGAAAGCAAACACATCTTTTCGACGTAGACTCCCTATCAGTTGGTGATTTTCTTCGATCACCACCGTCTCATGACTCGCAAATAAAGTATACAACTCATTTAATGGCGTAGATGCTGCAATTTTCGGGTCAGCTTGATTGATGTCATTGCTGAAAAAGTTCATCCGTATCAAATCTCCTGCTGTGACCAGTTTTGCTTCGTCTTCCCCGGTTTCTTCAAAGAAGCTTTTCACAAAAGCGGTCTTCGGTTGTGAAACGATGACTTCTGGTGTATCGCATTGAACGATCTTCCCTTGATTCATGACAGCAATGCGCGTACCTAGTTTTACCGCTTCTTTCATATTATGAGTGACAAAAATGATCGTTGTCCCAAGCTCTTGGTGCAAATCAAGGACTAGCTCCTGTAAGGAATTACGAGAAATTGGATCAAGAGCACTAAAGGGTTCGTCCATCAGAATAATTTCTGGGTTAGCAGCTAACGCTCTTAAAATCCCGATGCGCTGCTGCTCTCCTCCTGACAACTCTTTAGGCATTCGATGGCGGTATTGCTCTGGGTCAAGTTTGACCTGTGTCAGCAAACGATCCACGGCTTCTGAGCGATCTTTTTTCGACCAACCTAACATCTCTGGGATCACTTCGATATTTTGTTTCACATCCATTGTCGGAAACAGGGCGATTTGTTGGAGAACATACCCCATTTGCCAACGCATTTTTTGGATATTGTATTCTTTGATCCGTTTTTCTTTGAAGTAGATATCGCCATCCGTTGGTTCTGACAACGCGTTGATCATCTTCAAAGTCGTCGTTTTCCCACTCCCAGAAGGACCGACCAAAACAAAGATTTCTCCTTTATTGATACTCAGATCTAATTGATCGATCACTAGTTTTTGATCAAACTTTTTACTGACGTTTTTAAATTCAATAATTGGTGTCATTCTTGTCCCTCCTTAATTAATCCTTCGTCTATCAGGAAGGTACGTGCGACTTCTGCTGGATTTTTTCCTTCGACATTGACCTGATAATTCATTTCACTCATTTGTTCTTCGGTGATTTTCCCTGCCAACTTTTCTAATGCACGGACGACTTCTGGATGTTCCTTGGCAAAGGCTTCTTTCATCAAAGGCGCTCCTTGATAAGGTGGAAATAGTTCCTGATCGTCTTCTAGAATAACTAAGCCATATTGACGCAATTCACTGTCCGTGGAATAGGCATCCAGTAGATTGATATCGCCATTATTGATGGCTTGGTAACGCAATGCTGGTTCCATACTTTGGACACTTGGAAAATCTAGCCCATAAAGTTCTTGGATCCCCGCATATCCGTCCGTCCGATCAATGAATTCGAGAGTGAAGCCAGCTTTGATTTGATTTTCGATTTTCTTCAAATCAGAGATCGTGGTTAGTCCATTTTCCTCAGCAAATTCTTTTTTGACAGCCAACGCATAGGTATTTTGATACGCCATCGGCTGAAGCAAGGTCATCTCAAACTGATCCTTCAATAGATTGACTGCTTCGGTATAGGTTTCGTCGGAGTCAAGGTTTTGACTCGCAAGCTCTTCTGGTACCTCAACTAAACTCTCCAAGACGGTACCAGTAAACTCTGGATATATATCAACTTGACCATTGTCCAATGCGCTGAATAAGAAAGAGGTTTTTCCAAAATTTGGCTCTAGTTCAACTTGGGCATCAGGGTCTTCTTGTTCAATCAATTCTTTGTACATGTTGATCAAGATATCTGGTTCAGATCCTAGTTTCCCTGCGATCGTAATGGTTTTGGGAGCAAAAAATCCGCTTTGTGAGAAGGAAACCCCACCAATCAGCAAGATGATTGCTGCCAACGTGATCAAGGTATAGCGCGGTTTTAAATGTTGCAGGTAACGAATCAGGGTACTGAAAACAATCGCCAACAAGGCAGACCCGATCGCACCAATCAACGTTAACTCAGGCGCATTTCGATCGATCCCTAACAAAATAAAGGAACCTAACCCGCCAGCGCCAATCAAAGCGGCTAAGGTCGCTGTTCCGATGATCAAGACCAGCGCCGTGCGAATCCCAGAAATTATGACAGGCAAAGCAATCGGCAATTCGACTTTGATCAATCGGCGCATCCGAGACATACCAAATGCCGCAGCAGCTTCTTCGATTGATGGATCGATCTCCGAAAGGCCAATATAGGTATTTTGAAAGATCGGCAATAACGCATAAATAACTAATGCGATCAATGCAGGTGGCGTTCCGATCCCCACGAATGGAATCAATAAACCTAACAGTGCCAGTGATGGAATCGTCTGTAACACACTCGTTATTTGTAGGCCGACTTCCGCTGCCCGTTTATGATTAACCAGCCAAATAGCTAAAGGAACAGCAATAACGATCGCCACGAGCAGCGCAATGATCGACAATGACAAATGTTCAAAGACAGCTGTCAGCAATTCCCCTTTTCGCTCATTCAACGTTTCAAAAAAAGTATTCATCTTTTCATTCCTCTCCTACTCCATAAGAACAGTATAATCGAAGTGCGAATTTCCTCCAAACAACAAGCAAGGAGAACTTTTTTGTCATATGTTGAGAGACAAAAAAACGATGGCTGCCAATGAAATGGCAACCATCGTTTTGTATTTATTTGTTCTCTTTTTATTACTCGGTCATTGGCGTATTTTCAAAAACCAGCTGATCGTTCAATAATTCGATCGTGACTTGGGTCTTTGGTAAGACTCTGCCAGCAACGATTTCTTTTGCCAATGGGGTTTCGACTTCTCTTGTGATAAACCGACGGAGAGGTCGCGCACCATATGCTGGCTCATAAGCACTTTCAGCGATCCAGCGTTTGGCTTCTTCAGTGATCGTCAACAGTATATCTTGGACTTCCAGTCGTTGTGAAAGCTGTGCGATGATCTTGTCGACGATGCCTGTCACATCGCTTAGACTAAGCGGTGTGAATAAAATCGTATCGTCGATTCGATTTAAGAATTCTGGTTTGAAATGACCTCTCAAGAGATTACGGACAGTTTCTGCGACAGTTTCTGGGATCGTCCCTTCTGCAGTCACGCCATCTAGCAAGACTTGAGAGCCGATGTTGCTAGTCATGATCAAGACGGTATTTTTGAAATCAACGACGCGTCCTTTTGAGTCTGTCAAACGGCCATCATCAAGCACTTGCAATAAGATATTGAAGACATCTGGATGGGCTTTTTCGATCTCATCCAATAAGACGATCGTGTATGGATTGCGTCGAACGGCTTCGGTCAATTGTCCGCCTTCTTCAAATCCAACATAGCCTGGAGGGGCACCGACCAAACGAGACACCGAATGTTTTTCCATGTATTCGCTCATATCGATCCGAACCATATGCTCTTCAGAGTCAAAGAGGTTGACCGCTAACGCTTTCGCTAATTCGGTCTTACCGACACCGGTCGGTCCTAAGAACAAGAAGGAACCTAATGGTCGATTTGGATCTTGAAGACCAGCTCGGGAACGAATGACTGCATCACTCACGGCATCGACTGCCTCGTCTTGTCCAATCACTCGTTGATGCAAGGTCTCATTTAATTTCAAAAGTTTTTCTCGTTCGCCCTCCACTAATTTCGCAACAGGGATTCCTGTCAAGCGGCCCACGACTAAGGCGATCTCATTTTCTGTCACTGACTCTTGAACCATCCGAATGCCTTCGTCTTGGTTTTTTTCTTCTAATTCAGCGAGTTCTTTTTCCAGTTGGGGAATCGTCCCATGACGAAGAACAGCTGCCCGTTCCAAATCATAGTTATTTTCAGCATCTTCCAACTCATGCTTGGCTTTATCGATCTCTGCCCGTTTATTGGAAACTGCATTGACTTCTTCTTTTTCCGTTTCCCACTGCATTTTCATGGTATTGACTTCTTCACGCAATTCCGCCAATTCTTCTTGTAAAATGCCTAAACGTTTTTTCGATGCATCATCGGATTCTTTTTTCAGTGCGGCTTCTTCGATCTCCAATTGCATCAAACGTCGAGTGACCTGATCGAGCTCGGTAGGCATCGAATTCATTTCTACCCGAATCGTGGCACTTGCTTCGTCGATCAAATCGATGGCTTTGTCTGGTAAAAAGCGGTCCGTGATATACCGATCAGATAAGGTCGCAGCAGCAACAAGCGCATTGTCATGGATATTGACGCCATGATGGATCTCGAACCGTTCTTTCAAGCCACGTAAAATCGAAATCGTATCTTGAACGGTTGGTTCCTGTACCAGCACTTTTTGGAAACGACGTTCCAAGGCTTTGTCCTTTTCCATGTATTGACGGTATTCATCAAGGGTGGTTGCGCCAATCGTATGCAATTCTCCCCGTGCCAGCATTGGTTTTAGTAAGTTTCCAGCATCCATGCTGCCTTCCGTCTTACCAGCACCTACAATATTGTGGATCTCATCAATAAAGAGAATAATCCGTCCATCGGCTTTTTTCACTTCTTGTAAGACGGCTTTCAAACGCTCTTCAAATTCACCTCGGAACTTGGCACCTGCGATCAAGGCACCCATATCCAGAGAAAAGATCGTTTTGTCTTTTAGGTTTTCTGGGACGTCTTTTCGCACGATCCGTTGAGCCAATCCTTCAACAATGGCTGTTTTACCAACCCCCGGTTCACCAATCAAAACGGGATTGTTTTTTGTTTTCCGAGAAAGGATGCGAATCACGTCGCGAATTTCTTCGTCTCGTCCGATAATGGGGTCCATTTTTCCGCTGCGGACTTGTTGGACCAAGTCAACGCCGTATTTTTCTAATGCTTTGTATTGTTCTTCTTGATTTTGTGAGGTCACACGATCCCCTCCTCTTAATGTTTCGATCGTTTGCTTGATTTCTTTCGCGGTGATTCCTTGTTTCTTTAAATACACCGTCAATGGATGATTTTTCAATTTCATCAACGCATAAAGGACGATTTCTGTGGAAAGATACTCGTCTTGAAATTCATTTTTTAATTGATCTGCCTCAGACAAAAGATGAAACAGATTTTGACTCATGGATTGACCATAACGAACATTTCCTCCTTCAACCGAAGGCAGTTCATCTAGTAGCTGGTCGACTTCCTTTTCAAATGCATCGACATCAAGGCCTGTATCCGTATAAAAATTGCGGCCGAATTGATTGGCTTGCAATAAAATCTTCCATAAATGCGGAATATCGATTTCTTGGTGGTGACGCGTCATGGCAATCTGCTGTGCTTCCGCGATAGCACTCTGTAATGTAGTCGTCATTTTTTCTGGGTTCATACTTTTCCCTCCCAAAATGGTAGTCAGAAAAATTAGTACGCTGCAAGCAGCATCCTTTTTTCTACTCTTGTATTATACAATATTGGTCAGTAATGGTCAAAAGATTTCCCTCGAAGATCAAGATTTTTTTCAGTATTCTTTCATGAAAATTGACAGATAGGAAGCCGCAATGGTATGCTAGGTCCTGATTGGTCAGGAACAATCGATTTTCCTGATCCTTTTGATCGCTCTTTGGCGATAGTTATTCAGTAAGATTATCTACTTAGCTGTAACGTCTACTGTTTACAGCTTTTTTATATGGAGGAAACGATGTTAACATTAACAAATATTAGCCAACAATTTGGCGACAAATTGCTTTACGAAGATGTTTCCGTTCAAATCAACCGTGGGGAAAAAGTCGGGTTGATTGGACGGAACGGCGCCGGCAAAAGTACTTTAATCAAAATCATTACAGGAGAAATTCTCCCAGACGATGGCTTTGTTCAATTTCCGAAAAATTTGAAAATGGGCTATTTGGATCAATATGTCAATGTTGATGAAACGCAATCGATCCGTGATTTTTTGCGCTCTGCCTTTGCAGAAGACTTCGAAAAAGAACAACAGATCGCAGATCTTTATACTGCTTATGGCGAAAGTCTTGACGATAAGCTTTTAGAAAAAGCCGGCGAATTGCAAAATCAATTGGATCAAGGGAATTTCTACCAAATGGATACATTGATCGATGATTTAGCAGAAGGATTAGGTATTTCGGTTCTCGGCATGGATACCCCCCTTGCTTCCTTAAGTGGTGGTCAACGCTCAAAATTGATCTTAGCAAAAATGCTGCTAGAAAAACCCGACATGCTGATTTTAGATGAACCAACCAACCACTTAGATGATGAGCATATCAAATGGCTGGTTGAGTTTTTACAGGACTTTACTGGTACCTACTTAGTCGTTTCTCATGATCGTCAATTCTTGAATGAAATCACGACCCATATCATTGATATCGAATTTGGCAAGCTTTCTAAGTATACGGGGAATTTAGACAAAGCATTAAAGCTAAAAACGCTGCAAAATGAAAGTTATATGAAGCAATACGAAGCACAACAAGAGCATATCAAGAAAACCGAAAGCTATATCCGTAAATACAAAGCTGGTTCTCGTTCAACAATGGCAAAGAGTCGTGAAAAACAATTGGCAAAAATCGAACGTTTGACCCCACCCCAAGATGTCCCTAAACCGCATCTAGGATTTGATTTGGCACCGATCGTTACGACCTTGGCATTAGAGACGACCAATCTAGTGATCGGTTATGACCAAAAGCCTTTACTATCGCCAATCAACCTAACGATCCGCTATGGCGAAAAAATTGCGATTCGGGGATTTAATGGGATCGGTAAATCGACGTTGATCAAAACAATACTTGGTGTGATCCCTGCAATTGAAGGAACCGTTTCTTACCCACAGCATACAAAGTTTAATTACTTTTCTCAAGATCTTGACTGGGAGTATCCATTACAGACGCCTCTGCAATACCTCGAGGATCTTTTCCCAAAGGCAACCAATAAAGAATTGCGACGACAACTTTCTCGTGCGGGATTACCTAGCCAGCTTGCTCAAGAGGAATTGAAATTATTAAGTGGTGGCGAGCAGACAAAAGTGAAGTTAGCTGAAATGATGTTGATCAAAAGCAACTTTTTGATTCTTGATGAACCGACCAACCATATCGATCAAGACACGAAAAACAATTTGGAAGAAACCCTGGCAGCTTTTCCCGGAACCGTTCTGATCGTTTCCCATGAAGCTGAATTCTATGAATCCTTTGTTGATCGGATCATTGATTTGAAAGACTAAAAAAAACGCTTATCCTCTACTCGAAGATAAGCGTTTTTTTAACTTTCCACTTTTTCTTTTCTAAGCTCTGTCAGCTCTTGGCTAATGTCTTTGCGCTTTTCTTTCATTACATATGCAAAGCCAATAATGAAGGGCCAAATGAATGTCGCTAAGCGATACAGCAGCATAGAAGATGCTGCATCGACTGTGCCGACTAATGGACCAAAAAGCAGCATATAAATAAATTCAAAGGAACCGATCCCTGCCGGTGTTGGAATCACTCCGGACAAGACGACGGCAAAGCTGATGAAGGATAACGTCAACAAGAAATCGATCTCTGGGTGCTGCACGACAAGAATCACATAAGGGATCACGTACCAAGGCAGCATCTTCAAAAGATTCCAAAGGTAGATGCGTAAGAAAGCGGTCCGGTCGGTAATGATTGCATTGACCGTTTCTCGCAAAGAATAGATCTGGGTGTTGCATTTGTCAACGATCCCTCTTAACGTTGCACTTTTGAATAGCTTATTGCTGACAATCACAAAAAAGACTTGAATGTTGATACTGACAGAAAGTGCCAATAAAGCGGCTATGATCAAAAAGACGAGTACGATCCCCGCCAATATCACCCAAATCATATTCGGCGCATTGTCATAGAATAACGAGAATTGAATGATCAACCCAGCGATCGCATAAGTCAATATGGCAAACTTATACATCACCATGTGTAAGGTGGTGACCCCAACCCCTTGTGACAACTGCAAGCCATTTTTACGATAAAAATTCACCTCTGAGATCAAGGTGCCCGCGCCAAACGTCACGATCCGATAAAACCCACTGTAACAGACGGTTAGAAACCCCGCCTTGGTGGTGAATTCCGGTTGGAAATTCACAGCAATCTCTTTGACCGTTCGTCCTTCAATCACTAGGTACAATGTGCCAAGCCCCATAACCAGTAAAACGACGAGAAAGCTGGTCTCTCTTAGCCCCGCTAAAATTTCCATCATCGAGTTACGGACAAAAAAATACATCACACCCAGAATGCCTACTAATAAAAGTAAATTAAGGGCGAACTTCACTTTAGTTTTCATATTAACTCCTTGCTTGTTAAACCGAATTTATGCAAAAAAGACCATCAGCAGGATAGCAAAAACGGTGCCGAAAGCAAAAAAGAAATAAAACTTCTTCTTTCTTGTTTTATGGCGAAACACGCGTTGCGCGATCAAACCGCCTAATCCGCCGCCAATCGCCCCCATAAAAAGGAGATTTGCTTCGGGAACCCGCCAACCTTGTTTTACTGCCTGATATTTATCATAACCCATCAGACAGAAAAGATAAAGATTGACTGCAATTAAATAAAACCACAATGGATTGTAAATCAGTGCATCCATCCATTTCCTCCATATGATTGATCGTAGGGACCATTATTTTGATTCTTGTGCTTCTTCAGGTACCAACATCGTCAACCCGTGCTTGATGACTTTCATCTCGATTGGCAGATCATCCGTTGGATCGCCGTCGGTCCGAGTATGAACCGTTTTTTCTTTCGCCTTGATCGAGACCTTTGCGGCAGTGAAATATTCAACACTTGGTACTTTGGCAATTCTACCACGAATAATTCTTGGCAAATACAAAATAAACCGTAAAATGTTCAATTTTGGCAAAAGAATAACATGGAACAAGCCATCGTCAGGTTTTGCTTCTTCATCAAAGTTCTTAAACCCACCTGCTGAATTCGACATGACGATCGTCAGTAATTGACTTTTCCCCTGCCATTTCCGTTCGTCAGCGATGACTTCCAATTTGTATTGTTTCTTTTTGATCAACAGATGAATGAACCGTTTCATAAACGCCAACGGACCGTACTGTTGTTTTTCTTCTTGGGAAGTTGCTGCTGCAGTATCTGCTAAAAGACCAATGGTCATCGTCGAGATCATTACTTGATCATTGACCATCCCATAATCGATCGGACGTTCAACCCCTGTTAAAATATTCTCAAACGCTTCTTCTGGCTTGACTGGAATACCTAACATTCGAGCGAAGTTATTTACCGTTCCTCCAGGAATGATCCCGATCTTCAGCTCATCCAGCTTTTCTTTGAATGTTTGCAGCCCATGATGGATCGTTCCATCCCCACCAATAATAACAATCGTATCGACCGCATGTTTCTTGGCTGCCTCTTTAACATCCTCAGGGTCAACATCGGGATTTGATGCTTGTAAAAACACTTGATGCTCATCGCCTTGTTCGTTCACATAGGCTTGGAATTTTTCTGCTGTTTCTTTTGCTTCACTTTTCCCCGCTGTATCGTTGTATAATACGAGAATTTTCATACTATTCACATCCTAATAAAAGGCCGGGCCTTACGCAAGACCTGCGTGAAGAGTTCCCAGCCCTAAAGTTATTCTTTTCTTTCAATGAAGAAGCTGCTGCTATGCTTGCGCATTCAGTTCGGCGATTTTCACGATCACATCGGTCGCTTTCATCATTGATTGTAGTGAGACGAACTCATAACGTCCATGCATATTTTCTCCACCAGCAAAGATATTCGGGGTTGGAATCCCTAGATAGGAGATTTTCGAGCCATCCGTACCACCACGGACAGGTTCTGTCATCGGTGTGATTCCAACTGCTTTCATCGCATCTTTCGCTAAATCAATGATGCTCATATCTTTTTCGATGATTTCTTTCATGTTGTAGTATTGATCATATAGATGAACGTGCACTCGTGGTTCATCAAAGCGAGCATTCAAGCTTTCTTGAACCGCTAATAATTGTGCTTTTCTTTCTTCGAAATGACTCCGGTCATGATCTCGAATAATGTATGCCATTTTCGCTTCTTCTACTGAACCACTAAGGCTCATCAAATGGAAGAACCCTTCTGTCCCTTCGGTTTTCTCAGGAACTTCATCAGCAGGTAGCGCATTTTGAAAATCGACTGCTAGTTGCAAGGCGTTGATCATGGTGTCTTTAGCAGTTCCAGGGTGGACATTCTTTCCTTGGATCGTAATTTCAGCTTGCGCCGCATTGAAGGTTTCGTATTGCAATTCTCCTACTGGACCGCCATCCATTGTATAGGCAAAATCAACATTGAAATCTTCCACATCGAATTTATCGGCACCAACACCAATTTCTTCATCAGGGCCAAATGCGACTTTGATTTCCCCATGCTTGATCGTTGGGTTTTTCAGTAAAATTTCCATGGCTGTCATGATTTCTGCAATACCTGACTTATCATCAGAACCTAATAAAGTGGAACCATCAGTAGTGATCAAGGTTTCGCCAGCATAATTTTTTAAATTCGGAAAATCTTTTGTGTTTAATGTGTATTTTCCTTCTTTATCTAATTTAATGGTCGATTCGCCATCGTAATTTTCGATGATCTGCGGATCAACATTTTCTGCATTAAAATCGGCGGTATCCATATGGGCGATAAAACCGATGGAGCGCACGTCATGTTCGACATTACTTGGTAATGTTGCGATCACGAAACCATTGGATTCATTGTAGTGAACATCGCTTAATCCTAATTCTTCTAGTTCTTTTTGCAGTTCTTTAGCAAACGCGACCTGTGTTTGGGTGGAAGGGGTTGTCGTACTTGTCGCATCCGAGCGAGTTTCTGTTTTAACATATTTTAAAAAGCGAGGCAATAAATTTTCGTACATAAAAGATTCTCCTATCTATAGTCAAATGGATTTGTTGAAGTGGTGGAAGGAACAAAGGTCACAGCCCAGTTCTCTTCTGCTTTCCACTGGTTGAATTTCTCAATAAACCGAGGAATACATTCCTTTTCTATGTTATGCCCTGGATCGATCCCAATCAACCCATTGGCTTGCATGTCATGGGCGAAATGGTAACTGATATCGCCAGTGATGTACACATCCGCTTGATGGCGTAAGGCATCCGAATAAAACGATTGGCCACTGCCACCGCAAATGGCGATTCGCTGAATTTTTTCAGGTGCACCAGGAAAGCTGACGAGGCGTAAAGCAGACAAACCAAAGCGCTCTTTGACACGTGCGACAAACTGATCAAGGGTAAGAGGCTTAGCGAGATTGCCAACCCGTCCGATTCCATAGGTCTTCGGCAAATTGTCTAAGGCATACAGATCATAAGCTGGCTCTTCGTAAGGATGAGCAGCGATCATTGCCGAAAGGACCTTTTTCTCGATCGTTTCTGGAAAAATGACTTCGATTTTCGCTTCTTGCACCTGTTCTTCTTTTCCGATCTCACCGATGGCAGGATGCGCCGCTTGCTGTGGTGTAAAGCGACCGGTGCCAATCAATGAATAGCTGGTGTTTTGGTAATTGCCTTGCTGACCAGCACCAGCTTTTCCTAATACCTTTCGCAATGCTGGTGCCGATTCAACAGGTGTAAATACAGCTAGTTTCTTCATTTTTACTTGATGGGTTTGCTTCAAGTACGTATCTGGTTCAACTTCTAGCAGTTCACAAAACCAATCGTTCAAACCGTCTTCAATAATATCCATATTGGTGTGGGCGGCGTAAACGGCGATATCATGCTTGACGAGATCCATCAACATCTTTTGTTGCGGATCATCGGTCAGCAAGCGGTTCAAAGGGCGAAAGATCGGTGGATGTTTCGCGATGATCAAGTCGATCTTTTTCTCGATGGCTTCGGTTACCACTTCTGGACGGACATCAAGGGTCATCATGACTCGCTCGAGGGGTTTGTTTAATGTACCAACATGCAGACCAACAGGATCGCCTTCTTCTGCCAACCATAATGGGCAATATGCTTCAAAGCGTTTGATAAATTCTTGACCAGAAATCATGCCAGTACCTCCTTGATCCATTCGATTTGTTCTTTCAATTCATTCATTTTCTCAGCAGGTGGTTCTTTGGCTTTCTCTAACTCTTTGACCACTCGTTGACGCTGCTTCAATTCATGCTGCCATTTTTTATAAAAAACTGGATTTTTTTCTTTTAATAAAAAGGGACCAAAAAATAATTGCTGGGGCGTGTACGTCGCTTTTCCAGTTTCCGCAACGATGATTTCGTAATTTTTGTCATTTTCTTCTAACAGCACTTCATGAATGATCGTAAAATTGTGATCAACGAGCCATTCCCGCAAAGTCCTTTCGCCAACATTCGGTTGTAAGACCAAACGTTTGACCCCCGCTAAGCGATTTTTTCTGCTGCCTTCTTCTAAAATAGAGCGAATCAAAGTCCCCCCCATTCCAGCAACAACAACCGTGTCGATCTTATCTGCTGGCTGAATAGCGTCCAATCCGTCTGCTAAGCGCACCACGATCTTCTCTGTTAGCCCGTTTTTACGTACTTGTTTACTGGCAGAATCATAAGGTCCTTGAACGACTTCTCCAGCTACAGCATAAGTGATTTTGTTCTGCAGCATCAATGCCACAGGTAAATAAGCATGGTCGGAGCCGATGTCGGCGATACGTGCTTGGTCGGGAATTTGTTCGCCCACGCAAGCCAAACGATCCGATAATGCATGTTCGTTCATATTGTCACTCCTTCTTTCGTAGTATAACACGCTTTCCATAAATAGAAAAAAATGTGCGTCTTGACTGTGGTGCCATTGCCAAGGCGCACATTGCATTAATCGTTCACTAATTCAACCTTTTGAATCGAGTTACCGGGAATTTGCGGTGGGATCGACATCGTCATGATCGGGACGCCTTGCAGCGACACTTGGACTTTGTCTCCTTCAACTAACTCCTCGATCTCTCCTGAATAGGCCTCGATAGGGACATGGAGAATGACCCCATCATTTTGAAAACTTTGGACGACTTGATCCTCATCTTCAACTGCCGCTACGTCTTTCAAAAATAATTGAAAGGTATCATCTGAACCTGCTCGGGCATCTTCTTGGATAATACCAGTAAAAACCGTCGCTGTTTCGCTCTCTGAAGAACTATTGGCAACGGAACTAGCATTCTCACTTGATTCAGAAGGCGTGTTATCGCCACTTGATGCATTGTTGTTTTCGGGACTGCCACAAGCCGTTAACAGCAGCACTGCTGCTAAGGACAAGCCTAGAATCACTTGTTTTTTCATCATCATCTTCCTCCAGTAATGGTTTTTTTAGGCATCATTTCGTCGATTTTTGCCCGTCATTTGGATCTCTTGTGTCAAGTAACGAATACGCTCCATAATACGTTTGGCTTTCAATGGTTCGGATTCGCCGCGTTGCGTTACTGAAAGATGCTGCTCTAACTCATGCATGGTAAAATTCGAGGTGAAGAACGTCGGGAGTTGCTCTTGCATTCGGTATTGTAGAATCACACCGAAGACTTCATCACGAATCCAACTGCTCATCGCATCCGCACCGATATCGTCCATCATTAAGATTGGGGCTTTTTTCACTGCGTTCAGCTTATCCCCCACCTGATCTTTGCCGATTGCTTGTTTCATCTCTACTGCAAATGTCGGGAAGTGAACCAATGTCGTCGTGTAGCCTGCCTCCGCTAAATCTCTGGCGATCGCGCCAAGCAGATAGGTTTTTCCGATCCCAAAACTCCCCACAAAGTAAAGTCCTTTATGAAATTCCTGTGGATTGGCTGTCAACTCACTAATAAAATCAACGGCAGCTGCGATGGCCTCCATTCGGCCAGGCGTTTGCTGATAATCTGCAAAACTTGCTTCTTGTATATCTTTAGGCATATCCATCGCTTTGATGCGGCTGCGGATCTCTTCTTGTTTCTGATATGCCAGTAGCTCTTTCGTTGGTACGTAGGTGACGTCAATAAAATGAAAATTTAACGCTAAGCGCGGCTCATAGCCCGGTGCGATCATGGATGGATCATTGATGCGGAATTTCCGCTTTTCTTGGACGAACTCATACAGTTTCGCATAGCTTTTTTGAATATCTGCTTCGGTCAATACCTCTTCATTTTCGGCAATAAACGCTTTGACATCAGGATCTTGTAAAACCTCTGCCATCATTGCTGAAAACTGATCACGGTAATTGCGTTTATCCAATAGTTTTCCTAAGTTTTTCCCTACATCTTCCATTACTTGTCACCAGCTTTCTTATGCAAGTAGTTTTGCAGTTTTTTATCTAATTCTGCTTGTCGCTCTGGCGTTAATGCTGTCTCTTCCACTGGTTTTTCAGCCCAAGAAGGCAGCTTTTCTTCGCGAATGATTTTTTTGCCGCTGGTTTGTGGTCGGCTGCGTTTTTCCTTGGCACTTCGAACAAGGCTCCGAACATGTTTGATGGCATCTTCTGCCGTGCCAATTTTTAATTCTGACCACTGGGCGGCGATATTGTTCACATAATTTCCTGACAAAGCGGCATTGTTTTGGACCACCAAGACATAATGAACCAGAACATTGATCACACTATTAGGCAATGGTGACCGTTCGACAAGGCTCTTGATCAGCCATTGTTCTGAATCCGTCATGAAACTGTTTTTCTCCGCTTTGATCGCCTTGAGAAAAGCGATCGGTGCATTGTTCTCACTTTCTTGAATCAATAAGACATCATTTTCTGAAAAACCATTCTGTTTTAAGGTATTGAAGCGGCGCAACTGACTTTCCGCTTGGGGATCTTCTCTTTTTGATGTTTTCGTAAATGTTTGTCGTGATTTCTTCATGATGGCTTGTTCCAGCTTTTTCTGGTCGACCTCGCCTGTTGTCAAAGAAACATTGTCCGCCATCAAATCCAACAATTCCAACACATCATAGCCATATAAAGAATGGTATAGAACTAACTTTTGTCGAAAACTTGGTGTGAAATTAGCGGCACGGATATACCGACGCTGCGCTTCATATAAAAGAAAGTCCCAATCCAACTGCTTTTCATCAAGCACCAAGTTCGCATTGGTTTCTTGAAAGGAATCACTGACTGCCTGTAACGTTTCTTCATGTGAAGCAAAACGTGCGGTATTTAACCCATAGGCGGCTGAGAAGGATTGGGTCACTTCCTGATAATCGGTCAAGGAACACTGCTTTGGTTGATACAGCTTGACCAGCTGATCAAATTTACGCTCCCCGACTCTTTCCAACAACAGATAGGCATACAATTCATCTTGAAAAAACGCTGCTGGATGGACCGGTTCTTGCAACCAATACAGATACGAGCTCCCGTTTTGAGCATCTGCTTTCTCATAAGACTTTAGCAAGCCGATGCCCTCTAAGTTTTGCTTGGCTTTTATGAAGCGAGGCATTCCCGCATTCATGGCATTCAAGATATCTAGATGCACGGTCGTCATCGACTCCTCGCCAGAAAAGCTTTGGGCTTGGACATCACTTGCGAGTGTCAAATACAACGCTAAAGCATCACTTTCAATAATTGGTTGATACAAATAAATGAGGGCGTCTTTCCCTTCCGTTGTAAGTGGACGGCTTTTGAACACTTTGTACGATTGATTCGGTAAACTATTGCCCACTTGTTGTCCCCCTCTATTCTTGTGGTTCTTTCGCTTTTTCGACGATGTCTTGTAGTTCTTTCAAGAAAACTGACATGTCTTTAAACTGGCGATAGACACTGGCAAAACGGATATAAGCGATCTCGTCTAAATCAACTAAATCTTCCATCACATACTCACCAATCTGTGTTGTAGAAATTTCATTTTCACCAAGAGCACGAACACGACTTTCCACATGATCGACGATCGTTTCCATCTGATCCATTGTCACTGGACGTTTTTCAGCAGAACGAATCAACCCCCGTAGGATTTTTTCTCGATTGAATTCTTCACGGGCACCATTCTTCTTAATCACAAGTAGGGGTGCCTCTTCGATACGTTCAAATGTTGTAAAGCGATAGCCGCAATTTTCGCATTCACGACGGCGGCGAATCACACGTCCATCATCGGCTTGTCGACTATCAACTACCCTAGAATTGTTATGATGACATTTTGGACATTGCATAGTTCCACCTCATTTTCTCTCTTATGCGCTTACGTATTTACGTAAAGTCATCGGTTTCTATGATTAATTATAACATGAAATCCGTTGGTACAATAGCCAAAGTGGTTTATTCTGTTCATTTATTACAAAATTTAAATAATGTTATAACTACTGTTTTTTTGAATTTGAAAAAACGGCAGAAATCTTTCTGCCGTTTCATTTCGTTATTTATCTTTCATTTGCAGCAAAGAAACAAAGTCATGCAAATTTGCTGGCTTTTCCATCTGCTGATTGCACCGTTGGCTATCACGGCAAATATAGTTTCCCCGTTTGGTATACGTTCCATCGCCATTGCTTTTCGTCAGAGAAAGAAACATTGAGACATTCCCTTCATGCTGGCACAAGGGACAGATTCCTTTCTTGACCTCGGTTGAGACATGACCGTGAAGTCCTGTAAAGCCCTGCTCAGTGGCAATGATCATAAACTTGCTTTGACTACCGATATCATCCCAAGAAAGATAGGTGGTCTCTTTTAAATCAACGGAAGCAAAATCAGGTATTTTCAGTTTTTTTACTTTCCGAAACATTTTTTCAATTTGTTTTGTTGTCGGGACCTGAAAGGGTCGGACGTACTCTTTGAGTTCTGTTAACAGCTCATTGCTGCGACTGATCGTCATCCCCGGTTGAAAAAAAGCAGCTAAAATTTCACGTGGTGCTGTTTCTTCTTCAGGAAAAAATTGTTCTATGGCGTCTTTTGTCATCGTTTCAACCGTTTTGATCGTTCGAGGATCATTGACCGATTGATACGTTCGTACTAATTGGTATACTTGATGTTTAATTGAATGAAATTGGTAAGGTTCGATCATAAAAAAGCCTTCTTTCTAATTTTCCGTTTCCTATTGCGGCTGTTCTACTTTCTTGACAGTCGTACACAATGCATAAATAAGCATTTGATGACCACCTCCCAATTTCTTTGCTGCTTTCCATGCGATCTTAATGGATTATAATGAGAGGTTGAGAAATTGTCAACTGTGCAGGTGGTTGTCTTTCAACCTCTCTTGTCTCATTAACCCAAAAATGCCTCGTCTAGAAGACGAAGGCATCCATGTTTGTTTATAATTTATCTTCAATTCCTGTGTAATGCTTCAGCTGGTCTGCATCCCGTCGATCATTCGAAGAAATTTTATTTGCATCGGGATTTTCAGCTCGCAATAGTTCTTCGCTGCTGACATTTTCAGGGGTGGTTCGATCATTGCGGGCATCACGCTCATCATTTTGATCATCTAGTTCATTGACTCGTTTTTGATCGTGCTCTTTCTTGATTTGACCTTCTTGTGCTTGTTCTTTTCCAGAGTGGGCAAGTTCTTCATTGTTGGTCCACTCACCGATTTTTTCTTTGGCTTTGCCAACGATCACATCTTTTTCATCTTTAAAAGTACCCATAGTTATCATCCCTCCTGTATAGTTTCATCATAACAAGCATTCTGATTTCTGACAAAAGATATGAATGCGATACCAAACAGTCAGCAAAATGTTTTTCTTTATGCTATAATATGAGCGATTATTTTCTGAATATTCATACAACTGGAGGTGAAGAACCTGTTTAAGGTTCGACAATAGATGGCAATCCTCGATTTCCAACAGG
The DNA here is from genome assembly GCF_051711265.1 of Enterococcus sp. DIV0970a. Lineage (NCBI taxonomy): Bacteria > Bacillati > Bacillota > Bacilli > Lactobacillales > Enterococcaceae > Enterococcus > Enterococcus sp. DIV0970a. Next base: position 1,587,945 of record NZ_JBIOMF010000001.1, on the reverse strand, counting down.
TTTCTTTCGTTCGCGACAAGAACTATTTATTAAAAGCGATCAATTGGCAAGTGAAAAAAAATGAGCATTGGGCGATTTTAGGTCTGAATGGTGCTGGCAAAAGTTTATTACTCCAAATGATCACGGGAAGCTTATGGCCTTCTTCTGGTCAACGAACGGTCTTAGGTGAGCGTTACGGAAAAACGTCTGTGCCCGATCTTCAACGGCGCATTGGTTGGGTCAGTTCAGCGCTGCAAAGCAAGTTTTATGGTCGCGATCTCGCCGAAGAGATCGTTCTTTCGGGGCTTTATTCCAGTATTGGTCTTTACGAGTCCTACGAAGAAGAGCAGCTGATCCAAGCAAAAGCGCTTTTGGCTGACTTAGGTCTGTCGCATCTGATACATCGTTCCTATCACGTCCTTTCGCAAGGGGAAAAACAATTTGTCATGATCGCACGTGCCATGATGGCACAACCAGAGATCCTCATTTTGGACGAACCTTGTACGGGCCTTGATCTATTTGCGCGAGAAGAACTGCTAACCCGTCTGGAGGCTTTTTCACAACTGCCGAATACGCCGACTCTTCTTTACGTTACCCATCATACGGAAGAGTTACTACCGATTTTCACTCATTTGTTGATGTTAAAAAACGGCGAAGTCCACGCCGCTGGTCAACGAGAGACGATTTTTACTGAGGAGGTTCTCACCTCTTTTTATGATCAGCCAATCGTTCTTCACCCCTTTTCCAGCAATCGTGTGATCGTGACCCCAAAATAAATCAGGGCTGGTACTTTGATGTTTAACCATTCATACACGATCGTCTTACTTTCCAAACCAAACAGTTTCCGACATGTTTCAGCGCCAGTTGTTTTTTAAAAATGATAGGGCTAGGTTTGCTATTGAAAGACAAATAGCAGGTTCCCTTTTGCTGAAGGGAACCTGCTGTCTTATCTATTTGTTTAAGGATGCTAACCAATCATCGATCTGCTGATTGAGTTGGGCGATCGTTCCTTGATTATCAAAGACAATATCGGCCCGTTGTTTCTTTTTCTCAATTGAAAGCTGACTGTCGATTCGTTGTTGCGCGTCTTGCTCACTCAATTGATTACGTGCCATCAACCGCTCTTTTTGAAGCGCTTCTGGCACATAAATGACTGCGGTTTGATCCATGTATTGGTCGTAGTCGGCTTCATATAACAAAGGAATGTCAACGATCAACAAGGGCACCTGCTGCCTTTTTTCTTCGATCTGAGACAAAATCTCTTGTCGAATAAATGGCGACAGCGTCTGATTCAGCAAGCGACGTTTTTCTGGATCATTAAATATCAGGGCACCGAGGGTTTGCCGATCCAGGTGCCCGTCATCGGTCAAAATCTGCGGACCAAAGGCTTGTGTCACCGCCTGCAAGCCGTCCGTATTCGGTTCAACGACTTCTCTGGCGATGATATCGGCATCAATAATCGGTAAGCCCAGTGAGCGAAAATGCGCGACTGCGGTACTTTTCCCAGTGGCGATCCCGCCAGTGACCCCTAAGACAAAGCTCATTTGCTGGACCTCACATGCAATTTTTGGCACTGAGGACAAAAGTGCGTCCCCCGTTGGGCAACCTTGGTTTTAACGATTGGTGTCCCGCATCGCCCGCAAGGATTGCCCGTTTGGCCATAGACATTTAATGACATTTGGAATTTTCCTGCTTCGCCCAATGCATTGAGATAGGTCCGAATGGTTGTCCCCCCTGCTTCAACGGCGCGTTCCAGGACATCGATGATCGCTTGATGCAACACGTTGGCTTCTGCTGGGGTGAGCGAATCTGCTGGTTGTTCTGGATGGATCTTCGCTTGCCATAGCGCCTCATCTACATAAATATTGCCCAAACCAGTCACAAGTTTTTGATCTAACAAAAGGGGTTTGATGGCTTTTTTAGACCGCTTCAATCCTTGCTCAAATGCTTCTAATAAAAACAATTCAGGCTTAGGCTCAGGACCTAATTGCATGATGCCTTTATAGGCTGCGCTTTGGTCTTTATCCACTAAAGTCATACGACCAAATTTTCTTACATCATGGTAATTTAACTGACTGCCATCCGTAAAATGGAAAATAACATGTGTATGCTTATCGACAATCGGGTCTGACTCAAAATACTCGTACTTGCCTTCCATTCGTAGATGAGAGATCAGATCATAATCTGTCAATTTAAAAATCAAAAATTTTCCACGTCGTTCAAATTTTTCAAAACGTTGCCCTTTCAACAGTGCCGAAAAGATCGGCACTTCAGGACTTTCGATGATTCGCGGCCAAAGGATATCGACCGATTCGATCGTTTTATTTAAAACAAGTTTTTCAAGTCCTTTGCGGACCGTTTCAACTTCTGGTAATTCAGGCACCTCTGTTCACCTCATTTATTTTGCATCGTACCATGTTTTGCCCCAATTGCTGTCTGTCAGTAAAGGGACATGCAATGCAACGGCTTGCTCCATCACTTCTTTCACTAAAGCGTCAAGACGAGGCAATTCAGATTCAGGTACTTCAAAGACTAGTTCATCGTGTACTTGCAGCAGCATCGTTGCTGCTAATTTTTCTTCTTTCAAACGTTTCGCCAAATCGATCATGGCAATCTTTAAGATATCCGCCGCACTGCCTTGGATCGGTGTATTGATGGCGGTTCTTTCCGCAAAAGTCCGAATATTGAAATTGCGCGAATTGATATCAGGTAGGTAACGACGGCGATGATACAAGGTTTCAACGTACCCTTTGTCCTTCGCCTCACGAACCACATCCTCCATATACGTTTTCACACCAGGATATTTTTCAAAATACGTATCAATGTATTGTTGGGCGGCTTTTCTGGTGATTCCTAGATTCTGGGATAAGCCATAATCGGAAATACCATAAACGATACCGAAGTTGACCGCTTTGGCTTGACGACGCATATTTGGGGTCACATCTTCTGCTTTTTCGATACCAAAGACTCGCATCGCTGTGCTTGAGTGGATATCTTGACCTTCGATAAAGGCTTCTTTCAAATGGGTATCATCTGAAATATGTGCCAATACCCGTAATTCGATTTGAGAGTAGTCAGAAGAATAGATCACCCAATCAGCTTCTCGTGGCACAAAGGCTTCACGGATCTTTCGACCTTCTTCTAAACGAATCGGAATGTTTTGCAGGTTCGGATCGACAGAACTTAAACGACCAGTTTGAGTCAAAGTTTGTACATATCGTGTATGGACTTTGCCATCCCCTTGGATCACTTTTAATAAGCCTTCTACATAGGTTGATTGGATCTTAGCAATTTGACGATAAGTCAAAATGTCTTCAACGATCGGTGCTTGCTCTTTTAGTTGTTCTAACACATCGACTGCTGTCGAATAGCCAGTCTTGGTTTTTTTGATGACTGGTAAGCCCATTTTTTCAAATAAGATCACACCCAGTTGTTTCGGTGAGTTTAAGTTGAAGGTTTCACCAGCTTCGGCGTAGATTTTTTCTTCAATTTCATGCAACCGTTGCGCAAATTCGCCCTTCATCTGATGCAAGCGAGACGCATCAACTTTGATTCCAGTAATCTCCATATCAGCTAAAATCATTGATAAAGGCAATTCCATTTCTTCAAATAGCGCTGTTTGATTCTTCGCTGCCAATTCTTCCGTAAGCTTTGGTGTTAGGTTCGTAATCGCTGCTACTTTACGGGCTAAATGAGCAAAGAAGTCTTCCTCATCCGCCGGCAGACCTTTTTTCGCACCTTTTCCATAAATCACTTCATCCGATTGGATCGCATCATAGCCATAGTGAGCGGCAACACCTGCGATGTCATTATTCGTATCATTCGTGTCTAAAAGATAAGCTGCCAATAAAACATCAAAAGCGATTCCTTTTGGTGCTGTCGTGTATCGGTTTAACGCTACGTACGTGCGTTTGGCATCATAGACGAATATTTTACGCTCCTCGTCTTTTAACCAATCGGTAAAGACTGGACTTTCAAACAATTCTTCACGATTGCTGACATAAATTTTTTCTTGATTGCCCCAAGCAACACCGACGATATCTTCCAAATGATAGTTATCCCCCATCATCTCGACATACAATGCTGTGTCTCCTTGGAACATATCTTCTGTAACTTCTTCAACGACCGAAAATAAAATGTCTTCCATCTCAACTGGTTCAGCTGTAATCTGCAACTTCTCTAAGAAGCTATTAAAGTTCATTTCTTGGTAGAATGGCACCAATTTCTCTAAATTTTTGCCTTCATATTTCAGTTTGTCGACATCGACCTCAATGGGCGCATCCACATCGATGGTTGCTAATTGTTTTGAAAGAAAGGCAATCTCACGGTCATTGATCAGGTTTTCTTTCATCTTGCTTTTTTTCATTTCATCGATGTGTTCATAGATCCCCTCAACGGAGCCATATTCCTTCAATAGCTTGATGGCTGTCTTCTCACCAATTTTGGTGACACCAGGAATATTATCGGAAGCATCGCCGGCTAGTCCTTTCATGTCGATGATTTGTAAGGGCGTTAGGCCGTCATATTTTTCAGCCACATGAGCGGGCGTATAACTTTCAATTTCGCTAACTCCTTTGACCGTAATGTCAACTTTCACGTGCTCCGTTGCCAGCTGGGTCAAATCGCGATCGCCAGATAAAACGACAACGTCAAACAGCTCTTTGTCGACTTTATTTGCCAATGTGCCAATGATATCATCGGCTTCGTAATTATCTAATTCGTAATATTGAACACCTAACGCGTTGATCAATTCGCGAATGTAAGGCATTTGTTCTTTAAATTCCCCAGGGGTTTTTGAACGTCCGCCTTTATAGTCTTCATACATCGCTGTCCTGAAGGTGGTTTTTCCAGCATCAAAAGCCACTAAAACATGTGTTGGCTGTTCTTTTGCCATCACATTTTCAAACATAGTATGAAACGCATAGATGGCATTTGTGTGCAGCCCATTGGCATTTTTAAACCGTTCTAATGAATTATGCAACGCAAAAAACGCGCGAAAAGCCACACTATTTCCATCAACGAGTAGTAATTTATTTTTTGGCATTTGATTACTCCTTTTCTCAAAAAGTTCCTCTTTATTCTATCAAAGAACGGGCACAAAAGCGATGAATTGCTTTGTTTTCTCTCTCATTTTATACAAAAAAAAAGGCGAGTTTCCTCGCACTTTTTTTAGTTGTTTTTTCCAAAGATTCGCAATAACGCAAGGAATAAGTTGATAAAGTCCAAATACAGTTGTAAGGCCATGAAAACGGCCACTCCTGTATTTGCGCCACCATTCGTTGCGAAGTATACATTGCGGATTTGCTGATTGTCATAGGCGGTGATCCCCATAAAGACAAAGACGGTCACGATCGATAAGAAAAAGTCAACCGGTTGACTGCGTAAAATAAATACATTCAAGAGCGTCGAGATGATGATCCCGATCAACAGACCATAGCCGATACGACCAACTACACTTAGATCCCGTTTGGTCATGATCCCAAATGCTGACATGACACCAAAAGTGACAGCTGCTGAAACAAATGCTCCCACGATTGATCCAAAGTCATAGATCATCAGTGTCACAGATAAGGTCAATCCATTCAAGAGCGAATAGACTAAAAAGCCAGCAACGGTCAAGGACGGATTTTTCTGCGCCTTCACCCCTAATACAATAACTAGAATGATCTGTAAGATCCAAAGACCAGTAAATCCTAGCGGAAAGTTGTCAATAAATTGCAGGGTTTGCGCTTGAAAGACTTCCCCAAATATATAGGCTGAGATCGCACTGATCGCAAGCCCAACGCCGAAGAATAAATACACTTTTGAATAAAAGCGATTTAAGCCTTGGGCTTGGACGGTTTCATTATTTAAATTATTCATCTTGTTGTTCCTCCTCATTTTCAGCTACTGCTTTTGGCGGCTGGACCATGACCACAGCATCTAAAATACGATGATCTTCTGTGTTGATCGCTTCAACCGAAATAGTTACCACGTCTTTCATTTTATCCACTTTGATCACTTCGAATTCAAAGGTCAACGTTTCATAATGATATACAGGTTCAATAAAGTTTACCGAAAAATTGACTACATGAGAGCCAGGACCAGGCAAATGTTTCGATACGGCACTGGTGATGATCCCCATCAACATAATGGATGGTACGATTGGACGCTGGTACTCAGTTTTTTGCGTGTAGTCATGTTGTATATACAAAGGATTGGCATCATTAGTCAGCCCTAAATATAACAACAGTTGATTGTCTTCGATCGATTCTGTTAAGGATAACGAATCGCCTTCCTCGATATCTTCAATACTTTTTCCTATTTTTCGCGGTTTACCTATATTCAAAATTTAATTCCTCCAAAAAGAATAGTTTCATCTGAGTATATTCTATCAGATGCCGACAAAAGTGCAAGTTCGCGGTGCTGCTTTTGCAAAAACTTCAGATGTAAAAAACTCTTGCAGCAAACACGCCACAAGAGTCTTTGATTACAACACGTTACGAGTTGTATTGCTTAATAGTTTTTCATAGGCTGTCTCAAATTTTTGCACATCGCCTGCTCCCATGAAAATCACGACAGCATTTTGATGATCCAATAGCGGAGATACGTTCTCTTCTTTGATCACAGTTCCACCTTTTTGAATTTTCTTGCCTAGATCTTCAATTTTAACATCTCCTCGTGATTCACGAGCAGATCCAAAAATGTCACATAGATAGACATGGTCTGCAAGATCCAATGCTTCCGCAAATTCATCCATTAAAGCGATCGTACGGGTAAAGGTATGCGGTTGGAAGACAGCAATAATTTCTTTCTCTGGATATTTTTGACGAGCGCCATCGATCGTTGCTTTGATTTCTGCAGGATGGTGGGCGTAGTCGTCCACGATCGTCATATCCGCCACGATTTTTTCGCTAAAGCGGCGTTTCACTCCAGGAAATGAAATCATCTCAGCAGCAACTTCTTTCATATCTAATCCTTCTTTGTAAGCCACAGCGATCACACTTAATGCGTTGTTGATGTTGTGCTGACCAAACGCTGGCAAGACAAAATGGCCAATATTTTCACCATGGATAAAGACGTCGAACTCTGAACCTTGGGTGGTGCGTTCAATATTTTTTGCTTGGACATCGTCGTTATCGTTGACGCCGTAATAGTAGATTGGGACATCGGCTTCAAGTTTACGCAAGTATTCATCATCACCAAAAGCAAAGATGCCTTTTTTCACTTGACTTGCCATCGATTGAAAGGCTGAGAAGACATCCTCGATCGAGTGGAAGTAGTCTGGGTGATCAAAATCGATGTTGGTCATGATTGCATAATCCGGTGAATACGCTAAGAAATGACGACGGTATTCACAGGCTTCAAATGAAAAGAATTCCGCATCAGGTTCCCCATGACCAGTCCCATCGCCAATCAAGAAACTTGTTGGACGGATGCCGCTTAAGACATGAGAAAGCAATCCTGTCGTACTGGTTTTCCCGTGAGAACCGGTCACCGCAATACTCGTATAGGGCTGAATGAATTGGCCAATAAAGTCATGATAACGAGTAACTTCTAAACCAAGTTCTTTTGCCCGTACGATTTCTTCGTGGGTGTCAGGGAAAGCATTCCCTTGGATAATGACCATTTCTGGTTGAATGTTTGCTTTATCGAAAGGCAACAATTTGATCGCTGCTTTTTCTAGATCACGTTGAGTGAAGAAATATTCTTCCACATCAGAGCCTTGTACTTGGTAGCCTTTTTCGTGCAGAATCAAAGCCAATGAACTCATACCGGAACCTTTGATTCCAACAAAATGATGTATTTTGTTTTGATTTTCCATTATTATAATCCTCTTTTCTCAAATCCGCGTCGTAAAAAAACGCGTGTATTGACAAATATCAGGTTGTCACACGACCTACATTATCATACAAAATGAAAAAAATAGCAACGAGTTTTATTTTTCGACTTGACTTTTCTCATCATTTCCTATTTCTAGCAAACGTCCACGACATTTTCCACAAACATATTTTTTGATATCCACACGTCGCTGCCGTCGAATCTCGCAGCCGCAATTTTGGCATCGATAGCGATGTTTGGCTGTCCTTTTGGCAGGAGGTGCATAACGCAAGCCTCCCGTTCTTGCCAGCAATGCTTTAAAGGCAGGATCTTGGTGACGGTGACCAAGACCTGCTAAGTGCAAATGATAGTGACACAATTCATGCTTGATAATGCCGATAAAAACCTCCATTCCGTGTTCAGTGAGCATCGCTGGATTGAAATCCAAGTGGTGATCACTTAGATGGTAGCGGCCACCGGTTGTTTTTAAGCGAGAATTAAACACCGCTCGATGCATGAATGGTTTGTTGAAAACAGACAGCGACAGCTCTTCCACCAACCGCTGCAGTTCTTGTTGGGTCATTTGGCATTTCCCGGATCGACCATGGTTAAACTGATACGGCCTTTTTTGACATCTACTTGCTCGATCCAAACGGTTACGACATCACCGACGGAAACAACGTCTTTCGGATGCTTTACAAACGAACGGCTCAGCTTCGACAAATGCACCAGGCCATCTTGTTTGACCCCGATATCAACGAAAGCACCAAAGTCGATCACATTTCGAACCGTTCCCTTCAGTTCCATTCCCGGTTTTAGATCCTCCATACTCAACACATCTTTACGCAATAATGGGGCTGGCATTTCATCACGCATATCGCGTCCAGGCTGCATTAACGCCTTTAAGATATCCGTGATGGTTTCTTTGCCGACTGACAATTTTGCGGAAAGCTCCGCTGGGCGTAGTTGGGCAAGTTTCGCTTTATTTTCTTCCATTTGCTCTTTCCCTAGCTCCGCTAAAGGAATACCCGCGATCGCCAAAATTTCTTTGGCAGTGTCATAACTTTCTGGATGGATCCCGGTATTGTCCAAAATGACTTTTCCGCCAGGTATCCGCATAAAGCCGATCGCCTGTTCATAAGCTTTTGGACCTAAGCGAGGGACTTTTTTCAGTTGATTCCGCTGCGTAAATACACCATTTTCTTCTCGATAAGTCACGATATTTTGAGCAGTGGTTTTATTTAAACCAGCTACATGCTGCAAGAGTGCCGCACTTGCGGTATTGACGTCAACGCCAACTTGGTTGACAACAGTCTCAACAACAAAATCCAATTGTTCAGCGAGGCGTTTTTGCGAAACGTCATGCTGGTATTGTCCGACGCCCACGGATTGTGGATCAATTTTGACTAATTCTGCCAAGGGATCTTGCAGACGGCGACCAATACTGATGGCGCTGCGTTCTTCCACTTGCAGATCAGGGAATTCTTGACGAGCGATCGGACTGGCAGAATAAACAGAAGCGCCTGCCTCATTCACGATCACATAATATACTTCTTGATCGATCAATTTTAATTGTTCAGCGACGAATTGCTCTGATTCCCGACTCGCAGTCCCATTACCGATTGTGACCATCTCGACTTTATAGGTTTGTAATAAGCGACGAAACACTGGTCCGGCAGCTTCTCGCTTATTCATAGGCGCTGGTTTATGAGGATAGATCACTTCGATCGCTAGTACTTTTCCAGTCTCATCAATGACGGCTAGTTTACAGCCTGTACGATACGCTGGATCAAAACCTAAAACGACTTTGCCCTTCAATGGCGGCTGCAGCAACAGATTGCGAAGATTTTCTCCAAAAATCGCAATTGCTTGTTCGTCAGCTTTTTCTGTCAATTCATTGCGGATCTCTCGTTCGATGGCTGGTGAAATAAACCGTTTCAGCGCATCAGCAGCTGCAGCTTCAACAAAACCGGCTGCGGGTGAATCCCTATTCGTGATCAATTTGCGACGTAGGTAATCCATGATTTTTTCTTCATCTGCCACAAGGGCGACCTTCAAGATGTTTTCTTGTTCCCCACGATTAGTGGCTAAAATTCGGTGGGATACCATCTTATTGATAGGATGCTGGAAATCGTAATACATTTCATAAACGCCTTTTTCATCTTTTTCAGCATTTTTGACCGTGCTTTGATACAGTCCTTTGTTTGTGTAATAGCTGCGGATCCAACTACGAAACTCTGCAGTATCACCAACGCCTTCTGCAATGATCTCGTGCGCGCCTGCTAAGGCATCTTCTACAGTAGGAACAGCATCACTGATAAATTCGGCCGCTTTTTCTTGAACGTCACCTGCTTTTGGGAAGCTTAACAGCCACTGAGCAAATGGTTCCAAGCCGTTCTCTTTGGCGATCGTCGCTTTGGTGCGTCGTTTTTGTTTATAAGGACGATACAGGTCTTCGACGGCCTGCATTTTTGTCGCAGCTAAAATCGCCTGTGATAGTTCAGGCGTTAGCTTTTCTTGTTCTTCTATCAAACGCAAAACCTCTTGCTTGCGTTTCTCTAAGTTTTCTAAGTACTGGTATCGCTCTTCTATTTCTCGAATCTGAACTTCGTCAAGTCCATTCGTCATTTCTTTACGGTAGCGGGCAATAAAGGGGACGGTATTTCCTTCTTGCAATAACTGCAACACCGTACTGATTTGTTTTTGGGTAAAAGCGGTTAATTCTTGTTTTACTAAATCAAGTACCTCTTGATTCATTTCTGCCATTTGTTCTCACCTTTCCTTTGTTGCTTTTGCTATTTTAACATAAAAAAGACAGCCATTGAGCGAACAAGATTGCACGAAAACAACGTTGCTTTCGCGGCTCTTGTTATGGCTGCTTTTGTCTTTTCTCAAAAAGACTTTTAAAAGTCTGGTTGCCAAGGACCTGCTAAATTTTGGTATTCGATGTCCTGAACGATCCCTTTGTCATCAAAAATCACGCCATGCACCGATCCACCAAATACTGCCCCGCCATCGATGCCGATTTTGTCGTCTTGTTGCCAAAGATCCGTCGTCTGCATATCTCCATGCAGCATGGGCGTGATGGTATGGCCAAAAACGATCGTTTTTCCTGTACGGTTTTTCCCTTTATGAAACGGCTCGCGAATCCAGATAAAATCATGGTCGGCGGTCTTACGCCAATCTTTTTTACTTAAATCCACGCCCGCATGAACAAAGAGATACTTTCCCCATTCGTAATAAAGCGGTCGCTCCATCAAAAACTCTATTAAGTCTCGATAGCTACTGCGGATCATTAAGGCGATTTCCGTCGGCGAATACTCCTCAGTAGCGCCTGTATGCAAAAGACTTTCAATCGTTTCTTTGCCGCCATTGCGTACGTAAGCGGCAAACCAATCCTCAGGGGCATTTAGAAATTGCAGAAAATACTCCTCGTGATTGCCGCGTAAATAAATCGCTTGGTATTCTTCGACTAACTTTTTTCCCAGAAAAAAACACTCTTTTGACTTCGGCCCCCGATCATTTAAGTCTCCAATCATAAGCAGCTGATGGAGCTTAGGGTCATAATCGGTAAGAAGTTTTTTAAACAGATCGGCCATTCCATGAATATCACTGATTGCATATAGATAGTTTTGCATAGTCATTTCCTCCTTAAAGGCAATTGATTCTCTTGTTATCAATTTTAGACCTTTGCCTGTAAAATGTCTTGCAATAAAACGAAAAAACCAACCATTCGTCCTGAACAGTACGACAACATAAAGTCGGGTTCAAAAGGACGAATGATTGGTTACGATCGACAAAAGCTATTTTCCTGAAACAGCAAAATAATTGCCATCCGGATCGGCAAAATTGAAAACCAGTTGTTCTTCCATCTGAATCAATTCACCCACTTCTGCTTCCATCTCTAAAAGCTTCTTATAAAGTGTCGTAATATCTTCTGCAAAAAACATGATCGATGGGGAATTCAAAGCGACTTCAGGTGAATGTGTTTCGATAAACTCACGGTCATATAAGACAAAATGTGCCTCCGCCTCTTTTGATGGCGCGATTTCAACGACGGATGTTCCATCAACGGTTTGTTGTTCAATGATCACAAACCCTAGTTCTTGCCAAAACTCAACTGCTTTCGTCACATCGTCAACGTATAGCATCACTTGCATTTGATTGGAAAACAATGGGCATCCCTCCTATTTCTCGTTATTCGTCTGCTTCCTTCGCTTCTTGCGCAGCGTTCGAATTGGTATTAAAGTTCAATTGTAAACCTGGTTTGTCGGTCACGATCTCTGTCACTTCATAAGTCAAGCGTTTGACGATATCAAACAAGGGCTCAACCAAGCGATCAGTTTCGGCTTTCGTCAAATCCTCTCCAGAATTGACTTTGCGATTCAAAATATGATTGACTTGTCCGACACGTCCTGACAAAACGTAATCAGGGAACACCAATTGGAATTCTAAGCGGGCACCAATAATACTGTTTTTTTCCATATATTCTTCATCTTTGACTTTTAACGGCGCAAAGCCGACATTCAATTTTGTTTCCATTTCTTTGTCTTTCGGTTTCATATCAAAATGATATGCTTCAACGATCGGTTGTTGTCTTTTTAATTCCACTAGATTCACACTCCTTATCTAAAAGTATAGCATAACCTTTTCTTTGAGCCTACTGTATTCTTTAGACAATAAAAAAAACGGCAAGTGCCGTTTTAATTTGCTTCTTTTAGTGTTGCTAGGTAGTCCAATGCATCTTGAACATTGGCGATCGGAACGATTTTCATGTCTGTGTCTAACTTCTTCGCTGCTGCCACTGCCTCTTCGTAATTCGTTTTAATGGAAGGATCTATTTCACGCTCTTCATCAGTGATTTCATCGTCCGGAGCAAAAAAGATTTCTGCACCACTTTCGCTGGCACTCGCTACTTTTTTGTCAATCCCACCGATTCGACCAACCGTCTCATCAGCTGAGATCGTTCCGGTTCCAGCAATATTATGGCCTTTACGCAAGTTATCTCCAGTTAGCTGTTCATAGATTTCAAGGGTGAACATCAACCCAGCTGAAGGCCCACCGATATTGCCAGAATCGATCACGATCTCTTCATCAGAAGTGATCTCTGTATGATCGACGAGTGAGATACCGATCCCGGCTTTTTGATTGCTTTCCAGTTCAATTAATTTGCCTTTTGCTTCTTTTTCTTCGCCATCTTGCAAGTAAGTCACGGTGATCTCATCACCAATGGTTTGACTTTGTACATAGTCGATAAAGTCTTGGCTACTTTTAAATTCTTTGCCATTGACAGCGGTGACGGTATCTCCCACGGATATTTTCCCCGCAAAACTGGAATTTGGATCGATCCCCATGACATAGACCCCTTTATAGGTCATTTCATAAGGCAAGTCTGCCAGCTTTAATGCTTGCTCAATCGCACTATTTTGCGAGGATTCCATATAATAGCGCTGGATGCGATTGTACTCCTCATCTGTCGCACCGCCTAAAAGTTCTTCCTCACTGATCAAGTCTTGAAATTCATTGAATTTTGTTCCAATCGCCGTAAACACGGTAGCCTGTCGAATCCCGACACTGGTTAAAGAAAAGGAGCCAGCTGAGGTGTCTTCTTTTTGATTGACGGTAATCAATTCTTTTAAATCGATCGTTGCACCGGGTTGCTCGATATAATAAGGAATCGGCAAAAAGGCACAGGCTGCGATGATCAGCGCTAAAACAAACAGGAGAACATATTTGATCGTTGATTTAAGATTCATTGGTATCACGCTTCTTTACTATAGCATCGTAGATATTTTGTGGTAAATATTCCGCCACATCGCCGTTAAAGGTTAAGATTTCTTTCAACAAACTGGAGCTGATGAAACTATGCTTTGCATCTGCTAAAAGAAAGACGGTCTCCAGGGAAGGTTCTAAGTGATGATTCATTTCCATGATGTCCCGCTCATACTCATAATCTTTCACACTGCGAATGCCTCTAAGCAGAAACTGGGCGCCTAGTTTTTTCGCGATCGTGACCGTCAGCTCCGTTTCTTGCGCCAGAATCTTGACGTTTGGAATATGAGCGAGGGCTTCTTCAATTAGATGAACTTTTTCTTCACTTGTAAAAAAACTTTTTTTATTGGTATTTGTAAAAACACCCACGATCAGTTCATCAAAAAGCGTTGCGCCTCGCTCAATCAGATCCACATGACCTGACGTCAGCGGATCAAAACTTCCTGGAAATAAAGCAATCTTTTTCATGTTATCCCTCATTTCTATAGATCGTCACCGCAGATATGCCATAGGTTTGGGCGCGCATCAAATGCAAAGAACCAATCTTTTCTGGCAAGACGATGGACTTATCTGTTTCGCAAACCACATAAGCAAACGGACGAATCAATTCATCCTTCAGCATAGCTTCTAGCTGTTGCAGGATCTCTTGCTTTGCGTAAGGTGGATCTAAAATTAGATAGTCAAAGCTTTGTCCCTCAGCTGCAAACTGGCGTAAGGCTTGATTGGCATCCATTTTTAGTACCGTGAACTTTTCTGGTTCTTTGGTTATTGCAATATTTTCACGGATCACTTTGATAGCTGGAAAACTACGGTCGACACAAACGGCATGCTCCGCACCACGAGAGACCGCTTCGATCGCTAAGCCCCCGCTCCCACTAAACAGATCCAGTACAACTCCTCCATCTAAATATTGCCCTAACATGTTAAAGATCGCCCCTTTTACTTTGTCTGTCGTGGGGCGAGTGTTATCTCCAGCAAGACTTTTTAATCTGCGGCCACCATATTCTCCGGCTACTACACGCATGCGTTTTTCCCTCCAAGATCTTCGTAAATACAAATATAGCACTGTTTCTATAAATAGCAATAAAAAAATGGCGGTGACTCAAGGCACCCCCACTTTTCTATTACACGTTTTCTGCCAATCGAATCATCGTATTTTTTTCTTCGATATCAAACCCTTCATCTTTCACTGGATAGGCTGCTGATGTACCAATTTTTTCAGCAAAATCCATTTCGACATCTGGTCGATAGGAAGCTTCAACTTGTCGAACAAAGTGAAACTGCTCGATTTTTGTTTTTTTGCTTTCGTATTCTTCTTCGTTCAAATACATGACCACGTATTTCATTTTGCGTGACACATAATGAACGAAGCCAAAACGACGCAAATTTTTTAGTTGACGTAGGCTGTAGACCCATACGATCAATCCTCGACGCTTCTGCATCGTAAAAGGCGTTTTATCCTCGTGCATGACAATTTCCTCCACAACTTGATTTTGATTGAAAAAAAGGACTTCCAGCATCCACTTTGACAGTTGGTGAAAAACACGTAGAAATCGCTACGGTCAGTTCATCCAGCAAACGCTGCAGCTGCGTTTCACTCCAGCGGTACTCGCTCACTTGCTCATTGAGATCCAGCTGTCGCTTAGCTGTGCGCATCGCACGCTTTTTCTCTTTGAAATCAGGGGCATATGCGCCGTACGCTTCAATTCTTTCAAAATCCAGCTTTTTTTCTAAAAACGTTCGCATCAATTCCTGAGCAACAGGATCTTGATGCATGGTTTGTTTCGCTATTTGATAGTTTCTACACGTTTCACTCGCTTTGATTGCCGTTACAAGTGAATCGATTTGATCTTCAATCTCGAAAAAGGCTTCATCGTAAATCATCTGATGTACTATCCTCGGTCCCTTCTACATCTTCTTGCACTAAGACTACCATATTTGCTTCAGAAAAAGCAATTCCTATCTTTTCTGATTGTTCATGGGTCAAACGTTCAGTAAATCTTGGGTTACTGAACCAAGATAAAATAGTAAAGGTTGGATCATAGACAGGCGCTTCAAAAATCGAAGCAGAAGCCTCTAACTCCTTCGCTGCTAATAACTCCTGCCACTCATCGTTCGTCAAAACAAAATTACTCGTTTTTTCCGAAGAAAGAGCACGTTGATAGGAATGGATGCGTTGAGAGGTCAAATGATCCGATAGATTATTCGTCAAATCCGCTAAAAGTCCGACCGCATCTTGATGCGTCTGGGTATCTTGTACAAAGCTTTCCAAACCGATTTGATTACGAAGCTTATCAATAATGACAAAGGCTAACGTCTCTTTTTCAAGATCAGCTTGTGTTTGGTCAATCGTTTGCGAAACTTGAAACAGCGGTCGTTCTCCTTCTGTCAAGGGATAGGGTGCTAACTTAAGCAGGGTCGTCTGATCCAAATAAGTGATCGCCTGCAGTTGAGCCGTTTCTTGATCAAAGAATAAAACAGCAAATGTCCCATTATCAAACGCTACTAAGGGTCGGTAGTTCATATCTTCTTCCATCAACTCAAAACTGATGGTGCGATCATTTTGTGTCAAGGTAAAATTTGGATAAATCATGGTCAGCTCAGTCAAGTCAGTCAAGGTCATGCCCATTGCAAAGGGCGCTAGGGAAGATCCCCCGGCGCCGATCACTTTGATTGCCTGCACACTCTCACCATCTGTATTGATCTCAACATATTGCTGATCGTCTAATTGATTGTAGACCCGAATTTCAAACTCGTAGCCCGAGCGATACGTTTGAACTGGAAGCCCGTAGATTTCTTCAAAATCAGAAACAGGCTCCCCAATCAATTCAGCTAATCCTTGGGCTGCGATTGGTTCATAATTCATGGTCGTTGGTGCTTTGATTGGGTTCTCGATCGTCATTCTTGAATCTGAAGCGTTTTGCATGAATACTGGCTGCAAATACACGATTATCAGGGCTAGGACAAATAAGCCGCAAAATAATAATCCCCTTCGCTTCATCTGCTGATCGACTCCTTATTTTTCTTTGACTTCAATCAGAAGGTCTCCTGACTGGATTGGTTCCCCATCGGTTACGTAAACATGCTCAACTACACCAGAGAAGCGAGCTTCGACGGAAGTTTCCATCTTCATCGCTTCAGTGACCATCAACGTCTGTCCACGTGCCACTCGATCACCTTTTTTGACTAATACTTCTAAAACTGAACCACTCATGGAGGCACCGATTTGTTCTTTGTTCGTTGGCTCTGCTTTGCGTTTTGTTTGAACAGAACTGATGATCGAACTATCTTTCACAACGATTTCTCGTCGTTGACCGTTCAAGTTAAAGAAGAGGGTCCGATTGCCTTCGATATCTGGTTCACCGATTTCATCGAGACGAATGATCAAAATTTTGCCTTTTTCTAATTCGACATTGATCGTTTCGCCTAAGCGCATACCATTAAAGAAGGTTGGTGTATCAAGGACTTTTACATCGGCAAACTGCTCATACGCTTTTCGATAATCAAGGAAGACTTGCGGATACATCAAGTAGCTCAAGACTTCTTCGTGTTTTGGTTCATAGCCGATTTTTTCAGCTAGTTCTTGTTTCACTTCGGCAAAATCAACTGGTTTGGCAAAGGCTCCTGGACGTTCCGTAAAGGCTGGGCGTCCTTTTAAGATAATGCGTTGCAATTCTTTCGGGAAACCACCGACTGGCTGACCTAACTCGCCTTGGAAGAAGGTGATCACTGATTCTGGGAAACTCAATGTATCGCCTTTTTCAAAAATATCTTTTTCTGATAAGCCATTTTGTACCATGAAGAGCGCCATATCGCCCACGACTTTCGAAGAAGGTGTCACTTTCACGATGTCTCCAAACATCATATTGACTTCATGATACATTTCTTTGATTTCATCCCATTTTTCGCCTAAACCAACGGCTTTGGCTTGTTGCTGGAGATTGGTATATTGTCCTCCTGGCATCTCATGCTTGTACACTTCCGTTTGAGGGGCGTTCAAGCCATTTTCAAAGGAATGATAGTACATGCGGACATCTTCCCAATAGTGATTCAATTGTTGGATATTATCCACATTGATCTCTGGGCAACGCTCGCCGTTTAAAAGAGCATAATACAAACTACTCATACTTGGCTGACTCGTTGCGCCACTGATAGCTGACATAGCGACATCCACGATATCAACGCCAGCTTTGGTAGCTGCTGAGTAAGTGATAATCCCATTCCCGCTGGTATCATGCGTGTGCAGATGGATCGGTACATCGATCGTATCTTTTAACTCACTGATCAAACGATAAGCCGCTTGCGGTTTTAATAATCCAGCCATATCCTTGATCGCAATAATATGGGCACCAAGATTTTGCAATTCTTTTGCCATATCTTTGTAATATTGCACCGAATATTTTTGGCGGGATGGATCATTGATATCCCCTGTATAACAAATCGTCGCTTCTGCAATTTTCCCCGTATCACGAACAGCTTGGATACTTTTCTCCATTTGTGGGACCCAGTTCAAACTATCAAAGATTCGGAATACATCGATTCCTTGTGCCGCAGATTCTTTGATGAATTCTTCCAAAACATTGTCTGGATAATTGGAATACCCGACAGCGTTGGAGCCTCTAAACAACATTTGTAAGAGTGTATTCGGCATTTTTTTCCTGAACATCCGCAATCTTTCCCATGGATCTTCTGTTAAGAAACGGTACGCAACGTCAAAGGTTGCCCCACCCCACATTTCACTTGAGAACAATTGTGGTAGGCCAGCTTCCGTCATCGCGGCAATTTTCTTAAAGTCATGGGTTCTTACACGAGTTGCCAACAAACTTTGATGGGCATCTCGGAAGGTTGTATCCGTCAGTAAGACATTCTTTTGTTGACCGATCCATTCAACGACACCCTCGGCACCTTTCGTATCTAAAATATTTTTGGCGCTGACAAAATCAGGCGTTGCTTGGATGTGTTGTGGCATCCGTGGTTCATTGTAGAAAGGTTTCTTTTGTTTTTCGATTCCCGGGAATCCATTGATCGTGATTTCACCGATATACTTCATGGTTTTGTTTCCACGGTCACGAATCCGAGGGAAATTGAATAGTTCTGGCGTATTGTCTATAAAAGTCGTTTTGGCTTGACCAGAACGAAACGCTGGATGAGAAACGACATTTCGCATGAAAAGAATATTTGTTTTTACCCCACGTACACGGAATTCTTTCAAACAGCGCATCATTTTTTGAATTGCTTGGTCGAACGAAGCAGCATGCGTACAGACTTTTACAAGCAGCGAGTCGAAATAAGGGGTTACCACCGCACCGGCATAAGCATTTCCGACATCTAAACGAACCCCAAATCCACCCGGAGAGCGGTAGGTATCAATCTTACCAGTATCTGGCATAAAATTATTCGCTGGATCTTCTGTCGTCACACGACATTGGATCGCAACACCCTCAAAACGAATGTCTTTTTGTTCAGGAATCCCGATTTCTTTATGCAAGTCTTTGCCTTGTGCAATCAAAATTTGCGTCGTCACGATGTCTAAATTGGTGATCATTTCAGTGATCGTATGTTCCACTTGGACCCGTGGGTTTACTTCGATAAAGTAGAATTTGTCGCCCTCTACTAAAAATTCCACGGTTCCAGCATTGATATACCCGACATGCTTCATTAGCTGAACGGCTGCTTGGCATATTTTTTCCCGTTGTTCATCAGTCATTGACACACAAGGTGCCACCTCGACTACTTTTTGGTGGCGGCGCTGAACCGAGCAATCACGTTCAAATAAGTGAACGACGTTTCCGTGCGTATCTCCTAAAATTTGGACTTCAATATGTTTTGGATTACTAATGTATTTTTCAACGTAGACTTCATCACTACCAAATGCCGCTTTGGCTTCACTTTTGGCACGTTCGTAGCCGTCTCTTGCTTCTTTTTCATCATGAGCGACACGCATGCCTCGCCCACCGCCCCCAAGGGCTGCTTTGATCATGATTGGATAATCATGTTCGTTTGCAAAAGCTAAAACGTCATCGATCGATGCAACTGGACCGTCAGAGCCAGGAATTGATTGAATTCCGGCCTCGATCGCTGCTGCTTTTGCTTTGATCTTGTCGCCAAAAATATCTAAATGATGGGTGGATGGTCCGATGAAAATCAAACCTTCTTCTTCACAGCGTTGAGCAAATCCCAGATTTTCTGATAAAAAGCCGTATCCAGGATGGATTCCTTCGGCACCGGCCTTTTTCGCCGTGCGAATGATATCTTCAATGTCTAAATACGCATCGATCGGACGTTTGCCTTTCCCTACTAAATACGCTTCGTCTGCTTTAAAGCGATGGACGGAGTATTCATCCTCCGCAGCATAAATTCCGACAGTTTTGATCCCAAGTTCCGCACATGCGCGGAAGACACGGATCGCGATTTCTCCACGATTGGCAACAAGAATTTTCTTCATCTAATCCACTCCATTCAATTGATCAATAATTCAAATAAACCTGTTTCCTCTTTTCTTCGGCACTGATATTTAACACAAAACCGATACAAATCGATAGCATCAGCAAGCTTGATCCACCTTGACTTAGAAATGGGAAAGTGATTCCCGTCAATGGGATCAAACCAGTGATTCCACCTAAGTTGATAAAAATCTGAGACATAAATAATGTCCCTATACCTATGCACATCATGGAATTAAAGGGATCTCTTGAACGGATACCGACAAGAAAGATTCGTCCCACCATATAGAACAAAACACCTAAAATGATGATCGATGGGATCAGCCCTAATTCTTCCATAACGATCGAAAATATATAATCGGTGTGCGCTTCGTTTAAAAAGCCACGTTTTTGGATACTATTTCCAAGCCCGCGCCCGAACAGCCCACCGTTGAACATTGCGTAATACCCATTAACCATTTGATGACCTGTATTGTATTCATCAGCAAACGGGTTCAAAAAAGATGAAAAGCGACTATAGACATAGTCGGGTAAAAGCTTACCACCGGTTAGATTCACAAACAAGACGATCAACATACTACCGATAATACCTGCCACACCTAATATTAAGGTATACAGGTAATTCAATCCGCTAGACAATAACACGACAAATGCCAGCAACATAACGATTACAGCATTCCCTAAGTCGGGATAAAGTGCCATGATCCCGGTGTAGACAAAAACGATTCCGATTGGACGCCAAACCGTTTTCCAAAATTCTTGTTGGATACCTTTTTGACGATAAGATAGCGTCACCGATAAAAACCAAATCACAATAAACTTTAAATACTCTGCTGGTTGAATGGAAAAGCCAGCAATCGATAACCAACCGAGTGCCCCATTTCTTCTTGGGAAAAAGAAGGCAGCGATCAATAAGAACAAGATGACGATCATGGCGATCTGGACAAATTTTTTGTTCCGAAAAACATCCGTTTTCATTTTATACATGACAGTGATCGCTATTAGGCTCACCAACCAAAATAATGTTTGATTGATGACGTAAGAAGCAGCTGTCGTCGGTTGTGTGGCGGTCATCGCAACATAAGATGTGGAACTATAAACCATCATCAAGCCCGTGACACACATAACAATATATGGTAATAAAATACTATAATCTAATAAATGTCTTTTCTTTACTTTCTCTGGCAAGTTTATGCCTCCTTGCCAATGTCAGGTGTCCGCTGGTCCTCGTAGACCTCGCTATACAATTGGTTCAAATCTTTTTCAAGATCCGCCATCAATTGCTGCCCTGTTTGATTATCAACGATCCCCAAGCGGATCGCAAATGCCACTTGTCGTGATAGACCATACATCTGGGTATCAACCACTTCTTCAAATGCTTTGCATTGTGCGATACATAAACTATTTTCTTGGTTTCGGATCAGCTTTTTGATTCGTTCTGCGTCATCTCTCAGCAGATCAAGCGCTTTTGTAGAATCGATTTGCTCCATTCCGGTCCCCCCATTTCTTCGTTTCACCATTATAGCATATTCTTATTCGCTTTTGCATCCATAGATTGGATAGAAATACGGAAATAACGAACTTTAATGAGCATATATTCGAAAAGTTCGCTTTTTGATGATTATCATTCGTGTTTTGGAAATTTTATTCGTTTTATTTATATGATCCGCGCCCGATCTCGTGAAACAAAGGCAAATCGTGAAACACTTTATAAAAAACGTCCTTTACTAAAATTTAAGAAAAGCTATTCTATCAAGTATTCGAAAAAAAATCGGTGTCTGCTTTTCCACAATTACGTTTTAAAAAAAGAACAGGTCCAAAAGTCCCTGTTCTTTCAACTCGCATGAAAAGAAAAATCGTTTACTTTGTTTCGTCGCCGATCTTGCCCTCCCCATTGATGTCCTCATCGGAAAGACGTTCGACTTCTTTAATAAAACCTTCGCTCATCTCTTGATAATTTTGCTCACCAACGACCGCATCGTCAGGGATTTGATCGACATTTGCAAAAAACTCAATATGATTGTGTAGGTTTTCAAAGCGCATAGGAGCATCTCCGCCGTATTCGCCATCAAGGTTGATCATTAAACGATTGACCTGTTCTGGTGCGTCTACTTCAAGAAAAGATGTTTTCGTATAAATCAGACGACGATCGTTGATGTGTTTTCCACCATTCATCATTAAAGCGACTAAGTGGACGATCTCAAAAATATTGGCCGTTTTGACAATGATCAACGAAAATTTCCCATCGTCAAGCTTTGCATCAGGCGCAATCTGTTCAAAGCCCCCCACTGAATTCGTCAGCCCTAAAAAGAACATCGACGCTCCGCCAATGTATTCTCCGTCTTCATACTTTAGATGCATTTTGATTGGTTTGACACGAGGGAGTAATTCCGCTCCTTTTGCTAGATAAGCTAAGTAGCCAAAAACACTTTTAAGTTCAGAAGGAACATCGTAGGTCAATTCCGTTAAGTGCCCACCAGCAGCAATGTTGATAAAATACGTGTTAGGTGTTTTTCCGACATCCATTTTCACTGTCTGCTGCTTCAAAATCACTTCCGCAGCTGCTTTGATATCCGTACGGGGAATTTTTAGTGCTCGTGCGTAGTCATTGGTCGTGCCTCCAGGAATGATCGCCATTTTTGGTCGCTTTTCTAAAGGAGCGATCCCATTGACGACTTCATTGATCGTGCCATCCCCACCGGCAGCTACCACCAAATCAAAACCAGCTTCGCCGGCTCTTCTTGCTTCATCACGAGCGGAAAATGGCGCAGCGGTCGTGGCAAATGCACTCGCCTCATAACCGCCAGTTTCCAAAACATCTAAAATATCTGCTAAGTTTTTTCGAATCAATTCTTTCCCAGATGTCGGGTTGTAGATTACTCTTGCTCTTTTCATCGCTTGCCTCTTATCGCTTTGCTAGTTCTTCTTGCAACAGCTTGTTCACAACGCCTGGATTCGCTTGTCCTTTGGTTGCTTTCATGATTTGACCAACTAAGAAACCGACTGCGCGGTCTTTTCCGTTTTTGAAGTCATCGACGGATTGTTGGTTGTTATCTAATACTTCATTGATCATTGGTAGTAATTGCGCAGGATCTGATAATTGGATCAATCCTTTGGCTTTTACGACTTCTTCAGCGTCGCCGCCGTTTGTGATCAACTCTTTGAAGACTTTTTTCGCAATCTTCGAACTGATCGTGCCATCGGCGATCAAACGAATCATTCCCGCTAAATTGTCTGGGGTTAATTTCGTTTCTGGCAGTTCCAATTTCTCGCTGTTCAGATACGCTGAAACTTCACCCATCAACCAGTTAGAAGCTTGTTTAGGATCAGCACCAGCATCGATGGTTTTTTCAAAGAAATCGGACATTTCTTTCGATAAAGTCAAGACCATTGCATCATATTCTGGTAAGCCCAATTCAGAGATGTAACGGGCACGACGTTTTTGCGGCATTTCTGGCAAGCTTTGACGTACACGTTCGATCCATTCATCATCGATCACAAACCGTGGGATATCTGGTTCTGGGAAGTAACGATAATCAGAAGAACCTTCTTTGACACGCATCAATAAGGTTTTGCTGGTCGCTTCATCAAAACGACGAGTTTCTTGTTGGATCTCGCCTCCAGAAAGCAATACTTTGGCTTGGCGTTTTTCTTCAAATGCCAACCCTTTTTTCACGAAGGACATAGAGTTTAAGTTTTTCAGTTCTGTTTTTGTTCCGAATTGTTCTTGGCCGTAAGGTCGCAACGAAATATTCGCATCACAACGCATGGAACCTTCTTCCATCTTCACATCGGATACTTCTGTAAACAAGATGATTGAACGCAACGCTTCTAGATACGCATATGCTTCTTCTGGTGAACGCATATCCGCTTCGGAAACGATCTCGATCAAAGGGGTTCCTTGACGATTTAGATCAACATAAGAATAACCGCCTTTGCCGTGCATGTTTTTCCCAGCATCTTCTTCCAAATGAACTCGCTCGATGCGAATCTTTTTCTTTTTGCCTTCCACTTCGATCTCGATCCACCCATCATGACCGATCGGTTGATCGAATTGCGAAATTTGATAGGCTTTTGGATTGTCGGGATAGAAATAGTTTTTGCGGTCGAAATGCGTTTCTTTTGAGATTTCACAATTCAGCGCGAGCGCAGCTTTCATCCCAAATTCGATAGCCGCTTTGTTCATTACTGGTAAAACACCTGGATAGCCCCAGTCGATCACATTCGTGTTGCTATTTGGTTCAGCGCCAAAGTGAGCAGGTGCTGGAGAAAAAATCTTTGATTCTGTTTTTAATTCTACGTGGACTTCAAGCCCAATGACTGTTTCGAAGTTCATGCCTTATCCCCTCCTAAAATCACTGGTTTTTTCGTGTGGAAATCAGTTGCTTGTTCAAAGGCATAAGCCGCTTTATACATGGTTGCTTCATCAAAATGTTTCCCAATGATCTGCAAGCCGACTGGCAGTCCTTCAGAAAAACCTGCTGGGATCGACATCCCAGGCAGTCCTGCTAAGTTGACAGGAATGGTTAAAATATCATTCAAGTACATGGTGATCGGATCATTGATGTTTTCTCCAATACCAAATGCTACCGTTGGTGATGCTGGGCCAATGATCAAGTCGTATTGGCTGAAGACCTTATCGAAATCTTGTTTGATCAACGTCCGTACTTGACCGGCTTTTTTGAAGTAGGCATCGTAGTAGCCAGCACTTAGTGAAAACGTACCTAACATGATCCGGCGTTTTACTTCTTCCCCGAATCCTTCACTGCGAGAATTGACATAGACATCTTCTAGATTGCTGACATTTTCTGAACGGAAACCATAACGAATACCGTCAAAACGTTGCAAATTAGAACTTGCTTCAGAAGAAGCGATGATATAGTAAACGGCTACCCCGTATTTTGAGTGTGGCAAGCTGACTTCTTCCACAGTCGCTCCTAACGCACGGAAAGTGTCCGCTGCTTTTAAGATTGCTTCTCGAACGCCTGCTTGGATCCCTTCACCTAAGTATTCTTTAGGCAAAGCGACTTTCATTCCTTTGATATCACCCGTCAAACCTGCTGTAAAATCAGGGACAGCAGCGCCTGCTGACGTACTATCTTTCGCATCAAACCCACTGATGGCATTTAGTGCAAAGGCATTGTCTTTCACACCACGCGTCATCGGACCAATTTGATCTAAAGATGATGCAAACGCGATCAGACCAAAACGAGAAACCCGTCCGTAGGTTGGCTTCATCCCGACGATCCCATTGAAAGCTGCTGGTTGACGAATCGAACCACCCGTATCGCTACCTAATGATAGGGGGACTTGTCCAGCTGCAACGGCAGCTGCCGAGCCACCAGATGAACCACCAGGTACTTTTGTTTCGTCCCAAGCGTTTTTCGTTTTCTTAAAGAACGATGTTTCGGTACTTGCGCCCATGGCAAATTCATCCATATTTAACTTACCAACTGGAATCATGTCTGCTTGGTAAACTTTGTCCATAACGGTCGCATCGTAAATTGGATCAAAATTACCTAAGATTTTTGAAGCAGCTGTTGTCCGCAAATCTTTGGTAACGATGTTGTCTTTGATTCCGATTGGAATTCCCGCCAACACATTGCTTTCAGTGATGCCTTTTTGATCGATGGCTTGTGCCAATTCCTGCGCTTTTTCTTCATTCAACGCTAGAAACGCATCGACTTTCGGCTCTGTTTCTTTAATGCGAGCAAAGGTTTCGCTCGTTAAGTCTGTCGCAGTAATTTCCTTTGACACTAATAAGCTGTGTAATTCTTCTAAGCTTTTTTTATATAATTCAGTCATTAGGCACCCGCCTCCCCATTATCAATGATTGCAGGCACTTTGATAAAGCCTTCTTCGGATTCTGGAACATTTTTCATTAATTCATCACGGTCCCAGCCGCCGGTCGTTACATCTTCACGCATCACGTTGATCGTTTCTGCGACATTCGATGTGAATGGTACTCCTGTGGTGTCCACTTCTTCAAGTGTTTCAACCATATCAATAATTTTCCCTAGCTGAGAGGTAAACTCATGTAATTCATTGTCTGAGAATGAAAGTTTTGCTAGTTTGGCAACGTGTTTGACTTGTTCTTCGCTGATCGCCATAAAATCCTCCTCTTTCTCGTATCCGTAATCTATGTTTACGTTTTTCCAATGTATTGTATCATTTTTTTAACAAATCATGAAATAGAATTTGAAAATTATCAAATATAATTGCAAATAAAAGCAGAAATCATTTCTTTCCTCGTAGTGCAGGGAAGAAATGATTTCAATTAGACAAGAAAAAACAACTGCTTCTCGTCTGTGACAATGCTTAAAGGTTATTGATCTGCCGAATGACTGCCTTCGATCGCAGCCACCATTTGAGCTTCATCCCAAACGGTGACACCTAGGGATTGTGCTTTGGTCAGTTTGCTGCCTGCCTCTTCCCCAGCAACAACGATATCGGTCTTTTTCGATACACTCCCTGTTACCTTCCCACCGAGATTTTCAATTCGTTCCTTGGCTTCTTCACGAGTGAAGTGACTTAATTTTCCTGTTAAAACGACGGTTTTCTCTTTAAATGGTGATTCGACGTCTTCCAACTGTTCATTTCTAAGCCCCAAATAAGCAAAGTTGACACCCGCTCTTTCAAGTTCATCTAACAGGTCGTGAACTTCTTGATTGTCAAAATACGTAACGACACTTTCAGCAATCGTTGCGCCGATAGCTTCTAGCGAAATGATTTCTTCTTCCTTGGCTTTGCTGAGCGCCCGCAGATCACCGAAATGTTCTGCTAAAATCCGAGCCGCTTTCGCACCGACATGACGGATGCCTAGCCCAAAAATCAAACGTTCAACCGAATTTCCTTTACTTTGATGAATCGCCCGCAACAGGTTATTGGCTGATTTCTCTTTGATTTTATCAAGGGTCAACAATTGTTCTTCTGTTAAAAAGTACAAGTCGGCCACATCTTTAACTAAGGATTTATCGAACATTTGCTCTAAAACACGGGGCCCTAAACCGTCAATGTTCATAGCATTCCGTGAAACGAAATGGCTGAGTCCTTCTTTGATCTGTGCTGGACACTTTGGATTGATACAACGCAAGGCAACTTCTTCATCTAAATGGATCAGCTCACTCCCACATTCGGGACAATGTGTAGGCGATTCAAAGGGTTGACTTGCTTCTGTTCGTTTTTCTTCCAAGACTTTCGCAACCTCTGGAATAATGTCCCCCGCCTTATAGATGATGACCGAATCGCCAATGCGGATGTCTTTCATTTTAATGAAATCTACATTATGGAGACTGGCACGGCTGACCGTCGTTCCAGCAACACGAACAGGGGTCATAACAGCGGTCGGTGTCACAACACCCGTCCGTCCCACGGTCCATTCGATCGTTTCGATCACTGTTTCCGCTTCTTCCGGTGGAAACTTATATGCCGCCGCCCATCGGGGTGCTTTTACGGTAAAGCCTAGCGCATCTTGATCTTTGAAATTATTGACTTTGATGACTACGCCGTCAATCTCATAGGGAAGCTCACTGCGCTTGTCATGAAACTCTTCGATATATGCCCAAACCTCATCGATGGTGTGACACACTCTGCGTTCGTGATTTGTACGAAAGCCTAATTGATCCAGTTCATTCAATGCTGAAAATTGATCATTGGCTTCAATTGGTCCAAAGTCAGCTAGTGTGTACAAGAAGGTGCTTAAGTTTCTTTGGGCTGCGATCCGTGTGTCTAATTGTCGCAAGCTTCCAGCCGCTGCGTTTCTAGGATTGGCAAAAACTTCCGCCCCTTCTTCTTCTCGCTGTTGATTCAATTTCAAAAACGAAGCCTTTGGCATATAGCATTCGCCGCGAACTTCCAACGAGATCGGTTCTTCTAATTTCAGTGGAATCGATTTGACGGTCTTTAGGTTTTCTGTAATGTTTTCACCTACCGTACCATCTCCTCGAGTTGCTCCCCGAACAAAGCGCCCTTCTTCATATTTCAAGGAAATTGACAATCCATCGATCTTTAACTCGCAGACATAATCTACCGCTTTCCCCAGTGCTTTTTGAACACGGGCATCAAAAGCCACGATTCCTTCTTTGTCAAAGACATCATTCAGGCTATACAGCGGAATATCATGCGTGACCTTTTCAAAGCCAGGTAAAATGATACCGCCTACTCGTTGGGTGGGTGAGTCTTCGGTTACTAGCTGCGGATAATTGGTTTCAATTTCAACCAGTTCTGCATACAGCTGATCATAGAGATAATCTTCCACGGAAGGCTGATCTTTTACATAGTATTCGTAAGCATACTGATTTAATTGTGTGCGCAGCTCTTCTGCTCGTGATTGGATTTCTTTTAAAGGGACATCCATCCTAATATCCTCCTTATTTTTCAACTTTTTCAATCGGCGCAAAGGCCGCCAACAATCGTTTGACGCCTTGTTGTGGGAACGCCACATCTAATTCAACATCTTGCGCGCTGCCAGTCGTCCGAACGACCGTACCGATTCCCCATTTTTTATGTTGTACTTTCTCGCCTACTTGCCATGTATTACCAGCTGCAGAAGTCTGTTGTTTAGAAGCGACGGTCGTTTGACGCGGTTGTGTATAGCTCGGTTTGAACACTTTTGGTTGAAACGGTGCAGCAGCTTTCGGCTGTGAACGCTCGCCTAATGATTGCAGCAGATCTTGTTCGATCTCTTCGATAAACCGAGACGGACGATTGTATTGGGTCCGACCGTATAATGTTCTGGAAAAAGCGTTGGTCATAAAGAGCTCTTCCTCGGCACGAGTGATTCCCACGTAAGCAAGGCGCCGTTCTTCTTCGAGCTCGCTTTCTTCCATTAAGGCACGAGAAAGCGGGAAGATATTTTCTTCCAACCCAATCAAAAATACCACTGGAAACTCTAGTCCTTTTGCAGCATGTAAGGTCATCAAAGTCACTTGACTACTTTCTTCTTCATAACTATCGACGTCTGACAATAAAGCTAAGTCATTTAAGAAAACACTCAACTTCTCATCTGGTGCATCTGCATCGTCTTCGTTTTGCGCCTCAAATCGTTTGTCGAATTCTTGGGTAACCGATAAAAATTCTTCCAAGTTTTCAAGTCTAGCTTGTGCTTCTAAATTATTCTGGTTGACTAACTCTTGACGATAACCCGTTTTTTCTAATATTTCTTTCGTCAGTTCGGTTACTGATAGGTAAGGAACCATCTGGGCGAAGCCATCCATCATCATCCCAAAGCTTCCTAATTCTTTGCCAGCCTTTCCAGAAATATTCGCTAACTCGACGTTCATGGCTGCTTCTAACAATGACCATTCATGAAGATTCGCAAACGCTCGTAGTTTCTCGACGGATGTCGCACCGATCCCACGTTTTGGTACATTGATGATTCGTTCCAAGCTGATGGAATCTCGCGGATTGGCGATCGCCGATAAATATGCCAAAATATCACGGATTTCTTTGCGGTCATAGAATTTTCTGCCGCCGACCATCGTATAAGGAACGTTGGCTTTTAAAAGCATTTCTTCAATGATCCGTGACTGGGCATTGGTCCGATACAATATCGCAAAATCACCGAATTTACGGTTCTTTTCTGCAATTTGTTTCTGCATTTCACTGACGATAAATCGCGCTTCATCTCGTTCACTATCCCCGCGATAATAAGTGATCTTTTCCCCATCACGATTTTCTGTCCACAGATTTTTATCTGGACGGTTGCGGTTATTTTTGATTACTTGGTTTGCCGCATTTAAAATCGTTTGCGTTGAACGATAGTTTTGCTCTAACAAAATCGTTGCGGCATCTGGATAGTCCTTTTCAAAGTCTAAAATATTTTGCATGTTGGCACCACGCCAACCATAAATACTTTGGTCCGCATCTCCAACAACACAAAGATTTCGAAAACGAGCGGCCAATAAATTGACCAGCGTGTATTGGGCGTGGTTGGTATCTTGGTATTCATCGACATGGATATAGTGGAATTTCCGTTGATAAAATTGCAGCGCATCTTCATTGTCTTGGAAGAGGCGGATCGTATTCATGATTAAATCATCAAAGTCCATGCATTGATTGTTGCGCAACTCTTTTTGATATTTTTCATAGCAACGACCTACGATCTGCTCAAATAGACTACCTTCCATGGCTTGGTAAGCTTCAGGTGTCAACAGCTCGTTCTTGGCATGAGAGATCGTTCCCAAAATAGAACGAGGATCATATTTTTTGGGATCGATATTCAATTCTTTTAATACCCGTTTCATCAGGGTATTTTGCTCAGAAGAGTCAATGATGGTAAAATTCTTTGAATAACCGATACGATCAACATCCCTGCGCAAGATTCTGACACACATCGAGTGGAAGGTTGAAACCCAAACGTCTTCACCACCCGATCCTAATAGTTGACTGACCCGTTCTTTCATTTCACGTGCCGCTTTATTGGTAAATGTGATGGCTAAAATATTCCATGGATTTACATTTTTTTCTTCTATTAAATAAGCGATTCGGTGGGTTAGGACACGGGTCTTCCCGCTTCCTGCCCCTGCCATCAGCAGCAACGGTCCTTCCGTATGCATAACGGCTTCTTTTTGCCGTGGATTCATGCGTTCAAGTAATTCACTTTTGGATGACATGATTTTAAACATCCTTTCTTTCTCAATCTTCTCAATTATAGCATTATCCGGGAAAGGGGAAAACCGAACGCTTTGAAAACTTTTAATTAAAAGCGCTTTGATTTTTTCCCTTACGATTCATGCGATTTTTTCAAGAGAAAGCAGGCTTGATTTGTTTACATAATAAAAAGGCTGTAAACCTACCAGCCTTTTTATTCGTTTGAAGATTTTGGTTAACTAAAGTACTTCTCCACTAGTTTTTCATTTACATAAATCGAGACTTGCCCATCATTGACCGGGAAAACACCTTTTCCGGTATCATCTAAAACAACTTTCGCTTCATTATTCTTTAATATATCCACGAATGTCTCTCCACCATGGATCGCACTGATAGTCATTTCTTTTTCCGCTCCTTGGGCATTGGTCATCACGACCGCTAATCCAGAAAGCTCATGTTCATAATCGCCAGTTAATACCCAGCCAATGCAATTAGGATCATCGAAATAATCGACTTGATTCCCGAATGCAAGCTTCTCCCGAAGTTTCAGCATATGGACCAGTGCATCCCCGACAGGGGCGATTTCTTGCGCGGGAATCCCAAATAAATCCCCCCAGAAAACTACTGGTACGCCAGCTTTACGTAAAAGGATCAATGAATAGGCATGGACTTTGAACCATCCGTCTATCCAAGATTGTAAACTTTGCCCAACCTGCGTGTCATGATTATCCACAAAAGTCACTGCATAATCTTCGCGAGCGGCGGTCAACGTCCCTGCAAAAATTTGGCTCATATCGTATTCGCCATTTGAGTGAGATGCTTCATATAAATTGTAGTGCAATGGCACATCAAATAAATAAATCAAATTTCCTGAAGAATCTAAATACTCTTCTAATTTTGGCAGATCCCCTGACCAATATTCTCCGACAACAAATAGTGGTTTGCCTTTTTCCTCACGTCGGTTTAAGATCCAATCCGCATAATAGTTGAACTCAATGTGTTTGACCGCATCTAGTCGATACCCGTCAACGCCGGTCAGTTCTTGGTACCATTGGCCCCATTTATTGAGTTGTCCCACTGTTTCGGGATTTTCCATGTCCAAATCACAGCCCATTAAATAGTCGTAATTGCCCATCTCATCATCCACTTGGTTTTCCCAGCCCTTATCAGCGAAGTTAAAAATCCCGTGGTCTTTGTTGCGATCATCATAATCGACACCAGAAAAATTATGCCACGTCCAAACGTAATCATTGTACGTCCCCTGACGTCCTGGGAATGTGAACTTGGTCCAAGCTTCGATTTCTTCCTCATCACTGATCGGTTCATTACGGTTTTCGGTATTGTATTTAACCGCTGGAACGACTTCTTTTTCATCGGCACCAATCAAGTGATTGAAAACGATGTCGGCATAAACCTCTATTCCTTGTTCTTGCAGTGCTTTGATGGCTTCGAGGTATTCATCCTTTGTCCCATATTTTGTTGGCACTGACCCCTTTTGATCGAATTCGCCTAGATCATAATAATCATAGACACCATACCCAACGTCTTCGGACCCAGCTGTCCCTTTATAGGCAGGCGGCAGCCAAATTGCGGTAAATCCATACTCTTTGATTTCTTTACTCATTTCTTTCAATTTGTTCCAGTGCTGGCTATCTGCCGGCAGGTCCCATTCGAACCCTTGTAAAATGACTTTGTTATTCATTTATTTATCCCCCCTTACTTCAATTAAGCCAAATAATAGTAAAAATTGTCAAATATAAGGATAGCTATTAAATCAAAATGACGGTTATCATGACCGTTTATGACCGATTCCATTTATTCACGCTTTCATTTTGAATGTTTTTTACTGTTTATGATTGATTTTGAACGAATCATATGGTATCATGGCAAGTGAAGAGGTGATGAAAATGCTTACAGAGGAGCGTCATCAAGCGATTTTGGCACGATTGGAACAAGAAGAGATCGTCAAGGTCAGTGAACTGATTCAACTGTTGGATGCTTCAGAATCAACGATCCGTCGAGACCTGCAAGAGTTGGAAGACAAAGGATTTTTAGTCAGAATTCACGGCGGAGCCAAGAAAAGTCAGCAATTAGGCTTCGAACCAAACATGTCAGAAAAAACGGCGAAGTTTCAAACGGAAAAGCAAAAGATAGCAAGAGCAGCTGCCCAGACGATCAAAAATGGTGAAGTCATTTACTTAGATGCTGGCACAACGACCCTCGAAATGATTCCTTTCCTATCGGCTATCACAGGCCTTAAGGTGGTCACAAACTCCGTCAAACACGCTTCCCTATTGATCGATCACGGGAT
Organism: Enterococcus sp. DIV0970a; assembly: GCF_051711265.1. NCBI lineage: Bacteria > Bacillati > Bacillota > Bacilli > Lactobacillales > Enterococcaceae > Enterococcus > Enterococcus sp. DIV0970a. Next base: position 1,555,050 of record NZ_JBIOMF010000001.1, on the reverse strand, counting down.
CGACACCATGATATTAGGGGGAACCATTAAGATATCGACCAACGCTGTGTTAGGGATCAATGCGGGTGAACAACTGCGAAAACTACGCTTTAATCGTTGCTTTATGGGCATGAATGGTGCTCATTCGGAAGCAGGATTCACAACACCTGATCCAGAAGAAGCCCTGATCAAGCAGATCGCTTTAGAGCACAGTCAACAAGCCTATGTCTTGCTAGACCATTCCAAATTTCAGCAAACAACTTTTGCTCAAGTTGCTTTTATCGAAGGGGCTACGATCATCACCGATTATTGTCCCAAAAACTATTTAGCGAAATTCAGAGCAAAAACAACCATTATGGAGGTAATACAATGATTTACACAGTAACACTCAATCCATCGATCGACTTTATCGTCCACGTCGATCATTTGGAGATCGGTGCCCTTAATCGAATGAAACAAGACTTTAAACTACCTGGCGGTAAAGGAATCAATGTCTCACGGATTTTGAATCGAATTGGCATCGCCTCGACTGCCCTTGGTTTTGTTGGCGGATTTACTGGTCGTTTTATTGAAGAGTGGCTGACCAAAGAGGAAATCAACAGCAACTTTACGCAAGTCGCTGCCGATACCCGGATCAATATCAAACTAAAATCCGGCGAAGAAACAGAAATCAACGGCCTTGGTCCAGTCATTCGTCAGCAAGAAATCGCTGAATTGAAACACCAATTAGCCGCTCTTTCTGCCGAAGACATCGTCATCCTATCAGGAAGTAAACCAGCTGGTCTTCCAGCTGACTTTTATAAAGAATTGATCAAAATCGTTAAAGAAGCGGGTGCGGAATTTGTCATTGATACGACCGGCGCGGAACTTTTTGATGCTTTATCCGATCAGCCTTTGCTGATCAAACCAAATAATCATGAATTAGCCGAACTTTATGAAACTTCTTTTTCAACAATCGAAGATATTTTGCCTTATGGTCAAAGAATGCTAAAGGATGGCGCTAAAAATGTCATCGTCTCTCTAGGCGGCGATGGCGCCCTGCTCTTTACTGGCAATGAGATCTATCGATCCAATGTGTTGAAACGACCTTTGAAAAATTCAGTTGGCGCTGGAGATTCCATGATTGCTGGATTCATTGGGCGTTATGCAAAGACCAAAGATGTGGTTGAAGCATTCAAATGGGGGATCGCTTGTGGCAGTGCCACTGCGTTTTCAGATGATTTAGCTGAAGCATCATTTATCGAAGAATTATTACCGGAAGTCAGAATTGAACAAGTGAATCTATAGGAGGATGGAAAAAATGAAAATCAATGAGTTGATGCTGAAAGATGCCATGATCATGGACTTGCAAGCAACAGATAAAAAAGGTGCCATTGATGAAATGGTCGCAAAATTATATGCTGTCGGACGAATTTCAGATATCGAAGTCTACAAAGAAGGAATTCTTGCTCGAGAAGCTCAAACATCAACAGGGCTAGGTGACGGCATCGCAATGCCCCATGCCAAAAACAGTGCTGTCAAAGAAGCGACGGTCTTATTCGCAAAAAGTAATGCGGGTGTCGACTATGAGGCGTTAGATGGACAACCAACGTACCTCTTCTTTATGATCGCAGCACCAGAAGGAGCAAATGATACTCATTTACAAGCATTAGCAGCGCTATCGCGCTTATTGATCGATCCAGATTTCGTTGCTAAATTAAAAACAGCGACGACTGCTGATCAAGTACAGCAACTTTTCTCAGAAGCTGAGGCACAGCAAGAAGCCGATGCTTTAGCAGAAGAAGCGGCAAACCAAGAAGCAGCACCTGCTAGCGAACGTCCCTATATCGTCGCAGTTACAGCTTGCCCGACAGGGATCGCCCATACCTATATGGCAGAAGATGCTTTGAAAAAGAAAGCCAAAGAGCTTGGTGTTGACATCAAAGTTGAAACAAATGGTTCAGAAGGAATCAAAAATCGTTTAACAGAAGCTGATATCGCCCGAGCTACTGGTGTAATCGTAGCTGCTGATAAAAAAGTAGAAATGGATCGCTTTGACGGCAAACATTTAGTAAACCGTCCTGTCAGTGATGGTATCCGTAAAACCGAGCAATTAATCAATGAAGCAATGAGCGGAACTGCTCCTGTTTTTCATGGTAGCGGCCAAGCTTCTGATAAAGAGGATGCTTCTGCTGATGGTTCAGTCGGTCAACGAATCTATAAAGATTTGATGAATGGTGTTTCTCATATGCTGCCATTTGTTATTGCCGGTGGAATCATGATCGCTATTTCCTTCATGGTGGACCAGTTCATGGGTGTCCCTCAAGATGCCTTGAGTCAATTAGGAAACTACAACCAAGCAGCTTCTTGGTTCAATCAAATCGGTAGCGCGGCATTTGGTTTTATGCTACCTGTCTTAGCTGGATTTATCGCTTCAAGTATCAGTGACCGACCTGGATTGATCGTCGGTTTTGCAGCAGGTGCGTTAGCAAATACAGGTGGTGCTGGTTTCTTAGGTGCCTTGATCGGCGGTTTCTTAGCTGGTTACGTCATCAAGTTCTTACGTTCATTATTCAAAGGCTTACCAAAATCATTAGAAGGAATCAAAACGATCCTCTTCTACCCTGTTTTCGGCCTATTGATCACTGGCTTCTTGATGTTACTGATCAACGTGCCAATGAAAGCTATCAACGACGGTTTGAACAGCTTCTTGACTGGCTTAAGTGGTACCAACGCAGCTTTACTTGGCGCTTTGTTAGCAGCGATGATGGCAGCCGATCTAGGCGGCCCAATCAACAAAGCCGCTTATGTTTTTGGTACTGCAACATTGGCAACGACCGTTGCTGAAGGTGGTAGCGTCGTGATGGCATCTGTAATGGCGGGCGGAATGGTTCCTCCATTAGCAATCTTTGTCGCAACGTTATTGTTCAAAAATAAATTTACAAAAGACCAAAAAGAAGCAGGTTTGACAAATATCGTCATGGGGCTGTCCTTCGTCACAGAAGGTGCGATTCCATTTGCAGCAGCAGATCCACTGCGAGCGATCCCAAGCTTTATCGTCGGTTCTGCCCTGACTGGTGCACTTGTCGGTGCCTTTGATATCCAATTGATGGCGCCACATGGTGGGATCTTCGTTGTCCTATTATTATCTAAACCAATTTTGTTCTTGCTATTCATCTTGATCGGTGCGATCGTTTCTGGCGTCGTATTCGGTTTGTTGAAAAAAGCGCCTGAGCAAACAGCTTAATTGAAAAGACCCACAAGATCCTCGTGATCTTTGTAGTGACCCCAAAAAGTTAGACTTTTATGGAGTGGAGAAATCCACTCCTTTTTTGTACGATAAGATTAACTGTTAGACAGCTGTTTTTACAGCTTCTCGAAACTGAACCGGACTTCGCCAATTTAATTTCTTTTTGATGCGTTTATGGTTGTAATAATAGATATATTGGTCAATTTTTGTTTTCAATTCATCTAAACTCCGATAGACTTCTCCATGAAAAATCTCTTGCTTTAATAAACCAAAGAAGTTTTCCATAGGTGAGTTATCTAAACAATTCCCTTTACGAGACATACTCTGGAAGATTTTATGCTGCTTCAATTTATTCTTATAAGCATTCATTTGATAGGCCCATCCTTGATCTGAATGGAAGGTTCTACGAAATGGACAATCATTTGTCATCTGGATTGCTTCTTCTAATCCTTCCATTATGGCTAGTGCGTTTGGTTTTTCAGAAATCCGATAAGATAGAATTTCACTATTGTAGAAATCCATGAAAGGATCTAAATACAGCTTTTTCTGACGAACGACACCTGTGGTGTCTACTTCATAATACTTAAACTCTGTGGTGTCAGTTGTAATTTTTTGGTGACAGATATTTGTATAAAACCGACGATGAATACGATTTTTGGCGACAGTACCAACCTTCCCACGATAAGAATTGTACCGTCGAGATTTTCGAGTGTAAGACTTTACTTCGATACCTAGTTTTTTTATCAGGCGTTGAATCTTCTTTTTATTGACATGAATCCCTTGATTCTCTAATTCTTTTTTTAGTCGCAGACAGCCATAGTCTTTATGCTCTTTGCGAATTTCAAGCATTTTTTCTTCAATTTCTTGGTCTGGGTTTGGTCTGTCAAACCGTTTCTGCCAATACATATAGGTTGCTTTAGGAAATTTCAATGTTTCAAGAAGCTCAACTAGTTTGAATGATCCTCGGAGGCTGGCGATGATTCGTGCGATTGATTCTTGCGTCTTTGCTGGGCTTCCTGTTTTCGCAGCTTCCTCAACTCTTTTAAAAAGGCATTCTCAATTTGAAGGGATCGGACTTGCTTTTCTAATGCCTTGATACGCTCGCGTTCTTCAGTTGTTGTATTTTCTTTTTTGTTTTCTTTTTTTCTAGTCAAAGTAAGTGGTCGCCCTTTCTCTTTTGAGAGCCCCTCAATACCTGCTTCTCTGAAATTACGCATCCAATTGGCAATAAGCGCAGGGTTGTTCATTTCTAAAGTGCTAGCAACTTCTCGATAGGACATCTCACTTGTTTGATATAACTCTAGCGCATTTAACTTAAATTGAACAGAATATTTCTGATTTTGATGCTTTCTCAATAGACCTTCCTCTCCGTATTCACGATAGGCATTCACCCAATTACTTACTTGAGACTTGCTTGAAATACCGTATTTGTTGGCAAGATACCGATATCCGCCCACGCCACTAAGATATTCTTTAACGATTTTTAGTTTTAATTCAAAAGGATATTTTGCCATACAAATAACGACCCCCAAAAGTTAGATTTTTTGGTCTAACTTTTGGGGGTCGCTTCACTTGCGGGTCTTTTTCATTCTTGATTGGTAAAAAGCTGCTGCTCGACTAGCTTTTGGGTGTTCATAAAATACACTCGTAGTTTTTTCCCATCCTTCTTTAGATTGACCCATGTATATTTGCGCGTGCGGTGCAGATAGCCAAAATGAACATCAGGCATGGCCGCTTTCAAAGCATCTAGCGGTAAGTGCTTCAAAGCAGTCTCCGGCAAATAAAATTGCAGGCAAGCAGTATAGTCTTTAAAACGATCCTCTGAATATTCAATCTCAAGATGGCTACGAATATAGAATGAATAAGCCTCTACTCCATCGTCTATCGTTAGTTCTGGCTTTAATACGATATAATCCATCATGCGCAACCGCTCTTGATCCACCCAAGGAAAATACGCTTGGGCATTCAAATACCCTTTCACTCTCCGCTCTTGATACTCTTCGTTCACGAGGTCGAAGCTTCTGGTGACAAAATGTGTCGCGCTTCGTTTTGTTGTTGGCTGCAGTCGATCATTTTGGTATTGGATGGTTTGGATCAAGTGATCGCCAAAGGCATATTCAATATATGGTTCTCTCAAAATACCGACCCCGTTATCCCAAGTCAATTGATCGATTCCAGTTTGATCGCGAAACAATCGCTGGTAGGATAGATTCAATTCGTGATCCCACTGGAAAGGATCTCGATACAATTCCACCATCACAACCCCTTGGTCTCTTACCTGCACTTGCTCCACCTGCTGCGCATCAGTAATGATCACCTGAGGAATGATATGCGCGTAGAATGCCGAAAAGTACATGCGCCAGCAAGAAGTCAGTGTATAGCCATTGTAAAAGACGTCGTAACCAGAAAACTGATTGCAGTCGATGACGATTTCTTGTTCAAAGTTTTTCCGCTTCGGTAACGCGTTGATTTCAGCAATCGATTGAAAATTTTGCCTTTTCTCGATTCCCTCGACGTTATGCATCAAGTACTCATCATATGAACGCAAATAGCCGAACAAGCCATCTCTTTGCATCGTTTCATCGAAGTAACTTAAAATCACGGGTTTTTGCGTGGAAAATACGTCTTTCGTAAACAGGTGCCGTTGTAAAACAGCCTCTTGAATGATATGGATACTGGACTCATTTTGGCCGTCCGTCACAATCAATTCCGTATTGATTTTTTCAGGGGCGCTATGCAGTAGTTGACTGACCTCATCCAAATCATAAGGTTTCTTTGCTTGCTGATTGTAGTAGTATTCCGTCGGCTGATAGCTAAGACGAACCAAAGCGAACCAATTTTCAATCAACAAACGCAACTGTGCTGCTTCCATTTGGGTTGATTGTAGAAAGCCATAGATTTTTTCAGTTTTGATCATCGCTACCCCTCTTTTCTATCCCCTTTCTTTAATTATAGTAAAGGGGGAAACGATTGAACACTATTTCGCTTTTTTTTGATGAAATCTACCACCGTTCGTGGTAAACTTAAGGCGCTTGGAGGTGAACCTATGGGCTTAAAATTCCAACGAGAAGACTCGCTAGATAAAATGTTTGATGATTTTGCCTTTCTTCCCGATAACGACAAAGACAAGAAAAAGCAGGAAAACGATATTGAGCGTTTCTTGAAAAACGAATCTGATGAAAAGAAAAAAACACAACCTAAAGATAGTAAGAAAGCAGACTAATAAAAAAGGCAAAGGACGCGTCAGTCCCTTGCCTTTTTTTACTTGTCGAAATAGAAAATGAGCCACTGAAGCTACATAAGTTCAACGATCAGAATCATCATCTAGAGGTTTTCTTATAGCTCTTCATACAACATGCTTTGACGTAATCGCACCAAGCCAATGGTCAACAAGCAAAGAATAAAAAAGATGGTTGCTAAGATCGTCATCACGAAGATCACCACAAAAATCGGTGAGCTTGTAAAACGAATCATTGGTTCAAAGATAGTGGTTTTAATCAAGTCAGGGATCTCAGAGACTAAGAGTTGTTGAATCGCTTGGTTAAAATCTTCCGTTGATGAATTTGCGGGCAAAACAGCCATAAAACTCCCTACACCATAATTTGCGACCCCAATCCAAGCAATTGCGACATTTGCTAGAGCGAGCCAGCCAACGCCAAGATTACCGACAACGATCGAACCGATAGCAAGATTGCCAATCCCAACTAATAAGCCAAAGCAGAGATTCCCTATTGCAATGACACCGATACTGACTGTCCCAATTCCCAACATTCCGAAGGACAATAAGCCAATCGATAAAAAGCCTAAACTGACAACCCCCAAAGCAATAATCCCTTTGGCTTTGACACCAAGGCTAAACCAGCCGCTGGCAGTTGGTAGCTCTTTCATCAGCACAAAAAACGCTCGAACACTCGTCACTTGATTCAGTAATAAGAATAAATTGGGAATCAAAATGTGCATCAACGGAAGCCGCAGAACCGTCCGTTCACTTTTGTATTCATAATAGTAGGTTTCTTTCTTTTCTTTTAATAGGTCTTCCACTGGTGTGCCTAATAAATCGGCTAGACGGACCAATGTCTCGATGTCTGGCAACCCATTTCCTCGTTCCCATTTTGAAATGGCCTTATCAGAAACAAATAACCTCGCAGCTAATTCCTTCTGTGTTAAATTATGTCTTGATCGATACTCTTTTAATTTTTTACTTAATGATTCATGCATTCGACCACACCTCCTTGTTACAAGTTTAACAAATAACAAGGAGATTTTCGCTAAAATGGAGCAAATTCAGCACTCTACGCTGCGTAGAATAGCTTAAATCAGCTGATTTCCACTGTAAAATGAGAAAAACCGAAGCAAAGGACTTTCTTGCTTCGGTTTCCTAAATGATAATTATTTTATTGCTGCTTCAATCGCTTTCCACGCTTCTTCTTTTCCTTGTTTGGTAATGGAAGAAAAGAGGATAAACGTATCTGCTGGATCAAAGGATAATGCTTTTTTGATCATGCTTTCATGCTTGTTCCATTTCCCACGAGGGATTTTGTCTGCTTTGGTGGCGACCACGATCACTGGAATCTCGTAGTATTTCAAAAACTCATACATTTGAATATCTTCTTGTGAGGGGGCATGACGCAAATCAACAAGAGATACGACTGCACGCAGCTGCTCTCTTTGTTCAAGATATGTCTCAATCATTTTCCCCCATTTCGCTCGCTCTGTTTTCGATACTTTTGCATAGCCGTAGCCGGGGACATCGACAAAATGCAACGTATTTTCAATCAAATAAAAGTTCAGCGTTTGCGTCTTCCCAGGTTTTGATGAGGTACGGGCTAAATTTTTACGATTGATCAATGTATTGATGAAGGATGACTTTCCGACATTTGAGCGGCCTGCTAAGGCAATCTCCGGTAAAGGTGTAGCTGGATATTGTGCTGGAGAAACGGCACTGATGACGATTTCAGCATCATGTACTTTCATCGAATCGCTCCTTTCTATTTTTTCAAAAAGAAAGCCGGATAGCAATGAAACTATCCGACTTGGTCTCGATTAGACTGCTTTTTTGGTCTCTTCATTGTAAATGATTTTTGGTTCACCAAGTCCTTTTGCCGCTTCTTCCGTGATGGTGACTTTTTGGATCGACTCATCAGAAGGGACATTGAACATGACATCCATCATGATATTCTCGATGATCGAACGCAACCCACGAGCACCGGTATTTCGCTCAATGGCTTGCGCAGCAATGGCACGCAAAGCCTCTGGCTCAAATTCCAGCTCGGTGTCATCTAATGCCATTAACTTTTGGTATTGTTTGACCAGCGCATTTTTTGGTTCAGTCAAAATATGCACTAAATCATCTACTGTTAATTTCTCTAGGGCAGCCATCACTGGCAAGCGGCCAATAAATTCAGGAATCAAACCGAATTTAAGCAAGTCTTCAGGAATGATTTGCTGCATCACACTTTCGCCTTCTTCAAGACGCTTATTGTTCGTGCCAAAACCAATTGTTTTTTCACCTAAACGGTTTTTAACGATGGTTTCGATTCCGTCAAACGCCCCGCCAACGATAAAGAGAATATTGGTGGTATCAATTTGGATCATCTCTTGATGTGGATGTTTCCGTCCACCTTGTGGCGGTACACTAGCAGTCGTTCCTTCTAGGATCTTCAGCAATGCTTGCTGTACGCCTTCACCGGATACGTCACGAGTAATCGATACATTTTCACTCTTACGGGCGATTTTATCGATCTCATCAATATAGATGATTCCTTTTTCTGCCATTTCTACGTTATAATCAGCAGCTTGTAACAGTTTCAAAAGAATGTTTTCCACATCTTCACCGACATAGCCGGCTTCTGTCAAACTGGTTGCATCAGCGATTGCAAAAGGCACGTTTAGTGAACGTGCTAACGTTTGTGCCAAAAATGTTTTCCCAGAACCTGTTGGTCCGATCAAGCAAATATTGCTTTTTTGTAATTCTACATCTTCTGCTGTCGTTTCTACATTGACCCGTTTGTAGTGATTGTAAACCGCTACAGCCAATGTCCGTTTCGCACGATCTTGTCCAATCACATATTCATTGAGAACATTCAGTAGTTCTTGCGGTTTCGGCACTTCGGTAAATTCACGAATTGCTTCTTCGTAAAACTCTTCATCAATGATTTCTTTACACAAATCGATGCATTCATTACAGATATAGACCCCAGGACCTGCAACGATCTTTTTCACCTCTTCTTGCGTTTTGCCACAAAAAGAACAACGAACAGCTTCATTACCGTTTGTATTATCGTACATACTGTTCACCCCTTGAAAATTTTCCAACCTATTTAAAGGAGTGGAATTTTGTTTACTAACTTTGCAGTCTTAAACAATCATATCATAACTTTTTTGAAAGAAAAAGTTCTTTTTACGTTGCCTAACGTTTTCTTATCATTTGTTAGTAATTGTTAAACTAGCCCCTCTTACTCCCAAGAAAAAACGGCAAACACCGCTAGATGTTCGCCGTTTTTAAGCATTTTGCTTACGCTTCTTTTGCAGTACCTGTGACAAGTTCAACTGCTTTCTTCATCGTGATATCATGTTTCAACATGTCTTCTGTTAAGACGCGTTTGATTTGATCCACTGGCATGTTGTAAGCTTCAGAAAGTTCTTTGATTTCGTTTTCGATATCTTCTTCTGTTGCTTCCAAACCTTCTGCTTTAGCGATTGCTTCAATAACAAGGTTTGTTTTCACGCGGGTTTCTGCTTCACCTTCAAATTGTGTGTGCAGATCTGCTTCAGTTGAACCAGTTAATTGATAATACATTTCTGGTGAGATTCCTTGACGTTGCATGTTGTTCAAGAATTCATCCATTGAACGGTGTACTTCATCATGAACCATTGAATGTGGTAATTCAACGATTTCTGCGTTTTCAACTGCTTGACGGATCGCAGCTTCATCTTTTGCATCTTCAGCTGCTTTTTCTTTTGTTTCAGTCAATTCAGCACGGTATTTTTCTTTTAATTCAGCTAATGATTCAACGCTGTCATCAACGTCTTTTGCGAATTCATCATCTAATTCAGGAAGTTCTTTTGCTTTTACTTCGTGAACAGTTACTTTGAAGACTGCTTCTTTACCAGCTAAATCTTCTGCTTGATAATCTTCTGGGAAAGTAACGGTAACGTCTTTGCTATCACCAGCTTTTGTTCCTACTAATTGTTCTTCAAAACCAGGGATGAATGAGTTTGAGCCAAGTTCAAGTGAGTAGTTTTCACCTTTGCCGCCTTCAAATGTTTCTTCCCCTAAGAAGCCTTCAAAGTCGATAACGACTGTGTCGCCATTTTCAGCTGCTTCGTCTTCTTTGATAACTAATTCAGCTTGTGCTTCTTGTTCACGTTTGATGCGTGCATCCACGTCTTCTTCTGTTACTTCACGGTCTTGTTTTTCAACTGTTAATTCTTTGTAATCACCAAGTTTCACTTCAGGTTTTACAGTAACTTCTGCTTTGATAACCCAATCTTGGCCTTTTTCCATGCTGTCAACGTCGATTTTTGGTTGCGCAACAGGATCGATCCCTGCTTCTTTTACAGCAGCTTCATAAGCTTCTGGAAGAACAGCGTTCAATGCATCTTCATACAACGCTTCTTCGCCGTACATACGGTTAAATACTTGGCGTGAAACTTTCCCTTTACGGAAGCCAGGTACGTTAAGATTGCCTTTCACTTTATTGAATGCAGTCGTCAAGCCTTTTTGGATTTCTGCTTGAGCGATCGTAAATGTCAAAACACCATCATTGGTGCCTGTTTTTTCCCATTTTGCAGTCATTTATTTCCCTCCGAATATTAATTGATTTACATATGAAATAGCTTCATGCATACCTTTAAATAGTACACTAACGTTGTTTAATTGTAAACATTTTACCATGAAAGTTGCGAATTTTTCTTTCAGCGAATGCTCAATCGTAGGATATTGCGTAGGTGTCGTTTGCGTTCTTCTATTTCATTCACTGCTTTTGGCTGTTCTTTTTCTTCAAATAACCCACGATAATCTTCAATGTAGCTTGCCACCCATGCTTTTGCCTCCTCTTTTGCAGGTAAAAATGGGTAGCTGATGGCTAAATGATCATTGATCTCTGCTGAGACGCTTTCTGCTAAAATCGGATCTTCTTGGGCGATCGTTTCGTCAATCTCTTTCTGGATCGCTTTAACAGCGGCATCTTCTTGCAAAAGTTTTAACTCTTTCGGAACGATTCGCTGCATATTCCCAAGGTAATCGATCAGTTCAAAAGGTTCGTCCACTTCAAGACGCACGAGCTCATCCACTAATTTGGGCAGTAAATATGGATTTTTGATGGAAGCTAACGTTTCATGCATCAGCGTGACAAATTGTGGTTTGGTAATGGCTTGGGTAAAAACGTGCCATTCTGTTGCACTCACCGGTTGATTGGCTTCATCTAATGCACGTAAATGCTTGCGTTTCCCATGAAAATCTTCCAGTCCTAAAATTTGCTGAACTTCTTCTACCTTTGCTAATTCACTTGCTAACTGTTCCTGATAGCGGCTTGCAATTTTTGTTTTTTTACCTAATGTAAGCCAGCGCCGAGCTTTTAAATACTGACCATCCAAGATCAGCAGATGACCAATTTGTAAATACCCGTCGGTTTCTTTTAGATAATCATCCAAATAGTCTTCCGCCAGATCTAACGCTTTGGCAAAATCATTCAACTGTTGCAGACATTCAACCAGCCATTGATTGATCTCAAAACTGGCATTTTTTTGATAGAGTTCATTGTACAGGCAAAAAGCTTGCAAAAACTCCTTTGACTGGTAGGCTTTTTCTGCCGCCAGCCGAAGCCGTTCATTTGGTCCTGGGAAATCAATCGTCTCGCCCATTCTCGATCCCTCCTTTACTACTTGCTTGATCTGCTAGTTAGTTTTGTGCGCCAATCATTACGTGATTGGCATCCACTTGTTTATTGAAAGCTTTGATCAGATTAATGGTCACCACACTGGTTTCTGCAAAATAATCCGCAGCCTGCTGCTTATTTTTATTAAAGGCGATCGGTAAATAACCAAGATAAAAGAAAAGATTGAATTGTAATACGTAGCGTCCGCAAAGCTCGCGAATCAACACAGTTTGCCAGCTGAGTTCTTCCTCTACAAAAGAAACCACTCGAATGCCAAAAAGCATTTTTCCAATCGTTTGACCATGATTTAGCTTTGTCATTAGAACAAAATAGCCTAGATAGATTGCTAAGGCACAGATGTTGTAAAGGCCGAACCGCTGATTGGTTGCCGTTAAATTCGCTAGATTGTAGATACTACCGATCGTTATTTGGGTAATCGCTCGGATTACCAACACATCAACGAGATAAGCAAAGAAACGAATCCAAAACCCAGCAAAAAAGTAGCTAGGAAAATCATTGAAGAACCGTCTGTCTTCTGCCTGTTTTTCAGGTTCTTCATACCGTTGCCAGGCTTGTTGTTTTTCCTCGATCTCGCTTTGGGTATACTCTTCTTCCCTAAAAGACGTCAAGACTTGTTGGTAAAAATCATCGGGATGATTTACTTGTGCGTTCCTCATCGCTTTGTTGGCACTTACTGGTTCGGTTGTTTCTGAAACCTGTGCCTCAGTTGGCACATCCGTATGACCGGTTGACGGTGTCGAGGTTTCCCGCTGTTCCCTTTGATCGATTGACGTACTTGTGTGATTGTCATCCCTTGACGATGTGCCAGCGGAATACTTGTTTTTCTCTGTCATAGTCATTCACCTCCATAGTAATAAAGAGGTTTCGGAGCATCGCTGGTTCCAAGGCTTTCCATCAATTGGATCACTCGCTCTGTGTTTGATTCTTTTAATCCTTGCAGTTCGGCTAAACTTGAACCTAACCAAGTAGAAGCAAATCCAGTAGAGGAAACATCATAGCTGAAAATCTCGGCATCTTCCAAGCCTAGATCTGCTTGCATTGCTGCTAATGTATCTTCAGGAAAACCGATTTCATCCACTAAACCAACGGACACTGCTTGCTGCCCATCATAGATGCGGCCATCAGCGATCTTTCTAACGGCTTCTTCTGTCATGCCACGTCCTTCTGCTACGATTTTTACGAACCGACCATAGGCATTGTCGACATAGGTCTGCAAGACTTCCTTGTCGGCTTCTGTGGGTTTTCTCGTTGATGAACCTACATCTTTTAGTGCGCCACTTTTATACGTATTGTCTTCGATCCCTAGCTTTTCGAATAAGCCAGCATAGTTTAGCCCTGACATGATCACCCCGATTGAACCAGTAATGGTTTCATCCGTTGCAAAAATTTTATCAGCACCTGCCGAGATATAATAACCGCCACTGGCTGCCATGTTTTTCATACTGACATACATTGGAATCCCTAACTCTTTGATTTTTGCTAACTCACGAGCGATCTCCGCACTTTCATAGACGCCGCCTCCTGGGGTATTGACTTCCATCAAGATGCCCCCAATAGTTGGATCTTCTTGGATCATCCGTAGTTCTTCTAAAAATCGCTGATGATCATAAGATTCTGTTGTGAATAAGCCACCACTGGAGCTGCTGGCGATGGTTCCTTCTAAAGATAAGCGAACAATACGATTGTCTTGATCTCCGGCAACTAACGTTGTCTCTTCGATCGCATTACTTCCGTAGAACAAAGCATTTAACCCTTGCAGCGTTTGAGTTTCCTCTTGCTCTGGACGATTTGTGATTACTGAAAAAACCCCCGAGCAGATAAATAACCCTGCTGCGATCGCCGCTGCGATCCATCTTCTTTTATTCATTTTCCCACCTAACTTTTCACCTTTCCCATTTTTAGTATAGATTTTTGATGACGATCACTGCTTCTTCGTCTCCAACCGCATCAAATTTCTCGCTTTTTTCAGCTAAGACGTAGCCACCAAAAAATTCCTTTGTCAGTTCATCCTGGACTTCGAATGTTTGCGCGGTTTCCACGGTGACTGATCCAGGCAAAATTTCTTGCAAGCTGTCCCAGCCCGTATCCAACATGACCTTTGTTTCATCTGTGACATTAGGATCTTTTTCTATCGCAGCTACCATTTTCTTTAGCTCTGAAAAAGTCATACAATTTACAAATTCTGGCATTTCATTCCCTCACTTTCTTACTTTTTTATTGTAGCGAACTTAAAAAAAAAAGCATAGCTTTATGAGGAAATTTCTTGGGAATCTTATTCGACAAAGCTATGTCAGCTGTTTTGATTTCCTTTAAACAGGTTCAAATCAACCTTACCAATAACTATACCAATTATTTTTATATAACTTTTAGTTGACAGAAACAGGAATAAATATTATGATATTGCTTGTATTTCTATAAAATATCTCACAAGGAGGATAGATAGACCAATAAGGATAGCGCCTGATCTGGAAACAGATGACGAGGAAAGAGTTTATCGAAACATTCGGCGGATGACTCTAGGGACTGCACTCTACAGGCAAGAACAAATCTCATCGTAAGGTGATGACAAAGACTTGCTACGCAGATAGAAATACATAATGCCAAACTAAATTTTTTGAAAGTAGGATTATCATTATGTGTGGAATTGTAGGAATCGTAGGAAAATCAAATGCAGAACGAATTATTTTGAACGGATTGGAACGCTTAGAGTATCGCGGCTATGACTCAGCAGGTCTTTATGTCGCTGATCGGACTTCGGATCACTTAATTAAAGCCCAAGGAAGAATCAAAAACTTGGAAGAAAAAGTGACTTCTGAAGTAACAGGAACGATCGGTATCGGACATACCCGTTGGGCGACCCACGGCAAGCCATCAGAAATGAACGCTCATCCTCACACTTCAGCAAACCAAGCACTCGTGTTGGTTCATAACGGTGTGATCGAAAACTTTGAAGAGCTTCATCAAGAATATTTAAGCAACCACCAATTTGAAGGTCAAACAGATACGGAAATCGTTGTTCATTTGATTGAAGCATTGAAGGAGCAAGACAACAGCACGACCAAAGCAGCCTTTAAAAAAGCTTTGTCCTTGATTCGCGGCTCTTATGCCTTTGCCTTAGTAGAAAAAAATGATCCAGAAACCATTTATGTTGCCAAAAACAAAAGTCCTTTATTGATCGGTTTGGGAGATGGGTTCAATGTCATCTGCAGCGATGCCTTAGCAATGCTCGATCAAACGACTCATTTTGTTGAGATCGAAGATGGCGAAATGGTGACCGTAACAGCCGATGCGATCGAAATCGAAGATCCAAAAGGAAACCTTGTGTACCGTGAACCTTATGAAGCACAACTAGATCTGACTGACATCGAAAAAGGAACATACCCTTACTACATGTTAAAAGAAATCGATGATCAACCAACTGTGATGCGCCGCTTGATCCAAGAATATCAAGGAGAATCTGGTGAAGTAGTGATCGATCCAGCGTTAAAAAGCGAACTTTTAGCTAGCGATCGGATCTACATCATTGCTTGTGGTACTAGCAATCATGCGGGCTGGGCAGCAAAAGCCATTTTAGAAAAACTAACACAGATCCCTGTTGAGGTTCATTTATCTAGTGAGTTTGGCTACAACATGCCATTGTTGTCAGCAAACCCCTTCTTCTTGTTCTTATCACAAAGTGGTGAAACGGCAGATAGCCGTCAAGTATTAGTGACGATCAACCAGTTAGGTCTTCCTAGTCTGACGATTACCAACGTTGCTGGTTCTACTCTTTCTCGAGAAGCGAACCATACCTTATTGCTTCATGCTGGTCCAGAAATCGCTGTTGCCTCTACAAAGGCGTATACTGCACAGATCGCAGTGATGACGTTATTAGCAAAAGCCATTGGTGATGAAAAAGCTGTTCCTGAAGCATTGGACTTTGATGTTTTCCATGAACTAAGCATCGTTGCTTCTGCAATGGAGGCTTTAGTGGATGAAAAAGCTGTTATCAGTCAATTTGCTGAGGATTTCCTTTCCGAAACCCGTAATGCGTTTTACATTGGACGTGGAAATGATTACTATGTATCGATGGAAGCGGCATTGAAATTAAAAGAAATTTCTTATATCCAAGCGGAAGGCTTTGCGGCTGGTGAATTAAAACACGGCACCATCGCGTTGATCGAAGAAGGTACACCAGTGATCGGTGTGATCACGGAAGAAGTGACCGGCTCTCATACGCGAGGCAATTTGAAAGAAGTCGAATCTCGTGGGGCTCATACCCTTGTGATCGTTAGCCAAGAATTAGCAAAAGCGACTGATCAAATCATTTTACCAAACGTTCACCCATTGGTAACAAGCTTAGTGGCAGTCGTTCCAACACAGCTGCTGGCTTACTTTGCCACTTTACAGCGCGGATTCGACGTTGATAAACCAAGAAACTTAGCAAAATCCGTTACCGTTGAATAAGTTTTTTAAAAGATTGAAACCGAATTGGTTATTTTCTGTATAATAAAAAGAACTCCTCGTCCGATGACTCGATCGTTCATAGGGGTTCTTTTTTTTCTTGTTTTCAGTACAACAAATCCGAAAAGACTTTTAAAAGCAACTATCCTTCGCAAGGCTTGCCCACTGCGTCTCCTCTGTTAAACGTTGCCGACAAATTCGTTGACAAGTTTCTCTAATTCGCAAGTTGGCTTCTTGCTGGTAAGTAGACAAAAGAAGACGACCAAAGGATATCTTTGATCGTCTTACTTCTTCATTTATTCCGCACCGATTTCCTCTCGAACGACCGCTGCGATTTTTTCAACATAGTAATCGACTTTTTCAATGGTTGGCGCTTCTGCCATCACCCGAAGCAATGGTTCTGTTCCTGAAGGACGAACCAAGATACGGCCTTCGCCGTTCATTTCTGCTTCTGTCTCTTCCACGATTTTACGGATAGCTGGAACATCCATCGCGCCATTTTTATCTGTCACTCGAATGTTGACAAGTTTTTGTGGATAGATCGTTACCTCTCCTGCTAATTCCGACAGTTTCTTGCCCGTTTGTTTCATGATATTCAATAGTTGAATTCCTGATAGCAAACCGTCACCTGTCGTATTGAAATCCAAGAAAATCATGTGACCTGATTGCTCGCCACCAAAATTATAATCGTTTTTACGCATTTCTTCGACGACATAACGGTCACCGACTTGTGTGATGACATCTTTCAGTCCAATTGCTTCCACTGCTTTATGGAACCCTAAATTGCTCATGACTGTTGTCACGATCGTTCCTTGGTTCAAGCGCTTTTGCTCCGCTAAATATTTCGCACAGATATACATGATTTTATCGCCATCAACGATGTTTCCTAGTTCATCTACTGCGATGACCCGATCACCATCTCCATCAAACGCAAGACCAGCATCCGCCCCTTTTTCAACGACAAATTCAGCTAACGCTTCAGGGTGAGTCGATCCCACACCATCATTAATGTTCAACCCGTCTGGAGACGTCCCCATTGTGAAGAATTCTGTTTCTAGATCGGCAAACAAACGATTGACACTTGTTGCTGTTGCGCCATTTGCTGCATCAACACACACCGTGATTCCTTCCAAATCATCAGGAATCGTTTGACGTAGAAATTGAGAGTATTTCAACAACCCTTCTGGAAACTCATCCACTGTTCCTAAGCCATCGGCAGAAGGACGTGGAAGCGTATCTTCCGGTGCATCAAGTAATGCTTCAATTTCAGCTTCTTGTTCATCGACTAATTTAAAGCCATCATTCCCGAAAAACTTGATGCCATTGTCTTGTGCAGGATTGTGAGAGGCAGAGATCATTACACCTGCACTCGCTTTTTGCACTTTCGTCAAGTACGCAACACCCGGTGTAGAAATAACACCTAATTGGAATACCTCGATCCCGACAGATAATAGTCCAGCAATCAATGCATTTTCTAGCATCTGTCCAGAAATCCGTGTGTCCCGTCCCACCAAAACGCGGGGACGGCGGTCACCAGTTTCATGTTGACTTAATACATAGCCGCCGTAACGACCTAATTTAAATGCTAATTCAGGTGTCAACTCCTTGTTTGCTTCTCCTCTAACACCATCAGTACCAAAATATTTTCCCATTTTAATAACCTCTCTTATTCATTCTCTACAGTCAAACGACTAAGAACTGCTTGTCGTCGTGCTGCTTGCGGAATTCTCTGTTTGTTCTTGCGTCGTGTCGACTGTCGAAGAATTGGCTTGAGAATTCGCACTGTTCGTTGCTTCATCGCCATCATTGTTTGATTGATTCTCAGTAGTTGTTTCTGCAACCGGAGTGATTTGGATAGTCACTACTGTTGGATTGATCGTTGTTCCCTCTGGTACTGGAATCGTTACTGTCCGTTCGGTCGTGGTTGTGATCTCACTAACATCCACTGGGACACCGATCTGCTGGGTCTCATCCAAAATACTTTGTGGTCCTGTTAGCACCGCACTGATACTACTCATCCGGTAGATGTAATGAGAGATCCCATCTGGTGTTGTCCCCTGTTGAGTGACAAACAATTCAATTTCTTTGCTTGGTGCTTCCATCATCAATACCACATCGACCGAATCTGGCTCAGGAATGATCGCTAAAGGATTGTTTTCACTATCCCAAGCCTCGATCGTTCCATCCACCGTGATCGAATCGCCAGTAATATCATCTGGATTCACGATCGCTACCACTCGGTCAATTTCTGCCAGTGTCTTGTCGCCAGTAGTGATCTCTACTTCTTGCGGTTCAACACTCATTGAATCAACGCCGTAACCACTCGTTGCTCCATCAGTCGAGATGACTGGCTCAACGGTAAACGTTTGGGTGACTTTTTTCTCGATCGTCACAGTGACGGTTTTGGGTTCGATTTCGGCTGTCACACTTGAGCTAAGATTTTTCACTTCTAAAGGGACCTCATGGGTTCCTTCATCAAGTCCAGTCAAATCAGCAACTACTCGAAAGCTCCGCGTTTCCTCGCTACGTTCAGCATTCAATTGCACCCGATTTCGACTAGACAAAGTCACGTCTACTGTTGTTTCAAATCCTTGGATAAAGTATTCATCTGTGTCATAGGTGGTCTGAATCGGTACATTATCGATCTCTTCCTCATAAGGATTTGAAGTTCCTGCAAGGTTGACTTGCAGGCTTGATCCGCTGGCGATGAAAAACAGAACCAGACTAAAGAACAGCGCTAGTATACCATAAAATACGTTTTGACGACGTTCTTTCTTGATCATTTTCTTCCTCCTTTGTTGACCCCTTCAAAGAAAGATTGCAGCAAGTTGCGTTTACCAGGCTTTTCTTCTGGCACTAATTCGCGATTCAATACGTCGAGATACTCTTGTCGCGAAAGCTCAGTAAGCATCCGATTATTCAGGGTAATACTGACGTCTCCCGTCTCCTCTGAGACGATAATGGTCAACGCATCACTAACTTCTGAAATCCCGACAGCCGCTCGATGGCGCGTCCCAAATTCTTTGGGAATCAACGGACTTTCTGACAGTGGTAAGTAGGCACTAGCAACAGCGATCTTATCATCTCTTAAGATGACTGCACCATCGTGTAGCGGTGTATTGGGAATAAAAATATTGATCAGTAATTCGCCCGTCACGTCCGCATCTAAAGGAATCCCCGTTTCAATATATTCTTCTAACCCCGTCGTCCGTTCGATCGTGATCAATGCACCAATTTTTCGTTTTGCCATATATTGAACAGCTTTGTCCAACGCTTGGACCAACACTTCATCCCGTCGTTTTTCATTCTTAGAAGTCTTGAAGAAAGAGCTACGGCCAAGATGCTCCAGCCCTCGTCGAATTTCTGGTTGGAAAATAACAATCGCGGCGATCACCCCATATGTGATGACTTGATCCATCAACCAAGATAGCGTCTTTAATCCTACGATACCTGCCAAAAACCTTAGAACAATGAATAGGCCGACGCCTTTAAACAACTGGATCGCTTTTGTTCCTCGCACAAGCTGGATTAGCTTATAAACCAAGTACCAAACAACGATCACATCTAAAACATTTACAAAAAATGACCAAGAAAATATATCAAATGAGAGCAATTCTCTCCAATAATCTAAATTAAAAAAATCCCTGAAATTTATCAACATAAACAGCCTTCCTTTATTCTTAAGACTTCAGATAATAGTATAACATAGGACCTCTTCAAAGATTTGAAAAAAAACAAATTTATGAAAAAGTTTTGAAAAAATAAACAGCTCTTTTACTTAGTTTACCATTATCCTGAAATCATTGTTTGTCAAAGGTCTTAGAAGATTTCATCTAAACGAGCTTCTTGCACTCATTTCTTAGGAAAAACAACAAATGACCCTAAAAAACGGGTCAAACCGTTTTTCAGGGCCATCCCTCAGCGAGCGATTACTCTTGCTGACGGCGCTTTGCGCGCGCTGCACGCCGTGCTGCTCTTTCAGCGAGCTGTTCTTCGCTTAACGGCTGTTTTTCTCTTCGTACACGCTCCGTTTTTACTGCCGTTGGTTGTTCTGCATCAGTACTTACCTTTTTTTCAAGCTTTGCTCGTATTTTTTCTTCTTGACCTGCTAAGCGGGCATAGTTGTAGAAACGAGTTTTCGCATCTGAAACGGTTTTTTCAAACAACGCTTGCGCCGCATTCGGATTGGCAGACTGCAAGGATGCAAATCGAACTTGTGTCTGCATAAAGGCAGGCATTTGATCAAATGCTGGCTTTTTGAAATCGAGTGTCATTGGCTGTTTCCCTTTTTCTGCCAACAGCGGGTTATAGCGGTAGAGACTCCAATACCCCGATGCAACTGCTTCTTGTGCTTCTTTCAAGGATTGACGCATTCCGCCTGCAAGACCGTGGGTGATACATGGCGTATAGGCAATGATGATTGACGGTCCTGGGAACCGCTCGGCTTCTTCAAAGGCTTTGATCGTTTGCATTTGATTGGCACCAGATGCGATTTGTGCGACATAGACATGTCCGTAGGTCATCGCCATCATTCCTAAATCTTTTTTGGAAACAAACTTGCCACTTGCAGCGAATTTAGCAATGGCCGAAGTCGGTGTCGCTTTAGAGACTTGCCCCCCTGTATTAGAATAGACTTCATTATCTAACACGAGAATATTGACGTCTGCACCAGAAGCGAGAACATGATCGATACCGCCAAACCCAATATCATATGCCCAGCCGTCACCGCCTATCATCCATTGGCTTGGCTTAACAAACAAATCTTTCTCCTGCAAGATTTTGTTCAGCTGAGGTGCTGTGGCAGCTTCAGCTTCTAAGGCGGCGATCAATTTTGCTGCTCGCTGTTGCGTCCCAGCACTTTCTTCTCGATGAAGGTCCCAATCATCAATCAAAGCCTGCAATTCTTCTGATACATTGGCTTTCAACGACTGCAGCTGGGCCGCTAATTTCTCCCGTCGGGTTTGGTTGGCTAAGAACATGCCATAGCCATATTCGGCATTGTCTTCAAACAACGAGTTTGACCAAGCTGGCCCTTGTCCTAAGTGATTGGTTGTATAAGGGGAAACTGGTGAGGTTCCACCCCAAATCGAAGAGCAGCCGGTCGCATTGGCGATCATCATGCGATCACCAAACATTTGGGTCAATAGTTTCACATAGGGGGTTTCCCCACAGCCCGCACAAGCACCAGAGAACTCCAACAAAGGTTTATTGAATTGAGAGCCCAAAACAGTTCCTGGTTTTGCTGGATTTTCTTTTTGACGTAAAGTCATCGCAAAAGCCCAATTTAAAGCTTGTTCTTTTTGTTCTTCGTAAGGACGCATCGTCAAAGCTTTCCCTTTGGCGGGACATGCTTCCACACAAAGGCCGCAACCTGTACAATCTTCAACGGAAACTTGAATTCGATATTTTTGCCCATTCGCGCCTCGCATCTCTCTGACGATAAAGCCTTCAGGTGCTTCGGTTAATTCATCTTCATCTGCCAAAAACGGACGGATCGCCGCATGAGGACAGACAAAAGCACACTCATTGCACATGGTACAGCGATCTGATAGCCACTCGGGCACTTCAACAGCGATGCCCCGCTTCTCAACCGCTGTTGTCCCGACAGGGATCACCCCTTCAGTCATTTGATTTCGTACGAGGGTACCCACGCTTAGTTGGTTGCCTTCTTGACGGTTGATGGGTTCCACGATTTCCCGCACAAATTGTGTTGTAGCAGTGGATGTCCTCTTCGGTACTTCGATCGTTGCCCACTTGCTTGGAACAGGGATTTCTTGTAATAATTCGATGGTGCGATCGATGGCTGCTTGGTTCTTTTCAACGATCGCCATCGATTTGTGCCGATAACTTTTCAGCGCCTCTTCTTTTAAAATCGGCAAGATTTCCTCGGTCGGAATGATGTTTGCCAAGTAAAAGAAGGCTGTTTCCATCGCGGTATTGATCCGCCCACCTAAGCCGACTTCCATTGCCAACTGCATGGCGTTAATGGTATAAAAACGGATCTCGTTTTCAGCAAGATAACGTTTCATTTTCTTCGGTAAATTTTTTAAGATTTGCTCTTGTGACCAGGTCGTATTTAATAAAAAGGTTCCGCCTTTTTTGAGTCCTTTCAGCAAATCATACGTATGCAAATACGCAGGCGTATGACACGCAACGAAATCCGCGTGTTCGATCAAATAGGTAGAACGAATGGGGGTATCCCCAAATCGCAGATGAGAAACCGTTAGACCACCAGATTTTTTCGAATCATAATGGAAATAGCCTTGTCCATATTTTTCGGTATGGTCACCGATGATTTTGATTGCTGACTTATTTGCCCCGACGGTCCCGTCAGAGCCGAATCCCCAGAATTTCGCTTGGAAGGTGGATGGATCAGTTAGATCTAGCGTGCCCTTTGATGGCAACGACATTTGCGTCACATCATCCGTGATCCCAATGGTGAAGCGTTTCTTTTGGCTCGCTTTTGGCTTGAGCAATTCGTCATAAACGGCAACGATTTGATCAGGTGTCACATCTTTTGACCCAAGACCATAGCGTCCACCAATGATCGTCGGCCGAATCGCTGCATCATACATGGCACTTTGCACATCCAAAAGCAATGACTCGCCATTGGCACCAGGTTCTTTGCTGCGATCCAATACAGCGATACTTTTAACGGTAGCAGGAAGTTTTTCTAAGAAGACTTCTAGTGGGTATGGTCGATACAAATGGATCGACAAGACCCCCACCTTGCGGCCTGAAGCGCATAAATGATCCACCGTCTGCTGGATCGTTTGCGTTGAGGACCCCATCGAAACGATGACTTCTTCGGCGTCCGAAGCACCATAATAATCCACTAAATCATAGTTGGTTCCTCTTAAAGCATTGATTTTTTTCATGTAAAAACGAACGATCTCAGGCAATGTTTGATAATGCTGATTGATCGTTTCCCGCTGTTGAAAATGGATATCAGGATTTTGATTCGTTCCACTCGTCGTCGGGTGATTCGGGTTCATGGCTTTTTGTCGAAAGGCAGTCAATTTTTCATGATTGACCAACTGTGCCAATTCCTCATAATCTAAGACCTCTATTTTTTGAATCTCATGACTGGTTCGAAACCCATCAAAAAAATTTAAAAATGGGATATTGGCTTCGATAGCTGCTAAATGAGCGACTGGCGCTAAATCCATTACTTCTTGAACACTGCTTTCCGCTAACATAGCAAAGCCTGTTTGTCGGGTGGCCATTACATCGGTATGATCTCCAAAAATATTCAAAGCATTGGTGGTCACTGCTCGGCTGGCGACATGAAAGACGCCTGGCAGCATTTCCCCAGCAATCTTGTACATATTTGGTACCATTAATAAAAGTCCCTGGGATGCCGTATAGGTCGTCGTTAAGGCGCCCGTTTTTAATGAGCCGTGAACCACACCGGCCGCCCCTGCTTCAGATTGCATTTCAACCACTTTCACCGGCTGCCCAAAAAGATTATGCTTTCCTTGAGCAGACCACTGATCCACTAATTCAGCCATGGTTGAACTAGGGGTTATCGGATAGATCGCCGCAAGTTCCGTAAAGGCATAGGAAATATAGGCTGCTGCCGTATTGCCATCCATTGTTTTTCTTTTTCTCATCTATATAACTTCCTTTAATCATCATTTTGCACAATAAAACACAATTCATTATAGCTGAAAATCAAGGAATATAAAAGCACAGTCAGGGGATTTTTCTTAATTTCGTGAAACTAAATACATAGTATTCAGCTCATTCTCCTCCTCTTTTCACAGACTTAAATCAAAAGACCTGAGGCTTTTCTTTCAGTAGAAACTTCGGTAAACTAAAAGAAAAAGGAGGAATCTTAATGGATATTTCAATCATCAAAGCACAGGAAACAAATGCGGTAACAGGGATACATATCGGAGACCCTTCCGCTAAACCGATCGTCGAATTTATGAATTTGCGCTGTCCTTATTGTCGGCAATGGTTTGAGGAATCGTTACCGATCTTAAGTGAAGCTGTCGCAGCTGGGAAACTACGCCGTGTCATCAAATTATTCGACAAAGAAAAAGAATCATTGCGACGAGGCAATGTGATGCACCGCTTTGTTTCCAGTACAGATCCTCAGGCAACGATCGCTGAGATCACAAAAATTTATCAAACACAAGACGAATGGGGGCATTTATCTTTACCTGAAGTGGCAGAATATGCGAAAAATACCTTAGGGCTATCTGAACAAAACCATCCTGCGATCGCAGGAGAAATTGTGGAAGAAGCGAAAGACGCCAACATTCAATTTGTGCCAACGATTATCTTAGATGGGCACATTTTTGATGAATCGATCTCTGCTGAGGAATTAACTGCATTGATCAATGAATAACCACTAACAAAAAACAGGAGCCGATTTGACGCGAACTTCCACGTCAAATCGGCTCCTGTTTTTTGATTCATTTTTATTCCATTCGACTAACTGACTTGTTCCCGAAGATGATCGGCAAATTCGTTGATTTTGCGAATGCGATGATTGATTCCTGATTTCGAGATCGCTCCTGATGGAATCATTTCCCCTAGCTCTTTCAAGCTGACCTCGGGATGTTCCAAACGCAATTCGGCGATTTCTTGCAGCTTTTCAGGTAAAGCTTGCAAGCCAACTCGATCTTGAATAAATTCGATATTGTCGATCTGCTTCGAAGCAGCGTCGATCGTTTTGTTCATATTGGCGGTTTCGCAATTCACCAAACGGTTGACTGAGTTACGCATATCACGCACGATCCGCACGTCCTCGAATTTCAGCATGGAATTGGTGGCACCGATCAGTGTCAAAAAATCAGCGATTTTCTCAGCGCCTTTCAAGTAAGAGATATACCCATTTCTGCGTTCTAATGCACGGGCATTCAATCCATATGCGTTTAGCATATCGCAAATATCTTGGTTATGCTCCTCGTAGATGGAATAGATCTCTAAATGATAGCGGCTGGTTTCTGGATTGTTGATGGACCCAGATGCCATGAAAGCGCCTCGTAAATAGGAACGCATTTTTTGAGTATTGCCCATGATCTCATCAGAAACATGGCTTTGAAACATCAGCCCGTCCATGATATCTAAGTCCAAAAGCACGCGCTGTGTATCTTGCTTCAAACGAACGATGTAAACGTTGTTCTTTTTTAATTTCATTTTACGACGGACCAGCAATTCGCTGCGCACGTCGTAATGATCTTTTAGTAACGAATAGATGCGTCTGGCGATCGCCGCGTTTTCTGTTTGAACGTTTAAAACAAATTGTTGGTTGTTGATACTTAATGACCCATTCATCCGAATCAAAGCGGCCAATTCTGCCTTGGCATGTTCGCGATGAACTTCTAATGCGGTCAATTCTTTTTTTACTTCTGCTGCAAAGGACATAAAAAAATCCCTCCTTTCTTAGATTTTGGCCCCGTAAACGATACGTAGAAGTTCTTCAATCACTTTATCTCCGTCATGAAAAACTCCGCCATCTCTAAGCTCCAGAAAGTCAGCTGAAATGACACGGCTGGCTTCTTCTCGCAGTCCTTGGAAATCGTGTTTCACTTGTACAAGATATTCATCATAAATCTCTGGGTCCATATACCCTTCTGGAACTTTCTCGGTGTTGACTAACACCGTATCAATAAAGGGTTTGCCTAAATGCTTATGCAGGACCCGCACATGGTCGGCATCACTAAAGTGTTCAGTTTCACCTTTCTGGGTCATGATATTACAAATATAAACCGTTTCAGCTTGTGTTTCCAACATTGCTTGGCCGATCTCGCTAATCATGAGATTGGGCAAAATACTAGTAAAGAGACTACCAGGACCCAAGACGATCATATCTGCCTCCATAATTGAAGAAACAACTTTACGAGCTGCTTTCGGCTCATCATTATTTTCTTGATTACGAACAAAGACCCGATCGATCGTTTTGCGATCAACCGCGATCTTGGACTCTCCTACCGCTTCGGTGCCGTCTTTAAAAACAGCGTGCAACACCAATGGCAGATCTGACGAAGGATAAACTCGTCCATCGATATGCATGATTTTTGACAAAATTTGAATGGCTTCATAGGTACTGCTGCGCATTTCAGCAATCGCCGCAATTATCAAGTTCCCCAGGGCATGATTGGCTAAAAATTTGTCTTCGGCTTTAAAACGGTATTGAAAAATATCATTATACAGTTGCGGCATATCAGATAGAGCCGCCAAAACATTGCGCAGATCCCCCGGTGGCGAGATAGAGGAAACCAAATTGCGAATCTCTCCGCTGCTACCGCCATCATCAGCGACCGTAACGATCGCTGTGATGTCGACACCCTGATTCCGCAAGCTCTTCAGGATGACTGGTAACCCAGTTCCGCCACCTACCACAACGATCTTCGGCTTTCTGATCCGGTACGTTTTCATTTTCATGAACGATTCACCGTCTCTTTACGCTTATCTTTGTCGCGATGAGTAATATTGACGCGATAGTCTTCTGCCAAAACCGCACCGATGCGCTCAGATAATGCAACTGAACGGTGTTGGCCCCCAGTACAGCCGATAGCCACCGTCAAGCTGCTTTTGCCTTCCTTGACATAGCCTGGCATGATCGTTTGCAACAGTGTACTAAATTGCTGATAGAATTCTTCCGTTTCTGGAAAAGACATGACGTACTCATACACGGGTTCATCTTTACCTGTTAAGGGACGCAACTCTGGAATGTAATGGGGATTCGGTAAGAAACGAACATCCATCACGATATCAGCATCGATCGGCAAGCCATACTTGAAGCCAAACGAAAGTATTTCAATACGAAACCCTGTCTCATGAGAAGCACGAAATTCTTGATTGATTTTTTCTCTCAATTGCCGTGGGGTCAGCGTCGTTGTGTCGATAACAATACTGGCACGCGTCTTCAAATCGTTTAAGATCGCTCGCTCTTTGCGAATGCCTTCCGTAACTAAGCCATCCATCGCTAATGGATGTGCTCTTCTCGTTTCTTTGTATCTTGACACCAATTCATTGTCCGATGCATCTAAAAAGAGCATCCGGGTGTCGATAAAATTCGTGTTTTCAATATCGATCAGCATACTTTGGATTTCTTCAAAAAACGATCTTGAACGCAGATCGACAACTAAGGCAATTTTTGTCACTTTTCCTGATTCTTTGATCAGTTCCCAAAATTTAGGGATCAAGCTTGGGGGCATATTATCGATACAAAAGTACCCCATATCTTCAAAACTCTGGATAGCGACCGTTTTGCCGGCTCCGCTCATCCCAGTAATAATGACCAATTCTAAATGATCCACTTCAGTCATAGGTAGAACTCCTTGTATATTAGAGTTAGGGTTTTAACCTTCCGGTTTTGATTGGATAACCCTATGAACCATCGTTATTTTAATTTGGTATTAACTCATTCATTTTGAGATAATATATTTATTGGATTGAGAGGCTATGCCGTTGCCTCCTTGAGTTTTGAAGCTCGTAATCGAAAGACTGGCACCTCTCTCTGATAAGTGGATTACGTATGAGTTAGATGTTGAAAGTTTTTGCTTTACTCCGTATCTCGTACAAGGTAGTGACGCTTTTCAGTTGAGCGGGTTTCAATCCAAAATATTTTTTTAGAAAGGTCAAATGTATGTACTTCTTAGGAATTGATATCGGCAAGCGAACTCACGTGGCTTCTTTAATGAGTGAAGAAGGTAAAGTGATCCTAAAAGGTTTTTCTTTCCCTAACACTACTGAAGGAGCTGATTCCCTGATTGAGCGGCTTTCAAAATATTCAGAGACTCCCGCTGACTTTATTGTCGGAATGGAAGCTACGGGTCATTATTGGCTCTCCATCTTTTCATACCTCCACGAATCAGACTTTTTGATTCACGTTGTGAATCCTCTTCAAACCGATGGCTGGCGCAAAGGAACAGAAATCAGAAAACGAAAAAATGATATTATTGATTCTGTTTTGATTGCTGACTTGATGCGTTATGGTTCCTTTGTAGAAACAGTATTGTCTGATGAAAATGTTTTTTCGTTAAAACAACTTTCACGTTACCGAACCTATTTAGTAGGTACCGCAAGCGACTTCAAACGAAAAATCATAGCTGTACTAGATCAAGTGTTTCCTGAATATGCATCAATTTTTTCTAAACAAGGTATTTTCGGAAAAGCGTCTAAAGAGTTATTGCTTGAGTTTAGTTCTCCTATAGAGCTAGAAGAAATTTCGGCAGAAACGTTGGCTCAATACTTAGCTGAGTTAAGCAGGAACCGAATAAAGCCAGAGAAAGCAGATCAATTGAAGCAAGCAGCTTCTAACTCCTTTGGAGTGAAATTTGCTCAAGAAGCTTTTACATTTCAATTACGCTCCATGATTGAACAATTGAAATTCATCGAAAGCCAAGTAAAAGAAACTGAAAAAGAAATTAAGCGCATAATGAGTAATTTAGACTCTGTTATTCTCACAATCCCTGGAATCGGCCCTATAAATGGCGCGACAATTCTTGGTGAAATTGGAGACATTCGCAAATTTTCTAATCCGAAAAAACTGGTTGCTTATGCTGGCATAGACGCGTCTGTGTCCCAATCTGGGCAATACGAAGCAACACATAATGTTATGAGCAAGCGTGGATCTCCATACTTACGAAAAGCCTTGTTTTCAGCTGCTCTAGTTGCTTCTCAATGTGATCCTGTTTTTCGCGCGTTTTATCAGAAAAAAATTTCTGAGGGAAAGCATCATCTGACGGCCTTAGGTGCTGTTTCTCGTAAGCTTTGTTATGTGATTCATGCTATTTTAACTAAAAATGAACCTTATAAGATTGTTTCCGATTAGCTATTGAACAATCAAAAAAATCTAATAGTGAAAGGTCTATTTGTTGTACTCATTTTTTGGACTTAACTGTTATAAAATATTTTTTTGATTTAGCTAATTTTCACTTGACTCTATATAGTTAGTCTTTCTGAAACAACTCTATTATATCATGCCGGGCGTATCATTGGAACACTGGCATAAAAAAAGACGTTAGCTCAAAAAATGCCGCTAACGTCGCTATCAGCTTTAGATTGCTTGGCGATTTGCCAATGCTTTTTCGATCGTCCGATCAACTAAAATCGATTGGGCATCGACGACTGGATAAGGATTGTCAGTCACAAATTCATCCATCAAGGACAACTCGGTACATCCAAGCACTACGCTTTCACAGCCGATACGTTCGGTGACTTCTTCCAGTATCTCAAAGTAAAGTTCTTGATCCAAATGATCATTTTCTTTGATTCGATCATAGATCAATGTATTGACCTTTTTTTGGATCGTCGGCTCTGGAAGATAGACGTCAAGTCCGAACTTCCGCAATTCTTTTTCATAGATGCCAGCTTTGACACTGCCTTCTGTCCCAAGAAAGGCCACTTTTCCAGTGACGCCTTTTTCAAAAACGACTTTCGCAGCCTCACGAGGCATATGCAAAATCTCGATCTCAGTGGCAGCTTGCAGCTCATCAAAAAAATAATGGGCAGTGTTACAAGTCAACACAATAAAATTTGGCTTTAACAAATTTTGTTTTTCGATGTCGTCCATTAAATATGGAACAGGGTTTTCTAACGTGTTGTCTAAAATATATGCCGTCCGATCCGGGACTGTCGCATGATTGAATAAAACATAGTTCAAGTAATCTTGGTCTTTATGGGTCTGTGTCCGTCGGTTTAAAATGCGGACAAAACTTTCCGTCGCTAACGTTCCCATGCCGCCTAAAATACTAAAAAAATTCTCCATCTTCTAGCCTTCTTTCGTATGGAAATACGTTTTGAATCGTTTGTTGTACAGATGGAACATTCTCTTTAATAAAATCCAACGCTTTAGAGATAAGTCTTCTTTGTAAAAGACAGTCGTTCCCCAGCGATTCTCTGCTAATAATTTTTTTGCGCGTTCTTTCGCAGGATTTTCTTTTGCATAAGTCAAGAAAATGTTTTTTGGTACCCCTAGCCATAATTTCGCTTCAGGCGCGTCAGCTTTGCCATAAACCGTTTCTGTGTAAGGTTTTTCGAAGACTAAATCCTCTGTGATGAACTTCGCCAGATTCAATCCGCTTAAGGTAATAAAGAAACTGCTTCTTCCTTGACGCAAGTTGATTTCAAATAATTTATATTGACCGTCTCGCGCATCATATTTCAAGTCAAAATTGGCAAATCCAACATATTCGATCTCTTTTAAAAACTTACGGATCATTTGATAGATTTGATCATTTTCATCTGGAATGATCACGACATAATTCCCAACAGCTCCAGGCGTTGGATCCTCTAACAAAGGATGACCTAAGCCCATCACGCGAACTTCGTGATTCTCATCAACATAGGCATTTAAGACCCGCATGTTGCTGTCATCGCCAGGAATAAAATCTTGGACGATCATTTCATATTGATAACCCGCTTGATAAATGCGAGAAACGATTTCTTCAAATTCTGTTCGATTGTCAATAATGAAGGCTTTTTTGCGCCCTTCAAAATCAACTGACAGCCACGCGACACTATTTGCTGGTTTCAAAGCCACAGGAAAATCAAAAGGCAGCTCTCCTTTGAACGTTCCTTCCGTCAACAGTTCAGGTGTTAAAATGAAGGTCTTAGGATAAGGCAAGCCATATTCCTCGCAAACTTCGTAAAAACTGACTTTATTGATCAACCGTTTTAATAAGGAATAGTCATTGGCAATAAAGGTATAATAAGGCTTCAATTCTTCTTTATGCTTCGCTAACAGTTCTGCATAGCCATCGCCGCAGGGAATCAATAAATATTTCATGGCAGGATCGTTGTAAGTATTTTTACCTAACTTGATCAACGTCTCAGTGAATCCTGGATCATGGTCAAAACCTTCCACTTGATTGATTCTAACAATTTTACTAAAGCGGGTTGGCGCAAGTTCCGCACCAGCATAAGCAACTGATTGAATGCCATATGCTTCGTGGAATGCTCTGGCCATACCATAAACATTCATATCGCTTCCTAATAATATGGGAAGAAAATTTTCCTGACTCATCAAAAATCACTCTCTCTTTTGAATACGAAAAACGACCTCTCTCGTTTCGTTTAATTACAATAGAATTATAATACCACAAAGAAAAAAGCAATCAAAGTATCTATCTTTGATTGCTTTCTCCCACTTTGAACGGATAGAACTTATAGGCAGTTTATTCAATGCGAATATACGTATACCTATTGCTATTCTATCAAATAAAATTTTGATTTCAAGCCCTTATCATGAAATTTGCAGATATTTCACGCTTCCTTAAACTTTAGCGAAACCTATTGACAGACAAGTAAAAAAGTGAGTGCTCTTTTCCTTGCTTAAAGGACTTTTTTCAAATAATGACCGGTGTAGCTTTCAGAAACCGCAGCAATTTCTTCTGGTGTACCAGTTGCAATGATCGTTCCACCGCCTTCGCCACCTTCTGGACCTAGATCAATCACATGGTCCGCTGATTTGATGACATCCAAGTTGTGTTCGATCACTAAAACGGTATTGCCAGCGTCGACAAATCGTTCCAAAACTTTCAACAAACGGGCAATATCATCCGTATGCAGACCAGTCGTTGGTTCATCTAAGATATAAAAACTCTTGCCATTGGAATTTTTGTGCAGTTCACTGGCAAGCTTCATCCGTTGCGCTTCCCCACCAGACAAAGTAGTCGCTGGTTGTCCCATCGTGACATAACCTAGACCGACATCGACGATCGTTTGCAATTTTCGATGGATTTTAGGAATATGTTGGAAAAATTCCACTGCATCTTCCACGGTCATATCTAAGATTTCCGAAATATTTTTTCCTTTGTAATGAACTTCTAACGTTTCTGAGTTATAACGTTTGCCATGACAAACCTCACAAGGTACGTAGACATCAGGTAAGAAGTGCATCTCGATCTTGATGATTCCGTCCCCTTTACATGCTTCACAGCGTCCACCTTTCACATTAAAACTAAAGCGGCCTTTTTTGTAACCACGGACTTTCGCCTCATTGGTTTTAGCAAATAAATCGCGGATGTCATCAAAGACACTGGTATACGTTGCTGGATTGCTTCGAGGCGTCCGACCGATAGGGCTTTGATCGATATCGATCAATTTCTCAATCGCTTCATAACCAGTAATGGTTTTAAAGCGACCAGGCTTGTTCGAATTCCGATTGATTTTTTGCGCCAAGGCTTTTTTCAAAATTTCGTTGACTAATGTCGATTTACCAGAGCCAGAGACCCCAGTAACGGCGACGAACTTTCCTAATGGAAAATCGACCGAAATGTTTTTCAAGTTATTCTCAGAAGCACCGGTCACACGAATCTTTTCACCATTGCCTTTGCGGCGTTCCGTTGGTGTCGGGATTTGTCGTTTTCCTGATAAGTACTGACCTGTTAAGGAAGACGCATTGGATGCGACTTCATCAGGAGTGCCTGCAGCGACGATCTCACCACCTGCGTGTCCTGCACCTGGACCGACATCGATCAAGTAGTCCGCTGCCCGCATCGTGTCTTCGTCATGCTCAACGACGATCAGGGTATTCCCAAGATCACGCATTTTCCGCAATGAATCTAGTAAGCGATCGTTATCCCGTTGGTGAAGACCGATCGATGGCTCATCAAGAATGTAAAGCACCCCAGACAAATTGGAGCCGATTTGTGTTGCCAAACGAATCCGTTGCGCTTCCCCACCAGAGAGTGTGCCTGATGCACGACTCAAGGTTAAATAGTCCAATCCGACATTTTTCAAGAAGCTTAAACGATCATCGACTTCTTTCACGATCGGACGTGCGATCATTTGCTCTTGTTCCGATAGTTTCAATTCTTCGACAAAGTTCAACGCATTGTTGATTGCCATCTCGCTCATTTCACCAATGTGTTTTCCGTTGACTTGCACGCACAGCGCTTGAGGGTTCAAACGATAGCCATGACAAGTTTTACAAGTCAATTCCGTCATATACAAACGCATTTGATCACGGGTGAAATCAGAGTTGGTTTCATGATAACGGCGCTTAATATTTGGTAAGATTCCTTCAAAAGCTACCTCAACATCACGCACGCCACCGAAATCATTCTCATAATGGAAATGGAAAATTTCGCCATTCGAACCATTCAAAATAATGTCTTTGTGTTCTTCTGGTAGCTCTTCAAAGGGTGTGTCCATATCGATATTGAACTCTTGACAGGCTTGTTCCAGCATTTGCGGATAGTACTGTGAACTGATTGGGTTCCAAGGTAATAGTGCGCCTTCACGCAACGTTTTGCTTTGATCGGGAATCACTAGGTCGACATCGACTTCTAGCTTCACACCAAGACCATCACAGTCTGGACAAGCACCAAAAGGCGCATTGAATGAAAAGAGCCGTGGTTCTAATTCACCAACTGTAAAGCCACAATACGGGCAAGAATAATGTTCACTGAAAAGCATCTCTTCTTGACCAATCACATCGACTACCGCATAGCCATCAGCTAAACGTAATGCCGCTTCAAAGGAATCAAACAGACGAGAACGGATGCCTTCCTTTACAACGATTCGGTCAATGATGATGGCAATATCATGCTTTTTATTTTTTTCTAATTCAGGCGCTTCGGAGACATCATAGACTTCGCCATCCACCCGCATCCGAACATAACCTTCTCTTTGGATACGTTCGAAGACTTTTTTGTGCTGCCCTTTCTTTTGATAAACGATAGGTGCCAACAATTGGATCTTGGTGCGTTCTGGTAATGCCAAAACTTCATCCACCATCTGCTCAACCGACTGACTAGTAATCTCAATATGATCATTGGGACAGATTGGGTGACCGATTCTGGCGTAAAGAAGCCGCAGATAATCATTGATTTCAGTAACCGTCCCCACTGTTGATCGCGGGTTCTTGCTGGTGGTTTTTTGATCGATAGAAATCGCTGGACTAAGTCCATCAATGCTATCTACGTCGGGTTTATCCATTTGCCCTAAAAACTGACGGGCATACGCCGATAGACTTTCGACATATCGGCGCTGTCCTTCGGCATACAACGTATCAAATGCTAAGGAGCTTTTTCCTGAACCCGAAAGACCAGTTACAACAACGAGCTGGTCTCTGGGAATCGTCACATCGATATTTTTTAAATTATGGGCCCGTGCCCCATGGATCACGATTTTATCATTTGCCATATTGTTTCTCCTTCTAATCAGCAGCTTTTAGCTCAAGAATAGTATCTCTCAAGGTAGCAGCCGTTTCAAAATCCAGTGCTTTCGCAGCATCTTTCATTTCTTTTTCTAATTTCAACAACAAGGTTGCTTTTTCTTCACGACTCAGCTCTTCATAAGAAGTCGTGGTGTATTCGCCAGTTTCTTCCGCCACTTTCGTGATTGCGATCAGATCGCGAATCTCTTTGATGATGGTTTTCGGTACGATTCCATGTTCTTCGTTATAGGCTTCTTGAATACTTCGGCGTCGCGCTGTTTCGTCGATCGCTCGCTGCATCGAATCGGTCATTTTATCGGCGTACATGATTACTTTTCCTTCTGAGTTACGAGCTG
The DNA here is from genome assembly GCF_051711265.1 of Enterococcus sp. DIV0970a. Classification (NCBI taxonomy): domain Bacteria; kingdom Bacillati; phylum Bacillota; class Bacilli; order Lactobacillales; family Enterococcaceae; genus Enterococcus; species Enterococcus sp. DIV0970a. The sequence continues at coordinate 1,520,019 of NZ_JBIOMF010000001.1, read as the reverse complement.
CTCGTCCGATGGTTTGGACTAATGAACGCTCGCTGCGCAAGAAGCCTTCCTTATCGGCATCAAGGATCGCAACCAGGGAAACTTCTGGGACGTCTAACCCTTCTCGCAATAAGTTGATTCCGACCAGTACATCAAATTCACCGAGACGCAGGTCGCGAATGATCTCTGTTCGTTCCAATGTTTTGATGTCACTGTGCAGGTATTTGACTTTGATCCCTAATTCTTTAAAGTAATCCGTCAAATCTTCAGACATTTTTTTCGTCAAGGTCGTAACAAAGACCCGTTCATTTCGCTCGACTCGCTCATTGATTTCTCCTACGAGGTCGTCAATTTGACCCATAATCGGTCGTACTTCGATCACCGGATCTAACAGACCAGTCGGACGAATGATTTGTTGAATGACGGTATCGGTTTGATCGTATTCATATGGTCCAGGTGTTGCTGAAACATAGACGATTTGGTTGACATGCTTCTCAAATTCTTCCAAGCGTAGCGGACGGTTATCCAGTGCAGAAGGCAAACGGAAACCATAATCCACTAACATTTGTTTTCTAGCACGGTCACCATTATACATCCCACGAACTTGCGGCATGGTCACGTGGGATTCATCAATAACGATCAGAAAGTCATCAGGAAAGAAATCTAATAACGTATAAGGCGGTTCGCCTTCTTTTCGTCCATCCATGTGGCGAGAGTAGTTTTCGATCCCTGAGGTATACCCCATTTCTCGCATCATTTCAATATCATAGTTGGTTCGCTGCTCTAAACGCTGTGCTTCCAACAGCTTATTTTCTGCTCGCAAAACTTTCAGCCGTTCATCGAGTTCACTTTGGATCGAAGCAATCGCATGTTCCATATGGTCTTCATTGGTCACAAAGTGAGTTGCTGGAAAGATCGACACATGTTCGGTGTCACTCATGATCTCGCCCGTCAAGGCATCGACTTCACGAATCCGATCGATTTCATCGCCAAAAAACTCAATGCGTAACGCTCGCTCATCACGAGAAGCTGGGAAAATCTCCACAACATCGCCACGTACGCGAAAACGTCCCCGTTGAAAATCGATGTCGTTTCGTTCAAATTGGATCTCGATCAATTCTTTTAATAGTTGATCGCGAGACTTTTCCATCCCTACTCGTAAAGAAACAACCTGTCTGGCATACTCGATCGGCGAACCTAAACCGAAAATACAAGAGACAGAAGCTACAACGATCACATCGTTTCTCTCTAATAAAGAACTTGTGGCCGAGTGACGCAGCTTATCGATTTCATCGTTGACACTGGAGTCTTTTTCGATGTATGTATCACTGGAAGGAACATACGCTTCTGGTTGATAGTAATCATAGTAACTGACAAAGTACTCGACCGCATTATTTGGGAAAAAGTCCTTGAACTCGCCATATAATTGTCCAGCCAGTGTTTTATTATGGGCAATGATCAATGTCGGTTTATTGACTTCCTTAATTAGATTAGAAATCGTATAAGTCTTACCGGTCCCAGTGGCTCCCAACAAAATCTGTGCTTTTTTTCCACCGACCACCCCGTCAACCAATTGATGGATCGCTTCTGGTTGATCCCCAGCTGGTTGATATTTTGATACTAAGTCAAATTCATGGGAAGTTGTTCTTTCGATCATCTTCATTCCCCCTCGATTATTCTAAACGACAACAAAAAAAGAAAAACTCGCTGCCGCTTTTCCATAAATAAGTATATCATAGCGAACATACTTTCGCCATCATTTGCTATGAAAGTTTCATGCGATTAAGCATAACTTAACATGTTTGATTTTCTAACATCTGATGTGAGGTTTAAGCAATTTTGTCATATTTTTAAAGAGAAAGACTTGTGTGTTGGAGAAATAATCCATATAATCTATAAATACGTTATATCTAAAGGGGGAATTTTCTTGAAAAGAAAACACATGTCCTTCGCTTTAATCGCGCTGATTATCAGCATTTTTACGCTATCAGTAAAGTCAGCAAGTGCGGAGGAAACTACGTATAAGATAGGAACAGATTTAACATTTGCTCCTTTCGAATTCCAAAATGAAAATAATGAATACGTTGGGATCGATATAGATTTATTAAACGCGATCGCTGAAGATCAAGGTTTTGCAGTTGATTTACGTCCTTTAGGTTTTGACGCCTCCATTCAAGGCGTGCAATCAAATCAGTTAGATGGCATGATTGCTGGGATGAGCATCACTGATGAACGTAAAGAAACGTTTGATTTCTCAGATCCTTATTTTGATAGTGGGATTCAAATGGCGGTAGCTGCGGACAATGACAGCATTACTAGCTACGAAGATCTTGAGGGCGAAACGGTCGGTGCAAAGGTCGGTACCGAAAGTCCCCGCTTTTTAGAAGAAAATAAAGACCAATATGGCTACGACATCAAACTTTATGATGACGCTACTGGGTTGTATGGCGCTGTACGCAATGGTACTGTGGCAGCCGCTTTTGATGATTATCCAGTGCTTGGCTATGCCATCAACAACGGCGAACCGATGAAACTTGTCGGCGAACCTGAAAAAGGTGCTTCTTACGGATTCGCTGTCAGAAAAGGCCAAAATCAAGAACTACTTGAAAAATTCAATGCTGGTTTAGCCAACATGAAAGCTTCTGGCAAATACGACGAAATCGTCAATACTTACATCACAACGTCTGATTCAGATGCAGACACCAGTGAAATGGTGAAAGTCGAACCAAAGAAAGATGTTTACCGAATTGCCAGTGACTCCGCCTTCGCTCCATTTGAATTCCAAAATGAAGACAATGAGTATGTAGGGATCGATGTTGATTTAATGAATCGGGCGGCAGAATTGCAAGGGTTCAACATTGAATTCAATTTCATCGGTTTTTCAGGAGCTTTGCAAGCCTTGGATGGTAACCAAGCAGATGGGATGATCGCTGGGATGACGATCACTGATGAGCGTCGCCAATCCTACGACTTCTCAGACTCTTACTTTGAAAGCGGCATTCAGATCGCTGTAAAAGAAGGCAATGATTCCATCAATTCCTATGAAGATCTAGATGGAAAAACCGTTGGTGCGAAAGTGGGGACAGAAAGTGCAGACTTCTTGATCGCCAACGAAGAAAAATATGGCTATTCGATCAAATATTATGATGCGGCCGATCAATTATATGCGGCTGTTAACGGCGGACAAATCGATGCCATGATGGATGATTATCCAGTGATTGGATATGCCATCAGCCAAGGTCAAAAACTAGTGACACCGATTGAAAAAGAATCTGGCGGTCAGTACGGTTTTGCGGTGAAAAAAGGCCAAAATCCTGAACTGATCCAAATGTTCAATGAAGCATTGAAAGAAATGAAACGGACTGGCGAGTACGATCAAATCATCAATAAATACATTGAAGATGGCTCTGCCACAGAAAAACGAGTGGATGAATCAACGATCACTGGTTTGATCAGCAACAACTATAACGTCTTATTAAAAGGTTTATGGAATACCCTTTTACTAGCATTGATTTCTTTTGCCTTAGCATTAGTGATCGGCATCATTTTTGGACTATTTAGTGTTGCTCCAATCAAAGCATTGCGGGTTTTTGCAGGGATCTATGTTGATATCATTCGTGGTATTCCTATGATGGTATTGGCTTTCTTCATCTTCTTCGGCCTTTCCGATGCCATTGGTATCACGATTCCCGACTTTGCAGCCGGGGTCATTACATTGACTTTAAATGCCAGTGCCTATATCGCTGAGATCGTCCGTGGCGGGATCAATGCGGTGCCAAAAGGTCAGATGGAAGCCTCTCGTAGTTTGGGGATGACCTACACTCGGACAATGCAGAAAATCATTTTACCGCAAGCGATCAAAATCATGATTCCATCTTTCGTTAACCAATTCGTTATCTCGTTAAAAGATACAACGATCATCTCGGTTATCGGAGTCGTAGAATTATTGCAAACTGGGAAAATCATCGTTGCTCGGACTACGCAAAGTACCTATGTTTACTTGATCATCGCGATTATTTACTTAGTCGTGATCACAGCTTTAACGAAACTTGCAAAAGTTTTAGAAAAGAAGGTGAAATAGCATGAAAGAAAAAATCTTAGTTGAAAATCTTGTAAAAAAATACGGCGACAATACCGTATTGAACAATATCAATGTTTCAATCGCTGAAGGAGAAGTCGTTTGTGTGATCGGTCCTTCAGGATCCGGGAAATCGACGTTCTTACGCTGTTTGAACCGCTTAGAAGAACCAACCAGCGGCGATATTATCGTTGACGGCGCACATCTGATGGATAAAAACACCAATATCAATGCTGTTCGTCAACATATCGGCATGGTGTTTCAGCATTTCAATCTCTTCCCTCACTTGTCGGTTTTAGAAAATATCATTTTAGCACCGATGGATCTAAAAAATGCTTCTCGGCAAAAAGCGGAAAAGAACGCAATTCGTTTATTAGAAACGGTCGGTTTGGCAGATAAAAAAGACATGCACCCTGACAATCTGTCTGGAGGACAAAAACAACGGGTGGCGATCGCTAGAGCTTTAGCAATGAATCCCGATGTGATGTTGTTCGATGAACCAACCTCCGCACTCGATCCAGAAATGGTTGGCGATGTACTCAATGTTATGAAGGATTTGGCAAAACAAGGAATGACCATGGTGATCGTAACTCACGAGATGGGTTTTGCCAAAGAAGTAGCAAACCGTGTGATGTTTATTGACGGCGGGAACTTCTTGGAAGACGGTACACCTGAGCAAATCTTTACCAATCCTAAGCATGAGCGTACCAAAGACTTCTTAGACAAAGTATTGAATATTTAAAAAAGCCTCTGCAACAGTCCACCGAAGGAACTGTTGCAGAGGTTTTCTTTATTGTTTGTTCCGTTTCGTTTCATCTGCGATCCGCTTTTGATTTTCCCCCAAAAACACTTTTGTATCGATGGGGTTTGCTTTGTTCGCCCCGCCGATGCCAGTATCAACCATTTTCCCCCAGCCCTTCAACGGCTCTTTCCCCGCTGCACGAAGCTTGGCATTTTTTAAACGTAACGCCTGCTTTTTTGCTTCTTTCCTCGTTTGTTGTTTCGCTTGCCATTGCTTTAAGATGCTCATATTCCTTCCTCCTCTCCTTGTTATGAAAAAACATTCCTTACATAAATTCTTAGCAAACGGTATGCTGGTTCCTGTTGACCTGGTAAGAGTAAACAGGGTTCGCCTTTTAAATAGTAAATTTTTATTGAGTAGTTAAATCTATTATAACATTTCCTTTTCACCATCGTAAGCTGCAGATACCAATTTTACTAAAACCACGAAAGGATATTGGAAATCAAGTAGCCAGAACGGAAGCAACATGTTACACTTATTAAACAACACTCCCTCCAAACCTAAATAGGCATACAAACATTTTTCTTTTTTATTTTATAGCAACTGACGGGATTTTTCTAATAAAAAACCAACATTAAAATAACAAAGAAAAGTAGCGAAAATCATTTTGGAGGAACCTATCTTATGAAAATCATCTTTTTATTTCCCTTACTAATGTTACTCTCCCTCTTTCTCACTGGCTGTACCTTAATTGACGAAATCATGGATGACACCACCAAGAGCAGTTTTTTACCAGAAGCAACGTCGTCTTCTCAATCTTTGTCAGCTGATTCTGAAACTATAGCTTCTTCTTCCAGAACTGAGAACCACACATCCGAACCCACATCTGAAACAGCTCGTTCTTCTGATGACTTTGCACAAGCTCAGAGCAGTACCGAAACAGCTGCCCCTCAATTTTCGTATTGTGAACAATTGCAGATCGGGCTGCCGCGACGGTGGAATCGAACAGTCAACAAAGACTTACTCCACCAATTGCAAGAAGGAATGTCCTGCGATGGTTCTGTTGCAAAGTCTGAAACTCAAAAACACTATCTCTGACCAACCGTCAATCTAAGCAGGTATTCCCATTAATATTTTGATTTCAGTAGAAACTGAAAAGCCGAAGAGTGTTCCATTTCTTCGGTTCTTTTTATATATTCCTCGAATGGTCTCCATCCCCTTAATCGTGGATGAGGCAGTCCGGAGACTTCGATAAAATTTATTCCGTCGCTTAATTGGCCTATGATCTTGTTCTATTAAATTGTTCATATACTTCACAGTTCGATGCTCTGTTTTGGTGTATAATCCGTTTCTCTGTAACTTTCTAAATGCAGATCCTATAGAGGGTGCTTTATCTGTTACGATGACTCTAGGTTGTCCAAATTGTTTATGGAGTCGCTTTAAGAAAGCATACGCCGCCTGAGTATCTCGTTTCTTTCGTAACCAGATATCTAAGGTTAAACCGTCCGCATCAATCGCTCGATAGAGATAATGCCAACGCCCCTTAATTTTGATATAGGTTTCATCCATTTTCCACGAATAGAAGGACTGTTTATTTTTCTTTTTCCAGAGATGATAGAGGATTTTACTGTATTCTTGAACCCACCGATAAATCGTAGTGTGACAAACATTTATTCCACGGTCATAAAGCAATTCCTGAACTTCACGATAGCTCAGATTGTAACGTAGGTAATAACCAACAGCGACAATGATGACGTCTTGTTGGAATTGTTTGCCTTTAAAATGATTCATCTCTCAAGCCTCACTAACCTTTTTTCTTACATTTTACAATAAATACAGGAAATTAAAAAACTTCGCAACAGAACCGCTTTACTTTTATTCTTAATAAGTTTTGTAATAATTACTCGACACGGTAGTTCGTTAGCTACGCAGCCACTGATCGTTGCATAGTTTCTGACATTGTTCTTATGATTCAGTAACTCTTATTCCGTTTGACTCCTAATAGTTCATGGGCGAAGCGCGTCCGTCTAAAATAGTTGTTTCTATCGTTTGAACCTCATTGACAATTTTTGGAGAATCTTACCATCCCTTTTCAGCAGTTAAATGTAAAATTCTTTAATAGCTACGCTTATTTTTCATCCAGAATGATAACCTCCCAAATTTTTCCTTCTATCTATATAGCATCATTTTGTGCTTCACGTGATTGAGCTAGTTGAGCAAAATCAATTAAAGATTCAATCGACAATCCAGCATTTCGCAAGTTTTTTGCTAGATAAATCCAATTTAAATCATTGGTAGTATAATCTCGGTAGCCGCTCTCGTGGCGGTGAACGGGTGGTATCTCGCCAACACGCTCATAATAGCTTAGTGTATCCACACTTAAATAAAACATTTCAGCTGCTTTTTTATATTCATCGAATCTCCTCCTCATTCTTCTTATTTATAATAAACCATGGAGTTAACTCTAGAGAAACCAGAAGCCTCTTGTCTCTATGCTAATACTACACTAAATACCTCCTCACATTACGTAGACTATTAAAATATTAAGCAATAGATAAAATCAGTTAAATGCAACTTCTCATATTCTAATGCTTATTAAGTAAGAATAATGTTAAAATAAAAAAACGAAGAGTATTCGGCGCAGTCCAGAAAAACTTCCCCAAGTTTTCTGTGCCGGTACTCTTCTTAGATTAATGCATGTTGCTTAATCAGCCTACGCTATATATTTCTTTTTTGCAAGTAATTACGATGTAGAAGCAATGCTTAGGAATCCCTTACGTTTTTTCTATTTTTACTTTTGACTTCTTTTAAGTGCTATACTGGATAAGTACCATGAAAGTAGGTGTTCAAATATGAATACTAATTTTTATCCAGTGGAAGTTTTTAGTTCGGACTACCGTTTATATTCATCAAAAGCAAAAACAAATTTGTATGATTTTCAATCGAGACCACCTTTGATCACGTCATTTGCTGTGCTAAATTTGAAAGAGTTGCGCAATATTCAACTCAAATTATTTATTTACGATATTGATATCGAAAAATTTTCTACTTTAGAGGAAGCTAAATCTAGATGTAACTCTCTTATGTATAAATAATTTAACTAGCTGATCATAGCTAGTTTTTTTGTATATCTGTATCTAATGAACTAAATGTTCATCCTTAATCTGCTTAATAAAAAGAAATATTTATCGCTAAACTTATGGTGGCGGATTTAGAAGTTTATAGATTAGCGAATGACACAGAAATATCTGCCATCTGCTATGGGTGAATCAGATAAAATATATTTCTGGATGGTTCCTTTGAAGAGTTTTTCTCCTTCACAGCAACCTTTTAAAGAAGTATACACTTTTTCAGAACCATCCAGATAATAAACATTGATTCCCTTAATTAATCGGAGAACGTCGTGTACAAGAAAGTTGATCTCCTAGATATTTCACTTGATTAACAATCATTGGGTCATTAAGCCAATTTTTGTTAAGTGTCAATTTTACGATTAACTGATGAATAGCTTCTTTTTGCATTTTATTCCTCCACTCAAACCAATCGTCTATCCAGTTTACATATACATAGTACGTGATTAAAAAACTCAATCTATTCTTCATTGATTTCAGTTACTCATTAAATTTTTATAATTTATAACTGTTCTTTCCGTAGTATTCGTCACTTCTGAATTTGAAAGGGTTACAACTGCCGAATTGCTGAGTAGCTTTATAATTGTTCCAGCTGCTTGTTTTTTTCTATATCGAAATATGACCTGTTGATCTATATGAAAAGCTTGGCCTTCTATTGAAAGTTGTTGTGGTTTCCATTGTGAAAAACTCATTCTTACCCCTCCTTTGAAGTATGAAAAAACCGCCTCACACATGTTGAGACGGGTTAAAAGGCACTTTTATGCTTTATAGATATTAGCAGCTTGCAAACCGCGTTGACCTTCTTCAGTATCAAAAGTAACTGCTTGACCTTCATCTAAAGATTTAAATCCATCCGCTTGAATCGCTGAAAAATGAGCAAAGACATCTTGACCATCTTCTCCTGTAATGAACCCAAAACCTTTATCTGAATTAAACCATTTTACTGTACCTTTATTCATACTATTTCCTCCTTGTGCATCATTACGAATGCGTTTTGTTGCAATAATTGTTTGATAAGCAAAAGGAGAGTATAAATTTATGTATAGCACTCTTAATACGTTTCAAAGTTTATCACTACAAGTAGTATACCACACAAACTCTTTAGTTGCAACTTTACATAAAAATATTATTTTTTTATAAACTTATCACTCACTATACACTATTTTATTTTTAATGTGCTATACTATCTATATAGAATTTCGCTATGAACGTTATCGTTACCTTTCGTCACTATTTGAGAGAGGAGAATGTATTATGACATTCACTAACAAAACAATTGATTATCGTGTTACTTTGGACACTAACTTAAACTTGTTTATTGTTTTTTCTAAAAATGATGAAACCAAAGTGGCAACCGGTACTACAATCGAAAATGCAGTACATGAATTAGAAAAACTAGCATAAGGAGTGAAACTCTCTAATGGCCAAGCTCTTTTCATATTAAAGGCAGCTACTTGTAAGAATGAGTAGCTGTCTTATTCATTTTTTGTGTGCTAATTTGCTAAAAATGATCTCCATTGTTTCAAGTGTATCGATATCCATCTGACACAACCAGAGAAATACCTTCTTTTCCTCCTCCGTCCAAGTAGTTTTTGGATAGGCGGAAAGAAGTTTCAGATATTTTACACGTTGGATACTAGATGACAATAGCCAGTGCTGTTCAAAACTCTCACTTTCTTCCATATCATCCCTCCAAAATGGTATTACCTACAGTTAGACATAGCAAATGCAAGTAACTTTTAACTAAAAAATATCACAAACTAGCAAGCCAATCATCACAGATTAAAAATTGCTTTTTTTATGTTAATAAAGCAGTACATCTATTTATTGTCTCCTATTCTTAGATCCAGCTTCAGCTCGATTTTAAAATAGAGCAAAATCCTATAATTTCTGATCCGTTAAAATCAATATTGTAGAATTCATAATCATTTTTTATCAAGCAATCATTTATTTAAAAACCATTCACATAAGTAATAATTAACTTTTCGAAACCTAAGACTTTAAGGAATATTATTTTATTCTATAGTGGTTTTCCGATAATGCTTCCACATAATATCTTAATAACTTGTAATCTTTTTCATCAATACTTTTTATTATTATTTTATTTCCAAATAACGATCTGTGTGAACTTTTTAAAAGTCTGTGATGTATCTGATTTACAATCAAATACTCTACTTCTTCGTCCTTCAAGTTAGGATCAGTAATCTTTTCTAAATCCCGATGAATATAATTATATTCTAAGTGAGACGCGTCATTAATAACTCGTTTAAATTCTTCTTTCTCAACTTTCAGGAAAATCACGTCCTTCCCTTAATAAAAAACTCAGCGAAAAGAGAGATTAACTAACCACTTCTGCTATTTAAAAATACATATTACGTAATCAAATAAATTTCAATTCAACATCAGATATCTTTACAATAGTATGTTACCCCTTACCTACAAAAAAATCTATTGTTTTTATACATAAATACCCTAACATTCTTATGCAAAACTCTTATCAATAGATCATCTAATCTAAATCATAAAAATAGACCTAATAGAATTCCCCCTAAAATGAAGAATGCAGAGTTAATTTTGTATTTAAGAATACCTAATAGACTAATAAAAAAAATTAAAATGAAATACCTTTCAACAAATATATTTTGTCCTAATTGGATGGTAACATTAGCCATCAATGCTAATGCTGCCGCATTTATACCAATTAACATTTTGGAAAATGTATTGGATTGTTTAAGCTTGGAAAATAGTGGTGCTAATATAAGAACCAGTAGAAACGATGGTAAAAAAATCCCTACTGTAGCTACCAAAGCACCTGGGATACCGAAAAGTAAATATCCAATAAAAGTTGCTGTAGTAAATACAGGCCCAGGAGTAAATTCGCCTACAGATATGGCATCTATCATTTGAACTTGGGTCAATACTTGTAACTTATCAACAAATTCTGATTGGATAAACGCAAGTAATACATAGCCACTACCATATAAAAGTAAACCTATTTTCAGGAAAGTTAAAAATAAAATTGAGAGACTAAATGGCTCTATGACATAATTTTTAAAATTCCAATCTTTTTTTATTAATAGTAAGAGTATTGCGGCAACTATTAACACAGTGAGTTCCGAAGCACCAAAAACAACCAAAAGCAGAGACAGGCAAAAAACAATAAATGTAGACATATCTTTTATAGCTGTTTTAAAAAGCTTTATTAGAGCTGCTACAATAATTGCTACAATGACAGGCTTTATATACTCCAGAATTGTTTGAACTCTAGGAAGGTCTCCATATAATTTATAAAAGTGCCCTATAATCATTACAATGACCATTGCTGGTAAAATAAATGAAATACCTGCTAAAAATAATCCCCATTTTCCAGCACGCCGATGACCTAATATAATTGCCATCTCTGTAGAGTTTGGACCAGGAATCAAGTTAGTAAATCCTAATAAATCTAGAAACTCTTCCTTAGACATCCATTGCCTTTTATCCACGACTTCTTCTTCCATCATAGCGATATGAGCAGCTGGTCCACCAAAAGCAAAGAACCCAAGTTTTGAGAACACTTTAACAATCTCGATGTATTTATTTTCTTCCATAAGCCCTCCAATAGTATGAGAAATATTAAGTTATGTGCATGATTTGTTATATCAATGACCGGTTTCAGTTTATTAGATCTTTACTTTCCAATAAATAGTTTAGAAAAGGACGCAAAGAGAAAAATAGAACTTTCTCTTTGCGTCCTTTGATGAAACCTTCTGAAAAATGATAAATATATTATCATTACAGTAGATTTACTCACCTATAAATATAAAAGCAACATATAAAAAGAAGACTTCCCCAATCTGCTTTCCCCGCTACTCTTTTAATGAGACACACTAGAAAATTTTAGAACAATTATTTATATATAGCAAGTAAAATGCCCTTGTTAAACAATACTATTTTAATGAACCGTCCAAGAGATCTTGATCAAGCCAAAATCATGTTTAATTGCATAATAAATCAAGAATAAACAACAAGTGTGTTTCTACCTCTTTTTTTTGCAGCATACAGCGCTTGATCAGCCTGATTGATGAGTTCATATACATCTAAAGAAGAATCATACTTAGAAATGCCAGCAGAAAAATAAAGCGTAATCTTTCTTTCCCCTCCAATATTCAACTTATTTTTTAATAAGAATGCCTGAAATCTTAATATAGTCTTTTGAACAGACTTTAATGTACTGTCTTTGAAAATAACTAAAAATTCTTCGCCTCCATATCTATAAACCTCTACTTGATCTTGGTGTGCTTCACTAAGAAAAGTTGTTATTTTTTTTGAAAAGAATATTAAAGCACGATTTCCTGTAATGTGTCCATAGTGATCATTAATTCTTTTAAAATGATCTAAATCCATCATAACAAAAATAAGCTTTTCCTTTTCAACCTCTGTCATACTATCTACGTCTTGATTTAAGCTTCTAATATTTTTAACTTTCGTCAATTCATCGTAGTTTCTCCCAATAAGTTTTCTATTTATATCTTTTAAGAATTATTTTTGAGTACTTAGATAGTATTGCCAAGAAATACAAATAATTATAGACCCTATAAACAAAGATAGATATTCCCAAAAAGTAAGTTTATATTCAAAAAAGAGCATAGAATTCAATCCAGCCATCATTAGAGTAATTAAAACAAAAAATATATAAAACGGTATCTGTATTTTATATTTATAAAAGCTTTTTTTAATTACGAAACTAAAAGTGAATGCCAGTATACTAGAACTAGAATACTAAGTAATGTCTTGATATCAATAATACTTATTACGATAGTCTGATAAACACCATCATTAGAGCCAATAAAAGAAAATAATTTTTCATTTTGAATGAGTTAAAGTATAAGATAAATAAAGGTAATGTATATTCATAATAAACATACCCCACATTATTTATCGAAAAAGTTAGGGAGCGTCAATAATTTTGTGTAAATGATTCTTCCCTACTGCAGATTGTTTCTAATTCTCAATCAGTTGGCTTAGCATTTGTTCAAGTTCGCCTTCGGCCTGTTGAAAGCCTTTATGACTGCGACCTAGGAATTTTTGGTTGTAAGTATCAAAAGACGAGACTAAGAAACGTTCCATCGACTCTTCGTTTTGGAACTGTTCCTTGCGGTGGCTGTATTTCTTGATTTGCTTATTAAAGGATTCAATCAAGTTCGTAGAATAAATACTCTTGCGTATGGCCAAGGGGAAATCATAGAAAGTGAGCAAGTGATCGTTCGAAAGAATCGATTCAACCACTTTTGGATAGCTGGTTTTCCATTTTTTCGCAAAAGCACCACGTGCTTCCAACGCCACCTCTTTAGATGAGGCTTGATACACCATTTTAAAATCATCACAGACTTCCTTACGATTATTGACACGCACTTTGTGACTGATATTACGGGAAACGTGTACACAACAATGTTGAAAACGAGCTTTGGGATAGAACCGACTAATCGCTCCTACCATCCCCTTTAAGCCATCCGTGATGAACAGGAGGACATTTTTCAAACCGTGCTCTTGAAGGTCCAATAAAATTTCCTCCCAAATCGTGATGGATTCAGTCGGTGCAATCGCATAGCTCAATACTTCCTTTGATCCGTCCGGGCGAATGCCAACTGCGATATGAATAGCTTCCTTGGCGACGGTTTTCCGCTTTAACGGAATATACGTTGCGTCCATATAAATAGCAGCATAACGGTCATGAAGCTCCCGCCCTTTAAACGCCGTTACCTCTTCTGTAAATGATTTTGTTATATTGGACATGGTTTGGGGCGTGTAGTGATGCCCATACATTTTCTCAATCAAGTCTGCGATTTCCGACATGGTAATACCTTTTCGGAAGAGGTGAATGACGGTCTCCTCTAACGTGTCATTCGTCCGTCTATAAGCAGGAACAGTCTGTTGCTTGAACTCACCATTGCGGTCGCGCGGAATCTGGAGATGAAGTTCCCCATACTCGGTCTTGACCGTACGGTCATAGGAGCCGTTACGAGAATTACCCGTGTTAAAACCAATGCGATCATACTTTTCGTAATCTAGGAAAGCCGTTAACTCCGTTTTGAGAAGCGTATTGACTGCTTTCTCCAAATGGACACGGAATAATTCATTCAAATCGCCTTTGTTCGCTAGAGTCTTTAGAATTTCTGTAGTAGAATCGTTCATAAGGAAGTCCTCTCTTCTGTGAATGTGTTGTGGTAACTCTATTCTACAGAAGGGACTTCCTTTTTTCTATTTACACAAAATATTTTACACTCTCAAAAGTTATGATAAAATACATTTGCGATACAAATAATATTAAACCAATAATTATTTTAAAAGAATATCGTAAATGGAGTTTCTTAAAATTTTTTACAAATAAATCATAGGAAATAAGTAAGCTAATTACTATAATTGAATACAATATTACATAAAGCAAATGTAAAAGTCCCATAGACATTTCTCCATTTCTTTTTTACTGTATACCAAGACTATAAGTATGAGATTTTACCTTTTCATTCCAACTATATAAATTTATTTTGCATATCTTTTTGTTTCTCTTATTTTATCTAGAATAAAACTTGTTTGACTATAATCAGTTAGTTCACGTATTACTTTTTTCACCGTACGATCAACTGCGCAAATACCAAACATATCAGAATAGAAGTCAGTTATTGATTTGATTGGACTAAACAATTTTTCTGATAATTCAGTTTTTTTTGAGTAATTCATTTCTAAGTACCCTTTGTCTACTAGCCGATCAATAACTAAATAAGCTGTATTCAGCTTAAATTCTGGGTATTTTTTTACAAAGTTACGTTTTGTTATCCCTCCCTCGCATTCATATAATGAAATCAAAACTCGGTATTCAATTTTAGTTAAATCTACCATCTTCAATTTCACCTCTAGTAGTCCATAATATATAAAAAAATGAAGCTTGAAAAAAATACAAATGTTACATCAAACCTCAAAATAAGTTTCTTCCTAATTATTCCAATATTTGTAATTCTATCATAATTTTTGTATCGTTTCACAAACTTCTTGATAGTTTTTATTTCCTCCGGATAAATTATAAACTTGTTTAAATCCTTTGTTCAGTAAAATATTTTGTGCTGCATTTCCAGTAACGCCTTTATTACAATAAGTTACTGTCACAAATTCTTTATCCAATTCCTCATATCGATCTCTTAACTCAGCTAAAGGTATGTGAATTGCTCCCTCAACTTTCGAAGTTTCAAACTGTTTTCTTGATCTGGTATCAATAATTTGTAATTTCTCGCCGCTATCAATTCTTCTCAATAGCTCTATAGGGGTCATTAACGGGGTATCATTATTTATATCGTTGTTCAAAGCCATCCCAGTATAATGAATGGGATCTTTTGTTGTAGAAAAAGGTGGAGCATATGCTAAATCCAAGTGAAATAAATCTTCAGCAGCTGCGCCAAATGAAATAGCAGTAGCAAGCACATCGATCCGCTTATCTACCCCATCATAACCTATGATTTGAGCCCCAAGTATCTTCCCATTTTCTTTATTTGCGATTGCTTTGATCACCATTTCTTTACCATTCATATAGTCCGGCTTATTAGGTTTAATATTATATAAAGTAGTAATAGCTATATTATTTGCTAAAGCATCTTTTTCTGTGAGACCAGTTTGAGCAATTGTTAAATCAAAGAATCGTAAAATACCAGTTCCTAAGATTCCCTTGTGTCGTAGATTGCCACCTGTAATAACATCTCCTGCGATCCTTCCCATTTTATTGGCTGTTGAAGCTAAAGGTCGATAAATTGGTCGCCTAGTTATGCGATCAAAACTTTCTGCAACATCACCTACAGCATAAACATTTGGAAAATTGGTTTCTAACTTATCGTTTACTTCTATAGCTCCGGTAATTCCTAATTTAATTCCCATGGATTTTGCTAATGCGGTGTTCGGCTTTACTCCGGTAGCTAATACAAAAATATCTGCCGAAAAGATAGTTCCTTTAGCCGTTTCAATAGACTTCAGACTACCATCACCGTTAACTTTTCTGACGGTTTCTTCAGGGAAAAAGGCAGTGTTTTTCCTTTTCATTTCATTAATGATTCTTGAAGACATGTCCCAGTCTAAATGGGACATGGGATATTTACTTCGTTGAAGTAACGAGACCTCAAGACCTAGTCTCTGTAACTGCTCGGCCATTTCTAAACCAATATATCCAGCACCAATGACAACTGCTTTTTTTGGCTCGTTTTCATCTACAAACTTCTTGATACTTTTCCCACTCGAAATATTTTTCACCTGAAAAACATTCTCAAAATGTCTATTAACAAATATTTCTGGGGTATTATAAACCGATCCTGTGGCCAACACTAAAACATCAAAATTATTGGTAAATGATTTTTTTGTAATTAGATTGATTCCGTGCACCAATTTTTTATCATAGTCAACCTGAGTTATTTCATGAGAGGTATGAATATCTACGTCGTACCTTTTTTTAAACCATTCAGCATTACGAGGCGTCAGTTCATCAAAGTTTTCCACTTCTCCCCCCACTGCATATGGAATCCCACAAACTGCGTAAGACACATCCATATCTTTATCATACAAAACAATCTCTGCATCTTCCGTATTTCTTCTTGCTTTTGCAGCGACACTTGTTCCAGCAGCGACAGATCCAATAATGATGATTTTCATTTCTCCACACCTATCCTTTATACGTTCTTGATTTCACTCAAAGATTCCGGATTTATGAACCAGTCTTTTGTTTTATTAGAAACCTTAACTAAAAGTAACATAACTGGCACTTCCACAAGTACGCCTACGACTGTTGCTAAAGTTGCTCCCGACTGTAATCCAAAAAGTGATATTGATACCGCTACTGCCAACTCAAAAAAGTTACTTGCTCCTATCATTCCAGCAGGAGAAGCAATATTATGTGGCAACTTCCAAAATCTTGCCCAACTATAAGCAATTGTAAATATTAAAATCGTTTGAATCGTTAAAGGAATTGCAATCAATAAAATATGCAATGGATTAGCAATGATTCTTTCACCTTGGAAGGAGAAGATAATGATCAGAGTTAGTAATAAACCAATAATCGTCACTGAATCAAATTTCTTCAAGAAGACATTTTCAAAATAGGTTAAACCTCTTTTTTTTATGATCAACACTCGAGTAATGAAGCCTAAAAACAATGGAACAACTACAAAAAGAACAGTAGACAGTAATAAAGTAGCTAAGGGGACACTTACATTATCAACACCTAACAAGAAAGCAACAATAGGTGCAAATAATACTAGGATAATTAAATCGTTGATTGCGACTTGAACCAAAGTATAGGCAGAGTCACCTTTTGTTAGGTAGCTCCACACAAAAACCATCGCTGTACATGGTGCTGCTCCTAGAATAACTGCACCAGCGACGTATTCTTTTGCTAGTTCTATTGGAATCAATTGTTGGAAAATCACATAAAAAAAGAGTGCTGAAATGCCATACATCGTAAACGGTTTAATAAGCCAATTAGTAACGCACGTGATAACTAATCCCTTAGGTTTTTTAGCAGCACGAACAATACTGGTAAAATCAATTTTTAACATCATAGGATAAATCATCAACCATATCAAAATAGCCGTTGGAATTGAGACCTGAAAATACTCAAATTGACTTAATGTATCAGGAATAGCTGGAGCAAACTGTCCAATCAATACTCCGATTATCATACACAAGATTACCCATAGAGTTAAATACTTTTCAAAAAAGCCTAACCCTTCAGCTTTACCTTTTGATTTCATTTTTACTTTCCTCCTACTTAGATCCTTCTTTTACTTTGCATACACAGTTGTCTTCATTATTTACAAGTAATTGTTGAATAGATTCCATAAATTCTACAACAAATTCTTCCCTCAATGAATAATGGTGCCATTGCCCTTTTTTACTTACACAAACGACACCCGCTTTTTCAAGTACTTTCATATGATGAGAAAGTGTAGGCTGCGTAAAATCAAAATATTCAAGTAAATCACATGCACACAAACTACCGCAAGAAAGCACATCTACTATTTTCATACGATTTGGATCCGCTAGAGATTTTAATACTAATGAAAGAGATTCATAATTCATTCTTCGACCCTCCTTATATAGATGGTTGTCTATATATGTAATATAGACAACCATCTATATAAGGTCAAGTTGTTTACTCATAATTTCTAAGTAAATAGGAATTAATAGCATAGTTAGTACTCTCACTATAGGTTAATTTAGCATAGAAGAACTGTTAAAGAATATTCTATCTTGAACTCTTTTATAGTTATAGCAATCAAAGAGAGCTCATAAACCCTTAAGTTTTTGACCACATCCAAGATTTGTCCTAATACTCATAAACCTAAATTTTAATTGAACAATGATTTAGCTACGAGTTTATGAACACAAAAATAGAGTGATACACATAAATTACAGTATCTAAAAAGAGTGTCCAGAAATTAGTCATTTTCTGAACACTCTTACTCAAAATAACTCATTATGAATTTTTTATGATTCGAGAAAGCTTTTTGCACAATCTACATGGACACTATTAATGATTTAAAAATCTGTTTAAAGGAGTGTCCAACAGAGTATACTCTGCTGGCCTTTGAATCCCCTAACTAAACGATGTGCTGAAAAAAGAAAATATCTATATAAATATAGTATGATTAATTATTTAACTGATGACTAGATTTATAAAATAATTTAAAAAAGTAATCAGCTTCAAATTCCAACAAGATATTTTTTTTTAAGAGGAGTAGATGAAAAGGATTTTGAGTTTCGTATTTTCTGAAAAACAATATCTATAAAAATATTTACGATAGCTAAGATTGAAATAGAAATTGAAGAAAGAGGAGATATAAATGAATAGAATCATAGTTACAAGAAAACAATATTGCCATTCCATTAAATAGTGAAAGAACCTCAAGATTCAAATATAAACCATCATTGGTACAGGTAATCTTGTAGTTTGTTTGATAATAGGGCGCCATTTGATGGAAGAGTAGGGGTCGAACTATCATGTTGCTTAAGAGATCGAGATTTTTAGTTAACATAAACATTTACATGTTTTTAATTATATTGATTTATAGCTTTTTAAAAGAGACAACTTTGTATAAAATCTATGTTATGTAAACTGAAATTATTCATACATCATTTTTCAAATATAATTAGCATTTTATACTTTTTTGAATTAAAATAGACTTAAGATTTAGTAGTAGTGCCAAAAATAAAAAAAGAAATACTATTATTAGGAGGAAGCATTATGGCAAACATAAAATATGTTGGTAATGACACAAAGAAATCTGAAAACGGAAAAATTCATAGAAAAGAAGGTAATTATACTGGTTGTGGAGCAAGAATTGATGACAATCCACAAGATTGGCAGTCTACGACTTCTTCTATCACTTGTGAAAAAAAAGGCTGTAAATAGAACCACCTCAAAGTATTAATTTAAAAATTAATCGGATAAGCAATATAGCACAGCTTTGGCCGCACTATAAAATCTAAATATGAAACCGCTATCTTGGTTTGTATGTATTTTAGTTATCACTTACTACTTAGTGATAGCTAATAGATTGTTCCATATCAATTCTGAATAAGAACCATACATTGTTTCATTGTTAATACACAGATAAACAAAAATTTTTTAATATTTTATGCCGAAGATGCAGTATTGATACATAAAATCTGCGATATCATAAAAATGAGTCCTATCAACAGAATTATAATATTTAGACAAAGGAAATCAAGCATATATCATAATTGATTTCCTCATATAATTTGATTAAAAAGAGACATCAATATTTGAAAGCGGATGATACAGTTGATTCATTAATTCCGTGTCGCTTTTACGTCCACGATTAGAGAGCAGAATCACACTAGTTTTATTATCTTTAGAAAACAACCCAAACGATTCGAATCCTCCTTTACCACCATGAGCACGGAAATAAGTCCCTTTGTCATAAAAACCTGCTGCATAGAATCCGCCAGCGGCTGGTTGCCACATTTGCTCCAGCGAAGCTTTATCTAA
Organism: Enterococcus sp. DIV0970a; assembly: GCF_051711265.1. Lineage (NCBI taxonomy): Bacteria > Bacillati > Bacillota > Bacilli > Lactobacillales > Enterococcaceae > Enterococcus > Enterococcus sp. DIV0970a. The sequence goes on along the minus strand of NZ_JBIOMF010000001.1, from coordinate 1,500,064 downwards.
CAGTTTCCCATTCAATAATAAATCATAATAGCGATACAAATCGCCAACTGACATATAGAGATTTCCAGTTCCTACCTCAGCTGCCAAGTTAGCTGAGGAAATATCGTTAGGGTTCCCATAAGGATCTGTTTCACCATCCGTTTTGTAATTGACCGTAGGATGATCCTGCTGCAAAAAAACTTTATATAAGAAAGAGTGTTTCAACCCATTCTTATTGATAAAATAATCCGTTAACAGCATATCATAACTTTTTCCTGTTACTTTTGTCAAAATGCCTGCTAGTAAATTGTAGTTGATGGGACTGTATTTGAATGTTCCTTGGGTTCCGGATAAGACAGCATGTGCAGCATCCCAGTCGAGAATCTGCTGCACGTCTTCCAGTCCTTGGGGATTTTCTGAAAGCTTGAGTCCGGAAGCCATCTGCAGCATTTGCTGAATCGTAATATTAGCAGCACCAGGAATATAGGGATAAAAGCGGGCTAACGTATCTGTCAAGGATAATTTCCCGTCCCTAACTGCTCGCATAATCAAGACAGCTGTTAGACCTTTTTGTATCGAGCCAATATTGAATAATGTTGTCGGAGTATTTTTAATATCAGCTGCCTTGTCCGCATATCCGTACCCTTTATGCAGCAGGACTTTCCCATTTTTTACAACCAATGCACTTCCGATAAAGCCACTGGAAATAATTTTCTGATCGTAGATAGCTCCTTCAGGTGTGATGACTTCTTGATTATTAATGAGATTGTCATAGTTTCCCGCATCCAACAAGTCCTGTTTCTTGTTGGATGCGGGCTGCTCATTTTTGGAAGAGTAGCTGCTGGCAGTACTGGAATGTACAACTTGCTCACTGAAATGATCAGAAGCATCCGTTGGTTCCGTTGGTAAAAACAAGTAGTAGAGGCCAATGAGACCACAAATAATCACAAGGATATCAATCCCAAGCACTAGTTTATGAACGTTTCTTTTTGCATGTTTTTTCGTATGTCTACTCATTGAATAAAGCCTCCAGCATTTCTATTCTCCAACAGTCCTCCTTTTTCATTCCCCCTGAATATCTTTTGGTGCTTCTTGCTGCCAATTTTTGGATAGAAAATAATGGTTGATTTCATAAGATGGTTTCTCTTTGCCCTTAGAATCCAAGAATGGCTGAATGTATTCATCTGCTGCTAGCCAGCCACGCCAGCCTAAGTGAATCGTATCTTCCATAAAATAGGGTTGATTGCCTTTCGTTGATAAATCAGCGATATTCATAAAGCCTTGACTTCTTAAATGGTAGCGGATCTTTTTGTCAAAACCAGTCAACACCTCTTGCGGTAAGCCAGTATAATCCATCCACTTCTGATTGATAGGCGGAATCACAAATAAGACATCCACATTGTTGCGAGCAAATTCTGTCAGTACTAGTTGAAAGTCACTATATTCTGGTCCAAAACGATAATCCCATTTCTTTTGAGAGCCTTTCATTTTATCTATGCGGCTTTGCAGATTATGTTGGTAAAAAGAATTCTTGATCCCTAAAGAATTATTAGTCGTTTCTGCTTTTCCTTCATTATCGGCTACTTGTTCTATTTGAGCGAGATTATAGGTAGAAGGTAATTTCTTTGCAGCAGCAGTGATTTTGTCAGTCAAGTTATGCCCCAACCCAAGACCACTAAAAAGCTCATCTTCCCGTTTCAAAATAGATCGTTGCAGATCAATCTGTTTTTTCTGCCAATCAGTTGGTATCTTACCGGATTTCACTTCATTCAAGACTTGTTCCGTCAAGCGATTTTCTCTCACTTTCGAATAGTCTAAGAGACGTTCGGCATAGTATTGATCGGTGTCAGAGATTTTCTTTAACGAAGAGAGCCAATCGTACACATGCTGTTCGGAATAATGATGGTTGAAATAGTCTCCTTTCAACCCTTTAGGAACGAACCATTGAGGGGAAACGATGAAGACTGCTTTTTTCCCTGCTAATTCTTTCGCCATTGATTGAATGATGGCGTACTGGGTCAGCGACTGGGTGCCAGGTGCACCAATCAAAAATGGCGTATAAGAACGGTGATATTTCTGCACCAATACGGAAGGATGTGTGGCACTCACACGGTTTAGTTCGGATGAGCCAAAAAATGGGACATATTTTCCTGTTGCTATTGCCTCATTTTTGATATGATCCCCACGAAACACCGCATCATTCATTGCCGTCGCCGCTTGAGCGATGACTTTCGGATCGTGGCTATTGATCTTCCAAGGGCCAAGGAAGAGTCCCCCGACAAGAATCACCGCACAAAGAAGCGGTCCAAAAGCCGTGAATAGTCGTTTTTTCATCATCGGCTTTGCAGCGTGTCGACTTTCTCAATGATTTTTGCTGGTGTATTCCACTCTGCCCGGTCAAATTCTGATACAGGAAACTCAATTCCTAACCGCCCTTCTAGTTCAACCAGCAATTGAACAGATCCTAATGAATCTAATAATCCTCCATCAAAAAGATCGATTGTTTCGTTTTCTTTTACTTCGTCACTTCCTGTAACTGATACTAAAATGTCTAATACTGCTTCTTTGGTTGTCATATTCTTTTCTCCTTTTATTTAACGAATAATTTGTCTAATATTCCTGAGAAAATCAGGAAACTAAAGCAAACTGCTTGGAAGGTCAATACAGTGGACACCGCTTTGGTTAGTTTGTTCGAAGGTAGATTTCCTTGTTTTTTCTTCCAACGGATCCACGCATCATTTCCGCAAATCAGTGTCGCATGATATACCCCGTATAAAATGTAATACCAGGTAAGACCGTGCCAAATGCCCATTAATAGAAACAGGGCGAAATAACCGACATTAGATGCTACTATACGACTTTTGAAAACTTTCTTTTTGATCAGGGTGAACATCAATCGCATGTATACGTAGTCTCGGAACCAAAAAGACAGACTCATGTGCCAACGATTCCAGAATTCTTTGATATTGGGCGCCAGAAAAGGTTTATTGAAGTTAGCTGGTGTATCATAACCCATGAAGTTGCTGATACCAATTGCAAATAAACTATAACCAGCAAAATCAAAGAACAGATACATACTATAGACATACATATACCCTAGCATTCCCCAAGAGAACAGTCCATTTTGCAGGGCTTCTTTGGTCACGATCGGTAGTAATACTTGACCGAGATAATAACCAAGAATGAACTTATACAGGAGACCTAGCATTATTTTGGCGACTCCTTTGTTTAAATAGTCGAGATACACTTCTTTTGTCGGTGGATTCAGCAGATCTTTCTCAAAGCGACGATAACGATCGATCGGTCCCGAAGAAATCGTTGGAAAGTATAGTAAAAACTGGATATAACGCCAAGGATGGTATTCTTTGATCAGGCCATCCCGTATCTCCATGATCATTTGCACCGATTTGAAGGTCAGATAAGAGATGCCCAAGAAATAAATCAGTGAGGCATGCCCAACAAAGAAAGGGGTGACTTTACTCAATGCCAATGGTAAGATCGCTGCTACCACTGCACCATAAAAGACGCCTGAAGTATTTGCTCGTTGACGATGCTGATAATAGCCATAGACGAGTAATGTCTGATACACGACGTACCCGATCAGCGCCAGACCCTGCTGCCAATATTCACCACCAAAACTTACGTACAATACCGCTAGTGTGAGTAACGTTTGATACCATTGCCAACGCTTTTGTTTGAACAGCAGCACAAGCATCATCGGAAGCAATCCTACCATTAGCCAAATGAAATAGGTGGGATTTGCATAAGGAATCATATGCTGCAGGTTCATGAAGGATTCACCTCATTTGTCAGCCGTTTGCGGTCGATTTTGCCATTTGCCGTATGGGGCAGATGCTCAACATAGATAAATCGCTGCGGGATCATATACTCCATCACCGTTTCACTCAGTGAAGATTTGATGGCTTTTGTCAGTTGAAACTCTTTCTCGAAGGGGTGCGTTTCGGGAACGACATAAGCAATCAACTGTTCCACTTTCTTTTCTTGATATTTAGGGACTACGACGGCTTGTTTGACCCACGAACTATTGCTTAAATGATGGTCAATCTCTTCTAGTTCCATTCGATACCCATGGAACTTCACTTGAAAATCAAGACGCCCTTCATAATGCAACAAACCATCTTCCGTCATTCTGCCGCTATCGCCGGTTCGATACGCTGGTTGCCCTTCATGGACAAAAAATGCCTCTTTTGTTTTTTCGGGATTGTTCAGATATCCTTTTGAAACGCTAGGACCACTAATGATAATCTCACCTACTTGCCCTTTAGGAACTAGTTGATCTTCTTCCATAAAGAAAACCGTCGAATCTTCTTTCACATACCCAATTGGCACCCGATCATATTGCTCCAGTAATTCTTCAGTGATTTGCACGCCGGATACGGCAACAGTCGCTTCAGTAGGTCCATAAGTATTGTAGATTTTTGCATTCGGAAAACGTTCCAGTAGCTCTTGAGCGGTTTTTTTCGGTAGTTCTTCCCCACAGAATAAGAAACGCTCCAACTGAGGAACGTGCATCCCGTCAAAGGTCTCTTCCATCAAACATAGTTTCATAAATGAAGGTGTTGAGATCCAAACATTGATAGCCAATTGCGGCAAAATCGCAAATAATGTTTTGAAGTCATTAATGACAACCTTTTTTAAAGGTACCAAGCAGCCGCCAGAAGTTAATGCTGGGTACACCCCCATGACAGAGAGATCAAAGGAATACGGTGCCTGCGCCAAATAATACATCCCGTCGCGTAAGGAAAAATCTTTCAATGTCCATTGCACGAAACTCAATAAATTCCCGTGACTAATCTGGACTCCCTTAGGGATGCCGGTCGTTCCTGATGTAAAGATGATGTAATAAATATCATCTTTTCCGAGCGTTTTTGCGTTACCTAAATTGCGCCCGCTTTGATAAATTTCTTCCAATTGATTTATTTCTAGCATTGGAATCATTGTTTCCGGACCTTGCCAGTCAGCTACACTAATGATCAAATCTGGTGTAGCCACAGAAAGGATCAATTCAACACGCTCTTTTGGTGTGGTACTTTCAATGGGGATATATGCCCGACCAGTTTTGGAAGCTGCCAAAAAAGCTGTCAGCATGTCAAATTCTAACTCGCCATAAACAACAATCGGTCCGCGAGTTTCCAACGTTTCCTCGAAATAGGCAGCTAATTGATTGGATCGAGCTGCTAATTGTCCATAAGTATATACTTGGTGATCTTCCCGGTAGGCAATCCTCTCTGAATCTTTTTTTGCCCACTCTTCAATGGCTTGCACAATATTCACCACGTTCATGAACATTCCTCCTAAAATTCATTATAGATAAAGGTGCCACCTTGCACGTTTTTATAGTGATAAAGATAAATTATCATAACGATAACAAAAAAATATAAAATAGTTTTCCACACAAAAGTAAGTACATGACTCTCAGGTCTATTATTCATAAATTTTTTCACAAAATTTCACCTCATGATAATATTCTGGAACCATTTTAATATAATTCAATAATACGAGACATTGATTTGTAGACTATAATCCTTACAATTTGGTAAGATTATTCTATGTTATTTAAACTTAATAAGGTTATGGTTATCCTATTAATATATAATGTATCTGGTCTATGAAAAATTGAATATTTTGTTTCTATTACTTACATCAAACGAATCGCTTCATGTGATTAATTAATCAATATAAATTATATGAAAAATCTCAATTATATTAAGATCTTATGGATTTTCCATAATAAAATCGAATTGAAAAAACACAGTTTGCGATTTTTTTTACAAAGGTTAAAATTTTTTAATTACTTAATTCAATATTTCTCTCAATTTCCTTAAGTTTCTCTTTCAAAACTACTTTATCAGACAAACGCTTAATTTTATTAACCAATTTATTTATTTCTTCATATTTTTTTCGATATGTTCTGCTTTACTTTATCTCCGCTATAGCAATCATTTATAACTTCCTCTGTATGATTAATTAATTTTATTTGATATTTTACTTCTCTTAATAAACCTTTTATCACTCGTTTCCAATTATCTTCTTCAAATATGTCTATATTTATAGAATCTATTGTTTTAATATCAACATTGTATTCTATCACAATATCTTTCCGAACAGTTGAACCATTAATAGCCGGAGGGGGGATTGAAAGATTTCATTTACTGAATTTTGTACAATTAGTTTTTGTTGAATAATATTACATTGTTTACTTATTGCTTCAAATTGATCTGTTTTCAACTTTTCTCTGGGATACTTTTTCTTAAAGCTATGTATTTGTTCATTTAATTTTAGCAATAACTGGTTAATCGAAGATACCCTTTGATAATTTAAACTTTTTGATAAAAATCCTAAGTCATCTGAAAAGCTATCAATGACTTTTCCAATAGATCCTGAACTTTCTAAACTTAACAATTTTTGCTCAATTTCATTCCTTTCATTTTTGTATTTATTTTCTATGTAAGCTCCTAATCCACCAAGCAGAACTACCATAAAAAAAACAACACACCCACTAAGCACTAGTATCGTAACATTATACTCTGTTACTCTCTAAATAAAACATTTCTGACCTAATTAATTGAGCTGCTTGAGAATCTATAAAATGGGCAATTAAAAAAGGATCAAAAACTTTTAAGTTTCTGACCCTCTGTTTTTTATATTAAACTCCTGAAATTAATTTTAAAGTTATGATTTTTATCAATCCTATTTACTTTCATTGATAATAGAACTGAAATCTAAAACATGTAAATTATCAAGGGAAAGGTTCTCATGGGCTGTCAATATAAAATTTGCTTTCTTTTCTCTACTCATTGTTTTTATTATAATCATTAGTATGTCTCTTGTTTCTTGATCAAGATTGCTAAAAGGCTCGTCTAGAATATACCATTTCCTTTCTATACTGAGAATTGAAAGGATGTATACTAACCTTCGTTCCCCACCTGACAATAAACCTAATTTCTTTTTCTTATACTTTTCAAAATTTATATCAGGAAAGTATGTATCTAATAAATTCAGGAAATTTTTTTTTTTGATTCATTGGTCAACCCCTCAACAAAGTGAATAAACTCATCTACAGTTAATCGACTATAAAAAGTAAAGTTCTGGCGCATATAAATACAACTATTATTATTAATTATTTTACTATTTTTCGGAAGTGGATTTCTTAGACCACTAATATAATCTAATAATAGCGTTTTTCCACTACCGTTTTTCCCTTTCAAATAAGTAATTCCTTCTTCAAACTTACAATTTATTTCCTTTTCAATCTCTTTTATAAATAAATTTTCTATAACAATCACAAAATCATCTACTTTCTCTAGATAACGGTTTAAAGAAAATAATACTAGGTATACTTACTATAATCAGTATTATACAAATCAGGAAGTAAGACACTGGAAAATCACCTGATATTAAATCATTCATCACATCTCCAATAATAATAAAAGGATTGATGTAATTTACTGGTGTATCTATTCCTATCAATACGAAAAATAAAAATATTACCATATTACATATGGATGAAACGGTCGACGAGTAAAGATTTCTTAAGTAGGTTATATTATATCCGATGAACGCTACAGGTAAAACTACTATAATTGTTATCAATGATAACACTGTTAAATGAATATAATTTAAATTGAAAAATAAGGCAGGTATGAGGTTAAACATAGTTAAGCAAACAATAGAATAAATTAGTTGGGTAAGAAGTAGTCCAAAAAAGAATTTTATAGGTATCCACTTTATAGAAAATATTATGGATAGTGCACCAGTATCTTTCTCATTTAAAGCAAACAGTCCTACACCGTAAACAAAAGCATTGAATACAATATATATCCACCAGTAAGTTAAATCATAAACGGTTGTTATATTCCTGCTGTTAAAAAATAGCATTATACTAGGCAACCCTAGTGACCAAAAAAAAGATAGTTTGTCTTTTAATAGTAATGATATATTTAGTTTGCAGATAGTAATGACATTTGACATAATATTCTCCTTCGATGAATTTATGGAAAAGGAATATACTCTATGCTTTTATCTAGTTCTTTTCCACAAATCGACTGAACAAAAGCATACACACTCTCATTATATAAAATAGGATTCATGTGTGGAAACCAATTCTCATCAACCACTTTTACCACCTTCAAATGAGGAATGGGCTGATACGAGTGAAACAAACTTATAACTGGATCCATTTTTAATTTTTCTCTACATTCTTTTTGCCATAATTTAAAATTAAATTTAAGTTTACTTTCAAATTGACAATCTTCCATATTCTTTAGTAAATATGAATAGTTTCTACAAAATTCATTGGTCGATAATTGATCAAAACGTGAATGATATAAATCTTTTTTTCTATCATCAAAATCTTTTAAAGTATTAGATTTAGCAGTCTTACTAAAATCCGTTGCAAAATACTGCAAAGCTTCAATCTGACTTTTTTTATAGCTTCTTCTAATACATTTGAAGTACCTAAACCTATACACTTAGAATTTTCACTATATCCAATACATAAAATTACATAAATCTTATCTGAGATAGATACATTGAAGTAGTTTGTGTTATCTACATAATTTTTTAAATAATTGTCTACTGACTTTATTTCTGTAAAATTACTGATAGATATTTTTGGAGCTGAAGTTTTAGTCAAATAATTTACTATGAATGATTGCCTTTCAAAGAACTCGAAAAATGCTGTTCTTATTACAGAGTTTGAATCTGTATGAGATGCCATCCCATTTGAATCAACAAATCGATCTCTAGATAAAAATAGGCCTTTAGGCATCATTTTAGGTATGTTTTTACTCAAATAATTTACATGTGTGTGGTTTTCGAATGAATCGTTGGTATTTATCAACACTTCTCTTTCAAAGAACTCTCCAAAAACTTTTTTTAAATTTGATGATCTATTGTCAAACCCAACTTCATAAGCTTGTACATGTTGCTTATCTTCTCTAACTATATAATTATTGAAGTGGTGGTTTAAAAATAAGCCTTTTTTCGAGAAAATTCTACTATCATTTAATAGGAATCCATTCATTTTTATCTTCCCTTTCAAACTAAGAAACAATCAAATTCTGTAGCATTATAATCTATATTTGAAATAATTTTTTGTTTCTTCGATAATCTTATAAGTCTCTTTGAAGGCAAGCAATTTAGCAGATGCTTAGAAACTAATTTTATTGTTTTGACATTATTTTTATGATTATTTTTTCCATTTAAAATAACCACTTCTGGAAAAGGAATGTCCTTGTTTAGCATTAGTTTTTTTGAATAAGATTATCAATACCTTCTTCACAATGATAACTATTCCTTTTTTCTATTTTAGAAAAAATAAAATCATAAATCTTTTCTTTATCTTTAGGAACCGATTGATAAAACCGTGAATCTTCATTCTGATAATTTTGCCACTCGATTATTTTATTCTCGATTATTGACTTTTTGACAGCCTCCTCAATGGTTTGATTACAAGATATTCCGCACCCAGTGATTTGTCTTTTATATAAACTGATCGTTATAACTGTGTAATAGTTTGATAGATTTCTTGTAGCTAAACAAAGATGTTCGTCAGCTCTAAAATTCAAACTTTTAATTAATTGTTTTTGTTCATTTGATAATTCAACATTAAGCCTTTCTCCAATATCTGTGTACCATAGTAAAAACAACTCATTTTTTTCTATTAACTCTGACAAAGCTTTCTTTAAGATTTGACACGATTCTATACCTGTAGCAGTGCCTGTTGTATCGATATATCCATATGCTGATGTTTTACCATAGCTAATGTATTTACCTTCAGCTGTGAACCCTCCTACACCAAGCAAAAACCTTTCCAGATATTCACTATAGCTTTTTTTCATTGCGAGTTCTTTGGTCGTGCTTATAGATGTTCCATCACTTGGATTGTAATAGTTTCCTTTTTTAATCTTGTTTCCGTTTATATAGAACAGTTTCCTCTCAGTACTCTGATAGTTCTTTGTAAATCCATAAGACGTATGAATTTGTGAAAACATATTAGCTTCCTCCAACAACTAAATCTGATTCAATCAATAAAGCTAACTTAGGATTTATTCCAATATCTTTTACAAATTTTTGATGATTTTTAAAAAGGGAGATAGATTGCATGGGAACTCCTTTATATGCCCGTTCTCTAATGTTCATTGTATGCTTAATACCATTAAAAAAACTAGCCTTTCCATAAATGAGTAAACTTTTCTCTAAGTCTAGAAGCCAAGATACAATAATGTCACTGCTCCAGTTATTATCTGTTATTACCTTGTTACTTATTTGTAAGATTTGATCACTATAAACATCAAACATGTAAGAGCCTGGTTTAAGTCCTTCTACAAATTTATTCACATAAATTACTGGAAAACATAGAATCATTTGATTTGTTTTAACAAAAGATTTTAAGTTCTCGAATATTTTTAATAATTCATTTGATCCGATTGAATATATAGAATAGCTTTCAATTACGATGTCAGGGGTATTTAAGCGACTGAAGTCTACTAATTCTTTATAATTTTCTAATTTCATTTCTTCTTTTGGTAAAGAGAACTGGTACATCTTTAAAATTTTCTTTTCGATTTCTTTGTCAACAAATTGTGATTGATACTCATTCCAATAGTACTTATTCATAACAATCACACATTTCCCAAAAATAACAAGTATCATAACTCAATGAAAAGTCATTTAAGTCAATCTTTAAAACATCATCAATTATACTATAGTTGGCTTTGGACATTTTTTTCTCTTTGTGTAGTTGATTGATTACCGGTAGCCAATCACTTTTATTTAACAAACCATCATATTGAAAAAAACCTTTCTCATTGTAAAACAAATCTACCATAACTTGAAAATTCAAATTATTTTTACCTGATTGACTACCTCTTAGTTGAGATTCAATACTATAAAAGAAGCATAGAGGGCAAGGGTTTCCCCATCTAGGAGAATAATAATTACTAAGGTAAAGACTATGATTGTATGCAAAAACAAATTTATATACATTCGTACTATCTTTATTTATAAAACTAACTATTTCTTTTAACTTTTGTAAACTAAAGGGATCTAAACAAACAATAATTAATTTATCCTCGTAATTTTGATCTTTAAATTCGTCGAGTGACCTTATCTCGTGATCTTCTTTCCAAATATCTCTAGACAATTCTAAAAATTTCGAGCTATTTGAGAAGATTACTATATCGTTTATACTTGATAAATATGTACTGTTCTCTTCCTTAATGATTGATGAATCCATTAAAAATTTTATTGATTCATTAGCAATATTCTCTTCTTTGAAAATTACCATAAAGTCATTAAAAGTAATATTTCCGATTTTATTTTCTTCCATATATCTGAGAAAATTAACTAGCACTTCATTTTTAGTTGCAAAAGAATTATCTTTAGTTTGGATTATTGTTGTGTTTTCATCTTCTAATTCATATATCAAATATGGATTAACTACATATTTCAATCAAAACCCCTCCAATATTTATACTACTAGCTTCCGATATAAATCATTAATAGGAGAGAAGATAAGACTTCTCTCCTATTAAAGTAAATCTATTTGGTGAAAACTTTCTCTTGAGAAGAAGCTCCTGCTCCACAACAGCAGCAGCAACAACAACAGCAGCAGCCACCGCCACCGCCACCGCCGCCACCGCCGCCACCACCACTACCGCCGCCTTTACTAAGCGAGATAGATGTGTCAGCAAATGAAGAACCTAAGCTTGAAGAAAATGATGTAAATAAACTTTGGGAAATAAGAGAGTCTTGCATTTTAGACTGCTGTTTATCTTTAGTACCCATATTAAAACCACCTTCCATAATATTAAGAAATAGCTAGCAATTTCTTAATATTATGGTAAATTACAAACAAGCACCTTGTCAATCTTTTTTTAATTTAAAACTATTTAAATAACAATATGATGATAGCCTTTTTTAATGCTGTTTAAAATAGCTAACTACAAAATTAAATAAGAAAAACTTTAATTAACTGAATATTTAGAAAATACAAAATAAGTTAAATCACACAAACTATTATTATTTTTTAAAAAAACTGTATATTAAAATAACATGATAATTAACAAAGTAAATTATATCACTAGTTATAATTATTACTTAACTTAGGACTATAAAATCGTCCATCAAAAACTTTAGCCATTATTATTTATGGCATTTTTTCTTTCCTTTATGAGATTCAAAAAATATTCCGTTTGCTGTTTGGTATTTAAAGAACTCACTGCGTGGTTAACTAATTTCTGTACAACAACTTCTCCGTACTCATCTTTTATAAAATCTACATAAGGAATGCTCGGTCTGTAAGCCCGTGCTAGCACGTTCTGAGAATATTTGATCTCTGCTACTGTCAGATATCCTTTATTTAGTAGGCTACTTATCACCGCAGCAGTCGTATTTTTGTTTAGTTCCGGCAATATTTCTAATAATTCATGTTTAGTCAAAGACTGATTTAATTCATAAAAATAGCACATAATTTGATATTCAGATCTACTTAATTCTGACATAATAACCCCTCAACTTTTTCAGTGCTTCTCTATCTGTAAAATATAGAAACAACCAATAGTAAAAATAAATATATGATAGTATCTAATATAATCCATTGTTTCCTACCATTTGTTGCTTTGGTAGAAAAAAAACAACTTATACCATATAGTATTAAAAATAGCATTGATAATGAATAACCTTTCAAGCATTCAGTTAAGGTTATATCTACCAAAATTAGAATTAGAGGTACCATATATACCCATGCATACCACTTTCTCACATGGTGTGGTAACTTACTAAAATTTGAATTCACACATAAATCTCCTTTTAGATATTTTTTAACTTTAATACATATTACATCACACGAAATTAATAATAAAGTTTTAATTTATAAAAATAGCGCAATAATTAAAAATAGTGTTTAATATTTACCCCCTAGCTTATTTTGTTTACACTTTATTCATTTTTATCACAGAAAAATACTTATCTCCCCTAATAAATGAGCATAGCAAATCTTTTTTGTAAACTCTAATTTATGCATTGATTAAGGACTTCATTAGCTGTGAATAAAAAAGGACGTGCTAAGCACGTCCTGGAGTTGAAACTATTCTTTTATGGAATTGAATTAGTAGAACTGCAGCCTTATGTCGATTGCGTTCTTGGCCAGCTGATAGCCAGCTTCATCAACACCAGAAAATACTTCTAACGGCGAAATATTATACCTCTTGCCGTTTTCGAATTCATAGAAATCTTGATTGGTAAACAAGTTATAGGCTAAAGCAACCAGTCGTTGCTCCCCACCGGATAAAGTGCCATCAAACCATAGGTCACTATTGATTTCTTTTTGGACAAAATTAACCATCGAGCGACGTTGGTTAAATAATCTTTCATCACCAGTGAAGATAAAAAACCAAGCTACGCCAATAAGGATCTCGAAGATCTGTAAAGCTCAATTCATCCATCATAAAACTAAATCTGGCAATATGTTCCTTGTTTAGAAATAATTCTTCCATTATTGTTCCTCCTCTAATTGGTTTTGACCATTCCTTCAGCAATTACTCAAACGTTACTTTTGCAATTTCAAAATCAAAATACCTTCCAGATACCCAGTCTACATGACCGCTATCTGTAAAAGTTTTGCGGATCACATCCTCTTCATCTTTTAGCGCAAGTATGGCGTCAAGGATTGCCTTTGCTTCGTTCTCCTTAAAAATACCTAACTCTTCTTTTCTTTGCGTAAATTGCAAATTTTCAACCGTCGCAGCGTTACTCAAAAATCCCATCAGTTCCTTAGAAAAATGGTTGAAAACGATCACTGTCCAAACCTTTTCTCCTCTATCTTCAAGAGAAATTAGTTTACCGCCTACATCATTCTTCATTTGGTTTGACCAGGATAAAGTGATCTCTTCCATCGACCTTCTGATACTCTCGTTGACACTCTTTACATAAATAATGACCATTAGGATAAAGAACGTCCCCTTTTCTGACACGAACTTGTTTTGCTAACTCACCGCAATCACATTTGATCCAGCTAGGCGGCCAGTATAAGCGTCGATTGTAGGGCGTTATTGGTACTTTCCATTGCCCACCGTAACATTGTCTTTCTTCAGCCATCTTTATAAACTCCCTTCATCACTCTATTAAGCACCTAATCGATCCTTATCTTTAAAGCGGACACTTTCTGCATAACCCGCGTAAAAAGCTTCCCAATCCCTCACGGTATGAGAGGTATCTTTCCCAGGTACCAGTCCAATCTTTTCGACTTCAGTCTGAACCACTTCAGGTACTTGCAAAGCCAATTCATAGCCGTTTGTCAGCACTTGTTTTCGAAATGTTTGCGACAAACCTTTCAAGTATCCTTCCAAATAGTCTTGTTTTAACTGCCATTTCCGTTTGTATTTTCGTCTGATATCAGGCAACTGAAGAAATTGCCTTGCGCAGTAGCTGGCACTACCACGAGCATACTCAAACGTGATTTGAGCAATTTGTACATCGGACACGATCCCAACAAAGTGAAGTTCAATCGGTTTTCCGGACACATAGTAATACCGGACACGAAAATTTTTAGCAATGATCCTCGCTAATCGGTAAAGCCATTTTTGTGGCCGGCCTTCATAAATCACCGTATTGATCACTGCTTCTGACTTTTGTTCTTGCTTATAATGAAAAACGTCTGATTCATCGATATTATGCTGAAGCATCAACTCTTGTGCTTTTGCCAAGGCTGACATCGACTCTTCGTCATTGGCATCATTTGCAAGAGCTAATAATTTTACGATTTTCTTTTTGGCTTTTTCATCCATTGGATCTCACGTTTTGTCTGATTTTAGTTTACCACGTATTGAATAACGGTTTCACTGATAAAAGTAATGAGTAAAAGTGATAGCACTTCAATGAAATAGAAAATAAAGTGCGGTCACTTTCTGAGCGCAGGAATTTCAAATCCCGCTTTTTCTTGCTCAAGCAACATATCTAAAGCGATACACATTAATTTCGATTCACTTTTTTTGTACTTAGTGTTCAAGTGCTTCAGTCCCTGCTTCCTCTTTTCATTAAGCGTTACAGGAAGACGTGTATTTCCTTTTGCAATAGCCATAACTCGCTCTCCTTCATTGAAACGATCGTAGATTTGATAAAAGACGCAGCGAGCGTAAATCACACTCGCCGCAGCTTTGAACCGATTCTTTTCTACTGATTGTTTTTCATGACTTCCTTTGCTTCTTCTGTAAGGGGAAAGACTTTTGCAACAGCCATGCCACAAGGAATTGCCCCTACAGCTTCCTCACAAATGACACCAGCTTCTATCAGCACCTTTTCAATGCCCGTATTTTCAGACCACCCTTTGATTGCGACGTAATCCTGTCTGATCCCGATACTCGTGTTCACCGTGGCCGTGGCAACCAGCTCTTCTTCAGACTGACCTCTTCTTTTCTTAGTCAGTTGAATCGCTACATTGTTATTATCTTCATAGTGATCAAATATCACAGTACATTTTTTTTTATTTAAAACGGCATTCATTATTTTTCCTCCTAGAGATAAGGAGTTGCATTATCAAGCTCTGATTATTCAGTGGCTTCTTCTTTTAATTGATCCGCAAGTTTTGTAAGCTTGGCGGCATTATCAAATCGCATTCTTTCTATAGAAGACCTTTTATGAGCAAGATCTGCAACAGTTGTTGCGGCAACTCCTGATTTTTTTTGAATTTCATACAATGATTTTCCACTTTCAAAAAGCAACCATTCTATCTTATCTTTATCTGCGTACATCTTTTTTCCTCCTGAAAGGAGTATGACAATTAAAACTTGCCACTACTCACAATTATGGTATATTTTGAGTAGTAGCATTCCTTGCACGGTTTTGTTACTTGCGCTTGTTCTGACCCCATCAGAATAAGTGCTTTTTTTTATTTTGCAGTAGTGATCCCTCCCTTTTTTATCCGTATACCGGATCATCAGATAGTTATAGATCCTTTCTAAAAATTAAATATATCGGTATACCGTTGTATTTTTTATACCACGGTATACCGATACTGACAATCTATTATTGCTTTTTTTTGATTTTAATGGTCAAAAAAGTTGGTTTTAACCAATTTGGAAGTGTTTTGCTATGAAATAAATGACTGATACAGTAACCGAATTTCCAGCTTGTTTGTACAGCTGACTGTCCGAAGTCTTTTGTTCATACCTGCAGTTATAGTGATCAAGCCCGTTACTGATTATTTCTTCAGCGATCTGCCTACTACCGAATTTCGCTGCCAAAAAGGCCCAATCAGGAAACGACTGCAGTCGCCAACATTCAAGTGGTGTTAGTTTCCGGATCTGAAAATCATCGGTTACTACGACTCGCTGACCACCAGTAAGGACGGTATTTGATTGCTGATTTCCCACACGTGCCCGACGCTTAGTATTTACCTAAAGAAGCAATATCCGTTTTTATCTCACTGTGTAAATTGATTCATCCTCATGATATTGAAATCTCTTTCATTAATTTAAATTTAGCGTTATACTATAAAAAAAGGAGATTAAACTATGACGAAAATATGTTTTATGCTAACTTCCAATTCTGGTATAGGAACGACTACAATATTTGCTACCCACGCTAAACGTAATATAGATGATTTATTAGCTTATTTTTCTAATTATTATAATGTAACAGCAAATTAGCCAGAAGATAAAGATACTGTCGATATACTTGTTATCCCAGATTCCTTTGGCGCATTCATTAATGAACGTAATCTACCTGTTATTAAGGTACCTACAATTTTATTTTTAGAGAGAAACTTTGAGAAAATCAAGGTTTATATTGATAATTATTTTTTGGAAATTTCAAAAAACAAAATTCAGATAGACAAAATATAATTCATTATTTAACAGTAACTCTATTTCATGTCTCAGCATTTTCCATTGTTCACTCAGTTTCTTCATGCGCATGAAAGGTATTTCAAGTACCTGATGGATTAAGAATACCGAGGAAATGGTTTGTTAAATTACGGAACAATGGTGGTACTTAGGCCTTTTTTAAGAAAGAAAAGCGATCTTTTTTGCCCTCCACGTTCCAGCCGCCTCCACCACTTAGGAGGGCAAAAAAATAGACGTGCAAGGCACATCTGTAGAGCAAAAGGTTGATATTTCACTGAAATCTTGCTATACTAATTATGTAAAGAGGAGTTGCGCTAACAACTCCCCTACAGCACCGTTTAAGACGGTGGCAGTTTTATTAGTTAAGAAATAACCGCATCCTGCTAAAGTTGACGGTTATTTTTTTGCATTCTTTTTTCGTTTCTTCTTGCTTTTACGCTTAGAAGAACGAGTGTTTATAATCGTATCTGCTAGTTTCACACATGCTTCGATTAAACCAATAAAGGCTAACAAAACAGGCGCTATTGCTAACAAAATGCCGATTATATCCACATC
The DNA here is from genome assembly GCF_051711265.1 of Enterococcus sp. DIV0970a. Classification (NCBI taxonomy): domain Bacteria; kingdom Bacillati; phylum Bacillota; class Bacilli; order Lactobacillales; family Enterococcaceae; genus Enterococcus; species Enterococcus sp. DIV0970a. Next base: position 1,482,665 of record NZ_JBIOMF010000001.1, on the reverse strand, counting down.
TTGCAAAAGGCTACTCCTTTCTTCAGATTTCGATAGTACATTCATAATGCACCACCTCACTTTCAAAAAAAGCGCCACCGTCACAAACTTTACTGTACTCATATTATACCATAACTCACGCTAAAAACCTATATTTATCAAGGGTTTTAGCGTTTTTTTTATACCTGAATTCAAGCGAAAGGCTTGTTCCTTCTGTCGCTCCAGCCACCGCCACCGCTCCTTCAGAAACCGTGTTGCTGACACAACCCGAAGTGATCGATAGAAAAAAATACCAGGATCAGGCAGAGATCTCTTGTTCTTTTAAAGCCAAAATAGACAAAGCATTCGCAAACTGCAGTAAGCCTAATTGAGAATCATCGACGATCACATTTTTCTGATAATGGATCCGATCGCTCACATGATTGATTGATAGTCCGTAGACAAAACGCATCAAAAAAATCTTTCGTCTCCGATCGGTGATTTCTGGTTTATATGGATGGCTAATGGCCGTCAGACCCAAAGAAAACAAGTGGTGAAAATAAAGAAACTCTTGTTTGAACTGCTGATTTTCTTGAACAAAGCTAGAGTGTTTGATTTCTGGTATATCTTGGTCTAAGAGCGAATACGTTGAATGGATCGGCGGCATCCTCGTCAATCCCATCCTTTCCCTTGAAACAAGATAACTAGAGAGCATCGATCCGATCTCTCCTTTGGTTTTATCCCAATCGATCACCTCTTTTTCAGGTAATTCAAATTGGTGAACATCAAATAATCGCACATTATTCCTCTTTTCATGATAGGTGATACACACAGCTGTCGTTTACACCTAAATAATTTCTTTTTTAATTCAAAAAAGACCTGGAAAAAGATCCCAAGTCTTTGTTTCTCAAAATGGTAAATCATCATCTGGTAAATCGATTGCCGAGCTGCTTTGTGCAAATGGATCCGTTTCTTTTTTAGGTAGCGGCGGCGGTGTTGGTTTGCTTTTTTCAGCTGTTTCGTTGGATTCATTCGAACGCTGCTCAGACACATCTTTTGATTCCATTAATTGAAACGTCTCTGCCACGACTTCTGTGACGTACACTCGCTGTCCTTGTGGGTTATCGTAAGATCTTGTCTGAATACGTCCAGTCACGCCGAGAAGCGTCCCTTTCTTTGCGTAATTGGCAAGGGTTTCGGCTGGTTTGCGCCAAATGACACAATTGATGAAGTCAGCTTCTCTTTGACCGCTTTGATTGGTAAAATTTCGATTCACGGCCAAAGTGAACGTGGCCACTGCAGCACCGTTCGGTGTAAATTTTAATTCTGGATCTCTCGTTAATCTTCCTACTAATACGACGTTATTGATCATGCTTTATTCCCTACTTTCTTTGCTTTTTTTGGCGCATTGACAAATGATACAAAAGTGATCTGTCCCGTATCGCTCAACTTGATTTTTGCATGATAGGTCGTCTTGTCTGCCTTTTTGATTCCTGAAACCACGGTTTCTTTCCCGACTAACAAATCCTTCAGATTGGTTTTCGTCAATTTTTTCTTCCGGAACTGATCAGATAACGTAAACGTACAGTTAGGATAATTCGAACAACCGTAGAAAGACTTTTTCAACACCACATTTCCGCCACATTTCGGACATTTACCGATCGTCTGCTTATCAGCTTCTTTTTTGACTTCCGCTTGGTAGGTGTGGAAATTCAACTTCTGAACATCATCTGGTACGTGTTCGATCAAATGCACGATAAACTTCTTGATATTGGCAATAAAGGTCTCTTGATTCCCTTCTTTTTTCCCGATTTTCTTTAAGTACGTTTCCCATTTTGCCGTCATTTCAGCACTCGTCAATAAGTGCTGGCTCTCGACTGCCTGGCACAGTAATTTTCCTTTTTCGGTAACGATCAATTTATTTTTTTCTACTTTGATATATTCTTTTTGCTTCAGTGTTTCAATAATGCTCGCACGTGTCGCTTCTGTACCGATTCCTTCGACTTCCTGAAGGATCTTGATTGCTTGTTCATCATCTACGGTCTTATTAGCCGTTTTCATTGCTGTAAGCAACGTGCCTTCAGTAAATGGTTTCGGCGGCTGCGTCTCTTTCTGCACGCTTTTTACCTCCGCTTGAATCGCTTCACCGATCATCACAACTGGTAATGTTTGGCTCTCTTCGTTCTCCTTGTTGGTATCGGCTTTGAATAAGATCTTCCATCCCTCGACTTTTGGCACTTTTCCCGTCGCTTTAAAACAGAGAGTTGACACCATGGTTTCTATTACGGTTTCTTCATAAGTGTAATCTGGTAAAAACATGGCGATCGTTGTTTTCATGACGAGCAGATAGATTTTCTTTTGTAGATCATCTAATTTATTAAAGGCTGACTCACTTGCGACTTGCTTCGTTGGAATAATGGCGTAATGCTCTTGCACCTTACTTCCATCGACATATCGCTTTCTTGGCTGATCTTGTGCCATGGGTTCATCTATGGATAAAAAACGGGCATAACTGTCGTAATTCGCTTTTAAGTATTGAAATTCACTGTCTGTAATAAATGGTGTATCTGTTCTTGGATAGCTCAACAATTTTGCTTCATACAGTCCTTGCATGGCTTTCAACGTCTGACTGGCTGTTGCTTTGTACAGCTGATTGATTTTTGACTGCAGACTGCTCAATGAGAATAAATTGGGACTATTCGTTTTCTTCATTTTTGTTTGAAGATCTTTGATCGTTCCTGGTTGTGTGCCGATTGCAGCGCCCTTAGAAGAAACAAAGGAAAGTAGTTCCTCTTTAGTAGAAAAACGTTGTGACGGGCTTAATAGGGCTTTGAACGAGCCAGTCGTTGCCTTGATCAATGATTCGATTTCATAAAATGGTTCTTTTTTAAAATGCTCGATCATTTGTTGGCGTTGATAGATCATGTAAAGCGTTGGTGTTTGTACTCGTCCAAGAGAGAACGTTCCATTTGCTCCTTTTGAACGAAGATTCAACGTGTATAGCATACTCCCGTTCATGCCAATGAGCCAGTCGGCAATTTGCCGTGTCTGTGCTTCTTGATAAAAAGGATAATAGTCCATTCCTGGCTTTAAGTTTTGAAACCCACTACGAATCACATCTTTTTCAAGACTATTGATCCATAAACGTTTGTATGTTTTTTTAGTAGAAAAAGCGCCTGATTCATGAATGATCGACCAGGCGATATTTTCCCCCTCTCGATCACTATCTGTTGCAATTATGATCGTATCAGCTTTCTTTAACAGTCCGGAAACGATCTTAAATTGTTTTTTCTTATCAGCTGCGACCTGAAAATCGTATTGTTGCGGAAAGATAGGCAATGCATCCAATGCCCAATTCTTCCATTTTTCATCATAATGTCCTGGTTCTGCTAATTCGACCAAATGGCCGAAGCCAAAGGTGATAAAGGTCTCATCTGAAAAAATTGGATCTTGGATCTCAAAAAAGCCATCCTTTTTCACGCTATGCTTTAAAGCACCAGCATAGGAAGCTGCTTGACTTGGTTTTTCTGCTAATATCACGGTAGTCATTAATTCCACCCCATTCATTATTTTTCTTCTCAAATAAAAATAGGATAGATATCAATCCATCTATCCTATCAACACTTCTATTTCATGATAAGTGGCTAAATCGTAAAGGTTTCATTGTCGATTATTTTTTGTTGATTACTTGCTAGTCTATGAGTATATAGATTCTTGTAGAAAGACTGTTCTTCTTTGTCAGTGGCATTTTCCATAGCAATTCTCAACTCTCCTAATTTATACTGTTTGAACGCTTCGTACATTTCAGATAATTCTATTCTTTTTGGTTGATCCATAAGAGTCCTCCTTATAGGCATAACTGTTTCAAAAATATGGCAACGGCTAATACCTATTACCTGAATGATTTTATCAATCATTCGTTTCATCATTAGTAGATTCGATAGATTATTGACTAATATGATCTTTCGCTTTCATTTTTTCCATTTCCTTCTTAATTTTAGCTTTTTTAGATTGATCCGCACTTTCATATATACCTAATAAAGCAAACAAGCCAACGAAAGGCATTAAAATATCTCTAAATGAAACCGTCAATTTACCTGTTACAAATAGATATATGACAATTAAGCTAAACACAATAGGCAGAATAGCTCCTAAATATTTATTACCTAAATAACCGGCGAAAGATTGGAACCCAATGATTGCGACAATAAAAAGTATCTCCCAAAAATTATTCATTCAAACTCTCCTTATGTTTTTCTATAATTATTTTTGCTGCATCCAAAGTAATTTTCTCATTTATTACCATATTCATTACCTCTATTTCAAACGAATCTTTAATAGCATCAACAATTTTTATTTTATCGATTAAACGATCCAATCTTAAACGAACGGTAGGATAGCTAACCTTATATTCCTTAGCAAGTTGCTTTAAAGAACCAGAAGACAATAAAAACCGTTTGATAAATTCTTGTTCCTCATATTCTAAATGAAAGAACCAATCCACTTGACCACTCCTTTAATATTAACATTATTTATTAAATTTTAACATTATTAAAGTTTTTACGCAATATATATTATAATTATTTGAAAATATTGAAGAGTTTTTTTCAAAAGATCAAGTTTCTTTATGCTTCCTATGCACCAGGTATCAGAGCAATAAAATTATAAGAACTATGAACGATCATAGAACCATAAGCTTTTTTCGTTTTGAGAGCAACCCAGGAATAGACAAGGCTGTTTAAAAAATAGGGCAATAGAAAAACTTGCCCATTTAAAACAGAAAAAATGAAACTAGAAAAAAAGACTGCAGCTGGCAAGTTCGTACGTCGAATCAAAAAAGGCAACAGTTTGACCCGCATCAAGTATTCTTCAATGATCGGTGCCATTACAATAGAGAACGTTGCGGCAGAAATGGAAATTCCGTGTCTTGCTTCTGGAAGTCTAGGCAGCATTGGATGCATCAACGTAAACCGATAGTCTTCCGTTCGTTCACTCAGCCAATCTATCCAAAGCTTTAAACCGGTCTCTACAGTAGGAACGCTGTGAGGTACTAGGTCTTGTCTCAGATCGTACCAGTCAAGATGATTAATCAGCCTTTTTGATTCGTCCACTCACGTAAAATCGGGATTAATTCCGGATAATACAGTTCGAGCAGCATATGCGTATCAAAGTAGCTTATAGTTAAGCCGATCCTAGTTAAATAGTCCAGTTGGGCATCAAACTCTTTTATCACTTCAGCTTGATCGATTTGCCCCCCTGGCAGTCCAAATCTGGGAGGGAAGAGTCCATTTACCTCAATCAGCGAAGAATTTGACTGGCTTCAGTCATTGGAAACCACTTCAGATAGTCCCATTCCGATGTATCCTTAACAAGAACAAGCAAGTGGACGGATTTATAGTCCACTTGCTTGTTCGATAAATTTATTTGATATAAATATATTGATTCGATATAATTTTCACAATATTTAAACTTTTCAAAATATTAAATGTTCGAGTAAGAAATTCGAAGAAAGGAGAAGATAAGAAAAATATGAAGTGCTCAAAAAAATGGTGATTGTAGTTATTTTGTTTTTTGTGGTATTGAGTGGGGGAGTTACAGGACTTGCTACAGTTCAAAACAATAAACTCTCTGATTTGTATTCCCAAGTTTCAACATGGGAAAAAACTGGGAGAACGTATACTACCAATGAAAATGATATTGGGTATTCTGTTGTTGAACTTAATACTGAAAATATATTCGAAGTGCCAGCCAGTCTTCCTATTACAGCTACAGATTATGAAAATGGCGTATTAGTTGATTACGATGGAAATGACAATGATTTTCAAGTGACATGGACAAAAAGCGGAAATATCAGTGAAACGGTACACATGGATTCGAGTTTTAACGTTATAGACGAAACAACTGGAAAAACAGTTTCTAGTGAAGATATAAAAGTTGTTAAATATGTTTTTACTAATGCGAAAGATAAGTGGAATCAAATCAATCAAAATTAGCAATAGTTTGAAGTGTTGTGCATGAAGAAATATTTGTTTTTATTGGGAGTAGTTTTGTCTTTGGGCGTATTGTTTTCTAAAAATGTTGAAGCTTCAGAAACGAAGGTTGCTACTATTGACGACGAAACGGTAGTTTTAGAAAAAGTTGAAGACTTAGAAACAATTAGCTCGATTTTAGAAGAATATGGTTACTCGACAGAAGAAGTTGGATCTGTATATAAATATACTGTTGAAGATCCTATACCAGTTTTTAATCGCACACGTGCTTACAGAGTGGATGTTCTATCTGCAGCTTATAGAAAGCATAAAATTGCTACAGGAGCAGCAGTTGGGGACTATTATAATAAGCGCTATAAGGCTTTAAATGTTCGAAATGGTTATGAATGGGTAAGTGGGTATGCAATTTATATCAAGCAAGTAAGCACGACAGAGGAAGTTCTGGATCATATTCGAGTTTATAATACATGGTAATATGCCATCTAAAAAAGTGATTCTTGAAAGGAAATAAGAGGTATTTAGAAATGAAAGTATTATTAGGCTCACAAGTAGACATTCTATTTTTAAACGATAAAATAGAAAATATTAGAGGTACAGTAATAAATATTTTTGAAGATTCTATGAGAGTAGAAGTTGAAACAACAAAAAAGCACTTAATCATATTGAAAACAGCAATCGCAACAATAACACTTTTGGATTAACTCAGTTAGTTTAAATATTAGTTAACACAAGACGCCCGTCAATCAAACGATTGACGGGCGTTCTTTGTGATTTTCAATTGGTCTAGCTATGTTGAGAGCCTAAAACGTCGGTAAATCAAGCTTCTTCTCTTTGGATCTTTTGTGAAGAAATCGGGGGGACGAGTTGGAACGGTGTTATGTTCCAAGCTGGACTCGCCGCAAGATAAGCGAAATGTTGCTTTTCTAACAAGCGTAAAATGCAGCGGACTTGATCCGCTGTTTTGTCGGACGTAATAGCCAGGCATTCCACAAAGTCAGCAGGCAAGGAGAAAACGGAACGATTCGCTGTCTGCCAGCCGCTGACGATCGTGGGATCAAATTCATACCGCCGACAAAAATCACTCACCGACAAACCAAGGTGCCCCACGATATACGCAGTAATCGGATAGCTGTCAACATAAGCTGAAAACGACATACACAATTCATCCTTTCAACGCTATCTTAGGTTTCACGGAAAAAGTGCCACCACTTCTTCTGTCTTTCTTGTTTCAGTCGCACGACTTCATTTTCAGGAGTAAATTTCCCCTTATGTTCTGAGGGGGTCTCATAACCACTTTGAGACGTTTTAAAATTTTTGGTATCATTGTTGGATTCTTTGTTTAAATCTTATGAGAAGTGTTCCTGCGACGTCAGAAGCAGTATTTGTTTGTTCGCTTGCAAAGTTAGTTGTTGTTGCTGATCAAGAAGTTTTTGTTGTTGGGCTGGTTCTGTTGCAAAGTCTGAAACTCAAAAACACTATCTCTGACCAACCGTCAATCTAAGCAGGTATTCCCATTAATATTTTGATTTCAGTAGAAACTGAAAAGCCGAAGAGTGTTCCATTTCTTCGGTTCTTTTTATATATTCCTCGAATGGTCTCCATCCCCTTAATCGTGGATGAGGCAGTCCGGAGACTTCGATAAAATTTATTCCGTCGCTTAATTGGCCTATGATCTTGTTCTATTAAATTGTTCATATACTTCACAGTTCGATGCTCTGTTTTGGTGTATAATCCGTTTCTCTGTAACTTTCTAAATGCAGATCCTATAGAGGGTGCTTTATCTGTTACGATGACTCTAGGTTGTCCAAATTGTTTATGGAGTCGCTTTAAGAAAGCATACGCCGCCTGAGTATCTCGTTTCTTTCGTAACCAGATATCTAAGGTTAAACCGTCCGCATCAATCGCTCGATAGAGATAATGCCAACGCCCCTTAATTTTGATATAGGTTTCATCCATTTTCCACGAATAGAAGGACTGTTTATTTTTCTTTTTCCAGAGATGATAGAGGATTTTACTGTATTCTTGAACCCACCGATAAATCGTAGTGTGACAAACATTTATTCCACGGTCATAAAGCAATTCCTGAACTTCACGATAGCTCAGATTGTAACGTAGGTAATAACCAACAGCGACAATGATGACGTCTTGTTGGAATTGTTTGCCTTTAAAATGATTCATCTCTCAAGCCTCACTAACCTTTTTTCTTACATTTTACAATAAATACAGGAAATTAAAAAACTTCGCAACAGAACCTCTATTATCATGAGTCGTCTAAAAAACTTAGGAGTTGAAGGATAAAATGAAAATGAATCGTCCTCAGAAAAAAATCCGGGAGCATCGCAGAAGAAGTCTTTTGCTTTGTTTGGGCATTAGTTGTTTTTTACTCGGAGCTGTCCTCTTCTACAGCGAAAATCAACCAGCAGCTGCCTACGAGCAGTTTTTAGAGATCGATTACTTAACTGCTTTACTGGAAGAAAGACCTTCCCCTGAATCCATCAGCGATCTTGGCCTCGATCTCATCAAACGTAGTGATCGGGTAAACCAAGAGCGCAGTGCCATTAACCGAAAGCGGCGCCGCGAAAATGTGATCGTCACGGAAGAGACTAGAAAAGTTTTTTCTCCCGATCAAGGAGCAATGGTTGATGAAGTAAGAAAAGTAACCACTCGTTTACCTGATTCAGCCATTGATTTGTTATCAACGATGGCTGACAGCAGCGCTCTCGAGACAAAAAGAGTTCCTTTAGGTTCAAGGGACAAACTGTCCAAAATCAGCTTTAATTTTGACTCCGATAACGCGGGAAATGAACATTTATCGAGAATCACATTGGTTGATGTCCCAGAATTTTTCGGTATTGATTTCTCACAATTCGGGAAAGAGGATGATATTGAGGAGATCAAAGAGACATTGATCGAACAGTATGGTTTAGATGCTCACATCAGAGACGTTAGCGCCATTCGGAGACTTTTCTTTGTTCATGAAGGATTTGAGTTTTACATTAGTCAAACCTATAATCCAAACGGAGTCGGCATCACTGTCCAAGCAGTAGAACCATAAACAAAAACTATCGAACCCCCGTCTCTTTGCGGGTTTAACAAAAAAGGCGTCTGCGAATCCAAACGCAGGCACCTTTTTTCTACTTCTATTTTTATTTAGGCAAAAACGGTCGACCAATTGTCACGTTCATCAAGAAATTCTTGCGCTAATTTTTGCGCACCCTCTAAGGTATGGTTCGCCGCCCAACCGCATTGCACTTCATTGCTGGCAGGTACTTCAGTTGCTTGCAAAACGTCCTTCATGGTTTTTTCTAGGACGGTCAAAATCTCTTCATAATCGTCGTGATTCAAGACAGTCAAATAAAAGCCGGTTTGGCAGCCCATTGGTGACCAGTCCACGATATAATCCGCATGATTACGAATCAATTCTGCCGTCAAATGTTCTAGCGAGTGCAGACTTGCCATATCCATATGCGCTTGGTTCGGCTGCTTCAAACGGACATCATATTTGATGATGGTATCATTCGTTCCTTGTTTTTTATCGGCAACCCGTACATAAGGTGCTTTGACTTTCGTATGATCCAAATTAAAGCTTTCAACATTCATTTTCATTGTACTTCTCTCCTACTCTTTTTGTGCTTCCACAAGCCAAACATACTCATTGATCTGCTTAAAACGACTGGTAAACCCATGCTGACGAAAGTATCGTTCGATATCCGCTATAACTGGATAGTACTCTCTTTGCAGATCAGCGGCTAGTCGCTGGTGACCAGCTTGCCGTGCTTCATCGATTCGTTCCATTTGGTGGGCTAGAGAAAGAAACATCGTATCCCCGAAAAGCACTTTCCCGCCTTTGGGCAGCATCGCAGCATATTTGCCGATTGCCCGTTGTTTTTCGTCCTCCGTAAGATGATGAAAAACATAGGTAGAAACGATCGTATCAATGACATCCGTGATCTCAGGAAAAACCTCCATATCACCATCTACAAAAGTCACTTTAGAAAGACTGGGTTTTGACTTGGCGATTCGCCGCATCTCTGGCGATGGCTCGATTGCCAGCACGTTTTTTCCTTGATCAAGCAGAGCTTGTGTTAGATTTCCAGTTCCACTACCGAATTCTACCACAGACTGCCCTGCTTTTTCAGCAATTTCAGCGAGTAACTGTTCATATTTGAAAAAAACCGCTCGATATTCTTCATCCTTACCTGCAACTGTTTCATCGTACTCAGCTGCCCAGTCAGAAAAAATTGGAATAAACTCTCTCCCCATCACTAGCTACCTGCCTTTTCAAACGCTTGCTCTAAATCTGCCTGCAGATCCTCACCGTTTTCGATGCCGACCGACAACCGAATCAAGCCATCTTTGATCCCAGATTGCTCACGAATTTCTTTAGGGATCGAGGCATGGGTCATCACGGCTGGCACTTCTACCAAGCTTTCCACGCCACCTAAGCTTTCTGCTAAAGTAAAAATCTTTAATGATTCAACAAATTCTGCTGTTTTCGTTTCATCGTTTAGTTCAAAAGATATCATACCGCTATACCCAGACATCTGTGATTTGGCGATCTCATGTCCTTCATGGGCAATCAATCCTGGATAATAAACCTCTGCGACAGCTGGATGTGCCTGTAAGTAGTGGGCAATTTTCATCGCGTTGTTTTGATGTGCTTCCATCCGCAAAGCAAGTGTTTTGATGCTTCGTTGGATCAACCAGCTATCATGAGGCCCCAATACACCACCAATGGCGTTTTGTAAAAAAGCAATTCTTTCGGCGATTTGCGGCTCTTTGGCAACCGCTAACCCAGCTACTACATCACTGTGTCCACCGAGATACTTGGTAGCACTGTGAATCACAATATCTGCGCCTAATTGTAGTGGCTTTTGAAAGTAAGGCGTCGCAAAGGTATTATCCACGATCGTCAAAATGTCCTGTTTTTTAGCTAGTTGGGCAACGATTGCGATGTCCGTGATCTTCAATAATGGATTAGTCGGCGTTTCCAGAAAGATCGCTTTGGTTTCTGGAAGGATGGCTGCTTCAACGGCAGCTAGATCATTGGTTTTGACAAGTGTATAAGACAATCCGCTTTTTTCTAATACTTGATGGAGCAAACGAAACGTCCCGCCATATACATCATCCCCTAAAATGACATGGTCTCCAGTCTGAAACAGCGAGAAGACCGCATGGGTGGCTGCTAATCCTGAGGCAAAAGCAAACCCTTGGGCGCCTTCTTCCAGATCCGCAATCAATTCTTCTAAGGCAAAACGAGTTGGATTGCCTGAACGACTGTATTCATATTGCTTTGGCTGACCAAGAGTATTTTGCCGATAGGTTGATGTTTGGTAAATTGGCACACTAACAGCACCAGTCATTTCGTCTTCGCTGATACCGCCGTGGATTACTTTTGTATTAAAATGCATGGTTTACTCCTCCTATGAATGGGGTGATTGCTGATTCACCCGCATAAATCTGTTTTGATAGATAGCGATCGCCTCCATCTGGAAAGACGGTAACGATCGAGCTTCCAGTTGGTAATTCGAGGCTTTCTTTTACTGCTGCTGCCATTGCCGCTCCACTTGAACTTCCAACAAGCAGACCATAGTTTTTTGCCAAGTAACGCGTAAAAGCAAAGCCTTCCGCATCACTGATCGTATAAATTTGATCAATAAGCAAATCGTCAAAAAATTGTGGAATGAACTCAACACCGATCCCTTCAATCTCATGTCCATGGGCAGGCCCGCCATTTAAGATCGATCCTTCTGGTTCAACGACAGCAAGTCGAGTGCTTGATTTTTGCTTCTTTAAGTATGTTGCGACACCCGCGAAGGTCCCCCCGCTGCCAGCTCCAGCAACAAAGCTGTCAATTTTTCCAGATAACTCCTGAAAGATCTCTGGGCCTAAGGTTGCTTGGTAGGCTGCAGGATTGTTTTGATTGTGAAATTGCATTGGCATAAAACTATTTGGCAGCTGTTTTGCTATTTCCTTTGCTTTTTCAATCGCCCCTTGAATGCCCGCTTCAGTGGGCGTATGAACGATGGTCCCGCCCAACGCTTCAATCAGTTGCTGCTTTTCAAGGCTAAATTTTTCAGGAATGACAAAAATCATTTTTAAGCCATACTCGATCCCAGCTAAAGCTAAACCAATTCCAGTATTTCCCGCTGTCGGTTCGATAACGGTTGTCTCATGATCGATCACATGCTCACGAAACGCTTCATCGATCAAATACTTTCCTAAGCGGTCCTTGATACTTCCACCAGGATTTAAATACTCAAGTTTCGCATAGATGGTACTTCCCTTTTTGCCGCCAAATGCTGCGGCATCAAATTCAAAGAATGGGGTGTGCCCAATCAATGCTTTTATATTATTAACGATCATTGCTCGACTCCTCGCTCAACTTTGTTTGGTACAGCTCGTATGCTTCATGTACTCATTTTCGTTTGCTATCATCAGCCGTCGCCAATGAAAGCGGTAAAAAACAGCAAACAAAAAGGGGTACTGACTATTACATCAGTACCCCAAAAACATGTCGGCTTATCCGGATAGAAGTGAATCACTAAAGAAACTTCAGCGATCTTCTGCGACAAAGGAACTAATAATAGGCATGACAAATCGGTATGCTGCTTTTTGCACCATACAACAACAACAGGTAGTTTGTGTGTTGACGTTTGTCATGTCTTGTTCCCTCCTTTAATTTGCTTGTTATCAAAATAGCACGACTCTTTTTTATTGTCAAACATTTTTTGAAATCACCGAGCACACATTGATGGTCTTTAATAAAATAACATCATAGAGGATAGTAAGCACTCACATAGGCATCCACGGCTTTGATCGCTGCTGCAACATCTTCTGCAGAAACCGGAAATGGCATATTGTGGATCGTTTCCCCTTCGATGGTTGCTTGCTCGCCAATTTTTAATAGGTCTGCATCGCTGGCTTCCGCAAGATGCATGTCGGATAATGTCGTCGGTAATTCTAATGCCTGATACAATTCTATATATTGGTCGAGCTCTTCAGGATCTGCATTTTCCAGCATCAATTGAGTGAGTGTTCCGTAAGCAACCTTCTCACCATGGGTCAGATCATGAACGTCTCCTTCAAGGGCTGTCAAGCCATTATGAATCGCATGAGCTGCTGCCAGACCTGCACTTTCGAAGCCTAATCCACTAAGTAAAGTGTTGGCTTCCACGATTTGTTCAAAAGCTTCGGTAACGACTTGTTTTTTATTTGCTTGATAGGCTTTTAAGGCATTCTCAAAAAGGATCTCTTCGCATTTTTCAGCGATCGCCATGCTGGCAATTGGTTGCACGCCGCCAACCATATTTTTACTATGGCTTCGAGCAACAGCACGTGCCTCGACATAGGTTGCGAGTGCATCCGCAATACCAGCGGCTAGCAATTTGGCAGGCGCTTTGGCAATCACAGCGGTATCCACTAAGACAAGTTCAGGATTTTTGTTATAAAAACGATACTTTTCAAAACGACCTTCATCAGTATAAATAACAGAAAGTGCCGAAGTTGGTGCATCAGTGGAGGCAATCGTTGGCAAAACAGCGATCGGTACTTTCAATTCATCCGCAACAGCTTTCCCAGTATCGATGGCTTTCCCACCACCTAATGCGGCAATCACTTCGATTGATTCACTTTTGGCTTTAGAGACGATACGATCGATTTCATTTGCAGAAGCTTCTCCACCAAAAATTTCTTTTACCGGATCTAACTCGGCTGCTTTTAGGTTCTCAAATAGTTCTTCACCGGCAATTTTCCAAACAGTTTCATCGGTCAAAAGCAGCACTTTCTTTCCTAAATCTTTGATATGGGATAACCCATGCTTCAAGACCCCTTTTCCTTGAAAGTATCGTGACGGACTCGCAAATATTCTTTCCATTGTATCTCCTCCTTTAATTGGTCTACTTTTATTGTGACACACTAAGCAAGCGATTTCAAAGGAAAAGAAAAAAAGATGGCCAAGAAGATTCGATTCTTGCCCATACTACACATTTATAGCCATACAAACACTCATGCCCTTATAAAACGGATGGTTTTATAAGGGCATGAGTTGGATTTTTTCATGGTTACTTCTTTTTCCCACCAAAAGCATCTTTCATTTTATCAAAAAATCCTTCTGGTTGTTGTTCGTTCGTTTCATGGCCACTGGCTTTTGCATAAGCCCGCAATGCCTCTTTTTGTTCCTCATTTAAGTTCTTAGGTGTGATCAGCTTCACTTTGACCTGTTGATCGCCATTGCCGCCTCCCCGTAAGCGAGGGGCTCCTTTACCGCGTAAGCGGAAGTTTGTGCCTGTTTGCGTACCAGCTGGAATTTTTAATTTCACATTCCCGTGAACCGTTGGTACATTGACTTCGTCGCCTAAAGCAGCTTGGACAAAGTTTAACGGCAGTTCGTAATAAATTTCCGACCCATCACGGTCAAAAATATCACTTTCTTCTACTCGGAAAACAACGTACAGATCGCCATAAGGACCACCATTGGTGCCAGCTTCTCCTTGACCAGACAAGCGCATTTGTTGTCCATCTTCGACACCTGCAGGTACGTTGACTTTCACACTGTGTTTTTTCTTTTCATGGCCAGTACCATGACATGTTGTACATGGTTCTTTGATTTCTTTCCCAGTTCCATGACAAACATCACAGGTTTGACGGCTCATCACACGACCAAGCGGTGTTTGACGTTCAACATTGATGGTACCTGCACCATGACATTTATGACAGGTTTCTGGTGAAGTACCTGGTTTTGCCCCGTTCCCACCGCAGGTATGACAGGTTTCTTCACGATTGTATTGAACAGTTTTTTCCACTCCGAAAATCGCTTCTTCAAAGGAAAGATCAACCGCATATTGCAAGTCCGCTCCTTGTCGAGGTGCATTAGGATTGGCTGCTCTGCCGCCTCCACCACCGAAAAACGATTCGAAAATGTCTTCAAATCCACCAAAACCGCCACCGGAGAATCCGCCACTGTTAAAGCCACCGAATCCACCGCCATAACCGCCTCCGTAGTTCGGATCGGTACCAGCATGACCATACTGGTCATAAGCAGCTCTTTTTTGGGAATCACTTAATATTTCATAGGCCTCAGAAATCTCTTTAAACTTTGCTTCTGCATCAGGTTCTTTATTGATGTCTGGATGATATTGTTTTGAAAGCTTACGATAAGCTTTTTTGATTTCTTCATCCGAAGCCCCTTTTTGTAGACCTAAGACCTCATAATAATCTCTTTTGTCTGCCATTGGCTTCCCTCCACTCTATTCTTGCGTCTCTCGTATTTTAGCATATAATTCGCTCTAGAAAAATACGTTTCGCAAATTCATAAGAAAAAGCCAAAGCGGTGACTTTGGCTTTTTCACAAACAGCGATTATTTATCGTCACCGTCTACTTCTTCAAAGTCGGCGTCAACCACATCGTCTGCGCCGCCTTGTGCAGCTTCTGGATTTTCTTGTGCTTGTTGTTGTGCTGCTTGTTCGTATAATTTAACAGTTAAGTTTTGTACGATTTCATTCAAAGCATCACGTTTCGTTTTCATTTCTTCTAAGTTGTTTGCTTCAAGTGCAGCTTTCAACTCATCACGAGCTTCTTCCGCTTTTTTGACTTCGTCTGCATCCACTTTGCCTTCAAGCTCTTTCAATGTTTTATCAACAGTGAACAACAAAGCATCGACGTCATTGCGTAGATCAACTTCTTCTTTGCGTTGTTTGTCGGCTTCAGCGTTTGCTTCAGCATCTTTTACCATGCGTTCGATTTCTTCATCTGATAAACCTGAAGATGATTTGATCGTGATTTTTTGTTCTTTTTGTGTACCTAAATCTTTTGCAGAAACATTGACGATCCCATTTTTATCGATATCAAATGTTACTTCGATTTGAGGGATGCCACGAGGTGCTGGTGGAATATCCGTCAATTGGAATCTACCTAATGTTTTGTTGTCAGCTGCCATTGGGCGTTCTCCTTGCAAGACATGGATATCAACGGCTGGTTGATTGTCTGCTGCAGTTGAGAAGACTTGTGATTTACTTGTAGGGATCGTTGTGTTACGATCGATCAGTTTTGTGAAGACGGCACCCATTGTTTCGATACCTAATGATAATGGTGTAACGTCTAGTAAGACGACATCTTTCACATCACCTGTGATCACGCCACCTTGGATCGCAGCACCCATCGCTACCACTTCATCTGGGTTTACTGATTTGTTTGGTTCTTTATTGGTTTCTTTACGAACAGCATCAACTACTGCTGGAATACGTGTTGAACCACCAACTAAGATGACTTCATCGATTTCTGATTGTGATAAGCCAGCATCTTTCAAAGCTTGGCGTACTGGAATTTTTGTCCGTTCGACTAGGTCTGCGGTCAATTCATCGAATTTCGCACGAGTCAAGGTCATTTCCAAGTGCAATGGACCAGCATCACCAGCTGTGATAAATGGCAAGCTGATTTGAGTACTTGTTACACCTGACAAGTCTTTTTTCGCTTTTTCAGCAGCATCTTTCAAACGTTGCAAGGCCATTTTATCTTTTCCAAGATCAATGCCGTTTTCTTTTTTGAATTCTGCTACCATGTGATCGATGATTTTGTTATCAAAGTCATCCCCACCTAGGTTGTTGTCCCCAGCAGTTGATAATACGTCAAAGACGCCATCCCCTAATTCAAGGATCGATACGTCGAAAGTACCGCCACCTAAGTCAAAGACTAGGATTTTTTCATCTTTATCTGTTTTATCTAACCCATAAGCTAAAGCTGCAGCAGTTGGTTCGTTGACGATCCGTTCTACTTCAAGACCGGCAATTTTACCAGCATCTTTGGTTGCTTGACGTTGCGCATCGTTGAAGTATGCAGGAACAGTAATGACTGCTTTTTCAACTTTTTCACCTAAATAGTCTTCAGCAAATCCTTTGATGTATTGAAGAACCATTGCGGAAACTTCTTGTGGTGTATAGGATTTGCCTTCAACTTCTACTTTGTATCCAGCTTCACCCATATGGCGTTTAATAGAAGAAATCGTATTCGGGTTTGTTACTGCTTGGCGTTTTGCAACTTCCCCTACTTGGATCTCACCGTTTTTGAATGAGACAACAGAAGGTGTGGTACGGTTTCCTTCTGGATTCGTAATGATTTTTGCTTCGCCGCCTTCAAGGACAGCAACAGCTGAGTTTGTTGTTCCTAAGTCGATACCGATAATTTTACTCATAAGTAATACACTCCCTTTTTTAATTTAAACATCTACTTATAGATAGAAAGAACTATTGTGCAACGATGACCATGCTTGCACGCAAGACACGATCATGCAATTTATACCCTTTTTGCAAGACAGTAACGATTGTGTCTGCCGGTGTTTCATCAGAGGCGGGTACAGTCTGCACCGCTTGATGCAAGTTCGGATCAAACATTGCACCTTCAGCAGGAATCTCTTCGATTCCCTCTTCTTTTAAGGCTTGACGCAGACTTTCAAGAACCATTTCAACGCCTTTTTTCAAATTCGCAGCTTGGTCTTGATCGACATCTGCTGCCATCGCTCGTTCCAAATTGTCGATTGCTGGCAACAGTTTTTTGCCAAGATCTTGCGAGCGGTATTTTTGTAAAAGTTCCCGCTCGTTGCGGTTACGTGAAGTGATATTTGCGATCTCTGCACGAGCACGCAGGAATTGATCTTCCAATTCGTTATTCTTTTCTTGCAAAAGTTCCAATTCGCTTTTTTCCACTGCTTCTTCCTCTGGTTGAGGAGTCTGTGCTTCAGTTTCAGTTGATTCATTTGAAGATTCAGTTGTTTCTGCGGTTTCTTCAGCAGATTTATCTAATTCTTCATCTAAACGCTCTTCTTTTTCCGTCACGTTTCAACCATCCCTTCTACGATTTGTTTCATTGCCGCTTATTCATTGGCAGCGTCTAATGCGCGATAATAATCGGCCAATTTTTTTGCTAACTCGCCTCGAAAAACTTCCATCAATCCAAACATCCGTGAATACGGCATACTTGATGGACCTAATAAAGCGATCGTTCCTTGTCCATGACCTTCGATTTCATAGCTGGCTTGGATCAAACTCATATTTTGTAACAAGTCGTTGCCAAGCTCAGAGCCGATTCTGATTTGAATCGCAGAATCTCTTGGCGCCAGCAGCTGTGTCAGCTGATCTGCGTTTTTCATAAATGAATACATCGATTTGAACTGACTAACATCTTGCGTCGGTTCAAAATCCAGAAGATTCATTCGCCCGCCGACGAAGATTTTTTCTTCAAAAATATGGCTCAGCATCGTATCAAATAGATCAACGATTCCGTCAGTCGTTTGAAAATACTTATGCAGAATCATAGGAATCTCGGTTCTTAATCGATGGTAGACCGTCATTAGAGGTTCACCGATCAATTTGTCGTTGATGATCCTTACCATTTTTTCCAAATCTTCGCTGCTCATTGATTCAGGAAGAGTAAAGACTTGATTTTCGACATTCCCTTTATCCGTCACGATGATCGCGATGATCTGTCGTGCATTCAAAGGGACGATTCGAAAGCCCGTCAATTTCCTTTCCTTCATATCTGGCCCGAGAGACAACGCTGTATAGCTAGTCAAGTTGGACAAGATCGTGGCAGACTGCTGGATGATTTCATTGATTTCATGAAAATCTTTTCCAAAAGAATGACGAATGGTTTGAATTTCGTTTTGGTCAACTTCAGATGGCTTCAATAAGTGATCAACGTAATAGCGATACCCTTTTATTGATGGCACACGCCCTGAAGATGAATGTGTCTTTAACAGAAGTCCAGCTTCTTCCAGCGCCTTCATCTCATTACGAATGGTGGCAGAGCTAGCTTCAACCCCATCTTCCATCAATCGCTTCGAGCCCGTGGGCTGACCAGTATTCGTATAGTTTTGGATGATGAGGTGTAAAATCATTTGTTGTCTAGGTGTCAACATTTTATCCACTCCTCCGTTAGCACTCATTCCTATTAAGTGCTAACACGATTATAAATATACCATATTTGCTAGGAATGTCAAGTATTTGCATCACTTTTTTAGCACTCTTTCTAAGAGAGTGCTAAAAAAAGAAATCAAAAAAAGAAGCAGCGCGAAATGGCTACTTCTCTTCCTTGTTCTTTCTTATTTTTCTCCATCCAAGAGAAATGCTTCAAACACTTCGTTGCCAATGAACATCCCAGCTTTCGTTAAAAAGACACGATCACCTTGACTAGCCAACCAGCCTTTTTGAATCAACTGTTCGCTAGTTGAACCATAGATTTCCTGAAAAGACTTTCCGAATTTTTCTGCAAAGCGTATTTTTGAAATGCCAGCCTTTTTACGAAGGCCTAAAAACAGTTCCTCTTCCATTTGATTACTGGTTGTCAATTCTTCGGTTTCATGGATTGGCAATTGATTTTCCTGCAATGGTTTCAAATAATGCTGGATTGGACCTTTATTCTTGTAGCGGGTCTGTCCAAGATACCCGCTGGCGCCTGCCCCAAAGCCAAAATAATGTTCATTGTTCCAATACACTAGATTATGCAAGGACTCATACCCTGGTCGTGCAAAATTACTGATTTCATATTGATTCAAGCCAGCTTTTGTCATCGCGGCGATCGCCTCATCAAACATCTGCGTTTCAGCTTCTTGAGAAGGCAGCGCCATTCTCCCTTGGCGAACCCAGTTCATAAACATGGTTTTGTTTTCTAAAATCAAGGAATACATCGCATAGTGAGGCAACCCGAGATCAATCGCTCGCGTCAGTGTATCACGGAAGCTTTCTATGCTTTGTCCCGGAAGTGCATAGATCAAATCGATCGTCACATTCTGAAAATCATGTTTTTCTAGCAGCTGTATGGTTGAATAAACATCTTCAGCGGTATGCTTGCGGCCAATTTTTTTAAGCAAGCGATTATCAAAGGTTTGGACCCCCATCGACAAGCGATTGACTTGATGGTTTTTCAAAACCAGCATTTTTTCTTCACTCAAATCACCAGGATTTGCTTCCACGGTAAACTCTTTGGTTGTGTGGGTCGGCAGCAATTCATGCACACCTGCAAGCAATCGATCCAGCTGGTTCGCCGAAAGCGACGTTGGCGTCCCGCCGCCGATATAAATCGTTTCCGCCTCATTGATAGGCTGACGCAAGAGGGTCAGCTCAATTTCTTTTAGTAACGCTTCGATGTACTCATCCACTGGCTGCCCTTCTAAAAACACTTTGTTGAAGTCACAGTAGTAGCAGATATGTTCACAGAAAGGTATATGTATATACGCAGAAATATTTTGCGCGCTTTTTGTAGATGGATCGTTTATTGTTTGACCTTCAGGCATTCCTAAGTGATTCTCCTCTACCTTCTTTTTTTGCTCCCATCGCTGAGAGCATCGGCACTCATTGTAGCATAGTTCTTAGAATTCTCCTATCACTTGGACTATTTTGGGTAAGAAAAAACACCACTTCCAAGAAGTGATGTCTTCAAATAGTCATAGCAAAAATTAAGAGCACTACTCTTATTAAGTACGGTAAAATACCGCTTTTGTTCTTATCCCGCCCAGAAAAAAAATCTGTTTGTTACAAGAACTAACACTTCCCCCAAACTGTTAGCGCCACAATAGATAAGCTGTTGCTGACGGCTTACTTAACAAGAGCAGGACTCTTATTCTTGAAAGACAATTGCTTGTCTTATCTGACTTAAGTATACCTTTTTTAAAAAATTAAGTCCTATCATCTTTTTCACCAGTCTATGAAAACGATGAGAATCATCCCCTTGGCGACCGTTATAGAATGTGCAGCAAAATATCGATCAGATAGCGGATCAACCGATACGCAATAAATAAGAAGAAAATATTTCCCAGCAAGAATTGAAAAACATTGCCGATCGATCCCTTAAAGGAGCGAAAGCTGAAATAACGCGACCAACGATTGAACCCGTTTTGGCGATTTCGTTTCAAACGATACGCTTCATCATACTTCATTTCCAAGAGATCATAGTAAAAAAGCATCAAGGGTTGTTGCACAAAGAAAACTTTTTTATAGCCTGCCATCAACGTGTACTGCTTATTATTGGAAGGGAAGTTGCGATTGCCGTTTTTCTTCACGCGCATCGTTGTTCCATCGTTCATTGGGAACGCATAATGATCCTCGAATTCTGTCAGTTGATGAATTTGCGGCACCTGATTTTCTTCTTCAAAAGCACGTACGACCTCACTCGCTTTCTGAGAAAGTGAAACCAGCCACGCCATCATCCCTAGCAAAATACCTAGCAAGATGATATTTAAAAGCAAACTTTCTTGTAACAAAAATAAATAACCTAAGATAATCAAAATCGCCACACCCAGGGCAATCATTCTTCTACGGAAATAACTGCGATACATCAATTCAAAAGAGCGCCGATAATAGGCAAAATCTTCTTTTACAAAATCCATTTTTTCCACATCTTTCTGCGTTTAGGTTGCTGATAATGTATCAAAGATCCTTTTGAAAGTCAATTTTCCTCAAAAGTTTCAGCGTCTGATTTGTTTCAAACAAGAAAACGTTTTATAATGGAAGATGTA
Source organism: Enterococcus sp. DIV0970a (assembly GCF_051711265.1). Taxonomy (NCBI): domain Bacteria; kingdom Bacillati; phylum Bacillota; class Bacilli; order Lactobacillales; family Enterococcaceae; genus Enterococcus; species Enterococcus sp. DIV0970a. The sequence goes on along the minus strand of NZ_JBIOMF010000001.1, from coordinate 1,461,211 downwards.
ACAAAAAAAAGCGATGAAAGTAGGTTGAGATACGTGATATTACAAGAAACATTTACCTTGCAGAACAAACTGACAATTCCTAAGATTGGCCTTGGAACCTGGCAATCTTCTCCAGAAGATGCTTACAACGCAACAAAATTTGCCATTCAAAACGGTTATCGACATGTCGATACAGCGGCAGTATACAAAAACGAAGAAGCGGTTGGGAAAGCTGTGCGCGATTCAGGCGTTGCCCGCGAAGAAATTTTTGTTACCACGAAAGTACCTGCTGAGTTGAAGACCTACCAAGAAGCAGTTGATAGCATTGATGCTTCTCTAAAAAAACTTGACTTAGGGTATATCGATTTGATTTTGATCCACGCTCCTCGTCCTTGGAAAATCATGGGAAACAATCCAGAAAACAAAGATTTTTATCTTGAAAACATCGATGTTTGGAAAGCATTAGAAGAAGCCTACTTAAGTGGGAAAGTAAAATCAATTGGTGTTTCCAACTTCGATCAAAAAGATTTACAGAATATTTTTGATCATTGCGATGTGAAACCGATGGTCAACCAGTTTGTTTACCATATTGGACGTACAAATGAAGAATTATTGGCATTTTGTAAAGACCACGAAATTTTAGTGGAAGGCTATTCTCCAATCGCCACTGGTCGTTTACTCGATAACGATGCAGTGAAGACGATTGCGGAAGCTTATGGAAAATCTATTCCACAACTTTCAATTCGTTACTTGCTACAAAAAGACATTCTGCCATTGCCAAAATCCGTTCATGAAGAATACATTGCTGACAATGCCAAAGTTGACTTTGAAATTTCTGAAGAAGACATGAAGAAATTGGATGCGTTGCAAGCTTAAGAATGCTTACGTTTAATTGAAAAAAAGCAGTCCGATCAAGTCCAGTAAATACTGGTCATGGATCGGGCTGCTTTTTTTCTTCTAAAACTCTGTTTACAAAAACAATCGTTTCTTAGTCTGTCAAAGCTGGATTCTTCTTATGTTAGTTGCTCAAAGGTACCCCACACTTTTACTTCTTGTTTTTCTACCATCGTTCTGCCTTTCGCTAGAACCGTTTCTACTACTAATGTTTCTTTGTTCAGCAAGCAAATATCAGCATCCATCCCTGCTGCAAGACGTCCCTTTTGATCAAGCTTCAATACTTTCGCTGGATTAGAAGTGATTGCTCGAATGGCGATCTCCAATGGAATCTGCTCTTTTTGGACTGCTTCTTTAATGCCTACCATCAGCGCTCGCGAACTACCGACACCCAGACCTATGAATTGATTGTTTTCATCAAAGTACGGGAGGCTGCCTTGCCCATCAGAGGTCATGGTAAATTGATCCAGCCCGATCCCTTCTGCTAACAAACGCTTCAGTCCTTTACTGAAGCGAACCTCATCGTCTTCTTTTTCCCAGAAATCAGGATCCTCACTCGCTGTAAAATCAATCGTTCCACCCATTTTTGCAAAAGCAATACTTGCTTCGAAAAGCTCGCTGGTCCGATTGGCATGTGTCGGTAAAAATTGGCTGATTGGAATCTCTGTTTCTTCGATAGTTCGTAAAAGCAGCTCATATTTTCTCTTTCCTCCACCTAAGTGGACGTTTACGATGCCTGCTTTTCCAGAAAGCATCCCACCAACACGGGCATCCGCCACCGCGCGGGTAAATTCTTCAAAACTCGGTTGTGAAGAACGATGGTCAGAAACGGCAATTTCACCGATACCAATAATTTTATCGATAGTCAAAAAATCTTGGATGATGGAATCCGTGACGGGCGTCAAAGGCAATCGATACGAACCGTCATAAAGATAAGTCGTGATGCCTTCCGCCTCTAGTCCACGGGCCTTACTGATCAAGGCAGTCATATCTCTGCCTACTCCGTCAGTACCTAAACAGCCAACCACTGTCGTTACCCCCGCAGAGGTCAGCTGAGACAATTTCACTTCTGGTGTCCGGTTTTGAAAGCCGCCTTCCCCGCCACCACCTAAGATATGAAAGTGGCAGTCAATAAAGCCGGGCACAGCGAGTAACCCTGTGCCATCGATTTCTTCAAGAGGGACACCTGGGAACCCTCCTTCGATCGAATCTTGAATAGCAATGATCTTGTCTTCGCTTAATAGAATATCTTTTTTTCCTAAATAGTCAGGCGCGTAAACCTCTGCTTGTCGTATCACCTTCATGAGTGCTTCCTCCTTGTGTCTGATTGCTTCTTATTGCAAGCCGATCGCGACCGCAATAAAGATGAAGATCGTTCCTAATACAAATAAGAAACCTTGCATTTTGATCTGGAATTTCGCCCATTTCACCCATTCGATTCTTGCGACACCTAGCACACCGATCAGACTTGCCGATACTGGAGTGAAGGCATCCATGAAGCCTGAGCCTAATTGATAAGCCAATACAGCGATCTGTCTTGAAACACCTAAAAGATCAGCTAATGGCGCCATGATCGGCATGGTCAATGCAGCCTGACCTGAATTGGAGGTCACGATCAAATTGAAGAAGCTTTGGAAAATGTACATGAACCATGCCCCAATAAATGCTGGAACATTGCTTAACAAACCACCGATGCTGTGCAAAATCGTATTCAAGGCTGACGGCACGTTGGCATCAGAACCGCCGAGAACCAGAAGAATCCCTTTGGCCATCCCTACAACGATTGCAGTTCCCGCTAATTCTGAGGCTCCTGATTGAAAGGCACTCGCCACATCATTCAAGCCCATATTTTCTAATTTGAAAAGAACCGCTATGATTCCTGCCCCTAAGCCCATAACAAAGAATTGAGAAGCGATCTCGGGAATATAATAGCCTTTTTGTGTCACACCCCATACGATCCAGATCAAGACCGCCAGCATTTCAACCAAGATCAATTTATGACCTAATAAAAATGGTTTTTGCTCACTGGAGGTTTTTTCAAGATGATTTCGAAAATACGCATCTGATTGATACGTGAGCGATTTCTCAGGATTCTTGCGAATTCTTTCGGCATAGATCATGAGGTATCCTGCGGATAATGCGGTAACCACGACCCACATGATGATTCGGAACGTTGCGCCTGAAAGAACGGGAATACCTGCGATCCCTTGAGCCACTGCCACACTAAATGGACTCATCCACGAGGTGGCATTCCCAATCTGGGAGGCGACATAGGTGACAGTGACCGCCACGATCGAGTCATACCCTAATGCGATCACGAAAGGCACCATGACCATCGAAAACGGAATGACTTCTTCTGCCATCCCAAAAGTAGCACCACCAAATGAAAAAGCAAAGAACAACAGCGGCAATGCCAAACGTTCTAATCCACGGGTTTTGCTGATAAATGCAAAGATCCCCGCATCGATCGCTCCCGTTTGCATGATAATACCAAATGCACCACCGACCACTAAAATCAGTGCTGCAATCCCTACTGCTGAGCCGTATTTGTCGCCAGAAACCAACCCTTCAAAAACAAAATTTAAAAAGCCGAAACCGCCAAAGTCATCGGTTCCCCAAACCTTGGCTGTTTTATGCAGTTTTTCTGAAGTATCATAAATCTTTTCGCCATAAAGGCTGTAAAGGGTGTCATCCGTTAGCCCGACCTCATCTAATTGACTCTGGGACAACTCTTTAGGCCCTTCAGCTAGAACAGCTGCTAAAGCTTCAGGATCGACATCTAATTCTTCCAGCTCTTGTGGATCGTCTTCCAATTGATTCAACTGTTGATAGACGTATTCGTTATCTAACGGGTAGGCATAACGAAACGAATCTTGCATCAAGACCGTTCTGGTACTTATGTCCCCATTTGCATCGGTATACTCGATTTCTTGTGTACTAAATTTCCCAGCAGGAACTAAGAAAGTCAGCAACCATGCCAACAGCACGACCCCAAAAATGATGACATACGTATGCGGCGTTTTCATTTTGGTTAAATCTTTCTTTTCTTTCCCCTTTTTCGCTTTTTTTCCAATTGTCACTTTTTCTCTCCCTTTCCCTTTGCAGCGTACTGCATAAATTATCATTTTAGCCTATTTTTTAGTATATCGAAAAAACGTTTTTTCCTCATGGGGAAAGCATTAGAATTCAAATAAACTACGTTATAAAAAGAGAGAAAAAGAAAAAGTGAAAAGAAGCCAGAAACGCTTCTTTTCACTACGAATGACTAGTTTTCTTCAGAAAGCCCATCAAAATAAGCTTCAGTGTCTCGTTCATCTTGCTTTAATTGCTCGATCAACGCTTGTGCGCCATTGAAAGCGACTTGATCACGTAAGAAATGATGCCAACGGATCGCCACGGTTTCACCATAGATATCTTGGTGAAAATCGAGAATATAAATCTCTACTGTTAACTGGCGACCTTGACCAAACGTATCATTGTGACCAATCGATCCCATCGATGGATACCACTTGTCACCAACTTTGATTTCCGTCACATAGACGCCTTCTTTTGGCAACCGAACGGTGCTCTTCACTTTGATATTTGCGGTTGGAAACCCAAGTTCTCGTCCTCTAGCATCACCGTGAACGACGGTTCCTTCAAATTCATAAATATACCCTAACAAGCGATTGACTTGCGCCATATCACCATTTTGTAGTGCAGAGCGAATGCGTGTGGAGCTGACCTTTTCCTCATGAAACGATTCTTGCGCGACAGTCACGACTTCAAAACGTCCTTCTGCATAGGTTGGCAAAAGCGCCATGTTGGCTATCTCTTTCTTGCCATAGGTATAGTCAAAACCTGCAACAACAACTTTTGCATGCAGTCCGATCATGTATTCATCTACAAATACTTGCGGTGCCAAATTTGCAAAAGCAGAAGTAAATTCAATGATATAAAGAATATCTACCCCAAGTTGTTCCATGTGCGCTTCTTTTTGCGGCAAACTGGTCAGGTATTGCATTTTTTCAGGATCAACCTTTTGAAAAACGATCGAGGGATGCTGATTAAAGGTCATCAACGCCAATTTTAACCCTTTCTCCTCTGCAATCTTTCGTCCTGTTTCAATGACTTTTTGATGACCTAAATGCACGCCATCGAAAAAGCCTAAAACTAAGACGATCTCCTCATCAGGAATCGCTGCGTGATCATAAGGGTGTCTTATTTCAATGATTTCCATATTCATTCTCCTATTTCTGTACGGATGACTTTTACCGGTTTCATCATATCCTGGTATTTGTCATGAGCTTTATAGATACTGATCAATTGTTCTCGATAAAAAATCGCCACTAATTCCTCTGGGCGCTTTGGTAATCCAAACGCGCTGAAGGGCAAACGCATGCCATTTTTTACTTTCTGCCAGAGGTCTGCATCGATCGTCACTTGAAGAAATTCTGATACCCCATATTCCACCGGTAGCAGTAGTTCCGAAACACGTTGTTCATCGACTGCCTTTTGCACCTCTGCAATCGTGTAAGATTGTTCTTTAGAAAAACCACCGCTTTTTAAGCGAGTCAAATCAGACATATGCGCGGGTACACCCAGCAATTTCCCTGTGTCGACCGCTAACGTGCGAACATAAGTCCCTTTTCCACAAGAAACTTCAAAACGCCAGCTTTGCGTATTGTCCTCATGAAAAACCGGCTCTGAAATTCGTTTGAAGGAATAAATATCTGCTTTGCGCTGTGGCCGCTCGACAGTTTCATTGTTGCGAGCATATTCGTAAAGTCGTTTGCCATTGACTTTGACCGCCGAATACATCGGCGGGATCTGGGTAATCGTCCCCGTCAACTGTTTCATTGCCTGATCGATTTCTGTCTTCGTAAACGGACGAGTTAGTGCTTGTTGTTCAACGATATCCCCCGACCGATCTTCTGTAGTGGTACTGAAGCCCAAGGTGATTTCCCCGGTGTAGACTTTTCCAGAATCAACCAAGTATTCGACGATCTTCGTTCCTTTTCCGATACAAACGGGCAAGACACCATCCACGTCAGGATCTAGTGTGCCGCTGTGTCCGATTTTTTTTGTCTTTAATATTTTTCGTAATTTAAACACGCAGTCGTTACTTGTTTGTCCACGCTCTTTCCATAATGGTAAAATCCCGTCCATCGTATTCCTCCATTTCACTTCAACTTGCTTATTATAACATATAAAAAAAATTCATTGCACGACAAAATCCTTTTCGCTCCTTCTCATTACATGATAAACTAAGCATATAAGGAGGTCCTAAAATGGTTGTTTTAACGATAGGGTCATTTATTGGATTTGCCATCTTTTTGATCATGATTCAGCTCGGCACGATGCAGCGTTGGGAAGAAGCGTTTGCTTTGCAGATCATCCAAAGCCGTACGCCTTCTTTGACGCGCATGATGCACTTTTTTACCAATTTAGGAAAAGCCTTTCCGACAGTTGCGATCGCTTTACTATTGTTTGTCTTTCCATCATCGCGGGCGGATCTTGCACCAAAAACAGCAGTCAGTATCTTCATAGTATCAGCAGCTGCTTACCTGATCAAACGGATCGTCCGACGAGATCGTCCGATCGATCATCGTTTAGTTGAAGAAAAAGATCACAGCTTTCCTAGTGCCCATGCTGCCACATCCGCTGCCATGTACGGAACGATCGCCTTGAATCTTGGACAATTGGTTCCCTCAGCAGTCCTTCCGATGACTCTGCTGGCAGTTTTGTTAAGCTTTATGATCGGCTTTAGCAGAGTCTACTTAGGGATCCATTTTTTAACAGATGTGATCGGAGGCTGGCTCTTGGGGACAGGTGTTGCTGGACTGGTAACTTTACTGATGAATACCTGATGCTCTTTTCAAATAAAAAAGAACAGCTTCGATTGGAAGCTGCTCTTTTTTTTATTCTTCTGAGTGCAATGCGCGAATCATTTCATCAATTTTATTCCCGTATTGTACTGATTCATCCAATTCGAATTGGATTTCTGGAACTTTATAGAGCGTTAACGCTTGACCTAATTCACGACGAACCAAGCCAGTTGCTTTTTCCAGTCCTGCTTGGGCTTTTTGCTTATCTGAAGCTAAGTCCGTTAGGGTGCTGTAAAAGATCGTTGCTTGCTGTAAATCACCAGTTACTCGTACATCTGTGATCGTCACATCTTGCACGCGAGGATCACGAACTTTTTTACGAAGAATTTGATTGACTTCTTTTAAGATTTCTTGCGCCACTCGGCGATCTCGATAGTTAGCCATTCAAAAAGCCTCCTTGTATAGTTGTCATTCCGTTATTTTGTCGGTACTTCTTCCATGACATAGCCTTCGATCACGTCATCAACTTTAAGATCGTTGAATTTCTCGATCATCGCGCCACATTCAAACCCTAGCTTCACTTCTTTGACATCATCTTTGAAGCGTTTCAAGCTGGCAAGTTTGCCTTCATAGATAACGATGCCGTCACGAATCACCCGTACGCCACTGTCACGGCGAATACTGCCTTCCGTTACGTAGCAACCTGCGATCGTGCCCACTTTAGATACTTTGTATGTTTCACGAACGATCATTTGACCAGTGATTTTTTCTTCGAATTCAGGATCAAGCATCCCTTTCATCGCGGTTTCGATTTCTTCGATCGCTTTGTAGATGATGCGATGCAAACGAATATCGACTTTTTCCGCTTCCGCTTGCTGTTTGGCTTGCGGTGTTGGACGGACGTTAAATCCGATGATGATGGCATTACTTGCTGCTGCTAGCGTTACATCACTTTCATTGATTGCACCAACAGCTGAATGGACGATGTTCACTCGCACACCTTCAACATCGATTTTCTTCAATGAAGCAGCTAATGCTTCAGCTGAACCTTGTACGTCTGCTTTGATGATGACATTTACTTCTTTCAGTTCGCCTTCTTTTAGACTTTCAAACAAGTTATCCAATGTCACACGACTGCTTGATGCGCGTTGCTCCATCAAAGCACGTTTTGCACGTTCTTCTCCCGCTGCTCGAGCTGTTTTCTCGTCTTCAAAAGTAACGAAACGATCACCTGCTTGAGGCACATCATTCAATCCTGTGATTTCGACTGGAGTAGCAGGTCCAGCTGCTTTATCACGACGACCTAAATCATTCGTCATTACGCGAACACGACCGAAAGTATTCCCTACAACAATTGGATCACCTACATGAAGAGTCCCTTGTTGAACCAATAGTGTTGCTACAGGACCTTTGCCTTTATCAAGGCGCGCTTCAATAACGGTACCGATCGCCCGTTGGGTAGGATCAGCTTTCAAATCTTCGACTTCTGCTACTAAGAGGATCATTTCAAGCAATTCTTCAATGTTTTGCCCAAATTTCGCTGAAATTTCAACAAAGATCGTATCGCCGCCCCAAGCTTCAGGAATCAGCTCATGTTCGCTTAATTCTTGCATCACGTGTTGTGGGTTAGCACCTGGTTTATCGATTTTGTTTACTGCCACGATGATCGGCACTTTTGCTGCTTTCGCATGGTTGATTGCTTCCACTGTTTGTGGCATCACTCCATCATCAGCTGCGACAACAAGAATCGTGATATCGGTGATACTTGCTCCCCGTGCACGCATACTGGTAAAGGCCGCGTGTCCAGGAGTATCTAAGAAAGTGATTGGTTTGCCATTGATGTCGATTTGGTAAGCCCCAATATGCTGGGTGATTCCTCCAGCTTCACCACTTGTTACGCGTGAATGACGTAAAGTATCAAGCAATGTTGTTTTCCCGTGGTCAACGTGACCCATGATAGTCACAACAGGTGGTCGTGATACTAAATTCTCTTCAATTTGTTCTTCTGCTTCGAAGAATTTATCGATGTCTGCGATATCCACTTGAACTTTTTCTTGTGGTTCGATTCCGTAATCGGTAGCAAGCAGTTCAATCGTATCTTTATCTAAAGGTTGGTTTTGATTGACCATAACCCCCATCATAAAGAGTTTCTTGATGATCTCTGCTGGTTCACGGTAGATTTTTTTCGCGATATCCGCTACGTTCATGCCTTCTGAATATTCCAATACTTCTGGTAGCTCACGGAATTTACGTGCTGGAACTGGCGGTTTCTTTTCCGTCTGCTGACGGCCTTTTTTCCCTTTTTTGTTAAATTTATTGCGATTGTTGTTGTTGAAATTGTTATTACGTCCACCGTAGTTTGACTTGCCGCGGTTTTGATTTCCTCCACGGGAATCATTCGAGCCTTGCGGACGGTTATTGTTACGGTCTGCCCCTTGCGTATTTCCTGCAGATTGAGCGGCCGGACGGTTTTGTTGCCCTTGGTTATTTGGACGGTTTTGCTGTCCTTGGTTTGTTGGGCGATTTTGTTGCCCTTGATTATTCGGACGGTTTTGTTGTCCTTGGTTTGTTGGGCGATTCTGTTGCCCTTGATTATTCGGACGGTTTTGCTGTCCTTGATTGTTCGGACGATTTTGTTGCCCTTGGTTGTTTTGACGGTTTTGCTGTCCTTGATTGTTCGGACGATTTTGTTGCCCTTGGTTGTTTGGACGGTTTTGCTGTCCTTGGTTTGTTGGGCGATTTTGTTGCCCTTGATTATTCGGACGGTTTTGTTGTCCTTGGTTTGTTGGGCGGTTTTGTTGCCCTTGATTGTTACGATTCTCTTGGTTATTCACTCGATTATGACTTCCTTGGTTATTTGGTCTGTTACTTCCTTGACTGTTCGTGCGATCTACTTGTCCTTGACCAGCAGGACGGTTATTGCTTTGCGTAGTTCGCTGTTGACTTTGATTGTTATGACGGTTTTGGAAGTTAGGATTATTTCTTTGCGTTTTAAATTTCTTTTGTTCTTGTTTTTCCGGCTGGTTGGCTGGTTTCTGATTTGCGGGATTTGAGTTTGCAGATGTTTTACCATTTGGATTGCCGCCTAATGACTGCTGCAATTTTTGCGCCTCTCCATCTGAGATCGCGCCCATATGATTTTTGACATCAAAGCCTAAAGATTGTGCTTTTTCAACAACCTCTTTGCTCGACTTATTCCATTCTTTTGCAAGTTCATAAATTCTTTTTTTTCCCATGCAATCACCTTCCTAACCTAATATTAATTCCTGCACCTTCCTTGCAAATCCTTGATCTAAGATGCCAATGACCATTCTTGGTTTCCCAATGGCCGCACTGATTTCATCAGCAGAAAATGCATCTAGGAGCGGAATTTCGTAATAAGAACTTTTGTCCTTAATTTTCTTTTGTGTATTTTTACCAGCATCACTGGCGATAATGACTAAAGCAGCTTTCTCATTGCGAATCTCTTTTAAAGTCATTTCTTCACCAGTTACTAATTTCCCAGCACGCATGGCTAGTCCTAACATATTTAATGCTTTGGTTTTATTCATTTGCAAATAACTCTTTTCGCGCTTTTTGGTGCGTTACATAGTCCAATAGTTCTTGGTAAAATTCATCTGTCAATTTCGTTTCCAGCACTCGATCCAAGATACGCTTATCCCATGCTTTCTGGGCTTCAGCCGGTTCGATCGCTATATAAGCTCCCCGACCTGGCATTTTTCCTGTCGGATCGATGGAAACAACGCCTTCTTTTGAACGAGTGATACGAAGCATTTCTTTCTTAGGTAGCATTTCGCCTGAAATCACTGATTTTCGTAAAGGAATTTTTCGTTTTTTCATCACGATCTCACCTCAACTATTTTTCGTCAAACTCAACATTTTCATAATCATCCGCAGTCATGTCTGATGGAAGGATCGCTTCATCAACTGTTTCTGCAGATTCTGTTGCTTCTGTGCTGATTTCTTCAGCAGCTTCTGAAGCGTTGGCATCATACTCATCGATATAGTCGCCTTCATCCAGCTTCGCATAAAATTCTTCCATGTCTGTTTCTGATTTGATATCGATTTTGAAGCCAGTCAATTTGGCTGCTAGACGAGCATTTTGTCCGCGTTTACCGATCGCCAATGATAATTGGTAATCAGGCACGACAACAGTACATGCCTTCGGATTATCAACGTCGAAAATAACGTCGCTGACTTCTGCTGGATTCAACGCATTGGCGATGAAGATCGCTGGATCTTCATTCCATTCCACGATGTCCATGTTTTCGCCTTTTAGTTCATTGACGATCGCTTGAACCCGTTGACCTTTAGGACCAACACAAGTGCCGACTGGATCGACGTTGGCATCAAAGGAACGAACAGCAACTTTGGCACGATCCCCTGCTTCACGAGCAATACTTACGATCTCTACAGTACCATCATATACTTCTGGCACTTCTTGTTCAAATAATCGGCGTAGCAAATCTGGATGGCTACGGCTAACGAATACTTGAGGGCCTTTCGAAGTATTTTCAACACGAGAAACGAATACTTTGATCCGATCATGGGGTTGATAAAACTCATTTGGCATTTGGTCTTGTTTTGAAAGCACGGCTTCAATTTTGCCTAAGTTTACATAGATATAACGATTGTCTTGGCGTTCAACGATTCCTTGCAGAATGTCTTTTTCGTACGCACTAAATTCGTTATAGATAATGTTTCTTTCTGCTTCACGGACCCGTTGCAAAATGACTTGTTTTGCCGTTTGCGCCGCAATACGACCAAAGTCTTTAGGCGTTACTTCAAAACGGATTTTGTCGCCGATTTCATAAGCGGGATTGATTGTCATCGCTTCTTTTAATGAAACCTCTAGTTGCGAGTCCATGACTTCTTCTGTCACTTCTTTGACTGCATAGACGTGGATGTTGCCTTTTTTCTGATCAAATTCAACTTCCACATTTTGCGCTTGCCCGTAATGACGTTTGTACGCTGAAACCAATGCCGCTTCCAAGGCATCGATGACAATCTCTTTTGAAATGCCTTTCTCTGCTTCTAATGCATCCAATGCATTCAACATTTCTTTACTCATGATTCTTTCATTCCTCCGTGTTTAAAATTGAATGGCTAAACGAGCTTTGGCAATATTTTTCCGGTCGATCGTTCGTTCTTTTTCTCTGGTTTTGATTCGGGTCTTAATAACTAGCTGATTTTCGTCGAATGACTGTAAAAAGCCTTCGAACTGTTTTTCTCCATCAATCGGTTGATATAAAGAAACATGAATGTACTCGCCGACTGCCCGTTGATAATCTGCTTCTTTCTTCAATGGACGCTCGGCGCCAGGGGAAGAAACTTCCAAGAAATAGGCCTGTGGAATAGGATCAGGTTCGCATTGGTCTAATTGTTCACTAAGTTGTTCACTGACAAAGGCACATTCCTCGATATCGATTCCGCCTTCTTTATCAATGAACACACGAAGAAACCAATTTTTCCCTTCCTTCACGAATTCTACTTCAACTAATTCAAATTTTTGCGCATCCAGAATAGGGGTCACTATATCTGTAACAGTTTCCACTACCGTACTCACAACATCGCCTCCTTTATTTCTCAACGAAACGAACTTCATTCCATTAAAAAGAGTGAGCGAAAAAACCGCTCACTCACTCTAAGTATCATTACATTGTAAATATAACACAATTTTCATAAAGATTCAACTACTGTCGCATGTTCCCTTCGCTTTCAGAAAAAAACAAAGTATTTTCTTAAAGATTTTTAATGCTTGGGTGAATGGCTGTTAGTGAATCACTTGACCAATCCGACGTAGTAGTTGTGGGAAAATGCTCTCTGGATCAAAGTCCATTGGCGCGTCATGTGGGAAATGAAGCCAGAGCCGACCACCATAAACCACTAGTACCAAAAGTGTCAATGTCACCCACAGGTTGTGACTGTAGTAAAGTTTGCTGATTTTCGGATTTTTTTTGAATAAAACAATTCCGAATACGATCGGCACTAACCAAAACAAGGGATGAAAATGCAGCGCACCTTCAAGATCACCCTGAAATAAGTGCAAATAGGCGCGCGTCATGCCACAACCTGGACAAGGAAACCCCGTTAACCATTTAAACGGACAAATCAATAATCTACCCAATCATCTGAATCAGACGAATCGTTTGTATTGTTAGATGAGGTCATGGCATTTTGATCAGCTGCTTCCCACATTTGGTTCATATCTCCTTGTAAAATCGCCATGTTGATGAAATCAAAAGCAAAAAGGCTCAAGACGACAAAAAGGATTTTGTTGTCACTTAGACGAGGCATATTCGCTCGTTGTTGTGCACTCATAAAGATATCCGCGATTCGATACCACCAATAAATTTGGTACAATCCGCAAGTAAGGATCGTGAGTAAAATCGACGTTTCTGGCGAAAGACGATTATCCCCGCTGTATTCTGCCAGCTCTTTGGTTGTTTGGTACATCCAAAAGAATGTATAAATGCCACAAGTAATAAATGTTAATAAAATGACCGATACAACCGATTTCTTTCTAACTCCGTAATTATAATTCATTACAAACTCCTTTTCTTTTTTCATTTTTGCCACTTATCAATTATACTACAATATAATCATCGTAACAAAACCTATTTGTTTATTTTTATGAATTTAGACAAAAAAGCACCGTCTTAAAGAAGGTACTTTTTCGCTTCATCCATTATAAAACTATTTTCGACTATAGTTTTTCACTTCTGCAGCCATTGCATCAACAAACAGATTCAATTCTTCGACTTGGGTCTCTTTGCTGCCGTAGCGACGGATATTGACTGTCGCGTCATTGACTTCTTGATCCCCAACAACGATTTGGTAAGGAATTTTTTGGGTTTGTGATGCGCGGATCTTATACCCCATTTTTTCGTTGCGGTCATCCACTTCTACCCGCAGTCCTTGTGCCTGCAAACGTTCTTTGATTTCGTAAGCATAGTCACTGTGAGCTTCGACTGAGACCGGAATGATCGATGCTTGGATTGGTGCCAACCAAGTCGGGAATGCCCCTTTATAGACTTCTGTCAGGTAAGCCACAAAACGTTCCATCGTTGAAACGATTCCGCGGTGGATCACCACTGGACGGTGATTGTTTTCGCCATCTTCACCAACATATGTTAGATCAAACCGTTCAGGCAATAAGAAATCCAATTGGATCGTTGACAAGGTTTCTTCCATACCTAAAGCTGTTTTCACTTGGACATCTAGTTTAGGTCCGTAGAAAGCTGCTTCACCGTCAGCTTCAAAATAATCCAATTCTAATTCATCCATGGCCGCTTTTAGCATTGTTTGCGCATTTTCCCACATCGCATCGTCATCAAAATATTTGTCTTTGTTTTGTGGATCGCGATAACTTAAACGGAAACGATAGTCAGTAATATTAAAGTCTTCGTAAACGCCCACCATAAGATCCAGTGTCCGTTTGAATTCTTCTTTGATTTGATCAGGACGAACAAATGTATGACCATCATTTAAGGTCATTTCCCGAACCCGTTGCAACCCTGATAGTGCCCCTGATTTTTCATAGCGGTGCATCATTCCTAATTCAGCGATCCGAATTGGTAGTTCACGATACGAATGGATGTCATTTTTGTAAACCATCATGTGATGTGGGCAATTCATTGGTCGTAGAACCAGCATTTCGCCATCCCCCATATCCATTGGTGGGAACATGTCCTCGTGGTAATGATCCCAGTGCCCTGATGTTTTGTATAAATCCACGTTTGCCATGATTGGTGTGTATACGTGTTGGTACCCAAGGCTAACTTCTTTATCCACGATATAACGCTCGATCGTACGACGGATCGTTGCTCCTTTTGGCAACCAGAAAGGCAAACCCGCGCCGACTTCAGGGGACAACATAAACAATTCTAATTCTTTCCCTAATTTACGATGATCGCGTTCTTTTGCTTCTTCTCGTAAACGAATAAATTCCTTCAAGTCTTTCTTATCGAAAAAGGCTGTTCCATATACCCTTTGCATCATTTGATTATCAGAACTTCCACGCCAATAGGCTCCGGCTACTGATAACAATTTGTACACTTGGATACGACCTGTCGATGGGACATGAGGGCCGCGGCATAAGTCAACAAATTCTCCTTGCTGATAGGCAGTAATCGTTTCGTCATCTGGTAATTCTGTGATCAACTCAACTTTGTATGGATCTTCAGCAAAAAGGGTCAACGCTTCTTCTTTTGTTAACACGCGGCGTTCGATTGGCAGATTTTCTTTGATGATCTTCATCATCTCTGCTTCGATTGCTGGTAGATCTTCTGCAGTTACTGGGTTTTCCCCATTGTCTGTGTCATAGTAAAAACCAGAATCAATTGCAGGTCCTACCCCAAACTGGATCGATGGATAGAGTCTGCGCATGGCTTGAGCCATTAAATGAGCTGTCGAATGACGAAGTAAGCCTAAGGCGTCTTCATGATCGGGTGTCACGATCTCAATCGTTGCATCTTCTTCGATCGGACGTGAAAGATCGATCAGTTGTCCATTGACTTTTCCAGCTAAGGCTTTCTTTGCAAGACTTTTCGAGATACTTTCAGCAATCTCTTTGGTTGTTACCCCAACAGCAAATTCTTTTTTTGCGCCATCAGGAAATGTAATAAATAATGACATATGAATGTCCTCCTTTGATGATTTCAATCAATAAAAAAAGTCCTAGTATCGGTTACGATACTAGGACGATCACTCGTGGTTCCACCTATTCTTCAAAAACAGAAAAAGTCTGTTTTCCTCTTCATGAGATAACGGTTCAACCGCCTCCGTTTCAACAGAGGTCTTAAAAAAGTGGTCATCCTTTGGTTTTCTTCTAGGAAATTTTCAGCCAAGATTTCCCTCTCTTATCGAAGACTCTCAAATTCAGGTGTCTTTTTTATTGATCGATTATGGCTCAATTAAACCACTCTCTTGATAAAAAAGCAAGAGAATTATTTCCAATCACCATTCACAGCATAGGTTCCTTGCTTCATTTCATTGATGATAACATGGATATGCTCTTTAGGGGCGCCTGTATTTTTATGGACCGCCTCAGTGATTTCTTTCATCATATTCGTCAGTTGCTCTTGCGAACGTCCTTCAACTAGTTCGACATGGATAAATGGCATACGACTTCCTCCTTTGTTTGCTTTTGATTATACACCTTTTTCAAAAAGACAAAAACTATTACCTTGGTTTCCAAAGAAAACCATGACTTTATTCTTCCTGATAAACGACACAAAACTTTTCGCAAACACACAGCATTTGATCGTGAAAAGACAACCCCGCTGAGGCATAAGCTCGTCGAAAAAAAGCTTCATGAACACGGCGCCAATAAGCCAAAGTGCGATCTCCTTCCCCTTCTAAAAAGGCAAAGTCTGCTGTCACCTCATCAAAAGGCACGATCGACACTGACTCTAAGTAAAGAACAGCTTTTGGTACATCCGACCCATTTAAAAGGACACTATAGGTTCCTGATTGCGGCAATGCTTCTTGCTCGATTTCATAGAGCGCAGCGGCAGATGTCGTTGGCGTCTTTTTGCCAGCTAAAACCAGTGCTGCCAGTTCATCGGCCATTTGTGGTGTATCACCAAAGGACCAAGCATCTTCATAGGTCAAAGGAGATTGATTTCTTGGATTTGCTTTTAAAAATCGCTGCCAAAACGCCTGAATCTGACAGTCTTTTATTTTTGATTCTCTGGTTTCATCTGCCAATTTTTTTCACTCCAATACTTCGTATATGTTTGGACATTCTCAGCTTCTTGCCAATCATATGCCAGCCCTAATTTCTCGCTGATGTTCTTTGCTTGGCCATCAAAACGTTTTTGCATCTTCAAAAGTGACTGACCGCAGGCAGTGATCGTGGAAAAATCAAGCAATGAGGTCAATTCCCGCCACTCCTTTTCCGTTAGAAACGACTGTAGGTATTTATGATTTTTCCCTGTACTCACCTGAAATTGCTGAGCTTGGGCAACGAACAAATCTTCAATCCATAACAATTCTTGCCAACAAATAGTGTATAAATGATCCGCAGCATAAATCAGCTGCTTTCGAAGCAGCCCTTTCACGACATACGTGCTTACCCACCAAAATTCGTTGCAGTGTTCCTTAAAAGCGGCTTGGGTCGGGCGCTTGATCCAGTAATGCGAATGATTTGCTTGATTAGCAAAACTTAGTATTTGGTCTGGATCAAGCAGCGGCTGCAAGCCTGGTTCGTTAGCCAGACGATCGACCAGTGCAAGAGGACATAGCATGAGATCGATTCTTACTCCGTCAAAAAAATGCATCAAGTACGTAAAACACCCGCCCAAGCTTGGCGGATAGATGGTGCTAGCTTCCGGTGTTTGCCTGATCATGATCGGTCCAAAGGCTTCTAACCATGAAGAATCATCGACCAAGGGCTGAATATCATCCATTACGTAAACCACATCAAAGTCTTGCAAAAAATCTTTTGGCGCCTGTGGATCGGTCCGTGAACCAGATAAACCGATGGCACGTGCCCCAACACGTTGCCCCACAGTCAGGATCAATTGGTGCAATTCTGCTTCTTCCCTCACCGTCTCCACCTCTTTTTCGTTTCGTTTTTGAACACCTAAGCTCTTTTTATAAATATTAGCATAGTTTCTTTTTTTTCACGACATTCGCAGGGAAAATATGCTATAATTTTATGTCGCAATTTTTTTAAGGAGGATCCTTCGTGAACGAACGTCAAAAAGAACAACAACATGTCAATGAAACCATTGCTCTGATCCACAGAGAACAAGCGATCCTTTCGCAGCAAAAACAAGAGTTAGCCGCTAAAATGGATGATCAATTAAAAGAAATTGCCGATAAGAAAATTCGCGGGGGCGACAGTGAAGCCTTTTATGAATCAGTTATCGAGTACCAGCAGCATGAACAAGAATTGCTGATAAAATACCAAACCGCAGAATCACAAGAAAAACGCGTCAAAACCTTAACAACGATGGCGGGCAATCCGTATTTTGCTCGAATCGATTTCAAAGAAGAACAAGAAACCGAGACCCTCTATTTGGGGATCGCTTCATTGCGAGACAAAGATGAAGAAACGATCGTCATTGACTGGCGCGCACCGATCGCCAATCTTTATTATGAAGGAGAGCTTGGTGAAACCTTCTACGAAACAGACACTGATCGGTTTACGGTAGAATTGCTTTTGAAACGCCAATTTAAAATTCAAAATGGTGAAATCTTGTCGATGGTCGATACTTCGGAGATCATCAATGACGAATTTTTGTTGGAAATATTGGATGAAGCCTCTTCTTCTCAAATGCGTAACATCGTTTCGACGATCCAAAAAGCACAGAATCAAATCATTCGTGATACCACCAATAAATTCTTACTGATCGAAGGGATTGCTGGAAGTGGGAAAACCTCTGCTTTGTTGCAGCGGGTCGCCTTTTTACTTTATCGGAATCGCAAATGGTTGGACGAAAAACAAGTCTTGCTGTTTTCACCCAATCATTTGTTTTCTGACTATATTTCCATGGTCCTGCCTTCTTTAGGTGAAAGTGAAGTGCCCACAAGAACCTTCCACCACTTTATCCAATTGATTCTGACTGGCTATGAAGTGACGAAAGAAACCCAACAAGAAGAAACCTTTTTAAGCGGCGATGATGATGCCATTGAAAAAATCAAAAGTAGTCTTTTCTTGGTGGAAAAAATCAACCGTTATGTCCGTTCGATTGCACCGATCGGTCCCTTGTTCCGTGATCTAAAAATCCAAGGGCAAACCTATTTGACAAAAGAACAGATTCGCCGCTGGTATCAAGAAACCAATAACGAACTGCCGATTTACCAAAGAACCCAACTGCTTCAAACGAAATTATTAAAAAAAATCGGCGGCTTGGAAAAAGATGAAGCCAAAAAAGACTGGGTCAAAGAAGCGACCGAAGAACAATTGCAACAAGTATTTGCCAATGATCCTCATCAAGAATACAGCGAAGAAAACGAACGCCGTTTGCGGAAGAAACTTAGACAGCAGATCGTCCGCAAGAAATTCCGTTCCTTGACGCGGGGAGTGAAAAACTTTCAGTTTATCAACCAAGCCAAGCAATACTTACACTTTTTACAATCGGTTGAGTCTGCTGCAGTCAAAGAAACTGGCATCGAGGCTGCGGCTTGGCAGCAAAGTATTGCCGATATTCGACAAGGCATGCGCCAAAGACAGATCAAACAAGAAGACGCCGTTTTGTTTTTCTTACTGATCAAACAGCTTTATCCTGTTCACGTCGAAGAAAAAGCTCGGTTTATCTTTATCGATGAAATGCAGGATTTTCCACCAGCACAAGTGGCCCTACTGCGTCAGCTTTATCCAAAGGCTGGCATCACCCTATGCGGCGATTTGAATCAAAAAGTGTACGGCAATGAAACGATCGTCGGGGCATTAGCAGAATTATTCCCCCGCGAAAGTGTGAAACGTTATCAATTGAAAACCAGCTATCGTTCGACTAAGGAAATCACAGATTTCGCCAATCAATTTTTAGTTGGCAGTGATCAAGTGGAATTGACGTCTCGTAAAGGGGCGGTACCAACAATTGTTAAAGGAACTGCATCTGAAAATCTGGCTTTCCTAGAAACCAGTATTCGTGAAGACGCTGAGAATCAGCGTTGGCGCACCGCGATCATTTGTAAAACCGCAAAGGATTGCCAGCAGTTATATGCCCAGCTGTCAGAAACAATGCAGGAACAAGTGCAGCTGATCACCTCTGAAGAAGACTTCATGAAACGCAATGTGATGATCTTCCCGGCCTTTTTAGCAAAAGGGCTAGAGTTTGACCAAGTATTTGTCTGGACACCAGGTGCCACTTTCGTGACTGAACAAGACCAATTGATTTTTTATACAATGGCGACACGGGCGATGCATCAGTTGACCGTCCTCACCCAAGAGGAATTGCCGCTGCTAGCAAAAGCTGATCCTACCACTTATCAGTTCCAAGAAGCATCAACGATCGGATAACAAAAAACATCACTTTCGGCGAGTTCCCAAAGGAAACAAGCCGATCGTGATGTTTTTTTAGCCTTTTAACTCGCCAATAAATAAACGGGTTTCTGGATAGCGCATCCCAACGATGGTTAAAATCATTTGCAGCTCAGAAACGTGTTCGGGATCTTCTGGAACAAATAATTTTGTATGTCGTCCAATGCTGCCGTTATCGATCAAGCGATGGGTACGATTCCACTCACTAAATTCTTCAATCGTCGTAAAGCGACTAAGAGGAAAGCCAGCGCCATCCAGAATTTCTGTCAATCGAAAAAGTACATATGAACTGTCGATGACAAATTCTTTTCTATGAGGCAAAGCACGCGTTCGTTTATAATCAATAATTGCTTTTTCTGGTCGGTGCTCTAAAAGCCAATCCAACAGCAAGAAGAACCCTTCCATTCGATACTCATCGATAAAGAGCCGTTCAGAGTATTCCGACATGCGAAAGACTAATGGAATCAAGAATCGCTCTTTATAAATTAATAAGGGTGCGCGATCAACGACGACATTTAAATAACGATTCAAATAAGAAGAGCCACGATAATCACCTAGACGATACCCTTCTACCCCATACTTTTGATATTTCCGACAAAGAGCCGAGCAGTCAGAAATCGATACAGACACTTCTGCTAGCTTTTCAAAACCACTTAAGATTCGATTAAATGGCTCTAAAACGATTTTTTCTTCCATGTCTGCCCCCCTAACGATTTGTTTGCTTATGTAGTAAATCATAACACATAAAATGTATAGAAACCAACTGAAAAGATGATCAACACAGAAGAATTTTCAGTAAATGAGCAACGCTACCGCTTCATTATTTCTCTTGCATAAGCGACAAAGTCTCTACATAAAAAAACATACTAAAAAAATGGCAGCCAGATTGTCTCTAGGCTGCCAAGTGACACTTATTCTTCCGCATCTGCCACATTGTGATAGACGTTTTGTACGTCTTCAAGATCTTCTAACACATCGATCATTTTTTCGAATTTTTCTAGATCGTCACCCGTCAAGGTTACTTCATTTTGAGGAATCATTTGCATTTCTGCAATTGAGAATTCAGTGATTCCTTTTTCTTTCAAGGCTTCTTGAATGGCATGGAAGTCACTTGGTTCACCGTGAACGATGATTTGTCCATCTTCTTCAACAACATCACGAACATCGATCTCTTTGTCCATCAAGTATTCTAAAATTTCATCTGCATCGTCACCGGCAAAGCCAAAGAGTGCCGTGTTATCAAACATATAAGCAACGGCCCCTGAAACACCCATATTCCCGCCGTTTTTACCAAAAGCAGCCCGAACATCGGCTGCGGTACGGTTGACGTTATTTGTCAGCGTATCGACGATCACCATTGATCCATTTGGTCCAAATCCTTCGTATCGAAGTTCTGAGTATTGTTCATCGCCAGAACCTTTGGCTTTTTCAATCGCACGGTCAATAATGTGTTTTGGCACATTGTAGGTTTTCGCACGTTCGATAACAAAGCGTAATTTTTGGTTCGCGTGAGGATCAGGATCACCCGATTTTGCTGCTGCGTAGATTTCGATTCCAAATTTTGCATAAACTCGGCTATTGTTTGCATCTTTAGCAGTTTTTTTCGCTACGATATTTGCCCATTTACGACCCATGATTTCACTTCGCTTTCTTGTTTTTAAAAATCCTTATTCATTATACTTGTCAAATGGCGTTCTGTGAAGTAATTTTCACTTATTTATCAATAAAAAGCGGAATTCTTTGAAAATTTTGTTCTGTGATTTGGGGATTCCCTTGCTGATAGATCTGGTCGATCCGCAATGACAAGCCATAGCGCTGTGCTTCTTGCTTACCAAATTTAGCGATCAGCGGCAGGGTCAGCTCTTTTTTGACCTCTTTTAAATAGTGCTGCCCTTGCTTCGTATACCCTAAGACTCGAATAAAGGAATGTTCTTGAGCTTCCTTCATTTCAGCTTTTGTCACTTGGAACAATACATAACAAGTAAGACGCTGCAGCCGCGTTTGGGTATAACGTTTCGTCTTTAACAACTTGATAAAATCTGCAAAAGAATCCGCCGCCGTCACATATTGTTTTAGTCGATATTCTAATCCTTCTTCCATCTGGTAAATAGCAGCTAATTTTTCGAGCGGGGCAGAGATGATCTGGTATTGAAGATACGGCCAAAAGTCTTCCCAATCGACTGTTGCTTGTGAAAGAAAGGTTTGTGTGGCTTCAGGAACAAAATCCGCAACAGCTGCACCCTGTTTGATTGCTTGGCGAATGGCTGTTGCACTGGCGATCGTGGGATGATCGAATTGTTCTGAATGATAAGACGCCGCAACGCGTTGGATGGGGACCAGGCGCATTGGTTTTTCATAATGCAGCACTTCCCGTGCATACGCCATACCCAACAGATGATTGGGCTGGTCTTTTTCTGCATGGTACTCAGGATATAGCTCACTGAGGACCGCACTCATTTTTTGACTATAGGTAGTATTTTGCCTCGCTAAGCGTTGAAATGCGGCATCGATCATCAGTTGATTTTCTTTTTCAAAGTGAGCAAACTTGGCATAGTCGAAGGGTTGTTTCGTATCTGTGCCAAAGCATAACAACTCACATTGCAGATCCTGCAGAATCCTAATCGCTCCCGATGCAAAAAAATCAGCAGAGTGGACGGCCCAAGCGGGGGGCAATTCGACGATCAAGTCTACCCCATGTTGTAGTGCTGCTTGAGCTCGCTGCCATTTATCGATGATTGCTGGTTCGCCACGCTGTAAAAAATTTCCACTCATCACCGCAACGACGACATCAGCGTTCGTTACTTGCCGTGCTTTTTCCACATGGTATTGGTGTCCATGGTGAAAAGGATTGTATTCTACGACTAGTCCGCAAGCCTTCATCGACATCCCTCCTGTTTTACATAACGGTTACTTATGGCAGACAAAAAACCAGCGACGGCTTTTTTCATTTGGTTTCGTATCGATAAAATCAGCATAGCATTCAACATTAGCAAAACCAGCATTTTCTAACATTCTTAAATAGCTTTCAAGAGGATAGGTTCTTTCTTGATGAAGCTCATCTAAGCGTTCAAACAACCCATTCTCTTGTGCAACAAAAAAGGTCAAGAAGTGTTCAATGCTATGGTCTTTTTCGCCTTGATAGCTTTCCCAAAGAAAGGCAAATTCATCGGTTTGGTAATGATAGCTATAATCAGGAAAGACTTCATCGATTTGATATACGGAATGCACATCAAATAAAAAGACGCCATCTTCTTCTAAACAACTGTAAACACCATCAAACACTTGCTGCACACTCTGCTCGTCTTCCATGTAGCAAAGGGAGTCAGAATAGCAGGTAATTGCTTGATAGGTGCCAACATCTACGAGATCCAGCATGTCACCCGCAACAAATTGCACAGCCGCCTCTTCTTTTTCAGCCCGTTGACTAGCGATCATCAGCATCTCTTCTGAAAGATCTAACCCAGTCACGTCAAAACCAGCCTTGGCAAACTCAACGGCTAACGCACCAGTTCCACAAGCCAATTCTAACAGCTGTTTTCTTTTTCCTAAATGACGACAAGAAAAATCCAGCCACTTTTTATAGAGACTGGAATCCATTACTTCGTCATAGACAAATGCGAAGGTTTCGTAAGCCATTACGCCACGACCCATTCATTAAGATCCACAAGCGGCGCATCAGACCATAATTTTTCTAGGTTGTAAAAAGCACGTTCTGAGGCACTGAATACGTGAACGATCACGTCACCTAAGTCGATCAAGACCCATTTTCCACCATCTTTTCCTTCGACACGGCGAACAGATACTTGATTTTCTTCTTCTTTATCGATGACTTCATCAATGATCGCATTGATTTGACGTTCGCTATTTCCTGAACAGATCACAAAGTAATCTGCTAGCAAAGAGATTTCCCGCACATCTAATGCCATAATATCTTCGGCATGTTTTGAATCGGCGGCTTTTACAGCAATTTCTAATATTTTCTGACTATCTATGGTAATTCCCTCCTATATTTGGCTACCCAAAAATTGTAGGTTTCGATCGTTTTTGGGTAGATAACTGCTTCTGTTTCGATCAAATGAAGCAAGGTATGTTTCGTTTCGTAAGCAACAGCGGCATCTAAGTCAATCATTGCGATCTCTCTGGCTTCAACGACTCCAGGAAACGTACGTCCGGGTTCGATATAATCTGCCACATAGATGATTTTATCTAACAGGCTCATCTTAGCAGCTCCGGTGGTGTGCAAACGGATCGCTTGTAAGATTTCTTCGTCATCGATTTCTAATTCTCGTTGAACGAAATCAGCACCGACGAGTCCATGCCAGATAGCATTGTTCCAGTTCAAGAGATCCAAGTCGAATCCGTCTCTACGAATGACTAATTGAAATTCTTCATCGCTGCGTTCTTTCGCATAATCATGCGTCAAGGCGGCGATGCTGGCTTTGACCGGTGAAGCACCATATTTTTCCGCAAGGGCAACGGCCGTTTTTTCGACACCTAACACATGCTCAAAGCGCTTTTGACTCATCTGCATTTGGACCTTTTGCATCAAAAGTTCCCGTTCTGCTTGTGTGTAGTGTTCACTCTTCATCCAAGTACAACCCCTTTTCTTGAATATAGTGTAACACATTATCTGGCAATAAGTAGCGAACCGAACAACCTTGTTGCACTTTTTTACGAATTGTTGTTGAGCTGACATCCATTAGCGGGATATCGATCCAAATAATCGGGTATGGGCTATCGATCGGCACTTCTGGACGACGAACCCCCACAAAAGTCACCAATTCCATCAGCTCATCGATTTGATGCCATTTTGGTAAATAGTTCACCATATCCCCGCCAATGATAAAATAATAATTGGTATCTGGATTCTTAGCTGTCAATTCCCGCATCGTATCAACCGTATAACTCTTACCTTTTCGTTCCAACTCAATGGTCTCTACAGCAAATCGCGGATTATCGGCGATCGCCAACTCCAACATCGCCAAGCGGTGCTCAGCTGGGATCGTCTTTTTCTCATCAACATGAGGCGGTAAATACTCAGGCATGAAATAAACTTTATCCAGCCCTAATGCTTGCCCTACTTGCTCACCCATGACCAGATGTGCGTAGTGTACTGGATTAAAATTCCCACCAAGAATGCCCACTTGCTTTTTCGGTACAAGTTCTTGTGTTTGTGTCTCTAAAACCGTTTGTACCTTACCAAATGTTTGTCCTTGCATGCCTTCTCCCTCCTAAATTGAACGAACTTTGCTTGAAATCGTTTGGTATTTTTCTTTGCTTGACGGTTTGAATAAAACGATCACTCGTCCGATGATCTGTACCACTTCACAGCCGACTTTCTCACGGATCGTATCAGCTGCTTCGTCAGCAACCTCATCGGTATTTTGGAGCAATGAGACTTTGATCAATTCTCGTTTTTCTAGCGCTTCTTCAATTTGCGCCATCATCGCGTCATTCAAGCCGCCTTTGCCGATTTGAAAAATCGGGTTTAAATGGTGCGCTTCACTTCGTAAAAATCTTTTTTGTTTTCCTCGTAAGTCCATATTCTTCCTTCTTCCTTATACTAATGCTTTACGTCTAAGCACATCGACACCCTTTGGCGCCCACCCAGCGATGACACACGGTTTGGTGATCGTGATCCAGCCAAGTCCAGCAAAAACGATATCGGTTTTTTCTTTGATTGAAAATTCGAAACGGACGAGTTCAGGAAAATCCGCCACTTCATCTGCTCGCGGCGGCTGCAGCAGCCCACCAACATGTTTCTCATAAAACTCATCGGCTTTCGTTAATTTGGTCCGATGGATCGCCACATCATTTGCTACATAAGCAATAAATGAACTGCGTTCTCCTTGAATGAAATCAAATCGGGCAAGTCCTCCTAAGAACAAAGTTTGTTCTGGATTCAACTGATACACCTTTGGTTTGATCTCTTTGGCTGGTGCCACGATTTTCAGATCTTTTTTACCTAAATAATGCGCCATTTGATGACGATGAATGATTCCTGGTGTGTCGATCAAGAAGTGTCCGTCATCCAATGGAATCTCGATTTTATCCAATGTGGTTCCTGGGAAACGCGAAGTCGTGATCAATTCGTTGATCCCCGCTGTTTGTTTGATGATTTGATTGATCAATGTTGATTTTCCAACATTCGTCACACCCACCACATAGACATCGCGTCCTTCACGATACGTTTCGATCGCTTGCAGTAAAGCTTCCGTTTCACCTGGCTTCTTGGCACTCGTCAATAATACATCGAAGGGTCTTAAACCAGCTTCATGAGCACGTTCCTTCATCCATTGGGTCATCTTCGATTTTTTCAAAGATTTTGGCAAAATATCCACCTTGTTGCCCACTAATAAAACAGGATTATTGCCGACAAAGCGGTGCAGTCCTGGGATCAATGAACCATTAAAATCGAAAATATCAACGACATTAACGATCAAGGCTTCTTTTTCCCCGATTTCATTCAGTAGACGCAGAAAATCATCGTCGGTAAGGGAAACATCTTGGATCTCATTGTAATGGCGCAAACGGAAGCAGCGTTGACAATAGACTTCTCCTGATTCAAGTCCTTTTTCTAATGCGGATTGCGGGGTGTAGCCCAATTCATTGGGGTTCGTTGTCTGAATCACTGCCCCGCAGCCGATACAGTGAATTTCTTCGATTCCTTCTGTCATATTAAATTCCTCCACGCCATTTTAACTCTGGGTTGTGCTTCAATAAATAGTTCATGATTTTTCTTTCTGCGGCTCGATTAAATTGGGTTTTCCAAGAATCCGTTGGGATCACTGGTTTCACTAAAATACTGCGAACACCGGCACGATTGGCACCTCGTACATCCGTCATGATTTGATCGCCGATCATCACGACCTCTTCTTTTTCCAAGCCTAATTGTTGATAGCCTTGTTTGATCCCTCTTGAAAAGGGTTTTAATGCGCGGTGTACGTACTTTAAACCAAAGGGCGCAACTGCCCGTGCCACTCGTTCACTATTGTTGTTGGAAACGACAACTACCGGTATCCCAGCATTTTTCATTTCCAGTAGCCAGTTTTTTAGTTCTTCGGTTCCGTCAGGATTGTTCCAAGCAATCAAGGTATTATCAAGATCGGTCAAAATCCCTTTGATCCCCTGTGCCTTTAGTTGGCTAGGGGTGATTTTATAAATCGCATCGACCATCCAAGTCGGTTTATAATTTGAAAACATAGAATCTCCTTTACTATCTGATTTCTTCGCATGTTAAAAGTCGGCGACTAGTCATCGATCCACATAGTCGATCTTTAAAAAGAAACCGTACTAGCTGTTGACAAGCAAGCAGGCAGTTTCTAAAAGGATCAGACCTCTTCAACCTGTAATTATACAATAGAATCTTTTTGAATACTAGCAAGTGCGCTAGTTTCTGCAGGTTTCTTGTAAAAGAACTGAAAAACGAAGGTGTCGAAACAACAGTTTGTTCCATCACTTCTTTAAAGTAGTCTTTTTTTCCGTCAAAAAAGCATCCTTTTACTGAAAGGATGCTTAGAAAAAGTTCAAAATTGTCATTTGCAACTGCGAGCTTCTCGCATTTTACAATACTTTACTTAAAAAATCAATGGTTCTCGGGTTTTTCGGATGATCAAAGAGCTGTTCTGGCGTTCCTTCCTCCATAATGATTCCCTGATCCATAAATAAAATCCGATCCGCGACTTCCTTCGCAAAGCCCATTTCATGAGTGACGATGACCATCGTCATTCCTTGCTGAGCCAAACGCTGCATGACGGACAATACTTCGCCAACCATTTCAGGGTCTAACGCTGAAGTCGGTTCATCAAAGAGCATCACGTCTGGTTCCATTGCCAAGGCTCGTGCGATAGCGATCCGTTGCATTTGTCCTCCAGAAAGACTTTGAGGATAGGCTTTTGCTTTGTCTGGTAAGCCGACATCATTTAGTAGTTGTTTTGCCAACTGATCAGCCGCCGATTTTGCTACCTTCTTGACTTTCGTCGGGGACAAAGTAATGTTTTCTAAAACTGTCATATTCGGAAAAAGATTAAAATTTTGAAATACCATACCCATTTTTTCACGCATCTTATACAAATCATTCTTTGGATCGGTAATATCGGTTCCTTCAAAAAAGATTTTTCCGCTTGTCGGTACTTCTAATAGGTTCAAACAGCGTAAAAACGTGCTTTTTCCTGACCCAGATGGCCCAATCACCACAACGACTTCTCCTTGAGCGATCGTCGTTGTGATCCCTTTTAGCACTTGATTGCTGCCAAAGGTTTTGTGTAAATCTTGAATATCTAACATCATAGCTTGTCTTCTCCTTTTAACGACGATAGCCTTTGCCTAGTTTCTTTTCCCATAAACTCAATAGTCGCGAAGTCGTAAACGTCAAGATGAAGTAAATGACCGCCGCCACATAGAAAGGCGTTAATGGTTGGAAAGAACTGGTGACAACGATCTGCGCACTGTTCATCAGCTCGTAGATGCCGATCGTTGAAAGCAAAGAGGAATCCTTGATCAAAACGATAAATTCATTGCCTAGTGGCGGCAAAATGTTGCGTAGTGCTTGTGGCAATACAACATAACGCATCGTTTGAAAAGGCCGCAACCCTAAAGAACCCGCCGCTTCTGTTTGACCGTAATCAACGGCATTGATTCCCCCTCGGACGATCTCAGCAACATATGCCCCAGAATTAAGCGAGAGCGCAATGATCCCAGGAAATAGCCGCCCAAAATCAAGACTCAACACGCCGATCGAGACCGTCGGCAAGGCAAACATTCCTTGCAAAAGACCAAAAGCGATCAATATCTGCACCAGCATCGGTGTGCCGCGGATGACTTCAATATACGCATTAGAAAACCAGCGCAAAGGCGTCACTTTTGATAATTTCATTAGGGCGAAAATCACCCCTAGAATCGTTCCAAAGATCACGGTGATGATAGAGATCACGATGGTGATCACCACACCAGAAAGAAAATAAGGGTAATATATCGCTAAAAAGGATAAATCCATAATTGTGTCTACTCCGTTCTATCTATTGCGCCGCATTTTCGTTGGCTAGATCTGTGTTCTTTTGTACATACTCATCGATTGTACCATCTTCAATCAATTCTTTCAAAATACTGTTTAGTTCTTCTTGTAATTCGGTACTCCCTTTAGGTAAAGCAATTGCATAAGAATCGCCTTCAGATGCTTCTAATGCTACATCAGTGATCACGAGGTCATCATTTTGTGCAACATACGATTCAGCAACCGCACTTTCAAGGACCAAACCGTCGATCGAGCCTTGTTTCAATTCATTGACTAGATTCGGAACTTTGGCGATGGAAACCAATTGCGAATCAGCTAATTGATCTTGAACGATCATTTCTTGGATCGAGCCTTTTTGAGCGCCTACTTTTTTGCCAGACAAGCTTTCGATTGAATCAAATGCCGATTCATTGTTTTTATTAACAACTAATTTTTGTTCTGGTGTAAAATAGTTATCGGTGAAATCAAAAGTCTGTTTACGTTCGTCAGTTGCTGAGATGCCTGAAACAGCGATATCGGCTTTCCCTTGTTGCAAAGCAGTCAAAACAGCATTGAAATCAAGGTCCAAAATATTCACTTCGACACCAAGACGATCAGCGATCTCATTGACCATATCGATATCTGCGCCCACGATCGTATCTTTGCCATCGATCAAGGCATGAAATTCAAACGGGGCAAAGTCAGCAGAAGTTGCCACATTTAACACACCAGCTGCTTTGATGGCTTCCAATTGATTATCCGCCGAACCGCTGGCACTAGAACTTCCAGTACTCGATGAGCCGCCATTCCCACAAGCTCCTAAAACCAAAATCCCCGTCAATACAACAAGTGCTCCAAATAATTTTTTCATTAAAAACGCTCCTCTTCAAAACAAATATTTATGCAATATAATCTTCTTATATTCAGAATATATACATAATAGCACAGAATAATTAAATTTTAAACTAAAAACTTCGCCATTTGTACGATTTATTCAATAACACTTTTAATAAAAAAATACTAGGATACCCATCCTCTAATCAGAGTGGATATCCTAGTTTTTAAAATCGGCGAAAACGTTGATACCTTGCCTCAAGCAATTCATCTGTTTGCAAGGTAGAAAGTTCGGCAAGTTTCTTTGAAATTGCCGCTTTCATCTGTTCCATCAATTGCTCTTTCGGTAAAAAGGCCTCTTCATGGGTTTCAGCAATCACTTTTTCAATAACACCGAGTTCATATAGTTCTTGAGCTGTGATCTTCATCAAGCCAGCAGCTTCTTTGGCACGGCTGCCATCTTTCCATAGGATCGAAGCAAAGCCTTCGGGAGATAAAATGGCATAGATCGAATGTTCCATCATCCAAACCTCATCGCCTAATGCCAGTGCTAAGGCACCGCCGCTGCCGCCTTCACCAATGATGATTGCCAAGATCGGCACCGTTAAATCGGACATTTCCATCAAGTTACGGGCAATCGCTTCGCCTTCTCCGCGCTCTTCCGCGCCAATACCGCAAAACGCCCCTGCTGTATTGATCAATGTGACCACAGGTCGCTGAAATTTTTCTGCTTGCTTCATTAAGCGTAACGCTTTGCGATAACCTTCAGGATGTGGTGAGCCAAAGTTTCTGCGTAAATTTTCAGGCAGATTACGGCCTTTTTGAATACCGATCACGGTCACTGGCTTGCCATCTAAACAAGCAATGCCGCCAACAACGGCTTCATCTTCGCCAAACAGACGGTCTCCATGAAACTCTTCAAACTCAGAAAAAATGCCGTCAAAGTAATCCAGTGCCGTCAAACGGTCTTTGCTGCGAGCGAGTTCAACGATCTCGTGGGCTGCTCTAGTCATTGCGATCCCATCCTTTCCGCGTATGCAAAGAAATCAAATGGTGGATTTTCTCCCGCAAGTTCGTCCGTGGAACGATTTGATCGACAAAGCCATGATCTAACAGAAACTCTGCCTTTTGAAAGTCTTCAGGTAGTTCCTGACGAATGGTTTGTTCAATCACACGTCGTCCAGCAAAACCGATCAAGGCTTGCGGTTCTGCCAGGATGATATCCCCTTCCATCGCAAAACTAGCGGTGACGCCACCGGTTGTCGGGTCCGTTAAAACCGTTAGATAAAACAAGCCAGCTTTACTGTGGCGTTTTACCGCGGCAGAGATTTTTGCCATTTGCATCAGCGACAAAATTCCTTCTTGCATCCGCGCACCACCTGAAGCGGTAAAAAGAACAACTGGTAGCTGTTTTTCGATCGCACGTTCAAACAAACGGGTGATCTTCTCCCCCACGACCGTTCCCATACTGCCCATGATGAAATTCGCATCCATGATCCCGATCGCTAAAGGCAATCCTTGAACTTTTGCTTCTCCTGTGAGGACAGCCTCATGCAACCCAGTTTTTTCTTGCATTTGTGCGACTTTATCCAAATATCCAGGAAAATCAAGAGGATCTTTTGTGGTTACATCTGTGTCCCATTCTTCAAAACTTTTCTCATCAATCGTGATAGCGATCCGTTCCCAGGCACTGATTCGGAAATTATACCCGCAGTGAGGACAGACTTTCTCTGCCCCCATCTCCTTCGTATAAAGCGTTCGTTTGCAACTAGGACATTTCGCCCAAAGATTATCTGGTACGACTGGTTCGTTCGTTGGCAGCTGACCTCGATTAGGATTGATGCGAATGTAGTTTTTCTTCTTAAATAAAGCCACTCATCTTCCCTCCTATTGTTCAGGTGTCCAATTTGGCAGAAATTCCTCTTGTAAAAAGGCGGTTGTATAGTCTCCCGCAATCACTTTCGGGTGACTGATCAAGTCCATTTGGAATTCTGCATTCGTAATGACACCATCGGTCACTAATTCGGCTAACGCCCGCTGCATCTTCATCAACGCTTCGAAACGGTTCTCGCCGTGAACGATCACTTTAGCGATCATAGAATCATAATAAGGTGGAATCGTGTAGCCAGAATACATGGCACTGTCTACACGAACGCCTAGGCCGCCACTTGGTAAAAACAAATTGTTGATCTTGCCTGGTGACGGTGCAAAATTGAAGGCTGGATTTTCTGCATTGATCCGACATTCGATCGCCGCGCCCGTCATCTTGATGTCTGCTTGCGTCAAACCTAGCGGTTCACCACTAGCGACTTCAAGTTGTTTTTTGACTAAATCAATGTTTGTCACCATTTCGGTGATCGGGTGTTCCACTTGGATTCGAGTGTTCATTTCCATGAAATAAAACTCCCCAGTGTCCGCCATTAAAAACTCGATCGTGCCAGCATTACGATACCCTACCGCTTGTGCGGCACGCACCGCTGCTTCTCCTAGTTCTGCTCGCTTGCTTTCAGAAATCACCACAGAAGGGGATTCTTCCAACACTTTTTGGTTGTTGCGTTGTAGCGAGCAATCGCGTTCACCAAGGTGGATAATATTACCAAAAGAATCACCTAACACTTGCACTTCTATGTGTCGAGCAGGATAAATGATTTTTTCAATGTACATTTCATCGTTGCCAAATGCCGCTTTCGCTTCTTGCTGCGCCGAAGCAAAATGATGAGGCAATGCTTCTTTATCGGCGACTTTCCGTATCCCTTTACCGCCACCGCCGGCCGCAGCTTTGAGCATGACTGGGTAACCAATCTCTTCAGCAATCGTTAAAGCTTCTTCCACATCAGAAATCGCGCCTTTGCTTCCGGGAATGACCGGTACTTCTGCTTCGATCATCAAGCGTCTTGCATTGATTTTGTTTCCCATTGCATCGATAGTCTCACTCTTTGGCCCAATAAAGACGATATTGCATTCCTCGCACATCGCAGCAAAGCGGCTATTCTCTGAAAGGAAGCCAAATCCAGGATGGATCGCCTCAGCCTTTGTGACGATCGCAGCGCTTAGGATCTGCTGTACATTCAAATAAGAGTCGGCTGCTTTGGCAGGTCCGATACAAATCGCTTCATCGGCAAGCTCTGTATGCAACGCTTCTTTATCTGCTTCTGAATAAACGGCGACCGTTTGAATACCTAATTCGCGACAAGCGCGAATGATACGTACGGCGATTTCGCCACGGTTTGCGATCAATACTTTAGAAAACATGTCTCACCTATCCAATCATGAAAGTCAATTCTGCTTCCGCCACTTTTTTCCCATCAACATAGGCAATTCCTTTGCCGATGCCAGCTGCAGATTTCACTTTGATTATTTCTACTTCTAAGATCAAGGTATCGCCTGGTGTTACTTTTTTTCTGAATTTCGCTTTGTCTAAACCGCCAAAGTAGGCAGTTTTCCCACGAAAATCTTCCAATGATAGCAATGCTACAGCACCTGCTTGCGCCATTGCTTCCACGATCAATACTCCGGGCATCACTGGTTCATGGGGAAAATGACCTTGGAAAAACGGCTCATTGATAGTAACGTTTTTCTTCGCAACGACCCGTTTGCCTTCTTCTAACTCCTCTACCCGATCCACTAAAAGCATCGGATAACGATGAGGGATGATTTCTTTGATTTCTTGAATCGTTAATGCGCTCATTGCTTTACCCTTCTTTCACACGGAATAATGGTTGATTGTATTCAACGATTTGTTCGCTTTCAACCAAGACTTCAACTAATTCGCCATCGACGTCGCTGACGATTTCATTCATGACTTTCATCGCTTCAACGATACAGAGAATATCACCTTTTTTCACGTGATCGCCGATTTGTTTGAAGTTGTCTTTATCAGGACTTGGTTTCAAATAAACGACACCCACTAATGGAGAGACAACTTCTTTGCCCTCTAAAACAGGTTTTGCCGTTTCTACTGTGTCCGGTGTTGCTGAGACAGCAGGCGTTGGTGCAACAGGAGTTGGCGCAGCATTCGCTGCAGGAGCAGGCGCAGGTGCAGAGGATGCACTTTGTAGCCCACTTGTCGTATTTTTATTAAAATAAAGTTCAAATGTCTCTTTTTTTAATTGAAGCTCAGTTAACGTCGATTGATCGAATTGGCTGAGCAGCTCTTTTACCTCATGTGTTTCCAATTACGCTTCCTCCCAACGTTTCAGCAAGATCACTGCATTATGACCGCCAAACCCAAGTGAATTACTCATGGCATAGGTCAATTCTGCTGGTTGGCTTTGATTGATAACAACGTTCAAGTCGATCTCAGGATCTTGTTCTGTCACGTTGATGGTTGGTGGAATAAATTGATGTTGTAATGCTAATAGTGAAGCAATGGCTTCGATTCCACCAGCCGCCCCAAGCAAATGACCAGTCATTGACTTTGTACTGCTGACATATGGTTTTTTATAGTCTTCGCCCAATCCGTATTGGATCGATGTCGCTTCTGCACTGTCATTGGCAGGCGTGCTTGTACCGTGGGCATTGATGTAGCCAACTTCAGCTGGGGTGATCGATGCTTCTTGCATCGCCAATTTCATTGCTTTTCCAGCACCTGATCCATCAGGATTTGGCGCAGTCATATGGTAGGCATCACAGTTCGCACCGTACCCTACGACTTCACCTAAAATCGTTGCCCCACGTTTTTGCGCATGCGCCAATGATTCTAAAATGAAGACGCCAGCGCCTTCACCCATGACAAACCCACTACGATTTTTATCAAACGGAACGGAAGCTTTGTCAGGGTCTGATTCAGTGGTTAACGCCGTCAGAGACGCAAAACCAGCAATACCGATTTCACAGATCGTCGCTTCTGAACCACCAGCGATCATGACATCTGCGTAGCCATGTTTGATGTTCCGAAAAGCTTCACCGATTGAATGGGTACCAGAAGCACAGGCGGAAACAGTCGTCGTACAAATGCCTTTCGCACCTACCCGTAACGCAATGTTGCCGGCAACCATATTTACGATCGACATCGGTACGAACATTGGTGATACCCGATTTGCTCCTTTGTCATGCATCCGAATCACTTGGTCTTGAATCGTTGGCAAGCCGCCGATCCCTGAACCAACCATCACGCCAAAACGATCCACATCAATGGTTTCTGTATCTAACTTCGCCATTTCCATCGCTTCTAACGCCGCATAAATTCCATAAATGGAAAAAAGATCCATCCGCTTCGTATCTTTTTTAACGAAGTACTTTTCTAACGGAAAATCTTTGACTTCAGCGGCAACTGAGATCCCTGTTGCTTCTGCGTCAAATTTTGTAATCGGGCCGATGCCGTTGGTCCCGTTTTGTAAACTTGCTAAAAATGTTTCTGGGTCATTTCCGATTGGAGAAGTGACGCCGTATCCTGTAACTACTACTCGATTCATCTATTCTTCCTCCTACCCTTGCATTGCCATCCCGCCGTCTACACTGATCACCTGACCAGTGATGTAGGGGCTTTTTGCTAAAAAGACTGCTGTTTGCGCAACATCCTGTGTGGAACCAAAACGCTGTAATGGAATATTTGCCAATGATTGTTCTTTGACTTTATCCGACAGCACTTCAGTCATCTCTGTTTCGATAAATCCTGGGGCGATCGCATTGCAGGTGATCCCCCGAGCGGCACCTTCACGAGCGGCAGATTTCGTAAAACCGATCACGCCAGCTTTACTTGCCGCATAGTTGGCTTGCCCGATATTTCCCGTCAAGCCGACCACACTCGTCAAATTGATGATGCGGCCTTCTCGCAGCTTCATCATTTTTTTCAACGCGTGCTGCGTCATATTGAAGGTACCAGTCAAATTGATTTTGATCACTGAATCAAAATCTTCGGGTTTCATTCTCAACAATAATTTGTCATTCGTGATCCCGGCATTATTGACTAAAATGTGGATCGGTCCGACTGCCGCTTCTGCTTCTAAAAGCATGGCTGCCGCTTGATCAAAATCAGAAATGTCCCCATTGATCGCTACACATTTCACGCCGTAGCTGGTGATGCGATCGATCAGTGACTGGGGAATTTCTTTTCGTCCATTTAAAACGATATTCGCTCCTTCTTTGGCAAAGGCTTCCGCGATGGTAAAACCGATCCCTCGCGAGCTACCAGTTACAAAGACGTTTCTATTTTGCAGATCCATAAATTCCTCCTAATTGAATCGGGCTAGTGTATCTGCCAACGTTTGGCTATCTTCTACACGCGCAGTCTGGATTTCTTTGTCTATTTTCTTCATAAAACCGCTCAATACTTTTCCTGGTCCGATCTCGATGACTTGTTGGATGCCAAGCTGCTTCAGTGTCGCAATGCTTTCGTAAAAACGCACTGGCGATTTCACTTGCAGCGTTAACAGTTCCTTGATTTGGTCTTGCTGCATTGGCTGCGCGGTTGTATTGCTGATGACAGGTATTTGCAACTCATCAAAGGTGATTTGAGCTAATTCCTGTGCTAATTGCTGCGATGCGGGTTCCAACAAAGCAGTATGGAAAGGACCGCTGACATTTAAAGGAATCACCCGTTTGGTTCCAGCAGCTTGTAACAATTCCACCGCTTTATCCACTGCCGGCGCTTCACCGCCAATGACGATCTGCTGCGGCGTATTGTAATTCGCTGGTGTCACGATCCCCACTTGACTTGCTTCTTTACAGATTTCTTCAATCGTTTCAGCGGGTGTGTTCATCACAGCGACCATTTTCCCAATACCTGCTGGCGCCGCACTTGCCATATAACGACCGCGCTTTTGCACCAATGCGACTGCTGTCTGGAAATCAAGCGCACCACTAGCGACTAAGGCTGTATATTCGCCTAAACTCAAGCCAGCAACAGCATCTGCTTTGATTCCTTGCGCATCCAAAAGTCGCCAAAAAGCCGTACTTACCGTTAAGATGGCAGGCTGCGTATATTCCGTCTGGTTTAAACGTTCGTTTTCAGTAAAGCATAGCTCGGCCATATCATATCCTAGAATGGTGCTGGCTTGTTCAAACGTCTCACGAACGATTGCTTCTTGGTGATAGAGCTCTTCTCCCATTTGGGGGTACTGTGCGCCTTGACCGCTAAATAAAAAGGCTGTCTTCATCTTGCACTCCTTCATTACTTTGATCGTTGTCGTTGGAGAACATGGCTTCTTGCAGTTCGTCTATGAATCAGCAAAAACACGTTCTTAAAAAGGAAAGGCTAGGCTGTCTGCCTAGCCTTTGTTTTATGCTTGTTGTTTTTCTACATATTTAACTAGATCTTCAACGGTTGTGATACCATCTTCTGTTTCGATCTTCACATCGAATTCATCTTCGATCTCGTTAATGATTTGGAAAAGATCCAAGCTGTCTGCTTCTAAATCTTCTTGGATGTTTGTGTTCAATTTGATTTCTTCTTTTTCTTTTCCTAATTCTTCTGCTACGATTTCTTGAATTTTTTCGAATACCATGTGTATATTCCTCCAATGTGTTTTTCAATAGTAATTTTGTTTCGTGAACAAGTTATAAGGTGGCTAACATAGTTCCCCATGTCAATCCGCCGCCAAAACCTGAGAACACCACTTTTTGACCACTGCCAAGTGACAGTGTACCTCGTTTGATTTCTTCATCTAGCAATAACGGAATCGAGGCTGCCGAAGTATTGCCATAATCTTGCATATTTTGCAAAAATTTCTCACGGGGCTGCTTCAGCTTGCGAGCAACTTTGTCTAAAATACGTGAATTTGCTTGGTGAAGCAAAAAATAATCGATTGCTTCATCTTGTGTCAGATCATTGATCGAGGCGACCACATCACGCGTCGCAAAATCAAAGATTTCTCGTCCAATCATTTGCATACAAGCACTATACGCCGGAGCGTTTTGTGAAAAAGGATTCTCATTCGTTCGAAAACCAGATGTTAAGGACATGCCTCGCGTCCCATCTGCTTTTAAAGACTCTTTGAGCAAATGCTGCTCTGAAGATGCTTCCAGCAATAGACCGCCGGCACCATCTCCGAATAAAACAGCCGTCGAACGGTCGTTCCAATCCAAGACTTTTGAAAGTACTTCTCCACCGATGACCAATCCTTTTTTAGCGCCCGTTCGAATCAGTTTTTCAGCCATAGACAATGCATACACGAAACCAGCACATGCTGCACTGATATCAAAAGCAAAGGCATTGACTGCCCCAATCGCCCCTTGGACTTGGCAAGCAACCGCCGGTGTATTGAAATCCGGTGTGATCGTCGCTACCAAGATAAAATCTAGACTTTCTGCTGAAAGCTGAGCATCTTGCAAGAGCGTTTGAGCGACGCGAATACAAAGGTCTGAAGTGTTTTCGCCAACAGCGACTCTTCTTCGTTTGATTCCCGTGCGAGAATGGATCCATTCATCTGAAGTATCCATCAAATTTGATAGATCATCATTTGTTACGATTTTTTCTGGAACATAACTTGCAGTCGCGGTAATTTTTCCAAACATATTCATCCATTATTCTCACTTATAATCTTGTAAAAAGTCATGCAGATTTTTCAGTGCTTTCAACAGTGCCTGTTCCTCTTCAGGAGACATCTGACTCAAGACACCTTTCACCATCTCACGATGAAAATGCTGATGAACACGATAAAGGAGTTTTCCTTTTTTCGTCAAACCTAGTTTGACGACTCGCCGATCATCTTCACTGCGAATCCGTTCTACATATTCTTTTTTCACCAAACGATTGATCGCGATGGTCAAAGTCCCAACAGTGATCGAAAGCTCTTTGGCAACTTCAGTCGTGGTCTTTTTTTTGTACATCCCGATGGCTTCGATGGTATGCATTTCGGTAATTGAAAGGTCTTTGAATTGAGATTTTTTCAATTCAGATTCTTCAATCACTAAGATGTCATTAAAGACGCTGACTAAGTAGTCATTAACTGTTTCTAAATTGGGTTCCATAACCTTCACCATCCGAATACTTTGATAATCAAATCATTTGATAGTCAAACTATATCGGAAGTTATTGAGAAATGCAAGAATTTTTTCGAACTTTTTTTATTTTTAAGCGCATTTTTATTTAAGAATTGATTTTCTAAGATTCTAAAAGCTGCGAGTTGACAAAATAATCTGTTTCCGTTAAAGAGAAATTTCCTTTGAATGTCAAAGTTTATCATTGCGTTGCCTCCACTCTATTTCTAATTTTTTCTTGTCAATGGCCAGCAAACGTTGCTCTCTTACGCTTCATCTGCTACTCTTTGGAGGAAGGAGAGGAACGATCGATGAATCCGAACAAAGAGTTTTTAAAAAACAAAGCAAATGCACTGCCTGAAAAGCCTGGTGTTTATTTAATGAAAGATCAGCACAACGAAGTCTTGTATGTAGGAAAAGCCAAATCATTGAAACAGCGTGTCGTTTCTTACTTCCGAAAAAATCAGCAGCATGCCAATAAGGTGCTTCGACTTGTTTATAATGTCGTTGATTTTGAAACGATCGAAACAGATACAGAATTGGATGCACTATTACTTGAATGTCGTTTGATCCAAGCTTTTCATCCTATCTACAACCGACAAATGAACCATTCAGCCAACTATTGCTTTGTTGACTTGACGAATCATACCTTCACGATCACTCAAACACCACAAATTGGCAGTTATGGCCCCTTTCGGCAAACAAAAAAATTGCCAGCATTGTTTCAATTATTGTCAGAAACCTTTCAATTGCCGACTGTCAACGAACTGACGCTATTAACCTTACGTAAGCAGCTCCCTCAAATGGATGCGTATCCCTTGGAAGAGAAGTGGCGGGAGATCGGCTGTTTTTTTGCAGGAAAGAAGACCGACTGTTTTTCACTCCTTAAAAAACGCTTGGCATACCTGATTGATCACTTATTGTTTGAGCAAGCTAGTGTACTGCAGCGCGAGATCCATTTAGCAAAAAGCTTTTACCAAGAAATCGTGAGGGTCAATCAGTTTATTCAAGAACCAGAAGTGATTTTTTCTATTCCCCTTGACTTAGAGGAGCCAGGATCACAGACGACTCAAATCAAATACTATCAAGTTAGCTTTGGCAAGTTGATCCAAACAAAAGTTCTTTCTCCCGAGGAAACATTCCAGCCACTCCCGCCAGCAAGCGCTGCGCTTCCTTTAGCCCCGGAAGATCTCGATCCATTAGGGATCATCCTTAATCACTTGTATCGCCAAGAAAAAGCAGCAGATAAATAAAAAACAGCAAGCCCAAGTAGGCTTGCTGTTTAGAAATGAGAAAGCGACGACGAACGTCCCACTCATTCTTATTGGATCAAATCATAGATTTCCATGGCTACAATATCAACATTATCAAATTGATAAGATTGACTTGATTCTGCTTCCGTTAATTCAAACGTTTCTGTCGAATTGTCATAAGTAACGGTACATTTTTCGACGCCTTCTTTTTCAAAACGACGTACTTGAACTTCATTGTCTTGCGCTTCGACCATCGCTTCTAAACGTTTGATGATAGCGACTAATTGCGAACTTTTCATTCGTAAGCCTCCTTTTTCTGTCCGTTATATTGTATCAAAACATCCTCTATCTTGCATTGATTTTTCGTATTTTTTTTGTCATTTTAAGATTTTTTTCCATCTTGCCACCAAAGTTTAATCAGCGCCTGCGTTCCGTCATTTTCGAAGCCTTTTTCAGCCAACTGATCATACAATTTTTTAGCTAAAGCGGTGCTTGGCAAATCCAATCCCATCTTCTTGGCCTCATCCAAAGCGATCCCCAAATCTTTGATGAAATGTTTGACAAAAAAGCCTGGTGAATAATCCTCTTTTAGGATACGAGGACTGTAATTCGTCATGGACCAATTGGCTGCCCCACCGCCAGAAAGCGTGTCAATCACTCGTGGTAAATCAAGACCCGCTTGGTTCGCATAGACCAGCATTTCTGTCATCCCCGTCATGGTTCCGGCAATCATGATCTGATTGGCCATTTTCGTATGCTGACCCTTCCCTGCCCCTCCTTGAAGTTGAAACGTCTTTCCTAATACTTCAAAAAGTGGTTTTACTTGTTGGTAAGCTTCTTCATCGCCACCAACCATAATCGTTAGCGTGGCGTTTCTCGCACCAAGATCCCCACCAGAAACTGGCGCATCGATACTCGCTGCTCCTTTTTCCTTCGCTGTCTGGTAGATTCGTTCTGCCAAATCAGGTGTACTGGTGGTAAAATCCACCAATGTTTTGCCCGTCACAGCCGTTTGAAAAATCCCTTGAGGCCCATAGTAAACCTCTTCAACGTCGGATGGATAACCAACCATTGTAAAGATGATTTCACTTTCTGATGCAACTTCTGTTGGGGTGTCACACCAAATTGCTCCATTCGCAACGAGTTCATCTGTTTTTTCTTTCGTCCGATTGTAAACATTCACTGTATGTCCGGCAGCTAAGAGATGACCAACCATCGCTTGACCCATGACACCAGTACCGATAAATCCTAATTTCATGCAGATCCCTCCAAAATAAAAAAGTTCATGTCTTTAGTATACGCTAAAAACATGAACTTGCGAAAATTTTCTGTTTAATCGATCGTTCGGCGAAAGGCCTTTAATTTTACTTTGAATTTTTCTAGCGTCTGCTCGGTTTCTTTTTCGATGCGTTCTGTTTCATAATAAGCGACCATATCATGGTAGAAAGATAGCATCGACTCACCGAAGCGCAATGCCGAGATCTCGTACATTTTTCTAGCAAGAACTTCGGGATCAGCAGGAATTTTTCGTTCATAATAATCAATAAATGCTTTTGCGAAATCCCGATCACTCTCATAGGTGACGCCTAAAGACGGATCGTCGATCAAGGTATTTAAGTAGTCATTGCCTTCAACGACTAACGGTGTTCCAGCAGCCATTGCTTCCGTGTAAGTCAGTCCTTGTGTTTCTGATGTGGACGCACTAACGAAGTAATCCGCAGCGTGGTAATAGATCGCCACTTTATCATTTGCCACTTCGCCGACAAATTGAACATGGTCAGATAGAGCCATATCCACCACTTTTTCTTCTAATTTTTCTTTATGCGGACCTTTCCCAACGATCACTAATTGCGCATCAGGAATCTTCGTTAAAATTTCTGGCATGCCGTCGATGATTGCTTGGATATTCTTTTCATAAGAAATACGACTGAGGGAAAGCAGCATGGGTTGATTCTCAGTGATGCCCAATTTCTCCCGCAATTCTTTTTTCATGTCAGTTGTAATATCCGGTCGGCGAAACTTCTCAACTTCGATCCCAGTGGGGATGATCCGCATTGGTGAAACCACACCATACCCTCTCAGCGTATCGATGACCCGTTCACTTGGACAAACAACACCTGTCGAGTGGTTAGCAAATAGCCGTGAAAGATATTTCACGTGAGATGGCCGCAAGACCTTCCCGTTGGCGATGTAGTGCAAGTAGTCTTCATACATCGTATGGTAGGTATGGATCACAGGAATCTGCAATTTGCGCCCCACCATTTTCCCCAACATCCCAGAGCCAAACTCGGTATGGGTATGGATCAATTCCAACTCTAATTCTTTGGCGATCAAATAGGCATACAACATGCCGCGAACCACGATTCGCCGATCTTTGAAGGACACAAACGGGACACTTGGCATGCGAATGATATCTTCTTCGTCCAGATCAGCATTGGGATCGGTCGTAGTAAAGATATACACTTTATGGCCTTTTTTCTCAAGCTCTTCTTTCAATGTCTTGATCGATGTCGCCACACCACTTACCTGGGGGAAGTAGGTGTCTGTAAAAAATCCGATTTTCAAAACGGTACCTCCAAACTTTACATTAGTTTCTTCATTCCGTATTCATCACTTTTGTATAAACTTCTTTTAGCTCATATCCGATTTCATCAATACTCTTTTGCTTAGCCGTTTCATAACCCGCTTCACTTAACTGTGGTAACGTGCCTTCCACGATTCCTTTGATTTTCTCAATAAATCCTTCATTGGTTTTTTCCATGTATGCATTGCGCCCATTACTTAGCCACCCTTTATAAACAGGAATATCCCGAACGAGCACATTTTGGCGGCTGGCTAACGCCTCAAGGACGACGATCCCTTCTGTTTCTTCATAAGAAGGAAAGAAGAATAAATCGGCAGCGGAATATGCGCCTTCGATAATGTCTCCTTTGATATAACCGGGAAACAACACATTTTCTGGATGGTCTTCATTGACGAGGTCGCGGATCTGCTTAGGAATCGTCATCATTGGTGTATGGCCAAACCAGATAAACGTATACTCAGGCAATTGCCTAGCTATCTCTACAAAATCAAGAATGCCTTTTCGTTCAAAAAATAAACCGACGGATATAATGACTTTTTGATCTGGTAAGAGCTTGAAATACTCACGAAAGGCTTTTTCTTTCTCTTGATCCGGCTGATATTTGTCAAGATCGATGCCGTTTGAGATCGCTTCGATCGGCACTTGGATACCATACCCTTCCAAAAGTTCTTTCGAATAAGGAGTCGGGGTGATCAACTGATCGGCTCTAGAATAAAGATTGATCAAATATTTTTTATATAATGGCGAAAGCTGGTTTGAGCCGATAAATGAATTCCGAAAATCCTCTTCCGTAGAATGGGCATGGTAAATCACTTTTTTCCCTTGTCTTTTGGCTTTGTTGACCATGTGCATACTATTGATCCCATACGTGTTGATGTGAAGAATGTCATAATCCTCCTCATTTTTATCAAGAGTAAAAGGAATCCCGACAGATGTCAGTGCTCGTTGCTGATGGGCCAACGCTCGACCGATACCTGATTTAGCTAATAATTTTTCTCCTTCAAAATAAAGAAGTACTTTCAAAGATGATTCCTCCTTGGAAATGCTTATATCTGATATTAGTATACCATAGGCAATCGGAGACATACTCC
Organism: Enterococcus sp. DIV0970a; assembly: GCF_051711265.1. Lineage (NCBI taxonomy): Bacteria > Bacillati > Bacillota > Bacilli > Lactobacillales > Enterococcaceae > Enterococcus > Enterococcus sp. DIV0970a. The sequence continues at coordinate 1,417,864 of NZ_JBIOMF010000001.1, read as the reverse complement.
TACCATGGTCCTAGATTTTGTTCCCCATTTAATCATGATACGTGAAAAACCTACGGAATCATAGCTTTATACAAAGATATGACAAAATTGTTCGTTTTCTGAAAAAACGTGCAGGCTATTGCAAGTCAAATCGAACAAGAAGGCTTCTTACTAACAAAAAAAAGGCAACAAGCAAAATTGCTTGTTGCCTAGAAATGATTAGTTTACATACTGTTCGATTAGCTCAACAACTTCTTCCATTGTATCGCAATCTTCTAAAGCACGTTTTGCTAATTCTTGCATGTCAGTCGTTGACAAGCGTTTCATTAAGCTACGTGTTTTCAGAACAGATGTTGCACTCATTGAGAACTCATCTAAGCCCATACCTACAAGAAGTGGCACAGCAGTTTGATCGCCCGCCATTTCTCCACACATACCAGCCCATTTGCCTTCAGCATGCGCTGAATCGATCACGTTTTTGATCAAACGTAAAATTGATGGGTTGTATGGTTGGTACAAGTAAGACACGCGCTCGTTCATGCGGTCTGCAGCCATGGTGTATTGGATCAAGTCATTGGTACCAATACTGAAGAAGTCAACTTCCTTCGCAAACTTGTCTGCTAAGACAGCAGCTGCTGGAATTTCGATCATGATTCCGACTTGGATCTCGTTAGAAACCTCAACGCCTTCGTCAATCAATTTTTGACGCTCTTCTTCATACATTTTCTTCGCAGTACGGAACTCTTTCAATGTTGCCACCATTGGGAACATGATACGTAAGTTGCCGTGAGCAGAAGCACGTAACAACGCACGAAGTTGGGTACGGAACATGTCATCCCCAAGTTCAGATAAGCTGATACGCAATGCACGATAGCCTAAGAAAGGATTCATTTCATGAGGCAATTTTAGGTAAGGAAGTTCTTTATCGCCACCGATATCCATTGTACGGACAACCACTGGTTTGCCAGCCATTCCTTCTAAAACTGCTTTGTATGCTTTGTATTGGTCTTCTTCTGTTGGGAAATCAGGAGAATCCATGTACAAGAATTCAGTACGGTATAAACCGACTGCTTCTGCACCATTGTTGTGGACACCTTCTAAATCTTTTGGCGTTCCAATGTTCGCAGCTAATTCAAAGTGCTTGCCATCAGCGGTAACTGTTTCAGCATCTTTTAATTTTTCCCATTCTGCTTTTTGTTCTGCGTAGGCTTTCCCAGCTTCAACAAATTCAGCTGCTTGGTCATCTGTCGGGTTGACGATAACGTCACCGATAATACCGTTAACAGCTAAGATGTCGCCCGCTTTCACTTTTGCAGTGATCTCCATTGTTCCAACAATTGCTGGGATTTCAAGAGAACGTGCCATGATAGCGGAATGAGAAGTACGTCCACCGATATCTGTTACAAAAGCTTTTACAAAGTTGCGGTCTAATTGTGCAGTATCACTTGGTGTCAAGTCATGCGCAACAACGACTACTTCTTCGTTGATCATTGAAGGATTAGGCAAAGTCACATTCAGCAAATGCGCCAAGATACGTTTTGCGACATCTTTAATGTCAGCTGCCCGTTCTTGCATGTAAGCATTGTCATCCATTGCTTCAAACATACCAATATACATGTCAGTAACTTCTTTCAACGCAGCTTCTGCATTGACTTTGTTATCTGTCACGTTTTGTTTGATTTGACCAATCATCTCAGGATCTGAAAGAACCATTAAATGAGCATCAAATACTTGTGCTTCTGCTTCACCTAAAGTTTGCGCTGCTTTGTCACGGATTTGTTGTAATTCCGCTGTTGACTTCGCTAACGCATCATCTAAGCGTGCTTCCTCTGCTGCAGTATCTTCAACTGATACTTTTGAAAAAGATAAATCAGGTTGTACTAACAGGTAGGCTTTCGCAACGGCTACACCATCACTAGCAGCAATTCCTTTTAGCATCTCAACCATTATTCAGACAAACCTTCTTTTTTCATTGTTTCTACGATTGCAGCGATTGCATCTGCTTCGTCAGCACCTTCAGCAGTGATAGTTACATCAGAACCTTGGCCAACGCCTAATGACATTACGCCCATGATTGATTTAAGGTTTACTGATTTACCTTTGTACTCTAAGTTGATATCAGAGTTGAATTTGCTTGCTGTTTGAACCAATAATGTAGCTGGACGTGCGTGAATCCCTGTCTCAGCAACTACGTGAAAATCTTTCTTTTCCATATTGATCAATCTCCTTTATGATACGTTTTTTTGTGTGAAGGCAAAATTTCCATGCATGCAATGACACCCGAAAAAAATCGCCCTTTCAACTGTTAAGATTACCATTTTTTTCCTCGATAGACAACCGTTTTCTCTTAAATAAACGATTGAAATAAATGTCCTATTTATTTTCTTGCACATAACGGTAGATGATCTTCCCATTTAAGCCCGCTTCTCCGACAAAAGAAGACCGATCTTCCAACTGGAGCCAGACATCTCTAAACGCCAGGAATTCTGGCTGTTGGACAATCAATTCTTGGATCTCTCCAATGCGCAAACGCGTTATTTCTGAAGCAAAATCTCTGTTCTCCATCCTCAATTCTCACCTCTTTCTTTCTATTATAATGGAATTACTTTTTATTTAAAAGACGCTTCTGCTAATGAAAGAGCGGCAAAAATTTTTACGAGTAAAATTCTTGCAGTCTGACAAAAAGTTAGTATAATAGAATTATGGTCAGTAAAGGTCAATAACACATTACCTCGAAGATGACCGTTTCTATGCACACAGCCCCTTTTCTTTTACAAGTGTAAAAAAGCGCCGTAAAATAAGGGTGTTGGAACAAATATGAAAGGTCGTGAATCTATGCTTTGTCAAAATTGCGGCAAAAATGAAGCGTCTATTCATTTATATGCCAGTGTCAATGGTCAAAGAAAACAACTCGATTATTGTCAAAGTTGTTACCAAAAATTAAAAGCTCAATCTGGGAATGCTGCAGCTGCAATGGCGCAAGATCCTTTTGGATTCGGCAATATTGATGATCTATTTCGTCAAATGTCTCGCCAGATGCAGCAAGGAAATACCCCTTATGAACAAACCCCTCCGACGCAAACCGGCGGTAACGGTTTTGTGGGTGGACAGCCTCCACGCAATAACCAAGCACCTGCAGGTCTGTTAGGAGAATACGGTATCAATATTACTCAAATGGCTCGTGATGGCGAAGTCGATCCAGTCGTTGGTCGTGATTCAGAGATCAAACGAGTGATTGAGATCCTTAATCGTCGAACAAAAAACAACCCTGTGCTTATTGGTGAACCTGGGGTTGGGAAAACTGCCGTCGTTGAAGGGTTAGCCCAAAAAATCGTTGATGGTGATGTACCACAGAAACTAATGGACAAAGAAGTCATTCGTTTGGACGTTGCGTCTCTTGTACAAGGCACAGGTATACGTGGCCAATTTGAAGAACGCATCCAAAAATTGATTGAAGAAATCAAGCAAGCAGAAAACGTGATTTTGTTTATTGATGAAGTCCATGAAATCGTTGGCGCTGGTGCAGCGGGCGACGGAAATATGGATGCTGGAAACATCTTAAAACCAGCTCTTGCCCGTGGAGAACTACAAATGGTCGGAGCAACGACGTTAAATGAATACCGCATCATCGAAAAAGACGCTGCTTTAGAACGCCGTTTGCAACCAGTACGTGTGGATGAACCTTCTGTGGAAGAAACCATTCGTATTTTAAAAGGTTTGCAACCACGTTATGAAGATTATCATCATGTGAAATATACTGATGAAGCGATCGCAGCTGCCGCTACCCTTTCTAACCGATACATCCAAGACCGATTCTTGCCTGATAAAGCAATCGATCTACTAGATGAAACAGGTTCTAAGAAAAACTTAACGATCCAAATCGTTGATCCAAAAACGATCGAAAAGAAATTACAAGAAGCAGAAGAACAAAAACAAGCTGCCTCTCGAGAAGAAGATTTCGAAAAAGCTGCTTACTATCGCGATCAAATCAATAAATTGCAAAAAATGAAGGAACGCCAAATCAGCGAAGAAGAAACGCCAGTCATTACCGAAAAAGACATGGAACAAATCGTTGAAGAACGGACAAATATTCCAGTTGGTGAATTGAAAGAAAAAGAACAAACGCAATTGAAAAATCTTGCGGATGACTTGAAAGCTAAAGTTATCGGACAAGATGAAGCGATCGATAAAGTAGCCAAAGCGATCCGCAGAAATCGGGTCGGTTTAGGCAAACAAAACCGTCCAATTGGCTCTTTCTTATTCGTCGGGCCAACCGGTGTCGGGAAAACCGAATTAGCAAAACAATTAGCCTATGAGATGTTTGGTTCTGAAGAATCAATGATTCGTTTCGATATGTCAGAGTATATGGAAAAACACAGTGTATCCAAACTGATTGGCTCTCCTCCTGGTTACGTTGGCTATGAAGAAGCGGGTCAATTGACTGAAAAAGTTCGTCGGAATCCATATAGCCTGATTTTATTAGACGAAGTGGAAAAAGCCCATCCTGATGTATTGCATATGTTCTTGCAAATTCTCGATGATGGTCGTTTGACGGATGCCCAAGGACGTACAGTCAGCTTTAAAGATACCTTGATCATCATGACAAGTAATGCTGGAACTGGCAAAGTTGAAGCCAACGTCGGCTTTGGCGCAGCGCGTGAAGGCATCACTCGTTCCGTGTTAAATCAATTGAACAATTACTTTACGCCAGAATTTCTCAATCGCTTTGACGGGATCATCGAATTCAAGGCACTTAGCAAGGAAAACTTGTTATCGATCGTGTCCCTTATGCTGCATGATGTCAATCAAACACTTAGTCATCAAAAATTGCATATCGATGTTCCACAAGACGTGCAAGAAAAACTGGTCGATCTAGGTTACAGTGCAACGATGGGTGCTCGCCCATTGCGCAGGACCATCCAAGATCAAATCGAAGACGGGATTGCTGAATATTATCTTGAGCATCCTCAAGTCCGTCAGTTAAAAGCACAATTGGAGGATTCCGATAAAATCGTTGTAACTTCAGCCGAATCCTCTGAACTTCCTGAAGAAACACCTTCTGCTGAAGAGGAAAAACCATCGGAAACAGATGAGCAATAACGTGTCAAAACGGTGACCAAACCGTTCGTTTTGCCAGACAACCATGTTTTGCCAAAAAATTGGGTAATTCCGAGTTGTCTGGCTTTTCTTTTGAAAAAAAACGACCTATAATGTTATTAATAAATACATAGAATGTGAGGTGAGTCTGGTGAAATTAATCAACGTTACAAACAGCCATTCTCGACTAGTATTGAATCAACTTGAAAATACCGACGCAGAACTTGTAAAGGTTTACACTGCCGGAGACACGACCGTGATCTTTACCTCAGCGCCGAACCACAATGAAATTTTGCTGATCAATAAAAAACGGAATATTCGCCCGACGGAAGTAGAAGAAATCAAAAATTACTTCTTGAAAAAATTACCTGATGGCTCCTATGATCCTGCTACGATCTCTGTGATCCAAATGCCCGAAGTGGTAGAAATCTCCATCAAAAAAACGTTGTCTTCCTCACGTTAGCTTTGCCTAATCACGTGTTTAAAAAATATCTATAAAAGGTGACTGTCGCAGCCCTCTTTTATAGATATCTTTTTTTGTCTTCTCTCCTCCTTCTTTCGCCTAGTACTTCGACCAACGCTACCTGATAGTCAAGCAAAAAAAGAGAGCGTAACGCTCTCTTTTTCAAGTATATTTATTAGAAATCATCGACTGGATCATCACATGTAGATTGTGCCAATCCTTGGTACTATGAACATTGCCAAAAAATGTAAATTTCTGTGACTCATTATGGATCAGCACGCCATCAGAAACCAGTATGTCTGAGTCTCCTAAGTTCGAACTAAAGTGAATCACATTTTCATTGTAAATTTTCAATAGTTTGTTCTTAATGACCGGAATATATTCTGGGTGGTTCAAAAGAGAAATACCAATGCGAATCGGTTCCTCTTTTTGGATAGGTAAATAAGATGCTGTAATCTGAGCGATTTTCCTTAAGAAAAGGGCTTCTTTTTCTATTACAAACGAATGGCGCTGCAAGACGGTCGCAATCAGCTCCTCCACCTCTAATACGCGTTCGTTCGTAGAGGACAAATCTTCAGTAGACACAAAACTATCCAAAAAGAGATGAAGACAGCCCCATGTATTCATCACTAATTCATAGGTAAGAAACGCTTCGATCGCTTTGGAAAGATCATACTTTTGCGACAAGACAGCCACAACATCGGCAGAAAATTCGACCAATGGATTCCCCGAGAGGTTTCGCAGCTGTTTCCCCAAAAGAAGTTTCTCTTGATCCGAGATCGTTTCAGGTATGAAGAGAAAAACCCAGAAATGATAAAAAATCTGTTCTTTCTCGATATCTTGCTGACTTCTGATCGGCAGCAGCTTGATCACTTGCTTTTCCCCATTGAGTTGCTTGATTTGCTCATAAATAGCGATGGAAGCTTCGTCTAATTCATTGACGATATAGCCCCTCAACACCGCATTCTCAATGATTGAAAAAATAATGTCGTGCTTCACTTTTGTAGTTTTCAACGGCTCATATTCTTTCGCAGCTAATTCAACGCTTGCACGGGTGCGCTGATTGATGTAAACATTGCAAGCCATGATCTCAACTAAATAATGGTACATCCGCACACAAGGCTCTGCCCCTGTCAGATCAATGGAATCTGTGTTGTTATTGATAGTAATCGGGACATTTTGGATAACCAGCATTTTTTTCAGATAGCTGATCAATTTATAACAATAAGAAATACTAAAAATCAATTCTTCTGAGATGTCCACCATACGGGTCTTTCTTTTTCTTAACAAATAGGATAATAGACGATAATAAGGAGATTCACAAAAATATGCAGGCTTTGTTCTTCGTTTAATTCTCGTGACAAATAAACGGTTCTCTTTTTCAACAAAAAAATAGACTCGTCAAAGGTCGTAAACTCTCTCATATCTTCGGCGATTTCATTGATCAATATTTTCACCTGATACAAAGATTTGTTTATCGTTTCACATATTTTATCGAGAGACAGCTGCTTCTCCAAAATGATATTTCTAATAATAGTTAATTTATCTACCTGTTTTTTGGTTAAATAAAACCTATACAACTTTTCTATATACTCCAAAATTTTTTACCCGCCTTATTTAAAAAGTATCCTAGTTTCCAATTATAGTAAAATAAACTTAAATTTGAGCCTCTTTTTTCATTAAACGGACAATTTTAATAAAAACTTCAGAAAAATCCCCGCTTCTTTAAAACAGAACGGGTGAGAAAAACTTGTGAAACGATTCTTACCTTTTGTAACAAAAAAGTGTTGGAAACCATTAAAAAGATCCTGGGAATTAGCTGTTTCCATAGACTTAGAAAAAATTCGTATTCTTTCATTGATTGGTAAGTGACTTGGAGAGTAAAATCATTTTCTAGCTGGACAAACTTCTTTGAGGAATCAAGTTCATTTCAAAGAGCTTGTAATATAATATCTTCTCTTTTTAGCCAGCAATCTTTGTATTCATAAATGTTGATTATCGACAATTCATCACTCATCTCATTAATTGACCGCATAATTTCTTCATCATCCGAATCAACATTGCCAATGACATGCAAATCATAATGAATACCAGATTTATCCACGCACTCAACGATATAACTGATGACATCTCCCCAAAAATGTTCCAATCGATGCGTGCCTCCTGCTTTTTCTAGCCTTGAACGTTCAGCGATACACAAAACGTTTTTCGAAGAGTATTGCAAGATGTTGATTTCCCCTAGTGATTCTGCTAAGTAGTCAAGAACCGATTGCCGATCATCTTCTTGATCCACAATTAAATTTCTCTCTAAAATCGTGTTCGTCTTGTTGCTGAAAAAGCGCACAGTCAACATGGTAGCATTCTTTTGTCCACTGAAATTTATTCTGGTTTGCAGCATTTTGATTCACTCCTTAAAAGAACTTTGATCCTCTGCTATTAAGGATATAGTAAGAACCAGCTGATTTTTATCGTCTTTTTTTCAAAAAAACTACAAATAAAATAATCATTGTCACTCTTTTTCTTTCTACTAACTAAAAGACCTGACGATTAGAAACGAGAGGTAACTTCATAAAATTAAGAAAGACAAAAAAAACTCTTTCAAAGCTTTCTTCAAAGAGTCTGATTGTATATTCCTAAAAAATTATGCTTCCTATTAAAATCTATGATTCATGAGATAGCCATCCCATACAGTTAGTTTTTGAGATATCATCATAATAAAACAAACATGAACGTTTATTATTAAAACAGGAGTACCCCTTGATTTCTCTGTCGTGTGAACCTAGAAGATTTGTAGGGGCAGATTACAAATTGAATGAAAACGTTAATTGATATTTTTTAAATAAGTAACTTTGATATACCTATCCAATAGGAATACATATATAGAATCATACTTTTCAATCCCCACCCTACGCAACTGTTCGTACGTGTAAAGCTACTTCCAAAATAGTTTCTTAAAAATGATAGAAAGTTGGTTTCTATTGAATTGCAGGGTTCACTAAAGAAATATCAGACATGAATTTTCAGAAAGGCTTTTTCTGATACTACTGACCCAAAGCAAATTTTCAGAGACTACGAATAACTTTTTTTCTTTTTTTAGGTCCAATCCTAGTTGGAACGACAATTCTTTCAATTCTGAGAAGACTTTGACTTAAAATAAAAGCCAAAATATAACCCTGCAACAAATTTACTTTCATAGTCATTATTACCGAATTGATAATTCATAGACAGAAAGATCGGTCGACTTGATAATCAACATGATTTGACCACTTGAATATTTTATTAAATTATTTTATAAAAAAATCAGATTAATAAAATACTTTCTACTTTTTCATTAAAAATAGCGAAAAAACGGATAATAACTTAATACACCCTCATTGTATACTTTATTTAAGCAGTAAATCATCTGCAAAAATTAAAGTGAGGTTTTATTATGAAAAAAGTTATTTTGGGTACTACATTCATTGCATCTTTGTTGTTAGCCGGAGGAGTCAACGCATTTGCCAATACTATAGCAACAATTACCGAACCTATTGAAATTGAAGTTATTGATGGTGATGCAACATTCACTTTTAATAAAATGGAGCTATCAAATCCCATACAAATTACAGAAGCATTATTGGAGGGAAATACTGGAATTGTGGAAGGATCTGTATCTAATGTGGGAGGAACATTACAAAACTTAACTCGTTCTCCTAAAACAGTTAATATTTCCGTAACGGCACCTAATGACAGTGGCATAAGCATTATCGGAAGTAACCCTTCTTCTTTAGAAGCAAGAGCGATTGAAGTTGTTTCAACACCTGAAACAGAAACAGAAATAGCATTTACCATTAATAGAACATTTGCTTTGTTACAAGAAACTGATGATAAACCTGTAATTACAATAACAGCACAAGACGGTACTCCTGATACTGGTGAAACTCCACCACTATAATTTTCAGAAGGAAAAAAATCATGAATCATACATTCAAACACAGAAATTCTTTTCTAAGGATTTCTGTGTTGCTTCTCTTACTAACACTGATCAGCAATACAAACATCCGTAATGCAAATGCCGATGAGACGACGAACTCACTGAAACTTACTCTGAGAGAAACGGAGTACAAAATTTCAGATAATACCTTGAGTATTTCTCCGGAAAAGGAGACGGCGTATACTGTTGAAATTTTACTAGAAAATGTTGGATCTGGTGACTCATCCATTGTTGTCACGCCTTACACCTCTACTGCTCTCTCACGAGAATCGGCTATCATCTATAGCGAGGACTTGACTTTACTGCTAGATGAGTATAACTTTTCAAATTATGCATTGATCGAATCAGAAGCATTAGATGACGATGATCAAATCGAGATTCTCCCAAATGAATCCGTTCTTGTGACCGTTACAATCACTCTTCCAGATGATCCTGCACGTGAAGGAACCGTGATGGGGGCAATCAATTTTAGTCAGATCATGGGTCTTGAAACAGCAGAAGATTCAGTCGGTATCAAATCTGTGTATGAGTCACTTATTTTTATCAACTTACTTTTTAGTGATGTAGAAGAGATCAAAGATGTCGTTTATGAAGACTTCTCCTTTGTTGCTCTTCAGGACACGGCAAACCTACAATTTTATGCACTCAACTATAATCCTATTTTAGGCAACTTAAACAATGCGCTCTATGAATTAATAAACCCCAATGGAGAAACAATTGCCTCTGGGGAATTAGCAAATTCCGTTCTTTTAACGCCGTTAACCAAATCAAGAATGCAGATTCCTCTAATAGACGATAGTGAACTTATTGCAGGAGAATACCGTTTAACAATAGAAACAACTAGAAAAGCGATCACGACTACTTTTTCTTATGAGAAAGAAGACTTGGATAACTTCAAAAAAGAGAACCGTCCAACGAACACTGCCGATGTTCAGACAAATAATCAAATCCTTATCTGGATCATTTTTGTTCTCGTTGCAGCGTTGGCAGTTGCAGTCATTTACATTTTAAAATCAAAAAGAAAAAGAGAGGGCTAGTGTTGTGACCCCAAAAGTTAGCTTTTAGGACTAACTTTTGGAGGTCGCTTCAAAGCTCCTTTTTTAGTACCACCAATTAGTCACAAACTTGTTCCAGCAAAAGCACTTTTCACCTAGTATTAGAAAAAGATGTGCAAAAAACCGCTCCTATTCAGCTAAGCGGTTTTTTCTACACTTGTTTTAAACATATCTTTTATCAAAAATCACTTCTTTTATAAAAATTGTCGCTATCTCGTACTGGCACTCTTCCTCTAAACGATCCTCATGGACAGTATCATCATTGATATCCTCAAGTGATTCTTCTTGGCTGAATGAATCATTCTCTAATGAGTCTTCTTCCTCTGGGCGTTCAGATTCATCTTCAATGCCATTGTCTTCTTGCTTTTCATCGTCTTGGTCTTCATCTGTCAAGTTTTCATCTGGAATCTCTTCTTTTTCCTCATCCGTCTGATTCATTTTTATATCTTTCGTAAAGGTCTCTGAATCATCAATTGCTGTAAACGTGACTGATAGGTAGTACTCAGAGTTAGAATCAAGATATTCCTTTATGTTCAATGTTGCAGCTACGTTAAGAATCATTGATGCTTCATCAGTATCCTCAATCTGAAAGATCATCTCTTCCGAACCGTTCACGCTGTTTAGTTCTGCTGAAAATCCTTCTCCGACAGCCGTGATCGTTACGTCAAAAGCACCTTCACTGCCATTGCTATTGACGGTCAGCTGAAGATCTTGTGTGGTTTTCAACAAATAATAGTGTTCGTCCTTAAAGTCAATCGTGTTCAAATCAAAAATCAACGTTTCGGAAACCTCATCAGCTGCAGTCTCTATTGTTGGAAAGAAAAATATCGCCGAAAATATGAATAACAAACTTTTTAGCACTATCTGGTCCCCTTTCTGGTTTCAGAAATCACTTTTATTTAATAAATAATCATTTGCTTTAGCAAAATCGATAGATAGATAACTAGTAGACTAGCAATAAGACTAATTCATTTTTTGAGTCGCGAAGCCATGGTTCACCAACTGAAAACTTAAACCATCTGTAGAAGAGCTTCAAATGAAGTTTCAAGGGCTATCACCGATTCATGTTCAGATAAAGAAAGTTTAGTCTTCACTAGTAGCATCTGACAAAAAAACATTTCCCTCAATCAAATGATTAAATGACCTTTATCACTGGCAATCTATTCTCTGCTTTTCCTCTACTTTCAAACAAGTGAAAATTTCCTGAATCATCAAATGTGCCTATGATATTTTTCTATTCATTTCAAATGCATTTCCTTGTGGTCACCTTTAATACTACGCTCTTTTTCCGACTCATTTTATCTTCTTTTAAAAGAATGGTTATAAATTAGGATAATTGTCTGATCATTGGACGATTGCCCCCAATCATGCAACCTTCCTTCTGTATCAAAAGCACGTTTTCAGCAAAAAAAGCCCCTTCTTATCCATTTGGATAAGAAAAGACTTTCTACGATCGTTCAATTAAAAAAGATCAGCCTTACGTACAAAGTTGTGCATACCTAGACAGTCTCGCGGGAATCGACTCTTACATCAAACTCTTCAATTCGACGTCTGGGTACTTATCTGCGAACCAGCGCATCGCAAATTGGTTCTCAAACAAGAACAATGGCTGGTCGAAACGGTCTTTCGCTAAAATGTTACGACTGGAGCTCATACGCTCATCCAAGTCTTTCGGATCGATCCAACGGGCAATCTTGTGGCCCATTGGGGTCATAATGACTTCGGCATTGTACTCATTCATCATGCGGTATTGGAAAACTTCAAATTGCAGCTGCCCGACAGCACCAATGATATACTCATCACTAAGATACGTCTTGTACAACTGGATGGCTCCTTCTTGGACCAACTGATAGATTCCTTTGTGGAAAGATTTTTGTTTCATCACATTTTTTGCAGTGACTTTCATAAAGAGTTCCGGAGTAAATGATGGTAGCTCTTCGTAAGCAACTTTTAGTTTTCCTTCATAGATCGTATCGCCAATTTGGTAATTTCCCGTATCATAAACCCCGATGATATCTCCAGCGACTGCTTCTTCAATATTTTCTCGGGTATCTGCCATAAATTGTGTCACATTGCTGAGTTTCATTTTTTTGCCAGTACGCTCAAGTGTCACGTCCATGCCTCGTTCAAAGGTTCCTGAACAAATACGGACAAAGGCGATCCGGTCACGATGGGCAGGGTTCATATTTGCTTGGATCTTGAATACAAACCCAGACATTTCTGGTTCATAAGGGCTGACTTCATCACCAGCCAAAGTTTTGTGACCGTAAGGCGCTGGTGCAAAGGACAAGAAGGTTTCCAAAAAGGTCTGCACGCCGAAATTCGTAAGGGCGGAACCAAAGAACACGGGTGTTTGATCGCCTCGTGCGATTTTTTCTGTATCAAAGGCATCGCCAGCTTCTTGCAACAATTCCACTTCTTCTAAAACTTGTTGGAACAGCCCATCTTCGGCAAATGGATGATCTGCAGGAAATTGTCCATTTTCATCTAGGGCAACTAAACGTTCCCCACCGTGATTGTCTGGACGATAAAATTCGACCCGTTGGTTATGGATATCATACAGTCCTTCCAAGCCTTTCCCCATGCCGATCGGCCAATTCATTGGAAATGATTCGATCTCTAAAAGATCTTCTAGTTCTTCTAATAATTCTAATGGTTCGCGGCCATCACGGTCGAGTTTATTGATAAAGGTAAAGATCGGAATACCACGTTTTTTAACGACCTGGAAGAGTTTTTTCGTTTGCGCTTCAATCCCTTTTGCGCTATCGATCACCATGACCGCACTATCCACCGCCATCAAGGTACGGTAGGTATCTTCAGAAAAGTCCTCATGCCCAGGGGTATCTAAAATATTGACCCGTTTGCCTTGGTAATCAAACTGCATAACAGAACTGGTAACGGAGATCCCCCGTTGTTTTTCAATTTCCATCCAGTCGGACTTTGCGAAATTCCCAGTCTTTTTCCCTTTGACCGTACCAGCTTGGCGAATCGCGCCACCGAATAATAATAATTGTTCTGTGATGGTTGTTTTCCCCGCATCCGGGTGGGAAATAATCGCAAAGGTACGGCGACTATCTACTTGTTGTTTTAATTTTGGATTATCCATTGATTTTATTGCTCCATTTCTTGTATTTACAATGCGAACAGTGTCTATTTTAACCTGTCGCTAGTTTTCTGACCAAATCAGTATATCATGGATAAGGGTGATAAAAAAGCAAAAAAAGACAAGAAACCCCTTTGACTACTCTCTTTTAAAGAGTTAGGCAAAGGGCGTTCCTTCCATTTGATGGAAATAAATTAAAATGCTGGCAGTAAGGTATCGCTATGGTCGTTTTCTAAAAATTCGCGAACTTTATCGCTAGTCATGGCACGGCGCAAAACGGCGATTTTTTCAGAATCTTGATTGTCTTCTCGAGCAACCAATGAGATAGCAAAGCGATCATCGATCGTTTTTTCTAAGAAAAGTGCATCAGCTGGTTTCAAACCGATTTTCGCAATATAGGTTGGGTAGTTGTATACCAAGGATACATTCGGCTCATCATAGGCTTCCGCAAGATTCAGTAAATCAACAGATAACCATTCAAAATTTTTCGGATTTTTGGTAATGTCTTTTAAGGTCCCATTGACACCAACGCCTTCTTTAAGGGTGATCAATCCTTCTTCTGCTAAAATCGCTAACGCTCGACCTTCGTTAGACACATCATTCGGCAATGCGACTTTTGTTCCTTCTGGAATATCATTGATATCCGTATACTCTTTGGAATAAAAACCGACTTTTGCATTGTAGATTTTATCTAATGCCACTAGGTTTGCATCTTTTTCTTCATTATACATTTGCATATATGGTTCATGTTGCGCAAAGTTGGCATCGACCTCGTCATTATTCAGCAGCTCATTGTACTGGATATTGTCATTGACTTGGACCAACTGGATTTCCCAGCCATCTTCCACTGCTTCCGCTGCAACTTTTACGACATCGGTCATTGGCGTCGTTTGCGAAGCGACCTTGATGATTTTCTCTTCGCTCGCCTCATCCGAACCCGTACCGCAAGCCCCCAATACACCTAATGCCAATACACTCAATCCTAAAACAAATCCTTTTTTCACTTTCATTCCTCCTATTTTCGTTTATCAAGTTTTCTTGCTGCTTGATTGCCAATCCCTTGCAGGATAAAGACCAAAAGAATCATGATGATAATTGCAAAATACATGACGCCATATTCATAGCGTTGATAGCCATAGCGGATCGCAAAATCGCCGATACCACCACCGCCGACGATCCCCATCACCGTCGAATAAGAAACCATACTGACTGCTGTCGTCGTTAAAGATAAAATCAATCCGCTTCTAGCTTCCACTAGTAAAAACGACCAAACGTATTGCCATTGACTGACGCCAAGGGATTTCGCCAAATAAGAAACTTCTTCTGGGACATCCAGCAGTACTTGCTCCGTCAAACGAGCAAAAATACTCATAGCAACGATGCTCAAAGGGAAACTGGCGGGAATTGGTCCAAATGAGCTACCCAAAAGCATTCGCGTCAGTGGAATCAAGGCTACGACAAATAATAGAAACGGAAATGAGCGGATAATCGTCACAACGAGATTCAAACCCTCATAAAGAAATGAGATTTTTTTCCCACGACTGCGGCTAAGAAAGAGCCAGACACCTAGCGGTAGTCCTAAGACAATGGCTGCGAGCATCGAAATCCCCATCATGATCGCTGTTTCTTTCAAAGACTGAAGTAATTCAGGTAAATAATACAAAATACTCTCACTGATCGTCATGCAGCAAACTCCTCTCCACTTTGTCCACATAAGAGCTTTCTTTGCGGACAATTGGCTGCGGATGATTGACAAATTCCGCCGCAAAGACGGCATCTTCCAATACAAACACGCGTTGACAAATTTGTCTAACTGCGGTTAGCTCATGACTAACGAAAATGACTGCTGGCTGAAACGTCTGTTGAACTTTTTGCAGTAAAGCAAGTACATCGGCTTTCGTATCTTCATCCAGCGCACTAGTGGGTTCGTCACACAGCAAGATTTTCGGCTCACGGATCAACGCCCGTGCGATAGCTACTCGTTGTTTCTCCCCACCGCTCAACTTGGCTGGATAAATGTCGACTTTGTCTTCCATCCCAACAAATGAAAGCATCTTCAACACCTTCTCCGATGATTTCCCCATTAACTTCAAGGGCAAATAGACATTTTCAAAAACGGTTCGATTGTGTAACAGATTGTAATTTTGAAAAATCATGCCGATTTCCTGCTGCGCATGTAGCAGTTGCTTTTTGTTTAAGGGATCGATTCGTTTCCCGTCAAAGAGCAGCTCCCCACTGTCAGGTGTCTCAATTAAGTTCAAAAGCCGAAGCAACGTTGATTTCCCCGAGCCGCTTTTGCCGACGACCCCAACAATTTCCCCCGGCTGAACAGCAAAAGAGAGACCATCTAGGACGCTTCGATCGTAACGCTTTGTGATGTTGATGGCTTCTAGCATCTTTTTTCCTCCTAATCAAACAGCAACGCAAGAAATTCAGCGTTAGTCATCTGATGGATAAATTGCTCGATGGCAATATCCTTTAGCAAGCGGCTAATGGTGTTTTGTTCAAAATCAATACCTCGTAGCATCGCTTCAAGTTCACTGATCTCTTTTTGTCCAAAAAAATCACCGGTAATTTGAATCGCTGCAATCTTGCCTTTGTTGACAGTAAAATCGACTTCAACGATCCCAACCTGCGCAAACCGCTTTCTTTTTTGCCATTCAAAAGCAGGCGCTTCATTAAAAATCCACTCATTGTTCGCGTAACGTTCTTCAAACAACGTTTGGATTGCTTGGCGATCCGCATCCGTCAAGACGATCTCTTGCTCACTGATTTCATCAATCGATTCTACTTCATAGATTCGGCAAAGGAGTGTATCTCGAAATGCCTTGGTATCCATTGATTGGTATTGTTCTGCCAAATACGGTTTAATATTCGTCACACTTTTCCGTACGGATTTCGTTGCTTTAGAGGCAATTTTTTCTTGGGCAACGTGTAGGACTTTTGTTAATTCTTCTAGATCCACATCATACATCAATGTGCCATGAGAATACGTTCGACCTTTTTTTGTATACATCGCATTGCCAGAAAACTTTTTCCCATCAATGAACAGATCATTGCGGCCATGTACTTCTACCTCCTTGGCTCCCATTGCCGCTAAGCCTTTCATGATCGGTTGTGTTGCACTTTGGTAGTCACCAAAACTCGTGGCATCTTTTTTGGTGACAAAACTAAAGCTCATGTTGCCTAGATCGTCATAAACTGCTCCACCGCCAGATGTCCTGCGAGTCAACACGATATTGCGACTCCTTAAATAGTCAAAATCAATCTCTTGATACGCATTTTGATTTCTGCCGATTATAACACATGGTTTTTGTATGTATAACAGAAGACAAGGTTCTGAAACATCTACGTTATTCATTAAATACTCTTCAGTTGCCAAATTGTAACGGATATCATCACTAAGCATACGGTAAAATTTCATTTCAAGCCCCTCGTTCTTATTAGATTTCTATGGATATTCTCGCTTTTCTTACGGAAAATTGCAATCAAAGTGCTTAACGATAAGATACACGTGTTTTTTTATCTGTTTTTAAACTGTATTATTGATTAGATTTATCGTAACCGTTTCTTACAAACAAATCAAGGGGAATAAGTAAAAAAAGGAACAAAAAAGACCAAAGCAGTTGCCTTGGTCTTTCTCATTTCATTCATGCGGAACTTTAACGGCGAGGCTCATCTTCCTCAAAATCTTTGCGGAAATAGCGGCGTTCTTCTTCTGGTTCCACTTCGCCTTCTTCTGGATCATGGAAGATTACACGGATCTTCAAGACACGTGATCCTTCCATTTCTTCAGAAATCAATTTCACGTTATCCACTTCAAAGGAAAGTTTTTCTCCTTCATCTGGAATCATTCCTAAAGCAGTGATCAGGTAGCCTGCCATCGTATCGACGTCGCTCATATGCAAGCTCATATTGAAAGCTTCATTGAAATCATCGATCAGCATCCGACCTTGGATCACGTATTCTTTATCAGAGATTTTTTCATAAAGCTCTTCGACCTCATCGGATTCATCATCGATCTCACCGACGATTTCTTCAAGCAAGTCTTCTAACGTAACTAACCCAACGACTCCGCCGTATTCATCAAGCAAGATCGCCATTTGGTTTTGGGTTTTCTTTAATTCATAAAGCAAATCATCGATAAAGACTGTTTCTGGAACAAACAATGGTTCTTGCAAGATCTGCTTGATGTCCATTGTTTCAAAGCCGTATTTGTAGGCACATTTCAAAAGGTTTTTGGTATGCAAAATCCCAACGACTTTGTCTTTATCTTCATTATATACAGGAATACGAGAATAATTTTCTGCTAAAATTTCAGTCAAAATTTCTTCTACTGAGTCATTGATATCCACCATAAAGGCAGAGGTTCGGGGAACCATGACTTCACGGGCGACTTTCGTATCTAATGAAAAGATCCCTTGCAGCATCTCTAATTCATCTTCTTCGAAGACTCCTTCTGTTTCCAACATATACCGCATTTCATCACGGGTCATCTTTGTGTCTTCATCGTCAAATTCCATTGGAGTGATCCGCGCCAATAAGCTTGTTGAAGCAGATAAGAACCAGACGAAGGGTTTTGCAATAATCCCGATCGTTCGAATCACACCAGAAGTGAACTGGGCAACTTCTTCTGATTTGTTCATGGCGATACGTTTTGGATACAACTCACCGAAAACGATCGACACATAGGTCAAGATCGCTAAAACGATAATGTTCGCTAAGCTTTTAGCCGCCGTTCCCCCACCTAATAAAGGTGCCAGACGGGTCGACAAGGTATCTGCCAGAGATGCCCCAGATAAGATATTCACCAAGGTAATCCCAACTTGGATCGTTGACAAGAAATTTGTTGGATTATCAATGATTTTCAATAATTTTTGTGATTTGACATTTCCTTCTTCCGCTTTTTGCTCCACACGGTTTTTGTTGACTGAGACGACTGCGATCTCAGAGGCCGCTAGAAAAGCGTTGATCAATGTCAAAACGATCAATAATAAAATTTGCGCTAGAAGCGACTGACTCTCGGGGTCAGCATTCATAATAGCATTCTCTCCTTATTTTTTCATATTCTAAAAAAAATCGTGGGCTTAGCCCACGATAAAATCCTATCACAAAGTTTTTTTCTTTGCAATAAAAAACACCAGTCATTGATTACTCGATCAACCGTTCTTGATTTTTCTTGATTTTGTCATCTTTGATCAGACGAACAATAAAGACCACGATCGTCCGACAAATTGCGTAAAACGGTACTCCTAAGAAAATTCCCAGCAAACCTGCCAGATTTCCAGCGACCAATAAAACCAAGATGATCGTTAATGGATGGATCGCTAATGATTTTCCGATCACATTCGGGTAGATAACATTTCCATCTAATTGTTGGACGACTAGTACCACGACACAGCACAGCAATGCGCGGAACGGTTCATCAAAGACCGTCACTAAGACTGCTGGAATCAAGCCAAGATACGGACCTAAATAAGGAATCAAGTTTGTGACCCCTGCGATCACCCCAAAAAGAAAGGCATAGTTGACGCCGATCATCCAGTACCCAATAAACGTGAAGGTAGCGACAAAAATACATTCGATCGCTTGCCCACTGATGTAATTGGATAATGTCTTGTTTAAGTCACCTAGCAACCCAACAATCTGCTCTCGTCTTCTTTCTGGAAAGACAGTTTTCAGATTAGGAACTAGCTTTTCTCCATCCTTCAACATGTAGAAAAGGATGAATGGGACTGTAACGATGATCATCGTCGCGGAAGCAATCGTACTGACGATCGATCCTAAGCTAGTGGATAACCCACTAAGAAACTGCTGCAGCAAAGAACCATAAGAAAGATTTAGGTTTTCTAACTGCTGCGCGATATCGATTTGTTTGAAAAATGGATCATCTGCGATTCTTGAGATCCAGCTTTCCATATTTTTGGCAAATGTTGGAATATTTTCCGCCAATGAAGTAATCTGACTCACCAGATTAGGAATAACGCTGACAAAAATCAAGATGATTGCTGCTACTAATAACAATAGAACCAATATGACAGCAAACAGTCGTTTTATTTTTGTCGTTTTCATCAAAAATAGGACGATTGGATTTAGCAGATAATACAGAAAGCCAGCAATCAATACTGGTGCAAATAAAGTAGAAAAAAACGTACCGATCGGTGCAAATAGAAAATTGACTTTACTTAACACAAACACGAGTGTCACTAAAACCAATGCTTCCAATGACCAAAAGAACAGTTTTGATTGTTTGAATTTGTCGAACAAAAGATTCCCTCCCTTTTTTATAACATTATAGTTGATTTTGTAAAAAAAAGCTTGCGACTTTAGCCGCAAAAAAAAGAAATTTGTAAAAAAAGTGGTATACTAATAAAAATAACGGAGAAATCATAGCTGAGGTGAGTTTTTTTTATGCATATCGCACAAACAAAAGATACGCTAAGTGAGATCTATTTGGCGTCATTGAAAATACGAAATCAAGTGTTCGTAAAAGAGCAAGGGGTTCCATTAGCATTAGAAGTAGATGAAAATGAGGCATTGGCTGTTCATTTCGTCTTATATGACAATGACAATGAAGCAGTCGCAACCTTACGTTTTTTACCGATCTCTGATCATGAGGTGAAATTACAGCGAATGGCGGTGCCAGCTGCTCATCGAGGTTCAGGCTACGGCAGGCAGTTGATCGA
Source organism: Enterococcus sp. DIV0970a (assembly GCF_051711265.1). Lineage (NCBI taxonomy): Bacteria > Bacillati > Bacillota > Bacilli > Lactobacillales > Enterococcaceae > Enterococcus > Enterococcus sp. DIV0970a. The sequence continues at coordinate 1,397,508 of NZ_JBIOMF010000001.1, read as the reverse complement.
GGGAGCGGAAGCTTTCATTCAAAAACAAGGAATCAAAAAAGTCACGTTAGGGGCACAATTAACTGCCAAAGAATTTTACTTGAAGTTAGGTTATCAGCCTGAAGGCGATGTCTTTTTAGACGCGGATATGCCCCATATCAAAATGAGCAAAACCTTTTAACGAGCAGTGATTACTTAAAACAGCGACCACAAAACAGATCCTTCCTCTGTTTTGTGGTCGCTGTTTTTTATTCCTCTGCTTCAACGATCTCTTCAATCGCTGTCAGCAACGCTTGCGCCACCCTTTGATCATAGCCTTCACTTGTAATCACCGCTAAATCAGTGTCACTGTTCAAATAGCCTAACTCCAACAAAACTGCTGGAATATATTGCTCTCGTAAAACATAATAGTTACCAAAACGAGTGCCGTTGGAACTCAATGCCACTGAACTACTCAAACTGGAAGTGATCGTTTCTGCCATCTCTTTTGCCCCAGTATAGTAATAGTAAGTTGTCAGTCCTTGAATGCTATTTGGTAGCTCTGAATTATCGTAATGAATGCTGATAAATAGATCTGGTTCCTCCGAGAGTGAAGCTGCAGTAATTTCAGACAGCGCTAAATAGCGATCTTCGGTGCGTGTATAACTAACTTGAATTCCCGCTTGGGTCAGTACTTCGCCAATCGTTTGGACGGTGGCTAACGTCAAATCTTTTTCCATGATCGTTTGATCCGTTGACAGTGCCCCAGAATCTTCGCCGCCGTGCCCCGCATCAAGAACGACTTTAAAGTCTGACAATTTTTTTGGAGTCTCCGAAAGTGGAACTTCTTGGATGGATGCAGAATGCTTTTCAATGTAACCCGTTATTCCATCGTCTGTTTGGATTTCAACCATCTCTTCTGTTTGACTAAGTACGGTTGCCCAACTTCCACGGTGGATCTTCCCGATGACGGTCTCTTGACTTGTTGTCTGATAGATCGATACATAATCGTTCTCACTTTCAATCGCTGCATCGTATTCTGAGGGATCCACGTAAATTTGGACCATGCTTGCCGTTTGTGCGACCTCTTCTGCTTGAGCGTCCGACTCGGTTCGAGCCGTGCTTTCTTGGGTCTCTTCTTGAACAAAATGATCATTTCTCAACACAGCAAAACCTGCCGCAAAAAGTAGAATCATGGTAGTACCGATAACAAGCTTCCCTTTTTTCTTCATTTGCTTCCCCCACTTTTTCTTGGTCTTTCTATCATGGGACTAGCAGCTTAAACAGAACTTAAAGGCAACTGCTAGAAGCAACCCTCTCACAGCACAAAAAAACTTCAACCGAAATGGTTGAAGTTTCTCGGGAAAAATGAGCGATCCGACCCATTTCACTTATTTTTGAGACAACTGCTTGTAGCGATCATACCAAATGTCCACATACCCTTGCGAAAAGGGTCCTTTGCCATTATTGATCCAATCTACTAAAATTTTGACATTTTCTTTCAAGATAAAATCAATGTCTTGCGGATATTGCATAATCTTACTGTGCAATTCATACTCATCCACATCTAGTAAACGTTTCTCGCCATCAGGAAATACTTTGATATCAAGGTCATAATCGATATATTTCAATGCCTCTTCATCAAGTAAATACGGTGAAGCAAGATTACAATAATAGGAAACCCCCTTTTCTCGAATCATTGCAATAACATTAAACCAGTATTTTTTATGAAAATATACAATTGCTGGTTCACGGGTAACCCAGCGTCTTCCATCTGATTCGGTCACTAATGTATGATCGTTGACCCCTATCACTGAGAATTCACTGGTCTTTAAGACCATCGTATCCCGCCACGTTCGATGCAAATTGCCGTCATGTTTGTAGCTTTGAATGCTGACAAACTCTCCTTCTTTTGGAACTCGCATAGCAACCCTTCCCTCAGCAAGAAAACTTGCGTTTTGTTTGGGTGTTCATTACACCGACATCGTTAATATTATAGCAATAAAAGAAAGCTTTGCCTAGAAATCTTTATCGAGTTTCTGATATTTCTTTAATTGATCCACCAATTTCTGCTGGGGTTTTGGGAAAACATAGTTTTGAAAGGATTCTTTTGCTGCCCATTCGCTGTCTTGTAACGTGAGCTCTCCACGTTTTCTGCCGTAAAATAAAAGGACGTGCCATTTCAAATGACTAAAGATATGAGTGATTTCGCCAAAATGTCGTTTTTGCCAAACGACAGGTAGATCAGGAAAAATCTCGAGCGCATCATCTTCGGCAATCAAATCCAACTGCAGCTGCTCCTCTTTTGCCCATGTTCGCTGCAGAGCCTCGTACTGTTCTTTCGTCACTTCTACCAAAGGAAAATGCCACATAGAAGCCAATAAGCCTGTTTCAGGTCGCTGCACGAGTAAAAACGAGCCTTGATCTTCGATGGCGCCTGCGATGTAATAGACATCTTTTGGCTTTGCTTTTTTCGATTTCACTGGAAAGTCTGTTTGTCGATTCTCCGCATAAGCAAGACAATACTGACTGATGGGACACTCTTCACATTTCGGTGTAGTGGGTGTACAGATTCGTGAGCCAAGATCCATCAAGGCTTGATTAAACTCACCAGGTTCATCGGGGGAAATGATTGTTCTCATCGCCTCGTCAAATGGTCTTCGGCTGCTGGCTTTCGCAATATCTGCTTCGATACAAAATAACCGACTGACGACCCGCATCACATTTCCATCGATTGCCGGTTCTGGCAAGCCAAAAGCAATACTGCCAATCGCTCCAGCTGTGTAGGGACCAATTCCTTTTAATGAGCGAATCTCTTCAATTGATTGGGGCATTTCTCCGTCGAATTCGGCAACGATTTGCTGGGCGGCAGCCTTAAGGTTACGGGCACGAGAGTAATAACCTAAACCTTCCCAAACCTTTAAAAGCTTTTGTTCTTCGGCTGCCGCCAAGTCTTGGATCGTCGGGAATTGTTCCATAAAACGATAGAAATAGCCAATCACTGTCTCCACTCGTGTTTGTTGAAGCATGATCTCTGAGATCCAGATTGCATACGGATCGTTGGTCGCCCGCCAAGGGAGATTGCGTTTTTCTTTATGATACCAAGTTAAAAATGTTTCTTGGAACGTCTTGATTTTTTCTTCATCCCAAGTTTGCCATTGCTTACTCATCCATTACTTCCTCATCTAAGAATCGTTGTATATCATCGATGGCAAACCCTTTTTGATAAAGGCCTTGCTTGATTTTCATTTTTCGTTTCATCAACAGTAACCGCTGATGCCGCCGCATAAGTCGGGCACCTTCTCTTTGGAGCGCTTCATTTTCTTGGTCCTCATCTTTTTCCATCGGTAATTCATCCAAAATCATCTGAATGACTCCTTGATGAAAACCTTTTTGCATCAAATGCATTTTTATCTTTTGGATCATTTCTTTATGGCTTTTGTTGTGAAAACGACGCATCGCTTTTTCAGCCGTATGATAACCGACTTCAAACTGCATTTCCTCGGTATACAAAGGCAATACTTCCTGAATCACGGAATCTTTTAATCCTTTTTTTCTCAGTTGCTGACTGATGACCACGGGTCCTTTATCACTCATGCGGACTTGGGTGCGAATGTAGCTTTCTCCGTAGTTTTTGTCATCGATCAAATTCAACTCTTTAAGACGTTCAACGACTAAGTCTCGGTCTTGTTTTTCGATTTCTTTGTCTTTCAAATAGGTACGGACTTCCATTTCAGAACGCAGCTGATAGCTGATATAGTTCATGGCTTGCTGCAATCCTAAATCAAACCCCGCACTTTTTTTGATTTCTTTTAATTCTTCTTCACTCAGTTCCTTGCCTTTTAATAGCCGAAAACGGACCAAAAGATCTTCTGAGACCCGCAGCGTTTCACCTTCTGATGTCGCCACTTCATAAAATGGTCCTTTTCCTTTATCGATACGAATAATTGTATTCATCTTCTTCACCTCGCGAACGTACATTCTATTTTACCACAACTACGATGAAATTCCTTCTAATCAAGCTGAAAAAATGTGGTAAAATGAACTGACTATTTTATTTAAGGAGTTCACATGGCAAATACACAAGTCCAGCTTGGACAAAAACTACAACTAACGATCAAACGCTTGGGGATCAACGGAGAAGGCATCGGGTATTACAAAAAGCTGATCATCTTTGTTCCCCGTGTTCTACCGGGGGAACAGGTCATTGCCGAAGTCACCAAAGCATCTCCCCGCTTTGCTGAAGCTAAGATGACCAAAATCATCAAGCCAAGCAGCGATCGCATCCAACCACCCTGCAAGTTTTACGACCGGTGCGGCGGCTGCCAATTGCAGCACTTAGTCTACGACAAACAATTAGACTTCAAAAAAGACCTATTGAAACAAGCACTTGAAAAATTTAAGCCAAAAGGCTACCAACAGTTTGAACTAAGGGATACTTTAGGCATGGATGTTCCTTGGCATTACCGCAACAAAGCACAATTTCAATTGCGTTACAACAGTCAAACCAAACGAATCGAAGCGGGTTTATACGAAATGGAGTCTCATCGCTTAGTCGCCATTGATGATTGCCTCGTACAAGAACAAGATACGCAAAAAGTGATCAACGGCATCGTCCAATTGTTGAATAAATACCAGATCCCGATTTACGATGAACGCAAGAACAGCGGGATTCTACGGACATTGATGGTTCGTATCGGGATCGCGACTGGCGAAGTTCAAGTCGTGTTCATTACCAACTCTGTCAAACTGCCGCAAAAAAATGCGCTGATTCGCGAGATCAATCAGCGCTTGCCGCAAGTCGTTTCCATCATGCAAAATGTGCAAAACAAAAAAACGTCCGTCGTCATGGGAGAGGAAACGATTCATCTTTGGGGCAAAGAAGCGATCGAAGAACGGTTGAATGAACTGACCTTCGACTTGTCCGCCCGCGCATTCTTCCAGCTTAATCCACAGCAAACCAGCATCTTGTATCAAGAAGGGTTAAAAGCCCTTGACTTGAGCAAAAATGAAACAGTCGTTGATGCCTATTGCGGTGTGGGAACGATTGGGTTGAGCGTGGCTCCATATGCCAAAGAAGTCCGCGGCATGGACATTATTCCTCAAGCAATTGAAAATGCCCAAGAAAATGCACGCCGCATTGGTGCCCAAAATACCCATTATGAAACGGGGACTGCTGAGGAGCTCTTACCAAAATGGTTCAATGAAGGCTTCAAACCTGATAGCATCATTGTTGATCCACCAAGGACAGGCTTGGATGAACGATTATTGCAAGCTTTGCTGAAACAACCACCGAAAAAGATGGTCTATATATCTTGTAATGTTTCTACTTTAGCAAGAGACTTGGTCCAATTAGCCAAAGTGTTTCACGTAGAATATCTGCAATCAGTAGATATGTTTCCACAAACCGCCCGCTGCGAAGTAGTGGTAAAATTGACCCGAAAATAAACACTCGCCTGACAAATCATCTTGTGATCTGTCAGGCGAATATTGTTTTCGTTGTCTTTTAAGCATAACGATTAATTGATTTGTAAGACGAGGACTTTCGTGGCAATAAAGGTGTCACCTACTCGCTGCCCATAAAGACTTACCGATCGTTCAAGCTGCAGATCCGCACGTGAGCCCTCCACGATTCGAGAATTATGCGATTGTGCATCATATAGAATTACTTTTATCTCAGTCTCGCTAGTAATCGTAAAGGATAATCTTTCCTCAGATGCGATCGCCATATCAAAGACTTCGCCGTCTTCCCCTGTTCCTTGAGAAATGTTCGTCAATTCCATCTCAAAACGATCACCATCAATAAGAATGAGTGTGCCCGTTTCATCTGCTTGTGCCAATTCCTCATTCGCTCGCTCTGCATCAGTCTGAGTCACTTGTTGCGCTTTTGTCTGATCGGTTTGATCGTGATTATTTTGCGTCTCGTCTCCACTTTGACTCGATTGTGTTTGCGTTTGCGCCGTATTGATTTGATTGTTGATGGGTACGTTGTCGTTGTTTGTCTGTGGGTCATTCGCAGCAACACCACAACCACTAAGTAATGCCACAAACAAGATAATCGCTGTTTGACTTTTTTTCATAAAAAACACCTCCCTTTTATTCATAGCGTAATGCTTCGATCGGTTTTAATTTCGACGCTTTATAAGCGGGTAAGTAACCAAAAATAGTACCGATCAGCATTGAAAATGACACACTGATCAAAATGGATAACAATGAGATCGTCATCGGATACTCTAACAGACTCAAAGCGATCAGACTGATCAACAGACCGACGATGATGCCAATCAGCCCCCCGATCACCGATAAAACGATTGCTTCTGTCAAAAATTGCTGCAAAATCACTTTACGTTTGGCACCCAATGCTTTCTTCAAACCGATCTCTCTGGTACGCTCTGTCACACTGACCAGCATCGTATTCATTACACCGATCCCACCGACGAGTAAGGAAATGCTAGCAATTCCCCCCAGTAAAATCATATTCGATCGATTGATATCATCGGTCATTTTCTGCACTTCATCATAGTTGCGGATGGAAAAAACAAAATCTGAAGGCGGAATACTCTTGGTCAATTCATGGCTGGCTTGAACGACTGCTGATTCTAAGACGTCCGCATTCGTTGCCTGAAACAGCACTGTTGGCCTTTGGTTGAGCTTTCCTTCGACGAAACTTTGGCTGCCTCGAGGGATGAAGACATATTTCCCTGACAGTTGCTCCGTGTCAGAAACAGCTACGCCAACGATGCGAAAGGGCGTCCCATTGATTTCGATCAGTTGATTGATAGGATCACGATACGAGAAAAAAATTTCCGCCAAATCTTTCGTAATCACCGCAACTTGCTTTTGTGTCTGCAATTCGGTTTCAGTCATTGCTCTGCCAGCAAGGATCGTATGGGGCAAAATTTCAAAGAACCCGCCATCCATGCCTAGCACTGTCGTATCGGTTTGCTGGTCTCTTTGGAAAACTGTCAGATTGGCTTCATAGAACAAGCTAACGTTCTTGGCGTGATCAATGGTCAGCAACTTTTGCAGCTCTCCTTCTGATAGTTGCGGGGCATAATCAGGCAAACGATCATTTCTGCCGCTTTCGCCCGCTAAAAAAGCACTTCTGGCGTCATATTCAATCCGCATCGAGTTAGTATCACCACCAATCAGCTGCTTTTTCATGTTCTCAGTATTTCCGTTGATGATACTCACAATGGAAATGATCGAGGCAATCCCGACAATGATTCCTAGCATCGTCAACAAGGAACGCAAACGATGCTGGTAGATTGCGTGAATGGCTAAGCGAATATTTTCGGTCATCTTGTGCCCTCCTCAACAACTTCACCATCTTTAATGACGATTTGCCGCTTTGCATAGTCCGCGACTTCTTGTTCGTGGGTAATCAAAACCACTGTTTTTCCATGATGGTTCAGCTTAGTAAATAACGCCATGATCTCATGACTATTAGCGGTATCTAAAGAACCTGTCGGCTCATCTGCTAAAATCACATTTGCTTCTCCTGCTAATGCCCGAGCGATCGCTACTCGTTGTTTTTGCCCCCCTGACAACTGATTGATCCTAAAATCGATCCGATCCCTCAATCCGACACTTTCTAAGGCGTGAATTGCTCGAGTCGTTCGTTCTTCCTGATTGACACCAGCATACAAGAGCGGTAAGGCAGCATTTTGTAAAACGGATAGTTTGGGCAACAGTTCAAAATTTTGAAACACGAAGCCGATTTTTTGATTGCGGATCTCGGACAGTTCATCTTCACTCATTTGACTGGTATTTTTACCATCAAGTAGATAGCTGCCCGTTGTTGGCGTGTCTAAACAGCCAATAATATTCATCAAGGTCGACTTGCCTGATCCTGATCGGCCCATGATGGAAACAAACTCGCCAGCATTGATTGTTAAGTTGATTTTTTTCAAAACGTGAATTTCGCTAGTGCCCTGTGGGAACGTTTTGCAGACATCAATCAGTTGGATCATTTGGTTTCACATCCATTCCTTCTTGGATCCGAACTGTTGGGAAGACGAGCACCACTTGCATATCCAGTTCACTTTCTAACAGATACATGGCTTCATCCGTTTCATCTTCCATGATTTCCACGGATAGTTTACTGATTTTATGGTCCTCAACGACGTAGATGAAGGGCCTATCTTCTTCATAAAACACGAAAGATTTGGGCAGCTTGATCGCGGTTTGCTCTTCCTCAATGCGTTCTACAAAACAATGGATGCCAATACTAGGTGGCTCTTCACTTTCATCCAAAACGACCTCAAAACTAAATTGCGACAAATTGGGGTTTGAGCCTTGTTCTTCAACCACTACCGAAGGCTCTTTCATATCCCCAACTCGGGTGATCTTTCCAGTCCATCGCTGACTGCCGCCATTACGGTCTCTAAGTTCAACCTTTTGACCAGGCTCAAGTTGATTGCGGCGAAATTCATCCACAGTCCCTTTTAAAAAGATCCGACTGGTATCAACGATCGTCATAAAAGGATTCTCTGGGGCCGCTTCACTTGCGCTTCGATTCATTTGTCGCTCGTCCACGTCTTTAACGATTCCATCAATTTCGGCTTCCACGACGTCTGAGCCATGTTGCTCTTTGACTGAACGTAGTTCTAATTCTGCCCGTTCCAGCTCTAATTCGGCATCGCCAATGCTGCTTTCCAAGTTTTGCGCTTCTAGCAGTAATTGACTTTGCTGCATTTCCAAATCGGTTTTACGATCTTCCAGCCCTTCTTTGTCCTCTTCTTCCGCACTGGCAATTTTTTGTTTCGTCTCCTCCAGCTGATTCGTTACCTTATTGTATTGTTCCCATTTTTGATTCGTTTGCCGTCTTGCTTGTTCCACAGCTCTCGAGCGATTTGCCGTCGCCTGTTCTGCTTCTTTAATGGCCAAAGCTACCTCAGGGTTAGAGTAAACAAAAAGAGCTTGCCCTGCTTTGACTTGATCCCCTGCCTCTACTTTTTTCTCAACAACTGATCCTCTTGAGCTATCCACCTTGACTTCAACCGTTCTTGCTGGTTCAACGACTCCTACTAAGTAAAAATCTGCTCTCGGTTGCAGATCTTGCAAAGTTATTTGAGTGATGGAAGGTTCTTCACGACGAGCAACCCCCCAGGCACTCGTCCAGCCTAAACTGCCGATGATCAGTAAACTACTGATGATCATGAAACTCTTTTTTGATTTGTTCATATGCTTTCTCAAACATCTCACCTTCCTGATTGGTTAATCGAATGACCACCTTTATTTAACCATTGAATCAATTTCCGTTTTGAACGTTTCTCTTAATATCTGCTGAAGATTTCTTAAGAAAATAAAATTTTTCCGTTCTTTTTTTATTAATATGAAGAATTCTTAAGAAGAATTAGCTATTCGCTCCTACTCCTCTTTGCTATAATCAAGAAAGAATCAAGAACGAGTTAGAAAGGACTGTTTCATGCGTAGTAAATATTCTTCATTTGTCTTTTTTCTGGTTGGCTTCTTCTTATTGGTAGGAGCCTTATGGCTATTAAAGGAAACGAGACTCATTCAAATGGTGCTGGATAATTTTTTTTCAAACCTCGTTTTACAGGAAGTTGTGGAATCAAGTGATGGCCAAGGCGGGATGATCCTTGGTACATTTGTCGACTGGCGCCCTGTTAAACAATTGTTCTTGGCATTCTCCCTCTTTCTCGTTTTTGCCGTTACCTTGATTTGCTATTTTATCTATCGTTATGTTTCAAGGAAAAAAATTGCAAGGATCGCCGAAGGAATTCAGCTCTTTTTCTCTCAATCGGAAGCAAGTTCGACGGGCAGCCTAGCGATCGATCATGAATTATTAAAAATAAAAGATTCGATGAACCGCAATGAGGCTCTTTTAAAGGAAGAAACACAGCGCACCAAGGACTTGATCACCTATTTGGCGCATGACTTGAAGACTCCCTTGGCTTCAGTGATCGGCTATCTCAATCTATTGTTGGATACGAAAAACTTGACCAATGAACAAATGACGCAATCCTTGACGATTGCTTTAGAAAAGTCTGAGCGTTTGGAAACGCTGATGAATGAATTTTTCGACATCACCCGTTTTAATCTGCAAGACATCCAATTGTATCAACGGGAACTTGATTTCGTCTTCTTACTGAAGCAAATCCAAGAAGAATTCTATCCGCTTCTGAAAGAAAAAGAACAAACCATCTGCTACTCTGGACCAGAGAGCTTGAAATTAAAAGCCGATAGTGAACAGTTGGCGCGAGTGTTAAACAATCTGTTAAAAAATGCCATTGCCTATGCGCCTGATCAAACCACGATCACAATGCAGCTAACCGTAGACGAACAAGCAGCAATTTTTATCCTAGCGAATCAAAGTGAGCCGATCGAACAAGAACAATTGGAGGCATTATTTGAAAAATTTTATCGTCTGGATCAAGCTCGTTCAACCAAGACAGGTGGAGCAGGTCTCGGATTGGCGATCGCCAAAGAAATTATTTTGGCGCATCAAGGAACGATCCGAGCTGCTAGCAAGAACAATGAGATTCAAATGATCGTCACATTGCCTTTAGCGACAAATCAACATGAAAAAACTAGAAAGTCAGTTAACTGAAAAGGAAGGTCAATACGAGTGGAAAAGATACTTTTAGTTGAAGATGAAAAAGAAATTTCAGATTTGATTGCCTTTTATTTACGAAACGAAAATTTTTCTGTCATCACTTGTGCAGATGGGAATGAAGCTCAGGTACAGATCGAGCAAAACAGCTTTTCTTTGGCGATTCTTGATGTCATGCTGCCAGATATCACTGGCTTTGACCTGTGTAAAATCATCCGCAAAAAGCATCATTACCCAATTATTATGTTGACAGCTAAATCCGAGGAGATCGATAAGATCACTGGTTTGACAATTGGTGCCGATGATTACATCACCAAGCCCTTTCGTCCGTTGGAAGTGATCGCTCGGGTGAAAGCTCAGATACGCCGCTCGACTCAATACAACGGCTCAGATCAAAACAAATTGATCGTGAGGGAGTTGGAATTAGATGTCAATAAGCGAAAATGTTTCTTGCAAGAAGAAGAACTTTCCCTGACGCCGATCGAATTTTCCATTTTAAAATTATTGATGGAGCGAAAAGGCCAAGTGGTAAGCTCTGAGGAAATGTTTCAAGAGGTTTGGGCGAAAAATATTACACGTCTTCCAATAATACCATCATGGTCCACGTTCGAAACCTTCGGGAAAAAATGCACGATACCCACAAGAAGTCCTCTTATATCAAAACCGTTTGGGGGATCGGCTATAAAATTTAACACCAAAAACCGTCCTTTCATTGTACGAAAAGGACGGTTTTCTTGGGACTGAACACAAGTAAATCGAGAAACATAGAAAAAAGCCAGAACTGATTCTTTCAGTTCCAGCTTTTTTTATTTAGAAACGTGCAACTGCAAGCTTCTTTTATTTCGTAATCAAAGCATCTAAACTAGCCACTGCCAGACTCATCTTCGCGATTTTATCCAACAAGGCAAAACGGTTGCGGCGAATCTGTTCATCTTCCACCATGACCATTGTTTGATCAAAATAAGCTTCGATCAATGGGCGCAGTGCCACTAAGCTTTGGTAGTTTTCTTCCATCGTTTGATGTGGGAACTTGTCCTCTACTGTTAAGACCGCTTCATACAAGGCAGTTTCAGAGTCGTTTTCAAACAAGGCAGGATCAATTGCTGCTTGATCCAATTCGGCTTTTTTCGCTAAATTGATCACCCGTGTCAAAGCTTCCATCGATGGTTTGAAGTCGGTGTCTTGCAGATGTTCTCTTAACATTTGAGCCGTTTCAAACAACGTACTGATGTCTGCTTGACGTGCGCCTAAGACAGCTTCGATGACATCATGACGCGTATTTTTGCTGAGTAAGAATTGACGCAGACGACCTTTCACAAAATCGGTCACTTGTTCTTGACCAGCGGCAAGTTGAATCCCAAAAACTTCTGGTTGAGCATTAATGGCTTCACGAATTTCTTCTTGCAACTGAGCAAATGGGAAGTACCAGCGCTTTTCAGCTAAGATGCGGATAATCCCGTAGGTTTGACGGCGTAAAGCATAAGGATCGTTTGAACCGCTTGGAACCATATCAACAGCGAAGAAAGCAAGTAAGCTGTCTAATTTATCCGCAATCGCTAAAACAGCCCCGATTTTTGATTGTGGCAGCTCGCCTTCTGCTGAGATCGGCATGTAGTGTTCACGAATCGCTTGGGCAACTGCTGGTTTCTCTCCTTGGATCAGGGCATATTTTTCCCCCATGATCCCTTGCAACTCAGGGAATTCCCCTACCATATTGGTCACTAAATCAAATTTATAGATTTGAGCTGCCCGTTGAAGGTCGGTCAGTTCTTCTTGTGTTAAACCAACGGTCTTCCCGATGATTTGCGCTGCTAGTCCGACACGTTGCATTTTTTCATATAAGCTGCCGATTTTTTCGTGGAAGGTGACTTGCTTAAGTTTTTCCACGCAATGGTCAATGGTCAGCTTTTTGTCTTCATTGTAGAAAAACTCAGCATCTTCTAGACGAGCGGTCAGGACTTTTTGGTTTCCTTTGATGACATTATCGATCTTCACAGCATCCCCGTTGCGGGCAGAGATGAAGTGCGGCAGCAATTCTCCGTCAAGGGTGCGGACATCGAAGTAGCGTTGATGTTCTTTCATAGAAGTAACTAATACTTCTTCAGGGACAGAAAGGTATTTTTCTTCAAAGTCCCCTACAAAGGCTGTTGGGTATTCAACTAGATTTGTCACTTCTTCTAGTAAGTCTTCATCTAAATCGATCCGCCAGTTGTTTTCTTGAGCGATCGCATTGATTTGTGCGGTGATCATTTGTTGACGTTCGCTTGGATCAGCGATGACAAATTGATGCTTCATTTTTTCCAAATAGTCGTCCGCATGATCAAACGTGACTGCCTCACCTAAGAAACGATGACCTTTTGACTCGCGACCGGTAACAATATCAAGGATTTGGAAAGGAATGACTTGCTCACCAAAGAGTGCTACGATCCAATGAATTGGTCGGATATATTCAAAATCGTAGTCTGCCCAGTGCATCGTTACTGGGAACGTCAAACTCGTGATTACTTCCTGCAATCCTTTCAATACCTCAACGGTTGGTTGACCTTGGGTATGTTTCGTTACATAGACATACTCAACACCTTTTAATTCACGGAAGGTGATGTCATCGGTTGTCAATCCTTGTCCACGAACAAACCCTTGAGCTGCTTTCGACCAATTGCCTGCATCATCTAACGCGATTTTTTTCGCTGGTCCTTTGACCTCTTCTTGCGTATCCGCTTGTTTTTCAGGAATACCGGTGACATAGACAGCCAAGCGGCGAGGTGTGGAATAGGCTTCGATCGTTGTATAAGGCAACGCATGAGCATCTAAGAAAGCTGCCGTTTTTTCTTGTAATTGTTTCATACTTGGGGTTACGACATGCGCAGGTAATTCCTCTAAGCCGATTTCTAATAATAGGTTTTGTGCCATCTTATTTTCCCTCCTCAATCAGTTTTTGCGCCACTTCTGGATCAAGCAATGGATAACCGAGGTTTTCCCGTTCTGCTACAAATAGTTTTGCTACTTGACGTGCCATGTTACGGATACGTGCAAGGTACCCAGCACGTTCAGTGACGGAGACTGCACCACGTGCATCCAACAAATTGAAGGTATGGCTGCATTTTAAGATATAGTCGTAAGCTGGATGAACTAAGCGTTCATCGATACAGCGTTTTGCTTCTTTTTCAAAACGATCGAAGTTCCCTAAAAGCAAGTCTTGGTCACTGACTTCAAAGGAATATTTTGAATGTTCATACTCAGGTTGGCGGAAAATCTCACCATATTTGACACCTGCAGACCATTCAAGATCGTAGACACTTTCAACTTCTTGAATATAAGATGCTAGACGTTCTAAGCCGTAAGTGATCTCTGATGTCACTGGCTTACATGCTAAGCCGCCGACTTGTTGGAAGTAAGTAAACTGAGTGATCTCCATCCCGTCTAACCACACTTCCCAACCAAGACCTGCACAACCCATCGAAGGATTTTCCCAGTTATCTTCGACAAAACGAATATCATGTTCTAATGGATCGATCCCTAAAAGACGCAGGCTTTCTAAATAAAGCTCTTGGATATTTTCAGGAGAAGGCTTCATCACGACTTGGAACTGGTGGTGCTGATACAAACGATTTGGGTTTTCCCCGTAGCGGCCATCAGCTGGACGGCGAGAAGGTTCTACGTAAGCGGCGTTCCATGGTTCTGGACCGATTGCACGTAAAAATGTGTATGGGCTCATGGTTCCAGCCCCTTTTTCTGTATCATAGGCCTGCATCAGCATACAGCCGTTTTCGGACCAGAATTTTTGCAGGGTCAAAATCATCTCTTGCACAGTTAGTTTACTCATCTTTTTCTTCCTTTCTTATAACGCATTGACGACAGGATAAAATTCGACAACTGATCCAGGGATCAATTTCACTTCGACCACGACATCTGCTTCTAAAACATCCGATAAGTCGTAAAGCATTTGGTCTGGACTCGTTGTAAATTCATGTAAAAGCTGTTCATCCTTTAAAAGGCGAACTTGCAGTGGAATACTTGCTAATACTTTGAGCTTTTTTTCGGTAAACGCACTTGCTGGAATCGTCATATCAAATAACATAAAAACCCTCCTTTGTTTTTGTCTATTCTTGGTGTGAAACATAAAAAAGTCCCTATATCTATACAAAGTGTATAGATATAGGGACGATAAATTCGCGGTTCCACCCTACTTCCGACAAGTCGGCAGCTTCATTGATCATGCTCACGGACGCCTGCGAAATAAGGTTCCAACTTGGCTTTCACTCTCCCAAGTTCGCTTCATGGAATGGTCTTCTTTCTTTCTTCCGATCATAGCACGGATTCGATTACCCTTATGATAGTAGTTGAAGCTAGGGTTTGTCAATGATTAATTTGAACTTTTATGCTTCTGGACCTAAATCCGCCTGATCATGAAAGACGATCTCATCAGCGATTTTCCCATCACTTTCAAAAACGATGATCTCATTCATTCCGATTTTTAAAAACGGTGCTGGGACGTACAAGCGCTGCTGCGGTCCTTTTTCCCAAAAACGGCCGATCGTATGACCATTGACTTGGACAAACCCTTTACCCCAGCCTGGCAATTCGATAAAAGTATCTGCACATTCATCAAAAGCACATTCAAAGCGTGAGAAACTTGGTTGTCCTTTTTGCCATTTTCCTTGGAAATCAATGGCATGCAAATTATCCATCGGTAAGGGATAGATTTCCCAGTTGCTTTGGAAGGCACCATTGATGATCACACCGTCTTTGATGCCTTTGTGCTGATGGTTCATTTTTACGGAATAATTGACCCGCCCCATATTCTCCACTAAGATCCCCAACTCGTTTTCTGATTCTGATAAATCGAAACTGTAGGTTTGACCGATTTCTTGATCGTAATCGATGCGCAAAAGTTCCTGGTTGATAAACGTATGGGCACGATCCATCGTATTGATCAGACGGTAGTCGGCAATCTTCCGAGCAGGCCCAATCAGTGAGCGATAATAGATATAACCTGTCGCTTGATTGCAGGCTTCCATCGATAACGGGTAATTACTTATAATCGGTTGACTGATCGTGTCGATCGTCGAAAACAAGGAGACTCGTTCTTTCACTGAGAATGTTCCATAAGCTTTTCGCTCAATTTCCATACTCAAGGGAAACTCAGGAATTTCCGCATAGTCAGCGATCACCTTTTTGAAGGCTTGGTATTTGGCAGTAGGTTCTCCCCATTCTGTCAACAAGGCATCGTAATCATAGCTAGTGACATCCGGCGCTAAGCGTTCATAATAATTTGACCCGTTCATAAAGCCAAAGTTGGTCCCGCCATGAAACATATAGATATTGACAGAACCTAATGCTAAACAATCCTGCAATTCCTTTACTGCATCTTGTGTTGAGGTCGTATGGTGCTGGTCGTCACCCCAGGCATCAAACCAGCCGATCCAAAATTCCATGACCATCAGTGGCCGTTTTTCTCCGTGAAATTTTCGAAGTTTTTCAAAATTTTCCTTGATGTTGGAGCCGCAGTTGATCGTAGGCAATGCCAAGTCTTTGATACTGCCGTTTTCTAGCATATCGTGCCAAGGTCCGTCAGAGGTCACTAACGGCGTTTCTACACCATGCTGCCGCATCGCAGCCACCATTTTCCGCAAATACTCTTTATCATTGGCATAGCTGCCGTATTCATTTTCTACTTGCATCATTATAATCGGACCGCCTTGGGTGATCTGCAGATCCCGCACTTGTGGAAACAAATGGGCGAAATAACGAGTGATTTTTTCCATAAATGGGGGATAATCAAACCGAAGCTTCATCATAGGGTCTTGCAATAGCCAATAAGGCAGTCCCCCAAATTCCCACTCCGCACAAATATAAGGTGCTGGTCGCAAAATGACGTAAAGCCCTACTTCTTGTGCCGTTTGGATAAATCGCCGCAAATCAAGGATCCCATCAAATTGATAGACACCTTCCTGTGCTTCATGAAGATTCCAAGGAACATAGGTTTCGACGGTATTACAGCCCATCAAGCGTAGTTTCTCTAAGCGATCTTGCCAATATTCAGGAACGACACGAAAATAATGGATCGCTCCAGAGATCACTTTAAAAGGCTTGTTGTCTAGATAAAAGTCATCTTCAATAGCAAAAGTTCGCATCAGTTACGCCCCTCTTTGACGATATAGGTGGTGTATTGCGTCAGCATCATTTCTGAAGAAAGAACCTTACCCGTCAGAAGATCCGTTTTTCCAACAAACATTTCTGGCAGCGGTTGTGCTTCTTCGTGGAAATTGATGATGACGAAAAATTTCGCCTCTTCATTTTCACGACAGGCAATTTCTAGTTTTGTTGCCTCCTCGATCACTGGGGTAATATCGGTCTCTTTGACGATCGTTTTGAAAAGCTGATCTTGCAGCTGATCTTCCAACTGTCCACCAAAGTAATAGACGGTTCCATCGCCAAATGTATTTTTGGTCACTGCCGGCATTCCTGCATAGAAATTGCTCGTGTAATGCGCTAGCGCTTCGGCGTTTTCTAAATGGATCAAATCGCTGACTAAATTACTTGTTCCTGTAAGTTCTTCATTAACTAACGAAACCCCGTTTGATTGTTCTGGCGCTAATGCATCGATTTCTTCCACCCAGATGCCAGCTAACTCCCGCAAGGGGCCAGGGTAACCGCCTAAGTGAACATTGTCTGATTGATCAACGATGCCACTCATATACGTTGTAAGTAAAGCACCACCTTGCTTAACGAAATCAGTTAGCCGCTCTTGCATCCCTTCTTTGATCATGTACAGAACCGGAGCTGCGACTAGCTTGTATTTTGATAAGTCAGCATCCACGGGAACCAAATCGACCGCAATATTTTGTTCGTAAAAATAGCGATAGTAACGATGGATCTGTTCCACATATTTCAGATCAACGGTTGGACCACTCGTATATTCTAAAGCCCAATAATTGTCCCAATCGAAAATCACAGCAACCTGTGCTTGGGTTTGCGTGCCAATGATGTCTGAAAGCTGCGCTAATTCAGCCCCAAGAGCTGCTGTTTCTCGGAAAACCCGCGTGTCTTCATGACCGACATGTTCGATGACCGCACCATGGAATTTCTCACAAGCACCAATGGAACGTCGCAATTGGAAGTATTGGATCGTATCTGCCCCATGAGCAATCGTTTGATAGCTTTGCGCCCGCATCTGTCCTGGTTTTTTTAATGAATTATAAGGCTGCCAGTTTTGTTGGGAAGGTGTTTGTTCCATCAGCATAAAGGGTTGCTGTTTTAACCCGCGCATCAAATCATGGGTCATGGCTACTAAGCTCCATGGCGTATTGTACGATGGATAATTATCCCACGAAACAAGGTCCATTTCCTTTGCCCACTTGAAATAATCCAGTCCTTTAAAGGTTCCCATCAAATTCGTTGTAATCGGTGTTGTGGGATCGATTTTCCGAATAGCGTCCCGCTCCATCATGTAGTTTTTTAAAAGACTATCCGAGTTGAACCGCCGGTAGTCAATAGAAATTCCTGCAAATGCCGTCTTGTCATAGCCGATTCCTTCTGACAGCGCATTTGGCAGCACGATTTCATCCCATTCATACACGGTATGACCCCAAAATTCCATATTCCAGGCTTTATTCAGTGCTTCGATCGTATGATATTTATCCTTTAACCAGACACGAAACGCTTTTTCACAGTTGTCGCAATAACATTCGCCGCCGTATTCATTATTGATGTGCCAACAAGTCACTTGTGGATTTTCGCCGTAACGTTCGGCTAATTTCGTTGCCAAGCGTTCTGCGTATTTTTGATAAACCAAACTGTTGGGACAGGCATTGTGCCGTTGCCCAAACTTATGATGGCGTCCATCATAATCGGTGCGAGCGACTTCTGGATACTTCTTAAACATCCAAGCTGGCAAAGCAGCTGTGGAAGTGGCTAAGACGATGTCGAAACCTTCCGTACTTAATTTTTCGATGATTTGATCCAATTCCTCAAAATCATAATAATTTTCAGAGGGTTGGATCTTTGCCCATGAAAAAACATTGACGGTCGCGCTATTGATACTTGCTTTTTTAAAGATCCGAATGTCTTCTTCCCAAATCTCTTTCGGCCACTGATTTGGATTATAATCGCCGCCAAATAGAATTCTATCAAAAAATTTTGTCATGTAAGTGAACGCTCCTTTAAAATAAAATGATTTCTACTCTCTTATTGTAAGGCTTTTCATTCTGTTGTAGTATAATACATGAAACACTATTTTATAACTTTTCGAAACATGGAGGTACACTATGCCTATCTACTTTTATCAAACCAATCAGCAGCTGCCTTTATCTCTGGAAAGCATCGGCAACGATTGGACGCAAGATGACGTCGCTCGTCCTGATGGCTATCCCTACTTCCATTGGCTGCAAACCGAGCAAGGGGAAGGCCGAATCACATTTGGTCAGGAATCGTTTATCTTACGTCCAAATGAAGGCATTTTGATTTTTCCTTTTACGCCCCATCGCTATTATCCATTGACTGACTGGAAAACATCCTTCGCCACATTCCAAGGCCCTTTGGCAGCTGAGGTGTTAAAGCAGTACACGAATCAGCCCTATATATTAGCTGAAGAGTCAGAAACCTTTTCTTATGTCACCTGGATCAATCAACGGATCAAAGAAGACCAACAAATCAGTTGGGACCCGCTACGGGCTTCTAGCGAATGTTACCACTTTTTATTGGCGATCATGCAAGAACGCTCAGGGAATCCAACAGAAAAACACCCGCTGTTCCAACAATATCTGGTTCCCGTTATACAAGAAATCGAAACGAATTACGATCAGGCGATCACGATCAAAGAACTAGCAGGGCTCGTCTATGTGTCACCACAGTATCTCTCACGTTTGTTCCAACGTTTTTTGGGGCAATCTACTGCACAATATTTATTGAACTACCGCATGACCCGAGCCAAAGAGCTTTTGGTGGCACAGCCAGATCTGCCCATTCAACAAGCTGCCTTCGCAGTGGGGTTTCAAGATGCAAGTCACTTTACAGCATTATTCAAAAAAAGAGTCGGCTTAACTCCATTAAAGTTTCGCCAACTCTATCATTGATTTTTCGGTTTTAAGACGTCTTGCCATTGCCCCATCTGATCGATAAACTTCTTACTTTTTAGATAAATGCCCACATATTCATCATATAATAAATCAATCACTCGTCGGATCGCGGCTTTCGTTTCTGGCTTTAATTTGATTGAAGCAATCTGCTCGTAGGATATTTGCGAAAATAAGCGAATAAAATGGATCGCCCGAGAATCAGCATGATAACGACGTTCGTCCATCCCCCAGTGCTGTTCACATAAAATACCGCTATATTTTGAGGAATAGTCAAACCGACCGTCGGTTTTTCCGCAGATCGCACAATGGGTCCAATTCGGGGTGATCCCGAAACGGTGCAAAATCTGGATCTCAAAAATATTGGTGATGATCTCTGCGTCGTTTTCTTGGTCCATTAATTGCAAGGCCTCATGTAAAAATTGGTATAGATGTGGGTCATAGACCCGATCATCAATAGCAGAATCAGCCAAATTCAATAAGTAGGTTGCATAACCAGCAATAAAAATATCACTTTGGATCGTACGAAAAGGATGGATGTCTTTGGCATTGTTTAAAAAGGACAAGCCTTCCGTTTTGATGGTTCCCATGTAGGTGGCTTCAGTATAGGAGAGCAGTGCTGGTGCCAAGGGGTTGTTTTTCCGATGGGCACCCTTGACATAAAACATTTGCTTCCCAGCAGATTCCGTAAAGATTTTGACTAGCTTGTCTTTTTCTTTATGGTCTTTTGAAAAAAGTAAGATTCCTTTTGTTTCAACAAGATTCATCGTCGCACCCCATTTCTTTAAAAAAAACTGATCCAGTTCGCTAACTGCATCAGTTTTTCTTCATTAAAACAGATCATGTTTGATCTGCATGTCATCAATACTCATCTTTGCGATAGCCATAATCTGTTAAGAATGTTTGCTTGTCGCGCCAATCTTTTTGAACTTTTACCCATAATTCCAAGAAGACTTTGTCATCTAACAAGTGTTCAATGTCTAAACGAGCTTTCGTACCGATCTGTTTCAGCATTTTTCCGCCTTTGCCGATGATAATGCCTTTTTGACTGTCACGTTCGACAATGATCGTCGCTTGAATATGCACCTTGTCATTGTGGTCTCGTTTCATGGAGTCAACCACGACCGCTACTGAGTGAGGTACTTCATCTCTGGTCAGTAGCAAGACTTTTTCCCGCACCAATTCGGAAACGATAAAGTATTCTGGATGATCCGTGATTTGATCCTCTGGGAAGTACTGAGGCCCTTCTGGCATTTCATCGATCAGTAGCTTCATTAACGTTTCGAAATTATTGCCTTCTGTTGCGGAAATCGGTACGATCTCAGCAAAGTCCATTTGTGAGGAGTAGTCTTCAATAATTGCCAATAAGGCATCTGGATGGACTTTATCAATTTTATTGATCACGAGGAAAACCGGTGTCTGACTTTGGCGCAATCGTTCGATAATAAAATCATCGCCCTTCCCACGCTTTTGGTCCGCACTGATCATAAATAGCGTCACGTCAACTTCTCGCAGTGCACTATAGGCGGTTTCAACCATAAAATCGCCTAAACGGTGTTTGGGTTTGTGGATCCCTGGTGTATCGATAAAGATCAGCTGTGCGTCATCCGTCGTGTAGACCCCTTGGATTTTGTTACGGGTCGTTTGCGCTTTGTCACTCATGATCGCGATTTTTTGTCCTACGACTCGATTTAGTAGTGTTGATTTCCCAACATTTGGCCGCCCGACGATCGCAACGAAGCCTGATTTGTGTGTTGTCATTGTTGTTCCCCTTTATCTTGTGGTTTTGGTGCGCATCAGAAGAGCTGCAGCAATTTTGGCAAGAAGATGATCGCTGCGACGACTAACGCAAAAACTGCAGTCATCAGCACGGCACCAGCTGCCATATCTTTGATTTTTTTTCCAATAGGATGGAAATGGAAATCTGTAAACATATCTACGACGTTTTCAAAGACGGTGTTGATGATCTCAACGATCCAGACTAAGAAAACAGCTAGCAGCAACCAGAGCCATTCCATTTGACTCAAACGGAAAATAAAGCCCGCAATGATCGCAACGATTCCTAGTGCAACATGTTTACGCATATTGCGTTCCTCTTTAAATACGGTTTTTATACCAGTGAAAGCAAATTCGATCGACGAAATAAATTGTTTGTTTTTCCCAATATTCTTATCTTTTGAGTCCATAGGCATCCAGTATTTCCTTTTGCAATCCAAACATTTCCTTTTCATCTTCAGGTGTCATATGATCATAGCCATTGATATGCAAGAAACCATGTAACGCCAAGAAACCCAGCTCCCGATCATAGGTATGCCCGTATTCAGCAGCTTGTTCTTTCGCTCGTTCAATGGAGATCATAATATCTCCAAGATCACGCGGCAGCTCTTCAAGGGCTTCGTCAAAAATGATCGACAGCTCTTCGTCTGTTTCTTCTTCAAAGGCAAAACTAATGACATCCGTTGGCATATCTTTGCCGCGGTACTCCCGATTGATTTCTTGGATCGCCGCATTGTCCATAAATGTGACGGACATTTCTGTATCCTCTGGAAGTTCTAAATGTCCTGCAGCAAATTGCAACAGTCCTTCGATCTCTTTGATCTTGGTTTCCCCCACTGAATTTGTCTCATCTAAAAAGGTAATCTCCATTAGCGCTCTCTTCTTTCTTGTTCTTCTTTCATTTTCTCTGCTTCCGACTTCATTTTTGGATATTTGATCCGTGAATGGAAGGTACTGCAAAGTCCGTTGACCAGTGATTTTTCAATCATTCGGATTTCTTTCAAAGTCAGGCCTGTTTCATCCAGTTGACCGTCTAAGATCCGATCATTGATGAGATTTGCAACAAATTCTTGAATCTTTTGATTTGTTGGATTTTCCATCGCTCGAACAGCTGCTTCACAACTATCCGCGATACTCACAACGCCAGCTTCTCGTGTTTGCGGTTTTGGACCAGGATAACGGAAATCTTCTTCCGTCACCTCGGGATTACGCTCTTTGGCTTTCACGTAGAAATAACGCATCAAGGTCGTGCCATGGTGTTGACGACAAATGTCGATCACCATGCGCGGCATTTTGGCTTCTTCGAGAATTTCCGCCCCATCGATCACGTGACCGAAGATAATTTGTTTGCTGTCTTCAGGCAACAAGAAATTATGCGGGTTTTCGGCACCAGCAGGTAAATTTTCTACGAAGAAATTGGCATGTTTGACCTTGCCGATATCATGGTAATAACAAGCCACACGAGTCAGTAAGCTTTGCCCGCCGATTTCGGCAACGGCATTGGCACTAAGATTGGCAACCATCATACTGTGATGATACGTTCCTGGCGCTTCTTCCAGCAACTGTTTTAACAATGGATGATTCGGGTTACTCAATTCATTTAACACGATCATACTCTCATCCGTCACCAACAATTCGATGTAAGGATGTAGTCCCATCGTTAGCAAATAGCTTAAGAGAGAGCCTGCTAAACCACAAATGATCGTGGTCCAAGTGTTCCCGCGAGCAAAATCCATTCCTTGGAAAATCACCAGCACAAAACTCAGTAAGAGCGGAAAGACGATCACCCACGCTACTGCCGTTTTCCCTTGACTAGCGATGCGGGCGCGCTTGATCATCGTTCCCATCAAGCCAGAGAACAAATAGGTGACTAAGACGGTCGTCAACAAGTTGGTTCCGCTAGAATCAAAGTAAATAAAGAGTGCACTGATTACTTGGAAAATCGCAGACAAAATCCCCAAACGACGGCTGGAGAAAATACTCAGGATCAACGGTGTAAACGCAGCTGGGAAAAACAGCGGGATAAAGGTCACTAATTCAGATTGGAAAAGTTGGAAAAACTTCATGATCAAAATACTGAATGCCATTGCCAAAATATAAAACGTGACCGCATTCATCCGTTTTTCCACGTCTTTCGTCTGTTTCGTGTAATAAAACACCATAAGCATCTGTAAGACTGTTGCTAACACTAAAGCGATCAATGGAAAAACAGAAAAGGTCTGATTAGTCATTCCTAAAAGCTGCAGCTTCTCTAGGGCATTGGCATCGATCTGCGAGCCCTCACGGACAATGATCTCTCCTTGATAAATCATCACTGGAGGAACAGCATCCATGGCGGTTTGACGTGCTTCTTCTGTCCGTTTTTCATTTGGGATATCGTTCACGACGATTCCTTGATTGACTAAGAAACGTAAGACAGAAGCCATGTCTGAGCTAACGTCTAAGAACTGGATCTTATCTTCCGCCTCAGAACGAAACGTACTTAATTCCGTTTGGCGGATCTGTTTCGCCATTTGTTCATCAACTAATTGTAGCGCATAGGTACGCACTGTATTTAATTCATCATCACTTAATGAGAACATCGTCGTCAAAAAATTATTGGTAAATGACTGATAAAAATCCAGTTCATCATCACTCATTTTTTCAAATTCTTGTTTTAAGGCTGCGATATATTCATCTGTACTAGGTTTAGGGATATTTTCATCCTCATCGGCCTCAG
Organism: Enterococcus sp. DIV0970a; assembly: GCF_051711265.1. NCBI lineage: Bacteria > Bacillati > Bacillota > Bacilli > Lactobacillales > Enterococcaceae > Enterococcus > Enterococcus sp. DIV0970a. Next base: position 1,373,402 of record NZ_JBIOMF010000001.1, on the reverse strand, counting down.
CCACTTTTTTTTCATGAGCTTCATCCACTGATTTTTTGACTGAAGCAACTAAGTCAAATAAATGATCGATACGATCATGCTGCGTTTGCGCCAGTGTATCCTGATACGTGTACTCTGGTGGTACAGCTTCGGCAGCCAGTTTACGTTTTTGTTCCGTCGCAGCGGTATTTTCGATCGTTTTATTGGCACGGATATTTTCTTCCGCCACTTGACCTTCGCTATAATCGACATTGTTTTGTTTGACGCTGGTGTACATGATACCAATCGAAAAAAGAAAGAAAAGGAACATCAAAACTGGTAGATAGAATTTCCCAAGTCTTTCTCTAAATTTCCGTAGTGGTTGAATGATCATAGTTCTCCTCCTAAAAGACGATTAGCGCTTGTCTTTAAGATCTGCTTCTTCATATGCGCGAATGATCTCGGCAACAACTGGATGCCGCACGACATCTCCTGCTTCAAAATTAGCAAAAGCAATTTTAGGGATCTCTTGTAACGTTCGTTCGGCGTGGATCAGGCCGCTTAAAGTCCCTTTTGGCAAATCGATCTGGCTGGTATCGCCATTGACGATCATTTTAGAGTTGAATCCTAAACGGGTCAAAAACATTTTCATTTGAGCGATCGTCGTATTTTGCGCTTCATCTAAAATGACAAAGGCATCTTCTAGCGTACGTCCACGCATATATGCCAATGGTGCGATCTCAATGACGCCTCGTTCCATGAGACGGTTCGTATGGTCCATCCCAAAAATTTGATACAACGCATCATAAACGGGGCGTAAGTAAGGATCAACTTTTTCTTTCAAGTCTCCTGGTAGGAAACCAAGATTTTCTCCTGCTTCAACGGCGGGACGTGTCAAAATGATTTTTTGCACTTGGCCTTTCTTTAGAGCTGCAATTGCCATTACGACTGCTAAGAAGGTCTTTCCGGTTCCAGCGGGGCCGACACCAAACACTACATCATGTTTACGGACGGCTTCGATATATTTTTTTTGCCCAGCATTTTTCGCTCGGATCGGTTTGCCGTTACGGTCTTTGATGATCTCTTCTTCATACATATCTTTGAAATAATCAAGACTGCCCTTATTCACCATATTCAAAGCAGTGATCACATCAGGGGTACTGATATTGATGCCTCGCTTGATCAACTCTTGCAAAGCCCGAATCACGGATTGTGCCTTTTCAGCGGCTTCAGTTTCTCCTACGATTTGGATCAGCTCACCACGAGTGTGAATGACCGTTCCTGTGGAGTCTTCAATAATTTTGATGTTCTTATCGTGGGCACCTAATAATAAACGAACGTCATCGTTTTCACTAAGTGTTATCTCGATCGTTATTGTTTTGTCTGTCAAATATGTTACAGCTCCTTTTTTGGCGTTCTTATTAATAATAACATAAGATGGAAAAAAGAAAAATTACTTATCAAGCACAACAGTCGTTTCCCCTTGTCCTTATGCTTTTTTTAAGTTTTCGAAATCAGAAAAAAAAGCCGCAAGCATGTCATCCATACTTGCGGCGTGAGCTTACATTTGATCCAATAATTCTTTAACGATCGCATTGACTTGATTACCGTCTGCTTTGCCTTTAACTTGTGGCATTACAGCACCCATCACTTTTCCAAATTCTTTGGAAGAAGAAGCACCAGTTTTTTCAATCGCTCCAGCGACGATTTGGCGGATTTCCGCTTCATCGAGTTGTGCTGGCAAATATTTTTCAACAACTGCAATTTCAACTTTGACTTTCTCTGCTAGATCATTTCGGTCAGCTTTCTCAAACTCATTTAAAGAATCACGACGCTGTTTCATCTCACGAGACAAAACGGTCAACTCTTCTTCTTCATTCAAGTCAGAACCTTTTTTGATCTGCTCATTTTGAATTGATGCTTTCAACATGCGGATCACCTGCAAGGTTTCCTTGTCTTTGGCTTTCATCGCTGTCTTCATGTCATCATTCAGTGTACTTAGTAGTGTCACACTACCAGCTCCAATTCTCAAAACAGTAGAAAATTAGAATTTTTTGCGTTTTCTAGCTGCTTCAGATTTTTTCTTACGCTTTACGCTAGGTTTTTCGTAAAACTCACGTTTACGAGATTCCTGTAAAGTACCCGCTTTTGACACGGAACGTTTGAAGCGACGAAGAGCATCGTCAAGTGATTCGTTTTTGCGAACGACTGTTTTTGACATGTAAATTCCCTCCCTCCGAGCTTAAAAAGTAACCGTAGTTGTTATTGAAATAAAATCCCAAAAAACACGACTGTCCTTTAAAAATTATAGCTAACCCCTGAAAAAGTGTCAAGGCATTCTGTTAAAAAAGTCTTCGATCCCATCAAGTTTGTTTGGGTTTTCATTGACATTCTTCACAACGGCCCAAAATCTCGAAGCGATGTCCCTCGATCAAGCAGCCAGGAAGCTGTTCTTGGAAGAAGTCCATCGGGCAAATATGCAGTTCTTTTGTTTTGCCACAAACCGTGCAAATAAAGTGATGGTGATGATGGTCCTCTAATTCTGCACAGCAGTTATAGCGAAACTTCATCTCCCCGTTCAGCTCTGTTTCTTCTAAAATACCGATCTCAGAAAAATCATGCAGATTACGGTAGATCGTATCATAGCTCAAGCCAGGATACTTTTCTGACATGTATTCATGAATTTCCTTGGCTGGCAAATAGCGATTGCGTTTCACTAAATAGGCGATGATCGCTTCTCTTTTTTTGGTGTATTTAAAGCCATTTTCTTTCAATGTAGTCATGGCATGCTCAATAAGTGTTTGATTTTTCATCGTAGGCCCTCCTGATAAATCAAAATCATTCCGATTCTATCGATCTTAAGTATGGTATAATGAAATCAATAAAAAAGCAAGAGAGGATTTTTCTTATGAAGCCAACTGAACCTGAACAACCAGACTTGCAAGAAAAATTGCAAACCAGTGCCGCAGTGACGATGTTCGTGTTGTCGGACTCTGCCGGCGAAACGGCATCGAAGCTTGCACAAGCGACAATGGCCCAATACCCCAGCGTCGAATTTAACCTTTTTAGACGCACGTTTATCCACACAAAAGAGCATTTGATCAAAGCTTTGTCTGATGCAAAAAAACACAACGCCATTATTCTTCATACCTTGATCAAAGAAGAACTTGTGGATTTGACGAATCATTTTTGTGAAGAAGCTGACCTTTACCATTTCGACGTATTGACCCCTCCAGTAAGTGAAGTAGAACGCCGAACTGGCGTAGCACCTTCACGAGAGCCAGGGGCTTTGCACCACTTAAACGAAAATTATTTCAAACGCATCAAAGCCATGGAATTTGCGGTTATGTACGATGATGGGAAAGACCCTCGTGGTTTCTTGGAAGCAGATGTCGTGTTACTAGGGGTTTCTCGGACGTCAAAAACGCCTTTGAGTCTATTTCTAGCAAACAAAAATTTAAAAGTTGCTAACCTGCCTTTAGTACCGCAAGCCCACATCCCAAAACAGCTCTGGGAAATCGATCCGAAAAAAATCGTCGGGCTAACAAACGATCCGAATGTGTTAAACAGTATTCGCAAAGAACGGATGCGCTCCTACGGATTGAACCCAGATTCTGCGTATTCCGATATCGAAAAAATCAAAGCGGAGCTGACGTTTGCCAATGATCTGTATGAAAAACTAGGCTGTGTCGTGATCAATGTCGCTTCTCTTTCCATCGAAGAAACCGCCTCTATGATTTTGAATGCATTAAACTTAGAAGATCATAGCTATTACACGTCAGAAACGAAAGACTAACCTCGATGAAGCAATGAAAAATGGTGAGCAGAAAATCTTCTGCTCACCGTTTTTGGTCTGTGGCTCATTTATTATTCTCTTTTAGAACACTTGCAGCCCTTCACGATCGATTTGTAATTGTTCGATATACGCATTGCTCTCCAAGGCGTGCAAAAGTTTTGAGATTCGTTCTGCCCGTTCCTCTGGGACGATCGCTAAGACCGTAGGACCTGCGCCGCTTAAGAAACAGCCATAGCCGCCTTCTTCTTCGCAGATTTGGCGAATGGTCGACAAGTGCGGCACAAGCTTTTCCCTATAGGCTTCATGAAAACGATCCTGTTGCATCAATTTTCCTGCAAGAGGCAGATTGCCATTGATGACCGCTGCGATCATCACGTTGGCGATCGCACTGGCTTCGACAGCTTGCTCGTGCGAAAGGGTCTGCGGCAAAACTTGACGACTTGCTTCAGTCAACAGTTCTTCATGAGGAATATAGGCAATGATCTCGCACTCTGGAAAATGATGCTTGACTAAATACGTATGCTTGTGCTGATGATCGTAAGCAGCAACCGCAAAATCTCCATAAATCGCTGGTCCAACGTTGTCAGGATGCCCTTCGATGGCAGTTGCGATCTCAAGCTTTTGTGCTACACTCAGATTCATGTGGGCCATGCGGTTGGCTAGTTCAATCCCGGCGACGATCACCGAGGAACTGCTGCCTAAGCCTCTTGCCAAAGGAATGTCCGAACTCATTCGGATTTTCAAAGGCTTCATGTTTGGTGCTAATTTCAATGCCACACGCAAAAGCAAGTTGGTTTCGTCCGTTGGGATCTCTGAACCTAGCTCATGGATGATTTCCCACGTATCGTTTTCTTTTAAAACTTCAATGAACAAATACTTTGACAGGGCAATCCCGCAGGAATCAAAACCAGGCCCTAAGTTCGCACTGGTTGCAGGAACGCGGATCTTCATAGATTGGCAACTCCTTCACGAAGATGCTGACGCATTTCTTCTAAATCACTCATCTTATTGATGGTTACTTCTGTCGCTTTGATAGCTGTATCAGGATCCTTCAGACCATTTCCAGTAAAGACGGCAACGACAGTCTCACCTGGTTTGATTTTCCCTGCTTTCACGTGCTGGATGACACCAGCCAGCGAGGCAGCTGAGCCTGGTTCAATAAACACACCATCTTGCGCAGCAATTTTACGGTAAGCATTCAAAATTTCCTCATCGGTTACTGCATCGATGTGTCCATTTGATTCATCACGAGCGGCTTCTGCCAACTGCCAGCTGGCTGGATTGCCGATCCGAATCGCTGTAGCAATCGTTTCTGGTTGTTCGATGACTTCACCACGGACGATCGCAGCAGCACCTTCAGCTTCAAACCCATGCATTCTTGGCAACGCGGTGCCTTTTTTCTCATGCCATTCTTTGAACCCTTTCCAATATGCCGAGATATTCCCTGCATTACCGACAGGAATCGCAAGAACATCCGGTGCTTGTCCTAATTGTTCGCATACTTCAAAGGCCGCTGTTTTTTGTCCTTCTAAACGATAAGGATTGACTGAGTTTACTAGCGCCACGGCTTCGGTTTCTGCAATATCTCGTACTGCTTTTAACGCTTCATCAAAGTTTCCTGGGATCGAAATGATGTCGGCTCCATAAACGATTGCTTGCGCCAATTTTCCCATAGCGATCTTGCCATCTGGAATAACAACATAGGCTTTGATCCCCGCTCTGGTCGCATAAGCTGCTGCTGCCGCACTGGTATTTCCTGTCGATGCACAGACGATTGCTTTGGCACCTTCTTCCACCGCTTTTGCCACCGCCATGACCATCCCTCGGTCTTTAAAAGAGCCTGTCGGATTCAGCCCTTCGTATTTTCCATACAATTGAATCCCTAATTCCTTGGAAAGGCTTGGTAAGGGAATCAACGGCGTGTTGCCTTCAGCCAGCGACAATGCTGGTGTATTTTCGTTGACTGGCAGATATTCCTTGTATTGATGCAATAATCCTTGATACATGTTTATTCCTCCATCACTTTCATTATTTGTATGTCTTGTGCATCGGTATAAGTTGCGAGTTTTACTGTTAGCTCTTTTTCGCTCATTGGATTGGTGATTCCAGCTATTCGTTGGTCTGCTTCGTTGAACACCGTTTGCTCAAACGCAAACCATTCTGGAAGAGCGTTCCCTTTGATCTCTTGACTTGAAAAAGACACATAATGCCGGCTAGGAACTTCTTCTACAGATGCTAATGCTGTTTCTTTTTCAAAAGTTAGAAAAGGTTCAACGATCCCAAAACTTTTATTTTTTGCTAAAACGGTCAAATCCGCTACCACGCTGGTGGCCGTCGGTCGTGATCCTGCTCCTGGTCCATAAACCATTGATTGATCGATGCCTTCACTCTCGATAAAAATGCCATTAAACTCGTTTTGGATCGTCGCTAACGCATGGTTTTTCGGCACTAATACAGGTCCAACTGACACAGTAAGGGAACCGTCAACTGTCTTTTGTGCTACACCGATCAACTTCACTTCATAACCAAAGGCTTGTGCCTGCTTAATATCTGCCACAGCTAAGCCGCGGATGCCTTTTGTTGCCACATCAGCAACATAGATCGTTTTCCCAAAAGCAAATTTGGTCAGGATCACCATTTTATAGGCCGCATCGATACCGTCAACATCATTAGTAGGATCTGATTCGGCAAAACCTTTTGCTTGGGCTTGTGACAAAGCATCTTCATAGGTCATGCCATCTTCCGTCATTTTTGTCAGCATATAATTGGTCGTCCCATTGACGATACCAAAAATCCCTGTGATGGTATCAGGCAGATAGTGGGTGCTCAATGTACGCAAGATCGGAATGCCACCACCCACGCTGGCTTCATAATAAAGAGACACCCCGGCTTTTTCAGCGATTGCCAGCAGTTCAGGTCCATGGGTGGCAATCAAGTCTTTATTTGCCGTCACAACGTGCTTCTTATTTTCTAAAGCAGCTGAAATAAACGCTTTTGCCGGATCGATCTTCCCGATCAATTCCACAATTACGTCGATGGTCTCATCTTCAAACAACTCATTTGCCTCATTCGTCAACGCAAACCCGTACTTAGCCGCTAACGCAGACTTATCCTCGTAAGGCGAAGCTAATGCTTTCGTGATTTGCACACTGACTCCTGTGCGTGCCAGAATGGCTTCTTTTTGCTCTGCCAACACTTGGCATACCCCGCTGCCGACAACACCCATTCCTAATAATCCAATGTTCAATTGCTTACCCATAATGCCCCCTAACTGAAAACGTTATTAAAAACCGTTCATCTAATTTTAATATTTCCACTAGCATACCAAAAACAATAAGAAAAAACTAGGACTTTTGAGAAATTCTCGCCCTAGTTTTAACGGTGATGGATATGTTCGAATGTTTTTTGCAAAATATCCACAACATGTTTGTCATCAAGACTATAAAGGATGGTTTTTCCTTGTCTTTCCGACTTTACGATCCGATTATCTTTCAAAAGTTTCAGCTGATGAGAAACTGCTGATTGTTCCATATGTACTTGTTCTGCAATCGAAGTGACATTGCGCTCTCCTTCTTGAAGAGACAACAAAATTTTTAGTCTAGTGGGATCACTAAGCATTTTAAAAATCTGTGTTACTTGCTGAATTTCTTCTAGTTTCGGCGTAGTCATCGCGCCACATCCTCTCTTATTTCCTTTTGCATTTTAGCCCTTGATAGACAGCTTGTCAATCAATGCTCGACGATCAAGGAGAAGAAACCAGCTAAAAGACAAGAATAGATCCAAGCGTCAGAAAATTCCCTTTAGAAGCTTCGGTCCTTCAACACCTGTTTGCTGAGGGAAGCGAACGCTTCTTTTTCTACCACTCGGATCATTCAGTCAATTGCAATTTTTTTGATTATGAAGACATCAGATGACTTTATTCACCTGTGATTTCTTCGATCGCTGCTTGCAGATCAGCAATTTTTTGTTCTGCTGCTTCTGCCGTATCGCCTTTTACACCAATATAAAACTTGATTTTAGGTTCGGTCCCAGAAGGACGAACAGCAATCCAGCTTTCATCTTCCAAGGTGTATTTCAAAACATCAGAAGGCGGTGTGGTCATTTTTTGTTGGTGACCATCTAAGCCCACACGAGTCAACAATTTAAAGTCTTCTGTTTGCACGACAGGGGTTCCTGCGAAGACGGAAGGTGCTTTTTCACGGAAAGTCTTCATCAAGGCAGCAATCTTAGTTGCCCCTTCCATGCCGCTCATCGTTACAGAAATCGTTTTTTCTGCATAGTAGCCGTACTCTTCAAAAATATCTTGCAGACCATCATACAATGTTTTGTCTGATTGTTTGTAAAAAGCAGCCACTTCTGCTAATAAAACGAGCGCTTGGATCGCGTCCTTGTCCCGTACGAATGGTTTAACTAAGTAGCCATAGCTTTCTTCAAAGCCAAACATGAAAGTTTGAGAATGGTCTGTTTCAAATTGTTGGATTTTTTCGGCAATAAATTTAAAGCCAGTTAAAACATTGATCATATCAACATCGTAGGATTTAGCGATCGCTGTTGGCAATTCACTAGAAACGATCGATTTTAAGACTGCTGCATTTTCTGGCAATGTTCCAGCTGTTTTATGGGCTTCTAGAATGTAACGGATCATCAATGCACCTAACTGGTTACCTGTCAAGACTTGGTAGTTGCCATCTGGCATTCTTACTGCAGCCCCTAAGCGATCGGCATCTGGATCTGTTGCGATCAATAGATCAGCACCTTCTTTTTCTCCTAAAGCAATCGCATATTCAAAGGCAGAGTGCTCTTCTGGATTCGGTGATTTTACTGTACTGAAGTTTGGATCAGCAACCGCTTGTGAGGGTTCAATAATGAATTGTTGGAAACCAGCTTGTTTCAACGCTTTCTCGCCAAGCATCCGCCCTGTTCCGTGAAGTGGTGTATAGACAAGTTTCAAATCTTTGCCCACCGTATCGATCAATTCTTGATCGATCGTAACTTCTTTGATTTCTTTCAGATAGGCAGTATCGATTTCTTCGCCAATAATAGAGATCAAGCCGCTGTTTTTGGCTTCTTCTTCACTTAATACAGGGATCTCCAACGGATTTTCAATTTCCCGAACAAATTTTGTCAATGCATCCGCATCTGCTGGTGGCATTTGCCCACCATCTTCCCCATATACTTTGTAGCCATTGTATTCGGCTGGATTGTGAGAAGCAGTGATCATGATTCCAGTAAAGGTTTTTAAGTAACGCACAGCAAAAGATAATTCTGGCGTCGGACGTAAGCTTTCAAAGACAAAGGCTGGAATATCATGTTTTGCCAATGTTTTTGCTGCTTCCATCGCGAACTCAGGTGAAAAATGACGGGAATCATAGGCAATCGCTACGCCACGACGTCTTGTTTCGGGATCTTGTGTATCCATAAAGCGAGCCAAGCCTTCCGTTGCTTGACGAATCGTATAAATGTTCATCCGATTGATACCAGGTCCTAAAATCCCTCGCATGCCAGCAGTCCCAAATTCCAAAGGCATATAAAAAGCGTCTTCTAACATCGCAGGATCTGCTTCTAATGCGGTCAATTGTTCTTTTAATTGTGGATCTAAGTGTTCACTGTTTTTCCATTGATTAAATGTTTGTTCCCATGCCATAAAATAACCTCTCCTTTTTCCGTTAAAATGCTCTAAAATTAGTATAACACTACTTACAGATTTCTCAAAGAATAACCAAACGAAAAATAAAAAAAGCTGCTATCAAAAGTGATTGACACTTTAAAAATAACAGCTAATTCCATTAGATTATTTTGTTAATTGAGCATCCTTTTGTGTTTCAATAAAATCAAACACTTGTTGACCAGCAATACTGCCATCGCCGACTGCCGTTGTGATTTGACGCAAGCCTTTTTCACGAACATCGCCAATCGCGTAAACACCAGGAATTGAAGTTTCCATCTGATCATTTGTTAAGATCCAGCCAGCATCATTCGTGATACCGCTAGCTTTGAATGGTTCTGTCAACGGATCTAAACCAACATAGATAAAGACACCGCCAGCAGCTTCTTCTGTCACTTCATCCGTTTTTACGTTTCTGATTTGCACGCCAGTTACGACCATCTCATTGCCTTTGATTTCTTCCACAACAGAATCCCAAATAAAAGAGATTTTCTCGTTGGCAAATGCGCGGTCTTGGATGATTTTTTGTGCTCGTAATTCATCACGACGGTGAACGATCGTTACTTCAGAAGCAAATTGCGTTAAGTAGATAGCTTCTTCGACTGCTGAGTCGCCTCCACCAACAACGATCAAGCGTTTGTTACGGAAAAAGGCACCGTCACAAACCGCACAGTATGAAACTCCGCGTCCTGCGAATTCTTCTTCGCCTTTGACGCCTAACTTTCTATGTACACATCCTGTGGCAATGATGACTGTTTTCCCTTGATAGGTTTTGTCTTCGGTGGCAACTTCTTTGAACTCACCTTGATCCGTGATGCTTTGAACGATCCCATAGGCATTTTCAACACCAAATTTAATGGCACCTTCATACATTTTAAATGCTAATTCAGGGCCTAAGATTGATTCGAAGCCAGGATAGTTTTCAACCTCAGCCGTATTGTTCATTTGTCCGCCAGGTGCTCCTCGTTCAATCATTAGTACTGATAAATTCGATCTTGACGCATAAAGCGCTGCTGTCATCCCCGCAGGGCCTGCGCCGATGATAATTACATCATACATATATTTCCCTCCAATTTGGACTACCCATACTTTACTTTCAAAAGCAAATTCTTTCAACTCATCTGCTTACAAAAAATAATAAGATATTCCTGCTTTTACTTTTGAAAATTACATTGACTTTCTTTTCAATTTTTGTAAAATTTTCACGATACGTCTATTATATAGAAAATAAGGAGTCCTTACAATTGAATAAGAAAAAACTTTTAGGAAAATCAGACCGTGAACTGATTTTTCTCAGCTGGCCGATTTTTGTTGAGCTATTTTTGCGGGTCGTTATTGGGAATGTCAACGTTTGGATGATTTCTCATTATTCCGAGCCAGCAGTAGCGGCCGTCAGTGCTGCCAATCAACTATTGAATTTAACGGTCTTTATTTACGGTTTCATCACCGTGGGTACTCAGATCATTATCGCACAATTGATTGGTGCGAAAAAACGCGACCAGATACCGAAAGTCATCAATACCGCTCTTTTTGGGTCATTGTTCATCGGGATTTTGATCAGCTTGATGTTCCTTTTCGGCTCAACCTACCTTTTGCGATTCATGGGCTTAGATGCTGAATTAGTTGCTTTAGGTCATGGATACTTACAAGTGTATGGCGGAAGTCTGTTCCTTTCATCGATCACGGCGGTCATAATTGCTGTCATGCGTAGCCACAGTTTCACAAAACCTGCGTTATTGGTACCGATGTTTGCTAGTATCCTAGCCGTCATTGGCAATTACTTTGTCTTATACAGCCCCTTTGGTTTACCGAATTTCGGTGTGACTGGATTGGCATTTTCTAGCGTCTTTGGTAATTCGATCGGTTTACTAATTGCCGCCATGTTGCTGAAGAAACATGTGAATTTTTCTGTTTTATCTGCCCGTTTCTCGAATGTCGCTTGGGGCGTGATGAAAAACATTTTGACTTACGGATTGCCTTCTTCTGGCGAGTCTCTTTCCTATCAAGGAGCGCAAGTCGTAGTGACGATGATCGTGGCTCAACTAGGTGCAAGTGTCTTGATTGCAAAATCTTACGTAACAGCTATCACCCAATTTGTTTATTTGATCGCCTCCGCATTGAGTCAAGGGAATCAAATCATGATTGGACGCAATGTCGGTGCGGGTGAATTCGATCGCGCGCATCAGCGAGGCATGCGCACGATGGTGATCGGGATCATCGCCTCGGTAACGATCTGCTTATTGACCTATCTATTTATTGAACCGATCATGGGGATCTTTACTTCCAATACCGAAGTAATCGAGATTGCTAAAGGTGTCTTTTTAGTAGAGATCGTCTTAGAAACAGCGCGTGCAGTCAATATGATCCTAGTTGGTTCATTAAATGCAAGTGGTGACGTGAAGTTCCCATTGATCTGCAGCCTAATTGTTCTATGGGTCATCAGCTTACCGTTTTCATACTCACTGGCCATCGTCTTTAAATTTGGCTTGATCGGCGTTTGGATCGCTTATGCCATTGACGAAGCATTGCGCAGTGTCTTAATGATCTATCGCTGGCATTCTGGGGTATGGAAAACTAAATCTGTCGTTCATCCACAAGAAGCAGAACCTGAAGTCTTACCAGAAGCATAATAAGAGTCCAGTGGTCCCAACGGCCGCTGGATTTTTTGTTTTTTATAAGAAATAAAATGCGCCAAGAAGTTTGCTTGGTTTTTTTGAAGACTTTGCTCTATACTTATCTCAGAAACTATCGACTATGATTTACATTAAAAGGAGCGTTTGCTATGTCAATTTATGACTACCAAGCAACATTAGAAAACGGCGAAACTTATTCGCTAGCAAACTACGAAGGTCAACCGCTGGTGATCGTCAATACAGCTACAAAGTGCGGGTTGAGCCCGCAGTTCAAAGAATTACAAAGTCTTTATGAAACCTATAAAGACCAAGGGTTGGTCGTTCTAGGGTTTCCTTCTGACCAGTTCAAACAAGAAGTCGGCTCAGCCGAAGAAGCCGCAGCCGCTTGCCGAACCACCTATGGTGTTGATTTTCCGATGCACAAGTTAACGGTGATCAATGGCAAAGACGCAGATCCCTTGTTTCGCTATTTGGAAGCAGAAGCACCGGGTACATTAGGCAAAGCCATTAAATGGAATTTCACGAAATTCTTGGTGGACCGCCAAGGTAAAGTCGTGGAGCGTTTTGCTCCACAAACCAATCCTCAAAAAATGATTCCAGAAATTGAAAAAGTTCTTTAAAAAATGAATAAAGGCGACCTTAAGGACAAAACATGTCATGCTTAAGGTCGCCTTTTTTTGTAATTGCTGCAACGCAAGCCTTTTACAGCACTCTCATTGTCGGTTATCAATAATCTCTGAACAGCCATTTCTACTTATACAAATCATTCGTTTCAATAGATTTTAAAAAGACTTTAAAAAAACTGCAGTCGATCTACTTAGATTTCTCTAAGGGATCAACTGCAGCTTCTTATAATTAGTTATTCGATAAATCTTCACCGTTTGAAGCAATCACTTGTTTGTACCAATCAAATGATTTTTTCTTTGTTCGTTTCAAGGTGCCGTTTCCTTCATTGTCACGGTCCACATAAATGAAACCATAGCGTTTTTTCATTTCACCTGTTCCAGCTGAAACTAAATCGATACAACCCCAAGTCGTGTAACCCAATAAGTCGACACCATCTTGTTCAACCGCATCTTTCATTGCTTGAATATGCTCTGCCAAGTATTGGATCCGGTAGTCATCTTCCACATAGCCATCTGCATCTGGTGTATCCACAGCTCCTAAGCCGTTTTCAACGATAAACAATGGTTTTTGGTAGCGATCATAAATGTCATTCATTGTGATGCGCAAACCAAGTGGATCAATCTGCCACCCCCACTCACTTGCTTCCAAGTATGGGTTTTTCACAGAGGCAAAAATATTGCCAGCCGTTTGTTCTAATAATTCAGCGTCCGTGGTTGATACGCGGGAAGAATAGTAAGAGAAGGAAATAAAGTCTACGGTGTGAGCTTTCAACAGCTCAAGGTCGCCTTCTTCCATTTTGATTTCGATCCCATTGCGTTCCATTTCTTTCAGCGCATATTGTGGATATTCCCCACGTGATTGAACATCAATAAAGAAATAGTTTTCGCGATCTGCTTTGCGTGATTCCCAGACATCTTCTGGTTTGCTTGTATATGGATAGTATGCGCCAGCAGCTAACATACAGCCTACTTTGTTCTCAGGGTCGACTTCATGAGCGATTTTCGTTGCGATCGCAGAGGCCAATAGCTCATGGTGAGCCGCTTGGTATTTCACTTGCTCAACGTTATCGCCTTCTTCAAAGTAAAGACCTGCTCCCATAAATGGCGCATGGAGAATCATGTTGATTTCGTTGAAGGTCAACCAGTATTTTACTAATCCTTTGTAACGGTTGAAAATCACGTTACACAAGTTTTCATAGAATCCGACCAATTCACGAGAACGCCATGCCCCGTATTTTTCAACTAAATGCATTGGGCAATCAAAGTGAGTGATCGTTACTAATGGTTCGATCCCATATTTGTGGCATTCTTTGAAAAGATCTTCATAGAACTTCAAGCCGTCTTCATTTGGTTCTGTTTCATCCCCTTTAGGGAAAATCCGACTCCAAGCGATCGACAAACGGTAGGTTTTAAAGCCCATTTCGCCAAATAGCGCGATGTCTTCTTTGTAGCGATGATACATATCGATCGCTTCTTTTGCTGGGTAGAAATGTTCGTCATCAAAATCGAACATTTTCATTTGACCAGTAATGACTGGAAAACGATCTTTGCCGATCGGTACCACGTCAACGTTTGCCAAGCCGCGTCCGCCTTCTTGGTAGCCTCCTTCACATTGATTGGCAGCTGTTGCGCCGCCCCATAAAAAGTCTTTTCTAAATGCCATGTTTCTTTCCTACTTTCTCTTTATTTAACTAGTTCGCGATCAAGTTCGCGGGCTACTTCATCTTGTACTTCTACGCCTTCTTTTTCAAGACGTGCGATCGTTTCCTTAAATTTAGGCAAGTGATCTTTGTGGGCAATAAACAGTTCGTCCATGACACGTTTTGCCGTATCACCTGATGGAACCAATGGGTTGATGGTGAAGGCTTGTAATGCGATATTGTAATCCCCCGTCACAGCTGCTTCGATCGTTAATAATTCCATTGCTTTCATTACCTGTAACCAACCTTTTTCAGCTGTCGGTAACTCACCAAAGGCAACATTTCTAGCCCCTTGTCCGCCAACGTAAGCTGTTACTTCGACTACGCAATCGGCAGGAAGATCTGGAACGGCGCCTTCATTTTTGGTTGAAACGACGATTTGGGTATTTTTATTAGCATAAATGGAAGCAATCGTTTCACACGCTGCATCTGAGTAGTAAGCACCACCACGTTTTTGCAGCTGTTCTGGTTTATGATCCAATTCAGGATCTTTGTACAACTCAAACAATTCGGCTTCGGTTTGTTTCACTTGCTGTGCGCGTGTACCGACAGTCTTGTACTCTTCGATCGCATGATTCAACATTTCTTCTTGACGATAGTAATAACGGTGATACCCGCAAGGAATCATCTTCATTTGTTCCAGCTGTTCTTTGTAAAATGGTACATCAAAGATATTCTTCGGTAAGCCATTGTCTTCTTCATACATTTTATCAATAATGTCCATCGTAACGTCATTGCCGTGTGAGTCGGTAACTTTGTGCCAGTGAAAGTGGTTCAATCCTGCAAATTTGTAAATCAATTCGTCAGGTTCTTTGCCAAGCAACGCAGGTTCAACCATCGTTGCCATGACAGGCACGTTACACAACCCGATGACTTTGTCCCATTTTCCGTAACGCACGATTGCTTCAGTCACCATACCGCTTGGATTCGCAAAGTTGATCAACCAGGCATCGGGACACAAGCGTTTCATGTCTTCAACGATTTCAAGAATGATTGGAACCGTACGAAACGCTTTGAACATACCACCAGGGCCGTTGGTTTCTTGACCAATCATGCCGTAATAGGCAGGAATTCGTTCATCTTTGATACGGGCATTCAGCAATCCTACTCGGAATTGAGTCGTAACGAAATCAGCATCTTTTAACGCTTCTTCTCGATCCAATGTCATGTGGATTTTTACATCGTAGGGTGACGCATCCCACATCCGTTGTGCCATCGCACCAACGATTGCTAATTTTTCTTTTCCTGCTTCGATATCTACTAGCCAAATCTCACGAATCGGCAATTCTTCATAGCGTTTGATAAAGCCTTCCATTAACTCCGGGGTATAGCTGCTGCCGCCACCAATGGTTGCAATTTTAATTCCTTTTGTCATTGTATTGCTCCTTTGCTATTTTATTTACATTCTTATTATCATTCATAAAAACATTTGATTCAATGTAAATAGCATATTTAGAAAAAGCGTTTGCAAATCTCGCTTCTTCTTGCAGGTGTTTTGTAAAAAAGATTTACAAAGAGCATCAAATAAGGAATAATTAGGATGTAAACGATTCGCTAGGTACTGAATAAAAACGAATTTCTGTAAAAACCATTTACAAATAATCATAAAAAAATGTAAAAAGGAGCATATATACCATGTTGTTACAAGAAAAAATGCGCCAAATCAAACTAGCACCCGCCGAACGATCGTTGATTGATTATTTATTAGCCAATCCGACCGCGATGGCGGATCAAACCATCAAGGAATTATCTGAAAAAACCTATGTTCATCCTTCTACTTTTATTCGGATCGCAAAAAAATTAGGCTTCAATGGTTGGCTCGACTTAAAAACGGCCTTTGTGGAAGAGCAAACATATATGAGCAGCCATTTTACCGATGTGGATGCGAACTTTCCCTTCTCTTCCCATGACGGTATTATGACCATCGCCAAAAAGTTGGCAAAGCTTGAACAAACAACGATCGAAGATACGCTTTCCTTGATCCATCATGATGAATTACAAAAAGCGAAACAATCGTTGCTCAATGCCAACCATATCAGGATTTTCGCCAGCAATGCCAACACCTTGATTTCTCAAGACTTTGTTTTGAAGATGCGGCGTTTAGGAAAAAGTATCCACGTCTGCGATACCTTCGGCGAAAGTGCCTATGAGGCATCCAACTGTACCTCCGATACGACCGCAATCTTGATTTCTTACACAGGTGAAAACAAAATGGTTAAAGAAATCGGTAAGATTCTCGCCGAACGGCAGGTCTCCATCATTGGGATGACTAGTATTGGCGAGAATGCGTTAGCGAAATTAAGCGATTGTGTCTTAAATATCACAACAAGAGAAAGGCTTTATTCAAAGATCGCGAATTTTACGATCAATACCTCAGTTTGCTACTTGCTAGATTTGTTGTATGCAGTCGTCTTTTCGGAGCACTATGAGAAAAATCTGCAGCATTTGATCGATATTGGGATGGCGTATGATAAGCGCCCCACTTCATCAACGATAATCGCTGAACCAACCTATGATAAAAACCTTCATTATAAAGACTCACTGTTTCCCAATTAAATGACTGTCAAAAAGCGATCGAGCCTTCACGACCGATCGCTTTTATCCTTATATAGCTGTTTTGCAAGTAAACATTTCCTAAACTAAAGCCGTGATCAAGTCATCGGAACAACCAACTTCTCGTTTGTCAGACTCGATGATATCCAAATAATCCGCTGAGTTGGTCACTAGCACTGGGGTCTCAATATTGAATCCTGCTTTGATCAATGCATCTTTATCAAAGCTGATCAATTTTTGTCCACGAGTGACTTTATCGCCTTGCTTCACATGCGCTTCAAAGAACTCACCATTCAATTGAACAGTATCCAAACCAATATGGATCAAAAGTTCTAAACCATTCTCAGAAATCAACCCGATGGCATGTTTGGTTGGGAACAATGTCATCACAGTACCATCAAAAGGAGCCCCAACTTCGCCTTTTGAAGGATGGATCAGGATGCCTTTTCCTAGCACTCCTTGAGCAAAGGCTTCATCTTTGGCACTGCTTAGTGGCGCGATCGTTCCTTCTACTGGAGAAGTGATCACTTCTTTTCGAACAGTCATCGCTGGTTGTCCTTCTGCGATTTCTTCTTCCACTGCATCATCTTTCCAGAAAGCCATGGTCAAACCAAAGCCAATCGCTGCAGCGATCAAGATTCCGAAGACAGAGAACCACATGCCACTAGCGTCGCCTTCTGGAGTGATGTAGTTGAAAATGCCAAAGACCCCTAACCCACCAGAGGTGTAGCTCGTTGTTCCATTGATCATCAAGAAGGCACCTGCGACCGCACCACCGATCATTGAGTAGAAGAACGGCATTTTTTTCGGTAACGTGATCCCATAAATCGCTGGCTCCGTTACACCGAAAAGCCCTGAGATAATAGCTGGTGGACATAGTGCTTTCAGTTTTTTATCTTTCAGTTTAAAGTACATCGCCATCACTACGGCTGTTTGAGCAAAGCTGGCACCAAACGTAGCTACCAAAATCTGACTATAACCAAGTTGCGTGATTTGCATAATGTGTAACGGTACGACTGACCAGTGAAGACCGAAAATAACCAGTACTTGCCAGAAGAAACCTAGCAACAAGCCATAGGCAACTGGTGAGAAGTCCATCAACGCTTCAAATCCTGAGCTCAAAAGATCCGTCAACATACTGATTACAGGTCCAATCACCAAAAACCCAATTGGCAATGCAATCAAGAGAACCAAGAACGGCACTAAGAACGTTTGGACAACAGAAGGAATGATTTTTTTCGCAAATTTTTGAACTTGCGCAGCAAAGGCAATGATAAAGATGACCGGCACCACACTGCTAGTATACGTTGCGCCAACCCACGGAATTCCTAAAAACGTTTCGTACGCAGGCAAGCCTAACAAGCTATACGGTGCAGCAGCTCCCTCGCCAGCGCCTGCAAGAAATGCGGCTTGCAAAACTGATCCTTGAATTGTTGGGTAACAAAGCGCTGACCCGATCACGATTCCCACC
This sequence comes from Enterococcus sp. DIV0970a, assembly GCF_051711265.1. Taxonomy (NCBI): domain Bacteria; kingdom Bacillati; phylum Bacillota; class Bacilli; order Lactobacillales; family Enterococcaceae; genus Enterococcus; species Enterococcus sp. DIV0970a. Next base: position 1,355,000 of record NZ_JBIOMF010000001.1, on the reverse strand, counting down.
ATTGGATTTAAGCGAAACTTTTTCGCTGACGTATATCCTAAAATCACTGGCATAAACATGAAGATCGAATCGCCGATCGCATTAAACATCACATAGGTACCAGTCGTCGTTGTATAATCGATCAAGCCTGTTGTACCAATAAAAAGCAACAGTGCGTTTAGTCCTTTGATCATCCCCGCCGCACACAAAGCCCCTAAGAAGGGTTGGAAGCAGCCGCTCAAAATATCGATCAAACGATCAAACAAGTTGCCACCTGAAGCTGTTTCTTCAGCATCACCACTGATTCCTGCTACATCGATCACTTCTGCATAGACATCAGGTACATGGTTCCCGATAACCACCTGGTATTGACCGCCACTCTTCATGACCGTCACGACCCCATCCATGTTCTTTAAGACTTCATCATTTGCGACGCCTTCATCCTTTAATTTAAAACGCAGGCGTGTGATACAATGCGTCAAGCTATTGATGTTCTCTTTCCCACCAACATTTGCTACGATTTTTTCTGCTAATTCACGATATTTTCCCATTTTTGATTCCTCCAATTTTTTTGTATTGAAGGTTTAGCCAACTGAATGTCACTATCCAAAATGTTTTCTTTTTTGATTTCTTGCTACATGGTCAGATGCCTTGAAGCTGATGTTTGATAAGAATCATTGCGAAGAAATTTTTCTTTTTCGACACCTTCTCATGAATCAAAAAATCCTTCTCCTTTCTTGTTTTTTTTTCAATCAACGATTTTTTTGCACAAGTCTGGCAATATGAATCGTTAAATACAAACTTTCGTCACTGGACATTTGATACTGATACTGATTTTCTAATAGCTCAGCGATTTTTTGTACGCATTGATACGCATTTCGATACTTCACTTTGACCATAGCCAAAAGATCTTCATCGGTTTCATCCACATGAGTACTATGGTTTTGCATTCTTGAGACAAAAAATTTCAAATGCGTAGTGAAGCGATAAAAATAAACGGACTCTTCATCAAAGGTTGTTTTGAAAAAATATTTAACAATGTTTATGATGTCTTGCATCGTTTGGGTTAGTTCAGCAATATTGCCTTGGTCACCATTCTCAGTTTGCGCATTGACGAGATGCAGAGCAATAAAGCCAGCTTCGTCATCTGGCAGCTGAATCCCGTAATGTTCTTTGATTTTCTCTACTGTTTTGCAGCCTATTTGGTACTCATCGGGGAAAAAACGCTTGATATCCCACAATAAGACATTTTTGACCGTCATTCCTTTTTTCGATCGTTCAATGGCACAGTGCATGTGATCCGTCAACGAGATATAAATGGAATCATTGATTGGGGATGACAATTCTCGCCGAGCATACTCAATGATCTCATTGGATAATTCAAGATATTCCAGTGGTAAGTCAGCAAGCAGCTCTTGAAATTGAGATAAGATCGTCTGATTTTCTAAGCGATACACTTTATCGACCGTTTCTGAAGAAATTTCATCTCCCACTTTTTTCTTAAATGCAATCCCCCGCCCCATAACAATAATCTCGTTTTGACTTTGATCGGTAGTGATCACAACTTTATTGTTTAACACTTTACTGATTTTCATGTCCTACCCCCACTTACTTTATCATTGCGGATATGGTTCATTGCTTGTCTTTATTGCTGAGCCAACAGTCAACACAGAAAAAACCTCATGAAAGCAGCGCAAATACCGCAGCTTCATCAGGTTTAGCTTGTTAAAAATCAACAATCACTATCCATTAGAACCAGTTTTATTATCTTTATCATAGCAAAGGTGGAAAGCGCTGTCAATCGTTGTTCGTTATTTTTATATTCATCCCTTCTTTCTTTTTTCGTACAAAAAAACCTTAAAAACGAAAGTCTTTAAGGTTAGCGTTACTATTAAAACTATTAAACTTCACTTGCCTGCAAACGGTACATATCGGCATACAACCCTTTTTGAGCCAAAAGTTCATCATGGGTGCCTCGTTCGACGATCGAGCCTTTATCAAGCACCAAAATCAACTCGGCATCGCGGATGGTAGACAATCGATGGGCGATCGCGATCGTGGTTCGCCCTTGACGCATATTTGCCAACCCTTCTTGGATCAGTCCTTCTGTTTCAGTATCGATATTGGCAGTCGCCTCATCCAAGACCAGCACTTTCGGATCGGTCACCATGGTGCGGGCAAAGGAAATCAATTGTCGCTGCCCACTTGAATAGCTGGCGCCCCGTTCAATCACTTTGGCGTGGTATTTACCAGGTAATTTTTGAATAAAGGCATCTGCTTGAACAAATTTTGCTGCTGCTTCGATCTGTTCCTCACGAATGTCCTGATTCAATAAGCGGATATTGTCAGCGATGTCCCCATAAAACATGAAGGCGTCTTGCAATACGAGTCCGACTTTTTTCCGAAGCTCTTCCATCGTGAAGTCGCGAATATCTTGATCATCGATCAAAATTTGCCCTTCCCCGAATTCGTAAAAACGCATCAACACATTGATGATCGAGCTCTTGCCACTTCCTGTGTGACCGACTAAAGCCACGGTCTCACCTGGATAGGCGATAAAAGAAATATGATTCAATACGTTGTTTTTACCATCATAGGAAAAACTGACATCGCGAAATTCGATTTTTCCTTTGGTGATGGTTTGATTAGCATCGGGGTTTTGCTGGGGCGTGTATTCTTCGTTATCCATAATCTTTAGAATACGGCTACCGGCGACCATCCCATCAGTAAAGACGCTGAGAAAATCCATCATCTGTGTCATGGGATTAAAGAATCCTTGAATATAGGTCGTAAAGGCGAAAATCAACCCGACTTCAATGGGCGATTCTAAGGCATCAAACCCAAAGACCGTCAACGACAAGGCGATCGCTAAGGCATATAACAAACTAATGATTGGTGATAATAGCAGCGCATTCGTGCGGATCATAGCGTATCTAGTTTTCAAATAATCATCGTTGGTCGCTTCGAATTCTTCATTCAGCCGCGCCTCTTGACGGAATTGCTGAATGATTTGCATACCAGAAATCGATTCATTCAATTTCGTATTCAGCTGACTCAGTTTTTCCCGCATTTGACGATAGATACGAGAGCTGAATTTTTGATAATACCAGATGACTACCATTAGGATCGGCAGAAAAATCAAGTTCAGTAAGGCAATTTTGACGTTGATGCGGAACATGGCGGCAAAAGAAGAAACCACCGCAAAAATTCCTGTCAATACCATCAAGAAGACATACCAAAATTCATACAACGTTTCTGTGTCGTTGCTGACCCGTGAAACGATCGAACCCGCTGGCGTCTGATCGAAATAGCGCATCCCAAGACTATGCAATTTTTCAAATAATTTTGCTCGAATATACTGATAGGTTTTTAAAGAACCCATCGAATAAAGGAACCATTGGAAAAACCAAATCACAGCTTTTACCAACACCCCAAAGAAATACAATGCAGCAAAGAAATAAATGACTTGCTGGGTCGCCGTTTGATTGGTCAAATAATTATCCATAAAGGTTTGAATGATCAAAGGCAACAGGATATTGACGATCGATAGCACAAAAGCAAAAAAGATCGCTGCATAGAAGGTTTTTCGAAATGGCTTGGCAAAAAGAAACATTCGTTTGATGATGTTTTTTTGCTCTTTAAAGGGAATCGATTTACTCCATTCTGATTCTTGCATTAGGCTTCACTCCCTTCGATTTTGGCTTCTAGTTGCTGTTTGTCCCACATTTTTTTATACCAGCCATTTGCAGCCAATAATTGTTCATGGGTCCCGCGTTCACTGATTTTCCCATTGTCGATCACGAGAATTTCTTCTGCGTGCTTGACACTGCTTAGGCGGTGGGCAGCAATGATCGTTGTTTTATTCTGACGGAACGTCCGCAACTGTTGTAAAATAGCTTCTTCCGTTTTGGCATCTACTGCTGAAAGAGCGTCATCTAAAATCAATAATTCTGGATCGGTGATCAAAGCACGGGCAATGGATAACCGCTGTTTTTGTCCGCCAGAAAGAGAAACACCACGTTCCCCCACCATCGTTTCGTACCCTTCAGGAAACTGACTGATATCCTCGTGGATCACTGCCAATCCAGCAGCTGCTTCCACTTCTGCTTGAGAAGCCCGTGGCTGCGCAAAGCGGATATTGTCTCGAATCGTCATGGAAAATAAGAAATGATCTTGCGGAACATAACCGATCGACCCCAAAAGAGCATTCAAGGAGTATTGCTTGCTGTCGATGCCCCCGAAGGTGATCGCCCCGTCAAATGAATCATACTCTCGCAACAAGAGCTTCATCAAAGAGGTTTTTCCAGCACCGGTTTTCCCGACGACACCTAGTGTCTGACCAGCTGGCAAAGTAAAGTGGATGTCTTGCAGGGCAAAATCATCTCCTTGATAGTGAAACTCATTGATTTGAACGTTCACCGTTCCTTGGGCTGAGGCATCGACCGCATCTTTGGCTTCAATAATATGGGTCTTTGCCGCCAACAATTCGGCAACCCGATCATAACTAGCATTGCCTCGTTCCAGCACATTAAACAGACGTCCGATGGCAAACATCGGCCAAACTAACATACCGATATAACTGATGAAGGATACCAATTGACCGATCGAGATGGTACCGTCCATAACATAATTGCCGCCGACGATGATCGTTAGCACATAGGAGATTCCGATGATGATCGTAATAAACGGATCAAACAAGGCATCCAGAAAATTGACTTTGCGGTTTTTGATGATGGCATGGTCGATTTTGGTTTGAAAATCAGCGATGTCCTCTTTTTCCTGTCCAAAGGTTTTGATGACTTTCATCCCAGTAATACTTTCTTGGGCTTTGTCGTTGATGGAAGAAAATGCTTCTTGCGAGTCACGAAACGCATCATGCAATTTGCTGCCAAGAACCCTTGCCATGACTGCTAAGAAAGGCAGCGGCAATAGAGCAATGATCGTTAACCGCCAGTCGATAAAGAGAACCATCGCAATGATGGTTGCCCCTCCCGAGATGAAGGAATCGGCAAAGGTCAAGATCCCTGCCCCTGCCACATTTTGGATGGCATTCAAGTCATTGGTGGCATGGGCCATCAAATCACCTGTCCGATGCTTTTGATAAAACAACTGATCCATCCTTGTAAAATGTGCAAATAGCTGTCTGCGTAACGTTTTTTCTAGCCGAGCGGCACTGCCCCAGATATGCGTTCGCCAGACAAAACGAAACACGTATTGAGCGATGGCTGAAGCAATCAAGATCATGACCCAAAAAAAGATCGTCTGCATCGAGATCTCTTTTTCCGCAATCTCATCGATGATGATCCCGATAACTTTGGGAGGTGCCAACTGTACCAAGGCGACCAAGACTAAAGAGCCTACGCCTAACAAATAATGTTTCTTTTCTTGTTTAAAAAACCAACCTAACTTCCTAAATATTGACATAACACTCTCCATTTCTTTATGACCTGTTGCCTAAATTTTGCGATTTTTCCGAATATTCATTGGATTTAGATTCGATTGCTTCCCCGCTATTTACAGAACGTAAACAGAAAAAGCAGCTTGGGGACATTTTTGATTCGTTGCTGCGTTTTGCCGCAATAAAAAGCGAGCTGATAAAATCAGCCCGCTTTTTAGAAAAAACCTACTTTTGGTTTTTCATTTGCTGCATCATCTGACGAATTTTTTTCTCAGAAGGTTTTTGACCCATTGACATCATCATCGAGCGAAGCATATCCTCATTAACGGGAGGATTTTTCTTTAGATAATCTTGCATATATTTACGCGCCAAAAAGAAGCCGCCGACAGCGCCTAGTAATGCTGCAACAACAGCGATCACGATTACGATTCCTACACTAACCATTCGAAAACTCTCCTTTCTCTTGTACTCTCAATGAATCATTTTACTAGAAAAAAACACAAAAAGAAAGAGTGAAAGCTGGATTTATCCAAAAACTTTCACTCGTTTCCTCAACTTAATGCGACATCTCTTTTGTTGAATAACCAATTTGTTAAAAGGTAGATTAAAACACTGTAAACAAGGATCCCGATCGCCATTTCCCAATAGCCCAATCCCGGATCAAAGGCAGTCATCTGCATGTCAGGACTATTTAATAAACTCGGTATTTGCTCTTTAATATTCATAAAATTAAATGGATTCCACTTCAGCCATGGGTATTTTTCTTGCGCAAAAAGCATGATCGAGTTGATGATGCTGCTTCCAAACAACATACCCAAGCCTAAGCCTACCGCCAAGCTTTGGGAGCGAATGACGGCTGAGATAAAGATGGTCAATGCAATATAAAAGACAATCAATAGTAAGTTGGTTCCCGCAAAAACAAGGGCAACGAGAATCGCCGCTAGCCCGTTGTAGCCAGTAGCAGCAAAAGGTGATTCAGCTGCTAAAAATAAATTGGCGGCTGCTAAACTACTGATTAGTAAAACAGCGGTCCCTAAAAGCGCAAATAAAAACGTGTTGATGGCTTTTGCTGCTATGATTTGGCTTCTGGAAAAAGGCCGAATCAATAAGAACTTGATCGTTCCACGACTGAACTCTTCTGCCACTGAAGAAGCCGCCACAATCACTACAAATAAGTTTAAGAACGACGTCATATCGCTTAAAGAAGCAAATAAATCATTGGCACCAATTTCTGGACTACCTAAGCGTACAACATAGGTCAAGCCAAACGTCATTAAAACCAATAAAAGCAGCATGATCCAAGTAGAACGCTTTTTGGTTAATTTGATCCATTCATTTTTTATCAATGTCAGCATGCTTACAAACCTCCTTCTTCGGTCCAAGCCAAGAATGTATCTTCTAAAGAAGATTGCTTTGTCCGTAGTTCTTTTAAGCCGATACCCGCCGTCACGATCGCTGCAGCGATTTCAGAACGCTGATCTGTTGCTAGAGTGACTTGCAATTCATCTGCAACCTGCAAGACCTCGACCTCAAAGGAAGCTTTTAACAGTGCTTCTGTTTGCGCATTATCATCTGTTTTAATAATCAGTACATTTTTCTCTGCTTTCAACTCTGCCATTGCTACTTGATGAGTGACTTTTCCTTTTTGCACCACGATCAAATGATCGGCAATTTGTTCGATATCGCTTAATTGATGACTGGAAACTAAGACAGAAACTCCTTTTTCTCTCAAAGAAAGAATCATTTCTCGAAACTCCCGCATGCCTTTAGGATCCAGGCCATTCATCGGTTCATCTAAAACTAATAGATCTGGTTGATGGACCAACACCTAAACGCTGACGCATCCCTAATGAATAGGTTTTGACTTTTTGATGGATATGTCCTTCTAAATGCACCTGACGGATCAGGGCTTCTAGCTCAGAGGCTGTGCCTTTTTTCATCGCCATACGCTGATACTGCATCAAATTCTCATAACCGGTCATATAATTATAAAACTCAGGATTCTCAACGATCGCTCCGACTGAGGCAATCGCTGTTTTAAAAGAAGAATCCAATAAATTTCCCATAATGGCAATTGATCCTGTATTGTGCTTCATCAAGCCAACGATCATTCGGATGATCGTCGTCTTCCCAGCCCCATTGGGCCCTAATAAACCAACGACTTGTCCTTGGTCCACCACAAAGGAAACATCATCAATGATTCGTTTGGTTCCAATCAATTTGGAAACATTTTGCAGTGCTAATACTTCTGTCAAAGTTACCCCTTCTTCCTAACACCATTTCTGCAACGATTTTAAATAAAAAACGTTATGATAATATGTATACCATGCCATCTCTGTAAAAAAAAGTCAAGAAGCGAAAAAGGAACATCGATGCTCCTGTTTTTGCTTCTTGACAACTTCGTTTATCACTGTTGCTTTTCACGTTTGCCCTATTGCTGCTGGTCAAAAGCTTGGCAAAATTATAAGTTCTATTGGCTCGATCTTATAGCGGGCTCACTCCGTTTGGGTGAATGCCAGCTGGGCGAACGCCGCCTTGTTCTTGGCACTTCTGATCTGTTTGATCACTTGCTTGAGCTGTTTCCACTCCTTTGCGCTTGGGTGACCATTCCAATAAAAGAGGTAAGGCTGTTCTTCCTCGGAAAATTCCTGATGGATCGGATAATCGCTGATCACCAAATCTGGTTTTTGAGACAGCGAATAATGGGCCATCGCTCGATGCGTGGCATTCATCAAGCGGTTCTTGATCCAAAGCTCTTGCGTTTTTCCGTATTTCGAATGGATCGAGAACGTGACCGGCTGTTCATATTTGATAAAAATAACTCTCAGTAACATACAGTATTGGAAAATCAAGCGATCATTCATTTGCAGTAATCTACGCAAGTCTGGTAAAGAAACAGTCGCTTCCAAAAAAAACCGTTTCATGGTTGGATAAAGCACTGGAAAAGCGGCTTGCAGCTCTTGCTCGTCGGATGTTTTGCCAAAACTATCGCTTTTTTGTCGCGTACCAAAACAGCCAGAGGCGGAATGGATCATGACCAGATTAACCAATAAATAGTTTTTTTCGGCTTCTGTAAACGTCAACCGAAAATACACGGCTAATTTTTCAACAAGCTGCGCTTCTTGCTGGTACTTTGGCTGAGTCAGCCACGAGATGTTAGCAGCATCGAGATCCTCCTCAAGATAGGTGTTCATTACCCCAAACATATAATACAAGAAGCTGCGTTCAACCTCCGAAATTTCAGAAAACGGCAGATGATTCCTGTTAAACAGTGGGTTCAAAAAGACCTGATCAAACTGATTTTTTTCAATTAATGGGTGCTCAAAGGTTAGTACTTCGTTTGGTAAAAACGAAAGCGGATGCTTTTGATGGATTCTTTGCTCGGAGATAGCGAATAGATGAAGAAATTTATCGATATCGATTTTTCTCATATAAGGAGCATGGGTTTCAAACAACGCTTCAGCCTGCTCTTTCTCCTTGATCGATGCCAAGACTTGTGAGTCCTTCTCATCAAAAATTTGCCAATAGGTAAGATGATAAAAATAGCGGATCGCATATTCAGCACCTGCCAAAGGATCACCCTTTTTTAAACTATAGGACAAATGATAATTCGCCAAAACATGATTTAACTCCTGCAATTTTCGTTGAATCGTGCGGGGACTGCTAAAGGTTTTGTGACTGAGTTGTTCAAGGGAATGATAATCCCCCTGAAAGAGTGCATCCAGCAAGATAAACCCAACGGTTCCCTGCAACAATACACTATAGGCTTGGCTCAATAGAAATCGTGGAGAAAAAGTAATCGACACTTCTTTTTCCAACCGATCATAGGTCAAAGTAAACTGAGGATAGCGTGCACGAAACACCTCTACTTGCTGAACGATCGACTGCATTTTGTTGGTTTTCCTATCGAAAACACCTGAGAGCTCTTTAATTGTATAGTCTTTCTTGTTCGTTTCGTAACAATAACTTAGAAACGCATAAATTTGTTTTTCTGTCGTATCCAAAAGTGCCTGTAACATGAAATTTCCCTCGCTCGTATAATCAGCAAACGCTGTTTTTATCCTAAATTTGTCATCTTACAAAATTGTAAGCTGGCAGTGTTTGGTGATCGTACCACCGTGCGCTCTTTTCTGTCAAATCACTTTTAACAAATTTTCCTTTCGTTATCTGTATATTTTCATAAAAAAAGTCTGACGCCTCAAAACGATCGTCAGACTTTTTGTTAAAAACGGTAAAACAAAACGTGATTGTGCTTTCTGGGGAAGAAAATTCCAATCGTGGGTTATCAATTCTCTCATTATCCTCGGCTTTTTTCTTTACTGTCTCTCATCAGAAAATAACTTTCGATTCAGCCAGTAAAGAAAGACAGTAAGGATAACCACGCCTAGACCAAAGAGTAAATAGCGAATACTCGTATTTTTGCTGCCGGTTTTCGGTAGTAAGGCTCCATTGACCTCCTTAGCACTGCTTGTCTCCGTACGTTGTTCCTGTTCCATTTTCACTGAAGACGATGCTTTAGCGAGTTGTTTGCCTACGGGATCATTGGAGGAAACACTTCGCTTGCTTGACTGACTTTGGTTAGGCGCTAATTTGTTTGGTTTCGTTTCTGAATCTGAAAGATCCTCAGATGCCGCACCACTAACGGTCATTGTTCCTGTTGTTGCGGTGGTTTCTTGACTCCTAATTGTCTGACTCGATTCACTCTCACTAACTGGTTGGGTGTTGAAGTTTTCTGACTCACTTGCATAGTGACTACTTTCGATACTTTGAGAATCCTGACTTGTGTTTTCCGTAGTAGAAGTCCTTGGATCCGTCGATTGAGAGTCGCTAAATTTCGGTTCGATACTACTAAAGGAAGAGCTTGTTTCTTCAGACACCTTAGAGCTTGCGCTTATCTCAGAGTTCGTGGTCTCACTAGAGCTCGGGGGTGTGATTACCTGCCATTGACTAGGCTTCAAGTTTTCAGTAATCGTTGTTTTACCGTCATAAATCACAACTAAATCTACTTTATCCACACTTTTGATCTCATCGATGGCCATCTCAGCATAGATCCTTAAGTAGTTTTCAACACCTGAAAACCAATCGACATTTGTTAGATACGTTTCACCAATCACCTTTTCACTGTGTCCATTGCCATCCCGACCATAAGTTAAACGGATACAAACGTTTTGTGAAGTCAGCGTTTTGTTCGGCCGTACCGGGATCGTAATGACTTTCAAGGCTTCATCATAGATCACTCGATTCGTTTGAACAGAAAACGATAAATTTCCTCCGGCTCGTTCTTTTGCTGAAGTATGATCGAAACCAAACACCAGCAGCAATAATCCCGCTAACAGCAAAATCAACACAATTCCAACCAGTTTTCTCATTTCCTCACTTCCTAAATGAATATTTCAAGATAACTTGATAAGGAAATTATAATAAATTCTCAGAGAAAACATGCGCCGAAAAAAAAAGGGAAGACCCAATAAAATGGCATCTTCCCTTTAAATAAGTCTTTATTAATTATTCTTCCAAGTAAAAAACTGCCTCCAAAATTTCAGTTTCTATCTACCTGATAAATTTACTCCAACTTAACTTCAATGCGCACCCTGCTAAAACCATTCCTATTGCAATCCATAAATGATTAGACGATTCATTCGTTTGAGGAAACTGCTGTTTTTCTGATTGATTATGCAAAATATTTGATTGGGATACCTGCATGTTCCCTGTGATTGAACTTTGATGTGTCATCGCTCCATTATTACTAGAACTACTCCCGTTATTTGATTCTGAACTACTAATCATACTGCTTTCGCTACTTGGTTCCGTGCTGCTACCTGTACTACTTTCACTACTTGGTTCCGTGCTGCTACTAGTGCTGCTTTCACTACTTGGTTCCGTGCTGCTACTTGGTTCCGTGCTACTACTACTTGTACTGCTTTCACTACTTGGTTCCGTGCTACTGCTGGTGCTGCTTTCACTACTTGGTTCCGTACTACTGGACTCTCCTGGTTCACCGGTTCCGCCACCACCGCCACCATAGCGTGGCGTATAGCCAGTAATACTGCTTGTTCTTGGCACATCATTGACCAAAGCATCAAGGATGCCCCGATTGGTATATTGTTCCAATGAACCATCCGTTTCTGTTTTGTAGGTAATGTAGATCCGTTCCTCTGTATCCCGCAAAGGAATTTCAAAGGATCCGTCACTATTTAAAACGATCGGTACTTGCTCGTCATACGTTGGGTTGGAAACGCTGGGTCCATAGACCACTCGAGCACTCGTACTGACTAGTGTCTGATGAGGACCTACAAAGTCAATAAACGTTCCATCTTTGATCGTCACTTGGTCCGTGTCAAACGAGTTGATATACACTCGCCAATCAATGATCCGTTTGGGTTGTTGCGTACCTAAATACAGTCCTTGTTTGGTGAGTAAGGCACCATCCCCTGAATCATCCACTGCTTGAATAAAAATAGGCACCGATTGCGTCCCATTTGCCGTTTCAAAGTGGATGTTGTTGATCTGGTTTTCTATCACGTCATCACTGAACTTTGTCCAAAAATAAAAGTCCCCATGTACATTGGTATTTTGTTCGACAAATTCCGTGAAAACAAAGGTCAGCTGATTGCCAACTTGGGTAACATTGACCACTAAGTTGTTATTTTCATCGTATAAAGCATACGTATTATTAACGCCTTCAATCTCAGCTGGCAAGGTGACGGTCGCTTTGTCACCTGCTTTTAAATCACCTAAGTCCTCCAAACTCCAGGTCATATCTATTTTGAAGGAATCATCCTTTTCAATACTTGTGATGACCTCGTTGTGGCTATTAACGATCGATACATTTGTGATCAGCTTGGCACCCACATCGGTTTCCCCATAAACAACCCGCATACCAGCAAAAACAGGAATCAACAGCAGCAAGACAGCAAATGCTTTTCCTAAACGTTTGATCATTGGTTTCCTCCCTTAAGTGAGCGCTTAGCTAACCCCATCGGTCACAGCAATTACTGTACTCGACATGAATATTTTCATTAACAGTTGTCTTTTCGTTTCACGGTGAGAAAAATAGACTTCCAGTTGCCACATTCTTGCAGGGTATCCGCGACTGCCTAATAGAATCAGTGTTAACTAATTTTATCTGCTTTTCGGTGATTTACACAATTAAAACGCTTCATTGGTGAAAGAAAATAACAATGCAGCAAGCAAAAAACCAAATCCCAATCTGTGTTGATTGAAAGAGATTTGGCTAAAAAATAAATCACTCTGTCGGATCGGCGATCCTATCAATTTGCTGGAAGTACCGGTACTGACAAACAAAGTAAAAAACGATTTGGAAAATCAAAAAGAGACTAACGATCACGCCATAGTATTGCCAAACAGGCAATTCTACTAAAATACGCAAAGCGGTCATTGCCACCGCAAAATGGATCATTGCCACGACTGTTGGCAAGAAGTACATCACTTGCAGCTGGCGTCTCAGAACGTTGTGACGCTCCTTGGGCGACACACCTAAAATATGCAAGGAACGATGATACGCACCATCTTTATCTAAATCTGCAAATAAACGGAAATAGATAATCGAAGCGGAGAAAATAAAGAAAACCGAACCTAGTAATACCGTGATCATTAAGATGATGCCATTTCCTTGACGATTTTCTTGGAAAACTTGGTATTTCGAGGTATAAGACGTACGCATCGGAATGTCTTTTGCCGCTTCTGACCACTCTTCATCTGTATAGTCACCTTTGGCTTCAAACTCCCGACTGAGTTCTTCGTATTGCTGATCGATCAAGGCATTTTCTTTATCTAACTTTCCATTGAAATCAGATACCAATTCAGGTGTTTCAGCCCATTCTGGATAGTCTAACCAAATAAAACCAGATTCCATATCATCGTTAAATTCTTGTAAGAGAGCTTGCCATTCCTCAAAGGTCTTATCTGTCACAACTGACAATCCAAAGTAATCCAGAGAAAGCATTGAGGGGCTGTGGACAATCGTAACATCCTTTTTTATACCGGTTTCTGAACCTAATTCAAGTGGATAGATACTTGTGCGTTCGTTCTCAGGAACTTCTAGAAGCTGTTTTCGACGTGAATAATTAGCACTAAGTGTCATTATTTGATTATCTGCAACGGAATCAGCTTCCTCACCGATTTGTTTCATCATTTTCTGATAGTCGCTTTCTCGCATAATTGAAAAGCCATTCGTCGTATAAAATGAATCATTCATAACTGCAGATTCATCAAGATTCGCATAGGCCCATAGTAAGGAAACACTATCCGTTACAGGTGAGTACCCTTTTTCTTCTATGGCAGTTTTAATTTCATTCATTTTCCCCTCAGAATGATCGAGGTCTTCTGGCCCAGACCACGGAAACACATAGGCTACACTGATTCCTTGGATTGAAGAAAAAGAAGAACTGCCAATCGCCAGCATCACGGAAATCCCAACGAATGCCACGGAGGTACTAATAGCGATCAAACTATACATCGCCGCATTGTCTCGCATGCGAAAGATCCATTCGCTGATAGTCAGCATCCGAGTCCCACGTAAGAAGGTCGGGCGTTTTTTTAATCGTTTCAACAGAAATACGCTGAACTGATGGAATGACAAAATCGTGCCTGCAACAGTCAACAAGACTCCTAGCATAAGTGGCAGCATTGAGTAGGTTTGGTAGCTAAAATAAAAGACCGATCCATAGCCAACTAATAACAGCACAATTCCTGAAAATGCCAATGTCCAATGACTTTTTGGCTCAGGACGTGGTTTTTCATTTTCCTTGATCAATGAGATGATCTGTTCTCCTTGCAAGGCGCGAGTACTGAAAAAGGAGATCAAAAGAAAAATGAAGACATAGATCCCAAAGGTCAATCCTAAAGCTTCCAGAGGAACCATAAATTTCAGTCCTTCTGTTAAGTACATGACATTTTGCGCAATCAGCAGCAACAATTTCGTCACTAAAATCCCCAACCCAATACCGGTCACTGTAGCGCCGGTCCCTAAGAAGGCATTTTCGACAAATAAAATCTTTCGCAGATCTTTTTCTTCGATCCCCAAAATCAAGTAGATCGCCAGATCACGTTTGCGTCGTTTCAAAAAGACCACAAATGTATACCATAAAAACAACAGCGACAGTAAGGCGATCACCACGAGTGCGACGGATAGACCAACCTTAGCTAAGCTTGAAAGTGTATCGCTATTAGATAAGTTTTCTTCCAATTGCGGATGAAAGAGCAAAAGACTAAAGATATAAAACACCATCGCCGCAAAGGCACTGCTGACGAAGTAGGCCGCATAAGTTCGAAAATTCCCCCGCAGATTACGAATGATCAACTGTCTGAAATTCATGACGGTGACCTCCTAAATGTGCTAGGACTTCAAGAATTTTTTGATAAAATTGCTGTTGATCAGCACCACGATAGACTTCGTTATACAGCTTTCCGTCTTTGATGAAAACGACCCGATCAGAAAAGCTGGCGGAATACGGATCATGGGTGACCATCATAGTGGTGACTTTTCGCTGTTTGTTCATCTGACTTAGTATTTCCATGACATCTCGTGCTGCCTTGGAATCAAGATTACCCGTCGGTTCGTCTGCTAAAAGCAATTCTGGTTGATGGATCAAAGCTCTAGCAATCGCAACTCGCTGCTGCTCTCCACCGGAAAGCTGATAGATGCGTTTGTCTTTTTTCTCATAGATCCCAAGTTCACGTAATAGCTGCTCCGAACGTTCTTTCATCTCAGGAACTGCCACCCGATCCAATGTCAGTGGTAAAATCACATTCTCAAGCACGCTCAATGGCGAAAGCAAATTGTAGTTTTGAAAAACAAAGCCTAGTTGCCGACGACGAAACTCCGCGAGTTTTTGCTTAGATAATTC
Source organism: Enterococcus sp. DIV0970a (assembly GCF_051711265.1). Classification (NCBI taxonomy): domain Bacteria; kingdom Bacillati; phylum Bacillota; class Bacilli; order Lactobacillales; family Enterococcaceae; genus Enterococcus; species Enterococcus sp. DIV0970a. The sequence goes on along the minus strand of NZ_JBIOMF010000001.1, from coordinate 1,339,754 downwards.
TAGTGGCTGCTCTCCCTTGAGGATCACCGAACCTGAAGTGGGATTATCCAATGTTGCCACCAAATTCAGCATGGTGGTCTTGCCACTGCCAGATGGACCCATAATGCTGATAAATTCTCCTTCTGGCACTTTGAGATCGATTTGTTGTAAAACCTCAACAGACACTTCCCCTGTATAGGTTTTCGATACATTTTTCAATTCTAGTAAAGCCATCATCTTCACTCCTTTGCTACCAGTTTAGCAGGCGACACCGCAATCAGTTATCGATTTCATGATAGAAAGCTTACAAAATTGTAAGAAAGCCTTCACCTCCGAAATGTTAAGGTAACCGTCGTGCCTTGATTCTCCTTAGAGGCAAGCGATACATCGATATCTAATTGCGTACTGATCGTTTCAACTAAATAAAGACCGATCCCAGTTGCCTCTCCTGTTTGCCGCCCATTCTGACCTGTATAAAAGGGGCGGAAAACCCGCGGGAGATCCGCTGCTGCAATCCCGCAGCCTTCATCTGCGATCGTTAAGCTTCTAGAAAAAGGATCGATCTCAAAATAGACTTTACTGTCTGGCTTTGAGTACTTGATGGCGTTGCTGATGAGTTGAAAGAGCAAAATACCTAGCCATTTTTTGTCTGTTGTCACCGTGATATCTGCTTCACTCATCAGCTTCGGATAGACTTCACTGCGAATAAAATTTCGCTTCTGGTCACCGATACTGTGTTTTAACAATTCCAACAATGAGGCTGATTCGATAACGAAGTCCTCCGTGAAATCTTCCAAGCGCACAAAATTCAGCGCAGTCGCCAAGCCACTTTTTAAGCGATCTGTTTCAGCCAAAAGATCATAGCTATCGACTTCTTCACTTTCAGCCATTAGCGCCAAAACTGAGACAGGTGTTTTCATTTGATGAACCCAGATATTCATGAAACGAATATGATTTTGATGGTGCTGATCTAATTCTGTCAGCCGCTCTTGCTCTTGCTGTTCATGGGCATCGAACTGCTTGCGCCATTGCTTGGAAAGGTAGCCATTGCTTCGGTGTGTCGCTCTTCCATGCTTGATATACTGATAAAACGCAGTATTGGAAAGGTAATCTACCAAATAAACAAGAACAATGAACAGCCCGAATAGAAGCAGACCATAACCAATTACGAGGTAATTTCGATAGCCATCCAACCAAATCACTAAAACGAACAATGAAATGGCTAGGAACGTAACGAGTAGTTTAGGTAAATGAACACTTGCATATGCTTTCATTCTTCCGTACCTATCACTGATAAGGCGTAGCCCTTTCCGCGAATCGTTTGGATCGGATCATTGATGCCCATTGCCGCCAGTTTTTTTCGCAAACGGCCGACATTGACAGAAAGCGTATTGTCATCAACGAAGCGCTCATCATCCCATAATAGATTTAAGATCCGTTCCCGTTTGACCATCTCTGGGTGTGCCGACATTAACAGGGTCAATAATTCTCCTTCTCGAACAGTCAGCCATTCACTGGATTCACGATAGACCATCTTCAATGCTTCGGGATAGTAGATCAATTCGCCGGCTTTCAAACTTCTCGCCCGATCAGACTGTGAATAATCCCCGTAGACTCTGCGAATGTGGCTTTTTACTTTTGCCAGCAGCAAGTCATAAGAAAAAGGTTTGACTAGATAATCATCAGCACCATATTCTAGAGCCATCACTTGATCCATATTGCCGTCACGGGCGGAGATGAAGAGAATTGGAACCAACGAACGTTCCCTGATTTTTTGGCACCAATAAAACCCATCATAATAAGGTAGATTGACATCCAACAAAACCAAATCAGGTTGGATCATCAAGAATTCATCTAAAACCGCAGCGAAATTTTCTGGAACAAAGGTTTGATACGCATAGCGGGATAATTGATTTTCCATCATTTTGACTAACGATTTGTCATCTTCGACCACGAATATTTTCATAGAAATCCTCCTGTTTTCTCTAAAGTTTACCAAAACTGCGTGAAAAAAACCGCAAAATTCCAGCTTTTTTAAAAAAAGTGTACTTATTTATTGTAAGCAAAATTATTTTATAGTATACTACGTTTTGTGATTAAAACTTACTTAAAGTAAAGGTGGAAAAAAATGAAAAATATTTTAGTTGTTAAAGCCAATAACCGTCCTGATGGAGTATCTGCAAAAATGTTTGATACGTTCGTTGAAAATCTTGATACCAACAATGTGGACGTTGTAACCTTTGATGTGTACGCACAACCAATGCCTTATATCGGTCAAACGTTATTTGAAGCATTTGGCAAACTTTCACAAGAACAAGAATTAAACCAAGAAGAACAAGAATTGATGACTGTCCGTCAAGACGTGATGAACAAATTCGCAGCAGCGGATACCATCGTTTTCGCTTTCCCAATGTGGAACTTAACGATTCCTGCTGCCTTGCACACATTCATCGACTATATCTTCCAAGCTGGCTTTACTTTTTCTTATAACGAAGATGGTTCAATGAACCAATTATTGAAAGACAAAGAAATCGTTCTATTGAATGCCCGTGGTGGTGTTTACTCAGGCGAAATGAGCGCAATGGAAAACGCTGTAACCTTTATGGAAAAAGTTTTCGGTGGTATGTTCGGCATGAACATCACAGAAGAAGTAATCATTGAAGGCCACAATGCAGATCCTTCTAAAACAGCAAAAATCATTGCTGAAGGTTTAGAACGCGTAGCAGCTGCTGCGAAAAAATTCTAATCATTGCTATCGATCAACTCCTCAACAAAGCGCTATTGCTTGTTGAGGAGTTTTTTTATCCAAAAGCGTAGCTCGTCCATGGAATCGATAAAATAAAGAAGCCCCTTAGAACACAGCGGTCTGTAGTGACCCCAAAAAGTTAGACTTTTATGGAGTGGAGAAATCCACTCCTTTTTTGTACGATAAGATTAACTGTTAGACAGCTGTTTTTACAGCTTCTCGAAACTGAACCGGACTTCGCCAATTTAATTTCTTTTTGATGCGTTTATGGTTGTAATAATAGATATATTGGTCAATTTTTGTTTTCAATTCATCTAAACTCCGATAGACTTCTCCATGAAAAATCTCTTGCTTTAATAAACCAAAGAAGTTTTCCATAGGTGAGTTATCTAAACAATTCCCTTTACGAGACATACTCTGGAAGATTTTATGCTGCTTCAATTTATTCTTATAAGCATTCATTTGATAGGCCCATCCTTGATCTGAATGGAAGGTTCTACGAAATGGACAATCATTTGTCATCTGGATTGCTTCTTCTAATCCTTCCATTATGGCTAGTGCGTTTGGTTTTTCAGAAATCCGATAAGATAGAATTTCACTATTGTAGAAATCCATGAAAGGATCTAAATACAGCTTTTTCTGACGAACGACACCTGTGGTGTCTACTTCATAATACTTAAACTCTGTGGTGTCAGTTGTAATTTTTTGGTGACAGATATTTGTATAAAACCGACGATGAATACGATTTTTGGCGACAGTACCAACCTTCCCACGATAAGAATTGTACCGTCGAGATTTTCGAGTGTAAGACTTTACTTCGATACCTAGTTTTTTTATCAGGCGTTGAATCTTCTTTTTATTGACATGAATCCCTTGATTCTCTAATTCTTTTTTTAGTCGCAGACAGCCATAGTCTTTATGCTCTTTGCGAATTTCAAGCATTTTTTCTTCAATTTCTTGGTCTGGGTTTGGTCTGTCAAACCGTTTCTGCCAATACATATAGGTTGCTTTAGGAAATTTCAATGTTTCAAGAAGCTCAACTAGTTTGAATGATCCTCGGAGGCTGGCGATGATTCGTGCGATTGATTCTTGCGTCTTTGCTGGGCTTCCTGTTTTCGCAGCTTCCTCAACTCTTTTAAAAAGGCATTCTCAATTTGAAGGGATCGGACTTGCTTTTCTAATGCCTTGATACGCTCGCGTTCTTCAGTTGTTGTATTTTCTTTTTTGTTTTCTTTTTTTCTAGTCAAAGTAAGTGGTCGCCCTTTCTCTTTTGAGAGCCCCTCAATACCTGCTTCTCTGAAATTACGCATCCAATTGGCAATAAGCGCAGGGTTGTTCATTTCTAAAGTGCTAGCAACTTCTCGATAGGACATCTCACTTGTTTGATATAACTCTAGCGCATTTAACTTAAATTGAACAGAATATTTCTGATTTTGATGCTTTCTCAATAGACCTTCCTCTCCGTATTCACGATAGGCATTCACCCAATTACTTACTTGAGACTTGCTTGAAATACCGTATTTGTTGGCAAGATACCGATATCCGCCCACGCCACTAAGATATTCTTTAACGATTTTTAGTTTTAATTCAAAAGGATATTTTGCCATACAAATAACGACCCCCAAAAGTTAGATTTTTTGGTCTAACTTTTGGGGGTCGCTTCAGTCTAAGGGGCTTCTTTTTATTTTGATGCTTTCCAATCAACAGGCAACAGCTCTTCTAGCGTCATGATTTTTCCTGCTGCGATCATGACCTGCGTGTTATGGTTGGCAGGATCCAGCTGGCTGATGAATTCACGGCAACGACCACAAGGTGGGATCGGCTCACCTGCCGAATTGATTGCAACCATCTGTAACACCCGCTGCTGACCATCAGTGATCATTTGCGCAGCCGCAACCTGTTCGGCGCAAAAACCCATAGAACAGCTGGTATCGATACAGATCCCTGTATAAATCTGTCCATCTGCAGTAGCCAGAGCTGCCGCAACACTCCCTGCTTCTGCAAATTGAGAGAGCTGTCTGAATCCCAGTTTTTGCTTCGCGGCATCGATCAGCAACTGAAAGTCCATTTTTCTTCCTCCAATAATAAGCTGCTCATGGTTAAATGAACCGTTTAAGCACCCGCCATGATTTTCGTCAATAGCTCAGGATCAAAGGTCTTTTCCCGCAGCATCGCGATTTCATAGCCATAAGGGGCTTTTTTATTCTTTTTGTCTTCGCCAACATAGGGTGTTTCCAAAATTTTTGGTAACGCTGATAATTGCTCATGATGAACGATCTTATTCAAGGCTTCAAAGCCGATCGTGCCAAAACCAATATTCGCATGTCGGTCTTTGTGGCTGCCCTGTGGATTTTTTGAATCATTGACATGGATGACCTTCAAGCGATCCAACCCGATGATTTTGTCAAACTCGTTTAACACGCCGTCAAAGTCTTCTTTGACATTGTAGCCAGCATCGTTCGTGTGACAAGTATCTAGTGTAACGGATAATTTTTCATTTAAGGTGACACCATCGATAATTGCTGCCAATTCTTCAAAGCTGCGACCAATCTCGGTGCCTTTACCTGCCATTGTTTCTAATGCGATCTGGGCAGTTTGATTTTTTTCAAGGACCTCGTTTAAGCCTTTAATGATCTGCTTGATCCCAGCTTCTGGTCCTGCACCGACATGGGCACCGGGGTGCAATGTGATTTGAGTTGCACCTAAAGCTTGGGCTCGTTGGATTTCTTCTTGTAAGAACGAAACAGCAAAGCCAAAGTTTTCTGGTTTGATGGTATTGCCTAAATTAATGATGTACGGGGCATGGACGACGATATTCGAGATTCCTTTTTCCGTCATAAAATCTTGTCCAGCTGCGATCTGCATCTCTTCGATCGGTTTGCGCCGCGTGTTTTGCGGAGCTCCGGTATAGATCATAAACGTAGTAGCTTGATAGCTAGCTGCCTCTTCTGCTGCTCCTAAAAGCATTTTTTTGCCGCTCATTGAAACGTGTGAACCAATCAACATTTTTCTTTTCCTCCTAAATCTAGTCTTCTCTATTATCGATAAAAGCGCCTTGTAAAGCGATTATTTTGCTCATTGCCGTATTTTTTTATCAAGCGAGTCCAAATAACATCAGAACACCCGTCATTAGCGGCATACTTATCAAAAAGCTAATGGAAGAAACGAACCCCACCGCTTCTTCCTCCATTCCAGCAATCACGGAATTAATGACACCGAATAAAGGAATTGGAGCAAACACTAACAAACAAAGAACTGGCTTTAATAAAACTGGGATTGGTAAAACATAGAAAGCTGCGAACAGCACGAATGCCAGTCCGTACCGCAAGCTTAAAATTTTGATCACAGTTTGGGTGGTGTGCTTCGGTAAGCGGAAATCCAAAAATAAGCCAATCATAAACATGGACAAAAACGTATTTGCGATCCCGATTGGTTGGACAAGCGCCAATGCCGCTTCGGGAATCCTCCAATCCGCACTGCGGATAATCAGCATCACTAGATAAATGGTAAACGTTGGCGAACGCAGGAGATTCAAAAAGATTTTCCCTGGTTCAAACGTCGTCCGCTTTCCAATCAAGAATTCGATGAAAATCGTCGTTCCCCCTGCCAACATGATGCTGTTCCCCATATCAAACAGCGAAATCAGCGGAATCCCTAAAGGATAAAAGCTTTGGGCAAAAGGAATCGCAAAATTGCCGATATTAAAGCCTGACCCGCAGTACATCGCAAACTGCTGCAACGTGTTCGATTCTTTTTTGGTCAAGAAAAATGCGAAGAGGATCTGGACGATCGTAATGATCAACGCGATCACAATCAAACTAAGCGCACTGACTTGTACTTGCATTGAAGCTAAATTCAAAATGATTGCTGCCGGTAACGTCACATTCAAAATAATTTTGGATAAGATCGAGCCATCGGCTTTTGAAAGGACATTTAGCCGCTTAAGAAAATACCCTAAGAAAATCATGGCAAATAAGCCGGCGGCATTCAACACTATGTTTCCCATTCCAACAAAAACCCTTCCTCTACAAAAATTTGAAAAAAGCGAACCAACAGGGCGGTTCGCTTTTTGCGATTAAAATGTTAATAAGAAATATTTTTTCTTGCCACGACGAATCACGACGTATTTCCCACCGATCCGGTCACTTGCTTGGAGCTCGTACGTTAGGTCTTGGACGCGTTCCCCATTGATGTAGATGGCCCCATTTTGTACGTCTTCTCTTGCTTGACGTTTTGATGGTTCGATTTTAGCAGTTGTCAATACTTCAACGATGTTCAAAGAATCATCAGTTGTTACCTGGTGGCTAGGAACCCCTTTAAAGCCTTGTTCGATCTCTTCAGCGTTCAACTCTTTGATGTTGCCACTGAATAAACTTGCTGAGATGCGTACGGCTTGTTCATAAGCCTCTGCCCCATGAACCAAAGTAGTGACTTCTTTTGCCAAAGCTTTTTGTGCTGCTCGAGATTCTGGTGCAGCGTTAAACTCTGCTTCGATCGCAGCGATTTCTTCTAATGATAAGAAGGTGAAATATTTCAAGAATTTGACTGCATCACGATCATCCGTATTGATCCAGAATTGGTAGAACTCGTAAGGCGTCGTTTTCTTGGCATCTAGCCAAACCGCATTGCCTTCTGTTTTCCCAAATTTCGTTCCATCTGCTTTTGTGATCAATGGCATAGTCAAACCGAACCCTTGGACTTCACGCTCACGACGTAATAATTCGATCCCAGAGGTGATATTCCCCCATTGATCGCTACCGCCTAATTGCAACAAGCAACCGTGGTTGTCGTAAAGGTTCAAAAAGTCATAGGCTTGTAAAAGCTGGTATGCAAATTCGGTGTAGGAAATTCCTGTTTCGATCCGACGTTTGACACTTTCTTTGCTCATCATGTAGTTGATGGTAAAGTTTTTCCCCGTGTCCCGTAAGAAATCGATCAGTTTCAATTCCCCTAACCATTCATAGTTATTGGCAATGATGGCAGGATTTTCTTGGTCATCAAAATCAATAAAGCGAGATAATTGGCTTTTGATACTTTGTGACCATTCCAAAACGGTATCCAATGTGTTTAATTGACGTTCTTGATCTTTAAAGGATGGGTCACCGATCATTCCTGTACCGCCACCAACTAATGCGATCGGCACATGTCCGTTTTGTTGGAAACGGCGCAACATCAAAATAGGCAATAAATGACCAATATGCAGGCTATCTGCGGTAGGATCAAAGCCGATATATAGTTTCACAGACTCTTCATTTAATTGTTTGGTCAAGGCTGCTTCGTCTGTGGTCTGATGAACTAATCCGCGTTGCTTTAGCTCTTCAAAAAAGTCTGTACTCATTCTTTCTCCTCCTAATAATTGCTTCATTGTTCATCTTAACTGAAAAAGAGGTCAATGAAAAGTCTTTCTCTCAAAGTCCTTTACCAAAAAAGAAACTTTTAGGCAAATCCGTTCATTTTCCTTTATTATCGCTGGTTCAATACAAACACCAACTGGCATTTTCTCGCACACTTCTTTCGATAACAGATAGGGTGCTACCCAAGCGCCTTGTTTTTTGCTATAATTACACGGAATCTATTCTAATTTATTGAGGTGACTCTTTTTGTCCCAGAAAACGAAAAATCAAAAGAATACAGAAAACAAAAATAGAGGCTGGTTCTATTTCAACATCAGTCTTAGGGTTTTACATGCCTTGTTCTTAGTTGCTATTTCTTTGCTGGTTCTAGGCGGTTCTTTAGCCTTAGGGATCGGTGCCGGCTACTTTGCTTTTCTTGTGGAAGATACCGCAGCTCCTTCTAAAGATGAGTTACAAAAAGAATTGACCGACATCACAGAGACTTCTCAACTTGCATACGCTGATGGCAGCAAAATCGCAACGATTCGCTCGGATCTAATGCGAACGTCGGTTAATTCCGATCAAATTTCAGATTATTTGAAAAAAGCGATCATCGCAACAGAGGACGAATATTTTAATATTCATAATGGGGTCGTACCAAAAGCAGTCGTGCGGGCATTATTATCAGAAGCGACAGGCTTTGGCGGCAGCGGGGGTTCCACTTTGACCCAGCAGCTGGTAAAACAACAAATCCTTTCCAGTGAAACGACCTTTAAACGCAAAGCCAATGAGATTTTATTAGCCATGGAAGTGGAGAAATTTTTCGATAAAGATGAGATCGTCACTATGTATTTAAACATCTCCCCTTTTGGTCGAAACAATAAAGGGCAAAATATCGCAGGTGTGCAAGAAGCGGCGCAAGGAATTTTTGGCGTCAACGCAGCTGACCTGTCTTTACCGCAAGCAGCCTTTATTGCGGGTCTGCCACAAAGCCCGATCGTCTACAGCCCTTATACAAATACGGGTGAGATCAAGGAAAACTTGACCGCTGGCTTAGAACGAAAAGACTTCGTGCTCTTCAGTATGTATCGTAACCACGATATCACGAAAGAAGAATACGAAGAGGCGCTTAATTATGACTTAAAGCAAGACTTCAAAAAACAAGAAGCCATTGAACAAACGGATCAAAGCTTCCTTTATTACACTGTGTTAAATGAAGCAAAAGACATTATTGCCAAACAGCTGGCAGATGAAGATGATGTCAGTGACGAAGAATACGCCAAAGAGGAAACCTATCAAAAATACTTCGAATTGGCGCAGCAAAAACTTGTTAATGGCGGCTATACCGTCACATCAACGATCGATAAAGATATTTATAATGCGATGCAAGATGCCGTCGACAAATACGGCTATATGCTAGACAACTGGGGTGACTCCACCATCGAAGTCGGTAATGTCATGATGGACAACGCCACTGGGAAAGTACTAGGCTTTATTGGCGGTCGTAACTATGCTGACAATCAATTCAACCATGCCTTTGATGCCAAACGCCAAGCAGGTTCAAGTATCAAACCCATGCTGGTTTACGGACCGGCGATCGAAAGTGGCTTAATGGGCTCTGAATCGATGGTTTCTGACTATGCCGCAAAATGGCGGACAGGAGAAAACGCCGGTGAGCCGATCGTCAATGCCACAAACCGTGGAACCAATACTTTTATGTCGATTCGTGAATCATTGGAGGTTTCCAGTAATATCGCAGCGACAAATATTTTCCAAGATCTTTGGGAAAAAGAAGGCGATCATTTTTATGCCTACACAAATTATTTAAGCAAAATGGGCTATCCCGAAGATAATAGCTGGGCGTATGAATCAGCGCCATTAGGGGTTACAGATGTCACAGTCTTGAATCAAACGAATGGCTTCCAAACATTTGCCAATAATGGTGTTTATCAGCAAGGCTATATCATCGAATCAATCAAAGACAATGAAGGCGAAGTGCTTTACCAGCATGAAGCCAAACCTGTCCATGTCTTTTCAGAAGCGACGGCTTCCATCATGACCGACATGATGCGTAGTGTCATCGATGAGCAAAAAACCAGTTCCTTTAAATCGGTTATCAGCGGATTGGATTGGAACCTCGGAAATGCCGATTGGGTCGGAAAAACTGGTTCCACCAACAACTGGTCGGACTCTTGGCTAGTCGTCTCCACCCCATCGATCACCATCAGCAGCTGGTCAGGTCGAGATGACAATAAAGGGACCGATAGCGCTGCAGGAACTCGGACAGCTAACTATATGGCTTACTTGATCAATCGTATTTATCAAACAAACCAAGAAGTCTTTGGTGTGAATCAGAAGTTTGAACTTTCTAGTGATGTCAAAAAAGCTCAAGTTTCCAAGTTTACTGGTACCCAACCAGGAGGAACCGTGCGAGTCGATAATCGAACCTATACGAATCCAAGCAGTACCGTTACTTCGTATTGGGCCACTGGCGGACCAGATACGGTCGATTTCAAATTTGGACTCGGTGGTTCAGATGCAAACTATGCTGACTATTGGAAAAAAGCATCTTCTAGCCGTTCAACCAATCGTTCGTCGAATACATCATCGAATAACGGATCCAACAATGTTACACCTACGGCAAATGATGAAGATGACGATGAGGAACAGCAAGACAATAATCAACAAAATACCAACAATAATGATGACTGATCAGCCTTGTGCTGATCAGTTTTTTTATGCAAAAAAAAAAGTGTGAGGAGAAAATCCATAGATTTTCTCCTCACACGAACGATCGTTGAAGCAAAAAGTGGAACAACAAGGCGTTGTTCCACTGATCGTTTGATCAAATCGCTGCTTATTTCGTAGAACTTTTTTCTGAAATACCGTAAGGCAAGACGATCGTTTTTTGTTCTACATCTTCTTTGTTCATCATTTTTGTCAATAGACGCATCGCAACGGCACCCATATCATACAATGGTTGCGTCACACTTGATAAGCGTGGACGAGCGGCTTCAGCCAATAATGAATTGTTGCTGGTGATGATCTCGAAATCTTCAGGAACTTTAACACCTTTGTCTAACAAACCATCTAAGACGCCGATGGCTAACTCATCGTCTGTGACATAAGCTGCTGTCGCACCACTGTTGATGATGCGATCAACTAAGGCTAAGCCTTCTTTAAAGCTGTATGGTGATTCAAAGATCAACCCTTCAGAATATTCAAGGTTGTTTTCTTTCAAGGCTTCTTTATAGCCTTTCAAGCGGTTTTGGCCATTGATTGGATCGATCAAAGCACCGCTGACAAAAGCGATTTTTTGATTGTTTTTCGCCAATAATGAAACAGCATCTTTGGCAGCTGCTGTGTAATCGATATTGACACTTCCTACTTGTTCATCAGGATCGATCGAACCAGCTAAAACGACTGGTGTTTTTGAGCGAGAGAATTCCCCGCGAATTTCATCCGTGATGCGATGACCCATGAAGATAACGCCGTCCACTTGTTTTGCTAACAAGTTGTTCAAAACGTTGACTTCTTTCATAGTATCGCCATCAGAGTTGGCTAAGATGATATTGTATTTATACATGGTCGCTACATCATCGATCCCACGAGCAAGTGATGAGAAGAACATATTGCTGACATCAGGAATGATGACACCAACAGTCGTGGTCTTTTTACTTGCTAACCCTCGAGCAACTGCGTTTGGACGATAATCCAAGCGGTCGATCACTTCCAGCACTTTCTTACGAGTTGCTGGTTTTACATTTGGATTTCCGTTGACTACCCGTGAAACAGTTGCCATCGATACATTCGCTTCCCGTGCAACATCATAAATCGTAATTGTTTGTTTTTCCATGATATATCTCCCTTATTCTATTTTCAGAAAATCTTATTTACATTTCTTTGTTAGGATAGCAAATTTTTTCCGTATTTGCAACCGTTTTAATTTTGTTTTCATGAAAACTTAGCAATTTCCTACTTTCCCCGCCCCTATTCTCTTCGAAAGCATGATAAAATAGAAAAAGAATACTTGAAAGAAGGTTTTTTCAAATGAATGATAAAAAAATCAATGAGTTAAATGGCTGGTTGAAAACCAATGGCGCAGATGTTGCCTATATTTCTAATCCAGCAACGATCGCTTATTTTTCAGGTTTTAAAAGTGAACCTCATGAACGGGTCCTTGCTTTGTTTGTCGCACCTGGAAAAGATCCCTTTCTTTTCACACCAGCTCTGGAAGTAGAAGAAGCAAAAAATAGCGGCTGGCCTTTTGACATTATCGGTTATCTCGATAGCGAAGACCCTTGGGCGAAAATCTGTCAGGAATTGACCTCTCGTTACCAAGTTTCTTCCTTGGCACTAGAAAAAAATGACCTTTCCGTCGAGCGCTATGAAGCATTGAAACGGTTTTTGCCACAGACCGATTTTTCTTTAGATGTGACTCCGGTCATTCAAAAAATGCAGTTAACTAAAACGGCTGCTGAAATTGACACCTTGCTAGAAGCTGGCAACTGGGCAGACGTTGCTTTTGAGATTGGATTTGCTGCCACCAAAGAAGGCGTCAGCGAAATGGCAATCGTGGCAGAAATTGAGTACGAGTTGAAAAAGCGTGGGGTTTCCCATATGTCCTTCGATACAACGGTGTTAGCTGGTGCCAATGCAGCAAGTCCTCATGGCGTACCTGGTGACCGCAAAGTGACTGCCAATGAACTTGTCTTGTTTGACCTAGGGGTCGTTTGGAAAGGATATTGCAGTGATGCAACCAGAACGGTTGCCTATAAAGAACCGACTGCCTTACAAAGAAAAATTTATGACATCGTTCTTGAAGCAGAACTAGCAGCGCAAGCAGCGGTCAAACCTGGGATCACCGCTGGAGAATTAGACAAGATCGCTCGTGATGTGATTACTGGCTATGGCTACGGCGACTACTTCAACCATCGTCTAGGTCACGGCATCGGGACCACGGTTCATGAGTTCCCCTCTTTGATCACTGGCAATGATTTAGTGATCGAAGAAGGCATGTGCTTCTCTATCGAACCGGGCATTTATTTACCAGATCAGGTCGGTGTCCGCATTGAAGACTGTGTGTATGTCACAGCAGATGGCTGTGTACCTTTTACCAAAACAGCAAAAGAATTATTGATCTTATCTTGATTTTCCTAATGAAACGGCGCAACTTGTTGGCATTACATGAAAAGGAGTGTTCTTATGAGTAAAAAAGTGTTGGTTTTAGGCGGCACACGTTTTTTCGGTAAATATTTGGTCCAATCACTAATTGATCAAGGATTGGACGTGACGATCGCTACCCGAGGGAACACGAAAGATTCCTTTGGCGATCAAGTCAACAGAATCATCTTCGATCGTACGGACGAAGAAAGTATCAAAACGGCATTGACAAAAGAAACCTATGATGTCATTTTTGACAATATTGCTTATACTTCTAACGACATTGAGATTCTACTGCGTCATGTCACACCCAAGCGCTACATCGTTACTAGCTCAATGTCTGCGTATCATGAATTACACTTCGATTTGATTGAAGCGGATTTTGACCCTGCTAAAGAACCCTTCAGACTGGTCAGCTCTGAGGAGGTCGATTATGCACAAGGCAAGCGAACCGTGGAAGAGATCCTGACCCAAAAATACAGTCAGATCCCGTCCGTTTTTGTCCGCTTTCCTTATGTGATCGGTGCAGATGATTACACAAAACGTTTTACCTTTTACATTGACCATCTGATAAAGCAAAAGCCAATGGCTGTCGATAATCTAACGCATCAAATGGGCTTTGTGGATGCCCAAGAAGCTGGTAAATTTTTAGCGTTTCTAGGCACTAGCTCGTTCACAGGCCCCATCAATGGTGCGTCAAAAGGTACAGTTTCCTTAGAAGAAGTGCTGCAATACGTAACGAAAAAAACTGGTCTTTCCCCGCTCTTTTCAGAAACAGGCGACCAAGGCCCTTACAATGGTACACCTGCTTATTCGATCAATGTTGATCTCGCTGAGGAAATTGGTTTTTCATTCAGTCACCTGCAGGATTGGCTCTATCAACTTTGCGATTGGGAAATCACCCAAGCATCAAACGAATAACTACTGAAATCACAAAAAAACGTTCGCCGATTTAATTGGCGAACGTTTTTATCTTTTAAAGCAATCAAGTTTTATCCTTACTTATGCTTCTGGGTTGTTTTTTTCTAATGTGTCTTTTAATTCTTCTTTGGCATCTTCCAAGTCAGCTTTAGCTTCTTTTGTTTCTGCTTTCGCTGTTTTTTTGGCATCATCCGCTGCCTTTCCAGCTTCTTTTTTCAAATCAGCAGCTGCTGCTTGACCGTCTTTTTTGGCTTCTTCAACGACAGGTTTTGCTTCTTGTGCCCCTTCTTTGACGGTTTGTTTCATATCCGCTGCAGAAGATTTTGCATCAATAATGATATCTTGGACTGTATCATCTGCATCTTCTTTGGCATCTTTCGCTGTTTCTTTCACATCGCTCGCTGATTTTTTGAAGCGTTCTGATAGATCACCTGCTTGTTTCTTTAACTCTTCAACGGTTTCTTCGGATGAACCAGCTGCTGTTTCTTTCAAGTCATCGACTTTCGCTGTTAAAGAACCGGTGAAGTCAGATGCTTGCTCGCTTAGTTTTGCCGCTTTATCTTTAGCGATATCGACAAGATCCGTACTTCTTTCTTTGGCTAAATCACCATAATCAGATGCTTTATCTAATAAATCGTCTGCTTGTTTTGCTAATTTATTTCTTAATGTTTTACCAGATTCTGGCGCCAACAAAAGTGCTGCTGCTGCTGCCGCTGTTCCTCCGATGATTGCTCCTAATAAAAATCCGCCTTTTTTACTCATTGAAAGTCCTCCTTTTATTTTTGGTTATTTTTGTCTTTGAAAAATTTCATGGCTGTTTGACCGACTTTTCCAGCTACCGTTGCTTTGGCAGTGGTCCGGCCAAGACTACCCACGCGCGTAATTAAATTTTTTCCAGAAACATTTAGTTCTGAAACACTGGTACTTAGATCTGCAACTGCTGTGAACAAAGGATCGATGGTTGCGACTTTTCCGTTCACATCTTGTAAAAGCTCATTCGTTTTTACCAATAGACCTTCAACCTCTTTTGAGAGAATATCAACGTCTTTGGTAATGACACGGATGGTTGTGTTTGCTTCTTCGACCGTTTTGTCTACTTTGGTCATTGTCTTGCTGACTTGCATCAACAAACGAACGACGAAAATGACCAATACGACAAATGCAATCGCAGCAATCAATGCAGCTAGTTCTCCTCCTGACATAGAATGGCTCCTTTCCCCATTTACTTATATTAAGAATAGCATTTCACTGCACTTTCTACAAATAAAAGACTGCATTTTTAAGAAAATTATCCGCTTTCAACGAGAAATAATAAAAAAACAAAGCAATTTCATCAGAAATCGCCTTGTTTAGGAGTTTTTGTTATTTTTTTGACGCTTTCGGTGCTTCTTTGACTTCTTTTTGAGCCGGAGCTAGTTCTTTTCCTAACTCGATCAAATACTCTTTCAAGCTGTCTTTGACTTCAGGGTGCACTAGACCATACTCGATACTTGTTTTTAAGAAACCGAATTTGTCTCCAACATCGTAACGCTTGCCGGTAAATTGATGAGCAAACACGCGTTGGGTTTTATTTAATGTGTCGATGGCATCCGTCAATTGGATCTCGCCACCAGCACCTGGTTCTTGATTGGCTAAAATATCAAAAATTTCAGGGGTCAGCAAGTAGCGGCCAATAATTGCTAAATCACTTGGCGCATTTTCTGGCGCTGGTTTTTCAACAAAGTTTTTGACATTGAACAAGCCTTTTTCAACTTCCATACCAGGATCAATGATCCCGTATTTTGATGTATCTTCATGAGGAACATCCATGACAGCGATCGTTGATGCATGCGTTTTTTCATAATTATCGATCAACTGTTTCGTCAACGGTACTTGATCTTCCATCAAGTCATCACCAAGCATAACTACAAACGGTTCATTTCCGACAAATGCCCGAGCCTGTAATACGGCATGACCTAATCCTTTTGGATGAGATTGGCGAATGAAGTGAAGATTTACGTCAGTTGTTTCTTCCACTAATTTCAAAAGCTCCGTCTTGCCTTTTTCTTTTAGATTCATCTCTAATTCTAAATTGGCATCGAAATGGTCTTCGATTGGACGCTTTGCTTTCCCTGTGACGATCAAAATATCTTCGATCCCTGATTGTAATGCTTCTTCCACGATAAACTGGATCGTTGGTTTGTCAACGATCGGCAACATTTCTTTTGCCATTGCCTTTGTAGCTGGTAAAAATCGGGTACCTAGACCAGCTGCTGGGATAACTGCTTTTTTAACATTCATGTGACTCGCTCCTTTAATCATAATGATTGATCTACCGAAAATTCGTTTTCTTCTTTGCCGTCTCGCAGCATAATATCTTTAGCTGCTTGCTTGATGTCTTTGCCTTCATACAAGACCGAATAAATCGTTTCTGTGATTGGCATTTCCACCGACAAAGCTTCTGCTAATTCGCGGGCAGCTTTTGTGGTTGAAACTCCTTCAACGATCATCCCCATATTGTCTAATACTTCATCTAAGCTATGGCCTTTTCCTAATAGGTTTCCTGCACGCCAATTCCGTGAATGGACACTGGTACAAGTGACGATCAAATCGCCAACCCCACTCAATCCGATAAAGGTTAAAGGATTGGCACCCATTGCCACACCAAGACGACTGATTTCTGCTAACCCACGGGTCATAATCGCTGCCTTCGCATCATCCCCAAAGCCAAGTCCTGCGATAGCACCGGCACCAATGGCGATGATGTTTTTCAAAGCGGCGCCAGTTTCGACACCGATCACATCGTTATTCGTGTAGATTCTAAAGTAATCATTCATAAATAGCTCTTGTACATACTTAGCAGCCGCTTCATTTTCTGAAGCTGCCGTGATCGTCGTGATATCATGGACAGCGACTTCTTCAGCATGAGATGGTCCTGACAAAACAACGATTTCTTGCCGTTTATCAGCTGGGATCTCTTCGGCAAGTACTTCTGAGATTCGTTTATGACTGCCTTGTTCTAACCCTTTTGAGGCATGGATAATGACTGGCTTGCCAGTTGTTTTCTTAGTGAATTCTTGTGCCACGGCACGAATCGCTTTAGTTGGTACGACAAACAAGACGGCATCTGCCCCTTGGATCGCCTCTTCTAAATCTTTACAGCCTAGAATATTTTCAGGAAGCTTCAGATCTGGCAAATAATGCCGATTCGTATGATACGTATTTATTTCATCGATTTGGGCGGGATTGTTCCCCCAAATAGTCACTTCATGTCCATTTTCAGACAAGACTTGTGCCAAAGCAGTCCCCCATGATCCGGGACCTAAGACGGCGATTTTCTGTTTCACTATGGAAACCTCCTCTATCCTTTTCGCAAATTCATGCACTTCATCATTTTACCATAATTTCGATAAAATAACTGTTTAGATAATCGCTTGGTTCTTACCAAAGCTGCGGTTGTAATCCTTTAACGCTTGTTTTTTCCTGCGCCAGATCATTAAAGCGATCGCTCCGAAGAACAATAAAGCGGAAAGTGCCTGTGACACACGGATTCCACCAAATAAGTATAAACTATCGGTACGCATTCCTTCAATAAAGAAGCGCCCGAATCCATACCAAATCAAGTAGCTCAAGAAGACTTCGCCTTCTTTTAATAACCCAGTTTTCTTACGCAAGAAGATCAAAACGATAAATCCAATCACGTTCCAAACCGATTCATAAAGAAAGGTCGGCTGCCGATACGCTTCATCAATATACATATTA
Organism: Enterococcus sp. DIV0970a; assembly: GCF_051711265.1. Lineage (NCBI taxonomy): Bacteria > Bacillati > Bacillota > Bacilli > Lactobacillales > Enterococcaceae > Enterococcus > Enterococcus sp. DIV0970a. The sequence continues at coordinate 1,321,871 of NZ_JBIOMF010000001.1, read as the reverse complement.
TCGATAATAAATTTCGGTATATACAAACTTTCTAAGAAGGAGCGGCTGACTTCAGCGCCAAATGCTTCATGGTTCATAAAGTTGCCCCAACGCCCGATGCCTTGTGCCAATAAGACACTTGGTGCGGCGATGTCTAAGAAGGTCCAGGGAGAAATAAAATTTCGTTGGCAGAAAAAGTATAGCCAGATCCCCCCGGCGATCAGTGCGCCATAGATCGCGATCCCACCAGAGCGAATATTGAAAATTTGACTTGGGTCATCAATGTAGTATTGCAAGTCAAACAGAATATAATAAAGCCGCGCACCAATGATCGCTACTGGCAATCCAATCAACATAAAATCAGTCACATCATCTGGCTTGAGCCCGACACGAACCGCCTCTCTCGTGCTTAACCACATAGCAATGATCACGCCTGATACGATAATTATCGCATACCAATAAATCGGCAAACCAAATAGTTCAAATGCGACTCGATTTACTAAACCTAACATCTATCTTATCCTCTCTAGTTTCCAGAATTTTCTTCGATCAATTGCGTCAATCGATTTTCAAAGGTCTTCGTTGCATCGTAGCCCATCGTTTTCGCTCGGAAATTCATGGCAGCGACTTCGATAATGATCGCAACATTTCGACCAGTTTTTACCGGGATCTTGATTTGTGGTACATCGACGCCACCAATTTCAACCGTCGTATCATCGGTTCCTAGTCGATCATACTTTTTGTCTTTCGCCCAAGCTTCTAAATACACTGCTACTTGAACTTGCATATACCCTCGTACGGCACTGGCACCAAAAAGATTCATGACATCGATGATCCCGATCCCGCGGATCTCGATCAAGTGCTGCAAGATTTTCGGCGGTTCCCCTACCAAAGTCAATTCATCTTGCTTATACACGTCCACCCGATCGTCAGCGATCAACCGATGCCCACGTTTGATCAACTCTAAGGCTGTTTCGCTTTTCCCAATTCCGCTATCGCCTTGAATCAAAACACCTAGCCCATAGACATCCACTAATACTCCATGGACACTGGTTCTTGTGGCTAAACGCCCATCGAGGAAACTAGAAAGCTCTCCTTGCAGACGTGAGGTTGAGATGGGCGAACGCAAAATTGTGATCTCATGTTCTTTGCAGGCTTGAATCATTTCTGCTGGTACTTCCAAGCCGCGAGAAACGATAAACCCTGGGGTATCCTCAGCACACATTTTGCGCATCACCATCAAGCGTTCTTCTGGCATCATTCGTTCCGCAAAGGTGATCTCTTTGCTGCCGAATAATTGCAGACGATCATGGGAATAGTAATTAAAATAACCCGTCAATTCCAAACCAGGTCGGGAAATATCGCCGGTAATGATTTCTCTTTCTAAACTGTTTTCAGTTCCTTCAACTATCTCTAAATTTAAAGCCTCCGCCAGCTCGCTGACTTTGACGGTTTCTGCCATAGGTTTTCCCTCTTTTCTCAATGATTCTTGCCGCTGTTTCTTGTAAACGACACTCTGGTTCTATTTTATCATTCTATCAGTAAAGTTACTACCTTCGCCAATAGAAGTCCTCATTCTTTTTCGTTTGTGTTATTATTTTACTAAGGAGGGATTTTTAATGAAATTTTCAGCATACAAGTATCAACGCCCTGATTTTCCAGTCTATCAAGAAACATTCAAAAAAGCATTAGCGAACCTTCAGTCAGCCGATACCTTCTCGGAGGCGAAGCAAGCCCTTGATGCTTTGAACGAACTAAGAAGAACGATCGATACCGCAATGAACTTGGCTTCGATGCGCTATTCGATCGATACCAACGATGCCTTTTATGAAGCAGAAGACACCTTTTGGAATGAATACCAGCCTCATTTTGAAGCTCTGGATTTTCAATTCTATCAAGCACTCCTGGCTTCACCTGTCTTAGATGAATTAAAAGCCGAATATCCAGAAACACTTTTTTTATTTGCCGAAAGCCGTGTGAAGCTTTTTGATGAGGCCTTGATCGAATTATTTCAAAAAGAAAACCAATTGGCTTCTGATTACAGCAAATTGGTCGCTTCTGCCCAAATCGACTTCCAAGGAGAAACCTATACCCTCGCACAACTGCGACCATTTACCGAAAACAAAGATCGCGGTGTTCGAAAAGAAGCGTTTGAAAAACAAACGGCTTTCTTCACGGAAAATGAAGACCGTTTTGATCAAATTTATGACGAGATGGTCAAGGTTCGTACCGAGATCGCCCACAAGCTCGGCTTTGAAAATTACGTCGCCTTTGCGGATACCCAAATGAATCGTTGGGACTATGATCGTTCAATGATCGAGACCTATCGTCGGGAAATTTTAGAAAAAGTCGTCCCAATCGCCCAAAAACTATACCAAAGACAGGCGCAGCGTAATCAATTGACTCAGGCAACCTTTACCGACCTGCCGCTTGTTTATCCTAGTGGTAACGCAGAGCCTAAAGGAACTCCTGAAGAACTAGTAGAAAAAGCCCGTGTGATGTATCAGGAACTATCCCCTGAAACTGGCGAATTTTTTGATTTTATGCTCGAGCATGACCTACTTGATCTACTAAGCAAAAAAGGCAAACAATCTGGCGGCTATTGTACGTTTATCCAAGACTATCAATCGCCATTTATCTTTGCCAACTTTAACGGCACTTCTGGCGATGTCGATGTTTTGACCCACGAAGCTGGCCACGCGTTTCAAGCCTTTCGCTCTCGTTGGGTCAAAGAACCGGAAATTCTCTTTCCCAATTATGAGTCTTGCGAGATCCATTCAATGTCGATGGAATTTATCGCCTGGCCATGGATGGATGCTTTTTTCGAAGAAGAAACAGAAAAATACAAATTTGCGCATCTTGCTAGCAGCCTGCAATTTCTGCCTTATGGCGTTTTAGTGGATCACTTCCAGCAAGACGTTTATGAGCATCCCGAATGGTCACCTGCGCAGCGCAAAGCCCGTTGGCGGGAATTAGAACGTCAATATTGTCCTGAGCGGGATTATTCCGAATATCCGGACCTTGATCGTGGCTTGTATTGGTTTAGACAGGGGCATATTTTTGAATCACCTTTCTATTATATCGATTATACATTGGCGCAAGTGTGTGCGTTCCAATTTTGGTATCGATTCATCGTGGCAAAAGACGAAACCGCTTGGCAAGATTATTTGGCCATCTGCGAAGTCGGCGGCACGAAAACATTCCTTGAGATCCTGGCTCTTGCTCATTTGCGTTCACCTTTTGAAAAAGGAGCGCTTGATGAAACGTTACAGGCAGTAGATACGTACCTGGCAGCCATCAAAGAAGAACAGTTAAACTAAAAAAAGACGTTTCCGTTTCTCCACTAGCTTCATAGTTAGTGGAGAAAACGTGAAACGTCTTTTTAACGTGAATATTTTTCGATATGGTGTTCGGTCACGATCATATTGATCACTGACATGATCAGCGCCACTAATAGTGCAGCCCCAAACGAGGAGAAGCCGAAGTTGGCTGACCCAACAAAATACGAAGTCAAATTCAGCATGAGCGCATTGATCACAAAGGTGAAAAACCCAAGCGTCAGTAAAGTCAATGGAAATGAAATGACGATCAGAATTGGTTTAATCAAAGCATTCAGTATCGACAGTACGAAACTGGCGATCACTGCAGTCATAATGCTTTGAACATGGATCATATTTGGTAATAGAACCGCCAATGTGACAAACGTCAGTGTATTCATGATAAGCCGTTGAAAATAAGACACTAGAAGTCACTCCAGTCCTCATCCTCCACCTTTTCCGCTTCTTTACGGGGACGATTTGCTTCATTGTATTTGTTTTGTTTGTAGTAGTGATTGTCGTAGCCATATCCTGAGGTGCTCTTGCGTCCTGAAGGAATCAAGACCGCCATGATGATATATAAAGTGATTCCAGGGAATCCAGCAGTCACTAAAGATAGAAAGACATAGATCACGCGAACGATGGTTGGATCGATTCGCAAGTATTCTGCCAGACCCCCTAGAGTACCTGTAATGACAACGTTATTGGCTGATTTTGTTAATTTTTTGTTCATTTATCTACACCTTCCTTCTTTTCTTTAATGAGTGTAAACCCAGCGATTCTTATTTGTCTGTATCTTTGATAAAGACATTTCCTGTTGTTGTGGATAGATCGATTTGTGCGACTTTATCGGCAACCCGACGGAATTGCAATAGTTGGTTTAGGCGTTCTTTTTTCTCACGCACAACTTCCATCTCGCTTAAACGATTGTTGATGCTACCTAAACTTGTTTTTGCGATCCCTTCAAAACCGATTCCTGTCGGTAATGCTACTTTGACATTCCCATTTACAGAGCTGGCGTTTAATTTTTGAACCGTTTCTTCCTTATAGGTCACACGGATATTACCGTTTACTAAAGAAATGCCGGTATTTTGAGGCGTTGCTGTCAACGTAACGTCGCCGTTCACCGTTTCGATAATGGCATCTAAAATCTCACCCTCTTGAACAGTGATCGTTCCATTCACGCCTTCAATCTCTAACATCGATGCGTTTACTTTGCGGAAATCGATATTGCCGTTTGTTGATTTTGTATAGACATCTTTCGCATCCAATTCATTGAATGTAACATTGCCGTTCAGCAATTTCACTGCCACATGATCATAGGTACGTTTTGGCAAGTAGAAAACGAGATCGGCACGAATGCGTTTGTTAGGAATTTGGAAAGAGATGCGTTCATCATCGACATTGATTTGGCTTCTTGCTTCAAAAGCATCGAAAGGCTCCGCCGCATCCATTTTACCATATAGTTTGATTTTGGCATCTACTTTGACACCTGGTTCATCCCATAATTGGAAGGAAACATTGCCGTTTGCCAATTTCACATCGATCAATGTCGCTGCCGTTTCGTCATAGCTGAATGTGTGCTCAAATTTTGTCGCTGCAACACCAGGAACTTTCAAGTTGATGTCTTTCCATTCCATGTTGTCATTGACTGACTCTGTCACTGCCCGAACTGTTTTCTTCAAGAAGTGTCCGAAGTGTGTGCTGGCATCGACCATTTTTTCACTTACTTGGTTAAAGGTGTCAGTCGCTTGCTCTTTCCAATCCTCTGGAATATCTAATTTTTGAGAAATTTTTTCTTTTGTTTGAGACCATTGGTCTTTGCGAATATTTTTTAATTTTGCTTCCAATTCTGCTTTTTCTTCAGATAAACCATCTAAGGTTTCTTCCAAGGCAGTAATGGTCGCTTCTGTTTCGTGACGCGTAGCCAATTCATCTTCTGACAATTGATCCAACTCTTCTTTGGTGTTCAATTGCATCAGTGTTTCTTGTGCTTCTTTTAATTCTTCTTTGACGCCAAGAATTTCAGCATTGATTTCGTCCAACTCAGCAGATGCTTGGTTGGCTTCCGTTGCTAAGCCATCGAGAATCTTTTCAAGATTTTCTTTGTCTTGCGCTTCGTTTTGACGAAGTTTTTCTTCGCTGTCAAACGTGAACATCTCATCGTCGTTTTCAGTATCATCAAATGGGCTTGTCGCATTCTTATCCGCGGTTACCTCAGCAGCAGCTTTGTTAATTTGTTTTTCGTCTTTGGCTTTTGCCATACCTTCTAGTAAATCTAAGGCTTCTTCTGTAGAAAGCACACCTTTTTTTACTAGATCCAATATACGTTCTCTTTCGTTCATGGAAATTGCCTCCTTCAGCAAATGTGTGATTGCAAGTTTAGCTTACGAACCTATTATGCCTTGTTTTAGCGAAAGTGTCATAGGTCTTAAGTACCAAGTTTTTCTCAATCTGCAGATTGGCAAGCAAAACCGACACTTTTTCTTCATTCCTCTAGGCTCAAAACGATCTTCCTATTATTAACAGTACCACGAAAAACCAATAGAAACAAAAGTTTCAGCTAGTAGAATTCTTAAGGAATAGGCCTGCTAGAGTAAATGAGTGATTGCTCCTTTCACTGCAGGTCGGCGACGAAAAGAATAGACGGCTCAACTAGTAAATTTCAGGGACGATAGAATCGATTTCCATTGGCCATCTTTATGGAGGAGCCAATTTCTAATTTGCCTATCCTGTTCACATCATCGATTGAAGCGATTCTTTCAAATCAAAAAGACCGCCGAGAGAAGTTACTTCTTAAAGGACAACTTCTTTCGACGGTCCGTCCCATCTCTTTTAAAAGAGATATGTGATCAAGAACCCAAGCTGGTTTCTTATATCATTTCCGTACGGTTTGTATTCAATTCACTGATTTTCCCAGTAGCAAGATACACGATCCATTCACAAATATTCGTAACGTAGTCACCGATTCGTTCCAAGTATTGAGCAACAGACAAATAATCGGTCCCACTGACAACTGTTTCTGGATTTTCTTTCATACTCTCGATCGTTTTGTAATAAATGTCTTTGTAATATTCATTGACCCGATCGTCCATTTGAGCGATCATACGGGCATCTTCTTGGTCGGTCTTTACATACGCCACTAAAACATTATCGACCATTTTCTTGACATAATCCGACATATCAGAGATTTCTTTTTCGATTTCAGCAATCCGCGTTTCACCTTTGACCCGAATCGTTGACTTCGCGATGGATACCGCATGATCCCCCATTCGCTCCAAGTCAGAGCTGGCTTTCATTACAGTAATGATCATTCGTAGATCGGTCGTTACTGGTTGTTGCAAAGCAATCATCTCAAAGCTCTTTTTTTCTAAACGAACTTCCATATTGTTGATCGCCAAATCATTTTCAATTACTTCCTGCGCAATTTCTTTGTCATGTCTGACATATGCTCGCACAGATTTATGAATGGCACTGCTGACTAGCATCCCCATTTCATAAAATTGATTGTGTAAATTTAATAATTCTTCTTCAAATTGTGTACGCAACATCCCTTTTCCTCCTAACCAAATCTTCCTGAGATATAATCTTCTGTTTCTTTTTTGCTTGGACTTAGGAACACTTTTTTCGTGTCATTGAACTCGATCAAGTTGCCGTCCAAAAAGAACGCGGTTTTATCTGAGATTCTTGAAGCTTGTGACATGTTGTGGGTCACGATGATCATGGTGTAGCGTTCTTTCAGTGCTAGAAGGGTATTCTCGATTTTCCCTGATGAAATGGGGTCTAACGCACTGGTTGGTTCATCCAGCAAAATGATTTCTGGATCGACAGCCAATACCCGAGCGATACAAACCCGCTGCTGTTGTCCACCTGATAAAGAAAGCGCACTTTGGTGAAGTTTGTCTTTGACATCTTCCCAGACAGAAGCTGCTTTCAGGCTTTCTTCTACCGTCTTATCAAGAATCTCCTTGTCCGTGACTCCTTTTAATTTTAACCCATAAATCACATTTTCGTAAATTGAAAAGGGAAAAGGATTCGGTTGTTGAAAAACCATCCCGATTTCTTTGCGCAAATCAACGATGTCTTGCTTTGGACTATAAATGTCTTTCCCTTTATAGACAACACTTCCTGTAATTGTCACACCAGGGATCAAATCATTCATTCGATTAAGAGAACGCAAGTAGGTCGATTTCCCACATCCTGAAGGTCCGATCATTGCAGTGATCTCGCCTTTTTTGATGGAAAGGTCGATTCCTTTTAATGCTTCTTTTTTTCCGTAGTATAAATGCAGATCTTTCGATGTAATAATTTCTTCTGCCATTGTTTTGCCTCCGTTTACTGATCGAATCGGCTCAGCCAAAATGACCGGATACGTAATCTTCTGTTGCTTTAATTTTTGGACGAGTAAATATCTTACGGGTCTCATCGTACTCGATCGCATTTCCTAAGTAGAAAAAGGCAGTATAATCGCTGATCCGAGCAGCTTGCTGCATATTATGGGTCACGATGATGATAGAATAGTCGTTTTTCAAGTTGATAAGAGTTTCTTCCACTGTCCCGGTCGAGATTGGATCAAGGGCACTAGCTGGTTCATCTAGAAGTAAGATATCTGGTTTCATCGCAATTGCTCGAGCGATACACAGACGTTGCTGCTGTCCACCAGATAATGCCAAAGCACTTTTATCTAAACTGTCTTTTACTTGATCCCAAAGAGCCGCTTGTTTCAAGCTGGTTTCGACTGCTTCATCCAATTTCTTTTTGTTTCTTTCTCCATGACGGCGTAAAGCAAAGGCGATATTGTCATAGATCGATTTACTGAAAGGATTTGGTCGTTGGAAAACCATGCCGATCCGCTTGCGCATTTCGAAGACATCGACTTCTTTTGTATTGACGTCGACTCCTTTATACATGATGTTTCCTGTGACTCTCGTGTTTGCGATCCCATCATTCATTCGATTCAAAGAACGCAGATACGTTGATTTACCGCAACCGGAAGGTCCGATCAATGCGGTGATTTTATTTTTTTCAAATTGTAGATCAATGCCTTTGATGGCTTCATTTGATCCATACCATACATGCAAGTCAGTGGTATAAAGCGCCACATCTTCTGGTTTATCGAAGGTAATGATATTTCGATCGTCCCAATTGTAATCGTTCATACTGTCATTCTCCTTATGCTGACGTCATTTTCTTGTACAACCGTTTGCCAGCTGCACGGGCGCCAAAGTTAAATAGCAAGACGGCAATGATCAATACCGCGGAAGCCCCGGCTGAAACTTGAGCGCCATCAGGCATCGTACCTTCTGTATTGATTTTCCAAATATGGACTGCCAGCGTCTCCGCTTGTCGGAAAAGACCGATCGGGCTGGAAACACTCAATGGATTCCAGTTGGTAAAATCAAGGGCCGGTGCACTTTGTCCTGCAGTGTAGATCAGCGCTGCCGCTTCACCAAAAATCCGACCAGAACTTAGAATGACCCCAGTCAAAATCCCTGGTGTTGCTTCTGGAACAATGATGCGTGTGACAGTTTCCCAACGGGATAAGCCTAAAGACAAGCCCGCTTCACGCTGCGTATAATGAATCGCTTGTAGAGATTCTTCCACATTTCTAGTCAATAGTGGCAAATTGAAGAAAGTCAATGCCAAGGCACCTGAAATGATCGAAAAGCCATAACCAAACTGGATAACAAAGACCAAGAAACCAAAAAGACCGACAACCACAGAAGGCAGTGAACTCAAGATTTCGATCGATGTCCGAATGATATCCGTCAACCAGTTTTTCTTCGCATATTCTGATAAGTAGATCCCCGCTCCTAAAGAAATCGGAAAACTAATGATCATTGTCACTAAAAGCAAGTATAGGGAATTGAACAATTGGATGCCGATCCCGCCACCTTCTTGATACGCTTTTGAAGAAGAAGTCAGAAACTCCCAATTGATATGGGGAATACCACGTACCAAAATGTACAATAGTAAGGAAGCCAAAATCAAAACAATGACTCCAGCAACAGCATACAAGACGCCGGTAGCAATTTTATCAGAACGTTTTGCATTCATTATTTCAATGCTCCTTTCTTCCCAATAAAGCGAATGACAATGTTAAATAGTAAGGACATCAATAAGAGAATCAAGGCTAATGACCATAGAACGTTGTTTTGGACTGTTCCCATGATCGTATTCCCAATACCCATGGTTAAGATCGATGTCAATGTTGATGCAGGTGTCACTAAGCTCGTCGGCATCAATGCCGCATTACCGATAACCATTTGGATCGCCAATGCTTCCCCAAATGCGCGAGCCATTCCGAAAACAACTGCCGTTAAAATCCCAGGGACAGCTGCTCGTAAAACAACTTTATAGATCGTTTGCCAGCGTGTTGCACCTAAAGCTAAGGATGCCTCACGGTAGTGCCGAGGGACTGCCCGTAATGCATCGACAGTCATCGTAGTCACTGTCGGCAAAATCATGATAAATAGGACAAAGGTCCCCGCCAAGATCCCAAACCCTGTACCGCCAAAAACAGAACGGACTGCTGGTACAATGACAGACAAACCGATAAAACCATAAACTACAGAAGGAATACCGACTAATAGTTCGATGACGGGCTGCAAAATCTTCTCTCCGTTACGAGGGGAGATCTCCACCATAAAGACTGCTGCACCGATCGCAAATGGTGTTGCGACGATCGCTGATAGGAAGGTTACGAAGAACGAACCAAGTATCATCGGTAAAGCACCTACTAATGGTTGGCCATCAGGACCAACAGCACTTGGATTCCATTGCGTACCAAACAAAAAGTCGAAAACATTGACTTTGTCTACAAAGAATGTCGCTAATCCACGGCTAGCAACGAAATAAAAAATGGAGATCACAACCAATACAATCAACGCAATACATAGAAAGCTAACCAGCTTTCCTCTTTGTTCCATTCTTGCGCGCTTGGATTTTTTTGTTAACACTTCTTTTACATTTTCCACGAGGGTTCCTCCTCAAAAATCAAACTAAACTCATAACCATTAGTTTATCGGTTCAACATCAATTTCTGTTAAAGCTTGTGTAAATTTTGTGTAAAGATTACTCGACGATGTTGCCTTCCCAATCTCTTTCCACCTGCATGATGGAAATTGGAATATAACCCAGATCCCCGACGATATGCTCTTGTACTTCATCAGAAAGCATATATTCGAGAAATTCAGCGGTCAATCCCGTTGGTTCTCCTTTTGTATACATATGCTCGTAAGCCCAAACTTTCCAATCATTGGTCGTTACATTTTCAATCGTTGGTTGAACCCCATCGATCGAAAGGACGTTGACTTCATCTGTCACATAAGAAAATGCAACATAACTGATGGCGCCTGGTGTATCTGAAACAATCGAACGGACCATCCCACTAGAATCTTGCTCTTGGGAAGGAATCGCTGTTTCGCCATCCATGATCCATTTTTCAAACGTACTTCTCGTGCCGCTTCCAGTCGCCCGATTCAACAAAACGATGGGCAGATCATTTCCGCCAACTTCACGCCAATTTGTAATATTTCCTAAGAAGATATTTTTTAAGTCCTCTGTTGAAATATCCGTGATCCCGACGCCTTTGTTGACGATCGGTGTGATACCCACCGTTGCCACTCGGTGGTCAACGAGTGCATCCGCATCGATCCCTGGCTTTTCTTCTGCAAACAAATCAGAATTCCCAATATCGACTGCGCCTGCTTGGACTTGACTTAACCCAGTGCCGCTCCCGCCTCCTTGGACATTGATAAATCGCCCAGGATTTGAGTTTTGAAATTCTTCCGCAACGGTTTCTACGAGTGGCTGCAAGGCAGAAGACCCGACTGCTGTGATCGATTCTCCTCGATCTGCCCAGCTTGCACATCCTGAGAGTAAAATAACCAATCCGATGATAGGACTTAGAAGTTTTAATTTTTTCATCATAACGCTCCTTGTACTTTCGAAAGTCATTGATTGTAAAAATCAATTATTTTCATTTTACCATTAGTTGAAATCAATGAAAATTATTATTTGCTTTTTTTTCTTAAGCTGAGTCTGTCCCTTTATTTAAAACGCTTTTTTTCTTTTACAAAATAACTATTTTGTAAATAAAATGACAAGATTTCTTAATTAAATTACGTGCATCCAGAAGGTATGCTGTGCTATACTGTGAGAGGAAACGTATTTTAAAAAGAACATAATTATTAATCTTGCTTCCCCAATCAAGTACAATATGTTGTTATGTTCAGCGTTTTCACGATTTCATCAACATTTCCCCAAAATGTCTGTTGAATCGAAACGGCAGAAAGAAGCATTCCTATGCATCTTCTGCCGTCTTTTTTTATTCTAATTCACTTAACCATGCCGCCATCTGCTCAATGATGGCTTCTTGCTGTGCTTCATTTGGTAGATCCGCTGCTGCTTCTCCTTTTTGTAACCCATAGGTACCAAAGCCAGCATGATTGCCGCCTTCGATCGTTTGGAACGTCGTAGTTTCTGGAAGGAGGCTGCGGGCAGCCTGCCAATTTTCTTGATTCACTACTTGGTCTTGACTGCCTGAGAGTGACAACACAGCAATCGATTGATCAGCTAAGGATCCTTTTTCATCTGGGTAACTAGCAAAGAAAAAGACGCCTTTTAACTCGTTGTCGTTTTCAGCCAACTGATTCGCTGCAAAACGGCTTGCCATGACGCCACCTAATGAATGACCGCCAATGACATAGGAGCTATGGGGAATTTCTTTCAAGACCTCTTCTGCACGATTGCCTGCTAAAACAGCCATGTTAAAGGGCATTTTAACGATCGCTACAGAATAGCCTTTTTCCGCTAAACCTGCTGCCCATACACTATAGCTTTCGGCATCGACAAGCGCACCAGGATAGAAAATAACCAAAGGCTTTTCTTCATCTCCAGCAAAATAGAGGACATTTCCCTCATCATCTGCCTCTTTCGCAGCTGTAACTGCAGCATCCACTGCTGGGTAATGCAGTTGTTGCCAACCGACCCAACCGGCAATAGTTAAAATAACAACGGTGATCAATACACCGATCAAGACTTTTGTTCTTTTTCTCATCATGTCCTCCTGCAAAAAAGAAGATCAGGAAAGGATGGCAGACGAAACTTGCGAGTCCATCATCTCCTGAATCTTTCTATAAGTGTTTCCAATTTTTATCGGTGAGCCAGCGCCAATAGTTCTCGTGCATGTTCAATTGTTAAATCGGTGATTTCTGCACCTGAGAGCATACGGGCGATCTCAGCCACTCGTTCTTCTTCTGATAATTTACGGACATGGGTTTCTGTCCGACCTTCTTGAATTGCTTTTTCGATAAAATATTGATTGTCCGCCACAGCCGCTACTTGCGGCAAGTGGGTGATACACAAGACTTGCGAATTCGCAGCGATCTTGGCGATTTTTTCGGCGATCGCCTGAGCTACTCGGCCACTGACCCCAGTATCCACCTCATCAAAGACAATACTAGTGATTCCTTGCTTGCGGGAGAAAATCGATTTAAGCGCTAATAAGATTCGGGAAAGCTCTCCTCCAGAAGCAACTCGCACTAACGGTTTCATGCCTTCACCGGGGTTGGTGGTCAAATAAAACTCCACGGTATCAAAGCCGCTGCTGCTTAATTGTTTTGAGCCAGATGCAAACCGTACTTCAAATTGCGCGTGGTCCATATACAGCTCTTTTAACTCTTGAACGATTTCTTTTTCTAAACGATGAGCCAGTTCACGTCGTTTGACGTGCAAGGCTTCCGCCAGCTGCCAAACTGCTTCAGCTTTTTGGGCAAGCTCTTCTTCTAATTGCTCCAACTGACCTTCCGTATAGGCTGATTCGCTGATTTCTTTGCTGATCTCGTCATAATAAGCAAGGATCACAGGAATCGATTCCCCGTATTTGCGCTTCAATTGACGAATCGTTTCCAGCCGTGAAATGACTTCTTCCAGTCGGCCTTCATCTAATTCAAGGTTGTCGACTTGCCGCGAAATATCAGTGGCTGCATCTTGCAACAAGTAATACGCACTTTGGATCGCTTCACTGATTTTTTCATACGCAGGATCAAGATGGGCGATCGACTGGATCTCTGATAATGCCACACTGACTCCATCTAGGCTATTAACTTCTTCGGCGGATAGAGCGCCATAGCTTTGCCCTAGAGCATCCACGATTTTTTGATAATTGGTCAGTTTTTCTCGTTCATCGATCAGCTGCTCTTCTTCATTTTCCATCAATTCCGCTTGGGCGATCTCTTCTTGTTGAAAACGCAGCATGTCCATTCGCTGCACATAGAGCTGTTCATTTTCTTGAATGGTCCGCACATGTTTTTCTAAGGAGCGATAGGCTTGATAGGCTTGACGGTAACTTGCAAGTTCCGCTTTAAAGGCATCATCTCCAAAACCATCCATCAACGCCAAATGTTTTTCTGGCTGCAGCAGCTCTTGATGCTCATTTTGTCCTTGGATATCAACTAAAAACAAGCCGATTTGGCGCAAAACCGACAAGGTAACAGTTCGACCATTAACACGACAAATAGTTTTACCCGATTGAGAGATATCCCGTTGTACGATCAGAACTTCCTCTTCATCAATACCCAGATCTGCGGTCAATTCTTTGAACTCCTGCTGATTCGGCCATTCAAAAATCCCTTCCAAACGGCATTTTTCTGCGCCTTGACGCAAATAGTCACTGGATCCTCTGCCACCTGCTAGTAAGCCCATCGCATCGATAATGATTGATTTCCCAGCACCTGTTTCACCTGTTAGAGCCGTCATTCCCTCATGAAAAGACAGGTGCAAGTTGGAGATAATCGCAAAATTTTGGATCGACAATTCTAAAAGCATCCCTTGCCTCCTCTTTTATACGTAACGTTGGAAATCCTTGAATAGGTTCTCGGTATCTGCTTCTGTTCTAGTGATCATCAAGACGTTGTCATCATCGTTTAGCGTGCCAAATAATTCTTTGGCATAACGCTTATCGATCAAATTCGCCAAAGCCGAAGCATTGCCAGGCAGTGTGCGCAGGATCACAAATTTGTCCATTCGATCGACAGAAACAAACGCCGTTTTTAGGATTTTATCTAGTTTACCACTCACGTCTTCTGTTGTCTCTTGTGGAATACTATAGCGATAGCCGCCTTTTTGGGAAGGAACTTTCACTAACTTCAATTCCTTGATATCCCTTGATATGGTTGCTTGTGTGACTGAGACGCCGCGATCTTTTAGCAACTCGACAAAATCTTCTTGTTTCTGAATATCTTGTTCACTTAACAATCGTGTAATCAAGCGATGCCGTTCTTTTTTTCTCATCTCTTGTTCCTCCTGAATGAATTCCTACTAATTTTATCCTATTTTGCGCAAGAAAGAAAGAGAGCCGACAAGTAAAATGTCCACTCTCTTCCATTCTTTATTTTGGTTGATGAAAGGTCTCATGTGCTGATGCAACAACTTTCGGGATGTCGATCCCTGCTGCGGTGCCTTCTTGCAGGCTTTTCTTTAAATGTACGATAAACTCGATATTCCCTTCGCCACCAGTGATTGGTGAAAAACTTAGGTTTAATACATCGAATTTTGTTTTCTTAGCGAATGCCAGTACTTCCTCCAACACTCGTTCATGGGTTTTGGGGTCACGAACGATCCCATTTTTTCCGACCGCTTCTTTGCCCGCTTCAAATTGTGGTTTGATCAGCGCCATCACTTCGCCATCCGCTACCAAAATATCATAAAGGGGAGGTAAGATCAGTTTAAGTGAAATAAAAGAAACATCGATCGTAGCAGCTTCAGGAAGACCATCCAGGAAGTCTGTTGGTTTTGCATAACGGAAGTTGACCCGTTCCATTACGATCACTCGCTCATCTTGCCGCAGCTTCCATGCTAACTGATTGTAACCGACATCCAGTGCATAGCTTTTTTTGGCGCCATTTTGCAACGCCGCATCAGTAAAGCCACCGGTGGAAGCGCCGATATCTAACATGATTTTATCGGTTACGTCAAAATCAAAAACTTTGAGTGCTTTTTCTAACTTGAGACCACCACGAGAAACATAAGGCAGCTTCTTCCCTTTGATCTGCAGCAGTGTATCTGCGGCAATTTTTTCTCCAGGCTTATCTAAGCGCTCATTGTTTTTTTCTTTGTACACCAATCCAGCCATCACTCCTCGTTTGGCTTGCTCGCGGGTCTCAAAGAGGCCTTGCTGGACAGCTAAAACATCTACTCGTTCTTTCTTCATGCGTTCCCTCGAATCTCAAATCGTTCCACAAATGCTAATAAAACATCCTGCGTAAATTGACCGTATTGGCTTAACTGTGCCAGAATTTCTTTGGCTTTGCCCAATTCTTCAGTCAAGGCTTGCTGCGCGCCTGCTAAGCCAAGTAAAGCAGGATAGGTACTTTTCGCCAACTCGTCATCTCGGCGGACAACTTTGCCTAGCTCTTCGGTCGTACTAGTGGCATCTAACAGATCGTCGCGAATTTGAAAGGCTAACCCAATATGCTGGGCAAAGCGATCCAATTCATGCAGAACCTCTTCCGTCTGGTCGGCTAAGACACCACCAGCAATCACCGCAAAGCGGATCAATTCTCCAGTCTTTCGTTCATGGATTGACATGAGCTCCTCAAGACGAAGGGCTTGGTTCTCCCCTTGAATATCAGCTGCTTGGCCGGCGACCATCCCTTGCGTGCCCGCTGCTTTACTCAACTGCTGCAGCAGCAAGACTTTTTGATTGGCTTCGATTTCCGCCATAGCGACTAATTGAAACGCAGCCGTCAAAAGACCATCTCCAGCTAAAATCGCTAAAGCTTCACCAAAAACCTTATGGTTGGTGGGTTTTCCTCGACGCAGATCATCGTTGTCCATTGCTGGCAGATCATCATGGATCAGCGAATACGTATGCACCATTTCTAGGGCTGCTGCACACTGGTACACCGCGGTATTGACGGGTTTGTGAAAAGCGGCGACTGTTGCTACCAATAAAAGCGGGCGAATGCGTTTGCCGCCAGCTTGGATCGAATACTGCATGCTTTCAAATAGTCGTTGATCAGAAGTGTGTTCTTTGACAAAACGTTCCATAACTTCTTCGATCAATGGGGCGTGTTCTTTCGTAAATTCCTTCAAAGCACTCATTGGCTTTCCTCTTCAAAGGGGATTTCTTCATTGGATTCAGTCATCATTTTTGTTAAGGATTTTTCCGCTTTACTCAAGGTGTCCTTGCATTGCTTGCTCAAAACCATGCCTTTTTGAAAAGCATCTAACGCTTCTTCCAATGGAACATCGCCTTGTTCCAAACGGGTTACGATTTGTTCTAATTCTTGTAATGATTCTTCAAATGTTGGATTTGCCATGATTAACTCCTTCTGTACTAATAACTTCGACCAGTGCTTGGCCATCTTGGTAATGGATCGTCAGCTGATCTTCTGGCTCGATCGCATCAATCGATTTGATCACCTGCTCATTTTTCGTGGTATAGCTGTAGCCGCGTCCCATGATTTTTAGTGGGCTTAACAAATCAAGGGATTGGACTGCATTTGCAAATTGATTTTCTTTTGCCGCATAAATATCTTTCATAGCTTTCGTTAAGCGTTGAGAAAGATAGCTGACCTCTTGATTGCTGGCTTGTAATCGCGCTTTTGGTTGTTGCTGGGCCAGCCGTGAAATCAATTGCTGTGCCTGGCGATCCTTGTCATAAAGCAAGGTTTGCAAGCCTTGCTGCATCCGCTGCTGCAACTGATCGAGTTTGATCGACTGTGCCTCATACAAGCGCTCTGGTTGTCGAAAAACATACGATCCAATCACTCGCTGATAGCGCTCTTGTTTGTACCGGATCTGGTGCATAAATGCTTGCTCTAATCGGGCTTGTCTTTCTTCGATCCGCATAATCTCCTCCGACAGCACTGGCACCGCTAATTCGGCAGCGGCGGTCGGAGTTGCCGCCCGTACATCCGCCACTAAATCGGCAATCGTCGTATCGGTTTCATGCCCCACTGAAGAAATAATGGGGGTTTTTGCATCAAAAATGGCTCTTGCCACTCGTTCTTCATTGAAAGGCCAGAGGTCCTCGATCGATCCACCCCCACGTCCGATGATCATAGTATCAAAGGTCCCATCGGCTTCGACTCGTTGGATATTTTTCACCACATCATCCGCAGCTTTATTGCCTTGTACCACGGTTGGATACAAAACGATCTGAGCAATGGGGTAACGCCGCTGTGTCGTCGTGATGATATCTCTGATCACCGCCCCACTAGGACTGGTCAAAACTGCGATGCGTTTCGGGTATTTCGGCAAGGACTGCTTCGGTGCAGAAAATAAACCTTCTGCTGCCAATTTCTGCTTTAATTGTTCATAGGCTTGATAAAGAGCGCCGACACCGTCTGGTTCCATATGATCGATCACCATCTGGTAATTTCCGCTTGCCTCATACAGAGTGATACGCCCAACCGCCATGACTTTCATGCCCTCTTCTGGTTGAAAGCGCAACTTGTCAAAAGCGCCTTTGAACATGACGGTCGAAATTTTTGCACCATCATCCTTCAAACTAAAGTATTGGTGATTGGGGCGACGACGAAAATTGGAGATCTCCCCCGTCAAATAAACCCGCTCTAGATACGGATCGACGTCAAACTTACGCTTGATATATTTTGTTAATGCGGTTACCGTTAAATATTCTTGCGCCATTTAGTTTTTCATTGTCTCCTTTGCTGCCTCGATCGTTTGGGCCATCAACATCGTGATCGTCATTGGACCTACACCTCTAGGTACCGGTGTGATATAGCTAGCGATCGGTTCGACTTCATCAAATTTCACATCGCCGATCAACTTGCCGTTGGCATCACGATTCATCCCAACATCAATCACCACAGCCCCTTCTTTTACGAAGTCTTTTGTGACAAAATGACCGCGGCCGATCGCCACGACTAAAATGTCCGCTTGTTTTGCCAACTCGGGCAGATTTTTGGTTTTTGAATGAGCAATAGTCACGGTGGCATTTGCCCCCAAGAGCAAGTGCGCCATTGGTTTTCCGACAATGTTGCTGCGACCGATCACTAAGGCATTTTTTCCTTCCAATTCGATCCCATACGCAGCAAACATTTTCATAATGCCATAAGGGGTACAAGGAATTCGGTCAGGTACACCTGCGAATAATTTTCCTAAATTGATTGGATGAAAGCCGTCGACATCTTTTTCTGGTTTGATGGCTAACAGGACTTTTTCTTCATTGATATGTTTTGGCAAAGGAAGTTGAACCAAAATTCCATGAAAGGCATCATCGTTATTGAACTGTTCGATTTCTGCTAATAATTCTGCCTCAGTAATGGATTCAGGGTAGCGGGCAACACGGGAATTGATGCCGATTTTCGCCGCAGCTAGTTCTTTATTTTTCACATAAGTCTGACTTGCTTTGTCTTCTCCAACAAGCAAAACAACTAATCCCGGTGTCACACCCTGCTCTTTTAGTGTTGCTGTCTCTGAAAGAAACGCTGCTTGCATTTTTTCAGCCAATTCTTTTCCATTGATTAATGTACCCATTCTGACAACTCCTCCAACCTGATTATACGGACTTATTTTGTAAAAAGAAACGCACCAATCGTTTGTCGATATGCTTCTTCATGTTTTCTATCATAGCATTTTCTGAAAAGAAAAACACCGTCTAAGGCTCCCTTTTTTCGGAAAAAACGAGGGTAAACCGACAAAGTGCGTGCAAAAAAACCGAACGATCAAGCAGGACCGTCAAAACAAGGCGGTTGCTCATAAATCGTTCGGTTTCTGACTCGATCGAAAAAAAGCTGATCTCTTTTGATCGATCGTGTTAGGGCTGAAAATTACTCACTTACCTGGTTGGTTTTTGTTTCTAGCTCTTGATTGACTGTCGATAAAATACCGTTGACAAACTTTCTGGACTGATCATCACTAAAAGTTTTCGCTAACTCGATCGCTTCATTCAAAGCCACACGATTCGGCACATTATCCACATAGATCATTTCATACAAAGCAATTCGTAAAATCGTCACGTCCATTTTTGATAAACGCTGGATTTTCCAACCAGCTTTTAAATGATTTTGAATGACTTCATCCAAGGCTTCTTTGTAATGACAGACACCTGCCACTAATTGATCTAAATAAACAGGCACAAAATGCTCTTGTTCTTCATCGATCAATTCATGGTGTTCCAACTCGATGGCATGCATGATGGCATCTTGTTTCGTTAAATCTTTATTAAAGTCTAGTGGAAATAAAGCTTGTAACGCCATTTTCCGTATTTCATGCCGTGATAATTCTTTACTCATTTTCTTCCTCATCGTTTCCAAATAATTCTTCGATGTCTGGTAAATCTACTTTTTCTGGCACGACTGCCACAACATGAACATTTACTTCAGCCAGTTGTACATCTGTCATAAATAAGACTTGCTGTTTGACCCGTTCTTGGATCTCCATTGCCACTTTAGGCACTGACATCCCATAAGTGATATAGCAATAGATGTCCACTTTGATCCCTGTTTCATCGATCGTTAAGTAGACCCCTTTGCCATGAGCTGCGCGACCTAATAATTCAGTGACACTGTTTGCCAGTGTTCCTCGCATCCCATAGACACCTTCCACTTTAGAAGCAGCGATCCCAATAATGATCTCGATCACTTCTGGTGCGATGACGATCTCGCCTAATTCAGGACTTGCATTTAATACAAGGTTTTTATCTTCATTCATACGTTTTTGCCTCCATTCTAAACAGCTGTACCGTATTGTTTGTAAAAAAACCGCTCGTTTTTTCCGTTTGAAGCAAACCAACGCTTGATTCAATCAATAACATCCATGGCACAGTGTTTCTTCTCGCTCTAAGTTTATCATTTTCTGCACTGAGAATCTATAATAACCCACTATTCTCAATGAATTTTCTGAAAAACAAGGTCGATGAATCAGAGAATGATCAATTCTTTCGGTGAATGTGTCAACACTTTATTGCCAGTTTCGGTGATCAAAAGATCATCTTCGATACGAACGCCGCCAATTCCTGGAATATAGATTCCTGGTTCATCTGTAATGACGTTTCCGACAACAAATGCTTTATCAGCGCGGAAGGATACATTTGGTCCTTCGTGGATCTCTAAACCAATCCCATGACCTGTTGAATGACCAAAGGCATCTCCGTAGCCAAAGGAAGCAATGTGATCCCGAGCGATCGCATCTAGTTCAATTCCGGTCATTCCAGGTTTTGCTGCGGCCAAGACTTTTTCTTGCGCTTCAAGTACGATTTGATAGATTTCCTTCAATTTATCGCCAGGATCTCCTACTGCAAAGGTTCTAGTCATATCAGACACATAGCCTTGATAGTAACAGCCAAAGTCTAACGTGATCAGATCGCCTTGTTCGATCACTTTTTCACTGGCAACCCCATGGGGCATTGCTGAACGCAGACCACTAGCAACGATCGTTTCAAAAGATACGCTTGTGGCACCTAATGAACGCATAAAGAAATCTAACTGATTCGCCACTTCGATTTCTGTCATTCCTGGGCGGACCATTTTCAAAATATGTTCGAATCCTTGATCAGCGATATGGCAGGCTTGTTGGATCAATGCGATCTCTTCCTCATCTTTGACTTCCCGCAAAGCCTCGATCATACCCGATACAGGGGCAAGGGATGATTCCTCGATCAAGTCTTCTAAGACGGAGTATTCGGCAAAGCTGACGAAACTTTCTTCAAAAGCTAAGACATTGATTTCTTCCTTTTGGCAGATGGTTGCAACTTCTTCAAAAATCGGTCCGCTATTTTTTACGATCTCAAATCCTTGAGCTTGGGCAGCTGCTTGCTCTGTATATCGGAAATCTGTTACAAAAAAAGCTTTGTCCAACGTAATGATTGCTAAACCAGTTGTCCCAGTAAAGTTTGTCAAGTAACGCAAATTGTATGGGCTGGTGATCAAGAACCCATCAATCGAATCTTTTCTCATTGCTTCACGTAATTTTTCAACTCTTAACATGTATCGTTCCCTACTTTCTTGTTCTATACGATAGTATTATAACAAACTTCCAGAAAAAGCGGAAAGCAAGCGAAAAGTTTTCTAAAAAATCAAGCAATATGAATAAACGATAGAGTACTTTAAAAAGATTGCCGTGTGATCTTTCGTTGTTCTCTTCTAAATGATGGCTTCCGTGCACAAAAAAAAGCAATTCAATCAATGAATTGCTTTTTTGATAATTATCTTTTACGTCCCAAAAAGAACGATACGACTGCCACGAAAATGACCGCGCCGATAATCGCAGGCACGATAGCCATTCCTGCTACTTGCGGTCCCCAAGTGCCAAAAAGGCCTTGACCAATCGATGCGCCTACAAGTCCTGCAACGATATCAAAAATACAACCGCGTTTTTCGCCTGCAATGGCACCACCGATTGAACCGATGACCGCTCCTACGATCAATGTCCATAAAAAGTGCATACTAACCCCTCCTAAACTTTCTTATAAAAAGGGTACCATATTGAGAATCAATTGGAAAAATATATGCTCTCTTGTTATTTTCTGCGAGTGAAGGCTCGTTTCAATACATCAAAAAAGCCTAATGAATGCACCATATGGTCTGGATCGACGTATTCACGAATCGCTCGCAAGACTTTTTTTGGTTCTTTTGAGGAGAAGGTATACGTGCCATTCTTTTTGGTGCGGATCGCATAGCGTGGTATCCAACGGCCTTTGAACATGACCGAAGCGATCACATAGTCGACATCTTCCCATGGGATCTGAATAAACTTGCGTTTGTCACGGTCATTGTAAAACTCAAAGGCTTTATCGCCGATCATAATTTTGCCGTACTCATTGATCCCTAAAAAAGACGTAGCATCGATCGTCAAATCCACTTTTGTATTAAGAGATTGTACCATTTGCGCTTACTCCATTCTATATCGTCTTATTATCTTATTATACGTGTTTGCAGCAGGTTTGGCGAATAAATAAAAAGGTACTTGGGTTGCCCCAAGCACCTTTCATTGAAAAGATTATAACAATCCGATCAAGTGTCCACCGATACCGACTAAGAATAGACCGATAATAATGATGATTGGAGAAACTTTTTTCTTCAATAACCACATACATAATAAAGTAAGCAATAGTGCAGCTAGACCAGGAATCAATTGATCCAAGTTGTTTTGCAATGTTGTTACTTTTGTATCAGTCAACGCACGGCCTTCAGCAACTTGTTGGAAGGCTTGTTGCAAACCAGCAGAGCCAGAAGGCAAGTTCGCCCAATCGACATAAGCACCTTCATCAAGCGGTACGCTTGAGACAACTGGCGCAAATGAGATCGATACCCAACGCTGAACGAGTGACCCTAATACGAACATCCCTAAAATTGAAGCACCTTTTGTTACATCTTGCAACAATCCGCCTGAAAGGTCATCAGTGATTTTTGAACCAGCACGGTAGCCGAATTCTTGTGTGTACCACATAAATGCCCAACGGATGATGTTCCAAGCAACGAAGAAGATGATTGGGCCTAAGATGTTTCCGCCTAAAGCAAGAGAAGCACCTAATGCACCTAACATCGGACGTACAGTAAACCAGAACACAGGGTCACCGACACCGGCTAAAGGACCCATCATCCCAACTTTAACCCCTTGGATCGCTACGTCATCGACAGCCGCGCCATTGGCACGTTCTTCTTCTAACGCTAACGTTACCCCTAAGATTGGTGATGCGATATATGGGTGAGTGTTAAAGAATTCTAAGTGACGCTTCAAAGCAGCGGCACGGTCTTCTTTTGTTTTGTATAATTTTTTGATTGCTGGAATCATTGAGAATGCCCAACCACCATTTTGCATACGTTCATAGTTCCATGAACCTTGAATGAAGGTAGAGCGCCATGCTACGGCTAAACGATCTTTTTTATTTAATTGAATTTTTTCTGCCATTTTTTTCTCCTCCTTCGATTCTAATAGTCATTCAAGATATCGCCTAGAGGGTCGCCAGTGTTGCTGCCGCCGCCTCCATTTGATGATCCGCCCATTTTAGTTAGGTTCAAGTAGATCAATGCGATTGCTACTGCCAAAGCACCGATAGCGATCAATGTCAATTGAGAAATAGCTGCGATAACGAAACCGATAATGAAGAATGGCCATACTTCGCGAGTTGCCATCATGTTGATAACCATTGCATAACCAACGGCAACGACCATACCACCACCGATAGCCATACCATCAGTTAACCATGCAGGCATTGATTCTAAGAAGTTTTGAACAGTTGCAGCAGGGATAGCCAACAATGCAGCTGCAGGAATCGCAATACGAACCCCTTGCATACATACAGCGATCACGTGCCACATTTCGATTTTACGAATGTTGCCTTCTTCAGCAGCAGCATCCATAAAGTGAACGATTGGCACAGCTAATGTACGAACGATCATTGTCAAGAACAAACCAGCAACAGCTAGAGGGATCGCAACGGCAATCGCTGTATCAACACCAGCAGTTCCTTGTCCACCTAAAACTAAAATAATTGCAGATGCAACAGACGCCAATGCAGCATCAGGTGCAACAGCGGCACCGATATTTGCCCATCCAAGTGCGATCATTTGTAATGATCCGCCCAAAATGATACATGCTTCCAAATTACCGGTCACTAAACCGATCAAAGTACACGCGACTAGCGGTTGATGGAATTGGAATTCATCCAAGATTCCTTCCATACCAGCTAAAAAGGCAACGAGTACTACTAATACCATAGATATAATAGTCATGATAGACCTCCTATTTAGTTGAATACGTTTCTATTTATTCGCCAATTCATTTTTGGCTTTGCGTAAGATTTCGTCCATGTTGTCTCGAGAGTCATTTGGCACTTTACGCACATCGAATTTGATGCCGCGTCCTTTTAGATCTTCAAATGTCTTCACATCGTCCGTACCCATCGACAATACTTTACTTACAACAACTTTCCCAACAGAGTGAGCCATTGAACCAACGTTCACCTCAGTGATGTCAACGCCACCTTCAACTGCACGCAACACATCTTGTGGGTTTTCAAATAATAGTAAAGCTTTCGTATTCCCGAAACGAGGGTCTTTAGAAACTTCGATCATTTTATCCACTGGAATGACGTTCGCTTTTACTCCTGGAGGAGCTGCTTGTTCGATCAGTTTTTTACGCAAATCATCTTTTGCCACTGCATCAGAAACAACGATGATCCGAGATGGATTAACTGATTTTGTCCAAGCTGTAGCGACTTGACCATGTAGCAAACGAGAATCCACACGCGCAAGCACGATTTTGATTTTGCCATCGCCTAGAACAGTTCCCGGAGGAAGTGATCCTTTAGGTTGATCGTCTTGCACAGCTTTTGGTGCTGTCGCTTCTTCTGGTTCAAGCTCTTCTGGTTTGACCTTAACCCCTTCTTTAGCTGTTTCAACGATGTGCGCAGCGATTTCATGCGCAGTGTTCATTGAAAAACGTGAAGCATAGGCTTCGATCACCATTGGTAAATTCATACCAGCAACGATTGCCCATTTGTCTTTGTGATCTTCAAACAAGCTGTTTGCTTGGTTGAAAGGAGTACCACCCCAAAGATCAACTAAGAATAATACTTCTTCTTGATCGTCAAATGTAGCAATTGCTTCTTGCATTTTTGCCTTGATGTCATCTGGACCTTCACTTGGCATCAATGTAACAGCTTTAACATTTTCTTGTTCGCCGAAGATCATTGAACCAGATTGCAAAATGCCGTTAGCAAATTCTCCATGACTTGCTAGGATAATTCCTACCATCTTTTTACCTCCTATATCAAAATTGAAAAATGTGACACGAATACGAAAGAAAAAACAACATCGAAAAAATTAAGGGTGACTACCTTCTTTTTCCAAAATATCCTTCAAAAAGATTTTACGATCAGCTGGAACTTTGCGTATCTCTACTTCTATGCCTTGATTTTGCAAATAAAGCAGCGAAGCAAGATCTTGATCATTGACTGACACGAAATTAGTGATCATCCGTTTTCCCATTGAAAAGCTCATGCCGCCGATATTGACGGAACGAATGTCAATGCCTCCTTTGACCAGAGTCACGACATCTTGAGGGTTGGTAAATAATAACATGACTTTTTGCGTATTAAATAATGTGTTATGCGCCACCTCAAGCATTTTTGCTACTGTCACCACATTGGATTTGATTCCTGGTGGAGCAGCTTCTTTCAATAGAAACTTCCGTAATTGGTCATTTGCGACCTCATCACTGACCACGATGATTCGATTGATACCAGTCATTTTCGACCAAGCTGTGGCGACCTGACCATGAATCAACCGATCGTCGATTCGGGCAAGACGTATATCCATTCCCATTGTGCAAGCCTCCTACATCCATCGATCCGCTTTTCATATTGAGGATCTGTTCTTTTTTCAATCACCTCCTGTATCCACTTATATAGAAGCAAGAAGCGTGCCAAGTTTTTTCGATACACTATTCTTGGAAAAACCTTAAGAATCAGCATTCGAACAATACACTAAAAAAGATACACTAAAAAATACTGTATCTTTTTTAGTGTATCTGTATTATTTGCAGGATTTAAAAATACATTTCTTTTTCGTGATGGTTTTTGATCAGCTCCAGCAGGTAATACTCTTCTGTCTTCGGCACTTCGAAATTCATCAAGCGCGAAAATGATTGGACATGCACATGCAATTGGCCGTAAAGAGGATTCTCCTCCATCGCTGCTAAATCAATTTCAGAAACAGTCAATGGTTGACGCAATAAGATCCGCTCCAGCATACCTGCGCCATGCATCACAAAATTGATCTGAAAGCCTTGCTGCGCCCCTACCAAATCCAAATCGTGAATGATCTCTTCGCCAAATTTCCACAACGGCTCTACCACTTTTTTCGCATTGATATAGGTAAAGTTTTCCTCTAAATACCGAACACAGATTTCCTTTGCCTGCCGATCATCTAGCTGCACTTCATCTTCAAAACTCAAATCGTTTTCCAATAAGATATCATCCAACAAAAGATCAACATCTTGGTCGATAAAACGTTCTAATGAAATAAACGGTGCATCGATATGCGGATCAATGATCCCCGTTGCGGCAATCAGCCGGTAGCGCTGTTGAATCTGATCCAAGTCCGTTCTCAGATCCGCCACCGATAAGGTCACTACGTCAACATTTTGATTTTGGCGTTTTGACAATGAGCTTTGGATCAATTCTTTGATGCGCTGCGCTGTCCCTTTTCCCGAAGCGCAGACCGCTAGAATCGCTTTAGGGTGGTGGTTTTGTGTCACTGGTTCTTCCACAGTGACCGCTCCGTATCCGCGGAACTTCCGTAATGAATCATAGAGCTGATCGAGGTCCGTGCCGATCACTGATGCTTTACGGACCGTCTCGAGGACGATGGAGGTAGTCACCATATCGACTGTTCGAACAGCCACACCCGTTTCTCGCTGGATTTCATTATTAAAGGTCGCTAAGGACCCCATATCGACTAAGAGGATCACCCCACTGCCGTCATTGACTGCTCGTACACTATCCACGATTTTTTTCAACGCCACAGCCGGTGGCATATCTAATGGCATGTCCACCGCTGTCACTTGATCGACTTCCAACAGCTGCTTGACTACTTGTACCATACTACTAGCCGTACTGTTGCCGTGAGCTGCCACAACGACACCAATTTTCCCAGAGGAATGTGTCGTACGCAGTGAAACCAATAGAACTGCCAAGTAATAGGATTCACTTTCAGGAATCGCCACGTGAAAGCTGTCGCCGATGAAGTCGCGGACTTCTTTGGCAACTTCGAACTCTTGGGGGTAATCCGCCACCATTTGACGAATGTTGTCGTTGGTTTGCCGTTCTTCTCCCAAATGGATCTTTTTCAAAAAAGAACTGATATGCAAACTCATCGCGTAAATAAAGTTTTGCTGGAAATCGTAATTTAACCGTTTCCGAACCATCTCATAAATTTGATTTGTTACACTGATCACTTTCTGATCGACAAATTCACTTAGTTTATTAACAGAATTAAAAGAGAAGCCGTGATCTTTATAAAAAGATTTCAAATGAACATTGATATCGGTTGAAATAAAATGATTGATTGCTTCTTGATCCAAACCATCTGCTTTTAATAAGGCTGCTTTATCCCCGATGATGTCGTAGAGATTGTAAGGCAATTCATAGGAATCTGATTGAATATTGTTTAAGTTTTGATTCGGTTGAATGCTGATCTTCGGTTCAAGGATCTTAGAAAGCTCCGCCAGCTCATTGCGGCGATTCCCCAAAACGATCAATCCAGAACGAATCCCTTCTGGCAAATCGATCAAATCGATCTCAATCTCATCTTGTTGCATATGATTCAAAAAGCCCCGTGCACAGACGAGCTGGACATTGGATTTCAATTGACCGATATTCCCAAAACTGACACTGCCGATCAACGCTTTGACTACATCTTCTGTCAAGGTGATCGTCCGCTGAATACGGGACGCCTCTTGCCCGACTAACACCCGAACGAGATCGACTTTTTCTGATGCGGGTCGTTTCTCAAAGAAGGGCAGTTGAATATTGATAGGAATGCGTCGGGTAAAGGTATCTAATAGCGTTGAGTTGGGGTCTTCGGTAGTCGCTCCAACGATTCGGACATTCGCTTGATGATTTTTGCCCGTTTCCCCTAAACGACTAAACGTTCCATGGTCCATAAAGTAAAAAATCATTTCTTGCCCTTCTGGCGGTAATCGATGGATCTCATCGAGAAACAACATACTCTCATCCGCTTGATCAATAATACCGATCTTCTCTTGATCGGCACCCGTAAATGCCCCCCGTACATAACCAAACAAATGGCTCATCAAAAGCTCTGGGTTATTTGCATAGTCGGCACAGTTAAAGACGATCAATTCTTTGTCAACGGCAATTACTTGATTGCTTTTGGCAAACTGGAACATTGCATGGGCAAAGTAGGTTTTCCCAGAACCAGTAGGCCCTGTGATCAAGCAGTTTAGCCCTTTTGGCGGATACAAGATCGCTGCTTTCGCCTGCTCAACGGCATTTTTCATACTTCCGTTGGCACCGATGATCGTCGCAAAAATATCTCGGTCAGAGGGTTTTCCTTGTACCCGTTGAGGGAAGGCTTTTTCTCTTTGCGGGCGACTTTCTTTGTAGCTTGGCACATACTTTTCCCTACTGCTGGGATCGACCCCTGCCGCCCAGTAGCGAACAGGCCGCGAGTCGCTTTTTTCGACGCGCCCTTCTTTGACAAGCTTATTTAAATCCTTACTGGCATTACTGCGCTGAATGGCTAAATGATCGGCAACTTCTGAAGTAGATAACCCTTTCTTTTCCCCTAAGCCGCTCATCGTATTTTCGACGATATATTGATAAATCCGTTCGATTCGCTTGCCCAACAGCTTCGCCTCCTTGTTTTTTCCACTTGAATACTTTACTCATTTTTCTATAAAAAAGCAACTTTTTTTCCGCACAGAAAAAGCAAAATACTTTGTTCGAAAGAGCAATAGAGCGTCCTATCACATGCTACTCTCAGCATAAAGCATTTTGCCAAAAAAAGATATTCAAAAGTCAGGATGCGTTAGGCTTTTTCATTGGGAATGAACGCTGGTACCTTCTCAGGAAACCATTGCAGTTCTTTTTGCATCCAAATCACATCGTGCCATTGATTGAACTTATAGCCGACCTGCGCAAAATCAGCAACTTTACGATACCCAAGCTTCTCATGAAAAGCCTCGCTTTGTCGATTGCCTCCTGTAATGCATGCAGTCAGATTGACCACGTTTTGCGCTTTTAATTTTTCTTCAAGCGCTTGATAAAGAGCGGTGCCGAGCCCTTTTGCTTTGGCATCCGGTGCTAAATAAACGGTTACTTCAACGGTCCAATCGTACGCAGCCCGTTCTTTATAGGCTGACGCATAGGCATAACCGACGATTTCACCAGCCTCTTCTGCAACGAGATATGGGTAGCGTTTCAAGGTCTTGGCGATGCGTTCCGCGAATTCTTGAACCGATGGCACCTCCGTTTCAAAGGTAATCGGTGTCTTTTCTACATAATAAGCATAGATCGCTGTCAAGGCTTGGGCATCTGCAATCGTGGCAGAACGTATCGTCATAGAATCCCTTCTTTCAGTAAATTTTTTCCCAGTATACTCTTTCTGAACAAAAAAAACAATCCGCTTTTGACGGATCGTTTCCTAGTGATAAATGATTTAGCGGGCTTTTTCAGCTCCGCAATACACGGTAAGATGCTGCGGCAGTACCGCTACTGTGATTGGCAATTCAGGTCCTGGATCACCATCGACATTCGTTTCGATCGTTGCCCCATCCGTCAAACGAATCGCAGCTTTATCAAAGGTTTGATAGCCAAGAACATCATTTGATTCTGTCACCCCTTTGAGAAGCTCTGGGACACTTTTGACGGTCTCCCAAAGATTCGTATCCTTCAAGTAGATCAGATGCAATTTGCCGTCATCGGTACTCGCTTTAGGCAAAAGAGATTCGAAACCGCCGATCGTATTGGATGACCCAACGATCATCGTACTGCTTTCCACAGCGATCGTCGTTTTTTCGCCATTATTTTCGGCGGTCACTTCAAACGGATGACTTTCATTTTTCCTCACTTCCCGTAGACCAGAAACAAAATAGGCCATTTTTCCCAGCTTCGTTTTTTCTTCGACCTCTACGTTGTTGATCGCTGCTGGAATCATACCGATCGCCACCACATTGGTAAAATAGGCTTGATTGACCTGACCAATATCGATTTTACGGGTGTGATCCACTGCAAATGATTCGATGGCTTCCTTAGGATCTAGTGGAATCGCTAATGCTCTGGCTAAATCATTTACTGTTCCCAGCGGGAAGAAACCAAAATTTGGTCGTTTGTCATGAGGGGCTAAGCCATTGACCGCTTCATTGACGGTACCATCACCGCCCATTGCAAAGACACTGTCAAATTCTGCTGCCGCTTCAGAGGCAAAACGTGTGGCATCTCCTTCTTTTTCGGTATGTTTGACCACGATTTCTGAAAAAGCTTCCCGCAACTTTTCTTCTGCCAGCTGCTCATATTCTTGGGCCTGTTCCCCACCAGAGCTTGGATTGACGATCAATAATGCTTTCATAAAACAGCCTCCTTGTTTGGGTTCATTTTCTATGAATCCAGTATAACAAGTTTCACGAAACCTGTCTTAAACGACCTCCGCCTATCCCCTACCAAAAAAACACAGCCTAATCAGACTGTGTTTTTTCGAGTACTCACTTCATTTTATTAAACCAATCGTTTACGCAAACGCCCAGAAATAAAATCAATGATCGTGACCGTCACCACGATCCCTAATAAAATGATTCCTACACGGCTCCATGAACGCGCATTGATGGCAAAGATCATCGGTGTACCGATCCCACCTGCCCCTACGATCCCTAAGATCGAAGCTGAACGGACAGCCAGTTCAAATCGATACAAGGTAAAAGAAAGAAATTCTGGGATCAGTTGCGGCAATGTCGCAAAGCCTAATACATCCCAGCGGCTTCCTCCCGCACTAATGACGGATTCCGAGGGACCATGGTCCATGTTTTCGATCGCTTCGCTGTAAAGCTTTGCTAGCATCCCAATGGAATGGACACTGACCGCCAAGACGCCAGCAAAGGAGCCCGGACCTACCGTTTTGATAAACATGATGGCTAAGACGATTTCTGGAAACGTTCGAATCGCCGTCAGCACGATTTTCCCAAATCCCGATAACCAGCGAGGGCTGTTTTTGCTGCGCGCCGCCCAAAAGGCAAAAGGAATACTTAAAATCGATGACAAAAAGGTCCCAACAAAGGCAATCGCGACGGTTTCGATCATCAGACTGATCAAATCTTCGCCATCACCGGTATAAATATAGCCCCAATCAGGATGGATCAGGCCATAAAAGATCGAGCCGACAATTTGACCGACATTTTCTTTAACACCAGCAAAAGGCACGCCAGCAAAAGCCCAGATATAAAGGAGGATAACGACTACTGCGATCAGCCAATTCCGTATTTTTTTCTTCTTCGGTTCTGCTGGCAACATCATAATAATCGCTCCCTTAATCTATTACTAATGGTATCAATCACCAAAACAACTGCAAAAATCACTAAGACGATAATCGACGTCTGGTCATATCGAAATTGGCTTAAAGATCGTTGTAAGAAAACACCGATTCCGCCTGCGCCGATATACCCAAGAATCGTCGATGCCCGCACATTGATCTCAAAGGCATAAAGCAAGTAACTAAGAAAATGGCTCATGACTTGCGGTACGACTGCATAGCGGATGATATCAAACTTTGATCCTCCAGAAGCAGTGATCGCTTCGATCGGCCCTTCATCAATCGTTTCAATCGATTCATAAAACAATTTGGTGATCATCCCAAAAGAAAACACAGAGATGGAGATCACCCCTGCAACGGGACCAATTCCGACAATGGCAACAAATAAAGCCGCCAGCATCAAATCAGGTACCGTCCGAATGATATTCAAGACAAAACGGAAACAACCACTGATCCAATGATTCGTCATGATATTTCGTGCTGCTAAAAGTGAAAACGGAAAGGCCGCCAGTGCACCAAAGGTCGTGCCGATGATCGCCATTTGGATCGTTTGCAAAATCGGCTCAACAATGATTTTGGCATATGCCCAATCAGGATGAGCCATCTTTTGTAAGATGACATTCATTTGACTGCTATTGCTAAAGAACCGTGCCAAATCAACACCTGAAATAGAGCCGCTAACGAACAATACCATTAAAAAAATGACGAGCCAAAGAACACTTTTCCATAGTCCGCTGCGTTTCGGCAACGTATTTGTCGTCATTGTCCCGCCCCTTCCTGCTCTTCCATGATCTCGCTGCCATAAATCTGTTTCAATCGCTGATCGGTCGCTTCACTGACAGGGCCATCAAAAACCAAGCCTCCGTCTCGCAACCCGATGATCCGCGTGCCGTATTCTCTTGCCAATTGGACAGAATGTAAATTGACTACGATTGTGATTCCCAGATCTTGATTGATCCGTTTTAAGTCATTCATGACTTTTTCAGTGGTTAACGGATCCAATGAAGCAACTGGTTCATCCGCTAAAATAATCTTCGGCTCTTGCGTCAAAGCCCGGGCAATCGAAACCCGCTGCTGCTGACCGCCAGACAATTCATCGGCTCGGGTATAGACTTTTTCTGCTAAATTGACCCGCTGCAGTGATTGATACGCCAACTCTTTGTCCGCTTGCGGAAACAGACCCAGCAGCATTTTGAGCGTGGGATGATAAGCCACTCGCCCCGTTAAGACGTTTCGCAAGACACTCGAACGTTTCACCAAATTGAAGCTTTGGAAAATCATGCCAATGTCTCGACGAATCAAGCGCAGCTCTCTTCCTTTTGCTTTTGTGATCGACTTGTTATCGATTAAAATCTCGCCACTCGTGATCTCGTGCAGTCGATTGATGGAGCGCAGCATCGTCGATTTACCTGCACCGGATAAGCCCACTACGATGACAAATTCCCCTTTTTTGATATCGATGTTCAAGTCCTTCAACCCCAACACCCCATTTGGGTATTGCTTGGTCACATTCTGAAATGAAATAATCGTTTCGTTCTCTAGAGCCATGATTCTCCTACTTTCTTTCCATTAGGTAAAAATTGCTGTCCATTCGAAAAGGGTACCTCAACTACCGGTACCCTCCCGATCTATTCATCTATTAATTATTGTCCGACCTGTTCCGCATACTCTCTTACGATGTCGAAATTGCTGTCTTGTGAAACAACGTATCCTTCATGAGAGTAAATATCAGAGATGATTTGTTTTCCTTCTTCATCTTTTCCGATCGCGATAAAGGCATCTTGGATTTTTTTGTCCCACTCTTCACTCATATCGCTGCGAACACTGATCGTATCGTTCGGGATCGGTTCGGTAAAGTACATTGGTTCTACTTCATCCATGATTTCTGGGTAATCATTTTTGACCGTGTTACGGGCATCTTCAAAAACGAACGCCGCATCAACGTCCCCATTCAAGACAGATAAGACCGCTTGGTCATGGCCTTTGACTTGAACAGTCGTCACATCCGTATTGATATCGATGCCTGCTTTTTTCATTTCTGCTACTGGCCAAACATAACCGGCAGAAGAAGTAACATCTTGCGTGGCAATCGTTTTGCCTTTTAAATCTTCCAACTCTTTGATGTAGCTGCCGCTTTTTACAACGATCATTGAACGATAGCTATCAACCAATTCATCCGTTGATTCGCCACCAGGCTGCTTGATGCCATAACGCTGTGCTTGCAACAGTACCTTAACATTGCTTTGTTCATTTGCTAAAACATAGGCATTCGGCGGTAAAAAGCCGACATCTACTTGTTTCGAAGCCATTGCTTCGACGATTGTATTGTAGTCAGTGGAAACACTCACTGTGACTGGAATCCCTAATTCATCACTTAATAATTGCTCAAGTGGTTTTGCTTTTGCTTCTAATGTTTCTGCTGCTTGTGATGGGACAAATTGAACGGTCAACTTTTCTGGTACATATCCTGCGTCCTCAGCCGCCGAGTCAGTACTTGCTCCACCTGAGCCACATGCCGCCAGCGTAACTGCTGCCACCAAACCTAAACCAAACATTGCCGTTTTCTTCCAAACTTTCATCACTTTTTCTCCTTTTCATATAAAAAATCGAACTCATGGAATTCCGAACTTTCCTTTTTGATTATAAAAAACCAACGAATTAAAAACAATCTTTTTCGAATTACGAACGTTTTCTTTTTTGATAATGTTCGTGTTTTGACCGAAATCATTCGTGAGCACATTCTCAATAATCAACGTTTTTCGAAAGTTTCTTTCCATTTGTTCTACTTCCTCAGAGTATCAAATGAATATAAGGTTTGTGTTGTCAACGTGTAAAGATTCTGTTAACAGTAAAAGGAACTTTGTGAACAACAAAGCATGAACACACTCGTAATCCTTACCCCAAGTGCACAAAATTTCTTGAAGCGTCTAACCAGAACATGACCGCACACTTTTTTTAACGAAACAACACAAAAAAAGCAGAGGATTCCCTTAAGGACCTCTGCTTTTGACCTCATTCTTTTATTGTAGAAAGAGTCATTTACCCTTGCTCCGTTGGTAGCTGCAACAAGAGTACATGCTCGTTCTCAATCATTTCACCCGTCAAAACAAAGCCATTGCGTTCGTAAAGCTTTGTTGCGATCTCGTTGCCATCCACAGCGGAGATCCTTAATTCTTGCGCTTGGATATGGGCTTTGAACCAATCTAACCCAGCAAGAAACGCCTGAGTGCCTAACCCTTGATTTTGGAATTTCTCTGCGATCATAAATCGCTCGATCCACCACGAAGCTTTTGGATAATCCTCATCTGCCTCGTAAAAACTAAATAGGATAAAGCCAACCATTTCCTCACCATTGTATAGGGCAAATGCCTGACGAGGTTCCTCATAGATCGCCTCTAACATTGAGTACCAATTGGGTGCAACAAAGTCTTCTTGCTCCTTCGTTGTCTTCAAATTCATGCACGCACGATAGTTTTCTTTCGTGATTTCTTTTAACTGAATCATTGCTTCGCTCCTTATCTAATCCATTATAAATAACTATTTCGTTAAAACGGTTTCATCGGTGTATAAAAAAACACCCAGGTTACTTTTACGTAATCTGGATGTCATTTTCTTATGCTTCTTGCGCTACTGGATACACAGATACTTGCTTTTTGTCGCGGCCTTTACGTTCGAAACGAACAACGCCGTCAACTTTTGCAAACAATGTATCATCTCCACCGATACCTACGTTTACCCCTGGGTAAATTTTAGTGCCGCGTTGGCGATAAAGGATTGATCCGCCTGAAACGGTTTGACCGTCAGCACGTTTCGCACCTAAACGTTTTGATTGAGAGTCACGTCCGTTAGAAGTAGAACCCCCACCTTTTTTGTGAGCGAAGAATTGCAAATTCATTTTCATCAACATGAGATGCACCTCCTAGTTTTCTTTAGTAGTTTTGATTTGGATATAATCGTTGTACTCTTCTTGAACTGATTGCAAGCCGATCAACAAATTTTCTAAAAGAATTTGTGCGATATTCGACTGCTCTTGGGTCAAACGAGAAGGCAGTGTGACTAATAAGTACCCACCATTTTCGTTATCTGCTTCAACTTTTGGCGCAACGCCAGCCAAAGCATCGATCCCATTGACTGCACTGATCGCTAAAGCGGATGCTGCAGCACAGACGATGTCTTTGCCGTATTCTCCTGCTTGTGCGTGTCCAGCTAGTTCAAAAGAAACAATCCGACCAGAGTCATTTCGTTTGAATGTCCCTTTGATCATATTCGTTACCCTGCTTTTCGTAAGAATTAAGCGTTGATCGCGTCAATAACAACTTTTGTGTAAGGTTGACGGTGACCTTGTTTACGGTGTGAATGTTTTTTAGGTTTGTATTTGAAAGTTACGACTTTCTTTTGTTTGCCGTGTTTTTCAACAGTCCCTTCAACAGTTGCTCCTGCAACGATTGGGGCACCTACTTTTGTTGATTCGCCACCTACTAAGATAACTTCATCAAAAGTAACCTTTTGTCCAGCTTCAACGTCTAATTTTTCAACGTAGATTGCTTGACCCACTTCAACTTTTACTTGTTTCCCACCAGTTTTGATAATTGCGTACATGCTCTACAGCACCTCCTTATAATATACTTAGACTCGCCATCCCAAGTGACTTTCGTACTTACTACTTGTTCTGTGCGGTTGTAGCTGTGGAGTCCACAATTACAACAGATTAACTTTATCAAAATGTTTTCCTAAAGTCAATCACTAATTAAGGAAAAGACAGAATTCTTTTGCTACTAGCCATTTCCTTTTGTGCATTTTTTGTTTTCTATTACTATAGAAGAAAGAGCACAAGTGAAACAGAATTGGAGGAGTTTGCATGCAATATCCCAAAGAGTTAGCCATTGCCGTTCAACAGGCGTCCCGCAGTTATCCGTTGGAAGGATTTGTTCCCGGTCAAGGACCGCTGCAGCCCAAATTGATGATCGTTGGGGAAGCCCCTGGTCGAACCGAAATCGAGAATTTTATTCCTTTTAGCGGACAAGCAGGAAAAGAATTGATGAAATCGTTGGCTTTAGCCGGTTTGACCCGTGAGGATGTCTACATCACCAGCGCTGTCCGCAGCCGCCCATACTCCGTCAAAGAACGGATCAACAAGCGCAGCGGTGCCCATGAGATCGTCCATCCCAATCGGACACCTACCAAAAAAGAAGTCTTGCTACACGCACCGCTGCTTGACTACGAGTTGTCCGTTGTAGATCCACCCGTTATTGCAACTGTTGGCAATATCGGACTGCAGCGATTATTAGGCAACGCCTATTATATCAAAGACCACCATGGCGAAGAGATCCGTTCCAAAATACAAGAAAGCAATCCGACAAAGGATGGCTATCAATGGTCGGAAAAAGAATACTTGATCGTGCCGATGTATCATCCCGCTGCGATCTTTTACAATCGAACGTTGACCCCGCAAATCGAAGCCGATTGGCGAGGGTTAAGAAACATTCTCTCACAAATACCAGCCGACGAATAACTACCAGTCCCCTAGCCCTATTGCCAATACGCTGGAATCGTCTGCTCATAGGCGGTGATTTTCGCCTCTTCCTGCAACGTGATACTGATCTCATCGAGACCGTGGATCAATTTGTGTTTCCAGGTAGCATCGATTGCAAAGAAATGCTCCTCCCCGGCAACGGTCACACATTGCCTTGGCAAGTCGATGCTGATTTTTTCTGAAGCAGGCAGCGAAGCGATCCTTTGGCGAACAGTCAAAGGCAGTTCGATGGGCAGCAGCCCGTTTTTGGTGGCATTCATATAGAAAATATCACCGAAGCTGCCAGCAATCACGGCTTTAAAGCCGTAATCCAACAGCGCCCATGCCGCGTGCTCTCGAGAAGAGCCCGAACCAAAATTATCACCAGTGACGAGGACTTGAGCGGTCTGATATGCTGGATCATTCAAGATAAATGCTGGATTAGGCTTGCGTTGCGGCAAATAGCGCCAATCGTCAAATAAAAATTCGCCAAAGCCCGTTTTTTCAACGCGCTTCAAATAATTTTTGGGTAGGATTTGATCGGTATCGATATTGTCATTCATCAAAGGCAGCGTCGTACTTTCAAATTGCGTAAAAGCTTCCATTAACCAACACCTCCAACCACTTCTCGTACATCGACAAAGCGCCCATGAATCGCAGCTGCTGCCGCCATCGCTGGACTACAGAGGTGCGTCCGCGCGTTTTTCCCTTGCCGTCCAACAAAATTGCGGTTTGATGTGGAGGCACAGTGGACGCCTTCTGGTACTTTATCAGGATTCATTCCTAAGCACATGGAACAGCCAGGCTCCCGCCATTCAAAACCAGCGTCAATAAAGACTTTGTCTAAACCGATCGCTTCCGCTGCTTTACGAACAGGGCGTGAACCAGGAACGATAATACCAGTGACCCCTTCTTTGATGGTCTGACCTTTCAAAATCGCCGCTGCCTCTTGCAGATCAGACAAACGACCATTGGTACACGATCCAATAAAAATGTATTCAATGGGGATATCAGCAGCTGTCTGTCCAGGTTGCAGCGCCATATATTCATAGGCTTGCTGATCATTGTGATCCCGCACTTCAGGAAACGCTTCGCTGACTGGTACCCCCATTTCTGGATTGGTTCCCCAAGTGATATAGGGTTCTAAGGTTGTTGCGTCTAGGGTGATCAGGGCATCATAGTTAGCATCTTCATCGGTATAAAGGCTTTGCCAATCAGCCACCGCACTGGCAAACGCTTGTGGCGCAAAGCGTCGATCCTTCACATAAGCAAAGGTCGTTTCATCAGGGGCGATCAAGCCCATTTTCGCCCCACCTTCGATCGACATATTGCAAATGGTCATGCGTTCTTCCATCGTCAGGCTACGGATCGTTTCGCCAAAGAATTCTACGGCATAGCCACCACCAAAATCAGTGCCATGGGTCGCGATCAATGCCAAAATAATATCTTTGGCATACACTCCCGGCTGCAGGTGACCGGTAATCTCAACTCCCATGCGTTTCGGTTTTGTCTGCCAAATCGTCTGTGTCGCAAAGACATGCTCTACTTCACTCGTACCGATCCCAAACGCGATCGCACCGAAAGCACCATGGGTGGCAGTGTGGGAATCCCCGCAAACGATCGTTTTCCCTGGTTGGGTCAAGCCAACTTCTGGGCCAACCATGTGGACGATTCCTTGGTTGGCAGAGCCATTGTCACACAATTCGATCCCAAAATCTCGACAGTTTTTACGTAACGTGTCCATTTGCTTTTTTGCAACCAGATCAGTGATGGTAAAAATATCTTTGGTAGGCACGTTGTGATCCATCGTTGCGAAGGTTTTTTCGGGACAACGGACTGTCCGTCCCGCTTGCCGTAATCCTTCGAAGGCTTGCGGTGTCGTCACTTCATGGATCATATGCAGATCGACATAAAGCAGCTGCGCTTGCCCTTCTTCTCCTGTGATGACATGCCGATCCCATAGTTTATCAAACAGCGTTTTCCCCATAATTGCTCACTCCTAACTGTGCAATAACCGCTTCTGTAAAGGCAGATGTCGTTGCTGTACCACCTAGATCACGGGTCAAGATCCCCGCATTCATTACCTCGTAACAAGCACTTTCGATGGTATCCGCCAGCTCTTCCTCTTGAAAGGACTCTCTTAGCATCATGACGACAGATAAAATCATGGAAACCGGATTGGCGCAATTTTGCCCAGCGATATCAGGTGCAGAGCCATGAATCGGTTCATATAAAGAAACCCCTTCTGCGCCATGACTTGCGCTGGGCAGCACCCCTAATGACCCTGGCAAAACCGAGGCTTCATCACTTAAAATGTCGCCAAAGAGATTTTCTGTCACGATTACATCAAAGTCTTTGGGATTTTGGATGATTTTCATAGCGGCGGAATCAACATATTGATGAGTCAACTGACAATCTGGGAATTCCTGTGCCGTTTCTTCCGCTAATCGGCGCCAAAGTCGGCTAGTCGCCAACACATTTGCTTTATCGACAGAGAGAACCCGCTTCTTCCGCGTACGGGCGATCTCAAAGGCTTTACGCAAAATCCGTCGAATCTCTGCTTGATGATAATGATTGATGTCGTAGGCTTCTTCAGGTTTTTCTGCTTTTTCGCCAAAATAAATACCGCCAGTCAACTCACGAACGATGACAAAATCTGTCCCCCGAAGGATCGCTTCTTTAATGGGAGACAAAGCAATCACCGCATCAACTACTTTGATGGGTCGAATATTGGCGTATAGCCCTAACGCTTGACGCAAATTCAAAAGTCCTTTCTCGGGTGTTGTCGGTGCGTTTTCCCAAGCTGGATCACCGATGGCTCCTAAAAGGATCGCATCCGCCTGCTGGCAAGCTTGTAGTGTTTCTTGCGGCAATGGATCTCCAGTAAGTGCCAGCGCCGCCCCACCAAATGGCCGCTGGTCAAAATGAAAGCGCTGGAGATGGTCTGGACAAGCCGCTTTTAATACCGCAAGCGCACTGTCCATAATTTCTGGTCCGATGCCATCTCCTGCTAAAACCACGATCTTTTTCAAACAATGACACCTCGATTCTTTAGAGCTGCGCTAGCCTGTACATAGGCTTTTGCTGACGCCTGCAAGACATCAAAGTCTAAGCCGATCCCACTGATTTTTTCATTGGTTTCTTGGCATTCAATAACCACGTGCACTTCCGCTTGCGCATCTTCCCCACTGGTCAAGGCAGTGATCTCATAGTTCAACAACTTCGGCTGCTGCTGGAAAATCTGATCGATCGAGTTGTAGATTGCTTGAATACTGCCGGCGCCAATGGCTGATGCCACTTGTTTTTCCTCATCTTTTATGATAGAAACCACCGCTCCTTGATGGCCATTGGACACGTATTGTAGCTGAACGGCGTCCAACTCGCAGCCATCTTCTTGGCTGCGGC
The DNA here is from genome assembly GCF_051711265.1 of Enterococcus sp. DIV0970a. Taxonomy (NCBI): domain Bacteria; kingdom Bacillati; phylum Bacillota; class Bacilli; order Lactobacillales; family Enterococcaceae; genus Enterococcus; species Enterococcus sp. DIV0970a. Next base: position 1,281,636 of record NZ_JBIOMF010000001.1, on the reverse strand, counting down.
CTTGATCAGCCACCAACGCTAACAAATCTTGTTCGGTCACTTGTTTCTTTTTATCTGCTAACTCTTTGAAACGTTTAAACAACTCGTTGGTTTCTTCTTGGTCAAACTGGTACCCCAACTGCTGCATTTTATCGACGAAGGCATGGCGGCCAGAAAGTTTGCCTAAAGGCAGCGAGTTGGTTTGTACGCCTACCAGTTGTGGGGTAATGATTTCGTAAGTTTCAGGATTTTTCAAGACGCCATCTTGATGAATCCCAGATTCATGGGCATAGGCATTGCCGCCGACGATCGCTTTGTTTTTCGGTACCGTGATCCCAGACAAACGTGCCACCAAATCGCTGGTGCGTTTTGTTTCGTTTAACTTGATGTTGGAGGTAGCCTGATAGAAATCATTGCGGATATGCAACGCCAGCGCCACTTCTTCTAATGCGGTATTGCCCGCTCGTTCGCCGATCCCGTTGATCGTTCCTTCCACCCGATCAGCACCATTTTCGATAGCTGCCAGCGCATTGGCTGTCGCCATTCCCAAGTCATCATGACAATGGGAAGAAAAAATGATCGGCTGCTCACTCTTGATATTGGCGATCAAATAGGCAAAAAGCGCACCATATTCCGTAGGATTGGTAAACCCTACTGTATCGGGCACATTGATGATCGTCGCGCCGGCATCAATCGCTGTTTGAACCGCCTCAAGCAAGAAGGCCTTATCGGTGCGGGTGGCATCTTCTGGCGAAAATTGAACTTTTTCAAAGCGTTCACGGGCATAAGCCACATGTTCTTTGATCGAAGCGAGTACTTCTGCTTTCGTCATATTCAGCTTGTACTGGCGATGTACCTCACTCGTTGCTAGAAAGACATGGATCTGGGGATCGATGGCTTGATGAAGAGCTTCATAGGCACGATCAATGTCTTTTTTCTGACAACGGGCAAGTCCTGCAACGGTCATTTTCGTCACCGCCCCAGCAATCGCTTGGACTGCTTGAAAATCTCCTTCTGATGCAATCGGAAAGCCTGCTTCAATCGTATCGATCCCCCATTTTTCTAATTGCAGCGCCAGCTGAACCTTCTCTTTTGTATTGAAGTTGACTCCCGGCGTCTGTTCACCGTCTCTCAATGTGGTGTCAAAAAACTGGATTTTTCTCATCACTATTTCCTCCTTGGCAGTGGTAGGGGCACGCTTGGCGCGACCTCATTCAAACAAATTGAAAAAATGGTATAAAAAAAGCACTCCATAAAGGGTTTCCTTCATGCAATGCGAATAGGACTCTTCAAATGATGCCTTAAAAAGGCGGGTCATAGAAAAAGAGTCCTTACGATAATAATAATAAAAATGCAGCTGTTTGTTTCAATCGTTTATCCATCGTCGTCACCTATCACTTTTTTTATCTTGTTATGAAGATACCAAACAGCAGGTTCCTCTGTCAACACTTTTCCCTGAATTTTCTGAATATTTCGATAAAAAGTTCGTTTTCGCCCTGATGATGGGTTGCTTTTCTTCCTTGATGAAAATTTAAGCAGAACCTGACGAGATCTTCACAGGATTTTAACCAAACCTCCACATAACACCGTTATGATAGAAATATCCCAAAAATATTTTTCACCCCTTTATCCTGCCAGTCGTATGACTGGTTTTTTTGTTGTTCAAAAGACTCGAAAAGATTGAACTTAAGGTGAGTTATTCGTATAATAAGGGGCAGCGATAAATGAGGAGGATGAAGATGCGCAACGAAATGATGCATCGTCCAGTAGTCAAACCAGAACTAGTGGCGTTTATGCGTGAAAAACAAAAACAATTACCCGGCGAACTTGGTGAAATTGAGCAAGCCGCTCATGAAAAAGAAGTGCCAATCATCCCACATGAAACTGTGGTCTTTTTGCAGTTTTTATTGGGACAGCTTCAGCCAAAAGAAATCCTTGAGATCGGCACAGCGATCGGTTTTTCTTCAAGCTTGATGGCGCAATGTGTGAAAGAGGGGCATGTCACAACGATCGATCGCTTTGACGTCATGATCCGCAAAGCCAAAGAAACCTATGCTCGCTTAGGAAATGAAGACAAAATCACGCTTTTAGAAGGACAAGCGGCAGATGTCCTGCCTACATTGAGTGGGCCTTATGATTTTATCTTCATGGACAGTGCCAAATCGAAATACATTGAATTTTTGCCAGAATGTCTACGTCTGTTACGCAAAGGTGGCGTGTTGATGGTGGATGACGTGTTCCAAGCTGGAACGATTCTACAACCCATCGAAGACATCCCTCGCAACCAGCGAGCGATCCATCGCAAGCTGAATCTTTTCTTGGATACCGTGATGAACCATCCTCAGCTGACCTCCACCCTCGTCCCTTTAGGAGATGGTGTGATTCTCATTACGAAAGAAGCAGATAGCGTAATCCTTGAGGAACCTGAGAAAGGTTGAGGGCAGCTGCGCTTCCTTTTTTCAAAGAAAAAATAAGAAAAGGGCGAAAAGAGATTGACATTGCTGCGCCCTTTTTCTATAATGTTATTTGTTGCTGATTGATTTCAACAGCTTAGGCGAAGTGAGCATTCGCTGAAAATTATTTGTTCCAGTAGCTCAGCCGGATAGAGCATTCGCCTTCTAAGCGAACGGTCGGGGGTTCGAATCCCTCCTGGAACGTTATATTATCGTGCATAGCGCTAGCAGATCGTTAGGAATCTTGATTCCTAGCGATTTTTTTTTGACAAATTTTTTAAAAACCACTTTTTTCAAACGCACTTTTACCACAAATCAGCAGCACGGTGCTTTTCTTTTGCAAACAACCTATTAACTAATTATCTAAAACATCATTAATTATCACATATAGTTTTAACTGCTAAATAAATATGATATTATCCTCTCAAAGAGCGGCTTAATTGCAAAGCTCGTTTATGGTTTCCCATAATCCAGTAGCTTCACGTTTTTAGATATTATACTTCTCGAACACAACTAACAAAATTTATTCCATAGGAGGAATTTTGATGGAAGAATGTCCTTTTTGCCGTATCGTCTCTGGAAAAATAAAAAGCCATGTAATCTATGAAGATGACAGTGTTTGCGCCTTCCTTGATCATGCCAAAGACGTGGATTATCATATGCTGGTTATTCCTAAAAAACATTACACCAGTATTTTAGACTGCGACCCCGTTCTTCTTGCTCACCTCATTCAAACGGTTCAAAAAATAGCAGATCATTGTGTCACTCGCTTAGGATTTGATGGGATTAATTTGCTAAGCGCAGCAAATCAAGCAGCGGGTCAATCAGTCCCTCACTTTCATCTTCACTTGATTCCGAGAAAAAACTGTGACGGTATCAATGCGTGGCCCACATTCCATGGAGCAGCGCTCTCTTTAGAGGAAGCAGCGGCATTTTTGACCTTTGAAACAGATAGTAAGGGAGTTTAAACAAAACTCAGTAGACTAAATCTTACTTAAAAGCGCTTCTTAAAATACTTGATAATACTTTACTTGTTCTGCTAGCTGATCAGCTGGTCGAGCACCATCCAGTACATAGTCGGCTGTTTCAGCAATGATCTGTTCGTGTAAAACAAATAGCTCCCTTGCATAGGAAAGATAAGTATCTGCCCAAGTCAAAATCGCTTCTTTTGATTCGTTCGTATAATCCCGTTTAATCTGACGAGCAAAAGCAATATCTAGTGGTGTTTTCAAATAAATCACCGTATCGATCAACTGACGCAAATCTTGGTGCTCATATCCGAAGGGAAAGTCCACAAAAATGATTGGGTAAAGTAGCATCGCTCTCTTCAGATCTTTCAGTAGCAGACTGATGTCATATTGATTGATCGCTGCGCGGGGATCTTGTAAAAAATAATCAAAAGATGGTGCTGAGGGCAATGCATCGATACTATAATCATCAAAGGAGATCACTATTCCATCTGCCAATCTACTCAATTCACGAACCAATGTCGTTTTGCCGGACGCTGTAACACCACTGACTACAATTACTTTCCCTCTCTTCATGAAGTCCCTCCTCTGTCGTACCTTCAGTATAACACGATCAACCAATCCGTTTTCTTAACCTATCCCTGCAAAAATATGCTATGCTTGACAAGAATAAAGAAAGCAGGTGTCCTATGGAGATAACGGTACATATCGCAAGCGGATTTAGTAAAAATCAAACAGGTGGCAACAAGGCTGGAGTCGTTTTGCTGGAACAGCCTCTTACGCCACAACAAAAGTTAGCCGTCGCAAAAGAGTTAGGCTTTTCAGAAACAGCTTTTTTATCGAAATCCCCGCAGGCCGATTTTCGATTTGACTATTTTACGCCAAAAGAAGAAGTTGACTTATGCGGACATGCAACAATTGCCTCCTTTGCACTATTATCGTATCTAAACAAACTTTCCAAGCAACAGTATCGCATCGACACCAACGCCGGACGTTTGTCGATCACCATCAAAGACGGTGTCATTTTCATGGAACAGAACAAACCGCTGTTTTCAGATGTGCTTTCACTAGAACAATTAGCTGACTGTTTCGATACCAATGCTATCGATGATCAAATTCCTATTCAAATCGTTTCTACTGGATTAAAGGATATCCTTGTTCCAATCAAAACAACGGCGCAGTTGCAGCAAGTTGTACCTAATTTTGAGGAAATAAAAAAAGTAAGTGCGCTGCAACAAGTAGTTGGCATGCACTTATATGCAATGGAAAAAGAACGAATCGTTTGCCGTAACTTTGCCCCATTGTTTGACATCAATGAAGAATCTGCCACAGGTACTTCCAATGCCGCTTTGGCTTGCTTCTTGTATCAAAAGTGTTCCCTTGAAAAAGAAGTGTATCGCTTTGAACAAGGCAGCAATTTAGGTGAACCTTCTGAAATCTTTGTCAAACTAGTTACGACTTCGCGAAAGGAAATCCAACGTGTTTACGTTGGGGGCAGAGGGCATTTTTGCGAGACAGTCACCATCGACACCGATACACTGGCATAATCACAACAATTTAGGCTGATCTTCCATCAGCCTTTTTTCTTTTCCACTTCACACATCGTGTTCTTTTTTCCCATAGCAACCCATCAGTATCTCGAATACTAATTTTCTCATAAAAAAAGAACCCAAATCGGGCTCTTTCCTTCACATTGATTTTCTATGGCTTACCAACAAGTTCTGCTAACAGCTCACTGACTTTAGGCAGTGGCTCGTTTTGTAAGGCTGCTACGATTTTTGAACCGATCACTACCCCATCGCACACTCGGGCAAAACGCTGCACGTCTGCATTGGTCGAGACTCCGAAACCAGCCAATACTGGAATCGGACTTTTTTCCGAAATGGCTTGCAAATGCTGATCCAGTTGTTCGTTGTATTGGCGATCTTCTCCAGTGACACCGTTCACTGTCACAGCATAGACGAATCCTTCCGCTTCTTCGGTCAGCGTCTGAATTCTGTCTGGAGGACTGGTCAAAGAGACCAGTGTGAGCAGCGCAAGATCTGCCGCATCAAACGTAGGCGTTACTAGCGATCGATGTTCAAAAGGTAAATCTGGAATAATCAACCCTTTCACATTTGTCGTTTTTAACTCATTTGTTAACTGTTCAATCCCATAATGAAAGAATGAATTAGCATACCCCATCAATACCAGTGGAACTTCAGAATGGATCGTTTGCAGTGCAACAATGATCTTTTTTAAAGTGGTGCCATTGGCTAATGCCTGCATTCCAGCTGCTTGGATGACCGCTCCATCTGCGACTGGGTCTGAAAAGGGCACGCCGATTTCAATGGCGGCTGCGCCATGTGTCGTCAATAGCTCGATTTCTGCTGGCAGGCGTTCCAGTCCGTTGGCACCCGCCATAATATAAGGTACAAACAAAGGCTTGCCTTGTTTTTGGCGCTCTTTTAGTTTTATCGTCAATGTTTTGCTGGTCATTTCGCTGCTCCTTTCCGATCTTTGATTTGTTGAACATCTTTGTCCCCTCGCCCAGACAAACAGATCACTAAGCGTTCTTCTGCTGTCATCGTTGGCGCTAACTTTAAGGCATAGGCAACGGCATGGGCACTTTCCAAAGCAGGAATAATGCCTTCGATTTGAGACAAGAGATAAAAGGCATCAACGGCTTCTTCATCAGTGACCGCGAAATACTCCGCTCGCTTGATTTCCTTCAGATAAGAATGCTCGGGACCGACCCCTGGATAATCCAAACCAGCTGAAATCGAATAAGGTTCGATCACTTGCCCATCATCGTCTTGCAGCAAATGCATTTTAGTACCATGTAAAATACCGATACTGCCTTTCGTTAAAGTCGCCGCATGCTCGGTAGTATCTACGCCTTTTCCAGCTGCTTCAACGCCAATCAAACGAACGGTCTGATCGTTGATGAAAGGGTAAAACATTCCCATCGCATTGCTGCCGCCGCCAACACAAGCAACGACTGTCGTTGGTAGTTGTCCTTCTTTTTCTAATAGTTGCCGCCGTGTCTCACTGCCAATCACACTTTGAAAATCTCGAACGATCTCTGGAAAAGGATGCGGACCGAGTACCGAACCCATCACGTAATGAGTGTCCTCAACGGTTGCGACCCAGTAGCGCAGCGCTTCATTGACAGCATCTTTCAACGTCTGATTGCCTGATGTGACTGAAACCACTTTTGCACCTAATAACTCCATTCGAAAGACGTTTAGTGCTTGCCGCTGAACATCTACCGCGCCCATAAAAATCGTGCATTCCATACCGAACAGCGCTGCCGCAGTTGCTGTGGCGACGCCATGCTGTCCAGCACCGGTCTCTGCTACCACTTTCTTTTTCCCCATCCGTTTTGCTAATAAGACTTGGCCAAGCGCATTATTGATTTTATGGGCACCCGTATGATTCAAATCTTCTCGCTTCAGATAAATTTTGGCACCGCCTAAGTGTTGTGACAAGCGCTGTGCATGATAAAGGGGGGTCTCTCTTCCTACATACTCTTGCAAATATTCCTGTAATTCAGCTTGAAAACTTGCGTCCGTTTGTGCTTCACGATAGACAGTTTCCAATTGCTTGACTGCATACATCAATGTCTCTGGCACAAACTGTCCGCCAAAAGAACCATAAAATCCTGTTTTTGTGGGATACTGAGTCATCTTTTTTTCTCCTTTACTAAATGAATAAATTGTTCGATTTTCCGACTGTCTTTCTTGCCCTGGGTTTCCACGCCTGAAGAAACATCGACAGCATAAGGCCTAAAAAGTTGGATCGCCTCTTCTACATTTTCCGCGTGCAACCCGCCAGCAATAAAAAATCGCTCAGACAACGGCAACGGTTCTTTCGCCGCTTTTTGCCAATCAAAGGACTGGCCGTTGCCGCCAGCATAAGGGTGATCTCTTACTGGAGCGTCCAATAAACCAAAATCTGCATCGCAGCTCAGGAAATCTTGCTTTAAAGTTTCTGCTTCTCCATCAAAGGCTTGGATCACTGCGATCTTTTGATGAGCAAAAACGCCCTTCTGAATGGCTGTTTGCAAAGATGGCAGAACCTTTCCATGGAGCTGAATCGCTGTCAGTTGGGCGGCTTGAATTGCCGCTTGCACTTCTTCAACACTTGGAGAAACGAAAACCCCGACTTTCCCTACATTTTCGGGTACTTGCTCCGTTATCTTGCGGACTTGGGTCGGATCGATTCTCCGACGGCTTTCGGCAAAAACAAACCCAAGGTAATCTGCTCCTGCATTGATGGCAGTTTCGACATGCAGGCGTTCGGTGAGTCCGCAAATTTTCACTTTGGTCATCGGCGGCTCACCTGCAAATCTGCCGCTGTTTCAGCAATTCGATTGCTTCTCATCAACGTTTCTCCAACGAGGACTCCATGATAAAACGGTGCAAGCTGCAGCACATCTGCGGCAGTTCGAATACCAGATTCACTGATATAAACCGCCTCTGATGGCTGAGGTGCTAAAGCAACACTGACATCCAAGGAAACGTCAAAAGTTTTTAGGTCACGATTGTTGACGCCGATGATTTTGGCACCTAATGCTTGGGCTTGTTGAAATTCAGCCGCATTATGAGTCTCAACGAGTACTTCCAACCCTAGTGTTTCGGCTTCTTGATACAGCGCGACGAAACGGGCTGGCTCTAACGCAGCCACGATCAATAAAACGATACTGGCACCTGCATTCTTGGCGCGAATCAATTGTTTTTTGTCGATAATGAAGTCTTTGCATAGTATAGGCACCGAAACAGCCTTACTGACTGCTTCAAGATCTGCCAGCGACCCTTTGAAAAACTGCTGGTCGGTCAAAACGGAAATCCCGCTGACACCCGCGGCTTCATAAGCTTGCGCTTGCGTGACTGGGTCGATCGCTTGATTAATGTCTCCTTTTGAAGGTGAAGCTCGCTTGATTTCAGCAATGAGGTGCATCTTTTGTGGTCGTTCCTTGACTTGCTGATAAAATGATGGGCGTTTCGCTACGACCTTTTCGGTTTCTTGTGGCATCGCGGCAACTTCTTCAACTTTTTTCTGGATGATCGTTTCTAAAAAATCCATGATTCTCCTCCTTACAGCTTTCGTAATTATTGACTATTTGACTGGCGGATCAACTCCTGCAGTTTGTCATAGGCGGCGCCCGAAGCGATACACGCCCGTGCCATCGCAAACCCTTCCGCTATCGTGGCGGCTTTGCCGTTAGCGTAAAAACCTAACCCTGCATTTAAGACCACCGTTTCTAGATAAACGGAGGGTTGATTTTTCAACACCGCAGTTAAGATCGCGGCGTTTTGAACGGCATCCCCGCCGACGATCGCCTCGATCGGTGCTGGCTTAAAGCCGTATGCTTGTGGATCCAAAGAAAAATTGGCTACCTCTCCTCCTTGATAAAAGCTGATCGCCGTTTCACCTGCCAAATTGGCTTCATCCATTCCGTTGCATCCATGGATCACCATTGCTCTTTGCCGACCAAGACTGCCTAACGCCTGAGCGGTGTCGGCCAAGCTCTCGCCTGCGTATGTCCCAATCAGTTGCGTAGTCAACGGAACAGGATTGATCAAGGGCCCGAGTAGGTTAAAAATCGTTGGTGTTGCTAATTCTTGCCGTATCTTCATCACTGCTTTCATCCCCGGATGCAACGAGGGAGCGAAGAGAAACGCGATGCCGACAGTCGTTAATAGCTCAGCGATTTTTTCTGGTGATGCTTGGATCGATACCCCCAAGCAGGCTAAGACATCGGCACTGCCTGAACGACTAGAAATACTGCGATTGCCGTGTTTTGCCATCGTGATTCCCCCGGCTGCTAAAACGAAGGCAGCCGTAGTGGAGACATTAAAACTATTGGAGTGGTCGCCGCCAGTACCGCAATTGTCCATGGCGTCTCCTCCTTCATAAGGAATGGTCACGGCATGCTCTAACATAATTTCTGCTAAAGCGGTCAATTCGGCGGCTGTGATGCCGTTGATCTTCATCGCAACTAACGCTGCCCCCAATTGACTTTCTGAAAACATCCCGCTTAAAATTCCTTGAGCAAAGTGGCGCATCTCCTGATAACTTAAATGACTGCCATTAAATAATTGCTGAGTGATTTGTTGCGGCGGCTGTTTTTTTATTGCTTGCATTTACGATTCCTCCTTTTTTCATCTTGTGTTTTTTGCTGTATTATCTGAGACGAGTCCAAGAAACTGTTCTATGAAAAATGCCCCCTCGTTTGTTCCCATTGATTCTGGATGGAATTGGAGTCCTACGATTGGTTTTTCGCGATGCTGAATCGCCATGATGATCCCTTCTGTTTCAGCCAATACCTCAAATTCCGCTGGGAGTGTCGCTGGCTCAATGACCAGCGAGTGATAGCGCATGACCGTCATATCTCCTAGGTAGGTTTCGAACACGCCTTTTTTCTGATACGTAAGGCTCGATTGCTTGCCGTGCATAATGGCTGGTGCTTGGACCACTTTAGCACCAAACGCTTCTCCAATGGCTTGATGACCTAAGCAGATCCCTAAAAGCGGCTTGCTATCATGGTGTGCTTTGATCAAAGGAATCATGAATCCTGCCTCTGCGGGACGTCCTGGTCCTGGAGAAAAAATGATGGCATCTGCTTCTTCAGCAACAAGGAAAAGGTCTGGATCATCATTTCTCAAGACGACTGTTTCTTCTGGACAGAGCTGGAGAAGATTGTAAGTAAACGAATCATAGTTATCGACGAGTAAGATCATTGGCTGACACCTCCAATAGTGCTTTGGCTTTGTGTAAGGTTTCGTGGTATTCAGATGAGGGATCAGAATCATAAACGACACCCGCCCCTGCCTGGACATAAGCGATCGCGTCTTTCAAAACCATTGTCCGAATCCCGATGGCAAAATCCGCTTGATCGTTTCGAGAAAAATACCCAACGGCTCCCGCATAGACCCCTCTTCGAACAGCTTCCCATTGATAGATGTGAGTCATAGCACGAATCTTTGGTGCCCCGCTGACCGTGCCTGCTGGCAGGGTTGCTTTCAAAGCATCCATTGCCGTCACACCTGCTCTGCGCTTGGCAGCCACTACCGAAACGATATGCATGACATAGCGGTATTTCTCGATCACCATGTATAAAGGAACATGAACCGTGCCATGTTCAGCGATCCGCCCTAAATCATTGCGCCCCAGATCGATCAGCATTTGGTGCTCTGCACGTTCTTTTTCATCTGCTAATAGTTCCGCCGCCAAAGCTTCGTCTTCTGCTTTGGTCGCCCCTCGTTTGCGGGTACCAGCGATTGGATTTGTGGTGATCGTTGTTCCTTGAACCCGAATCAAGCTTTCAGGTGAACTGCCGATCACTTTGAATCCGTGATCGAAATCAAGATAATAGAGGTAGGCAGAAGGATTCGTCACTCGCAGTTTTCGGTAATAGTCAAAAGGATCTTGTTTAAATGACGCTTGCAGCCGTTGCGAAGGAACAACTTGGAACATGTCTCCCGCCGTAATTCGGGCTTTTGCCTCACGAACGATCGTTTCATAGCCATGTTGGGTAACATTACTTGTAAAATGCAGCTTTTCATTCGATAACCCACGGGTCTCAGCAGCGACCGGTGTCCTTAATTGCTGCTTCACTGCTTGCATTACCTGCTCCATCTCGACGGTTCCTCTTTGGCTATAGCAATTTTCAAGAATGATCGTTAAAGTTTCCCTCTGATGGTCCAAAACGAGAAAAGTTTCGAAAAGCCAAAAGGCCATATCAGGCACCTGCAATTCATCTGCGGGCAGTTGTCCAATGTCTTCATAGCAAGCGGTGATATCATAGCCCGCGTACCCGATCGCCCCACTTTGCAACGGCAGATCCGATAAAGCGGTGATTTCTTTTTTGACTACATACCGCTCCATTTCCTTTAAAGGGTCCTGACAGGGATACTTGTTGACCGTTTTTTTCAAAAGATCCTCCACGTGAAAAACACCATCTTTAAATGTCAGTTTCTGAACAGGATCAAAGGTGAGGATCGAATAGCGTCCGGTATCTTCTTCTCTGGGAATACTTTCCAATAAACATTTATGCGCCCCTTGAATCCGTAAAAACACTGAGACAGGTGTCAAACAATCGCTGTTGATTCGTTCCATTCGATACATAAGCTGCTCCTTTCTTTGTAAACAAAAAGCCCTCAAGCAAACGCCATAAAAACGTCTGCTTGAGGGCGAATGATCGCGGTACCACCTCAATTGAAGTTGCCCAAATAAACAACTTCTTCTCTATCAACCGTCTAACAACGGTCTTCCTCTATAACGGGAGTTCCCGCATTTTCCTACTGCCAAAAAAGGGTTCAAAAAATGATCGACTAAGGCCATTTCCTTGATTTCTTGGTATCGGACTCTCATCACCGCCGACTTTCTGTAACCAAAAATATTCAAGTACTTCTCTTAGTTTGATTTTATTGCTATTTTTCTCATTGATCGAGGGGCAGAAAAACAAAAAAGCCCTCATGCAAACAAACTCGTCTGCATGAGGGCGATTACTCACGGTGCCACCTCAATTTGTTCTCTAGATCGTCTATCAACGATCGCTCTCTGTAACGGGAGTTCCCGGAAAAAGCCTACTGATTTCAGCCTTTCGACACAAAAGTCCATTTCTGAAGCGTCAATCTGCTGATTTACACCACCATCAGCTCTCTGCAAGACGAACGTCCTCATACTTCTCTTTTGTTTGGTCTTTACTAGTTATTGGTAGCTATATTACGTGGCTTTTGCTGATCTGTCAACAGGAAAATTCTCTATATTTTACTCTTTTAATCTTTTTATGTTACTCTCCTTTACACATTTCGTTCAATTTCGTTACAAAGAACCAGCTGACAAACAAGCTGGAGCGTTGTGGATCTTCTTGAGAATAACAATCGAAAAACAACAGAAGAAAAATCGAACAACAATAGTTATTTTTTCAAAAAAATATCCAACCGACTTTATGCGAAATTATTGGCATTTACACACTATTTTCGTCATCCATAGAAAATAAAGATTTGTTATTCCAAAAAAACTCTCATATGATTGAGCAGGATATAAGAAAGGGTGATTAAATGCATGTAGATAAACTCTGTTTTTCCATCTTTATTTATAAAATGAACTGCTTGGAGTTCACCTACTCTCTCATAAAAGCAAATGAGAAAAAAATTATTTTAACCCCAGCCGAACAAGCTGAAATTGAGTGGATGATTGCTTCTTCCCTGCATCGCAAACTTTACGCCTCTCGGAAGAAATCTCTCTTTTCCTCAAAAATCAAATTGTCCAAAGAAGATTATTCATTGTTTTTGCGCATGAAAAAATACGAATACATCATTGATATTTAATGAATAGGCGTCAATCGATACACACATCTTACTTCTTCCTATTCAAAAACTACATCAGTTACTTTCTAAAAAAGAATGATTTGAAATAGCATATCTTGCCCTTTTCGTATAAAATCAAGAAAGGGACAAGCCGGATCTCTTGTATTTCCCTTGTTCCTTGACTTCTTACGACTTTGAAGCTTAAACAAAAGGGAGTTTTGTCATGGATGGGATGATGAAAAAAATCATTACGGAGAAGGATTTATTACGTCAGATCCTTCTCTTGGAACAACTGGCGAATCACAAAATGATCACTGCCAAGCAACTAGCAAAATTGATCGATACGACGGAGCGAACCGTTTTTTCCGATCTAACCTATATACGCCAACAATTGCCTGATGGTTGGCAGATCGAAGCTGCCAGTAGTGGCTTTGCTCTGACCCATGATGGGCCATTGTTGATGAGTCAGCTCTGGGAAACGTTTTTCCCTCAATCGATCGGTGTTTCTTTGATGAAAGCATTGCTTTTTTCCAGCGAACTCCGTACGCAAGATATTCTTAGCCAAACAGGGACATCTTATGAGACCTTGCGACGACATGTGACAAAATTAAACAAAAGCCTTACTGATTTTTCGTTGCGGATTCGGATCACCAATCGCATGATCCGGTTTGAAGGAAGTGAGATCAACATCCGTGTTTTTTTTCATCGCCTGTTACTGCCATACACCCATAACAATTACTTTTTTGAGGAATATACGATTCATGAGTCCCACTATTATCATTTCTTGGATCGCTTAGCAAAAGCCAAGCTGCAGATCGAGGTGGAACAAATCTACGGTACCTGCTGGTTTTTTATCAATACGATCCGCATCAAAGCCAATTGCCGTATCGATTCCTTTGAATTTCAGGGGGACGATCCCCTTTATAGCCTTTTCCAACAGCCATTAAGCCAGCTATATCAAAAAGAAGGCGTTTATTTAGAACGCAGCGAACACTTCTTTAGCTTCTACTGCTTCTTAGAAAGTTGGAACTACAATAACGACTGGTCCGAAACGATCCAAGTAACCCTTGAATCCTACCAAACCATTTATCAGAAAACGACCCATTTTGTTAAAAAATTAGACTGCTTGTTGCAGTTGTCTTTAGCTAGTGGTACGCAACTGATTGAGAATCTACTGTTGCTTTTGATCAAATCGCAAGAATCAGCCAAGCTCTCAGAATTGTTCGGGCTTGAATTTCACGAGATCCAACGGTTAAATCAACCCTATTCGCTACCGATCGAAGCGACGATCCATGACTTTTTAGAAGAACAAACAGCCAGTCAATCGGAAATGAGTTTTCCATTATGGTCAACCACCACCTTACTGATCCAACAAGCGATTTTACAAATCAATCCCATTCGCGCAAAAGGGTATTTTGTTTTCCAAGGTGAGCCCGCCTGGAAAGCTTATCTCCTGCAAGAATTGAATGACTTCCTCGGTGCCCGCATCCTTTTATCGGCGATCGAGCCTGGTCAACTAGAGGGGTTAGCGGAAATCGAGGTCGATTTTATTCTCTCAAATTTCCCTTTAGAGGAAGCATCTGTTCCAGTCTTTTACTTATCGATGGTACCAACGAAAAATGAGCTCAATCAAGTGACTGAGCTCATCCAAACCTATTATTTAAGCTATCGCTAGAATCATCAAGCTGCCGCTACTGCTTCACTGGGGCGGCTTTTTGCCGTCCTTGCAGCTTGTTTGTAATAAATTTCTCACCTTCGACGACTGCGAAAAGGAGTGCGCCGTTAGCAGCGATACTCAACTGCTGCGTCAAGGTCAAAGAACCGATCCCTAAAAGCTGGTGCCCAAGAGGGGTTAGGAAAATCGCTGCCTGTAATACGATCAGCAGTGCCAGGGAGACTAAGAGTGCTTTATTGGCAAAGAGTTGGCGATTCAACGCCGGCTTTACCAGCTCACGGCAGTTCAGTAAGTAGACTGCTTGAGCAAAGACGATACTTTGCAGCAGCATGCTTTGCTGAAGGACCGTTCCTTCAAACTGAATCGCTAAGACGTAGGAAGGAATCATGATCAACAGCGAGACGTAGAAGATGCGGAACAGACTGTACCAAGATAAGATACCTTCTTTGATTGGCCGTGGTGGTCGATTCATGACATCCGCACTTGCCTTTTCAAAACCGAGTGCGTAAGAAAGCGTGATCGTTGTCACCATATTTACCCATAAAATTTGGACAGGTGTCAGTGGCAGTGGTCGGTTCAACAAGAGTGCCGCAATAACGATCAATCCTTGGGCAACCGCCGTTGGTAAGAAGAAGTTGATGGTTTTCTTCAAATTATCGTAGATCCGACGACCCACTCGGACGGCATTGGCGATCGTATGAAAATTATCGTCTGCCAAAACCATATCGGCTGCTTGCTTGGTTACTTCACTGCCTTTGATTCCCATAGCGATCCCAATGTCGGCTTTTTTCAGCGCTGGTGCATCGTTGACGCCATCGCCGGTCATTCCGACGATCTCGTCATTCGCCTGCAAAGCACTAACGATCCGTAATTTATGCTCAGGGGTCGTTCGAGCAAAGATGTCTGTCTTTTGGACTGCTTGCTGCAATTCTTCCTCCGACAGCAGATCGATTTCTAACCCTTCCAACACGTGATTCGTGTGCTTCAAGCCAATTTGCTTGCCGATGGCTTGAGCGGTCTTGCCATGATCCCCTGTGATCATTTTGACTTGGATGCCCGCTTGCAAGCACTCTTTTACCGCTTTGATGGCACTGTCTTTCGGAGGATCAATGATACCAGCGATCCCGACAAAGGTTAAATTGGTTAGCCCTTCGTGGGACAAGGACTCCTGTGCCGACAGCGTCAGATGCGCAAAGCCGATCAGACGCTGCCCTTTCGCTGCTAATTTTGCACTTTCATCTAACCACCATTGCTTTTGATCTGAAGTCAGTTGGCTTTTCTCAAGCAACACTTCGGGCGCACCTTTGACAAACACTACCGAGGCATTCGGCTCTTCTTGATTTTGATGGCGTGTTGCCATGTACTTGTAAGAGGAACTAAAAGGAATCTTATCGACTGTTTTACGCAATGGTTGCTGCGCTGATTCTGCGTATTGTAACAAGGCTTTTTCGGTTGGGTTCCCGACGAGATCCGCAGCCTTTTGTTCTTCGTCTTGCTTCAAGTCTTGACAATTTGCCATGATATCAAGCACCGTTGCTTTATCCACGTTTGACTCAACCAAGACATCGACGACCGTCATTTCATTTTTGGTCAAGGTTCCTGTTTTGTCTGAACAAATCACCGTCATGGCACCTAGTGTCTCCACTGATGGCATCGTTTTGATGATTGCTTGCTCCTCAGACATTTCCTTGACACCCATCGATAAAATCATGGTCAGCACGGCTGGCAAGCCCTCAGGAATCATCGCTACCACTAAGGCGATACCTGATGAGAACAAGAGATCCAGATCAAAGCCGTAGCGGAAGGTAGTAAAGAAGATCAAGAAAATCACTAATCCGATAATGCCTTTAAAGATTTGGTGATTCAATTGCTTCATTTTTTTGATCAACGGGGTTTCTTGCGCTTTCACAGACTGAATCGCTTGATTGATCTGGCCAATTTGCGTATCGTCACCTGTTTCAACGACGATCCCGCTGGCGGTTCCGCTCTCTACATGGGTACCAGAAAACGCCATGTTCCGCTGGTCGCCAATTGTACTTTCTTGAGTAATGGGTTCGGTCATTTTTTGAACTGGCTCAGATTCGCCGGTTAAAATCGACTCTTCAATCACAAGATCATGGGTTTCGATCAAGCGCATATCTGCTGGTACGACATCTCCTGGTCCTAAAACGACTAAATCTCCATTTACTAAGGAAGAAACAGCAATTTTCTTCTTGCGGCCATGAACATAAATTGTTGCTTCTTGCCCCATGAATTGCTTCAACCCATCCAGTGACTCTTGGGCTTTACGCTCTTGCCAGTATCCGACTAATCCATTGATGACGACGACCGCCATAATAATGCCGCTTTCGATATAATCACCAGAGATCCCTTTTAAGACAGCTGCGACGATCAAGACCAGCATCAGTAAGTCTGTAAAGTGCTTGCCGACTTTCTTCCATGTGGGGATCTGCGCTGCCTCAGTAATTTTATTTTCACCTTGCTTTGCTAAACGCTGGTTGCGTTCTTCGGAGGAAAGGCCCTGCCGTGATGTTTGCAACGTGTGTAATAGTTCTTCTGTTGTGTTTTTGTACCAATTCATATTTTTTTCCTCCTTGTTTATTTATTTGATCTGAACATAGTATAAGACATTAAAACCATAAAATTCTGGCGATAATTTCAGCGGAGCCTGAAAAAAATGAATGCTTTTATGAAAAGGGAAGGGCCCTGGTCGCGTGGTTATACACAACCAACTGAAAACCTCCGTTGATTGTTTTTGCAGGTGGAATCAAGTAAACTAGGACACACCCAATCAATTGCTATCTACCCCCATCATCCAAAGGCAAGATAGACGAAAGGAGCCAAACAAATGGCAATCTATACCGATACAAAAATCGCTCAAGGACCTTTTCTTTTCATTTCTGGTCAAACGCCGTCGCAAGACGGAGCCACACCTGAGGACCCGCAAGAGCAAACAACCATCGTTTTGAAAAAGATCGAACAGCTTCTATCAGCCAATCAACTGTCCTGGTCATCAGTGGTCAAAATGACCGTCTTTTTAACAGATGCTGCCTACTTAGCTGCTGTCCGTACGGCGTTTACAACTATTTTGGCAGAAAACAAACCAGCCATGAGTCTCGTCATCGTTGCCGGCTTGGTTGCCCCTGAATTTAAAGTAGAGATTGAAGCACAAGCTACCATGGCTTAAGCATAGAGAAAAACACCAAAAAAACTTCGTACAAAAGCCAGTAGCCAATACGAAGTTTTTTTGGTGTTATCTTCTTATTCAGTCCTATGTGAAGTGTCTGATTCAGTCTTTTTTTGCCACTGCTCCACAAAACTAGCGATGGCTTGAGCAGTCTGTTGAGCATTCACTAAGGTTCGCTTTTTCTCCATCGCTTCTGTCAACGAAATCGGACCATACTGGATACAAAAGACGGCAGATAGTAGTTGCGGCAGTTTTCCTAGATCGTCGCTTCGGGAGCCGCAGATGGCAACAACCGGGACCTGATGTTTGTGGGCGAGCAACGCGATGCCATAAGGTACTTTTCCCCCAGCGGTTTGCCCATCGATGCGTCCTTCACCCGTGATCAACAAATCTGCTTCTTTGATTTTTTCCTCAAACCCAACCAAGGAAGCGATCGTCGCAAATCCTGGAACCAATTGACCACCTGCCAAACGAACAGCACCACCAAGCCCACCTGCCGCACCAGCACCAGGGACGTCCAGATCGATCCCTGTGGTCCGCTTGATGTGCTCAGCCAAGCGCTTTGCCTGCTGATCCAACTGCTGGATCGTTTCTTGGGATGCCCCTTTTTGCGGACCAAAAACTGGCGCAAATCCCTGATTGCCAAAATATGGATTTGTTACATCGGCTAAAGCAAACAGGTCAATTTGTGCCAGCAGAGGGTTCAACTGGCTGAGCGCCAGAGATTCTGCCTGCAGCAAAGGATTGTTTTCCATTCGCTCGTTTCTTTGAATGGTTGCTCCTAGCGCAAGTAAGAAGCCTACGCCCCCATCAGAAGTGCCACTACCGCCAAGGGTCAGGTAAATTTTTTTCACACCTTGCCTGCAAGCTGCTAAGACCATTTGGCCTAAACCAAAAGAAGAGCTATTGCGGGTGGTCTCGTCACTAGGTTCCACGAGTTGCAACCCAATCACTTCTGCAGATTCAATCAGGGCAATTTTTTCTTCCTTGATTTTTGTGACCAACATACGGGCTTGCAACTTACCGCCTAATGGAGCGGTCACTGAAACCGTTTCGTAATTGCCTCCCAGCGCAGCAATGACTGCTGCCATTGACCCTTCTCCCCCATCAGCGATTGGGATACTGCATTTTTCCCACTGGTCTGAAAACCCGCTTAAGACGGCTTGATTTAGTTCTGCGGAAGTGGCACTTCCTTTGAAGGAATCGATCGCTGCTACAACTTTCATTTTTTTACCTCTCATTTACGATCATCTCTTTCCCAAAGATTGGAATACTTCGACTTATAATCAACTTTTAGTTAACTAAATCAACTAAAAATTAACTAGCAATCCATTGTAAGTCATCCCTTCTCCTCTTATGATAGAAGTATACCAAACAAACCTATCGGAGGTGCACTATGGACTTACCAATCGGCGAGGAAATCGCTCGGAGAAGAAAACAACGAGGTATTACCCAGCAAGAATTAGCAGTGTTTATGAATGTGTCCAAAGCATCCGTTTCGAAATGGGAAACGGGACAGTCTTATCCAGATATCACCTCGCTGCCCTTATTAGCAGCGTATTTTGATTGCAGCGTCGATGAATTATTGATTTTGGACTCGCAGCTATCCCCTAAAGAGATCCAACGAATCTATCAATTACTAAAAGACGCCTTTCAAACAAAAACACCAAGCGAAGTCCTCGCGCTGGCACAAAGTTTTACCAAACGGTATTACTCTTGTTACCCGTTCTTGTTACAGATGGGCTCCTTTTACTTAAATCATTGGGATCTTTTGCCAGATGTCCCTGTAGCAGATAGCTCAGAAGGACACCCCTCTGAAGAAGCCTTGATGGAAGCGAAGAAAACTACCTATTTGAAAGAAGCAGAAATCCTTTATCAACGGATCATTGCGCATGGTGACAATGCGTTGGCACAACAAGCGCAACAAATCGAAGCCTATTGTCTGCTGATGAGAAACAAGCCCGATGAGGTCTTGGCGATCCTTGGCACGAAAACGCCGACTTTATTACCTAGCGAACCGCTGATTGCCGCAGCATTTCAGCAAAACAATCAGTTGCAACAAGCTGAGATCGTTACGCAAAGTGCGATTTACCAGTACTTGATTCTTTTTATGAGTTTGCTAACGAATTATTTAGCAATGCTCACACAAGACGAGGAGCAACTGGAAAAAACCTTTGCACGTGGGCTGGCACTCAGCGAGAGCTTCCAACTGGCCCAGCTGCATCCTATTTCTTTACTGAATTTTCTAGCCGCTGGGATGGTTTCGTTTGCGGCTTTAGGAAAAGAAAGCTTATTGCTGCAAGCATTAACACTGTATGTCAAAACATTAGCAGACACGCCTGAGGAAATCGTTTTGAAAGGAGACGATTATTTCAACAGCATCGATGAGTGGATCAGCGAATTAGAATTAGGCAGTCAGATCCCGCGGAACTCAGGTAGTGTCAAAAAACAATTTCTTGCAGTAGCACAGCTGACACCCTTGTTTGAACCATATCAAGAAAAACCCCCATTTAAAGAGTTGTTTCAGCGCTTGAGCAATCTGGCTGAACAAGTATCTAATTCTAAACGGAGTGACTCACATGAATAGTTTTTCACTAAATATACCAGAAAATATGTCTGATTATTTGCCCGTACTCATCCCCTTGATTGTTTTGCAATTGGTCCTGATCATCTTGGCGGTTCGCGATATTTTAAAACAAGAACAGTTTAAATTCGGCTCCCGCATTCTTTGGCTTTTCATCACCTGTTTTGTTAGCCTGATCGGTCCTATCCTTTATTTTGCTTTCGGAAAAGAGGGCCAACAATGAAGATGATCGAGATCAACCATTTATCCAAGTGTTTTGGGCGCAAACAAGTGCTGCAAGACCTAACCTTTTCGGTTCCAAAGGGCAGCGTTGTGGGGTTTGTCGGGGAAAATGGTGCTGGCAAAACAACGACCATGAAGGCGATTTTAGGATTGCTCCCCATTGATGAAGGCGAAATCACCGTTTGCGGCGAAGTGGTGCAATTCGGCTCAGCCAAGACCAATCGCTGGATCGGCTATTTACCAGATGTACCGCAGTTTTACTCGTTTATGACAGCTGTAGAATATTTGACTTTTTGCGGAAAGATCCAGCCCAATCAAGAACCTTTTCATCCTCAGCGGGTGATGGAAGTTTTAGCGTTGGTAGGCCTGGAAGCTTCGAAACAAAAAATCGCTGGCTTTTCTCGAGGCATGAAGCAGCGTCTTGGATTAGCTCAAGCATTGATCAACCGACCAGCTATCTTGATTTGTGATGAGCCGACCTCTGCACTCGATCCTTTAGGTCGCAAGGCCTTTCTTGATGTATTGGCTAAAATCAAAGAAGAAACGACAGTTCTTTTTTCATCCCATATTCTCGCAGATGTCGAGCAGCTGTCAGATTACATTGCGATTTTGCACAAAGGCCAGATCCAGGCGTTTGAACCGATGGATTCCTTAAAAAAACGTTATCGAAAAACCGCCTTTGGGATTGTCTTTACCAACGAAGGTGACCATTCGAAATTTGCCAATCTGTTAGCATCCCACGGCATTGCGGCAGAAAGAAAGAACAATCAATTACTGATCGACGAAACTGCCGACACGAATGTTGGAAAGCAGTTGCTGCAATTGCTCAATGAACAACAGATAGTACCTGAATCCTTTCAACGGATCGAACCGACTTTAGAGGCGATTTATTTGGAGGTGATCAAATGAAGGTGTTTCTTGTTTTCTTAAAAAAAGAATTTCTCGGTGGTCTTCGCAGCAAAAAACTGCTGATTTGCTTGATTCTGTTTGCCCTGATTGGTATGCTTTCTCCCTTTACTGCCAAAATCATGCCAGATCTGATGGCCAGTATGATGCCGGAATCGATTGAAATCACGATTGCTGATCCGACATCGATCGATGCGTGGCTTCAGTTTTACAGCAACATCGGCACGATTGGTCTGCTAGTATTTGTGATTCTTTTTACCGATACGCTGTCAGCCGAAATAAATCAGGGTACCTTTATTCAGCTGATCACCAGAGGCTTACCAAAAACCACGATCGTCTGTGCCAAAGCTGGCTATTTAACGATTCTTTGGTCTTTGAGTTACCTCCTAAGTGCCAGTGTCAGTGCTTTTTATACCTTGATCTATTTCGATGATTCCAGCGCTGCTCAAGTCCCTAGCGCATTGTTCAGCTATTGGCTGTTTGGTTTACTAGCAATCAGCATCCTGCTGCTAGGTTCCAGCTTTGCTAAAAGTATCTATCAAGGTTTGTTGTTTATTGGCGTCTGTTATCTGATGGGCATGTTAGGCAATCTGTGGAGCCAATTAACAAATTGGAATCCTTATTCCCTATCTAGCCAATTTCCTAATTACTTAACCAACCAAATCAAACTAGGAGAACTGCTGCCAGCACTGTTGTTAAGTTGCTTTTTGATCATCGCTTGTTTGACTGGTTCCATAGCTGTTCTAAGAAAAAGAAAATATTAAAAAACATCGGTGCAGATTTTTTGCACCGATGTTTTGCTTCTGATATGTTACTCTATTTTGCTGTTCCTTGGACTTTCACAGATTTCTTGGCCTGCATTTTTTGTTCGATTCTCATGAAGAGCCGCATGAAGAAGGCAATCAAGTAGATTGAAAAGGCAGAAATAAGTGCTTCTTGCCAAGAAAAGATCAGGAGGTTCAATAAGATGATGATCAAATTGGTCAAGAAAACCCCACTGGACCTGCGAATGCCATAGTATTTTTCCAAAATTAGTGGCGGAATTGTCACGCCGCCATTAGACGCGCCGATTTTGTAGAGCGAAAAGATACCAAAGCTAAAGAAGAAACTACCTAAAATCAATGAGATGGAATAAAAGCGCAGCAGCATAATTTCTGGTAAAAGCGCCAGAAGAACGGGAAATGCCAGACTGCCGATAACCGTATTGACAAAGACCTCTCGCTTTAAAAGCAAAAATGCCAACGCCAGCATCAATAAATTAATACCCCAGACAACGATATGACGATTGATCGACCAGCCGGTTTCGATCAGGTAGCCGATCGACCCGACACCAGCAGAAGCAATACTGTGAGGCAAAAGGAAAAAGTTCAATGCGATGCAGATCCACAGCACCCCAAGCAATAGAGCAAGATTTTTTTTGATAAGTGATTCCATCAACGTTCTCCTTTCAATCTGGCAACTAATTTTATGGATAAAAGCTTCTGTCTATTCTATCAAAAAAAGCTCAAAAGAAAGAACCATTTTTTTCATGAAAACATGAAAAAAATGATTCTGAACTTCAAGAAAGTATGTTGGTTTTCATCACAGATGCACAGGCTTTAGGCTGTATAGCAGTGATACATCGCAAGCATTTCTTCTGCGACTGCTTCTTGCCATCCCCCTGGCTGTATCATGCATTCTTCCATTGATGGCAAATGAACAAAGCGAACTGCCAACTCTGAGCCTACAATCAATTGGTAGGACATTAAGCGATTTTTTTGCTGCAAGAGCAGCTGATGCTTTTTCGGGGAAAGGGAAAGATCAGTTACGGACACCAATTGCTTTAATGCCTCTGGATGACAAAGGTTTCTTTCTGGTGCGACACTGATCAATTGGCTGACCTCTGCTAATTTCATCGCCTCGATCACCCGCAGCGTTGCCCGCAGATCATGGATATCCGTCAAAAAAACCGACTGGCAACCTTGCAATGCTCGAACGAGTCGTCCTAAATCGAGAAAGTCACCATCAATGATCGTCTCACGGGCAGCATCGATCTGTTGCAAACGCTCCGATGCACGGCGGGCATAGAGTACGAGTGGTCGATTGGTTCTTTCTAAAAGTTTTTGTCGTGATCGCTGACCGATCGTGCCAGCAGCTCCTAAAATCGCAAGTCGTTTCATAAGCTCCCTTTCGTTTTTGAAAAATTCAAGCCTAGTTCTTTGATTAGAAAAAATGGCTTGTCATAAAGTCTGGTTGACGAGATTGGCTTTGCGTTGACGCAGTCGTTCTTCGGTCGGCAGAACATGCTCGTCGTAATGTTCCAGTTTGTATTCTAAACGTTCAACAGCTTCCGTCATATCTGAGATTTTCTCCCTGAGTACCGCAATTTGTTCGGCTAACAGCTGCTTGCGCTCAGGAACCGTCCCTCGCCCTTCTTCAAATAAAGCCAGATAATGACTCAACCCATCAATCGATAGTCCAGCATTACGCATTTGCCTAGTAAAGGTGATCCATTTTAAGTCGTCATCATCAAATTCACGAACACCGTTTTTATTGCGTTTGACCGGCGGAATCAGCCCAATCTTTTCATAGTAACGGATGGTATCAGCTGAGACACCGCTCAGTTCACTGACTTTTTTGATATTCATGGCTTCACTTCCTTGTTTTACATTTTTTCCTAGATCGTTTTGTATGCTACGAGCCAGAAGCCCTTTTATTACACGTTATTCCGCTCCTACCACTGCATGAGGCAAGTAAGGCTCTTCCAAATACGCAATCTCTTCGGCAGTCAGCTTTAGATCAAGGGCAGGTAATGCATCCAATAAATGGCTTTCTTTTGTTGCGCCGATAATTGGTGCGACCACTTGTTCTTTTTGTAATAACCAAGCCAAGGCGATTTGCGCCCGTTTGCTTTGGTGTTTGTCAGCGATCTGTGCGACCCGCGCCACGATCTCTCGGTCTTGTTCCATCGTTTTGTCGTACTTTTGATTGGCGGTTTTATCCGTTAAGTACCGTTTAGTCTCTGCACCCCAATCTCTTGTTAACCGTCCAGCAGCCAATGGGCTATATGGCGTCACGGCAATTTTTTGATCGTCACACAAGGGCATCATTTCCCGCTCTTCTTCTCGATAAAGCAAGTTCAAGTGATTTTGCATCGAAACAAATTTGGTCCAGCCATTTTTCTCTGCAACTGCTTGTGCTTTGGCAAATTGCCAAGCGTACATCGCAGATGCGCCGATATAGCGTACTTTTCCAGAAACTACCAAATCATGTAATGCCTTCATGGTTTCTTCAATTGGCGTGTGGTAATCCCAACGATGGATGATATACAAATCAATGTAGTCCATTTGCAGGCGTTTTAAGCTTTGTTCGATTTGATAAAAAATCGCTTTTCGGGACAAGCCTCCACTGTTAGGTCGCTGTTTCATTTTAGAATATAGTTTTGTGGCAACCACGATCTCATCCCGGGGCGCAAAATCGTTCAATGCTCGACCGACGATTTCTTCGCTCGCTCCATAAGAATAGACATTTGCCGTATCAAAAAAGTTGATGCCCAGATCCAAGGCTTTTTTGATGACTTCACGACTGTCGTCTTCTTCTAACACCCACTCATGAAACCCGCTGTTGGGATCGCCAAATCCCATTGTCCCTAAACACAAAGGTGACACATCAAGTCCTGTATTGCCAAATTTTACATAGTCCATTTTTACGTCCTCCTGTTTTTTTAAGTTACACTAAGCATACAGGTTGAAGTGCACTCTAAGTCAAGCGAATCTATAAACTTTTTTTTATTTTACTGTCAATTGACTCAAAAGGACATGCTTTTTGTCGTGCGTTTCATTTCAAATCAGCTTTTGGTACACTAAGATCAGATATTGATACGCTTTTTAGCTGAAAAAAAGGAGTGGAAAATTTTGACTTGTATTTTTTGTACTGCCTCAAAACATGCGATCATTGAAAACGAACGCTTTTATGCGATCCCTGATAAGTACCCCGTCACCCCTGGACACTTGCTATTGATCCCCAAAGCGCATCGCAGGGATTATTTTGCTCTCACCCAAGAGGAATTACAAGACTTGCAGGCTTTGTTGCAGGAAGGCAAAGCTTATTTATTGGAAACCTATCGACCAGACGGTTTCAACATCGGCTTCAATTGCGGGGAGGCTGCTGGACAGACGGTCTTTCATTGCCATTGTCATTTGATCCCACGCTACCAAGGCGACGTGGAGCGGCCAAAAGGTGGCGTTCGAGGCGTGATTCCTAACAAGCAAGCCTACTAAACACAAACAAGCCGTTTCTCCAGCAAAGGAAAACGGCTTGATTATGTTTGTTAAAATGAGGACGCTTAGGAATTGATCGCTGAATGATTCATCAATCGATTGATATGAACGCCTAGATAGACGATTTCATTGACAGGGATCTTCGTTTGGTATTCTTTATCGATATAGGCTTTGACTTTTGTCGCAATCTCCATAGCATTCGGATAAAGAGCCCACATTTGACGGTATAGTCCTTCATCTTCTTCTTGCAGCAGACCATCCAAAAAGAATCGGTCAACGAAGAAACGCACGTGGGTGATAAAGCGATTGTAATGGATCGAATTGGTGTTGACGTCTTGCTGGATCGAGTAGCGCACCATATTGACGATCAACCCGATCAATTTGGCCTTTTTCAACCCATCTTGATTTTCCTCGGTGTTCGACTGGGCATTGATCAAATGAAACGCGATATTGGAGGCTTCTTCTTCTGGCAGCTCAATCTGATACTTCTCTTTCAACAAGCGCAGTGCCTGTTCGGCGGCTCGAAATTCCTCTGTATAGTAATTCTTGATTTCCCAATAGAGCCGATTCGTCACACTCAAGCCTTTTTGCTGACGTTCTACAGCAAAGTGCAAGTGATCCGATAAGGTGAGGTAAATCGTTGAATTTAGCGGATATGGCAGCATTTTTTGCGCCAGCTGGACGATTTCTTTGGTCATTTCAAAATAGTACAACGGAATCTCATCCACTAAATCGGCAAACTGACCTGATTTTTTTTCATCGATTGGCAGAAAAACTTGATCGATCTGGGTATCGGCTATGCTGTCGCCGACTTTCTTTCCATAGCCGATGCCTTTCCCAAGTGCAATCATTTCTTGGCCTTCCTTATCAACAAGTACGACACTTGAATTTAAGACTTTCTTGATGTAAATCATGCACTCTCGCTCCTCACTGTTTATTCTGCCAAACTTGCGCCATTGGTGGCGATCACTTCTTTGTACCAGTCGAAGGAATCTTTTTTCAAACGGTCATAACTGCCGTTTCCTTCATCATCGGCATCCACATAAATGAAGCCATAGCGTTTCGTCACTTGTAACGTCCCAGCACTGACCAGATCGATCGGTGCCCAAGAAGTATAACCAATCAAATCGACCCCTTCATCGATAGCTTCCTTCATTTGTTTGAAGTGTGCCTTGAAATAATCGACCCGATACGGATCATGCACTTGGCCGTCTTCAAGGACATCCACGGCGCCCATACCATTTTCAACGATCATTAATGGCACTTGATACCGATCATACAATGAAAGCAAGGATATTTTCAAGCCTTTAGGATCGATCTGCCAGCCCCATTCGGTTGATGGCAGCTTGGGATTTTTTACCCCTAAAACCGTATTGCCCGGTGTCCGTTCGGCATTTGGATCACCTGATTCGGCCATAGACATATAATAACTAAAGGAAAGAAAATCAACGGTGTGATCTTTTAAGATTTGGCGGTCTTCTGGTGCCATTTCAATCTTGATGCCGCGTTTTTCCAGATCTTTTTCAATCATTCGCGGATAAGCCCCTTTGACTTGAACGTCCGCATAAAAATCATTTTCCAAGTTTTTCTTTAAGGTCAATTCAACATCCAATGGGTCACAAGTCAATGGATACGTCATTAGTTTCGTTAACATGCAGCCAACTTTATTGTTTGGGTTTTTCTCATGAGCGATTTTGGTCACTAATGAGCTGGCCACAAATTGGTGATGGAGCGCTTGATACACCTCTTGCTCTTCTTTGCCTGCTTCTGATTGTTCTGGAATGATGCCTGCTGTTGTAAAGGGATGACGATGGATACTGTCGATTTCGTTAAAGGTCAGCCAATACTCCACATACTCCCCAAATTCTTCAAAACAGACGGTTGCAAAGCGGACAAAGTCATCGATCACTTTGCGTTCCACCCAGCCATTGTACTTCAAGCTAAGCGCTAGGGGCATTTCATAGTGAGACAACGTTACGATCGGTTTGATCCCCAAGCGCTGCATTTCTTGAAAGACATTGCGGTAAAAAGCGATCCCTTCTTGATTGGGTGTCGTTTCTTCCCCGGTTGGGAACAAACGGGTCCACGCAATCGACAATCGCAAAACTTTAAAGCCCATCTCCGCAAACAAAGCCAAATCTTCTGGATAGCGGTGATAGAAATCGATTCCTCGCCGTTTTGGATAGATGGTATCTGTTGGATCTGCCATCGCTTCTTTGACGGCTTCTACGGTCACGCTCATGTGCGCCGCATAATCTTTGTTATCGACATGAGGTTTGTAGGTCGCCACATCTGCCACCGACAAGCCTTTGCCGCCAAGATTCCAACCTCCTTCTACTTGATTTGCGGCGATTGCGCCACCCCATAAGAAGTCCTTTGGAAAAGTTGTTTCAGTCATTTTTTCAATCCCCTTTTACATTGTTTTTGTTGCATTGCTCATTTGTTTAGACGAGTGGTGCGATCGATAGGACACCTTGGTCGCTTTGCTCATCGGTTGATTCGATCGTTTTGACCATAAAGTTTTCTTGATTGGTGACCACACAGATCACGATTGGATCAAAACCAGCTGCTTTGATGGCATCTAGATCGAATTGGATCAGCGGTTGCCCTTGTTTCACTTGATCCCCCGCTTTTACGTAAGGGGTAAAGTGTTTGCCTTCTAATTGGACGGTATCCAAGCCGATATGAAAGAGCAGTTCTGCGCCATTACGGGTTTTTAACCCGATCGCATGGTTGGTTTCAAACAACATCGTGATCTCGCCATCTTCAGGTGCGATCAATTCGCCAGACGTCGGAATGATCCCGAACCCTTCTCCGATCATGCCGCTTGAAAAGACTTCATCGTTGACTTCAGATAAAGCTACCACTTGCCCATCTACTGGTTTGCTCAATACTTCGGCTTTGGGATCGGCAACCGTCGTCTTATTTTCTACCACTTTGTCTTTGAATAAGAAAAGGACAAGGACAAAAGAAACAGCAAAGGATACCCCTAACGTGACCATTGCCCACACAAGATTCATCGGGTTGGCTTCATCCACGAACATAGTGATACTTGCTAGACCAGGGCCAACTAATGCGAAGGCCTTGATGGCAAACAAACCAGCCACCGCTCCACCAACTAGGCTGGAAGCCATCACGCCGTAAAGCACTCGTTTATGCAGGATCGTCACCCCATACAAAGCAGGTTCGGTGATGCCAAAAAGGGCGGAGATGCCTGCAGAAACAGCGGTTGAACGAAGTTTTTGGTCTTTGGTCCGAACACTCACCGCAAAACAAGCACCAGCTTCTGCAATGTTATGTGCCAATGAGGCAGGCAAGTATAACAGCTCTGCCCCCATCTCACTCATGGACGAAACAGCATAGGGAATCATGGCTTTGTGCATACCAGTAACCACCATCAATGGTAAAACAGCGGCTAAAATCCCTGTTGCCACCCAACCTAAATGGGCATACAGCCAAATGATCGCTGCTGAAAAAATCGTTCCGACTTCAAAGCCTAATGGGCCTAAAATCAATAAAGCAACTGGAACCGTAATAACTAAGCTCATCATTGGAACAAAGAAGATACGGATCGGTTTTGGTGAGATTCGGGTAAACAGCTTTTCAATTTGAGCGTAAAATAAAACCGTTAAAATGGCTGGAAATACTTGTGACGCATAGGCGATATTTTGTAAACCGAAGCCCATGAACGCTGCGCCATCTGTCAATAGTGTCGTTAGTTCAGGCAAAATCAAGGCACCGACAGCGGAAACCGCCACCAATTGATTGACCTTTAATTTATTTGCCGTGGTGATCGCCACTAAAATCGGTAAGAAATACAATGGTGCGCCACCGATCAGATTCAAAATTTGATACGTCTGGCTCGTATTGTCCATCAATCCGGTGACAGAAGCAAGTAACAGTAAGGATTTCAAGACGCCCCCTCCAGCGACTGCTGGAATCAACGGTTGAAAAATCGAGATAATAAAATCAAGCAGGACCGCACCCCACGATTGTTTTTGTTTGCCTTCACTTCCTCCATCCGCTGTTAGCTCATGACCTAACACGTTCATAACCTCATCATACACTTCGACGACATCATTGCCGATGATGACTTGGCATTGGACATTTTGTCGCACCCCAATCACGCCATCGACTTTTTCCAAGGCATCTTTTTGTACGAGGCTATTGTCTTTTAAGGTAAAGCGCAAGCGTGTGGAGCAATGTTCCAAATGTGCGATATTTTCTTTTCCGCCAATCAACTCAACGATGGCAGTTGCCGTTTCTTTTACATTCATAATTTTCTTCTCCTTTAATTAGTTTTCCTTTGTTGGCCAAACAAAGAAAAAAGCAGGCAGCACCTACAAAAACATTGAACGGAATCCAACGATCCCTTCCATGTTTTTTATAGGTCCTGCCTGCATTACCAGTCACATGCCTGTTTTATTACTTGCATAATACCATGCTTTATTTGAAAACGCAACCACCGTTTTAAAAATATTTTGCTAAGCCTTTTGCTGAAACGAGAAGTTTGCTACACTTAGTGGATAATCAGTTGTTTCGTCTTCCTTGGCTTGCACCAGAAGCAAGAAGAACATCGCTGGCTAAACGTATCACAAGAAAGGATGAATCGGATGACTTCATTGAATCACTCACTGCATGTTGCCGTCCCCACAGCATTTGATCATGCAGAAAGACTTGACACGAAAAGGACGATTGCCCATATCTTGCAACTGCAAAAGCAAGGGATCAAATCGGTTTTGGTGTGCGGCTCCACCGGTGAACAGCACTCATTGACCTTAACAGAAAAAAAACAGCTTCTACATGCCTTAGCGCAAGAAACCAGCTGGGCAGCCGATTTCGAAGTCCTCTTCGGTTTAGCTGGCATCGTATTTCATGAAACGCTCGCGTTGGCAGAAGCAATCAGCAAAAATCCCCGAATCGATGGTGTGGTTTTAGGCTTTCCCCCTTATCTTTGCCTGACCCAAAAGGAAGCTGTGCTCTATGCTCAGGGATTGATCCATACTTGCGAAAAACCAGTTATTTTATACAACATTCCCCGCCGCACGGGCTTTGATTTATCTGCAGAAAGCCTCTTGACCTTGATCGCTGACCCTCGGGTGATCGGCTTAAAAGAAGCTGGCAGGAAGGAGCGAGTGCCTCAACTAAAAACAAAGACGGCTGCCGATTTTCGTTTTTATGCTGGTGGTGAAGCGGACTTGGCGGAAAAGGTCGCACTAGGGTTTAACGGGCTGTCATCAATGGCAGGAAACCTTTGTCCCAAGGAGATCCAGGTGATATGGCACGGCTTATTGAAAGGTGATGCAACGATTTCTACGTCGAATGAATGGCAGAAAATGGAACAAGCAGCTGCTGGCGATCCAACCAATACCATCAGTTACCTTCCGTGGCTCAAGCAGCAAATCACCATTGATGGACAGCCCTTTGGCTTTTGTCGTCAGCCGCTAGGTCTAGCAACAAATGATCGGTTTGGCACTGGCTCAATTCCCCCTCATCTAGCACATGAAAGGCAGGAGAACCAGACAAATGAAGATTGATGCACCGATTGATCCACAACTAAAGCACTATATTGAAAGCTCCATCATCCCGCAATACAACCAATTGGATAGCAGTCACTCCCCAGCGCACGTCCACCAAGTGATCCAAAATAGTTTTGAAATTGCTGAAACATTGCCCGTTGACCTGAATATCGTCTATACGGTAGCTGCCTACCATGATATCGGCTTGCTCTATGGCCGCAAAAACCACGAAAGCAATTCCCGCAAGATCGTTGAACAAGATGCTGTGTTGCCACGCTTTTTCTCTCCTTCAGTCATTTCAATGATCGGCGAAGCTGTAGAAGATCGTCGCGCCTCGTTGCCCTATGAGCCTCGCTCGCTTTATGGCAAAATTATTTCCGAAGCCGATCGCGACTTAGATTTTGAGCGAATCCTCAAGCGAACCTTGCTTTTTGCTTATGAGAAAAAGCAGCTGACAGATTTAGAACAATTGCATCATGAAGCGTATCAGTACATTTCAAAGAAATACGGTCCTCAAAGTGAGCTGAAGGTTTGGTTGGATTATCGCAAAAACCAAGACGGTTTGGCGATCATCTATCAAAAATTAGCACAACCTGAAAGCTTCCGTCACTCCTTTGAAAAAATCGTGCCGTTAGTTATCGCTACAAGCAAAGAAACTGACGATTGACACTTTGATCCAGCACCAGACTTCAAATAGGAACCTTCTGATTCAGCGCCGCAGTTGTGTCTGCACTGAATCAGAGGGCTTTTACTGTTATTCTAAACGTTCTTTCTCCACTAAAATCCCCCGCCCCTTCGCTGCTCCTACGCGCCTATTCAAATCAAAGGGCAGCAAGTGGTTTTCTTCAATCAACAGACGCCCCTTCTAAATAACCTTCCTTTTTTCTCCGAATTTACTCTTTGTAAGCAAGATAGTTTGCTGAAAATAAAAAAAATGGTATTTTTATTTTATCAAGTGATAAAATATTAGGAGGAATCGTTATGTTTTTGGCAATCAATGAAATACGCCATTCCAAATTGCGTTACGCCCTAGTCACAGGGGTCATGTTTTTAATCGCCTATTTGGTCTTTTTTTTAACTGGGTTAGCTTATGGGTTGGCTCAAGATAATCGGATGGCGGTCGACAAATGGGAGGCAGATCAAATTTTGTTGACCGAAGAAGCAAATGATAATTTAAACATGTCGATGCTTCCTCGCAGTCTTTATGATGAAGTCGATGCACCAGAAAAAGCAGTTTTGGCGCAAACCGCTGGAGTTGTGACCAAAGAAGACAACGGTGAAAAAGTCGATGTCACCTTTTTCGGCATTGATCCAGATCAATTTTTAGCACCCAATATTACCGATGGCGAGATGTTTGCTTCAGATGATGAAGCGGTCGCCGACAGCAGTATTGAGGAAGAATACGGGATTTCCATTGGTGACACCATCAAATTAGCAGGCAGTGACAAAAAATTGAAAATCGTCGGTTTTACAGATAACGCCCGCTTCAGTGTCGCTCCGGTCCTCTACACCTCGATCGGTGCTTATCAAGAAATTCGTTTTGAAAAAGAAGATGATTCTGAAAATGCCCGTATCAACGCGATCGTGACTCGCGGCAAAATCAAAGAAGTGCCAGATGATCTGGTCGCTACGGATATCAGCAAATTTATTAATGAATTGCCTGGTTACAACGCACAAGTGCTGACTTTTGGCTTTATGATCGGGTTCTTGATCGTGATCGCTGCCATCGTTATCGGTATTTTTATCTATGTGCTAACGATGCAAAAATCAGAAATTTTTGGTGTCATGAAGGCTCAAGGGATCTCTAGCCGCTACATTGCTTTTTCGGTGATCGCCCAAACGTTCTTATTGGCAACCTCGGGTGTTTTGATCGGTGGTTTGGCAACGATCGGTACCGCCCTCGTGTTACCTGCGGCAGTGCCATTCCAAATCAATCTATTATTCTTTGCTAGTATCAGTGTCATGATGATTCTGATCGCGATGCTAGGTGCTTTCTTCTCGGTGCGAACGATTGTAAAAATCGACCCATTGAAAGCAATCGGATAGGAGGAAAAAACATGAGTGCCATTGAATTCAAACAAGTCAAAAAATCATTTAAAGATGGGGACGCGACAATTGAAGCCTTGAAAGAAACCAACTTTTCGGTAGAAAAAGGCGAATTTGTCGCCATCATCGGTCCTTCTGGCTCTGGGAAAAGTACCTTTCTAACGATCGCCGGTGGTCTGCAAGCCCCCTCTGAAGGCGAAGTGTTTATCAATGACGAACCCTTCAGTAAACAAAAAGAAAAGCAACGGGCAAAAACTCGTTTCAAAAAGATCGGCTTTATTTTACAAGCTTCCAACCTTGTCCCCTTTTTGACGGTCAAAAAGCAACTCCAATTAGTGGATAAGGTCAGCAAAGAAACCCAAGAGCAATCAGCAACTGAATTGTTTGAACAACTTGGGATCGAAAAGCTGCAGAACAAATATCCCGATGAACTTTCTGGTGGTGAAAGACAGCGTGTGGCTATTGCCCGAGCGCTCTATCATGATCCCACCATCATATTGGCAGATGAACCAACGGCGAGTCTTGATTCAAAAAAAGCCGTCGAAGTCGTCAAAATCTTAGCAAAAGAAACCAAAGAGAAACAAAAAGCCACCATTATGGTGACCCATGATACCCGTTTAACAGATTATTGTGATCGGGTTCTCGTCATGAAAGATGGCGTTTTAGAAGAAAAAGAACACACGAAAAAAGAAGCCGAATCAGATGATTCGCAGAAGGAGCAAGCATGAAAAAAATTATTGTTGTCGGTGCGGGCGTGTCAGGATTAGCTGCTGCTGTCCGTTTGCAAAAACTTGGCTATGACGTCAGCCTCTACGAAAAAGAAGGTCAACCTGGGGGCAAAATGAATCAGATCAAGGAAAACGGCTTTACCTTTGATGTGGGCCCCACCATCGTGATGATGCCTGAAATTTATCGTGAAGTGTTTGAATTTGCTGGCGTTGATCCGAATGACTATATTCCTATGGAGAAAGTCGATCCGATGCTGCAGCTGTATTTTGCCCAAGACGAACCGCTGACCTTCTCAAATGACTTAGTAGAATTGACCAAAACGCTAGAAGCGATCTCAGAAGAAGATGCTCAAGGCTATTTTGCCTTTTTAGCAGATATTTACAAACGCTATGTGATCGCCAAAGAGTCCTTCATCACCAAGTCGTTTCGGACATGGCGAGACTTTTACAATCCCAAATCATTATGGGCAGGGTTAAAGCTGCGAACGTTTAGTGACGCCTACTCTTCCATTTCTAAATTTGTCAAAGATGATCGCCTTCGAAAATCATTGGCGTTTCAAACCTTGTATATCGGCGTCTCCCCTTATCAAGGGCCGTCTCTTTATACGATCATTCCTATGATCGAATTGATGTATGGGGTCTATTTCATCAAAGGCGGCATGTATACGTTAGCCACTGGTATGGCACGTTTGTTCCAAGAATTAGGCGGTACGATCCATTACAATACGCCGATCGATGAATTATTGATCGAAAACAAGCAAACCAAAGGCGTTCGTGTCAATGGAGAAACGATCACCGCAGATGCCGTGATTTGTGCGGCTGATTTTCCTTATGCCATGGAAAGCTTGATTCCTGATGAATCAAAACGCGGCAAATACACCAATCAAAAAATCGCTTCGATGGATTATTCTTGTTCTTGTTTCTTGCTTTATTTAGGTCTGGACAAAAAATATGAGGATAGCGCACTCCACAGCATTTATTTTGCCAATGATTTCAAACGCAATGTAGACGATCTTTTCGAGGCTGGCAAACTGCCAGAAGATCCTTCCTTCTACTTGTATCGTCCAACCCTGAAAGATGCTTCCTTAGCACCTGATGGTCAAGAAGGTCTTTATGTTTTAGTCCCAGTGCCTGAATTATCTAAATTTGATCAATGGACGGATGAAACGATCCAAAGCTACCGCCAGCAGATTATTGGATTATTAAAAGAAAAAACGATCTTTACGGATATCGATGAACACATCGTGTATGAAAAAATGTATACGCCAGATACGTTCAATGATCGGTTCAATGCCTACAATGGTGCGACATTTGGCTTGAAACCGACATTAGCCCAAAGCAATTACTATCGTCCCCATAATAAATTTGATTATGCAGAAGGCCTATACTTCTGCGGCAGCAGTACGCATCCAGGAGCGGGTGTGCCAATCGTGATGCAAAGTGCCAAGTTAGCTGTGGAGGAGTTGTTAAAAGATGACCGTTAAATCATTAAGCGTCTTTGATGAATACGACAACGATTTTTTATACTGTGAGGCCATCATAAAAAAGCATTCGAAAAATTTTCATACCGCCTTTTCTCAATTGCCAAAAGACAAAGCCCGCGCCGTCTATGCCGTCTACGCCTTTTGCCGACGTGCCGATGATGCCGTCGATGAAAAGCAAGACCCATTGTTGATCGAAGCCATGAAAAAACGCTTGGAAGAAATGCAAAAACAAGTATCAGACGATACGATCGACTTGCCGCAAGCCGTCAAGGATGAAGATCCTGATGAAGCCATTTGGCGGGCATTGACCCTTTCTTTCCAACAGTTTGATCTGCAATTTCAACCCTTTTTCGACCTATTGGTGGGGCAAAAACAAGACCTTGACTTCCAGCAGCCCACCTCTGAAAAAGAGCTTTCTGACTATAGTTACTACGTAGCTGGCAGTGTAGGTCTGATGCTCTTGCCGATTCTCTCGCAAGCAGCCGCTGCGATTCAAGAGCCTGCCATCAAATTGGGTGAAGCGATGCAGCGCACCAATATTTTACGTGATATTGGCGAGGATCTGCGGATGGGCCGCATCTATTTGCCGCAAACAGTCTTGGCGCAATACAACCTTTCGCGAGAGGCTTTAGCAGCTGGCAATCAAAACCCGCAGTTTATCGAGATGTGGGAACACGAGGCGCAAATGGCAGAGACGCTTTATCAAGAATCTTTTGTCATGATGCCGCAAATCGATGAAGATTGCCGTGAAGCTCTATTAGCAGCTGCTTTGATCTATCGGGAAATCTTGACTGTGATTCGCAAAAACAACTATCAAGTATTTGCTGAAAAAACAGCGGTACCGAAACAACGGAAAATCCAACTTTTGTTTACCGCGAAAAAAATGCTTCGTCAGGAACGTTGGGAGGGCTGACTTTGAACTTGCGAGAAAAAATTTTACGAGTCGCAGAGAACCTGTTTATGCAGCAGGGGTATCAAGCAACTTCTACTAGACAGATCGCAGAAGCCGTCGGCATCACCCAACCCAATCTTTATTATCACTTCAAAGGCAAAGAAGCCATCTATTATGAAGTGATGGTTTCTTTGGCACAAGAGGTTTCTGGAAAGCTAAATCAGAGCGTTGAAGATACTTCCTTGACGATCTCTGAAAAAATCTTGAACATGTTTCTTTTTTTAAGAAGTCGGCATCGGATCAATTTTTATATGATGATGCACGACATTCAGCATACCGTTTCTGAGGACACTTCTAAAAAACTGTACTTGCTTTGGCGGAAAAATTATAAAGAACCGTTTCTTGACTTGTTTCGTCGCAGTGATTCCAATCTCCGTTCGGATGTCGACCCAGAATTTGTCACCAGTCAATTGTTAGTACTGATGGCGGCTCATTTGGACTCACCAGAAAAAGAAGACAAGATGCCAGAAGCGATCGATTTGTTTTTATTCGGTGCACTAGGCAATGGGCCAATTGCGAAATAGCTGGAACGTTGGCTTTTGTCCCGAGAATAATCATTCGACGAATTTCTGACAATCGCGTACACTGATCCAGTAAACAGAAACTTAAAAGGATGGATGTACATGTCAAAAAATCGAATCGAAGCCTTTACCGATGCGGTCATTGCGATCGTAATGACCTTATTAGTATTGGAATTGCACCAGCCCGAAGGCGATACATTTGCTTTTTTTTTAGGAGTGGAACAGCAATTTATTATTTATTTGATCAGCTTTGTGATGTTAGCGATCTACTGGAACAATCACCATCATCTATTTCAAGTAGTGTCTAAAATCGACGGTTGGACCTTGTGGGCGAATCATTTATTGATCCTGGCACTGACCCTCTTTCCTTTTGTAACGTCATGGGTCAGTCGTTATCCAGTCGCTCTTGCCCCTCAGCTGCTGTACGGGGCTGTCATTTTATTGACGGATTTCAGCTATTTCCTTGTAGGAAAGTCCTTGGTGCGTGCCAACCCTGATAATCAAGCCATCGTAGAACTGTTTCGCGGATACAAGAAACTCTACTTTACGTTGTTTATCAACGTGCTGGCATTGCTCCTCGGCTGGCTGATCCATCCCCTATTCATCATCACACTGGATAGTCTCGTGCTATTGTTGTGGGTGATCCCTGAGAAAAAAGTAGAAGCCTTTTTAAAACAATAAAAACACTTGCGTCCTTCTCCTAAAAGCGGTGAATGATTGCGCAAAAGCAGCCGATTGGTCTACTTTTGCGCAGTCATCCATCAAGAGAAGGACGCAAGTGTTTTTTCTAGCGAATCAAGTCTTTTCCTGGTGCCTGTAAGACTTGTTCTTTGGTGGTTAATGGGACATCTCCCAGCATCGTATGAGCCAATACAGCATTCGTGATTGCAAAATCAGCGGTGCGTTGGAGCGACCATT
Organism: Enterococcus sp. DIV0970a; assembly: GCF_051711265.1. Classification (NCBI taxonomy): domain Bacteria; kingdom Bacillati; phylum Bacillota; class Bacilli; order Lactobacillales; family Enterococcaceae; genus Enterococcus; species Enterococcus sp. DIV0970a. The sequence continues at coordinate 1,243,936 of NZ_JBIOMF010000001.1, read as the reverse complement.
TTTCGGCATAGCCTAATAATACACCAGCGGCATAGGCATCCCCTGCCCCGATCCGATCCAATACTTGCAGCAGCTGCGGTGCCGTTTCATAGGCATCCTGCGCCGTAATGATTCTTCCACTGATAAATTGCTTGTCTTCCACGGCTAGACGGCGTGTCCCGCAGAACCATTCTAGTTGATACTGGTCAATAAAGGATTGGATCAACGCAAGCTGGGCACCTTCTGTTTCCTCTAAGGGATATGCCAGCAGCTCCTCCAAGTCACGGACAGAGCCGAAAACTAGGTCACAATAGGGTAGGATCGTTTCATACCGTTGTTTCAGTACCTCCCGATTTAATTCTTCATTCAAGCTTGGACGGAAGTTGAAATCAAAGCAGACGCGAATCTGCTTGGCATGGGCCTGTTTCGCCAAAGCCAAAGCTGTTTGCCAGGTTTTCTCAGTCAAACTAAGAGAGATCCCGCAAATATGAATGAGATCGACCGTTTCTAAAAATCCATCGATAGCATATTCTTCTGGACCAGAAACGCCAAAGGAACTATGATGGCGATTTTGATACGTCACATAGGTCGGACGAGCGCCGTAGCCGATCTCGGCGAAATAACTGCCGATATGACTGTATTTTTTGCCAACAAATGCCGTCTGGATTCCATAGGAACGCAAGCTGGCTTTTGCCGTATCTCCTAATCGGTTGGCTGGCACCTGTGTCAGCATCGACGTCGTCAAGCCGAAATGCGCCAAATTACCTAACAGATTGACCCCTGTTCCCGTAAAATCCATTCGCAAAGAGTGAGTCTGTTCCAATGTTCGATATTCTGGTGGCGTCAACCGCATCATTACCTCACCGTAAGCACCGATCCGCATCATTGATCCCCCCTATTTGGCTGCTGCCAACACCTTTTTCGTCATTTCTGCTAATGTCTGTACATCTCTAGGGCGTGTGTCCCCTGTTTCTCCATCGATGATAGAGCTGTAAATATGCGGAATGATTTTTTTCACGCCTGCATCAACAGCGATCTGCAAGATTTCTTCGAAGTTTTCTAAATCGATACCGCCGGTCGGTTCCAAATAAAAATCATTCGCAGCACAAGCCTCGGCTACCGCTTGATATTCTGCTTTATGAGCCAACCCTTTCATTGGAAAATACTTGATAGAACTAGCGCCCATGTCTTTTAATAAAGCGATCGCTGTTTCGACTGGGACTTCTGCAGCTGGAGTTTGTGAACTCAATGGACCAGTCGCAATATTGACATAGCCGACTTTTCCCGTTGGTGAAATCAGGGCATTGACGATCGTTTCAGATTGTCCTAGCAAAGCTCGTGAGGTCCCCGCTCCCGTGAACACTTGGTTAACATGCTGTGGTTGAAGAACAGCGGAAATTCGGGAGACCATTTCACTTTGATTGGGGTCGCCAGCACCAAGCCCTACAGAAAGGGCATTATTTGTTGCCGCTTGGTAGTTCTTCATGTCAGCGATAGCCGCCTCGTCACTATCATAGTTTTTTGATAAAACACCTAGGACGATGTTGCCCTCTGCTGCTTCGTAACAAGCTTTCGCATTGTCGATGGAGTTTGCTAACACATTTAGACAGACACGGTCAGCGAAATAATTGGGTGAAGTTTTCATTTTTGGGTTGCTCCTAACATAATTTCTTGTAAGCGATCAGTGATCACTGCCATTTCTTGTTCATTGACTGCTCGGATATCAAATTCAATAATGCCGTTATTGGCTTGGTACTCACGGGTATAAATCGCTGGTTCTCCTGCTTTTAGCGCGTCGATCACTGCTTTGGCACTTGGTTCTTTCACTTTGACACTCGCCCGATAAATGTCTCTGCCCGCGCTGTCTTGAACGATTTTTGCTTCGAAACCAGTGATTTCATTGATTGCCGCAATAAATGGTTGCAGACGCTCTTGCATCGAAGCGCCAGATTCTGTTCCCTCCGCTAGATAATCCGTCACGGCTTGGGTAAATCCGAGAATATTGTCTTTACCGATTTTCATTGCTCGACCTATCCCTTTGGATTGCAGGCGCACCCAAGAGACATAGGGCTGCTTGCCGATCACTAAGCCAGCACTCGGTCCTGACAGTGCTTTCGCACCTGAATAGATCACTAAATCAGCACCAGCTTGGGTATAGGCAAACAAATCTTCCTCAGCAGCCGCATCAACGATCAATGGAAGATCGTGTGCCTTGGCAACTTGGGCCGTTTCTGCTACCGTCAGCATACTTTTTTGAACGGTGTGATGACTCTTTATGTAGAGGATCGCCGCTGTTTCGGGCGTGATCATCTGTTCAATGTGCTCGGGTGTACACATATTGGCATAGCCTGCTTCCACGACCTTCCCACCGCCTTGTGCTACCATCACTTCCACTGGTGTGCCATAATCTACGTTGTGGCCTTTGGGCAAAATGATCTCCCGCTTACTGATTTTCTCACTGTATGGGTGGTACAAATGATAGCTGTCGCCTTGACCGATGAGTGCCGCCACTGATTGGGCGATTCCCGCCGAAGCGGAAGAAACGATTTGCGCATCTTCCGTTTTCAACAATTTTGCTAAATAGGCACCGGTTTTTTCTGCTAGATCTGCCATTTCAAAGAAATGCTCCCCGCCATAGCGCTGGGCTGCAAGCACGCTTTCGCTGACTTTCGAGACACCTAGAATCGTCATTTTGCCAGAAGCATTGATGACTTCTTTCAAGCCTAGTTCTTCAATATTCAGTGTCAAAAAGTTCCCCTCCTATCACCGCTTTTTGCGGCACGATCTGTTGTGTCGTGATTCGACGATTGCCGTTAGAATCCGTCAATTCCTTTTCGCCCGCTTCAAAGCGGAAAATCGTAAAATCAGCATCATATCCCAATGCGATCTCGCCTTTGTTTTGTAAATGAAATTGCTTCGCAGGGGCACTGGTCACCTTCTCGATGATCTCACGCCAATCATACCCTACGACCGCTAATTTTTCCATAGTCGTCGCTAAATCAAAGACTGGTCCATTGGTACGATTGCGAATGTAGATATCTGTACTAATGGAAGAAGCCTTCAGCTGATTGGCAAAGGCTGTCTCCGACACGTCAAAATTGAAACTGTCTGTCCCATGACCAATATCGAAGACCAAGCCTTTTTCATAGGCAGCAAAGACGAAAGGCTTGATGGTATGGTTCGTCTGATCCAAAATCCCATTGGCTTTGCCGTTAAAGCAATGGGTCACCACATCGCCTGTTTCCAATTCAGCAAGAATCTCTGCTAAATTCGGTGGTGCTGAACCAATATGGACCATCAAAGGCAGCGGTTGATTTTCATCTTGGATCGCTTTGGCTAATTTCAACGGCGTGATGCCATTTTCGCCGATCACCGTTTTGCTCATTCGGGCTTTGATTCCGACGATAAAGTCAGGAAACTTCTGCAGCGCTTCTTTGACCAATTCTTTTTTGACTTTTGACAGATCCGCAAGTTCATCCTGCTCTACGATCCCCCATTTGGAAATGTTGACTAAAGCAAAGACATTGGTTTTGGCTTCTTTGGCTAAATCATAAAACCGATGGATATTTTCGGCGCCAGTCGTCCCCGCATCGATAACGGTCGTGACGCCTTGTTTGACACCGATCTCGTCTGGATAATCATAATAGAGCGTCATTTCCTCGAAACAATGGACATGGTCATCGATCCAACCGGCTGACAAGAACTCCCCTTCTGCTAAGGTCAGCTCTTGTTTCGCCTGCTCCTGCAACGTTGGTGCCAAAGCAGTGATTTTCCCGTCTTGAATCCCAATATCAAATACTTCTTCATTGATCGTGCGGGCTTGACGAATAATCAAATCAAACATCTCGTTACACCTTCCTCTCTGTGAAAGTGAATTTCGACCAAGGATGGATAAAGGGCAGCAGAACGAACTCTTGTTCGACGATCGAACCGATTTTATTTTTTCGTGGATCTGAGTGAGGCTCTAGCACGACTTGCAGCTCGTTTTTGTACTTGCCAAAACGATCATTGCCAATCACAACGTCCCCTCGTTGAAAGACGCCTTCGTGGTCATGGACAGGATTGTCATGGTTCTTATACTTTTTACGAACTTCTGTGGAACGGATCATCCGATCGGTGATGTCGCCTCGACGGTAATGCTGCTCATCCAGGGCGATTTGGCGTTCAACTTCATTGATTTCAGGCACAAATTCAATAGCAAATGCGGTCTGGTAGCGATCAATCGCTCCTAGTACCGCCAATTCTGCTTCCGAAGCATAAGCATTGCCGATAATGACATCGTCGATCAGGCCTGTGGCAAACAAATGCTTTGCGGCAGTTTCTACAGGCATTTTACGGTGCATTTCTAAGGTCGGTAAGCCATCATTGATATCCCAAGGTCCGATCGTTCCCGTTTGAGAAGAGATAAATGCGGCGGTTCGAATGCCTTTTTCCTTGAAACAACGACTGCATTTTTCAAAGAAATCATAGGGCAAGGCAGTCCCTTCTTGCGGATAAAAATTGTGGCAGCCGTATAAGTAAGGAATGTTGGCTTGATAGGTCAAAATATTGTCTAAATACGCCACATCATTGCTCATATTCAATTCAACAGCTAAACCAAAGGGATTGTAGGTCAACATCGCTTCTTTATTGCCGTCAAAGCCTAAATCTAAACGAATCCCATCGGCACCTAGTTCATGAAAAAAGGTCAAGTCATCATAGGAGATGCCTAGTTCCGAAAAGATGGCTGGTGCCACGTCTAAAATCGTTTCATAGCCTAATCCTTTGGCAAAATCAATCAACGCTTTAAATTTTTTCTGCACGTTTTCTTTGCCGTCACTCACTTCCAGCATACTCATAAAAATGCGGCTAAAGCCATAATCATGGGCTAATTGCAGATAGGCTTTGTCTGTTTCAAAATCACTGTGATCGGGATACACCGATACTCCTAGTTGTCTTTTCAACTTATCTCATCCTCATTTCTTCATAAAAAGCAGTAAAACGTGTCAGTAAAAGCGAACTGCAAACAATCGTCGCCGTCATCGTCAAAAATGGTCCCCACGGAAACTGACGGCTCAGTAGGATCGCTGCAGCAACGCCAAGAATCCCGAACAAAAGCATCCGCCAAAACGGCACTTCTTGAATTTTTTTCCCTTGTGCTGATTTTGTTAACCAAATTTGACAACCAAAAAATAAACAAATGGCATAAATCCCCATGTTTGCACCTCACTCTTTTTTTCTTGCTTAAGCAGCTGTTTCTTCTTCTTGTTCGCGGGCAATCTGCTGTTTCTCAAAGACTTTAAAGAATGGGTAGTAGATTGCTAGTGTGATAAAGAAGTTGACGATCACTAAAATCGCTGCTGCGATACTCCAGTCCGTACTCATCCAGGCGGCGATTGGTGCTGGAATGGCAAACCCAAGTCTGGCAGCCATCATCGGTACGACGCCCGTAATGGTCGCGAAGTAAGAAATCGTTGTCGTAATCAACGGTGCCACCAAGAACGGAATGCCTAAGATTGGGTTCATTACGATCGGTGCACCGAAAATCACTGGTTCATTGATATTGAATAAGCCTGGCAAGATGGATAAACGGCCCAATTGTTTCAAGTATTTTGATTTGGAGAAGAAGAACAAAACGACCAACGCTAAGGTCGTACCGGCTCCACCGATCCACACGAACCATTGTAAAAATTGTTCTGTAAAAATATTAGGCAATTCATGCGCATTGCCAGATGCTTGGAAGGCTTCCATATTTTCAGCAATGGAAATATCCCAAAATGGACGAATGACAGGACCCATGATGGCTGGTCCATGAATCCCCAGTACCCAAAAGAAACAGATCAAGAAGACAGTCAATAAACCACCAAACAAGCTGTTACCTGCTAGCACGTCTTTTAACGGCATCAACAAGTTACTTAAAAAGCCATTGATATCAAAGCCTAACATATGACGGATCACCCAGAACAAAATCAGGATCGCTCCTCCAGGAATCAACGCCATAAATGAATTCGTCACTTCTGGTGGCACACCATCTGGCATTTTGATGGTAATGTTTTTTACAATAAAGAAACGATAGATTTCAACGGACAAGATGGCCGTGACGATCGCGCCAAACAAAGAGCCTGACCCTAAATTTGCCACATTGATATAACGTCCCGCATCAATGATGCCTTCCACAGAATCAAAGACTCGCAACGGTGGTGCAGCGGTTACAAGAAAGGACATCGTTGCTAAGATACCCGCAGTCAATGAATCCAGCTTGTAGCTTTTGGCTAGCGATGAAGCAATCCCATATGTTGCATACAATGCCAATAATCCGACTGTATAACGAAAGGGAATATCCAAAACTTCCCGATACGGTTCGATCACCGCAGCGACTGATTCGATGGGAAAATTCAGTAAGATCGTGAAGAAAGACCCAACGATCGTTAATGGTAACGTAGCGATGATCCCCTTACGAATCGCTACCATGTGCCGTTGCATCCCCACTTTATTTGCAATCGGCATCAACTTCTGTTCAATAAATTCTACAAACCCTTTCATAATTGCCTCCTTAGTTTATAACATTATAATGTTTATACAAGGATAATAGCACAGTGCTTCCTGGGAGTAAATATGTTTTTTACGAATAGACGAAACTATTTTTAACAACTCAAAATAACATTTATTCATCGTAATTTTACACAATATCAAAACTTAAAAATTTATGTGTTGATAAGGGATTTTTGAATAGCTTGATACAAAAAAACCTATTGGCAATGTTTTCCAATAGGCACGATATTAAAATCAAAAATAGTATTCTTGATTCATTTAATGTTTTTTAGTTTTTCAAATGAATTTTCTACTTAATTATACTTTCTTCTCATAAATAAAATCATCCATCACAAATCCCGAACCAATCGTAACGGTGCGTTCAGAAACACGCGTAAAGCCGCGATGCTCATAAACAGCGATCGCTTGCTGGTTTTGTTTGTTGACGTTTAAATGCAGTGTTTTTCCTGAGGCGATCTCCTCATACCAATCAAAGACTTGGCTGGCATAGCCTTTGCCTCTAGTGGATTGATGGAGATACAATTTACTTAAATAAATCTGCTGCTGCGTTTCTTCATACGCTGTATATCCTACTGCTCGGTCTCCTTCTAATAACAAAAGATAGACTGCTCCTTGCTGGACTTCGTTTTGAATCGCTGCTGGTGATTGGTAATGAGCCAGCATATACGCGACTTGATCGGACCCAATGATAGGTGTAAACACTTCTGGCCAGATTTCTTTGATCAAACGATCCAACGTTTGGAAATCTTCAGGTGATTGAATGATTTTTTTTGTGATTGCCATAAGAACCCCTTCTTTCTGCTGCACGAAACAAAAAATCGTTTATAAATATCTCTATTATAAGGGATAAGGAAAAAAAAGAAAGGGCACGTGGAACAAAGACCCCAAAATGTCTCAAAAGATGGTAAACTAGAAGTGAAAAAATGGTGACGAAAAGGAGGTAGCAACACCATGCAGCTCTTGCAACTACTTTTACTGGCAATCATTTTTGTTTCGTTCTTCATGGCGTTGATTGGCTGGGTTTTATCGATGACCAATGGCTTGATCTTCTCTCGTTCTCCTCAGCAATTTAAAGCGCATGCCCATGATCCTAACTATGAAAAAGAACGACAAGCAGGCAAGCGCTTGAAAGAGATTATATTCCGACGCATTGTTCCTCTAGGAATAGCCTCTTTGTTCGTCTATGGGTTAATCGCACTATTAAACGTCCTTTAAAAGTTTTTAAAAAGACTCAAACAAATCAAAAAACAACCGGCATCTTTTCCTGTTGATCAATGCGCCTTTCGCTTTCGCTGAGAGGAACATCAATGCATAAGATGCCGGTTTGTTTTTTATTTGCTTACTGCTGCTTTAGAGGCTTGAACTTTTTTCAGTAAAGCGAAGAGGACTTGGCTATCATCAATAGCCGCAATATATTGTTGGCAAAGTGCCATCATTTCTGTTTCATCCATTTTATCTAAAGAAATAACTAACTCATTTTCTACTACCTGCTTATTATTCATAGGGCTCCCTACTTTCTTCCTTTGTTACCTCTAGTTTGCCATGAATGAGCAGGTTCCGTAAGAACTTTTCAGTTTACAAACAGGAAACGGGTGGTTTACATCCTTGTCCTATCAAGGTTTTTCCAGAAAATTTATTCGGTAGCAGGCTCGATGTGGATGTCAGTATCAAACACCTGAAAACGATCAGCTAAGAGATCTTCAATAGCATCTGCTACGTTATGACTCTTTTCAACCGTCAAAGATTTGTCCATCGTCACGACGACATCGAGAAAAACATTGGCGCCATACATTCTTCCTCGAATCGATTTGACAGATTTCACTTCAGAAAAACCAGCGATTGCCGCTTCATACTCCACGACTAACGATTCATCAAACCCATCAGAAAGTGAAAAGGCACTCTCACGAAAAATATCGACGGCGGTTTTGATAATCAAAAGAGCTACCACGATCGCAGTCAAACTGTCCAACCAACCGATACCAAATGATGCGGCAAAAATAGCGATCGCAGTTCCAATACTCGTCCACGCATCGCTGCGGTTGTCTTTCGCAGCTGCTAGCAGAGCGGAGCTTTTTACGCGAGCGGATAATCGCTTATTATAATAATACATGCCATACATCAAAATAGCTGAAATGATACCGACGACTGCCGCGATCATATCGGGACTTTGCGTTTCTCCGAGTAGAATCGTTTGAATGGAAGACCATAAGACCTGCAGACCGACTGCCAGCATAATCAAGGACGTTACGAGACTCGCCACGTTTTCTGCTTTCCAATGACCATATTTATGGTCTTCATCTGCTGGCTTTTGAGCCAAACGCAAACCAATCAAGACAGCGATCGACGCTACGATATCCGTCGCATTGTTCAACCCATCTGCCCATAGTCCTTCAGAGTTTGCCAAACGACCGATGACAAGTTTGGCGATCGAAACCAAAATGTAAGCAACGATACTTAAGATGGCGCCTCTTTCTGCTTGTTTTAATTCTGCGTATCTTGTTTGATTCATGTCATCCCCTCCAAATAGTCAACTTGAAAATAATAGCTGAAATTTTCACAGTTTGCATCATTTATTTGAGAGATTTTATTTTTTAGGAGCGGCAAACATTCACTTCTAGTGAAACGAATTTCTGTTCTGAGGACACCAAAAAAGCAGGACCCATAAGGGACTCCTGCTTTTTCTACTTTTTCTTTCACAAAGAAGCATGGCTACTCATTCACCAACAACTGGCGATTTCTTTCACTGAATTTCTCATTGTGGGATGAAACCATCGCCTGTGGGACACTGGTCGGCTCTAAATAGTGTTTGATTTGGTTGACTGCTTGCGCAGCATCTTGAAAGGCTCCCGCCAAAAGATTCACTTTGCCTTTGAAATAATGAATGTCGCCCGCCGCAAAAACACCAGGATGGCTAGTTTTTGTAGGAATCTCGCAATTGAGGTAAAAGTCTTCATGGCGTGCAAGATCAAAGGAGACTTTATCTAACAAGCCACTGTCACGGTCATACCCGTGTTGGATCAGTAGATGATCACATAAAAAATCGATCGTTTCATGGTTGGCACTGTTTTTTAGCCGTAGAACCATATTGAATGTTTCTGCTTGATTCACCCCATCGATGGTGTGATTCATCAGCACTTGAATCCCTTCTGCTTTCATCTTCTTTACTTGTGCTTCATGGGCTTTCAATTTTTCTCCTCGGTAACACAGGGTGACTTTGGCACCATAAGACACTGCTTCGATCGCATAATCCACTGCCGCATCACCGCCGCCAGAGATCACTAGATGCTTGCCTTGGATCGCTTGCTGGTCAGGAAACTGATAGTGGATATAGTTGTCGACATTATTATGGATGAAACATGGCAATTTTTGCGGAGAAACGACACCGCCGCCGATACAGACTAAAACGGTGCGTCCAACATGGGTCCTCCCTTGGTCATCCACTGCATAAAAAAGGTCGTCTTCCTTGGTCAATGAAATGATTTTCGTTTTCAGATAGATCGTTGGATCAAACAACTTGGCCTGTTCAATCAAGTGTTCTTTGACTTTCTTTCCCTTGGTGGGCGGCAATGCACCCACATCCCAGACCATTTTTTCAGGATAGAAATTGATCTTCCCGCCTAATTCGGCTTGTGCTTCAAACAATACGACCGATAGATCACGTAATCCAGCATAAAAACTCGCATAGAGTCCAGTGGGTCCTCCGCCGATAATCAGAACATCTGCTATAGTGGTCATTGGCTAGCCTCTCTTTCGTAAATGAAAATCATTCTCAATTAGTTAGTTCGATTATAGACAACGATCGTCCATTTGTAAAGAATTTTCTGAAAATAAATTAATTATGTTTACCAATTATTTTTCTTTACATTGTAAAGAAAAAAGCCTTTTCCTGAACTTCTGGTAAAAAAAAGATGAGCAGATTGTTATTTTTTCTCATTTTATCTAGTGATATATTTGTGATCGTCCCTGACTTCAAGGTATACTCTTAGAAAGTAGGTGAAAAAATGGAAGTTGAAAAATGTTACGCGCCCTTACCGGACGGGTCTGTCCTCTATTACGAGAAAACCGGTTCAGGACGCCCTCTTTTTTTATTGCACGGAAATGGCGGCAGCAGTGCCTATTTCTCAAAGCAGGTCGACGCCTTGCGTCAAAAACATCAACTGTATTTAATCGATAGTCGAGGGCATGGCAAATCCACTAATACGCAGAAGAAAATCGATTTTTTTAAAATGGCAACAGATCTTTTAGCAATTATTCAGCAAGAAAAGCTAACGAAAATCGCCTTACTAGGATTTAGCGATGGTGCCAATCTGGCGATGGTCTTTTGCCATCTCTACCCAGAGCATGTCAGCTGCATGATTTTAAACTCTGGCAACACGGAACCGCGAGGTGTGAGGCTCTTTTCTCGAATCGGCAGTGTCTTGCAATATCTGATCGTTTGGCTTTGTTCCCCATTCTCCAAAGGCATGCGGGGCTTTCTGCCTATTTTGGGATTGTTGTTTCGTCCAATCGGTTTATCTACAGCCGATTTGAATCACCTCAGTGTGCCGACATTGATTTTGGTCGGCAAACGTGATTCGATCAAGCTTTCCCATTCTTTTTATATTGCAAACAGTATCCCTCAGTCCAATTTTATCGTTGTCAAAGGACAAGGACATAGTTTTGCACGAAAGAATCCTGAAGTTTTTAACACGAAAGTATTATCTTTTTTAGAAAAGGTCGGTGAATAACTATGAGAATCTTTACTTGGCTCCGTGACCACCGCTCACTGTTTAAAACCCTCTTCTTAATTGCAGTCGCCGTGATCGTGTTCGGCGAGCTGCTTTCGTTAAGCAAGACGATTTCGATTGATCAACTAAAACAATTGTTTGCGCAGCTATCCCTTTGGCGAGTGGCTTTAATGGCTGTCATTGGCTTACTGTGTGTTTTTCCCATGGTCTTATATGATATCGTCTTGAATCGCTTACTAGGGGACAAACCTGAACGCCGCTATTTACTAGAAACCAGCTGGATCATCAATACCATGAACAATTTGATCGGCTTTGGCGGATTCATCAGTATCGGGTTAAGGTCGGAATTCTATGGCAAAGGAAAAAAAGGCAAAGACGTTGCCCAAGCAATATCGAAGATTTTTATCTACTTGATGTCTGGTCTTTCGATTTTATCGCTTGCAGCGCTGGCATTCGTCCTCTTCGGTCCCACGACCGATTATCTCCAACAGTATTGGATCTGGCTTTTAGGCGGCAGTCTTTATTTTCCAATCGTCTATGCGCTTAGTTTTTCCAAAAAAAATGCCTACTTAGGTGGGCTGCAACGACGTGATCGTCTGCAGCTGATCGCCGCTTCCTTATTGGAATGGCTAGGTGTTTTTGCCGCCTTCTTTACGACGGGTCTGTTGATGGGTCTCTCGGTCGATGTGTTTCAACTTTTGCCGCTTTTCATCGCTGCTTCCGTGATTGGGATCGTCTCGATGATTCCTGGCGAACTGGGAACCTTTGATGTCATGATGATTATGGGAATGGGTTCACTACAGATTCCCCGTGAAAGTGTCATTGCCTGGCTCTTGCTGTTCCGTCTGTTTTATTACATCATTCCCTTTTTGATCGGTTTGCTTTTTTTCTCAAAAAATGTCGGTGTCTCCCTCAACCAGCGCTTTTCTGGTATTCCAAAAAGCTTGTTGTTGGAAGTGTTCCACAAGATCGAAGTGTTGCTGCTTTATCTGACTGGAACGATGTTGGTGCTTTCCGCCACGATCCCAGAAGCCTTTGATCAAATCAAATGGTTAGCCCACCTCAATCCGATTCGCTTGAATTTTGTGATGCAGTACCCGAGTATCTTTCTCGGCTATCTCTTTTTGATCGCCGGTCGCGGCATCTCTGCCCGTGTCAGTCGCGCGTATATGCCGACGCTTTTGTTGATTGCAGCAACAATCGCCTATGCTATTTTTGCGGGTTTCCGCTTTTCGACCATGCTGTTTCTTCTATTATTACTGGCGATCATGATTTTTTCAAAAAGCGAGTTATTCCGAAAGCAACTGGTTTTCGCTTGGGAATGGCTAACGATCGATGGTTTGCTGATTGGTTCATTGACGATCCTCTATGTCATTATCGGGGTCTACAATATGCCCCATATCAATCGGCATCCGACGCATCACCATTCGATGGATTTTTTGCTTTTCCCTTCTGAAAAATTATGGCTCCAAGGCTTCGTTGCGATTTTATTCGTCGCCGTTGCGATGCTGCTGTTTGCACGCTACTTGATGGGACCAAAGCACCAACTCGGTGTCAGTGCCGCCACCGATAAAGTGAAGCATATTTTGAACACTTATGGCGGCAATAGCGATAGCCATCTTGTCTATTTAAAAGACAAGCAAGTGTACGTTTATCCAGAAATCGGCGAGCCGACGGTCTTTTTTCAATTTACGACCTTTAATAATAAATGCTTAGTCATGGGGGATCCTTCTGGGAAGCAAGCAGACTTTCCCCAGGCACTGGAAACCTTTTTAACAGAGATGGATCAGTGGAATTACTTGCCAGTCTTTTATGAAAGTAGTGAAGAAATGGTGATGCTACTGCATGAATTCGGGTATGACTTTATCAAATTCGGTGAGAAAGCCTATGTGGATCTGCCTAGCTTCACCCTCTCAGGAAAGAAAATGAAGGGACAGCGGGCATTGAACAACAAGATCACCAAAGAAGGCTTTACCTTTGATGTGCTCACTCCACCCTTTTCAGCCGAAACCTTTGCCACCCTTAAGGAAATTTCTGACAACTGGCTAGATGGACGGAAAGAAAAAGGGTTCTCCCTTGGATTCTTTTCAGAATCCTATCTGAGTACCGCACCAATTGCAGTCGTCCGTAATCAGCAACAAGAGATCGTCGCGTTTGCTTCCTTTATGCCAACCTATCAGACAGGCTTAGCTTCCATTGATCTGATGCGTCACGATCCTGAAAAAGCCCCGAACGGAACGATGGATTTCTTGTTTATTCAGCTGTTTGACTATTTTAAAGAACAAGGCTACCAACAATTCGATTTAGGTATGGCACCATTAGCCAATGTTGGTACTTTCCGCAGTAGTTTCTTACAAGAGCGGATCGCCTATCTCGTTTACACTTTCGGGTCTCGCTTCTATTCTTTTGAAGGATTGCGGGAGTACAAACAGAAATATGCCGCTTCTTGGTCCCCTCGCTACATCTTATATTCTCGGGACAGTTGGATCGGTTATGTCATGATTGCTCTGTTGATCGTCGATAATCAAGCGGCAGACAAAACGAAATAAAAAAGCTCAAATGCGCCGGTTTATTCTCGGAGCATTTGAGCTTTTTTCATTTGTTGCGCTTCAAAGTTATTCTACTGATTTAGATGGTGCGTTTTCCCAAAGTTGTTTGACGACTGGAATATTTCCTAGTTCCGTCATATTGGATGGCAGAATGACCGTGTTGGTATTGCTGTTGACCACGTCTTTAAAGGCTTCGATCCCTAGATAAGATAAGGAGCGCTCGTCTAGCTGGCTTTCTTTGATTGCTTCATTGATAGCTAAAATCCGTTTGCGTTCAGCTTCAGTGATTTTCGCGATTCGTTCCGCTTCTGCCTCAGCATCGATCCGTACACGTTTTGCCCGCGCCTCTGCATCGATTTGGGTTTGTTCTGCCCGAGCTTGCGCGTCGATCGTCATTTGCGAAGCTTTGGCTTCGGCACTTAAGACTGAAGAAGATTTCTCCCCTTGGGCTCTTGTGATCATGGATTCTTTGTCTCTTGAAGCTGTGATCAATTTATTCATTGATTCAATGATTTCTTGGGAAACTTTGATTTCCCCGATATTGATCCGGTCGATCGCTAACCCATAGCCAGCAGTGATGTCTTTGATTGAAGTAAATAGAGCCACGTTGATTTCTTCAGTTCCATTTAGAACCTCGTTCAGATCCATTTTCCCGATGATCCCCCGTAAGTTTGATTGGGCATCTTGAATCATTGAGATAACGGAGTTTTCATTTTCGTAAACAAAAGCACGAACATCAGTGACGTGGTATTTGATTGCTTCATCGATCTGCACGATTACGTTGTCTTTCGTAATTGCACTTTGCGGTTCGATCTCCAAAGGAATCTGTTTCAAGGACACTCTTTCTCTAACTGTATACAAAATCGGAACAAGAAAATGAAGACCTGGCTCCAACGTTCGAACATATTTCCCAAAACTTTCCACAACTTTGACTTCCCCTTGACGAACGATCACAGCAGTGCTTGCGATCAGCCAAATCAGAACCACTAATACGAAGATAACTAAAATAATTTGGATAATGATCATTGTAAAAACCCTCTTCCATTTTCAAATAATGTATTGTTAACACGGGTCAATAAGACACCGTTTTCAACCCCGATAATCTCTAACATGACATTTTCAGCAGGAATCCCTGCAATCACTCGATATTCTGTGTAGGTGCCATAAAGACGGATATAGCCTGAATAATGATCCGTCAGCGATCGAAAATAACGTCCAACCGCTCGTTGTTCCATGTAGTCTACGATGATTTTCCACCCTCTTTGCCTTCGTGCAGGTTATTTTTCGTTTCAATTGATTCGTTCATTCTATGACAAGTGTTACTAACTATAATAGCACGTTTCACCCAAGAGGACAGTATACATTTCATAATTCCCTCCTTTTTAGAAAAAAAAGACGAGCTGAAAACAAATCCCTTGCATTTGCCAAATAAATTGCATACAATCTAATTGTACAAAATATAAAAATCAGGAGTGAAGAAATAATGAAAAAAATGTATTCGACAAAAATGATCAACACTGGCGGCCGCTCAGGAGAAGTTCATAGTCCCGATCATTCATTTGAACTAAATATTACTGCACCTGGCAAACGTGTTGAAAATGCCACCAATCCAGAACAACTTTTTGCGGCTGGGTTTAGTGCTTGTTTCAATAGTGCCCTTGAATTAGTAAAAAGCAACAAAGGAATCGACGGTGCTTCGACTGTCAGTGCACAAGTGACGTTATACGCAGAAAGTGAATCAAGCTTTGTTTTAGGCGTTGAGATCGAAGGTCAAATCGAAGGTTTATCAACAGAGGAAACACAAGAATTGCTTGAAATCGCTCATACCGTATGTCCTTACTCAAAAGCTACAGCTGGCAACATTGAAGTGACTGTCAAAGCCGTTAGCGAGTAGACTTTCGTTGAAAAAACAGCTATGATAAGAGGCGGATGTTAGAAAAAGGGGTGAAAACATGAATGTCTTAGCGTTAGAAAACCAATTGTGTTTTCCTCTATACGCCGCTTCAAAAGAAATTATCAAACAGTACAAAAACTTACTGGACCCGTTGAATTTGACCTATACCCAATATTTAGTGATGTTGGTGTTATGGGAAGATGAAGCGATCAGTGTCAAAGAATTGGGGAAGCAATTATGTCTAGATTCTGGCACACTGACACCGGTTTTAAAAAAGCTTGAAGCAAAAGGATACCTAGTAAGAAATCGAAATCAAGACGATGAACGTTCCTTGCGGGTCACATTGACTGATTCAGGCAAAGGACTCCATGAACAAGCGCTAGAGATCCCCTGCAAAGTAACGGAATTCTTGCCCCTTGAACCGGAAGAACTGTCAGTCCTCCACGAATTGACGACCAAAATGGTCCAAAAATTTCAAGAACAAGAAAAATGATCCGCTGTTTTCACAGTGGATCATTTTTTTATCTTTTAAACCTTCACTAACAAACAGCGAAGAAAACGGGATGACCTACGAAGCTTTGGTTTTCAATTCGCCAATAACATTTCGCAACTGAGTTAATTGTTCTGGGTCTTCAATTTTTTTGATCGCAATTTTTACCAGTTCAAAAATTTGTTCCTCCGTCAAACCACTTTGCAAAATCTCCAATTCGGTGACGGCTGGTTGGAAACGACGAGCCAAAACTGACCCACTCATCTTGATACTTGCGATCTCAAGTATCCCTTTATTGACTAACTTACGAATCACTGACAATGACGTGTTGCGATTCAAGCCGAAGCGTTCACTAAATTCGGTACAGCATAGCGGCTCATCCACAGCCCAAAAACAAACTAAGACTTCCCACTCTTTTTTTGAAAAACTCAAGTAATTCATAACTGCTCCTTTCCATGCCAATCAGGCTGGTTCTTATTTTCTAATCAAAACAATCGCAGCTATTGACATAAGCTATCTATCCTCTTCATTTTACGATTGTTTTTTCTTTCACTAAAAGGATTATATACCAATAATAATCCATTTTATTCATAATTTCAAAATAATTTTTATTTTAATGATAAATAACACGTTTAATTCTCCTTCTTCTCCATAAAAAAAAAGCGACTAGATGCGCTAGTCGCTTTCTTTTCTATCAAGTGATCCTAAGAAGAACCGCTTATTGGATGTTGAAGATCAGGCTTTCGTGCTCTTTTTCTTTTAAGGAATAGCCACAAAACTCTTTATTCAAATTCGGATAATCGCGTTCGATCATCTGAATAACCTCGATTTCCGTCAAAAATTTGTCTTCTGACAATTGCAACGAGTTCAACAAGACAAAGCGTGAATCATAGCCTAAAATCTCTGGCATCAATTGCCAAAAATTTGAGTGATCAATTTGTTGGATCGTTTCTTCAAAGTTAGCAATCAATTGTTGTACATGATCATAGACTTTGGGATAATCAGATTTTAACAAATCCAACAGTGCTTGATCGACCACCTTATCCAAATAAGCCTTTGTGTCCGTATAGATTATTGAAGAAATCACTTATTTCATCAATCCTTTCATTCAAATGCCATATTCGACATCGTCAAGGATGGCTCCCTGTTCCTATATATAGCATACTATCGGTGATTTTCGTTCTCAGATTAAGGATAGAATCAAGAAAAAAAGGAGAAGTCGTTTTTTGATTCCTCAATCTTACTCCACAATAGCAAAATTTTGCTGAACTGATAAGCAAAGCGAATCAGCAACATCTGAAAATGAGAAATTTGTCAGATTTCCCTCCTTTTTTAGATAGATTGCCTCTCTTCTATACGAAAAATCAGCCGCCAAGGATCGCATCCTTTAGCGTGATCGATTTGAAACAAACAACCAGCAGCCCTTATTGCCCTTCACAAAAAACGGAGACAGCATAATCTCAGACAGAACCTTCAGCAACATGTATAATTAAAGTAGAGAAAGTCATCAAAAATAAACGAGACGAGGAGTGGAGCAAAGATGAAGAACCATTGTAAATGCGGCAAGAAGTTAACTGGCAATGAAAAAAGCTGTCCGGATTGTAAACACAAAAAACAGCAAACTTTAGATTCCTTGGAAAAATTCGTTAAATACGGCAGTTTTGCTTTAGCAGGCCTATCATTAGTTTTAAAAATTGCGAAAAGTCGACAAAGTTAGCAGTGATCGACTGAGAACTTTAATAAAAAAAAACGCCGTAATGGCGTTTTTTTTATTAGTCTACAATCATACTCTCCAACTGCCAATTGACCGTACCAGTATACGTCCCCGGTTGAATCAAATCAAAATCAGGAACAAATCGTAAATAGCAGTTGTATTCATTTAAAGCAAGGGTCAAATCAGCCTCGCCGTCGGGAAGCTGCTGAAAAAGGATCGTTTCTTCTTTCGTAACTGTTGCCACCAAGTGATCGTCGAGCGGATCATAGATCACGAATTGGACTTCTTCTGCCAACTGCTGCTGGTCTTGCAAGAAATCAGTCATTTGCCCACTAAGCTGCCAAGTCCCTTCACTGCTGTTGCTGATAGACAGCAGTGCCGAGGTTTGATCAAACGAAACAGGAAGATAGGCAAAGCCATCACTTCGGATCGATCGTGCGAGCTCATTTACATTGATTGTCGGTCCGTTGATCGACTCCGGCGCACTGAGAAATTGTACACTGCCTCGAAAATCAATGCCATAATAATGGGTTTCTGATTGATTTCCTTCTGCATCGATCACAAAAGCAGCAAGATAATAAGTGGTTCCCGGCTCCAGATTCGCGGTATCTCGTTCCAACGTGTATGTAAAGGGATCTGCCAATGTGGCACGCTCTATCTGAGCTGTTTCTAAGAAATCTGCCTCCGTCACCGTCTCTGCTTCCGTAAAAAAATCCGTAACATACAAGCGTGCTTGCGTTGAATTGCGGTCATCGATGGTAATCGGGGTAAAGCACAAACGGTTTTCCCGCACGATCTGCTGGGTTTCTTTCGCTTCTTCTAAGGTAGGCACACCCGTTGTCAGCGTGGGCGGAAACACACCGGTCATTGTGTAGGAATGCGTCTCAGGGCTGCCAGATACGAGACTCGATACAAAGGCATTCCCTTGGAAGGTCGTTTGCACAGGCACTGTTTGATTCAAGTTCTCATTGAGCGGCGCCCCCGTATAGGTAATCGAATAGTGGATAAGATAGTCATTCCCTTTGGCTAATGCAGGTAGGGTCGCGACCAACTCACCAGCTTCAACGCTAAAATCAATCGGCGTGCCGCCTTCTGGCATACCATTTACCATCAAATCAGGACCACCGAAATACACTGTCTCATCGACTAAAGAAAAGCCTTCTGGAAGAAACGAACGCAGCTTGATGCCTGCTTCCAACTCCGTTAAATCACTGGTGTCCTTATAAGAAAGATACGTGGCATAAGTAATTGTTTTTTGCGCATCAACGACTGGTGGTTGACTCAGAGCTGTCTCAGTATCTAGCAAAAGCTTGTTGGGGTCACGTTCAAATACGCCTGTACGCAATTCCATATCGACCAAGCCTTCGACATCAATGAATGCCACTGCTTTTTCTTGGACATTTCCACCATTAGCACCAGTAAAACCAAAATAAACTGGCGCATTGTTGGTCAAGTTCAAGTTCGTTTTGAACGTATCATCCACGGGTACCGTGACATCGACCCCAAAATCTGGGACAGAATAATGCAAGGTTTGATTGGGCTGATCGAAAGCAACGGTAAACGTATGCCACTGGCTATCGGAAATATCAGTGACCGCAACAGTATCAAGATGGTTGACGACTTTATACGACGGCAGCCAGCCTTCCGTCGTATAGGCGTCGTTTGAACCTGGAAAATTCCATGCGATATGATGACTATTGGGGGCATCACGATCTATGGCACCATGGAGACCCAGACTACCAGAATTGTAGTAAGTATCGAATTCGATGGCAAAGCTTTGCGGAATCGCTCCGGTATTCAGTGGGTCGGTTCCCCCTACATTCGACCAAACACCAATCGTTGGACCGGCTTGTTGAGCAAGTGCATTTAAGCCAATGCTTTGCATAACAAAAGCTAAGCCATCGCTATCAGCAGCTGCATTTTCAATGCAAAAAGCCATTTCTAAACGAAAAGATCGGGTAAAAGAAACCGCTTTGTTGAACCAAACGCCCCCACTAACATTTGATGTCACCCCATCATTTATCTGAACATAGTTATAGCCATCCGATCCTTGCGGAGAACGAGCTTGCCCCACCGTAGTGATCAAGGTCTCATCGATCGGCAACGTCGCAAAATCTGGCTCAACGACGGTCGCCTCAACAGATGCGTTTCCTGTATAGCATAAGGCGATACCTAACAAGAAGAAAAGTAAAAAACGTGTCGTAAGAAATTTTTTCATCGTCATCCTCCGCTTTGTTTGATCAAGTGCTTAAATGAAGTCTTCTCATTCCTGCTCTGTTGTTTCCTTTGATTTTTTTCGTCGCAAATACATCAGGAGCAATAGACTGGAAATAAGCAGGAGAATGACCACTGCAACAATATATACCCAACGGTTGCTGTGAAGAGAGCCTGATCCCACGATCGTTTTTCGATTGATCGATTCAGCTTCTGGGCGAGAAACAGTAACGCTATCCTCAAAAACCCACGTTCCACGTGGGGCACTCAGCTCGATTTGAATGTGATAGGTTCCTGGCTCTACAATTTCTTCATCAAACGCGCTATAAAGATCCAGTGTAGAGTTTGGGCCAAATTGAAAACTTTCCGCAGTAAATCCCCCCACAACCCTGTCACTGTCTTGCTCACGAATCACAGTCTTAACAGCAATCTTCCCAAAAGCAACTGGCTGATCATTTTCAATGCGGCTTTTTAGGGATGCGATGCCGTCTTTTTCTATCGCCTCACTTTCGATCAAGGAAAGTTCAGGATCAGGTAGCGGATCTAACTGCTGACGAAGGCGGACACCTTGGACGATTTTATAGGTTGACGTAAGACTTGTTTCCTCCGCCTCTTGCCCCTCCTTTTGTTCTTCTTCAAAAGAAAAGGCACCTAAGATTTCACCTGTAAAACGCTTGTCATTCATTGAAAGAGGAAATACCACTTGGCGTGTTTCCCCTGGTGCAAGCTGAATCATTTGATTTGGTTTCTTTATCAAGGTCGTGAAAGACACCCCGCCAAAATCCTCTGCTGTTTCGGCTGCCTGATAAGCGATGATCCCAGTAGCAGCTGTGTAACTATTCAGTGCGGATGCTTGTATCGTAAGGGTTTCCGAACTCGTGCTATGAAGGGCAACGGTCAAATTCTGTTCGGTCTCATGATTTACCAGTAAGTCGAAATAAGTGACGTCACTGACTTGATTTTGGGGAAGTTCAGGGGTTACAGTGAACCGTGTGGTCTGTGCATGACCGGTGACTTTCGTAACGCAACACAAACTGATAAAGAAACTAATGAGTACGAAGCACTTGATTTGTTTTTTCATTGTCGCCCTTTCTTTCCTACTCTGCTTGATACGTGTTCGCTAATGTCCAAGTGATCGTGCCGCTATAAGTGCCGCTGTTCACATTTTGCTTTGGTACGGTTAATGAAGCATTGGAAAAGTTAAAGTCATTGGTTGCTAAGCCAGTTGTGCCATTAGCAGAAGCGATCAATGTAGGTTCTGTTGCCCCTACCATCAATTCGGTGCCCGATACTAGCGCTGCATCGCCAGAAGCCGTTGTACCATTTAAAGTGACTTTGGCATTTGCCAGCTCGTTATCGCTAGCATTCGTCATTTTCGATAATTGCGCCGTCAACTGCCAGCCAGCTTGATTCGGCCCACGGTAATCTGTGATCGATGTCACTTCATTCGACGTTGTTTGAATCACTTGTTCATCGGTAGCGATCTCTTGGATACTGCTTGTACCGAAGTTAAAATTAGTCACCTGATCCAGTGACAAGATTCCTTGCTCGATCGTTAGCGTTGCTTGACTCGTCATTGAAGCCGTTGGATTCGCTTCTGCTGCAGCTGCCGCAGTCGGCGCCATTCCTAAACCCATTCCGACCAAACCTAACATTACTGCCTTTTTGTTCATTTTCATCTCTTCCTTCACTTTTTTTAATGAGAAACCGAGGTTAATCGAAAAAAACAGCCTTAAAAAATAATAATTTAATTGGTGTTTTTTCATTCTATTCTCATCTATCATAAGTATAATCCATCATGGTTATCATACGGTTCACAGATTTAGCGTAAAAAAAACGCCAAAAAGGAGAATCCCTTATGTATCGAGAATTCATTTCTCCCGCAGAAGAAAAGAAATTAGAGATTTTCAAAGTTGTCTGTAATTCCAATGGCGTGACATTGGTCCAACTGTCAGAAGTTTTGAACATCCCACAAAAAAGTCTGCAAAAATATATTTATTTTTTAAATGAAGATTTGCAGCTGCTCTCCCCTCACCTGCTTCTATCAAAAAATCATTACAATCAGTATTTTGTTGATCAAGCAGAGGACGATGAACCTTTCTATGCAAAATTGATGTATCATTATTTGCTCAACTCCACACAATATACCTTGATTCACTACTTGATTGGGCGCCCGCAAATGACCTTGACGCAATTATGTTTGGATTTGCATGTCAGCCAATCGCATATGTATCGGTTGATCAAGAAAATCAATCAACTATTGGAAAAGTTTCAAATCCAAATTCGAACAGACCTGAATAATCGCATCGTTCTTGCTGGAAAAGAGCTTGATATCCGTATTTTCACCTACAGTTTCTTGACCCAAAGTGCGCCTGCTGATTTGTGGCTATTGCCGAGCGTTTCCCATAAAAATGTCGAAGAGTTTACAGCGTTCTTTGCTGTTTCTCACTTTGATCCGTTAACGAAAAATAAACTCGCTGCATTTTGGCAAGCAGTGGTCAGCCGAACGATCCAGAAAAAATATTTGCCAGCGATTCCTGAAAAATACATGGGATTGATGAATTTTTATTGTTTTTTACCAGAGGAAATCCTCGAATCGCTTTTTTTGAGTGCCGATTATGCCTCAGAAAAGACGCTTCAGTCAGAATATCTTTACTTAAATTTCTTTTTGCATGTCTTTTTGCCAGGGGTGATTCCCCAAGAGAAGAATCAAGCGATCATCCAAGAGATCAAACATTCTGATACCGATCTTGTGCGTTTTTTCACCGCAATGATCAAAGATTGGCACGATACCTTTGCTCCAAGTCAAGAAGTCGCCGAATTTGAAAAATTATTAAGCAGCTGTCTGCTGGTCTTCAATCTATCAATCATTATCGGCATCGATCTTCTGGAAGTGTGGCAACTAGAACACCAACTGTTGACCGAAAACACTCCTTCGAATGACAAAACCTATGAAGCAATCTGCAAGCTTTTACTGACCCATGTTGAAAGGTATCCATTTGCTGACTTGGACAAAAAGTATTTTGAACAGACACAGTTGCCTTATCTTGCGCATCTCTTGTTTTTAGAAACACAGATGAATACGCCCCCGACCGTGTCGATCTATATTCAAACGACGATCCAATACCGCACGAAGCAAATGATCGAGACAAGGATCCGTTCGATTTATTCCAAAGCTTCAGTGACTTTTATTAACCAGATGGAAGCAGCCGATCTATTGATCACCGATAGTTATGAAGAAGTGATTTTTTCCGAAAAATTAGTCTTACTGTCTAACCTACAAGCCGAACAAGAGTGGGCAGCCGTTTTTGCAAAGATCAATCAACTGATGATGACCAAGATGTTTGCCAAACAAGGAAAGTAAGCTGCCGATTCCATTTCCATCCACAAAAAAAGCCCGAGCATCTTTGCTCGAGCTTTTTTCCTACAAGTTTATCCAGGGTTGTTAAGCGAAGAAGCTACCACCCGTTACACTGTACACTTGACCAGTTACATAGCTTGCTTCATCAGAGGCTAGGAAAACGTAGACTGGTGCTAATTCGACTGGTTGTCCAGCACGTTTCATCAATTCTTTTTGACCAAATTCTGGGATCGCAGATTGTGGTTGGCCACCAGAAATTTGAAGTGGCGTCCAGATTGGACCAGGCGCAACGGTATTGACCCGAATGCCTTTTTCACTTAATTGCGCAGCTAGCCCTTTACTAAAGGAAGTAATGGCACCTTTCGTGGCTGCATAGTCTAAAAGATGGGCGCTTGGTTCCGCACTTTGGATCGAAGTGGTCGTGATGATGCTTCCACCAGCTGGTAAGTAATCCAATGCTTCTTGGACTGTCCAATACATCGAGATGATATTCGTTGTAAAGGTGTCTTGAATTTGTTGCGTAGTCAACTCTTTGATGTCCTTCACCGCTTGTTGCATCCCAGCATTTAGAACCAACGTATCTAACCCGCCTAATTCTTTGGCTGCTTCATGAACCAATTGACGAGCGAAGGTTTCATCTTTCAAATCTCCTGGGATCAAGACGGCTTTGCGTCCAGCTTTTTCAATGACTGCTTTGACTTCTTGCGCGTCTTCTTCTTCAAAAGGAAGATAGTTGATTGCAACATCGGCGCCTTCTTTGGCAAAAGCGATCGCTGCTGCTCGACCAATACCAGAATCACCACCGGTCACTAATGCTTTGCGTCCAGCTAATTTGTCTGAACCTGAGTAGCTTTCTTCCCCGCAATCAGGTACTGGCTGCATCTTTCCTTGAATCGCCGGTGCTTCTTGCACCTGTTTTTCAAATTTGCCATCAT
Organism: Enterococcus sp. DIV0970a; assembly: GCF_051711265.1. Lineage (NCBI taxonomy): Bacteria > Bacillati > Bacillota > Bacilli > Lactobacillales > Enterococcaceae > Enterococcus > Enterococcus sp. DIV0970a. The sequence goes on along the minus strand of NZ_JBIOMF010000001.1, from coordinate 1,219,542 downwards.
AATACTTCGTTAACGGATTGTTGATTTTTTCTGACATGCTCGTTTCCTCCTTGATTATTTCTACATCTTATTTGTCATCGTTTGTTATGACCTTACTTAAAAGTGTAAAGGAAGACGGAGCGAATGAGAAACGAAACGCTCACCAGAAAAAAAGCATCTGTAAGAAAACAGATGCTTAGTAAAACGAAAATGATGCATGACTCAGTAGTGAAAACGCCCCCAGGTATCTCATCATTCTGCTGGGAAATCGTAATGAAATTTTTGTGTGCAGTGGTTGATTTTGCTACTTTTCTAGCAGTTCGAGGAGTGCCCGACGAAAGGCCTCCATCTCCTTTGCGGTCTGTAGAAAAACATCGGGATGACTGTGGTGGCTGTCGATCATCCAGTGTTTGGTGTCTGTAATATGTGCTGAAACTTTCTAAAGTAATAAAAAGCATACTCGTTTTCTAAAAAATAAGCTGTTTATTCGCGGTACTAAAAACATTAGCGTGCCTTCACATATCCTTCTGATTATTAACTATTTTTTTCACAACCAATGGATATGATTTTAAAAAATTGAATATTTACGTTATCCTTTTACTCAAATAAGAATGAATGAGGAGAGATAAAATGATCCAACTTGCTCGCTTGATCTTTTGGGTACCAGTCATCTTTTTTTCGTTAGGTTTGGTCTTCCTGACAAAACGACTGCCGCGTTTCACATGGGTTTCTCTAACGATCACTGTTTCTTTGATCCTCTTTGTTTGTAAAATCTTAGAATACTCCTATGTCATGCCAGATATGAAACTAACCGTTTATTTTATGGGTTTCCTGATTTCTGCTAGTCTGCTTGGGTATATTTTTTATTTGCGTAGTAGAAAACGTTGACTGCAGCTGCGCCTCACTCGCACCAAAACATCCTCTTAGTGAACACTCATTTGACTACAACAAAGACGAGCTATACCTACGAAACAGCTCCTTTCATCCCCTTCGTAAGGATTGCGGCTCATGATCCCCTTTCGAGGGGATTTTTTTATTATTCATCCTCACTCATTCTTATTCAGTCTGCTTTGATGAAAAAATCACTTTTCGCCGATCACGGCATACCAAGCCTTTCTCTCTGATTCCTTTCGTTGTGACACTTGCGATCCCCAAGAACACATTGCCTTCCTGAATAATTAAATATATAATAAAATTGTAAATTACCACATCGTAACAAAGAATCTTCAAACCTCTTGAAAGGAGCGTTTCCTATGAGCTGGCTGACCTTTGTCGTCCAACCACTGACCCTGCTATTTTTTCTCACGGTTTTTTCCCTTGTGTATTTAATGCCTGAATCCGTTGTGCCTAAGCCAAAAATGAAGAAGTGGGCGTTGACTGTTTCTTTGATTTATCTGGCATGGCAGCTGCTGATTCCCTTTTTCTTCTTTGTTCTCTAAACCCAGCAAAAAAAGCGGCGCTCACAAAAGAGAGCCGCTTTGTTTTAGTTTTTAATCCTGTAACAAACTACCGCCATTGGTGGCAATGACTTCTTTGTACCAGTAGAAACTATCTTTGCGGGAACGGTCAAAGCTGCCGTTTCCTTCATCATCCGCGTCTACATAGACAAAGCCGTAGCGTTTCGACATTTCTGACGTGGAAGCCGATACTAAGTCGGTACAACCCCAAGGCGTATAGCCCATCAATTCCACACCATCTTCGATCGCTTCATACATTTGTTCGATATGCGCCTTCAAATATTCGATGCGATAGCTGTCATGGATTGAACCATCTTCTTCCACTGTATCCAAGGCACCTAAGCCGTTTTCAACGATAAACAACGGTACTTGGTAGCGGTCGTACAAGTTATTCAAAGTCACACGCAAGCCGATTGGATCGATTTGCCACCCCCAGTCAGAAGCTTCCAAGTAAGGGTTTGATTCGCCTAAAGAAAAGTTGCCAGCAGTTGCTTCGCCGCCTTCTTCAGGATTGTGGCGGGCAATAGAACTCATGTAGTAAGAAAAGGACATGAAGTCGACAGGGTATTGCGCAAGAATGTCTAAATCGCCGTCTTCGAAGGTCACTTCGATGCCGTTTTCTTTAAAGAAGCGCTTCGTATATGCGGGATACTTCCCACGAACTTGAACATCAGAGAAGAAGAGATTCTCGTGGTCACGCTTGATTTCTTCCATCACATCTGCTGGATTTGGTGTAGCTGGGTAAGCTTGCATTCGTGCCAACATCATCCCTACTTTGATGTCAGGATTGATTTCGTGGGCAAATTTTGTTGCTAAACTAGAAGCCACAAATTGATGATGCACGGCTTGATACATGTCAGAAAGGTTTTGTGTGCCGTCTTCGGATAATAAGGCACCGCCAACATAGCCAGAGATCCCCATAATATTGATTTCATTGAAGGTCAACCAGTATTTGACTTTGTCTTTGTAGCGGGTCAACACGGTTTCTGCGTATTTGACGAACAAATCGATCACTTGGCGATTTTTCCAGCCGCCATAGTTCAACGCGATCCCGATAGGTGTTTCGTAGTGAGAGAGGGTCACTAAGGGTTCGATCCCGTATTTCGCACACTCATCAAACACATTGTCATAAAATTGCAAGCCCTCTTCATTTGGCTGAGCATCGTCACCATTTGGAAAAATTCTTGACCAAGCGATGGACAGACGGAAGGTTTTGAAGCCCATCTCTGCATACAAGGCGATATCTTCTTTGTAGCGATGGTAGAAGTCTGACCCCCAACGTTTTGGATACAAGCCTTCTTTGTCATTTAAGGCAAACAAAACTTTTTCCCGTGTCATTGGTGCAGCAAATTCTGCCATGTTTTTGCGGTCTTCTGGTTTGACAGCGACCGCTGTATCGGATGTCGCTGGACCACGTCCGCCTTCGTTCCATGCTCCTTCAAATTGGTTGGCTGCAGTGGCGCCGCCCCATAAAAAACCTTTTGGAAATTGTTTTTCTGTCATGATTAGCCTACTTTCTTTTTCTTTAATGATCGACACAGCAGATCAGCAAGAAAGCATTCTTACTGATCCTGCGACGTGCCGTTAAACGCATTTATTTTACGACTTCGATCAAATCATCCTGCGCTGTTACTTCTTTTGACTGTGTCGTTTGGATGTCACTGTAGTCGTTAGAGTTCGTGACGATGACTGGTGTCAGCAAGGAATAGCCTTCCGCACGAATCGCCTCTGTATCAAAAGAAATCAATTTTTGACCAGCTTTGACTTTGTCTCCTTGGTTGATGTAGGCAGTAAAGTGATTGCCTTCAAGTTCTACCGTATTCATGCCGATGTGGATCAATAGTTCTGTTCCATCTTCTGTCACTAAACCGATGGCATGTTTTGTTGGAAACAAGATTTTGACTTCTGCATCTGCTGGCGCAGTGATTTCACCGATCGCTGGTTCAACTGCGATCCCTTTTCCCATAGCACCTGAAGAAAAGACTTTGTCTTCCACATCTGCTAAAGCAACCACTTGACCAGTTACTGGGCTTTTGACTGTTTCATCTTTGACGCTGGCAGAAACAGTTTTTGCTTCTGGCGCTGGCGCTGCTGGTGTTGCTTGACCGTCGACTGGTGAATCAACAGTTGTATACAATGTTGGTACTTTCAACAACATCATGATGATAAATGACGCTACGATCGCAATCACTGTACCGATCGCCAAGTGGATCACACTATGGAAGCTGCCTGTTGCTGGATCGATATATGCAGGATACAAGAAGATCCCCATACCACCCATTGCATAACCAGTGACGTTAAAGATTGACAAGTAGATACCGACGAAACCTGAAACTAAACAAGAAACGATAAATGGTGTTTTCATTGGCAACGTGTACCCGTAGATCGCAGGTTCAGTCACACCGAAGATTGATGAGATCAAAGCTGGCATTGCGCCTTGTTTGACTTTTGGTTCTTTCGTTTTCAACCAAATCGCTGCTAACACACCCGTTTGCGTGAAACATGGTAGCACTGCTGCGGTCAAAATAATCGAAGAGCCGTTTTGCGCCATATCCATGATCGCCAATGGCACAAGACCCCAGTGAAGACCAAACATAACTAATACTTGCCATAATGCCCCTAAAGCAAAGCCGTAAATAATTGGGCTGAAATCGTACACCGCTTGGAAAGCAACACCGATCCAGCTAGAGGCTGTATTTGCGACTGGACCGACCACAAAGAAGGTCAACGGCACAGTGATCAAAATCGTTACAAACGGAACCACAAACATTTTGACTACGTCAGGTGTGACTTTGCGCATAAACTGTTCAATTTTTGAAGCGACAAAAATCGCTAAAATAATTGGCAATACGCTGTTGAAGTAGCCGCCTGCTGGCAAGGTCAAGGTTAGACCGAAGACTTTGCTCGCTTCAGCCACGCTTTCTGCTAAGCCAGGATAGACCATCGCCCCTGCGATCGCTAATGCTGTATAGGTATTCATCTTGAATTTCTTCGCTGCAGTGACGGCTAAGATCATTGGTAAGTATTGGAACAAACCATCGCCTAGAGTATTCATTACTACATAGATACCATTGGTCGCTTCCATCCCAGTTGCTGCCAGCAACGCCGTGATCCCTTTTAAGATACCAGCTGCCGCTAATGGGCCTAAGAACGGTTGGAACAGGCTTGAGATAACATCGATAAAGCGGTCAAACAAGCTGCCTTTTTGCCCGTCGCCTTCATCGATATCAAGACTGCCGCCATCGGCTAATCCGCCGACTTTCAACACTTCATCGTAAACATCTGGCACATGATTGCCGATAACGACTTGGTATTGTCCGCCTGCTTTGACGACGGTCACGACACCGTCACGTTTTTGCAAATAATCAGTGTCCGCTTTGCTTTCGTCTTTTAAGTGGAACCGTAAGCGAGTCACACAGTGTTTTACAGATGAGACATTTTCTTTGCCACCAACGTGGGCCAAAATGTCTTGCGCTAATTCAGTATATTTTGCCATTTTGATTGCTCCTTTTTTATTGGTCATTTAATAAAAATAAAAAGACCAGCCATTTCTACAATAAACAAGCATGAGAGATCCCCTAAAAAAAGAGTGACGGGTTTCCTCATCTAGTATTGTAAGAAAGTGCAGGTCTTGCCAGCCGAACTGTAACGAATCCATTTCCATTCTTAGGTTAATTTTGAGTGAGCGGCTAAGTTACCGATATGCAGAATCAAATACATCAATTCCATATCGTTGACATGCCAGCCCTTTTGTTCAAATAAGTATTCTTTGATCGAATCTGCGGTTTCTTTTTCTTTTGGATAGCTGCTGAAGGCCAAGGCAATCATTGGATTTGCCAATACTGGCTCTTCTTTTTCTTGACTTTGTCGAATTAAATAATAGCGAATGTGGGTCACGAACCGTTGGAAGTAAGAAGAATTCTCATCAAACTCGATGTTCATGCTGTACTTAACGATCCGTAAAATATTGTTCGTCAACTCGGTGTGCTCATAAGCACTTTGATTGGCGCTTTTTTCAATTTGCGCATTGACGAAATGCAAAGTGATAAACGCAGCTTCTTCTTGTGAAAAATCGGGATACAGCTCTTTGCGGATCAACTCGACCGCTTGGACACTGACCGCATATTCCTTGGCATAGATTTTCTTGATTTCCCAATGCATGGGATTGGTCAAAACAATTTCTTGCTTTTGGCGACTGATGGCAAACAAGATATGATCCATCAGTGTGAAATAAACATTTGGATTGAAATCGGTTCCAACACTATCCCGAAAAAGACGCACGATTTCATAAATGACGGCCATTTGTTTTTCGTCAGCCTTCGTCATGACTTTCGACATATGTTCCACTGTCAAATCATCTTCTGGATAGTATTTTTTTTCGATTCGCTCAGCTGGAATCGGGTCACCCGGTTTCGTTTGAAAGCCGATCCCTTTTCCCATTAGGATCACTTCAACTTCATCTTCTTTTGAAAGTACAACATTGTTGTTGATCCTCTTGATAATCTTCACGAACGATCCTCCTTGATCAGCATAGCCCGTAAAAACGTTGCATCCTTTGACGTCTATGCAGAAGGTCTTGTATTTTTTTCTTTCTCTGATGTGCCGTTAAGTGACGAGGTGATTGACTGCTCCAGACAGTGCTGCAGGCTATCGTCAAACCTAACTGGCAGTTCATTGCGTTTTACTTCTCCCCTCCTTTGCTGATCAATGACTGGACCTTACCTTGGAACCGGTTCTTTTTTTAGCTATTAGAAATAATGGAGCAAAAAAAGAAGACCAAAGCAAAAAAGTGTACAACCCAAGAAACTTTGGGTAATCAACGCACTTTTTTCCTCTGGTCTTGCCTGCCGAACAGTAACGAATCCAGTAATGAGAACACTCTCATGTTCCGTTGAGATAATAGTACTCATTCTGAGAAAAAATGTCAACACTTCTTTTGCAAACGTTTTTCTTTTTTCGTTTTCGGCTTCGTTTCACTCTTATTTGCTCGTAGTTTTCTTACTGATAGTGAGGGGTTTTTCTGTATAAACCCTCTGTGACAACTCTTGCAGATTTTATCCAATAGCACACAACAAAAAAAAACCGTAATCTTCGTACATTACGGTCATAGCTAGAAGGATGATGCTTTACAAAAAACGATCAATCACAAAGAATTGGGGAAGGTCTGGTGCATGACAGACATTCAATGTGACTGACCGCTTTTAGCGATTCATGTGCTTCATGACTTCCACAAACGAAAAGGTGTCTTTGAGAGGGGGAAGCAATCAAATAACCTTTCGATTCTTCAAGATGTTGCTCGATCCTGCGATAAAAACCGCAGAGAGCGAGGAATATGCTGTTCCTATCATAAAGGAAACAGTCACAAGACTTATCATTGAAAGGTCAACGATAAGGTTTCGCAGAAAAGGCAGTACTAGTTTTTAAATGGGTTGATTTCCCAAGGGCCGAATGGTTCAAATTCCATGAAAAACTACCTCCTTTATTATTTGCTATACCTTATTATATTTGATAACATGTTATTAAAATCACATTGTTCAGAAATGCGTCACAATTAAGGAGGTCCCCCATGAAACAGCAAGGCTCTTTAATCAAAAAACTGCGCACAGATCGCAAAATCTCGCAAGCCAAGCTTGCCGAAGGTATTTCCTCACGCACCACCCTTTCTTCATTCGAAAATCGTAAAACAAACCTCTCATCACAAACCCTATTTGACTACTTAGACAAAATGAATATCACGGTTCATGAGTTCAGTCTGTTGATCGACAGCGAAGTCACGGATCAGAAACGTCAGCTGGTGCAAGATTTCTATACCCGTTACTATGAGCGAACACTGACTCTCGACTACTTGACTAGCCTGGAAAAACGCTACTTTGAGACACAAAATTTTTTCTATTATTCTTTGTATGTCCAAGGATTGCTGCTGCTCAACCGTGAATCATTTCTGATGAATCAAGGAGCTTACACCCAAGAAGTCGAACTGGTAAAGCAATACTTGTTTGATATCGAAACCTGGGGGCGCTTTGAGTTAAATTTATTCTCAAATTTGTTATTTATTTTTGACCAAGAAACGATCAGTTATTACTTAGATCATGGGATCAAAAAAATTCTTCACTACGCCAATGATCCATTTTATGCAAATCTGTTAAGTGTCGTGATCTTAAACGGCTGTGCCTTTGCCAGCGAAAATAAAGATGCCTATCTACTAAACAAGTTTCTGCTCATGTCTGAACCGCTCCCCAATACACCCCTCTATTTTTATTTGAAAATCCATCAAGTGCTGTATCAGGAAATTTACTCGTATTTGCAATCCGCTCAGTTGAACAAAGAGATTCTAAAAAACACCTTAGTCGTTATTGAACAAGCCGGTTACCAGAACCATAAAAACGATCTCCAACAGTTGCTTGCTGCTGTTACCAATCGTGCGATTTAGCCGCTTATTAAATGGACATTTATGTAATGTTATCTAACAAAAAAAGCTGATCTTCCAACGGAGCTCAGCTTTTTCGTCAATGTCACTCCAACCCGCCCACGAAACAGCCGCTCAAAATGAAGGGTTCAACATGCGACTTGCTTCTTCCGTCTACATGGACCAAGAAAAAACCAGTTAGGTTTTAATCCTAACTGATTTTGCTTGGCAAAAGCAACGAACACGCTGCTGCCGATTCATTTGTGTAATTTACTAACCGATTAACGAGATTCTGAAGTCACACCGATGGTTGCCCATGGGTTATGATCGGCGTCAAATGCCCAGGTAAAGTTTGCGACACGATCAGAGATCGGTAAGATTTGATTCCGATACAACGTTGGGATCGCAAAAGCTTCTTCAATCGCATATTCTTGCCATGCATCAAAAGCAGCCTTCCGTGTTGCTTCATCAAAGGAATCGATTGAATCGATCGCAGCTAACAATTCAGTATTTTCATCTGACTCAAAACGAGTGTAGTTAAATGCTGAATTTGGTCCCCATAAGCTGGTTGGTGATGGATCTGAACCAGTAGACCAAGCAGCTTGGAAGACATCGATATCTGGATCATCGTTTTTCAGCTTGTCGTAGAAGGCTTGGAAATCGATCAAACGACCTGTTGAATATTGAACATCTAAACCGATTTCTTGCCATTGTTGAACATAGTAATCCGCCAGTGGTTGGGCAACTTCCCCACCAGACATTGACGCAAAGTTGATGGTCAATTTGTTGCCATCTGGATCTTCTCGGAAGCCATCGCCATCCACATCGATAAAGCCAGCGTCATTTAGAAGTTGGTTTGCTTTCTCCATATCTAAATGGTATCCTTTTGCATCGCTGTTGTGCAACGTACCATAAACAGGTGGGATCAATGTTGAAGCATTTGAACGCAAGCCGTGATAGAAACGCTCACCGATCGCATCATTGTCGATGGCATAGCCCATTGCTTGACGCAATGCTTTGTTCGCCATTTTTGCATTTGGATCAAAATCAACACTGTTTGTTTCATCATTCCATGAACCTAAATTAAAGCCAAGATACGTATAAGATTGTTCTGGACGACCTAACATTTGGTAGCCATCCATGTTTTGATACGTATCAAAGGTATCTGTTGGCATTTTTAAGACTAAATCGTATTGCTTCGCGTTTAACGCTTCATTGATTGAAGCCGAAGGGACGTTACGCATCACGATTTTTTCTAAGGTTGGTGTATCGCCATAGTAATGTTCATTCGGTACATATTCCACCGTCTCACCTGGTACGATATTACTCATTTTGTATGGACCAAAACCGATTGGATTGGTTCGAACGGGATCACTTGAAGGCATATCTGCCACTTCAATGCCTTCAAAGGCATGTTTCGCTAGTGCAGAGTTCCAGATCGCTCCACCGGATTGCTGCATACCTGGATGCATTTCTTTAAACTCGATTTCAACGACTTTGTCACTGACTGCTGTGATCCCCGAGATCGTATCAGCTTCGCCGCTGTGGTATTCTTCCATACCAACGATATTTGTAAAATCATTGTTGTAACGAACGCCATCATAGTCTTGATGTCCGATGACTTCATAAGAGAAGATCACGTCTTCAGCCGTTACATCGACCCCATCAGACCACTTCAAGTCCTCACGCAAAGTGATCGTTGCCTTGTTATTATCGACATCTAATTCTAAATCAGCTGGTCCACCATTCACAATTCGGAAATCTTCATCTTGTAGGAACAAATATTCATGGCTTGGTAACATGAAGTCACGGTCATAAGCATCTTGATAAAACTCCCATTGAAACAACCCTTGGAATTGCGTATCTGTTACTACCGCAACATCTAAGACGCCCCCATCGATCACTTCATCGTTATTTTCAACTGCAAGCTGCAAATCATTGATATCAAATCCAGCTGCCTCAGTTGATGATTCTTGTGTATCTGTCGAACCTGTTCCACCTTCGTTACTTTGTCCGCAAGCCCCTAAAACAAGCGCTGCCAATAAAGTAATCATGCCAAACTTCGTTTTCTTCATACTCTTCCTCCTTATTTAAATCCCTTCCTCGTGATTCAGTGATCACTCGATCTTCGAATAAAAAAACCAAGCAAACAGTTTTTTTTATCTTAAAATGGCTTTTTTATTAGAAAATCTGAACGAGATTAACTAAATTATAACAATTTTCGTAAAATTCTTTCTGTCAATAATTTCACCGATTGATGAAATTATTGAAAAAAGGGCGATTCTCCTTGATACATCGCCGTTATTTTTATTCGCATTTTCTTAAATTTTTCTTTTTCTCCCTTTTTTGGTTCTCATTTCTCTCGTCGTCCTGCTACTTAAAACTGTCAAAAAATACTTTTTTGTCGCTAAAAGGTGTGATACTATGAAAAAAAGGAGCGTTCAATGAAACTATGGCAGATAAACGAGTTTTCTTACAAACAAAATCGAAACCCTTTGCACCTATCTCACAGCTCTTAACCCAGCGCTTGCTTTTGGCGTATAGCATCGTCTTGATCCTCATTGGCTTGGTTGCTTCCCCTCCTCAAGCTTTGTGGCAAGGCTCGCTGGCAATCTTAAATGCCCCCAGCAATTTGATTTCTGATTATTTTGCGATCGGCAATCTTGGAAGCGCCTTTTTAAACAGTGGCTTATTGACATTGATCAGTATCCTCCTTGCGAAAAAGCAAGGAACGATTATTAGTGGACCAATGATCGCTGCTTTTTTTACCATATCTGGCTTTTCTTTTTTTGGAAAAAACATCTTTAACTCGATTCCCATTCCACTTGGTGTCTATTTATATTCTTACATACAGCAACGCCCCGCTACACAATATTCACTAGTTGCCTTATTTGGCAGTGCCGCCTCGCCGGTCATCAGTTACTTAGCATTCGGTTTAGGGTTGCCTTTACCAGTCGGGATCGCTTTTGGTTATGGGATCGGTCTATTGATCGGTTTGGCGCTCCCTCCTCTAGCAGCTCAATTTTTACAATTCCACCAAGGTTTTTCTTTGTATAATATCGGGTTTGCTGCTGGCATCATCACTATGTTTTTCACGAGTTTTTTACGGCTGTTCGACTTGGAAGTCTATTCAAACAAACAGTTGACGACGGAGTATCACTATTATCTGACTGGGTTCTTGCTCATTCTTTGTCTTGCCATGTTTCTTATCGGTTATCTTCTAAATCAGCGATCCCTCAAAGGCTTGCCTGAGCTTTTTCAAACGTCAGGGAAATTAATGACGGACTATGTCACGATTTTTTCCCTTGGGGTCACGATGATGAACATGGCGATGATGGGGATGTTGATGCTGTTCTTTGTCTTCTTCTTACAAGGCGAACTATCTGGTCCCCTTTTAGGCGCAATACTGACCGTGATTGGTTTCAGTGCTTTCGGGAATCACTGGAGAAATAGTTTGCCTGTCATGATTGGGGTGGTTTTAGCAACCAAGGTCGGTTTGACCTCTGATGTCTCGACCTTCAGTTTATTGCTGACAGCGATCTTCGGCACCAGTCTAGCCCCCATCAGTGGGTATTATGGTCCAGTTGCTGGCGTAATCGCTGGGGTGGTCCATGCAGCCTTGGTCACAAATATCACCTATTTACATGGAGGATTGAACTTATACAATAATGGCTTTTCCAGTGGATTTGTCGCGGCAGCAATGGTACCATTGTTAGATGAATACCAGCAAATCAGAAGGCGGAGAAGAAAATGATTGAAAAAGAACGGGCACGGCGAATCGTCGATGAAGTGGTCACCTACTTTTTGTCCCATGACTGTCAAAAGATAATAAGTGAGATGGCCTTTGAAGCAGAGGGGTTTAAAGCAGTTGTGCAAGGTCAATTTCCAGAGCAGCCCACTGATTTAGAACACTTTATCGACATGCTCAACACACCAAGAGATAGCACGTTAGAAAATTATTATGTGGAGCTGTTAGGCGGTCATCAAACGATCCATGAAGAAAAAGATTACTATCTATTAGGATTAATGATCGACGAAGCCGCCATTATGTATGACGAGGGCCAACTAATCGTTGAACTATTTCGCAAAAAATACAATTGAAAAGCCCTACGCAAAAAACGTTTCTAAGCGGTGACCTTCACCCTTTAGAAACGTTTTTTGTTCGTTTGTCGTGACAAGATTGAAAGTTTATTGATAGATTTTTCACACTACTTTTCAGAAAACCAGCGTTATACTTTCATCATAATAAAAAATGAGGTGACCGATAGATGAAAAAACTTCTGATTGGACTTGCAGCGCTCCTCCTCATAGGGTTCGGCGCATTGCAAGTCGCACAAACCGTCATCATGGGCGGCGACAGCTACTATGTCCAAATCACCACAGATGGTGAAAAGACGAATTCTAAGGATGACAATGGGAATGTCTATACTCAATACCATTACGAATTTCCAGGGTATGATGAGAACGGCAAAAGCAAAACCCTTGATTTCAACGGTTTCCAAGAACGACCATTGCGCAAAGAAGCCTATTTGAAGCTTACTTGGAACGAAAAAAAAGGGGTAACTGGCTATGAAGAGGTCAAAGAAAAAGACATCCCAGCCAAAGCATTAACCCAATTAAAAGGAGCGTAACGCAACGATGGAAAAAATTATTCAAGCAAATGAACTGACCAAAGTATACGGAAAAGCCAACGAAAAACAAACCGAAGCCTTAAAAGGCATCAGCTTTGATATTGAAAAAGGCGAATTCATTGGAATCATGGGGGCTTCTGGTTCAGGGAAATCCACCCTACTCAACATTCTTTCAACGTTGGATCATCCGACAAAAGGTGCCATTCGCATCAACAATAGCGATATCACCAAACTAAAAGGCGATGCCTTGGCAGATTTCCGCAGCCGTGAAATCGGCTTTATTTTCCAAGACTTCAATCTATTAGAAAACTTAACGGCTTCAGAAAACATCGCTGTCCCGTTGTCTTTACAAGGAGTCAAACCAAAGATCATCCAACAACGGATCAAACAAGTCGCAGAACGCTTGTCCATCACACATATTCTCGACAAATATCCAGCAGCGATCTCTGGTGGTCAAAAGCAACGGGTGGCAGCCGCGCGAGCCTTGATCACGGAACCAACGATCCTTTTTGCGGATGAACCGACAGGTGCCTTGGATTCAAAAAGTGCGAAAGACTTATTGAATATGATGGACGACTTGAATACCAATGACCAAGTATCGATTTTATTGGTCACTCATGATCCCCTTTCTACCAGCTATTGCCAACGTATTTTATTTATCAAGGACGGAAAGATCCATCAAGAAGTCAAACGTGAGGATCAAAGCCGCGAAGCGTTTTACCGCCAGATCCTTGTCATTCTAGGAAACTTGGAACAATAAGGAGGAAGAACACATGCTTTGGAAACTATCACTTACCGGGATCAAAGCTCGGTTGAAGGATTATATCGTCCTCTTTTCTGGTCTAGTCATGGCTTCAGCCATCTTTTATATGTTCGAATCAATGGCGAGCAATGAAGCCTTTTTAAAAAGCAACTCGATCATCAGTATGGTGGTCTTCGTCTTTCGTTTTGGCTCGGTCCTCTTAGGGATCATTACCTTTGCCTACATCTTATACGCCAATTCTTTCTTGATGGCGATGCGCCAAAAGGACTATGCCATGTTTATGATGTTAGGAGCCAAAGGACGAAAGATCGCCCAAATGATTTTTATCGAAACCTTTATGGTAGGTATCGTTGCCACCGCAGTCGGCTCGATCTTAGGGATCGGCTTAGCAAGTGGTGTCAATACTTTGCTAGTCAATCAATTAAACTTGCAGATCTCCCATTATGCAGCATTTAGTCCCGAAGCATTGATCGTAACCGTCGTCTTCTTCTCGGTTCTCTTTTTGATTGCTGCCATCTTCAATGCACGGGCAATTGCCAAAAAATCGATTTTAGCATTATTACGAGAAACAAGCACGCCGGCACAAGTCAAACAACGGCCATTCTTGCTCTTCTTGCAAACCATTTTAGGTCTTTGTTCCTTAGCCATCGGCTATTATATGATGAGCGATTTGATGACCTTCCAATTGATCGGGATCGGCATCGCCCTTGTCACGATCGTTCTTGGCACATACCTCGTCTTTCGTTCGGTGATCATCGCTCTTTTATCCCTATTAAAGAAGAACGATACGATCGCGTTGAAAAAGTTAAACAATTTCACCTTGTCGCAATTAAGCTTTCGGATTCGTGAGTATACCCAGATGCTTTCGATGGTGGCGATGCTTTTTGCTCTAGCATTAGGTGCCTTGACGGTTGGTCTTGGCTTTAAAAACGAGATCCCTATCCTAGCAAAAACTGTTGCCCCTTATGACTTGTATTTGAACAATGCCCAAAACGCCTCTGACGAAAAAGTCAATGCGTTAAACCCGACCCTTGATGTGACCTACAGCATGAAAGAAACAGATGACACCATTTATTACGTGAAGGAACAATTCAACGAAAACAACTTGCTCAGCTCCAGTATGGATCAGATGAGTGTCGATGTCACTTACAACAAGCTGACTGGCGATCAATTAGCTTCTGATCTGACCGCCCAAGACCAATTGCGTAGCTACCTCTTACCAGAACAACGAGGTAAGGAGATCCAAGTCGTGGATCAAACCGCTTTTGGTGCAGTCAATGCGCCGGAAACTAGCTTGCGAATGGTACAAGTCAAAGACTTCCAAGCAAGCTACGATGCGTTGCGTGATTTGGCGCAAGCAAATCAAGACGCAAATTCTTCAGAAACCGCCGATATGAATTTCTCACAACGGGTCTTCGCCTACGACAGCTATAACGGGATTTTCTCTGGTTTTGAATTTATGGGCTTCTTCCTGGGTATCGCCTTCTTGACGATGTTAGCAAGCTGCCTGATGTTCAAAATTCTTTCAGGGGCAAACAGCGACATTCAACGTTACACGATGCTGAAAAAAATCGGTACCCGCACGCGTTTACTGAAAAGCTCGATCCGCAAAGAGATCGGCGTGCTCTTCCTAGTTCCTGGTATCTTAGGAATGATCCATGTCTTGTTCGGTCTAAAAATGTTCACCACCTTGATGATCGATCCGTACCATGACCTATGGCTACCTTTTGGCATCTTTATCGCCCTCTACGCCATTTATTACGTGGTGACCATTGGGTTATACACCAACATTGTTTTAAACCCAAAAAAAAAATAACAATCACACTCTGAATTGCTCAACGCAAAGAGACCACCAAGCCATAAAGGGCATGATGGTCTCTTTCATTTTTCTCGTTTTTTTCGGACAAAGGGAAGACAATTTTAGGGTTTGACCCCTAGATGCATCGCCGCCGCACCTCCTGCATAGCTTTTGACTTGCAGCACATCAAAGCCAGCTGCCTGAAATTCTCGTTTCAATGCCTCCCTGTCAGGAAAATCCCGTGCAGACTCCTGCAGCCAGGAATATTCTTGATAGCTTTTGGCGAACAGTTTGCCAAATAACGGCATGACATGGTGAAAATAAAAAGTAAACAGTTGCCGCCAGCCGATCAGTGTGGGCTGTGATGTTTCGAGACAAACGATTTTCCCACCTGGGCGCAACACCCGATGGATCTCTGCCAAGACTTGTTGGCGATCCGCGACATTTCTCAACCCGAACCCGATCGTCACATAATCAAAGTGCTCGTGTGGAAAGCTTAATGCCATCGCATTGCCGGTCTGCCACTGGATCTGCGTTTGTTGCTTTTTCTGTGCCTTTTCTTTGGCAACCGTTAACATTTCTTCGCTAAAATCAACGCCGGTCACTTGCCCCGTCGGACCGACCGCTTCATTCAACGCAAACGCCCAATCCCCGGTACCGCAGCATAAATCTAATATCTCAGCACCCATTGGTACTGCCATTCGTTTCATGGTATCCTTGCGCCACCGTTTGTGCAGCTGAAAGGAGATAATACCGTTCATTCGATCATAACGGGAAGCGATCGATTCAAATACATCATGTACTTTGGTTTCTTTGGCTGTTGTTGCCATTGCGGCACGTCCTTTCTTTTCCTCGTTTTAGACCCTAAATTCTTAACGTTTAGCTGCCAGTTGCTAAAAGCTGCTGATAATTTTAGTCTAGCACGAAAAAACGAGGGGAACAAAGACCATGCTTGCCATCGTTTTTAGTCGATTTGCATTGTTAATAACTTAAAGTATTATCTTTTTGTGCATATACAAGGTTGCCATCCGATAATCATAATGAATCATCGAAAATGCCAATAGTTCGCCATTTTTTAAGTAACTATCATCCCTTACAATCAGTGCGGGCATGCCTTCTTCTAGATGAAAAAACGCTGCTTGTTCCTGTGATAGCGGTTTGCTTTGGATGAACTTGTCGATGAAGGCGACTGTCAGTTGTTTTTCTTCTGCCAAAGCTTGGAACATCGACCCCTCCATCATTGTTTCGGAGATCTCCCCCACGATTTCAGGTATATAATAGGAACGTTCAATCAAATAGGGTTTGTCATCTAATGTGCGAAAACGTTGGACTTCGATAAAGTGTTGATCTTTCGCAAATTGTTTTTGACTTGGAAGAAACAGCGCCTCTGATACTTTGACCAGCCGCTTTGAGGCTTTGACCGTTCGAATGTTTTTCTCGCCCCGTGTCAAGTCTTCATTGAAGCCAAGATCACCTTGTTCAATGGCCGGTTTTTGGTTGTTTTGAAAGCGAATATACGAGCCGCGGCCTTGCATCTGGTAGATCCAGCCCATCTTGCTCAATTTATTGAGGGCTTGACGTAACGTATAACGAGAAACGGGATAAATCGCCAAAAGCTCTCGTTCACTAGGCATCTTCCCCTGCTCATTTCCTATGTCACCCGCTTCGATCTTTCTGATCAATTCCGCTGCTAAGTCTTCAATACTGAGTTTCGTCATTTGCCTACTCCTTTCCTTCGGATTCTCTACTACTATTATCATCTTTGGCGTAAAAAAAGCCAGCTATTTTTCATAGCCGGCTTATCAAAAAAACAGATTGATTATGCCTTCGTTGCGTTTGCTTGTTCGTCCTTGTATAATTTGCCATCATACATTTTGATGAATGGAAACCAAATCAAGAAAGCAACGACTGCACAGATGATTGCTAAGACAAAGGCACGCCAGTCACCACCTGAACCAATAAAGCCAGATAATCCAATTGGGGTCGGCCACGCTACTTGAGCAATCGGTGGGTTAACAAAGCCTAAGTTGATGCCAAAATAAGCAACGGACATTGAAGCCATTGGTGCTAAGAAGAATGGGATCGCTGTGTACGGGTTGTATACCACTGGCATCCCGAATAAAATCGGTTCATTGATATTAAAGAAGGATGGCACGATCGCTGCTTTTCCTAAAGCACTTAACTGCGCTGATTTTGCAAAGAAGGCGATGAAAATCACCATTCCTAACGTCGCTCCTGAACCACCGATCGTAACAAAACTGTTGTTAAATTCACCCGCAAAGGCAATGTTGGCACCATTTTGGTTTTCCACCATATTTGACAACACGATTGGCGTCAAGAATGAGGTCACGATCGTTGCCCCATGAATACCGACGATCCATAGTGCATGCATGAAGAAGTAGATAACAAGCAGTCCGATCCAGGTACTGGTCAATTGCGTCACGAAACTAAACGGAATCGCAATGACTTTGAAAATATCTGTGCCCATTGCGACTAATGCACCATTGATAACGATCACAGCTAATGAAGTCAGTGCCGTTGGAATCAATGCCGTAAAAGAGGAAGATACTCCTGTTGGCACTGTGTCAGGCATTTTAATGACAATATTGCGTTTCACACAGAACGCATAAATTTTTACGGCAATGATCGCCATGATAATCGCTGTAAAGATCCCAGTTGTTCCTAAACGAGTAACGCCGCCAGCCATTTCCCAGCCATCGATGATTTTTTGGTCATCAGAAATCACATTGACTAGTGTTGCCATACCGCCTTCAAAAACTAATTGTGGCAAGCACATAAAGAACGCCATCATAGAAAGTAATGCTCCATTGACTGGGCTAAGAACGATTTTCTCTTCTTGCGCTTGGATTTTCGTGTACTCGTAACCAAACACGACACAGAAGTAAAGTGCTAAAATCCCCATTGTTGCGGTATTACCTAACATGTAAAGATTTTGGATTTTATCGAATGACGCACTCCAAATACCCTCTAATACAGGAAAACTTTGTGGCAAAACGCTGATGATCAAGAACATTGATCCTACGATAGTGAAAGGAATCGACGCCATCCCGGCTGCCATGACCCCACGAACGATCCGTAATTGTGAGATTTTCCCCATTGGACCCATTAAGTAGCGGTCCAAGAAGGCAAACATTTTGTTATTTTCTGAATCCATTGACTGTTCCTCCTTGAGTTTCAAATGTAGTCAAATACGTGAAATATTTGTCGCGGTCATGCTCGATCAACCACGCTTTACGCTGAATGAACAAACACGCCATCATGCCGACAGAAAACAAAGCAAGTAAGATCCCTCTACCCGATTGATTCATAAAAGGAATCAACGTTGCTTGCTGCCCGATCAAAATACCAAAAATTGCAATGAGATTGACGCCGAATTGGAGCCAATAACCGATCTTTGTCACCAGTAAACGATTCGATTGCTGCCAATATTTTTGAGTTTGTTCAATAAGTATAAGTCCATCAACGATCAATAAGGCAATGGGAATCAAACCAGCCCATGTCCATTGAGACAGACTCAATAGGGTCCAATAAAGATTGACAAAGAAAAAGATCGCAGTCATATAACGAAAAAGCAAAAAACGATTAAACCGCATACTTTTGTTTGCATATTCTTTCTTGGCTGCTTGGGTTACCGGTTTCCTTTTGGTCACAAGTCCTCCTCCTTTCGTTTTGCTTTCGCTCAACAACTTGTTCGAACAAGTTATATTCTAGCAGAATTCTTGTTGAATGCAACCGATTTCTTTTTGAAAGTGTTCTCTGAAAATAATCTGCTTTTTCATTCGTTATTTCTGAAAAGTTAAGCGAATCTCAAGGAACCTTGCAGGATAGCGAGGGAATGTTCCTGACTCTTGGCTTTAGTTCGAGTAGAAAAAAGTTATTTTTAGCATTCGTTTTTGCAAACAGTGTTTGTTCCTGAAGGCTTTATCCCCCAAACAAGGCAACAGGTTTGTAAACTTGCTAACTTTACAGTACACTCTAAGTAACAAAATGTTTGATTTCGAACACGCGTTATTTTTAGTGATCGACATTCCCTGTACTCGTTCCTTAAAACGAAAGGAGATCCTCCCAATGGATGTATTAGAAACTTACTTAACCAGCATTGAAGATCCAGTAAAGCAAGAAAAACTGCGTGCCTTATTTGCCGCTATTACCAAGAAATTTCCTGACCTCGTTCCAGTCATCAAGTGGAATCAGCCGATGTTTACCGCCCATGAGACCTTTATTATCGGTTTCAGCGTTTCAAAACCGCATTTTTCTGTCTCCCCTGAAACCAAGTGTCTTGAACAGTTTGCCGATGCTATCGAAAAAGCTGGCTACAGCCATACGGATAACATTTTTCGCATCAGGTGGACTGAGCCGATCGATCAAGCATTGATTGAGGACATGATCGCTTTCAACCTGAAAGACAAAGCGGAGATGACCCGCTTTTGGCGCTGAGCCAATCGAGACTTCGTAAAAAATGAGCAACTTAAAAACCGCAGAAGCTGGTTCGCTTCTGCGGTTTTTCTGACTATTATAAGCCTAATTCTGGCGCCGGATCAAAGAATCCTGACCATAAGCTTGTTGACATCCCTAAATGTAGATGGACGCCAGTTGAATTTCCAGTCGTTCCCATACCGCCAACATATTGTCTAGCTGAGACGCTTTGTCCGACCGAAACAGCTGGCAGCGTACTAAAGTGCATGTAGTAGCTGTAAACGCCATTGGCATGTTTGATGATCACATAGTTACCAGTTGACGGACCATAGCCCGCTTCAACGACTTCGCCTGCTTGGATCGCATAGATCGGCGTTCCTGTCCCCCCAGTAAAGTCGATGCCATTATGTTGATTTCCTGATGCACCTGTTGGATCTGTTCGATACCCAAAACGACTCGAAATATGAACCGAATCGACTGGCATTTGCCATCCACCTGTGCTTGCTTGTTCCTTTGGCTCAGCTGCTTGCTGCACAGGTGCAGGCGTAGCTGCAGTTTTTTCTGACGACACCGATGTTTCTGGCGCCACTGCGGCTTCCGTCTTCGGCTGGGCTGCTGCCACTGCTGCTTGTTGAACGGCAGGACTTTCGGCGGTTTCAGCTGACTTGGCTTCTGCTGCTTGCTGACGTTTTGCTGCTTCTTCTGCTTCTTTGCGCGCTTTTGCTTCTTGTGCTTCTTGCTCAGCCAGTTGCTTCAACGCTGCTTCTTTTTGCCGTTGTGCTTCTGCTTTGTCTGCTTCCAATTGGTCTTTTTTCTCTTCCTCGGTGTTCAACGCCAAGGCAAGGTCGGCTAGTGCAACTTCTTGATTCAATTTGACATCAGCTAATTCCGCTTGTTTTCCTTGCAATGCGTTTGACTGCTCTTCGATCGCAACCAATTGTTCCTGCAACTCTTTTTCCAATTTCTGGCTCGTTGCGATATCTTCTTGCTGTTGTTCGACGATACTGTTGCTGGCATTCATGATCGTTACAGAAGCGATCGCCCGTTGAATGGCTTCTCCGATGGATTCCGCATCAACGATTTTTTGGAACAAACGATTGGAAGGTTCCGACGTTTGAATGTCACGCGCTTGATTCGCCAGTACTTCTGTGCGCTTGATGATTTTCTCTTCAAGGACTTGGATCTCTTGTGCCAAGGCATTGACTTCTTCTTCCGTCGCCGTTTTCTTTTGTAGGATTGCTTGGATTTCTCCTTCAATCGATTGAATCTCTGCCTCTGTAGATCGTTTCAGTGATTCTAATGAGGTGGATTCATTTTTTATGTCATTGATTTTTTCATTTTGCTGCTGGATCTTCTGATCAAAGCTGTCTGCGGATACCGTCACGACAGGCAGCGTCAGCAAAACAAGTGAACTTGCAACCAAAAGTGTCTTTTTCATTTTTTCTCCTTAACTAGATGTGTCTTATCGCTTTCTCTAGCATACCGAAAGATGTCACTCTTGGGGCTGTTTTCACACAAATAACATCTGGCTGCAAGAAATTGACATCTAGCTGAAACAAAGTTGTTAGAATATTTCAACGAAAAAGATTGCTTTTCTTCGCCATTTAACCTTCGTTACTTATCAATCGGTTCATCTCCTATCCGATTGCCTACGAAAATGCCGCGATTTGCAGTAATCAGCAGTGGACCTATGCTATACTGAATAAAAAAAGGAGGTTCTCATGATACAACAAGTGACCAAATTTACCGATTCTGAATTAGAAACTATCGCCCAGATTTGGCTGCAAAGCAATTTGGAAGCCCATGACTTTATTTCAGCTGCCCATTGGCAAGATAACTATGACTTTGTGAAAAAAGCCTTTGCCGATGCCCTTATCTACACCTATTCGGTGGATGATCAGCCTGTCGGCTTCATCGGGATGTTGGATGAGTATATCGCTGGTATTTTCGTTTTGAAAGACTATCGTGCCCACGGCATTGGAAAGCAACTTTTACAAAAAGTACAAGCAGAACACGAGAAGCTGACTCTGAACGTCTACCAAAAAAATACAGCTGCTATTGCGTTTTATCTCAAACATGACTTTACCATCGTTTCTGAACAACTGGACTCTGATACCAATGAAATCGAAAACACCATGGAGTGGCATCGTTGATGCTGCTTTTTTTCACCTTCTTTTTCCCCTTTTGATCAATCGTACGACCATAACCGCTGATCGGCTGACCCGTCGAATCAATGGATACATTAAACGTCAAAAAGCATTGACTTCCATTTGCTGGATCGGCAATGCTTTCTTTATTTACTAGCGGTATTTCAACCAATGGTTCCCCCATTGGTGACAATCACTTCGCGATACCAATCAAAGGATTTTTTTCGATACCGTTTGAGTGAACCAGTTTCCTTTTTTATCAGTGATAATCTGGTAAATAATCCCCATGGGCTTCGATCAAATCGTCGACTAATTGGGTAATGTCTGCCAATGATAGTTCTGATGATAAATGAGGATCGAGGTATGCTGCTTGATAAATCTTGTCTTTCTCAAGGGTCAACGCTGCTTCGACAGTCAATTCTTGCACATTGATGTTGGTTCGGTTCAATGCAGCAAGCTGCGTTGGTAAAGCGCCGACGTAGGTTGGTTGGATGCCGTTCTTATCCACCAAACATGGAACTTCCACACAGACATCTTCTGGTAAATTGGTGATCAAGCCTTTATTCAAAACATTTCCAGCAATAACGGTTGGATTGCCGGTCTTGATGGCATCCATGATATAAGAGGCGTATTCCCGACTTCTCTTATGGGTCAAATCGCCATTATCGACGATATCCTCCCGCATCGTTTCCCAATCGCGAATCTGATTTTCGCAACGGGTTAAATATTCATCCAACGGAATCCCCAAATCGTCGATCAATTCTGGGTATTTTGATTTAATGAAATAAGGGTGATACTCGGCATTGTGCTCACTAGATTCTGTAATATAATAGCCAAAACGTTTCATCAATTCAAAGCGGACTGAATCACGGTGGGGATTTTCTTTCTCTTCAGCCAACTGACGGATCGTTGGATAGAAATCTTCCCCATCTTTGGTAATTTCCAATAAAAATGCCATATGATTGATCCCAGCAATTTTCCACTGGAAGTCAGCCAGATCATATTGTTCTTTGATCCCTAAATACTCGAATAATTCTGGAACACATACTTGCACACTATGACAAAGCCCAACCGTTTTGATGGATGTTGCTTTCAATACCCCCATCGTCAGCATCGCCATCGGGTTCGTATAATTCAGCAACCATGCATTTGGACAAACTTCCTCCATTTCTCGAGCAAATTCCAACATGACTGGTAACGTACGCAACGTCCGAAATATTCCGCCAATGCCCATCGTGTCACCTATTGTTTGACGTAAGCCATATTTCTTCGGTATCTCAAAGTCAATGACGGTGGAAGGTTTGTAGCCACCAACTTGAATGGCGTTTACTACAAAGTCGGCATCTCTTAGTGCTTCTTTGCGGTCATGATAGACCTGTATTTCTGCTCGGTTTTGATTGGCATTTTTATTGATCGTCTTTAACATTGCCTCGGATTCACGAAGTCGTTTCTCATCGATGTCGTAAAGGACGATGTGGGAATCTGCTAAGCTCGGGGTCAACATTGCATCTCCTAGAACATTTTTAGCGAAAATAGTGCTTCCTGCTCCAATAAAGGTGATTTTTGTCATTCTCTATTGCTCCATTCTTTTATAATTTACCGCCAGTAGTGGCAATTCCTTCAATAAATTTACGTTGAAAAATGATAAAGACAGCAACTATGGGCCAAATCGCTAGTAGCGAGCCTGCCATTTAGAGCCACTTTCTTGAAATGATTCATGCTCTTTTTATGTATCCGTTTTCTTTTTACAAAACAAATATACTGTTTACTAATCAGATTGTCAATGCCTTTTAACTAAAATAAAAAGAGTAAACACTTTACAGTGTTTACTCTTAGCATTAATCTCTTTCTTTTTCACTTTCTCTGACGATCATCTTACTGGCCACCATGATTTTAACAGGTACTTGACGAATGCCTTTGATCCGCTCTTCTACCATCCGTAAAGCAATTTTTCCCAGTTCTTCCATATCGATGGCAACGGTACTTAAAGATGGGGTCAAAAATTCTGCAACTTCGATATTGTTGAAACTGACTACTGAAATATCTTCTGGTATCCGATACCCACGTTTTTGCAAGGAGCGATATGTACCAACTGCAATCGAATCATTGGCGACCATAATAGCTGAAGGAAGGCTCTCTTTGCATTGTTCAAGCAATTGCTCAGTGGCTTTGATACCGTCTAATGTGTTCCATCCTTCTAGGTAGACATTGATGTATTCTTCCAATCCTTTTTCTTTCATCCAATACACATAAGTGATCATCCGCATATCATCTGGCGATTGATGTATCTCACTGGATGCATCCAGACGTACCCGATATCCCCCAATAAAAGCGATATTTCGATGCCCTTTTTTATACAAACGCTCTAAGTGCTCGGTTGCTGCTATAGAGAAATCCGTATATACCGCATCCCATTCTGAAGACAAAGAAGGATCATCGATCACGACTATATGAGGATTGACTGCTGCGATCTTTGCTAAAAAAGTTGGCAAGACTTGACCAATGACAAGGATTCCCTGATACTCCCTTAGCTCCTCAATGGCAACGGGGTGTTCAGACATATAATACGTTTTTTTTATGCGAAACTTATTTTGTTCTGCTTGTGCTTGAATGCCACGACGAATCGCCCGAAAATAGGGATCTTCTAATTCAGCTTCTTCCGAAACAGTGGATACCACTGCAATATTCATTGCCTTTTTCACAGGTACTTTCTTCTTACTATAGTGAAAATATTCCACGGCTTCGTTGATCTTATTTTTTGTTTCTTGCGTGACAGATAACGTAGGATCTTCATTGAGCACCCTCGATACAGTTGCGATCGATACACCCGCTCGTTTTGCGACGTCTCTAATTCCTGCCATAATACTCTCCTTTTTTACTTTATACTATGATATAAACACAAAATGATCAGAATGAAAAGAAATTTTAGTTAACAACCAACCTACTTGTTTACCCACAGTTTCAAATCATCTATGGAGAAGCAATCAGTTCAACGTCTCTTCGCAATTAACAAAAAATAGAAACGAGCAGCGACCAAAGAACCGCTGCTCGTTTTTCCTCCTTATTTCCTATGACGACCGCTACTCTGCTGGATACTCCCGCAAGCGATACCCGACGCCGATTTCAGTGATCAAATATTCTGGCTGCAGCGTATTGGTTTCGATTTTTTTGCGAATGTTTGAGATATTGACTCGCAAAGTTTGTGCATCCGCTGCAAAAGGTCCCCAGACTTCGCTAGTCAGGGTATCGTAAGTGACGACTTTGCCTAAATTCTTGAACATAACTGCCATGATGCGGTATTCGTTTTTGGTCAAATGGATCTCATTTTGATTCTTGTACAGGATTTTTTTTTCAAAATCGATCGTTAACTCCTTGTTTACAAGAATTGGGCTGCTGCTAAAGGCAGTTGTCTCCTTGTGCCGTAGTGCCGTGCGAATGCGGGCAAATAACTCATTGGTACTGAAGGGCTTCGTTACATAATCATCGGCACCGAGGTCTAATGCTTGCACTTTGTCTTGTTCATCTTTGCGAGCAGAGATCACGATGATCGGTGTGTTCATGCGCTTACGGATGATTTTCAACAGCTCCATACCATCAATGTCCGGTAAGCCCAGATCCAGCAAGATGAAGTCGATGGTTTCTTCCTGCAAGAGCATCAATGCCTCCATGCCAGTGCCGACTGATGTAAAGTTGTAATGCTCTCTTTGCAAGACGACTTCCATAAAATCAACGATATTCGAATCATCTTCAATCAATAAAAAATGTCGCTGCATGTTCTCCCTCCTTACTGCTTTAAATAAATACGAAAGATCGTACTCCCTGCTTTCGTTTCGATCGCCAATTTGCCTTCATGGGCATGGATGATGGTTTTAACGATACTCAGTCCGATACCTAATCCATTTTTTGAATCCACCGGCACTTCGGTGTCATTGGTCAAATTCGCTTGGATTTTTTGGTATTGCCCTAAGGGGATCTCCCCTTGGTTTTCGATTTCAATGACCACTTCTTGCTCTTGAGAAACTCGCAAGAAAATCGGTGTATCGGCGGTTCCATGGCGAACCCCATTTTCAATCAAATTAAACAAGGCTTGTTCGATCAAGATGGGATCGACTTGGACAAAAATCAGCTGATCAGGCATCTTCACGATGATTTTTTGTTGCGGATAGACTTTCTTTAGGTGTGTCAAAACCGCTTCGATAATTTCTTCGATTGGTTCTTCACTGCGCTTGACCGCCATATTGGTCAAGTTGATACGGGTCACCGACAATAAGTTTTCAACCATGCGGATCAACCACTGGGATTCACTTTGGATGTCTCCTAGCAGCTTTTGTTTCGTTTCCTTTTTGATCACGCCTTCGGTTTCACTCAATGTTTCGGCAATGCCAGAAATTGTCGTCAAGGGGGTCCGCAAGTCATGGGAGACCGCACGCAGCAGATTGCTGCGGACTTTTTCCCGTTCGTTTTCTAATTGGATCTGTTCTTTCTCACTCGCTAATGAGACTTGTTCCAACACGGTCGCGATTTGGGTGATCACAAGGCGCAAGTAATTCAATTGACTATTGGCCAACTGATGCTCCTCGTTGCGTTCTACCCCAAGGGCGCCTAGTGGTTTGCCGTTTAAAACGATCGGCAAGTAAAACCCATTAGCACCAATCAGAGTATCTGTGCCGCGACCAGCTTCTTTTTGATTTTTCACGACCCAAAAAGCGACGGCTTTCTCATCCTTGCCAGTCAGTTGAGACAGTGTTTCTCTTGAAGAATGCAGACTTCTTAAATGGCCTTCTCTGTCATATAACGCCACTTCTCGCTGGAGTAAGCGTGCCAAATAGGTGGTCGTACTTTCATAGATTTCTTGCTCATTCCGCGTTTCCATGTATTGTTTGTTCAGTTCATACAATATCTCCATTTGATGCTCTTTTTCCTTGGCATTTTCTGCTTGGGTCTTCAATCGAACCATCAAGTTACTGATCATCAAGGCAACGATCAGCATGATCACTAATGTGATTGGATAACCTGCTTTATAGACCGTCAAGGAATACAAGGGTTCGACAAAGAACCAGTTGTAAGAAAGGACACTAATGATCGATGCCATGGCACTCCATAGATAGCCACTCGTGTAACGGGCCACTAAGAGAACAAAAAAGATGTAGACCAGCATCAAGTTCTGCTCGCCGAAATGCAGATACTGCATGCCTTCTGTCACTAAGGTGGCGAGCATGATCAGCCCAAAGGTCAAGGTGAAATCTCGACCGCCGCCTTCAAATAATTGCGAAAATGTCAGCCGTGGTCGCTGCATTTTTTCTTTAAAAGGAATCAAATGGATCTCAATGTCATCAAGGCGGCGAATCAAGCGGTCTTCTAAATCCTCGACAAACAATTTTTGGAACCACTTTTGAGAAACCTGTTTCCCCATGATAATGTCACTGGCACCCGTCATTTTGGCATACTCTACGATGGTTTCAAAACTGTCATCCGCTTCGATGTTGATGACTTCTGCTCCCAAACGCTCTGCCAATGGCACTTCGGTAGGTGTATCATCTAACGATCGAACTTGGATGACCGTCCATTCGGCACCCACTCCTTGGGCTAAGCGGGCGGTCCAACGAATGCATTTCTCTGCCATTTTCGGCAAGCGATCATCAATGATGGTCAAAAGCTTGCTTTGGACTCGTTTTCGACCGCCGTTCATTTGATTGATATGATTGGAAGCTTTTTGGATCGCTAATCCACGTAAGTGATCAAGTTTTTCTGGCGTAAAAAAGTTTTTTAGCGCTCGTTTGGCATTTTCATCAGCATAGATTTTTCCTTGTTCCAATCGATCGATCAGTTCGTCTGGTTCAACATCCACTACCCGCAAACTGGCGTGTTGGAAAAAGGTGTCAGGCACCGTTTCTCTGACTTCCACTTCCGTGACCTTTTCCACGATATCATTCAGACTTTCGATATGCTGGACATTGATGGTCGTGTAGACGGTGATTCCTGCATTCAATAGTTCATCGACATCTTGGTAACGTTTTTTGTTTCGCGCACCAATGGGATTGGTATGTGCCAACTCATCGATCAAGACGATATCTGGTTTTAGTTGGATCAGTCGATCGATATCTGGCTCATAAAGGGTCAATTGCTTGTGCTGGTATTGCTTTAATGGTACTTGTGGTAACCCTTCAAGCAATCGATTAGTATCGGGACGTTTGTGGGGTTCGATATAGCCGATCACCACATTTTTGCCCATGAGCAAACACTCATGGGCTTCGGTTAACATCGTATAGGTTTTTCCGACACCGGCAGCAAAACCGAAAAACACCCGTAGTTTGCCACGTTTAGGTCCAAAGCCTGCTTGCAGCAGTATCTCTTCTGGGATCGTCTGCTGGTTGTTTTCACTCATAGATGCTTCCCCCTATTCCTCGGGTAATTGATCGAGCTGCTGATTCAAGGTCATGATATTGACGTATTCTCTTGCGGAGAACAGATCAGCTACTTTATTCCTGTTTATTATATCATGAATTATTTGTTCATCGATGCCTCTTGTGTCAGCGATCCGCGGCAGTTGAAAAAGTGCCGCTTCGACACTGATATCAGGATCGACGCCACTACCCGAAGCGGTCACGAGATCGATCGGCACACTGGTTTGGGTTGGGTTTTCTGCCAGCAACGTCGCTGTCCGCTCAGCTACAGTCTTTTTTTGGGTCGTATCATAGGGCGACAATTGTGAAACGGTTTGATCACGCCCTTGGAAGTAACCTGCTTGGTCAAAAGGTTGCGCAATTAGCTCAGATCCTTTGATCGCTCCGTCTTCCACGATTTGACTGCCGTTGGCTTGATGGGCAAAAAAGACTTGTCCGACTCCAGTGACCAACAATGTATAGAGACCGCCAAATAGCACGGTACTAACTAGTAAAAATTTGATACTGGCAAAGAGGGTGTTCTTCATCATGTTTTCCTCCTAAATGACTCCTTGACTCTGATGGATTTT
Source organism: Enterococcus sp. DIV0970a (assembly GCF_051711265.1). Classification (NCBI taxonomy): domain Bacteria; kingdom Bacillati; phylum Bacillota; class Bacilli; order Lactobacillales; family Enterococcaceae; genus Enterococcus; species Enterococcus sp. DIV0970a. The sequence continues at coordinate 1,190,951 of NZ_JBIOMF010000001.1, read as the reverse complement.
TCTTATAGCAGAACAGCTGACAAAAGCAAATCTACTAGCTTGATGCAAATGAATGGTGCGATGATGCCGCCTAGGCCGTAGACGACCAGATTGTGCCGCAGCATTTGGCTGGCTGGTTTTTCTTGGTACTTGACCCCTTTCAACGCCAGAGGGATCAAGGCGATGATCACGACTGCATTGTAGATGACTGCGGACAAAATCGCAGTTAAGGGACTACCAAGATTCATGATATTCAGCGCTGCGAGTTCTGGATAAATCGCATAAAACAGAACAGGGATCACTGCGAAATATTTGGCGATATCATTTGCGATACTAAAGGTCGTCAAAGCCCCACGGGTCATCAGCAGCTGTTTACCAATTTGGACTACTTGCAGTAATTTGGTAGGGCTGGAATCAAGATCGATCATATTGCCCGCTTCTTTGGCTGCTTGCGTACCAGTGTTCATCGCCATTGCCACATCGGCTTGGGCGAGTGCGGGTGCATCGTTGGTTCCATCCCCCGTCATCGCCACCAAATGCCCTTTTTCCTGATATTCGCGAATCAGGTTCATTTTGTTTTCTGGTGTTGCTTCGGCTAAGAAATCATCGACGCCCGCTTCGGCGGCAATAGCAGCTGCCGTCAAAGGGTTGTCCCCAGTGATCATGATCGTTTTGATACCCATCTTGCGCATGTCGGCAAATTTTTCTTTAACCCCGTTTTTCACGATGTCTTTTAAATAAACGACCCCGAGTACTTGGCCATTTTTCACTACGACCAATGGAGTTCCACCAGCCTTAGCGACTTTTTCTACGATCTCGTCATATGCCGTGGGATAGGTCTGCCCTTTTGCCGTCACATATTGCTTGATCGTATCCGCAGCTCCTTTACGGATCTCATCACCACGATAGTCGATCCCAGACATCCGTGTTTTGGCACTAAAATCGATCCAATGAACATCGGCTTGCTGAAATTCCCGTTCACGAATATTGAAGGCTTCTTTGGCTAAAATCACGATACTGCGTCCTTCTGCCGTTTCATCGGCAAAAGATGCCAACTGCGCTGCATCTGCCAACTCTTTAGCGGTGACCCCCGGTACTGGCAAGAACTCACTGGCACGGCGGTTTCCCAGAGTAATGGTTCCTGTTTTATCCAGCAGCAAAACATCCACATCTCCTGCTGCTTCAATCGCGCGTCCACTCATGGCGATGACGTTTTCTTTGGTCAAATGACCCATTCCAGCGATCCCAATCGAGGAAATCAAGGCGCCGATCGTGGTCGGTGCGAGACAAATCAATAAAGCGATCACGATCACACTGGAAATCGCCGTTCCCCGACCAGATAACTGACTGCTAAAATCGGTAAAAGGAATCAATGTGATGGAAACTGCCAAGAAGATGATGGTCAGTGTCACTAAGAACAGCTGCAAGCCAATCTCATTGGGTGTTTTTTTCCGTTGCGTCCCTTCCACCATCGCAATCATCTTATCCAAAAAGGAGTGGCCATTTTCAGCGGTCACTTTGATGACCAAGTAATCGGAAACGACTAACGTTCCTCCCGTGACTGCACTGCGGTCGCCGCCAGATTCACGAATGACAGGTGCTGATTCTCCTGTGATGGCACTTTCGTCCACCGAAGCAGCACTTTCCACGACATCCCCATCGGCAGGAATTTGTTCGCCAGATGGAACATACACCAAGTCGCCTTTTTTCAAATCGGAGGAACGGACTTCGATAAAAGCCTCTTTCGCTACGTCTTCCAAGGACATGACTTTGTAGGTCATGATTTCTTTTTTGGCTTGCTTCAAACTATCCGCTTGTGCTTTGCCGCGCCCTTCTGCCACTGCTTCGGCAAAATTGGCAAACAACAAGGTCAACCATAAGAAGATGGTCACACTGATGCTAAACCACAACGGGACCGTTTGTTCTTGAAAACATAAAATCGTTGTCAAGATTGCCCCTAAATAAACCACAAACATCACGGGGTTTTTGATTTGGTGACGAGGATCCAATTTCTTAAAGGATTCGCCGATCGCCCATTGATAGATTTTTTTCATTTTTTCTCTCTCCTATTTCGTTGTAAAGAAGTCTGCGATTGGACCTAAAGCCATCGCTGGTAAAAAGCTCAGTGCACCGATCACGATGATCACAATGATCAGCATCGTGACAAAGACTGGACTCGTGGTTGACAAGGTTCCTTCATTACGAACGGTTTTCTTTTTGGCCCCCATGTTTTCTGCCAGATATAAAATGGCTGCGATGGGAACGAAACGTGAAACGAACATCAAGATACTACCCAAACTATTTAGGAAAACAGTATCTGCGGTCAAGCCGCCAAAGGCACTCCCGTTATTGTTGCTGAAGGAAGTTGCTGCATACAACAGTTCGCTAAAGCCATGGGCGCCTTGGTTGGTTAGCCAGCTCATGATGTCAGGATGCAAGGTCATCAACATAGCCCCGAAAAGAGTCAGTAGCAATGGCGTCAAAATAACGATACTCGTCATTTTAATGTCAAAAGCTTCGATTTTTTTGCCGATATATTCAGGTGTTCGTCCGACTAATAAACCAGCGATAAAGACCGTCAATAATAGAAAAGCGATCATGCCATAAAGTCCGCTTCCGACACCACCAAAGATGATTTCCCCCAGCTGCATCAAGAACATCGGGATCGCACCCCCGAGTGGTGTGAAACTATCCAGCATGGCATTGACTGATCCATTGGAAGCAGCGGTGGTACTCACTGCCCAGAGACTCGACCAACCGATACCGAAACGTACTTCTTTGCCTTCTAGATTGGCATTCCCAAGCACTTGACTGAATTGCGGTCCATAAGCTTCACTGATCACTACGCCAATAAAAGCCAGGATCAAAAAGACGGTTGCGGTGATCAAGATCGTACGTCCTTGTTTCCACTCTTTGATCCAAAAGCCAAAGGCAAAAATCAAAGCAGCTGGCAGCAACAAGATCGCTAAGTTTTCTAAAAAATTACTGAACATCGTTGGGTTTTCAAATGGATGAGCAGCGTTGGCGCCAAAGAAACCGCCGCCGTTAGTCCCTAATTGCTTGATGGCGATTTGACTCGCTACTGGTCCGAGCGCCATCCAAAAGGATTCTCCCTCAAATCCATTGACTTCCACGCCGCTACTGAACGTTTGAACGACACCTTGAGACAGGAGCAAGATCGCTAACATCAATGAAAGTGGCAAAAGGATATAGAGCAAGGAACGGGTGATGTCTTGCCAAAAATTCCCTACCGTACGTTTTTGTTTTTGCTGCAGCCCACGAATCAAGGCACACAATACGGCTAGTCCTACTGCCGCTGACAAGAAATTTTGCACCGTTAATCCTAATGCTTGGGAAAGATTGGTCAGTGCTTCTTCCCCAGCGTAAGCTTGCCAGTTCGTGTTCGTCACAAAACTGACGGCTGTGTTCAATGCTAAGTCAAAGGACATATTCTCAACGGCTGCCCCTTGCGGTAACCAGTGCTGAACCATCAATAATCCGGTCAAGCCGATGATGGAAAAGACACTGACGGCCAAGACGGACAATAGATAGGTTTTGGCGGTCATTTCTTTTTTACTGACCGAACCAATCACTCGATAGGTCAACCGTTCAATGGGTTGAATAAAGCGGACAAACCGCGGTGTTTTTCCTTGCATGATTTCTTTGATATACCAGCCCAAAGGAACCGCTGCTGCTAGTAAGATCAGTAAAAATAAAAAGCCTTGCACAAAATAGCTACTCATCGTTCTCCCCCCTCAAACAAGTACCAAAAGAGATAGATCATTACGATCACTCCGATTATTCCTAAAACAAGATTCATATTCTTCACTCCTTCATGACGTAAGCATACGCAAAAAGAAATAAAAATAGTGTAAATCTTCTGCTAGCATCTTTATATCTTCTTTATACGGCTGCTTATCGGACAAGAAAACCGCAATACAGCAGGTATTAAAAAAAACAGCGGATATTCTTCACGATATCCGCTGCTAGAGTCATTGCGACTTATTTCGTTTTTCTGCTTTTGTTCGTGTGTTTCTTACGAAAGAAGACGATCCCCGCTAGAGCAACAAGGCTCACTCCTGCAATCGAATAGCCTTGAGTGATGGCTGTACCAGTCTTTGGTAGCACCCGTTTGTCCTTTGCGGTCGCTTTGGTTTGTTTGTCAGTCTGCCCTTCATCCGTTGGTTTTTGTTGCCCTTTGTCAGAATCATCTTTCTCTGGCTGCTGATCGTCCTCCTCTGGTTCTTCTGCTTTTTCAACGACTTTGATCGTCGCTGTGGCGGTGACTGCTTCTTGTGAGCGAGTACCAAATAAACGTGCGAAAAAGTTAGGAGTTGCTGCTTCATCGGTTACGATTGAATAAGTGACTTGATAGGTGCCCGTTTTCTTCGTATCCACCGAACCGTCCACCAGTAGTTGCTCCAATGCGAGTGACTTACCGTCACGATCTGTAGCGGAGACAAAATTGTCGGCTGCTGTCCAGTTGTCACCGACATAAATCACGCTATCTTTCACAGTCACAGACGTTTGATCTGCCAACACGGTGATCGTGGCAGTTGCTTCGGCTTTGCCATTTCGATAAATGACTTGGTATTTTCCAGGCACATCAGTATTGACTGTACCGCTAATCAATACTTGATCATAATCGACTGCTTGTCCGCTTTTATCTGATGCCGAGACAAAATTATCGACGGCTTGCCATTTCTCTCCTTCATAGATTGTACTATCTTTTGCTACGACCGTTTCTTCGTGAGCAACCACAGTGATTGTCGCTGTGGCGCTGACTTTTCCATTCGTATAAGTGACATCGTATGTGCCTTCTTGATTGGTATCGACGGTACCAGTAACGATTACTCCTGATAATTCAACCGTTGCTCCCGTTTTGTCTGTGGCTGAGACAAAGTTGTCGGCAGCTTCCCAATCGTCGCCGACATAAAGAGTACTGTCTTTGGCTTTGACACTCGTTTGATCTGCCAATACGGTGATCGTCGCTTTCGCCTCGGCTTTGCCATTGCGATAAATCACTTCATATTTCCCTGGTGTGGCGCTATCGACTGTGCCTACTGTTGTGATATCAGTCAGTTTTACTGCGTTGCCGTCTTTATCTGTTGCCGACACAAAGTTGTCGGCAGCTTGCCAGTCATCGCCTTCATAAATCGTACTGTCTTTAGCAACTACCGTTTCTTGGTTGGTAACAACCGTGATCGTCGCCGTTGCTTTTACTTTGCCGTTTTGATAAACCACTGGATATTGACCTTCTTTGGAAGTATCAACTGAACCACTAACCGTCACTCCTGAAAATGGTACATTCGCTCCTGTTTTGTCCGTGGCTGAAACAAAGTTGTCGATTGCTTGCCAGTCATCTCCGACATATAAGGTGCTATCTTTGGCTGTAACTGAAGTTTGATCAGCTAGAACAGTGATCGTCGCTTTCGCTTCAGCTTTGCCGTTACGATAGATTACTTGGTATTCTCCTGGTACTTTCGTATCCACTTCACCACTGGTGGTGACTTCTGCCAAGCTTAACGGTTGTCCCTTCTTATCCGTTGCTGAAACAAAATTATCCGCAAGCTCCCATGAATCTCCAACATAAAGTGTACTATCCTTGGCAACGACTGTTTCTTGATTGGCAACCACGGTGATCGTCGCTGTTGCTTTTTGATTGCCGTTTTGATAAACCACTGGATATTGACCTTCTTTGGAAGTATCAACTGATCCCCTAACTGTCACTCCTGAAAATGGTACATTCGCTCCTGATTTGTCCGTTGCCGAAACAAAGTTATCCACCGCATGCCAGTCGTCCCCGACGTATAAGGTGCTATCTTTTACTTTGACTGATGTTTGATCAGCTAACACGGTGATCGTTGCTGTCGCTTCGGCTTTGCCATTGCGATAAATGACTTGGTATTCTCCTGGTGTGTCCGTATCAACTTCGCCGTTGATGGTCACTTCTGCGATTGTCACTGCGTTGCCGTCTTTATCCGTTGCCGATAGAAAATTATCAGCTGCTGTCCATGCATCGCCTACATATAACGTGCTGTCTTTGGCTGCTACCGTTTCTTGGTTGGCAACCACGGTGATCGTCGCTGTTTGACTAACACTGCCATTGATGTATTTGACTTCATAGGTGCCAACGTTTGTCGTGTCGACCTCGCCATTGACTGTGATTTCCGAGAAAGTCAACGCATTGCCGTGTTTGTCTGTCGCTGAAACAAAGTTGTCTTCAGCATGCCATTCATCTCCCACGTAGATCGTGCTATCTTTGGCGTCGATCGTCGACAAGTCTTCTTCTGGTGTGATACCGACAGAAAGATGATTGCCCGTCCGATTCACTTGCACCTCTTTACCAAGCTGAAGTTCCTGTGGTATGACGTAACCTTCTGGGACGTAGGAAACATAAAGCGTATAGTTCCCCGTATAAATATCAGTTAATTGGTATTCTCCATTTTCATCCGTTACGACAGAAACGATATCTCCTGTCAATTGATTCCAAAGCGTCAAAGTAACCCCCGCAATCTTCTCAGTTGGTTCTTCGGTATTATAAACATCAAGCGTCGCATTGGTTTTGTAGATGATCCCGCTGGAATCGCCTGCCGAAAATTGCAGATTGGCCACCGTCGAGGTAGCCGTCCGTTTGGCTTCCGACAAGGTATCGATCGTATCAGAAACGATCGTGGCTGAGGCTGAGATTTGGCCGGCGTTTTGTGAAAGGACGTTGTAACTGATTTCGATATTTTTCGTTAGAACATAGTTTGAAAAGACAAGCTGTACGTTCCCATCAACTTCTTTGACTTCATAGCTGTCATCTGGCACATTCGAAACAGTGATCGATCCTAAATCGATTTCGCCATTGGTGTTCCCTAACGATTTTAGAAGGATCGTTGGATTTGCTACTTTTTTCGAGCCATCATCGATATTTTTTGTCGTGACCTTGACCTGCGTCATGTTTTTCGTATTATTGACGGTATTTTGCGTAATGCCAATAATATCTGTCGCCGTATTGGATACTGAAACTGTGGCTGTGCCTTGTTGATTATTAGATAACGGTTCTTTTGCATAACCAGGTACATAAATCGTACTCATTTCCTGCCATCCATTGGCGTATTGATAAGCAATAATGTAGCGTCGATTGGTCGTCCCAAAATCAAAGGTATAATAGTTGGTTTCTTCATCATGGGTGATCGTTGGATAATTCGGATCGCTTTCCTTCATGGCTTGGTTATCATAATAGCCACGATCCCAATACTGTGGATAAATACCACTGACTTGTTCATTGGAAACATCGATGATCGAAAACACGACATCGGTATTTTTCGGTACATGAGTTTCAACGGTCAAATCACTGATGGTATCTTGACGCGCGTTGACTAAAAACTGATTCTTACTGCTTTGGAGCGTGCGTTCAGAGTACAGTTTCCTACCGGTATAGACGGAGGTGTGAACCGTGTCAAGTCCCGTTGCGGAAATCGTGATTGGAATTGTATCATTAGGAATCGATTTTGTCGGTGCTAAACTGTCTGGCACGTAATTGAAGCCAATATCAAATTGAACGGAATAGGTAATGGGCGACGTAAAAGTGACCATCGTTCCGCCTGCTACTTCTTCAATCGTATAATCTTTTCCTAATGTGTAGTAAAAACTAACTTTTGGTACCTTTCTCAAAGAAAGATACTCTGGGTGTTTAATAAACATTTGCAAATTTTCGATTGGTTGTGAGTTACTGCCTTCGATGTTGATGGAAGTATCACTCATGTAAGCACCATTTTGATCATAATTTCCCCAAGCCGTTTCAGCATTGTTGGGATTAAGAACACTGATTGGTTCGACATAGTTGTCTTCAACGATTTTGAATTCTCTATTGGCGATCAACGGTGTCGAGACATTAAGAATGATATCTTTCTGATCAAAGGGTACGGTTATGTTCGTGGAACCAAGAGTGAGATTGCTGTCTTTTGTAGCGGTCACAATCAGTTTGTCCCCATTATTTTCGACAGAAAAATAATCCGAAAAAGTCACATTTTGATAAAAGGCGTCTCTTGCTGTTAACTGTTTCGCTGTGATCGGCTGTCCGTTTTGACTCGAAAGGATGATTTGTTGACCAGCTTTCATCTCCGTCGGCATTTGATGAATTGATACATAGTAGTTTCCTTTAGAAAGGCCGTTCATAAAACTGGCAGAAGCAACCCCCATATAATACCTAGAATCGACTTCTTTTTCATCTTTGCTGGTTTTTGCGATAAAGGAAAACCCTCTGTTTTGGGCAGTTGTTTGTTTTAGCTGTACCGAACCAAATCCGGTCGTTGGATACCCTTTTGAAAAAGAAGGCGTATATTCCGTCAGCTCGGTCAAACTCATGGTGAATTGATAAGAAACCCCATAAGCCTTTTGTTTGTCCATCTGTTTGACTTCAACGGCAGTATTGTAAAGACTATTTGAAGTGATTGTATAGTCCGTCCCTTCGACTAATGCTGTCTGTGTTTCTGGTTTGATCTTTCCTTTGATATCCACCTCATAGCTGAAAACTTTTAACGGTTGGGTCTCAATCTTTTTGAAGGAAGCCCCCGGCGTATCAACCAAATTCAGTGAAAGAGTTTCCGTTCCAGATAATGTCCGATCGGTATTGTAGTAGACCATTCCTTCCATCCCAAAGACATTTTTTTCTGACACATATTGAATCGGATCGACCTCTTCATACAAATCAATCGCATAGCTTGTCTGGTTTTGATCGCCGATCTCAATCGTTAGCTGAGGCTTATCTTCTGAATATAGATAACTAGTCAACTCGATCGAAAAAGAGGCATCATGAACCGATTGATTAAACGTGATCATCAGTTGATGAGCTGCACTATCTACAGCCCACGATGCATTGATCGCTTCATTGGTTCCTTGCACATCACTAAAGCCAAGGCCTTGCGGCAAGTCAAAAACAGCAGTGGTGCCAGCGAAATAATCTTTGTCATTGATTTCAAAATCCAATTTCAGTTTCACTGGACTATTGTTTAAGATTCGTGTTTCTGCCGTTCGGCTGAATTCTTCGCCAGCAATGGTCAGCAGGGTACCTTTTTCCAAAAGTTCTTGGTCATTGATGCGCGTGCTGACACGAGGTGTGTGTTGCTCTTCTTTGGTTTCTTTTGAATCGGATGTTGAAGAACTTTCTTGTCTCGCATGGCTAGAATCTTCCGTTATATTTGAGGAAGCCGATGTGGTCGTTTCACTTGGTTCCGTGTTTTCTGAACCAGCTGATGATTCCTCTTTGTTCGCTTCGGAAGAATAATCTGTTTCAGCATCCTCAGCTGCTTGTGCTTCGTTTCCGTTAGCATCATTTGTCGATTCAGTCATCGTTTCTAGTAGTTGATCGGATTTGTCTAGCGTGTTGACGGTCTGTTCTTGTTCGGTTGTTTCCGCTATCGCCATGATCGGAGTGATCACTTGAGTGATTCCTAGTGCGGTAACAACGATCCCATGACGAATTCTTTTGCTTCTCTTATTCATTTTTTCCTCCAATAAATGTATGTAGTTTTAACTGATTGCCTTACGGATTTTTTTCCCGACTTCTAACTCTTCTCCATTAAAAAAGCACAAAACATTGTTTGTTCGATCGATCATTTTGATTTGTCGCGCATTGATAATGTAGGATTTAAAGACGTTATAATACTCTGGCAGCTCTAATTGTTTGATCACCTTCAAGGAAGTTTCGAGGAATTCGATCGATTTTTTTTGGTGAAAAGCGATTCGGTTTCGCTCTCCTTTGATCGTTGTAATATAGTTGATTGCTTCTGCATCAACCACCATCAACTCTCTTTTACTGACGATTTTTAATAAGTGCTTTTTTCCGAGTAAAGATCGTTTGACTTCGATCGCTTCCGTTAATAAATTTCTTAGCTGCATTGCCACCTCCTTTTCTTTTGTATCGATGATCCCTAAAGGACAGATAAGATTCAGCTTCTTGATTTCGATTTTGGAGGCATAGGCACCATAAAAAGCGATTTGACACTTTTGCATTGTTCCCTCAAGCTTCCTGCTAATTGAAAACTTCGATCAAATCCTTTCATTTCGATGGAAAATAAGAAGAGATCGTTCACATCTGTTAGGTATCCGTCAAGAAAAGGGGCTAATTCTTCAGGTGAAAGAATCTCAACTAAAGAATGCGGAACACGACTTTCCGTAATCATTTTCTTCATCAAATTCCCATTAAAAAAGTTGTCATCTACTATATAAACAGCGAAATTGCTCAAATTTGCAGACATCTTAATTCTCCTTTTTGCATCATTTCTAATTGTATTCTTAATCAAAAATGCCTGCTTGCACTTTCAAACGAATTAACGAAACATTCATGCAAAAAAGGTAGTTTAAATTAAAAACAAAGTAAGAAAAGACGCTGTAATTGGTCTAAACCTATTATAGATAAAAAGACACGCTAAAGAGTTTTCTTAAAGCTTTTATAAGGGAGTAAGCGTAGCCAACAGAAAAATATTATGTTTTTTTAACAATATCTATGAAAGAATTTAAGGGAAGCGGAAACATTATTATGTAAAGTTTTATGATAATTTCATGTGAAAAAAAACGATCAGAACCCAACATCACAAACGTTATTTATTTTCCACTGGATGCTTCTCTCCTTTCAATGATTGAAGAACAATTATTCATCAGTGATGACATGAACTCCTATTGGTGAATGTCAAAATTCCCTCTTCACTGTTCTCAACAAAACGTGCGGAACACGAAAAAACCATTTATTCTCAATGATAAATGGTTTTCTTTCCTGATTCTTTTTATGAGTGGTACTGCTTTTAGCTATTTGAAAACATTTTTTACTATAATAGTAGACTTTTCCTGCAACCACCGTTGATTTCCACTACCTGCTAATCATCACTTTTATTCAATGCTCGCTTCAGCTTACGATTATGCCAAATCAAATAGGCGATGATCAGACATAAAACACCACCGATCAATAAATAGAGAAGGATCGGCGAAGAGGTTTCTTCAATACTGACATCTTGCTCGTTTCTTTCTTGCGCTTCTTGCCTTTCAACTTGGAAAGTGGGCTCTCCTTGCCATTGTTGATCAGCTGCTTTGAGGGTCGTTTTTATTTCATACTCTCCTGATTGCAGTTCGTTTCCATCTAATGGCAGTGCGTAATTCATTAACGCATTGGGCGCTAATTGGACCTCTTTTTCCCCTTTGATCGCTGTTGCTTGTCCATCATGAAACACTTCATAAGCAAGCGTGGCCTTGCTAAGATAATTTGCCGCTGTATTTTCCACCGCTACGATGATGACATTGCGGCGATTGATTTCTTCCAGATGAGCTTCCTCAATCCGGACCGCTAGTGGGATGTCGGTCTCTTTGTTACGGAGCAACACCGCCACTTCTCTGGCTAGTAGGTTTTGGACATTACCTTGAAATTCTTCACTGCCGGTTTGCTGGACGTATAGTCCCCCTGCCAAAATCCCATCAAAGGATTCAGATGGCATCTTGACTGTCAAGGTGATTTCTTTTTGCTCATTAGGGGCTAACGAAAGGGTTTCATCACTTAAGGTGACGAGTTCTTCGATCGCGTATGGAGCAGAAGGCGTTGCTTCTTCATTTGCCCCAGAGTACTCAACGACACCCGTCATGTTCGTGACCGCTCGATTAAAGGATAGCTGTAGATTGATTGGTTGCTCGCTTTTATTGGAAACCATGACCGCTAGTTTTTCTTCTGCCTTGGGCTCCAGCAACAAATCATAGTACATCAGCTCTTTGTCTTGCTGTGACTCTGGCAATTTGATTTGAACATCGAAGGTATCAAGCGAATCTGCTGACCCCGTACTGCTCGTACCAATGAAAAATAAGACCGTTAGAATACTTACTACCCAATACTGAAATCCTTTGCCTCGAACTTTCTTCTGATGCATCCTGTCAGATCCTTTCTACACAAAATAGGAAAGAAAAATCAGCTAGCATAAAAAGCAGCCGCTCAGGCAAGCTGCTTTTTTTCTGCTAACTGTTACGCAATGACTACTGCCCTATGGGGTCGTCGGTGCACTGCTGATCGTCCAAACGAGGGTCGTTTGGTAGGTTGCTGATTGTTTTTCCGTATTGGCTGGGATCGAAAGGGTAAATTGTTCTAAAGGCATCGACGTTTCACCAATCCCTTCGCCAGCATTGGCGGTCAAGAGCGCATACTCATTGTTGATCGCCGCAAAATCAAGCTCGCCATTGGCAATATCACTGGTTCCTGTTGGCGGCGAACTCAAGTTATTGGTCAACGTCCCCGTATCTACCGTTAATACCGCACCGTCCAACGTGCTGTCTCCTGCCGTAAATTGGGTTGCTTGCCGTACTTTGATCGCCCAAGAAGAGTTCGCCTGTCCTCGGTTATCGCTGACCGCAACTGCCCCTCTTTGCAGCGTTGACCCATCCCCAGGTAGTCCAGTTCCATCCGTAGTAGCCACCCATGTTTCGGCATTTTCTGTTTGGATTTCATGGGCACCAAAATCTAAATTCGTTGGTAGCTGCGTATTGGGATCACTCCCGCCTTTATCCGGGTCAAACACGATGCCCCCAGAGGTATATTCTACGACACCGGTCGTGTCATCTGCTTGCACTGTCGCACCAATGCTAAGGGCAGTCAATACCCCCAATGCGCCTATTATCGTTTTCTTTGAAATCATTTTGCCATCCTCCTTTTTTTGATGAAAATGATCAATGTCAGACTAATGAAGAATCCGCCTATTACGGGCAGCCAAAAGTGATTGGTTTCTGCAAGCTGTGGCAGCGGTTCTTCTGCGTTAGTAACCGTTTCTTGACTGGTCGGTGGTTCAATTTCTTCATCAATGGAATCACTGCTAGCTGTTTCCGTTGGTCCTTCATAAAACTCAATGTTGCCGGTCGTCGTATTGGCTACTGCTGATGGAACGATACTGTAGAAACTGCCGATCATCAAAATCAGAAGCAGCACAAGGGAATTTTTTTTCATTCTGCTCTTCCTTTTCAAGGTGTATCAGAAACGGTCCACACGACTGTGGCGCGATACTGACCTTGAAATTTAGGTGTTTTCTCAGGTACAAATAAATTGAACTGGGAAAAATTAACAGTCAGTCCACCAGTCGATGCCGCATTTTCCAACGTCACCACATTTTTTTCGACATTTTGCTGCAGGGCAATCGTTGCATTATCAGGTAAAACCACTCGACCGTCTGTAAATGACGAATTGACAGTTCCAAGCTGAACCCTTAATTCGGCAGCTGGCAATGTTCGCGTACCATTGACCCAATTGGTGGATTGTCTGACCTTGACTTGCCATTTTTTCTGACGATTGCGGGTATCATTGATCCGTAAAATCCCAGTTGTAGCTGCTGCGCTTTGGTCGCCGTTGGCGGTTGCCCGCCATGTCTCACTCTTTTTCGTTTGAATGGCATGTCGGCCAAAATTCAGCTGAGTCGGCAGATTCGTCCGATCCATCGTCAGTGCTTCGACCATGAAATAAATCATGGTTTGGCGACTACTGATATTTAGCGCACTAAAGTTCAAGAGATTGATGTCCGTCGGCTTTGCCTTCAACAAAGAAGCCGAAAAATTGGCGGTCCAATTTGCGGACAACTGTCCTGGACCCGAAAGTAGCGTCGGAATTTGAACATCCGTTGCTCCTAAAACAGCTGCATCCGCCATTTGTTCTTGAACGGTTGCCAAATTGTTCAACGCTGACGTTACGGTGCTAAGCAGGGTATTCAGCAACCCTTGCAGCAATGCACGAACGACGCCACCAATATCGATGCCGATCACTCGGATCTGGGTATTTTGAATCGCCGTGCTTAAATTCCGTAAAATTTGCGGGACATTGGTTCCTAAAACGACACCGAGGTTCGAACTCATATTGGCATACAACGCTTCTCTTTGGGTGGTGAACTGCAACGGACTGCTTATTTCTACATTTCCTAAATTACCAACGGTTTTTAGCAAGGAAATTTGCTGATTGACAGCCGTTAAATCGATTTGCACGATCCCGAGATTGAGATTTAAGGAGCTGGTCAAGGAATCAAGCGCTGTTAAGATCGCATTCAAAAGCGGGACATTGGCAATATTGACTGTGGTCGACGTTTTGATAGCTGCTGATCCATTGGCACTGATGCTAGTTCTCAACTCTACGGGGATCGCCAACAAAGCAAATTTATCCTCACCGTTGACATTGACAGAAGCGTTCAAACCCCCGTTCCCTTTGATCGAAAAAGTCACTGGTCGATTTGTCACACTGCCTGGCCACGGTGCACTTGCTGAAGTACCACTTGTATTGGCACTCGTCAAATTGCTTAAAATTTCCACATCTAATACGTTCACAGCCGCCTCGGCTTCTTTGGTCGTTGTTAATAGATACAAATTGACGAAACTGATGCTGGTCAACAAGAAAATCAACTGAGCGATCGTCCATTTGTAAAAGCGTTTTCCCCTCCTTCTGCTTTCCATACCATTTCTAACCCTTTCTTTACGAAACGATGATCAATGCTTCAACGTTTTGATTCACTAGAGATACCAGCGGAGGATGTCCACTCCGCTGGTAAAGTGATGCTATTTTTGCTGGTCTTTTTTCTTTCTTGCTTTGAAGAACAAGCCGATTCCTCCGACAACGAAGACTGCTGCTCCAATCACTGAAGCATACCAAGTTCCTTCTGATCCCGTTTTCGGTAAGAATTTACTTCCCCACCAGCTTTGGTTGTTATTGTTGCTGTTCCAATTATTGTTTCCCCAATTGCTCCAGTTGCCCCAAGCGCCGTTGCTTCCGTCGGTACCATTCGTACCATCAGAACCATTGGTGCCATCCGTGCCATCGGTACCGTCCGTGCCGTCAGTACCATCTGAACCATCCGTGCCATTGTCACCCGTTGGTACCACGATTGGTGTTGCAGCACTGCGGTATTCTCTGCCACCTGCTGTTACGATCGCCACAACATCAAGGGTTTCTTCTGGTGAAACATCCTCTGGATCTAATGTGATGCTAAACGCACCATTTCCATTGGTCGTTCCAGTTCCAACAACGTCACCTGCTTCATTCAAGATTTCGATCGTCGCATTGGCTGGTCCATTCCCGAAGACTGGATAGCCATCGGTAGGATTGCCAGTGATCGTAGCAACCGGTGCATCAACCGTCAAAGCATCGACTACGGTCGTCGTCGGATCACTCAGGGTTTCGCCATCTGCTAAAGCAAGAACCGTAACGGTTTCATCTTCCGTCGCTTCCGCGGATAGCTCAACACGCCAGTCGCCATTTTGATCGGCGATCGTTGTGATTGGTCCTTCAGCCGCGAAGATGGTCAGGAATCTACTTGTTAACGGATCGCTGATGGTAACGGTGATCGTAGCACCTGGCTCACTCGTTCCGCTGATCGTTGTATCACCAGCCGTGACTGGGTCAATAGTTGGTGTATCTGTCTTGATGCTTTCATCATCGACAGGTACGACAATTGGTGTCGCGTTACTGCGGTAGTCATCCCCGCCAGCAGTGACGATCGCCACAACCGATAAGTTTTCTTCTGGTGCGACATCCTCACTAGTCAATGTGATCGTATAGTCACCATTTTCATCGGTAGTGCCTGTTCCTACGACATCCCCCGCTTCATTCATAATTTCAATCGCTGCATTGGCAGGCCCGTTCCCAGTTACTGGATAGCCTTCTTGGGAATTCCCAGTAATGGATGCTGAAGGTGCGTTGACCGTGATGCCATTAACAACGGTCGTTGCTGGTTCACTGGCGGTTTCTCCTTCGCTTTGCGCCACTGCTGTTACGATTTCATCTCGAGAAACTTCCGCAACGTCCACTGACCAATTTCCTGCTTCATCTGCTTCGGTTTCAACCGCTTCTTCTCCTGTTACCGTCACGGTGACCATCGCTCCCGCTACAGCAGTACCAGTGAAGGTCGTGTCACCAGCTGTGACTGGTTCGATGATTGGTGTAGCGGTTTGATCGATCGTATTCTCAACGGGCACGACGATTGGTGTCGCATTACTCCGATAGTCTTTGCCACCAGCGGTAATGATCGCAACGACGTTCAGTGATTCTTCAGGAGAAACAGCTTCACCAGAAAGCGTGATCGTGTAGTTGCCATTTTCATCGGTAGTGCCTGATCCAACGACTTCTCCCGCTTCATTCATGATTTCAATCGCTGCATTTGGTGCTGCCATCCCCGTCACTGGGTAACCATCCTCTGGATTGCCAGTGATGGACGCGGTCGGCGCTGAAACCGTGATGCCATCCACACTCACTGTGATTGGCGCGCTAGGATCTTTTTCAGGTGATTGTGCCACAACAGTGACGGTATCACCCTCCGCAACTTCAGGTACCTCGACTGTCCAATTGCCCTCTTCGTCCGTTTCGGTCGTGATCGGTTCATTTTCACCAATCGTTACCGTCACCGTTGAACCTGATTCGGCAGTCCCGCTGATCGTCGTATCGCCAGCTTTGACTGGATCGATCGTTGGTGTTGCAGTTTGTTGCTCTTCTTGATCCAAAGGTACCACGATCGGTGTCGCGTTACTGCGGTATTCTTTGCCGCCAGCTGTCAGAACTGCAACGACGGTTAAGCTTTCCGCTGGTGCAACAGCTGTTGGTTCAAGAGTGATACTGTAGTTTCCTTCTGCGTCTGCAGTTCCTGAACCGACGATTTGTCCATCGCTATTCAAGATTTGTACGGTGGCATTGGTTGGTGCCGTTCCCGTTACTGGATAGCCGTCCGTGCTATTGCCTGTGATCGTTGCACTAGGAGCAGTGACCGTCAATGCACCTACACCAACTGTGACTGGAGCGCTTGGCTCTTTGTCAGGTGATTGTGCCACAACAGTGACTGCATCGCCTTCAGAAACTTCTGGTACTTCTGCCGTCCAATTGCCTTCGTCATCCGTTTCAGCCGTGATTGGTTCCGCATCTGGTACGGTGATCGTCACGGTCGAACCTGGTTCAGCCGTTCCGCTGATGCTGGTATCCCCCGCCGTGATTGGATCGATCGTTGGTGCTGCTGTCTGATCCACTACCGTATCTGCTGGTACGATGACCGCTGTTGGATTACTGCGGTACTCTTTCCCACCAGCTGTAACGATGGCAACGACGTTTAAGGTTTCTTCTGGATCGACAGTTCCAGCAGTTAAGGCCACTGTATAGTTGCCGTCTCCATCGGCAGTGCCTCTTCCAACGACTTCATTGGCTGCGTTCAAGATCTCGATCGCTGCATTGGCTGGTGCTGTACCAGTCACTGGGTAGCCATCCGTGCTATTGCCGCTGATGGAAGCTGTTGGTGCTGCGACAGTCACTCCTTCAACGATGACAGTGATTGGATCACTTGGGTCTTTGCCGTCACTGTCTGCGACGACTGTGATGGTATCCCCTTCAGACAATTCTGGCACATCGACACTCCAGTTGCCTTCGTCATCTGTTTCGGCGGTTTCTTCTGTGCCATCCGGTAGTGTTACAGTTACAGTTGAGCCTGGTTCGGCGGTTCCGCTAACTGTTTCATCGCCTGCTTTGATTGGATCAACCGTTGGTGCCGTTGTTTGATTTTCACCCGGTTCAGCTGGCACCATGATTGGTGTCGCTGGACTGCGATAATCCTTGCCACCAGCTGTGACCACCGCAACCACCGTCAAGTTTTCTTCAGGAGAGACGTCTTCACTGGTCAAATTGATCGTGTAAAGCCCTGCATCATCGGTCGTACCCGTTTCAACTATCTCGCCAGCTTCATTCAAGATTTCGATGGTCGCATTCGCTGGTCCTGTTCCAGTCACTGGATAGCCATCCGCTGCATTGCCGCTGATGGTCGCACTAGGTGCTGTCACCGTTAATGCCCCGACCGTGATCGTTGCTGGTGTACTTGGTGTTTCATTTTCTATTTCTGCCACTGCCGTAACAGTCGTTCCTTCGGAAAGCGCTGGTACCTCAGCTTGCCAATTGCCCTCATCGTCAACTTCAGCGGTGATTGGGTCTTCCTCACCGACCGTCACGCTGACTGTTGCTCCTGGTTCGGCTGTTCCGCTGATTTCTGTTGCGCCAGCCACTGCTGGATTGATCGTTGGTTGACTACGGAAGTCATCCCCACCTGCGGAAACGATGGCAACAACACGGACTGTTTCCCCCGCTGATGCCTCTTCACTGGTCAAGGTAACGGTGTAAACGCCATTCTCATTGGCTGCCCCTCTGCCAATCACTTGATCATCAGCATTTAAGATTGCGATTGCCGCATTGGCTGGTGCTGTACCAGTTACTGGATAGCCATCTGAACTATTGCCAGAAATCGTTGCCGTTGGTGCTGCCACGATCAGCCCTTGCACCGTCACTGTTACTGGTAAGCTTTCTGTTTTGCCGTCTGCCAAGGCAGTAACTGTCAAAACATCATTTAGAGAAACCGTCGGCACAGTTGCCGTCCACTCACCTTCGTCATTCGCTGTTGCAGTAACAGTATCACCGCTTGGCAGTTCAACGGTTACCTCTGCTCCTGGTTCAGCCGTTCCGCTAACGGTTGTATCCCCAGCAACCACTGGTGCGACAGTCGGTGCTGCTGTTTGGTCTTCTGCGTTGTCTTCTGGCACCACGATAGTAGTTGCTGGACTGCGGTATTCTTGACCGCCAGCTGTTACCACTGCCACCACTCGCAAGTTTTCTGCTGGAGAAACACCTTCTGTCAAGGTGATCGTATACTCACCGTCTCCATTGGCAGTGCCACTGCCCACCACTTCACCCGCATCATTTAAGATCTCAATGGCTGCGTTGGCTGGTGCTGTCCCTGTAACTAGATAACCGTCAGTACTGTTGCCAGTGATCGTTGCCGTTGGTGCTGCCACGTTCAAGGCACCGACACCGACACTGATTGGTTCACTTGGGTCTTTGCCTTCAGCTTCCACAACCACTGTGACCGTGTCGCCTTCTGAAAGCTCTGGTACGGTGACCGTCCAATTGCCTTCCTCATCCGTTTCGGCAGTCACTGGATCTTCTCCTGGAATCGCTACCATCACCGTTGAACCAGGTTCGGCAGTTCCTCCAACAGATGTATCCCCTGCTTGCACTGGATCGATCGTTGGTGTGGTCGTTTGGTCTGCTGGGACCACGATGGAAAGCGGCGCACTGCGGTATTCATCGCCGCCAGCTGTTACCACTGCTACCACCTGAAGTGGTTCTGAAGGATCAACATCACTACTGCTCAAGGTGATGCTGTAGGTACCCTCCCCATTTGCTTCGCCACTGCCGACAACCTCATCGGCTGCATTTAAGATCTCAATCGCTGCATTCGGCGTGGCCGTTCCTGTAACTGGATACCCATCGGTACTATTGCCGCTGATCGCTGCTGTCGGTGTCGCCACACTAAGTGGATTTACGACGACTGTTGCTGCATCACTTGGTGTTTCCCCATCGAGGGTCGCTACCACGGAAACTGTTTCTCCTTGAGAAACCTCGGGCACCGTTGCCGTCCAATTGCCTTCGTCATCTGCTTCGGCAGTGACTGGCTCTGCGTCCCCAATCGTGACTGAGACTGTCGCGCCAGGTTCAGCCGTACCACTAATGGTCGTGTCGCCGGCTGTCACCGCTTCAATGGTTGGGACTGCAGTTTGATCCAAAGGTACTGTGATTGGTGCAGCCGCACTGCGGTAATCTTGACCACCGGCTGTGAGTACCGCCACCACCCGTAAGGTTTCAGCTGGAGACGCATCATCACTCGTCAACGTGATCGTATATTGGCCTTCGTCATTGGCAGTGCCAGTACCTACTACTTCGTCATCGGCATTCAAGATTTCGATGGCTGCATTGGCTGGTGCCGTTCCCGTTACTGGGTACCCATCGGTACTATTGCCACTGATCGTCGCGGTTGGCGTAGCAATCGTCAATCCATTGACCCCAACACTGATTGGTGCACTTGGGTCTTTGTCTGGTGCTTGTGCGACCACTGTGACGGTTTCTCCTTCAGAAACTTCAGGAACTTCAACCGTCCAGTTGCCCTCGTCATCGGCTTCACCAGTCACAGGTTCTTCACCTGGGATCGTTACCGTCACCGTAGCGCCTGGTTCGGCAGTCCCACTGATCGTCGTGTCCCCTGCATTGATTGGGTCGATGGTTGGTAATGCTGTTTGTTCAAGCTCATCTGCTGGGACCGTCACTGGTGTGACAGGACTGCGGTACTCATCCCCGCCAGCTGTTACGATCGCAACGACAGACAAGGTTTCTTCTGGTGCTGCATCGGCTGGTGCAATGGTTACCGTATAGTTTCCATCCCCATCGGCTGTGCCAGTACCAATCACATCGCCTGCTTCATTCAGTACTTCGATCGCTGCATTCGCTGGAGCAGTCCCCGTGATTGGATAGCCATCGGTACTATTGCCGCTGATGATCGCTGTCGGTGCTGCTACGGTCACTCCTGCGACTCCAACGCTGATTGGCGCGCTTGGCTCTTTGCCTTCGGCTTGCGCAACGACCGTAACTGTATCGCCACCAGAGACTGCCGGCACTTCTGCAAGCCAGTTTCCTTCGTCATCCGTTTCAGCCGTTACTGGTTCTTGATCGGTGATCGTCACAGTAACCGTCGACCCTGGTTCTGCCGTTCCGCTAATCGTGGTATCCCCTGCTGTGACCGGATCGATCGTTGGTGTCCCTGTTTGTTCAATGTCTGCTGGTACGGTGATTGGTGTGGCATTACTGCGGTAGTCTTGACCGCCCGCTGTCACAACTGCCACTACCCGCAAGGCTTCTTCTGGCGCCACATCGGCTGGATCTAGGGTCACGGTATAAGCACCCGTGTCATCCGCCGTCGTGCTACCAACAACATCGCCTGCTTCATTCAAAATCTCAATTGCCGCATTCGGTGTCGTTGTTCCGCTGACTGGATAGCCATCCGTGCTATTGCCTGTGATGGAAGCGCTCGGTGCACTGACCGTAACACCATCAACGGTCACGGTAATCGGTGCACTTGGATCTTTGCCTTCAGCTTCGGCAACGACTGTTACCGTATCGCCTTCTGATAATTCAGGAACCGTCGCTTCCCAATTGCCTTCGTCATCGGCTTCTGCCGTGATCGGATCGCCTTCAGGCAGCGTGATCGTCACTGTGCCCCTGGTTCAGCCGTTCCGCTGACAGTCGTATCCCCAGCTGTTACTGGGTTGATCGTTGGTGTTTCCGTCAAGTTTTCTACATCATCTGCAGGAACTACAAGCGGTGTGCCTGTACTGCGATAGTCTTCACCACCAGCCGTCACGATCGCTTCCACCCGCAAGTTGTCGCCAGCTGCCACCTCTTGAGGATCAATGGTGATCGTGAAGTTGCCTTCATCATCGGCTGTTCCACTACCAACGACATCGCCTGCTTCATTCAAAATTTCAATCGCTGCATTGGCAGTCGCTGTTCCCGTTACTGGATACCCATCTGTGCTACTTCCAGTGATCGTAGCCGTTGGTGCCGCCACGGTTAAACCGCTTACACTAACGGTGATTGGGGCACTCGGATCTTTGCCTTCAGACTCAGCTACGACCGTCACGGAATCGCCTTCTGCCAATTCAGGAACCGTTGCTTCCCAGTTGCCTTCATCATCGGCTTCAGCCGTGATTGGGTCGCCTTCAGGAGAAGCGTGATCGTTACCGTGGCCCCCGGTTCGGCTGTCCCACTAACAGTTGTATCTCCAGCACTGACTGGATCGATCGTTGGTGTTTCCGTCTGCAGGATATCTGCAGGCACCACAACAGGTGTTGGGTTGCTTCGATAGGTTTCGCCGCCAGCGGTCACAACCGCCGTCACATTCAAGGTTTCTTCCGCGGCAACATCCGCTGGATCTAACGTCACCGTATAAACGCCATTCTCATTGGCAGTACCTGTTCCGACAATTTCGCCATCCGCATTGGTGATCTCAATGGCCGCATTTGGTGCAGCTGTTCCAGTCACTGGATAGCCCTCTTGACTATTTCCTGTGATCGAAGCCGTTGGGGCATTGACCGTCAAGGCGGACACGGTGGTACTTGCTGGCTGACTTGGTGTTTGTCCTTCTAGTTCGGCGACAGCTGAAACCGTATCGCCCTCTGACACTTCGTCCACATCAACACGCCAATTGCCCTCTTCATCGGCTTCCGTCACGATCGGATCTGCACCGTTGACGGTCACAGTAATCGAGGCACCAGGCTCAGCCGTTCCGCTGACGCTTGTATCCCCGGCAGTCACTGGTTGGATCGTTGGTGTTCCCGTTTGTTGCTCGGCATCGTCTGCTGGAACGACGATTGGCGTATTGCCACTGCGGTACGTTTGACCGCCAGCAGTAACGATTGCAGCAACATTCAAGTTTTCATTTTCTGCTACATCTGCTGGGTTCAACGTGATACTGTAGTTGCCGTTCTCATTTGCCGTGCCAGTGCCAACGACTTCACCCTCGGCATTGGTGATTTCAATGGCTGCATTTGCTGCGGCTGTCCCCGTCACAGGATACCCATCGGTGCTGTTTCCTGTAATCGAAGCCGTTGGGGCATTGACCACTGGTGCTGCTACCGTTGCCGTCGCAGGTTCACTCGCTGATTCCCCATCCGCTTCCGCTACTGCTGTGACTGTATCACCTTCTACCAATTCAGGGACATCGGTCGTCCAATTGCCGTCACCATCTGCGGTTGTGGTAATAGGTGCACCGCCGTTGATCGCCAATGTGATGGCTGCGCCTGGCTCAGCTGTTCCGCTGATCGTCGTTTCCCCTGCTGTCAGTGGATTGATCGTTGGTGTATCGGTTTGATCTTCTGGTGTGTCTGGTGCAAACCAAATCGAGTTATTGCCGTCAGCATCCGTAAATAAATCAATGGTGATGAGGTCAAGCTGAGACATCGTTGCTTCGAAGCGAGCTTCGTAAGGAGTGGAAGGATTCGCCACACCATTTTCAACCAATTGTGCATAGGTCGGACTGGTAACATTCGTTGGAATCACCACGTTTGTTTGACCTAAAACAGAAGCAGAAGCGACTTGATCTGCTAGATCTGTCGTAGCATTCAAGACATTTTGAGCAGTTTCAACCGTGCCATTTAAAGTCGCTTTGGCGGTATTGACTGTTGTTTGAACCAGTGTATTGATTTGTCCGATTAATGTGCTTATTCCAGGAATTCCACTGGCACCATCTAGAATACTGACTTGAATCTGTGCCGCTTGTAAATTATCAAGAATTTGATTGATGCGCTGATTGACAACGATAAATAAACCATCATCCACATTGGCAATCAGGGCACGTTCGTTTTCGGTTAATCCAGCTGGAACTTCAAAATTCGCTTGGCCAAATTGTCCAAGTTGATTTAATAAGTCTAACTGGGTCGTAATTTCAGCTAAGTTGACGGAGATCACTTGGCTGACATCCACGATTGAAGCCGCCGTATACAACGGATTTGGTACGCCGGGTAGGATTGTTGGCGGAATATCCAATGCGTCAGCTAAATTTTGATTGACGATCCCATCCACCGTACTGATCAAGGTATTGACTGCTGGTGTGACTGTCCCGATCAAGGTTTGCAAGGCTGGGAAATTCCCCAGTTGTAGTGTCACATTGGTGGAAATCGACGCATTTCCTGCGAGTTGAACCAAACCAGTAAGCCCTTGAGGAACCCCAACAACTGCGACTTTATCCCCATTCAAGACATCAACCGTTACTGCATTTGATCCAGAAATCGATAAATTGACTTGGTTCGTTGCCCCAGGCGTTGCATAAGGTGCAGACGCACTCGTGCCTGAGTTATTAGACGCTGTGATATCTGAGAAAAGTTCAGCTGAAACCAAAGCAGCTTCAACCGTCGTTGGTGCCCATAACAAACTTGCTGGCACGACCACCGTACTCGTCAACAGCATCCCACTGACAGTTAAATTCGCAATAATGTTTTTCTTTGTTCGAACGCGTGTGTTTTTCTTTGAATCCATGAGCTTTTTGTAATTAATGCCTTTCATTCATTCTCCTCCTGTTCGAAAAAATTTAACCGACAAAAGATAAAACTGATGATCTCTGGAATGATTCCTGCCCCCTTTTAAACCAGATGAAAATCTATTTCAACCCAACACCCAAAGGCATAGAGAGAAAACAAAAGTTACCGATCGCAAAGCGAAGATTTTTTCGCATGCTTTCTGAAAAACCCAGTGATTTTTGTTCAAATCGTTTCACAGCATTTTAGAACGCACTTGTGAAACTTAGAAATTAAATAACTAAACAAACACACTGTTTACCAAAATTCTAGCAAATTTATTTCTTTACAACAAATTATAAACACGATAAATAATTAAAAAAAAACTGAAATTAACGTTACAAAACATAAAACATTTATTTTATAAACAAGCACATATTATTTATATTTATCTTATAAACGGGTGCACAACGATAAAAAGTTATCATTTTTTATCAAAAAAAGCATCTTATTCCTTATAATTAATCAACATAATGAATACGATTACATTTGTCTCTTTCTACGCAACAGGAGAGAAAAACGATGATGTTGTTTTTTCTTGTTTTCAACCCCGTTTTTCACCTGAGAAAATAAAAAAAACAAAAATAATTTGGGCGTTTTTCACGATATTGTCTAAAATAACTCTTACCGACGAAAAAAAGGGCTCGAAAAGCTCCCAGAACGTTCTGTGAAAAAAGGAATGAAAATCTCCTATTAAAATCGAGCGTGCGCAATCATGAAATGAAATTTCTTCAACCACCACCTACTTTTTTCTTTCAGGGAAATTCTTCAGTAGCTATTTGGTCTTATATTTTAGACGTAAGCGTTCACTCGCTTCTTTTTGTTTATACTTGCAGGTAAGAAGGAAACGCTGCTGCCCAATCGTCTTCTTCTAATACCACATAAGGAGCATGAGAAGATGGATTGGTTAGTAATGATTCTTGTATTGATATGTCTTAGTTTTGTCTGAGAAAGAAATGTAAGGGAGAAGATTATGAAAAAAGAAATCGTAACAAGTTTAATGACCACCGCAATTTTAGGAACCTTCACTGTTAAAACCTGCTTCGCACAGGAAAAAAGCGCATCATTTTTGACCGATCCAATCACTCATCACGTCTTATTAAAAGATGGTGATTATTGGTATGACGAAGGCAAAGTCGTTCCCAAGGAATATGCGGAGCAACTGATTGCAAACGAGCAATTAAGTAAACCTACACAGGAGCCCGCTCCTCATCCGACTATGCAAGTTCCTTCACAAAAACAACCAGTATGTCAACCACAGCAGATACCAGCGCTGAAAAAACAAAATGAGCAAACTATTCCTACCTCAAAAGAACCATTTGCCGTTCCAGAAATGAAACCTGACGAACCCGAGCAACCTGCATCGACTATAGAACCCATAAAAACGCCTCAAGCGGTCCCGCCTGCTGTTCCAAAACCTTCAGGTAAAGTGGCACAAGAGGTAATACCTACGAGCGCTCCCCATGCTGTACCTGGTGCTACGCCAACTCTCATAAACAAGAAGCAGAAATTGCTGGTTCCGACGAAAACTCCAATTGCTGTACCTGAGAAAATTCCTGCTCCTTTAGTACCCATTGATTCTTTGGTGCCGAATAAAGTGCCTTATGCTGTACCTAGTGCTACACCACCTGTGATCAACCAGAAACAGGAATTGCTGGTTCCGACGAAAATTCCGATGGCTGTACCTGAGAAAATTCCTGCTCCTTTAGTACCCATTGATTCTTTGGTGCCGAATAAAGTGCCTTATGCTGTACCTGGTGCTACGCCAACTGTAATCAACCAAAAGCAGGAATTTCTGGTTCCGATGAAAATTCCGATGGCTGTACCTAGTAAGATACCGACACCTTTAAACCAAACGGAATTCCCGCAACCTGGAATTCCTGTCAATGCTGAACCTAAAGCAATGACGATTGTTCACCCTAACGGAAAAGAACAGATTGCAGCCCTTCCGTCATCTAAAGCAACGACAACGAAAAATTTGGATAACGGCATTCATAGACAACAGAAAAGCAACACTCCTTCTAGAGTCAAATCGATCAGAAAAAAACTTGTTCAACAAAGACCTAAAGAACTATCTAAGAAAAACTTTGACAATACTGAAGAGCGCGAAAATACCCGACTAAATCATAAGCAACAGATCAAATCATACACTGCAGCTGACAATAGCTATTTACCCAAAACAGGCGAAAATAGTCTTTTATCCTTTTTGATGCAAGCTGTTGGGATAATGGTCATTGGAATTGCTGGACTACTTTTCTTTCGAAAGAAAGGTCGCCATGAGAAATAAAAAAAACGTGAGAACCCGGCGTTCTCACGTTTTTCAATTGATTTGGTTTATATTTGTATCTGTCTAACTAGCAATCATCACAAAAACTACCAACTGTTTTCTCATGAAATAAGTTGAGGTCTGAAATATAAGACCTTTTTAATTCCTACACTGGACTTGTTTTACTATAATGGGGATACATGATTTCATTAATTCAATGAGAGCGGAGGCTTTCTTATGTATGGCGAAACGATCAGACAAATCCGATTGAAAAAAGGCTTCACCCAAAAAGAAGTCTATGGCACGATTATTTCAAAATCCTATGCCATCGAATTTGAAAAAGGCAAGCATCAGATTGCTGCCAACCTACTGTTGCAAATCTTAGAAAATCTATCAATGGATATCGATGAATTTCTCTATATCGCAAATGGCTATCGGCTGGATGAGCAAAACAGCTACAACCATCGGTACACGCAATATTCAAACAAGCACGATATCAACCAGTTACAACTTCTATTACAGGAGCTGCAGCAAACCTCTAGCCGATTGAACAATGTCCGCATCGCGGAGGTTCGCTCACGGATTCGCATGCTGCAATGCTTGGCAGAGCATGGCGTCTATCGGAAACGTGCGGTTTTGGAATGTGATCGTCAAACGATTATCTCCTATCTCGTTGATGTTGAGAGCTGGACGTTACAAGAAATCCAACTCTTTGGCAACACCATCGATCTTTTGGACAACGACCATAATTTCCTCTTCTTTAAAAAAGTATCCAAGATGCTCGAATACTACATCGATATGGAAAAAGGTCGGGAAATCTATTGCGCACTACTGATCAATTTGATCGAATATACGCTAAAACACCAGCAATACGATGCGACGGAAGTTCTCGTCGTCCAGTTAAAACTTTTGGCGACAGACTACAAAGAATTTTTCCACCAAGCCGTCTGCAAGTTTTTCCAAGGCGTGTTGCTCTTAAGAACCGGTGACAAAAAAGCAGGCAAAAGGATTACCACAAAGATGCTAGCTATCATGCGAGAATTGGATCAAGGTGCCCTTGCCGATGATTTTGCTTTGCTGCTGGATGATGACTACCTCCGAGCATTTGCCTCCTCCGAGTGATAAAGCGGCAACTGCAGCGTTCGTTTAATAAAAAAAGGAAGTGATGATTGCCATCACTTCCTTTTTCAGCTATTAGCTAACGCTGCGTTCGTCTGTCGCACCAAAGTATTGATACATTGGTTTTTGGCTGCCATTGAGCAATTGATCGACCGTCACAAATTCATAGCCTTGCGCTTTGAGTGCTTTGATGATACCCGGCACGGCTTGAACAGATTTCGGATGAATATCATGAAGCAAAATAATCGATCCATCGTAAACATTGTTTTGGACGACCTTCAAAATCTTGTTCGGATCTTTTAGCTTCCAATCCTCGGTATCAACACTCCATTGAATGATCGATTTTCCTGCCGCTTGGGCGCTTTGCTGATCGATCGCCCCATATGGCGGGCGCAAATTCTTAGGCAAGACCCCTGTCGCCTGATAGATGGCTTTGTCAGTCTTGGTTATTTCCGCTTTGACCTCCTCTGGCGACAACGTATTTAATTGGGGATGTGAATAGGAGTGACTGGCAATTTCATGTCCTTCCTCATGGACTTTTTTCGCGACTTCAGGATATCGATCCACCATCTGACCCAATTCAAAGAACGTTGCCTTCACATCATTGTCTTTCAAGATTTTTAAGAGATCCAATGTCGAAGTATCATTTGGTCCATCATCAAAAGTCAACGCAACATATTTTTTGTTTTCGTCTAACATCGCTTGTTGCTCTTTCAATTGATCCGCATTGACCAGCTCTGGATCAATAAAGGGCGCAATCTCTTTGTAAGCCAAAGTGATCTCGGATACACCTGTTTGATTTTGCGGCAACTGGAGCGTTATTTTTTCAGGATCATAAGTAAACTTTGAATCATAGGTGATTCGGTCCATCCCCAAGACCGCATCAATGATTTTAGTCGGTTCTTTGACTTGATCCAAAAGCTTTTGTTGAATCACTTGCTGGACCTCTAACAAGCTGCCTTCATCTGGAACCAAGTCTTTCAAGGATAATTCATTGCCGGTTTTCTCGGAAATAAAAATTGGATCGGCAACCACGCTATCCGCATCTTCAAACCGCCCAGTCTCCCGATTCCAAACATAGCTGTCCGCTTTTAAGGAATAGGTTGACACTTTTGATGCAACTGCTTGTGCTTGAATCCGAGCGATCGTAACGGTCTCTTTGTCGGCGTGCTTTTTGCATAGCTTGTTCGCCATGGTCGATAATTTCTGACTTGCATCCTTTACAGGGATGGCATTTTCTTCTTTTGGTCGGAAAATCAATTCTTTTTTGTCCCCATCAGACAATGTTTCAAGTTTTGCGGGAATTCCCTCTTTGTCCTGCTCTTCTTGGATCGATGCTAATAGCTTTTGCGCGGCAGCTTCATATTTTTCGCGTGCCAATGCTTCTTGCTGCTTCAAAGTAAAAGCGATATAGCCGCCAGTGGCGATAATGACGATTGTCAGCAGCGTCATCAATGAAAAGAGATACTTGCGATGGGTTGGCTTCTTTTTAGAAACTTGACGATTGGCGGTTGGCGTGCGTCTTGTCGTTCCCGTTGTTTGCTTTTGATGTGATTCGACCCTCGAAATAGGTGCTTGTTTTTCAGAAGTCGCTTCTCTATGTTGTGAATTATTTGAATCATTGCTTGATTTCTTCATAAACATTCTCCCTCAAACATAATAACGTAAACAAAATGTAACATAAGCGTAATAATATTTCAACAGTGTTACAGAGATTCTTATAAACTTCTCTTTTTGTTCACAAATTTTGAGAATTGTTCTTAGAAATCCTTTATTCTGCTTTTAAGAAAACCAATTCTGCCAAGTATGATATCGTGTTCACTGCTTTTTCTTTTTGTTTAAAAATAATGAGAGATATCTTTTTGTACTTTGATGTTTTTTCTGTTTATAATTCAGCATGTGGCAATTACTATGAAGGATGTGTTCAAAATGAAACACAAATCAGCAGTTTATTTATTCGTTCTCACCTTAATCATAGGGTTAACCTATCAATTACTTCCATATACTCCACTAAATGATTCCGTGTTATCGATCATCGGTACCATCTGGAATCTGGTCTTCGCATTTAGCGCAGGGTATTTTCTCTTACGAGCAACCTTTTTGGAGCAGTTCAAACATTTTCGGTTTACCGTTTTATTGTGGGGCGTCCCTTTCGTCATTTTGACTGGCGTGTTCTTTTCCTTTATTTATGCCGCTATTTTTGGACAACCAACAACCAACTCGATCAGCGAAACCATCACTGTCCAAATGGTCTTTTTGCAAGTTCCCTTTATGCTGATGGGAGAAGAATTGCTTAGCACCAACCTCTTGTTGGCGTTGCAGAAAAGAGGCCTTTCATTTGCCTGGTCATCCATCATTTGCAGTGTGCTATTCGCTTTGTGGCACATTCCAGCGTACGGCTTTCATCCAGCTCAATTATTGATCACCTTGATGCCTGCCAGATTGGCACTCAACTACGTTTGGAAAAAATCCAATAGCGTATGGATCAGCTGGATCTGCCATTTTCTTTATGATTCCCTGGGATTCATTTCATTTTTAGGTAAATAAGCATCAAAAAGGACAGCTGAAGCCTAGCTGTCCTTTTTGATAGTTAGTACCGCCTTTCCCCAAGGGCTTACTTAATCACTATTTTCGCTTTCTGAAATAAAGCCAGCTTGCTGTGGCGATAAAGAACAAACCAACTACAAACGGGAACAACGTCCCCTGTTCATCGGTTTGCGGCAATCTTTGTGCAGAAGCGCTTTTTTTCGAAACAACAGTCGCCGTTGGTTCTTTTTCTTTTTTATCAGAAATAACGGCGGTTGCTACGTTTTCTTTTGTATAAACATACGTCACAGTTGCCTCTTCCTTACCGAATGTGCCTTTGGCATTTTGCGGCAGTCGACTTTCGTCTACTATGTAGCCGTCGATTGTTAGTTGATATTTTTTTGTGCTGGCATCGTAAGACTCGCCTACGTTTCCACTGATCGTTTGTGAAGGATGAATTTCTTTGCCTTCTGTATCTACGTATTCGACCGTTATATCCGCTGCTGGTATCGGATTTTTTGTGTAGATGTAGGTGACGGTTTGCGCTGTTTCGCTAAATACGCCTTTAAGATTTTCTGGTAATTGGCTTTTATCTATGGTGTAACCGTCGATTTTTAGTTGGTATTGTTCTGTGCTAGCATCGTAAGATTCGCCTACGTTTCCACTGATCGTTTGAGGAGAATGAATTTCTTCGCCTTCTGTATCCACATACTCGACCGTTACATCCGCTGCTGGTATCGGATTCTTTGTATACACATAGGTGATGGTTTGCGCTGTTTCGCTAAACATACCTTTACTATTTTCTGGTAATTGGCTTTCGTCTAAGGTGTAGCCTTCAATCACTAATTGATAGTTCTTCGTGCTGGCATCGTAAGACTCACCTACATTTCCACTGATCGTTTGAGAAGCGTGAATTTCGTTGCCTTCTGTATCCACGTACTCCACTGTGACATCCGCTGCTGGTACGGGATTTTTTGTGTAGATATAGGTGACGGTTTGTGCTGTTTCACTAAAGACACCTTTAAGATTTTCTGGCAATTGGCTTTCATCCAATGTGTAATCTTCGATTGCTAGTTGATATTTTTCTGTACTAGCATCGTAAGAGTCGCCTAGGTTTCCATTAATCGTTTGAGAAGCCTGAATTTCGTTGCCTTCTGTATCCACGTACTCCACTGTGACATCCGCTGCTGGTATCGGATTTTTTGTGTAGATATAGGTGACGGTTTGTGCTGTTTCACTAAAGACACCTTTAAGATTTTCTGGCAACCGGCTTTCGTCTAAAGTGTAGTCTTCGATTGTTAGTTGGTATTTTTCTGTGCTGGCATCGTAAGAGTCGCCTAGGTTTCCATTAATCGTTTGAGAAGCCTGAATTTCGTTGCCTTCTGTATCCACGTACTCCACTGTGACATCCGCTGCTGGTATCGGATTTTCTGTGTAGATATAGGTGACGGTTTGCGCCGTTTCGCCAAATACACCTTTACTATTTTCTGGCAATTGGCTTCCATCTAGTGTATAGCCATCGATCGATAGTTTATATTGATCTGTACTTGCATCGAAAGAGTCGCCCACATTACCGCTAATTTTTTTAACAGCGTGGATTTCGTTGCCTTCTAAATCTACATACTCAATCGTGACATCAGCTGCGGGTACAGGATTTTTTGTGTAAATGTAGGTGACGGTTTGCGCTGTTTCACTAAACATACCTCTACTATTTTCTGGTAATTGGCTTTGATCTAGGGTGTAGCCTTCGATTGTTAGCTGATATTTTTCTGTACTGGCATCGTAAGAGTCGCCTACGTTTCCACTGATCGTTTGTGAAGCGTGAATTTCGTTGCCTTCTGTGTCCACATACTCGACCGTTACATCCGCTGCTGGTATCGGATTCTTTGTATACACATAGGTGACGGTTTGTGCTGTTTCACTAAAGACACCTTTAAGATTTTCTGGCAATGGGCTTTCGTCTAAGGTGTAGCCATCGATTGTTAGTTGATATTTTTCTGTGCTAGCATCATAAGACTCGACCACATTTCCACTGATAACTTGAGAAGGATGAACTTCTTTGCCTTCTGTATCCACATACTCCACTGTTACATCCGCTGCTGGTATCGGATTCTTTGTATACACATAGGTGACGGTTTGTGCTGTTTCACTAAAGACACCTTTAAGATTTTCTGGCAATGGGCTTTCGTCTAAGGTGTAGCCATCGATTGTTAGTTGATATTTTTTTGTGCTGGCATCGTAAGAGTCGCCTACGTTTCCACTGATCGTTTGGCTAGCGTGAATTTCGTTGCCTTCTGTGTCCACATACTCGACCGTTACATCCGCTGCTGGTATCGGATTCTTTGTATACACATAGGTGACGGTTTGTGCTGTTTCACTAAAGACACCTTTAAGATTTTCTGGCAATTGGCTTTCATCCAATGTGTAGTCTTCGATTGCTAGTTGATATTTTTCTGTACTAGCATCGTAAGAGTCGCCTACGTTTCCACTGATCGTTTGGCTAGCGTGAATTTCGTTGCCTTTTGTATCCACGTACTCGACCGTCACATCTGCTGCTGGTATCGGTTTTTTTGTGTAGATATAGGTGACGGTTTGTGCCGTTTCGCTAAATACGCCTTTACTGTTTTCTGGCAATTGGCTTTCGTCTAAGGTGTAGCCTTCAATCACTAATTGATAGTTCTTCGTGCTGGCATCGTAAGACTCACCTACGTTTCCACTGATCGTTTGTGAAGCGTGAATTTCGTTGCCTTCTGTATCCACGTACTCGACTGTTACATCCGCTGCTGGTATCGGATTTTCTGTGTGGATATAGGTGACGGTTTGCGCCGTTTCGCCAAATACACCTTTACTATTTTCTGGCAATTGGCTTTCGTCTAGTGTATAGCCATCGATCGATAGTTTATATTGATCTGTGCTTACATCGAAAGAGTCGCCTACATTCCCGCTAATCGTTTGACTAGCGTGGATTTCGTTGCCTTCTAAATCTACATACTCAATCGTGACATCCGCTGCTGGTACAGGATTTTTTGTGTAAATGTAGGTGATGGTTTGTGCTGTTTCACTAAATACGCCTTTACTGTTTTCTGGTAATTGGCTTTCGTCTAGGGTGTAACCGTCAATTGATAACTTATACTCATCCGTACTAGCATCATATGAAGCACCAATGGTACCAGATAAAGTCTTCGTTTCAAGGATTTCTTGCCCTTGAGTATTAAGATATCTGACAGTTACCTCTCCCACCTGCTCCGGGTCAACAATGACATTGACTACATGGGTTGTATATACACTATATGAGGCTTGTCTAGCCATAAAAATTGCTACGTAAGTCCCCGGTTTGCTCGGATCAACATTTGTGTAGTACGGAAAGATCTGTGAGTCAGAAATACTTTTTTCTATGTTGCCGCTAAAATTTAACTTAAACGCCTCGATCCCTAATGCCTGTGTTGAGAAATCGAAGTTA
Organism: Enterococcus sp. DIV0970a; assembly: GCF_051711265.1. Classification (NCBI taxonomy): domain Bacteria; kingdom Bacillati; phylum Bacillota; class Bacilli; order Lactobacillales; family Enterococcaceae; genus Enterococcus; species Enterococcus sp. DIV0970a. The sequence continues at coordinate 1,157,688 of NZ_JBIOMF010000001.1, read as the reverse complement.
CTGTTTACAGGAATATGAATCGTATCGGGGCTATCTCCAAAAGCATACTCGCCTACAATTTGACGCTCATAAAGTGCCAATGTTTTGGTTTCTCCTGCTTGCAAATTGATAGAATTTCCAATCGATGTAAATGCGTAGTTCAATCTTTGATTCGTTGTACCCACTTGCTTAATAAAGTAGCCCCCTGAAGGAACCTGAATCGTTACCTTTCCTGAACTGTCCGTGACTAACAACGTCACTTCACCAGATGTCGAGGGGGTCAATGTGAAATAAGCGCCTTGGATTGGCTGGTTTGAATTACTATCTAAAACTTGAACCGTCAGTTGCGCATTGGCAGCTCTTGCAGACGACGGATCAACAGAAGAAGGGACATTATTTACAGGGCTTGCAGCAGGTTCTTCTTTATTTTCTGATCCGCTGATGGCTTCTTTACTGTCACTACTTGCTTGTGTTTGTTCGTTCTCAGCATCCACGCGCGCTGAGGTCGTTGTTGTTAGCGTAGGATTTTCTACTTGAGAGGTAGCTTGTCCAGCATCCGCAGAAGCATTCGTATCATCAGATTGTACAGTTTTCACTTCTTCCTGATCCACCTGCGGAGATTCTGAAAACACTTGGCTTTCCGCCACTACCTGAAATGCTGGCGTTACCACCGCAGCACTTAATAAGATTACTAAAGATAGAATAGATTTAAACTTCTTTTTCACAAACTTTCACCTTAACCTTCTTTTTCAAAATTAAAACCTTTTTATCCAAACTTTTTTTACGCCTAAAAATCATTATAATTTATTGATTTTTAATTTACAAACAATTTTTTATTTAGCGTATTATCCACTCCTATCAAAAATTTTTTATGCGGACACATGAAATACCATTGATCGTATGTATACTTAATTCACTTGTCATCGCATTGCATCACCTCTTCAGAATTTTATAATTCAAGCACCCTTACCTTCAAGCAAATCCAGTGCAAACCAGCGCAAATCTTCTTTGCATCCTTGTTTTATCAATGATTTCATTTTCAAAAAAGGAGACTATTTTTTACTTGATCGTGACTTTCTTTTTTTGAATGATTCGAGCAAGTCTATCTTCTACTCTCAATATGTGCTATCTTTGAACATTTATTACTTCATATATGACAATTGTTACTTATTACAGGTGAAGGATTCACTGAAAAAAATCGAGCACTTTCAGGAAATTTTTTAGGAATATCTGACATAAGCTCATTTAAATTTAATCTTTTAAGAACAAAGAAAAGAACTTGTGCATTTTTTCGTTAAATCGAGCTTTACAATTGTTTCTTTGAACCGCTTTATGATAGGATAGGTCAGAAGGAGCATTGAAATGACTATAGCTGAAAAATTAAAAGAGAGTCGCTTGAAATTAGGACTCACCCAACAAGAAGTTTCCGAAAAATTATTTGTTACTAGACAAACGATCTCAAATTGGGAAAACAACCGAAGTACCCCAGACATCGACACACTGATCAAATTAAGTGATCTCTATCAAATCGATTTAGAGTCACTACTAAAACCAGAACAATTAGCAGATGAACCAGGAATAAAGAGTGAAGAAAAGAAACCAACCTTCCGCCTTCCTCTATACTTGCTAAATTTGACTGCAGTCGTCGCTTGCGTTTTCACCGACTTCTTTACACCTACAGGAACAATGACCTTATGGACAGCTGCTGCACACTTTTTGTTACTAGTTAACTTTGTCCTTTTATTCGGCTTTTTCCTCACAAAAAAAAGACCCCTCCCTGCAAAAACAATTGTCTTTGCATTAGGAAAAGGTCTGATGATCTTAGCCATTATATTAGGTTTTACTCTTTGGTCGAATAAAGGAGCTTCCGCAGATGCGTTACATCTGATTGGCCATAATTATGGTCATTTTATCTATTTGACGTTTAAAGCAATTGGGGTGATTTATTTGTTTGATTGGCGGAAGTTTGAGATGTAGCATATTAAATTGATAGTTATACCAGTTAAAAGATCATTCAAGTAAAAGTTTTTTAATATACTTAATCAAAAAGCTTTTTCTCCAAAATTCTTTTATCTTATATTTTCCCATATAATTAACAGAGTAATTATTTATTCGTATTATTAAAATACAATCCTGAATTAGTAACAAGAATTTTTTAATAATCTTCATAATATTGTAAGGATTACTAAAATCATATTTAAATAACATTGATTCTTCTATGAATATAAATTCCATAATCAGTTTTATTTATTCATTCCATACTTTACGTTTCACATAATCTGTATAAGAAACAATAATCCGTAATACTTTTTCAGACACATTTGGCATTGAATAATCTGATACTTGTCGGAGAGTATCATCTTCTTGTGTCTCTATAACTTCTAATCCTTCAAGAATTCTGTTTTTCTTCAACCCAACCATCATCACACTAGCTTCTTCCATAGCTTCTGGTCTTTCATGTGCCTGACGGATATTTAGAGCTTTGAATCCAAGAATCGACGCTTCTTCACTAATCGTACCACTATCACTTAAAACAGCTTTAGCATTCATTTGAAGCTTATTGTAATCATTAAATCCCATAGGTTTCATGGTTTGAATCAATTCGTGGAATTGAATACCCTCTGATTCTATCATTTTCATTGTCCGAGGATGGGTACTGATAATAATTGGATATTGATATGCTTCAGCAATTGAGTTTAGTGAATCCACTAAATCATGAAAATTTTCTTTTGAACTAATATTTTCTTCCCTATGTGCTGATACTAAAAAATACTCATTTTGCTTAAGACTTAGTTTTTCCAAAATAGGTGAGTTCTCAATATCTTCTTTTCTAGAATTCAGCACTTCAAACATGGGACTACCGGTTTTAATGATTCGATCCGCTGGAAGCCCTTCTCTCAATAAGTATTCTCTGGCGATATCACTATACGTTAAATTAATATCAGCTGTATGGTCTACAATTTTTCGATTTGTTTCTTCTGGTACTCTTTGATCAAAACAGCGATTTCCAGCTTCCATATGAAAAATTGGAATATGTCTCCTCTTCGCTGCAATTGCACATAAACAACTATTAGTATCTCCCAAGACTAAAAATGCGTCTGGTTTTACTTCATCAAGAATCGGATCAATTTTGATCAATATATTCCCAACGGTTTCAATGGCTGTACCTGTTGCTGCATTCAAAAAATAATCTGGCTTCTTTAATTTAAAGTCTTCAAAGAAAACTTCATTTAGTTCATAATCATAGTTTTGACCAGTATGTACAAGTACATGGTCAATCGCTTTAGAACTCTCTAAACGATTAATAACTGCAGATAAGCGAATGATTTCAGGACGAGTCCCGACGACTGTCATAACTTTTAATTTTTTCAATGCTAGACCTCCAGGTAATAAGTATCAGGATTTTCAGGGTCAAACGTTTCGTTTACCCACATAACAGTGACCATGTCAGTATCCCCTAAATTTTCAATATTATGGGTATAGCCAACAGGTATATCGACTACTTCTAAATTCTCACCAGAAACGAAATACTCAATGATTTCTTTAGAATCAATCTTTCTAAAGCGGATGACGCCTTTTCCACTTACTACCAAAAATTTCTCATTTTTGGTATGATGCCAGTGATTTCCTTTAACAATCCCCGGCTTTGAAATATTAATTGAGACTTGTCCGCGATCTTCAGTCCTCAAAAATTCGGTGAATGATCCGCGATCATCGATATTCATCTTTAAAGGATATGAAAACTCATCCTCTGGTAAAAAGCTAAGAAATGTACTATACAGATTTTTTTCTATTCTACGATTCAATTGAGGTACAGATAGATTTATTCTACTTTCTTTAAAAGAAAGAATTATATCTCTCAAAGTGCCCACAGTTACTGTATCCGTTTCTCTTACTGAACAAAAGTCGTCGACAATAAATGGTTTTGCTTGAAGGCAGTGCAGCAATTCCTTAACAACATCATCAATATAGCAAAGTTCAATTTCCGCATTTTTATCATTAACGGTTATTTCTTCACCTCGAGCCACTTTATAACAAAAAGTCGCTACTACCGTATTATAATTTGGTTTCGACCATTTTCCATACAAATTAGAGAATCGGTAAATGTAGACTTTCGCTCCAGTTTCTCTTTGATATTTTCGTAAAAGATCTTCTCCAGCTTTCTTACTGCGACCATAAGCATTGTTAAGAGCAGCTTGAATAGAGGATGATATCATTACTGGACAGGTATTGTTGTATTCCTTTAGTTTATCTAGAAGAACTGAGGTGAAACCGAAATTTCCTTCCATAAACTCTTCTTCTTCCTTGGGACGATTCACGCCCGCTAAATGGAAAACAAAATCTGCTTTTAAGCAATATTCATCTAATAAATGTGGAGGAGTATCTATATCATATTCAAAAATATTTCCATAACCTTCATTTCGAAGCTCTGCAATTAAATTTTTACCTACAAATCCATTGGCTCCTGTAACTAAAATATTCATCGACTTTTCCACTCTTTCAACTCTTCTTGAACATAATCTAATGCTAATAATTTTTCCTTGATTTGTTCTACAGATAGTCGTTCTGTGTTATCAGAATTGTATTCACCTTCGTGTGTCAACTCAGTACTGCCTTCACTAAAATATTTCTCGTAGTTAAGATCTCTAGTATCAGCTGGAACACGATAGAAGCCGCCCATATCTTTCGCAACGAGATATTCTTCTTTTGTAAGAAGCGTTTCATATCTTTTCTCACCATGACGTGTACCTATAATTTGAATCTCATTTTCGACTTTAAAAAGTTCTTTCACTGCTTGTGCTAGATCACCAACCGTTGACGCAGGCGATTTTTGAACCATGATGTCTCCTGCTTTTGCATATTGAAATGCAAAAACAACTAATTCAACTGCTTCTTCTAAACTCATCAAGAATCTAGTCATGCCCGGGTCCGTTACAGTTAACGGTTTTCCTGCTTTTATTTGCTCAATAAATAATGGAATCACAGAACCTCTGGATGCCATGACATTACCATACCGCGTTCCGCAAATCATTGTATTTTCATCTGTCACAGTTTTTGCTTTTGCTACAAAAACCTTCTCCATCATTGCCTTTGAAATCCCCATTGCGTTGATTGGATAAGCTGCTTTATCTGTTGAAAGACAAATAACTTTTTTTACCCCCATCTCAACAGCAGCTGTCACAACATTATCCGTACCCATGACATTTGTTTTAACAGCTTCCATCGGAAAGAATTCGCATGAAGGAACTTGTTTTAATGCAGCAGCATGAAATATGTAATCTACTCCGTACATTGCATTTTTAACACTATTTTTATCGCGTACATCCCCAATATAAAATTTCAATTTTTCATTGTTGTATTTCTTTCTCATATCATCTTGCTTTTTTTCGTCGCGGGAGAAGATACGGATTTCTTTTATATCTGAATCTAAAAATCTTTTCATTACTGCATTACCAAAAGACCCAGTTCCTCCTGTTATTAAAAGTACTCTTCCAGAAAAGTGATTATTCATTTTTTATTCTCCTTTTCATTTTCTTCATTAATATTATTGGCTGAAATATGCTATACGGGATTAAACATAAAATTAAACTTATCGGTATCGAAATCCACCCAATATCTTGGTCTTTTAATAAGTATAAAAATATTATACGCAATAAACAAGCTATACTAAAAAGAATTAATTGACTCCTTATTTCTGACAATCCATTTGCAAAACTTGAAAATACGCTATTAAGAATTAAAATACCTCCATAAATAGCAAAAATAAATGAATATACTCTATTGATATCCACAGTTTGAGAACGCAACCAAACATCCACTATAGATTGCAAAAAGAAAGAAATTATGAGTTGTATTACTATACCTATTATTGATAAAGAAACTATCCGTTTAAATAAAACACTCATCCATTCGTATCTATTTTCAGCAATTGCTTTAGTAACTGCAGACCAAACAGGTGTAAGAATTAAAATAAATATGGTACTTCCCAATGTGAAAATTTTATTATAAATTTGAAATTCTACTACAAAAGATGGGTTGAACAAATATGAGATAAAAAATTCATTAGTATTAATTAGAAGCATATATAGAATTTGCACAAAAAAGAATTTCAATCCCAATTTCATAGTTGACATTGCTAAGTTTTTTTCCCAATATTTAAACCTAGGAAAGAAATTCTTTAGAGGTCCCAAAAATAAATAAAAAGTAGCTAATAAATATGGAAGGTTCATGTTAAGAACAAATACAATTGAAAGAATATACAAACCTTCTACATAATTTGACGATGAATAAAAATAGATAAACAATAAATTAAACAAATTAGTTACAAAAGACATCGCGTTTACAATTGCTGATTTTTGTAAAGCGTAGAGTATTGAACTTGATAATTTTAAAAAGAATTGCAATACTAGGCCTAATAAGATAGTCAATACAATTTTTCTCAATGAGTCGCCGGAAATCAAGTCATAGGAAACATTAAAAAATTTATTCCAGTGAAATGTATAACCAACGATAATTGATGTAATCCCAAGAATACAAGATATTAAGGATGATAGAATATAGCTTGAAGAAATTGTCTGCTGTATCTTATCAGGATCATCTTCTACAAGGTAATATACTAATTTGTTTCTTAATCCATTTCCTATACCTAGATCAAAATTCAATATCCATGACAATACTGATACTAAAGTAAACCATAACCCCATGATCACTTCATTACCAAAAAATTTCATGTACAAAGGAATTGTGAATAACGATATAAGAAGTGAAAAACCTTTAACTATAAAAGCTCCGCCTATATTTAAAACCAAATTTTTACTGTCTTTATCTAATAATTTATTAATATCACTTCACCAACTCATTTATTTGTTGTAATTTTTTTTCGTCTAACTTTTTTAAAAAAGAACTATTTTTTTTCTTTTGCTCCACTACACTAATCGACCTTAATACATCATAAAAATTATTATCCTGATAAAAATGTATCAAAGGCGAAACTTCTGAATTTCTTATCGACTCTTCATCTACAGACAAAACTGCAAGACCATTTCTTAAGTAAGACAATATTTTTGAAGGAAACGATGTAGAAGAATATGAGGCGTGTATATCTTGACATATTAACCCTATATCACAATTTTCACTTAAATATACATCAAATTCTTCTCCTTTTAGCAACCCCAAATACTTTACTTCACATAACGAATATTCATTGATTTTATTAATTAGTGACTTTACCTCAGTCACTTCCTGATTATTTCCGTAACCAAGAATGTGCAGACAGTATTCCGACGGTAATTTTTCTGCTAAATGAATTGCTTCTATTACCCCTTTTGATTTTTCAAATGTACCAGAGTATACCAAATTTATTGTGCTAGATTGTTTTTTTTTCTCATTGAAATTATTATTAAAATAATTTCCGTTTATCACAACTAAATTACTCTTATTTTCTATATATTTTGACAATGATACATTAGATAATATGAATTTTTCATACTTATTGATGTATTTAATTTCAATTTTCTTCATCTTTCTTTCTGATTCCACTAAATCTGAATATAGTTCTTCTAATTCTAGAATAACATCACATTTTAACAACTTAAGAAAAAAAATTACCCACCGCAAACTCATTGAATGATAAATTATTACTGTTCTAAATTTTACACAGCTTCTGATAAGCTCAATCATAAAGAATATCCTGGTAAAAATTCTTGAGAAATAATTAATTATACGTAACTCAGAATGATATGAAGGAAAAAGGAATAAAGTATTATTTTCAAATCTACGTATTTGACGTGATTGAAATCCTTTATATTTTGATTCTGCTGGTGAAAGTATATTAACGATATATCCATTTCTATTCAATAAGCTTATAATGTAGTCGATTTTGTTAGCTGCAGAAACAGCAACATTTCTATTGGAATTGACCATTAAATCATAATAAGCAACGAACAAGATATTATTTTCTTTATTAATTATAGGCACCTTCTTTTGAAGAATATATATACATCGGTAAAATAAAACCTGTAATAACTCCCACACTGGGAGATAAATTATTCAGTATTATAAATAGCAAAAGTACAGCAGCGATTATAAAAATTTTTCCCCTTAAAATTTTTGTAATCGTCAGTTTTGATATTTTCAGTAAGGGATTGAAGAGTAAACTATGAAAAAACAATGTATAGAAAAAACCCATTAGAGCTAGAGTATCTAAAATAAAAGAATGTTGTCCAACTAATAAATCTGAAATTCCAGATCCCTCATTTTTTCCTACTATTCCAAAAAATGGATTATGAGAAAAAGTACTTAAGCTCGTCTGCATCCTTACCCATCTGGTAGTCTCTAAAGAAAGTGAATTGTTTGAAGCTAATGAATTATTTAACTCAAGCAAAGCTTCATTTACTCTACCATCTTCGAAAATTCGTAATAAAAATTCAAAACTTATTTGAATAATACTATCTTTAAAAAGAATAACTAGTAAACCAATAAAAAATAAAAATAGAATTTGAATCCATTTCTTTTTTTCTATCAAAACCACAAAATAGTAAAGTAGTAACCCAACACAAATTAAAATTAGCGCAGTTAGATAATTAGATAACAAAATAGTTATAAAAATAGTTAGCCCTGTGATTAAAATTAATGGATTTTTGAGAGACACATTTTTCTTATTATGACTTGAAAACAAACCGATTACTAAAAGCAAAAATACGGAAAAGTAAATGAAATCATATCCTCCAATCCCTTGAGCTAGTAAACTTGAACTATATATCCCCTCTGATTTAATACTTCTAGAAATATAGGGATTCATTATCAAGTTATAAGAAGTAATTATAGTTGTTAAAATAATAAAGGGTAATATCAAAAAAAAAGCAAATTTATTGATATAATTTTTTCCGATATAATAATTATACTCCGCAATTAGACTAAATGTTAGTATTAATGAAAAACTGAAATATCTATTACCGATAGTTGGATTTGATAAGAAATATGGTATTAAAATTGTGTATAACATAAAGTACATTAGTACCCAGAAATATTTGGATTCAATAAAATATTTTGGACAATAAACAAATGAAAATATAATCCAAATCAAAAATATGATTGAAGATAATATTAAGTTAAGTTCAAAATTGGATCTAAATGGCGGAAAAATAAATAACAATAAATATATAGTTATTACTAAAATATTTATAAAATCCCTTATAGTTATTCCTTTTTTTATATTAGTCATTCATCATAGCCTCGCATATTACTTGATCGATCTTGTTTAAAATATCATCTCTGTTAAATTTAACATTAGCTTTCATCCTACCATTTTTCCCCATGTTAATTCTTAATGACTCATTATCCATTAACTCACAAATTGCATTAGCAAATTCGTCTAAGTTGTTTACGTCAACAAGTTTTCCATTATGGTTGTTAACTACAATTTCTGGTATTCCCCCAACATTAAAAGCAACAATCGGTAATCCAAATTCAGTCGCCTCTAAAATAGACATCCCAAATGTCTCATGCTCGCTTAGAGAAAAATAGATATCCGAATTATTATAGAATCTTTCTATATTTTTTTGGTATCCTAACAATTCTATCTTATCTTCAAGCCCATTAAGGTTTATATCTTTTTGTAAAATTTCTCTATAAACTCCATTACCTAATATTTTAATTTTAACTTTTTTATTCGTGTTCATGCTAACCTTGTTGTATAATTCAACAATCTTATCCATACCTTTTTCTTTTGTTAATCGTCCAGAAGTAATCAAACTCACTTCATCATTTTCATTAAGAAAATTCTTTTTTAAATATCCTTTATTTCCTAAATTATAAATTACACCTAATTTTTTTTTTTCAAAAAATCTTAATACAGACCAATTGTTAACATAGTCGCTTACTGCACAAATATTTGTAGCAAAGGATAAAGTAATAAGCTCTATCATTTGCATTATTACTTTTTTAGGTCTTTTTATTGTAGTAGATTCAGTACTACTCCCATGAATTATTAACAGTGATCGAGTTTTTGTTATTCTACTAGCTAAAGTATAGTAAAATCCTTCTAATTGTAATCCGGTACAGTATATAAGATCTGGTTTATGTTCTTTTATACTTTTTATAATATAGATTAATAATTTTAAATTGAATATACCAATCGACCCATTTGTAATATATATAGGAATAAACTCATATTTATCTTTCAATCTGCTTTCAATTAACCTTTTATGACTATTATAAGGACCCCCATTTTCAGCCCCCTTTCTAAAAGTCACCATAATTTTTTTCATAAATTTGTTGATCCCCCTTAGATTTATACAAAATTATGCTTATATTTAGTATTTCATAAAACGAAATATTAAACATCTTTGAGAAATTAAATTTGAAATCAATTGCTTAAATTTTCTAAAAAGCTTTTTAATTTTGACTCGTAGTTTTTATAATAAAAAATATTGTAATCATTTTTTTCTACATTGGTCATGCTTTTTATACTTCTTAAAAAGTCATTAACATAGTCAACGTGAGTATTTATATTTTCTTTATTTGATAAGATTAAACCGATGTTATTATTTTTTAAGTATCTATCAATATCTCCCACATCGGTGGTAATTACTGGAGTTCCAAGAGAAATACTTTCGACTAATTTAGTTGAAAAACCTGCTCTAGAAACAAGATTATCATCTCTCAATAATATTGAAGCGTCCGATTTAATTATTTCTTTTAAAATAAAATCATTTTCTAATTCCCCGTGAAATTTTATCCATGATAAATTCTTTTCAATTATACTTCTTTGTCTTGGAACACTAAATATATAATCTTCATAAGTTATTCCATAAATATCAAAGAGTAAGTTAGGATTAGATTTTTTTACTAAAAGCAAAATATCTATTGCTTTATCAAGTCTATCTTTCATAGCAAGATGGGAAATGTTTTTTATACCTTTTCTAAATGGAAATCCTGCATAAATAACTTTTATATTTTCAGAAGTTTTGCTTTTGCCTGAGTAAAATAATGAGTCTACCAATGGAGGAATTATTACTGTAGGAATTCCTTTTTCACTATAGAATGTCATCAAGTAATTACTAATTGTGATTATGCCATCAGCTTTTTTATTAACATATTTGATTAAAAAATTTGTATTTAAATTCTTAACGGTTCTAAATATAATGTTACCATCATTTTCAGACCACCACTCGACACAATCAATTAAAACTTTAATATTATTTTTATGACACCAATTTATTAATTTTAAATTCAAGAAACTATTATTTAATTCACCGTACAATATTACAAATTTAACGTTATTTATTCCTATCTCAGATATAATATCTTTAATTTTTTTTAAAATCTTTCTATTTGATAACAAATGCGCCTTTATATTTTGTTTATTATTATAAATTTCGAAACTCCATGGAAAAGATTCTCCCATATTATTGGCGTCTTTATTTTTTCCTCTACCAATATAGTATACCTCGTATCCCTGGGATGATAATAACTTACCATTTGAAGATACTCTTTTACCCGCAGCATTACCATCTGGATATATAAAATTCCCTATATAAACAATTTTATTTGCCATTACTTCAACACTTCTTTATACCATTCGATTGTTTTAGCGATTCCATCACTGAAGCTATAATCTGGATTATAATGCAATTTTTCTTTAATTTTTTCAATTGATGCGTTAGAATGCATAATATCTCCTTTTCTTGATGGTCCATATTTTAGATTTATATCAGACAGATTCAATGATGATTTAAGAAACTCCACAACTTCATTCAAGCTAATTTGATCCCCACAAGCAACATTAAATGAAACCCCAGATACATTACTTGAGCTTGAAGCAGCTTTCAAATTAGCCTCTATAACATTTTCAATATATGTGAAGTCTCTAGATTGATTACCATCTCCATTAATTACTATCTCTTTATTATTCATCAGTAAAGAAATAAATTTAGGTAATACTGCCGCATAGGCACCTTTAGGGTTTTGTCTACGGCCGAAAACATTAAAGTATCTTAAACCAATAGTTTCTAAACCATAAATAGTAGAATAAATTTTTCCATACTCCTCAGCAACTTTTTTTGTTAAAGCATATGGGGAAAGTAGGTTACCTTCATTTCCTTCAATTTTAGGTAGATTAGGACTATCACCATAAACTGAGGAACTTGAAGCATAAACAAATTTTTTTACATTATTTCGGTGCGCTGCATCCATCATATTTACAGTACCCTTGATATTTACCTCTTCATAAAAAACAGGCATCTCAATACTTCTAGGTACACTTCCCCATGCAGCCTGGTGCAAAACATAGTCAACATCTTTACATGCATGATTACATACATCATAATCGGTGATAGTGCCATTAATAAATTCAAAATTCATATTATTGATAAATGGTTTTATATTCTCGTAAAAACCATTTGATAAGTTATCTAAACATCTTACTTTATATCCCATGTTTAATAATACTTCACATAAATTACTTCCGATAAAACCGGCACCGCCCGTAACTAAAAATTGACTATTTTTCGGGAAAACAACTTCGCTATAACTCAATTTTATAACCTCCAATAAGCGACATCTAATGCTTCTACTTCGTCTTTATCCAACATACCTTTTAAATCCATAATAACTTTTTTACTTTTAATTCGGTCTAACCAATAATTTATATTTTGATTAACAAAGCTATCATGATTGACAGCAATAATCATTAAATCTAATTCATTCATCTCTTCTTCTTTTACAAATTTCAATCCATATATTTGATCAGCTTCTTCAGCATCTGCCTCTGAATCAAAAACTAGAGGTTCAATATTAAATTCTTTTAATTCATTTATGATATCGATAACTTTTGTATTTCTAGTATCTGGACAGTTCTCTTTAAATGTAAAACCGAAGATCCCGACTTTGGCATGGGCAACATCTTTTTTATTTTTGATCATTAGTTTTATAGCACTTTCAGCAACGACTCTTCCCATATCATCATTAATTTGTCTTCCTGCTAAGATAATCTGTGAATGATATCCTAATTGCTCTGCTTTATGAGTCAGGTAATATGGATCTACTCCGATGCAATGGCCACCAACAAGTCCAGGATAAAATTTAAGAAAATTCCATTTTGTACCGGCAGCTTCTAAAACTTCTTTTGTATCGATTCCCATCTTATGAAAGATTAGAGAAAGTTCGTTCATAAAAGCGATATTTATGTCTCTTTGCGAGTTTTCAATAACTTTTGCTGCTTCAGCAACTTTAATAGTCGAAGCCTTATATACCCCGGCTTCAACAACAAGTTCATATGTTTTTGCAATAATATCCAAGGAATCCTGGTCTATTCCAGAAACAACTTTTACAATTGTCTCAAGACGATGAACCTTATCTCCTGGATTAATTCTTTCTGGAGAATAACCTACTTTAAAGTCTTTTCCACAAATTAATCTCGACTCTTTTTCTAAAATTGGTATGCATATTTCTTCTGTAACTCCAGGATAAACAGTAGATTCAAAAACAACAATTGAGCCTTTCGTTAAATTCTGTCCAACTATTTTACTTGCTGATTCTACTGGTGTTAAGTCTGGTGTATGATCTTCATTGACAGGAGTAGGAACTGCTACAATATGAAACTTTGCTTTTTTCAAATCCCGTGCTTCAGATGTGAATTCAACCTTTGTATTTTTAATTATATCATCTCCAACTTCTTTTGTTGGATCAATTCCATTTTTATACAGTTCTATTTTTTCTTTATTTAAATCGAAACCAATTACGTGGACTTTATGTGCAAAAGCAACAGCGATAGGCATTCCAACATATCCTAAACCTATCACAGAAATTTTTTCTTTTTTTCTTACTATTGCATCATATAAATTATCCATTACAAATCTCCTCAATTCTTTCAACATATTTATTGACAACAATTTGACGATCAAAATATTGTGAAACTTTTTCTCTTGATGCGAGACCCATTTTTTTACGAATTTCATAATTTAATGTTAAATACTTTTCAACTGCTTTAAATAAACTATCTTCATCTTTTGGTTTACAAAGAAAACCGGTAACGCCATCTTCAATTATTTCTTTACAGCCCGGAATATTGGAAGCAATTGAAACTCTCCCAGACGCGCTAGCTTCTAAAAGTACGTTTGACATCCCTTCATGATAACTAGGTAAAATTACGCAATCTATCTCTTTTAACAATTCTTGAATATTATCAACCATACCATGATAAGTTATAATGCCCTGTGATTCTTTTTCACTAATTATCTTTTGGTAATCACCATCAATAAAACCAGCAACATGGAATTCTACATTTTTGTAGCTTTGCAAAATTTTTTCTGCTACAAGAATAAACTCATTAATACCTTTTTCTTTCATCACTCTCGAAATAAAAACAAACTTGGTTGTATTGTCATGTTTGTATTCCAGATACTTATAATGCTCAAGATTGATTCCTGATCCTGGTAACAAAATACTGTTATTTATTTTTATCTTATTAAGATAGAAAAATTTTTTATTTTCTTCATTTTGAAATACAACTGTATTGATTTTTTTGAAAGTTATACGATACATTCTTATTAGAATTTTTTTTAGTAACCCATCATTTTGAAACGGGGAACCTAACCCCGTAACATTTGCAATGCTTGGGATATTCCTTTTACTTGCTTCAAGACCAGCATAAACATTAGGTTTTATTGTATACAACAAAACAATATCAGGCGTAAAGGAATCCATTACTTTACCGAATTCTTTTTTTAATTTAAGTTCAGTGAGAATATTTTTTCCATGTCTATCTAATTTACTGTTAAAAAATACACATCCTAAACTAATAAAATAATCTACTTCTTTTCCGTAGGGACAACAGATTCCCACAGAAAAATCTTTTTTAATTAGTTCTTCTATCAATTCTCTTCTAAGGTTATATACATATTTTGGATGATTTGCAATAAGCAACACTTTAGTCATAATAATTCTCCTGATTTTCTGTAAGTTTTATGCTAGTATCAAAATTTATATAGGAATAATCCATTTTGATTCCATCAACATACGAACCTGGCGAACCTAAAAGCGAATGATCATAAAATAAATCACCGAAAACTTTAGAGAATAATGTAATATTTTTCGTAAATAATTTTATAAGCGGCGAAAATCCTTTAATAAAAAAAATATTAGACTTATTTATTGCAGCTATTAATGATACCATTTCTGTTGTATTAACATATTTTGAATTTTGAGGATGTAGTATTCCTACTAGCTTATAATCTATAATGGTTTTTAAAAAAAGATTCATATTATTTATAAACAGCATACTTCTTTTATTGTTCACTTTAGGAAATACATTAATTTTTTTCACCACATTTGATAATCTTTGGTAATTTCCAACACATTGCGGACCGTAAATCATAGGAGGTCTGATTATCGCTACTTTGAAAGAATCAGTTGCTAACCTTTCGATCTGTATCTCAGCTTCTCTCTTAGATTTACCATACGGTGTTTTAGGATTTATTTTAGTCTTTGCAGAAATAGCTCCGCTCTCTACTCCGAAAACAGACATCGTGCTAAAAAAAATAAAATGCTTTACGTGTTCTTTCTTTGCTTTTTCTGCTACTTTAATAGCTAAATCACGATTTACTTTGTAATACAATTCTTCATTTGATTCTTTGACGTGAACAATAGCTGCAAGATGAATCAAAACATCATATACAGAAAAATCAACATCTTTCCAAGTACTCTCCCTAACACTAATCGTTTCAATTTGATAATAATCTTTATATTGCTCTATCCATGTTTTAAATGATGTACCAACATAGCTATTTTCTCCTGTGATGAGGATACGCTTCATTGCCCATCCTCCTTCTTAATACTACTTGTTCCGCCTTCTATAACACCCTCACTTTTAAAAACAGAAACAATCGTTCCAAGAAAACACTTCAGATCCATAGATGGCGAAATGCTTTCAGTATAATTCCCATCTAAAAGAGCTTTTTGTTTAATTTCCAACTCATCTCTACCACTTATCTGAGCCAACCCAGTCAATCCTGGTCGAATATTATTTGCCCCATACTTATCACGTTCTTCAATCAAATCATATTGGTTCCATAGCGCTGGACGAGGCCCAATGACAGCCATATCACCTTTGATAATGTTGAACAATTGAGGTAATTCATCTAAACTTGTTTTTCTTAAAAATTTTCCGACCTTGGTGATATAAAAATCAGGGTCTGCTAATAGATGTGTCGGCATTTCTTTTGGTGTATCAATCTTCATTGTTCTGAATTTATAAATATTAAAATAGGTTTTATTCTTTCCAACCCGTTTTTGCTTGAAAATAATTGGTCCCTTAGAATCTAGTTTTATTGCTAAGCATAAAAGTAATAAAACTGGTGATAACACAACGATCCCCGTTAACGATAAAATAAAATCAATGATTCGTTTCAATCCATCCTTATACAACAAAACCCACTCCTATTTGTTTGAAGCATTTGCAAATTTCACAATTTCATTAGCCAAAGTAGCACTTTCTTTAGGAAGTGCTTCTACAAAATAAAGTACCTCTTCCAAGGAATAACCTTTGATATTGCCAACAAAGATTTTCTCGAAGACTGCTTCATCATTCCGTTCTTTATCCAATAATAGTTCTTCGTATAATTTTTCACCAGGTCGAATCCCAGTCTCAATAATCTCAATATCTTCTTCGCTATAACCACTTAGACGAATCATATTCTTCGCAAGATCAACGATTTTCACCGGTTCGCCCATATCTAAAATAAAGATTTCGCCACCTTTAGCAAGTGCGCCTGACTGAATAACTAAGCGGCTAGCTTCTGGAATCGTCATGAAATAACGGGTCATGCGAAAATCAGTCACCGTAATTGGTCCGCCTTTTGCTATTTGCTCACGGAATACTGGAATCACACTGCCTCTTGAACCTAAGACATTACCAAAACGTACAGCAGAAAATTTCGTGCAACCTTTTTCATTTAAGCCAGTAACAATCATCTCGGAGATGCGCTTTGTTGCCCCCATGACGTTTGGCGGATTATTGGCCTTATCTGTAGAGACCATTACAAAGTTTTTCACCTTCGCAGCTTTAGCAGCTTCAGCAGTATTTTTAGTTCCGTAAATATTGTTTTTGACTGCCTCTCTAGGATTGTATTCCATCAACGGCACGTGTTTATGGGCTGCCGCATGATAGACGATATCCGGTTTGACTTCGTTCATGATTTCAAACATCTTTTCACGATCTTGTATATCGGCTATAACGGGAACGATTTTGGTAATATTGTCTTTAAAATTGATGTTCAACTCGCGGTCAATTAAGTAAATCGAGTTTTCTCCGTGTCCTAACAAAACTAGTTTTTTAGGATTGAATTGAATCACTTGGCGACAGATTTCGGAACCAATCGATCCACCAGCGCCAGTCACTAATATCGTCTTTCCAGTAATTTGATCTTTGATGGAGTCGATATCCAATTTGACTTCATCTCTGCCTAGCAAATCAACGACATCGATTTTCTTCAAACGTGAGGTGCTGATTTTCCCAGAGGCGATTTCTTCCATTGAGGGCATCGTATTGACTTTGACATGCAAAGGTTCAATTAAGCTAAAAATATTTCGCAGTTTTTTCCGTGACAAGGATGGAATGGCGATCGTGACCATATTGATCTCATACTTTTGAATCAAATCAGGTAAATCAGTGATACAACCCAAGACTTTTTTTCCAGAAAGATACGTGTTTCGTTTATTCGGATCATCATCGACAAAGCCAATGATATTAATGTCACTTGCCGTTTTCGAACCTACAAAGCTATTGTAAAGAATACGACCGCCTTCACCTGCGCCGACGATCAGGGTATTTTTGACAACCTCATTGGACGTCCCCCTCATGTTTTTTCTTTCAATATAGATCCGCCAAATCAATCGACTAGCAATGATCAAAAAGAGCGAAAGAAAGTACGTAAAGATCACTAACCGCACGCTATAGGTTTCATCACCGAAAAATAAGATCACATTGCAAGTAAAAGCGCTACATGACACCGCTAAGAAGATAGCAATCATTTCTTTCAGATTCGTATAGCGATTGATTCGAGAAAAAACACGGAACACAGAACCATAAAAAAGGTAGAAACCGACAGACAGGCTCACCGACATCAATGTAAATTCTTTTGGAATCACCACAAAGGGTTTCATAAAATAAACTGCTGCTATATTTGCTACTATATTCAATAAACTATCTACAACTATCAAAGTTACAATTTTTCTTCTCCTCGTTAATTCAAACAACCCAGTTGCCCCCTAAAATAACCCGAATTTCTTTTTTTTTACTTCAATATAACTTGGAAAACTGATTTGATCCCCGTTTATTAAATCTTTTGCTACTTGTTTCATCAATGTTACTTTCTGTAAGCCCAAATCTTTTTCAATTTGCTCATAAGCTTCTTTTAAATTAAAGGTGCGTTTTGTGACGCCATGGGCATCCGAAGCGACCATCTGAACAAGATTATGTTCAACCATTGTTTTTGCTGTTTTTTGGATCTCTTTTCCAAATACGCCGACATAACTTGGCGCAGTTAACTGAGCTAAACAGCCCATATCTAAAAATGGGATTAGATTGTTAGGGTCTTTCCTAAAATGAGCATTCCGCTCGGGATGGACAATGACTGGAATTTTTCCCAGCTGTAGTAAATCGAAGAAAATTTGTTCTGTATACGTAGGTACTTCAATCGTAGGAAATTCTATCAAGATATACGTATCATCAAGATCTGTAAAAAGGATGTCATTTTTCTGTATATCCTCAATTAAATCTCCTGTTATTCTCACCTCTTGTCCCTCAAGTACTGTCAAGGACAAGCTCCGTGCGTCCAATTCTTCTTGTAAAGAAGTAACGAGAGAAATGACCTCTGACTTTGGATTGCGGTATTTTCCATTGTTATGATGTGGGGTACAAAGGATATGCGTAATTCCTTGGCTAATCGCTTTTTCAGCCATAGCAATGCTCGCATTGATGTCTTCTGCACCATCATCAATTCCTGGTAAAATGTGGCAATGTAAATCAATCATTTCTCTCGTCTCCTTCAAATTAATTAATTTCCATAATA
Source organism: Enterococcus sp. DIV0970a (assembly GCF_051711265.1). Classification (NCBI taxonomy): domain Bacteria; kingdom Bacillati; phylum Bacillota; class Bacilli; order Lactobacillales; family Enterococcaceae; genus Enterococcus; species Enterococcus sp. DIV0970a. Next base: position 1,138,639 of record NZ_JBIOMF010000001.1, on the reverse strand, counting down.
ATAGTAGTAACCTGAATCTTTCGAGTGTTCGGCACCGTTATAGACCACACCAATGATTCTTGCTTGAACCATATTTAAAAGATCTCTCGCTTTTGTTAAGGATTCTTTACGTGCAACATTTTCTCGAACTACTAAGATCGTCCCATCTGCTTTCGATGCCATAATTTGCGCATCAGTGACTGCTACAACAGGTGGCATATCAAAAATAACCACATCGTAAAGATTTTTCGCTTCTTCAATCACTTGGTTCATTCGTGCCGATCCAAGAAGCTCAGATGGATTTGGTGGTTTCGGTCCACTTGTTAAGACAGATAAATTATCGATCACCGTTTTTTGGGCTGCTTCAAGGACGCTCGTTGAGGTACTTAATACGGTACTCAATCCACTCGCATTATTTAAGCTAAACGTCTTGTATACAGTAGGCTTTCGCATATCGGCATCAACTAACAATACCCGTTGTCCTGATTTAGCAAAAACAACCGCTAAATTGGCTGAGGTTGTCGATTTCCCTTCACCTGGACCAGAAGAAGTAACAACAATGGTCTTGATTTGCTTATCTGCGGAAGATGCAAATTGAATATTTGTACGGATCGTACGATATTGCTCTGAGATTGGTGAAGAAGGATCAATTAGCGTGATCAAACTTACTGCATGCGTCTGCGTCCCAGTACGTTCTTGTTTTTTTGCCATCATTGTTCCCTCCTAGACCCGACTACGACTGCGGCGTGATTCTGCCGATTTGTCGCCTTGCGGTTTCTTAATAAATGGTGCACTTGGTTTTTTCTGAATCGTTGCAGCCAATTCTTTTGGTGACATCTGCGGAACGGTACCTAATACGGTGAAGCCTAATGTTTCAGTTACAAATTTATCATCTTTGACAGTTCGATCTAGCAGCTCCAATAAAAAGGCTAAGCCAACACCGACCATGATGCCTAATACTAGACCAATGGCTAAGTTTAGTTTGTTGTTAGGTGAAACTGGTGTAGTACTAGCTACCGCACTTGAAATGATTGAGATTTTATCAACATTCATAACATCTTGAGCATTTTCTTGAAAGACCAATGCGGTCGTGTTGGCAATATTTTGCGCTGACAATGCATTGGTACTAGTTGCCTGAATGGAAAACATTTGTGAGTTTTGCGATTGATTGATTGAAATAGAGTCTTTCAATTGTTGTACAGTCATGTCCAGATTATTTTCAGACTCCAGACGATCCTTTACTTGTGTCATAACTAAATCACTGACGATCATATCCTTATACGTATTGATCATTTGCAAGTTTGTATTTACATCGTTCACGTTTGCTGTTTCTGATTGCGGCAATGTCACAATCAACTGGGCTTGTGAACTGTATTTAGGTGTAATGATAAAGAAGGTGAATATCCCTGCTAAAGCTAAACCAGCAAACATTGAAATAAAAATAGCAGCTAAGTGTTTCCGTAGAATTGCAAATATTTCTTTTAAGCTAATTGTTTCTTCCATCTTTTCTCCACTTTCCTATTCATTCTCTAGATTTAGTTGAGCTTTCAACTCTTTTTGAACTCTTGCTAGTTCTTCGTCACTCACTCGCTGATATGAGATGCCGTCTTGCATGAATCCTTCCCCTTGCAACTGATCTTGTTTGATCGTTTGAAAGGCACTGCGATAATTAAATGCTAAAGTTCGCATGTCATCGAAACTCATATCTGTTTTCATGTTTTGCTCAACAGCATTTAAGATCGTTTGATATTGGGTGATTCCATCAAGACTCAAGACTTTCTTAACGATCCCTTCAACGATTTTCCGTTGGCGTTCTTGACGACCATAATCGCCGTTTGGATCTTCATAACGCATTCTTGAATAGGCAAGGGCTTGTTCGCCATTTAATGACGTACGCCCGATTGCAAAATCAAAGCCATCTTGCGAAAAGGTGATCTCATTGTCAACTTCAATGCCACCAACTGCATCGACTAATTCTTTCAAGCCAGCCATATTGATTGATACATAATGATCGATCGGAATATCTAAGAATTTTTCTACAGTGTTCATTGCCATCGCGGGTCCACCAAAAGCATAGGCATGGTTAATTTTATCTGTCGTCCCGTGTCCAACGATATCAACATAGGAATCTCGTCCAATACTCACTACCGTCGTCTGATTGTCTTGTGGGCTGATGGTCGCCACCATCATGGTATCAGAACGGCCTTGTTCGACTCTGCCTAAATCACCGGTATCGATCCCCATCAGTAAAACCGAGAAGGACTCTTGTTGGGATAGATCGACATCATTTTCACGTAGGCGATCTTCTCGATCACGCTCAACTGATTGATAGGTTTCGTTAATTGAGTTTGACACATCAAAATATAGTTTAGCAGCAACACCGATCAATCCGATGACGAACACTGCAACGATTGAAAAAATAATTAGAAAGATTTTTTTTCCTTTTGACATTTGCTTTCCTCCAGTTATCTCTTTTTTCTTTGATACATGTTTCCATTAGTAGACAACGTCTGAACTTTGATCTGTCCAGGTGCCATCTCCTGCGGATGTATCCTCTGAATAACTTTCTGTTGAAGCAGGGGGTGTATACGTGCTGTATCCTGTGTACCCCATTTGGGTAGCGACTTTGTCTGCTAATTCGGTGTATTTCTCTTTCAATTCTTCATTGCGAACTTTGCTGATACTGTCGACTGCACTCAGGTATTTTTCTAAGGTGACTTCACTGGTCACCTCATCCCCATCAAGCATTTCATCAAAAGTTTCTTGTAATTTTGCAATGCGGTCCAATTGGGTATCCGCATACTCTAAATAGGAAACAACTAACTCTTTCCATTTACTATCTTCAAAAAAGCTCAGATTTTCACGGACATTCCCAACATCCGTTTCTTTTAGATCGGCTCTAATGATGACATCATTCTCAGCACTTTGCCAATTTGAAACGCCTTCAGTAAATAAGGCTTCCGTATCCGCTTGTACTTTTAATTTTGCCTCGATGTCTTTTAGTTGATCATCAAGGGCGGCTTTTTCTTGTTGGATCTCGACTGACTCACTTGGTAATGCATCATCATCGATCCCATAATCGTCTGCAGATACTTTCACTGCAGAAAGTTTTGCGACTGTTTTAAGAACGTCTTCCTCTTTAAGATCTTTTCTTAAAAATGTTTGATCCTCGTTGCTGTATAATTCAGCAATTTCATTAGACAACTCATTGATGCGATCTTTTTCGCTGGCAATCGATATCTGTGCGTATTCGACTCGCTGCTGATATTGCCTTTGGTTATTTTGTCGGTAACCAATGAAACATATTGCAACTGCGCCAATACCCACGGCTAAAACAGTCAAAGTCTTTACTAACGGCTTTCCCATGAACACACTCCCTACTTCAATTGTGCTTGTTTAAGCATGCTGCCTTCGTCTCACATAATAAAGGCAATTCTAGTTTATTTTAAGAGAAATGTATCATTAAATAAAGGAAATTCCTGTTTTTTCTTTTTAAAGGTATATTTTTCATCAACAAAAGACTTATATAATGGCAAACATCAGTTATTTTAAATATACATAAATAACGTGTAGCATACTTGACAGTTTTTTTAAACCCTCATTTTAAATAATAAATAATTCAGTGATAATCGTTGTTCTCATCGTCTTCGAGAGTTGTCACATCATAGAAAAATAACCTCGAGTGATTATATTCATTCATTTTCTCAACATCTTTTCATTATAAATAGAAAACATAAGAATTTCAGAAAGAAAAGTTAAATGCTTTTGTTGTTATTATAAATCGGTTGAATAAAACTGAATATTTTTCTTGGGGCACATAGGGTTTCCTTCGCGGTTACTATTTAATTACACCAATCGTTCCTGTTAAAATTATAAGTTATCTTCAGAAAACCGACTTTCCCCCTCAATTTCACCTCACCAACTTCTATCGGTTTATTTTAAATATAGTTAATCAGTCAATTTTTATTTTATCGTAATAAAATTATCCCCCCCTCTCTTACTATTCAATGCCAATCAATTTCCTTCTTTACACTGAAAAAACGTGTTTCTACCTATATATATGCCGATCATCAGTTGATTTATAGAAAATGCAAAAAATCTGGCACAGGCTCAGGTATAGATTTCACCAACCGATGAAATACGTGATTTGTTTTTTCTTCCCTATCTTCTTTAAGATGAATAAGTAAGATTTGCGATTTTATTCATGAAAGGAGCCACGTCTTGAGGAATTTTCAAATTAATTTTATTACCAACACAGCAACGATTCGATGGCTGAAAATTTTGATGGCATTCGAGAAAAATTATCAATGTTCGACTCAAGGTTTGGCAAAGATTTCAGGAAGTACCACGCGAACGATCGTAACGGACGTGACGGATCTAAAAGAGTATTTTGGCGACTGTTTATCGATCGATTCTTCTCACAAGGGGTATATTTTTTCAATCAAACATTCCGCTGTGTATTTAACGAAAAAACGTGCGCTGATTGCCGATGAGATTTTGTTCCATATCATCGAAAGTATTTTCCACAATGATCTTTATAGCTCATCGGAATGGGCAGAGAAGTACCATATATCAGAAAGCACCGTTCTTCGCTATTTACGGAAAGTACAACCTATTTTTTCTTTCTATCGTTTGGAGATCCAAACCAATCCTATTTGCTTTATTGGTGAGGAGATCAATATTCGCAAGTTTTTCCATGATTTCTATTATGAATCGGAAATTACTGCCCATACGATCTTTCCACCGATCGCCATCCAAAATATCACGGCTAGTGCTTTTTCAAGATGTTATCAACTGGACCAACATGCTTGTTCATTTGGTGAATTCAATTATTACTTGTATATCACCTTTGAGCGCCATTGTGCAGGTCAACGCATCGAGTTGCCTAAGCAAATAAAAAAACTATTTGAACAGTATAATGATTTTCGGCTATTTTCTGAAATCAATGAGGCTGTAAGTGAGCAATATCAAAAAGAACTTCCCCACGAGGAAGTCCTTTATTTGTTCTTATTAGTGAAAACCCGTCGCTCGATCAGCAACTTAGCCATCGAGCAAACCTTTTGTAGAGAGTATAATCATTGGCCTGAAATCAAGCAGCTTGCGGCAGCCTTTGTCAAGGATTGCTTGCCAGATACACAAGATAGCGCTCGCGATCGACTCTTAGTGGAGTCCTTTTTTACGGTAGCAAAAATCAAGCAATTATTATCCCCTTTATTAAACCATATGATTTCTGATACCGTTCAATTTGTCGAAGAGGCGTATACGGATGATTATCATCTATTTAAAAACTATCTGTTGACGCAACCATTAGCTAGAGAAATTTGGGACAGTAACACACTGGAGCACTTAGGAACGAGTCTTACGATGTACGTTACTTCTATTAAATCGTTGTACTGGCAAGCCAAGAAGAATATCGCTTTTTTGTTCGAAGGCCCCTTTTATTTATGCCAATTATTAAAATGCAAATCTGTTCGTTATTTGCGCAGTTCTCGGACCTTTTATTTTCCGGACTCCAATGAATTGTCGGCAGGCTATTTGGAAAAAAATCAGATTGATTTGATCGTTACCAACTACACGGAATACATTACCGAATATGCCCAAGACATTGATTATTTGCTATTCAAAACCTTTCCCGATGAGCACGACTGGGAAGCTTTAGAGGAAACGCTAAATGCCAATTTCAATCCTTGATCAGCGAACACCGTATGCTTGACTCCATCTGACCAAGCTATTCAAAAAATGCCCCTGAGAACGAGTGTAAGAGCTTGTGAGCAGTTTAACAATAAATCCAGAGCGTATCGCTTATTTCGTCACTGACGCAGCGATACGCTCTCTTCTTATGCCTTCCTACATTAAAAGTAAAAAAAGAAGCAGCCACTTCATTCAGTGAGCTGCTTCTTGCTAGTTGATTGATTAATCGAGGATCGTTACTTTTACTTGACGACGGCCCCATTGGATACATTGTGCGACGTTATCAAAGTGAACATCAATGATATTTCCTTTGATCGCGCCACCAGTATCAAGCGCTAATGCTACGCCATAGCCTTCAACATTGACTAAGGTGCCTAACGGAATCACGCTTGGATCAACGGCAACTGCCATTGGATTTTTACGTAAGTCTGTCCCACTTGCTGTAAAGAAACTAGAGCCAGCTTCTTTATACGAGTAAGCAGTTGATTCCATCATCAATGTTCGACCACTACTAGTATTGCTGTTGTTGCTATTGTTATTACTGTTGTTACTTGTATTGCTTGAGCTGTTAGTTGAGCTATTGTTACTGCTTGAAGAGCTGCTCGATGATGAGCTCCTGCTTTCAGTCGTATTGCTGCTCGATGAAGCAGACGTTTGTGATTCAGAAGCGCTTGAACGTTCCGCAGCTTGGGCTGCTTCTTTTTCAGCTTTTTCTTTCGCTGCTTGTTCCGCCGCTTCTTTGGCTGCTCGTTCTTCTGCTGCTTTTTCAGCAGCTAAGCGAGCTGTTTCAGCTTCTTTGCTGGAAGCGATTTGTGCCAAGGTTGCTTCGTTTTCTTTCAATTGGGCTTGTAGATTCGCAATTTTTGAATCCAGTGTTTTGGCTTCTGATTCTAATGCGGTTTGATTTTCTTTCAATGATTGCTGTGTTGACTGTGCTTTTTCTTCTAAAGCTTCCAGCTTTTCTTTTTCTGCTGTCAATGAATCGATCTTTTCTTTTTCCAAGTTTTGTAACATCGTCATCGCATAGGCACGATTGATAAAATCTTGGATGTTGGATGATTCTAATAGTACCGTCCAGTCTCTGGTAGCCCCGCCATTGACTTGGATGTCTTTCATACGTTCCGCAACGACAGCTTCACGCTTTTCAATTGTTTCTTGTGCAGTTTTGATTTCTGCTTTGGTTGTTGCTAATGATTCTTCATTTTCAGCGATTTGAGCTTTTAGCTCTTCTACCTCACTGTATTTCGCATTCACATCAGTCAATGCAATCTGTACTTCCGTACTGATTTCCTGACTTTGCTGCATGACGGCACTTTCTTGCTCTTGCAATGATTCAAGTGACTCAGCCTGCGCAAAGATTGGAGAAACGATTCCTGCCGCAAAGACAGCGACAACGATTGTTCGTAGTTTCTTTGCCTTCAAAAAATTCCCTCACTTCTCACTATGGTTTCCAACATATCCTATTATACAAATTCTTAAGAAGAATTTTATTGCAGGACCTTTACAATTTGTTACAAATTATCGTAAAAGTGGGTGTTTTCATCGTCTTTTTCGACTGAAATTAGTCAGAAGTGGGAAGAATCAGCATTGATAAGGGTTTATTTTTTGTAATCTAACCGTAACAAACCTATTTTTTCTTACGAATGGCTTCAATAAATCGAGACAATTCCTGACTGCTTTTTATCTGATTGATTTCTAACTTTTGAAAGTTTTTTAAGAGTCTTCTTTGATGGAAATTCAATCTCGGTAGATTTTGTTTTAAAACGCGCCATTCTTCTGGAAACGCTGCGAAGCGCCCTTGCCAATCGTTTTTATATTGCTCAATATTTTCAGCCAATTCTTTTTTGTGCTGCTCAAAAGCTTGATTGACTTGTTGCACCGCTTTCTGAAAGGCAACCAAGTTAGCAAGGGTATAGCCCATATCAAAAGAAAGAACCATTAATAAGAAAACGGGCAATAAGAATCCGACCCGAGCACTCAATGTTTGCACGATCTCCAGCATTTGCGGATGAACAAATCGAACAATGAGCACACAACACACGCCCCAAAAAAGAGAAATCGGCAATGCCACCCGTCCATTGATATTCAGTGGTACTTCTTTGTAATCCCACCATGAGGCATGAAAAAACCGCTCAAGTAAATAGCTTGTCACATATTCAAGCACGGTGACCAACAACGCTGCCGCAAAGAACAGTGGAATCACTTGCTCATGCAATGGCCGTAACAAATAGACAACGCCAAGAATTCCAAAGCCGTAGATGGGTGTGATTGGACCAATAAGGAACCCCCGATACACAAAGTGCTTGGCTTTTAGTGAGCAATAAATGGTTTCCCAAAGCCATCCGATAAATGAGTACAAGAAAAACAATAAAATGATCCGTTCAAATTGAACCATACCTCTCCGCTCCTTTTCAAACTGTTGCAATGATCTGTGCAATCGTACTTGTCATCACAATCATACCACAAATCAATCGGTCTTATTTTGAATCAGTGCAGTAGCTTATTCCTCGTTTGAACGGTCTTTTTTGTTGCTTATTGATCACCAAAAATAATTGATGGGTGCACCTGTTCTTTCAAACTATAGCCACACAGTTCTTTGTTAAAGGTAAAATGATCTTGTTCCACATTGGCAATGATCTCATCTTCGGAAAATCCGTGAAAATCGTAGTCATTGATGTAACTGCGAAGTAATACTAATTTTGCATCGATCAAGAGAACTCGTTGGATGTCCATCCAAAAAGCCATGTCTTTGTTTTTCAATATTTTTTTCAATTCTGCTTCCTGTGCTAACCAGTACGCATAGACTGATGGCATTTCACCTTTAATGGTTTCAGCAGATAATCCTTCTCTCATTTTTACTAGATACTCATTCACTGATTGATAAAACAATTTCCTTCCCCCTAGTTCCATTATTTTTAAACGTAGATCCTATGTTCCTTCTATTTCCTCGCCGCTTTGAGCTATCTTCCTCTATCCGACTGTCGCTGATGTCGCCTACTTTTTGTATCGAAAGAAGCCATAGTATTTCGCAACAAAATTCTGACAATTATTCAAAACAAATAGATAAATAAAAAGCACACTATTATTTTATAGATATAACCGACACAATTTTTAACTTCACTATTCTTTTAATGCTTCCTTTCTTTTCTAAAGCATAGCAAAAGTCGCCCCGTATTTATAATCAACTTTTGCATCAATCTAAGAAAAAAGTGAAAATAAGCGGTAACAGTCAGTTATTTCCGCTTCATTTTTTTACATTTACTATTTAACAATCCTTTATTTTTTTCGATTCATGCAATAACTGAGAATATTTTATTGCGTTATTTCCTTTCCTATTATACGATTAACTAAATAATGTTGGTTATTTGAAAATAAAAAACAAAGGGGAACGTGAGAATAATGAGAAAAAGTGTTGTTTTTAGTTTATTGGGGTTCACACTTCTTTTTGCTGGCTGCACGCCAAAAGAGGAGAAACCAGCTTCAGAAAGTACGGAAAATGCAAGCGCTACAAGCTTATCTATGACATCATCATCCGAAGTCGCCCAAGAATCGACGGTCTCTTCCAGTGAAGCGGCTTTACCTAGTTCAGAACAAACCATCACAGGAGTTAGCGGAACAAACTATACCATCGATTTACCTAGCAATTGGCAAGAGGTACCTGATTTCACTTCATTGAATCCTGACAATGATTTCATGTTGTCCGATGCGTTAGAAACGAAATATTTAGCTGCAGTCGTTGAATCGAAACAGGATTTTGCCGATTTAGAAACTTATCTCGGATTGGTTCAAGAAAATTTGGCAACGAGCTTCGATACGACTGCCACCTTTTTACCAATTCCTGACACAAAGGCCTATTTCGTTGATTTTCCTGCGACAGTTGAAGGGCTAAATATCCACTATATTTATTATGTACTTGAAACCGAAAATAATTACGTTCAGTTGTATGGCTGGACGTTAGAAAGCTTATACGACTCTTCAAAAGAGGAATTAACAGCGATCATGAACAGCTTCAAAGAAGAATAAACAAAATATCTGTACCCATTTTGGCAAATAGCCAGAAAAATGGGTACAGATATTTTTTCTTTTTATCTACGGACTACAAGACGTTGCCCTACAAGAATCAATGAGCCAGAAAGGTTATTCCATTGCATCAACTGATTCACAGTCACACCGTAGCGTCGCGAAATCCCCCATAGAGTGTCGCCCGAACGTACAGTATAGGTGGTGCTGTTTGATGAGGAAGCGTTCGTTTCTTGAACGTACGCTGCACTTACCCAGCCACGCCCTTCAATTCGATACCAGACATTGTTGCCATTGACACTGGTTCCGGTCTTTTGCGCAACTGCACGAAAAGAGGAGTTGTTTAACAAAGAACCAACAATTCTGGCACTGGTAGACGCATCAGAGCGAATATTCAATGTTGCGGTAGTGCGAAACTCTTTGTTGATGCTTTGTTCAGAGCTATTACTTCCAGCGGTCACTTCTGTCACGTACGCAGCACTCACCCAGCCGCGTCCTTGGATTCGATACCACACATTGTTGCCGTTGACACTCGTTCCCGTCTTTTGAGCGACTGCTCGAAATGTTGCATTGCTTGCCAAGGAGCCGACAACAGAAGCGCTAGTCGATGCGTCTGAACGGATATTCAAGGCAGCGGTGGTGCGAAACTCTTTGTTGATGCTTTGTTCGGCACTGTTGTTACTGTTATTATTATCGTTGTTATTACCATTATTATTGTTGTTATCATTCCCACCCGTATTCGATGAGATCTCCGTCACATGAGCGGCACTTACCCAGCCACGTCCTTGAATTCGGTACCACGTCGTATTGCCGTTCACACTGGTGCCGCTTTTTTGCGCTACTGCTTCAAATGTTGCATTGGCAGCCAATGAACCCACGATCGAGGTGCTGGTGGAAGCATCCGAACGGATATTGAGTGCTGCATTTGTTCTGAATTGCTTATTGATCGCCTGTTCAGAATTGTTATTGTTGTTATTGTTGTTATCGTTTGAACCGCCACCACTTGATGTATCGTACTGGGTCAAATTGTACGTTTCAATCAAGTTGTTTAGCTTACTTGCATAAGCCGTGTCGGTGGCATAGCGTCCTTGCAGCCATTGTGTCGCGTCACGATAAGAATTCGTATTAGACTTCCATGCCCCATGGTAGAAGAAAACACCCGGCGAAAATGAGGTGGTTCTCAAAACGTGCGCATTGTCTTGAAAAGATTCTTTTAATGAAGGGTATTTACGAAACTTCGCAATAATCGGATAGAGATTGCCATTCCCGTCATCTTCCAAGGTTTGCATCTCTACAAATTGTCCATTGTAAGATCCCTTGATACCAAACATATTATTGGCAAGAGTAGTCAGAGTGGATTGCCCCCAACCTGATTCTAAGATCGCTTGTGCAATCATAACTGAAGCGTAGAGGTCATTTGCCCCCGCCACTTCTTGTGCCATTGGTCCTACTTGCTGAATAAATGCTTGCTGATTATTAGAACGTGCCATTGGATTGTTGTAGTTGGGCATGACCTTCGTTTCAATGGCGATCCGCTCTTCTTCTGACAGAACAGGAATGTCACGATCGATTTCTGCTTCATTCTGTTCAGAAGCATCATCTGCTGGTTCATTTTCGGGTACGTCTTGAATTTCTACTACATCCGAACTTTCAGCTTCTGATGGTTCGGTACTATCTTGCGTTGCTGGTGATCCCTCGTTCACTTCTTGATCTTCTACAATGCTCACGGAATCTTGCGTCGATGTGTCTTGGGTTGACTCTGCTGTTTCAACTACTTGAACACCATTTTGGGTTTCTGCTGACTCAAGTGTATCTGCTAAGACATTCATCGGCAAAATATTCACCGTACTAACAAGTGCAGCGGTTGCCGCCGCACTTTTACGGTAAAGAAGCCCTCTTTTTTGTTTCTTCGCACGATAACGAAGCTGTTTTCTTTCTTCCATTTGTCTCTCCTTAAAACTACAGCTAGCTACTTCTTACATTCTTACTGCAAAGCTAGGTGTAAAATGAGCGGTACTGCCAACAGAAACATTTTGTCCTGGGCGTGGTGCATGAATGTATTGTCCGCCACCTAAAGCAATGGCTACATGATAGGTGCTACCTGATGAACCCCAGAATAACAGATCTCCTGGTTGTGCTTGGCTAACAGAAATCACTGTACCCGCTGTTTCTTGTGGTACCGTCCATCCACCAATATCTCTCCCTGTTACTTGTAAAAAGACATAGCGAGTAAACCCAGAACAGTCAAAGCTGTCCGGTCCTTTGGCACCCCAAACATAGGGTTTTCCGATATGCTTATAGGCTTCTGCCACGATTGCAGCCCCATTTGTTGATGCTGGTGCAGAAGGTGCTGGCGGCGTCACGATCGGTGCTGGTGACGGAGCAGGCGTTGGCGCTGGTGTTGGTGTAACGGGCGTCGGTGCTGGCGTTGGTGCAGGAACCGCAGGTGCACTGTCCGCTGGCGTCTCTGGTGCTGCAGGTGTCACTGGTGTTTCTGGCTCTTGAATTTCAAGTGTATCTACTGGTGCTTCTTCTGGAGCCTCTGGTGTTTCAACTGGTTCAGATTCTTGCGTTTCCTCTGGCTGCGTTTCTGCTGGTGCTGCTGGCTCTTCCACTGGCGCTTGGCTCTCTGTTTCTGCGTCAGCTTCGGTGCCCTCTGCTTGAACAGCCGCTTCATTCAAGGCTGCTGCTTCCGCTGCAGCTTGTTCTGCCTGCTGTTGCGCCGCTTGTTCCGCTTGGGCTTGTAAAGCAGCAACACGGGCAGCTTCTTCACGAATTCTTGCTTGCTCCGCTTCATAGGCTTCTTTTTCCGCACGCAGCTGTTCTTTTTCTTCTTCTTTCGTTGCTTCTTCGTAGGCTAACTGACTAACCAAGACATTTAATTCTGCTTGGCTTGCTTCCAAGACACCTTTTTGTGCTTCCAGATGGCTCTGTGCTGCTTGCAATTCTGCCACTTTTTCTTGTGATTCCGCACGCTTTTGTTCAACTGCTTGTTGGTCGGCTTTTTGCTGTTCGATCACTTCATTATTCGCTCGAATGATCGTCGTCATGGCATGGACCCGACCCACTAGATCACTGACAGAATCAGCTTCTAGTACGGCTGTGAGAAAATTGTCGCCTTTTCCATTGACTTGTGTTTCTCTGGCTTGCTTTTCGATGTTTTCTGAGCGTTTGGCAATCCGCTCTTCTAACTGACTGATTTCCTGATCCAATCCTTCGATCGCTTGCAACAAATCACTTTGCTGCGCTAAAATGATTGCTGCTTCTTGATTTAATGAATCAATTTCTGCAGACAATCCATCAATTTCCCCTTGTACGCTTTGACGTTGCTGTCTCAACTGATCAATCTCGTTATTTTTTTGTTCGATCAATTGATCGTGATTCGTAGCAAAAACGGTCACAGGTCCGCCGAATGATGACAATACAATGCCACACATACACACTGTTGCAAAGATTTTCTTCTTCATATGATCCTCCAAATTCAATTTCAAAACTTTTTTTTCATTTATTTGACCATTTTAATTTTACCATAGTTCAGCAACAAACCCAATCCGTAAGCGATTTACATTTTAGTTACACAAATAAACTCTGTTTTTTTATTGCATGTTCCCCACTCCTATGCGATCGACACGCCACGTGAATGCCTATATATCACCTATTCAAGAAAACTTCATAGAAAAAGTCTTTTTTCTTAAGAAAAAATAAATAATGTTGTAGATTTCACTTTTATTACATTAATTTTCTGCAAAATATGCTTGATTCACAAAAATTTTACAGACGAAAAAAGCTCCTTCCTAGTGTTTACTAGAAAAGAGCGAGTTTTTTTGTCTTAGTTATTCGCGATAAGGGAGTAGTTGTCTCATTACAGCGATTTGGTCATCAATGGTCTGTTCTGTGATGTGACCGGTCAGAGCCAAAATCCCCAATCCTTCAATCACGAACATATAGTTTTCTGCAATCACTGCCAAGTTTTCATCTTTTAACACGCCTTGATGAACGCCGACTTGAAAGATCTCATGGATCGTCCGTTTCGTCTCAGAAAGTTGTGCTTGCTGCAGGGAACTGGAGGCTTCGGTTTTATGCGTATAGTAATACTCGTAGACGGCTCGCAGCATACCGTCAGAAATGCTGTGGAGTAGACGCTTGCGATGGTCGGAAAAATATTTGTTTAAAATCGTTTCAAAGGGCACTTGCTCCATGATCATCTCTCGTACATCATCAAATTTTCGTTTGGAGCGCTGCTCTAAAACTGCCAAAAAAATCTCATCCACCGAACGAAAGTATAAATAAATGCCGCCACGACTAATGCCGCACTCTTCGATAATGTCCTTCATTGTCGCATCAATCAAGCCTTTCTTACTAAAGACGACTTTGGCACTTTCAAGAATTAAATCACGCTTTTGTTGTTTTTTCTTTTCCGCTGTAGTCAATTCGCTCTGTTGCTTATTTGCCATTTTTTTGGCTCCTTTCATCACATTATTAATGACACTCGTGTCATTTTGTTGTATAATCAATCTAACTTAAAAATGACACGAGTGTCATTATAAAAAAGGAGTTTTTACAATGAATACAAAAAGCAAAACCTATCGCCTTGTCATTCGTGCCATTTTGACTGCTATTATTATTTTACAGACGATGGTGCCTTTCCTTGGATTTATTCCGATCGGTATCACTAGTTTAACGATCATCCATATCACGGTGATCGTCGCTGCCATCGTTTTAGGGACAAAAGACGGGATGTTCATCGGCTTAGTCTGGGGTATTTTTACCATGATTCGTGCGTTTACCTCTCCGACAACGCCCTTAGACATTGCCGTTTTCACCAACCCAATCATCTCGGTGGTTCCCCGTGTATTGGTTGGCTTAGTGGCTGGTCTCTTGTTTACGATCATTTACAAAAAGACCAAAAAAGTCGTCGCTGCTTCGATTGTTGCAGCAATCTTTGGGACCATCACCAATACAGTTTTGGTCTTAACGTTAATGGGAACCTTATATACTGGCTTAGTTGCCACTACCTATGGTGTCGATGCTTCGGCTTTATTCGTGACCCTCGGTGGAATCGCTGTAACGAATGGAATTTCTGAGGTGATCACAGCTGCGATCTTAACACCCATTCTAGTAAAAGCCTTATTTGCAGCAACCAGTTTACGTCCCGAAAATCGTTAGTCCCTTCTCTTATCCTATCATTTTTTTCACGTTCTGAGTACTCTTTGCCCAAACATTAAAAGCCCCCGATCGAAGAAAGCTTCTATTGTATAGAAATGCTTTCTTCGATCGGGGGACTTCTTCTTTTATTGGTTAAAAAAAGGTGGATAGCAAGGCAAGGATCGCTAGACCGCCTTGGGTCAAAATAATTTTCTTGTCGCTAGTCACACTGCCATATGCAGCCACTAAGATAATGTAGATCAACAGCAAGCGACTGATTTCCAATGGTGCTGAAGCAAAGGTAATACTGTAAAGTAACCCCAAACCAATCAGCCCATTGTAAACTCCTTGGTTTTTGAACAAGGTCACAACGATCGGTCGTTCAAGCTCTGTTTTCGTCACGTTGAAGACCCGCGCCGTTGCTTTGGACGTAGTGGCAAATGTTTCTAAATAGAGAATATAGAAAAACTCTAAGGCAACCAGTACAATCAAAATCGTCGATAAAATCGTCATCTTTATTCTCCTTGATGAGCGACAACGATCTCGCTCGGTTTGGCTGCAAATTCAGGCATTTGTTGAAATAATTGTTGCAGCAGCGGGTTTTGATTGTGGGCGGTAATTGCTTCTTGATTCGCCCATTTTTCGACCATGACAAACCGATTGTTCTCTTCCAATGATTCATAGAGATGATAGCCGTGGCAGCCTTCCTCAGCTCTCGCCGATGCTAATAATGGCGTAACAGCGGCTAAAAAATCTGCCCGCTTTTCTTCTTTGATGTAAAACGTTGCATTGATGATTTCCATCGTTTTCCCTCCTCTTATAGAAATGTCGTAATTTGTTCTGCGTCTAAACGAACGGATTCATAGCCTAATTCTTTGGCTTTTCCGACTGAAAGGATCATGACAGGAACATAACGCTCTTTGTCTAAGCCAAAAGCTTCGGCTAATTGATCTGCTTCAAAGCCGCCGATTGGGTTGGTTTCATAGCCATGCGCCCGCGCAACTAACATAAATTGCATCGCTGCTAAACTAGCGTCGATCTTCACCACATCATTCATTTGTTCTTTTGTAAGATTTTCGTAATGCGGAATGATCGCTGCTAATTGTTGGTCACGTACTTCTGCTGGCATTTTGCCTTCTGCTACTGCTTTGTTATAAATTTCTTCCCCAAGTTCATGACAAAGCATATCGCCAAAAATCAAGACCATTGCAGAAGAGGTATCATTTTGACGGACGTTGAAACGAATCAACGGTTTCAATTTTGCTTTTTGCTCATCGCTTTCCACAACGACAAAGCGCCAAGGCTGCATATTGACTGAGGAAGGTGCTGTCGTTGACTCTTGGATCATGGTCAACATTTCTTCATGGGGGATTTTGTATGTTTCATCATAGACACGAACCGATTTTCGGCCAAAGGTGATCTCTGAAAAATTGTTATTGCTGTATTCTGTCATGGGTTTGCCTTCTTTCATGGAACTAATTTCATAAGTAATGTTAGAAGCTGTGCTTCTTCTTCTTCGGTCAAATTGATGCCTAACGACTCCTCAGAGCTGGCATGCTTTGAAGCACAACTAGCCAAATCGGCTTGTGCTTTGGGTGTCAAAGAAACAAAAATCTCGCGGTTATTGTTTTTGTTTCGTTCCCGTGTCACAAATTGTTTTTCTTCGAGAATCTTCAAATGCCGCGTGACCGCTGCACTATCGATCTTCAATTCATTCTGTACTTGATTTTGGGTACAGCGTCCTTGCTCATTTAAAAACTGCAGCAACTGATAACGGGTCAGACTAAAGCCAGTCTCTTTTTCAAAGATCGCCGTTAATTCTTGATTCACGATTTTCATCCGATACAGCAATCCGCTTAGCTCACGTAAATTCATTGCATAAACCGCTCCTTTCATCGTTGACTTGTCAACTGTTGACTAGTCAAGTATAAATCATTTTCTTTTGCTTGTAAAGAGTAAGCAAAAAAGACCCGCAGCTAGGCGAACCTCATCAAGAATCGAATCAGAAATTCTTTGATGAAGGTACACCAGCAGGCTGCGGATCTTCGTGACTCCAGTATTGAGAAAATACGGTAGAATTTATTTTATTTTAATTGGAAGAGTTTCTTCAAGCCCATCACGATCAGTGTAGAGATCGCTGCTGCTGCGAAGATAATGCCCCACGTGCCAGCTTGAATCGGCATCGTATCCAATAGCTCATTCATAAACGGTACATAGACCGCTGAAAGCTGTAAGCCGACGGAAAGGAGCAATGCCCCCATCAATGGTTTGTTTTTCAAGAGGGTTTTGTCTAAACCAAAGCCGCTGCTCTTACGAACGTTGAAAATATGCATCAATTGCGCCACTGCCATAAAGGTAAAGGTTGCTGTTTGTGCATAAAGCAACTCGTGATCCGTCAGCATCAGGAAGTTGAAGAAGCCAAACGCCACCAAACCAATCACAACCCCACTTAAAATGATGCGTCCTAAGAAACGCTTGTTAACGAGGCCATCCGCTTTTGTGCGGGGCTGGCGCTTCATAATGTCGTCTTCAGCTGGTTCAAAGGCTAATGCCATGGCTGGAGCAATATCGATGACTAGATTCAAGAAAAGGATATGCAGCGGTTGGATCGGCATGGGCATCAAGAAAATGACACTTAGAAAGATCGTCACGATCTCAACCATATTACAAGAGAACAGGAAGGAAACATATTTTTTGATGTTGTCAAAAATGATGCGTCCTTCTTTGATAGCATCGACGATCGTTCCAAAACGGTCATCCGTCAAAATCATATCGGAAGATTCTTTGGCTACTTCTGTCCCACGAATCCCCATGGCGATCCCGATATCGGCGCCGTTGAGTGCTGGCGCATCGTTGACCCCATCGCCAGTCATTGAAACGATATCGCCTTCTTCACGCAACGCTTCCACAAGCTGTAATTTATTTTTTGGTGAAACTCGAGCAAAGACAGCGACTTCTTCGATTTTTTCGTTAAAGCCTTCTTGCCCTGCCAATTCATCGATCTCACGACCCGTCATGGTTTTTTCATGGTCTTTTAAGCCAATTTCTTTGGCGATCATGGACGCCGTCTTCGGATGGTCCCCCGTGATCATTTTCACTCGGATCCCCGCTTCTTGTGCGACCTTCACTGCTTCTTTGACATCTGTTCGCGGCGGGTCGACGATGCCCGCAAAGCCTTGGATCTTGATTTCCTGCAGTGCTGCTTTCAGCTCTGCTTCGTCCGTTCCACCTTGATAATCCTTGATGCAACCGACAGCGATCACCCGCTGCCCATGACTGGCTAACGTGTCATTGTATTCATGAAGCTGTTCTTTTTCTTTGGCATCAGCATCGGCTAAATCAATCAAGACATCTGGTGCCCCTTTGATGATCAATGTCCGTTGCTTTCCTTCATACACGGTCACCATGTATTTGTTGTCGGAATCAAAGGGCATTTCTGCGATTTTCTTCAGCCCGCTGTCCTGCTCTTTTTGGCGATCGATGCCGATTTTTTGACCTAAAACGACGAACGCCCCATCTGTTGGATCACCGAGGATCTCGTATTGCCCTTCGTTTTCACGTAAAGTGGCGGTGGTACATAAAGCACCGTTTTCGATCATCCCTTGCAGCGCATCATGATTGGCTGCATCGATCTCGGTTTCATCCTCCGAGTCTGCCTTGTAAAATTTCCCGTTGGGTTCATACCCATTTCCTGTTACTTTGAACATTTCTCCTGAACCTAAAATGATCTCAGCAACCGTCATTTGGTTTTCTGTCAGCGTCCCCGTTTTGTCACTGGCAATGATACTGGTGGCGCCCAGGGTCTCAACAGCTGATAACGATTTGACCAGTGCTTTGTGCTCGGCCATCGTCCGCATGCCTCGGGACAATGTGATCGTCGAAACGGCTGGCATTGCCTCAGGTATCGCTGCGACCGCCAAAATAATCGAGATATGGATCATTTCGACAAATGGTTGATTCGTCAAGACCCCAGCGATTAAAACTGCCACCGCAGCAAAAAGCGCGGCAATAATGATTGCTTTTCCTAGCTTGTCCAATTCGATATCTAACGGCGTTTGACGCTTTTTGTCACCCGTCAGCATGTCACTGATTTTTCCGACCTCAGTCTTCATACCGGTTTCTGTCACTACAGCATAGGCATTTCCCCGAGTTGCCGCAGTTCCTGCGAAAACGACATTGCGGCGATCACCTAGTGGAACATCTCCTTCATAGGTTTCTCGTGCATCTTTTTCAACAGCTTCTGACTCACCGGTCAGCGCTGATTCGATGCAGGCAAAGTTGCTCGTTTCAAGTAAGCGGGCATCTGCCGCAATGGCATCTCCTTCTTCCAGAACGAGAATATCGCCTGGAACGATTTTTGCCGACTCGATCTCCATTACTTCTCCATCACGAATCACTTTTGCGGTAGTGTAAATCATGCTTTGAAGAGAATCAATTGATTTTTGTGCTCGTAACTCTGTGATAAAACCTGTCATTACAGCAATCACCACGGCAATCAATACTGCAATTCCTTCAATCGTTTCCCCCATCGCAAAAGAGAGTAACGCAGCTGCTAGCAATAAATAAACAATCAAGTTGTTCAGGTTATGCCACAGCAATTCCCATACAGAAAGGGATTCTTGTTGCTGGATCGTGTTTTCTCCGTATTTTTCTAAGCGTTTGTCGGCTTCTTTCCCGCTTAGGCCTTGCTTGCGGTCACTTTCAAAATGTTTCAAGGTCTCTTCAGTCTTTTGCTGGTAAAATTTTTCCATCAAATTCCTCCTTTAAATTATAAACTTCTTGCCGAGGGTTTCCACGTTTCTGAAGGGATAAATCGGTACAGATACCTTGCACAGTCATTTTTTGATTTGAATCGGTTCAGGCAATTGCTGAGTGAAGGGAATATAACCAATAAGAAAAGCAAGCGCAGGTTGACTGGCTGAGGGAATAGGTATGTGTGTTGAGCATCGATCATTTTGCGAGCAATGAAGCAACTGCTTTTAATCGTCGCAAGTGATCTTTCTATGTACGTACTTTGTGAAAAAACCATCCGGCCTACTTCTAACCTATCATGGATGAAGATGTTCGCAAAGGATTTTGCTTCACAAGTGGTGTAAAAAAACAGTCGTAACAAAATTAGCACCACCGCTTTTGGTGACGATTGGGCAGCATGTCAGTAATGCCAAACAGGTACTCGTTTCGGGTTTTTTTTTAATAATCTAAGCTTTTGCTATGTTGTGATTTACAATGTTACCACTCTAGCAAAAAAATAACTTTAAAAAGAGAACGCTTGCTGTCTTTACTTTATTTTAACAAAAAACAACAAACTTTTGAACAAAAAAAACGTTTATTGCTAAAAAAACAATTAAATTGCGACATCTCGCTGACATTCTCCTTGCTGATCGCCAGAAAAGATTGAAGCAAAACAAGCCATTGATCCATTGTGTTCATATAAAACAAGCACGCCAATACCCCAAAAAAGCATTCCTCGTTTAAATGATAAATCACCAACCGAAGAATGCTTCGTATTAATTCTACTTTATGAGGGAACTTCCTCACTCTCGATGTAGCAATAGACTCGCAGATCAGACAAAGCCTGTTTGATCTGCTGTTCGATGGTATCGATAAAGAGGCTTGGTTCTTCGGGTCCTAGCTTCAAGGTAAGGTCGGCGACGATCAAAAGTTCTTCTGGGCTTAGATGGAGGGTTCGCAAATCTTTGATTTGAATGATGGCAGGGTCGGCTAAAATTTGTTTGATCGCCATTAAATCAGAAGCAGAAGCGCCTTCTCCAATCAAGAGGCTATAAAATTCTTTGGCTAAAAAGACAGCAGCAGCAATCAACAACAATCCACCTAAAATGCCGCCGAGGGAATCAAATATCGGATTATCCGTCAATGCGGTCAATAAGATTCCTGCGATGGCGATCGTCACACTACCTAAGGCAAACAAATTTTCCGTGAAGCCTAAAAGCAGATCAGAATCGCGGCTTTCTTTTAAGAAACGGATGAGGGGCTGGTTTTGCTTGTTTTGTTCTTTGACTTCTTGCCACCCCTCTTGAACAGCTGTCACTTCAATGAACAAACTGACAAATAAGATCGCTACCACCAGCTGGAGCTGTTCCACTTCGTGGGTGGGGTCTAGCAGATCACGGCTGGCTTCAACAACCGCTAAAATTCCACCACCTAAAAAAACTGTCATGGCAACTACAGTACTAAAAAAATAGGTCGCTCGTCCTTCACCAAACTGATGCAGTTCGCTGCGTCCTCGCTGTGCTCGGTTTTCACCAATGGCTAGAAGTCCTTGATTGATGCAATCGATCAGACTATGGATACTTTCATTCATCAAGACTGCACTGCCGCTAAAGAAGTAGCCGATGGCTTTCATGATCAACCCTAAGACATGGGTCAGCAAAACGATTCTACGGGCTTTTTGCTCTTGCTGTTTTTCCATCATACTTCCTCCTTCGGTGTCGGACTCGCTGTAACAAGCTGTCTCTTTTCATAAGCATAGCACTGCACTTCCTAGATGAAAACGAAAGTGGCTCGTGATATAGATTTACCATTTACTCCCCTCTTGAACGCAAAAAAACCAGGATTTCTCCTGGCTTGCTTCTGACAATAATACTTCATTAATAATTTGAATCTGATCCATACTCCGTGCCATAGCCCGTTCCGTTGTCAGTACCGTACTCGCTGCCATAGCCTGTGCCTTGAGACCCATCGTCGTATCCTGTCTGAGCATCTGTATTTTGATTTTGGGTACTCTGTTCTTCTGTCTGCTTGCCTAATGCCTTAAGCATGTCGTTTCGGATTTCATTGTAAGAGTAGTCTTGGATGTACACAATGGACTGACCATCGTAAGACTCCCCATCATACCATTCAAAGGTATGACTATTGATTTCAAATCCTGAAATCATATTTCCAGCAAGGGAAACTAAATCTTCAAATTTAAAGTTTGTATTTACGTCATTACTTACAGAATCTAAAATTTCTTGATATTTCGTCACGTTATTAATTTTTAAAGCCTGATGAATTGCTGCTTCAATGACTTCTTGCTGACGATTTCCCCGATCAACATCGGTATCCATTTTTCGAATACGCGCAAAAATCAAAGCTTGCTCACCGTTCAACAACTGACGACCTTCCGGAATCAATGTTTCCCCAGAGTTATCTGCGGCATAATCTTGATTTATGTCGTAAGGGACATTTACAGTTACACCACCAATTGCATCAATAATTTTTTTAAAACTAATAAAATTCACGTTTACGTAGTAATCGATTGGGAGCTGCAAATAATTTTGAACGGTTTCTATTGTTGCATCCTCTTCACCGACTGTATAGGCACTATTGATTTTTGCTGTCGTATAAATTGTACCCGTTCCAGTTCCATCATAGATATTCGTCCAAATATCCCGCGGGATGCTCACCATATCGATTTTTTTGTTTTCGCCATCATAAACCATGTAAATCAAGCTGTCTGTACGTGCACTGTCTAAATGATCTGTTTGTTCACGTTCCTCATCATTATCGACACCCATCAATAAAACACCGAATTTGGAACTTACATCGGATGTTTTGAGTGATCCATCCTCTTTTTCTTTGTTAGAGGTTATCACAGCGGATTCTTTAAACATTTTATCCACTGAATTTTTTGCTGCATAATACGTATAGCCGGCAAATAAAACGATGCCTGCAATGGCGAAAAGAAAGATTCCTCCAATAATCACGCGTTTGTTGCGCGCTTTGTGGGCTCTTTGCTGTTTATATCTCGTCTTTCTATCCATAGTGCCTCCTTCATTTCTCCTGAATTGCTCTCCCCGATTGTACCAGAATTTTTACGATCCGCCTATTTTTTTAAGAAGTTTTATTCTTTTTCTGTGAAGTCCTTTAAACATTCCTTAAAAATAATTCTGGGATTGAAAGAAACTTGGATAAATAGTCAACTTCTATGGATATTTTATTAAAAAACGAGTTTTTTCATTCACCCTTTTTGGATGGATCAACTTCTTTTTCGACAGTCAGCTGAATAATTACACCAAATGGATCGCGAACACTTGCATAAAAAAACGCAAAAGCATTCTCACTTGGTGCTTGGATCGTCTGACTGCCTTTTTGCATCAATCGTTGATAAAGCTTCTGAGCTATTTGGCTCTCCGCTAGCGTCAAACTCAGTGACAAGTGATTGCCTCGCTGAATCGTCTCTCCTTCAACTAGTGGATTGTCTGCCAACTGCAACTGGAAATCTCCGATCTGTAGGATGGAGTGAGAAAGATACTGTTCTTGTCCCGCAAGAATCTCCAGCGTTGGATCAAGTCTCTCACGATACTCCTGGTTGGTGATGGCAAATAAGAGGGTTGCGTCTAGTGTTTCTTGATAAAATTGAATGGCTTCTTGGGCTTTGCCGTCTAAGGTTAAAAACAAAGCGATTTGGGGTTCGATCATTTGTTGGTTCCTCCTTTTCTTGTTACCATAAGTGTAACTGTGAATATTGCCAAAACTTGGCACCATTGGAGAAAGAAATGAAAAAATCAGAACGCTTAACACAGGAACTATTGTATTTACAAGGAAAAACCACTTTTCATCTAGCAGATTTGATGGAAACCTTCGCAATCTCAAAACGTACAGCCGTCCGTGATGTCCAATCATTGGAAGAGCTGGGCTTGCCTCTCGTGGTAGAAATCGGTCGTTATGGCGGCTATCAGATTTTGAAAAATCAACTGACCCCCTTGTACTTTGACAAAAATGAACGGTATACCCTTTTCTTTGCTTTACAGCTCTTACAAAAATTATCCGATTCTCCTTTTGATCGGAGCTATCAAGGGCTACGGCGAAAATTGTTGCAGTCTTTTTATCAAGGAGACACCGAGTGGTTAGAAAAAATGGAGACGGCGGTTTCGTTTCAAGGGGTGCCTCAATTGACGAGTGCGCCGATCCTCTCAGCGCTTTTTTCAGCGATCGTACAAGAACAAGTCATCCAATTTAGCTATCAGCGTTATCAAAAAACGAACAAGACCGTCCAACCCTATCAGCTGGATTTTCGTGCTGGCTACTGGTACTGTTTGGCCTATGATTGTCAAAAGCAGGCTTTTCGCCGCTATCGCTGTGATGCAATGCAGGGACTTGCTCCGACTGAAAAAACAGGCTATACCTTGCAGCAGTTAGCTGAAAAACAGCTGCAGCAACAAGTGTTGACACAAACACTGGGCTATCACATCCGCTTTGATCTATCGGCAAAGGAACGCTTGTGGCAAGAAAAATATCCTGACATGGCAGTGGTGGAACGTCCTAGTGAGCTTTGCTTAGAGGGGCACATTGCCGACAATGAGCTGGGTTTTCTGGCTGATTTTCTCTTGCAATTTGGTCCAACTATTAAAGAAATCCAACCGTTAGTCCTCAAACAAGCCTATACTGAAAAAGTTCGGCGGATGCTGCAGCCATTTGCAACGGACTGACCGCTTTCCTGCATTGGTTGTTGATTGCTTGCGCCGAAACTGATTCTAATTGATAAGGAGTTTTCTACCTATGTTTCTTTTAAATAAAAAAACCTTCCAAGCATTGGCTGCCCCCTATAGGACAGAAGGGGCTGCGATCGGCTATGCAAAATGGCAGTCCTTCAATGCCATCACCAGCCGTAGCCTGCTCGTCTTGGATGATCAGCATTTGACGATTTTGGCGTTGAATCTTTTCTCGACAAAAGTTGTGCAGCACAAAAGCGTGCCGCTTGCTGAGCTGAAAAAACAGCACAAAGATCCTGTTGTAGGGATGCTCGTCCCGATTCGCTTTACTTATAAAGGGGAAACCTACCGTTTTCAAATGCAACGAGTGATCTTGCCCTTGGGAGATTGGCAAAAAACCTTTCTTGCCCGCTGGCAGTCGTGGTAAATGAGCAGCAACTGGCAAGGTTCGTTTTCCTAGAAAAAGACTTTTCAAGTGATTTACATTTTTTTTGCAAGAAAATGAATAGATTTTTCAGGGGATGTTTTCGGCTATTTCGTTCTATGGTAAGATGTCCCTAAAGAATTGGAGGCTGTTATGGGTTTTATTGCAAGTGAACGTTTACTGCTCCGTCCGTTTCAAGAAAGTGATTTTGCCGATACCTTTGCTATTTATCAGCAAGCGGAAGTCTGCCGTTTCTTACTTCATGAGCCTTGGCAGACAGAAACGGCAGCTGCGGCTTTTGCCAAAAAATGCCAACAGCACGCCTTGACGGACCAAGCAGGTCTTTCTTTGGCAGTACTACACGATCAAACGGTCATCGGCGATTTGTCGGTGTGGTCTACTGGTCAGCCGTCTTCCGTTGAAATCGGCTATGCCTTCCATACGTCATTTGGCGGACAAGGGTTTGCTCAAGAAGCATTGAATGAATTGTTGGGCTGGTTGTTTGCCAGTCAGAAGATCCATCGGGTCCAAGCGACGCTAGACGCCCGCAATCAGGCCTCAGCTAAGCTTTGCCAACGCATTGGATTACGCCAAGAAGCACATTTTATCCAAGACTGGTGGAACAAGGGGGAATGGACCGATAGTTTGGTTTTTGCCTGTTTGGCCAGTGAACATCCTGCTCATCCGAAATAATTTAGGAGGTTTTTTATGATTAGCTTGTTACGCTATGCCAAGGATTATCGCAAACAGATTATTCTTGGTCCGTTTTTCAAATTTTTAGAAGCGGTGTTTGAATTGGTCCTGCCTTTGCAGATGGCCGCTTTAGTCGATGAGGGGCTACGACAAAACAATTGGTCGAAGGTCGTTGAAATGACGATCTGGATGATCGTGATGTCCGTGGTAGGCATGATCTGTGCCGTCATCTGTCAATATTATGCTTCCGTCGCTTCTCAAGGCTTCGGGACGGAATTACGCAATCGCTTGATGAAAAAAATCAACACCCTTTCCCATAGCGAACTGAACTTATTCGGGACGGATACCTTGATCACCCGAATGACCAACGACATCAACCAGATGCAGATTGCTTTGGCAATGCTGATTCGGCTGGTGGTCCGGGCGCCCTTCTTAAGTATCGGTTCGGTGATTATGGCCTTTGTCATTGATTGGCAAGCTGGCTTGATTTTCCTTCTCGTCTTACCGCTCTTTTGTATCGTCTTATTCTGGATCATCGCCAAAACCGTGCCATTATATAAGAAAGTTCAAATTCATCTCGACGAATTAAACGAACTAGTGAGTCAAAATTTAAGCGGGATTCGGGTGATTCGTGCCTTTGCCCGCACAAAAACGGAAACGAAACGCTTTGATAAGGCAACTGATGATTTAAGTGATGTCTATTTACGGGTGACAAACCTGTCTGCTTTATTGACGCCTGCCACCACCTTGATCATGAATGTCGGCATTATCGCGTTGTTTTATATCGGTGGATTCAAAGTCAATATAGGCAATTTGCAGCAAGGACAAGTGCTGGCACTGGTCAATTACATGAATCAAATGCTCTTAGCATTGATCGTGGTTTCCAACTTAGTGATCATCTTTACTCGTGCCGCAGCATCTGGTTCACGGATCAACGAAGTGTTAGCCACTGAGCCGTCGATCGGCGACGAACTTTCAGAAGTCTTTATGGATCAGCCGAAAAACAACGTCGGAGCGATTCGCTTTGAGCACGTTGATTTCCGCTTTTCAAAAGAATACGGATTAGCCTTGAAAAACATTGATTTCCAAGTCGCACCGGGGTCTATTTTAGGTATCACTGGACCAACCGGGAGTGGGAAATCTGCCTTGACCCAATTGATCCCCCGCTTCTACGATGTGGCAGATGGCAAAGTGATCGTTGACGGGCACGATGTGCGGAAATGGCTCTTACAACAATTACGCCAAAAAATCGCAATGGTGCCTCAAACCGCCGTGCTGTTTACGGGAACGATTCGAGAAAACTTGCAATGGGGCAAAAAAGATGCTACCGATGAAGAGTGCTGGCGAGCACTCGAAATCGCTCAAAGCCGCGACTTCGTAGAAGCCTTGCCGCAGCAACTGGATACCCCGATTTTTGAAGGTGGCAAGAACTTTTCTGGGGGACAAAAACAACGGTTAACGATTGCCAGAGCATTGATCGCTAAACCAGATATCTTGATTTTGGATGATTCTCTAAGTGCCCTTGACTATCAAACCGATCTTGATTTGCGGATGGCTTTAAAAGAAAGCATTCGTGGTACGGTCATCATCATCTCCCAACGGGTTCGCTCCATCCAAGATGCGCAGCAGATCTTAGTCTTAGACCAAGGGAATTTGGTAGGCAAAGGGACCCATGAAGAGCTACTGGCAACGTCAAAAGAATACCAAGAAATCGTGGCATCACAGGCAGAGGAGGAAGAAGCATGAAAAAGAAATCATTCGATTGGTCGGCCTTTCGTCGCTACCTCCCTTATTTGACTGCCTACGCGAAGGAAACTTGGGCAGCAGTTGTCCTCGGGATCGCTGCTGGTGTTTCCTCGGTTTATATGACGTATCAGATCGGTCAAGCCGTCGATCAGCTGATAGGTGCCGATCAAGTGCAGTTCAGCACCCTCTATCGTATTTTGCTTTTGTTTGCCGGAGTGGTTTTAGTGACTGTGGTCAGTCAATGGTTGATCCAGCGACTAGGCAACCGCGTGGCGTATTTATCCGTCGCCGACTTACGTAAAAAAGGCTTTGCCCATCTCAATACATTGCCGTTGCGCTATTATGACCAAAACTCCCACGGCAACATCGTCAGTCGCTTTACCAACGACATGGACAATATTTCCATTGCCGTCGCTGCAGTCTTTAACCAATTGTTCTCTGGTATTTCGGTCGTCTTGATCGCCTTAGTCGTCATGCTGCAAATGAGTGTGCCCTTAACGTTGGTCGTATTGGTTTCGACCCCGATCATCTTTTTGGTCAACTGGATCGTGGCACGAACGTCTCAATCGCATTTTGCTCGCCAACAAGAAATCGTCGGCGAAATTTCTGGCTTTGTTACGGAAATGATCGGCAATCAAAAAATCGTCAAAGCCTTTGATCGAGAAACCATCAACCAGAACCGTTTTGAAACGATCAACCAAGAATTGAATGTCCGGGGGCAAAAAGCACAGTTTTCTTCTTCTTTGACCAATCCCCTTTCACGATTCGTCGATCACTTGGCGTATCTGTCAGTCGGCTTTGTCGGCGGTCTGCTTTACTTTTCTGGTTCAGGTGCCGTCACGGTTGGGGTGATCTCCAGCTTTACGATCTACTCCAGTCAGTTTTCGAAACCATTCATTGAATTGTCGGGAATTACCACCCAGATCCAAACGGCATTAGCTGGACTTTCAAGAACCTTTGAGCTATTGGATCAAGAGCCAGAAACAGCCGATGACCAAGAATCTCAATCACTGGGTGAGATCAAAGGCGAGATTGCCTTTGAGGAGGTTTCTTTTGCTTATGATCCTGGTCAAAAATTGATCGAAGATTTCACTTTTACCGCAAAACCTGGAGAAACCGTCGCGATCGTCGGAAAAACTGGTGCTGGTAAATCGACGTTGGTCAATTTACTGATGCGTTTCTATGATGTCGATAAAGGGGCAATCAAGATCGATGTCACCGATATTCGTCAGTTGAAACGAGAAGAATTACGGCAAAGCTTCGGAATGGTCTTGCAGGATACGTGGCTCTTTGATGCCTCTTTACGAGAAAACCTGCAATACGGCAATGACACTGCCACAGATGAAGAAATCTATGATGCCTTAAAGCATGCCTATATGTATGAGTATGTGATGCGCCTACCAGAAACACTAGATACACCGATCGGTCATCAAGGAATCAAGATCTCTGACGGGCAACGGCAGCTCTTGACGATCGCCCGCACGATGATCAGCAACCCACTCATGCTGATTTTGGATGAAGCAACCAGTTCGGTTGATACTCTGACTGAGAAAAAAATCCAAGATGCTTTCTTGAAAATGATGGAAGGCAAAACCAGCTTTGTGATCGCCCATCGCTTATCAACGATTCGAGCAGCAGACAAGATCCTGGTGATGGATGCCGGTCAAATCGTGGAGCAAGGAACCCATGAAGAATTACTGGCAGAACAAGGCTATTACTATCGCCTGTACCATGCTCAATTCCAACATTGATCAGCCATACCACAAACCCCCATCAGCTCAAAGGTACCTGCTTGAGCTGATGGGGGTCTTTTTTTATTTATTGGTTCCAAACATCGGCATATTCTGGTTTGCGTTCAAATTCTTTTTTGGCAAAGGGACACAAAGGAATGATTTTCTTTTGTTCTTTGCGGGCTTTTTCCACCCCTTTTGCCACTAATTTTTCGGCCAGACCTTGGCCCCGATAAGCGGGATCGACAAAGGTATGGTCAATGATCAAGCGTGTTTCGCCCGCTTCCGACCACGTCATTTCACCGATTTCTTTGTCGCCGTCTTTTAACACAAATCGAGTGTTTTCTTCTAAGATTTCCATGGTTCTTCCTCCTTTAATATGTACTTTAATGCACCGCTGGGGCAAGTGTGGATCACTTGTGCCGCTTGCGCTGCTTCCCCGTTATCAGGAATCACCCATGGGCGCCGTCCAACTTCAAAAATAGCGGGATTGCCCCGCACACAATTGCCGCTGTGGGTGCAAATTTCTTTATTGTAATAAATATCGATCGCTTCGCCACGATACTTCCGATATCCTGCAGCGATCAACCCTGCTTCTGTTTCCTTGCCTAGTGGCTGTTCGTCCATGTTGAACACACCCTCCTCTTATTGATTGTCAGAAGCAAACTGCCTGCCTCCTCCTTCATCATACGACTTCTCGAGAAAAAAATAAATCATTTGTTCAAAAATAACCTCTCAGTTGCCGATCTTTAGCCAAAAGCTTGCGGCAGCACAATAAAGCATCCCGTCAAAACATGTTGCTTTGACGGGACGCTGATTTTCATTCGTGAGGCGCTTTTGCAACAAAATGAAACCGCTGCGTGGCGTAATCCCCTGCTAAATGAGGATCGATATATAACCCGAGCTGCATCAATTCATCGCCACCGAAGGTCTCTCCCCCACTTTGATAGGTAAGGTCAGGCTCTAAGCCAGCCAGTTTTAAAGTAACCAATGGTGCAGAGGCTTCGGCTAAGACTCGGAAGTAAAAGACGATCGCTTCTTTTTTATCTGGGGAAACATACAGCCAGGCGGTGTCATTGCCTTCATAAGGGCTGAGCAGTCGAACAAAGCGACCCAACTGCAGCAGGCGCCGATGTTTTTTATAAAAAGCGATTTGTTCTTTGATCTGCGCTTTTTCCTTTTGTGTCAGCTGTGTCAAGTCAAGCTCATAGCCCAGCAAGCCAGACATCGCAGCATTGCCGCGAATCGCTAGATCCGTTGCCCGTTGGGTCTGATGGTTCGGGATCGCTGAGACATGGGCACCCATGGTGGATGGCGGATAGACCAGACTGGTTCCGTATTGGATCTTCAGGCGGGCGATGGCATCGGTGTTGTCGCTGGTCCAAATCTGCGGCATATAATACAAGAAGCCAGCATCAAAGCGCCCACCGCCACCAGAACAACCTTCAAACAGGATCGTCGGATAGGCAGTGGTCAGTTTCTCTAGGAACTCATACAAGCCCAGCAGATAGCGGTGCGCGACCTCCCCTTGCTGGGCAGGATCGAGGAGCAAGGAATAGACATCCGACAGACTGCGGTTCATGTCCCATTTGATATAGTCGATGGCAACCGTATCAAACAGTTGGGTTAACTGGTGATAGAGATGGTCTCTGACATCTTGCCGAGAAAAGTCCAACACATACTGACTGCGGCTAAGCGCTGGCTTGCGATTGGGTACTTTTAACAGCCAATCAGGGTGCTGTCGGTTTAGTTCACTGTCACCAGAAATCATTTCTGGTTCCAGCCAAAGCCCGAATTGCAGCCCTTTGTCATGGACTTTTTGGGCAAATCCTGCCAAGCCAGAAGCCAGCTTGCCTTCGTTTTCAAACCAATCGCCTAATGAGGTTTGGTCATCTTCTCGCTGACCAAACCAGCCGTCATCCAAAACAAACAGTTCGATTCCCAGCTCCTTGGCTTCATCAACAAGGCCATCTAGCTTTTCTTCATTGAAATCAAAGTACGTTGCTTCCCAGTTATTGATCAGGATCGGCCGTTCTTGCTTTTTGTATTTACCCCGAATCAAATGCTCATCATAAAAATCATGATAGGTGGCTGACAGCTGATTCAAGCCCGCATCACTATAAGCAATCACGGCTTCTGGGGCTTGAAAGCTTTCAGTTGGCGGCAATTGCCAGGCAAATTGATGGCTGTTGATCCCCATGATCACACGAGTTTGTTGGTAAGGATCTTTTTCGATGATGGTTTCATGATTGCCGCTATATAGCAAGCTAAAACCAAAACACTCCCCAGCAAACTCCGTAGCATTAGGTTCCAGCAAGACGGCAAAGGGATTTTGCTGATGGCTGCTGGAACCCCGCTTGCTGTCTAAACGCTTGATGCCGCGATGGATGGGTTCTCGGGTCACTTGACGTTCCTTCGCCCACACCCCTGGCAAGTGGATCAAATCAAAGGGACGGTTAGGAAAATCCAGGGATTGACTCGCCAGCTGTTCGATGGTAACAGGCTGGTTTCCGTGGTTGATTATTTTACTTGAGCGGACGATCACTGCCGCCTCCTCAAAAATCGTGTAAAACAGCTGCAGTTCGAGTCCTACCACATCATCTTTTAAGGACAGAATCAGTGTTTCGATGCCGTCGTCGGCCCCATGGGTCTGAGGCAATCCTGCTAAGGCTGGTTTGCCTTGTTGAATCTGGTAATCACTAAAGACAAAATGGCTGACTCGGCTGCCGTCAGACTGGCGAATCGTATAGGCAGCTTCTCGAAAGTCCCCGAAGCCATTACCAGGAAACTCCAGCATCAAGGTGTCTAATGAGAAAAGCCGATCGCTACTGTCTGGGGGATTAGGTGAAAAGGACCGATCAAGGCGTGGGTAGCGATAGCCACCAGAATAATGGGCGATTTTCTTCCCAAAATAAAGGTGCGCCACATTGCCCCCTTCCTCTATCTGTAAGAGATAGCTGATTTGATCGTTGCTTAAATGAAAGACGTTTAATTGTTTGTCAAAAAGAATCATATCGTACCCTCTACTTTGTATTTGTTTGCTGATGTCCCGCTTATTTCACGGATCCCAGCATCCCTTGGACAAATTGTTTTTGTAAAACGAAGAAAATGATGGCCGTCGGCAGTGTGGCGATCACGATGCCGCACATCATCATGCCATAGTCAGGTGTATAAGAAGCACCCATTGCTGAAAGAACCAGTGGAACGGTCCGTTTGTCTGGTGATTGCAGGGCAACTAATGGCCATAAATAATTGTTCCAGCTGCCCATAAACGTAATGATCGCGGCAGCTGCGTAGGTATTTTTAGCCGTAGGCATGTAGACTCTAAAGAAAATACTCAGTTCATTCAAGCCATCGATCCGAGCAGCTTCGACTAATTCTCTAGGGAATGCCTTGATGTTTTGGCGGAAAAAGAAAATCAAAAAGGCGGTACAGACTGAGGGCAAAATCACGACAGCGAAGGTATTGATCCCGATCGGTGTGCCGCTAAGTTTGCTGAACATCCGATAGAGCGGGATCATTAGCGCGGCAAAAGGCACCATCATCGACAGCAGGAGAATATTAAAGATGCGGTCTTTGGTTTTCGTCCGATAGATCTCAAAGCCATACCCTGCCATGGAGGAGAACAACAGCGCAAAGACGGTCGTAATCACGGCAATCACTGCGGAATTGCCTAATGCCCGAGTAAAATTCAAATCAGAAGAAAAGAGATTTTGGAAGTTGATCACCAATTGATCGCCAATCATGATTTTTCCAGCAACGATATCAAAGGTTTGATTGGTCATCCCTAGAATCATCCAAACAAATGGAAAAATAGAGATGAAAGCCAAAATCGCCAGAAAGACGTATTTTAAAGTGAGTGAGATTGTTTTCAATTTTCTTTTCCTCCTATTTTCGTTTGGATGATCGATAAGATCACGATCGCAATCACGATAACAAAGGAGACCGCAGCGGCGTACCCAAAGTTTGGCGTGAATTTGTAACTCAAATTGTAGATATATTGCGACAAGGTCGTCGTGGCATTGGCTGGTCCACCGCCAGTGATATTTTGAACTTCATCGAATAATTGCAGCGTACCGATCGTTGAGGTGATCGTGGTAAATAAGATGATTGGACGCAAGTTGGGAATCGTGATTTTGAAGAATTGATCCCATTTCGTGGCACCATCGATCTCTGCCGCTTCGTAAATACTTGGATCGATATTTTGCATGCCTGAGATGAAAAAGATCATATTGTAGCCAGTCCAACGCCACGTGATGGCAAAAATGATCAGTACTTTTGCCCAGAAGGGATCCGTCAACCATTGGATCGGTGCATCAATCAGGTGTAGTTGCGTCAAAAAGTTATTGACTAACCCATTTGCCGAAAAGAGACTTTTCATGATCAAGGAATAAGAAACCAAGGATGTGATACAGGGTAAAAATAAGGCGGTGCGGAACAGCCCTTTAAATTTCAATTTTTTGTCATTCAATATGTTCGATACGATCAGCGCCAAAAAGAGCATGATCGGAACTTGGACTAATAAGTATAAAAACGTATTGCCAAAGGCTTTTTTAAAGGTTGAGTCGCTCAACATCCGCTGATAGTTGCCAAGACCGTTAAAGGTCATCGCTGTCGGTGGTCCTGATTGGAATGACGTGAACAATGCCGAGACCATCGGAATAAAGACCAGCATCGTGATCAAAATGACGGGTAAGGTAATAAAGGCATTGCCGTTTGCAAACCAATTTTTTGTTTTGTTTTTCATTGTAATTCCCCCTTAACACAGAAACTCGCGATCGCTCACGAGTTTCTGCAAAGTTGTTCGATTAGTTTGCAATTTGTGCTTCCACTTGTGATTGTGCTTCTTCTAATACTTTATCGATGTCTTCGCCGTTGATCACTCGTTGCAAGCTTTCAGTCAAGACAGATTCAATGGCATAGGTGTGATTGCCGTAGTTCACGGCTGGAATTTCTTGTGACCATTGAGAGAAATCTTGGAAGACTTTTTGACCGCCATAGAAATCAAGACCCGACGTATACTCTTCCGTTTCTTCTGCAGCATTCATGGTTGAAACCAAACCGATCTCGGTAGCTAATGTACCCATCAATTCTTTGTTTGAAGCAAAAGTATTGGCTAAAAAGTCTTTGGCATTTTCTTCGCCGTCAACCCCTTTGATCACGTACCAGCCTGCTCCGCCGATGCTGGAAGCATTGACTGAATTGCTGTTGCCAGCGATAGATGGGATTGGAGCGATCGCCCATTTGCCGCTTTGGTCTTCAGCGCCTTGAATCGTGCTGGAATACCACGCACCAGTTGGCGCAGAGGCGACATTGCCTGATTGAACGGCATTGACCCCGCCATCCCAATCAGAAACTTGTTCAACTAAGCCTTCATTCAACAATGTTGCTAAGACAGTTAGACCGGCTTTGAAGGATTCATTGTCTTTGATGGTCACAGTGGAGCCATCTTCACCGGTATACCATTCGCCTGCCGATTGCATAATGATTCGTGCCAAGCCAAGATCGCTTGGGTCTAACGACATCATAGCGTGACCCGTTTTTTCTTTGACATCTTTGGCAATACTGATAAAATCATCCCAAGTAATATCTTCGAGATCAGCTTGCTCATAGCCTGCATCGGTTAAATAGTCTGTGCGGTAAAATAGTCCTGCGACGCCACTGTCAAATGGCACCCCATAAATGACATCGTCGACTTTATTGACCGCAAATTTATAGCTGGAGAAATCCTCCTCATTCACGATATCCGTTAGATCACTAAACGCATCTGGATAAGAAGAAAGGTATCCTTGGATGCGGTAGTCTTCGATCAAAACGATATTTGGTAGTCCGTCCGTATTTCCAGATGCCAGACTCGTATTTAATTTTTGGACGATATCATCTTGCGACATCGTCACGACTTCCACATCGACATCTTGATTTTCATATACTTTTTTGGCTTCATTGACTGCCTTGATGTTGAAGGTCTCATCCCATGCCCAGACCGTGACTTTGTTTGAGGACTCGCCAGAATCCCCAGAGCTTGTGTTGCTGTTTCCGCAAGCCGCCAAAGTCAGAACTGCAGCCGCCGTTACCATCGATGCAAGTAGTTTTTTCATTTTTATCCCTCTTTCCTTTTATTTACATGGCTAACTATACACTGATTTTGTAACCGTATTCAATGATTATGAAAGAGCTTACTAAATTTGTCCAAAAATAGAAAAAAGTTACAATACCTTTCTTTTTTGAAAGCGTTTATAATAAAGAAGAGATATAGGGGGGATACCATGACTATTTTACGCACGGTCTTAGTCGTTGATGATGAGGCAACGATCCGAGATGGATTGAAACATATGATACGTTGGGAGCAAGAAGGGTTCCGTCTCTTAGGCGATGCAGCGAATGGGCAAGAAGCATTGGCGCTGATCCATGAACTGAATCCCGACATCGTGATCACGGATTTGAAAATGCCACAAATGGACGGTCTTCAACTCACAACGATCATTCAACAACAATATCCAGAAGTCCATTTTTTGGTCTTGAGCAGCTACGATGATTTCCAATACGTCAGTCAGTCTTTTAGAAATGGTGCCGTAGATTATCTTTTAAAACCGACACTGACACCGACACTCTTGTTGAAGACGCTGCACAACATCTCACAAAAGCTGTCACATACAAAAGGCTCCGTGACTGAGGAGACGCAGCTGCAAGAATCGTTGAATCGCTATTTAGCAGGGTATGAAGAACCGTTGACTCCTTTGGCGGACTACCTTGCATTAGATCAGTCGCAACAGCAAGCCCAAATTCTGACCACCAATTTTAGTGGCTTTCGTGCCAATGATCAGCTGCTGCACGCATTAACGGAATTTACTCAATCACAACCGCAGGTAAAGACGCTCTTTTTTCAAACCAGTAACAAAGATGCCGGCTTAGTGATCAGTTATCCAGAAGGAACGGATGTTTATTCCTCTTTGAAAGAAACGTTGGAACAATTGCGTTTTACCGAGCCAGACGCCTTCTTTACTCTCAGTGTGCCCTTTCAAAAGATTGAACAGTTGCGGGACCATTTTGTGACGCTTAAAGCCAAAAGCCAAGGACAATCGTTTTTTTATAAACGACAACGGTTGGTGCCAGAACAAGAACTCTTTTTGTACATCGAAAGTGATCGCTTTGATACGAAGAAGTTCTTGCGGGCTTTGTTAGACAACAACTTTTTGTTAGGAATCACCAGAATCGAGGAATATTTTAATGACATGATTTTATCCAATGTCGATCCGACATTCTTAAAACAACAGGCCAGCAGTATTTTTTACACGTTACTGTCCCGCTTGGAAGAAGAGTTTCCCACTGCTCCACGCTTTAGCCGCTTAAAAGCCGAATTTTTGCATGCCATCGGTCACGTGCAGTATTTGGAAGATTTTTCTGATTTGTTGTTGGCGACCATTGATGATATTCGTCAACAGCTGACGACCTTATCACCGCTGGATGAAGATGATCTACTCGTTGCCATTCAGCGCTTCATTCAAGACAACTACACTAAAAGTCTGTCTTTGTCTGAACTGGCTGAAACCTTTCATTTTAGTTACACCTATCTTTCGGCTTTTCTTTCTGCGAAACTGAAAATGAGTTTTTCAGAGTACGTAAAGAAAACACGCTTGGATAAAGCCAAAGAACTACTGACACAATCTGATCTGAATCTATCTGAAATCAGTGAAGCGGTCGGGTATTCGGATATCAGCTATTTTTCTCGCATCTTTAAGAAAGAATGCCAAGTCACCCCATCGAAGTATCGGCGGTTGAATCAATTATGAAAATCAACCAATGGATTCAGAAAAATGAATTATTCAGTCGGATCTTCCTCTTTGTTGTCGTCGGGGTCATTAGTGTTTGTCTGCTAACCGTCGTCGTGATCTATGGTCGCTCGAAAGATGCCTATGTTGCTTCGTACCAGAGTTCCAATCAGCTGCTACTGGAAAAAATCCAAGAAGATTATGAGCGTCTGAACGAGAATATCCATCGGATTTTTGACATCGTCGATGAAAGCAAAGCCGTTGAAACATACTTAGAAGGCGACATGAATCAAGGCCGTACGATTTTAGAATTAAACGAGCAATTAAAAGACACCCGCTCTTTGTTTCAAGACATCCCCTCGAATTTAGTGTTGATTGGGGTCAACGGGGGCACTTTCTTTCAAAACGATGCGGTTCGCAATCAATCAGTAGATGATTTTCTCGCCAGTGCCTTTATCCAGCAGATCAATGACAATGACGCCATCAGTCAATATTATTTCTTGGACCAAGGCTTAAGTACCTCCACCAGCGACTCCCCTGGCTTGATGTACGTGCGCAAATTAATGAAAGAAGAAACGATTTTCGGCTATGCCCTGATTTTCTTAAAAGAATCCGATTTTTCTTCGATCTATCGTCAACTCTTAGATACCAGTCTCCACTCGATCTATATCGTCAATGAACAAAATCAAATTCTTTCTACTTCTGATCCGAGCCTTTTAGGCAAGCCGTTTGAAGATCGTCTCGTCACGGTCAAAAGAGATACTAGCATCAATCAGCTGCCCCTTTATTCGTATCATTTTACTTTTTACGATGTTTTGGATGAATCGCATCTAGTACGCAATATGAATCTGATCAAGCCAGCTCTTTTGATTTCTGTCGTCAGTATTTTACTCTTTAGTCTGCTGGCATTTTGGATCATCCGCAATATCACCCAACCGATTTATCAGCTGATTGCCAAGCTGCCGGCGGTCACACAAGGCGATTTCAGCGACAAGGTCACCATCAACGGGACGTACGAAACGCGAGAATTGGGGCGTGCGTATAACTTGATGCTAGAGGACTTAGAATCTTATGTCGATCATTTAATGGTTACAGAAGCCGAAAAACGCAAGTTCGAGATCCGCTCGTTGCAAATGCAGATCCAACCGCATTTTGTCTACAACACATTGACTGCCATTAAGTTTTTGATCTGGCAAAACGAACAAGAAGCCGCAACCCAAGCGATTGAAAGCTTTGTCCAATTGTTGCGGCACACCTTTAACCGCAAAGAGATCGTCCCCTTAAAAGATGAGCTAGCGATCGTGGAAGAATACCTCGTGTTAATGAACGTACGTTACGGCAATCGCATCCAATCGACGATTTTTTCAGAAGATGGCTGTGAAGATATTCTCGTACCGAAAATGATTTTGCAACCGATTATCGAAAATGCCTACCTGCATGCCTTTCCCGAAGAGGATTCAGGATTGATCCAGATTTTTTCTCGCGTCAGTAAGGAAGGCCTGAAAATTGAGATCATCGATACGGGCATCGGGTTCAATGAAGAGCACCCAACCAGCACCGCCAACCACTTTGAACACTATTCGGGTATTGGTTTAGACAATATTGATCAGCGTATCAAGCTGCTCTATGGGGAAAAATACGGATTGACTGTAGAATCACGCCTCAACGAAGGAACCACCGTTCGCTTGCTGCTGCCGATCCAGCGGGAGGAATCAGAGTAATTTCTTTCATTAAATAAGAAAAGCGCCAACAGAACCAGACAGCTTCCAAGAGCAGTTCTGTTCCGTTGGCGTTTCTTTCCTTAAAAATAATCGTTGGTTAACTGGCTTAAGCCAAATCTTCTCCATTTGAGGCAATCACTTTTTTGTACCAATAAAAAGATTGCTTCTTGCTGCGGGCTAATGTGCCATTGCCTTCATTGTCGCGATCGACATAGATATAGCCATAGCGTTTCTTCATTTCTCCGGTTCCTGCTGAAACCAAATCGATACAGCCCCATGAAGTATACCCCAGCAGTTCCACACCGTCTTTATCAATGGCTTCTTTCATCGCTGCAATATGCGCACGTAGATAGTCGATGCGATACACATCATTGATTTTTCCATCTTCGTTTGGTGTATCCACCGCTCCTAGACCGTTTTCGACGATGAAAAGTGGTTTTTGGTAACGATCATAAAGATCATTCATCGTGATCCGCAAACCAAGCGGATCAATCTGCCAGCCCCATTCCGACGCTTCTAAATACGGATTTTTAATGGTCGGGAACAAGTTGCCTTCCGTTTTTTCAACACCGGAATCTTCTGAAGCAGCGACCCGAGAGGCATAGTAAGAAAAGGAAATAAAATCGACGGTATGGGCTTTTAATAAAGCCGTATCTTCGGCGGTTCGTTCCAAAGTGATTCCTTTTTCCGCTAGCATCTTCAAACCATAATTTGGATATTCTCCTCGCGATTGCACATCGATAAAGAAATAATTGCCGCGATCGCTTTTTTTGCTTTCCCAGACATCTTTCGGATTGCAGCTGTAAGGATAATAACTAGCCGCTGCCAGCATACAGCCTACTTTGTTTTCTGGATCGATCTCGTGGGCGATTTTTGTTGCCAACGCACTAGCGACTAACTCATGATGAGCAGCTTGGTATTTGATTTGTTCTTCATTTTCGCCCTCAGCAAAGGTCAGCCCTGCACCGAGAAACGGGGCATGCAAGATCATATTGATTTCATTAAAGGTCAGCCAGTACTTCACCAATCCTTTGTATCGAGTGAAGATCGCTCGACAAAGGTTTTCATAAAAGGTGATCATCTTACGGTTGCGCCAACCGCCATATTCTTTGATCAAATGGATCGGACAGTCAAAATGCGTGATCGTCACCAAAGGTTCGATTTGGTATTTACGGCACTCCAAAAACAGTTCTTCATAAAAGCGCAAGCCTTCTTCATTAGGGGTTTCTTCGTCGCCCTTCGGAAAAATTCTTGACCAAGCAATCGATAATCGATAGGTTTTAAAGCCCATCTCCGCAAACAGTGCAATATCTTCTTTGAAATGATGATACATATCGATCGCTTCTTTGGCTGGATAGAAATACCCTTCTTCAAAGGCAAGCATCTCACGCTTGCCGGTAATAACTGCTCGGCGGTCCTTGCCAGTCGGAATCACATCGACA
The DNA here is from genome assembly GCF_051711265.1 of Enterococcus sp. DIV0970a. Taxonomy (NCBI): domain Bacteria; kingdom Bacillati; phylum Bacillota; class Bacilli; order Lactobacillales; family Enterococcaceae; genus Enterococcus; species Enterococcus sp. DIV0970a. The sequence goes on along the minus strand of NZ_JBIOMF010000001.1, from coordinate 1,098,845 downwards.
TTGGCAAGCCCACGCCCGCCTTGATCAAACCCGCCTTCACATTGATTGGCGGCTGTTGCACCGCCCCATAAAAAGTTTTCTGGAAATCCCATGTCTTATTCTCCTTTTTTAGCCGATCACTTTGATGATTTGATCGCCAAATGTGATCGGACCACTGTTAGCCGTCAAAATGTCGCCCACTTCTGCACTGTTGGTGATAACGATCGGCGTGATCACTGGATAGCCTTTTTCTTTGATAAATTCAATATCAAACGTAATCAATGGATCTCCGACTGTCACTTTTTGCCCTTTTTCTACTTGATAGGCATAGCCTTCGCCATTCAATTGCACTGTATCGATCCCGACATGAATCAACAGCTCAATGCCTTCCTCACTGGTCAAGCCAATGGCATGCTTGGAATCAAAGACTGCTGTGATAGTCCCGTTGACTGGTGCTAGCACTTCTCCAACGGTTGGCTCGATCGCTACCCCTTGTCCAAGAATTTCTTCTGAAAACATGCCGTCATTGACTGCTTGCAAGCTTTTTAGTTCCCCTTTTAAAGGTGCTTTGATCTCCGCACCGCTGATTTGATGGGTTGGTTCTTGTTCTTTGTCAGCTGGTGTTGCTTCAGGTGCTTCTTCTGTGACAGGGTCTTTGTATAAGAATAATGTCGCAATAAATGTGACCACGATACTGATTGCCGCACCGATACAGGCATTGGTCAAATGACGTAAGGTGTCATCGCCGATATAGCTTGGCAAAGTCAATAGGCCTGGTGAGCCGCCTGAGAAATTACGGACACGCATGATTCCCATGAACAGACCCCCAAATCCGCCACCGATCATTGCTGCATACAAAGGTGTTTTAAACCGTAAGTTGACCCCATACAACGCTGGTTCAGTGATGCCGAATAGACCTGTCAGACCTGCAGAAAATGCCAATTGTTTGATCGTTGAATCTTTTGATTTGAAACCAACGCCGATTGCTGCAGCCCCTTGACTGACGTTTGAAGCCAGCATGCCAGGATAGATCACTGTATCATAACCTGTGGTCATTCGGTTGTTGATACCGATAGGAACCAATCCATAGTGGGTACCCGTTGCCACTAACAATGGGGTGAAGGCACCAATCAATAACGGAACGATCCATGGGCTGACCGTTTCTAAGGCTTGGATCCCTGCGGAAATCGCTTCACTGATCATATAGCCTAGAGGACCTAAAGCAACTAAGGCTACCGTCCCTACGACGAAGATCGTCAGCAACGGTTTGCTAAAGAATTTGATTGCTTTTGGTGAGACCTTATCAGCAATCGGTTCAACGTAAGACATGAACCAGACACTTAAGATGATGGGGATCACCGATGATGAATAGGTCACTGGTGAAATCGGCAAACCGAACAAATGGATGCCGCCACCTGACTCATTGGCTGCTGTCACCATACCGATGAAGTTGGGATGCAGTAAAATTCCACCCACCATCATCGCCAGATACATGTTGGCTTTGAACTTTTGCGCAGAAGAAGCAGCCAGTAGAATCGGTAAGAAGTAGAACGCAGCATCTGCCATAAAGTTTAGGATTTGGTAACTTTGACTTTCTGCCGTCAAGACATTGAAGACCACCAGCAACGAAAGGACCGCTTTTAACATCCCAGCTGCCGTGATGGCTGGCAAGATCGGGGTGAAGATCCCAGTGATCGTATCGATAATTTTCGCTACACGTCCCCGATCGTCTTCTTCTGTTTCTTGATCACTAGTCAAATTGGTTTGGGCAGTGATTTCGTTGTAGACATTGCCAACATCACTGCCGATGATCACTTGGTACTGTCCGCCTTTGTTGACCACACCCATGATGCCTGGTGTATGTTTTAAGGTACTTTCTTGTGGTTTGCTGTCATCTTTCAAGTTGAAGCGCAAGCGGGTCGCACAATGGGTCAAGCTTTGGATATTTTCTTCCCCACCAACATTGGTGATGATCGTTTTTGCTAACTCTTTGTAATTCATGTCGTTCCTCCTATTTTGGTCCTTCGTTTGCTTTTCGTGTGTCAAAACATAAAAAAATACCTAAACGAACCCCTTGGGAGTTCATTTAGGTATAGCCTGCCAATCCAGTAACAATCCTAAGCACTTGTTATTCGTTTGATGTGTATAGTTAAATAGATCAATTCGTCTTCTTCTAACGGTCTACCGAATTCTTTGTTGATGTAGTCGCTGATTTTCAGCGCACACGCATATTCCTTCATATAGCGGTCTTTCAACATAAAAATAAAACTGCCGGTTCCTGCATCATCGAGCTTTGTTCCGCTGAATAAGCGCTGGACAAAAAATTTCAAATGGGTCACAAAGCGTTCGTAGTTCAATGAATACTCATCAAGCTCCATTGAAAAATGATATTTAACGATGTTTAGGATATGCTGAATGATCTTCGCCATTTCCGATACTTGACTGACCTGCGCCATATCCAACTCCGCATTGACGATGTGTAGCGCAATGAAGCCGGCTTCATCTTCTGGCAGCTCGATCGCCAAGCGATTTTTGATGATCGATAACGCTTCTTTGCCAATAAGGTATTCATGGTTATAAAACCGCTTGATTTCCCATAGCAAGGCATTTTTGATTTCCATGCCGTTTTGATAACGCTCGATAGCATAATTGATATGATCGGTCAGTGTCAGAAATAATTTTTCGCTCAATTTTTTCCCAAGGGAAACTTTTGCAAAACTGATGATCTCATTCGCTGCTTGAATATGTTCGATAGGGATAGAAGAAAGTAATTGGGTTAGTTTTGTGACATTCCACTCTTGTGTACTGAGATAGACTTTTTCAATCTTGGTATCGTCGATCACATCGCCTGGCTTTTTCTTAAAGCCTAAGCCTTTGCCCATGACGACCAATTCTTGTTTTTCCTCATTCTCAGAAATCACAATGTTGTTATTGATCACTTTTGTTACGTTCATTTTAACGACCCTATTCTTCTTTAGATTTCTTCACACAAAAAAATAGGTATAGCCCGCCTAAAGCGGTAACAATCCTCAGAGCCAGTGTAGCATGAGAAAAATCACTCGTCAATGGGGATTTTTAACCGCTTGTTTAAAAGCAGAAAACAGCGCTGCTGCCATTTAAGTCTTTGGCAGAACGCTGTTCACTGGTTTATGGCTCACTAACTCTCTTTGTGAGAGCTGAATTAGATACGATTTTCGTGGTCAGCAGTTTTGACTAAGTTTGCTCCCACCATACCACCGATTGACGTAAGAACGAGTCCTAAGACCATTGCCACAAAGCCCCAAATGGACGCTTTGGCTGTTGCATCACTTGCTTCTTCAGCTTTTTGACGAGCGTCTTCCACTGCTTGGTCAATGTCTTGTTTGGCTTGTTCAAGGTTTTGTTGCGCATTTTCGATTTGTTTTTGCGCTTCATCAGAAGCATCTTGTAAGCCGTTCACGATATTGTTCGTTGCTTCTTCTGCTTCTTGTTGGCTTAGATCTGTGTTTTGAGCCACTGCATTTGAGATTGCTTCTTTATCGACTGAATCACCGATCGTTGTAGCACGATCTTGTAATTTGCTTGCTAAATCATCAATGATTTTATCAGCATCATTTGGATTGGTTGCAATGTCTTTGCCAGCATCTTTGATATCATTTGTCGCGTCAGACAATTGGTTTTGCAAGTAGTCTGGTTGCAATTCAGGAACATCGGTATCTTGTAAAACATCATTGACGTTCGCTTGTAATTCATCTGTATTGACGTCTTCCATGTTTCCTGTTATTTCATCGAAGGCTTTTGAAGCGACATCGCCAGCACCAGAGGCCACTGTTTCAACACCACTACCGACAGCAGAAGCAACGTTTCCTAAAAGTGACCCGACTACAGAAAAAGCACCGATCGTTAAGTAAGAAAGCATAACCATCATCACGATCATACTTGTTGCCCATGTTAAGAAACCATGAACCAATCCGACACGTCGAGCAGCAACACCAGAAACAAAACCAGCACCGAATATTGCCAAGACGAAGGTAATCACTGTCCAAATCAATAATCCTGTCCCAACACCATCTAATGGGTTATTAGAGGTTGGTTCCACCATACCAAAACCGATTGCTGAGCCAATCATTGACAGTGTCATGAACAATGCGATAAATGTTACGACCCCTGCAAAGATAGACCCCCAAGACAAATTATAGCCTGCCTCCCGCTCATCTGAACCTAAATAATTTCTAAATCCTCTTTTCATCATTACATCCCCTTTTTGTTTTTTTAACCTGAATTAAGTCTAACAATTGATTGTTTTTTTATCAATCAACTCGACTTGCGCTATCTTTTTGTAAGAAAAATGAATGAATCTGAATTGTTTGACTATTTATTAAAATAATGCCTCTCAAGGCAATTGTTTTTTATCTGAGGAAAGCTATTTCACCCCCTGCGTCAAGCCTTCCCCAACCTTATGGAAAAGTAGCCAAGCTGGTTATTGCTACTTATAGTTTCAAAGAACCGGTCATGCCTTTCACAAAGCCTTTTTGCATAAACAAAAACAATACCAACGTTGGGATCGTTGCAATCACGATCGCCAGCATTTGAACGCCATAATTTGGTACGTAACTGGCTGACGATAAATTGGAAATCAGCAATGTCATGGTTTGACGACTTTCCGTTTGCAAAAAGACCAGTGGTAGCAAATAGCTGTTCCATGCGTTCATAAAGGCATAGATGGCAGCGGCAGCATAGGTCGAGCGCATCATAGGGAAAACGATCCGGAAAAATATCGTGTACTCTGTTGCCCCCTCGATGCGACTCGCATCTAAAATACCGTCAGGAAAAGACTTGAAGTTCTGGCGAAAAAAGAAAATCAGAAACAGGTTATTGACCAATGGCAAAATGACCGCCACGTGCTGATTGACTAGCTGCATTCCTGCCATCATTTTAAACAACGGGATCACCAAAGTTGCCAGTGGCACCATCATACATAGCAGAAAAACCGCATAAATCCCTTCACTCGCCCGCGTTCGAAACTTCTCAAATCCAAAGGCAGCCAAAGAAGTGACCAGTAGACTGACAAGGACGGTGATCAATGAAATCTTGATGGAATTCCACATGATCAATGGGATGTCGTAATTGCTGAACAGCACCTGAAAATTGCTTGCTAGCTGATTCCCAAAAGTCAGCTTCCCTTCGGCAACTTGATTGGCGGTATTGGTAGAGCCCACCATCATCCAGTAAAACGGAAAAATCGAAAAAAACGAGACAATCAGTAAAAAACCATATTTTATGCATCCACTTAAAGTAACTTTCATAGCTGCTCCTTTCTATCGCTTTTATTGATTCGTTTTCGAGAGTTTCAACTGGATCACAGATAAAAGAGCGATGATGATCACTAAGACCCACGACAGCGTAGCCGAATACCCAAAATTTGACGTATAGACAAAGGAGTGATTATAGATCAGTTGGGCGACAGTCAACGTCTCATTGGATGGGCCACCACCTGTTAGATTCACCACTTCATCAAAGAGCTGGATCGTCCCAATGGTGGAGGTGATGGTTGTAAAAACGATCACCGGCTTCAGCTGCGGGATCACTACGAAAAAGAACTTTTGAAACCCATTCGCCCCATCGATCGCAGCAGCTTCTAAAGTGTCATCCGAGATATTTTGCAATCCTGCCAAATAAAAAATCATGTTATAGCCTGTCCAACGCCAGCACAGGGCAATAATAACGGTCAGTTTTGCTAAAAACGGATTATTTAGCCAATCTAGCGGTTGCGTGATCAAGCCAATGTTCAGCAGCCCTTGATTAACGATCCCGCCAATTTGAAACATCATTTTAAATAAAACTGCATAGGAAACCAGCGAGGTGACACAGGGTAGAAACAACGCCAATTTAAAGAAGGTGCGTCCTACAAGCTTCGGCGTGTTCAAAACAAACGCCAGCAGAAGACCCAATAACACCATGATTGGTACTTGAAAGATCAGAAAGATAAAATTATTGAGTAAAGCTTTTTGAAAAATCGTATCCTGCAGCATACGCAGGTAATTGCCGAAGCCGACAAAAACCGATTGCAGTCCCTGCATACGATGCAGGGAAAGGTATAAGGAATAGACGATGGGATACAGCAAAAAGACACTACTGAATACTAAAGAAAGGCCAATAAATCCCCAGACTTGTTGGTTTTTGGGGCGCTTTTTTCTGATCGTATTTTGCATATTCATCACTCCTTAAGCAACACAAGTCGGCTATTCGCCGACTTGCATCTTGTAGGTGTTTTCTGCTTCCGTCAACATATCATCTAAGGACATGGCACCATCAAAATAGCTTTGCATTCCCCCACGCAAGGCATCCACTGCCGCTTGGGTATTTACCCCGTAATCAACGGCGGGGATGTCCGCCATCCAACTGGAGAAATCTTTATAGATTGGGGCGTCATTAAAGAAAGGATCTTCATATTGATAAGCTTCTCCTTCTTGTGAGGGTAGGTAAGTCCCCACTGCCCCATTTTCTACTAAAATCTCTTGATAGAATTCATCATTCCCAGCAAATTCTTGTTTGAGAAAATCAATGGCCAACGCTTTATTTGGTGAGTCATTAAGCACCAACCAGCTAGAGCCACCCAAGTTCGAGTAAGGTGTCGCTCCAGACACTGTCTCTAATTGGGGAAGATTCGTATAGCCCCATTTTCCTTTTTGATCTTCTGCGGATCGGATCGTCGCTGAAAACCAGACGGCTGAATTGACTGCCGCCACTTCTCCACTCGTCACTGCACCGATCCCTTCTGGCGCAAAATAATCTACTGGTTTTGCCAACTCTTTTTCTTCGATCTTCTTCAGGATTGGCAGCATTTCACGAATAGCAGGATTGTCTTTCAAGAATATGTTTCCGTCTTCATCAAAATACCATAATCCGGCTGACTGCATTGCCATCTGGATATAATGAGTGCCGCGATTTGGAATAAACGCGACGAACCATTTCCCCGTTTTTTCTTTGACTGTCTCACCAATCTCCACAAATTTAGACCAGGTTAGATTGGTGAGTTCCCTTTCATCGATCCCCGCTTCACTTAAATACTCTTTGCGGTAGTAGAGTCCAGCAGAACCTGAATCAAAGGGAACCGCATAAACGCCTTCTTGATAGGTCGCATTCGTTACTTTGTAAGGAGCAAATTGGTCAAAGTCAATGTCTTCCGATAATTCTGCAAATTTTCCTTCGTAGTTTAGCAAATAGTTCTGCACATCATAGTCATCCATCAAAACGATGTCTGGCAAACCTTCGGAGACCCCTGAAGTAAAGGATGAAACCATTTTTTGCTTGGTATCCTCGTTGGACATCTCGACGACATTAAGGTCGATTGCATCATTGTCCGCATTGTAATATTCCCCGGCTTTTTCCATAATTGGAATATTAAAATTTGTGTCCCAAGCCCAAACAGTCAGCGTATTCTCATCTGTACTGGCAAAATCTTGTGAATCTGCTGTTTCTTGATTTCCTCCACAACCAGCAAACAACAACCCTGTGAAAAATACTAGCAAGAACAAGCCACTTTTTTTCATTTTTCTCCCTCCAATATGATTCTCTCCTCATCCCCATCAGCATAAAAATAAAGTAAGCGCTTTCCGTTACACCAATTATAAAGAATGATGGTCATAATTGAAAATAATCGGATCGTTCCTCTCGTTTTACCAAAAAACCACCTTCGCCCAAGGCAAAGGTGGTTGTCTGCTTATTTTTCTTCATTTAGGCGATCTGGCATCATGTTTTCCATAAAACCCCAAACGCCATTTTGTAATACGAGTTCCTCACGTTCGTAAGGAGAAACCGTGGTGCGGATCAACTCATCTTGACCGTCTAAGACTTTTTGTCCCCAATGAGGATCGATCAATAATGCCCGCCCCACTGCAACAAAATCTGCATGTTCTAGCAAGCCCGCGGCATCTTTCGACGTTCGGACATCCCCTACACCAATCAAAGGAACCCGCTGAGCGATTTTTTCATAGACATACATCAACATCGATTTTTCTTGATACGCTTTTGAAATCGATTTACGGGTATAATCCGCAAGAGAAATGTGCAGATAGTCTAATCCTTTTTCTGCCAGTTGGTCCACTAAGAACAACGTATCTTCAAAGCGAATCCCTGGTTCTTCGAATTCTTCCGGTGAAAACCGATAACCGACGATAAACTCCTTCACACCTGATTGGTCTACTGTTTCCAATACTTCATCGACGAGCTTCTCAATAAAACGATAACGGTTCTCTAGTGAGCCACCCCATTCATCGGATCGACGATTTGAGTGAGGAGAAAAGAATTGTTGAATCAAATACGTATTGGCTCCGTGGAGTTCTACGCCATCAAACCCCGCCTTGATCGCCCGTTCGGTAGCTTTTTTAAAGTTTTCAATAATCGCTAATATCTCATCCACCGTAACTTCTCGGGGAACTTGGGCATTTGGTCGTTCAGCTGCAACCGCGCTGGCGGATATGGGTTGTGTGCCTCGTAGAACTGAGTCATCCGTCATCCGACCGGCATGAAAAATCTGTAAAATGGCTTTGGTCCCATTTGTTTTGATGGTGCTGGCTAATTTGCTTAATCCAGGTAAAAAGGCATCGTCATAAGCGCCTAATTCCCCTTCCCAGCCCTTGCCATCTTCTTGGACATTGGCTGCCGCTGTGATGACTGCTCCGACTTCCCCAGAGCGTAAGCCATAGTAAGCCAACTCATCTTTCGTAATCACCCCATCAAAGAAGGACATCTTGGTCGTCATTGGTGCCATAATGATTCGATTTTTCAACTGTAATCCGCGCTTAAATGTTGCTTTGTCTGTTACATTTCGCATGGGTTTCCCACCTTTTCCATTGGATTCATTTCGCTTTGTGGATCTGACTGGCTTAGTTGCCCAAGGAGATCCTTAAAGCAAATCGGTGCATCTTTTTTCCCTTTATCAAAATATACATGCACATGCATCTATATTACAAAAGAATCAAGGAGAAAACAAGTGAAAAACATCATTAGTCTAGCATTTCCTCCAAGACTTTTTCAAAAACGACTTTTGAACGCTGCAGTTTCTTTTCCCCTGATTGGGTCAAATCAATATAGATCCCCCGCTTATCATCTTGACAAGAATGCCGTTCGATCACACCGCACAGCTTGTCTTCCATGCGCATGATCATACGTGACATCGCACTTTGACTCAGATCAAAATGGGCGATCAAATCATTGAGGCGCATGCTATGATTGGGGGTCTTTTCTAAGTAATAAAGCACGTAATACTCATTCAAAGACAGATTGCTTTCTGCTTTGAGGGCTTGCTCCAAACGAGCTTCGATCGCTTGATGCTGATTCGTAAAGGCTAACCATTGCCCCATCCGTTCTTTTTCCATCCTCTTCACCATCCATTCTTCTATACCAAGGTATTTTAATCTAGATCCCTGCGTTACGCAAGTCGCCAGAAAAGGCTAACACTTTATTATACAAAATTAGCCAGCTACTGCGGGCGTTCATGAATGTTTTATGATAGAATTGACGAAAAATTCAGCAAAAACTACCTGTTCTTTCTCAATATTCTATACTACAATAGCTTTAACACCAAAGAATATTTAAGCACTATATCAGCAAAATTGTGCATTCCGACACAATAATTTGCTTGTTTTAGATGTTCTAATATTCTAAGGAAAGGATGAAGCAAACGATGAAAAAAACATTTTCTTTGATTGGGGCACTAACACTCGTCAGTTTGGGGCTTTTGACAGGTTGTAACAACGAAAAAGATACCGCGCAGTCAACCAGCGAGCTAAGCCAGAGTCGTGTGTCTACTGAAAGCAAACAAAGTACGTCGACGCAAACGACTGAAAGCAGCTCCTTAGCGTCAACCTCTACTTCAAAAACTTCGACCACAAGCCAGCAATCGACGGACCACTCTGACACAATGCAAACGACAGCAAGCTCAGCTTCCAACGAGTTTCCATATGCCGTTGATCTTTCCCAATATGGCCCTACACTGACTTTTCACTTCAACGGTTTCAATGTACCAGATACTGTCACGATTCAAAATACGACTCCAATGATCATTTCGATTCCCGACAGAATTAGTTATGAAGCACAAGTCGATACGATCGCAACAAAGGAGATTCGCATCTTTTCAGCAAATGACAATGGGATTCGTACAGTAAAAGTGAATACCCAGTTGACCTTTGCAAAAGAGATCACACCCAATAGCAATCCTGATTTTAACCAAAACCTGTACCTATTTACAAATAAGGAGGGTGGTCTATCTTTGATCACGCCGAACTATGCGGGAAATGTCAGCGATGACCAACGAGATGTGATGTTAGAAGTACTTCAATAAACGAAAAACAGGGAAACGAAGCACGCTTCGTTTCCCTGTTTCGTTACCCGATCATCACGGTTTCATCAGGATATTTGTAGCCAGCTTCTTGTTTGTTGGCTTTTTTCATCAATGAAAAAGCAACGGTCATGATGCCGACTCGACCAATGAACATCAAAAAAATGATCAAAAGTTTGCCAAAAACCGACAAGTAAGGCGTCAACCCCATGGTCAATCCCACCGTTCCAAAAGCGGAAAAAACTTCAAAGGCAATGGTTGGCAACCCAAAGTTTGGGGTTTGCGGCATACTCTCAGTGATCGACAATAAGAAAATCGCTACGAAGCATAACGTCAAGGTAAGAAAGAACAACGTAAAGGCACGCGATACAGCAGATTCTTTGATCGTGCGACCAAAAACTTCCGCTCGACTGCGCCCTTTCAATAAGCTGCGGATCTTGATGATCAAAACCGCAAATGTCGTTGTCTTCAATCCCCCAGCAGTTGATCCAGAGGTGCCGCCGATATACATTAAAATCATCGTCAGCATCAGGCCTGCTTGACTCATTTGTCCGTAATCAATACTAAAAAATCCAGCGGTTCTTGGGGTGACCGCTAAGAAGAGGTATTGGAAAAAACGTTCGATGACCGAGTCACCCGTGATCAACTGTGAATTGGCTTCGGTCAAAAAGAACCCTGCCGTTCCAAAAACCACCAAAACGATCATAGCGATCCATGCCAAGCGGCTATGCAGGGACCTTTTTTTGGACGCCGTATGCAGGAGATCGAACCAAACGAGAAACCCCAGACCACCTGCGATGATCAAGAAACTGACGACCCCCAGCACAAATGGGTCGTTTTGAAACCCTACCATGCTGTTGCCGAACAAATCAAACCCAGCATTACAAAAGGCCGAGATCGCATGAAAAACACTGTACCAAAGGCCTTGCTCCCAACCAAAACGGGGCACGAATGCAAAAGCCAGCAAGATGATCCCACTGACTTGGATCAAAAAGGCGATCCGAATCAGGTACCATGCCAAATGGATTTCTCCAGACATTCGGTCCAGATTCAATGATTCCCGCAAAATCATCCGAGTACTAAGATGGACTCTTTTTCTCGCCAAGATGTAAAAGAAGACGGGAATCGACATGAAGCCGATCCCACCGATCTCAATCAGCATCAGCAAGATCCCTTGGCCCCACAGGTTGTAATGATCGGCTACGGTCAAGGTCGAAAGACCCGTCACGCAAACAGCCGATGTGGCAGTAAACAGCGCATCTAAAAATTTGGTGCCTTCACCACTTTGGGTGACAGCCGGCAGCATCAGCAAGCCAGTTCCTGCCAATATCAGCAAAACGAAGACCAGTGTGACGATCTGCGGAATCAAAAAGCGTTGCGATGCCAGCTTTTTTTTCAAACGATTTCTTTTTTTCATTTTCATTTCCTTTGACCTTTTGCAAAAACCAATGTCTTAGTAATCCAAGTTTATTGCATTTGTTTTTTCTCTTATCATACCATTTTATTTTGATTTATTCTTCACTTTGATCATTCTTGTTACGTTTGCTCGTTCATTTTCTTCCAGCCGCATTTTGATTCCATAAATGGCTTCTTCCAGCTCGGGAATCGTCAAATATTCTAGGGCATTGACGCGTCGGCGCGTCCGTTCGATTTCCCCTGCCATCAATTGACAGGTCTTTTCGATTTCCGTTAGCTCCAACAGCTTCGGCATGACGTCAGTAAAACGGGCGACAGCATTATCTAACGGAACATTGGAATTCAAAAAGCCGTACTCGATCGGCGCTTGCATCACCGTATCGTCGTAATCAAAATGCATCACTGGCACTTCCACACTCATGATGTTTTTCGTGGACAATTCAAGGGAGACTTCAGTTGCTGGTAAAATAAACATTTCTTCAATGTATTTTTCATTGATCGTGGCATTGGCTAAGCGAAATGCCTTCATGGCACGCTGCAATTGTTCTTCGACTTCTTTACGCAAGCGGTCATTCTTTTTGATCAATTCAATAAATTGACGCATGAGTTCGTCTTGTTTGTCTTTTAATAATTTGTGTCCGCGTTTGGCTGTCGCCAATTGTTTGCTGAGGCGCGACAGCTCCATGCGGGTTGGATTAACGGTTTTTTGCGCCATTGTTCTCCTCTCCCGGTAAGTATTCCGCCAGTAGGGCATCGCTGATCCGCTTCAGCTCGACTTTTGGCAGCATCGCCAATAATTCCCACCCTAATTCCAAGGTTTCGATAATCGAACGGTTGGTGCGATACCCTTGGTTCAAGTATTCATTTTCGAAGCGTTCCGCAAATTTGGCATAGGTTTTATCTACTTCCGACAATGCCGATTCTCCTAAAACGACTGCCAATTCCTTGGCTTGCTTTCCTTGAGCATAGGCAGAAAACAACTGGTTCATCGTTGCGGCATGGTCTTTACGGGTTTTTCCTTCACCGGTCCCTTTATCTTTTAACCGTGACAATGACGGCAAGACATCGATGGGTGGCTGGATGCCGTTTTTATACAAATCACGAGACAAGATGATTTGTCCTTCGGTGATATAGCCGGTCAAATCGGGAATCGGATGGGTTTTGTCATCTTCTGGCATGGTCAAAATCGGTAGCTGGGTCACTGAACCTTTCAAGCCGCGAATCCGTCCCGCACGTTCATATAACGTGGATAGATTGGTATAAAGATACCCAGGATAGCCCCGACGTCCTGGCACTTCACGACGAGCAGAGGAGATCTCCCGCAAAGCTTCACAGTAGTTGGTCATATCCGTCATGATCACCAAGACATGCATGCCCTTTTCATAAGCCAAGTATTCGGCTGCCGTCAGTGCCATTCGGGGAGTAGCGATCCGCTCGATCGCTGGGTCATTGGCTAGATTCATAAAGACGACAGAATGGTCGATGGCGCCAGTTTGACGAAAATCTTCCATGAAATATTCTGCTTCTTCAAAGGTGATCCCGATGCCAGCAAACACAACAGCGAAATCGTCTTCCGAGTTCAACACTTGTGCTTGACGCGCAATTTGCGAAGCCAATTCTTTATGAGGCAGACCAGAACCAGAAAAAATCGGCAGCTTTTGTCCCCGAACGAGCGTATTCAAGTGGTCGATCGATGAGATCCCCGTTTGAATAAACTCATCAGGATAATCCCGCGCTGCTGGATTGATCACTTCGCCGTTGATGTCCATAAATTTTTCTGGGACGATCTCTACTCCGCCATCTTTGACCCGACCTAAACCGTCAAAAACTCGCCCGATCATTTGCTCGGAAACGCCTAATTCCAAAGGATGTCCTAAGAAACGCACCGCAGATTCCCGCAAATTGATCCCGCCGGTTCCTTCAAAAATTTGGACCAACGCTTTGTCTTCTTGGATCTCCAGTACTTGTCCTTGCCGCGTTTCGCCGTTTTGCATGCGGACTTCGATCAACTCTTCGTATTTGACACCGGAGACGCGATCGACGGCCATCAATGGTCCGACGACTTCTCCAATCGTTTTATATTCCTTGATCATCGGTGCGGTCTCCCTTCTGTAAAATTTCTTTCATCGTTGCTTTGATCTCTTGATGCAAAGCAGGAATTTTTGCTAATTCCGTTTCAGGCAAGTACTTCATACGTGCCACTTTGTCTCGCAATTCTTCGGTTCCTGCATAGATTTCTGAAAGGTACGCACCTAGTGTCAACGCATCTTCCGCTTCTTTGTGGAGCAGCAAGATCGTTTCCAGCATTTTGAACTGCTTTTCACGAGAGGTAAACGTATCGACGTCGTCAAAAGCGTTTTGCTGCAAGAAATCTTCTCTCAATGATTTGGTGGTTTCCAGCAATAACTGATCTTTTTCGGACAAAGCGTCGATGCCGACAAGTCGAACGATCTCTGACAACTCAGATTCTTTTTGCAGCATCCGCATGGCTTCTGTTACTTGTTTGGACCAATCTACTTGCATTTGTTGGTCCAAAAAGGCACCCAATTCGTTTTCGTATAATGAATAGCTCTTCAACCAATCGATCGATGGAAAATGACGCTTTTGCGCTAAAGTGGCATCTAAGCCCCAAAAGACTTTTACGACCCGCAACGTATTTTGGGTAACTGGTTCTGAAATATCGCCGCCTGATGGTGAAACGGCGCTGATGGCAGTGATACTGCCTTCTTGATCAGAACCTAAGCAAATCGCTTTTCCAGAACGCTCATAATACTCTGCCAAGCGGCTGCCTAAGTAAGCTGGATACCCTTCATCCCCAGGCATTTCTTCCAGACGACCAGACATTTCTCGCAGTGCTTCTGCCCAACGTGAGGTGGAATCCGCCATGATCGCCACTGAATACCCCATGTCTCGGAAGTATTCCGCAATCGTGATCCCAGTATAAATCGACGCTTCCCGAGCGGCTACCGGCATATTGGAGGTGTTAGCGATCAACACGGTTCTCGCCATTAAAGATTCACCACTACGAGGGTCGATCAACTCTGGAAACTCGTTCATTACATCGGTCATTTCATTGCCGCGTTCGCCGCAACCGACATAGACGACCAGATCGACATCCGCCCATTTGGCGATTTGGTGCTGAACGACAGTTTTCCCTGCACCAAAAGGTCCTGGAACGGCTGACGCCCCGCCCTTAGCGATTGGAAAGAAGGTGTCGATCACTCGCTGGCCAGTAATCATTGGTTCGACTGGATTCAGTTTTTGCTTTACTGGACGGCTATGACGAACGGGCCATTTTTGCAGCATCGTGAAAGACCGTTCTCCTTTGGGTGTATCTAAAACATAAATCGTTTCATCGATGGTAAATTCCCCCGCATAAACAGCCTTGACTGTTCCTGAAACGCCATGAGGAACCATGATCTTGTGATTGATCAACGGTGTTTCTTGCACGGTGCCGATGACCATCCCGGTACTGACTACTGCGCCGACTTCGACTGTCGGTACAAAGGGCCACTTTTTCTCATGATCCAACGCAGGCAATTGCACCCCACGCGTCAAGAAGTTGCTTTGGGTGACAGACATGAAGGTTTCTAAGGGACGTTGGATGCCATCAAACATTTGTGACATGATCCCAGGCGCCAATTCGACGGATAGCGGTTCACCGGTGGTTTCGACTGGTTCACCAGGTCCGATCCCAGACGTTTCTTCATAGACTTGGATCGAAGCGACGTCGCCGCGCATTTCGATGATCTCACCGACCACGCCTAAATCTCCTACATAACAGATATCTTCTAAACTTGCATGGCCCATATTTTTGGCTAGCACCAATGGACCAGATACTTTAATAATTGTTCCTTTTTCCACAACATCGGCTCCTCTCTATAGTATGTTTTGTCCAACTGCTTTTTCGACATTTTCTTGAATCATTCGCTTGCCGATTCCTCGGGAACCATCATAATCAGGAATCAAGATGACTGCAGGTGTCATTTTTTGTTGGACTTTTGCTAATTCATCGGGAATCAGCTCGGCACATTTTTCAGTCAGGTAGATGATCGTACTGTTCTTCATTAATTTTGCCAGCGCCTGCTTCACTTCTTTTTCTTCCGAGGCATAGCAGACCTGAAAGCCAAATAGTTGAAAAGGAATGACGGATTCTTTCTCGCCGATTACGCCGATTTTATGAGTCATAGTGCCGCATCCTTTCTCTGAGTTGTTCTTCCGTAAAGCCACTGCGTTTGCCTACTAGCAAGATACGCAGATTTTGCAGTTCCAAAACCTTAGCATTCAAAAATGCGAGTAAAGGCAGTGGTCCTAAAGCATCTGTTTGGGCTTGGCCATAGCTTTCTGTGATCAAATTGTCTTGTAAAAGTGCCAAGCCAGCAAAGTCGATCACCTGTTCATGAATCAAAGGCCGCAACACTTCCTGATAATCACTTTCTAATAAGAAGGCTAAAAAGTCACTATAGGACGCATCCGCAAACGCTAAAAATTCTTCTTTCGGGATACTGCCGACACTCACTAAGACTGCCTCCATAAAACTACGCGATCGTTTTTGAAGTACACAACGAGCGGCAATCGTTATATTGGTCAGATCGATCATCTTGATGACAGCTTCTTGTAGCTCAGGGATCTTGATTTCATCTGCCAGTCGCCGTTGTTCATGTAAATACCGGCGATCGTAAATGATATCGATGCCTTGCAGCACGGCGCCGCCTTCTAAGTACTCCCGCACTTCTTGGATCGTAGTCACGATTTTCTCAGGCAATACCTCTGAGCTTCCCGTTTTGATGGCGGTCCGACACTCATCGATCGTGTAAAAACCATCTTCGATCAGTAGATGATCATAATCTTTTCCAGTGACTGACTCTTTGGTCAAGACTTTTAGATTATGGAAAGTAAAAGGCATCATATACAGTCGGAGGATCTCTTGATCAGGAACCAGCTCGGCCAATTCTTTGATCGTCTTTAACAATTCTTCATCGAGATAGGTTTCGAATCGTTCATGAAAATCTGGCTTCAAATAGCGTTGATAATGGGTCTGCTGCAAGACAGCTTCGACTTCAGCAAACCCTTTTGCCGCAATCATTTGTTCGACTTCTTGCGGCTTTAGCAACGTCATCTCTTTCAGCCGAATGATTGGATTCAATTGATGATAGTTCCTCATGGATCAACCTCCTTGTTGTATGATCTGCAACCACCGTTCCCGGGTTTCTTTCTTGTATTCATCAAGCAAAACCTGATAGGTAAAATTGTATTGAATGCCGTTGTCATCCACCAAAAAGCCTGCTTCTGTCAATGGTGCGCCTGCTTTGATTTGATACGGTAGTTTTGATTGACAAGACGTAAGCCAAGCGGCATCTAGATGGGCTGCTTGCTCAGGACCAGCGTGGAAGGTCACCGTCCCGCTGATCGGCAGCTGTTGCAGCACATTTTCAGCAAATGACTGCAGCTCTTCTGGCGTCCAGGCAACCATTTGTTGATACGCTTGCTCAAAAAGTTGTGTCAGGTATTCGTTTTGTTTCACCATTTGCTGCTGCTTAGCGGCACTTGCTTGGCGATTCAGCGCTTGCTGATAATTTTTTTCGGCTTGCTTTTTTGCTTGCTGGGCACGAAGCTGCAAGTCCGACTCTTTTTTCGCCCAGTCACGTGCCATCGTTTCACTGATCCTAGCACGTTCAGCGGCAGCCAAACGTTCCCGTTTTGTCTGCGCTTCTTGGTCTAGTTCAGCAATCATTTTGTCGATTGCATCCATACCTTCGCCCCCTTTAAATCGTTCCTAAAAGTAAGAAAGAAATAACAAAGCCTAAGATGGCATACATCTCAACCATTACTGAGAACATAACCCCTTTAAAGAAATGCTCTGGTTTCTTCGCTAAAATTTGAATCCCAGCTGCAGCAACCTTCCCTTGGGCCATTCCTGAGAATAAGCCAGTAAAGGCAACTGGCAGTGATGCCATCAAGTACGCCATACCAGTCACTGTCGACATTTCACCACTTAAGCTACCATAGATCATAAACGCAATAACGAATCCGTATAGTCCTTGCGTTCCGGGAAGCAATTGTAAAATCAAGGCTTGTCCAAACTTCTCCGGCTGATTCGTCGTTAAGGCTGCCGCTGCTTCACCAGTTTGCCCCACCCCTTTGGCTGAACCGATCCCAGAAAAGATTGTAGCGATCCCCATTCCGATAATTGCAAACACCATACCACCATTATTATTAATTAAGTAATCAATCATTTATTGTCTCCTCCATTTTCTTTATCAAAATCAACGTATTTCTCACTTGGCTTAAAGGTTTCAAATTGGCGCCCCCCACCAGTGAAAAATTTTCCGAAAAACTCTACATATTGTAAACGAGCGGCATGCACATACGCACTCAGTAACGATAAAAAGATGTTTAAAGCTTGTAGGACAACCAATAAGAGAATGCCTACAGAAAAACGAGCGGCTGGCGGCAAATAGCCCACCAATAAGTTGAAGGCTGCTGCGATACTCCCACCAGAGATCCCTAATGCCATCAAGCGGCTATAGCTGACAAAGTCGCCGATGTAACTGGTCACACCGTATAAGTCATACAAGCCTAAAAAGAAGCCGCCCACTTTGGTTTTCCCTTTCAGAATCGGTACCACGATGATCAATAAGGCACTAAAGCCTGCTAAAATCAAGCCGACGGTTGTTAGTGCTGGGACATCGATCAAAAGATTGCCTGCGGCTGCCACTAAAAGACCACTCAAAAGTCCTAGCCACGCAAAGCCTTCGTTGACTGCACCTAAAAGATCCTTTTTGCGGATATTTTCTTTGGCTGCTAAATAAAGGCCTGTAAACAGTTGGATCCCACCAAAAATCATGGATAGACCAAAGATCGCCATAAAATCTTCGGAGGGCGATAAAAGTTGGAAGGGCAATGTAGCACCAAAGAAGGAGCCGTAGATTGCGCCCCAAATCATAGTTGGCACAGACAAAATCTGGAACAATTTCAGAAACCGTTTGGTCCCTTTGGGCAAACGCAAGGCGTGTAGCCCAATCGTGGTCGCGACAGCCATTAATGCACCATAACCTAAGTCAGCCACCATCATACCAAAGAAAACATAGTAAAAAGGCGTCATCCATGGGGTTGGATCGATCTCATCGTATTTTGGCAAGCTGTACATTTCCGTCAACATTTCAAAGGGTTGAATAAACGAGGCGTTTTTTAGTTTCGTTGGCACTTGATTGGCAGCGATCTCCTCTGCAGTGGGTTCTTCAAATGAATAGTAAATCTCGTTGGCAAAGGATTCTTGGACCATTTCCGCCACTAACGGCTGATCCTTTTCTTCGATCCAGCCGCGCAAGAGGGCAAAGGTCTGACCAGCTGCTAAGCGCTGTTGCATCATTGCCCGATTCTCACGAGTCAAAAACAGTTCTTCCGCTTGCTGCAGCAGGATCAGCCGTTGTTTGTGCTGACTGATTTCTGTAATCAGTTCTTTGCGCTGCTGCGTCAAGGAAGTCAAGGCTTGTTTCGTATTTTGCAAAACCACTTTTGGTGATTCGGATGTCAGGCCAGTTTCTTTCTTCACCCCATATCGGTGAAACAATTGGAACACTTGCTCTTCGATCGCTGTTAAAAACAGGCAGCTGAAATTGACTTTTTTGGGTTCAGAATAGATCACTTCGATATGAACCTCTTCCAATTGACGCAAGGCTTCAGCTAGATCTTCCCAGCGTGGACCTTCGACACTCCCAGCAAAAAAACTTGTATGTGCAGGCGCTTCGATCTCCAAGGGTACGTCAAGATTTTGCCATTGTGTCGCCCATTCTTCCGACTGCGTCGCTGCTTCGATCGCTTCGATCGTCTCTACCCAGCGCTCCTGCAAATTCTCGACTTCAACCAGCTCCGTTAATGCTGCGGCTTCATCGAAGCTTGTTTCAAAGTCCGACAGCCGCAAGGCATCTCGTTGCCATTCCGTGCCTTTTTTCGCATCACCATTTTGACGAATAAAGCGGATCGCTTCTTGCAGTCGACGAATCATCGGTTGATGAGAAGCACCTTCTGGGGTGGCTCCTGCAAAAAATTCCCGCAGCCAAGTTTCGTTCGCTTCCTGCTCAAATACGTTCTCGATTTCAACAAACTGCATCGTTTGCAGCTTCGTCAATAACCTTTCTTGGTAGTGCTTCGGGGTGATCAACGTTAGTTTATTTAGTTTGGTTACTGCCATAAGTCCCGATCACTCCTTCAACGATCTGTTGAACCGCTTGCTCTTGGAAGCTTTGCATATTTTTTTGGTAACGATCTAACACTTGCTGGTTCTCTTTTACCAGCTGCTGCTTTTGTGTTTCTAGTGACTGTTGCAACTGGTCTTCGACTGATGCTTGTTCTTGAGCAAGTGCCTCTTCCAAAGCGGCAGCCCGCTCTTGCAATGCTTGTTGCTGCTGCGCTTCTTCCGACTGCAGTTCTTCTTTCAAAGCGCGCAATTGCTGTTCATTGGCTTCTTCTGCTTCTCGTAAACGAGTCAAAGCTTCTCTCATCGATTCCCCTCCTATAATGATTTGTATTCTCAACTGAAAAATAAACAAAAAAAGCATACCTCACGAAGAAGTATGCTGATATGAAAAAAGGCCAGCATTCCTCCAAGAATGTTTGCCTCACCCCTTGGCAAACCTGATCCTTGAAGCATAAAAAATG
Source organism: Enterococcus sp. DIV0970a (assembly GCF_051711265.1). Lineage (NCBI taxonomy): Bacteria > Bacillati > Bacillota > Bacilli > Lactobacillales > Enterococcaceae > Enterococcus > Enterococcus sp. DIV0970a. The sequence continues at coordinate 1,078,468 of NZ_JBIOMF010000001.1, read as the reverse complement.
CTCAACCTTTGTCTATTTTATTTTTCAATTCCTGAACTATTATAGCAAAAAAAAGTGTTCTATTCAAGTGAAATCATCTTTTGTGAGAAAAAAGCGTTTTTCATCTGTTACTGATTCTCCTGCTAAATCCATATCTTTTCACCTAACATTTGCCAGGGATCGGATTGTTTTTAATAAATTGAAATCGGTTAAAATCAATTTATAACGTTAGATTGGTATGAACGAAGAACGTTAAGATTTTTGAAAATGCTGGACATCATTTGATTGGTACCCAAAAGGAGATAATAGTTCCAACAACTTATTCGATCCCTGACAAATCTTAAGTGAGAAGTTCGCTTATTTTACTTCTTTTTTATTGATAGCAGTGGTTGACCCTTTTCTTCACAAATAAAATAACCACCTCGATAAAGGCATGTATAAATTTTCCCGGGTTCCAGGGTCAATGGAAGTCCATTTTTTAAATACATTGGCATTCTCTCCATTCTCACCCCTTGCCTTTCTGGGAAAAATAAGTCAAAATATACAATAACGTCTTTTATATCTTGCTTTCTATCAAATATTACCAAAATATTCAGATAATTTCTAGTGACTTTTCGCAAAATATCACATTTTTTTCAATTTTTATTATCTAAAATGATCGATTAAAAAATAGTAGGAGGAAACAATAGATGTCAGATGAACGTTGGTTTCAAATTAGAAGAAAGCGAAACATCGAATTGGGAATTTGTTTGCTCGTCGTCCTACCGATGGTCTATGGCTTGTGGTTTCAGCTCGCTTTTTTGATCCACTACATGTCTTTTTTGTTTCTGGTTGCTGTCATCACTGCAATCTACGAAGGAATTCGCATCATTTGGGAAGTTATGAGAAACAAGCAACACTGACAAAGTGACCTTCTGCTAAATTAAGCCAAAACAACGAGAGAGGAGTCCTCTAATGAAACGAATCATTATGTCGTGTGACTTACAGCATGCCTCCAGTCGTCAAGCTGAAGCCAGCTTTTCTTTTAACGCCTTTCCCACAGATTCACCAAGAGTTGCAGAACTTTTCTATTCCGCTTACCATGAAACCATCGATGATGAAGGAGAATCGATCGCTGATTGGCAAAAGGAACTTAGAGAAACTGCTGAAGGCAAATACGGCCCTTTGATTCCAGAACTCTCTTTTCAATTACTGAAGGAAGACTATCCGATTGGCGCCATAGTGACAAGCACTTTTCAAAAAATTCCACTGTTATTATTTGTCGTTATGGACGCAGCCTTTAAAGGCAACGGCTTATCCAAGCTGCTGATGAATGAAGTGATCCAACGAGCAAAAAACATGGGACTCACTCACCTTTATCTGGTAGTGACGGTTGAAAACCAGCCAGCTTACAAACTGTATGAAGCATGCGGTTTTTCTTTTGCGGGTGAAAGCTGGGCTGATCTTTCCTCTTAGCTATGCTCGCAAGTTATCCGAGTCATTTTCTACTATTTGAAAAGGAGCTTCGAACCAATGAATGAACGACTAGCTGCTGCGATCCAACTGCGGGCTGAAAAAAAGCTGCAACAATCAAATGAACAATTGATTCAATTAGCTGCCGAAAATCCCCAAGATGCCTTTGCGCAGTACCAAACGGCTTGGAGTTATGATCTTTTAGGGGAAGAACAACAGGCAATTCCTTATTATGAACAAGCAATCGCGTTAGGTTTATCAGAAAACGACTTGCCAGATGCCTACCTAGGTCTAGGCAGCACCTATCGTGCCCTCGGCAATTATCGAAAAGCCGAAGAAGTGTTTTTACACGCGATGCAGCTGTTTCCAAAAAATCATGCTTTGCAAACCTTTTATGCCATGACACTGTTTAACCTCGCCGAGTATGAGCAAGCCGCTAAACGATTATTGACCCTACTTGCTGAAACTTCTAGCGATCCAGACATCCAATCTTACCAACAGGCACTTTTGTTCTATGCCGATAAACTCAATGAAACATGGGACTAGATGTTTCCGTTAGATCACTCCCTCTACTCCCTTCTCCATTAAGAAAAGGCTCTTCGACATTTAGTGTTGGTAGAGAAAGATACAACTGAAAATTTAGTCATAACCAGTTAGGCAGATTGCTTAACTGGTTTTTGTTTTACTTGGAAGATTAAGCCTTGAATGAGATAAATTCTTGCTCGAAAGTTGTGGAAATTTCGATAGCCGTAGGCTACTCGTTTTATCACTTTTATCTTGTTGTTTCTTCCTTCTAATGCCCCATTACTATACCTGGTTTTTAAAGCATATTGAATCCCTAATTTGTATTTATTTAAAAACGTCAGCTTCTTACAAAACCATTGTGGGAGGCGTTGATCTAAGCTGTTGATCGTATCGAAAAAGCTTTGGCTGTCCTTGTGTTTAAAGTGATAGAGGAGGAGCTGACAAGTCTCGTAAGCCCTTGTTAATTGTTCGTCATAACTCAAAAGTTCATCGACGATCGCTTTTTGCGTCATTGGTCTACGAAAGGATCGATCATATTGATAATTGGAACTATCCAGATCATAAGCATGCTTAAGGAGCAATTTCCAGAATCGCTTCAATCGTCGATACTTTGTCGGTTCCGTTTTTTGAAAGCTGTTCATTGTTTTAATTCGCAACTGGTTTAACGCACGAGTGATTTGTTGGACAATGTGAAAGCGATCGGTCACGATTTTTGCGTTTGGGAAGACCGCCTTTACAAGTTCAAAATAAGGGGCATTCATATCCATCACGACGTATTTCACGTTCGCTCGTGCTTTTCGGGTGAATTTAAGGAAATATGGTTTTAAGAATGCAAGGCGACGATTCTCCAATACGCCGATCAATTGTTGGGTCTGCCCATTCATAAAGACAAAACTCATTTTTCCGCTGCAGGACTTCATTGATTTGAACTCATCAAAACAAAGGACCGAAGGTAACGTATCAAAACGAGGATGATACGTTTTTAAACAGGTGTGTAGGACACGCAGAACGGTTACGTCAGAGACAAAATAGCGATCGGCAATTTCTTTTCTTGTTGTATTCTTGGCCAGCTCCAAGGCGATTTGAACCTTTAATTCTTTTGAAAGATAGCAGTTTTCATCCACCAAGTTTGTCTGAGCATTGAATGTCGACTGACATTCTTTACAGTAAAAGCGCGTACGTACCAAGCGTAATTCTGTTTTGGTGTCTCGATAAGGCAAAAGTTGAACTTTTGTTTTGTGTGAGCCATTCTTGATGATTTGTCCTTCATTTTTGATGCCACATTTACGGCAATGGCTTGGTATATAGCTAAGTTTGGCATGGATAAGATTGATGCGAAACCCCTCTTCTTCTACTGTCTCTAACCATTCTTCTTCGAAGAATAAATTTTCATCTGTTAAACCTAACAATTTTCTAGTACAATGATCCATGGAGATATCCTTTCTTGGTTTGGTTTTGTTTTAGACGACTAAATTCTACCAGTTAGGCTATCTCTTTTTCTATCTTTTTTTACAAAAAAAGTGTCAATAGAAAATCCGTAGATTTTCCACCAACACTAAATATTGTAGAACCTAAGAAAAGGGAGTATTTCTTTTTCCTTCCCCCTAAATCATCCTTCACTATCAGCGATTTGTTGAATCAATGGTCGCCGACTTTCCATGCCCCACTTTCCTTCAATCAATGCCAAACATCCATTATCGAAATATTCGATAATGAAATCAATTGACGTGCACGGTCAAATTTGCTAATTTATCTATGTTTTTTCTATTACTATCTTGGAGGAATGCCTATGCCCTTTGTTGTCTATTTTTTTCTATCCCTATTGATCATTTATATTCCCACGCCCACACTTTTGCTGTTTTTTCAAAAACTCGCCTCCCAGCATGACAATCTAACATTTACCAGCAAACTTTTTCTACTACTGATGGTCTTGTTGGATTATTACTTAAGCTATTATTGGTTAAAAAACTGCAAAGTAAAAAAAGCTCACTACCTTTATTTAGTCTTTGTCAATGTATTTGAATGGCTGATCCACTTTTATCTTTATTCACGATTTGAAACGATCAATCTGTTGGTCATTTTGTTGTTCCAGACCATGCTGCTATGTTGCATGATCTTTTTCCCTCTATCGGAGAAATTTCGCTCATTCCTTTTTACCTAAAAAAAGACATCTTGGATTTCCACATAAGAAAAACTCCAGCTTCTCAATCGTTTCTTTCTAAGAACCGATTTACACGCTAGCCCACCTTTGTTACGATTGATAAAAAGGATGTGTTGTGATGTCATTGATTGTCTTGATTGGCGCGCAAGCAGTAGGGAAAATGACTGTGGGAAAAGAACTGGAAAAACGATTGGATGCAAAACTTTTATTCAATCACCAGACCATTGATCTTTTTGCGAACTTTCTTGGCTATAGCCCCGCAGCATTCGCTTTGTCTAATCAAACGCGGATCGAACTCTTCAAAGCCTTTGTTCAAAATGAAGCCAACAATACGACAAAATCAATCATCTTTACGGTCTTGATTGGTTTCGATCAACCGGCAGATTTAGCTTTTTTACAAGAGATCGCCCAACTATTTACCGATGCCCAGCAAAAGGTTTATTTTATTGAACTGGTGGCTGATATTGAAGAACGCTTAAAGCGCAATTGCCATGAGGACCGTTTAGCCGCAAAGCCGTCAAAAAGAGCGCTGGCTTTTTCTAGAAACGAGCTTTTGTCTTCGTTTGAAAACTATCGCTTAGAAAGCCTGCCACAGGAATTAACTACCCTTTTTCCAACGATTCCTTCGCTGAAAATCAACAATACCCACTTGTCACCTGATGAAGTGAGTCAAACAATTATTGCCCATTTTTCCTTGACTTAAGTCCAAAAGAAACGCCATTCTCAAGCTTTGCTTCAATACGAAATTGTCTATTGACTTTGACGCTGCGTCAAGCGGTATCCTCTAATCAAGAGGAGGTGTCAAAATGAAGGTTTATGTTATGCCAATGTTTTATCAATTGAAGACAAACGATATTGAACAATCATCAAAATGGTTTGCAGAAATCTTGGGTTTCCAGTCATTGTATCAGTTTCGCAATCAAGAAAATCAAGTGACGATGGACCATCTACGTCTTGCTGACTACCAAGATTTGATGCTGATTGCCGCAGACTCGTTCACTGTTGGCGATGGGGCAATTTTGAATGTAGCGATGAATGATCTTCAGAATATCGCTCAAAAAATTCCCGAAAAGTGGATCGTGGAACCTTTGATGGAAAAGCCTTGGAATGCCCTTGAAATGACCATCAAAGACCCCAACGGTTATTTGTTTACCCTAACAGAGGCAAAAGACAAAATGGAATCAGACTTTCAAATCTTGATGGACCAAACCAAGGATTATTTTCAATAAAAGGAACCGAGTAAAAAAGATGGCTTTCTTACTCGGTTCCTTTTTTATAAAAACTTGATTCTGGCAACAATGACAAAAACGAACGCTCCCTAAATTTTACTAGGAAGCCTTTTCCCCATCAGATATACCTATATACCACTTTAGTATATTTTTAAATATTGAAGGTAATTATTAACACACTCAACTCAGAACATGCTACACTATTTAAAAAGGAGGATTTCCTATGGAAAAGAAATCGCAGCTTCCGTGGTACAAGCGCAAAAAATTCTACCTTCCAGTTGCCGTCGCCCTCGGCGTGATTGGGGTTCTTCCCAGTCTCGTCTCTCTTTTCGGGGTATCGATCGATGATGAATTCAATCCTGATTACTATTCTGATCCGAATGAACCAATGTTCAAGAAAAAACAAAACTGACTGTTGGGATGCCGTATGCAGGTTTTTTGACCAACAAAAAAAGAGCAATCACTCGCTGTTGTGTTTGCTCCTTTTTTAAAAGGGATTCGGCAGACCTACGCACCTTGACAGGGTAAGCTGTTTGGGGAGAGGGCGTTTGAATGCGCGAATGAACAGTAACTTATTACGTGAAACCACTTATACTTTTTTCCTGTTAAAAAATCAATTGCTAACCAATCACAAAGGATCGATTATTTGAAGAAAGAAAAAACGTTAGCCATTAGTTCTACAACTTCCCAGGGAAAACTAAAAAAATCAAACATCCATTTCTCCTCCTTTAATTGACTTTCTTCAAGTTTACCCGCAAAATAAAGCTGTAACATATTTGGACTATTTTTCCGTCCACTTTTTTTAGGAGGGATTTTTTGAAGGCCAATGACTTGTTAAAAGAGTTACGAACGGAACGAAATATCTCACAGCGAAAATTGGTTGAGAACATTTCAGAACGCAGTACACTGGCAACCTTTGAACAAAAAGGGCATCGCATCGCCTTTGATATTTTGCACCAATATTTGGACCGCTTAAATGTCACCTTAGAGGAATTTGAGTATCGCTTGGATGACAATCAAGTCAGCGAAAAAAAACAGCTATCCAAACAGTTGACCACCGCTTACTATGAAAGCAAGTATTCTGAAGTCCTCTCTTTGATCAACAAAGCCCAAGCGCTGTATAAAACCACGAAGGATTTCTTCTATTATGTCCTGTATAGTCAATTCTTTTTGATTTTAGAGAAAAAAGGCGTGGTTACTGACGAGGAAGAACGGCGCATCATCGAAGCGACCATCAAGAAATACTTGGAACGCATCGACACGTGGGGAAAATTTGAAATCTCCTTATTTACCAATCTGCTCTTCCTCTTTTCTGACGAGTACATCTTGTATCAAATGAAACACCTGAATAAAAAAATTTTTTACAGCAATGCGTTAAGTATCAATTATCAAATCTACACAAAATTGCTGACGAATGCGGCTTTCTTGTTTATCGATCGCAAAAAACCTAACGAGTTGGCGCATGTGCTGACGTATCTAGCCGATCACCTGCCGCCGGACAATGATCGTATCCGCTTGATGATTCGTTATTTCGAAGGCATTTACGCCTTGTTTCAAGGAGATCGTACGCTGGGAATGGCCACGATTGAAAAAGCATTGGATTATCTGCGTTTTATTGGGCAAGAAGCCTTTGCCAAAGAATTAGAGGCACTGGCTCAGAGTATCTAAAAAAACCTGCTGCTTCCTCTCAGTAAGAGAACGACTCTCTTACACGGAGGAAACAGCAGGTTTATTTTTTTCTTAAAGTACATGCAATGCTTCTTTCCAGAGCAAGACCCGTTTGACAGAAGCATTCAAATCAGCTTCTAAATAGCGGCCATCTTCAACCGCTTGTACGACAAAAGGAATCTGTTCTTGGTAGGTAGATGAGATCACTAGATCATTTCCCGCCTGCAACGCCTGTAATGCGGCTTCTTTTTGCGGAATGAACTCAGAAAGTCCTGCCATATCCAAGTCATCCGTCATGATGACCCCTTCAAAATGCAATTCATTTCGCAGCAGCTCGTGCACGGGTTTTGAAATAGAGGCGGGTACGGTCTTATCGATACTATTGACGATCGTATGGGCCACCAAAATACTATCGGCACCAGCTTTGATCCCTGCGGCAAAAGGCAGAAAATCCGTTTCCCGCAGTGCAGATAGCGGGCGGTCATCGGTGACGATTTCGACATGCGAGTCACGATTGTTGCCATAGCCAGGAAAATGCTTCAAGGTTGACCCAACGTGGTGTTTCTGTAAAACATGAACCACACGTTCTACAAACGTACTCGTGCCCTGCGCATCCATGCCAATGGTTCGGTCGTAGATAAAGGACTGCGGATCAGTGGAAACATCGGCAACGGGAAACAGCCCAGCATTGATGCCGTAAGCTTTTAAAATTTCCGCTTTCTTTGCTGTATCTTCTTCGATCGCCGACCATCCACCTTGGGCATACAGCTGTTGTGGTGAGAGAAAACGCTGATCCGTAAGGTTCGGATTGCGGCTGATGCGAGTCACTGTGCCCCCTTCTTCATCCATACCGATCAACAGCGGAATGGCGCTGGCTGCTTGGTAATCTGAAATTTTCTGTTTCAAGCTCTCCGCCGTCTCATTTTCGGTATCACGGCCGAATAACAGATAGCCACCGAAATGATACTTTTGAAGCTCTTCGATTTGATTGCTTTCTGGCACACGCACAAAAAACAATTGCCCGACCTTTTCCTCCAAACTCATCGTGGCGATTTTTTCTGCTATTGCCTCTTCTGGCTGTTCTTGCGTGGAAGTTGAAACAGAAGTTGACGTGGAAACTGAGGTGGTTTCCTGACTTTCCCTGCTTTCTTCCTGAGTTTCGTCCCTCAAGCTGCTTTGCTGGATCATGGCTGGCTCTTCAGTTTGCTGTTTTTGCTGTTCTATCATCCACTTCATCCCTCCCATTGCTGCTAAGACCAAGAAAAGAAACAGTCCCATAGCGAGTCCTTTTTTATTCATAGGTTCCCCTTCCCCTCTAAACAAGTTATTGAGAATGATTAAGCCAATCCTTAGAAAGAAAAAAGTGAACCACTGACGAAATATTCGCAGATGATTCACTTCAATGGATGTTATCGTTCTTTTTTACTCGTTAAACGAACCGTCGGATCAGCCGTTTGTATGGTACCGCACGCCCTACGATGTAAATCAACGCAGTTTGTATCGGAAACATGATGACTGCTTTTAGCAAGCGGACAGACCAGATCGCCCAGCTTGTCAAAGGAATATTCAGCATCATAGCTAACCAGATCGGTGTTAAGATCAAGGTTATTAAAAGTGTATTTAACAAGACGACCATCGCCGCTCGTTTTAATGTGACTTCTTTCCGATAAAAGAAGTAGCCATAAATCAGTCCACCAACGAAGGCATTGATGGTAAAGCCGAAAAAGTAGGCTGATTTTGGAAAAATCACCATTCCTGCGATATCGGCTAATGAGGAGCCAACTGCTGTCCAAAACGGACCAAACAGCATACCCATGATCAGCTGTGGTACAAAGGAAAATGTGATTTTGATATAGGAGGTTTCAAACCCCAAGATTTGCGACAAGACCACCATTAAGGCAATCAAAAGTCCCATGATTGCAATCATGTGTGCATCGACTTTTCTTTTCATAGCGAGCATCTCCTTTTAGAGTTGCTACAAATTCATGCAGCGAATGCGAAAATAGAACCGCGAACGAATGATCGTTCTTCGTCCGAAAGGCAACATCCCATCCTTTCAGCACTTAACGCTTTATTTCCTACTCTGATTTTTTTTAGGTATTGCTACCCAGACACACTATAGCATACAAGCGCGGACTGCTACAATTTTTCTTGCTTATTTTCTTGTACAAAATCTGCCAATGTTCGCTTTTCTTTTTTTGTGCATCAAAAAAACGCTTTTCTCATGTGAATCTTTCTACCACCAGTAGGTGAGCAGGAAACATTCTCAAAAAAAAGCGTTCATTCCTGTTTCTTGTTTCCTTTCAAGCCTTATGACAATTTACCCAATCAGATTGTCATTGATCAATACCGATTTGATGTCGCGTAATTGATGATCGATAGCAAGCTGTTCATGGGTCATTGTTGCGGTGACCTCTTTCATGGCATGCATTTCTTCATTCAATTCGTTGATATTCGTTACTAATTTGTTCAATGCTTCAATAATCAATTGATTGTTATCCATGGTGAAACACTCCTTTTTGTAATGGTTGAGGTTAGTCTTCTTCGTTGATTGGCTGCTTCATCGTACCAACGGCGGCAACTGCGCGTTTCGTTTTATAAAACAATTTGTATAAAACAAGAACGACGACTGGGATCAGTCCGCATAAGATGTAGATTTGCGAATAATCAAACAGACCGTGTAAGCTTCCTAGTGCATAGGGACCTACGCCTAAGCCGAGATCCAGCCCGATGAAATAAGTGGAGAGCGCTACGCCGACACGGTGAGGATCGACTTCTTTCAGACAGACGGCTTGTCCATTGGACATGAAGGTGCCATAGCCCAAGCCGACAAAGCAACCCGCAAGCAACAACATCCAGCTGTTGCCAGTAATACTCAATAAGAAAAGACCAAGGGTCAAGAATAGAAAGCTGGGATACATGACCGCATCTGCGCCATGGCGGTCAAACAGTTTGCCCGTCATTGGCCGTGTGAAGGTCACAGAAAGTGCATAGACGATGAAGAAAAAGGCACCGGCCGTTTCCAACCCAAGGTCACTGGCGTAGATCGACAAGAAGCCGAGAACGCTGGAATAAGCCAACCCGATCAAAAAGGCAATCCCAGAAATGAAAAAAACTTTTGGTTCGACAAAACTTTTGATGGACCATTTTTGCAGCTGCGCTTTGTGTTCTTCCGTCAATGGGATGTTTTTGACTGGGAACCAGAAACAAGCGATGGCTGTTGCGATCGATAAAATAGTTGCTAACCAAATAATGAAATCAAAGCCGACCGTCGGTAGTAATAGCATACCAATAAAAGGTCCGACCGCCGCTGCTAAACTAGTACTTAATCCATAGTAATTGATCCCTTCGCCATGTTTGGAAGCTGGGATATAAGCGGTGACGATCGCATTAGCCGCAGTCGAGACGGCACCATAAGCAAAGCCATTGAAAAAGCGCACTGCATCTAAAATATAAATGTTGACTGAGACCAAATAAGCAGCGGTGGTAATGACATAAAACACTATCCCCCAGCGCAAAACGGCTTTACGACCAACTAATTCTAAAATTTTCCCAACATACAAGCGAGCGATCAAGGTCCCGATAATGTAGATCCCCGCTGCCAAGCCAGCTTGTGCAGTGGATGCCCCTAACTCCTGCGTGGCAAATTTCGCGGTGATGACGACAAAACAATAATACACGAGAAAGACGATAAAATTGATCAAGGTAATCGTGATAAACCCTTTGTTCCATAGTTTTTCATTTTTAGTTGACGGCAACGAGCTGACGACTCCTTCTTGATTGGTTTCCCTATCTGACATGTTTCTTCCATTCCTCCTGTTTGTGCTGTGATGCGTTTTACTATACCGAAACTTCCTCTGCTTGAAATGCGCTTTTGCTGTTAAAAAAGAGCATTAACAAGAAACATTAACATTTGTTATTGCTTTTTCACCAGAAATGTCTTTTAATGAAGCATGAATAGAGGAAATTTCAGATTTTTTTCAGAAAATGTTGGGTTGCATGAAGTGAAGGAGTAACGTGGGTGGAGAAACAGATATTACGTGATTATTTAGAAAAACAAGCAATACCGGTCGTTATCCGTAAGAAAAAGAGTTACTTGACATATGAAGGCATCCCGGATCGCTACGTCTATATTTTAAAAAAAGGCATCATCAAAACTAGCGTAGTGACCCATGAAGGGCGCGAATTCAACTTGCGCTATTTGACGGATTTTGAGATCGTCTCTTTGTTTAAAGACGAATCCTCTCAAGAAGTCGAAGCCCCTTTTAATGTGCGGGTTGAATCAGAAGAAGCCGAATTATACAAAATCGTGCGGGATCAATTTTGGGCAGATGTCAATCGTGATCGCCTGCTGCAGGATTATGTCAAAGAGTATTATCGAAGAAACTTGATGGATACGATGAAAAAGATGCAGCAAATGCTGATGAACGGCAAATTTGGTGCTGTCTGTACCCAAATCAATGAGCTGTATGAAACGTTCGGAATCCAGACAACAGATGGTGTCTTGATTGACTTTGAAGTCACCAATGAGGAGATCGCTCGCTTTTGCGGCATTACCTCTGCCAGCAGTGTCAATCGAATGATGCAAAAATTACGAGAATCTGGCGCCCTAAAAAGTGTCGATCGCAAACTATTAGTGACAGATATCGACTTTATTCGGGAGAATATTATTTATTGATCAAAAAAAAGACTTTGTACGCCTATTGGTTTCAGGCACACAAAGTCTTTTTCGATTAAATAAACGTCACTGTTTCCGTCACTTCGATAGCTGGATCTAATGATTGGATCACGGGGCAATTTGGTGAAACGAGTTTTAGGCAACGGGTCGCTTTGTCATGGTCGGCTTCAGCGATTTTCGCATAAAACTGAATGTGGATGGCACTGACTGGTTGGGCTTTTTTGTTGTCGTCCCGGTCATAGCTGACTTCGATCTTTTCGATTTCTGCTGTGATTTTTGAATTCTCTAGGACGGATGCGTATACATAGCCGCCGCAAGCAGCGACCGCACTCACCAGCATTTGGACTGGCGAATAGCCTTTTTCCCGTGCTAACACCCAATTGCCAGTTGGGGTCGTCATTTCAAATTTGTCGCTTCCTTGATGGATCGTCAATGTTTCTACTGTCATCGTTTTTCTCTCCTCACAAAATGATCTGGTTCAACTTCGACCCATTCATACAATGGTGTCAAAGTAATCGTGCTTTGAATCTCCGTTTGTTCCATCGCACCTCTTGCTAACACAGGATCAGCGATCGGCGCTGCTGCTAATAATTTCTTCGTGTAAGGATGCAGCGGATTGTCAAACAAACGGTCGGTGGGTGCCAATTCAACTAGTTTCCCTTGATACATGACGGCTGTTCGGTCACTGATATGACGAATCACGGACAAGTCATGGGAAATGAACAAATAAGACAATGAAAACTCTTTTTGCAGACGCAGCAGCAATTGGATGATCTGAGCCTGAATGGAGACATCTAATGCCGAAGTCGGTTCATCACACAAGACGAACGCCGGGCGATTAACCACCGCACGAGCGATGCCGATCCGTTGCCGTTGTCCGCCGCTGAAACTGCGGGGCAGTTTATGGACATCATCACCCGTGATCCCGACGATCGCTAAGATTTCTTTGGCTTTCGCTCGGGCAGCATCTTTCGTTTCATGATACAACGGCTCCATCACCAGTTCAAGTGCCGTCATGCGGGGATTCAATGATGAATACGGATCTTGGAAAATGATCTGCATTTGCTGATACGCTGCTTTGCGATCTTCTGCCGTCAATGCTGTTAGCTCTTTGCCTTCGAAGAAAATCTCCCCGCTTGTTAAGGTCTCTAAATTTAAAATACTGCGTCCTAAAGTGGTTTTCCCACTCCCAGATTCCCCTACTAGCCCCAATGTCTCGCCCCGATGGATCGTTAGGCTGACATCTTCGACCGCTCGGACTTCACTGACAGTGCCGCGCCAGTTTTTGCTGCGAAAGGTTTTCGTCGCATGTTCTACGCGAATCAGTTCTTCCATTATTCTGTCACCTCCTGATTGCGCCAAACGCGATGGGTCTTAGATAACTGCGTTTCTTGCAACTCATCTGCCAATGTCTCATGATAGTCAAAGACTTTTAATTCGGCATGCTTGTCGCCTAAATGGGCCGCCTGCAATAATTGTTTCGTATAAGGATGCGCAGGTTGATAAAAGATTTCTTCTGTGGTGCCTTCTTCCACGACTCGACCTTGATACATCACTTTAATAAAGTCGCACATTCCTGCAACGACCCCAAAGTCATGGGTCACAAGGACGACGGAAAGCTGGTTCTCTCTTTGCAGATTTTTGATCAAGGCCAAAATCTGTGCTTGGATCGTCACATCTAAAGCCGTCGTCGGTTCATCTGCGATCAGCAATTTCGGTTGCGCCAATAAAGCCATGGCGATCATCACCCGCTGACGCATCCCCCCTGATAGCTCGTGGGGATATTGTTTCATGCGTTGCGCTGGAAAAGGTATGCCGACCTTCTCTAACTCTTTGACGGCGATTTCTTGAGCTGCTTTTTTCGATACGTTTTGTGAGCGGCGAATCACTTCGATCAAATGATAGCCAATCGTACGCAAAGGATTCAACGAAGTCATCGGGTCTTGAAAAATCATGGCGATCGGTAATGTTCGACGATCGGTCACTGCTGCTCCTTCAAATGTATAACTGGCATAGTGATCGGTCACCTTATCAGGCAAAAGATCCATGACACTTTTCATGGTCATACTTTTGCCACTACCAGATTCGCCGACGATCCCAACCACTTTGCCTTTTGGAATCACTAGATCCAGCTTTTTGACTAACGGTTTCGGACCGGTTTTGCTGTGAAACGTCACATTCAACGCTTCGATCGCTAATAATTCTGTCTTCATCGGTCACACCTCCCTTTGCAAGACATGTTTGATCATGTCGCCGATGTTGTTGAAGGAATAGATGGTGAAAATAACAAAGAGCCCTGGAAGGATCGCCATGTATGGTGCCCGCTGCAAGCTGTTTTGCGCATTTTGCAACAGACTGCCCCACGAAGCCATCGGCTGCTGAATGCCTAATCCGAGGAAGCTCAACGCTGATTCGGTCATGATCGCTCCAGAAATACTTGCGGATGCCGCAACGATCAAGGTTGGCAGTACTGCTGGGAAAACATGCTTCACGATAATACTGAATGAAGAACGACCGATAAATTTCCCGTAAGCAACATACTCCCGTTCTTTCGCTGCTAACGTTTCACCACGAATCAAACGAGCGATGTTCATCCATGAAAACCCGCCGATCACAATAATGATCGTGGTTAGTCCAGGACGTAAAAAGACGCTCAAAACGATCACTAACACCAGCCAAGGAATTGATGACAACACATCGACGAGCCGCATCAGCAAGTTATCGATCCATCCGCCAAAGTAGCCAGAAACAAGACCGACAAGGGTCCCGATAAACGTCGCAGTGATCATTGCCAACACACCTACAAACAAGGACACCCGACCGCCGTAGACGACCCGAATAAAGTAATCCCGCCCCACTTCATCAGTCCCAAACAAATGAGCCCAGCTCGGTGGCTGTGACATGTTGCTGACATCCGTTGCATTGGGATCGATCGGGATCAAAGGCGCAACGAGCGATAACACGATCAATAACGTCAAGAAAACGACAGAAAAAGTATAGATGGGCGAAGCAAGCATGACTTCACTGATTTTTTTGAAACGTTTCATTACTTGCTCCCTCCTTTACGGATACGTGGATCAACCACGGAATATAATACATCCGCTAACAAATTTCCTAAGATGACCAGTGTTGCTGACAGCAGCATGATCGCCATGATCACAGGATAATCGAGGCTTTTCGTTGCACTCATCAAGTAAGGTCCGACGCCCGGCCAACCGTAGATCGTTTCTGTAATGATCGCACCGGTAACTAACATCGGTAACGCCAAGCCGATTTGTGTGACAACGGGAATCAAAATATTGCGACTAATGTGACGACTGAAGATCTGCCATTTGCTGGCGTGGAATGCCCGTTGCACCATCACGTAGTCTTCTGATACTTGCTGAGTCGCTGATGCCCGAATATACCTTGTCAAATCTGGGAAGAAGGCGACAGTCAATGTGATATAAGGCAAAATAAAGTGCTGCAGAAAATCGCCAAAATCCCCTTCTTTGCCGACTGTATACATGCCAATGATCGGGAACATATTCAATAAGTAACCAAATACATAAATCAAGATCATCGCAAACCAGAAGGTCGGCACGGCGATCCCTAGAGATGCTACAGCGTCAATGATCCGATCCCAAATCTTTCCTTTGTTGGCAGCGGCTAACAGACCTAAAATGATCGCCAGCAATAAAGCCGTCAAATATGCAGGGATCACTAGCCGCATCGTATTCGGGATCCGAGTCGCAAGTTCTTGTGAAATGCTGCTTTGAGAAACCAACGAAAAGCCAAGATTACCAGTAAGAACATTTCTGATCCAAAGAAAATATTGAACCAAAAAGGGTTGATCCAAGCCATAGCGCTGCCGCAACAGATCGATTTGCTCTTGTG
Organism: Enterococcus sp. DIV0970a; assembly: GCF_051711265.1. Taxonomy (NCBI): domain Bacteria; kingdom Bacillati; phylum Bacillota; class Bacilli; order Lactobacillales; family Enterococcaceae; genus Enterococcus; species Enterococcus sp. DIV0970a. The sequence goes on along the minus strand of NZ_JBIOMF010000001.1, from coordinate 1,062,900 downwards.
ACATATTCGGTGTCGTGATGGAATCGATCACATCATACGGGGCGATATGTATTAGTGAAAATACGATAAAAGAGATCACAAATAGCAAAGGGATTGCTTGCAATACTCGTTTTGCAATATATCGAAACATAATTGACCTTCTTTCTTTTTCATAGAAAAAAGCTGTGATAAAAAAGATTCCTCTTTATCACAGCCAATGGATTTACTTGATTGTCAATTTAGACATATCTTCGAATGTATAGATTGGGATCAAGCCTGCATCTTCTACATTACCAATTCGGTTATTGACCGCTAAGATTTTCTTGTTGTCAACGATTGGGTAAATGATCGCTTCGTCAGCAATGGCTTTTTGCAGATCATCGTACAATGCTTCACGCTTGTCTGTGTCCAATTCAACTGCTGCTTGCGCAAACAAATTGTCAATGGTTTCGCTATTGCTTTGGAAGTAGTTGGCACTGCCGCCAGTTTCGAATAAACTGCCGTATAAGTCAGGGTCATTCCCCATGATATACCCGCCAAGGAACAGGTTGTATTTCGTTGAATCAGGTTTTTTCAACTCAGTGAAGATCGCAGTACCATCGCCCCCTTCAAGGGTAACTGTGATGCCTGCTTGTTGCAATTGTTGTTGGATCAACGTAGCTTGGATCGTTTGAGCTGGATCAGTTGAGTTGAACGCCAAGTTCAATGAAAAATCAGTGACACCTGCTTCTTGTAAAAGCTCTTTTGCTTTTTCAGCATTTGTTTCATATTTCTCGACATCTTCGGTAACGTATGGATTGTTCGGTGGTAAGAATGAATACGGTGTTGCATAATAGTCTTCATCTAAATACGCTGCTTGATTTAATTCATCTTTGTTCAAAGCATATAAGACTGCTTGACGGACCTTCACATCTTGTAATGCATCTGAATGAGTATTTAAGCCTAAGTATCCAATGCGGTTTTCTGTATAGGGATAAACAGAAATTTGCGTATCATCTAAGTCTTCGATATCTGAAGGCAAAACAACGGCTGCGTCAACTTCCCCTTTTTGCAAAGCAACTTTGGCCGTATCAGTACTTTCAATGATCCGCAAGGTCACGTTTTGAATCGAAGGCTTGCCGCCATAATAGTTTTCGTTGGCTTCAAAAGTAAAGTACTCACCACGTTTGTATTCTTTCAATTGATATGGACCCGTACCAACTGGTTTTTCAGGCAGTTCACTGACCGAAAAGTCGCTAACATCTTTAAAGATGTGCTCTGGAATGATGTATGTTTCGGTTGCGATATTGCTGATTGCTGCTGCACTCGGTGTTGGCAACACAAATTTCACGGTGTATTCATCCACTTTTTCGATCGCGATCGGCTGGTCGTCGACCCAAAGCGAATCGGCATTGCCGTTTTCTTTTTTGACTTTTTGTTCATACGTGAAAACAACGTCATCGGCGGTAAAATCTTCGCCATCTGACCATTTGACATCTTGTTTCAAATGCACGGTCAATGAAAGGCCGTCTTCCGCCGGTTCCACTGATTCCGCTAACGCATTTTTCGTCGTTCCATCTGCTTCCACTGTAACGAGTGGAGAATAGATCATGTTTGTCACTGTCAAGCCCCAGCGATCACTGGTGTTGATCGGGTTGGTGGACGATGGGTCCCCGCTGATGGCATAAGTGAATGTTGCATCATCGCCAGCACCAGCTGCACTGCTGGTTGCCGTTTCCTCTGTATTTGATCCACCGCAAGCTGCTAGAACGAATCCTAGTCCGACGACGGCAACACTTGCTAAACCTTTTTTCCAATTGATCATTTTCCCATCCTACTTCCTGTTCCTATATAATTATAGTAGATTTTTTGCTTTTTATTCCCAAACAGGGATACTTGATTTCTTGGTAACTTCGTCAATAATTGCTTTTACTTCATCGGTCTGATAATACGCTACGACCGTTTGGTACACATCATTTTCTGCTTCGTCTGCTCGCGCAGCAATGACATTATAATAGGGCGTGGAGGAGTCAGCCACAGGTTCTAAGAAAATCGCATCTTCTGTAGGAACCAAGCCAGCATCGACTGCCATGCCGTTGTTGATCAAAGAGATGTCGACATCGGTCATTGCCCGAGCCGTTTGATTGGAATCAAGCAGCTCAAATTTCAAGGCTTTGGGATTCTCAGTGACATCACTGGTTGTTGGCAGTAACCCTTTTGATTCATCCAAAGTGATCAAACCGGCCGTTTGTAAGAGTAATAGTGCGCGGCTTTCATTTGACACATCATTGGGTAAAGCCACCGTAGCACCATCTGCCAATTCGCTGACATCAGTGATTTTATCGGAATAAATACCAAGTGGGTTTAATGTCGTATACGCAATCGTCGTGTTGGAATAACCACTTTCTTCGTTGACATTATCCATAAAAATTTCCGTCAATGCTGCGTGAAGATCGATTGACCCATCCTCTAATGCGACGATTGGTTGGCGATAATCGATGAACTTCACCAGTTGCAAGTCGATATTTTCGTTTTCCTTCAATTCTTCCTGCACATGTTCCCAGGCTTCATTTTGTTCGCCAACGACACCTAATTTGACGACGGTCGTTTCTTCATCCGCTTGGTTGGTGCCACAAGCAGCCAAGCTAAACAAGGCAAACAGCCCAATCACTCCTGTCGTCAACACATTTACTACATTTCTTTTCATCCCTTTTTTCCCCTTTTGTTCCCTCCTCAGATCAATCGTCCTATTTCCTTGTCGAATGGCCAACTAGACCAATTTCCCCTCTGTTTCTCAAAACAACCTACTTTTTCAAAGGAGAAATGGTTAATCCCTGTTGCCGTCAACCGAAAACATCGGACTCACTATTCATATGTAGTGTAACTTTATCCTATACAACTAAAACTGTCAATAAAATTACTCTACAAAAGTAAGTTTTTCACTAGCTGATCTGTGGTTGGGTTATTTGAATATCTTCAGTGCATTTTCTAAGTCATCAATCAAATCTTTACTACTTTCGATCCCAATGGAGATCCGTAAAAGATCCGGCGTCAATCCATAAGATTCTCGTACCTCTTGAGGAATATCTGCGTGGGTCTGTGTCGTTGGATACGTGATGAGACTTTCCACACCACCCAGGCTTTCCGCAAAGGTAAAGACCTTTAATGCCGCTAAGAAGCCGCTGATTTTGGTTTCATCAAGCACCCGAATACTGATCATCGCCCCTGCATTTGGGTACAGCACCTCTTTGACCGCCGGATGGGCTCGTAAAAAGCGGCCAACTTCCTTGGCGTTGGCTTCCTGTCGTTCAAAGCGCAACGGCAGCGTCTTTAAACTTCGGATAAATAACCACGTATCAAAGCTGCTCAAGGTCGGGCCTGAAGTATTGGCTAAATAATTCAAGCGCTCCCCTACTTGCGCATCTTTGGCGATCACGACGCCAGCCAAAATATCATTGTGACCTGATAAGAACTTGGTGCCTGAATGGATCACTAGATCCGCGCCTTCTTCTAAGGGCAGCTGTCGTAATGGCGTCAAAAAGGTATTATCTACGATCAGCAGCGCCCCATGGTCGTGAGCAAGCTTGGCGGTTTCAGCAATATCCGTCACGGTCATCAAAGGATTCGTTGGGGTCTCTAAAAAGACAGCCGTTACCTCGTCAGTTAATTTTTCACTTAATTCTGTTACAGTGCTGAAGGTATCGAAGAATGCCCGTTGGCTTTTTTCCAATTCTGCAAAATAGCGAAAGCTGCCGCCATACAAATCACGAGAAACCAAAAAGCGACTCCCGCTGGTAAATAAGTCAAAAATCAAAGCGATCGCACTCATGCCAGAGCTGGTCACTACTGCCCGAGCTCCTTTTTCTAATTCAGCAAGACCTGCTTCTAAGATATCACGGGTCGGGTTTTTGGTACGGGTATAATCATAGCCAGTACTTTGCCCTAACTCGGGATGAGCAAAGGTCGTGGAAAGATAGATCGGTGGGCTGATCGCCCCAGTTTGCTGATCCGAATGATTGCCTAATTGTGCCAGAAAAGTTGCTGTATCAATCGTCATGTCGTTCCTCCTTTTTGATTGCCTCGATCATGCGATCAAGGGCTTCTTGAATGATCGTCGGTGTTGTCGCAAGATTCAGACGAATCAAGCCCTGACCGTCTTGTGAAAACCATTCCCCATAGTCGACTGCCAGACCGGCAGTATCTTGGATCACGTGCTTGGTTCGTTCTTTGGCAATGACTTGCCGCAGATCCACCCAGAGAAGATAGGTTCCTTCTAATGGCAGGACCTCAATTTTGGGAAATGCTTCTTGCAGTTGCTGGCGGACCATTTGTTCGTTGGCAGCAATCACCAAAAGCAGGTCCGCTAGCCATTGATCCCCCGATTCATACGCGGCTTTCGCAGCCACCAATCCCAAACGATTGACTTCCGTCTGCTTGTATTGTCGGCACCACTCCTCATAGGCTCTACGCATCTCTAAATCAGGAATCCAAACATGAGAGAGCAATAATCCTGCTAAGTTGAAAGTTTTTGAGGGCGAATCCAGAACGATCAGCTTCTCAAAGCCGAACCCCTGTGCCACTGTCACGGCTGAAACAAATTGCTGCTCACCGAGTATCAGCTCACGATGGATCTCATCGGCGATCACGACAACCTCATGTTTTTGGCAAATGGCCAATAACTGATGCAATTCTTTCTCTTGCCAGACCCGCCCTACTGGATTGTGGGGGGAGCAGAGAATAAATAGTTTCACTTTTTCTTCAATGATTTTGGCTTCAAAAGCAACAAAATCGATTTGATAAGAATTCCCCACCTTTTGCAAGGGTGCTTCTATCAAGCGCCTTTTCGTCTCTTTGATGCTGTCAAAAAAGGGATAATAGACGGGTGGCTGGATCAAGATGCCATCGTCTGGTTCTGTGAAACAATGAAGCAAATCAACCAAAGATTGGACGACCCCTGTGGAAAACGAGAGCCATTTTTCTTCGAATTTCGTCCCCCAGTGGCGATCTTGCCAAGCTTGATAGGCTAAAAAATAGCCTGAGGGGGGAATCGCATAGCCAAAGGTTCCTTGAGCAACCAGTTGCTGCAAGGCTTCTTCCACTGCCTTTGGCGCAGCAAAATCCATATCAGCTACCCATAAAGGCAAAAGCTTTTCTCCTTGGAACCGTTGATCCACAAGATCCCATTTTAAAGAATCAGTGCCTTTTCGCTGTCTAGCATAGTGGGAGAGAAAATGCTCAATCGTCATTGATACTCACCCGACCTTCTGGCTCACTGCCAATTCGGTATCCTTCTTTCGTCGGCGTGACGGACAGGTCATACGGCGTTCGCAAATAGGTTTCATTGATCCAATTGCTGAAAAACAAAGAGGCATGTCCCCGCCAACGGTTGGTAATCTTTCCGCCTAAACGGTCATAGGCAAAGTAATTTTTGGGCAATGCGGTAGCTAAGCCCCGTTCCATGTCTCGCAAGTACTCTTCATTCAAGGTCGTTGTGTGGTATTCAAAATGCCCTAGCAAGAAGGCATTTTTATGATCTTCTGATACGAAGATGGAAGGCCCTGTTTCAACACCCGCTGCCAATATTTCTAAAGGCGCTTGGGCGAGCTGGCCTTCATCGATGCCAGTATAGCGCGAATGGGGCGTATAAAAGACGTCGTCAAAACCGCGAACGAGCGGATGAAAATGCGTGACTGCTTGTTCGAAGACGCCGAACAACTTGCTTGGGTACAACACTTTGTCGATACCATAATGGTAATAAAGACCAGCTTGTGCCCCCCAACAAATATGCAGGACTGAAGTGCAATTCGTCTGGCTCCAATCCATGATCTCTTGCAGTTCTTGCCAATAATCAATGGCTTCAAAGGCCATTTTTTCAACAGGGGCACCAGTGATGATCAAGCCGTCGAATCGTTGGGACTGGATCACTGAGAATTCTTGATAGAACTTTTCCATGTGATCGACAGACGTGTTTTTACTTTCGTGGTACTTCATTTTCAGTAAAGTTACTTCAATTTGCAGCGGACTTTGGGAAAGCAGGCGCAGCAATTGATTTTCTGTGGCGATCTTTTTCGGCATTAGATTGACGATTGCGATCTTCAAGGGACGAATCTCTTGTTTCGCCGCTTTATGCTGCAGTAAGGCAAAGACATTTTCTTTTTGCAGGACCGCTGCAGCGGGTAGTTCTTTGGGAATAATGATCGGCATTGCTTCAACTCCTTACAGATAAATTTCTTGTTGAAAAGAAGGCGAATAGTTTCGGCTGTGAGAAACAAAAAAAGCCGCCCTTTTATCCTTACGGATAAAAGGGACGACTTGATGCGCGTTACCACCCTAATTCGTGCTATTCTCACAAATAACACCTCAACAGTACACTATGATACTTGGCGCTGTAACGGGCGCATGCCGTTTTGCTGGCGTGAACCAACAAAAAAACTCAGAGCTCATCTTCACTGATCACCGCATGTCTCCTTTTTCACCAACCGGAGTCTCTGTACCTTTGTTGATCTGCTACTCTTCTCTTCAACGTTATCGATTTCTTTGTTTAATTTTAAAAAATTATAATTGTTTTTTCATTTACTGTCAACGGCAAGTTAGGGGTTTTTCTTAGATTTCTTCTAAATATAAGTATTGCTGACCCATTTTTTCATAGATCGCTGCTAAGTCTTCTTTGCTGACTTCACGATCCTTATGTCCATAAGGGTCGTTGACATACATCGTCTCCCCATCGATGCCTGTGATCACCACCGAATGGATCAATGCCGTCACAAGGATTTCGCCATTTTGGGTATTCTATTGAAAGAAATCCGCATCGGTAGGTACTTGTAATTCTAACGTCGCAATCATCCAAACTGGTTTCCCAGATTGAAGTACTTTGACGATCTCATCAAAGCTTTTGTCTCGTCCACTAACAACTTCGTATTGCTCTTTTACAATCCTTTCGGCGACATCGGTGATCGGTTCTACGTCAACCCCCATCGCGCTATCACCGTCATAGATGTTTCCAACAAAGCCTTCTCGCGGATCTCCATGGTGATAATAATCCTCATAAAGCGGGACATACGCTAATTCTTCCGCCAATTGATTTTTATTGGTATCAAATCCGTAAAAATTCAAGAGCATCGATAAAGCCGTTACCTCACAGCCATTCCCTAACGCCACTTCATCGAATTGATTTTCTAACGGAACATCCAATTGAATAACCTCACTGTATTCAGGCTCTGGTGTTTGTTCTTCATCCGAAAGTGCTAGTGTCAATTCATCCTCTATCTTTTCAAAGGGGGACTGCCCGTTCTTACTGTCATAAAAAATCAGCAGAAAGAAGAGCATCAAGACGAACATACCTAAAAGTAACCGTTTTAACTTTTTCTTCTTCATCTACTTCCTCCTCTTGTATATTATAACTTATTTCTGTTTATTATTTCACTATAATAAACTTTTTAGGAAGGAGTATTTTCTTAATCTAAACACAAAAAAATAGACCCGTTTAGGCAGCGGGTCTATTCAAACTGGCGCTTATGCCGCTTTCTTCTGTTTCTGAATAAAGCGTCCTTTTGCTTTTGAAAACGAACGAATATCAAATTGTTTGCTTAAGGCACCTGCAACAAAATAAGCCAAATTGAAATCGATCAAGCTATGGATCAAACCGCCGATCCCCATCAAAACGAACAAGAAATAGTAGAAATTACCATCGAATGCGGTCCCTGGTACATTTCCTGTGAAGTAAAAGGCGGCAACGACTGCCATTTCTACGGCAGAATGGATCAATCCGATAATCAAGTTAAAGCTCTGAAATTTGATATTCAATAAAGAGGGTTTGCCATTTTTCAGTAAAATATCTGGGTGCTTCTGTAAATAAAAGGCACCGATGACGGCAAAAACAACATGGGACAATGCCCGTAAAGCAATGATTGGTGGCAGTGTTAAGAAAAAGCCAAAGGTCGTTCCTAAAGCTACCGCGATCGCCATCGCAGGTGAAAAGAACATCGCCACAAAGACGGGCACATGGCTAGCTAAGGTAAAAGATGCTGGTCCGATGACGATTTTGGGCATTACCATGGGAATGACGATCCCCATGCCGATCAACAATGCAGCGATCGTTAAATGGCGAATGGAATGATTTTTCATTTATACTCTCTCCTTCAATGTGTCATGACAGTTCTGTCTTGCTTATTCTACTGGTATTTCCACGAGGTGTCAAGACACAAAAAAAACGAATGTTTATTCAACATCCGTTTTTATTGAAGTTATCCTTTACGCGCTTGCATTTCATTGCTTAATTTGGCAAATTCCGCTAACGACAGCGTTTCTCCACGTCGTTTCGGATCGATCCCACTTGCTTCTAAGCTGTCTGCCAACCACTGTTTGGTTGTTTCATCTTTTCCATAGCTATTTTGCAAATTGTTCCAAAGGGTTTTACGACGCAGCTGAAAGGCTGCTTTCGTTAATTTGAAAAACTCTTTTTCATCGGTGACTGCGACTGCTGGTTGTGATCGACGCGTCAATTTCAAAATAGCCGAATCAACATTCGGTTGGGGCACAAAAACGGTTTTCGGGACGATGAATGCCAGTTTTGCTTCCATGTAGTATTGCACAGCGATCGACAACGAGCCATAGGCTTTAGTCCCGGGAACTGCTGAGATTCGATCTGCCACTTCTTTTTGCATCATCACGACCATTTCATCTACTTTTACCTGAGACTCTAAAAAGTGCATCATAATTGGCGTAGTGATGTAGTAGGGCAAATTTGCGACAACTTTTAATGAAGCAGCCGTATCGCTGAATGCTGACTGAATGGTCGTTGCCAGATCTGCTTGCAAGACATCTTGATGAATGATTTTCACATTTTGATATGGCTGCATTGTGTCGGCTAACACTGGGATCAACCGATCATCAATTTCAAACGCCAACACTTGCTTGGCATGTTTTGCCAACTGTTCGGTCAGCGCACCGATTCCAGGACCAACCTCAATGACGTTTGTCGTCTCGTCGATGCCTGCAGTTTCTACGATTTTCCGTAAAATATTCGGTTCTGTTAAGAAGTTTTGCCCTAAACTTTTTTTAAAGGTAAAGCCATGTTTCGCTAAAATCTCTTTGGTTCTTGAGGGGGTTGCTATATCCCGTTCTTCCTTCACAATTCTTCCTCCACTATTTTCATTGCTTCTGCCAATTCTGCATCGGTGATACGAAACATTGCCAGCCGCTTCTCTAATTGTTTGCCGTTCGTATAGCCGATGCGTAAAAGATCCCCCAACCGCTCTCGTTTCTCTTTCGCTCCAGCCCCTGCGATCAAGCCATACGCTAACAACTGTTGCCGATCAATGGTCCCCTCATTGACTTCATTTGAAGCAATCGGGGTTACGACTTTTCGCAAGGCTTCTTTCAACGCTTCATGGCTGGCGTGTTCCACGCCTAAACTGCCCTTGCTTTTCGGTGCTGCCTGACTGCGCGGTAAAAAGGCATGCTTGGCATCAGGAACGACTTCCATAATGATTTTGCGGATCTTTTCTCCCGAAAAATCGGGATCGGTAAACACGATGACCCCTCGTGTCTCTTGGGCGTGCTCGATTTGATCAAGGATCGTGTCATCGATCGCCGAACCGATCGTCTCGATGGTATCTACATCGAACACTTCTTGCAATCGGCGGGTGTCGTCTTTGCCTTCGACGACAATGATTTCTTCGATTTTCGGTTTACTAGTCATTGATCCTAAACAAGCGATGGGCATTTTTTGTCGTGTAGGCCGCAACATCAGCCACCGCTTCTTGCCGCAGCTCCGCGATTTTATCCACTACATAATGAGTATAGCCCGGTTCATTGCGCTTGCCACGATAAGGAACAGGGGCTAAATACGGCGCGTCAGTCTCAACGAGCAGCCGATCTTGTGGCACGACTTGCGCAGCTTCTTGTACCTCCTTCGCCTTTTTGAAGGTCACGACACCACTAAAGGAAATATACATTCCTAGGTCCAAGAACTTTTTCGCCCATTCGCCGTCCCCACTAAAGCTGTGCATGATGCCGCCGATCGTTTGGACTTTTTCATCCTTTAAAATCGCATAGGTATCTTCTAAGGCTTCACGGGTATGAATACTGATGGGCAGCTGATGTTCACGGGCGATCGCCATTTGCCGACGAAAGACCTTTTCTTGAACTTCCTTCGGATCCTCCATCCAGTGATAGTCTAAACCGATTTCACCTAGGGCAACGACTTTTGGTTGTTCCAAGCGCTCTTGCAAATAGGTTTCCACTTGTGGGGTATAAGAACCAGCTTCGGTTGGGTGCCAACCGATAATACTGTAAATGCCAGGATATTCTTTGCTTAATGCTAACGATTTTTCAATCGTTGGCTGATCGAAACCGACGACCGCCATCTCCGTTACTCCTAGTTCTTGCGCACGGGCGACCGTTTCGGGAATGTCTTCGTTAAACTGTTCTGCATTCAAATGTGTATGAGAATCAAAAATCATGAAATCTCCTCCTTAGTCCTTCTATACTCTAGCATATTTTGACGGTTTAAGAAACGAATCCTCTTCGCTTTTTTCAGCAGTTTAAGAAAACTTTCAGCAAGCAAAAAAAATCCGCCCAAAGTTGGAGGACGCCGAAGCTGATTTTCTCTATACTGAGGGTAACGAAATCGTATGGAGGTGGAAATATGGAACGATCAAAAATTGATCCCGGCCGCTTTTTTTCTGGCCAAAAAGCAGCCACGAAAGGCACGTTAAAACATCAATATCATTACTATCGGCAGCAAAATGCCCATCAAGCATTCAACAGCGATTTTCAGCGAAATTTCCAGCATGATTTCCCGAATTTTGCTACCTGGCTAAAATTGCAGCAGCAGACACCACAAAAGAATCAAACAGCGACTTTTTCTCACTGGTTATCGGTTGGTTTCTTCGGACTTTTGACAGCAGCAAGTTTTTCGCAACAGCTCTTATTCCTACTTTTTGTCTTTGTCTTAGCCGCTCTCGTCAAAGGACCTGGCATGATCGTATGGGGCATCGTGTATTCCTTCTTAGTTAGTCTGTTCCCGCCATTGGGTATCGTTCTTTCTGGCTTATTTTTCTTACTGACCCTGCGTCAATTAACCAAAAACGTCACTTTCGTTTTGACTGCATTGTACTTTTACGGCTATCCCTTTATCATCACAGCCCTCCAACACTTTACGAATTGGGACCCTCAATGGCTGTGGGTCGGCAGTATCGGTTTTGCCTTGATCAGTGGCCATTTTGTCTTAAAGCAAAACTATCCCTTTGCTTCAAGTAAAAGTCTCGCATGGGCGATCATCTCCGTCCCTTATGATTGTGTCATGGCTTTGATTCCCGTCAAACACAAAGCACGCTTTAAACGTTTGGTGAAAATCAAATAATTACGATCTAGGATACAAAAGTCGGCTATTATAGCCTCTTTTGTATCTTTTTTTCATGGAAGAAACAAACGAAATACGATGGATATTTTTTGTTATTTTTGCTTTCGCATGATTGCTTTTTTTGTAAGAATCTACTATGCTAGAAACTAGCAAATCAAAAAAGGAGCCACGCCATGTACACCCTCATTCTTATTGCATTCCTCCTTACGGGCTTGCTAGTTTACTCCTTTATTATTGAACCGCATCTTCTCAAACAACGGCACTACCTCATAAAAAAAGACAAGCGCACCGTCTTAGATATTTCAAAGGCTTACGATCTTTATCAAGCAGAAAGCAATCTCGTGATCGCCCATATCAGCGACCTTCATTTTTCTCGTTGGTACAAACCACGGCGAATGAATCGCATCATTCGATCAACGATCCAAAACAAGCCGGATCTGATCATCATCACGGGGGATCTGATCGATAATTATAAAAAATGGCCGCATCGTTCAACCAAGCGACTGATCGAAAAGCTGAAAAAATTGCAAGCGCCTCTGGGTAAGATCGCAGTTATGGGGAACCATGACCATTTGAATGACGGGCATTACTTTGTTAAGGAAATATACCAACATGCAGGGTTTACCTTACTTGATAATGAGTCGGTTTTTGGTTCTGATGACAAGACGTCGATGAATATTGTCGGTATCGATATAGAAAGTCCGAAAGTCAGTTTTACCTATGAAGCAACCTTAGCAGAATGGCAGCTGCTTTTGCTCCATGAACCCGATTATGTTTCTCGGATCACCAATCTGCCAAACTTCGACTTGATTCTTTCTGGCCATAGCCATGGCGGGCAGATTCGCTTGCCTTTTTATTATGCGAAAACCAAGGGCGCGTTGAAATATACCGATGGGCTCTACCTTTTAGGCAATGAGACCTTATTAAGTGTTTCCAGCGGGGTTGGTATGACCAAGATTCCCGCCCGACTCGGTGTCCCACCTGAGATCCTTTATTACCATTTAGAACCGCAACAGCAATTGAACGTTTCTTAACTGTTCATCGGTGCAATTGGGAAAAAATCAGCGACTCGTTTCAGCAAACGTTCGATTCGCTGATTTTCTTTTTTCGCCTACCGTGTTAAAATATACTAAATAAACACTTTTCAACAATTAGGAGGAACCAAAAAATGCTCATCTCGGGAACGCTTTGGTTTTTGATCGCCTTCTTCGCTTATACAGCCTATGTATACGGTCAGGGGTTGTACTTTCCTGTCATCGCTTTTCTTGCTGCTTTGATGGGCTGCGGATTTTATCTCTTTGCCTTTCTCCAGCACAAAAATACGACGAAAAAACATCCTTAGCCAGAACGAGCTAAGGATGTTTTTTGCATTATTGATTCAAGCCTTGATAAATCGTATCGAGATTCCACTTCATCATGTTATAGTAGCTGTCGCCTTCTTCTCCCGGCTCTGCAATCGAATCGGTAAAGACGGTTCCGAATATCGGAATACCTGCATCACGAGAAACACTTTGCATCGGACGAGTATTGACGCTGCTTTCGACAAACAAGGAAGCGACGGCTGAATTTTGCAGCTGATCCACTAAGTTCTTGATTTGCGCAGGGGTTCCTTCTTCTTCGGTATTGATTTCCCAGATATAGGCAGACGGTACACCGTAGGCTTTGGAGAAGTATTTGAAGGCTCCCTCACTGGTGACGATCAATTTCTTCTCTTCGGGAATCGATTGGAAGTTTTCCTTCGCTTGCTGATCCAGTTCTTCTAATGAAGCCAAGTAGCGTTCAAGGTTTTCTTCATAGAAAGAGCGATTGTCAGGGTCCTTTTCGCTCAAGCGTTGAGCAATGTTGCGGGCATAGATCATACCGTTTTCTAGATTTAACCAGGCATGAGGATCGGCTTTGCTGTGGTCTTCATCGTCAGAAAGATAAAGCACATCCACGCCATCACTGACGGCAAAGTAATCTTCATTTTCTACCTTATTGGCATTGTTCATCAATTTGGTAAACCAGCCATTGCCGCCAGTTTCTAGATTCAAGCCGTTGTAAAGGATAAGATCGGCATCGGTCGCTTTTCGAACATCTTCCACTAAAGGTTCATATTCATGGGGATCACGCCCCACTGGTACGATACTGTGAAGATCGATTCGATCACCGGCAATGTTTTCCGTAATATCAGCAATGATCGAATTGGTCGCTACTACTGAAAGTTTCCCTTCTGTTTGGGCCATCTGTCCGTTTTGCTGTGCCAAAAAGAAGCCACCAGCTACAGCTGCCGTTGCTAAAACCGCTGTCGCTGACCAGCGTTTGACTGGACTGGTCTTTTGTTTTGGTGAGAACAAAAAACCGATCACGAAAAAGGCTCCTGCGGTCAAAACGATACTTGATCCTGCGGCAATATTAAAGCTGTACCCGATAAACAAGCCAATAAATGAGGCGAAACCACCTAAAACCCCTGCGATGACCATCATATGCTTCAATTGTTTTGTATAAAGATAAGCTGTTGCTGCTGGAGTGACTAACAGAGCCACGATCAAGATCGTTCCGACGCTTTGCATCGCTGTCACTGAAACCAAAGTCAACAAGAACATCAATAAATAGTGATAGGCTTGCACTTTCATCCCAAAGGCCTTTGCCATCATCGGATCAAAAGACGTGATCAACAGTGGACGGAAGAAGAGGATGATCACTGCCAGCACAAGGATAGCGATAGCGATCGTCAGCCATTTGTCGCTGTCTTGCACCGCTAGCACATTCCCAAACAAAATGTGAAACAAATCAGTCGAACTATTTGCTACTCCAATCAAGATAACCCCTAAAGCTAGAAACGAACTAAAGGTGATACCGATCGCCGTATCGCTTTTGATCAAGCTGTTATTGGCGATATAGGTAATGATCATGGAAGCCAAGATCCCAAAGAAGATCGCCCCGACAAAAAAATGAACGCCGAAGATATAAGACAAGGCTACCCCTGGTAAGACCGCATGAGAGATTGCATCCCCCATCAAGGACATCCCTCGTAAGATAATAAAACAACCGATCACCCCTGCGACGATCCCGATCGCGACTGCCGTGATCAAGGCATTTTGCAAGAAATGATAGTTACTTAAACTCGTAAAAAAGCTTGTCAACATGTTAAACGCCTCCTTGTATATTAGAGTTAGGGTTTTAACCTTCCGGTTTTGATTGGATAACCTTATGAACCATCGTTATTTTAATTTGGTATTAACTCATTCATTTTGAGATAATATATTTATTGGATTGAGAGGCTATGCCGTTGCCTCCTTGAGTTTTGAAGCTCGTAATCGAAAGACTGGCACCTCTCTCTGATAAGTGGATTACGTATGAGTTAGATGTTGAAAGTTTTTGCTTTACTCCGTATCTCGTACAAGGTAGTGACGCTTTTCAGTTGAGCGGGTTTCAATCCAAAATATTTTTTTAGAAAGGTCAAATGTATGTACTTCTTAGGAATTGATATCGGCAAGCGAACTCACGTGGCTTCTTTAATGAGTGAAGAAGGTAAAGTGATCCTAAAAGGTTTTTCTTTCCCTAACACTACTGAAGGAGCTGATTCCCTGATTGAGCGGCTTTCAAAATATTCAGAGACTCCCGCTGACTTTATTGTCGGAATGGAAGCTACGGGTCATTATTGGCTCTCCATCTTTTCATACCTCCACGAATCAGACTTTTTGATTCACGTTGTGAATCCTCTTCAAACCGATGGCTGGCGCAAAGGAACAGAAATCAGAAAACGAAAAAATGATATTATTGATTCTGTTTTGATTGCTGACTTGATGCGTTATGGTTCCTTTGTAGAAACAGTATTGTCTGATGAAAATGTTTTTTCGTTAAAACAACTTTCACGTTACCGAACCTATTTAGTAGGTACCGCAAGCGACTTCAAACGAAAAATCATAGCTGTACTAGATCAAGTGTTTCCTGAATATGCATCAATTTTTTCTAAACAAGGTATTTTCGGAAAAGCGTCTAAAGAGTTATTGCTTGAGTTTAGTTCTCCTATAGAGCTAGAAGAAATTTCGGCAGAAACGTTGGCTCAATACTTAGCTGAGTTAAGCAGGAACCGAATAAAGCCAGAGAAAGCAGATCAATTGAAGCAAGCAGCTTCTAACTCCTTTGGAGTGAAATTTGCTCAAGAAGCTTTTACATTTCAATTACGCTCCATGATTGAACAATTGAAATTCATCGAAAGCCAAGTAAAAGAAACTGAAAAAGAAATTAAGCGCATAATGAGTAATTTAGACTCTGTTATTCTCACAATCCCTGGAATCGGCCCTATAAATGGCGCGACAATTCTTGGTGAAATTGGAGACATTCGCAAATTTTCTAATCCGAAAAAACTGGTTGCTTATGCTGGCATAGACGCGTCTGTGTCCCAATCTGGGCAATACGAAGCAACACATAATGTTATGAGCAAGCGTGGATCTCCATACTTACGAAAAGCCTTGTTTTCAGCTGCTCTAGTTGCTTCTCGATGTGATCCTGTTTTTCGCGCGTTTTATCAGAAAAAAATTTCTGAGGGAAAGCATCATCTGACGGCCTTAGGTGCTGTTTCTCGTAAGCTTTGTTATGTGATTCATGCTATTTTAACTAAAAATGAACCTTATAAGATTGTTTCCGATTAGCTATTGAACAATCAAAAAAATCTAATAGTGAAAGGTCTATTTGTTGTACTCATTTTTTGGACTTAACTGTTATAAAATATTTTTTTGATTTAGCTAATTTTCACTTGACTCTATATAGTTAGTCTTTCACGATGATCGCATCGCCAAATGTTTGCTTCAAATTGCTCTCGGTAAAGACTTCACTGACTGGTCCCGCAGCGATCAGGGTTTGATTGAGCAGAACCAAGTAATCAAAGTATTCGGTGATTTTCCCCAGATCATGGTGAACGATAAAAATCGTCTTGCCAGCATCTCGCAAGTTACGCAACAGGCCGACGATGATCGCTTCACTGGTGGCATCGATCCCTACAAAGGGCTCATCGAGGAAAATATAGTTGGCATCTTGCACCAACGTTCGAGCAATCAAGACCCGCTGAAACTGCCCGCCGGACAATTCCCCAATCTGACGTTCCGCAAAGGATTCCATTTCTACCGCTGCCAGAGCGGCTGTCACTTTCTGCCAATCGTTTGCCGACATCCTTTGGAACATGCCCATCTTAGGATACAACCCTAAAGATACGACTTCTTTGACTGTGATCGGAAACGTGTAATCAACCGCGGTCTTTTGTTCGACATAGGCAATTTCCTTTTGAAAGTCTTTTAACGCTTTTTTGTCGACACTCATGTTCCCACTGGAAGGGATCAATTTCAACGCCGCTTTAATCAGCGTCGACTTCCCCGCCCCATTTGGACCAATGATCCCTACGATCGACGGTTTTTCTACTTGAAACGACAAATCCGAGATCACTTGATGATCGCCATCATAGGCTGCGGATATTTCTGAAAAAGTAATCATTATTTTCACTCCATTTCCATAGTTAAGGATAGTTTATTTATTTTTTAGGTAGACCTAACTTATTTTTATTATACAAGAAAGGATTTGTTTTGCAAGACAGTTCTCTTGATTTTTTTAAGAAACACCGCAGTTTCTTGGCAATGACTCTTGAAAACTAAGATTCTATCTTTATTTATTGAGTAAAAGTTGGTGCCCACAAACACGGATGCCATCAATTTCTCTCTATCTTTTGAGCGCAAAGCATTCGATTTATTCTTAATAAAAGAGATCATTCCTCGGCACCTCAGTGACGTACGTTTTTTCAATAACAGAAGAGAGGCGAATCAAAGCCTCTTCGCTTTCTCCCTTCATGATGAATACCAAACAAATCAAAGAATCAATAATTCTTCTATTTCCATAAATTCACGAATTCACTCTTTTTTATGATGACCAAGAAACCCTTTCATCTCGACTAAAACGCTTTATAAATTAAACTTTTCTAATTATTATGTGATTTTTCGAACAAAAGCTAAAAATAACATGACAACTATGTTAGTCTTTGATTTGGAAAAAGTTTTAGGAGGAATAAAAACAATGAAGAAAATTTTCCAAACACTATTAGTCCTAACCTCGTTAGCAACTTTGAGTGCTTGTGGCGCTGATTCACAAACAAGCAGCAGCTCAAGTACTGGTTCATCTGCTAATGAAGAAACAGATGCAACTTCTGCTGCATCTGGTCAAGAATACACAGACCCTAGCGAACTTGCAGACAGCTACGATGTCGTGATCGTCGGTGCAGGTGGCGCTGGAATGGCCGCTGCGATCCAAGCAAAAGAAGCTGGCGCAAACCCAGTTATTTTAGAAAAAATGCCAATTTCTGGTGGGAATACATTGAAATCTTCTGCAGGAATGAACGCTTCAGAAACCAAATTCCAAGAAGCAGAAGGCATCGAAGATTCAAACGATTTATTTTATGAAGAAACATTAGCTGGTGGTCACAACACCAATGATGAAGAATTGTTGCGCTACTTTGTGGATCATTCAGCAGAAGCAATCGATTGGTTAGATTCCATGGGTATCACTTTAGACAACTTAACAACGACTGGCGGGATGAGTGAAAAAAGGACGCACCGTCCATCGGATGGTTCTGCTGTTGGGGAATACTTAGTTGATGGCTTGATGCGCAACATCCATGAATTGGAAATCCCAATTTTTGTGAATGCCGATGTCAAAGAAATCAATGAAGAAGATGGTCAAGTCAACGGGGTGACCGTTGAAGTAGAAGGAACCGAACAAACCATTGATGCCAAAGCAGTTGTCGTTACAACAGGCGGTTTCGGTGCCAATTTCGACATGATCACCGAATACAAACCAGAATTGGCAGACTACGTGACAACGAACCAAGAGGGTTCGACTGGTGATGGGATCAAAATGATCGAAGCATTAGGTGGACAAACGGTTGATTTAGAGCAAATCCAAATCCACCCAACAGTGGATCAGTCTAAATCACTGTTGATCACTGAAGCTGTCCGTGGAGAAGGCGCGATCTTGGTCAATCAAGAAGGCGAACGGTTCTTCAATGAAATGGAAACACGAGACAAAGTCTCTGAAGCGATCATTGCCCTACCTGAAAAATCAGCAACGTTAGTTTTTGATGCAGGTGTCAAAGAACGCGTGACAGCCATTGATTTTTACGAGCAACAAGGGTTAGTCAAATCCGCTGACACGATCGAAGAATTAGCAAAAGAATTGGACATGCCAGAAGCAGCGCTTGCTGAAACGATCGCTACGTGGAACAGCAGTGTAGCTGCTGGTGAAGACGAAGCCTTTGGACGCAGCACAGCAATGGACAACGATTTGTCAACAGGACCTTACTATGCCATTGCCATCGCACCTGGTATCCACCACACGATGGGCGGCGTGAAGATCAACACCAACACAGAAGTGATCGCTACGGATAACGAGATCATTCCAGGTCTTTTTGCAGCCGGTGAAGTAACTGGTGGGTTGCATGGTGAAAACCGAATTGGCGGTAATGCCGTTGCCGATATCATCATCTTCGGACGCCAAGCAGGAACAAAAGCTGCCGAATTTGCGCAAGAAAATTAAAACACTCTCTATAAAAAAGAAGTACTTACGTTTTTTTTCATCAACGTAAGTACTTCTTTTTTCATATAATTGACACAATAGTCTTTATTGATCTGGTGCTGTCACTTTGATAATCTGCACCTCATAAGGCGCCAACTGAAGCTTTTGGTTTGTCGTTTTTCCAGTAAGCAAATCGATTCCTGAAGTTGCTACCTCTACTTCTTGATTTTCTTCGGAAAAATTCATCACAAAATAATAGGTAGTCGGAGTAAGCTGCTCTTGCTGACTTTCTCTACTTTGGATCGACACGTTCGTTGAACCTTGACGGACCCACTCATTTTGTATGCGAAGCTGTTGTGTTACTTCTTGATAGAAGTCTTCCAAAAAGGCTTGATCCGTCCGTCCCCCAAGATAGTAGGCACTTCCTTCACCATAAACATTTACGGTCACTGCAGCTTGACCTTGATAAAAATCAGCACCGTAGACCCCTAACGTTTGGGCAGTGTTTGTTTGAACAACACTACAATAATCATGAATTTGGTACTGCTGCTCCTTCATTAAAAGCAGATTTTTTTGTTTCGGATATAACGTATCGATTTCTTTCACAGACACACCAAACAGTTCTTCTAACTCTTGGGGCCAGCCCCCTAAATAGGTCAAGTCCGTTTCATTCACGATCCCCGTCAAATAAGTGGAAACCAGCGTCCCGCCATTGTTCGTATACTGTTGAAACTTTTTCATAGTTTCTTTTGGTAAAAGGTAAAGCATCGGAGCGATGATCAATTGGTAAGAGTTAAAGTCATGGTCTTTCGTGATGACATCAACCGCGATGTCATGATCCCAAAAATAGCGATAATGCTCTTGCAACGTTTGTGGGTAGCGTTTGCTCTCCAAACCAAAACCTTGCGCATCATTGAGCGCCCAATTGTTATCCCAATCATAGATGATCGCCACTTTGGCTTTTTTGTGCAATCCTTTGACTTCTTTGATTTCTTCTAAGGCTTTTCCCACTTCTGCTACATCTTGAAAAACACGATTCTGTTCGTCGTTGTCATGGTCCACGACGGCCCCATGGAACTTCTCAGATGAGCCTCGAGATTTTCGCCATTGGAAATAAAGATTACTATCTGAACCGTGAGCAATAAATTGCATAGAAGACAACAGATGCATCCCGGGGCGTTTCGTGCGATTGACTGGATGCCAATTCACACCACTAGGGGTTGATTCCATGATCAAAAAAGGTTGCTTTTTCAAGCTACGGTACTGATCATTGATAAACCCAACCTTACTTGCCAAATCAGCGGTCGTTCCCCAATCATTATGCCAAGCAGGATAACAATCCCAACTAATGACATCTACATGCTGGGCAAATTTTCCATAATCAAGGCTATAAAAGGGAATCAAATCTCGGGTATCTGCCATGAAATTCGTTGTGATCGGTACATCTGGAGACAAACGACGAATGTCTTTGATCTCATGTTCATAGAAATCAATGGTCTGATCGGTCACAAAACGATGCCAGTCTAGATTTAGTCCATGAACTTGCATTTCGCCGATCGGTGAAGGAGATTCGATTTGCGACCAATCGGTGATCGTATGGCTCCAGAAAGGTCCCCACCAGGCCTCATTCAAGGCTGCTAATGTTTGGTACTTCTGCTTGACCCACTGACGAAAGTTTTCTTGGCAAATGGGACAATGACAATCTCCAGAATACTCATTGGAAATATGCCACATCAATAGTGCTGGGTGATCGTGGTAGCGTTCAGCTAATTTCCGATTGATGATCGCCACTTTCTCACGATAGATTGGTGAAGAAAAGCAGTGATTGTGACGCCCGCCGTGTAACATTTTTTCCCGTTTTTCATTGGTTCGTAGAACTTCAGGGTATGCTTTAGACAACCAGGCAGGACGCGCGCCGCTTGGCGTCGCTAAAATGACGTTGCTGTTTCGTTCGGCTAGCTCATCCATGATTTTGTCTAACCATTCAAATTGAAACACCCCTTCTGCTGGCTCTAAGGCACTCCAAGCAAAAATACCAAGGGAAAATGTATTAGCATGAGCTTTTTCCATTAGTTCTAAATCTTTAGCTAAGATCTCGGGATAATTTAGCCACTGGTCAGGATTATAATCCCCACCATGTAAAAAGCGTTCTTCTAAGTTATATCTTGTCATCTTCTCTTCCTATCCTTTTGTGCCACCAGCGGTCAAACCGGAGACAAAATGTTTTTGTAATGCAATAAAGACGAGCGCGATCGGAATACTGATCAAAATAGCCCCTGCCGCAAAAGTTGTATAGCTGGCTCCCATTTTATCCGTGACTAATTTGTATAACCCGATGGGTAATGTATAGTACTCAGGATTACGTAAAATCACAGAAGACAGGGCAAAGTCTCCAAGTGGTCCAGTAAAGCCATTCATGGCAACGACTGCCAGCATGGGTCGTGATAAAGGAATCAAAATTTGCCAGAATATTCGCGTATTGCTTGCGCCATCTATCTTGGCACTCTCGTCTAAATCTAACGGGATCGAGTCAAAATACCCTTTCAATAAGTACGTGTTCATGGGAATCTGGCCCCCAACGTAAATCAAGATCAGCAACCAATGGCTATTGATCAAGCCGAGCATTTGCGCCAATACAAAAATTGCGATCAAGGCAGAGAACTGCGGGATCATTTGTAGTAGTAAGAACAGCATCAACCCATTTTTACGGCCTGTAAAACGAAATCGTGAAAAGGAATACGCCGTCATGGAGACAAAAATCAGTGACAAGAACATGGTGCATACACTGATTTTTAATGAATTCAAATACCATTGACTATAATAAAGCGAGTTGTCACCAGCAAACAATTTCGTGTAGTGACTTAATGTCGGACTCGTCGGAATCAAACTCGTACTTACTAAACTGTTCCCAGGATTAAAACTAGCACCGATCGTCCAAAGTAAAGGGTAGACGATCACTACTACCGTAAAAATCAGTACGAGATACGTCAAGGATAGGCGGACAAATTTTTGTTTCTTCATACTTGCTGCCTTCATATCTTATCCAACCTCCTTGAATGAATTTGTTCGGCGGAATTGCCATAAAGCAATCGCGATCACGACGATCGATAAGAGAATCGTCAACGCTGCTGCCAGTGCATATTGACTATTTTGCATCGTTAGCTTATAGATCCACGAAACCAAAATATCGGTACCACCAGCGGTCGAACCAGGAACTGCTGGTCCACCAGAATTAAACAGATAAATGATATTGAAATTGTTGAAGTTAAACGTATATTGCGTAATCAAAATCGGTGCCATTGCATAAAGCAATAATGGCAATGTGATTCGGCGGAATTTTTGTAAAGCTGAAGCACCATCGATGGTCGCCGCCTCATACAAATCATCAGGAATGGATTGCAGCGTTCCTGTAGTCACGATAAAAATATACGGAAAGCCTAGCCAGCCTTGAATCAGTAGCAAAGCTAAGCGGGTCCAATTCGCACTCGTTAGCCAAGGAATCGGTGAAATCTGGAAGAAATTCAAAATCGAATGATTGATCGCACCAAAGGAATCATTGAACATTCCTGAAAACACCAAAATCGTAACAAATCCCGGAACTGCCCATGGGAGGATCAAAATCGTTCGAAAGAACTTTTTGAGTCGTAATTCTTTTTGATGCACCAGCACCGCTAAAAATATTCCGATAGAAACTTGTAACGTTGAGGCGATCAAGGTCCAGATAACTGTCCAGCCCAGAACATTGAAGAAGGTACTACGCCAAATATCGACAGTAAAAATCTTCTTAAAGGTCTCTAATCCCACCCAATCTGCTAAATTGGCAGGTGCAGAATGATACAGATCATAGTTCGTAAAAGCTAACGCGATACTAAAGAGAATCGGAAAAATAACAGAAAACACGAGTAAGAAAAATGCTGGGCTACTCATTAAATAAGGATAGCCTTCTCTTAATAGTGCCTGGTAGCTTTCACGGATAGAGTTGACTGGTAGCTCATTGTCTCTTAATTCACCGTTTTTATAGGCATCACGGATGTTTAAATAATAGAACAACAGACCAAAACCGATGACGATCAAGGCAACTAATCCTTCTGCTAATAAAAAGATGGAATTGTCTCTCGGCACTTCCACGCCTAATGTCACGATGCCCCAAAGTCCCATATTAAATAAATCTTTAAAGACGACAAGATACATAGCAAAAAAGAAGAAAAATAAAGCGCCTTTGATTTTTTGCCGATTATAAAATTGACCGAATCCTGGTATGATCGAGAATAGCATTGCTCGTTTTGCATACGACTGCGTGTTTTTCACATTTTCGCCCCCTGTAAGAAAAAGCCGCTGACAAACGTTTCGTTCGGCCTTACTTGATTCCTAGTGATGAATGACCTCCGAAACGTTTGTCCTTGAGACGACTTTCTAGTTTTGAATTGCCGCAATGGCTGATTTGATCTGTTCGACTGCTTGTGATAAAGCTGTTTTCGGTTCAGCCTTTCCAGTAGCAATGGTTTGCAATGCGGCATCCATTGGTTCCCATACTGAATTCATTTCAGTGATCCCAGGCGTTAGTTCTGCGTGTTGGGACTGAGCGGCAATGGCTGCAGCACTTTCACTTTCTTGAACTGCTGGATCATCTGCCAATGAAGCAACCGCTGGTACTTCCTGTGTTTTTTCATAACGAACTTTTGAATTTTCCTCATTGCTGATAAATTTGACGAACGCTTCAGCTAATTCAGGGTTTTGGGAATAGCTACTTACGTTGTAGCTTTTGACACCGATAAAGGAACCCATATGTTCACCATTGCCTAATAATGGCAATTCTTTCACACCATAGTCGATGCCCGCTTCTTTATAAGGAGACAAGTTCCATGGTCCCGAGATGACAGCGGCAGCTTTTCCTTCCGTAAATAAAGAGTCCAACACATTGATTCCTTGTTCACCGACCAATCCCGATGGAAAAACACCTGCATCATAAAACTGTTGGATATAGTCTGCCCCTTCGATCGCGCCTTCATTAGCTAATCCAATATCTTCAGGGTCATAGGATCCATCGGCATTCTCGCCAAAAACATAACCGCCATAACCGCTCAATACACCTTGTGCGTAATAAATTTGATCCCATAATGCCAGTAACCCATAACTGTCAGCACCTAAAACAGACTTGGAATACTCCAGCCACTCATCCGTTGTCTGTGGCAAGTCATCTTCGGAAATTAGTTCTTTGTTATAATACAAAATTTGTGTTTCAACCGCTTTTGGTAAGCCGTAGACTTTGCCGTCAACGATTTGCGATTGCATTGCTGATTCTGTATACAGCTCTTGTAGCGTTTGATCGACTGTTAATTCTTTCAACAAACCTTCGGTAACGGCTGTACCGATTTGATCGCCAGGAATCGTGATGACATCCGCACCTGTACCAGCGGGTCCATCCAATCGTAAATCTTCGATCTGTCCACCATAGGCTTTTTCGACCACTTTGATCGTCACATCGTGTTCTTCTTCAAATTGTTTGACTGCCTCTTCAATCCCAACTGATTTTGCTTGGTCTTCCCAGACCAATAGATCATAGTCCTTATTGCTGCCACTATTTGCTGCAGTACTATCTGTCCCTTCACTTTGTGGACCGCAAGCACCTAATCCTAAAGCTGCTACACTTAAAAAAAGAACTCGAGACATTTTTTTCATCATCATTTCTCCACCTTTTCTTTATTTTGCAAACGCTATCTTCTTGTTTATAATAAATTATTTTACTTAATATGTAAATAGTTTTACTAAATTAATTTCTTCAACGGAGTAAATAAACGGATAAAATCAAGGTTTATCTCAAAAATAATTTTTCAAAATACCACCACGCTCTAAACTTTCACTATTGAGTAAATATATTTAGTAAATTCATTTACTTGGTAAAGTTGTTAGCGTATACTAGAAGAAAGAGGTGAAGAAGATTGGTTACAATAAAAAAAATTGCCGAGCAATCAGGCTTTTCACAAGCGACTGTTTCCCGATTATTGAAAGGCGACGAATCGTTGTCGATCGCTGCCGATACGCGTCAAAAAATTATTCATACCGCTTTATCACTAGGTTATGATCGCTCAAAAATAAAAACAACACTAGAAAAAATCGCCGTCCTTTTCTGGCTGACAGAACAAGAAGAGCTGCAAGATGTCTATTTTCGACAATTGCGTATCTCTTTAGAAAAATATGCGAAAATCAACAATTTGGAAATTCAACTGATCACCCATGAAGATGATGTTTTAGAAACACTGCAAGAAGTCGCCGGATTTATTGGGATTGGCTCTTTCACTGAGAAAGAAACGCAGCAGTTCAAATCCGTTTGCCCCTATGGCGTCCTTTTGGAAATCAACCCCTGTCCAGAGTTGTTCGATACGGTCAAACCTGATACTGATCGAATGACGCAACTGGCGATCGATCTATTTTTAACAAAAGGATACCGAAAGATCGGCTTTATTGGTGGTGCTTATCTAAATCCTGATACCCAACGTGCAGAAATGGATAGTCGCGAGGTCATCTTCCGTCAAACGCTGGCTCGTCGAGATGCGCTCGATGAGGCGTTCTTATTTAGTGGTGGCAATTTTTCCGTTGAAACCGGCTATCGTTTGGCGAAAAAAATGGTGGAATCCCTTGGTGACAATTTGCCAGAGGCGCTCTTTGTGGCTTCTGACACCATCGCAGTTGGTGTGCTCCAAGCGTTAAACGAACGATCCATCATCATTCCTGATCGCTTGGAATTAATCAGTATCAACGACAATGAGATCGCAAAATTTGTGGCTCCCCCTCTAACAACCTTTAAAATTGATGTGGAGGAAATCGCCAAAACCGCGATCGATTTATTGGTGGATCAGATCGTTCATCCTCGAGCGATCACCAAAACAGTCCTTTTAGGGGCTGAACTCATCGAACGAAAAAGCTTTACGCAAGCATAAAAAACGCCCCTAGAAAGTTAGAAAAAGCTAACTTTCTAAGGGCGTTTTATTGTCTAAATCGAAAAAAGCACTCTTTCGTTTTTCACATCTCTTTCGCCACAGCATACACAAGATGCGGCATGTCCACTTGCCGATAGTGTTTGACAAAGCGATCCACCAGCTTCATTCCATTGCGCAATGCCACATTTATGGAGGCTTGATTGGTCTCACGAATGATCGAATAAACACTGGCGGCATTCAGCGTTGCAAACGCATAGTCTTTACAAGCCTGGGCGGCTTCTGTGGCAAACCCATGATGCCAGGAGTTCTTTTGAAACAAGTACCCAATTTCTAAAACGGCTTCTCCCTTGACGTCTTGCCATGTCAACCCGCATTGACCGATCGCTTGCCCGGATGCTTTCTCAATCACTAGCCACAAGCCAATGTGATCGTTTTGATAGCGTTGCAGCTGTTTGTCGATCCAACCAGTGACTTCTTGCTCACTGAAGGGTCCTTCATAGGCAATCATAACTTCTGGATCTTGCAAAATCTTTTCAATTGCTGGTCGATCGTCGTGACTCATTTCTCGCAGGACTAATCGCTTAGTTTCAATTAGTGGTTCCATGGTGGTTGCGCTCCTTCCTATTCCATTCGGTTTCTTTTCAAAAAATACCAACTTGCTGCCCATGCGGTGATGGGTAAAATAATCACCGCTGCCAGACCCGTGATCAAACAAACGACCAATTCTGAGACGAACGCCTTCGAATTGATCATTTCACCAAAGGAGATCGACAAATCTTGAAACCACGCAATCAACGCCAGATTACTTCCCATAAAGGCAAACAATAAGGTATTGATCGTTGAAGACAATACGTCTGATACCACGGTCATACTACTTTTACTTAATGCCTTGATCGAGACTTGCGGGTTTGCTTGAAAAAGTTCATAGGTCGCAGTGCTGATCGCCATACTCCCATCTGCCACCGCCCCCGAAAAACTCATCAAAATGATCGCAGTCATCAATGTCTTAAAATCGATGGCTACATCAAAGGAATACATCGCCAACTCATCCAGTTCCTCTGCCGAAAACCCATGCAGATTCATTGCAGAGAGCACAAGCGGAAATAGTAGTAGAAAAATCCCTAGAAAGACCAACACACAGACAAAGGCAATTTTGGTTTTCTGATTGACGCCGTTCACGAAAAACAAGGTGATCGCCGCCACGGTTAAAAAGGCAACACAAGCCGCTGGTAAAATCGGTGTCCCTCGGTCAATCAGGACCAGCAGCGCTAGAAAGACAGCCACATTCATAAACAGACCAGTGACTTGAAACAGCCCTTCGATCCGAAAAACAGCGAAGGTCAGCAAGAGAAAAAGCAAGCTCAACACAAACAAAACATTCATTTTGCTTTCCTCCTTTGTAGTTCAAAGCAAAGGAGCGTCAACGGTACCGATAAAACCAGCGCAAAGCCGCCGCATAATGTACGCACTATTTCTAAAGAAAGATGCATCGGCAATGCTTGCGACAGCAGCCAGCCATTTGCTAGGTAAAACAATAGCGCTGGCATACTCCCACTTAAATAAGCAAACAACAAGACATTGATCATCGAAGAAGTCGTATCTTGCGCGATGGACCGACCGATCGCTAATCGTTCCTTGCGGCTAGTCTGGGGATTGATGCGCTGGATCTCATCTAGACTGGCAATCAGCATGACAATATTGTCCATGCTGGCACCAATCGCGCCAATCAGCAGACTCCCTAGATAGACACTGCGATACGGACGGGTCAGAAACGACATTTCTTCATAGCGCAACCCATGATCTTGCAAAAGATCCATGGCGAACCGACAGAGAAAAAACGCCAAGAGGACGCTGGCTAACGAGGCAATGATTTTACGGCTGTCGATCGTACGAAAGCCATAGGAAATCCCCATCGTCAAAACCAACGAGACGATCGTAAAAACGATCATCAAGAAGACCAATGAAAAGGAGCTGTTGCCTTTGTGAAACCAAAGAAAAAGGAGCAGCAAGCCAGTATTCACAAAGATACTAAGTAAAGCCCGCAAGCCCTTTTTGCCACCAATTGCGACTACTGCCATCAAAAATAAGGCAAGGAAGAAAAAGAGATACCCATCCCGTTTTTGTGCTTGTACCTGCCAGCCATCCCCTTCTTTTTGCAAAAGCAGCTGTTGTCAGGTCTGATACAATGGATGAATCGCACCGTTGGGGGTGTATTGCGTAGTGACTGTCCGTAGTACCCCAGCTTCTTCTCCGTTACGAACGATCCCTTGGATCTGCTGCTGGTCGGAGGTGACTTGAACCGTTTGTACTTCTATGATCGGCTGTGCATAAAAGCGGCTGCTTTGGGTTTGGATCAGCCAGCTCAAGACCAGCACGCTAACAAAGGCCGCTAGATAATAATACTTTTTCAAGATCGTCTCCTTTCATTTTCAGCAAAAAAAGACTTAGACAAACCCCCAGTCCTACGACCGATCACCTTGTGAGGCTGGATGACTGGTCGAAATGGTTACTGTGTCGGCGAGACTAACTGCTTTGCTAGTCGCCTGTTTTGTTAAAGTCCTTTTACTTGCTCGTTTTGCTTACACGACATTTTGCGGTGTACCTGCTTTAAAGCCGCTTAAGTTCGCCACAGCAATCCCCATCAAACGACGCCGCGTTTCGACGGGTGCCCAAGCGATATGCGGTGTCAAATAGCAATTTGGCGCCTGTAATAAGGGATTGTCAGCTGCGATCGGTTCTTTTGAAACGACATCTGCCGCCAAGGCTGCGATCTGCCCTGTTTGCAGCGCTTCAGCAACTGCCGCTTCATCGATCAAGCCGCCACGGGCGGTATTGATCAGGATCGCAGAAGATTTCATTTGTGCCAATGCTGTGCGATCGATCATTTTTTCTGTCTCAGGAAACTGCGGAACATGAAGGCTGATGATATCTGCTTCTTGATACAATTCCGCCAGCGAAACTTGTTTTGCCCAATCCGCTTGTGCTGGTTTTGGTCGATGATTAAAGTAGATCACCTTCAACTGAAACGCATGAGCGATCGTGGCAACTGCTTGAGCAATTGCACCATATCCAATCAGCCCAATCGTTTTGCCTGCCAATTCCATCAATGGTGTCTGCCAATAAGAAAAATCTTTGCTGGTTTGCCAGTCGCCCTGATGCACGGAACGATTATGGTGTCCCACTTGATTCGTCACTTCCAGCAGCAAAGCAAAGGTCGCTTGTGCCACTGCATTTGTACTGTAGCTAGGAATATTGGTCACGGTGATTCCCTGTTCCTTCGCTGCTGCCAAATCAACGACATTGTATCCAGTTGCCAAGACCCCAATGTAGGTCAATTGCGGACATGCTTTGAGCACATCTGCGGTGATCGGCGTTTTATTTGTCAAAATTGCTTCGGCATCGCCGATTCGCTCAATAATTTCTTGTTTATCTGTATACGAGGTACGATCATACACCGTCACCTCTCCTAATTCTTCAAACCCTTGCCAAGACAAATCTCCTGGATTCAACGCATAGCCATCAAGTACAACGATCTTCATTCTTTCGCTCCTCTCGCTTTTCCTTTTGCTTTTCCATAAAAAACGGGAATTCCTAGTAATGTCACGCCAATTCCCACGACTGCTAACCACGTGTCAGTGATCAAGGTCATGATCAAGATAAAACAGCCACCTAAGATCGCAATCAAGGGAATGATTGGATAGAAGGGAACTTTATACGGACGCTTCATCTGCGGTTCTGTTTTTCGCAAACGAAAAACTCCTACAAATAATAATACACTAAAGAACCACATAACAAAAACCAGCATATCGGTCAAGAGATCAAAGGTGCCTAAAAGCATCATGATACACGCGATCCCTAATTGTAAAAAAGCCGCCGCATAGGGTGCATTGGTGGTTTTACTTAAAGTGGCAAAGGTCTTGCTGAAAGGAATCTCATCTTCCAACGCCATGGCATAGGGGACCCGCAAGCCAGTCATTGTATAGCCGTTCAATGCGCCATACACAGAGATCAGGATACCGATCGTGACCAGTTTTCCGCCAAAGCTACCAAACAAGGCCATCGCAGTTTCTGAAGCACTGTTCAAATTACCAGCGATTTGATCGATCGGCAATGTTTTTAAAAAGGCAACATTGATCAACACATACACCAAGGTAACAAAACTCAACCCAAAGATGATGGCTTTTGGTAAATCTTTTTCGGGTCGCTTCATTTCCCCAGCGACATTACCGACTCCCATCCAGCCGTCATAAGCAAAAAGGGTTGCTAAGAGGGCACTACTGATGCCAGCTGCAAGCGATCCTTGAGTATTGGAAGAAAAATCCACCAATGAGACCGATACTTGCCCTGGTGTCAACAGGCCCGCCACGATGATCACCGCAATCGGAATCAGCTTGACTGCTAACGTGACGGACTGGACTTGAGCAGCGGCTTTTGTTCCCAAAAGATTGATCAAGGTCACACTCGTTCCGGTCAAAATCGATAAAGGAAGCAAATAATTGCTGGGTAGATGAAATAAGTTCAAACACTGGGTCGCAAAAATAATACTTAAAGCCGCCACGTTTGCTGGAAAGTAAATGATACTTTGTGCCCAGCCTAATAAAAAGGAGGGTAATTTCCCATAAATTCTTTCAATATATCGAATGGGTCCGCCAGTCTCAGGAATCGCCGTCGCTAACTCCGCCACCGTCAAACCGCCGCAAATCGTTAGAAAGCCGGCAAGCAGCCAGACCAACAATGTCAAACCGGTGGATTGGGTCTGCTGGACCACAGCCGCTGCTTTGAAAAACACGCCGGCGCCGATCACCGTTCCCATTACTGTCGATAATGCCCCAAAAAAACTGATTTCTTTTTTCAATTGACTTTTCACAACATCACTTCCTTTTTAAATGAATAAGTCAAAGTATAGCGGATAGAAACTATCTTGACTAGAGGAATTTCAGAAAACAAAAAGCAAATACCATGAAAAGACGGCATTTGCTTCAAAATTTTTTTATTCTTTTGTGGATTCTTGAAAAACCAGCAACGGAAGCTGTCGTTTTTTGTGCATTTGTTGAACCAAATAAATTCCTGCCAGCAAGATGATCGGGAAAACGATCGCCCCTAGAATCCCAACCTGCAGCTGTTGTCCCGTCCATTCGACGATACTGCCGACGACAGCGGGTCCGATTGAACACCCTAAATCTCCTGCTAATGCCAAATAAGCAAATAGCGCCGTTCCGCCGTTGCGAATGTATTGCGCAGAAAGACTAAAGACCCCTGGCCACATGATCCCTACGGCAAAACCGCTTAAGCCGCAGCCAAGGAACCCGATCAATGGCAATGAAGCAAAGCCGATCATCATATACGCCAGTAGGCAAAGCAAAACACTCAAAAACATAAAGCGTTTCAAATCGATGCGTTCCCCAAACTTGCCGTAAAGCAAGCGGGAGATCCCCATCATCAAGGCAAAAACCATTGGCCCTGCTAAATCGCCTAGCGTCTTACTAACGCCTAAGCCCTGTTCGGCAAAGGTCGATGCCCATTGGCTGACTGCTTGTTCGCTGGCTCCAGCACAGACCATCATCACCAGAAACAGCCAAAAGCTTTTCAAGGAAAAGAGCTGCCGAGTGGTCAACCCTCGTTCTCCTTCGGCAACGATTGGCGCCAACGGGACTTTGGTAAAGAAAAACAAATTGACCAACGGGATCAGTGCCCAGATGATCGCCAAAATCGGCCACTGTTGAATACCGAACACCATGAAGAACGCCGTTGAGAACAAAACGACCCCCACGTACCCCCAGCAATAAAACGAGTGCAGCATGCTCATCGTTTTTTCCTTATGTTCCGTTGGACAGGCTTCAACGATGGGACTGACTAAGACTTCCAGCAAGCCACCGCCAATGGCATACAACAAAACCGCTGCTAACAATCCGCTAAACGGGGTCGGAAACCATAAGGGAAAAACGGCTAGACCAATCAAGCCGATCGCTGCAAAAAAATGCGCGGCTACGATCGACACTCGATAGCCGATGCGGTCTACAAAAAAGATTGCTGCAAAATCGACGGCTAACTGGGTCAAAAAGTTAAAACTAACCAGCAAAGTAATCTGGCTGATCGGTAGCTGGTATTGGCTTTGAAAGGTCAAAAATAATAAGGGGGCAAAATTATTGATGACGGCTTGAACGATGTACCCTACAAAGCAAGCCGCAATCGTCGAACGATAACTTTTCATTTTCACTTCTCCTTTACTCGTCTTATCAGTATACCAAGTCCAATAAGACAGTAACCATGGAGAAAACACTTTTTTTACCCAGAGAATCTTAAGGAAATCAGGA
This sequence comes from Enterococcus sp. DIV0970a, assembly GCF_051711265.1. Lineage (NCBI taxonomy): Bacteria > Bacillati > Bacillota > Bacilli > Lactobacillales > Enterococcaceae > Enterococcus > Enterococcus sp. DIV0970a. Next base: position 1,030,786 of record NZ_JBIOMF010000001.1, on the reverse strand, counting down.
TTTTTCTTCCCTCAGATAATTCCCTTAAATGGAAGCAGCAAAAAAGCTGTCCTCACAGACAGCTTTTTCCGACTTATTCTCAAGGCTAGGCGTTTTTCTTCCGAGCAGCGATGGTTTTCATGGTGGCTTCAAAGATTGGGCCAATAAAGACGATACACAAGAGAGTACCTAACCCAACACTGGCGCCTAGCGCAAAACCGATCAAGACCATGGCTGCATCCAAGCCGATACGGATCGTTTTTTGCGTCAATTTGCTTCGTTTGTAGATCAAGGCAGTCAAGGCTTCTAACGCCGCTGATCCCTTGTTGGAAGAAACGTAGATACCAGCGCCGATCCCAAATAAGATCGGTGCTGCGAAAATAGCGATCCAAGGATAAAAAGGCAAATGAATCGATACTTTGTCCATCACTGGTTCAAAGATCCCGATCAACAGGCCTAAGCCGATCCCGTTGATAAAACTGCCAATGCCTAATTCGGCACGATCAAAGACTGCAACAATCAACAAAACAATAATATTAAAACACAAACTGGCAATCCAAAAAGGGACATCGACGAAATTCAAAATTCCTAGTAAAAACGTACTGATCGTATCATATCCTTGATGGGCGGTGATCAATAAGGAAATGGCCAACGCAATCAGCCCGGTACCTATCAAAACTTGTGCAAATTTTTTGGTTTCTTTCACAACATCACGCTCTCTTCTTTATTTTTCCTCTCTTAGTTTACCGTGAAAGCGTCACAATTACTATCATTTAATCACAAAAACCAGATTTTTTTTGAAGAAATCTAAATTCAATCAAGAGATTCATAATGCTGTTCATAGGTATCGCGAAACTCTTTGGGGGTCAGACCATTCAATTTCTTAAACATTTTGGAAAAATAATTGGTATTGTTGTAACCAATACGATCGCCGATCTCACTGATCGTGGCTTTCGAATGAAGCAGCAGCTGCTGGGCTTGCTTGATCCGCACCAGATTGACGTACTGATTAAAACTCATTTCCGTTTCTTTCTTAAAGAGCTGCCCCAAATAAACGACACTGACATGCAGTTCTTCAGCCGCTGATTTGACCGTCAAATCATGGGTATAGCCTTCTTCGATCAACTGGATCGTCTTTTGAACGATCTCTGAATAGCGTTTTTGCGGCGGCTGCGATTTCGCCAACTCCAGCACATCATCAAAGAGCTGCCGCAAATCTGCCAGTGTATTAGACTCACGAATCCGTGCCAAAATCTGTTCATGGTTTTCGTGGGAAAGTACTGGCAGCTGCCGATAAATATCATTGAACAACAAGAACGAAACATAGCGAACATGCTCAGGGTCTGCTTGGGTTTGTTCCAAAATAGCGAACATTTTATCCAGCTCATGTTGGATCGTTTTGACATCCCCAATGGTCAGTGCTTTGTTAAAAGATAGAAACGGGAGTTCTTCGTTTCGCTCTAAAATATCCACGTGGATCGTCTGTTCTTGTAAGAACAGATCTGGGTAGAAGGCTTGCAGTGACTGAACCTGCTTGATTTTTTCATAGGCTTTATACAAATTCTCCCACTCGTTGATGGTCTCGCTCATAATCAACTGCCAGTCAGTACTATTGAGCTGCTGTGCCAGTGCTTTTAGATCAGCGTTGATTTGCTGCCTTGGTCCAGCAGCAGTAATGATCACTTGGTTTTCATCTAATCGCCCTGGTAAGATCAATGGCTGATCGTGTTGCTGAAAAAACGTCGTGATTTTTTGTAAGATCTCAGCAGTCCCATTGAACTGCAAAACGGTAAAGGGTGCTGCTAGTGGCACCCGCTGTTGCGCCAGCAAATGGAGGTACTCGCTTTCGTTCAATTCATCATTCAACCAAAGCAGCAGGCTTGATTCTTGATACAGTTCTTTTTCTGCCAACAGTTTTTGCTGCTCCTCTAACTCAGCTGCAATTGCTTGTACACTGCTGCGTAGTTCTTCTTTGTTAACAGGTTTGACGAGATAATTACGCACACCTAACGCCATGCCTTGTTTGACAAAGGCAAACTCCTGATAGCCTGATAGAATGATCGAGAAAAATCGATTCCCAAACGCTTGTGCTTGGCGGATCATATCGATGCCGTTCATTTCTGGCATCCGAATATCCGTGATCAGCAAATCAACGGAATGCTCTTGCAAGTACTCGAGGGCTTCACTAGCACTTTTCGCTGTATGCACCACCTCAAAGCCCAGTTCTTGCCAAGGCAAGATCATTTGCAGCCCCTGCAAGATCATGTATTCATCATCAACTAACATTGCTTTATACATCTGTCTCATGCCCCCTTTGCAAACGTTTCTCATCTAAGCGGATCTTGACCGTAAACCCAGCACCTGCCTGAGATGTAACGTCCATTTGATAGGCGCTGTTGAACATACCCCGCAACCGTTCGTGAACATTTTTGATCCCGATCGAGGTTTGGGCTCCGATCTCCTGATTTTGCAGTTCTTCTTGGATCATCGCCAACTGCTGTGCATCTGCGCCTTTGCCGTTGTCTTTGACCTCAATCACGATCTGATCGACTTCTTTATAAGCCTTGATACTGATGGCATTATCATTGCGCTGATAATCGATGCCGTGAACAAAATAGTTTTCGACAAGCGGCTGCAGCGTGAACTTCGGCAATTCCAACTGTTCTAATGCCGAATCGATGGTTACATGATAGGCGATCTTATCTGGGTAGCGCATCTGAAACAAGTAGACATATTTTTCACAAAAATCGATTTCTTCTTTTAAGGTCTTCGTCTTTTCTTGCGTCGTATTGTTCCGTAGCAGTGCCGAAAAGGCATAGACGACATCCGCCAGCTCTTCTTGGTTGCGACTCAAGGCATACATTCGAATGTATTCTAACGTGTTATACAGAAAATGCGGATTGATCTGTGCTTGCAGCGCCCGCATATCGGCGTCTCGCTGCTTGATCTCTAACGTGTAGATGTCTTTGATATACTCGTTGATACTGTAAGTCATTTGATTGATGGCTTCTGCGATTTCTTTCAGCTCTTGTTGGACATTGGCGGTATCGATCCGCTTATCAAAATTCCCTTGACTGACTTCTTTCGTCGCATAGACGATCTGCTGTACTTGCGAGGTATAGCGCTTGAAGGTCCGATGGAGCACCCATAGGACTAATAAGAGAATCCCAATCCCAAAGCTAAAGATCCAAATGGCGCTAGAAAAAATATCCCGCCAGATCACACCTTTTGACAACAAGATCAGTGACAACTCTCCGCTGACGGTCGTTTGTTTTTTGATATAAAAGTCTTTCGACAGAGTGTCGTGAATAGTTCCATGAGCCACCGCCTGATCAATTTTCGCTAAGGTCTGCTTGCTAAGGTTCGCGGCATCCTTGTATAGCCGCTGACCATTGGAGGTATACAAAAAACTGTTAATACCATGCGCTTGGTTGTCTTCTTGTCGATTGGCTAAGACATCGTCTGAGTGAAAAATCACGTAGACTTGCCCTAACGGTTGCGCATAATTACTTGGTTGGGCGATCGAACGAACAAAAAACAGACGATTTTTCAAATCGATCTGCTTGCCGCTGCGTTTTTCTCCATAAGGGGTATCTGGGGTTGCCACTAGTGTCTCATTGCTTTCATCCAGTTGAATAATGATCTCTTCGATACTAGGATGATTACGGATCAAGCGATAGAGGATGTTTGGCAAATACACACTTTGACCCGTCTGGCGAAAAATATCATTACTATAGGAAAAATAGTCTGGCAATGAAAGCTGTAAATAATTGCGCAGCGATTCAAAAGCAGTATCCGAACTGGTAAATTCGCCTAATACCGTTGAGACGACCGCGTTTTGATCCTGCACGTATGCATCCAGCTGCATACTGGTGGCTTCCACGAGGCGTTCGCTGCTATTGAAGCGGTCTGCCCCAGTATATGCCGTCAGAACCAGCATGATAATAATCGAGATGATCACCAAAAGGACGCTATACAACTGCATCAACTGATTGATCAAAAAGTCATGTTTAAACAAACGAAAGCGCTGCTTAGTCATGTGCCAAGTCCCGATCAATGACGGTTTTTTCCTGACTGATCGCCACATGGCACCACAAAATCAATAGACTAAAGGTTCCAAAGAGCAAGAGCCCTTTCATCATCCAAGTAAAAGCGAAAATACTGGCAATCCCCACTAACAATTTTAGAAAGGTCGCCATATGAAGAAACAGACACACGAAGGACAATTTCAGGTTATTCCACAAGGAAATCTCATAGGATGTGTCAAAAACCACACTTAGTAAGTACAGTAAGATACTCAATCCGCTGACGACAACTAAAACAAAAGTGATCATCAGCCAAATCAAGCCTTGGATCTGGGTAGCTAAATACAAGTTATACACTAAGAAACCTGTCAGTAGGAAGAAAAGATAAAACTGTTTATTGGCTTTGACAAAGACGCTGCGCCAAATGCGCCATGCGCTGCGAAAGCTTTGATGCTCATAATTTAGTCCGTCTTCATGGATCAAGGTACTAATGGTATGAAACGCTGGACCGATCCCTAAGATTCCGCCACCTGCCAATGTCAATACGACGAAAAACAAATTCAACTTCACGATCGCCCAAATCAAGCGAAAGCCCTTGACCAACCCACTATTTGCTGTTTCTTCCATTTAAAATTCCTCCCTTATTTGTTCCCTATCGAAAATGTAGCATGATTTTAGCTTCCTACTCAAGCTACCTGAGAATCTTTTAATGCTATGTACGTTTTAGAGGCACTATGCTTGCTGCTTGAAGGTTAAAAAACAAAAGTAACGTTATTTTTTCATCAAAGATTTCGCTACTTACTTTAAAGAAAAAGCAGCCAGAAGCTAGACGTGGGAACCATTGGTCCTGATGCGTTTAGCCTCCGGCTTACTTGATCTATTGATTGGTGAGCGGCGCCTGTTGCTTATTCTTGGCTTGCACGATACTCATCAAATTGTTTTTGCATTTCATCGCGGACCTTCTCCCAGCCAGCGGTTTTTAATTCTTCGTTTAGTTTCGGAACATTTTCTTCTGGATCGATCGTTCCCGTTGCTAAACTTGCTTTGTAACGGTTCATGACATTGGCGATATTCGTGATTTCTGTTTTCACATTATCAGTCTTGAAGTTGAACCCTAAGATTGGTGATGCTTCAGCGTTAGCAATATTTTCATCACGCTCTTTGATCATATCGTCTGTGATGGATTCTTGTGTATAAAGGATCATGTTGTTCCCAGTGTTCCAAGCAGCCATCCGGGTATTTGGCAAGTAGCCATCAAGGAGACGGATTTTGTTGTCTTCGCCCTCGATTTTTTCCCATGCTTCGCCTTCGACACCCCAAACCAATCCATTCAACAATTCAGGATCGCTGTTCAACAAGCCCAACACTTCCACTGCTTTTTCTTTGTTTTTCGAAACATTCGCTACGACAAAGTTTGCCATTTGCGCTTGGCCTGTTGATTTTAATTGTTTCGTGATTGGGCGTGAAACCAATTCATGACCTGCGGCATTGCTTAAGATCGTATCGCCGTAATCCATTGGTCCTTGGGTTTCTTCACGCATGAACCATGTGTTGCCTTCTAATGGGTAACCAGTCGTATTAGTGGCTGCATCAGTTGGGATCAAGCCTTCGTTGTACCATTTGTGCATCAATTTCAAGTTTTCCATTTGTTCATCATCTTCGAATTGATTGATGATCTTCGTTGTATCGCCGTCCAATTTAACAGCAAATGGGTAATCTTTCCCGATCACATAATCATAGTTTCCAGAAACATTAAAGGTTTGTCCGATCGCAAACGGTGCGATGTTTGGTTCTTCTTCTTTAAACTTCTTCAACACGTCTTCGGCATCTGCATAAGATTCGATCCCGCTAATATCCAAATCATATTTATCTAAATACTCTTTATTGAAGGTCAAGACTTGTTGGGCATAAATATTGCCGTTGACTGGAAAGGCATATAATTTTCCGTCGATCGTATTGCCTTTGATATAAGATTCGTCTAATTGATCATACGCTTCTTTGGCATATTTTGGTGCTAACTCCGTCAAATCTGCATACGCGCCTTTTTGCGCATTCGCAACATAGTTTGAGGCAAAGGAAATATCGTAGTTTTCACCCGATGAAATGATGGTACTCATTTTTTGATCCCAATCACCCCAGCCGATATACTGCAGATCGATGCGAGCGTTGGTTTTTTCTTCAATGCGTTTATTGGCGATCTCCATTAATTGATCAAAGTTTTCTGGCTTGTCCCCGACTTGATACATCAATAAAGTCGTTACGCCGTCTGCATTGTTTTCTGAATTGGATGTTGCGCCGTTCGACCCACAGGCAGCCATTCCCAAAGTTGCCGCTGCGGCCATCCCAGCAAAAGCTGTTTTTTTCCACAAATTCATTTTTGTTTCCTCCCTATACTTATTTGATTATTCTTTGACGCCACCAATTGTCAGACCACCGACAAAATACCGTTGGAAGAATGGATAGGTGATCGCAATCGGTAAGGTTGCAACAACAACGATTGCCATGCGAGCAGTTTCGCTTGGCAAAGCGGCCAAACCGCCTTGGATCTGGGCAGCCATGCCGGAGCTTTTGGCTAGATAGTCCAAATTGCTTTGAATCCGCATCAAAAGTGCTTGTAACGGCACTAAAGAGTCTTTTTGAATATACAACAATGCATTGAACCAGTCGTTCCAATAGCCAAGAGCGGCAAATAGACTGATCGTCGCGATCCCTGGAACCGCTAACGGCAACACGATGGATAGAAAAATCTTCATTTCGCTGGCACCGTCGATGCGCGCAGATTCTATAATACTATCTGGTACCGTCTTTTTAAAGAAGGTCCGCATAACAAGGATATTAAAAGGCCCTAAGGCAAGGGGTAAAATCAATGCCCAAATCGTATCTTTCAATTGGATCAAGTTGACCATCACTAAGTAATTGGCAACCATCCCTGGCGCAAACAACATGGTGATCAAAGCGAAGATCGTAAAGAACCGACGGAATGGAAAATTTGAGCGAGAGATGACATAGGCATATAGCGAAGTCATCGTTGCATTGACGAAGGTACCAAAAACAGTGATAAAAATAGATACGCCAAATGCTTGGAAAATTTTGCTGCTCATTTGTCCGCTAAACAGGTAGGTATATGCTGCGAACGAAAATTCTTGTGGCCAAAAGCGATAGCCGTTTTCTGCCAAAGAGGTTTCACTGGTCAATGAGATCGCGATCACAAAGAGAAACGGCAAGACACAGGAAATCGCGAACAGACCGATCACGATATTAAAAATCAGGTTGACCGTTGGGTTAAAGGAGCGGATCTCGACTTTCGTTACTTTTTTCTTCATTTATCCATCCTCCTTAGAATAATGCTGAATCTGGTTCTAGTTTACGAACAACCAAATTCGCTGTTAGTAATAATAATGCCCCAACAACTGATTGATAAAGGCCGGCAGCTGCGGTCATCCCGAAGTCGCCTGTGGCAGTCAGTCCATTATAAATGTACGTATCTAAAACGGAGGTGACTTGGTACAACGCCCCAGAGTTTCGTGGGACTTGATAGAAAAGTCCGAAGTCGGCACGGAAGATCCCACCGATGTTCAAAATCAACAAGACGGAAATCATTGGAATCAGTTGTGGCAACGTCACATTTTTAATCTGCTGCCATTTGCTGGCACCATCGACCATCGCGGCTTCGTAATACGTTTGATCGATCCCGACCACTGACGCATAATAGATGATGCTGTTGTAACCTAAGCTCTTCCAGACATTCATAAAGACGAAAATAAACGGCCACCATTTCGGATCAGCATACCAGTTGATTCCTTCACCGCCCATACCCGTGATCCATTGGTTAATGATCCCTTTGTCTGGACTCAAAAAGGCATAGACAAAGTACGAAATAACCACCCAAGAAAGGAAGTACGGCAACAGGGACATCGTGTGATACACTTTTACCAAGCGCTTATTGCGCAGCTCACTCATAATAATGGCAAAGGCAATCGCAAAGAATAGGTTGAATGCTAAAAATACGATATTGTAGAGTAGGGTATTTCTAGTGATCAGCCATGCATCATTGGATGCAAATAAAAATTTAAAGTTATCAAAGCCGACCCATGGGCTTTGTTTCAAACTGGCAAAAAAGCCGTCTGGTGAAATGTGGAAATCTTTGAACGCCACCACATTTGCGAATACAGGTATATAGAAAAAAAAGATAAACCAGACAACACCTGGCAAAGCCATCAATATTAACGCTTTGTATTGCCAGACATTCCTCCAAAACCCCTTTTTCTTCACATCTCATCATCTCCTTCATGCTACTAGAATAACGCTTTCATCCCTAAAAAATAAGGAACAAACTAAAGATAAAATGAAACAAATTAAAGGTCTTTGTTTATATTTTGTTTTTATTCTCTAAAAACCAGAAAAACGTCCTACCTTTTGCAAGATAGGACGCTTCATTGAGTTGTTTTTTACAAAGGATCAATCGACAAAGCCGTTTTGCTGAATCACTTCGCGGAACCACTCACCTGACTTTTTGATGGTGCGTTTTTGGGTAGCCAAATCAACGGCAATAAACCCGTAACGATTTTTGAATTCATTCAGCCAAGACCAATTATCCATGCAAGTCCACATGTGATACCCGCGGCACCGGCTGCCTTCTTGGATTGCTTGGTGAACATACCGCAAATGATCTTTGATAAAGGTGATGCGGTACTCGTCTTGGATCTGACCGCTGGCATCGATAAAGCGTGTTTCATCTTCGACTCCCATGCCGTTTTCTGAAATATAACAAGGGATATTGCCGTAGTTGTTTCGTAGGTTGATCAAGGTATCATAAATGCCTCGTTCATAAATTTCCCAGCCTCGATGGGGATTGATTTTCTTTTCTGGCCAATCATAAACATCGAAGTAATCTTCTGGCATTGGAGTGTCCGCTGTTTTGGCAGAACGCTTTTGCTGCACCCGCCGCGGCTGATAATAGTTGACCCCCAAGAGATCGACCGTGTTTTCTTTAATGATCTGCAAATCTTCTGCTCTGGTTTCTGGCATGATCGCCAACTCGTTTAAGACAGTGATCAATTCTTCCGGAAAGGTGCCTTTGACCGCTGGATCTAAGAAGGAACGGTTGAAAAAGGCATCTGCCAGTTGCGCCGCTTGGCCATCTTTTTCATCATTCGGATCTTTCGGATAGGTCGGTGTCAAATTCAAGATGATGCCGATTTCGCCTGATTGCTGAGACTGACGGAAGCGTTGGATCGCTAAAGCGCTGGCGAGTGCTTCATGGTAGCCGACTTGCACCGCATGTGCCAAGTTGATTTCTGCTGGGTAATGCTGTTGATACAAATACCCCATCTCCACTGGCACGATCGGTTCATTTTGCGTGAACCAATGACGGACTTGATCACCGAACAACTCAAAACACAAAGCGGCATAATCTGCAAATGCTGTGACAGTCTCGCGATTGAGCCAGCCGCCTTCTTTTTGCAGTGCCATCGGCATATCAAAATGATACAAATTGATGAAAGGCTCGATGCCATTTTCGATCAAAGTGGCGAAGTACTCGCGATAAAACGCCACCGCTTGTTGATTGACCGCTCCTCTTCCTTCTGGCAGCAAGCGACTCCACTGGATCGAGGTTCGAAAAGAATTAAAGCCGATCTCTTTCATCAATGCTACATCTTCTGGGTAACGCTGCAGCAGCTGGACGGTATCTTTGGGTCCCCGTTTTTGATAAAAGCGTTCTGGTTCCGTTGCGTACCAATAGTCCCAAATCGAATCGCCTTTGCCATCATCGGCCGTTCGTCCTTCAGTTTGCGGACCGCTGGCAGCGGCTCCCCACCAAAAATCTTTAGGAAAATGCAGGTTAGTCATGGGCAGTCACCTGCTCTTTGCCTAACAAGAGACAGCCGATAATGCCACTTTTGTTCGGCAAGCCCCAAGTGACGATGTAGTCTTCCACTGGTGGTGTCTCCATATAGCCTGCCATTTGTTTCAGGAAGGCTTGTTGGATTTGAGCGAGTAAATGCGGCTGATTCATGACCCCACCGCCTAAAATGATTATCTCAGGTGCTAAAGTTAACGTGATATTGACCAGCGCTTGCCCTAGATAAAAGGCCTGCAACCCCCAAATCTCGTGCGCTTGCGGCAAGTCTTGTCCTTTGATCCCCGTACGTCCTTCTAAAGAAGGCCCTGCGGCTAATCCTTCCAGACAGTCGCCGTGATATGGGCATGTACCAGCATACGTATCTTCACTGTGACGTTTGACATAGGTATGACCGATTTCTGGATGACCGATCCCCTCGAAAATCTTTCCTTCACGAACGACTCCTGCGCCAATGCCGGTTCCTACTGTCAAATAGACACAGCTGTCTTTGCCTTGCGCCGCTCCTTGGCGTAATTCGCCATAAGCGGCAGCATTGACATCTGTTGTCCAAGCAAATGCTGTCTCTGGGTAGCGCTTCTTCAATGCACCGAGAAAATCGAACTGCTGCCAGCCCTGTTTCGGCGTCGCTAGTATGTGGCCATAGGACGCTTGGGTTGGATCGATCCCGATCGGACCAAAGGAACCGACCCCTAATGACACGAGATCGTAGGGATCGAAAAAGGCAAAGATCGCCGCTAACGTTTCCTCCGGTGTTGTTGTTGGGATCGACTCTTGGGCGATGATCGTCAACTGTTCATCGGCAACGGCACAAATCATTTTTGTGCCGCCGGCTTCAATTCCTCCATAAACCATCATTACTCACTCCTTTACTCCAATGGTACGAATTTCATATGGGTGTAATTGCTCATTGACGGTCGATGCTTGTTCTTCCTCTAAAAGGTTCAACAGACAGAGCGTCGCCTGCTCTTTTTGCACGTGAAAGGCAGTGGCTTGATCCGCCAAATTATAGCCCCGCAAAACGATCTGCTGGTCTTGGCGATTGCGTTTTAAGGCGGTGATAGCTACCGTCGTTCCATGAGCTTCCATATATTGGTTGCTGCTGGCTAGCATACCTTGATGCTTGTCGGTCTGACTTGCCGTCCAAGGAATTTGGGCAGCTTGTGCTTGGCGATACGTTTCATAACGTTCTTCAGGAGCCCCATGACAGGCTACGCCGTATTCAAAGGTGTGGCTGCCTAAGCATTGCGCTTCTGGTGTTGGGAAGTAGCCCCAATCGCCTAGCTCTCCCGTACAGCGCAACAAGGTCAAGCAGATCTGATCCTTCACGATTTCATATTCGTTCAAACCAAAATTAGAAACCGTCATGCCGCTAGTTTCATCATGCAAGTTGACAAAGGCGTGCTGATGCTGCGGATTTGTTGGGTTTTCCCAATGACTAGAAACCTGATTCGGCCGTTTTACGACTTCATAAATGCTGTCAGCTTCATGGAAATCCGTGATGATCCCTGTTGGGAATAACACCCGTAGTCGGTGATCTTTGCTTTGGTTGTTGACGGTGGTTTTAAATGCCAGGCGGTTGCTGGTTCGTTCTAAGCGAATCTCCGTCTCGATCTTGAAGGCAACCAATTCTTGACTCCGCTGTGCCTTACGGAAACGGAAATCGACGACAGCTTTTTGTTCTTCTAACAAACGGTCATCTGCTGAAACGGGAATCTGCAATTCTTGCGTCAGTCGCACGATCCCCACCAGTGGATCGTTTTGTTCAATTGTCACGTGATGCGGAAATTTCGTCGATAAGATTGCTTGATCCCCTTCTGGTTGTTTGAAGATGTACTCATTGGCGATATCCCCCACATCCTCGAAAACCAGTAAATTGCGATACGTTTTTTGGGTTGCTTTGTCTGTAATCGTCAAGCTGCCGTTTTCAGTAATGACGGCTTCCAAATGTGCGTTGGCAAGTTTACGCCCTCCTTCTGAAACGATCGGGGCGCTCTCTACTGGCGTAGCGGCTTTTTCCACTAGAGCAAAGGTCTGCCATGAAAATTCTGGCAACTGGTTTGCTTCAACTTGGACCGTGACAAAGCGTTTCATGAAAGGAATCCGAAAGGCATCTTTAGGCAATTCATAGTCAAAAAGGACCTCTTCTTCACTAATGATCGCAGCAACAGGGTTCCCCTGTTCATCGATCACCGAATAAGAACCTTTTGGCTTCGCCAACAATTCGTGGTAAAGCTTGCTTGGCAATCCTTCACGGAATGTTTTACGCTCAAGTTCGATCACGACTTCCACTAATCCAGAACGGGTGCTGCCAGTGGTGTTGAAGACCACGAAGGGGCGACTCTCCTCAGGAAACTGGCTCGTGTCGATGGCGGCTACTAAATTGCGTAACGCTTCATCTGCCACGAACTTGCCGATTTCATTGGCTTTTTCAAAGCGCGGCATCATTTCTCGGTGTACTTCGTCCACTGAACAGCCGCAGATACTGTCGTGAGGATGATTTTGCATCAGGGTTTTCCACGCATGATCCAACATATCGTGAGGATAGCTGCCGTTTGCTTCATAAGCCATAGTTGCTAATGGCTCCGCAACATTTTCTAATTGGCGGGAAACCTTTGTATTCCATTGTTTTAGATAAACTCGGGAAGAGGCGGTATTGGCTAGAGTATACCAACCATCGGTTTCTTGACTGGTCAATTCACCTGTGACAGTTCCTAGGTCATCTGGCAGATCTGCTTGCACTGCTTCAAGGTATTCGGTAAAGCTGGCGTGTTTGAATTCATACTCTGGGAATAGCTCGTTAGCTGTACGAATCGCTGCCGAAATGTCTTTTTGGACGGGTTGATGATCGACCCCATTCATCATTAAGTAATGATTGGTGGCACCAAATTTTTCTACATCTTGCAGTTTTTGTGTCCAAAAAGCTTTGGCTTCTGCTTTATCCACTGGAATCTCATTGCCATTGGAGTACCAGTTGGCAAAGAGTAGACCAAAGATTTGACTGCCATCTGGACCTTCCCAATGCATTTCAGAATATTGGGAAGTAAATTGATCATCGGGTAAAACTTCGTTGTCAAAGCCGATCGGTTTGACGCCACGCCCAAATGCAGCACTTTCAAGATTGGCTTGCAGCATCATTTGCGGGGTTTGCCCCATATTGCCGAAAGTATCTGGGAAATACCCCAACATAACGGGGGTGCCCCACTTTTTGCTTTCTGCCATTCCAATCAGCATATTACGGGTGTTTGATTCAGCACTTATCAAAAAGTCATCTTGCAAAATATAAAACGGACCGATCTGTAATTTCCCTTGTTTGATGGCCGCTTTGACCGCTTCGTGTTTTTCAGGTCGCACTTCTAAATAGTCATCCAAGATGATCGTCTGCCCATCTAGGTGGAAGCTGTGGAACTCAGGGTCATTTTCAATTAATTCTAAAAGATCATCCATCAATTCAACTAGCCGCATGTGATGCTGTTCGTAAGGCATGTACCATTCCCGATCCCAGTGGCTGTGTGAGATGATATATACTTGTTTCTTCATTGGTTTTTACTCCTCGCTGTTTGCGTCGTTGGACTGCTTTTTGTGTCACTCGAACGGTCGTGGGTCGTGCTGCTTATTTTTCCACTCGGATATCGAAATAATCCATGACCAATTCACAAAACATCATGTTCGCCCAAGAGAACCATTCTCTCGTGTATTGCGAAGGATCATCGACATCGAACCCTTCATGCATCAAATTTGTACCCGCATCTGTCGCCACTAACTGATCCAAAATTCGTTTCTTTTCTTCTTTGTCAGTGGTGGTCATGCCTTCCATTGCCATGGCGATCGGCCACACATAATTTTCTGGCGTATGAGAGCTGCCAATGCCTTTAGCGTATTTGCCTTCATAGAAATACGGATTTTCACTGCTCAACAACGTTTTACGGGTCTGAAGATAAAGGGGATCTTCCATACTGCCATACCCCAAGTAAGGGGCGGCGATCAAATTCGGCACGTTGCTGTCATCCATCAGTGTGCCATTGCCGAATCCATCCACTTCATACGCGTAGACTTCTTCGCCAGCTTGATTTTTGGTCAACCCGTATGCTTTAATCCCTGCTTCGATCTCTGCTTGCAATTTTTTCGCTTGTGCCACGATCGCTGCGTCTTCTAAAACCGTCGTAAAGATTTCTTGGATATAGCCTAAGACCACCACCGCAAACATATTGGAGGGAATCAAATAGCCGTATTTGCAGGCATCATCACTTGGTCGAAAGCCTGACCAAGTCAAGCCGACAGGTTTCACTGGCGCGCCTTTGCCGTCATGAGTCAAGGTATCTTCTTTCCGCCAGGTATCCCGTTCAAAGCGATATGGAGACTCCTCATGGTTTTGTTCTGTCACAAACACCTCCAAGGCTTTTTTGATGCCTGTTACAAAATCATCATTGAACTGATCGGTTCTGCCTGTGTTTTTATATAGCATATAGGCCAGTTGGATCGGATAGCATAAAGAGTCGATCTCATATTTGCGTTCCCAGATCCAATCGTTCATTTCTGTATCGTCTGTTTGGTGGCCAGCGCCATTGGCTGATTCGTTAAAGGCATTTGCGTAAGGATCGATCGTAATATAGTAGAATTGCTTCTTGACTAACCCGCTGATCATGCTTGCTAAGTCTTCATCTTCTTTGGCGATCACCAAATACGGACGAACTTGTGCAGTGGAATCTCGCAGCCACATCGCTGGAATATCCCCCGTCAGTAAAAAGGTCGTGCCATCCTCATGACGCTTGACCGTCGTTAATAGTGTATTGGCGAAAGCTGCGTTAAAATTTTTCGCCCAATCGGCATGCGTTTCTCCGCATAGATCCGTAATCGTTTCCATAAATGTTGCTACTGAAGTTGGTATTTCTTTATAAACCATTCCATCACCTTCCCTGATTTGATATATCAATTTACGAACCTAGTATATCATGAATTAATTGAATGTCTAGCGCTTTTTCAAAATAATTAAAGGGTTTTCATTTTTACTGGTTTATGGTATGCTAACAAATATGATATATCAAAAGGGGTTTTCTTATGAAACAACCATTATATAAAAAAATTTACGCGGAGCTTCACGAAGCCATCGTTGAAGGGCGATTAGCGCCTGGCAGTCGTGTCCCTACTGAAAAAGAACTATCTGAACAATACCAAGTCAGTCGGATCACCTCTAAAAGAGCCTTGACGGAACTGGAACAAAATCAGCTGATCTATCGCGTGCAAGGCAGCGGCAGCTTTGTCCGAGAATTGAAGGAAAAAAAAGCGACTGGACGAATTTTGTTTGTCTTGCCCTTTGCCAATGATCTCTCTTTAGGAAACTTTACCGAAGGCATTTACCCCGTGATGCAAGAACACGGCTTTGAACTTTTGATGACACCAGTGGATTATTTGGAAAAAACGACGGCAGCTGAGCTGATGCAAGAATTCGACGGCCTGATCTATTACGCCAGCAATACGTTTTCTTACTATGACTTGCTGTTCGAATGTGCTGAAAAGCACTTTCCTATCGTGACCTTAGATAAAAAGCTGCATGAGTTTGATTTTCCAGCGGTGATGCCAGATAACTTTCAAGGTGGACAGCTAGCCACGGAGCATTTACTTGCGTTGGGGCATCAACGGATCGCTTATATTTTTGGTGATACCCATCATCCGCAATCCGTCCGTCAGCGTTATCTAGGTTACATCGATGCGCTGAAAAAAGCCCAAAGAACCTTTCGCACCAAGCTCGACGACACGGCTGCCAGCATCGCAAATGCGCTTGTCTACCTGGAAGAACATCAGGTCACGGCAGCCGTCTGTGAAAATGACTTGATCGCCATTGAATTGATGCGGGCATTGCGCCAAGCAGATATGCACGTCCCTGCCAACATTTCCCTGGTTGGTTTCGATAATATCCAAGCCGCAGCCCTCATTGATCCAGCACTAACGACTATCGGGCAGAATTTTGCCGAGATGGGGCGCTTGGCAGGAAACCAAGTGATTGAGAAAATCAACGCTGCGAAGGCAGCAACCCCAGTACCAACGGAGACGACCACCCATTTAGTGGCGGTTTCTTTGATCAAAAGAGAATCAACCCAATTAAAGGAGTGAACCAAGTGAACGTATCAATGATCGACACACGACACGGAACAGACAACCAATATAGTTTTTCCCATGGCAACTGCCTGCCTTATACAGGGGTTCCTTTTGGCATGAACTACTTTGCCCCGCAAACCAGCGATCAACGCGGCAGTTGGTGGTTTCATCCAGAAGATCGAACCTTTCAGGGCTTTCGCATCACCCATCAGCCTAGCCCATGGATGGGGGATTTCAGCCATTTGACGATGCTGCCGCTAAACGGCACGCTTTCTGAAAATACCCTTTTCCATGCGCAAAGCTCGTATCGTCCCGAAGAAAGCACCTTTAATCCAGCCTTTCTTAAAATCAAGACGCAGCGGTATTTAACAACAACGACTTTGATCCCCAGTATGTATGGCGGTGTGCTGACTATTGAAAACTGCGGGGATCAGCCAGGTCTTGGCTTGTCACTGCCGGGTGACTATGTCTTAGAACAGTTGGATGAACAAACAGTGGCTGGTCAACTGATCGTATTTTCAGGGTGCGAAGATGAACGCTTCACCTTCCATTTCGTCTATCATTTTGAAACACCCATCACTGCGATCGAAGGTGCCTTGACAGGCAAAAAAGCCTTCGTCGTTCTCCGCTTTGGGGCTTGCCAAACACAGACGATCCGTTTTGCGACCTCGTTTCTCAGTCGCGAACAAGCTTGTTTGAACTTGCAACGGGAACAGCAATGGGCTCCTGCCGATTATCTGGCTTCTGTCCAACAGCAATGGAATCATTTTTTGCAAAAAATCGAGATCGAGCATCACGATCAAACACAAGTTTCTACTTTTTATCATAATTTTTATCGCTTATTCTTGTTTCCTCAAACCTTCTTCGAAATCGATCAAGAGGGCCGCAAAATGCATTGGGATACCTTGGCAAAAGCAATCAAACCAGGACCACTGTATACAAACAACGGCTTTTGGGATACGTATAAAACTGTCTACCCGCTCTTTTCACTCTTGGCTGTCGAACAATTGGAAGACATGCTGGAAGGCTTTTTGAACAGTTATCGCGAAAGCGGCTTTTTACCAAAATGGCTATCGCCAGATGAGCGTGGATTGATGCCAGGGACGCTGATCGATGCCGTGATCGCTGATGCCGCAGTAAAAGGCATTCGTCCTGATTTGATGCCCGAATTTTTAGCAGCGATGAAAAAAGGCGCCACCGTCCAAAGTGAAAATCCCAATTATGGTCGGCGCGGCACGACGGACTATTTGACTTACGGGTATGTGCCATTGACGCATCATGAATCGGTCAATCACACCCTTGATTATTGTTACAGTGATTTTTGTATCTCACAAGTCGCACAACAGCTGGGTGACGAGCAAGCAGACTATTATCAGCAGCAATCGCAAAACTACCGCAACATTTTCGATCAGGAAACTGGCTTTATGCGGGCAAAAGATCCCGATGGTGCCTTTCGTCCAGAATTCAGTGACATACGCTGGGGCTTAGATTATGCAGAAGGCAGTGCGTGGCAAAGCAGTTTTGCTGTTTACCATGATTTCGCTGGCTTGATCGCCGAACACGGCGGCAAAGCGGCCTTTGAAGCAAAACTGATCGACTTGTGCAATCAAGAACCTCGCTATACGACAGAAGGCTACGGCTTTGAGATCCATGAAATGAGCGAGATGGCTGCACTCGATTTTGGTCAGCTGGCGATCTCCAATCAACCAAGCTTCCACTATCCGTATCTATTCAGCTATTTGGGCAAACCAGAAATGGCACAGCCCTTGATCAAGCAGCTATTGACACAATGCTTCAATGACTCGCCCAAAGGCTTTCCTGGCGATGAAGACAACGGTAGCATGGCTGGTTGGTACATCTTCAACTCCTTGGGCTTTTATCCAGTCACACCAGGGACGGGGGAATATGTCATCGGCATGCCATTATTTGATCAAGCAACACTACATCTTGCTTCAGGCAAAGACTTAGTGATCAAGAGCACGCCCAATGCGCCGCAACAGCTCTTCGTGGATAAAATCACATTGAACGAAGAACCCTTCGAGCGATTGTTTTTCACCCACCAAGAATTGACTGCCGGTGGTACATTGAACTTCCAGCTAGGTATCGTCCCTCGCAGCAAAGAGTGGTCAGCCGATGCCTATCCTTATAGCGTCAGTCAACCACATGCATAACGAAAAAACCGCTCCTTAGCAACAGGCAGCACTCTACTTTCAGTCAAATGAAAGTACGTGCTATCCCTGCTAGGGAGCGGTTTTTTTATTGGTTCATTTGTAGCGGTAACAGACGTTCGATGGTTTTCAGCACGCCATTTCCATCGTTTGACTTGGTCACAAACGCTGCCGCTGCCTTGACTTCCTCAAAGGCATTGCTCATGGCGAAACTAAACGTGCCAGCTGCCATCAACTCCAAATCGTTCAAGCCATCGCCGAAGACCATAGTCTCTTCTGGTGTGACGTGCAGCAATTCTTGCAAGTGTGCCACAGTCGTTCCTTTGTGGACGCCTTGATTGGTGATATCGATCCAAGCGGCTTCCGAAGCCACGATGTAGGCGTTGTTTGTAAACTCGCCTAACTGTTGGACATGCTCAAAGCAACGTAGTTTGGGATCAAAAATAGTGAGCTTCACAAAATCTTCGGTGATGGTTTGATAATCCGCCACCGTTTTGACCACCCGATAAGAGCCGCGAACTTTCTGGGCATCTGCTTCATTGGTCGTTTCCGCAATGTACGCCGCAGTCGGTGTACAGGCGATGATCACATGATCTTGCGCAATCGCAGCGAGCTTCGCAATGATCCGCCGCCCTAATTCGTTTGGCAGCAGTGATTCAAAGATGTATTCGCCTTGATGTTTGATGCGGGTCGCGCTATCCCCAAGAATCCAAACATCCGCTGCTGCTTCACCAAACAGTTCTTCCACTCGTTCACACTGTTTGCCGGTACACGCAGCAAAAGCAACACCCGCTTCTTTCATTTGTTGGCTGACTTGTTCATAATAAGGCCGATCAAAACTGCCTTGGCTGTTCAAAAATGTACCGTCTAAATCTGTGATGACTAATTTGATCATACGTTTCTCTTCCCCTCTACCTCGTGTCCTCTTTATGGCGAATCACTTAATTAACATTGTTAATTAAGTATACTTATTTTCAAGTTTTCCGTCAAGTCAGTCTTTTAAAAACTTTACATCGTTCCATCCCGTCGGTATACTTAATTAAATCACTTCATTAAGGAGAACACCTATGGCTTCTACCACCCATTCCATTCGCCAGCAAAACAAACAGCTGGTTTTAAAAACCTTATTTCAAAACGGGGCATTATTCGCCTCCGATTTAGTAAAGAAAACCGGCATCAGCATGGTCACCACTAACTCATTATTAAAAGAATTGTTGGCAGAGGGGGAAATCACTAAAGGTCCGCTGGAGCAAAAAGAGCTAGGGCGGCCTGCTGTGACCTATCAGCTCAACCAAGACCGAGGTCATTCTCTTTTGCTTAGCTTTATTGATCACGATGGTTCCTTGGCTCTTTGGTCCATGCTAATCGACCGCAAGGGAAAGGTTTTGGCAAAACACGACCAGCCCTTTCCTGATGTTGCCCCCCATCGCTTTCAAGAATGTGTAACGAACGAGCTAGCATTATTTCCCTCTGTGGAACAGATCGCCCTCTTTTTACCAGGAAAAATCAGTGGAGGAACCGTGACTTCCAGCTGGTATGAAAAATTCAATGGCTGGCACCTGGCAGCCCTCGTGGCAGAGATCACTGCACTGCCCTTCTACTGTCAAAACGATGCCCATATTTTAACGATCGGCTATTGCATCGCCCAACAGATCTCTTTGCAGCAAACCATCGTCGGCATGTACAATCCCGAAAAAAGCATGCCTGGTATCACGCTCCTGGTCAATGGTGCACTTTTAGAAGGAAAAGATGCCCTAGCGGGAGAGGCAAAATTTTTGCCCGGCTACTTGGATCAAGGGGCACCGCAAGACCGCACGGCTTTGGTTCAGCGCCTGACAAGCTTACTGCCATTTTACAATGCAGCTTTTGCCCCCCACTGTATTATTTTAGCCAGCAGTGATGCAGTAAAAACCGATCTCTTAGACGCGATCCAAAAAAATCCATTGCTGCAGCAACAACCCAATCAGCCTGCTTTTCATTATATCGATGCCATCGAGGAAGCCATGGTGCTAGGCATGCACTGGCTGATTTTCCGCAAGACACCTTTTGACTTAGCCCGTTGATGACACAATGACCATAGAATAATAGAGGCGGTGTGATATGAAAATAGCTATCATTGGTGCTGGTCCTCGTGGACTTTCACTTTCAGAACGACTGATCGCTCATAGCAAACAAAACAAACAAGCCATCAACTTGCTGCTGTTTGATCCCTTTCTTCCTGGGGCAGTTTGGCGCACGGACCAATCGGCGGATCTGCTATTGAATTCTGTAACCAGTCAAGTCACCCTTTTCACGGATGACACATTAAGCACCGGCGGTCCCGTGGTCAAAGGACCTACCTTATACGAATGGGCAGTGACAGAAGGGAAACATTTCGCAGCCACGCATGCCCCTGAGCTCGTTACGGAATGCACAGCACTTGATTCACTTGATCCTAACGGGCATTGCTCGCGGGCGTTATATGGCCTCTATCAGCAGTGGTTTTATCAGCAGCTATTAAAAGAGCTGCCTGAATCCATTACCGTCAACCATCTGTCAGACAGTGTCAGCTCCTTGACCCCTCTTTCCAAAAATCGCTACCAGTTGACGACGGCTCACCAAACATTTCTTGTTGATGCCGTCGTCTTAGCTACAGGCCATTCACAAGCCCAACTGTCAGCAGCAGAACAACGATTGGCGGCGGCCGCAGAAAATAATGGCTGGTTTTATGCACCGCCAGCCAATGCGGCAGATACGGATCTAACGGCGGTGAAAGCTGGCGAACCTGTGATTTTACGGGGACTAGGACTTGCCTTTTACGATTACGTCACCCGCTTGACCAGCGGTCGGGGCGGCACCTTCGTCAAAGTCAATGGATCCCTCGTCTATCAACCTTCTGGTGAAGAACCACAAATCATCGCAGGTTCTCGTCGGGGTGTCCCGTATCATCCTCGTGGCCGCAATCAAAAAACACCGACGCAGCAGCGAAAGCCCGTTTTTTTGACCCCTGAACGCCTCGCTGCTTGGCAAGCAGCTAAAACGGTTGCTGGCAAGACCCTACTCTTCTATTTAAAAAAAGAGGCAGAACTCGTCTATTATCAGACGCTGCTTTTAGAAAAACAGCTGCTGGACAAAGATCAGCTTGCCGCTTTTACCGCCGCCTTTGTTGCCTCTGAAGGATCTGAAGACTTGCTGAAAAAATGGCAGCTTCCTACGACGGAGTGGTGGTCATGGCAACAACTAGCCGACCCCTTTGCTCAGAAAAAGCAACAGTCGTTGCAAGACTTTTTCATTGCACTATTACGTACCCAAATCCAAGATGCCGAAAAAGGCAATCTAACAGGACCTATCAGCAGTGCCTTGGAAGTCTTCAAAGATCTGCGGGACCCGATTCGGTTTGTTCTCGATCATCAGCTAATGCCAGTACAAGACTTGAAAACACTCTTTTGGCAGTCTTTCGTTCCCTTGAACAGCTTTTTATCGATCGGACCGCCAGTTCAGCGACTGCAGGAACTGGTGGCATTGATGGAAGCGGGAGTGGTGACCTTACTAGGTCCTGACATGACTGTTGAGATCGAGGAGGCTTACTGTACGTATTCAAAGCGATTTGACGACACACGCTATCACGCGACGCAACTAATTGAGGCTCGCATTCCATCGACAGCGATTCGTCGAACCAACAATTCCTTGTTGCGGCAACTGCTAAACGATCGGATTATTCACCCGCACCAGTTGGCGATCCCCAATGAGGTGCCTTTTGAGACGGGTGCGATCGCCATCGATCCTGAGACCAATCAGATCCTCGGACCAGATGACCGCCCTTACCCTACCCTCTATTGTTTTGGGATTCCCACAGAAGGCATCCACTGGCTGACGGCTGCCACTGCTCAGCCAGGAACCGATGCTTGGAATTTACGGCAGGCGGACCAGATCGCCGCTGACCTCTTGCACCACACCTTCTAGTCCCTTCTGTTCTATCAAACGCAAACTTCCGAGGAAACGCTTCGGAAGTTTTTTGTTTTTCTTTCGCAAATCCGCAGAAAGGATTTCTCTTTTTTGAATATTCTTGAAATTTTCTTTAATTGTTACACGAAAATTGCGACAGTCCTAGAAAACCGTTACAATGGAAGAAACGAACGTAGGGAGGTTATCAGATGACCGCTGAATTACAAAAAATAGATGCCTTGATCGCAGAAGTGGAAAAAGTGATTTTAGGCAAACGAGATGTGATCCAATTTACCGTGGCTGCGCTGCTTGCTGGCGGACACGTTTTATTCGAAGATATCCCTGGTGTTGGGAAAACGATGTTGGTCAAATCGTTAGCCAAAGCCATTCAAAGTGACTACAAACGGGTACAGTTTACCCCAGACCTTTTACCTAACGATGTGTTAGGTGTGTCGATTTTTAATTCCCAAAGCCACCAGTTCGAGTTTCGTCCTGGCCCGATCTTCACCTCCGTCCTCTTGGCAGATGAGATCAACCGAACCACACCAAGGACGCAAGCCTCACTCTTAGAAGCCATGTCAGAAAATCATGTCACCATCGACAATCAAACGTACCCATTGAGTCCCCACTTTTTTGTTTTAGCCACGCAAAATCCAATCGAGTATGAAGGAACGTATCCTTTGCCTGAAGCCCAATTGGATCGTTTTTTGTTCCGCCTGCATATCGGTTACCCAGATTTTCAAGATGAGCTCGCCCTCTTGACTGGAAAACGACAGCAAAGCTTGGATCAGATCCAAACCATTTTACATGCTGATGAAGTGACTGCTTTAAAAGCGATGGTCGATGACGTGTATGTCGATGAGCGGGTCGCCCGTTACGCATTGCAGCTGGTTCAAGCGAGCCGTCAGCATAATGCCATTGACCTTGGTATCAGCCCTCGTGGTGGGATCGCCTTCTTAAAAGGGGCAAAAGCGTTAGCGTTGACGGAAGGTCGGACCTTTGTCACGCCGCAAGACTTGCAGCGAATTTTACCAGCAGTCTTCGGTCATCGTTTATTACTGAAAGGTGGCGTTCATGCCAGCACGGAGACCCTTTCAGACTTGATGAAACAGATGATCCAACGAGTGCCTGTCCCAACGAGGAGATAGCGATGAAGAAAAAGAAACTTGAACGCCTGCTGCGCCTCCTGTTGTTTAGCGCTGCCTATTTTCTGCTGCTGGCTTATTGTGTGATCTTCAATAATAATGCTGGCTGGAGCCTTTGGTTTTTACTGACTTTGTTATTGTTGCTTGATGCAGTATTCTTGCTCCCCTCCCTCAAGAAGGTCCAAATCATTTTAGAAGAATCGATCCAAGCTGAAACACACACAGCGATCACCTTACCGCTGCAAGTCTTCAAGTATCGCCCGACGCTGCTGCCGCTGGTCGATTTCACCTTAAAATTTGACGATCGTTTCAAGGAAAGTCATCACAGCGCCTTTTATCGAGGCAATCTGATTCGGCTGCAGCTGCCTTGGACCCCAAAGGAGCGAGGCATCTATGAAGAATTGCCCGTTCAATTGTACAGCCATGATCTCTTTGGCTTTTTTGAAAAAAGCTACGCTGCAGTTGCGAAACAATCGATTTTGATCCTGCCTAAATTGGCGCCAGAAGCCGTTACCCTGCTGCCATTTTTTAAACAGCAAGTCCGCAGCCAAACCCACGGGGAACCCAATTTTTCTATTCGACAGTTCCGTCAATACCAGTTAGGGGATTCCTTAAAAAATATCGATTGGAAATTATCCAGCAAACAACAGGAATTGATCTATCGCGAACGAGAACATGAAGAAGAACAAGACATCGTTCTGCTCTTTTGGGGAGAAGATCATCCTGCTTTTGAAGAGACTTTATCACTGTTTTATTCGATCCACCATTTCTCGCAAAATCAACGACTTTTTCAGCCGCTCTTGATTGGTGACGGATTGACTTCTCCTTACCAAACGGATGCCGCTGCCTATGCCCAGATCCTTCCCTTCGAGAAAGTTCCTGAAGGGGTACCGCTTTTGACTGGCAGCCATCTTGTCTTCATTACCCCGGTTTTTACCCCACAACTGGAAGACTACCTCAGTCAGTTGGAAGCAAAAAACAGCTGCCAAGTGTTTACCTACGCTGATTTAATGAGGCAGTTGAATAAACTTGAGGAGGCGGTAGGATGAGATTTATTAAGAAAGCGCTGATTGGTCTTCTGACCTTTCTCAGTCTATCACTGGTGATCTTGCCGTTTATCGCAGTTTATGACCTTGGCAATCAGTTCACCCTTTTAACTTATGCCTTTAGTGTCTGTTTGATTTTGACCGTGGTGCCGAAAGTCCGTTACAGTTTGCCTTTGCTGGCAGCCGCTTGGCTGATCGTCTTGTATCGGATCTTTCCTTATGGGACTGCCTTTTCTTTTGATTGGCTGCTGCGTTTTTGGCTAGACCTGCACCGTGCCTTTCAAGAGATCCTCAGCGGTGAAGTCGGCTATATCACCGAACTGGCGGCGGTGACATTGATCGTTAGTTGGGTTTTGTTTTTAGCGATCTTACCGATCGCTTATCAACGCTTTTTCTTGATTTACGCTACCATGATCGGCTACTTGCTAACAGTCGTGATTTTTAATCAATTTGATCTGACGTGGCATTTGATGGGTATTTTTCTTTGTGCCTTGGCTTCTTCACTGATCCAGCGCAGCGTCTTTCAATCCAGTCAAACGATCGCTCCCTGGTTCGCTGTGATGCTATTGATTGGTGGACTAGCCGTCACTGCTGTCTACTTGCCGCAAACGAGCCTGCGGGAACAGTTGGCAGCCCGTTCCACGCCTATACGGACAAATCTGAATCAGCTGGGTTTTTATCAATTTATTGAAGAACATGGCACGCCCAGCGGCTCTCGCACTGGATTCAGTGAAAACGACCGTCAATTAGGCGGACCACTACTGAATGATGCGACGATTTTATTTGAAGCGCAACAAGAAACCCCGCATTACTGGCGGGTGGAAAGCAAAGATTTTTATTCTGGTAAGGGCTGGATCAGTACGAGCCGCGAAGAGGCTCGCTTAGAAGCAGAGGGCGTCACGATCGCGGATCAAAGCTATCAGCAAGCCTATCTTGAGAACGAATCCGTTCGGGTCCAATTTCAAAACCATGGAGACTATGTCCCATTGCCCTATGGACGCAGCACGTTGTCCCTTGAAAACGGTGCTCGCGGATTTCAGATCAGCGACGCCATCCAGCGGGTCGATCTCATTGATCCACTCCCAGACACCACCTTGACCCTCGATTGGGACCATCCAGACTTTGCCGCAGAAAATCTCCAAAATCTGCCTTTGATCTATCCGGATTCTCTGATCGATTATATCCAGTTACCCGTTTCTTTGCCGCAGCGGGTACGAGATCTCGCAGCTGAGATCACCGCTGAAAGCAACAGTCTGTTTGATCAAGTCACGGCGGTTGAAAGCTATTTGAAAGATCCGCTCGTATTCCGCTATTCCAAAACCGATGCCGTCGTGCCTGCAGAAGAGCAAGATTATGTTGATCAATTTTTATTTGAATCACAAGTCGGCTACTGCGACAATTTTTCCACGGCAATGGTCGTGCTACTACGGAGTTTAGAGATCCCTGCTCGCTGGGCAAAAGGCTTTTCTCCTGGATCTCCTGCAACAGAAAACGGCATTACTACCTATACCGTTCGCAACTTGAATGCCCACTCATGGGTGGAAGTCTACTTTGACGGCTACGGTTGGGTACCTTTTGAACCGACCCCTAGTTTCCAAAATCCAGATCGTCCCGTGTTGACTCAAGAATCTACTAAATCCGAAGAAACACCGACCGCTAGCAGCGAAACAACACCATCGAGCAGCAGGGAAACAGAAAGCAGCGAAACCACGACCAGCAGTTCTGCAACAGCCGCGGTTTCCGATGACGTTTGGTTGACTGAGGAGTTGAAACAAACGCTGCGCAATGGCTTCTTTGGAGGCTTAGCTATCCTAGGACTTGGCCTACTTTTCTATTTCCGCCATTCGTTTTTCCGTATTCATTTATGGTTGATCTGCCGCTTTACCAAACAGCCGCTAGTTGCTGCCTATCCTTTGTTTTTACGGCAAACGACGAAAGTTCTGTACCGTAACGAGGCGGAGCCGTTGATCGATTATGCCCAACGACTCGAAGCATTCTATCCACTGTTCCATGGTGATTTTATCCGCTTGACGCAGCAATACGAAGCCTACCTTTACAGCCAAGAACAGCCGGCTGGTCAAGAAGCCTTCTTGAAGCAAGTCGCTGCCCAAATCAGTCAGCTGAAAAAAATCAACTAAGCAGTGAGGATAAACGACAAAAAAACGTATCGATCAAACGATCGATACGTTTTTTGCTTTAGGCGTTTCCTTGACGTTTTTGAACGGCAATAATAATCAGTTTCGTGATTTCCATCAAAACAACTGCCACAGCAGCCATTGCGATACATAGACCGACATGTCCTAAAGTGAAGGTTGCTGGAATCGCAAAGACTTCACGGATGCCAGGAATCAAGGTAATGCTGTATAGTCCACCACAAACGACGATCGCCAACCACACCATTTTATTGGCAAAAAGGCCAGCTTGCCAAGCAGTCTCAGTGTTTGAGCGTGCTGGTAATGTTTGCAATGTTCGGCTCCAGATAAGTGTTGAGAAGGCCATCGCTACACCTAATTCAGGTGATTGGTTCATTCCTAACCATTGTGCCAAAATCACGACAGCGGCAATCAAAATACCACGATACGTTACTGAGATCAATGTTTTTCCAGTGAAGATACCAGCATTTGGATCTCTTGGCTGGCGCTGCATGATCGTTGGTTCGGCTTTTTCCATTCCTAGAGCAATCGCTGGTAATGAGTCGTTGACTAGGTTGATAAAGAGCAGCTGCAAGGCAGTAAATGGATTGTCCCAACCCATCACTAAGGCAAAGACGATCGCAATGATCGCACCTAAGTTTCCAGCAAACAAATACGAAATAGCTTTTTTGATGTTGTCAAAGACGTTTCGGCCAACTTCTACGGCACGAATGATCGAGGCAAAGTTGTCATCCGTCAAGACCATCGCCGCTGCGTCTTTGGCAACGTCCGTTCCGGTTCCCATTGCGATCCCGATATCCGCTTGTTTCAAGGCGGGTGCATCATTGACCCCATCCCCGGTCATGGCAGAGATCTTGCCTTTGTCTTGCCAAGCCCGCACGATACGGATTTTGTTTTCTGGCGAAACACGAGCATAGACTGTGATTTTGTCTAATTGATCCGCTAGTTCGGTTTCAGAAAGAGCATCCAATTCCGTACCGGTCAAGGCTAAGTCGCCCTCGGCTGAAATACCGATCTCTTGTGCAATCGCCACGGCTGTCGTTTTGTGGTCCCCTGTGATCATTACTGTTTTGATACCAGCAGATTTAGCATCCGCTACGGCTTGTTTGACTTCTTTACGAGGAGGATCGATCATCGCCATCAAACCAACCAAAATCAGCTCGTTTTCATCTTCAAGTGTCAATTCTCGTGATTGGGCATCGGTCAATGGACGGTAAGCAAACGCCAAGACCCGTAATGCCCGTTTTGAGAATTCTTCGTTTTGATGTTGTAATTTCTGCTTGATTTCATCTGTTAAAGGCACGACTTGATCATCGATCAAGACTTTGGTACTGCGCCCAAAGACGATGTCTGGCCCACCTTTGGTCAACAATAAATGTTCGCCATCGATCTCATGTAAGGTAGACATCAATTTACGATCAGAATCGAAAGGCAATTCTTGCAAACGAGGAAACTGTTGACGAATTGCCCGATAAGGCTGATTTAGTTTCTCACTGTAATCCAGAAAAGCAATTTCAGTAGGGTCTCCTAGCTTCGCCCCATCTTCACTGATGGCAGCATCATTGGCCAAGACACTGATCTCTACTAAGCGTTTTTCAGGCAATGTCCAGGTGGTTGGCTCATCGGAGAACGTGCCCGTTTGCCCATTTGGTAAATAGTAGTCAACAACGGTCATTTTGTTTTGGGTCAAAGTCCCGGTCTTATCGGTACAAACGATACTCGTTGAACCCAATGTTTCAACCGCTGGTAGTTTTCGAATGATGGCATGACGCTTCGCCATTTGTTTTGTTCCGATCGAAAGAACGATCGTCACGATCGATTGCAAGGCTTCTGGAATCGCTGCAACGGCTACGGCTATCGCAAACATAAAGGCGTTGACTAAGTCTTGTGTCATATCACCTGTTCCGTCACCTAAGAACAACCGTGCGACTTGAACCCCTAAAATAATCAATGAAAGGACTAAGATCGCCAAGCTCAGTTTTTTACTGAAGCTGTCTAATCCTCTTTGCAATGGTGTTTTGTGTTCAACTGTACTTTCCAATAAGCCAGCCACTTGACCGATTTCCGTCACATTACCAGTCGCAGTTACGATAAACCGACCACGTCCATAAGTGACGATCGTTCCACTGAAGACCATGTTGTCACGGTCGCCGATCGGTGCGGTACGATCGATCACCCCTAATTCTTTTTCCGCTGGCGTTGATTCCCCAGTCAGCATTCCTTCATCGACCTTCAAAGAACCCTCTTCGATCAATCGACCATCTGCTGGTACATAGTCCCCAGCTTCTAAAATAACGATATCGCCGACAACCAATTCTTTCGCCAGCACACTTTGTTCTTTGCCATCCCGAATGACGTTAGCATCTGGTGCCGACAGGCTTTTCAAAGCGTCTAACGACCCTTCGGCTTTTTTCGTTTGAATCACACTGACGACGGAATTCAACAAGAGTACTGCGAAGATAACGATCGACTCAACGTGGGCACCCATAACCATTTGGATGATTGCCACGATCAGCAAGACGATCACCATCGCATCTTTGAAGGTATCTAAGAATAAGGCAAAGCTAGATTTCTTAGGTGCTTCCTTCAGCTGGTTCAAGCCATTTTCTAACCGCTTGGCTGCCTCTTGCTGCGTCAACCCCTCTGGACTGCTCTGGACCTCTGCCATAATTTCCGAGATTTCTTTTTGATACATTTCTTTCGCCAATTTTTTTGCCCCTTTTAATTTTATTTTCCTTAGGCACTCTGCTAGAAAAAAAGAGACCTAAGACAAGTATACGCTTGTCTTAGGTCTCACCATTTCAAATAATACCAGAAAGCTGTCGCCAGCTTACTTACTGTTGATATTATCGCAGCTTGCGCCACCGGTTACTCCCCTAAGGAATAATAATAAGAATGTATCATTATCATAACGGAAACTTTTGTGCTTGGCAACTATAAAACATCAATTTGAAAATTTTTTGAAAACATTCTTTTTGTTCCCATTCCTTTTTTTCTGTTACACTAAGGAAGAAAGAAATTTGTACGTTACAGGAGGAAAAACGATGGATCTTTTTGATACTTTTACCCGCCACAGCTCTGTCCGAGATTTTCAACCCCGCCCACTATCAAAGGAACTCAAGCAAAAATTAGTAACGGTTGCCCAGAGCGGTTCCAGTTCGAACTTTGTTCAAGCCTATTCGATCATTGAGGTCAGTGATCCTGAAAAACTGGCTGCCATCGAAGAAATTGCCGGTGCCCCAAATTACATCACTCGAACGGGCGTCTTCTATCTTTTTGTCGCCGACTTACATAAACACCAGCAGCTGCTGACCCAAGCAGGGGTGCCTGATACCCACTTAACCACGATGGAACCATTTATTGTGTCTGTCGTTGATACGACCATCGCTGCCCAAAACATGGTAGCTTCCGCTGAAGCGCAAGACTTAGGAATTTGTTACATCGGCGGCATCCGCAATGATTTGCCTCGTATCGCAGAACTTGTCGGCTTACCAAAATTGACGTTTCCGTTATTCGGTTTAACGATCGGCTATCCGCAACACAGAAATGAGCCGAAAGTCCGCTTGCCCCAAGAAGCGATCGTAAGTGTCGATCAGTATCAACCGCTGACGCAGGAGCAAACAGCCCAGTACAATCAAACGACAGAAGCCTATTATGCACAGCGCAGCAGCAATCAACAGCAAACCAATTGGCAAACGAAAATGACGGAATTTTTCCGTGAACCGCGACGTCCAGATGTCGCGGCCTTTATGAAACAACAAGGCTTCTCAGACCACTTCGGCGAATGAGGACACTAATTACCACGGGAAAATAAAAAACGATCTTTGGCAAGGAATCTTGTCAGGATCGTTTTTTGCTTAGTGTAAAAAATCAGGTTCAGGCGGCTCTTGTATCTTTGTCATGCTAATCAACGTGCGGCTTCTTGTGCGGCTTCGTTGACGGCAACTGCCTGCTCACATTTTTCCATTAATGCTACTAACGCTTTATCTAACACTGCTTCATTTTCGGAGGTTCGCTGACTGATTTGCGTCATAGGCTGCGCCGCAAGATCCAGCAAATAGGTAGGGATTGCTTCTTTTTCAGCAAAAGTGCCCTTGATCAGCGGCTGGTAGACAGACTCGCCACAGGGTCCGGTTTTGATAAAGGCTAGTTCGAACTGCGCCTTCCCTGACAAACGCAACCGATAGACCCCTTCTTTGGTCAGCAGTTTTTCATCGGCAAAGCGTGCCTGTAATCGTGCGAAACGTTCGTAATCCATGGTATCTGCTCCTTTTTGATTCCTTCTTTTCTCTAGTGTAGCAAATTTCTTGTTAGCATAACATCTTTTTCATAGAGAACGCCTCCTTTTTCCTCGCTTGGTAATTTTTCACTTTACAAACAGAACAAACGTTCGTATAATTCGAGTGAGGTGAATGTGTATGCCAGCTGCAAAAATTGCTTATGCAAAACAAGAAACCTATGCATTTGAAAAACACTATTATGAATTGGTAAACTTTCCCACACCAGTGGCGCTTTTGTTTGATGAATTCGCACTGACGATGGAGCGCAATCAAAAATCGTATATTGCGATCCCCGCGCGCTATTCCGTCTTAAAGGTTCCGCTCGTCTTTGTTTTTCGACTAGAGACTAAGGATGCGCCTGTTTATTATTATGAGCACGTACTCGCTGAAAATAAGATCATTCGCCGCTACAACCCCGAGCGTAACTATTTGCCCGGCGGAAGATAGACCAATGGTTCAACCCGTTTGCCATACTTAGCGGTTGCACTCTCCTGATGCATATCACTGAGCAGCAGTTCGAATATTTGTCATCCAAACGAAACCCCTCTATACTAAAAAGAAAGGGGTTTTTCACAATGACGAAAAAACCGCCGCAAACGTCTGAAGAAAAGGAAGCCGCTTCTAACAATATGGGACTGGGGATCGGTGTCGGAATGGCATTAGGTGCTGCGTTTGGGATGCTGTTTTTTGACAATCTAGCATTAGGCATGGGTACTAGGTGTAGCGATCGGTGCGGGCATGGATCAAAAAAGCAGCAAAGACAAGAAATAGCTGCAGCAAGGAGCTGTGTTTATCTGTCACAGCTTGCTGCCCAGTAAATACCAAAAAAGCCTAGGTTCTGCACTTGTTGTGCAGGACCTAGGCTTTTTTGCTACTTCGAGCAATATTCTCGAAAGCAGCTGCTTCACAGTTGGTTACAACAGATTTCTTTTCACCATTTCTGCGCGATACAGTTCATAGACCGCATCACTTTGCTTTGCATGGCTGCGGTAAAAGAGCCCATAAGAGAAAATCGCTTGGAAATTGCTTCCTTGATTTGCTCGTGCTACAGCGTGGTACAAATTCGCCAACTGCTGATCAGACATCTTCCCGCTTTTGATTCGTTTGGCAACTGCTTTTTGGGAAAGGGTAAATAAAATCGTCGTAAATACTTGATAAACCACCCAAATCGCCAGAATAACCAAAATAAATTTCACTAAATCAGGCATCACTTTTCAACTCCTTACAAAAAGTAAATCATTCGGATGATTTGATGTCAATAACAAAATATAACATTTTCATTAATAATAGACACAAAGATTTTTAAATTACCACAAAAGATGATGTTCTTTCAATCATCAGAATTTCTGAATTGATACTCTCCTCTTAAAAAAATATTGCCTATTGTTCAGTATTTATGACACTGGTACAATAAAAAAGCAACAACTCTTGCTTAAGACTACTAGGTACTAGTGAAAAATAAGAGCGCTACCATTGCAATCAGATCTGTAGAGAATCGCGAAAAAGGAGTTGTACACTATGTTAGCAAGTTACCCTGCATTGTTTTATTACACCGATACAGACGAAAGCGAAGTGAAGTATTTTATTTCTTTTCCTGATTTTCCTGAGCAAGTCGGCACTCAAGGCTTAGACATCGCCGATGCTTTATTCATGGCATCCGATTGGCTCGGAATCGTTTTGGCAGATTGTATTGAAAATAATCGGGAGATTCCGCTCTCTACCCCCATTAATTGTTTATCACTGGAAGCGAATAATCCGTTTATAGACGATTTAGATTTTGAATTCGATTACGACAAAGAAAAATCATTTCTATCGATGGTCCTTGTTGATGTTTCAGAATATTTAGAGAATCAAACCTTCGTCGAGAAAAAACTGGCGATTCCTCAATGGGCGGATAAACTAGGACGAACTATGCATTTAGATTTTTCAGAAATCCTCACTGACGCAATCCTAAAGAAAAAATGTAAAGACTAATTGCTTCTACACCTCATCACTATGAGGTGTTTTTTACTACTCATCCCCCTGTTCCATACTAAAAAAGTGCGGCATTCTCTCACATGAAAAAGATACGAGAATGCCGCACGAAACGTTCAATTGTATTTATTTAGCGAGTGAACAGACCCAATCAATCTCTCTTTATTTCGCCAAACGGTAGATAGCATCTGCATAGATCACCGCTGCGTTGAATAGGTCATCCAAGCTCATGAATTCATTGGCTTGGTGCATGGTGTCAACATAGCCAGGGAACATTGCGCCATAAGCAACGCCGCGTTTCAATAGACGGCCGTATGTGCCGCCGCCGATGATTTGTTCGAAGCCTTTTTCGCCAGTATGTTCTTCATAAACCGCCAATAAAGTTTCTACCAATGGATCATCTGCTGGCACGTAGTGAGGTTCCATGTTGCGGTCATTGCGGGTAACGGTTGCCCCTTCCATACCGACGGTGCGTTCCACACCGATTTCAAGTCCTTCCGCAGTTACGCCTTTAGGATAACGGAAGTTCAATGCGATAAAGTTGTCTGCTTGCGTTCCTGCTTGGTTCGCTTTAAAAGCAAATAAACCAGCATTCATAGTCAATTTACCCATTTTTTCATCTTCGTACGCCACACCTAATTTTTCACCGTAGAAATCTTCATGGACATAGGCTGCTGCTGCATGGATGAATTGTTTTGCGCCGCCGCCAAAGGCATAGTTATCTAAGAAGACTGCTAAGAAAGTCCCCGCATTGATTCCTGATTGTGGGCTGGCACCATGAGCACCTTTACCGACTAATTCGATCGTCACTTGTTCATTTTCTGTTTCAATCGTCCCCGTCACTGGATTGGCTTCAACGTAATCGAAAAAGGCTTTTTCGATCGCTAATGCTTCTTCTGTTGATGGAGCAATGAAGCTTGCTGTTGCCGTTCCTGGTACCATATTTTCTCGCAAGCCAGCAGTAAAGCTTTGCAGCGTGAAGTCTCCTTCATTGTTGCCTTGGAAATGGATCCCTAATGTCGCATTTCCTTTTTCTCCATTAATGATTGGGAAATTGGCATCTGGTGAGAAGCCAAAATCAGGCTTTTCTTCATGCTCAAAGTAGTAATCCATATCTGCCCAGCCGCTTTCTTCATCAGAACCAACGACAAAACGGATTTTTTTCGATAATGGCAAGCCCAATTCTTTGATGATCTTCATCCCATAATAGGCAGCCATTGAAGGACCTTTATCATCAGAAGAACCACGAGCATAGATTTTGTTGTCATTGATGACTGGATCATAAGGATCGGTTGACCAGCCGTCACCTGCAGGAACAACATCCATGTGGCCGAAGATCCCTAATGTTTCGTCTCCTTCACCAAATTCGATGTGACCAGCGTAGTTATCGACGTTTTTGACTGTGAAGCCATCACGTTCGCCATAAGCTAGCATGTGTAGCAACGCATCACGAGGTCCAGGACCAAATGGCGCATCCGCAGTCGCTTTATCATCTTCTCTTTCACTTTTCACTTTCAATAGATCAATCAAGTCGTTCAGCAAATCGTCTTTGCGGGCTTCGACCTCTTTTTTCCAATCGATTGTCATAGTGTTCCCTCCATTTCTGTTCTCGCTATTTATGATAACACTCTTAAACCAAAAAAGGAAAGAAAATTGCGCCTTTTTCCATGGGTCTTTTCTATGAAATTTCTAGGAAACAGGTATAATAAATATAACTCGATTTTGATTAACGAAAGGAGTCATTGCATGGAGCAACTTGATTCTGCAATTTTATCCAAAGTGATCCAACAGCGCCCGACAAAAAGCCACAAAGGCACTTTTGGCCGAGCCGTTTTAGTAGGGGGCAACCGCCAATTCGGTGGGGCGATCTTAATGGCTGCGCAAGCCTGTGTGTATGGGGGAACTGGTTTGACCACCGTGATCTCCGATGGCGTCAACCGAACCGCCCTGCACGCCCGCTTGCCTGAAGCGATGTTTGTCGATTGGCAGCAAACAGAACTGATCGATACGGTCACCGAATCGGCGGACGTCCTACTGATTGGTCCTGGATTAGGCGAAGGAAAAAGCAATTTTGATCTGCTGCAGCGGATCGTTTCTGCCCAAAAAGAACACCAATGGTTGGTGATCGATGGTTCGGCGATCAATTTGGCTGCCAAATATCCGCTGATCATCCCCTTTCCTGAACAAGTCGTCTTCACGCCGCATCAGATGGAATGGCAACGGCTCAGCGGACTGGCAATTGCCGACCAGACAGAAGAAAACAACCAGCAAGCCCAACAAAAACTCGGAAGTCTGGTAGTCTTAAAAAGCCATCGCACACAAATTTACGGCAGCAACATCGCCCAAAATCCCCTCGGAACACCCGCAATGGCGACTGGTGGGATGGGTGATACGCTGGCAGGCATGATCACCAGCTTTTTGGCACAGTTTGAAAAAACAGAGGAAACGATCCAAGCGGCTGTCTATCTCCATAGCCTGATTGGCGAAGCATTGGCAAAAGAGCACTATGTCGTTTTGCCGACACAAATCAGTGCCGCATTGCCTCAATGGATGAAAAAGCACCAAGCATCCGATCCAGAATGATTTCTGATAAACCATTCATCAAAAAAACGTCCCTTTCTGCATTTGTCGAAAGGGACGTTTTTTCCAATGGTCAGCTAATTGTTAAAATAAACCACTCGCACTTCATACGGCGCCAAGGTTGCTGTTTGAGGGACTGCTTGATTGGTCTCTAAATCAACGACTTCTTTGATCAAGTGTAGTGTCTGCTCTTTCTCAGAAAAATTCATGATGAAAAAGTACGTTCGTTCTGGACTGATCCTGCCTTGGATCGAGACTGCAGGATTGGCATGCGCGATCCTTTCCTCTGCCAAGGACAGCTCACGGACCAAAGAGGCATAAAACTGTTCGAAAAAGTCATAGTTGGTGCGAGCCGCCAGATAGTAGGCGGTGCCGGCACCAAAGGTATGTTTGGTGATCGCAGGTGTTCCTTGGTAAAAATCCGCTTGATACTCCCCTAGTACCTCCGCTGTTTCGGCTTCGATGATTGCAGAATAGTCCCGTGTTTCAAAGGGCTGTCCTTGAAAAACCAACTGATTGTGTTCAGTGTCAAAAAGAGTTTCCAGCTCCAACACGTTGATGCCTAATAATGCTCGCAACGGCTGTGGCAAGCCCCCCAGATACAACAAGTCGGTTTCATTGACCATGCCGCTAAAGTAACTGGAAATCAAGGTACCACCGGCTTGTGTATACTGGCAAAGTTTTGCCATCGTCTCTGATGTCATCAAGTAAAGCATTGGAGCGATCACCAACTGATAGTCAGAAAAATCTTGCTCTGGCGTCAAAATATCGACAGCGATGTCTTGTTCCCAGAAATAACGATAATGCTCCTGCAACGTTTGCGGATACCGTCTGGTTGGTCGACCAAACCCGCCGCCCCATGACCAGTGACCAGAGCCGCTTTCTTTTTCAGGAATTTGAATGACCCCAAATTCAAAGTCATCTGGTGCATTTTCCGCCAAACTTGAGTAGTAGTTGATGTTTTGCGCACGCATCGCCACTAATCCAGAAATGAATGGATCGGCAACCCCTGAACCAAATTCAGCTTCTAAGCGATTGATGGTATCTTGACCATAATACTCTTGCCAGTCTAAGATCCATTCCAACGCTTCCACTTTGTTGTCTGTATCGATTTTGACGTTCTCATCCTTGTCAAACCAGCTGACGCCATCGTCGGCATTCAACGCCCACACGTCAGCGCCTAGATTCCACAATGGGTAAAAGCCGATCCGCTCAAAGTCATCACCGTTTTTGACATCTAATTTACGAGCAACTGTTTCTAACTCCTCCCACGTTTGTGGCAGTTGCTCTTCACTGATACCAGCCTCTTTAAAGAGTGTCTTATTGTAGAAAATCACTTGCGTATCTGTATTGAAAGGAACGGCATAGGCATCCCCTTCGTATTCCACTGTATCCCATAATTGCGGATAAAATTCATCAGAAAAGCCCTCTTCGATATACTCACTTAAATTCGTTGCTTGCTGCGCTTCTGCCCGCTGAGCAACAGAATTGATATCTTGTACAATAACATCAGGCGGATTGCCAGCAGTGATCGACGACAGTGATTTTGTCCAAATATCGCCCCAAGGCTGGTAGCTGTATTTGGTTCTGTTGCAAAGTTTTAAATCTACTATCAAATAAGGTAGAATAATAGAAAAAGATAGCAGGAGGAATGACGATGAATCCTTTTAAAGGAAAGCAATTTCAGCAGGATGTGATTATTGTAGCCGTGGGCTACTATCTTCGTTATAACCTTAGCTATCGTGAAGTTCAAGAAATCTTATATGATCGTGGCATTAACGTTTCTCATACGACGATTTATCGTTGGGTGCAAGAATATGGCAAACTACTCTATCAAATTTGGAAAAAGAAAAATAAAAAATCCTTTTATTCATGGAAAATGGATGAAACGTACATCAAAATCAAAGGAAAATGGCATTATTTGTATCGAGCCATCGATGCAGATGGTTTAACCTTGGATATTTGGTTACGTAAAAAACGGGACACACAAGCAGCCTATGCTTTTCTTAAGCAGTTAGTGAAGCAGTTTGATGAACCGAAGGTTGTAGTCACAGATAAAGCCCCCTCTATTACAAGTGCCTTTAAGAAACTAAAAGAATACGGCTTTTATCAAGGGACAGAACATCGTACCATTAAATACCTGAATAATTTGATTGAACAAGACCATCGTCCAGTAAAGAGACGCAATAAATTCTATCGAAGTTTACGCACTGCCTCTACCACGATTAAAGGCATGGAAGCCATTCGAGGATTATATAAGAAAACCCGAAAAGAAGGCACTCTCTTCGGGTTTTCGGTCTGTACTGAAATCAAGGTATTATTGGGAATCCCAGCTTAAATCATAGATACCGTAAGGGATTTTATTCTTTATTTAAAACTTTGCAACAGAACCATCTGGATAGTTCCGATTATCAATATGATCGATCCTTTCGCAGACCAATGACGCAAAAAGCGATGGTCGATGAGCTTTTGAGTTACGACGAGCAATTAACCAGGGCTTACGAGACTTGCCAGCTCCTCCTCTATCACTTTAAACACAAGGACAACCAAAGTTTTTTCGATACGATCAACAGCTTAGATCAATGCCTTCCACAATGGTTTTGTAAGAAGCTGACGTTTTTAAATAAATACAAATTAGGGATTCAATATGCTTTAAAACCCAGGTATAGTAATGGTGCATTGGAAAGAACAAATAATAAGATAAAAGTGATAAAACGAGTAGCCTACGGCTATCGAAATTTCCACAACTTTCGAGCAAGAATTTATCTCATTCAAGGCTTGATCTTCCAAGTAAAACAAAAACCAGTTAAGCACTCTGCCTAACTGGTTATGACTAAATTTTCAGTTGTCTCTCTACCAGCACTAAATGTCGAAGAGCCAAAAATCTGAGCCAGAATGAGGTTCGTTCTGACCCAGATTTGATTTTGCACAACTCATCAGTCCTTATTAACAAAGAGCTCATATTCCTCATGTTGAGAATACGAAGGCCATGTACCAGCTTATTGGTTTAGTATATAAAATTACTCATTATTTCCGTCATATTCCATCTCATCTTCAGTTACCCACATATGATTCTTAACTTCTTCTTGACCATCGGTTGGAGTGTAATTAACAACGTAAACAGTTCCTGTAATAGATTTATCTACTTTTGCTTCAGCTCCCATCATCCCATCCATGTGATCGGCATTCAAGATAACAGTATCGCCCTCATTTGCTACAGTCTCAGTATCTTTTAACTCTTCTTGTACTACCCATCGATGATTGTTAACCATTGGTCCCCCAGTTTTTGGCTCATAGCTTACTTCATACATTGTAGTATCAAAGGCCCCTACAACTTGAGCATTTGCACCTTTCATCCCTTCCATATGATCGCCTAGCAGTATAACATTACTTCCCACCGGGAATTTAGGGTTCGCAGCATCTT
Organism: Enterococcus sp. DIV0970a; assembly: GCF_051711265.1. NCBI lineage: Bacteria > Bacillati > Bacillota > Bacilli > Lactobacillales > Enterococcaceae > Enterococcus > Enterococcus sp. DIV0970a. The sequence goes on along the minus strand of NZ_JBIOMF010000001.1, from coordinate 992,132 downwards.
TCATTGAAGAAGGAACCATACCTTCGTGATTCATTCCCTCCATACTATTCATTTCACTAGACGCTGTAGAAGTCGATTCCTCGTTTGTGCTTTTAGAATTATTCGATTCACTTTGATTGCTACACGCTCCTAAAAATACAATAATTCCAAGACTTGCAAATACTAATTTTGTCATCTTTTTCACTGTCTTCATCCTCCTTTAATTAATCACATTTAGGTCATCTCATAAATTTGTAATCCAAAAACTTCTTTTTTAATTGTAGCTATTGATAAGTCCTTCTTAGAAAAGATTACTACAGAATTTGATAAGATATCTAAATGAACTTTTTCGACACTATCTATCGAAATCAGTTGAAAAAATATTTTTTTTGCCCAACATTCACATACTAGTTTAGCAATTTTTATCTGTTTTTGAAACAAATAACTCTCCTCCTTTATTGAAATGGTAACTTTATAACAAATTTAGTTCCTAGACCTAATTTACTTTTTACAGTTATACTACCTTTATGCGCTTCAATAACGCTCTTTACAATAGCTAATCCGATACCTTGCCCCCCTAAAGCTCTACTTCTGGAGGGGTCAGCCATATAAAATCTATCAAAAATATGAAGTTGCTGATCTTTTTCTATACCAATGCCGTTGTCTTCAACAATTAAAAGAACATGGTCTTTATTTTTACTTATAGAAAACTTAATGGTTCCATCCTTTTGCGTAAATTTAATAGCATTACTCAAAAGATTGATAACAACTTGGTTCATTTTATCTTTATCTGCAAATATATTGATGTTATCCCCTTGGATTTCAACATGAAGGTTTTTTGACTCAAATTTGCTGGAGAAATTTTCAATAACGGATTCGATCAACTTATATATGCTAAACTCAGTTTTATTTAAATGATCATACTTTGCTTCAATTTTGTTGATTACTTCTATATTTCCAATTAAACGAGTTAGACGATCTATTTCATCATAACAAGATTGTAGGCGCTCGGGAGTTATTTTCCAGACTCCGTCAATCATTCCTTCCACATTGCCTTTAAGGGTAGCTAATGGAGTTCTTAATTCATGTGAAATATCAGTAGTTAATCTTTTTCGAAGTCCATGCTGTTTCTCCAACTGATTACTTAAATCATTTAGGGAATCAATCAAGGAATTAATTTCAATAATTGAAGTTTCTTGTGGGATTTTATCAGTATATTCCCCACGGGTTAATTTATGTGTAAAGTCGCTTACATGCTTTAGTGGTAATCCTAATCTAGCAGAGATCCACGAAGCAAGTATAAATGATACAAGAAGAGCTGCAATAGCAACATACATTAAACTTTGTTTCATACTGGAGATAAACAAGGCATCGTGCTCTGTATAAGCAAAAGGTCCGAAATAATAAAACGTTACTTTTCCAAACTCGTTTCCATCATTAATTAACTTCTTTTTCGCTTCTATTGTTTCGTCTAGTTTCACACTTTTTTTCTCAGAAACTTTCAAGGCATTTTTTTTCAGTTTGTCCTGTGCTGACTTCAAATTTTTTCCTTTAAGTTCCCAAACCATGTTGCCTTGTTCGTCTTCTATAGAAAAATAAATATTATTTTCTAATGCTTTCTCAGATAGTGCTGCAAGTTCCTCGCTGTTCCATGTTTCTCCACTATTTAACCACAATAAATCAATTGTATATACATACTGATTCAACAAATCTTCTTGTCGCTCTTCTACGTATTTACTAAAATGATTGTTCGTCAAACTTAATGCGACTAAACTAATCGATCCTATTATTAATGTTGCGATTGCTAAAAAGGAAAGAACTAATTGAGTTTTTATCGTTCTTTTTCTCATTAGTGGCCACCAAATCTATATCCTGTACCATGGACTGTCAAAATATACATAGGTGATTTAGCATCATTCTCAATTTTATGTCTTAAGTTTTTTATATGAGAATCGATGCTCCTATCTAGTCCATCAAATTCTATTCCCTTAACTTTCTCTATCAAATCACTACGAGAAAAGACTTTATTAGGTGTGGATATTAGGGCGTGTAGAATATCAAATTCAGTTGTTGTGAGGTTTAATTCCACTTGATGTAGATAAACTTGGCGACTTTCAGGATATACTATCAATTCCCCATTACTTGAAGAAAGCTTATTAGGATTTGATAAGGTCTCAGTTCTGCGCAATACAGTTTGTATTCTCGCAACTAATTCTTTGGGACTAAATGGTTTAATCATATAGTCATCGGCACCTAACTTGAGACCAGTAAGAATATCATCCTCATCAGACTTAGCTGTTAACATTATAATTGGTACATTTGATACTTCTCTGATTTTTCTACACACAGTCAATCCATCAGTATCCGGAAGCATTAAATCTAACACAACTAAATCAGGATTATTTTTCTCGAACTTTTCCAATGCCATTGCGCCACTTATTGCTTTATAAACTGAATAATGATTAGCAACTAGATAGGCATCAATAATTTCTAATATTTTTTCTTCATCGTCCACAATAAGAATTTTCATAGACAATCATCCTTCTTAAATTATTTTCTATTTAATTTCCATTTGTCCCATCATTCCATACTCTTCATGTTCTAATATATGACAATGATACATGAAAATACCTTCACGGTCGAATTTCACAAGAAGTTCTACTGTTTCATCCGGATTTACCAGCACAGTATCTTTCCATCCTTGCTCGTTTAGTGCGGGCTGATTTCCATCTCTAGATAAAATTTGAAACTGAACACCATGGATATGGAACGGATGAATCATGCCTCCCATCATACTACTAATATTGTTAACTTCCCAAATCTCTTGAGTACCTAATTTTTTATATAAATCTATTCTTTCCATATCAAATTGCTTATTGTTGATGTTTACCATGTGAGACATTCCTCTTAAATTAATACTTTGTCTTGCTAAATCTTCCAATTTCTTTTCATCTAAAGTACTAATAGTATTTAGACTATCAGAGGGAGTAAACTCTTTGTTTTCTATCGTATTCTCAATTCTCATTGTCAAGGCAACCAAATTATTTGCTAGTAAATGAATTACCTCACCTTTTTTATAATTCTGAGTATCCACTAATATTTCTGCCCTTTCCCCGGGGGCTAAAAGTAGTTTACTAAGTTTAACAGAAGTATTCAGAAAACCACCATCTGTAGCAATTTGGTAGAATGATTCATCTTTATCCAAAGTAAAAGTGAAGTTTCTTGAATTAGATCCATTAACAATTCTATACCTCATCCATCGGTTTTTTATCTCAATATATGGATTGATAGTGCCATTAGTAAGCAACGTCTCCCCTTTTGTTCCATCAGAGTTAAAATCATTTTCATAGTTAATTTGATTAGTGGAGCTGAAAGATTTATCTTGCACAATCAAGGGAATGTCGTCGACACCATATTTGGAAGGTAAATCTAATGATTTTGAGTTGTCATCATCAATATACATCAAACCTGCTAAACCCTTATAAACTTGAGATGCTGTTTCTCCTTCCGGATGGGGATGAAACCAGAGTGTAGAAGCTTCTTGATCAACCTCGAATGTTACACTTTTTTTCTGTCCTGCTTCTATAATCTGATGTGGACCTCCATCTGCATCAGAAGCTACTTTCAAACCGTGCCAATGAAAAGATGTGCTAGCATCAAGATTATTGTTTGTATTGATAGTAACTTTTTGACCTTTTTTCAGTCTAATAACTGGTCCTAAAAAATCCCCGTTATAGCCTAATGTTTCAGTTTTTTCTCCATCCATTATTTGAACTTCTCCGTTTTGAGCAACTATATCATATATCACATTTTCTTTGCTTTTTGAAGATGGTTCAAGAACAGGGGGAATCAATAGTTGTCTCTCCGTTTGGTGTACTACCTTCAAATCAGCTTCTTGATTATCCCCCATCATATTGGACATTCTACTTGAGATTTGTCGTTGTTCTTCTTGAAAGACAACTTCAGCATGCTCCTCCTTGTTCTGCTGTTGAATCAATATGAAAACACCGCCTAGGGTCAACATTGATATTGTTGCTGCTAACCAAATATATTTATTATTCTTCAACCCATCATCTCCCATATCTATTATGTAGTTACCATAAAAAAAATATGTGGAGATTTTGTGTTGATTCCCCCACATATACTTATACTTATATAGATATATCCCTAGTTACAGTATACTTTGTATTTTTTAGTAGTTGATTTAAGAATGTTAAAGTTAATTTTGAATCAGCATCGAAAGTAACTGTACCTCTAGCCAAATCAACTATTTTTACACTGACTGTTGGCTCTGCTTCCAAAGCATTTCTTACTTTTGATGCACACCTTGAGCAATTCATTCCGTCAATAACCACTATTTGCAAATATTTCATCATAAAATTCCTTCTTTCTTAAAAAAGTCGCCTATATTGGATTTACTAATCTAATCAATCTTTTAAGAATTGTCTTACAAGTATCATAAGGAAAATTTATGGAGAAACCATGTATAGAGTTTGTTTTAGAGCTTTTAAATATAGGATAGATACAGATTGATTTGTTTAGTGTATGATTGCATATCATGTACATATATCGCTAAGTATCGCGCCCAAAACATAGGTTTCGAGTTTCATGAATATCCTAACAGGTAGAAGTGCTATGATGATATTCGATAAGCATCCTAATATGAAATATAAGTTTAGAACTGCTATTTTGGATAGTTCTTCCTCCTATTCAAATAAATAATTGTTCTACATAAGAATTTCACAATCCTCTCTACCCTCCTCTACTACCAAGTGAAAATCCATTTCAACTAATACCAAAAACCTACATTGGGATTCCAAAGGATTTTTGAGTTCAAAAAAACATGAAATGCCTCTCAGAAATCCGTCCATTGGATTCAACATATACTTATGCACAAAAAGCAGTGAATAAATTTAAAAAACTGGTTTTTCTATATATCTCAATTTGAAAAAAGTAGAATATAGAGGAACTTTCTTACCATAAGAATTCACATATTTAATGTGATGATTCACCAAACTTATAATGCCTTATAATTCGTATTTTTCAACAATTGATTAATAACGCTAATTGATAAATCTGTCTTTGTTGCAATAGTTACTAAACCTTCTTCGAGATTTACTTTCCTAACAGAAATTGAGGGATTCTTTTCTAATGCATACTTAATTTCTCCGGCGCATCCTAGACAAGCCATTCCACTAATAAATAAGGTCTGTAAATGTTCAGTCATAAGACAATCACCTTTCCTATTTGACTTTGAAGTTTTTTAAGCGAAGTGAATTTAAAAGTACTGTTATTGAGCTAAAACTCATAGCAACGCCTGCAATTAACGGGCTTAATAAAGGCCCCCAAAAAATGTTCAAAACACCCATCGCTATTGGAACACTTAACATGTTATAAGCAAATGCCCAGTACAAATTTGACTTTATATTCCAAATTGTTTTTTTGCTTAAATCAATCGTGGACATTAGCAATTGCAGATCGTCGTTCATCAATATTATATCCGCAGATTCCATCGCTATATCAGTACCAGAACCCATCACAAAACCTATATCCGCTTGAGCGAGGGCAAGTGCATCGTTTATCCCATTACCTACCATTGCAACCCTATGTTCTTTTGACTGCAACATTTTAACATAATAGGCCTTTTCTTGAGGTAATACCTCACTAATAACGTTGGTGATCCCAACTTGATTAGCTATTGCCTGTGCAGTAAGTTTATTATCACCCGTGAGCATAACCACATTGAGGCCAAGTTTATTCAACTTTTGAATTGCTAATGCACTTGCTGGCTTTATAGTGTCTTCAATCGCAATTATTCCGAGAAAGATACGATCATTTGCAATATACACTGGTGTCTTTCCTTTAGATGCTAAATTATCTGAAATTAACTTAAATTTACTAATGTCTATATTCAACTGCTTAAAGAACTCTTCATTTCCTAAACTTACTTCGGTACCTTTCAATATAGCATTAATACCCAATCCAGAGAAAGATTCGAATATACTAGGTTCAACCAGATCAATCCCCACGATTTTGGCTTCTTTTACAATTGCCTCCCCAAGCGGATGCTCGGATGCTTTTTCAGCAGAGGCCGCTAAAAACAAGAGAAAGTTTCTATCCATATTTTCTGCAAGTATTATATCTGTTACCATAGGTTTTCCTTTTGTAATCGTACCAGTTTTATCGAATAATATTGTTTTTACGTGATGAGTTGTTTCTAAAGCTTCACCACTTTTAATTAAAATACCATTTTCAGCGCCTTTTCCCATACCGACCATAATAGCTGTCCGTGTAGCTAAACCGAATGCACAAGGACATGTTATAACTAAAACTGAAATTAAGACTGAGAATGAAAACGAAATACTTTGTCCAGATAGCACCCAAAGTAGACTAGATCCAATCGCAACTAGAATAATGATATATACAAAGTAACTTGAAATGATATCAGCCAGTTTTTCGATTGGAGCTTTCGAAGATTGTGCATCATCCACTAGTTTGCTTATTTGAGCTAAAGTGGTGTCTTTACCAATATGAGTTGTTTCATATCTTATTACGCCATTTTTATTTTTACTGGGTCCTATTACTCGGTCATTAGCTTTCTTTTCAACAGGAAGATTTTCACCTGTAGGCATAGATTCATCAACTAAAGACTTACCACTTATTACAATACCATCCAGTGGCAAACGCTCTCCTGGTTTTGCTATGATCACATCTCCTACTAAAACTGATTCAATAGGAACAGTCTGTTCCTTATTATGTCTGATAGTTTTCGCTGTTTTGGGAGTCATCCTCATTAATTTTTGTATTGCTTCAGATGTCTTATCTTTCGTCACCAACTCTAGGTATTTCTCTAGTCTGATTAACGTTAATATCACTGCTGATGCTCCAAAGTAGAGCTCTTTTGTATAGAGATAATTTCCGAATATAATCTGTATTGTTGCAAAGGTGCCGTATAAAAAAGCAATACTTGTACCTAAAGCAATTAATGTATCCATATTCGGATGTTTTTTCATGAGTGCGGAAAATCCAGTTTTATAATAGTCTTTATTGGCCAATATAACCGGAGTGGTAAATATCAATTGCGTCAGCGAAAAAAAACTAGGGTTTGTCGTAGAATCAATTATTTCAAATAGGGGTAACTCAAGTATATTTGCACTAGCAACATATAGAACAGGAATTGTAAATAGCATTGACGTGATAAATCTTCGCCTTAGCTTCTGTTGCTCTTGTTCTTTTGTTTTATAAATTACTTGTTCCTCCTCTTCAGAAAGAGCATATAGCTGATATCCAAGAGTTTTGACAACATCACTTATTTTTGCAACCGCTGAAGGGTCAGTTGATATTACCGAGAGTTTTTCTGCTTCAAAATTTACGTTGGCATATTTGACATAAGTCATTGATTTAACTACATTTTCAATTTTGTTAGCGCAGGACACACAAGTCATTCCACTTATTCCAAATACCTTTATCTCAGTTTTTTTTCGAATCTCAGCGTCATAACCAATGTCTTGAATAGCTGTTATAACTGTATGATTAGACAAAACACCTTCATCATATTCCAATTTTAGAACCTCAGTTGTTAAGTTAACTTTAGCGAAATATACTCCATCCAACTCATGAATTTTTTTCTCTATTGTTGTTGCGCAAACTGCACAAGTCATTCCATAAAGATTATATTTTGAAATCATTGAATTCCTCCGTGTCAGAACGTTTAACCAATCCGTTTAAATAGTAGCTTACTTCTGAGATACAACCTTCATCCATTCCAGAAAGTAACCTTGGTATTTCGGTTTCTAAAAATTCTTGCTTCTTAATCAGTGAAGTGTAGTATCTTTGGTTTTTTGAAGTGTTAAACGTGATCACATTTTTATCTAACAACCTTCTTATTAACGTTTTTGTTGTGGAGGGATGCCAACTATTACGCTCTTGCATTCCATGTGTTATTAAACCACATGTTACCGGTTCATATCTCCAGATAAACTTTAAAACATCTAACTCTGAATTCGATACCTGTATTTTGCGTTCGACCAAGACCATCCCTCCTTAGGCTATTCATAAAGTACGTTCTTCTTTATTAAACAAATGATGAATTGTTGTCAAAGTAGAAACACTTATAGTTACAATTAATAAAAAGCATAAAAAGAAAAATGTTTCCGGTAAAAAACTGATAATTGGATCTGTACGATAGTCAAACATCCAATCATCATTGTCAAAAAATACTTGATGAAAAAGCACAAATGCTTTATCAAAAAACAGAAGTGCCATTACACAGACTGATATTATCATCCACTTGATTAAACTAGTGATTTCTCTGACTTGATCACGCGTTACTAATTTTTTCCTGTTTAGGTATAAAAGAACGCTACTCGTAGAAAGAAGCAATGAATAGTTAAGCTGGAACAAAAATTTAACATCTTTAAAATGGTTTATACCGCGATCTGAGACGTATAGATTATCAAAAACCAATTCTTTTTGAAAAGGATTATTTAAATAGCCCATTAAATTTCTAAAATCTTGATTAACTTGAGATCTACTCCAGTTTTGAAAATTTATATCGCTTTGAAAGAATAAATTGATTTTGAGCAAACCAGGGAAGTTGATTGTCAATGTAATCGCGAGGGATAAAGCAAAGACAAAAAATAATAGAAATAGCATGCTTTTTTTCATTAAATTAATATTTATATTAGATCACTCCTTTTAATATAATGATAAAAAAACTTGTGTAGAAAATGTGTACTAATGTATCTGTCAAAAAGTCTACATAAAATTTCCATAATAGCCTGCTATAGTCAAAACAAGTTCATTAGGAAGGAGGGAAGAATTTGAGAGAACCCTACGACAGAGTATTTATTTCGTTTGGTCCATTTACTATTTATTGGTATGCCATTTTCATAGTGTTTGGGATCATAATCGGATATTTTGTTGCTAATAGAAGAGCAAAGCGTGCGGCATTGCCTGAGGATACAATTGTTGATCTGTTGTTATATGGATTGCCAGTTTCTATTATATCGGCCAGATTATACTATGTACTTTTTGAATTACCTTTGTACATTGATGATCCTTTAAGTATCTTAAAAATTTGGGAAGGTGGTCTAGCAATACATGGTGGATTAATTGGTGCTGTATTGACAGGGGTTATTTATTGCAAGAAGAAAAATCTTTCTTTTTGGAATGTTGCTGACGTAGTTGCTCCCAGTATAGTAATTGGACAAATCATTGGACGATGGGGAAATTTTATGAATCAAGAGGCCTATGGAGAAATTGTAGACATAGAGTTCCTGCAATCTCTGAAACTCCCATCTTTCATAATTGATCAAATGTATATTGATGGGGCCTACCATCATCCGACTTTTTTATATGAGTCTTTATGGAATATAGGAGTACTCATTATTTTGCTTCTGGTGTCTAGAAATAGAATGTTCTTTGGGCAAATATTTTTAATTTATGTTTCACTATATTCCGTCGGGAGATTCTGGATTGAAGGATTACGGACCGACAGTTTAATGCTAACAGCAAACTTGAGAATGGCTCAAGTCCTGTCCATAGTCCTATTAATTGGCTCTATATTAACTTACATCTATCTCAAAAAATCTAAGGAGGAAGATTTACATGGAAGCATTACTTAATCTCTTACCACTACTATTACTACTAATTTGCCCTATCTCAATGATGTTTATGCATAAAGGGCACGGACATGCTGGGCATCATCATATGCATGGAGAAGATCATTCAAAACACACTGGTTCCGAAAATGATATAGCAAGTTTAAAAATCCAAACTGAGCAATTAAAAGAAGAAGTTGCTACTCTAAAGAACTTAGTTAAGGAGCGATGACAATGCAGTGGTTATTACTTTTATTATGTCCGATAATGATGATATTTATGATGAGGGGTATGCACTCAGGATCGCATAATGAAAAAGATGACGAACAATTGAAACAGGATCTTGAAAATTTAAAAGAGCAAAATGATATCTTAAGTAGTGAACTAAGCGATTTGAAATCACGGTTAAAATAAGTTAAAGGAGTGTGATTTATATTTCACACTCCTTTAAAATTCACTAAATTCATGGTTCAGAATAGAATTGATTCTCTCAAAATATTTAGTCTAACTTTACTCTTTATAAAACGAATAAGGCATGCGTGGTTTATAATCTTTCTTTATGTATTTCTGACACCAAAGAAAATGATCCTCATCATTCCATCCACTCGTTGCATTCCACCAAGAGTACATAACATTCCCTGGTGTATGGGGTAGTCCATACACCAGGGGATTCTAGAAGTAAGATTTATTGTTTCTTTTTTAAGTGCAAATAAAACCATTATCTTCGATGAATATAAGGAAAATACCTTTTTAGATAACATTTCTAGGTTATGAATAGATAGTATTCACTCTATCCGCAATTTTCTTCAACGAAAAGTTACTAAAATGGAAGCATGGGCAGCATTAATATGATGATTTTCTTCTAGACGTTGCTAAGACATTCAATAGCAATGAGCGCCATTATAAATGTGGAAGCTACTCGTAAAAAAAGGGAAGATTGATTTCCAATTCTGCCCAAATGCTTATTTATACTACAATTAACCGTATTAATTTCAACTTCTTTGTCCAGAATAACTACCGAACTAGTTCACCACTTGGATAATGAGATATCGGGGCTAAAATTGTAAAATCTTTGCCAAATTTCTTCATAAAATTAGCATGTTTCTCTAAATCTGTAAATAGAATGTATCGTAAGTGATCATGCAAATTTTGATTACGCATATAATGTGGTCTATTAAATTGTGCTCGTATCTCCTCTTCACGTTGATCTGGTGAGACAATATACATCATCAAATTTTCTTGATGAATCGAATACAAATCATCCATTCGATTCATCCCAGAAATTATTGACGTCGATTTTTCAACCTCAAAAGCACATATCGGTTCCCCATTTTTTGAAAACCAAATAACATCAATCAAACCAATCGTCCTACTTAACGGATTTGGTAATTGATAGATTGTTTCTGGTAATAGAGGTATAGACACATCTCCTAAGCGATTCCCATCTACAATTCTATTATGATCGTTTGAGGCAATCCAAGCATGATAACCTATCTCATTACCTAAAGTAGCTAAGATATATTGGATTTTTTGGTGCACATTTTTGCCATCCTCTTTTTCCAACTTCTGTTTTATTAATTTCTGTGTGTTACTTTCTGAAATTCTGACATACTCTTCTTCATTTTCGCGAACAATATAATTTAGTTTCCCAATATCAAATAAAAAAGCTGAGATAGCACCCAAATCTTTCGAAAAAAGTCCTCCTAAGCAGTTGAGTTCAATCATACCATCACGGAGTTTAAAATAGTCCTCCCATTTACCTAAGCGAATTTTCGAGCCCGTAAGATAATTATATCCATTTACAATAGCTGTGTTAAAAGGAGGGAAAATGGTAGGTTCTAGAAAATATAAAATGTTTGCGACAGCTGGACCAAGCCCTCTGATTTTCTTTTCTGCTAGAATATTTATAGCAAATAACATTTTAATTTCTTGATTAGCTTTAAGAATTTGATCAAGACAAAGTGAAAAAGCTAACTGATTTTCCCTATTTTCATAAATATCCGGAATTCTCAATTTAGGTTTCCACATAAATGCATGCTTGGCTCCTTTAAAAATTTCTGTTTGTTCTGCAATTACATTCATTATGTCCTCTAGGGCTGAATTTTTAAAATCTGTTGGGAACGTTCCGTTATTGACATGTTTGATAAGTACTTGTACGTATTTCCTAACTTTTTTAAACGCTTTCAAACGTTTTTCACTTTTGATAAACCAAGTTTGATACAGTAAATTTTCGCGTAATTTATATTGATTAAACACATCTGTTAAATAAGTATTATCCACTGTAATGATAACCACCATCCCTATTAATATCAATTATTAATATTTTTATAACCTAGTCATCTCTAATAAAACGTGCTACATGCAACATTCCTAATATAATCAATTATAACGATAGTAGTTACTTTGGCCTGATATCTATGACTTTTCTTATTAAAAGTCTAGTTCGGCTCCATTCTGTAATCAATGTAAATGTAGGATTTGTATTATTTATTAGTCATACTAATAAATTAATGGATTCTCTTCTATTCCTAAAATTTCAACAATCAATTTATGAGGTAAACATATACTCATTTCCCCTGGTCTACTAATCCAGCCTGTACGAACAGCAATTTGATCAGGACTATTATCTTCTTTTACCCTAATTTTCCCTGGAGCTACTTCAATAATATTGTATTTCCCTTTTTGAGGATAATATGTTTTTTCTAAAGACTCACTAACTTGTGATAAGTTAAATTTGTCTACGACTTCTCCATCTATTTTAACAACTGCAATTACATCTTTACTTTCTCTATTATTTTCATTTTTATTAGTATCAAATAGTAAATATGGTAAAAATGATGCCATAATGACTCCAATAATAATGAGATAGTCCCAAGGTTTCGTAAGTCTCAATATTTTATCCACTAAATTCGTTCTCCTATATTAACTTTTGATATCATACTTTACAGTTGTGTGAATTTTATGTAGATATGTTTCTACTCCACAAAATCTCCATAAGTTTTAGTTATTTTAAATCTGTCTATTAAATTGAAATGTAGCATATGGATCCTATTACTTTTTGTATAGTAATTCCAATTTCAGTTCCTAATAGAACCTGTAATACACATAAAAATAGAGAGGAGAATATTTGTAAAATATTTCTTCACAATTAAAAATAAGGGAAGTGAAAAATCAATTTGAAAAAAATAATTATATCTACCTCGGTCATTGTGTTTTCGCTATTTTTTAGTAATAGTATATTAGTTAAAGCGCAGACTATTGAGGAAAAAATTAAAGAAAAAAATGATAAAATTGAAACGATTGTGAAAGATCAAAAATCAGCTAAAATTTATCTTACTGATTTAGATAACAAAATAACTCAGCTAGAAAATGAATATCAAAAAGTGCTAAAGGAAAAAAACACATCTGAGAAAAAACTTACCGAAATTAATCAAAAAATTACTACTCTTGAGAAAAAAATACACCTTAGAAATAAACTTATCGAAGAACAAGCTCGGAATGCACAAGTAAATCAAAAAAGTGACTCTATAATATCTGTCATGGTAAACGCTGAATCATTATCAGATGCAGTCACAGCAGCCTTTGGTATGACTAAGCTTATTTCTGCTAGTAATGAGATTATGCAGGCTCAGATAGATGATAAAGAAAGTTTAGATGAATTAAAAAAAGAAGCTGAGAAAAAAGTTATAGATGCGGAAAAGGAAACTCGCTCTCTCGAAGAGAAAGAAAAAAATCTTATAGAAGCTAAATTGAATCAAAGTATAAAAATTAATGAGATATCCGCTTCTTTGGCGACAGAGCAATCCGAGAAAGAAAAATTTGAAAATCAAAAACAAGAAGCAGAAAAAAGAAGGGAAGAGGAACTTAAAGCCCTAGCAGAGGAAAAGAAAAAAGAAGCAGAAGCTGCGGCTATTTTAAAAGCTCAAGAGGAAGAATCTGCATCTATTATAAAAGATCAGAAAAACGAAGTATCACAAATAGATGGTAACGAAGACATAGGAACAGATCAAGGAAATACTGATACGCAGGAAGAAAAACAGATCACAAATGAAACTTCGGATAAAGAATCTAACTCAGTTAATCAAGATGAGTACCAAGACAACAATAATTCTTCCAATAATAATCAGGTTCAAAGCCCTAGTTCTTCTGGTTGGGGCGCACCCGTAGCCAACATTATTGTCACAAGTCCATTTGGCGGAAGATCTGATCCTACTGGATTCTCTGGATCTTTTCACGATGGTATAGATATGGGTGGAACTTCGTCAACGCCTATCATGGCATCTAGATCAGGAACTGTAGTGCAGGCATCCTTTGATGGATCCGCAGGTAATTACATTATTATTGATCACGGAGATGGCTACTACTCATATTACCTTCACCTAAGTAATTTTATTGCTACACTGGGCCAATCAGTGAGTGCTGGCCAGACCATTGGCACCATGGGGACTACAGGAAATTCAACTGGAGTTCATTTACATTTTGGAATAGCGACTAGCTCAAATTGGTCTGGATTCGTAGATCCTGCTCCATTTCTAGGAATCTAAAAATGATAAAAAGAATCAAGCGTATTTTTTTAAATTTACTTTTAATTACCATTTTTCTTATAGGCTTAGTTTTAATATTTAATTTTCAAATTCGATCTTACTTACTGAATAAACAAGTTCAACAATATGACATAGCAAATTATTCAAAGAAAGATTTGGAAGACAATCTGAAAAGGAAAGGAAACTTTGACTTTGATTCTGTTGAATCTATTTCAAATGAGTTAGTATTAAAAGCACAATTTAAAAACAGTGATTTACCTATAATAGGTGGTATCGCTATACCCGATGTAAAATTATCTTTACCCATATACAAAGGCTTAGACAATATTTCACTACTTTCTGGGGCTGGTACAATGAAATCAAATCAGCAGATGGGAGAACGAAATTATGCTTTAGCAAGCCATAGTGCTAAAGATAAAACTATATTATTTTCTCCATTAGAGTTTATTTCTCTAAAAGAAAAAATATATGTAACAGACTTAAAGAATATTTATATTTACCAAGTGTCTTTGAAAGAAAAAGTGGATCCATCAAAAGTAGAAGTCATTGATGATATTCCTAATAAAGAAATGATCACTCTTGTTACATGCGGGGATTTGGAAGCTGTAACGAGATTGATTGTACAAGGCACACTGATCGATACAGTTGAATTTAAGAATGCTAATCAATATATCCAATCTTTATTTAGCTAATATAAAAAGTCTTATCAGTCCTGACAGATTACGAGTAGTACTTTTTATCAAAGAAAGAAGGTGCTTTCTAAATTCAAATTGTTTTATGGTCATAATAAATTAAATAGGGAAACGAACGCGATTATAAGTTCGTTTCCCTATTTTTTATGAGTGTCTTTAATCTAATTGAAAAGAGCCCTTTTTGATCCAACCTCAAGAAAATTTTGAAAAAATCTTACTATGGAGCTAACTAGTAACGCACCCTATTTAATCAATTAGGAATTTGCTCATCTCCCCCTTGTCATTCTATAGTTTCTAGGGAAGATTCAGACTGTGATTTTCCTAAGGAATATCCTCGTAATGACCGCAAGTAGCAATATTAATAATTGATTCCAAAACCATAAAGCAAAATTTATTTCCTACACTACTAGCAAATAACCTAGAATCACTGACCAAAAAAATTCAGCTGATTAGTATTTTCTTCATTTCCCATAAACCTAAGTCTAGAGCCCGTGCCATTAAATAGATACATAGGAAACTAAAAAGAAACGCATGCCATAGATTAAACATTCTCGACGAGTAATCTGCTTTGAGAGAAAGAAAGTCGGTACCACTACAAGTGATTGTATGTCACTATATATATGCGGATAAACTGATTTTGTTGTATTAACAAAGGTTCGATTAAAATAAACTCCGTTAAAAATCTTTGCTAAGAATTTAGTAAAAAAAGTTGATTCTATCGTTTGAACAGTGTTTCGAATCCCTTACGTCAAGTAGAACAATGTGGGGAGAATAAGTGCAGCCGTCATTAATAACGCTAATAGTGCATAAACAGTAAGTTTTAGCAGCATTCGACTAAATTCCGCAATTCGAAGATGCCTTCGATACCCCACAGCAAAAAAGAATAGAACTGAAAAAAAGTAACCATATATGCAATATAAAAATTCGAAACAATCAACAGAAAAATTCACACAATGTACCGCTTCAGCAGAATGTTCTTTTCAATGAAAAAGTGGATCTCGTCAATAATGAATGGTAAAAGAAAAAAGCATCCAGCCAAATAACATTTAAAAAATAGCCAGCCATTATACCAGAAAACATATAATTCAAAGCTTGCAACAAAGCAATACCTGGCTTATTGCTGAAGGGTACGTGGGTAACCATCTAGAACAAAGCCATTTTCAACATCTTTTGCTTGTAAGCGACTCTTAACCAATGAGATTATCCACTCATCTGGAACTAGCTCTCCTTTATTCATATATTCTTGCACTCTGAGTCCGAATGTATCTTTCTCCTTGGTTGCTTCTCGTAACATTTCACCAGTTGAAATAGCCGTCAGGTGGTACTCCTCTGCGATTCTTTTAGCTTGGGTGCCTTTCCCAGCACCAGGTAACCCTAAAAGGACCAGCCTCATAATTTTTCCTCCTTATAAACTAAAAAAGGAAGAGATGATTTTTTAAATTATTTCATCTCTTCCTTTCCTGTGAAACTATTGTATTTTTACACGATAAGGTCATTCAATTATTTCATGTGCCAAATAACTGTTTATTTTGGCTCTAATTTCAATGTCATAGCATTGATGGCAACAATTACAGTCGAAAGTGACATCAAGACGGCACCGACTGCTGGAGTTAATGTTATGCCAATTGGTGCTAGTATTCCTGCAGCTATTGGGATCGCGATAAAGTTATACCCTGCTCCCCAAACAAGATTTTCTTTCATCTTACGTGTGGTCTTCTGAGCCAACTCGATAAAGGATTCAATGTCGCCAGGGTCTGACTGTGTCAAGATGACATCGGCTGAATCCAATGCTACTTGAGTTCCGGCACCAACAGCTATACCAACGTCTGCTAATGCAAGAGAAGGTGCATCGTTGACCCCGTCACCGACCATGATAACTTTCTTTCCTTCTGCTTTAAGTTTTTCAATTAATTCATATTTGTCTTGAGGAGATTGATTAGCTAGATAATCAATACCTAAAATTTCTGCAGCTCCTTGAGCCGCTTTTTCATTGTCACCCGTTGCCATAATCGGCTGAATCTTGTTCTTTTTAAGGGCTTGTATTAAGTCTTTACTTGTCGGTTTTAATTCATCCCCTAAAGCTACAGCACCGATTGCTTGGTCGTTTTCTACTAAGACACTGAGGGTTGCTCCTTTTGGAATATCCATATCCAGATTACGTCCATATGATTTTTGACTGATTAATTGATAACGATGTCCGTTAGCTTGACCTTCTACACCAGCGCCAGAAATAACATCAATCGAATCAAAACTTACTGGACGTATCCCTTGCTGTTCTGCGTAACTAATAATTGACTGAGCGATAGGGTGACTAGATCCACCTTCGATACCTGACAATAAGGCAACGATTTCATCTTTCGTATATTTATCATTAAAGAGTTCAACATCTAATACTTTAAACTCACCAGTTGTTAAAGTTCCCGTTTTATCTAAAACTATAACATCTGCTTTTGTAGTCAACTCCAAAGCGTCCCGGTCTTTCACTAATAATCCCCGACTGGCCCCTAAGCTGGTACTACGAGCAGTCACCAATGGAATAGCCAGACCCAGGGCATGCGGACAAGCAATAACTAATGTGGTGACTGTAAAAATAACTGCCGTTGGTACATCAGCTATAACCATCCATATGACAAGGGCAATAAGCGCTACAATAACCGCAATATAAAAGAGCCATCCTGCAACTTTTTGTGCAAGATTTTCTGCTCGAGAAGATTGGCCTTGAGCTTGACTGATTAATGCCTGAACCTGAGAAATGAAGGACTTATCGCCCGTCTGCTTTATTTCCACATAGAGGACTCCGCCACCATTGGTTGATCCACCGATGACCTCATCTCCGGGATTTTTTTCAATTGGTTTCGATTCCCCAGTCACAAGCGCTTCGTTTACACGTGATTCTCCGCGAATAATGATACCATCAGCTGGAACATTTTCTCCTGCTTGAACACGGATAACATCTCCAATCTGAAGTTCAGACACAGGACGAGTCTCAATCGAATCGTCTTCTAAAACAACATGAGCATCTTTCGGCACCAACTCAGCCAATGCTTTTTGCGCGTCCCCTGCTTCACCCAATGCCTTCATTTCAATCCAGTGTCCTAATAACATGATTAAAATTAACGTTGTAAACTCAAAGAAGAAGTCCATGACATGTTCTCCGGTCACATATCGAGCGGCCACTGCGTAAACACTATAGGCATAAGAAACCGTTATTCCCAAAGTAATCAAGGACATCATGCCTGGAGCTTTTGAATTAAACTCATCTTTCGCACCCATGTAGAATGGTTTTCCGCCATAAATGTATAGAATTGTTGCCAATACAGCCGCTACAACGTCTGCATAAGGAAAAATAATTTGGAAAGGCAACTGAATATCCATCATAGGAGTAATGAGTAAGATTGCAATTCCTAATGGGAGTGACTTCAAGAAAATCTCCTTAAAGCTACCGTGATGGTGGTGGGCATGCCCTCCCATTGCGCCATGATCCATTTCACTGTGATTCATCTTGCTGTGATCCATCTGACTATGGTCCATCTTGCTGTGATCCATCTGACTATGGTCCATCTTGCTGTGATCCATGTCGCCGTGATTATGATGACTATGTGACGAATGTTTTTTGTTATTACTCATTTTTAATTCCTCCTTATTATATTAGAGAATAATTTTAAAGTTTTAGAACTTTCTCATCTAACACTGCATATAATTCTCATGAAAAGGGTTCTATACTTTATCTCTATCTACTATCTATGAATAAATGGTATTTGTACTTTATGCACTTAATACTGAATAGTTAGTTTCTGCTAAAGCAGCATTGAGCGTTTCGGTATCAATCTCTGTTTGACTTTCAAGTACTGCTTTTTTAGTCGCTAAATCAACCTCTACAGATTCAACCCCTTCAATAGCTGAAAATCTTTCTTGTACCGTGTTCGCACAACCTGCACATTTTACGCCATCTAATAAGACTTCTTTTTTCATTATTTTATTCCCCTTTTTTTTTTTATCTTCTCCTATTATATAGAATAGGAAGAAGTTTAAATCCCAAATAAGCTACGTGTTTTCTAAACAACTGCTGGTTTGAATCGTCTTAACCGTAAAGCATTGAGCAAGACCGATACGGAGCTGAAACTCATGGCGACTGCCGCAAACATTGGATTCATCAATGGTCCGCCAAAAATATGCAAGAGACCCATCGCAACTGGAATACCTACAAGGTTGTAAGCAAAAGCCCAGAACAAGTTTTGTTTAATGTTTCGTAGCGTTGCATGACTTAAATCAATCGCAGTCAATACAGCGGTTAAATCATTACGCATAAGGACAATATCAGCCGATTCAATCGCCACGTCTGTACCTGATCCAACTGCAATTCCGACATCTGCTTGAGCTAATGCGGGTGCATCGTTAATGCCGTCTCCAACCATCGCTACCTTCTTGCCTGCCTCTTGTAGTTTTTTGACTTCCTCTGCTTTATCTTCAGGTAATACTTCACTTAATACACTGTCTATACCCACTTGCTTAGCAATCGCTTTGGCTGTTCGTTTGTTATCTCCAGTAATCATGATTACTTCAACACCGCGTCTTCTAAGTTCTTTAACAGCCTTCATACTATTTTCCTTGAGTGTGTCAGCTACTGCGATAATTCCAGCTAGTTCTCCATCAACAGAGAGATACATCGGTGTTTTTCCTTCGTCTGCTAAACGATCGGATTCTTTTTCCACACTTGATAAATCAATCTTTTGCTCTAGCATCAGTTTACGGTTTCCAATGTACATATCTTTGCCCTCAATTTCAATTCGAATCCCGTGTCCAGGAATCGCTTCAAAATGATCTGGTTTAGCTAATGTCATGTTCTCTTCTTTTGATTTCTGTACGATGGCTTCGCCTAATGGGTGTTCAGAACCTGTTTCACCGGAAGCTGCATAATATAAAAGATTTTCTTTAGTAATAAGAGGAGTTACCAAAATATCCGTCACGATAGGTTTACCTTCTGTCAGTGTCCCTGTTTTATCAAATACAATCGTGTCTAAATTATGAGTGGTTTCTAACGCCTCACCACTCTTTATCAAGACACCATGTTCTGCCCCTTTTCCGGTTCCAACCATAATACTTGTTGGAGTCGCCAAACCTAAGGCACATGGACAAGCAATGACAAGGGTTGTTATGATAACGGATAAAGCAAATATTCCAGATTGACCTGCAATTAACCAAGCAATCCCTGCTAAAACGGCTAATGCTATAACAATCGGTACGAAATATCTGGTAATGATATCGGCCATTCGAGCAATGGGGGCTTTAGACCCTTGAGCATCTTCTACTAATTTTATGATTTGAGATAGAGTTGTATCACTTCCCACTCGAGTCGCGCGGTAATCAATGGAACCATTTTTATTGATACTAGCCCCAATAACCTCGTCTCCACTTTCCTTTTCCACGGGGATACTTTCTCCTGTCAGCATTGATTCATCGACTGAAGTGCGTCCCTCAACAACAACACCATCTACAGGCATATTTTCTCCCGGACGAACTCGAATAACATCTCCTAAAGCGACTTCGTCCACAGTAATCTCTTGTTCCACACCATTACGTATCACTCGAGCTGTTTTAGGAACCAAGTTGACTAATTTTTCAATCGCTGAGGACATTTGCCCCTTTGATCGCTCTTCTAAAAATAACCCTAACGTATGAAGAGTTAAGATAACTCCAGTCACTTCATAGTAAAGTAAATCGGAAAAGTTGCCGTAACCTAAGCCAGCTCCGATCGTCGCTGCCAGACTGTATACAAAAGCGGCCGCGGTACCAAGGGCAATCAGGGAATCCATATTTGGGTGACCTTTAAATAAGGTTTTGAATCCCTTCTGGAAATATTCCCAGCTTACTACCATTATCGGCAAAGTCAGAATAAGTTGTAAAAGAGAAAAATTAAATGCATTTATCATTGGGTCAACGATATTTGGTAGAGGCATACCTACCATATGACCCATGGATATAATTAGTAAAGGGATTGTAAATATAATGGATATCCCAAAACGATTTGAAAGTTGCTTCATTCTTTTTTCTTTTTTCTCACGCTTCTCTGCTCGTGAATTATCTTGAGTCTCAGTTGTTTCTAATACGGCTGCATAACCACTATTGGATACAGCACCAGTCACATCAGATACTGAAATTGCTGACGGGTTATAAGAAACTTGCATTTTTTCTGTCGCTAAATTGACTGAAGCTTTATCTACGCCCGACAACTTTCCGACAGCTTTTTCAATTGTCTGTGCACAGGATGCGCAGGTCATCCCTTCAATTGCAAAGGTTTGCGTCGTTCCTTCTTGGGCAATCAGTTCATACCCTGAATTATCCACCGCTTTTTGTAGATTTTCTACCGAAAAAGTTGTTTCATTGTATTCTATACTCAACTTTTCTGTTGCTAGGTTCACGGAAGCCTGTGTGACCCCACGTACTTTTTTTGCCGCTTTTTCTACTGTCTGCGCACAAGACGCACAGGTCATACCTTCTATGGCAAACGATTTATTCTCCAATTTTTTCGCTCCTTATTCTCCATGATGATGTAAATGGCAATCGCATTGCCCTTCTGTACACTGACAATCCACTTCTTCTACTGCGAAAGCTTTTTTCATCTCTAATATTTCTTCTAGTCGCTGGATATCATCGAAGCTTAAGACATGATCTTCAATGATACTCCCTACTACATTCCCGACACTCTTTCGACAAATACGGTTGAAAATATCGTTTGTAAAACTTCTTACCGCTTCTTTCTCTTCGATATTTGCCGAATAAATATATTTTCTACCTTCTTGTTCTGTATTCAGTGCGCCTTTTTCCACGAGTCGACCTAAGAGCGTTTTGGTTGTCGCTTGTTTCCAGTCCATTTTCTCTCCCAATGTAGAAATGACTTCTTTACTAGTCACTCGACCATTCGCCCAGACTACACGCATAACTTCCCATTCAGCATCGGTTATATGAAGGTCTACAGCTATAGTACTCATATTCTCTCCCCCTTTCGTTTACTCACGTAAACATTAATGTTAAATAGAGTTTACACTAGTAAACAATTATTGTCAAGAGTTGGTTCTGTTGCAAAGTTTTAAATAAAGAATAAAATCCCTTACGGTATCTATGATTTAAGCTGGGATTCCCAATAATACCTTGATTTCAGTACAGACCGAAAACCCGAAGAGAGTGCCTTCTTTTCGGGTTTTCTTATATAATCCTCGAATGGCTTCCATGCCTTTAATCGTGGTAGAGGCAGTGCGTAAACTTCGATAGAATTTATTGCGTCTCTTTACTGGACGATGGTCTTGTTCAATCAAATTATTCAGGTATTTAATGGTACGATGTTCTGTCCCTTGATAAAAGCCGTATTCTTTTAGTTTCTTAAAGGCACTTGTAATAGAGGGGGCTTTATCTGTGACTACAACCTTCGGTTCATCAAACTGCTTCACTAACCGCTTAAGAAAAGCGGTTCTGTTGCAAAGTTTTAAATAAAGAATAAAATCCCTTACGGTATCTATGATTTAAGCTGGGATTCCCAATAATACCTTGATTTCAGTACAGACCGAAAACCCGAAGAGAGTGCCTTCTTTTCGGGTTTTCTTATGTAATCCTCGAATGGCTTCCATGCCTTTAATCGTGGTAGAGGCAGTGCGTAAACTTCGATAGAATTTATTGCGTCTCTTTACTGGACGATGGTCTTGTTCAATCAAATTATTCAGGTATTTAATGGTACGATGTTCTGTCCCTTGATAAAAGCCGTATTCTTTTAGTTTCTTAAAGGCACTTGTAATAGAGGGGGCTTTATCTGTGACTACAACCTTCGGTTCATCAAACTGCTTCACTAACCGCTTAAGAAAAGCATAGGCTGCTTGTGTGTCCCGTTTTTTACGTAACCAAATATCCAAGGTTAAACCATCTGCATCGATGGCTCGATACAAATAATGCCATTTTCCTTTAATTTTGATGTACGTTTCATCCATTTTCCATGAATAAAAGGATTTTTTATTTTTCTTTTTCCAAATTTGATAGAGTAGTTTGCCATATTCTTGCACCCAACGATAAATCGTCGTATGAGAAACGTTAATGCCACGATCATATAAGATTTCTTGAACTTCACGATAGCTAAGGTTATAACGAAGATAGTAGCCCACGGCTACAATAATCACATCCTGCTGAAATTGCTTGCCTTTAAAATGATTCATCGTCATTCCTCCTGCTATCTTTTTCTATTATTCTACCTTATTTGATAGTAGATTTAAAACTTTGCAACAGAACCATTTCAAGTACCTGATGGATTAAGAATACCGAGGAAATGGTTTGTTAAATTTCGGAACAATGGTGGTACTTAGGCCTTTTTTTAAGAAAGAAAAGCGATCTTTTTTGCCCTCCACGTTCCAGCCGCCTCCACCACTTAGGAGGGCAAAAAAAATAGACGTGCAAGGCACGTCTGTAGAGCAAAAGGTTGATATTTCACTGAAATCTTGCTATACTTACTATGTAAAGAGGAGTTGCGCTAACAACTCCCCTACAGCACCGTTTAAGACGGTGGCCAGTTTAATTAATTGTTAAAAAATAATCGTCCTCTGGCTAAAGCTGACGGTTATTTTTTTGCATTCTTTTTTCGTTTCTTCTTGCTTTTACGCTTAGAAGAACGCGTGTTTATAATCGTATCTGCTAGTTTCACACATGCTTCGATTAAACCAATGAAGGCTAACAAAACAGGCGCTATTGCTAACAAAATGCCGATTATATCCACATCTTGCAAAAGGCCACTCCTTTCTTCAGATTTCGATAGTACATTCATAATGCACCACCTCACTTTCAAAAAAAGCGCCACCGTCACAAACTTTACTGTACTCATATTATACCATAACTCACGCTAAAAACCTATATTTATCAAGGCTTTTAGCGTTTTTTTTATATCTAAATCCGAGTGAAATGCTTGTTCCTTCAGTCGCTCCAGCCACCACCACCGCTCCTTCAGAAACCGTGTTGCTGACACAACCCGAAGTGATCGATAGAAAAAAATACCAGGATCAGGCAGAGATCTCTTGTTCTTTTAAAGCCAAAATAGACAAAGCGTTCGCAAACTGCAGTAAGCCTGATTGAGAATCATCGACGATCACATTTTTCTGATAATGGATCCGATCACTCACGTGATTGATTGATAATCCGTAAACAAAACGCATCAAAAAGATCTTTCGTCTCCGATCGGTGATTTCTGGTTTATATGGATGGCTAATAGCCGTCAGACCCAAAGAAAACAAGTGGTGAAAATAAAGAAACTCTTGTTTGAACTGCTGATTTTCTTGAACAAAGCTGGAGTGTTTGATTTCTGGTATATCTTGGTCTAAGAGCGAATACGTTGAATGGATCGGCGGCATCCTCGTCAATCCCATCCTTTCTCTTGAAACAAGATAACTAGAGAGCATCGATCCGATCTCTCCTTTGGTTTTTTCCCAATCGATCACCTCTTTTTCAGGTAATTCAAATTGGTGAACATCAAATAATCGCACATTATTCCTCTTTTCATGATAGGTGATACACACAGCTGTCGTTTGAACCTGAATTTTATATCAAAAAAGACCTGGAGTTTCCAGGTCTTTTTTCGTCTTTGTTTCTCAAAATGGCAACGATTGACGGGCGTTCTTTGTGATTTTCAATTGGTCTAGCTATGTTGAGAGCCTAAAACGTCGGTAAATCAAGCTTCTTCTCTTTGGATCTTTTTTGAAGAAATCGGGGGGACGAGTTGGAACGGTGTTATGTTCCAAGCTGGACTCGTCGCAAGATAAGCGAAATGTTGCTTTTCTAACAAGCGTAAAATGCAGCGGACTTAATCCGCTGTTTTGTCGGACGTAATAGCCAGGCATTCCACAAAGTCAGCAGGCAAGGAGAAAACGGAACGATTCGCTGTCTGCCAGCCGCTGACGATCGTGGGATCAAATTCATACCGCCGACAAAAATCACTCACCGACAAACCAAGGTGCCCCACGATATACGCAGTAATCGGATAGCTGTCAACATAAGCTGAAAACGACATACACAATTCATCCTTTCAACGCTATCTTAGGTTTCACGGAAAAAGTGCCACCACTTCTTCTGTCTTTCTTGTTTCAGTCGCACGACTTCATTTTCAGGAGTAAATTTCCCCTTATGTTCTGAGGGGGTCTCATAACCACTTTGAGACGTTTTAAAATTTTTGGTATCATTGTTGGATTCTTTGTTTAAATCTTATGAGAAGTGTTCCTGCGACGTCAGAAGCAGTATTTGTTTGTTCGCTTGCAAAGTTAGTTGTTGTTGCTGATCAAGAAGTTTTTGTTGTTGGGCTAATAACGACTGCAGCTGCTCAATTTGTGCGTCCTTTTGTTGCAACTGTGCAAACAACTTCGTTTCTATACTGTCAGAGCTTGCTGCGTCAGGAAGTTCGAACGCTTCAAGCAACTCAGCACGTCCTAGCTTGTCAGCAAGGTGCAACACTCCCGACCACAGAACTGTCTTATACCCTTGGCTGTTTTTGGCAAGGTATGTTGGCTCTAGGTTGTCAGCATGTTTCCTCATAGCTTGTCTGCTGATACCAAAAAGTTCAGCAAGTTCTTTTACTGTCAACATTTGTTTTGGTTATCTATCCGTTGTCACAAGGGTGTCACCTCGTTTGTTTTTCTTTTAGTATACAGGAATCCGATCTAATAAACGAATTTCAATAAGATCCTTTCTAATCAATTAGAAAATATTTTTCAAAAATGCATATGAAAAAAATATAATAAGCAACTATTTAGAGATTAGAGAGAAAAATGAACGCTAATAGTTTTTATCACTAATCGGTCGTAAGGTCCATGGTTTTCCATCCAAATTATGTTTTAATAATATTAAAATCATTTATGGAGAATACTTAGTATGAAAATGGTGAAGCGTATTTTATTAGCTGTAGTGACAATATGTGTTTTATTTTTAGGGATTATCTATTTTTGGGGGTATAAATTAAACATATATTTAGTACCACCATCCCCTCAGAAGTATGTACAAGTTGCCCTAAATAACATGGACGAACTTGGGCTGTTCACTGACTCAAAAGAATGGGTAGAAACTAAAAAAAATACGATACAAGAAACATCAAATGCTAAAGATTATGCAGAAACAATCCCTAATTTAAAAAAGGCGATTAAAGTTGCAGGAGGCAAGCATTCGTTTATTGAAGATGAAGAAAATATGTCAAAAAAAAGTATTGAAGAATATGTAAAACCCAAGGCAGAAGTCGAAAATGATATTTTAGTATTAACTATTCCTGCATTTACTGGAAGTGATAAAGAAGCCGAAGAGTATACTACTATTTTAGAAACGGCATTGCATAAGAAAATTTATAAGTCCGTAATTGTTGATTTATGTGGAAATACAGGAGGAGATATGGCTCCTATGATATTAGGTCTATCTGCCATATTACCAGATGGTAAATTATTTAGTTATGTAGATAAAAACAACGATTTAGAGCCTGTAACTCTTAAAAGTGGCGAATTAAACAGTAACATCTCAACAATAAAAATAAGTGATAACAAAAAAATAAAAAAAGTGCCGATTGCCATATTAATAGACAGTAATACAGGGAGTTCTGGCGAATTAACCGCTTTGTGCTTTAAGGGGATCCCTAATGTTAAATTTTTTGGGTCTGATTCAGCAGGTTACACTTCTGCCAATCAAACTGTCTATTTATACGATGGATCGACATTACAAATAACTTCTGCTTTTGTAAAAGACAGAACAAATAAAATTTATAAAAATGTTCCTATTAATCCAGATGTTCGAACAAATAATAGCAAAAGTTCTGCAATAGAATGGATAAGATCTCAATTAAAGTAAAAAAAAACTTGCAAAGAAAAATCTTTGCAAGTTTTTTTTTACTTTGCTACTTGTGCTTTTTTCTTGCAACATGAGTAAATCCAATACTTAACCACCCGAAAAATAACACTAACCAAATTGTACTATGTCTTGCTAGAAATGCGATTAAACTTAAAATAGCGACAATAAAATATAAAAAATAATCATATTTTGAAAAGAATTTACCCATAACTATTCCACCTTAAAGTTATATTTTCTATAATATATTCTCTTTTCTTAATGTTGGTCTATCAGTTTTTAGTCTTAGTATACGTGCAGCTGCTGTGTCAGGAACTTCGAACGCTTCAAGCAAATCGGGACGACCTAGCTTGTCTGCTGATACCAAAAAATTCAGCAAGTTCTTTTACTGTCAACATTTGTTTTGGTTATCTGTCCGTTGTCACAAGGGTGCCACCTCGTTTGTTTTTCTTTTAGTATACATGAATTCGCTTTGCCAAGCGAAACCGATTGAATGCAGCAATCAAAGTAGAGGAACATGCAGTAAGAAAACTACATGTTTTCTTCTAGTAATTTTAGTGTATAGTCGTCCGCTATGATCTCACCTTGCATGATCAGCAGTAAATGGTCGAAAGGGATTTTTGTGGATTTACTGAGTCGGTTCAGTTCTTCCTCACTCTTGATCCTTTCATAAATTTTTTTGGTTCGCTCGATTCGATCCCATTCTGTATTGGTAAAGTAGCGGGAAAGTTCATAGGTTAGCCGAGAATCCTCTGCACCGTGCACAAGATCAACTCCTCTTTTTATGGATTATTATAAAGGCAATAGAAAATAAAGAAACAACTGATCACTTGAATTGTTCATGTTATACTCGTTAATGGCAACTGCCCCGTGAGGGGGTGTAAATATGCTGGAAACTTTAATATCGCTGATTATCGCTCCACTATTCGTGGGTCTAGTACTCTTACTAGTTGATCGCTGGCTAGACGATTAGCCGATAGTCGAAGCAGTTGCCTTCTGGCCCCAACGCTGGAGTCGCAACAGCGCAAAAAAAGCCCTCCTATTCGCAGTAGGAGGGCTTTTTGGTGTAAACATGCTTGTTCTTTAATATCGCTTCGCACATTTATTATAGCAAGAAATTTGGAAAAAATCAAAATGCAGCAATCAGTACCGATCGTTTTTTCACATTGAAACTATTTGCGATTTTCTGTCTAAAAAAGTTGGTTACATTCTCAACTTTTATCGGTCAAAAATGTAACCAACTTTAAAATTGCTCAATCCCTTGCAGCACTAAGGTTTTTCTGACCTCGTTACATGTAGGAAGTCGTTTCCTACCCCCCCTATTAGTAAATGGGGGTCACGGTCACTTCAGCTCGCACAGCAAGCTGAAGTGGCCCAGAAAGGCTACAAGGATTTTTTGCTAGCGCAAAAATCCTACAGCGTTTGCTGTGCAGACGCTGTACGCCATTTCTCTTTTTTATCATAACGAAAGTAAACTATTTTGCAAAGTTTTTTCTCTCTAGCTAATCAAAAGTTTTGTAAAAATTGATCAATGGTATCTGCGCTTCAACCCTTTACTTTAAATGAGTCGCTCGTTTTAAAATCATAAATCATTACACAATCTGCTTCTATATTTTCTTTGAGAAGTGGGTTTCTTTTTTTGTTTGTTTCTGAGTTGATTGCACGTAGTGTAATAAGGTCGATCTCTTTTTTTAATGCGCTACTTAATTTACTTTTTAACCGAATCACATCAAATATATTGTGGAGCAAAGACCCTTCACCGTCGATTAAAATATCTAAATCACTGGTTTCTGTTGCTTCGTTTCGAGCGTATGATCCAAACAAAAAAGCTTTTTTTATTTCCCATTCTAAAAATATTGGTGTACATAATTTTTGAATGTCACTAATTGTATAAATCAAATAACCGAACTCCTTGTCTTCAATTTGAATATTAAAATAAAAATGAAAAGCGACAATTAATACTCAGCGTTTAGGAAAAAATATTGATAAAAAAGGGAAGGAACTGGTAAATCGATTGCTTCTTTTAGATCAAAAAAGGGAAAGAGCATAAGGTAGATACCCCCACCTTCTAGTTAGAAGGTGGAAAATAGGCTGTGCCTATTGGGTTTTAAGAGATTTCAAAGTGATATCATTGAGGCTTTTTTAGTGAAACCCAGATACCACTACCGATGGCACCTAGGTGGCACTTTTTACAAAAAGTACCACCTAGGTGCCATCATCAACCCTCAATTATTTTGGTAAATATTGGGAAACAATATCATTAAAATCACGTTCTTTTTTGACATCTTCTTGAACAGATTTGACCTTTTTCTTTTCTTCTTTCTTTGATTCGTCCTTCCTATTTTTGAAGCGATAGTTCTTATTTCGAACAACTTTCTTACTCATTGTGACTGCTTCTTGATAAACATCAGAAGAAAAAAGTTCTTGTATTTTGGTATGATCTTGCTCCAATTTTGCATTGGTCATAATCTCTAATAATGACAAAGAATCCAATACTTTTTTTTCGAAATTTATTTCTTTTCTCACCCGATTAAGTAATTCAAGCAGCGCATATCGAATCATCGGACTGTCTTTAATATCCTCGTCAACGGGCAGATAGGTTTTTAATTCTTTCAAAGCATCTTCATGTTCCGTGTCTAAAAATACCGGAATTCGTTTCTTTGACATGCTATCTCACACACCTTTTTTTAGTTCGTCAATTTTCGATTCAATCAACTGAATCGTCTTTTCGATATCAGAAATTTTGATTTGATTTTCCAATCGTTCAATTTGACCGATTTCAACGATTAATTAAGTGGAGTACACCTTTCCAATACCTGGAACACCGGGCAAATATTGATATTCTCGAATGCCGACAAATAATTGCTTGATTGCTTTTCCAAGTCTTTGATGTTCTTTTCAAGCGCACGAATTTCACGTACAAGAACACTTAGAACGACATTGATGGATTCTTGTGCAAGTCTACCTAAACGATAACTCATGGTAAATGCACGTTGAATGATTTGGCAATTTTTTCTGGATCTTTAAAGCAACCTTTTCCTTCTTCTTGTAGTAAGTCACAGAACGCCTCTAAGGCTTCTTTAGCTATAGTCGCAGCATCCGCAATATTTCCATAGTTAATGCAATTCCTTTTACGGTATCTTCACCCATGACAACCATTCTAAAAATTTTCGCTAACTCGTCCATTCCAGCTGGAAAAGAATCCCAAAAATCAATATCATAATTACAATTTTTAATGATTTGTATTCAAAAATCAGATGAATGGTTTGACGTGGCAATTAATAATAATACTTTAGCAATCAACAAGATGATTGACGGTATGTGGTTAAAGAAGAAAAATAGCTAGGAGATTTTTGAGAGATGACTGGTAAATTTAAAGATGAATTATTAACTGTTGTTGCAGATAATGATTTAAAAAATATTATTCAGTTAAGAAGATACTTTGAAAATCATAGTGATGAATTTACGTTCAAAAATATCACTCGTTTTCATCAAACCATTAATAATAATGTCGATGTTTTTGGTCTATATTTTGGGGGTAATCTTCAAAATTAAATGCACTTAAATATAAAAGCCCCCTGACTAAAGTCAAAGGGGGTTTTTATTTTGGTTTGAGGTTTGCATACCTACCGAAAAGGTAGAGTAGCAAAACGTCAAACAGGTATCAGCTAAATGCACCATAAGGGTGCGCTGATACTCGGCTCAAAAGAGCCGACAGAGCCGTCTGCAAGACCCCTCGGAGAGCCCACACTTTACCTTGTAAAGTATAGTGGGTTATACTTTACAAGGAAGTAGTCACCGAATTCCAGTTAGAAATTACTTTGTAACTACGTTTTGAGGAGGAGTAAAATGCTTTCCTACGTTCGACATTACCCATTAGCGATAGCTAAATTAATGTGTCTGTGCTCTCCTAAAATCTGCTGATTTATTACTGACTAATACAGGAGGTTTTTTTATGGGACAGACAATCATATCTGCTATTGGTGTTTATATTTCCACCAGTATCGATTATTTAATTATTTTAATTATTTTATTTGCACAGCTATCACAGAATAAACAGAAATGGCATATTTATGCGGGGCAATATCTAGGAACTGGCTTACTTGTAGGGGCGAGTTTAGTTGCTGCTTATGTCGTCAATTTCGTGCCTGAAGCATGGATGGTTGGATTGCTTGGTTTAATCCCTATCTATTTAGGGATTCGCTTTGCAATTGTTG
This sequence comes from Enterococcus sp. DIV0970a, assembly GCF_051711265.1. Lineage (NCBI taxonomy): Bacteria > Bacillati > Bacillota > Bacilli > Lactobacillales > Enterococcaceae > Enterococcus > Enterococcus sp. DIV0970a. Next base: position 961,254 of record NZ_JBIOMF010000001.1, on the reverse strand, counting down.
GAGAAGGTGAGGAAGAAGAAGAGGAAGAGGAAGAAATTATTGAAAGATTAGAACAAAGCAAGGCAAATCAACTGTTTTGGACAGTCACATTGCTGACAATTGCGTCTGGCGGAGATAATTTAGGTATCTATATACCTTATTTTGCTTCGTTAGATTGGTCACAGACCCTCGTGGCGTTGCTTGTGTTTGCAATCGGCATAATTATCTTTTGCGAGCTTAGTCGGGTGCTATCTTCTATTCCGTTAATATCCGAGACAATTGAAAAATACGAGCGAATCATTGTGCCCTTAGTATTCATTCCACTTGGACTATACATCATGTATGAAAGTGGCACGATTGAGACTTTTCTGAACTTTATTTTATAGATAAAAAAGCCCCTTAATGTAGTGACCCCAAAAAGTTAGACTTTTATGGAGTGGAGAAATCCACTCCTTTTTTGTACGATAAGATTAACTGTTAGACAGCTGTTTTTACAGCTTCTCGAAACTGAACCGGACTTCGCCAATTTAATTTCTTTTTGATGCGTTTATGGTTGTAATAATAGATATATTGGTCAATTTTTGTTTTCAATTCATCTAAACTCCGATAGACTTCTCCATGAAAAATCTCTTGCTTTAATAAACCAAAGAAGTTTTCCATAGGTGAGTTATCTAAACAATTCCCTTTACGAGACATACTCTTGAAGATTTTATGCTGCTTCAATTTATTCTTATAAGCATTCATTTGATAGGCCCATCCTTGATCTGAATGGAAGGTTCTACGAAATGGACAATCATTTGTCATCTGGATTGCTTCTTCTAATCCTTCCATTATGGCTAGTGCGTTTGGTTTTTCAGAAATCCGATAAGATAGAATTTCACTATTGTAGAAATCCATGAAAGGATCTAAATACAGCTTTTTCTGACGAACGACACCTGTGGTGTCTACTTCATAATACTTAAACTCTGTGGTATCAGTTGTAATTTTTTGGTGACAGATATTTGTATAAAACCGACGATGAATACGATTTTTGGCGACAGTACCAACCTTCCCACGATAAGAATTGTACCGTCGAGATTTTCGAGTGTAAGACTTTACTTCGATACCTAGTTTTTTTATCAGACGTTGAATCTTCTTTTTATTGACATGAATCCCTTGATTCTCTAATTCTTTTTTTAGTCGCAGACAGCCATAGTCTTTATGCTCCTTGCGAATTTCAAGCATTTTTTCTTCAATTTCTTGGTCTGGGTTTGGTCTGTCAAACCGTTTCTGCCAATACATATAGGTTGCTTTAGGAAATTTCAATGTTTCAAGAAGCTCAACTAGTTTGAATGATCCTCGGAGGCTGGCGATGATTCGTGCGATTGATTCTTGCGTCTTTGCTGGGCTTCCTGTTTTCGCAGCTTCCTCAACTCTTTTAAAAAGGCATTCTCAATTTGAAGGGATCGGACTTGCTTTTCTAATGCCTTGATACGCTCGCGTTCTTCAGTTGTTGTATTTTCTTTTTTGTTTTCTTTTTTTCTAGTCAAAGTAAGTGGTCGCCCTTTCTCTTTTGAGAGCCCCTCAATACCTGCTTCTCTGAAATTACGCATCCAATTGGCAATAAGCGCAGGGTTGTTCATTTCTAAAGTGCTAGCAACTTCTCGATAGGACATCTCACTTGTTTGATATAACTCTAGCGCATTTAACTTAAATTGAACAGAATATTTCTGATTTTGATGCTTTCTCAATAGACCTTCCTCTCCGTATTCACGATAGGCATTCACCCAATTACTTACTTGAGACTTGCTTGAAATACCGTATTTGTTGGCAAGATACCGATATCCGCCCACGCCACTAAGATATTCTTTAACGATTTTTAGTTTTAATTCAAAAGGATATTTTGCCATACAAATAACGACCCCAAAAAGTTAGATTTTTTGGTCTAACTTTTGGGGGTCGCTTCATAAATGGGGCTTTTCTTATATTTTTTTGAATCCTAACCTCAAACCTCAGATACGTTTTTTTACCGCTAATTCGCCAAACCAAAGAATGGAGGACTTATGATGAGTTATTTAGTCGCAAGAATGCAAAAGATGAAAGCTGGAAATTTAGTCGGAATGGGTAATCATAATCAACGGTTAACTGACAATCATTCAAACAAAGATATTGATACGGAACGCTCGTATTTGAATTATGATTTGGTCAATCGCACAGACAATTACAAAACGGATATTCAGCAATTTATTAACGATAACAAATCAAGTAGTCATGCCGTCAGAAAAGATGCTATATTAATAAACGAATGGATCATAACTTCTGACAACCAATTTTTTAAAGATAAAGACGATAAAGAAATTAAAGATTTTTTCGAACAGGCGAAAGATTACTTCGCTGAAAAATTTGGCGATAATAATATTCGTTACGCTCAAGTTCACTTGGACGAAACGACACCTCATATGCACTTAGGGATTGTGCCATTTAACGCTGAACATAAGCTATCTGCAAAGACAGTCTTTAATCGACAAGCCTTTCAGGCGGTACAAGACGAGTTGCCAACGTACTTGCAAGAGCGAGGGTTTAACCTTGAACGTGGCGAAAAAGGGTCAGAGCGTAAAAATTTAACTGTGTCTGAATATAAAAAGGCGAAAGACGAATTGAAAGAGATGACTACCACGCTGGAACAGCGGAAGTCAGAAGTTTTAGCGTTATCGAACGATAAAACACCAACAATCAAGAAAGAGAGTTTAGATTTAAAAGACGAAATGAAAACGGTCAAAGTACCAAGTGGCGAAACCATTGATATTGGTAAGTTGCGACATGAATTTATGAAAAATGAAGAACGTAAAACAGGAAATGTGATTATTCCTAAAGATAAATTAAATGCTTTAATACAAGGCTATGAAGATTTATATAGCTCAAATGAGCGATTAAAGAAATATGTGGAAACTGATTTACCTAAAGAAATCACTAAAGTTAAAGGGAAATATAGCGAATTAGTGAAAGAATACAATGATTTAGTGCGTAAGAGTAATCGGAATATTGAAACAATTGAAGATTTAGAAAAAGAGAATAAGTCGCTTAAAAACGAAATTAAGGGCATTTACAGAGGTTTTACGGCTTTCTTTGAGAAATCTAAGAGTGTAACGGCTGAACAGATAAAAACGCTAGTAGAAGGTGTTGTCAGTGAAGTGAAAGAGTTTGGGCATTTATTGTGTATCCAGAGAGTGCGCCAAAAAATTGGCGAGAGATTTTAGACGAAACGCATATGCGTTGGATTGAAAGTCCCTTGCATGATAAAGATTTCAATCCTGATGGAACGATCAAAAAACCGCATTGGCATGTAATGTTATCGGCTGATGGGCCGATTACGTTAAAAGCAGTTGAGAAAATTATTGAACCTTTGAATGTGCCTGCACCACAAAAAGTTGGTTCAGGACGTGGAATGATTAGATATTTTATTCATTTGGATAATCCTGAAAAATATCAATATTCACGTGATGAAATAGTTGGTCATGGTGGTGCTGATGTTGAAAGTTATTTTGAATTAACGAAAACAAATAAAATAAGTGTGATGAAAGATATTGCCACTTATATTTACGAAAATGAGATTGATAATTATGCTGACTTTCTAGGCTTCTAAAACAAAACTACACCAAGAAAGGATATCACCATGGATCATTGTACTAAAAAATTGGGTTCTATGATAAATAGTGTTGGTGACCAATACTATTTGACACAGAACCATTTAACTTAACTTGATGCAAATAATAACTTATCTAAATCAAATATCTCAACATATTTTTGAGTATGCTGTTTAATTAAACCTCTCTCTTCCAATGATGAGAACTTACGACTTATTGTTTCTGGGGTTGTACCCAAGTACGAGGCTAGATCTTTTTTCGACATTGGTAAAGTCACATAAGTATGGTTTTCTTCATCTTCAACGTATTCTGATAGAAAATCAATAATACGAGACTCTACTTGCTCCATACCAACCTGCATCGTTTGCTTTTCTGATACCTGTAAACGTTTCGTAACATCTGATAGTATTCTTCTCATAATTTCTGGGTAAGCGCCTAAATAGTCATCCATATCCTTTTTATGAATTCTACATATGCTCACTTCTGATATTGCTTCAGCATAATTAGAATGGTAACTTTCAGTTTGAAAAATAGCCACTTCTCCCATAAAATCACCAGGATTTAATATGCGTACAGTTTGTTCACGACCAGATTCATTTAAGTTATAAACACGTACACGCCCATTATTTATAATATAAAGTGTGTCATCTTTATCACCATTTCCAAATAACAACGCATTCTTTGCATAATGTACTTCTTGCGCTGATTGCGCAATTAAACTCATTTGTTCTTCATTTAGGTGATTAAAAATCGGAACTAAACGTATACAATCTATATGACTATGGTGGTGATGGTGTGCCATACAGCTTTCCTCCTAATTAATCGTTATCTATATAGTCATCATCTTCTAACGCATCCTTGTTAACAAAGGCTTGAAGTTGCCAAATATTTATATCTAAGTAATCTTTATAACTAATTAGTAAATCTTCTAATGCATCATCTGCTTCTTCTTGTGCTAAACGCATTGCACGAACGGTAAATTCACGATTAGTCCTAAAATCTTCTACTAACTGTATGACCATTTCTTCAGCAGAATAATATTTTTCAGACGGATCTTCAGAAATTATTGTAAATTCCTGAAATTCAGTAGTCGTTGAAGCTGGCTTAAATCCTGAAGCTAGTAAACGTTCTGCAATCTTATCAAACCATGTCTCATTCTCATTGTATAAATTCTCAAAAACACTATGCAATGAATAGAAATTTGTGCCTTTTACATACCAATGATATTGATGTAATTTTACATGTAAGGTATGGATATTAGCAAGTATATGATCTGTGACAGCTACAGCATTAATCTTGGTATGATGAATGTGTTCTTTATATGCTTTTTCAGCAGCTAATTTTTCTTGTCTTTCATTTGCTGTTGTCATTTTATACACCTTCCTTTACTTTTGAACTAATAACTGAATATACTAGGTTTTCAATAGCTCTTTCAATTGTACTCAAATTGACTTGTCCTCAGGTAACATATCGCCATGAGCCTCGGTTAATCCTAGCTCCTTTTTAACTAAATTAACTGTGCCTTGATTATCCCCTGATAATACAGTGAGATTTTTAACACCAAGTGATTTTAATTTTTGTAGGTCTTGTTTAACACCTGCTCGAACTTGGTCACAGATTCCCATTAAAATAATTAACTTACGATCAACTGCCGTTAATACAATTGAACTACCGGCTCTTTCTAATTTATCTAATTCTTTAAGAACATCATCAGATAAAATTAGTTGTCGAAAAAATAATCGCTACCGTTGAGACTTCTCCGACAAAGGATACTTTTTTATCTACAAAATGTTCTTGTAAGAGATGGGCAGCCTTATAAATCGCGTTTAACTGTCTGGTAATTTGGGTTGTCTCTTTTATAGACATGCGTTTGTATTCTTTTTTTGCCACGTGCGAAGAATGCTCCTTTTTCCCAATAAAAAAAGCTGCTCAAAAGAGCAGCCTTTTATACAGGTTTAATTTTGGTGCTTGCCACCCGCCGGACCCTTACGTTCCGGATTTGTATCGAGTTTAGTTTTGGTGCTCGCCACCCGCCGGACCCTTATGTTCCGGATTTATATCAAGTTGACTATGAGCCTGCTCTCATTTGTATATATAATATACCAAAAAATTTATTCTTAAGATATTTTTACTTTCTCTGCAGGTGCTGATACTTCTTTTTATTCTTTTCGACCTTTCAACTTATACTTCATTAATCTCATGCCATTGAAAATTACCACCAAGATACTACCTTCATGAACCAACATTCCGATAGACATATTCATCCATTCGCTGAAGAAGACGCTGGTCAACAAGACCAACACTACTCCAATTGAAATCACGATATTTTGTTTCATATTATTTGCGGTGGCTTTTACTAATCCTAATGCGTGAGGCAAGTTGCTGAAGTTCGAGTTCATTAAAACGACATCGGATGTTTCAATCGCTACGTCCGTTCCGCTTCCCATTGCGATTCCAATGTCTGCTAAAGCTAAGGACGGACTATCGTTAACGCCATCTCCAACAAAGGCTACAATTTGACCACGTTGTTGAAGTTTTCCGATATAAGCCGATTTGTCTTCCGGCAACATGTGGCCGTGAGCTTCGGTCAAACCAAGTTCGCCGGCGACCACATCAACGGTTCCTTGGTTATCTCCTGAAAGAACGACTAGATTTTTCACGCCCAAGTCTTTTAATTCCTGCAAATTAGCTTTCACACCCGGACGGACTTGATCGCGAATGCCCATCAGTACTTTTAATTCACCGTCGACCGCTGTCAAAACGAGAGAGTTCCCTTGTTGTTCAAACCGTTTGACATCTTTTTGCACTTTTTTGCTGAGAGTGACATTTTCTTTTTCCATCAAGGCCACATTCCCAACAGCCACTCTATGTCCAGCTACACTTGAAACGATTCCGCCGCCTTTCACGACTTCAGTTCCTTCAACAGGATAAAAGTTTGTTTCTCCAATTTGATTTAAGACCGCTTTTGCTAATGGATGATCTGATTCCCGTTCCACACTGGCCAGATAGCCAAGCGTTTCAGCAGGATCTTTTTCATACAGTTCAGTCGCTGCAACGGTTGGGTTTCCGACAGTTAAAGTACCTGTCTTATCAAATACAATTGTATCCACATTGCTGAAGTCTTGAATGACTTCACTCCCTTTTAAAAGAACACCATTACGAGCACCATTCCCAATACCAGCAACGTTTGAGACAGGCACTCCGATAACTAATGCGCCTGGGCAACCTAGAACCAAGATGGTGATTGCTAACTCAATATTTTGACTGAACGCCCATACAACAATTGCCAGAACCAAGACAGCTGGTGTGTAGTATTTAGAAAAGCGATCAATGAACCGTTCCGCTTCGGATTTAGAATCTTGTGCTTCTTCCACGAGTTCAATAATTTTTCCAAATGTGGTGTCCTCACCAACTCGGTCAGCTCTGATTTGAATCGTTCCGTTTTCTAAAATGGTTCCTGCAAAAACTTCTGCATCAGCTAGCTTGTTGACTGGAACAGCTTCACCTGTAATGCTAGCTTCATTGATATGCCCTTCACCCGTAAGGACTATGCCATCTACTGGAACTTTCGCACCCGTTTTAACGAGCAAGATATCCCCTTCATCTATATCATCCACTTCTACTTCTTCAAATTCGCCATTATCCATTTGTTTCAAGGCGCTTTCGGGTGCCATTTCAGTCAATTCTTTGATAGCAGATCGCGTTTGGTTCAATGTTCGTTGTTCCAAGTAGTGTCCGAATAAGAATAAGAACGTGACAATAGCCGATTCTTCATAATTTTGAATAAAAAGCGCACCAATCGCTGCAATACTGACTAAGACATCAATACTGATGACTTTGACTTTCATTGCTTGAAACGCTTGAATGGCAATTGGCGTAATCCCAAAGACAGAGGCGATGATCAAAGACCACTCTGAAAGTCCTACGTTTTCTAAAACAAAGTGACTGAAGAAACCGAGTACGATTAACAATCCACTGATGACGGTGATAACATTTTTCTTGCTTAATATATATTGTTGCATGCTTTTTCCCTCCAAATTTAATTTCTCTTTTATTGATAAACACAGTATAAGATAATTGCCTAAGTAATTAATTGACTGACATCAAGTTTAGAAAGTTCTCTTTTATCGTTTCTAAGCACCTCGAATCGGATTGCAACAAAAAAAGCAATCCTGGAAAAATAGCTTTTCTTCCAGAATTGCCTAGTTCATTTAATCTGTTAAGCGGCCTTGACTTTTGCTTTAAGGACCGGATAGCCTACGTTTTCGATAGCTTTTTGAATCTCTTCAATCGAAGTGACAGCTGAATCAAAATTGGTTTTGACTTTGCTGGAGTTGAATAATACTTTAATGCTGTCTTTATCAATACCGTTAACTGATTTCACGGCACCTTCAATTTTTTGCATACAACTTGGACAAGACAACGTTTCTAATTGCAATATAGCTTTTTCCATAATTCCTATCTCCTTTATGTGTTTTTATTTTATCGGCAGCAGATTAATGAACACTGCCTTTTCCTCTTTACAACTGTAGTATAGCTCACTTTTAGCAAACGAAAATTGACGCATATCAAGTTTTGCACTTCTTTTTATCTTTTTGCTCAATTCACCATCTTAATAGTCTTTTTCTGCCCCTTATTGCCATCAGAATAATAAGAAATTGGTGGATAATCTTGTCTGCGTATAAACCATACTACAATCGCGCCAATAAACAGGGCCAGAGACAAGGCTTGCGAAACGCGGATCCACTCGCCAATCCATAAACTGTCCGTTCGCATACCTTCAATGAAGAACCGACCCACTGAGTACCACAAAACGTAACTCAAAGCGACTTCTCCTTGACGCAAAAGCTGTTTTCGGTTCCGTATAGTGACGATGAGGACAAAGCCCAACAAACTCCACAATGACTCGTATAAAAAAGTCGGATGGTAGTAGGTACCATTGATATTCATTTGTTCAATGATAAATTCAGGTAAATAAAGATTTTCCAAGAATTGACGAGTAACCGGTCCACCATGAGCTTCCTGATTCATAAAATTGCCCTAACGACCAATGGACTGGGCTAACAATACATTGGGCGCTAAAATATCAAGAACGAGTGCCAAAGAAGTACCTTTTTTCTTTGCATACCAATATAGCGTACCCCCTCCTGCAATCAATCCCCCATAAATCGCAATGCCGCCATTCCAAATCGCAAGGATTTGTCCTGGATTTTGCAGATAATAACCAAGTTCAAATAACACATAATAAAGCCGAGCGCCGAGGAGTCCAATCGGAATTGCCCATAAGGCCATATCGATAATGGTATCCTCTTCCAGTCCTTTTTTCTTTGCTTCCTTGGTGCTCAACTGGAGAGCCGCTAATATGCCCGCTGCAATAATGACTCCATACCAATGAATCACAACAGAACCAATCTCCACCACATGGGGATTCAAAACGCCTAATACGAATCCCATTCTATTTGCTCCATTTCTTCAATTTTTCGCGTCATTCTAGTCATGGTGATGCTGAACAAGATTCCGGCTAAGCTCCATGGAAACCAAACAGTGAATTCACTTTTAGCTCCCTGGTCACTCGCTTCGTAATACGCCACTTTTCCGTGTCCGATTACGCCGGCTCCTTTTACAACTTCCTCTTCTTTTTCCATAGCTAACCTATCTGCCTCAACAACGTTAGACGTTTTTGCTTCGCCGCCAATCGTGTTCTTGGTGAAAGGGACGACAAAGAATGCACCCGCTGCTGACAACGTGATGGCAACTATCACCCAAAAATAATGCACATTCACCTCTACTTATTTTTACGTTTTGTTCGGCAACCCTATCTTAAAGAAAAATAAAACAAAGAAACTTGAGGATTATCATGTTTGTACTTTTATTTTTCCAATGAATGAAGGTCGTTCTGTCTTAAAAAAGCCAAAAACGGACAGATGGAAGCAAAAGCACTGAGGTCTGTCCCGTTGTTAATGAAGAGCGACAGAACACCAACGTGTAGAAAAAAGTGTGTCCGATTATTCGCTGTAAAGCAATAAATCATCTAAATCCTGAATCTTGATCCTTTTCCCAGACAGCTGTTGAATCAATCCCTCGTCCTCCAATTCTCCAAATTTGCGACTGATGGTCTCAGGTGTCGTTCCTAAATAGGAAGCAATGTCCTTTTTTGCCATCGGCAGGGTGATGGTGGGAGAGTTGCCCATTTCAGGTTCCACATTTTCTGCCAAAAACAAAACTAAACGGGTAATGACACTCTCCACGGCTACTTGTGCAGTTTGACGTCCGGAGCTTTCTAACCGCTGCGACATTTCTCCTAGCAGCTTTAACGAAATTGCATGATACTCTTTTAGAAACTCTTGTACATCATGTTGTTGAATCATGCAGACAGACGTATCTCGAGTAGCTTCTGCGTATTCCTCGTGCACAGCATCAGGATTGAACAACGTCCACTCTCCTGTAAAGTCACCCGGATTCAAAATACGAACTAGTTGCTCTTTGCCAGAATTAGACAAGCGATAGATGCGGACTTTTCCGCGATTCACAATATACAAGGCATCATCTTTTTCTTGCGAGCGAAACAGAAACTCCCCTTTTTGATAGTGCTTCGTGTGAGCTTTTCCAGCGATGCGATCCATCGAGCTTTCCTCCAAATGATTGAATATCGGGACTAAGCGGATACAAGCTGAGTGGTCTCCTGCTGCATGTGGTTGGGTGTATTGAGTCAATTCGTTCTTCCCCTTTATCAGTTTATTGTCCTTCTTTTAACTTTCCTATATTTAGTATAAAGGCCCCCTACCTCAAAAAAATTGACACTCATCAAGAAAAGTCTTTTTAACGGCAAAAAAATGGGAGCTGGAAAGAGTCCCAACCCCAAAATCTTTAATTTTTAAATGTATGTTTACGAAAAACCTAATCTTCATCCTCATCAAACGCATCGTCGTCTTCCAATGCCTCTTTGCCAATGAACGCTTGCAGCATCCAAATGTTTTTATCTAAGTCATTTTTAAAAGCAATCAGTGTATCTTCTAAAGCATCGTCACCCTCATCTTGTACTAAACGAATAGCACGAATCGTTAATTCACGGGTACTTCTGAAATCTTCGATAATATTTTCAACCATGTCTTCTGCTTTAGCGTATTTATTGATGGCATCTTCTGAAAGCATGGAATATTTTTCAAATTCAGCGGTGGTTGAAGCCGGTTTATGACCGGAAATAATCAAGCGTTCTGCTAGTTTGTCGAACCATTCTTCGTTTTGATTATACAATTCTTCAAATTTTTCATGCAGGGTGAAGAAATTAGCGCCATTTACATACCAGTGATATTGGTGCAATTTCACATGTAAAGTATGCATGTTCCCTAAAAGATGATCCGAAATGGCCGCTGCATTAATTTTTGTATGATGGACATGTTCCTTGTGTTCTTGTTCTTCTTGAAATCTTTCTTGGGGTGTTCTTTCTTGAGAAGCTTTATTTTCAGTCATGATCTATTCCTCCTATAATTTTGGTTTGTTTAAAATAGCTTCCTTTGATTCCTCCTTTTCCTTTACTGAATTTAGTATAGGATAGATTTCCGTTAAAAAAATTGACGCTCATCAAGAAAAGTATTTCTTAATAGATGGATAGGCTACAATTAACTAGACAGAAAAATTAAGGTGTGTAGACTAGAAGAAAACATACCAGGAGGAATTTTTATGTCTAAGAGAACACGAAGAACTTTTTCACAAGAATTCAAGCAACAAATCGTCAATCTTTACTTAGCTGGAAAGCCACGTGTAGAAATCATTCGAGAATATGAACTAACGGCTTCAGCATTTGACAAATGGGTAAAGCAATCTAAAACGAGTGGTTCATTCAAAGGAAAAGATAATCTTACGCCTGAACAAAAAGAATTGTTAGAACTACGTAAAAGAAACCAGCAATTAGAAATGGAAAATGATATTTTAAAGCAAGCAGCGCTGATATTCGGACGAAGAGACAAGTAATCGATGCGAATAAGCATCTTTACCCTATATCAGCGATGTGCAGAATATTAGGTCTATCACGTCAGTCCTATTATTATCAATCAAAACCAAAGAAAGACGAATCAGAACTTGAAGAAGTAGTCGCTGAAGAATTTATCCGCAGCCGAAAGGCCTACGGCTCAAGAAAAATAAAAAAAGCCTTATCAAAACGAGGCATTCGGATCAGCCGACGAAAAATTAGTAGAATCATGAAAAATAGAGGATTAAAATCGAGCTATACTGTTGCTTATTTTAAAGTACATCATTCTACTTGCAATGAAGCCAAAACGACAAACGTATTGAATCGTAAATTCTTAAGAGACAACCCATTAGAAGCGATCGTAACAGACTTGACTTATGTACGAGTCGGGAAAAAATGGAATTATATCTGTTTCATTTTGGATCTGTTCAATCGAGAAATTCTCGGCTATTCTTGTGGAGAACATAAAGATGCCGTTCTAGTAAAAAAAGCATTTAGCCGTATCAAACAACCTCTGACAGAGGTTGAGATTTTTCATACTGATCGTGGAAAAGAGTTTGATAACCAAGCTATTGATGAATTATTAACAACTTTTGACATCAATCGATCATTGAGTCATAAAGGCTGTCCTTTTGATAATGCCGTAGCTGAATCAACTTATAAGTCGTTGAAAGTAGAATTTGTCTATCAATACACATTTGAAACCTTACAACAATTGGATTTGGAGTTATTTGACTATGTCAATTGGTGGAACCACCTTCGGTTGCACGGTACACTTGGCTACGAGACACCGGTTGGTTACCGTAACCAGAGATTGGCGCAGCGAATCCTTGATAATGAGCTCGGATGTGCTAACGCTAGCGAGGCAGTCTAACTTTAACTGTTAGCTCCTGCTGAAGATCGTCACATCCGAGGAGGCTCATTGTCAAGGACAATCGGAATAGCATACGGAAAGAAGTTCTGCACCTTATAAAATTTGTCAAAAAAACTGTTGCCATTCCAATAAGTACTTATTTCACTAATTCTAAAATATTTTTATTGTATATGATTTGTCAAATTAATAAAACTTCTCCAAATATTAATTCTAAATCTTCCTCATAGGACGTTACAGACTCTAAAACATCATTATTAATTGCTTCTATCATAACAACTTCTTTTTCTTTTAAACGTTGATAAATCTTATTACCTATGCTAACTTCTTTTCCACCGTATTCATAATATTGTTGTAAAAAGTAGTATTGTGTGTATTGATTAGATTTAAGACCTAAGCGATGAATTCTATCTTTAGATTGCAATAAATGAACTAAGTTAAAACTATATTCAAAATAGATAGCATCATGACAGACCATATGTAAAGAGACTGACTCAGCTAACGTATGTGGGTTAGTTATTAGCACTTCAAATTGACGATTTTTAAAATCATCAATTAGTTTCAAACGTTCATCTAATTCAACTTCTCCATATATACACTTAACTTTTATTCCTTTTTTAGATAATCTATTTTCTAACGTTTTTATGGAAGACACAAACGTACACCAAATAATTACAGGTTTATTTTCTCTAACTAATCTCTCAGTCAGTTCAATTGTCTTCTTAACTTTTACTGGTTCCTTAATTTGTTCTATTAGGACATTTACATCTTCAGAGTAATCCACTACCTCTACATCAGCTGATTCGTAAGATTCATCATCAATTATTCCTCTTAAATCACTGTAATCAATTTTTTCAAGTAGCTTTTTTGGATTACTTTCTAACTGCATTACTCTAACTAATAATCCAAACAGATTATTTTGATAAGATTGTTTAATAATTTTAAATAGTTGGTTTTCAGCCTCTGTAGCGTGAACTTTTAATAATTCATCCTCTTCGGCCTTTGGTACACCTAAATCATCCTTATTCATCCTACAAAAAAATGGTTTAATCTTTTCATTGATTTCATCCATAGTGTCAATATCAACTTTTTTTAGTTCATTTTTAGTAAAACCAAAGAAATCTTTATAGTCTTCTGGATACAACATATTTAACAGATTATATATATCAACATATGAATTAGGAATAGGTGTCCCAGTTAAGGCAATAATTCTACCCGCATTCTTACTAATTTCTTTAGATGCATCGGCACGCTGTCCTTCTGGATTTTTAATCTTATGAACCTCATCAAAAACTAACAAAGTTTGATTATCTATTATTTCTAACAACTCATTTTTCAATGAGTTAACAGATTCATAATTAACTAAAATAAGCTCTTTATTTCCACTATCAAATTTTAACGAAAACTTTCTTTTTTCTACTGAATTAGTTTCTTTTGAATGAATATTTAAGTAAAATCTTTTCGTCTCGGTAGGTAAACAAATAGTAAATTCATCTATCCATGACCCAAATGCATTTTTAGGGCCTATCATTACAATTTTATTAGCAAGGTTATTAGCTTTTAAATAGGCATACGTTCCTAGAACAGTAGCTGTCTTACCTGACCCTGGAACTGAAAAATTGGATGTGTTTTTCATATTTAGTTGATAGAATGCATGCCACTTTTGTTCTATCTTTAATTTCCTAAGCATTATAGCGTCAATTGTATGGCAAAATGTATTGAAAGAACTCTCCACTTCAACTACTTGTTTTTTTATATCATTTCCAAGGCGATATCTGTTTTCTATATAAAATTGACGATTATTAGTATAATCAAATACAGAATTATCAATATCAATATCGGGAAATTTATTACGTAGCTCTCCTTCTACTCTTTTTATCTCATGGATAGATATATCTTCTTTAAAAAAAAGACAACTTTCCAATTCATGAGACACAAAACGTTTAATTCTCATTTTATACGGTATCGATTTAGTAAAAGCTATACGTTCTTCGATACATTCGAATTCTAATATTAATTGATTGTTATTATCAATAAATAAACCCAATAATTATTCACCCATTTCAAAGTTATTTTTAACTTTTTGTATTTCATCTTCACATTTCTTCAGTTGATCTAAAAATAGCTCTTTTTCACTATCATTTAACACACTTAGTGTATGGTAATCGATAGATGATAATAATAGTTGGCAACGTTGCAAGTCTTGTATCGGTTTAGTTCTAGTACTATCTTTTTTAGTTTTAATTTCAAACTTTTCTACAGATGCCTTCATTTGATTTTTTAGTTCTTCATCTGATCGGAGATGCGTATTAATTTCCTTAGTAGTTATTTCTGGTAAATCTTCTAATTTTTCAAGTGTCGATTCTGCATACTCTAGTTGTTCTTCAATAAATTCCTCAAAATGATTAGAATCTACCACATTTTTAATTTTCCTTACAAATCGTGTGATATCTCCCTGTGGTTTCATTGCTAAGTTGCTAAAAATGATTAACTTCAAATTTTCTTTTTCATCTTCAGTTTTTACACGTTTTAATAAACTAGGAACTTCTGCTAACGGACCATCTAATTCTAAATCTCGAGCTATATAAAATTGTTCAGGTGCGTTAATAAATTCTAAGAATTCCACCATTAATTTTGCTTGCTCAATTTTCTTATTAAGTGAAGCAGCTGATTCATTTACTGTCTTTTGATATTCATCAAATGTAATAAATTCATTCTTTATTACATCATTATATAAGCCAACCAATCGATCAATTGGATTGTAATCTACCTTACCTTCCTCTCCATGTTGGATAGATAACTCTAACAATTTAATTTCCTTTTTATTTTCTTGGATGTCTCGCTCTAAAATTACTGCCTCAAAATGATTAATTGTGGAATTCTTTTCATGTAATTGTCGCAAACAAGTATAACGACGATTCCCATCAATAATTCTACCATCATTGAGCACTACTCCAGCTTCACGCTGTCCAACTAATTCAATATTACTTTTTGTTTTATCAATTGCCTTGGGATTACTCTCATAGATAAAATTTTCAATTAAGTCATTATACGATTTATCGGCTGTATCCATATCTTCTACGTGATTTTCTGCTTTGTATTTGCTAATCCAAGTAGCAATTCTATCATTCTGATCATTATAAAAAAGTTGATCTAATCTTATTTTATAAACTTGATATGACTCTGTATGACCATCAATTGTAAGCTTTCTTGTATATTCTGTTGGGATAACATATCCCTGCTTAATTCCTTCTGTTAGTAGCATATTTAATCCTCCATCATTTCATAAAATTCATCTAAATCTTGGTATATCATTTCCATTACAGGATGATAATAAAGACTTGTTTGCTCTATTATCGATATTATTTTTTCTTTAGACCAAACAATTCCATAGTAATCTTCAAGGTAATCAATTAAATCAAAAATATCAATTGATTTGAACTTAGAAACTATTTCTTCTAAAAAAGTATAACTGTAAAATTTATCCTTGGTTTTCCTGAAAATTGTTGTTGTTCCCATGTTTTGATACCTTAATCCTTCTACTCCTTTCAAAATTGATTCATAAAAAATTGCATCAAAACCCAGATTATTTAGTTTACTGTTCTCCACAATATGTTCAATCATCAAGTATGAAAAATATTTATCATTCATTTGTTCAGTAATGTCTGAAACTATTTCTAATATCTGTTTTTTAGTTATTCCTGTATGAGAAGTTATTTTATCCATGCTTATATATTTGTAACGATCATATTCGAAAATATCTAAATTACGTACTTTTTCGGATATTAGATTTCTAAATGAACCCGTTGATAACAATCTAACATCATCGATTTCAAACAAATCTTTACTGAAGTAATTTTCTTCAAAATAATAATCTGCTCTATTATATTCATTAGATAAAATGAATTCTGAAAATGGTTTATATCCTAGCTCATTGAAAATATAATCAGGGAATTTAGCTTTACCAAATCTTTTCTCATACCTTAAATAAATATCTTTTTTAAAATAGAATTGTTCTGTAAGAATTCCTTTTAAATTCTTCAAAACCTCCTTCTCTATGATTGGAGTATCCGCATTATAAATATCCTGCTGTTCATATTCAACTAATAATTTTAAATAATTAGCTTTTACGGTTTGAATACTAACGCCATACTTTCGTGAGTATTCTAATGCAAAATCTTCTTTTGATACTGGGCTCATTTCTATTAGTAAATCTAGCAACTGTTCTTCTCGACTTGCTGACCCTACTTCTAATAAAGGCATTCTTTTCAATATAACTTCTTCAGATAAAATGCTTTCATATTTTTTCAAAAGATTATGTAACTCGTATTCATCATTAATATCAATTTCTTGCATTAGGACTGGATAATCATCTAATAGTTTTTTTGCAGATATTTCTGAATTATAATAATTACTAAATGAAATACCTTTAATAGCTTCAATCACTTTATCTTCATCTATAGGATAGTATCTTAATTTTTTACCGTATTTCCAAAGTAAACTAGACGCTCTAGAAATAATTCCTTCCATTGCCCTTTCATTACCAAAATCAATATCTAAATGATACTGCTTCGTAAAATCATTTACTAAATTGTAAAAATCATTAAAGGAAATTTCTTCCTTTGCAAACAACTCAATACAATAGTTAATTATAGCAACTCTATTCTTCTTGATTTTCTTGTTCTCAATTATTAAATAGCCTTCATTCAAAAATTCTAACAAAGATTCTTTTTCTTTTCTTGAAAGCAGTCCACTGTCTAATAATTCTTCTGCCGTATGTTTCTTAGCACGTTTATCGATATTTGAAAACATCTTTAAAAAATTGTATTCATAGTTTCCTATATCAAAAACCTTACAAAAAACTTCAGGTGATAATTCATATTTTTCAAAAAATTCGGCATATTTCCATTCAAAGATTTCTTTATATGGAATAATTTTTTTTAAATTTCTCTCTTTTTGACGTATCCTTTCTCGAGTAACTTGATAATCTTCCCCTATTTCCTCCAATGTTTTTCCTTTTAGCCTCTTATCTAGAATATCTGCTTTGTCCCCCAATACATCAATGTATTCTCGAATATTAGGATTTTGGTATTTAACCCCCTGAGAAGTGAATATCACAAAACCACTATTAACTAAATCATTAATTAATAGCATTAAATTATCTTTCTCAATTAAATTCAACTTATCAATTCCTTTTGATAATTGAAAAAAAGAAACCTCTCGATGCTGTTTTTTTAAATATCTAGATAGTATTTTTAAAGAAATATCTGGGATTTTATTTTGAAGCACTTTCTCTATTTCAAGAGAATCCATAATTAACTCAGAATACATGTCAACGTCAACATCTGTAAAATCAAGTAAATCTAGTTCTTCTTTTATATATCTAGACAGATTCACATACTCTTCTTCTAAAAGATAATTTCTTATTGGATTTAAGAAATTATCTTTTAGTTTGCTTACTACTTCTTCTTTTTTTATTGGAGAAGAACTTGTATAATTTACTTTTTTAATTAAACTTTTTCTTTTTAATCCATTAAAACTATTTATCAGCTTATTATTCAATTTATTATTTTTTTCAAGTTCATCCAATTTTATTGATAGTATGTTGTCTTCATTTATATTATTTTTACTAAAAAAAACTTCTACATTAGGAGTATAATAACTTTTTCCTTTATCATTTTTAAAATCATTAAATAAATCAGATTTAATTTGACATTGTTGGATTTTTAGAATAGCTTCCATTTTTTTCTTCCCCAACCCTTTTATATTCATAAGATTATCCAAAGTCAAAGCCATTAATTTTTCATTAGTATCTATCCCAAATTTATAAACTGCTTTGAGAGCATTTTCTGCTTGCGGAATGTTAAAAAAATCCATGAAGAATCCCCTTTCTTTTTTTATAAGTATAACATGGTCCATATTTTCCTTACCAACTAATATAATTTTGTATCGAAATTATACTTTAACTGTTAATAATTCTTTCAAGATACTTATTATTTAACCAAAAACATTGTTTCACCATTCTATCTCCATTTGGTAATTCATCTGAATCTCTATGAAGAATACCGTTACCGAAAACTTGTCCATTTATTTCATAAACAGTGGATTTGAGTCAATACCTCGGACACGATTTGTGAGAATTTTTTCGAGATTCCAGCGGGTGAGTATCTCATCGTTTCGACCAGCCGTCAAACCAAAACCGTTTGACCGCTGATCGAAGCGATGAAGTTGAAGCCCTGTGGAAATCTCGCAAAAAAAATGTAGGTGGTAGCTAGGAACTAAGCTTGCAATGCCAACTCCTCCATCTGATTTGGTGTTAAATAGTTGATACTACTATGGATTCGCTTGCGATTGTAAAATCCTTCAATGTATTGAAATAACGCTAAATGAGCAGCTTCAAAGTTTTCATACGCTTTTGATGGATAGACTTCTTCTTTTTTGAGTGAGGCGTGAAACGATTCGATGCCGGCATTATCGTAGGGACAGCCCTTACGACTGAAGGAGTGCCGAATGTTCAATTCATTCAGCTTTGCCTCATAGGCTTCGCTAGTGTACTGAGAACCCAAATCTGAGTGGATGATTAAGTTCTCGGAGGGTGTTTGGTGTAAGAGCGCATGGTCAAGGGTTTCGATAACCAATTCTTTCGTCATCTGCTTGCCAAACTTCCAACCGATGACTTTCTTTGTGTGGAGGTCTTGGATAGTGGAGAGGTAGGTCCAGCCATCTTTTAGGGTATGAATATAGGTAATATCTGTCACCCATTTTTGATTGATCGACGTAGTGGTAAAATCTTGGTTTAACAAGTTTTTACGTCCTTCACTTTTAACTTTCACTTGTTTGCCAGGCTTGTACTTCTTGAGGGTGACTGAACGCAAGCCTAATTTTCTCATCAGTATTTGTACTTTCTTTAGGGACAAGCTCTCGCCACGGCCAACAAGAATCTTATGAATTTTGGGCGCACCATAGATCCCCTTGTTTTCAAAGTAGATTCCTGAAATCAAGCGGTTTAAGCGTTTGTTTTCTGATTTGCGCTTGGAAGGCTTCTTTTTCTTCCAGTCATAGTAGCTGGATTTCGGTGCTTCCAAAACGGTACACATTTGTTTTACGTCATGATCATGAACATTTGATTGAATAAATTCGAAGACATCACTCATTTTTACTTTTGAGCGAATATGGTTAAAGCCTTTTTTAGGATGGTGTTTTCCTCCTGCATGCGGGCCATTTCCTTTTTCATTGCTAGGATTTCTGCCTCAGTCATGCCGGTTGCTTCATTCTTTGTATGAAGCTTCTTCCAACGATAAATCGTTTGTGTAGCGATACCATATTGCTCTGCCAGTTCCTCGACCGATTGGCCAGACTGGTTTAAATCTAAGATCGTCTTCTTAAAGTCTTCATCAAATTTTTGGTTCTGTTGCAAAGTTTCCCCTCAGATCCATTATAGGGTAAACTGAGTTTAATAGGAACTAGGAGGAGTAACGAAGATGAACCATTTTAAAGGCAAACAATTTCAGAAAGATGTGATTATTGTCGCTGTAGGCTACTATCTTCGGTACAACCTGAGTTATCGTGACGTCCAAGAAATTCTGTACAACCGTGGTATTAACGTGTCTCACACCACTGTCTATCGTTGGGTACAGGAATATGGGAAACTACTTTACAACATTTGGAAGAGGAAAAACAAACAGTCCATTTATTCGTGGAAAATGGACGAGACCTATATTAAAATCAAAGGAAAATGGCATTATCTTTATCGCGCCATTGATGCAGATGGTCTCACTCTGGATATATGGTTACGGAAAAAGCGAGATACACAAGCAGCTTACGCCTTTCTCAAGAGATTAGTTAAACAGTTCGATGAACCAAGGGTTCTGGTGACCGATAAAGCTCCCTCTATTGCCAGTGCCTTCAAAAAATTACAGGCACACGGGTTTTACCAGCGAACAGAACATCGCACGGTGAAATATCTAAATAACCTCATTGAACAAGATCATCGTCCCATCAAGAGACGAAACAAATTTTATCGAAGCTTACGAACAGCCTCAACCACGATTAAAGGCATGGAAGCCATTCGAGGATTATATAAGAAGAACCGAAAAGAAGGCACTCTCTTCGGGTTTTCAGTCTGCACGGAAATGAAGATATTATTAGGAATACCTGCATAAACTATAGCTAGTGTTAGACTAGTATTGTTCATTTTGGAACTTTGCACCAGAACCCTGTATTTGACCTCGATTTTATCTTGTGACGCATTAAAATCATCAATAATTTCCTCAATTACTTCTTGTCTTGCACCAGACCCCCAGAAGGACCAAAAGTCCAACGTCGTTTAGCCATCTGCTGACTCATTCCCCGAGGAAACAGCGGTTTCACTGTTGCCGCATCCTGCCGCCAGTACACCAACTGAAAAAAGCAAAGTCCCCATATAAAATAACTTTCTCATTTAACCTAACCTACTTTCATTTATTTTTAATGTACTATATTAAAAGCTATCACTACTTCTTCTTTTCAGCAAACAAAAAGCATCGTGATTCGAATAAAAAAATAACGTTTTTACCGTTTCTCGACAAGAAGAGCGTTTTCTTTGAAAATATAAAAAAAGTGGGGCATCATAGAAATAGCACCTATTTTTCAACCTCACGTCAGACCATTTGAAAAACGATGTTTATAGAAAGGGAGTAACCACATGCTAGTCATTGTCGATATGCAAAACCAAATTCTCGATGAAGAGAACGAAGCGTATGTACCAGATGGCGCCGCTCTCGTCAAACGAATCGCCAAGCGCCTAGAACAAGCGCGGGCGAATGGGGAGTACATTTTACACACCCGCGACATTCCAATCGAAGTCAAAGGAACGCCTGATGAAGAAGCAGATGCCCTGCAGCTGATCCCAGAACTTAAGCCTCTCGAAAATGAAAAAGTCGTCAAGAAATACTATTACAGTATTCCACCTGAGGTCTTGATCGACATTAAGAAAAATCTATTTGAACCTGGAGAAGAAAAGAAAATCGAAATCACTGGTGTTGAAACCAACATCTGTGTCCTTTCCAATACCATCGAGATCCAAAGCGCCTTTCCTGACGCTGATTTTACTATCAATAAAACATTAGTCGCTGGTAAAAACCACGAGTCACAAGGACTCGACATCTTACGAGACTTCAATGTCGAAATCATTGATGGCACAAAACAAACCAATGACCAATAGGTAACGAAAGCTCCCTGTTCAAGGAACAGAGAGCTTTTTCAATTTGATTATTCATTTAATTCATTGAGCCATCTAATAGCTCGGTCGGAATTTCAATCCGAACCTCATTTTCAGTCTGACAGTTTGGACATATGAAGGTTCCTTCGATGGCTTCCTTCACTTCCCCGTAAGCATAATGAATAGCGATTTCATCTTCTGCCAATTCATTCGTTTCCAACGGTGGTACCATGGTTAATTGCCCCTCGCTGTCTTCTTGTAAATGAACGACCAGCTTCCCATCAAAGTTTTCATTGCAATTGGTGCAGGAAGCCTTTCCTCGAATCGTTAGATCCATGATCATCCCTCCTCATTTCTTGTCACTGGTTGATGCAGGTTCCGTTAGATACTCGTAACGCATGCACGCTTCACTTTAATAGTGTCACGCTTTCACTTTTTTAGCAAATCATCTGTTTTTCTTTTTTTAAACCATTGATGAAGAAAAAACAAATTAACCGTTTTGAGCGTTTTCGTTGTCAAATCGTTAAAATCCTTGCAGAATTAAATTATCTGTTACTAAAAAGTAAAAACGTGTTGTTGAAAAAATTAGTGATTGTCCGAACTTATCTGAACAAACAAGGAGGAAAAATGATGCAAGCAGTAACCTGGCAAGGAAATCAAAAAATGGACGTTCGTCGTGTAGAAGATCCAACGATTTTAGAACCGACGGATGCGATCATCCGAATCACCGCAACCGCAATCTGCGGCTCTGATCTCCACCTTTACCACCATGGCGGCTCGGTCTTGGAAGAAGGCTATGTCGTTGGTCACGAACCAATGGGTATTGTTGAAGAAGTTGGCAGTCAAGTACAGAAACTAAAAAAAGGCGACCGTGTCGTCATCCCCTTCAATATCGGGTGCGGCCATTGCCACTTTTGTCAAAATGAAATGGAAAGTCAATGCGACAATTCTTCAGAAGATACATTGTATGGCGGCTTATTCGGTTTCGGAAAAATGAACGGTAACCACTGGGGCGGTCAAGCCGAATTCTTGCGCGTACCTTTCGCAGATTTCACCTCGTTTATCGTACCTGAATCATCGATCCCTGATGAAAAAGTATTGTTTTTATCTGACATCTTACCTACAGCGTATTGGAGTGTCCAAAATGCTGGCGTCAAAAAGGATGATACCGTGATCGTCTTAGGCTCAGGCCCAGTTGGGTTGTTTGCCCAAAAATTTGCCGTGATGGCAGGCGCTAAGCGGGTGATTGCCGTGGACCCTGTTGCTCATCGCTTAGAAAAAGCCAGCAGCTACAATCAAGTCGAAACATTCCAATTGGATGATTTGGCTACTAGTGCTGATGAACTGTATGAGCTGACCAAAGGTGGCGCTGATGTGATCATCGACTGTGTTGGGATGGATGGTTTAGAACCCGTCAAAGAAAAAGCCAAAAACTTAGTCAGCTTGCAAAGTGGAACGATCTCACCGATCCAGATGGCCGCCAAAGCAGTCAAAAAATTTGGTACCGTCCAAATTACTGGTGTTTACATGACACCAGCTTCTTCTTATCCATTGCAAGAATTCTTTATGCGCAACATCGATGTCAAACACGGGCAAGCACCTGTGATCCATTTGATGCCAAAAATTTATGACATGATTGCGGACGGCTTGTTTGACCCGTCACAGATCATCACCCACACGATGCCTTTAGCAGATGCTGCCAAAGCGTATGAGATTTTTGACAAAAAAGAAGACAAGAACATCAAAGTTGTCTTGAAACCTTAGCACAAATAAAGGAGCAGTGATGGCACCTATGCCAAAAATCAAACGGAGTGAACATCAATTCGATCCGGGAAAAGAAGAAGATGTGATCATCAAGGCAAGTCGCTTTCGCATCTATTTTCAAAATCGCTACATGTTGATCTCACTTACGAATGATATTTTGACGGGCTTGTTTTATATTTTCGGAAGTATCGTTTCATTAACTAGCTTGCCTGCGATTTACGGAACGATCGCCTATTTGATCGGCGGAGTCTTTTTGACCATTCGCCCGCTGATTAAAATCGTTCGCCATGTCTATATCTATAATGAGCGCAATCAAGAAGGCGAGAAAGAAAAAGATGTCACCATCACCGACGATGAACGTTGATGGGGCGACAACTAGAGAGGAGTTTCCTATGTTAAAAACATTTGATGGGATCGCACTGACCTTATTGATCATCGGCGGTATCAATTGGCTGCTGGTCGGCGCCTTCGAGTTTGACCTTGTCGCAGCGATCACCGGCGGCAGCACGTCGATCATTGCCCGCGTCATTTATATTCTAGTTGGGATCAGCGCCTTGTATAGCCTGAAATTCTTTCCAGCTATCGCCCGCCAACAAACACTCGACTAAATGAAAATAAAACCTGCATCTGCGGTGTCCTGACCCTAAAAAGTTAGATTTTTGGTCTAACTTTTTGAGGTTGCATCTGTGGATGCAGTTTTTTTGTCTACAATCATTGAAAAAAAACACCAGTTGTACTACTCTTGTATTTAACCTACTATTTTCGAAAAAATAAAAAGGACGTGACTCATGACCCCACCTACTAGCCCCTCACTGATACGTCGGATACTCGGCCGGATACCTTTGCTATTGATTTTCTTATTTATTCTAAGTATTATTGGCGGAATCATTGTTTTAAATAACCTCACCATCGCGGAAAACTGGTTTGGTCTGAATGAATACCAAGTCGTTGAAACCAGGCATCAGATCATTCGTTTGTTCCCCTACTTTTGGGTGGCAGGGATTCTGCTGGTCTTTTTGGTTGGTTTGGTCATCGGCATCAAGAAACGGAAAAAATCGCCATTCTATTGGTTATTCTCATTGCTCTTGCTGCCAGTGATTCTCTTTTGTATTGGCGTAGTTTCCACCTTTTTACCTGTAGACCGCCAACTCTTTCGAGAAGAAGCCAGTGCCAAAGAAATTATGGCTGCGCTGCCGAATCAATCCTCATTCAAAGACAAAGAGCTGCAACTGGTCAGCTATAGTTTTCACATCCGCAATGTCCCGCTAAAAAGCGGCATTTATGCAGTTGCGCGAGTGATCAATCCAAACACAGGCCTGCAAGACGAGTATTGGTATTACCCAGAAAATCTGTTGACCAAATGGAAAAAAGACGACGATACGATCGAGCTTTCGATGGAAGATACCATTGCCTTTGATGCCATCGATTGGGGCGTCATTCCCAAGATCATCAAAGATTCTGAGGCACGAGCAGCTCAGCTGGATCACTATGTCCCTGGCGTCAGCATCGTCATTTTAAACGGCTTCCAAGGTGAATGGACTTGGACCGTTGGTTTAAATGGGATTCGTAATCGCACCGAGATCAATTATGTTTATGATCTCAAAGGAAATTATCAATCCGAATGGCAATAAAATAAGCGGTACCTATCCACGTGAATAGGCGCCGCTTTTGCTTTTATCGGTTTACTGATCCAAGTCTTTGACACACCGAAACCCTAAATTATTGGCTGCCGACATCCCAGAATTACCATTTCTAGCGGCAATTCGGTATCGTTTGCAATAGGATTCGTGGCACAAAAACGAACCGCCGCGAGTCGCATACACTTGATCATCTTGTGTTTGATTCCTTGCCCAAAAGGTTTGTCCCGTCTGTTGTTGAAACTGTGTCAGCGGGATGCGGGCAGGATTGACGCACCATTCCCAGACGTTACCGATCACTTGATACAGACCAAAGCCATTGGGCTCATACCATTTCGCAGGCGCTGTATTGGCAAAGCCATCTGCTTGCGTGTTGCTTTTTGGAAACTCTCCTTGCCAAATATTGCAATGATAGGTATTTTCTGCCAAAAATTCCCTTCCCCAAGGATATTTTTCAAAACTTGTCCCGCCTTTTGCAGCGATCTCCCACTCTGCTTCTGTCGGGAGGCGTTTTTTTGCCCAGTGGCAATAGGCGATCGCATCGTTGCGAGACACCTGAACCACTGGGTGATCCATCCGCTGGGCAATCGTTGAATCAGGTCCTTCAGGATGACGCCAATCTGCGCCGCTAACCGCGTACCACCAAGCCATATTCGGTACCTTTTGACTGCGGTGTTTCGTTTGCTCACTTAAAAAATAGTGAAAAACGAACGACCAGCCAAAGCGCTCGGCTTCTGTGACATATCCTGTTGCTTCCACAAAAACTTGGAAAGCTTGGTTCGTCACCGTCGTGGTATCAATGGCAAATGCTGGGCTGTCGAGGCTGATTTGCGGTCCCTCAAGATCCTCGGCAAAGCCGTCCATCGTATTCGTGCCGATTCGATAAGTTCCTGCTGGAATCGTGGGCATCTGCTTGCCTCCTTTTTACAATAATTGATAGCCATTGTACAGATTGATCAGTAACACCAGCACGATCACAGTTTGAAATACCAGTGTCACTCGCTGCGGTGACAGGACGTTGCTGGCCTTGGCGCCTAATAGTCCTCCCACGATCGCGGCTGGAATAACAAACCACAAAATTTGCAGATCATACGCACCAAAACCTGTCGAAAAAGCGATCGTCAAAATTTTTGCCAGCTGTGAGAAAAAAATCGTACAAATTGAATAAATCGTCGCCTCTTTGATCGGCATGGCAAACAGCAGCATCAATAAAGAAACATTGATGGGTCCGCCGCCGATCCCCAGCAAACTGGCTAGAAAGCCGAGAATCAAGCCACAAGCTGCATACCAGCCGACTTTTTCCAGCGCAAACCCACGCCAGTTATATTTTGTATACAAAAAAGCAAACAATAGTGTTAGCACGGTCACAAGGATTTGGATCAGCTGAACCATCTTGTCGTCTCGAAAGACCAGCAATAACCGTTCAAAGGCAACATTGCCTAAAACACCGCCTAACACAGCGCCGCCAGAAACCCACAAGGCAATCGACCAATTGATTTTCCGTCCACTGGCTAATTGTCTAGCTGTCGAAACGATGGACATCGTGAAGACCGCTGTCGCCGAGTAAAAAGAGATCGCAGCAACAGAATGGGCGCCGATAAAATCGAAAATCGGTTTGATCAGCACGCCGCCCCCCATGCCCGAAACTGCCCCTACGGCATTTGCTAAGACGATCACGAGAAAATAAATCAGTCCGATCATTGTCTCACCCCTTGCAAAAGCCCCAGTATCTCATTGATTCTAGGTGTAAAGTCTTTTAACAGCTCCTGATAGCCGCAAAAACCATCACTATCCACGTACATTGCATCTTTCATTCGTTTACAGCCTCCTCGGCACATTTTTTGGAAAGGACATTGCGTACACTTCGAAGGCATGTCTTTTTTCTGGCACAAAAACTGCTGCGAACAGTCTTGAGAAAACAATTCCCGTAACGTTTGCTCTTGGATATAGCCCATGCGAAACTCATCTAATACATAAAAGTCACAGGGATAGACACTGCCGTCGGCTTCGATCACATACTGCACTTGGCAATTGCCTAGAATCCCGCAGGCAGTTACTTGCTGCCGCACTAATAGATTCAGTAAATCATCGAACAGCTTGATACTTAGGTAGCGCCCTTGCGTCAATTCCTGCAGCCAAAACGCCAACAGCTGCTGATAAAAGCCAGCAAAGGCTCTTGGTGTCAAGGCATAGTCGTTGGTTGATGTGGCATCCAAATCAGCCAAACAAGGAATGAACTGCACAAATGCAATCTGCTCTTCCTTGAGAAAGTCAAACACACGCTGGGCTTCCTTTGCTAACGGATTTGTCAACACGCACAAGACATTGTACTCGATCTGATAGGCATCCAATAACCGCTTGGTCTGTAAAACCCGCGCAAAGGTCCCCCGCCCTTTGGCGTCTAATCGATGCCGATCGTGCGCAAGCGGATGCCCATCGATCGACAGCCCGACTAAAAAGCGATGCTCTTTCAAAAAACGACACCACTTGTCATTGATCACCATGCCGTTGGTCTGGATCGCATAGTGTACTGTCACTTGCTTTTTTTGCGCCGCAACATAAGCCGTTAGTTTTCTAAAATAACTCAGCCCCGCCATCGTCGGCTCTCCGCCTTGAAATGCCAACGTCAAATGATCGCCAGCTTCTAAGTCTGCATAAATGTTTGCAATCATCTTTTCCATTACATCCTCTTTCATTTTGCCAAAGGAACGCACTTCGCGCAAGGAACTGACGTTAGCATAAAAGCAATAGGTGCAGCGCAGATTGCAAAGAGAGGATGCTGGCTTGATCAATACGGAGATGTGTTTCATTTTTTGTTCCTCGCTTTTTTATTTCTTTTGTGCAATTGTATGCCTCTGACTATTGCTTAAACCTAAGCGCTGATACTCGCTTTCAGGGGCTTCAATCTGATCCATTACTTTAATCAATTTCTGAATCATTTCTTGTTCAATCAGTGGGTCATGAAGCGGTGTTAACTGCTTTGGATCATTCTTTAGATCAAACAGCAAGTGGCCTACCGAATAAGAATCGATATAGGTGGAAACTTCAACTTCTGTGTAAGGAAAATGATTTGTAAATCGATTGCCCTCTTTCAAGACCATGCTGTCTAAGACCTCTTTATTCAAAAAACCACGCAATGAAGCATAACTAAGCGTCTGCATGGTGATTGGTCCATTCGAAGGGTGAACCGATGCACGCATATACACATAACGACCATCGTAGATATTGACATGACCGCCGTTTGTACCAAAAATAATTTCTTGATGAAGCGGTTGCGAATGCTGTTTTTTCAACACAGGCAACAAAGATTTGCCATCCATATCTAAGGTGTTCTCAATTTCAAAATAATCCAATAAAGTTGCTGGAATGTCGATGGTTTGACTCAATACTTGAGTATGGGTTCCCGATTCAGCCTGTGGGTAACTGATGAAAAAGGGCAGATGGATGATTTCTTCATACATCGGTGCGACATTTTTTCCTAACCAGTCATGTTCCCCTAACAAAAAGCCATGGTCGGTATTCACAATGATCAAGGTATCCTCCCACATATTATTTTTTTCTATAAAGTCCAGCACTCGTCCTAAGTGATGGTCACACATACTGATCAACGCTGCGTATTCTTTTTGCAGCTCAATCAAATCCTGCTCACCAACGTCTTCTGTTACACGACCATATTTTGGCCAAAAGTAAGGTGATTCATTTGGTGTCTCCTGGTACAATTTGCGATAGGTTTCTGGCACATAAAATGGTTCATGGGGGTCAAAACATTCGACTTGCAAAAACCATTGATCTTCATTTTTGTACTGTTCCAAAAAATCCAAGCCGGCTTGGATCGTTTGAACCGTGGACAGGTCTTCTTCTACTGCTTGCCGTGTTCGATTCGCAAAATGCTGTTCCACAGAAATACCACTTTTATTTAACGGATTCAGCGGTGGATGATTCTCTGCCTGTTTTCTTGGAACCCATCGGTCACCTTCTTGTCCTCTAAATCCTTCCCATGTGGAATAACGGTTATGATAAGTGGCACCGCCATCTTCAAAGTAATGGGAATGGTCGGTTACCAAATGACAATAGACACCATTTTGCTGCAGCGTATCAAAAATTGACGAATCAAACGGTTCTAATTGACCCCACGAACGATGCATAAAATTGTAACGACCTGTATGAAGTTCTCTTCTTGCTGGCATACAAGGCATGCTGCCACCATAAAAATTGTCAAATGTAACCGTTCTTTCTCTTAGCCGTTCAAAGTTTGGCGTGTTGATCCAATCGTTTCCGTAGTTTGATAAAAAATCTCTAGCCAGAGTATCAAACATCAGCATAATTGCTCGCATAGCATTCTTTCCTTCTTTCTTTTCTTTCCTTTTCTTGGTCATTGCGACTACTTGACGATCGTTATCGCCCCTCGATTATCATCAGCGATCACATCTAAGTATGCGGAAGTATTCGTAACGACGATCGGCGTCACTAACGAGTATCCTGCCTCTTCAATTTCTTCTTTATCAAATGTAAGCAGCACCTCTCCTTGCTTGACCTGATCCCCTTGCTTGACTTTTGTTTCGAAAAAACGACCATCTAAGTTCACTGTATCCATGCCGATGTGAATCAACACTTCCACGCCATCGTCCGACTTCAAGCCAATCGCATGCTTCGTTGGAAACAGTGTTTCAACAACTCCGTCAAAAGGTGCTCGAACCAGTCCTTCATCTGGTGAAACTGCTAAGCCTTTTCCTAATAATCCATTTGCAAATGCTTGATCTTCTACTGCCGACAAAGGCAAAACGATGCCTGTTAATGGTAACGAAAAAGTGATTTCTTTCGCTGCTCTTTCTGATGGAATCAAAGGTGAGGCTTCATTATCACTAGCTTTTGCTTCTTGTCGATCTTCTTGCGGATCATACAAGAAAGTAATCGTTAAAATAAATGATAAGACGAATGCTACAGCGATTGCTAATACATACCCATAAAAGCCGCTTCCGATGCCTTTTGCTGGATCAATGTAGTTGGGTAAACTGAAGATACCCATCCCACCTATAATAAAGGATTTTGTTCCCATTGCACCCATGATTAACCCGCCGATCGATGCTGAAATCAAGGTTGCAATAAATGGTTTTTTTCTAGGCAACGTGATACCGTACAAGGATGGCTCCGATACCCCAAACAGACTGGAAATAAATGCGGGAATCCCGATTGCCCGAATAGAATTATTTCTAGACTTAATAATAACTGCCAGCACCGCTCCTGCGGTCGCAAAAGGAGTCGCTTGTCCTAAGACCATCACTGGGTCGTAACCAAGAACACCGATATTGTTGATTGCGATCGGAATGATTCCCCAGTGAAGACCAAACATGACCAACACTTGCCAAACAGCACCAACTGCAATCCCTGCAATAATTGGGCTGAAGTTATAGATCGCCAACACAGCCGCACCCAACAAATTGCCGATCCACGTCGCGATCGGACCAATGACAATGAAAGTCAGGGGAACCATGATCAAGACGGTTAGAAACGGAACTAAGAAACTTCGCACAATACTAGGGATGATTTTTGTAATACCTTTTTCTAATTTGGCACCAAAATAGGTAGCAATGACGATAGGAATAACGCTGGAACTATAACTCATTAAAATGACTGGTATTCCTAAAAAAGTGACATAAAAAGGCGATTCAAAAACGGTTCCTGCAAACAAGGTATACAACGGTTCGGCATTTGCCGTCAAGCCAGACAAAGCTGGATAAACAAGGGCAGCACCGATCGCCATACCGACAAATTGCTTTAAACCAAATTTTTTCGCTGCGGTATATCCTAAAAAGATTGGAAAGAAGTAGAAGAAACAATCGCCTGCTGCTTGCAAAATCGCATAGGTTCCTGACGTATTCTCAATCCATCCCAAAGAAACAAATAGCGCATTTAATCCTTTGATCATTCCTGTGGCAGCTAGAAGACCCAATACAGGTGTAAAGATACTGGAGATCACATCGATAAAAGCATCCAGCGGTCCTTTCTTCTCTCCCGAAGGTGCCGCATCATTTCCTGCCAATCCTGCATGTTGAACAAATTCTTGGTACACCTCTGGCACATGATTGCCGATCACGACTTGGTATTGACCGCCGCTTTGAACGACTGTCACGATCCCTTTCGTCTTTTTCAGTGTTTCGGTGTCTGCTTGCTCCTCATGTTTTAAATCAAAACGCAGTCTTGTGATGCAGTGAGTCACCCCATTGATATTTTCTTTTCCGCCGACTCCTTTTAAAATTTCATCGACCAATTCTTGATATGCCATCGTTCTCATCCTTTCAATGTAAAAATAAAAAGCAAGACAAATAACTATTCCTTGATGGAATAATTATCAGTCTTGCCTGCATTATCAGTAACAACCTTTATTCGTTCTCTATTAACTTTTGAATGTGTAATGTTAAGTACAGCTTTTCATCATCGTTCAAGGGAACATCTAAATACTTTTCAATCAAAAGCATCGTCTTATAAGCGTCTGCATACTGTCCACTCACGTGTCCCAATAGTGGATTTGCTTTTACCACATCTGGTCGAGCCTTCAATCGTTGGAAAAAAAAGCGCAAATGGGTGATAAATCGATCGAATGCCAAAGAGTTTTCATCAATTTGTATCTTGTTTGAAAATCGTATAAGTGAAATAATATCGCGAATCTTTTTTGCAATCGATTGGACATCTTTTGGCTGATCAACCTCATCTGTTACTTGTGCATTGATCAAATGCATTGCTATATTTCCTGCTTCTTCTTCCTCAAAGACGACCCCTGTTTCTTGTCCGATCATTTCCAATGCTTTTTTACCAACTTCAAATTCCTGCGGATAAAACTTTTTTATTTCCCATGATAATCGGTTCGTAACTGTGATTCCTTGTTCATGCAGTTTGAACAGGTTATACAGATGATCGGTAAGTGATACATACAGCGTCTCGCTTAACTCCTGTTTTATTTCCGCTTTTGCAAGCGAGATAATATCATCCGCTAAAGACACATAGTTTGTTGGTATGGATGACAATAAACTTAAAAACCGCTCGGAAACTTTGTTCTTATGAAGCACAAACACTTTTTCAATTTTTGATTCATCGGCGGTTTGTCCTGGTTTCATTTTGAAGCCAAGGCCGGTACCGATCCAGATAAAATCTTTGCCATCTTGTCCGACCAAAACTGCATTGTTGTTTAAGATTTTTTTGATCTTCAAGACGCTTCTCACCTCCTTAAAATGAAAAAAGGCGATACCTTAATACATGTGTAGGATCCATACACACGTAAAAAGGTATAGCCTGCATTATCAGTAACTACCCATTTGATTGCCTTTACTATACTATTTTTCTAGAAACGTTGCAAGCGTTTTATTGATTTTTCTTTTTTTGCTTCGTTTCAAATAGACACGGATCAGCCTTTCTCCAAACTGCTCACTGATCCAGCAACCGGCTTTGCCCTTCGATTTTTTGGATCTTTGTAATGTCTTGCGTGACTTCTAGACACCCTAAATAGATGCCTGCTTCATTTTTTAATGCAAAGTAGCGAATATAGATTTTACGGCCCCGCATATCGATCCAAAATTCTGCTGTCTCCCTGGTACCCGCTCGAAAATCATCCAAAATCTGTTGCACGAGATGCATGCTTTTCGGTGGATGACAGTTGACGACTTCACGACCTAAAACCGAATTCGTTCGTGGAAAGACGCGACTCTTTCCTTCTGAATAAAAGCGCACCCGCTCTTCACTATCTACAAAGGTCAAGTCCACTGGCAACGTTTGAAAAATAGCCACCAATTGTTCAAATTGCAGATTACCAGTAGGCAATGAAACGGTCGGCTGTTCAGCAATTTGCGGCGAATCTTCCGATTCTGGGACTTGAAAGTCATTGAATCCTAAACCGGCTGCGATGCCAGCGGTTGTTTCTTGGGCTTGTTTGATCGCCGCTTGCCGTGCGGGTTCTGCCGCCTGTTCCTTTTCAAGGGCTTCTTGGCTCGGTTTCCAAGGAAGCGGTTCTGGGATAAAGGCAAAGCCGATGTCAAAACTGTCAGCCGCGATTTGTTCCCAATCTTTAAGACTGAAGACATCCAGCGTCATGGGCACCATGATTTCTTCTTCTTTGAAAATCATCTCTTCGATCTCGTTTTTGACTGCTTCCCATTGGATAGCGATTGGATTATAGGCAGCTTTTTCGGATGCCAAAAGCTCATTGAGCGCTTTGATCATAACCCGAATATCATCATCAACACCCCACATCACTTTTGGCGGCGCAGTGATGCCATACTTCTCCATGTAAGAAAAAATCAACGTTTCTTTTCGCGCATAGTGTTTGTCGATCTGCATTAAATCATTGCAGGCAGCTTGTAGACGCTTTTTAGGCGTCCAATCACCGGTTTTGATTTTGGCTAAGAGGCTGTCGATCTCATCGGTCAACAGGGATTGCAGGACTTGGTTCTCCAATTTCAGGGTATGCACAGGATGGCCTGGTTGCCCATATTCTTCATTGGAGTGATGGATCTCATTGATCGATCCTTTAAAAACAGCAGCATGAATATTGCACAAACGCTGAATCTCAGAAGGGTCCAACCCCGTTTGGATCAAAGCTTTTTCAGCAGCAGTGATCTCCGTCACATCCACACCATCAAATTCTTCGTTAAATAAGCGTTTAGCCTCTTCAAAGGAACCGCCTTGGTGAAGCAAACTCAGTATTTCGACGATCCGTTCTTGTCTTTGACTGTTAGTTTTCATTTCGTCGCTCCTTTCACAAGAAACCCTTGTTTTTCGAAAGCGAGACAAACCATTTCCAAGGGGATCTTCTTCATCTGAGCACCTTTGGGTATCGTCATATAACGTCCAGCAGTTTGCAGCATCCCTGGTTGATTGATCGCTGTAAACCCTAGTTGACTCATGATTTCTTGTATTTCAGGGTATTGTGCCACAAGTTCATAGAGCGTTTTTGACAGATCGATTTCTTTCATAGTAAGGTCTTCCTTTCAGTGAGAATGATTCTCAATAAGATATCCTTAGTATAAATCATTTTGTTCAAAAATACACGAACTGCCGCAAACATTCATCAATCGATCATTTTTTTCTAAGATTGTCGGTAACGGCACACCACTTTTTCCAACCAATCGATACTGGCAAAAAGCAGATAGCCCATCAAAGCAATCAGGAGGATACCCGAAAGCATTTGTGAGTAGTCCATTTTTGACCACGCACTTAAGATCAGATAGCCGACACCATACGTCGTGTTATAATTTTCGGCAAAAAAGAGGGATGCCAACGCGATCCCGATACTGACCCGCACACTGGCAAAAAGTGCTGGCATGAGCGCGGGCAAAATAACGAAGCGCAAGACATGGCGCCATTGGTTGGTATAATTTTTCATGACCTGAAAATACGCTGGTGGGATCTTCGTGACTGCATCACGAATCGAGACGATCACTTGAATGACGATCACCGCAAAAATCAAGAGAATTTTTGAGAGATTGCCTAAGCCAAAGAAAATCATAAAGACGGGTAAAAACGCAACTTTCGGAATCGGATATAAAAAGTAAAGCAGTGGACCAAGCAGCCGATCCACTCTTTGGGATCGCCCAATCAAGATTCCTAACGGCACCCCGACTAGCAACGCCCCACTCAACGCCGCAAATACCCGCAACAAACTGGCACCTGTGTGGATCAGTAAGACTTCTCGCAGTGCCCAAAAACGTTCGGCCGTTTCTAAAGGATTAGGCAGTGAGCGATTGTTGGTCACCCAGCTTACGCCCCACCAAACCAGGACAAACGAACAGAAGCCCCAAGCAAAAGATTTGATGGTTTTCATTGCCTCACCTCCCTCATTTGTTCTTTTAACTGCAAGACGACTTCATAAAAAGCCAACGAGTCTCGTTCCTGCTGGCTGCCGTAAAAAGGATTACTGATCGGCGTAACGCCCTGATCTTTTAGCAGCAAAATCGTCTGCCCCAAAAACACTGCCTCTTCTGGATCGTGGGTCACCACGATCAAGCTGTTTTGTCTGCGCTGCTGTTGGGCAGCGATCATGGCTTGGGCGTTTGCTTTGGTTTCTTGGTCCAGCGAAGCAGTCGGCTCATCCAATAATAAAACATCGGGCTGTGTGATCAGTCCCCGCCCCATGGCGGTCCGCTGTTTTTGACCGCCGCTAAGCTGATGCGGATAGCGGTCCTGCACCTGCGTCAATCCCAACTCAGCCAAACAGCTGGCGACCCGTTTTTTACGGCGCTCACTAGGGGTTTGGTTGATGAGCAGCGGCATTTCCAGTGCTTGGTAGACTGTTTGCCAAGGAAACAAATGCAGTTCTTGGAAAACGACCTCGATGTTGTCAGGGGAACAGCCTTGGTAAGTGATCGTGCCCGATTGCGGTCGATGCAACCCTTTGATCAAGGATAAAAGCGTGCTTTTGCCAATGCCCGATTCTCCCAGCAGCACATAGGTCGCGCCTTGTTCAAAACAAAACGAAAGGTTTTTAAAAATGGCGGTATCTCCATAGGTAAAGGAAACGGAATCGAATAGAATACTCATCAGAGAATAAACTTCTTTCTTCAAATTATTTGTGTTGGTTTTCACATTTTGTGCTATACTATTTTTTGCGTGATTGACAAGAAAGGATGGTTTATGATGTTTCAGACCCTCGTATTTCATGAAATACGTCCCGAAGCAGAACTTTATGATCAGGTTCGCCCGATCAAAGTCGCAGACGGGTATCAAGATGCCTTACCTCTGCCCTTATTCAATAGCACTTCTCATTTTAAACAACAAATCGACTTTTTGAAAGCAGAAAATTACCATACGTTGACCCTTGCAGAAGTCAAAGATTTTTATTTCCAGCAGCAGCCGCTACCAGAAAAATCCGTGTTGCTGACCTTTGACGACTGCTATCAATCGATGAAAGAATATGCCTACCCACTGTTGAAAGAAGCTGGTTTCAAGGCAACAGCCTTTGTCGTGACTGGCTGGCTTTTTGATGCCCCTCAGCCTTACGAGCCAGAAGTTTCGCGGACATTGAGCAGCGCCGAATTAGCCGAAATGAGCGATGTCTTCGAGTATGCCAACCATACCGATCATTTTCATGAACGCAAGGACCAGCAAGGGCGTTCAATGTGGGAAACACCAGCAGCCTTTGCGCAAGACTTACGAAGCTGCAATCAGCACGTGGCCATCAAGGATGTTTTTGCCTATCCCTTTGGCTTTTATGATCCGCAGACGATCGCTACCTTGGAAAAGGAAGGCTTCGTTCTAGCATTTACCACCAAACCAGGTATCAACACGGCACAAACCAAGCCAATGGAACTCCATCGGGCAGTCATCCCGTTCTCACTACCAATGGCTGCTTTTGAACAACGATTTAGAAACGAGGAAATGAACCAATGAAAAAAACGATTTTAGCAAGTATCCTAGCACTATTCGCTGTTGGCGCTGCCGCATGCGGTAACACTGGCGAAACGGCAAGTACCAGCAATTCCAGCACTAGCAGTACAGAAGCTGCGGTCACAGATCAAACATTGACGATCGGGGTGTTACCAGCAGAATCAGCGATTCCGATCATTCTAGCAAAAGAAGAAGGCTTTTTCGAAAAGCAAGGATTGACTGTGGAACTCAAATCCTTCACTTCCCCGAATGACCGCAATGTGGCGGTGCAGGCAGGCGAGCTGGATGGTACGATCAGCGATGTCATGACAGAAGCGACCTTTAAGCAAAACGGCATTGATATGACGATCACTTCTGATATTTTGGAAAACTTCAAGATTCTCGCTTCACCGAATTCAGGGATCACTGAGATGAAAGGGTTAGCGGATAAAAAAATCACCCTTGTACCGAATTTCATTTTAGAATACATCATGGACCAATTTGCACAGGAAAATGATTTTACCTATGACATCGTGGATATCGCTTCTTTTTCTGCCCGTTCCGAAGCATTGCTCAATGACCAAGTCGATGGCGCTGTTTATACGGAACCGCAAGCCAGCATGTTGGCTGCCCAAGGGGCGATTGTTTTAGGCAGCTCTAAAGATGCTGGCATCAAAGGCGGCACACTGCAATTTATGGACGAAGTTATCCAAAATCGCCCGCAAGACCTAAAAGCATTCTACACTGCTTACAACGAAGCCATCGATTACATGAATGCTCATTCAGCAAAAGACTATGCCGACATCTTGGCAGACTATCAATTTCCCGATGCTATGAGTACCTACTTAGACAGCCAGGAAGACTATCCGTATGCCCAGGCAGTGCCGCAAGAGCAATTCGACGCAATCATTGCTTGGACGAAAGACAAGGGTCAAATCGACCAAGCGTATTCTTACAACGAGTTGACCAATTTCGATTTTTTACCCGCTGACGAATAAGAAACAACAAAAAAGACGCATTTGCGTCTTTTTTTGTTGTTTCACTTCTTTTTGATACTCTTTTTTGCTCGTGGCAAGAAATTCAGGTATACTTTTGACAAATCAGCTGCCATGAAAGGATTTGATGCAATGCCAACGATCGCTGTTTATGCCGACCAGAAAGAAGATACTTGGGAAGCCCACTTGACTCACCAGTTAAAAATAAATGAAGAAAGGACCCAGGCTCATCAAACATTCCATAACGAACCTTTAACGATCGACGAATATTTTTTTGCAGAAGAACCTGCCCCTTTTTATACGAATCAAGCCGTCAAGCAGCAATTAGCAAGCAATGGCCGCAGCTGTCTGCCACTCGTGTATGTCGACGATCAGCTATTTTGCCAAGGTCGCTTGCCAACGATCCGTGAATGGGAACAATTGACGAAATCTGGGATCACTGTGCAATTTGATGAGTAGCAGCCACTGTTTTCTTTGCCAGACAAAACAACGCACCACGTGCCAATCATCAGCGTTTAGTTCTCCCCCTTCGCGGCAACTGCGTCGGTAACGCCTTTTTCTTCTTCTGTTAAACTTCGTTCGCTGATTTTAAAGAATGGATAGTAGATCGCCACACTAATCAGTAAGGAAGCGATACTCCAAAGAACAGCAGGGATATTGCCGCCGGTTGCAAGGTAAGTATTGATAAAGGGCGGTGTGGTCCACGGTGGATTGAACATGATTCGCCCAATGACATTGGTGACCAACAAGAAATACGTTCCGACACATAATACAAGGGGTGTCAGGATGAAAGGAATCATCATAATAGGGTTCATCACGATCGGAAACCCAAAAATGATTGGCTCATTGATACAAAAAATAGCAGAGGGCAAAGCCATCTTCCCTAGAGAACGATAGGCTTTTTTCTTTGAAACTAACATGTTGATGATCAGCCCCAGTGTTGAACCAGTGCCTCCATAGCACAAAAACATGATATAAAACCCGCCTGCAAAAATGTTCGGTAACGGTTCGCCTGCAGTGTAGGCTTCGGTATTGGCTGCTAATAAAGCTAGAAAAATCGGATCGCCGATACTCCCCATCACATTGCTGCCATGAATCCCTAAACACCAAAGCAACAAAATCAAAAAGGTATACAACAGCATCCCAGGCAATGTGTTTAGACCAACTGCCAGCGGTGAAAAGATGGCTTGCACGAATTGATTGACATTAAATTCCAACAAGACCCGAATCACCCAGGCACCCGTGATGATGGCAGCTCCGGGAAGCAAGACCGAAAAACTCTTGGCAACTGCGGGCGGCACTTCTGCTGGCATCCGAATCACTAAGCGGTGCTTGAGAAAAAAGCGATGGATCACTACTGTCGCAATCGCCGTGACGATTCCTGTAAACAGACCAGATGCCCCCAAAGAAGCTGGATCGATCGTCCATTCTTCCCCCGCCTGCAGCAGCAAAAAAGCGCAGACTGCCAACACGACAGAACCGATCCGATCGATCTCATACGAAGCCGCCAAATAGTAGGCGATCCCGATACAAGCGGCCAGTCCCAAAATCCCAAATGTAAAATTGCTGGCGGCGCCTAGTTTGACGCCAAACTCCCCGACAAACTCGGTCCAGCCAGGAAAAGGCAGATTGGCTAAAATCAAAAAGAGACTGCCGATAATCGTCAGCGGCATCGTAACAGCGACTCCGTTGCGCACGGCAACTAAAAACCGATTTTCACTGATCCTAACCAATTTTGGTGCAAAATTTTCCTGAAACCCTTCAATCAACCGATTCATCCTGTCTCCTCCTACTAAATATCTCGCTTTTTTAACAAGAGTAGCATAAAAAACGCTTTCTGCATTTTTAGAACACTCGACGCCTTCCCAATTCCAAGAATACTACCGGCTAACTGTTTCTTTGCCAAATGGGTAAAGCCGCTGCCAAATCACGTTCCTTCGACCAAGCGATGGCACCTGACAGCAAAAAGAAACTAATGACCGTCCCTTCCCTCACCGCTAGCGGTAAGCCCAAACTGATCGCTAGCAAGAGTGCCCCCGAAATACAGACTGCATCAACGCCATAACGGTACTGCTTAAATGTCCAACGACTGCGTTGCGCCAGCAAATGACACCAGTGCTCGATTGGAAATTTCAAGACCTGCAACCGTAGGACTTGCCCCGTCGCCGTTCCAGAAATCAAGATCCCACCGATCAAAGCAGCTAGTTGGCTCCAATAATTCGTCAAGTGCAGCGATGCCAAGAAGTAGTAAACAAAGCCATTGATCAAATAGCCGAAAGCCAGCAAAGCAAAAAACATAATCAAGTACTCACTGCCTTTTTGTTTGAGGGACGTCTGCCGCCGATCCAATAGCCAACAGGCAGCTAAAAAGCTCAAATTGATGGCTGTTGTGATAGTGCCGACTTTGATTCCTGACATCGTTGCCAGCGTAACATTCAAGGCATTAAAACTACTGACCCCAACGCTTGCTTTAATGGTCAAGCTGATCCCGAATGCACTCAACCCATAAAAAATCCCTGATCCTATCCATTGCTTTTTATTCATTTTTTCTCCCACACTTTCTTTTTTGCTTTTCTAAGTATGTGCTATACTGACTAAAAACAAATAGGAGATTTCTCCTAGTTCGGAGGAAAAAAGTGAAAAAAACCGCTTATGCCTTGGCAATAAAGCAGGTACCAATCAAAGAAAGCTGCCCTTTGCCGATTCCTGAGGAGATTTTACAACAAAGTGCCCTCTGGACCTTTGATCATCGAGAAGCGATCCAAAAAGAAACGGTGCCGATGTCGGTCTTTTTCGTCCTATTGACTGGCAAAGCCAAGATCATTCAAACGCAAGAAAACGGCAAACGTGCCTTGCTGCAGTTTCTCCATCCTGGTGATTGCATTGGCGATCTCACGTTGATTGGCGCCGAAACAGTACCGAAAACCGTGGTTGCGATCGGTGAAACAACATGTCTGGGCATTCCGATGCAAGCAGCAGCTCACGGGCTCATGCAAGACCTGGCTTTCGTACAAACACTAGGCAAAACTATCGGTGAAAAATTGCTGCTGCGTATGGATCATTTTTCCGTCAATCAAACCTATCCCTTAGCTTGGCGCCTTGCTCATCTACTGTTGGAAGCTTCGATCGATGATCTTTTTCAAGAAAAATTAACGGAGACCGCAGAATACTTAGGCGTGAGCTATCGCCATTTAACGTATACCTTAAAAGATTTCAAAACGCAAAAACTAGTCACAAAAACTGCAGACGGCTATCGGATCGATGCGCCTGCGCTGCAGACCTTTATCCAAAACCAACAAAAGCAGTAACAAGCAAATAACGACAGCAAAATAGTTGGTATGATGCCCCCCTAAAAGCCAGAGAAAAAGCTGACTCTTGGGGGTGCAACAAGAAAAACCAACTGTTTGCTGTCGTTTTCGGATCGTTGCTTTAATTTTTCGCCAATGCCCAAGCATTGACACAAACCGTGCCGGTTCCGCTGAGAGCGAACGCCTCGGTCCGTTTGGGATACACGCGAGAGGTCAAACAATATTGCCCGCCATTTAGGAAGATCTCAATCGAAGACGTATCGACAAAAATCTGCAGCTGCGTCAGTTCATCGACCTTGACACTGCGCTGTTTACGACCGTAGCCAGAAACGCCATGATGGATCGTGAAGACACCAGCTTCATAAGCCAAAGTCGTATCTTGCAAAAGTCCAAGCTGGAACTGCTGCAATGGGACTTCCGCCGTAACTTGCAACTCATATGCCAATTCATCGAAAGACAAGTGCTGCGGTTTCTCTGAAAGCACAATTTTTTGGCTGACTTGCTTGTCTCGCAATTTTTGGAATTCTGGCAAAGGTTCTTGATACAACTGGTCATTTTTGACCGAAAGCTGTCTTGGCAGCGTTGCGGCATGCTGCCAGCCACGAGGGATCGTAGGATTGCTGTATTCAGGACTGGTATCCCCTAGCCCCATCCAGCCCCACAAGATCCGACGTTTCTGCTCATCTTCAAAGGTTTGCGGGGCATAGAAGTCAAACCCATAATCAAGTTCACGAAACGCAGAAGTTTCTTTAAACGTCAGGGTTTCCCAATCCACCTCACCAATCAGATACCCTGATTGATGAATATTTTGGTAGGCATGTTCTTTGGCTGCCAAGCCTTGCGGTGAGAAGACCAACACATCTTTGCCATCTAAATGGAAGTAGTCTGGGCATTCCCACATGTAGCCTAGAGCATAGTCCTCACCGAAAAAGATTCCTCGATAGGTCCATTCATTTAAATCCGTCGATTCATAAATCAAAATTTTGCCTTCGTTTTCCAACGTACGCGCGCCTAGCAGCATATAGTAGGTGCCTTCGTGGGCAAAAACCTTTGGGTCACGAATATGATCGGTAAATCCTTCAGGGTAGTCCTCATGAGGAATCACGACTTCTTGCTTTTCGACGGTATAGCCGTCTTTGCTGATTACATGGACCGTGTTTTGTTCTCGTCCACTAAAGGTATAGTCATGATCACCAGGATGTTTGACATTCCCAGTATAGAAGAAATGGATCGCGTCATTCTCGATAAAGGCAGAACCCGAGTAGACCCCGTCTTTGTCATAGTCGTGTTCGGGAGAAAGAAACAGCGCTTCTTCTTGAAACGTGACATAATCCGTCGACGTTTTGTGTCCCCAGTGGGGTGGTTCCCCGCCATGGGGCGTTTGCGGTACATATTGATGGTAAAAATGAACCACGCCTTTGAATTGGCAAAGACCATTCGGGTCGTTCATCCATCCTGTTTCTGGCATCAAATGGTAGTTCAAGCGCCACGCATCAGCACTGATTTTTTCTGCTAAATCGTTTTGGGTTTGGGCAAGCTGTGCCCAGTATTCCTTCGTTAACAATGTGGTACCTCTTTTCTCTTGCCGATGAACAGCAAGGGATTATTTATTGGTTCAACTCTTTGGCTAGCGGTTTGCGCTGCAATTGGACACCAGCAAAACCGACACCAAAGGCAATCAAAATCACGACAACGTATTTCAGCATGGCACCGAAATCTCCAGTATACAACAATAGACCTGGTATAAAAGTGATGCCCATCCCAGTGGCAGCTAATTGGAAGACATACGTCGCAAACCCGCCGACTGCGCCTCCCAGCATGCCTGCGCCAAAAATGCGCATCGAGCGTAAGTTGACCCCAAATAGTAAAGGTTCCGTGATCCCAAATAAGGTTGGAACCGCCGCACTGATGGCATTTGAGCGTTTGACTTTGTTTTTATAAATAAATGCCGCAGCGATCGCAGCCCCAAATTGTCCCGCCATACTTGCTGTACCTAAGACTTGTAGGACGTTTTCGCCTGTCGTATTCAATAACCCTAACTCAATAATACTTAACGAATGGTGCAATCCAGTGATCACGATCACTTGCTGAACCCCTCCGTAAATGATATAACCGATGCCCAATGGTGCTTGCACCAAGTAGACGATACTGTTGATGACTGCTCTTTCAGCTACTTGCAAGATTGGTCCTAACGCAAACAAAATCAAACCTAAAGTAATGACGATCGTTAAGAATGGTGTCACGATCAAATCCATCATTTGCGGAACAAATTTACGGAACCATTTTTCTAGCTTAGAAACTAAGAGCCCGACAATAATTGCTGGAAAAATCGACCCTTGATACCCAGAGATCGATAAACCGAATAAGTGCAATGGCTCTGCATCCCCGCTGGCAACTGCCCAAGCGTTCGGCAATTGCGGTGCCACCATCATCAATCCTACCACGATCCCAATGATCGGATTACCGCCGAATTTTTTCGTCGCACTATAGGCGATCAAAACAGGTAAAAAGGCAAACGCTGTATCCGTTAACATTTCAAACATAGCTAACCAGTCAGCACTATAAGTGACCCCCAACTCGGTCAATAATCCCCGAATCCCCATCAAAAGCCCCGTCGTTACCAAAGCTGGAATCAATGGCACCAAGACATCTGACAACGTGCGGACAACTTTTTGGACGGGTGACAGATTCGAATAGACATCATCTTTGAAGCCAGCTTTATCAGCGGAGGCGTCATTGCCCATTTCTGCTGCGAAGGCTTGATAAACTTCATTGACTTTTCCTGTTCCAAAAATGAACTGATGCTGTCCCGTGTTGAAAAAATAGCCCTTGCTGCCCTCAACTGCTTCCGCTTTGTCTTTATCTACTAACTGATCGTCTTTCAAAATCAAGCGCAAACGTGTGGCACAGTGTTCAAAGTTTTTGACATTTTCTTTGCCGCCAACAGCTTCTAACACTTGCTCGATCGTTTTTTGTTCCTTCATTTTTCCCACTCCTTTGATCGTCGGTTCATTTGTGGAACCGGTTCTACATTTGTAGATTAACAGAAACCGTTTGCAATTGCAAGCAAAGAAAATAAAAAAACAGAACGCCGCAACTGGACGTTCTGTTTTCTCTTAAAATGTTTGCTTTATTTCTCCTGCTTGTCAAGCTTGGCAGTCGACTGTTTGACCACTAATCGATTCGGTAATTCGATCACTTCAGGAACCTCTTCCCCTTGTGTCAGTTTTTGGATCGTTAAGACGGCATCGATGCCTAATTGGACATAGGGATATTGGGTCGTTGTGATGGTCGGATAGACATAATCCGTCGAATCATAGCCACCAAATCCGTTCAAGGAAAAGTCTTGCGGCACTTGATACCCTAGTTCATGGGCGGCTTTCAATACAGCAACAGCAATATTGTCGGTAGCACAGGCGATGTACGTTGCCGATTGATCTTTCAAGAACACAAGGGCTTTTTGGTACGTTTCTCTTCTTGAAAAGGACGTTTCGATAAAGTCGACTTTGACGTTGGGCGTTTGTGCCAAGACATCAAGAAATCCTTTTTTCCGCAAGACACCTACCGCATAATCATTTTCGCTGACACCAACAAATAAATAACGTCGGTG
This sequence comes from Enterococcus sp. DIV0970a, assembly GCF_051711265.1. NCBI lineage: Bacteria > Bacillati > Bacillota > Bacilli > Lactobacillales > Enterococcaceae > Enterococcus > Enterococcus sp. DIV0970a. The sequence goes on along the minus strand of NZ_JBIOMF010000001.1, from coordinate 916,947 downwards.
GCCAGCGCTGACTGCATATTCTGCCATGATTTTGCCAGCTTGATAATCTTCATGGACGATGGAATGAATGCCAGCTAACTGTTGACCTAACAATAAAACAGGCATAGGAACCTCTGCCAGCACCGCTTGCAGCTGCGGCGTGATTTTGCGCGCAAACAGGATCATCCCTGCTACTTTTTGTTTGACCAGCATTTCGATATTTTCTAATTCCCGTTCATCGCTTTGATCAGAGTTGGTGATCAGCATTTGATAGCCGTTTTCCCGTGCCGTCGTATCGATCCCTTTCAACACATCATTTGTCGATGGTGAATTCAGTCGAGGAATGATCACGCCCAGCAATTTCGTGTCTTGGGCTTTCAGCGAACGAGCAAATGTATTGGGGCGATAGCCAGTGTCAGCAATGATCTGATCAATTTTTTTGCGCTTTTCTTCACTGATATAGCCATTGTTCAGATAGCGGGAAACCGTACTTTTCGCTACTCCCGCCTTTTCAGCAATGTCCTTGATCGTTGTCATGATTTCCCACCTTTGCGTTTTCTTTTATTATAACAATAACTGAAAGAAAAGCGCAGGTTTTGCGTGAAAATTGTTGGGTTAGGCGGTTTTGGAATGAAGCTTCACTTCAAAGTAATCTTACAATCAATGAATGGTAGAGAAACTAAAACCTCCCTTTACAAGATATGGCGAAGATCGATCAGATCATTGAGTATTTTTTTAAGCAATACAACGCCCTGATCCGTCGGCATATAAACCACGGATAGTAAATCCTTATTCAATTCTGAACATTTTTATAGCAAGCGACATATAATAAAAACCAGCTAAGCCACGCTTAACTGGTTTTTTATTAGTTGAAATCCTATCCTAAGTTTACATTAAAACGTCTCTCTCACACATTCAAAATCCACATAAACCCAAGAAAGACAAAGAACAAGCCGTACATGATTGGTGAGACTTCTTTGCCGCGTTTGGCTGCCAACATGGTGATTGGGTAAAAGATGAAACCCAAGGCGATCCCATCGGAGATGCTATAGGTCAACGGCATGCCTAGTAGAATCAAGAAGGCTGGGATTGCGATTTCCATTTCGTGCCATTTGATTTCTCGCAGCGATTGTGCCATCAGCACACCTACAACGATCAGTGCTGGTGCCGTCACTTGGGAAGTAACAACGGATAGCAATGGTGAAAAGAACAAGCCGAACAAGAAGAAAATTCCAGTCGTCACGGCAGTCAAGCCAGAGCGACCGCCCACGGCGATCCCAGCGGAGGATTCGACATATGCGCCTACTGGTGAGGTCCCTAATAAAGAACCAGCGAGCATGGCGGTGGAGTCAGAAGCAAGTGCTTTGCCGACCCGCGGCATTTTGTTGTCTTTCATAAAACCCGCTTGATTGGCAAGTCCCACCAAGGTGCCTGCAGTATCAAAGAAAGTGACGAGTAAGAAAGTCAGTACTACGACCCACATTTGCAGGGAGTTGATGTCTCCTACATGGTTTAGCGCCACTAAGAATGTGGACGAAATACTCGGTGCAGCAGAAACGATACTGGATGGTGCTTGGATCAAGCCAGTCAAAAGACCTAAAACAGTTGTTGCGGCCATCCCGATAAAAATTCCACCAGGAACTCTGCGAACCATCAAGACGGCAGTGATCACTAACCCAAAAATCGTCAGCCACGTCGTACCGACACTCAATGAACCTAGTGCCACAAGGGTCGAATCATCGGAAACGATGATCCCGCCTTCGCTCAATCCCAAAAAGGCGATGAACAGACCGATCCCCCCAGAGATGGCATATTTTAAATCAGCAGGGATCGCATCAATGATCAGCTCCCGTAATTTAAAGATCGTGATCACGATGAAAATCAGTGATGCCACAAACACACCCGCTAATGCTGTTTGCCATGGAACCCCCATTCCAATACAGACTGAATAAGAAAAGAACGCGTTGATCCCTAATGCGGGTGCCGTAGCGATCGGGTATTTTGCTAAAACCCCCATCAAGATACAGCCCAATGCGCTGGCTAACGCCGTTGCCGTAAAGACGGCACCTTCGTCCATCCCAGATGCCCCAAGGACCGTTGGATTGACGAATAAAATATAGGCCATCGAGATAAAGGTGGTAAAACCAGCTAAGATTTCTCGTTTGACCGTTGTTTGTAAGGCATCCAGCCCAAAAAAGGAATTGATTTGATTCTTCATTTTTACTCCTCCAGCAATCAAGCAAAGGTGTCGCCATTGCTTGATTTTTTATAATGAAAACGACGAAATCAATCATAAACCAACTTTATCTGCAAGTAAATATTATCCAGTTAAAAAAACCAATAAAACGCTTTTTCCAACATCTTACCCTTAGCTGTTTTTAATCAACGTGTAACGACTTCTCATTCACCAATTGCTCCAGTTGTTCCTTGGTGGTGCGCTTGATGGAAAGCTTCGGCAGCTCCTTCAACAAAAAGTAATCGCTGTTGGAGGTTTCACTGTTTTTGATGAAGTCCCCTGCCAAAACATCACAGGCAAAGACCAGCTTATAGTATTGAAACACTTGCGGAATGTCTGGTCTTAGATTCGTATCAAAAATTGCTCGCAGCTCCTTGACCTCAACGAGTAAGCCAGTTTCTTCCAGCACTTCTTTTTTGATGTTTTCCCGTGGCGTCAAGCCAATTTCTGCATAGCCTCCTGGCAGTGACCATTCTTTCGTCAGACTGTCTTCCACCAGCAAGATTTTTTCGTCTTTTTGGATCAATGCTCGTACATCGACTTTGGGCGTAGGATAGCCCTCATTTTTTTCTGTTAAAAGGGTCAACGCAGCTGCGTCTTGATCCACGACGGTACTCATCAAATGCAATGCCAACTCTTTGATCTCTTGGTAACGTTCCTTATCGTACACATCTTTGCCATAGTATAAACCTGCTTCAGCGATCGATAACAGGCGTTTGTATTGCGCAAAATAATCTTTCATCCATTCCCCGCCTTTTCCATTTCTCTGTTATGCTTCTTATTCTAGAGGAAATCGGCGGTTTTGCAAAAGATTGGCAACCCAATCATTGAATTCTCGTTGCTGCCATCGCCTGATAAACGCAGATTTTTGTAAAATCAGCCGATTTAAGGGACAATGAAAAGAGCAGAACGATTTTTCTCAGAAAGGATGATGAAGGTGAACTTAACGCCTGATTTAGTTTCCAAAGAACAATTGATTGGAAAAATTCAAAAAGATATGGACCAAACGATGCTCGTCTATGCACTTTTAGTTTGTGCAACGCTGATTGCTTCGATTGGTTTGAATTACAATTCCACTACCTCGATTATCGGGGCGATGTTGATTTCGCCACTTTTAAATGGGATCAACGGGATCGGCTTTGGTTTAGGTCTTTCCCACTTGCGCTTAGTCAAAAAAGGGCTGCTGGTCTTTAGCATCCAAGTCATCATCGTACTTATCATCTCATTTGCCTTTTTCTTACTCACGCCAGTCAAAGATACAACCCCTGAAATCATGACCCAGACGTCTGCGACGATTTGGGATATTTGCATCGCATTGATCGGTGGTTCAGCACTGGCTTTTGCCAAAGTCAGAGGCCGCGACAACGATGTCATTATCGGTGTCTCCATCGGGACGTCCCTGATTTTGCCGCTTTGTGTGACGGGTTATGGGCTGTCGATCAAAGACTATTCGATTTCATGGGAGTCTGCTCAACTCTTCTTCACCAATTCCTTTTTGATTTGTTTTTCCTTGTTCATTACCATCTGGCTGTTGCAGTATGGGGATTTCCGTCACCAAAAATGGTGGAAGTTTGCCGTGGTTGCCTTACCGATCACGGTCATTGGCAGTTTCTTCGTTTATACGACGATCCAAACGACCATCGTGGAATACCATGCCAAGCGTTTTGTAGAAGCCAAACTGGGGGAACATTATTTGCTGGAGCAAACACTTAATGAGCAGAAACAATCCCTTGAATTAAAACTCGTCGGTGAACCACTCTCGAAACAAGCGGTCGCGCAGCTTGAAGCAAGTCTTGAAAACTATGCTTTGCCCGACTACCAGCTCAAGGTCAATGTCTATTCTGCCAATAAAGAGGGGCAATTTGATGCCAAAGTATTAGCCGAAATCCTCCAAGTCCAAAACCAAGGAACTTCGAAATTTTTGGGCTTAGACTAAAAAAACAGGCGCTGCCCTTTTCAGGTGTAGCGCCTGTTTTTCTTCAATTTGAGTCATTGAGTTGTTCAGCGATTCTCTCGATCAACGGGCGATAATCCACTTGCTCGTAATCTTCCACATTGACTTCGATAAGCGCTCCTAACTGAAAGTCATCGTAACGGCGATCAGTGATGATTTGCCGAAACGCTTCTTTGGTTATATGGTTGGTTGCAGCTTGTCTATCTTCCAGTACATCCCCGTAATGGTACCGTTCCATGATAAAACTCAAATGGCGGTCATCCGCTCGATCACGTAAGTAACGTCTTTCCCATAAGGTTTCAAAAGAAGCTGTCAAGCGAATGGTCAAGCAGTCATAGCCATAGCTTTGGGCGAGAAAAGTCAGCAATGGCTTCTGTTTTTCACTAAAAGGGTATTCCGAGACCACCAAGCGTTTTCCTAAAGACATGTACAAGCCCAATGCCTGATAGTAAAAAGGCCAAACATACTGCTTTTCGATCTGGGCTTTTTCTGCCAATGAATCAAAGCCGAGGGATTCGGCATAGCACTCTTTGATTTCATCTGGCGTAAGAGCGAAAAGATCAGGAAAACGTTTCTTCAACAGATTCAGTAAATAACTTTTTCCAGTTCCAGGGCTGCCTGCTAATAAAACAAGCATCTTTTTGCGTACCATCTATTTGCCGATCGCAGTCGGCGCTTTCGTATTCATGAAAAGGCCGATCTTGTGCTTGACGATTTCTTTGATGGCTTCATTGGATGGGATCACGTTGTGGCGCAAAGATTTGTTGACTTCCGTTGCCCCAAAATTTTCTTTCGCAATCTTCGTCCAATTGACCAACAATTCAGTACCTACATTAAACTTGCGAATGCCGTTATTGATCAATTCAGGATAATCTTCTTCTTTGACGCCAGTTCCTCCATGAATGACTAGCGGCACGTCGACGACTGCATGGATCTCCTTCAATAACTCAACATTCACTTCGGTTTTGGAGCGGAATTGACCGTGATTGGTTCCGATAGCGATGGCTAGCGCATCGACGCCAGTAGCAGCGACAAACTCTACCGCATCTTCTGGGCGTGTGAAGACTTTATCGTCTTCTTCCACATGAATGCCTTCTTCTGTGCCGCCGATCGTTCCTAGTTCTCCTTCGACGGACACCCCATGGGCATGAGCGTATTCTACGACTGCGCGCGTTTTCAAAATGTTTTCTTTGAAGGGCAAATGCGAGCCATCATACATCACCGAGCTATAGCCGCTATCAATCGCCGCTTTGATCTCATCGAAATCTCTGGCATGATCCAAATGCAAGACAGCATCTACTAGCTCGTGATCGGCAATCGTTTTGACGACATTGACCAAGACATCATAGCCGATGTATTTCGCCGTATCGATACTTGTTTGAATGATGATGGGTGCCCCCATCTCTTTGGCTGCCCGCAGCATACTTGGCAGCATTTCTAAATTATGGGTATTAAAAGCCCCCACTGTAAAATTCAATGCTTCTGCTGTTTTCGTTACTTCTTTTAATGTTGTATACATCCTTGATTCCACCTCGTCTAGTTTAATTGCCGCTGATCGTAAGTTGTTTGGCGATTTGCCGCATTTCTTCCATTTTGTCCATGTAATAGTCGATCTTTGCATCGTCGCCGTTTCGTGCGGCGGCGGCACGCTGAGCATTGTAAAGGGACATCAGTTTTTTGTAGCCGTCCCCGATCGATTTTTTCGCCTGCAAGCTTTTTTCCAATGCGTCGATCGCTTCTTCTGTGCGGGAAAGTTTTGCCTGCGCCAAGCCTAACGCTTCATACAATTTTGCTTGTTCGTCGATGTCAGTTTCTGCTTGCAACTGACTTTCTAGATTTGCAATAAGCTCTTCTGCCTCTTGGCTTTCTTCAGCGGTCAAAGGAACCGCTGGTGTTTCTGTGGGCTTTTTTTCTTTTTTGAAAAAAGAGAACATAGGTCTTCCTCCTAGCGATTAAAAGTTTTTCAATAAGGGACTGATGATCCAAGCATATAGCAAGGCTGCCGTAACGGTATCCACATCAGTTGCCGTAGCGTTAACAAAGCCCATTTGATTGAAGATCGTTACAAGTAGGGCTGGCAGTAACGTAATGAAGAAGCCGTGAAAGATCCCTCCGATGATCGCCCCTCGACGTCCACCGACCGCATTGCCGAAGATCCCAGCGGTACCGCCTGCAAAGAAGTTCGTCAGCATCCCTGGCAAGATCATCGCCAAGCCAAAGACTGGTAAAACGAACATGGCGATGACTGTCCCAATCGTTGTAGTAATGAAGCCTAAAATAACTGCATTTGGGCTATATGGGAAGAACACTGGGCAATCGAGTGCTGGTTTTGCATCAGGCACCAATTTCATGGCGATCCCACGAAACGCAGGGACGATCTCGCCTAAGAGCAACCGAACGCCTGCTAACAAAACATAGACCCCAACCACGAATTGAATGGCTTGTAAGAAGGCATACATGATGTAATTTTGATCACCAGAGAGCGTAGAAGCAAAGGTTTCTCCAGCAAACAAGACCGTCACGATATACAGTGGAACCATCACGACCATGACAGAAAGATAGGTATCTTGTAAAAATTCAAAAGAACGTGGCAGTTTGATGTCTTCGATCGATTTTTTCTTCTCGCCTCTTTCTCCAAACAGATAGGCAACGCCTGCTTCAAAGAGGTAGCCGATCGTACAGAAATGTCCGAGAGCAATGTCGTCTGACCCAGTGACTTTGCGGATGATGGGCTGAGCCATCGCTGGCATCGCTACGGCAAAGATCGCCCCAATCAACCCACCGACAAGAATCAAGACAACGCCGCGTAAACCAGCGAAATAGCCAAAGACCGTCGTCATGGTCGCCATCCATAAAATGGCTTGACCCGTTAAGAAGATATATTTCCATTTTGTAAAGCGTGCCAATAAAATATTAAAAACAAAGATGGCTAAAAATGTCAGCGCTATGTCCCGACCCAAGCCCAACTCATTCATCGCTTGCCCGTTGATGGCTTCGATGGAAGGAATTATGCCTTGCATGTCGAATCCTTCTGTGAAAATCTCGCCGAAATAGGTCAAACTACCGACGATGATGCTAGAACCAGCGCTTAAAACCTGGAAGCCCAATAGCGTCTTCAAACTTCCTGAAATGACTTGACCTGCTGACTTTTTCTGAAGCAGCAGCCCTAACATCGCGATCAAAGCGATCGTGATCGATGCCTGCGTTAAAATATTATCAATGATAAAATTGATGATGCCCATTTTTTCAAACTCCCTTCGTCATGCCTCTTCCTTACAGTGCACCTTTTTCCTTTAATACTGGGGTGATTTTTTCTTCGATTTCTGGTTTTGAAACGATGTTGCGTAAATAAATGATTGCGGTTGTCGGGTCCAAGGCAAACTTTTCAAATTGCGTTCGGAAATTCTCTGCCGTAATGATGATGTCTGGTTTCATTGATACCGCTGATGAGATATCGACATGATCCAATTTCGCCTCCACTCCTAATTTCGTTAAGACATCTTCTGTTGACATCTGAGCCGCAAAGCTGCTGCCAAGACCTGCACCGCATACGAATAAGATCGATAATTTGTTCATGATTTTTTCCCCTTTTCTTGTTTTTTATGAAAATAGCAATGATTGAAACGCTTCAATCGTAGAGCAAGCCAGCAACTGCGTGACTTTTTCTTCATCATTGATCAGTTCGATCAATTCCTTCATGATGGCAAGATGAGAGTAGGAGTCCACCGCAGCCAAGCAAAAAATGATTTTGACGGGGTCCATTTCTGGGTTCCCAAATGCGACTGGCGGCGCCAAGGTGAGGACACTCACACCCAACTGCTGGGCGCCATCTTCTGGTCGTGCATGCGCCAACGCCAAATGTTTGCCAATGACGATATAAGGCCCGTATTCCTCCACCGCCGCAACCATTGCCTCGATATAGCGTTTTTCGATGATCTGTTCTTTTACTAGCGGCTGCGCAGAGCGTTCAATGGCTTCTTCCCAATTTTGAACAGGAACGTTTAATTGAATATGATTAGCGGATAAAACATCTTTTAACATTGGCTGAATCTCCCTTGCATTAATGGCTAATTGATTTTGTTCAAACAAGTGTGTCAATTTGCGATAGGCGGCAGCATCGACTGTCCCGCCGCTTTCTTCAATCACTGTAAGCAACTGATTGAAGAACAGCGTGGCATTTTTTTGGTCAAAGGCGATCCGCTTGAATTGTTCATTGTTGTTTAAGAAACGGCGGATCACTTGGTGATTTTCTTCATTGATGATCGGTGGGATCAGTAATACCGGCTTTTCTCGATAATCGATCTCATAGGTTGAAAAAACCAGATCCACATCGAATTTCGTAATCAAATTGACTTCTTGTGAATTCAAGACTGCCGCAACTTCTACTTCTGGAAACTTCTCCTTGAGGCTGGCTGCCAGCAGATTGCCGGTTGCCATTCCATGGTTACAGACGACGACCGCCTTATAGCTCGTAATGAGCTCGTGGTTCAATGAACTTAGGGCTGTAGAAAAATGGATCACGAGAAATGTCAGTTCATCTTCTGATAGTGGTTGACCGACGATCTCTTCGATCGTGGGGGCGAAGCCCTTGACGGCTTGGTAGATTTGTCCATAATTTTTGCGAACAGTCTCTTTGATCGGATTGGGTACTTGAATGCCGCTCTTGGCTCGAACGATCAGCGCTGCCATATGTTTATACAATCCCTCTAACAGCTCTTCTTCCTTTTTACTAAAAGGGATCTTGGTTTGGCATTCGACAAATTGGATCAGCTGCAGCGACAAAAGTTGCGCATGTGCCCATTCGATGGAATTGGACAAATCTTTAAAGTTCAGTGACTCGATGATGAAAGAAAGATAGTTGACTTCGATTTCTGGTGGCTCGATCGAAAAGGTTTCAGCGATCGCCTGGATATAGGCTGATCCTTGGAGCTGATTGCTAGAAGTAGACCAGTTCATGCGAGTGATAAATTCCTTCATTCTGATACGCATCAGCCAAATGGCGGTAAACAATAAGATTTGGCTGCTATACAACTCATTTTGATTTGGCGGCAACACTGCTTGCATCACTAGTTGGATCTGTTTGATTTCTTTTTGCGGCAAATAGCGATAAAGCAATTTCGTAAAGACTAAATCTGGGGTCTGTTTATCAAGTGGCAACCTACCGATCCGCTGATTGATGATGTCAAAAATCATCGTCCGAATCGCTCGTTCCGATCCATTCAACCGCAGTCCTTTTTTTCCTAGGCTGATGATCTCAATGCCATATTTATTGATGTCCGCCCGCAAACGGCGCATGTCTTCATCCATGCTGCTTTTTGATATCTGGTACGCTTCTTCTTTTTTATTCAACACCAGGATCTCTTTTGAAAATGTCAGATGCAGCAGCAGATCAAAACGACGCTCTTCACGGGTCATATATTCCGACTGTTGTGCGTGTAATGCCTGCCAAACGATGGCTTGCTGTTTCGAGGTCAGTTTCAAAAGGATGCCCTTTCCTCGAAGAGTTTGGATCGGTCCGATGTGTAAGTCAGCAAGAAACGTGTTGATCTCATTCAAATCATTGCGGATCGTCCGCCCACTGGCTGCAGTCTCTTCTGCCAGTTGCTCGATGGATAGTGGATAATCAGTCACTAACAGGCGATGCAAAACATCTACGATTCGTTTTTTCACAACTTTCTCTCCTTCTCTGATTTGAGTATATGATTTCGCTTACAACAAAAAAAGTAGATGTTTCTGCCACTTTAGTTTGCAAAAATGTAAACGCTTCTATTTCAAAATAGGAACCTTTGCTCGATTATTTCATATTTCCCTTATTTTTCCTATCCGATGGAGATAACGTTTAGATAGAGAATCAAAGGCAAAAAAAGCAAGAGCTACAGCTCTTGCTTATCGATGATGGTGCATTATTCTATTGTGTTTGATCCGTCGTGTCTTCTGGTTTGTTTCCCAGCGCTTGCTCCATTTGCTTTACTGCCCAATCCATTAGAAAGATCAACAGCATTGCCAGCACGCTGCCGATCAATGCCCCTGAAAAACGCAATGGGATCAATTTCAGCGGCGTAAAACTAGTACCGATGGTCATTAACAGCAGGACTTGCGGGTTGGTAAAAAAATTAGCAACGGTATAATTGACTGGCATAAAAAACTCCGTCAATATGTTTAGAATGATCAATACCACTGCGATCGCTTCAAGGGGCATATGCAAGGACATCAATAAGAAACCCAGCAGCAGCCCCACGATTCCTCCCAGTACCCTGCCGATCGTGCGATTTTTGATTTTTTCCATATGTTCTCCTGCCAAGACGGCAGCAGCAGAAATCAAGATCCAATAGCCGTTGCTGTCCCGCAACAGATAGGCAATGTAGGTCGCAATGAACAATATCAAAGAAAAGTGCAGCGCCTTGATGACCATTTCTGGTTGCTGAGATAATGCTAGCGAATATTTCTCGTGCAAGCTCAGTTGTTGAAAGGCCGTTTTTTCTTCTTTCAACGGCAGCTGTTCAGCCAACGAAATCACCAGTCCAGCAAGCAGCGAGCCTGCGATGCCATAAAGCAAATAGGAACTGTGGCGCAAGATCTCTCCAAGGTGCGCTGCGTGAAAATTAAAGCCGGTGGCATAAAGCATCAACACGAAGAAATAGTCGGGCTTGGGGATCCGCATCACTTTTGACAACAAAAACGCCGAAAACGACAACGCACCGATGATAAAAGGCGCGCTCCAAGGAATCAGTGCTGTCCCAGCGCCTAAAATAAATGCCAACAGCAGCGCAGCGCCGTGGGTCAAAATGGCGCGCAGATTATAAAAAAGGGACCGATGTTGAAAAGCCAAGTAGGAAAAAGCCCCCATCGCCCCCACAGAACTTATCAAAGGGTCCTGAACGAGGATCCCTATAAACAAAGGAACCGCCATCGCAAACCCTGATCCTAACGGACGCAAGACTTTTCGTTTGTCTTTCATGCAATTCCTCCTATCAAAAAATATGTACGATGATACAGCCGTTTTATAAGCAACGTCCTAAACTAGTATACGAAGCAAAAGATGAATATGCAAATTTTTTTCAGAAACTTTGTGAAATTCTCGCAACGATGTCCTTGATCAACTCAATCGCTCATAGAAAACCGTTCATTCATAAAAAAGCAGCAAAAAGAGAAGCATTCGCTTGGCAACTGATTGCAAGCGAATGCTTCTAGCGATTCCTTCTCTCCCTTTAGACAACCCTTATTTCACTGAAGCGCTGGTGACCGCATCTGCTGCAGGTGCGTCATGAGTACTGGCACTAGTGACCGCATCGGTCGGTTCTTGGTGCACAGAAGCACTGGAAATGGCGTCTTCATTGCCGACAAGTTTTTGACCGGTTTGTTGCAAATACCATTCGATGATTGGCTTGAAATCAAGGATGTATTCGTTGATCCCCGCATATTCACCGTTTTCATCGTGCATCGCTTGATAATTGTGGACGATGTATTTTTCTGGCACCTGTTTCGGCACATGGACCCGAACCGCGTCGGTCGCCCCACTGCGCAGCTGTTGGATCACCCACTCAACATTTTTGAAGGATTTTTCAGGATGGCATTTTGCTAATGGATTACCGACTTGTCCTGGCACACGTGCTGCCAGCATATTTTGGGCTTCTTCCCGCAGATTGTAATACAAGAATTGGTTGTTGCTATCGGCAAATGTCAATTCCATCGGCATCGAATCTAAGAAGTAATTGATCTGATCGACTGTCAGCAAGCCGCGATTTAGTTTGACGTAGGTATTGCCAGAAACGGCACCGACTGCTTCAGCGGCTTTTTCCAGCCATTGATCATCATACATATCCACTCCTTCCACGGTGGTTGCGATTTTCCCTGTGGCGTAGAGGTCTTCGGGCGGCAATTGTTTGGGACCCGCTAAAGCAGAAACGACTTTGATAAATTGCAAGAAGCTGTTGATCGTCGCATCTAAAAAAGCAACCGTTCGGGCATCGATCAAATCACCGGCTTCATCGAAAGCTTCTTTGGCTTTGCCCAACAAAAACTCATTTCCTGGCATCACTAAAGCATTGACTCCCGGTGCGTCCAAAATCTGGCGCAGATGCAGCTGGGCCCTTGAAGTTCCTTGATCATAGTATGAGGCACCCACGATCATCACTGGTTTGTTTTCCAGAGGATGGATCTTGAATGAAAGCCATTCTAGCAAGCTTTTCAGTCCTGCCGTCACGGTATGGTTGTGCTCAGGTGTAGCAATGATCACACCGTCTGCCATCAATAATTGCCGATTCAAACGCTGGATGGCTGGGCTTTGGGTTTGATCTTCCTCTTGATTAAAGAGAGGAAAGTCTTTGATCTCTACAAGTTCTAACGTGAATTCCTTTTTGTATTGCTTTTTGATAAAGTTCAGCAGCTGACGATTGGTGGAGACTTCAGCGGCTGATCCGACGATTCCGATCAATTTCATTGTCTTTACGCTCCTATCTTTTGCGGTTAGATGGTTTCCCATGAAAATTCAGCAGCTTCTTTTTGATTGGCGGCATGGGCGTGCTGCAACTGGCTGGTAATTTTTACAAATAAAAGAAAATCGTTGAACAGTCCTTGCAGTTTTTGGGTCTGCTCTTCATCGATCAAGTTGCCTTGCTCGTCAAACGCTTGCAGCGAATGACCTAATAGAAATTCAGAGCTAGGCATGATCCGTGCTTTTAACTCTGGAGAATCCAAAATCTGTCTTAGATGGGCTTGCGCACGAGAAGAACCTAACGTCCCATAAGAAGCACCAGTGATCATCACTGGCTTGTCAACAAACGGGAAAATTCCATAGGACAACCAGTTCAGAGCATTGATCAACGCTGCGGGTACGGCATGATCGTATTCTGGTGTGCTGATGATCACACCGTCTGCTGCCGCGATTTTTTCGGCAAGCTGGGTTACTTGTACGGGCAACTCTTTTGATTTTGGTTTGTTGAACATTGGAAGATCTTTGATCTCGACTAGTTCGATCTCTGCCTCATTGGCAAACATTTTTTTCATAAACTGCAACAACGTGCGATTGGTGGAACGAGTGGCATTGGTTCCCACGAATCCGATAAATTTCATCCTGTCTCTTCCTTTCTGGTTGGGCTATCTTAAAAGTCTTGCCTGAATGCCTTTAGAGGCAATGACTTCATTTTCTTTGGTTACGATGATTCCTTCGATTTCTGGCTGCTGCTGAATCTCTTGTAAAACAACTGGAATGGGCTTGCCAAACAAGCGCGAAGTCCAGATTTCCCCCAGTAACGATGTCGCTGCAACGATCGTGATGCTCAAATACCCACATTCGATGGGAAAGCCACTCTGAGGATCAATCAAATGATGATACGTTCCTTCAGCGGTGGTCAAGACCCGCTCATAGATCCCCGAAGTGACGACGGTTTGGTCCTTGATTGGCAAAATGCCCAAGGTGTCTGCCCGACCGCCTTTGGGATCTCGGATCCCGATCCGCCAATGCCCGTCCGAATGATTTGGTGCAGCGCCGAAACAGACAATATTTCCGCCTAAGTTGATCAATCCATACGCTGCTCCACGGGCTTGGCAATGGGTGCGTAACTTATCAGCGATGTAGCCTTTTGCTAATGCTCCGAGGTCGATCCTCATTCCAGCTTTTTTCAAAAAAACCTTGCCTGCTGCCAATTGGATCTGTTGCGGGTCTGTTAGCGCAAGCAATTCTTTGACCTGCGTCTTTGATACGATGCGGGCATCTTCAAACCCGATGCGCCATGCTTGGACCAGTGGACCGATGGCAATATTCAGCTGACTGTGGGGAGCACAGCTATGATGTTTGCCGATTTCGATCAGCTGGTACAATTCTGGATCAAGCACAAGCCCCTTTTGTCCTGCCAACTGATTCAGCTGATTCAATTCCGATCGCGGATCATTGGCACTAAAGCGATGGTCGTATCCTTTCAGCTGGTTCTCCAGCTCGTCCAGTACACTTTCTGGTTTTGTATGAGCGACTTTTAACTCAATGGACGTGCCCATCCGCTGAATCGTGCGAGCGGCTTCTCTCACTGCTGCCTTCATAAAATCCCTTCTCCTCAAAACGATGTATCTCAAATTATGTTAGTTTTTTCACAATTAAAGAATACTCCCGATATATTTTTTTGTCAACACGATTATATATTTTTTTATATAAAGAAAATCAAAAAAAGCAGTCCCTTCGTCAAAAGGACTGCTAGTTATCAAGCATTTGCGCAACAAATCTTTTTTGTCGAAAATATATTTTTATTCGATCGTTTCTTCGACCGCTTTTAAATGCGCCAGTAATTTTACATTTTTATTGATTTTGGCATACGCTCGTGCATCGTGTAACATTTCCAAAATCGTTTCTTTCGGCTGTTGTTCACGAATGGCATTTTCGGTCAGTTGGGCTGCCGCGCGAGCCAAGTAGTAGGTCAAATGATTGTCGGAACAAATCGCCAACACATAATTCAACAAGGTATCACTAGTTTCCAAATCATCGACTTTCGCATAAAAGACGCCGCAATGAAAGACGATGTTCAACACCCGCCACGTGTCTTCGATCGTTTTGATCGGATAGGTATAAATTTTCTCAAAGACCTTCGTCACATAAAACTCGGCCTTTGCCCATTCCTCTTCTCTGGCATACACCAAACCGATCCCAGTATACGCTAAGAGATCAAACAATTCCTCCGCCGTTTCATTCATCAATAACTGATCGAATTGAAACAAGACATCGGTAATCGCCGCTTCATTAAAAATCATTTCAAAGCCTTTTAAATAATCATATTGCGCTTTTAATGCTGGTTCATCGATCAGCTTCACTTCGATTTGACTTAGCAATTCAGCCAACTGTTCATACTCGCTCGTGATCAAGTAGAATTCGGCTTTTGCCAATTCTTCCTTGATTTTGGTCGTTGCGACATTCATGGAAGAAAACAAGTCGACCAATGGCAAGCCGATCCGATTACACAATTTGATCAAAATTTTGAGGGACGGTGCCTGCCCGTTGTTTTCAAATTTACTCAAAGTGGCTTGCGTACAGATTCCTTCCGAAAGTTCTTGCTGCGAGAAGCCCGCCTGTTTCCTCGCTTCAATAAATCGTTCAACATTCATCGCCTTGCTCCCTCCCATTGTCGATAAGACACTTGTTTTTTCCCTAAGCTGTCCTCAACTGCTGGGTCAGCTTGTCACAGATGCTGCGTTTTTCTTAGAAAAATCACCTTTTGCGATGGCTTTGTCCGTACAATAGTGGCCTTTGCCATGGGTCTGACGGACTTCCGCCAGTTTTTCTTGGATCATCTCGAGGATCACCATGAGGTTGTCTTCATTGGCAACAAAGTCCAATTGATCCCCATCAATTTGCATTTTCGGACAAACGTCAAAGTTTTCATACCATTCATCGTACCGCTGATTTAATTCTTTGTAATAGTCGTACAATGTCGGATCGTTGGCAATTTGTTCATAGGAACGACCACGTTTGTTGATCCGTTCAATCATTGTATCCAATGAAACCTTGATATGAACCATTAGATCTGGATGCTTCAACGGCGCTGATTCTTCCAATTCCCGCAGCATCGTGTTCAACAGGTTATCGTATTGTTCGACTTCCATCGGTGCGATGCGACCTAGATCCGCATTTAGATGAAACATCAAGCTATCCTCATAGATGGAGCGGTCAATGACATTGTCATCATTGGACAAAGCTTCCCGCATCCCTAAAAAGCTTTTGTTTAAGAAAAAAATCTGCAATAAAAAGGCGTATCGTTCTGGATTGGAATAAAACAATGGCAGAACATCGTTGTCCTCCACGTTTTCATAGAAAGGCTTCGACGCCATTTCCTTCGATAAAAAATTAGTCAAACTGCTTTTTCCTGCCCCGATCGTTCCTGCGATTAGTAACACATTCATCATCCTTTATTAAATATTGTCACCGACAAAGGCTCGGTGCGCCATCGCTTCAAAATCATACGCTGTTCGTGCCGCCAGATCAGTCAAATACGCTTGCACCGACTCCGTCAACATCAGATTGACCGCCGCGGCTTTTTCCTGAAAAGCGATTACTGGTTTATTTCGTACGTGTGCTGCGCCGATTTCAAAGGCTGTTCCCGGATCGGCGATCCCTTCATGGTCATCCAAAACGGCAACGACGACGTCGGCTCGTGTCAATTCCAGCATGTCTTTTTCAAAAACTTCTCTCGCCCATTCCGGTGTATAGGGTTCAGATGAACTTTCTTGATACAAGCGCGGCGCATAGACCGCCAAGGGCTGCGGGTCTTCAGCTAAACAGCTTTCTACTTGCTTGAGTCGTGCGATTGGTTCGTTTGAAAAAAACGGTCCCGCTAAATAGACATGCTTCATCCTGCCAAGCACTCCTTTTTTGAACCCTTCGCCGCCAATCGCTGGATCAACGTCTCAACGTCAGATAGGACAAAGAGCGTTTCCGACAGTTCAGCCCAAGCAAAGCTGGAAGCTTCAAACATAGTTAGCAGCGGCTTCAGTCCATCCTTCAAGCCTTCGTTCATTAACACACCTATGGGCTTGACTGGCAATTTCCCAAGAGTCATAAAAGAGCATACTGATGACAACTCCTCTAGTGTACCAAATCCACCAGGTAATACAAGGTAGGCATCGCTCATTTCCAGCAATTGTTGCGTTTGTTCCTCCCTCGTATCCGTATAGAACTCGGTGTATGTGCTTGATCCAGTGATGATTGGCGGCAAATCTTCTGCAAAGGAACCTGATGGATAGATCCCCGTCACTGCGCCTTCTTTTTCAAAGACCCCTTTCACGATCTCCCTCATCAAGCCAGCCAAAGGGCCGCAATAAACCAACTCGATGTGATTTTTTGCTAAGGCATTGCCGATGGCACGAGCGGTCTTTGCCAACTTTTCCGCATTTTCTAAACGGGTGCCGCAATATACAGTTACTCTCAAAAACAACAGCTCCTTTTTCACTACACCTGCTATTTTACACAATCTCTTAAAAAAGTAAATACTACATATTGTGCTTCATTTAGATAAAAATCGATCTATTCACTATATATTGTATATAGCCTTCTGCATCTTTTCGCTTACCCTTAATCGTTACAAATCTTGAAAATAGCAGAAAAGAAAAAGTAGAATCAGCTTCCATCGATTGCCTCATCCCTCTTTCATCCCACAAAAAAAAACACGACGCAGCTAGGATCGTGTTTTTTTATCCATCGCTTTTTTTTCTCTTGTCCAAGCAAAATTTAGCAAAAAACTGTATAAAAAAATTATTTGTCGTCGGTGGCTGCTTTCAGCTTTTTCAAATCCTCTTGCTCGACAAAAAAGGTCACTTCTCCTGTTTCTAAATCGACGGATGCTTTGACTTCAACCCCTCGTGGGAAAAACTTGCTGGCATCAGTCTCAATTTTCAAACGCATCGTTCCGTCTTTCAATCCAGCACCATAGGTCATCGTACGAAAATTCTTTTTCATTCCTGCTCGCTCCTTTTTTAATAGCTCATCGACACTGCACCCATAAAGGGTACTCAGTTTCAATAAATTCAAACTGTCTGGTACCGTCTTGCCGGTTTCCCAATTTGAGATCGATGTGCGGGTCACTAAAATTTTTGTTGCTACTTCTTCTTGGCTCATTTGCTGTGTGACTCGATGGTTCTTTAGTGCTTCCCCAATCGTCATCTTGGCCTCCTTCTCCTACCTTAACGCAGACCTGCTGTGGTTTCTGCTCAAATCCATTGATATCATGGCGTTGTCAAACAGTTTTGACAGGATTTTCTTAAACGAACTCTCCGTGATAGCGGTTTTCTTTCTATCATAGATGAAAAAAGAACAAATGACTAGAAAATGATTTTTTTATTTCGACTATATTACGACAAAAAAGTAGCACGAATAAATCGTACTACTTGAGAAAACATGATCTGTTGTTAACGGTGGATCGTCACTTCTTTTTTGACTTCCACGGTGATGCGGCCATTTTTGATGACCATCAAACGTTCAGGAATATCGATCAGCACATCGGCTTTTTTCTGGGTATCTAAAAGAATCAAATCTGCGCGGTTGCCAACAGCGATTCCATAGTCTTTGATATTTAACGCTTTTGCGGTATTGGTCGTAATCATTGGCAAGACTGTCGGCAAGTCATCGGCGCCGCCTAAGTGTGCCACTGGCACAGCCAGCATAGCGATTTGGATCAAATCCCCATTGCCATAGGGCGTAAAGGCGTTTCGGATATTGTTGCTGCCTAAGCAAATATTTACACCAGCATCACGTAACTTGCGAATCGGTGTCACGGCACGACGAACATTGTAAGCATCGTTTCTGGCACCTAAATGCAAGTCGGTCGCAGGCAACGGCATCACATTGATTTGGGCTTTGACCATCAAATCGATGACTTCTGCCAGCTGATCCGGTTCCATGGCGTGCAGCGCAGTCAAATGTCCTACTGATACCCGACCTTGGTAGCCTTCTGCGATGGTTTTTTCACACAGATAGACGATCGATGTATCGTCTGCTTCGTCAGCAAAATCTTGATGCAAGTCAATGTCTTTATCAAATCGTTTGGCGATCTCAAAGATCAAGTCGATGTGCTCATTGGCTGGCGCATCATTGTAAGGAATCCCGCCAACGACATCGGCGCCTTTCTCCATCGCTTCGATCATCATCTTATCCGTCCTTGGGGCCTTAAAAATCCCTTCTTGCGGAAAGGCAACGACCTGAATATCGATCAAGTCGCGGTATTCTTCTTTTAAGCGCATAATGGTATCAAAACCAGTGAAGCCTTGCGCCGGATCAAATTCGGCATGGGTGCGAACAGCAGTCGTGCCGTGCAGGATCAGCATTTCTAATGCGCGTTTCGCCCGATCATAAATGTCTTCTTCGGTAAAGGTCGGTTTGAGCTTTGCCGTAACTTGGATCGCTTCTTGCAATGTTCCTGAATTATTGGGCTCACGATCGGCGATCAAGGCTTTGTCTAAGTGGATATGGCTTTCGATCAATCCAGGGATCACCACTTTGCCTTTCGCCTCAATCGTTGTTGCTGCTGATTCTTCAATGTTGGGTGCAACTGCGGTGATTTTTCCTTCTGAAATTGCAATGTCTACTAATTCTGCATCGTCTTCAAGACGTGCTTGCTTGATCAATAAATCCATGTTTTCCTCCTATCCATCAGCCAAACACTAAGCCGATGACTAATAATAATACGGCTGCTAAACTCAACCACTTCACGTTTCCTTTGACTACATCCAGAATCGGAATTTGGAAACCAGAAGATAAAGCTTGCATCGTAATGTTGACAAAACTCATTTGATTGCCGAGGCCAACCCCCATCGTTACAAAGCCAAGAGCTAAGACTGGGAAGCCTAATGAAACGGCAACTGGTAGCACGAGTGTTAAAACGGAGCCGACATAGGCACCTGCGGGAATCCCAATCAAGACACCCGTCAAGATCGCCACGGGAACGACGATCGCTGCGGGGGCATTTTGTGCCGCACCTGCAATTACAGCAAACGTCCCAGTTTCAGCGATCACGTTGATGAAGGCTAAAAAGATCCCCACTTGGAACAAGCGGGTCAAAATATACGTGGATCCGTCCACCATCGCTTCCACCGATTGATTCATGGAAAAGTCGGTACAAACAAAAATCAACGCTAACGTGACCACCATATAAACTAGCGGTGTAAAGAGGACAAAGCCGATCAGGTCATTGATCAACGGTCCAAAGATGACCGCAAAAAGCAAGAAGATCGCAGGCAGTGTCGTTTTGAATAACTCGCCATTGCTTTTGTTTTCGTACTCTTGGTTGGCTGATTCTTTGAAGCCCAGATGACGACGCTTGGTCCCGAAGAATGCCAATAAAATCGCCAAACCAACGAATAACAACCAAAATGGGCGCATTTGATCGACATAAGAAGCGACACTAAAACCGCCTAGTTCAGACACGATACTAGATTCCAAAGAGGCAGGAGAAGTCGTAAAGGAGACCGCTGCCGCTAACGACATCGCTGCGATCAATTCGGGTACCACCCCAACTGCCGCAAATGCTAACGGTGCGATCACCATCGCACTCCCGCCGCCGATTCCAGACATATAAGTCGCTGCTGCCAATAAGATGACAATAAAACCAGCCACATATTCCACTTTTCCTTTGGTTCCTCTTTTGGCTAAGGTTAAGGCCGCCGTATAACTGCCCGCTTTGAAGACCGCCATCGCTACAGCGGAATTGATGATTGGCACCGTAATACTCAACATCGTCGGAATAGCTTCCAACAGTAGCGAATTGGCTTCAGCTAAACTGATCCCGCCAATAATCATCGCCAAGATCCCAGCAATCAAGCCAGCAATGATCATATCTACTTTTTTAAAGAGCAAAACCAGCACTAACACTAATGGAATCAGTACTAGAAATGCTTTAACTCCTGTTGGTGCGACGATCTCATTGATCGCTTCTGCCGCAAACACTGTTCTTTCTGAAAAGATAAAAAGAATGAGAGCCATAAACAGTGAGACGAACGTTCCCTTTTTTTTCATCACATTTCTCCTAACTTATATGAACCTTCATATAATAAATGTTGTGTTGCTATGGGGTGTTGCCGATTGATTTTTCCGCTGATTTTTCTCTGGTGTTTCCCACCTTCTTTCCTCGAAGAAAGGAATCAAGCAAAAGACACCTGCTTTTTCGACCTTTTTCGCCACTTTTTCTTTCTCTATTATAATTCTTGTTGTTAACGCTTTCTTTGGACATTATTCTAAAATAAATCTACGTTTTTTATCCAATTGGCTAAAAGCGCAGAAAAAAGCGCGGCTTGTGGAGAAAAGAGCCTTCATTTGATTCTTTTCCCCTTTTCTCGGAGCCCCGCTTTTTTTAGTGATCCTCTGTTTATGATCGTTTTTTTCCTCGGTTTGTCCAGCGTTTCAGCCGATAAAAAAGCATCAGTTGTTTGCGCGCTCGCTTGATCCGCTGGTAGCGCTTTGGCTGTTTCTTGTAAAATGCTTGATGGTAGTTTTCCGCTGGCCAAAACTGCGTGGCCTTGCGGATCTCGGTCACGATGGGTTGCTGATAATAACCAGATTGGGCTAGTTCCTTTTTGGCTTCTTGCGCAAGCACTTCCTGTTCAGCAGTCGTATAGAAAATGATTGGGCGATAAAAATTGCCGCGATCTTGAAATTGTCCGAAAGCATCTGTCGGGTCTGTCACTTGCCAGTACAACTGCAACAAGTCCTGATAGGTGATGATTTTGGGATCAAAAACGATCTCTACCGCTTCGACATGCCCTGTTGTTCCGCTTAGTACTTGATCATACGTCGGATTCGGGACTGTTCCCCCAGTATACCCCGACAAGACGGAAAGAATGCCCGGCTGGTCTTCAAAAGGCTCTACCATACACCAAAAGCAGCCGCCAGCAAAAATAGCCACTTCTTGTGCTTTTTCACCTGTTTCGTTCGGCTCCACGGAAACTTCTACTGGTTGGACTTTGCTTGTTTCTTCATTCCTTGCCTTTTTCGGTGCTGACTGGCTGATTGTTTGATAAAACTCTGCGACATTCGGGGTCAGATTGTTTCTCAGTGCCAAAGGACGCAACGACGCTTCTAGTTTTTCCAAAACCCGCTTGGTCTGTTGGTCTTCAAGGCTATTTGACGATTCTTTTTCGTGTTTGCCTGCTTTTTGTTTGGTCGCCAGCTGAGTTTCCAGTGTATTTTTTGCTTGCACCAGTTGTTCTCGTTCCCACTGTCTTGTGCCAGGATGCAAGATCAAATTATAGATTTCTGACAGCCACGCCATCGTTTTTTGCTTCATCACCATTGCCCCTTTGCCTCATGAAGGAGCGACTTTCGCTCCTTGTTTGGTTGCACTGTACCATAGTTTCGCCGATTCGCCCAATTTGATGCCCAAAAAACGTTCGAGAAAAATCCTCGAACGTTTTTGGCTTTTGTATGGGTTGGTGCGTAATTGGTTCGCATGCATCCTCTGAAGAATCAGCTCAGTAGAATTGGTGGGTACGCAACTGGGCATTCATTTTTTTAGAAACATTGAAGCGGAATGAGTTAGGATCACCAATTTCAAAGAGTGATCAAGAACCACTCAATGCAAATGAACGTTGCCTTTGTTGGTAAATACGCAATTTTTCTACAATCCGCTTAAATAGTCATCGGTTTTCATCACCGTAGAGAAGGTTTCCAAGGCCGATAAAAACGCTCGTTGAACAGCTTCCGCAGGAATTTCGTGTGCTTCAAATGTTAATGCTTTCGTTGCCGTGGCATCAGAAATCAGTATGGGCTGATAACCGAGTTCTTTACTAGCTCTTGTGGTTGAATCGATGCACATATGCGTCATCATCCCAGTGATGATAACTTGTTGGACACCTAAAGAGTCTAACGTTTCTTTTAAATTTGTTTCAATGAACGAGTTAGGAAAGTGCTTTTCGATAATAATAGAAGAATGCGTTGTTTTTAACTGTTCATGCAGCCGTACGCCTTTGGTCCCTCGTTCAAAAAAATCAGCCGCTTCTTGATCGTTGATGTGTTGGATATAGATGATCGGGAGTTGCTTTTCGATAAAAGACGCTTCTAGTTTATTTATGTTTGCAAGCGCCTGTTCAGGGGAATGAAGGGCCATTCTTCCTTCTTTAAAATAGTCATTTTGGACATCAATAATTACTAAAGCTTTTTTCATAGAATCACCATTTCTTTTCTTATTTGTTATAATCCAGTATAAATACATATGACCCTACAACAAAGCGTCTCTTGAAAAAGATAAAGTCAATTTACTTTCATTATGAAAGGAGGAACCCTTATGGACATCATCGATGAACAAATCCTAGCTATCCTGAAACACAACAGCAAATTATCGAATAAAGAAATCGGCGAAATGGTCCACCTGACGGGACAAGCTGTAGGCAATCGGATCCTGAAATTGCAAGATGAAGGAATCATTCAGCGATTTAGTATTGTAGTAAACTATCCAAGTACGCAATACATCCGGTTTTTTATGGATTCAAATCGCTATACAGATTTTGAAGCCTTCGTGAATCAATACAAAGAAATTGAAGTCTTTCATAAAGTTTCAGGTCAAGCTTGTTATCTCTTGGTCAGTCATTTTACAGATGTAACCTTCCCTTTGTTTATAGAGAGTCTCTCAAAATGGGGCAGGTATAGTGTAGAAACCTTTGTTGCTGATAAACTCAATCATGGGGATGATTGATGTGCTTGCTAAAGGGTTGTTGAATAAAGCTTTCACTGGAGCGGTGAGAGGGATAAGAAAAAGGGGCAAAACGATTTGAGTTTTTTGCTTTTAAATGAATTGTTCGAAATTCATTGTCCTAATTATATTAATTAAACTTGAGAAAGCAAAAAGCGAATCAAGTGTGGATTCGCTTTTTGCTTTCATCTAGGATAATAAAAAATATTGATAATTTTTGCGAGAACTTATTTAACACTTGTACCTTGAGTGTTAACATATCCAATCCATGTATTTGTATTATCATATAAGGAATAGAAGGTCTTTCCATTTCCTAATGTATATTTTACTTTAGCAGTGTAACTATTACCATACAACTGACCTGCTTCGAATTTTTTACTAGTCCAATAAAAATTGTTCCACATAGGATAGTTTTTGCTAGTAATCTGTACTCCTATGTTAATATTTTCAGTTCTTAAATCTTCAGTAGCATCAGAATTAATATAACCTATCCATGTGTCGCCTTGATATATAGAATAAAATATCTTTCCATTTGACAGAGTATATTTATATTTTGCTTTATAGACCAGACCACTCGAATAATTTTCTGTACTTCCTAATTTACTCGTCCAATATAGGTTTCCCCAAATCGGATAATTCTTCGTCGCACTGACAAATTTATCAATATTTTCAGCCTTCAAATCAATAACCGCTTCAGCATTGATATAACCAAACCATTGATCACCACGATAGAGAGAATAAAACTTTTTACCATTTGTTAAAGTATAACTAACAGATGTATAGTACACTGGATTATCGGCGAAATCAGAAGTATCGCCTAGTTTACTAGTCCAAGAGAGATTTCCCCATCTTGGATAATTTTTAGTTGCCATAATATTTTTATTCTCGCTTGTAGCGGTTAATTCTTCAACTGCTACAGTATTAATAAATCCTACAAAGGAATCTCCACGATATAGTTCATAAAACGTTCTACCATCACTAAAAGAGATTTGATTTTTCGCATAATAAACTAAACCATCTTGAAAATTAGAAGTATTTCCATTTTGAGAAGTAAATTCTAAGTTGTTCCATATTGGATAATTACTGACCGCCATAACCGTTTTTCCATAAGGCACTGTTTGGTATTCTGATAGATCCATCCGGATGGCAAATGATGGATAGAAACTGTCCCAGATTGGAGATAATTCAACCGTTCTTCCAAAAGTTGGAGCATGAATATACTGATTATTTCCAATATAAATGGCAGTATGACTCGTTTTCCCTCTACTTCCCCAAAAAAGTAAGTCACCTGGTTTAGCCTCAGAGATAGGAATTTGCTTTCCAGCATACTCTTGCTCCCACGTCAATTTTCCGACATCTTTTCCTGTAACTTGATTAAAAACATAATAAACTAAGCCAGAACAATCAAATTTGTCAGGTCCCAATCTATCAGGATTTGTTTGAGTATATGGTTTACCTATATGTTTTTTTGCTTCTGCTACAATTTGCTCTCTTTGACTCAAATTACCGCCTGATAATGAACGAGATACGACCTCTCTTGTTAGTTGATTATTTTGAGAATTAATTTCATTGATGAATTCTACATATTCTTCATATATCATAACTGAACTACGATTATCCTTTGAATAGTCTTCAAAAGTCACCTGCCCATCGTCAAACTCATCTGCTTGTACAGATTGGAATGTGAAATTATGAACAAAAAAAACAACCAATTCCTAATAATAAAATACCCCATACACGTTTTTTCACTTTATCTCTCCTTTATATTTTTATCTTAAAAGTATATCACGGTTTTTTCAGTAAATAAAGGCTATAAAGAGATAAATATAGATGAATAAAAACTTCTAAATTTAACGATTCTGATTTTTCCGAGAATTTTTTTCGTTCTCTCAAAACTATAACGATATTTTAAAAAGGAAATAACAAAAAAATACTTCGATACTGACTCTTCTTATATCCAGCTTTTATATCTTTTAATGTTTACTCCAAAAAGCTTCTACTGGAAGTAGTTTGATTGTTTCATAATCATTTCCTAAAAAGACCTACTTTTCTTCCTATTTGAATGTGCTATACCCTAGCTTCGCAACTTCGACAAGTAAATGCAAAAAATCGTTCGTGTAGAAACACTCGAACGATTTTCGTATTTTCTTCTATTCTATCGGCCTTGTGTTCACGTTTCTTCCTTTTGCAACGTCATGATAATAGGACCTTCTTTGGTGATGGCGATCGAATGTTCATATTGGGCACAATAACTGCCGTCAATGGTGCGTGCTGTCCAGCCGTTCGGGTCCATCTTCATGCGCCAAGTGCCTGTCGTGATCATCGGTTCGATGGTGATCGTCATACCTTCTTTCAACCGAATTCCTTTGCCAGGTAACCCGAAATGAGGAAAGAATGGTTCTTCATGAATGGTTGGGCCAATGCCGTGAGCAATAAAGTCCCGCACGACACCATACCCTTTTTCTTCAGCGAAGCTTTGGATCGCATAACCAATATCGCCAACTCGGTTGCCGACCTGTGCTTGCTCGATTCCTCTCATCAAGGCTTCTTTCGTGACTTCCATCAGTGCTTGATGTTCTGGTGAAATCTCTCCTACCGCATACGTCCAACAGCTGTCAGAGATTGCCCCTTTGTAATCGACACAAAAATCGACTTTAATGACATCGCCTGATTTTAAAACATATTCTGAAGGGAAACCATGACAAATCTCTTCATTGACACTGATACACGTCGCAAATTCATAGCCTTCAAACCCGATTTGCGCGGCTGTTGCCCCTGCAGCTTCTATCTGTTGATGGACAAAGGCGTTGATTTGGTTCGTGGTGATACCGGGAACGATTTTCTCTCGTAGCTGTTCGTGAATACTTGCCAAGATACGACCAGAAGTTTTCATTTGTTCGATCTCTCGTGGGGTTTTTAATGTGATCAATAGATGATCTCCTTTCCTTAAATAGCCATTACCATGTTTCTTTTAATAATACACCTCATCTAGAAATAAGCCATGAGAAGGCACTGTTTCACCAGCTGCTTGTCGTACTTTATCGGCTAACACTTGATCGATCACTTCTGGTGGCAGTGTGCCATCGCCAATGGCAATCAGTGTGCCTGTCAAGATTCGGACCATTTTATGCAAAAAGCCGTTGCCTTTGAAGGTAAACCGCAATAGGTCGCCTTCTGGTGTGATGGTGATTTCATCGATCGTGCGCACCGTTGATTTTTTTGATTTTTTCAATGCAGAAAAGCCGATAAAATCATGGGTGCCGATCAACTTCTCAGCCGCTTGCTGCATTTTTTCCAAATCAAGGGGCTGCGGGCAATGAAAACTAGTATTGCGAGCAAAGACCGATGGGATCGCGTTGTTCCAAACATAATAGCTATATTGCTTGCCTTTGGCGTGATAGCGTGCATGGAAGCGCTCAGGCACCTCTTCAATCTTGTTGACGACGATGTCTTGCGGCAAATAGCGGTTAAAGAACTGCTGCATCTCTGGCAAACTCATTTGATGGGTCGTCTTGAAATTCGCCACTTGTCCTCGAGCATGCGTGCCCGCATCGGTTCTGCCAGAACCGACGATCTCAATTTCTTCTCCCGTCAATAATTTGATGACCCCTTCAACTTTTTCTTGGATTGTTTTTTCAGAATCTCCTAGTCGTTGCCACCCTAAGTAGCGCTTGCCGTCATATTCAATCGTTAATTTGATATTTCGCATGGTTGTTGCTCCTTTTTACCGGTAGTACCGGTGGATAATTTTTTCTATTATATTGCTTGAGATATTTACTTATGATACGGCGCCCCCGTATTGATTCGATACGCGCGATAGATTTGCTCCAATAAGATCAGTTTCATGAGTTGGTGGGGGTAGGTCATTTTGCCAAAAGAGATCTTGGCATCACTGCGGGTCATGACTTCTTGGCTTAAGCCTAGGGAGCCGCCGATGACGAAGGTCAGTTGGCTTTTTCCTTGGATGCCGAGCTGATCGATTTGTTTGGCGAAGGCTTCGCTGGTGGGGTTAGTGCCTTCGATCGCTAAGGCAAAGACATATTCGGTGTCTTTGATTTTGGCTAAAATGCGCTGCCCTTCTTTTTCTTTGATTTGCAGCATTTGGGCTTCACTCAAGGTTTCTGGTGCTTTTTCATCCGATACTTCGACAAACTCAAGCTTTGCGTATGCCCCCAATCGCTTGGCGTACTCGTTGATTCCTTGAACGAGGTACTTTTCTTTTAATTTTCCTACCGTGACGACTTTGATTTTCATAGGTTCCTCCTCGTTATCCCCTTATTTTATGAAAATGTGGACAATGCTATCCACAACCTTTTACACACTTTGACTTTCTTTGAAATTCTTCTATTCCTATCTATAAAACCGCGACACTTCAAGGGTTTCTTCATCCACCCAACCAAAGCTTTCAAGTTTGTCCACACACTGTGGATAAACAGACCTTTGCTTCTCCCCAGATTCCCCTGCTATTTTTATTCAAAAATGAACGGGTTTTGCGAAGAAAATTTCATCGTTTGAAACAGATTCTTACGCAACTTCTTCATATTTTTTTCAAAATCTCTTAGTAGACTAATCTCAGATAGAAGGAATATACTGATTATAACGAATTATTCATTGAGGGGGAAATAGTAATGGCAAGAAAATATGTCACACCAGGCAAGAAAACTTCTCCTGGTTTATTAAAACGATTAGGTATTGGGATTTTAGGCGGTATGGTCGGCGGTTTATTGACCTTCGGCGGTCTGTATCTGGCAATGGGTTCCTCTTTGACTTCAACACCAGAAACCACGACCAACAGCGGGGTCCAAGATTCTAACGGACAAACCCAAGTATCCAATGTAAAACTTGATGTGACTAGCGATGTCACTGAGGCAGTTGAAAAAGTACAAGATTCTGTCGTTTCCATCATTAATCTACAACAAAGTCAAAGCAACGACTGGAACAGCCTCTTTGGTCAGCAAGGCGGACAAAGTGAAGGCGATAGCCAAAGCGACGACGACAGTGCTTTAGAAGCTTCTTCTGAAGGGAGTGGAGTCATCTACAAAATCGATGGCGACGATGCCTATGTTGTAACCAACAACCACGTCGTAGAAGGTCAAGACGGTTTGGAAGTTGTTTTAGCAGACGGTACGAAAGTTAAAGCTGAATTGGTCGGTACTGACGCTTACACAGACTTAGCTGTATTGAAAATCTCTTCAGAGCATGTGACGACTGCCGCAACATTTGGTGATTCAAGTGCCTTGAAAGTCGGCGAACCAGCCATCGCGATCGGTTCACCTCTCGGCTCTGACTACGCAAACTCTGTGACACAAGGGATCGTTTCTTCCTTGAATCGTCAAGTAACAAGCCAAAACGAATCTGGTGGTACGATCAGCATCAATGCGATCCAAACGGATGCTGCGATCAACCCAGGGAACTCTGGTGGTCCACTGATCAACGTTGATGGTCAAGTGATTGGGATCAACTCAAGTAAAATCGCCAGCACCTCTGGCTCTGCTTCAGGTGTTAGTGTCGAAGGGATGGGCTTTGCGATCCCAAGTAACGATGTCGTTGAAATCATCAATCAACTAGAAGCAGACGGCAAAGTGGTCCGCCCTGCACTAGGTATCCAAACGATCGATTTAGGTTCCATCACATCACAACAACAAGAACAAATCTTGAAAGTTCCTTCATCCGTAACTTCAGGCGTTGTGATCTATTCAGTCAACAATGCAACACCAGCAGAACAAGCAGGATTGCAACAATATGATGTTATCACGAAGATCGAAGATACAGAAGTCAGCACAACAACGGATCTACAATCTGCGTTGTACAAACACAAAGTCGGTGACACGATCACTGTAACCTTCTATCGTGGCGATGAAGAAAAAACGGCAGAAGTAAAACTTTCCGTTGATACATCGATCAACGAACAATCAACAGACAGCAGCAACTAATCACCAAAACCAATCGAAACAATCAAAAAATGAACTGCCGCAAAAACAGGAAGCGGCAGTTCATTTTTTTAGGCTTTACCGACTGGAAAAGCTTCACCTACAACGGCATCTTGAGGCAGCTCAAGGATGCCTTTTTTCATTGGTGCACCTTCTAAATGCAGTTCTTTAGCAGAGCAGATCATTCCGAAGCTTTCTACGCCACGAAGCGTACCCGGCCAAATCATCAAGCCATCTGGCATCATTGCCCCAGGTTTTGCGACAACGACTTTCAAGCCTTTACGGATATTGGCAGCACCACAGACGATTTGCAAAACTTCCCCATCCCCGACTTCTGTTTCCGTGATAGACAGATGGTCGCTGTCTGGATGTTCCACACATGATTTCACATAGCCAACGACGATTTTTGGTTCTGTATCTGCTGGCAGTTCTTCGCTGAATCCTGCTTCTTTGATCATGGTGTTCAATTGTTGGATTTGTTCTTTCGTCAACGTCACTTGGCCACGGCCTTCGATCGTCATCACTTCTGAGATCGCAAAAAAGTTCCAGCCGACGATCGTGCCTTCTTCATTTTTGATTTGGGCAACATTGCCTTTGCGTTCGACGGTTTGTTCTAATCCTTTATCATCTGCTGTGATGGCAAGCAGTGTATCACTGACATATTCTTTGTTATAAGCAAAAATCACGTTTTTTCCTCCTTAGGTACTTACACATTCCGCCCATAATCTTAACAAATTTTTCGGCATCCGTCATGGAATTTCTTTGTTTTCCTTGAAATTCTAGTTATTTTCAAAGACAAAAAACGCCTGAGAACCAACTTCTGCTGGCTGACTTAGGTTGAAAATTGGCGAAGGAGCAGAACCCGCGGCTTCTCAAGAACTTGCTAGTAGAACTACTTTCTACGAAAGAAGGCAACAATAAGTTATCCAAAAACTGTATACAGAAAAAAACTAAGAACCAGCTGCGGCTTATTAGCTAAGACGCTGCTTTACTAACGAGCCGATAAACGCTGGTTCTAAAAACTTCTGTTTGGCACTACTACCTATGTAACAAGACAACAGCGACAGATGTCTTCCCTCAAAACGAGCAAAAAAGCCTGAGAACCAGCTGCAGTTCATCAGCGAAAGACGGTGCTTTGCTAACAAGTGAAACATCGCTGGTTCTCAGGAACTTTCTTTTAACCCTTGTCTGCTTTTGCTGCCATCTTCTTTAAGGAAAAGAACTCGGCAACGACAAGCTTATTTTTTCAAAAAATGACCTTAGGCTTTTGTTTCTTCAGGCGATACGATCAGCACGTCGCACCGGGCTTCACGGATAACGAAGCTGGCGACACTCCCCATCATGAAGCGTTCCACGGCATTCAGCCCAGATTGCCCCACCATGATCAAATCGATGTCGTATTGATCTGGTAATTGAGTGGCAAGGGCGTCTTTGATGGAGCCGTAAGCGACGATGCCTTCAACTAGATCAAAATCCACTGATTTTGCATAAGCTTTGCAGTCGTCGATCAGATTTTTCGCCGTATCTTTTTCTTGTTCCAAGATCGAACTATCCAAAGGTGCATAGCCCATCATGGTCGGCACTTGCTGGTCGATGATCGTTGCGGCATAGACCTTCCCTTGATTTCGACGAGCGACTTCCACTGCTTTTTTGAAGGCAGACATCGCTTGATCTGAACCGTCGATCCCTACTAAAATGTTTTGATATCTTTGTGCTTCCATCTTTTTCCCCTCCTATGCTGATTGTACGCTGGTTAAAAAGGCTTCGATCTCTTCTTTGGTTTTGCGATCCTTGTTGACTAACCGTCCCAGCTCCTTGCCGTCTTCGATAACGACGAGGCTAGGAATACCAAAAATGTTCCATTCAACCGCTACATCCATGTATTCATCACGGTCGACTTCGATAAATTGAAAATCTGGAAAGTCCGCTTCGATCTCAGGCAATTGCGGTTTGATGTAGCGGCAATCGCCACACCAATCGGCGGTGAAAAAGAAGACATTTTTGCCTTTCTCCACATATGTTGCTAACTCTGCTAAATCTTTTGGAATAATCAAATGCTCACCACTTTCTTTTCTTTCAGTATACACCTTTCTTTCGGGGACTACCAACTGACATGCTGATCTTGCAAACCCCTGCAGAAAAAAAGAGACAACGGGTTGCTGTCTCTTTGCTTTCGTTCGTTCTCGCTTATTGTCCTGCCAAAATCGTATCAACGGTTGAACGATCCAAACCTTTCAAGACTTGAATCACCATTTCCCGTGCCGCTTCATAATCAGCGATACTGAATAATGTTTGGTGAGTATGGATGTAACGTCCAGGAACACCGATAACTGAACTTGGGATTCCTTCATTTGCCATGTGTGCCGCACCAGCGTCGGTACCACCTTTTGAAACAAAGTATTGGTAAGGAATGTTGTTGCTTTCTGCTGTATCCAACAAGAATTCTTTCATCCGTGGCAACATGATCATGCCCGGATCATAGATTCGCATCAAAGTCCCTGCCCCTAGATGACCAAAGGTACCATTTTTGGTGACTGTGTCATCTGCTGGCGAGCAATCGACCGCAAAGAACAAGTCGGGTTTGAATTTCGTCACAGACGGACGAGAACCTCGTAAGCCGACTTCTTCTTGAACGTTGGCACCAGCAATCAGCGTATGGCCTAACGTTTCCTCTTTCAAGGCTTCAAGTGCTTCTAAGACGACTGCACAGCCGTAACGGTTGTCCCAAGCCTTCGAGATGATGTTTTTCCCATTGGCTGTTTTGATGGTTTCCACTTGTGGGACGATCGTATCGCCAGGACGTACCCCAAAGCTTTCTGCTTCTTCTTTTGATTCAAACCCAGCATCAAACAAAATATCTGTGACTTCGACATTTTTTTGACCGCTGCTTCCTCGCAACAAATGTGGCGGTACTGAAGAAGAAACACATGGATAATCGCCTTTTGCTGTTTTCAATGTAAAGCGTTGAGCAGAAACCACATAAGGGTTCCATCCGCCCAAAGGAGTGACTTTGAATAAGCCGCGATCGGTGATCGTCGTCAATAAGAAACCAACTTCATCCATGTGAGCAGCTACCATCACTCGTGGTGCATCTGCTTCTTGGTGGTGACGCAAACCGAAGATGCCGCCTAAGCCGTCTTGTTGGATCTCGTCCACCAAGGGGGTCATCGCTTCACGCATATACGCCCGCACGTCGTGTTCAAACCCACTGGTTCCTTGTAACTCCGTTAGTTCTTTGATGCGTTGAAATGTTTTTTCTTCCATGATCATTCGAGAAACACGTATCGGTTGTTTGCTGCCCTAAAGAAACAAAGCTGCTTTTTTTGAAAAAGCAACGCTTGCTGTTGCTGTGTTTTCCAGCAATTTTTGGGCGAAACAACGGATGTGCTCTCTTCCTCCTTATTCCTACTGATATTCTTTATTATAGCGCAAATTTCTATTGTTGGTTATTTTTCTTATAGAATATTTCTAAACTATGGTAAACTATTGTTAAGAGAACCTGTGCTTTCACCGAGATCAAAACATTCGGGAAAACTTACTTTAGGAGGGACATTAGATGGAGAATGAGCATCCATTGCATTATTTTAAAAATGGACTGACCATCGGTTTAGGTCTTGGCTTTGCAGGAGGGATTTTTTCAACGATCTGGTTGAAGAAAAGGCAAGCCATGAATGCCGATGATGTCTTAGACAATATAAAAGCGGCGTTTATCAAAGAAGGACCGATCGAAGGTTCTTGGATCAATTTCGAAAAACAACCTTTGCGCAAATTTGCGATCACTTCCCAAGGATATACTGGCGGCATCACCCGCACCGAAGACGGGCAGCTTGTCACCTATGAATTTTTGGCAGATGCTCATACAGGCACCGTCTTAGATATCCAACGAGCAATCGTGGACTAATCACTGCACTTACGACCAGCTTCTTAAGAGGCTGGTCTTTTTTCTTTTTAAGTAGTGCTTTTACTGGAGCAAGGTCGCAAGGTCCAATACCACGACTTCATCGATGCTGCCGCCTTTTTGCCGATACGCCCATGCCCCACTTTCAAACAAGCAGTACAGCTGTCCTTTTTCTACCACGATCTGTTCAAGGTAATGGGGAAACTTGATGCGCCGCAACGCATGTTTGCGGGTCAGCACCGTTGCATCCTTTGAAAAGACCCATAACTCCGCCGACCCTGGTCCAAAGGAACGTGCCAGCAACATGTATTCAGTGGTAAAGGCGATACTTTGGACTTTCGTGGTGGTGACCCTTCTCTTACTAGGCTTGATGCGATGAGGCGCTTTGCGACCGCTGGCTGAAAGAACAGGCAGCGGATAATTCGCCACCACGCCTCCTTGTTTCAAGGCAAAAGTCCCCGAGACAAGTTCCTCGCCATCGGCTGCCAAATAGGAGCTGTGAGTGATGCCTGCCAATTCGATGACTTGCTGATAAGCGATAGACTGATTGGTTGCCAAGGAATCATCTTCCAGCAGTGCTTGTAGAGAAACACACGCCACGCGCCCCATTCCTTTCCCTGTAATGGTTAGCCACAGCATTTGCGTTGCTCGATCAAAGACTAGCCCACCGACATGGGGGCGTTTTGGCAGAACCACCGTTTTCAGATGCCGCCCGCTCGTTCTTTCTATTATATAAAGCTGTGAGTGATGTTCCTGCTGCGAACAATACGCTGAGATGAACAAATAGTCCTCTGAAACGGCCAACCCTTGCGGGGTCATTGCTTCACACTGATCCGCATGCTTGTGCAGCCTCGTTTCTGCTTTCGCCGTTGCCGTCGTTGCCACTGCGGCAGTGGCTTCTTTTAAACCTGGAACCAAAAGGACTGCTTCCCTGTTTGCCCCGGCTGCCAGCCACGCTTGCCGCACGCTGGGATAACGCTTCAGTTGAGCTGCCAGTGCTTGGTTGTGGCGCGCCTGTCGGTGCTTTTTTAGCCAGTACACCACAAAAAGGCCAACCACAAACACGCCCAAAAGCAGCAAGCTCTCTGTTTGTCTCATTGATTGGCCTCCTTGATGAATTCCCTCTTGTCGGCTGATTTACCAACCGCTTATTGTTTGTCTATTCGTAATACTGCTTAGACTACTTGAACTTCGACATCAATGTTGCCGCGAGTGGCACGAGAATACGGACAAAAATCGTGGGCTTCTTCTGCGATTTTCTCTGCCTCGGCTTTTTCAACGCCTGGTAACGATACCTCTAAAATCACGCCGATTTGGTAACTGCCGTCCTCATGCTGATACAAAGACACTCTTGCTTTAACTTCGGATTCGGATTCGATGTTATGCTCTTTCAGCATATGCTGTACGGCACCGTTGAAGCATGAAGCATAGCCTGCGGCAAATAATTGCTCTGGATTGGTCCCTTCACTATGAAGACCTGGCTTGTCGATTTTCAGGTGAAAACTACCGTTTGGTGCTTCGACCTCTCCGACACGTCCGCCTCGATTGATCATCGCTGTTTCATATTGCTTTTTCATTGAACCTCTTCCTTTCTTTTTTTGACCTACTTCAAGTGTAACGACAATTTTCTAATCTGACAAAGGGATTGCTTATGCATCCTTTTAAAAAACAAAAAAGGCAAACCCAGAAACTCTGGATTTGCCTGTCTATTCAAGGTAGTTCCTACCCGAAATAAATGAATGAAAACAATTGCTGAATGGACTAGCCGTTTGAACGTCCTAAGAAGAATGAAACAACAGCAACTACAATAACCGCACCAATAATTGATGGGACGATTGCCATTCCAGCAAGTGATGGACCCCAAGAACCTAAGATCGCTTGTCCAATAGCTGAACCTACTAAACCTGCAACGATGTTGGCGATCCAACCCATTGATCCACCTTTATTTGTGATAGCTCCGGCGATCAAACCGATAATAGCTCCTACGATTAATACCCATAACCAATGCATATTTTTCTCCTTCTTTCTTTTAAGTAGTTATTACACATATTATGTTACGCTTAATCCCCGTTTTAGACAAAAGATTTGCACTCAATTTGCAAAAAAAATTTTCAAACCTTGTTATATTAACGTTTATCAGCACTTCCTAATTATCGTTGTAAGAGCTTTAATTCGTTTTTTTTAGTATTGGTGCATTTTTTGAAATCGTTTTATTTTGTATTTTGCATCTTATCCGCTAAACTGAGGGAGAACCACTCTTATTTTGTCAGATAATTGGCACTTTTCACTCCTCAATCAGTCGTAGGACTGCTATCTTTTCAGTACATCAGCTATTTTTCATTGGGGGACGTTTCGATCGTTTTCGATTGGAAACGTTTTTTTGAACAAAAATCATTCAATAAAGGAGAGGAACAAAATGAACAAAAAAATAGGTTATTCAATTTTGTCTTTGGCGGCAGTGATGTTAGGGGTCGCTGGCTGCGGCAGTGGTGACAGTGCCAGCGAGAACAAGCAGATCCGTATGTTCGTTTCTGGAGATACCAGTGAAGGCGGCGCTTATTCGAAAATGGCGGAAAAATACAAGGAAGAAACTGGTGTGACTGTCGAAGTCACCGATGTGCCTTATGCGGACTTGCTGACAAAGATCACCAAAGCTGTTCAAGCGGATGATGCGCCAGAAGTCGTGCGGGTTTCTACCGTTCAACCTGACTGGAATGACTATCTGATGGATCTATCAGACATTGCCAGTGAGGCAAACACATTGGAATCGATGACGATCAAAGATGAAGCAGATGTCGTCAAAGCACTCCCTTCTGATGTCACTGCCACTGGGTTGTTTATCAATACGGATTTGTTTGACGAAGCTGGTGTGACCTACCCCACTTCGGAAGAGGATATTTGGACTTGGGATGAATTTTT
This sequence comes from Enterococcus sp. DIV0970a, assembly GCF_051711265.1. Classification (NCBI taxonomy): domain Bacteria; kingdom Bacillati; phylum Bacillota; class Bacilli; order Lactobacillales; family Enterococcaceae; genus Enterococcus; species Enterococcus sp. DIV0970a. The sequence continues at coordinate 880,877 of NZ_JBIOMF010000001.1, read as the reverse complement.
AACTGCGATCAATGAAGTCGTTGAAAAAACCGATGCCAAATACGGCATGGTCATGGACGCGTCGGATCACCGTTTACGGGCTTTCACTTATCAATACGGGGGACAAGATTTCTTTTTAGATGACAGCGGTGATTCTTACACGACCGATGATGCTACGAAAGCGGCTTTGCAAAAATTTGTTGATTTGAACAATGACGAAGTGATGCCAAAATCGGTTTGGACCTCTGGAGAAGATGCTTCTGCTATGTTCAAGAGCGGCCGTGTTCCAGCTTACTTTTCTGGCAGCTGGCAGATCGTTGATTTTTCTACCAACATCAGCAACTTTAACTGGCAATCGACCTATTCTCCTTATGAAGAGACCCGCGCGGTCAATATGGGCGGCAACTTCATCACTGGCTTCAACAACAGTAAAAACAGTGAAGAAGGCGAAAAATTCATCAAATGGTTGTACGAAGAAGAAAATTACAAACAGCTTTGTACCTATGCTGGTTACTTACCTGCGGTGGAAGATTTGACGGTCGACTATGAACAAGGCCAGGATGCTTATGAAATCTACAACCAAGAGATCGCAGCCGCTGCTCAACCAATCAGCAGCAAGCAAACTACCGATCAAGTGACGATGAGTATGAAAGGCTACACTGGATTGACAGGGGCTTACCGTGATGCCATCGTGCAAGTGTTAAATGATGAAATTACATTAGATGAGGCAATCGACAAGACGATCAAGGATTACAATGATGGGTTTTTGAAGAAATAAACAGACGTTCAACCACAAAGAACCCATAGTCTGGCTTTTTGCAGACTGCGGGTTCTTTGTTGCTGATACGATCGTCGGAGGAGGAATTTTCTGTGAGTACTTTACAAAAAAACAAATGGCCGTTGCTATTCACTGGCGCAAGCATCATTTTGTTCATTATCTTCTTTTTGATTCCAGCACTCTTAGGACTTTATTACTCGTTAACCGACTATAAAGGCTTTGCGACAGCCAATTTTATCGGCTTGGCGAACTATCAAGAATTGTTTCAAGACGCCAGCTTCTATAAAGCACTATTTCGTACATTTCGTTATGTGATCATTCTGGTCCCAAGTATCTATGTCGTTTCTCTCGCCGTCGCTTTGATGTTGAACAGTCAGCTGGCGAAAGGCAAATTTTTCGCAAAGATCATTTTTTTCTTACCATGGACCATCTCTGGGATCATCGCTGGGGTTATCTGGAAATGGCTGTTTGGTGAAAACTTTGGCTTTATCAACTTTATTCTAGAGCAAGCGGGACAACAAACTGTCCCGTGGTTTACCGACTCGAATGCTGCCTTTTCTGTTATTATTTTGGCTGCCATCTGGGGCGGGACTGCCTTTAACATGCTGCAATTTACTGCAGCTTTGAAAAATATCCCCCGCTCGTTGTATGAAGCTGCCGAGATCGACGGCGCCAGCTTTGGGCATAAATTACGCTACATCACCTTGCCTATGCTGCGGCCGACTTCCTTTATGGTCATCTTATTGGCTTCGATCGGCGCCATGAAAGAGTTCGCCCTCGTTCAATCGCTGACCAATGGTGGTCCAGGAACCGACAACATGTTGATCGTGCAATATATCTATACGACTGGGTTTGACAAAATGCGGGTCGGCTATGCCAGTGCTGCCTCCATGGTACTTTTCGTGATTCTTTTACTGTTAGGCTTAGCACAAATGAAGATTGGAGGCGGCAAGAATGACATCTAAGACCATCAAAACCAAACGACCTGTCACAAGAAAGTCAGCGATGTTTTTTTTAACGCTGGCACTGATCATCACTTCCCTGCTGTACCTTTTTCCACTACTTTGGTTCTTATTGAGTGCCTTTAAACCAGGGACTGAATTATTTGCTTATCCCTTGAAAATCATTCCTGAAAATCCAACCATTCAAAACTTTATTGATGCTTGGACAACATTGGATTTCTTTCGTTACTTCAATAATACGTTGATTTCAGCGGTGGTCACCACTTTATTGACGATCCTAGTCAGCGCCGCCTGTGGCTATGCCTTTGCAAAATATGATGCGAAATGGCTGCGTTTTTTCTTCATCTGTATCATCGCCACCACCATGCTGCCGACGGAAGTTATCATGAACCCAACGTTTTCTGTCATTCGTTCACTAGGCTTATATGATAACTTATTGGGGATCATCATCCCTTCCATCAATACAGCAACAGGTATCTTTATGTTCCGAACCTTTTTCGTCTCCGTTCCTGACGATCTGATTGAATCAGCCCGCATCGATGGCGCTTCGGATGGGATGATCTTTTTGAAAATCATGCTGCCGATTGCCCGACCAATCATTATGACACTGGGGATCTTTTCCTTCCAGTGGCGGTGGAATGATTATATCTGGCCCTTGATCGTCTTGAATGATCCGAAAAAATACACCTTGCAAGTGGCGATCCGCAGCTTGGTGGGCGCGGAAAATATCAATTGGACGATTTTGATCGCTGCCTCGGTAATTTCCATTTTGCCTTTGCTGCTGGTCTTCCTCGCCTTTCAGCGCTGGATTCTCGACAGCAATTTAGACAGCGGGCTAAAATAAAAAAAAGTGCCGACTGCTTCGTCGCACCTTTCTCCTTTTATGGATGAACGGTGCCACAGAGCAGCGGCGCTTTTTATTTTGAAAAGTCTTTTCGTGACAAGTAGACGGCAGTTAAAATGCCGACTAAAATAGCCAAGCCAAAGACGACGATCGTACCGATCGCATTGTCTTTTCCTGGCAGTCCTCCGGTGTTGATCCCCCATAGCCCCGCGATCAAGGACGGCACTGCCACCACTAATGCTGCAGAGTCTAAGTATTTCATCAGATGGTTTAGATTGTTGTCCATCATATCGGAGAACAAGCCACCGATGGTTTCTAACAAGTCGCGATAGATAGTGACCATTTTCATGGCAAATTTTTGCCGCAGCTTGATGTCATAAACGAGTGCTTCATTATCCAAACGATCCAAAAATTCTTTGCGATCCATCAAACGATCGACGGTATGGTTTTGGTCCCGCAAGGTGTGATCAAGATAGACCATGTCTCGCTCGGTATCGGCTAAGTTAAACAATTCCTTGTTTTCTGTCGTTTTACGGGCTGCTTGATCCAAATCATCGATTTGCTTCTTCATCTCCTGCAGACCTTTGATGTAATGGGTGTAGATCATCAACGTCGAATAGGCAACGATATCTTCATACCGCTGGATATCTTGCTCATGCTTTTCGATCAATCGTTTGATCAGATTGGATTGATGAGAGACATACGTGATCAATAGATCTTTGGTGTAGATAAAAGTCACAGGCTCAAGACGGTCTTCGATTCGATCCTCAGTCACTTCCGACAAATCGATCAAGGTATAGAGAATCGGATGATTTAACTTGGTGTTGCGCAAGTATTCCAACCGTGACACTTCTTCCGGTTCATTGGCGCCAATAAAAATATCTTCAGGCAGTTGATACTTATCTAACAAGTGTCGTTGTTCCTCTGGATCTGTGCCAGAAACCACTAGCCAATTGTAATCCTCCTCCGAAGATTTGCTTATTTTTCGGTCTTCCATTTTGTAATACTGAAACATGGTGACTCGCTCCTTTTCTAATTCTCTCTTAATTTAACTATCTAACGCTTCAGGCTTTTTGTCAAAATAAATGGCTTTTCTTTTCGATGCTTTTTTCATTTTGTCAAAGTGCGTTTTATTAGACGAACGTTTCGATTCATGAGAAACTTTTTATGGGCCCAATAAAAAATTTTAGGAGGAATAGTATGTTTCGTCATCAGAAAGAATTACAGTTTGAAGCTAAACCAGAAAAACCAAATCCGTTAGTTGCGAAATACCTTCAAGAATTAATCGGTGGACAATATGGAGAGATGAGTGTTGCCATGCAATACTTATTCCAAGGATGGAGCTGCCGTGGGGAAGAAAAATACAAAGACATGTTAATGGATATCGCTACTGAAGAGCTTGGACACGTTGAAATGTTAGCAACGATGGTTGCACGTCTACTGGAAGGTGCACCTGTGGAAGATCAAGAAGCGGCTATGAAAAAAGACCCAACGATCGGTGCGATCATTTCTGGAATGAATCCGCAACATTCCATCGTTGCAGGCTTAGGACCACGTCCTGCTGATAGCGTCGGCAATCCATGGTCAGGTGCGTATATCATTGCTAGTGGCAACTTACTTGCTGATTTCCGTGCCAACTTAAATGCGGAATCACAAGGTCGTCTGCAAGTAGCACGCATCTATGAAATGATCGATGACCGTGGGGTCAAAGACTTACTTTCAGTTTTATTAGCACGTGATAGCTACCACCAAAATCTCTGGGCAGCTGCCGTGAAAGAATTGGAAGAAAACGAAGGCTCAATTTTAGTGCCGACTACCTTTGACCGCAAAAACGAACGCTTAGATATCGCTTATGATTTCTATAACTTCTCAGAAGGCGACCAAAGTAAAGAAGGCTCTTGGGCGAAAGGCAAAGCCCTTGATGGTGAAGGCGAATACCAATGGCTAGACGAACCAAAAGTCGAAGGAAAAGCGCCAAAACTCGATCAAGTCACACCAAAAATGTATGGCACACCGCCTGAAAAATAATTTGATCAAAAAGAGCAATTGTTTCTGAAACAGAAACCGTTGCTCTTTTTTCTTTGTCTGTTTGAGCAAGTTGGTTACGTTCCTGTCAAAAAAGCGTTAGAGTAGAATGTAGAAAAGAAAAGGAGGAATCATTTTATGAAAGCACCTTTACTGACATTAAACGACGGCAATTTACGCCCCGCATTGGGCATCGGTACCTATCAGATCCGTGGTGGCGAAGGATTGAGCCAGCTGCAAGCAGCGATCGCCGACGGGTATCGCTTGATCGATTCTTCAACCAATTATGACAATGAAGGCATTGTCGGCAAAGCGATCCGTCGCTCGGGTATCCCACGTTCAGAATTTTATATCACCTCAAAATTACCAGGAAAATACCATGGCTATGATGATGCCTTAACCAGCATTCAAGAATCCCTTGCTCGCATGGGGCTCGACTACTTCGATGCCTTTTTGATCCACTGGCCATTACCAAAACGCGGCAAATATGTCGAAGCTTGGCAAGCCTTAGTGACCGCCCAAAAATTAGGCTTGATCCGTTCCATCGGCGTTTCCAATTTTGAACCAGAACATTTGGATGCCATCATTGAAGCAACTGGTGTGACTCCTGCATTAAATCAAATTGAGATCCATCCTTACTGGGTCCAAGAACGGATGGTCGCAGAAAACAAAAAGCGCGGCATCGTAACGGAAGCTTGGAGCCCATTAGGTCGTGGCAGCGATGCCCTGAAAGAACCACTGATCACTGAATTAGCTGAGAAATACCAAAAATCAGCTGGTCAAATCATCTTGCGCTGGCATGTGGATCGTGGCATTTTGCCCCTTCCAAAATCAAGAAACCTCGCCCATCAACGAGAAAATCTTGCAATCTTCGACTTTGAACTGACTGAAGATGAAATCAATCAAATCAATCAGTTAAACAAAGCAGACGGCCGCATCGATGGTCAAGACCCAAATGAGTATGAAGAATTTGAATAAACAATGATACCTAAAAAACATCATCTGCTACTCCTTGATCGACGGAGCAACAGATGATGTTTTAATATCAATAATAAACGAATTTGCTTCCCTACTTACAGCTGATAATGGATCGCTTCTTGGTACTTTTCAAACAGGGACTGGTTCAATTCATCCCCGCCGTCTAGGTTCGCTGAGTAAAAAATCGGCGGATAGTCGACACCGGCTTCTTTTAGTTTTTGGCAAACTTCAACGATGATCGCATTTAAGATCGTTGCGCCGACTACGGTGGATGTGGGGCCGACTTTTTGTTCGACGTCAGGAATCGTACACGCTGCATCGCCAATCTCCCCATGATTGTCGATGACGATATCCGCCGTTTCAAACAAACGCAAGCCTGAAGTATGGCGGCTGGTGACTGTTTTTGAATAGGTAAGATTCGTTAATGCGATGATCTTGACCCCCTTTTCTTTGGCATGAAGCGCCATATCGATGATAACTGGGTTTCGCCCAGACACCGAATGCAAGATCAGCACATCACCTGCTGTAAAGGGTTGGGTCGCCGCCAAGGCACTACCGTAGCCTTCTAAGCGCTCCATTTTACTAGTGAAGGTGATTGGGCTGCGATCAAGCATCAGTTCTCTTCCAAAGATCGCGTTGATGGTCATCATGCCGCCTGCTCGATAATACATCTCTTCGGCTAAGATCCCAGCGTGACTTGCGCCAAAAATGTAGATGGCTTTTTTGGTCAAGTTGGCTTGCGTCAGTAATTCAATGGCTTGCTCAATCGCTGGTGCTTCTTTTTCTTCTACAATAGACAATAGTTCTTTTGCTTTTTCAAAGTATTGAAACATTTAAAACCCTCCAAACAGCTTGCCGATCAATTCACCAAGGATGCCCCATAGAGATAAATCGTTCCCACCGAAAATCAAGATCCAGTTTTGAATCGTCGTTGAGAACATCGCTGCAGAGATCCCAACGAGTGCTACCATAACGACAGAAGCTGTGATCGTACCAATAATGGCACCTCGCAAGCCCCCTTGCCCTTCGCCGATCACCGCAGCACCGCCACATTCAAAGAAGCTGGTGATAACTAAAGGAACGATCAAAATGCCAAAGACGTTGGTCGTATTGGCAATGACCACTAAAATCGTTGAGGTGATCATCGCCACGATAAAGCCGATGATTACAGCATTTGGACGATAGTTGAACAAGATTGGTACATCAAAAGCTGGTTTCGCTCCAGGAACGACTTTTTCTGCGATCCCTTGAAAGGCGGGAATGATTTGGTTGATCAATAGACGTACCCCATACAACATGATCAATAATCCTGCACCGAAGTTCAAGCCAGCATCAACCGCAAACATCACCAAGTTGCCCCCTTCAGGAACTAATACGGGCGCAATCAAACCGATAACGATATTCATCAAAAACATCACTAACGCGCCAGTAATCGATATTTCACGGAAAAACGAGAGATTTTCTGGCACTTTCAAATCTTCCGTCGATTTTTCTTTGTTTCCGACCCGTTTTGCAACAAAGCCTGAAACCAATGACAAGATCCCCGTTGGATGACCGATCAAGAATGAATCATCGCCTGTGGCATCCCACACATATTTACGCATGATCCATGGCATGAAGGACCAGTAACAAGCAGATAGAACCGCCCCTAAAATCAACAATGGGATTCCGGTAAGTCCGCCTTCAACGCCCCCAGCGACGATGACGAACGGGAACCACCACAACATGTGACCGGTGAGGAAAATCGTCTTCACAGGTGTAAAGCGAGCAATCAATAAATGAATGACAAGTCCGAAAAACATCGCTAAACCTACTGTTCCGCCGTATTCTGCCGTAAAGGTGATGTCAGAGAGCCCATCTGACACAGCAACGCCTAATTGGGTTTGAACCGCTGCATTGATCGGTGCGATCGTTCCCACCAACATATTTACCCCAGCCGTCAATGCCACCATCCCGAAGGAAGCTGTTAAGGTTCCTTTAACGACTTCTGCAAAAGGTTTTCTTTGTACCAATAACCCAATCATGGCAATGATCCCCAGTAGGACTGGCGGATTTTTTAAAATATAATCCGTGACAAAATTCATGATTATCCCTCTCTTTCAGCTAAAAATTTTTCCATTTGCTGTTTGACTTCTTCTTTATCCATATACTTTTTGATTGGATAAACGGGTGCTTTCACGGATGCTTTTAACTCATTCAATAATTCATTACTCGTAAAATAAACATCTGCTGGTGTCGCTTTTGCCGTCGATAAATCAGTATTCTCGGCAGTTGCCGTCAACCCTAACTCTTTGATTACCTTGTCGATCGTCATCTTCAATACCATTGAGCTTCCTACACCAAATCCACATACTGCTAAAATTTTCATATCCTTTTCCTCCTATTGGAATAATTGACAAATTTGTTCCCAATCGCCATTTAATATCACGTTGTATTTTTCTTCATCCATAAAGATCGCCATGATCTCTTTCAAGCTTTCTAGATGGCTTTGACTATCTGCGGCGGCTAAGACAAGAAATATCCGCACCGGTTTGCCCTCAAGATCGATGGGCTGTTTCGTTACTAAAAGGCTCATACTTTGTTCCAAAACCCCTTCTCCAGGACGGGCATGCATCAGCGCAAAGTAATCCGCCAACACCATGTAAGGACCATTTTCTTCCACACTTTGAATCATCGCTTCGATGTAAGCTGACGTAATCAGCGCTTCATCCAGCAAGGGCTGGCTGGCTAATTTTACGGCTGAGCGCCAATCTGTCACTGTCTCATCCGTTTGTATATGCTTTTCAGGCAAAGAATCCTTCACTTTCATTCTGATTTAACCTCCAACATTTTTGATAGGAACCATTCTTTGTTTTCGATTCCTTGCATGATCAATTTCATCATTGGTTCCACCTTTTGCGTCTCATCCTCTCGGATCATCAATAAAATAATGATGTCGGCTTTTTGGTTGCCCCATTCTACTGGCTGATCCAAAAGCAAAATCGAGATGGCTGTTTTTTCGACATAATTTGGATTGCCATGAGGGATGGCAAAGCCATTATCTAAATAGGTTGATTGTAGCTGCTCTCTTTCAATGACGGATTGCTGAAACTGCGCTTTTCGTTTTTCATCACTAAAAAGGGTTTGTTCGATCAGAAAATTGATGGCTTCTGTTTTGCTGGCAAATCGCTCGAAAAAGACGGTTGGCTGGATCATCGATTGGGCTTGAAGAAGTAAACCATTTTGATCGACCACCGCCTCATTATCGATGACTAAATCGATGTAGTGATTCATGATCCGCTTCATGTCGCGATTGGTCACCATAGGCGAGATCCGCACCACAGGTTTTTGAATCCCGACAAGATCGATGGTTGAAATAATAAAATCGATCGCCGAGATGTCCATCTGCTTTAATTTTTCAACTGAAACGGTTTCGATACTGTCGATCTCTGGCAGAATGCGACGAATTTTCGCAGAGACAAACGAGCTAGTGCCGACGCCATTGGGACAGACAAAAATGATTTTATTCATGCGGCGCATTCGCTCGATCGCTGCTTGAAAATGGATTGTGACAAATCCGATCTCATCATCAGAGATCCCCACTTGATACGCTTTCAAAAAATCATGGAGCGAGAACCAGACCACGCCATACAAGGCAGGATAGTTTTGCTTGATTTCCTCTAACAAAGGGTTGACGACTGTGGTTTGCGCTTCGATCCGCAACAGCAGTTGATACAGATGGATCGTCACATCTTCTTCCAATCGATTGTCTTGGGTCAAGTCGGTGCCTAAGCCTTCGCTGATTTTTTGAATCAAGTTGCGCACTTTTCCCCGAAAGACGAAAGGAACTTTTTCACTTTTCATAAAAAATTTCAAGCCGCTACCGACAATCAGGTAGGTTAGATATTGCACTTCTTTTGGTGAAAATTGATAAATGTGCTGTTCTTCGATTTCTTTCAGTAGCTCATAGACTAACGGATATTTGTCGAACTCCAAAAACAGTTTCCCCACTTGGCGATTTTCTTCAATCACTAAGTTTTCCGCATGACTCGCCCGTTCGATCAGCAGCACGATGGAAAGGACGATACTTTGGATGTAGCTGTCGGGCATTTCCACTTGTTTTTCCATTAACGCTCGACGAAACGCCTGATTTACTTCCTGGTATTTCGCAGGTTCCACCAACAAGGAAAACGCCGCTGGTTGATCCAGCATCATTAAGCAAAAGCGTTTGAGCACCCGATGGATCTGGGATTCACTTCCTTCAAAAAATGTACCTGAATTATCAAATCTCAGGCGCAAGCTTTCTTTTTGAAACAGTTCTTTTAAATAAGAAATATCTTTTGCAATACTGCTGCGGGAAACGAAATAATCCTCTGCTAACTGCTGATAGCTGAGGTGCTCGCCAGCAATCAACCGTTTAAAAATCAAAATCCTTCGTTCCGATGTCCCCGAATAATTCATTTTCATACGCTCACCCTCTACCTCTATTTTATTGCTACTGTACCAAATTAGAAGGCTAATTGTTAGATTAAAGAATGATTAAAAGGAGTGTACACTTTGATTTTCAATGCTCCTGCAGGCATTTTATAACAATTTCAAGGCGCTTTTTTTCACAATCTGCCGCCTTTCTCTTATAATTAAGCTAGGATTTATATAGGAGGAGATAACATGAAATGGCGTGGGGGTAGACAAAGCAGAAATGTCGATGATCGAACGGGGCGATCATCTGGCTCAGGCGGGATGCTGGCTGCTGGTGGCGGGATCGGTACGGTGATCATCGCTGTTTTATTTTTCCTGTTTAGCGGTGGTGATTTAAATTCGCTGCCGGATGTCTTGGGTGGCAGCGGTCAAGCAGCCAATTACCAGACAGAAAATGTGGGCACCAGTGAGTACACGGAGGAAAAAGAGTTTTCCGCAGTCGTATTCGGCTATTTAGAAGATTATTGGCAAGACGTTTTTCAAGAGCGGCAAGAAACCTATCAAGACCCGACACTCGTATTATTTACGGGAAGCGTGCAGTCGGCATGCGGCTATGCCACGTCACAGGTTGGTCCGTTTTATTGCCCAGCAGATGAGAATGTGTACCTTGATCTTAGCTTTGCCAATGAGCTTTCCGATAAATATGGCGCAAGCGGCGACTTCGCAATGGCCTATGTCATCGCCCATGAAGTCGGTCATCATGTGCAAAATGAGCTGGGGATCACCCAACAATTGGACAAAATCCGCCAGCAAGTTTCAGAAAAGGAATACAATCAGTACAGCGTTCGTTTGGAACTGCAAGCTGACTACTTAGCTGGTACTTTTGCGAAATACTTGCAAGGCGAAACCTATCAAGGACAACCGATCTTAGAAGCTGGCGACATTCAAGAAGCAATCACAGCTGCCAATGCCATCGGGGATGATACGCTGCAAAAAGAATACCAAGGCTATGTTGTTCCAGATAGTTTTACGCACGGCACATCGCAGCAACGCGTGGACTGGTTTAACCGTGGCTATCGTTATGGTGACTTAGCACATGGCGACACCTTTAATGTCGATAGCCTTGACTTGAGCAAGTAGCTTCAATTAAAAAATCACTCCGAAACAGCATGAACCGCCTGCTGCTTCGGAGTGATTTTAGGTTCTTGTTGCCCCTTCAAGCCTTTTGGTGAAGGGACGCTTTACGCTTTCTTAACTTTCGCAATGATTTTTTCGCAAAAACGTGCCTGCTTCGTCATACTTTTTTCACATTTCGAGACTATTATATAAGCATACCAACAAACAACCCTAACACTTTTTCATTTTTACTCCTTTGCCTGTCAGTCCCCGCTGACAGGCTCTTTTTTGTCTTTTGATTGATATACTCAGACCTGCAAGTCTTTACGCTCATAACGGGAAAAGGTGCCAAAGAAACAGATGATACCGATCAGCAGTACCCAAAGGACTGATGTCGCGCCGTTATCCATGAGTTGGACGGGTAATGCCATCCGCACAGGTGAAAGTCCTGCCAGCCATTCCAATTTATCGTAGAGTTCCCCCACGATGCCGAGCAAATACAGACCGAACACGCAGCCTAAGCCGACGCTGGCGGTTTGTTTGCTGGAACGCAAGATCGTGGATAAAAAGAAACCTAGACAGAGGAAAAAGACTAAGACACCGTACTCGGCAACGAAGATTTTGCTGATTTCTTCTATAAAAGCGGACAGGTCATCTTCAGGTAGTTTGAACAAAGCAAATGAGGCCAGACTACTGCCATAAGCAATCAGCCAAAAGCCAGTCAGCAACAACAATCGAGCGAGGAACTTCCACCCAACGATTTCTCTGCGGCTAATAGGCTGAGCGTATAAATACTCGATCGTTCCTTCTGATTCTTCAGTGATCAGACTGTTCAAGCCTAAAAGCATCCCATAAATACACGCAGCGATAAATAAGTATTGAAAGTAGTACCCGAAAAAGCCTGTCGGGGAAACCAAGCTTGAGGGTCCTGTCAGTTGGATGTTAAAGATGCCTAGTAATTCTGGGCTGAAAGAGCCCAACATCTGGTCTAACGACGTTTTCATTTCTGGCGTGATCATTTGAGGATAGATAGCCGTAAATGCAAAAATGATTGCTGCAAAAAGGATCGCCCAGACTAGCCAGCCTTTGAAGGTATTTTTAAGATCGATTTTCATTAAAGTCATTTTTGAGAACCTCCTTCATACAGGAGCATAAATTGCTGTTCAAGGGTTGGGTGTTCGATCGTGAAATCTTTAATGGCAGGATTGGTTAAAAAATGTGCCAGCTGATTCATGTCCCCTTGATAGAAAAAACGCAAGCTGTGTGATTCCTGAGCAAGAACCTGTACGTTTTCCAAGCCGGCTAATGAGAGGCTACCCTCATTCGTGAGCGTTACAACTTTGCCGAAATTTTCTTCCTCACTCAGTTCTTTCACGGTGATGATCTGTCCTTCACGAATAAAGGCGGTCCGATGGGCATAGGTCTGAATTTCATGCAAATCATGGCTAGATAGAAAAATCGTCATCCCCTGTTTGTTTCTTCTAAGGAGCTCTTCAAACAGCCGTTTTTGGATCAAGGGATCTAAGCCATTGGTCGGCTCATCTAAAATCAACATTCTCGGTTGTGCAATCAAGGCGCTCGCAAGCCCGACTTTTTTCTTGTTCCCTAAAGAAAGTTCTGCGATCGATTTGTTTGGATCAATTTGAAAAAGCTCCATCAACTCCTGAATCTCTTTTTTTGGCTGCTTGACTTGATGAAAATCCGCCGTAAATGCCAGTAGTTCTGCTGTCGTCATTTTTGAATAAAACCGTACATCACTGGAAACATACCCAGTAAACGTTTTGATCTCTTTGGCTGCTTGTTGGCAATCTCGTCCAAAAATCGCCGCCTGTCCTGCATCTGGTTTGATAAAATTCAACAATACTTTGATGGTCGTTGATTTTCCCGCACCATTTGGTCCAATAAAGCCAAAAATCTCTCCTTCTGCCACTTGCAATGATACGTTCTCGATGGCGTACTTCTTGTTGTATTGTTTGCTTAGTCCGTTGATCGTAATGGCATCCATCCTGTCCCCTCCTTGTACTGCTTTGATGCCATCAGTGTAGCCTTATTTGGCGTTTCCGTCAATCAAAGATCTAAAAGGCTTCCGCTGGAATGTTTTACGAAAATCATCAACAGATTGACACACTTCTATTGCTTTCTCTTCCTATTTTTTTCACATTTTCCCGTTACTATAAATACATACCAACAAACAACCCTAACACTTTTTCATTTTTACTCCTATCCCGCCAGTCCCCGCTGGCGGGCTCCTTTTTTTTGCGGCAAAAAAACGCAGACCTAGCAGCAACTGACTTTAGCAAATGTAGCACTCGCTAAAGTCAATTGACTGACTATCCTGCGTTTTTTGGCTCGATCATTTCTGGGACGGATGAATCAATTCTGAATCATCCGTCCCACTTTCATTATTGACAATGCGTCCGTTTTTTTAGTTTTCATGGGGTGATTTGTTAACGAAACGGATTGTAGAAACGTCCGCCATTAAGTACCATCAAGGACAATCCGAGCGCCACGATCAAGCAAACGACAGCAATCGCCAAAAGATCTTTGCCTTGGATCGGCTTAGCTTTCAGCCAGGTACGCTGCTTATGTTTGCCAAACCTTCTTAGCTCCATGGCAGCAGAAATATGGTCGATCCGTTCCAAGCTGGAAAAAATCAAAGGAATCGCGATCGCGACATTGCCTGCCACTCGCTTGCGCAAAGGTGCTTTTTTAGAAAGCTCCACGCCCCGTGCTTGCTGCGCTTTGGCAATGGTCCGAAAATCATCTTGAATATCGGGAATGTAACGCAAAGCCAGTGCGACTGCATAGGCGATCTTGTAGGAAATCCCGATGCGGTTGATGCTGGACGCTAACTCACTAGGATTGGTGGTAAACAGGAAAATCAATCCTGGCGGAATCGTGACAAAATATTTGATCAATAGATTCAACTCATAAAACACTTGCTCTTGGGTCAATGTATACCGACCGATCCCTTCGAAAATCACGTGGCGCGTACCGTAGATCTCCACCCCGTATTCTGGTGCGAAAAGATAGACCGCCACCAAATTCAAAAGCGAAAAGAAGATGATAAATTTTAATACAAAAGCGATATCTCGGTAGCGAATTCCAGCACTGGCAAATAGAAAGACCGAAAACAATGCCAGTCCAATGAGAAAGCGCGTATCATAAGAAATCATCCCGATGACGGATAGCAGCAAAAAACAAATCAGTTTTGCAGCACCGCTTAATTGGTGAATCCACGTTTTGCGGTCAAGATAGCCGATTAGATTACTCTCCATCGTGTCCCTCCTTCTCGCTGGCAATGAAGGCGGCAGTAAAAGCGGCGGGATCTGTCAGCTGGTTAAGGGTCGCCAGTGTATACAAGCTTGTTTCTTTGAGGTTTGCGGCACTCACCACTTGTTTGTCTGCTAAGACAACTTCTGGCGGAGCGTCCAGCAAAATCGTTCCTTTTGTCAAAACGATCGTCCGCTGTGTATACTCCAACATCAAATGCATATCGTGGGTGATCATAACGATCGTTAATCCCCGCTGGTTCAACTCCTGTAAAAATTGCATCATTTCGGTGTAATGGCGATAGTCTTGTCCCGCTGTCGGCTCATCCAATAAAATGAGTTCAGGATCTAAGACGAGGATCGCTGCAATGGCGGCTCGGCGTTTTTGCCCATGACTTAGTGCCGACAATGGCCATGAACGAAACGGATAAAGACCACAAATTTTCAAGGTCTGATGAACTTTTTCTGTAATTTCAGCCTCTGGAACGTTTCGGTTGCGCAAGCCTAAGGCAACTTCGTCAAACAGGAAGTTTTTTGACAGCATTTGATTGCTGTTTTGCAACACATACCCGATTTTTTGCGCTCGTTCTTTGATGGAATCATTGCCCATGTTCGTTCCTTGCCAAAGCAACTTGCCAGAAGTCGGAGTTAAAAAGCCGGTAATCAAATGGGACAAGGTCGATTTTCCTGCGCCATTATGCCCGACCAAACTAATCATTTCTCCTTGATGGATGGTAAAATCCAGTGCTTGCAAAATGGGTTTGCCCACTTGGTAGGAAAACGATAGATTCTTCGCTTCCAACAACGGCGGCTGGTGGCTAGGAAGCGCCGGTTTCGGAAATTTTTCTTGAAACTGAGTCAGTTTTTCGGCAATCTCAGGTGATGCAAATGCTTCTACCGCGACCAAATCAGCAGCGTCGGTCACGGGAACCCCCGCTTTTTTTAAAGCAGCTAAATACAGCGGTTCACGAATGCCGACTTGCTGCAGCATATCCGTTTTTAATAGTTCATTCGGTGTACTGTCGGCAAGGATGCGGCCTTCTTCCATCACGATGATGCGATCGACAGCTGCGGCTAACACTTCTTCTAAGCGATGTTCAATGATGATGGTGGTAAAACGCTTCTCTTGATACAGCTGGTCGATCATTTTGATGGCTTCCACACCTGTTTGCGGATCCAAGTTGGCTAGCGGCTCATCAAACAGTAGAATCGGTGTTTCATCGATCAAAACACCTGCCATTGAAACACGTTGCTTTTGGCCACCCGATAATTCCTGCGGTTTTTTCGCCAAATGATCCATTAAGTCAGTCTTTTCTGCCCAAAAACGCAGCGCCTCTTGCATCACTGCTTGACTGCGCTGATCGTTTTCCAATGAAAACACGATATCTTCTGCTACGGTCAAGCCTACAAATTGGCTATCGGTGTCTTGCAGCACCGTGCCGACGGTCAAAGACAGCTCATAGATGGAAGCTTGCCCAAAGGCATTGGTACCGATTGTCAATTCTCCAGTACTACTGCCTTTGTCGTTTTGCGGGATCAAACCGTTCAAACATTTTCCTAATGTACTTTTGCCAGAACCGCTGGCACCGACGATCAGGACTTTTTCTCCTTCATAGATCGTTAGATCGATGTTTTTCAAGGTCGGTTCCGCTTGTGCATCATATTGGAAAGAAAAATTCGTAAATTGAATGATTTTTTGTTTCATTTTTAGCCTTCACACATTTCTTTGGTTAGGATTCCTTACTCAAGCTGCCTTTTTTGGTTTTGGTTTGGGCATAGGCTTTTAGCAGGATCACTCCGATTATCCCAGTTACGACTGCATTGGTCAATCCCGCAATGACTCCTTGCGTAAAGACTTTGTTCGCTGGTTCGCCATAGATCAAAATATCCCCGATCGGGGCAATGATCACCCAGACGACCAAATTTGCGATCGTTTCACCGATCAAGAAGGTCCGAATTTCTTTAGCGCCAAAGGTTCCTTGCTGGATTGGAATCCAACGAGTCAAAAGTCCAAAGAACACCCCTAAGATCCCAGAGGCGGCGATCCAAGACCACCATGGACCATAAGTCGTTAAATCTCCTAGAGCATGACCGATAAAACCTGCTAAACCAGCCACGATCGGACCGTAGACAACGCCTAATAGCGCCAAGAAAGGATAGGCTGTGGCGATATCTGTATTTGGGAAACCCGTCGGAATCGTGACGAAACGTTTTAAGACGAAAAAGACCGCAGCACCGATACCGATTGCAACAATGTGTTTTACTGTAAATTTTGATTGATTCATTTTTCATTTCTCCTTTTTTTAAGGGTAATTTTCCAATTCGTGCCAGTCCCTATTTTATAGGTTTCAGCAAATGAAGCCAAGTTGAGCCCTAAACCGATATTCAGCAAGGAATTGACATATAAGACGGGTTCTTGTTCTGCCACTTGCGCAAAGGAGCGTCCGAAACGCACTTCTTCTTGATAACGCAGGGTATCTTGGTAGTAGATACTGACGAGCAGCGACTCATTGTATTGGACCTGCCATTGCTTAAAGAACGTGTGGGGAATATTCGTCCACAACGAACCAAAGCGGATATCGAGAATATCGATCGTCCCTGTGATCGTTTCAGCTGTTTGGCTTGGCTTTTCAATGGCAAAAACTTGGATCGCTTCTTTAGGTTCAGGTGTTCCTAGCTCTTCAAAGCTGATGGCGCCGCTGGCGAGCCGAGCGGCATTATACATATAAACATCCCGACCATGAAACGTATGGCTTTCGGCTGATCCTGCCAAGCGCTCAGTTGCCTCATTGATCACCCGAAGTTCAGCGATTCCGATATAAGTCGCTAAATAGGTCAGGGTGCCGTTATCTGGTGTCAAAACCAACTGCCCGGTCGCCAGCTTGGCAACCACACTTCGTCGATCAGACCCTACGCCAGGATCGACCACTGAAACAAAGACGGTTCCTGCTGGCCAATAGGTGACGCTTTGTAGCAGGCGATAGCTGGCGTCATGAATGTTGTATGGCTCGATCTCATGAGTCAAATCCGCAATGACCAGCTCTGGTGCCACTTGATAGGCTACCCCGTACATCGCATTGACCGCTCCATCTTGCAAACCAAAATCGGTTTGAACCACTAATTTGTGCATTTTCTCTCCTCCCAACAACCTTTCTCCTTTTCAACAAAACCTTCGCATGAAACAGCTGACCCTACAGACACAAAAAAAGCCCTTAGCCAAAGCTAAGGGCATCACCTGCGGTACCACCTTAATCTGTAAAACCTTCACAGGCCTCACCTCATTCAGTACCCGAAAACACTCGGAGACTGTCGCTTGTTAACGGGGCAACCGTATTTTCCTAATTAGTCAGAAAATCCGCTCCAAAGTCATTTTCAAATCATTTGTTGTCGTTCCTTCTCACCTGCTGGAACTCTCTGCTAGACAACGCCCGTGATTCTACTTTCTTTTTCATCGCGTTTGCATTTTGTTTCATTAAAATTATCAAAGCTTGTGCCTTTTGTCAATTCTCTTTTAAGAAAAAATTCAAACAGAAGCCATAATTTGTCAAAAGATTCACGCAATTTCTAAATTTCACTCGAAAATTCTTCATATTTTCTCGGTATGATACCTGTATACCAACAAACAACCCTAACACTTTTTCATTTTTACTCCTTCCCGCCAGTCCCCGCTGGCGGGCTCCTTTTTGCCTTCTGACCGTTTTAGATGGTTTCACTTTTTCTTGGCGATTTCTTCTCAGAATTCTGTTTGATTCGTCAACTTTTTTTCACATTTTCCCGCTATTATAAATACATACCAACAAACAACCCTAACACTTTTTCATTTTTACTCCTTCCCGCCAGTCCCCGCTGGCGGGCTCCTTTTTGCCTTCTGACTGTTCTAGATGGTTTCACTTTTTCTTGGCGATTTCTTCTCGGAATTCTGTTTGATTCGTCAACTTTTTTTCACATTTTCCCGCTATTATAAATGCATACCAACGAACAACCCTAACACTTTTTCATTTTTACTCCTTCCCGCCAGTCCCCGCTGGCGGGCTCCTTTTTGTGAGATTGGACTTGATTTTCTTCCTAGAAAGGATTATCTTTATCTTATGCGGAAGTGGCGGAATGGCAGACGCGCACGCTTCAGGCGCGTGTGAGTTTATCTCGTGTGGGTTCAACTCCCATCTTCCGCATTTAGCAGTTCAGCTTTCTGAACTGCTTTTTTTGTTGCAAAACGCGCATGTTCATCGAATAAACATGCGCGTTTCATTCAACTATTTTTCCCCTTATTCACTAACATAGGCGGTGCGGAAAAAGAAATGCGCACCATAAGCTGGGAATTGGATGTCTTTAACATTTGATTTGATCAAATAATTTGAAGCACTTTGGTAAAGAGGGACTTGCGCAGCATCTTGTTCCAACAAAATTTCTTCTGCCGCTTTGTAATCTTCAAAATATTGATCGGGGTCATTGGCATGAACGGTGCGCGCATCTTCCGTCAACGCCGTATATTCTTCATTGACATAGCCGCCGTAATTAAAGGAAGCGCCGTTTTTGTATAAGATAAAGAACATATCCATGTCACTGCTTCCAGCGATCCAGCCAGAAACGGAAAGCTCATAATCACTATTTGCTCTTGATTGATTTAAGCTGGCACGTGGCTGTTTGTTGATGGAGATCGACAAGCCTGGCAAGTTTTCTTGCAGTTGGCTTTGCAAGTACTCCCCGATTTTTTGACCATTGTCATCATCTGTCACTAATAAACGCAGCGTCGTACTTTCACCAATTTCCGCTTGGGCTTTTTCCCACTCTTCCTTGGCAGCCTCTAAATCATACAGATTATAATCACCGCTATATGCTCGAAAATCTTCGCCAGTATTTGGATTCGCAGCTAAGCCAGTAGGGATCAATCCATTTAAAACTTTCGCTCCATCGTTCAACACATTATCCACGAGACTTTCTTTGTCGATCGCCAACGCGATTGCTTTACGCACATGAACATTTGCTAAGGCATCGTTGGCGGTTTTATTGAAGTCTAAGAAAAAGTTCGCCACATCGTTTTGCGTAACTAGTTCTTCATTGTCCCCGTATTGTTGGACGTAGATCCCGCTGATTTTTTGCAAATCAAGGTCGCCGCTTTCAAACAATTGGATCCCCGTATTTTCTTCTTTGATGGTGGAGCCTTTGATTTCCTCCAATTGAACGACATCAGCATCGTAGTATTGGTCGTTTTTCACTAGCGTCCACTCGTCTCCTGTCTGTTGCCAATCGGTTAAAGCAAAGGGACCAGAATACAACAAATCTTCACTTGTCCGGGCATAGGTCTCGCCTTTTTCTTCAACAAAGGCTTGATTTTGCGGTGCCAACCAGCCGATGGAAATCAAGGATAAAAACGAAGGCTGCGGCTGCTCCAACTGTACGATAAAGGTCGCGTCATCTGGGGTTTCCAGACCAATCGTTTCTACGTCTGCATTGCCTTCACGAATGTCTTTACTATTGACTACATTATCCAACAAATAGGCGTTTGGTCCCATCGTTGCTGGATCAACTAACTTTTTCCACGCATAAGCAAAGTCAGCCGAAGTGATCGCTTCGCCATTGCTCCACTTCGCATCATCTCGCAAAGTAAAGGTATAGGTTTTGCCATCTTCACTGATTTCGACTCCTTCTGCCAAGCCTGGAACTGGTTCACTGTTTTCATCGAAACGGTAGAGCCCTTCGAATAAATGTTGTACGATGGTAAACGTTGCTTTATCCGTCGTTTGGGTCGTATCGAGAGTCGTCAGCTCAGCTGGTAGACTCACCGCAATCGCTTGATTCGGCGCACCGTTAGTTTCAGCCTCTGATCCCTCGGTATTTCCTGTTGTCGTGCAGCCAGAAAGGGTCAACCCAATCACTCCTGCTGCAACCAATAAACGCTTCTTCCAGATCATTTTCATTCTTCCTCCTATGTGATTGCGCAACCAACGCAAGTGTTTTTCATGACAGCAAAAAACGCATTCAACGATAAAAAGAAAAAACCTCATCCCTTTGCTTATCAACTTTGACAAACAAAGGGACGAGATTTTCGTGTTACCACCCTTTTTCGCACCATTCTCACAAATGGCACCTCAACAGTACGCTAAGATACTTGGCACGGTAACGGCTGCTTTCCGTCTGATTTGCGTGAACAAATCAGATCACTCAGAGCTCATCTTCACTTTTTTTCTGCTGCCCTTTCTCACCATCCGGGTTCTCTTCTAACAGATTCCAAAGCTACTCTTCTCTTCATCGTCTTTCTTTTTATCTAAAAAACAGGTAAATGACGTTTTTTTGTCTATTTCATGATTGTTTTAAAGTATACTATTGGTGTTTTTGGAAGTCAACAAGAATTGCGAATATTCAGTTTTTTATGATTTTTCTATCAGAGCTTGTTTTGCGTCTTGCTTGCCTTTCGTCACGTTCTTCTCTAGGATAAGAACTAGATAAGCCTTCTCATTTGTAAAAAGGAGTGTGCCAAAATGAAATTAGCAGAAGCGTTACTTTTAAGACGAGATTTGAACAATCGTCTGTTTCAATTGCGCAACGAAATCTCTAGCAGTGTGTTAGTCCAAGAAGGCGATACCTTGGATCGTAGTATCACAGAATTGTTCAAGGAATACGATGAGATCAATCAACAGTATTCAGAATTAGTCGTAGCCATCAATCGGAAAAATGCGACTGCCTCTTTAGCAGATAGTGCGTTATTGCTGATGGAAGCACTAGAACAGCGAGAACAGCTGCGCCGCAAGCATGCACTGCTTACGCAAGCACTGGATGAAACCAAAGCAGCTCCCCGAATGGGTCGCAACGAAATTCGACTGGTGCGCACGATCGATACAAAAACGCTAACGGAGCAATTGAATACGACCGCCAAACAGCTGCGAGAATTAGATGGAAAGATCCAACAAACCAACTGGCTAGTCGATCTTTAACAAACATGGGTGGGTGTCAAAGGCGAGCACAAAGCAGGTACAGGCTAATATGTACACTATGGAACGTCTGGCAGAGACGTAAACGTAACAACCACTGCTTACGAATCACAATCGTAACAATCACATTGTATTTTTTAGCGACCACGTGCTGATTTGACTGGATGGGAAAAACCCTCTTCTTTTTTTGAGAAGAGGGTTGTTTTTATCGTATCCAGCCGTACGTGGAGCCGGCTCTTTTACTGAGGAACCTGCTGCTTGTTACTCACAGCGGAAGGACGCGCCAGAAACGCTTGCCCTTTCTCACTGCTCCAAAACGCCTTCATCAATGCCGTCAATCCCTCTTTGGTTTGATTGGCACCAAAGAAAGGACTGCCGGGTTCTAACATGATGCCATTAGCTAAAGCACCGATAGGAAAGGGATCAAAGCCGAAGGCAGCAACGATTTCTCCTATCTGATCGAGGGCGGTTTGGTCATCACCAGCAATGGCGATGGCTTTTTTGGCAGTTCCTTGAGCAGCCGTTCTCGTCAGCAAGGATTCCTCTTGGATATCGTGGTACCCCATATGATTGAATCCTTTGACTACTTTACTTTGGGAAAAATAGCGTTGCACACGTTCCGAAGAAGTCTGCTCGATGGATGAGTATTCTGTTTCTTTGCCATCGACTTCCCACCAATAATTCATGGCATCGATCACTAGCTTGCCAGCCAAAGCTTCTGCTGGCAGCTGTTGGTACTTACTCAATGGGATTGCCAAAAGGATCGTTTGGGCTTCTGTCATCACCTCAACGGCATTTTTTGCGATCGCTCCCGGAGCCAACACAGAAACGGACAAGGCGATTTTTTCTGCTGGCTTCGTACTGGCGATCAAGACCCGATAGCCCGCCTGGGCACCAAGATTTGCGAGTGCTAAGCCTAACTTGCCTGCGCCTAAAATACCGATGGTTTTAGGCATTGCTATCACCTGCTGCCAACAATTCTTTCACCCGTGGAATCACTTTGGTTCCATACAATTCAATCGTTTTGAAACGGTCTTTTTGCAGCTGTCCGCCAGTACCGTAAACCAGATCAAAGCGTTCTACACCGACTTGCGGCATCATACGGGCGATTTTTTGCGCCACGGTTTCTGGACTGCCTACATAGTAAGATCCATGTTCGACTTCAAAGTCAAAGCGCTCTTTGCTCATGGCTGGCCAGCCGCGATCAAGACCGATTTTGTCCATGCTCTTTTTGATGTAGTTCCAGCCGATTTCATAGGCTTCTTCGTCGGTGTCGGCGATCACACCATGGGAGTGCATGCCGATTGGCAAAATCGGTTGCCCCAATTGCTGCGCTGCCTTTTTATACAGATCAACATAGGGCGCAAAACGAGCAGGCTCGCCACCGATGATCGCTAACATAACGGGAAACCCATAACGGACGGCACGAATGATCGATTCAGGGGTTCCACCGACACCTACATAGGTATCTAATTGGTGTCCCTCGATTTTTGGAAAAACGTCGGCATTTTTTAAGGATTGCGTGAACTTGCCTTCCCAAGTTAATGGTTTGCCTTTTCTCAGTTCACTAAACATCGCTGTTTTTTCTTCAAATAGTTCTTCATAATCTTGCAAGTCATAGCCGAATAGAGGGAATGATTCAGTAAAAGATCCTCGTCCCAGCATGATTTGTGCACGACCGTTCGACAACGCGTCAACGGTCGCAAACCGTTCGTAGACCCGCACGGGATCATCCGAACTCAAGACAGTTACACCGGTACCTAATTTGATGGTATTGGTAACCATCGCTAAAGCCGCTAGTACCGTATCAGGACTTGAGATCGAATATTCTTCCCGATGGTGCTCCCCTAAGGCAATGACATCGATGCCGACTTCATCGGCTAATTTCCCTTCTGCCACGATATTGCGCAACGATTCGCTATAACTGATCCGTTCTTTCGTTGTATCATCAAAGGCTAGATCGCCAAACGTATCTAACCCAAATTCAAGATTTCTGTGATTGATGGTCATTTTCTTTTCCTCATTTCTCATTACTGATTCTCTGTTCTCACTATAACAAGGAACAAAAAAAGTTGCGAACAATATGCTTACTTTTTGTAAGTTGCCAATTTTAAAGCAAAAAAACACTTTCCCGAACAAAAATTCAGGAAAGTGTTTGGTCTTTAAAGATAGATCCCTTTACTATGGAGATTCACTAAGCATTCTTCCAAGTATGCTTCATCATGTTCTGGATAGATCGGCGTAGTCAAAGGAACAGCTTGAACGGAGGGTTCCAGCGGCAGATTTTTGCCACGATACGCTGGATCGTACCATTCAGGTGCTGGCCGATAGCCTCGATAGGTCATTTCATCCAGCACTAACTGATGGTATTGAAACAATTTATAGGGCGGATGGGTAAAAACGTAATCGACGGTTGCGTGCTTCTTACCCCAGCCTAGCCCCCGTAAGGCTGCTGCTTCACGATGCTGGCCTAACAGCTGCTGCCGAGGCAAAGCAGGTATCAGCGCTTCATGCCATAAGCGCATCGGTTCAGCCTCCTTTATTCTGCGTCCTGGCTGATGAAATTGTCTTGATTTTCAATAACGATCTTGCCGACTGCATGGTGTGTCTCACTCAATGCGTGGGCATCGTAAATTCCTTGTGCCGTCAATGGGAAGGTTGCACCGATGACACTGTTGACTTTTTCTGCTTCGATCAGCTCTGTCAATTCTGCCAATTGTTTGCCGTTGGTTCGTAACCAAATTGCTTTGGCGAAGATGTCTTTTTCTTTTGCCAAGTCTTCGTCTTCAATACTCAAAATTGAGATCAGACGGCCCTTAGGTTTTAAGACAGTGAAACTTTTCTTCTGGGTGTCGCCCCCCATCGTATCAAAGACCAAATCGATGTCTTGCAAGACTTCTTCAAAATCTGTCGTATGGTAATCGATGATCTCATCGGCACCAAGTTTTTGCAATAACTCATGGTTACGAGGACTAGCCGTCGTGATGACGTAAGCGCCAGCTGCTTTTGCTAGTTGGATCGCATAGGTACCAACTCCGCCTGCTCCGGCATGGATCAAGACTTTTTCCCCTTCTTTTAAACGACCGTGTTCAAACAACGCTTGGTAAGCAGTCAAACCAGCTAATGGCACTGCAGCTGCTTCTGCGTAGTTTTGGTTTTCTGGTTTGATCGCTGCTAACTCAGCATCCACGATGGCGTAATCAGCATACGTCCCAAAACGAGTCGTTTCAGGGCGGGCATAGATCGCATCACCAACTTTGAATTCTGTCACGTCAGCACCTATTTCTACGATATCCCCTGCGACATCCCAGCCTAAAATAATTGGGAAGTCCCACGGAAACATTTGTTTTAAATAGCCTTCTCTTAATTTCCAATCGATCGGGTTGATGGATGTTGCGGCAACTTTGACTAATAATTGATTTGGTTTTAATTCTGGTAATTGGACCGTTGCTTCTTTTAATTGGTCTTTTCCACCATAGGCTTCAATAACGACAGCACGTGTTTCCATTGATGCTTCACTCCTTACATTCATTCTTCATCAAAGAGAGGTTCCTGTTTTTCCATCCCTTGATTTCTCACTTCCCTAGCTTAGGCAAAAGGAGGGAATTTGACAAATGATATGTTTGGAAACTGCCCCAGCCACCTGGCCGTTCCTCCTTCAAAGCCTTGAAAGAAACGGGTTTATTTTTTCTTCATTTTTTTATTGCCTTTTCTTTAAAAATCAATTACGCTACTCAAGAAATACGAAATTGTAGAGAAAGAAGGAATTGATGAATTGAAAAGGTTGTGGGTATTTTTTGGCGGTGTGATCGGCATCACCGCGTTGCTGTTTTTAGGTGCTTCGGTGTTAACGAAAGAATCGGGGGCAGCAACGTCGTCCGACAAAAATACAGTGATTATTTACAATTGGGGCGAATATATTGACCCCGAATTGATCAAAACATTCGAAACTGAGACTGGTTACTCAGTGATTTATAATACATTTGACTCCAACGAAGCGATGGAAACGAAAATCAAACAAGGCGGCTCGCGCTATGATTTGGTTTTCCCTAGCGAATCGATCATTCCGAAAATGATCGAAGAAGGACTGTTAGTGCCTTTAGACCATCAGAAATTGACGGGAACGGAAGATCTGTCGCCTTTTTTGATGGATCAAGCCTTTGATCCTGACAATACCTACTCGATCCCCTATTTTTGGGGCACGATCGGAATCATGGCAAATACTGAAGAAGTTGATGTTTCTTCGATCCATGGCTGGAGTGATTTATGGGACCCTGCATTTAAAAATGATGTATTGATGGTGGATGGTGCTCGCGAAACCTTAGGAATCGCGTTACAGACGCTCGGTCTTTCCCAAAATGAAAAAGACCCGACCAAGGTCACCAAAGCCTTGAAGAAGCTGGAAAGTATCCGTCCCAATGTCAAAGCAGTTTTGACCGACGAGATCAAAACCTTGATGATCAACAACGATGCCCCTTTAGGAATCGGATATTCGGGCGATGCCGCTTATGTGATGGCGGAAAATCCTGCCGTCACCTATATCGTTCCCAATGACGGCGGTGCGATTTGGACAGACAATTTTGCGATCCCGAAAACCGTTGGCAATCTTGAGGGAGCCTACGCCTTCATCAATTTTATGCTGCGACCAGAAAATGCCGCACAAAATGCCGAATACGTGGGCTACGCCACGCCGAGTGAAACGGCCAAAGCCATGCTGCCAGTAGAACTGACTGCTGACAAGGCTTTCTACCCTGAGCCAAGTGCGATGGAACAAATGGAACATTATGAATACTTAGGAAAAGAAGCGGTTGAGCTTTATAACGACCTTTTCCTTGAATGGAAGTTGGGATTATAATTGTCACTATTACTAAAATCTGAACACATCTTTGATACCAAAACGAAAACGACTTTTGCGGGCTTTCTCCTGATAGAAGACCAGAAAATCACGGCTGTAGGTCCTCTTTCAGCGCTGCCAACACTTGCTGAAGACACCCAGGTCATTGATCTCAAAGAACAAATGATCATTCCAGGCTTTATTGATGCTCATGTTCATTTTTATCTTTCCGCATTACTCCATCAAGGGGCACTGACCCATCTTACGGGAGTGACAGAAGAAGCCGTTGCCCAGCAAGTGCCCGCCTTGCCCATCACTCATGGATGGAAAATCGGCATCGGCTGGTTCAGCAGTGATTTCGGTCAGCAAGTCTACCCGACGAAAGATTCGATCGACAACTATTGTGCCGACACGCCTGTCATGCTGATTTCAGGTGATGCCCACAGTATTTGGTTGAATAGCCAAGGGATCGCTGCTTTAGGGATCACACCTGAGAACTTACCAGCAGGGATCAGCGGCGAGGCACTGCTTGACGAAAACAGCGGACAATTAAGCGGCTGCTTTTTAGAAGCGATCGCCATTCATTATTTAGCAAAGGTCTTACAGTCTTTCCAAGCACAAAGCCCTGCTGCCTTTCTGACCTATATGAAGCAGCTCAATCAATACGGCATTACGACGATCGGTGATGTTGCCTTGACAGGAGAAAGCTGGGACGATTTGGTCTACCCCACTCTTTATCGGCAAACAGAAGCAGAAGCGACCTTGCGCGCTGTCTTTTATCCAGCCATGCGAGAAGACATCACGCAACTGAAAAAAACTTACCGTACTTATCGCTCCGAAAAAGTACAAATGGGCGGCGTCAAACAATTTTTTGATGGTGTGACGAGTACGCACACGGCTTTTTTAAAAGAGGAATATGAAACACCGTATTTTGCTGGTGATGTCGGGATGCCGTTGATCGATGTTCAACGGATGCGCCGCTTTATTTTACAAGCCAACCAGCAAGACTGGCCGATGCGCATCCATACCATCGGTGATGAAGCGATTCGACAAGCACTCCTCTTTTATCAAGAAAGTGCTGCTGCTCACCCGCTTTCTAAAGGCAAAGCCAATACTTTGGAACACTTGGAAGTGATGGATGCCGCTGATCTGCCACTAGTTCGCCAAGAACAACTGGTACTCTCCGTACAGCCTAGCCATTTATTAGTCGGTTATGAGACCCTCGATGAAGAAGTAGGCCCTCAGCGTGCCAGTCAAATGTTTCCTTTTCAGTCCTTTCTAGAGCAAGGCGCAACCTTGGCTTTTGGGACTGATACGCCAGTCGTGATCGACGTGACTCCTTTAGACTCGCTGTATTATGCGGTTGCTCGGCAGGAAAAAAACGGCCAGCCAGCAGGCGGATTGATGCCACAAGAAAAAATCTCCATCGCCGATGCCCTCTATGCCCACACCGCAGGCGCCGCCAAAGCCTTGAGTCGGCAAGATATCGGTCGATTAGAAGTTGGCTGTTTAGCCGATCTTTGTATTTTGTCCCAAAATATCTTGCCTTTGACTGCCGAAGAATTGCTTCAAACGACTGTTGAAGCGACCGTATTTGATGGGCAATTTGTTTATCGGGGCAACTGATGAAACACTAGATCTTGTGAAAGTACAAGGTCTGGTGTTTTTCTTTGATAAAAAAATACAGAAACAGGTGCTTAGTTTGGACCACTCTCCCTTTTCGTACTTGCCCCTATCCCTTACGATGGATTCCCTGCTTGGCAGCTATGCTTTATCATAGGTTTTCTTTCGGCCATTTTGATTCGCGTGGATTGGTCTATTCGATTGGCGCAGCAAAAGAATAATTAAAGCGGTTGCCAGTTTCTTTATTTGATGGAAATTCAGAAACATGCCTCTTTTTCCTTGGAGTTTTTTTCCTTTTAACAGCAAACATTGGTCTATTCCATCACCCCTTACTTTCTCCTTCAATCGTTTTTTAAACCTTTGAATAAATTCTTAATAAAATAACTAACAAAAAATAAACTTTTACTATATCCCTTGAATGTAAGCGATAAATTTGTTATTATTACCAAGGATAAGGAGGTGTTTATCTATTGTATGCGATTAAAATCTTTCATGGTTATCTAACCGCCGAAGGAAAAAGAACACGGGACAAAACAATTGCATTAACCTATACTTGCAGAGAAGATGCTGAACGTTTCGCAAATAAAATCGGCGGGAGAGTTAAAAAAATTGGCTAACCAACTAGAATAAAAAAGGCTGTCAACCTCAGTAGGTGACTGCCTTTTTTTGTTATCTGATTTCCAGCAAATCAAGCAATACTCCTGACTTTTTACATATGTTTAAGCTCCTTTTCTTGTTGAATCGAGAAGTGAAGCAAGTTAGTTGGTTTTGACGCCTTGAGTCTTTATACTGAAACAAAGGCACCAGCCAATCCAAAAAAAGGAGTGACCCGTCCATGTGCGGCCGATACTTATTTGACCCAACAACTGGCGAATTGTCAGAATATTATCAAGAAGCCGCGGCGAAAGCCCGCAAGCGCCAACAGACTGTCGCTGTCAATGATGTTTTCCCTTCCAATCATGTCGTAACCATCGGTGCAAATCAACAACAACAAGTTGTAGCTGGTGTGACAAGATGGGGCTTTACCGGCTTTAAAAAAGGGCATTTGATGATCAATGCCCGTTCTGAGACCGTTGAAGAAAAACCGACTTTTCGCAAACCTTTCCAAGAGCATCGCTGTGTCTTTCCGATGTCTGGTTTCTATGAATGGAATCATGAAAAGGAAAAGTTTCTCTTTTCGCAAGATCACGTGATTTATGCCGCTGGTTTTTATCGCATCCTTCAAAAAGAGGATCAGATCGAAACCGAATCAATCATTCTAACGACTGCCGCGAACGACTCTGTTGAACCAGTCCATGATCGAATGCCTCTGTTCTTAGAAAAAGAAGCGATTGCTTCTTGGATCAATGACTTGGCTTTTGCTCGCCAACAACTCAAAGCAGAAATGCCCAAGCTGAAAACCCAATTGCTCTCTTCTTAACTGCTTGCTACTTCTTTTTCAGCAGAACAAAAACCGCCAAGTCAGCTTTGATTTGGCGGTTTTTCCTACTTTTGCTTTTTCTTAATAAACGGTGAAGGTTTTGCCAGTCATGATCCCAAAGACTGCTTTTTGATACGCTGCAAAAACGGGTGCGTCACCAACGGGAATAAAGCCTTTGAAAGAATCGGCGAAGGTTTCCCAAGAGCCCACAAGTGCATTGGGACTGACTGCATTGATTCGTACCCCATGACCGATCTCAAAAGCTGCCGATGCCACGAAGGCTTCTAAACCGCCGTTGACCAGTGCTGAAGGCGTGCCCATTGGGATAAATTCGTCTTTGATAATTCCAGAAGTCAGTGTGATACTGCCGCCTTCATTGAGAAAATGCTGGCCAATCAACGCAAGGTTGACTTGTCCTTGCAGCTTCGAAGCCACCGACTGTTGAATATCTGCTGGCGTCAATTCCTCAAAGGGTTTAAACACTGTGCTTCCCGCAGCGGAAACAATGGCATCCACTTTCCCAGTAGCTGCAAATAGCTGGCTGACACTGTCTGCATCCGCAATTTCGACTTGATGATCGCCGCTGCTACGGCTAGCCGTGATCAGCTCCACCTCTGGTAGCTGCTGAAAGCCTTCAACTAAAAGCTGCCCAAGTGTGCCGGTATGTCCAATCAAAAGTAATTTCATTTCCTCGCCTCTTTTTTTGTTTTGTGCTTCGATTCTAACCCAACCAAGCGATTTCGACCATTCATCTGCTTTTCCTGCCTTATTGATCTATTCTTACCCTTCCCCATTTGTTCCCCTACTACCTGCGTAGTGATTGGAATCACCTATCACGAAAGCAATTGACAACTTTCTCATCTTGTTCTAAGATACTACTAATTTCATACACATGCAGTGAGAAGAAGAGTACGATCCCCCCTTTCTTTCAAGAGAGCTCGGAACTGGTGGAAACGAGTAAGGAAGACGATCCGAAGATGACCTTTGAGCATTCGTGTACGAACAATCCCCGACGGAGAAAGCCCGATAGCGCAATGCAGTTTATTTGATGAACTGACTGAGGTTTTTTGTTTCAACAAAAAACAAATGAAGGTGGTACCGCGAAATGATCGTCCTTCCCAAAGAATTGTCTTTGGGAAGGTTTTTTTTATAAAAAAGGAGGAAGAGGTATGAAACGAAGGATTCGATTAGGTATGGGCATTGGTCTGTTGTCCTTGGTCTTATTTACGGGCTGTGGCAACCAAGAAGAAGTGACCGGAAATGCCGAAGAACAGCAGACAGAAATCAGAGTTGGTACGACACCAGGACCTTACAGCGAGCTGTTTCTTCAGGGAATCAAACCGATTTTAGAAGAAGCTGGCTATACCGTGACCGATATTGGCTTTACTGGGGTGTTGGAAGCAGACATTGCACTGAACGATGGCGAAATCGACTTAAACGTGGATCAGCATACCGCCTATTTAGAGAACTTTATAGAAGGAAAAGAACTGACTACTATTGATTGGTGAACCCTTTTTCCGTCTGAATCTTTGTAAAGGAGGTCAAAAATTGAATATTCAACAAATGCGGATCGTGCAAGCGATCGCTGACCATGGAAGTTTTCGTGAAGCAGCCAAACGGCTGTATCTCTCACAGCCAAGTCTTTCCCAAGCCGTGAAAGAGTTGGAAGCAGAATTGGAGGTCCAGCTTTTCGAGCGTACGAATCAAGGTGCCCGCTTGACTGCCGAAGGCTCGGAATTTCTAGACCATGCCCAGCCGATCTTGAGTCAAGTGGCGCAGCTGCAAACGCGTTATTCCAGCAAGCAAGCAGCGAGTCAAACCTTCGCCATCGCAAGCCAGCACTATGATTTCACGGCTGGAATTTTCAGTGAACTGCTACAGGAATTTCCCAACTGCCGCCAGTTTCGCCTATTAGAAACCACGACCTTAAAGGTGATCACGGACGTGCAGCAATATCGAAGTGAATTTGGGGTTCTTTATTTGAATGAGCAAAACCAAGCAGGATTGGAACGACTGTTACAAGGCGCCCAATTGTCCTTCGAAGCGTTGGGACGGTTTCGCCCCCATGTCTTTTTACGAGCGACTCATCCCTTGACAGAAAAAAAGCAGCTTTCCTTAAAGGATCTTGCGCCTTATCCGCAAGTACGCTTTTTGCAAGAAGATGAACGCTATTCGTTCTTTTCCGAGGATTTGATCGACTTTGCTCAAAGCCCTCAAGTGGTGCATGTCAGCGATCGAGGCACAATGGTCCAGCTATTACAGCAGACGGATCTTTATGGAACCGGCTCGGGGATCGTTGCCCAACCAGAACGCCAAGGCTTGGCTTTTCTTCCTTTGATCGACGCGTCCGAGGGTGAGATCATCCTCATTAAAAAGAACGATCGCCCATTATCAGTGATCGGCGAGCGTTTCTTAACAAAATTACGACAACACCTTGCCGCTTTTCCTACTGATATATAAGCGAAGGCCTCCTCTTCCTACTCCCCATAGATGATTGGCTGCACCTTCGCATTATATAAAAAATCCTTGAGCCACTTCCCATGCAGGAGGCTCAAGGATTTTCTTTTACGGTTACTGTTGTCGGCAATCACCGCTGATTACAGCTGCTCTGCCTGCATTTGATACATTTGCTGATAGATTCCTTGCCCTTGGACAAGACTCGCATGGGTTCCCCGTTCCACGATCTTCCCTTGGTCTAGGACCAAGATTTGATCGGCTTGTTTGATCGTTGACAAACGGTGAGCGATCATGAAGGTCGTCCGTCCTTTTTGCAAGACGGTCATCGCCTTTTGAATGATGGACTCTGTTTCAGTGTCCACATGGCTCGTCGCTTCATCCAGAATCAAGATTTTTGGATCAAACACCAGCGCACGGGCGAAACTGATCAGCTGGCGTTCTCCACTAGAAAACTCATTGCCTTTTTCAACGACTGGATGATGGATGCCTTTTTCGTAGCGGCTCAAAAGGTAGTCAGCGCCGACTTGCTTCAAGGCATCGATAATCATCGCTTCGGTGATCGTTGGATCGTTCATCCCGATGTTGCTGGCGATCGTTCCAGTAAATAGATAGGGATCTTGCATGACGATCGCCATTGAATCTCTTAAACTATGACGATCATAATCAGCGATCACTTGTCCATCCACAACGATTTTTCCCTGCTGCGGATCATAAAAACGGAACAACAGGTTCAAAATACTCGATTTTCCAGAACCAGTATGACCAACTAAAGCAATGGTCTCTCCTGCGGCAACGTCAAAGTTGATATCGTGCAAGATCGCTTGCTCAGGGTCGTAGCCAAAGGTCACTTGTTGGAAAGAAACATCGCCATTCGTAACAGTCAGCTGCTCACTTTGTTGTTTTTCAACCGGCTGATCAGCAAACTCAAAGACCCGCTGTCCAGCAGCTAATGATTGCTGCACATTGGTGATGGTTTGGACAAGCCCTTCGATGGGATCATACAGGCGGTTGATGTAATCAATAAAGGCATACAGCAAGCCTGCTGAGATCGCCAAGCGACCATCAAGGAAAAAGGCGGCCAAGGTCGTGATCAAAATCAAGATCGTTGAATTTCGCAACAAGTTGCCTAATCCCCAAGCGATACTTGAATCGAGCAAGAGGTATTTACGTCCAGTTTTGAACCATTTCTCTACTGTTTCATTAAATTCTTTCTGCAACTGATTTTCTCGTTGGAAGGCTTGGATGATCGCCATTCCTTGGACAAATTCATTCAACTGCCCACTGATTTGTGAGATGTATTCCCGCATTGCTAAATTGTAACGGGAGGCATATTTGGTATAAAAATGCTGCCAGATTCCTAAAATCGGGATCAAAATCAGCATCGCTGCTCCTAAGGTGCGGTTCAAAAGAAACAATGCAATAAACGCCCCAATGATTTGGATGATGTTGCTTAACAAATTACTGATCACGATCACGTAGAAATTCGACCGCAAGACTTCAGTGTCATTCGTGATTCGTGCGACGACTTTACCTGCTGGGATCTGGTCAAAGTAAGAAACCGGTAATTTGTGCATATGGTCAAAAAGCTGATCCCGCATTTTTTTGACGATACTGTTGGACATTTTTCGCAATTGCAGCAAGCTGATATAACGAAAGAGGGAACCAATCAAATTGACCAGCAAATACCCAGCGAGTAATTGGATCAAAAGCATCGTGTCTAAATTGCTACTGTTAACCGCCGGTGTCATCACTCGGTCGATCAGCTGCTTGGCAATCAGTGGGGAAGTCAGTTCGAGCGCTGCAGCCAGCAACAGCAAGATCGCACCCACGATAAATTGTTTTTTATAATAGCTCAAATACGTGAGCAAACGTTTAATCGTTGAGAACACTCGTATCGTCCTCCTTTAACTGTTGATGATAATACTGCTCTTGGTACCAGCCTGGCGTTTCGATCAACTCCTGATGGGTACCACGTTGTGTGATCCGACCGTCTTCTAAGACGATGATTTGATCCGCTTCGGTGATGGCGGACAATCGATGGGTCACGATGATGGAGGTCGGTGCCTGCTTCATCGTTTTCAAATTCGTGATGATGGCTTGTTCCGTTTTGGCATCAACTGCCGAAAGGGCATCATCCAGTAAGAGGACTTCACTGTTTCGTAAAAACGCCCGTGCTAAGGACAAGCGTTGTTTTTGTCCACCAGAAAGGGAAACTCCTTTCTCACCGACGACCGTTTCGAGCCCTTCTGGCATACGCTTGATGTCTTCGCTAAAGCAAGCAGCTTCCAGTGCTTCCCACAATACTTCTTCGGAAGCGTCTGGTTGCCCGAATAACAAGTTCTCGCGAATCGTTCGTGAAAACAAGGTATGTTCTTGCGGTACTTCTGCAAAGTGGTTGCGCACTGCTGTTGTTTGATAGGCCGTCAACGGCTGCTCGTTGATCAAGGGGACTTGATCAGAGTATGGATAGCGGTGACCGAATTGTCTTAGCAGCGTCGTTTTTCCGCTGCCGGTCTTCCCAACGATCCCTAAGACTTCTCCACGAGTGATCGTCAAATCCAGTCCTTCTAACACATAACGAGCTGCTTGCGGGTATTGGAAATGGTATGCTTCAAAACGGATCGTATTGATGGCTTGCAGGTCGGCTTCGCCTGGCGTTTCTAATTCATCCCCCGTCTGCAGCACTTCATTGATCCGACGCCAGGATGCGGCACCTTGCTGCATCACATTCACAAGATCTCCTGCTGAGATCATCGGCCAAACGACCATAGTCAAGTACACTTGGAAAGAGACCATCGCACCGATGGTGATCGTTTGGTTGGCAACAAGAAACGCCCCCACACCAAAGCTCATCACGAAACTGATCGCTAAGATGATGGTAATCAGCGGCCCAAAACGGGAATCGATCTCAGAAACGATATTGTTTTTCGCTCGTGTTTCCAGTGTTTTCTTTTGAAACTGTTCCGTGGTGGCTCCTTCTAGTCCATAAGCTCGGACGACCCGAATGCCATCAATGATCTCCAGCACTTCACTGTTCATCTCAGAAACAGAATTCTGCGCTTCCGTAAACGCCTTATCGACTTGCGAGCCCCATTTGAAAATGTAATAGGCTAAAAGCGGCATTGGAATCAAGGCAATCAAGGTCAGTAGCCAAGAAACCGTCCCAGCCATCATCGCTACGATAAAACTTAGATACAAACTAGTATTTAAGAAAACCATCAGTCCATACCCAATGGTCATCCCCATCACTTGGACATCGTCACTGGAACGAGTCATTAAATCACCTGTTCGGAAACGATGGTAAAACGGCGCCCCCATTTTGAGAAAGTGGCTCATCAATTGTTCCCGTAATTGTTTTTGCAGATCGTAGGAACCAATAAATAAATTAAACGTCCAAACAAATTCCGCCAAATATCCTAACAAGATAGCTCCCGCGAAGAGGCTCACATATTGGATCAGTACGGAGTAATCAAAATTATCTTGAATCAACGCATCGATGAACAAGCGCAGAATATAGATCGGTGCGACATACATCGCACTAGCGATCACCATAAAGACGAATACAAAGGTATAGCGCACCTTATGTTCTTTAAAATACGTTGTTAATTGTTTTAATACATACTTCATGTTTTATCCCTCACATTCTAAAAAAGTACACAAAAAAGCTCTGTCCCTTCGGAAAAAGGACAGAGCATAAACGTCGTTATTATAGACATTATCTGTACACTAATGGTTACCGAATGAGGGATTCACTTTATTCAATTTGGTTGTTTTTTTATCAAATACTTTTTGCATCGTAATCCCTCCTTCTCTTTTTATTTTTGCTGACTACACCTAACACTTTACAGATAAGTTTCTGAGAATGCAACAATTTTTATTAATTTTTTTTCAAAAAGATTGACTTTTCTAAAAAGGCGTTTCTCAATTTCTCGTTTTTTACAACTATTTTTTGAAAACGAATTCTCGGTTTATCCTAAGCGTTGCAAGGAATTTGGCAAAATAAAAAAACAGATGCCCCTCACTTCAACAAGCGTTGTTTGGTCAGCACACTTGGTTGAAAAAAAGTTCCTCTGTTTTCTTACTTCCTGTTTATTCTGAGACAGATGCTAGGCGATAGGATACTGTTCGTCCAAAAGGAAACACTTGCACTCCTTGCAAACGATCTGTTTTCAAATACGCTACCGCTCCTTGATATAACGGCAAGACGGCTGTATCTTCAACGATCAATTGTTTCTCGAGTTCTTTCAATAAGTCCCAACGGGCAACTGGATCGTTTGCTAAAGTCGTCCGTGCTTCTTGTAACCCTTGGTCATACCTTTCACTAGCATACCCAGAGGTATTCAAGCCACCTGTCGAATCATAAAATTCTAAGAAGTTGATCGGGTCCGCGTAATCTGGTGTCCAAGTCCCGAAGACGAGATCAAATTCACCTTGGGATTGCAAGTCCAAGCGGTTTTGTAAAGGAATCGACTTGGCATCGATGGTTAATCCAGGCAAATTGGTTTCTAACTGTCCTTGGACAAATTCGATGGTTTTCTTGGCTGCTGCTGTATCTGCTGACAACAGTTCCAAAGTGATCTCGTCTTGTCCCAACTCTTCTTTGGCTTGTGCCCAAAGCGCTTGTGCGGCTGTTAGATCATACGGCAGTAAATCGCCATTTTCTTCACGAAAATCTTGGTCTGTTTCAGGATCTTTGGCAAAGTTGCTTGGCACAAAGCCGTTTAATGCAGTGGACCCATCACCTAAGATATTTTCAGCAAATGCCTCTTTGTCAATAGCTTGTAAAATCGCCTGACGTACCTTGACATTGCCTGTGACTTCTCGTTTTTGGTTGGCACTTAAATACCCCACCAGCGCCTTTGGCACATAGTTGGCTTGAGCTGAGTTTTGGTATTGCTGTGCGTACGTATCCGTTAAGGTGGTGTAGTCCAGTTCTCCTGTTTCAAAAAGGCTGACACCAGTTGCCGTTTCCTTCACTACTTGCACGTCGATCTTGGTCAATTGGACATTCTCAGCATCCCAATAATCAGGATTTTTCGTTAACGTCCATGATTCATTGGTTCCGTTCCACCCTTCGATCAAGAATGGGCCGTTGCCAACAAAATTTTCCGCTGATAACCCATAATCGGCACCTTTTTCTTCAGCAAACGCTTGGTTTTTTGGCATAAAAGGTGTCCCGACCAGAATCTGATCCAAATACGAGATTGGACTTGCCAATGTCAGCTCTAACGTCTGCTGGTCCAATGCTTTGGCACCTAACTCACTGACCTCAGCATCTCCTTGACGTACTTGACTGCCATTTTTCAACACATCCATTTGATTGCTGCTGCTAGAACCGTTCTCTGGATTGGCAACATATTGAAAGGCGTAGACAAAATCATCCGCTGTAACAGGATCGCCATTGCTCCATGTTGCATCACGAATGGTGAAGGTATAAACCAGTCCATCTTCTGATACCGTAGGCTCTTCAGCGGCCATCGCAAGCTCAGGATCCCCCTCTTGATCCAGACGGTATAACCCTTCTGCCACTTGTCCGATCATATCGGAACTGTTGACATCCGTGTATTGCCCGCTATCAAGGGTCGATAAGGCGCCCGCGGTTGACACTTGAATCTCTTGCGCAACAGCGCCTTGCTCCTCTTGCTGTCCAGAATCCGTCGTGGGACTCGTGGTACTGCAGGCACTTAAAACCAATACTGTGAAAGCAGTGATACCAATCATTTTCTTTTTCATTTTTCTCCTCCTTGCGTGACCCTCTTTCTTACAACACATCAACGACATACTTGAAAACCGCTTGTTCTTGTAAAAGCGCATCATAGGCAAAGTCTGGATGCCATTGAACCGCCAACAAGCGCTGATCCACGTGTTCAATGCCTTCAATGATGCCATCAGGACTCCAAGCTGTCTTTTGCAATGGACGAGCCAATCGATCCACCGCTTGATGATGAAAGGAATTGACCTTTGTTTTTTGACCGTATACACGAGCCAACATGCTTTTTTCAGCCGTCGCGATGGCATGGGTCGGCACTTCTTTCGGAATCGGCGCCTGCATATGAATGATCTCACTGAAGGTACTGATGTCTTGCTGCAGCGTGCCCCCAAAGGCCACGTTGACCAGCTGCATCCCCCGACAAACCGCAAAAATTGGTTTCTTTTGCAGCAGCGCTTCATCGATCAGCGCCAGTTCAAACTCATCCCGTGCCAAAAAGCCGCTTCCAGTTGCCTGATGGGCCTCCTGCCCATAAAACTTGGGTGAAACATCTTGTCCACCAGCTAACACCAGTTTATCGATCTGTGAAACATAGTCCTTGGCTATAGCTGGTTCACTGATTGGCAAGAGCAATGGCAGTCCGCCCGCTTGCTGGATCGCTCGCACATACCCTAATGGTGTGTAGGCGATCGGCAAATGATGCAGCACATCGCCAGCATCTTGCACTTCATTCGCAGCGATCCCTATAATTGGTTTGCCCATCGACATCCCTCCCTGATTAACGAATTTTTCAGAAAAAAGCGGCATCTAGCAGTTGAACAAGGCAAGCGCCACTTTTTCCCTCAAGATATGTTTCAACTATTCTAAACCAATCGGCACTTTTTGTGAAACACTATTTTCACTTTCGCGATCATTTATTACAATCACCATTCTATTCAACCGCCTCTTTGATTCGCAATAAAGAACACCGCTAGTCAGATATAGTTGAATTTTGCCAATGCTTTCTCTACGTAAAAAAACATGCGAGAAGCCGTGGCTTTCCGCATGTTTCGTCATTAAAATAATCGATTGTCTTTTAAAAACTCCAGCATCTGTGTTTTTAGGGGATCTTTTTCATTGCGGATCGACTTTGTTTGCGTCGTTTCATCAAGTGTCGATGGTCGCTTTTTAGGAAAAGGCGTCGCTGGTTCTTCTGCTAACTCTAAAATTTGAAAGGTATCCACCACCACTTCTGCCGCACAAAATCTTTGCCCTTCTGCTGTTTCATACGGACAGCCTTGCAAGTGTCCGTTGATTTTGATACTTGCTCCTTTTTGAGTATACCGTAAAAAGGTCTCTGCCTGTTTCCCATGAACGACACAAGCAAACCATTCATGATGCACTTCTTCACTGTTTTGCCATTGAGATACAATGACAAGATCAAAACGTACGCCCTGATCGTCCGCCGCATCAAACGCTTCTTTACTAGGCATCGCTGCGATTTTCCCAGTAAGAACCACTTTATTCATTGCCACGCTGCATCCTCGCTTTTCTCTCATTTCTTGAGTGATCTAAACTTATGCGACCTATTCTACCATATTCCAAAAAACAAGCAATCAAAGGGCGAATGGCTTAAGAAATGCTTTGAAAAAAA
This sequence comes from Enterococcus sp. DIV0970a, assembly GCF_051711265.1. Lineage (NCBI taxonomy): Bacteria > Bacillati > Bacillota > Bacilli > Lactobacillales > Enterococcaceae > Enterococcus > Enterococcus sp. DIV0970a. The sequence goes on along the minus strand of NZ_JBIOMF010000001.1, from coordinate 841,919 downwards.
TGAACCAACTCAAAGAATTCGTCTGCTCCTGTCAAAAAGCTGCGATTTTTTGACGGAAAAATTCTCTTTGCTCCACACAGCAAAAAAACAGTTGGTTCAATACCCCTATGAACCAACCGTCTTCTGCAAATCTTTATTTAGCAAAGGAATCTTGACTACCATAGCGATCAAAATGGAGGGTTTCGCTTTCGAGATAATCGATGATCGCTTTGGGGATCAGGACCCCTTCTTGCTGAGCTTTTTCAAAGTGTATTTGGCTGATCTCTCCAGGATAGTAGACTTGTGATTGCCCTTTTACTGGCGAGATTGCATGCAGCTCAGTCACCATCTGATCGACGCTTTGCTTGAAGGTTTCGGTGTCCGTAAAACGAGACGGATCGATCACAAGAAGAAATTGTCCTAAGCGACGTTTTTCCGTCAAATCCGCATACATGGAGGTGACCTGTTTACCAAAAGCCAAGCCCAACATCGAGCCAGCTAAAATATCCACCATCATCATCAAGCCATATCCTTTGGCACCAGCGATTGGCAATAATCCTTGGACTGCATAGGGGTCGGTGGTAGGCAAGCCTTGCTCGTCTACGGCCCAAGTATCGGGGATCTGCTGCTTCTTCGAGCGAGCGTCCAAAATTTTGCCCCACGCTTGAACCGTTGTCGCCATATCAAAAACCACCGGCGGATGATTGGCTCGTGGTGCTGCAAACGCGATTGGATTGGTGCCAAAATAGTTTTCGGTCCCACCAAAAGGCACCGCCATCGGATCCGATTGACACATGGCGATCGCCACTAAGTCGGCTTCAGCAGCCTGTTTGACGTAATACGCCATCGTCCCGCTATGGCTGGTCTGCTCGATTCCTACTGCAGCGATCCCTGCTTCTTTCGCCAGATGAATGGCGATCGCAATCGCTTCGTTGCACACATAATGCCCCATGCCGTTATCTCCGTGAAAAATTCCAGTAGCGGCGCCTGTTTTTTCAAAAGACATGTTTGGTTCTAGCGTGATGCCGCCTTTTACTAAGCGCTCGGCATAGTAGTCCATCCGCACGGCACCATGAGAATGGATCCCGCACGCATCCGCAAAGGTCAAATGCGCCGCTGTTTCACTGGCAGCGGCTTCTGGCAAACCAGCAGCCAAGAGTTTCTTTTTCATCAATGCTTCTAATTCCAGCAGAGATCGTCTGCTCATTTCTTCCATCTTTTCTCCTCCTTAGAAAAAGAGAAGCACGCTTGGCAACGGCTTCTCTTATTGATTAAACACGCGATGATCGAGTTCATCAGCAGACTTAGCGATCAAAAGCGCTGAATAGACGTCTGAGTTCACGTTCAAGATCGTCCGCAGCATACCAACAAACCATTCGACACCAGCAAATAGCGCAATGCTTTCGATTGGTAAACCGAGCTGGGGAACAATGATTGCCAAGGAAACTAACCCCGCTCCGGGAACAACTGCATTGGCTAAAGAAACGAAAGTCGCAGTTACAGCTACCGTCACCATTTGGATCCCGTCAAAGTTGATTTGATACATTTGGGCGATCGTCATGACTGTAATCGCCATATGCATCGCTGACCCATTGCTGTTCAAAGACATCCCTAACGGCAATACCAAATTGGTGATGCGGCTACTGAGTCCTAATTTATTCTGGGATTCTTCCATAGCGATCGGCAGCGTGATGGCAGAGGAGGTTGTCGCCAATGCCATGACCGACATATTTTTCATATTTTTGATCAATCGTAACGGATTGATCCGACAATACACGGTCAACAAGACTAGCCACAGCCCAAGGAACGTGACGGTGGCTAGACCGTAGACGAGCAAATAGCTGCCTAATGGCAAAATGATCTGCAAGCCCAGGGAGCTGATCGTTGAAGCGATCAAAGCAAAAATACCGATTGGTGCCACGATCATCACGTAACGAATGATGGCAATGACGACCTCATTCAGATCCACGATCAGCCCATAAAGAGCTGACTCAGGTTTCTTTTGCACAAAGCGATTGAGGGCAACACCAAAAAATAACCCAAAAACGATGATTTGAATAATTGACCCTTTACTCAACGCATCGAAAATATTCGTGGGAATAAAGTTGATCACTGTCTCTGATATAGAAATTTCTTGTGCTTGCAGAGGTTCGCCGGCAGCTTGTGAAAAGTCGATCCCTTTGCCTGGAGCAAAGAAGAGCGCCATCAGCACGCCCCATGCAGCAGCGAATAAGGAGGAAATCCCAAAGACAGCGATCGTTTTTCCACCCAAACGAGTGAGTTCTTTCGGGGCAATCCCCCCAACTGCTTGAATGATTTGGCCAACGATCAATAATGGGATCGCCATTTGCATCAGACGCAAGAAAAGATCGCCCAAAATTTTTAGGAACGAAGCGGCTTGCCCAAAGAACAAACCGCAAAGAATCCCTAGAAGAACGGCAATAACGATCTGCGTCACCATCGGTAGTTTTTTTGCTTTCACTTTGATCCCCTCTTTATTTTCGAAGTATGGTTCCTGTATGCTGATCCAGTTCAGCTAACTTTTCGATTGAGGTAATAATCGCGGTTCTGGCTGCATCTTCTTCGACAAAATCAATCGCAGCTTCTATTTTTGGCAACATACTACCCGCTGCAAAATGGCCTTCCTCGATGTAGCCCTTGGCTTGTGCCACACTGATTTCCCCTAAGGCTTGCTGATTCGGCTGGTTGTAATTGATGTAGATATTGTCGACACCAGTCAAAATGATCAGGCGATCGGCCTGCACGTCTTTTGCTAAGACACTAGCGGTAAAGTCCTTGTCGTTGACGGCTTCCACGCCAGTAAACCCATTGTCGTTGCGAACGACAGGTACGCCACCACCACCGGCGCAAATCGTGATCACACCAGCATCGACCAATGTTTTGATGGCTTCTTTTTCAACGATTTCTTGCGGTTTCGGGGATGGAACCACTTTCCGGTAACCACGCCCAGCATCTTCTTGATATACCCCGCCATTGGCTGCCATCGCAGCATTGGCTTCCTCTTCACTATAAAAAGGTCCGACTGGTTTGGAAGGTTTCTCAAAGGATGGATCTGCTGGATCGACACGAACTTGGGTGACTAATGAGATCACCGAAGGATGTGCTTGACGTGTGGCAAACTCATTGATCAAGGCATTTTGCAGCCAATAACCGATACTTCCTTGGGTCATCGCCACGCAGCTGTCTAATTTCAATTGGGGATTTTTTTCACTTTCCCCTGCTTTTTGCTGCAACAGTAAGTTGCCGACTTGTGGTCCATTGCCGTGACAAACAATGACTTTTTCCCCTTTTTCGACAAAATCGGCAATATAACGTGCTGCTTGCGCAACAACTGCTTTTTGTCCTTCATCACTAGGGTCTTTATCTAAAATAGCATTGCCGCCTAACGCGATCACATTCAAACTCATTTTATGCTCTCCTTCTGATTTTCCTTTGCTAATACGGCAAAAACACCTAATCCGATCAGCAGTAATAGACAAGACAGGTAAAACCCGACCTGCATCGATCCTAAAGAATCGGCTAAAAAGCCAGTAACATAAGGTGCTAAGATCGACCCCGACATCCCGATAAAATTATAGGCACTCAAGGTCGTTCCTAAGGCGCCTTTTGGTGCGTTTTTCGTCACAAAGGTCACGACGATTGGATCAAGCGCCAGCTTGCCAGTCAATCCATACAAAATCAAAACAGTGATCAATAAGGTACGATCCGTTACAAAGGCAATGGCAAATACGGAAAGGGTCGCCAATGGGACCAATAAATAGACTAATTTTTTCGTTGCGCCTGTTTTATCATTCAATCGAGCAAAAATCAACGCACCTGGAATTGATGCCCATGGGACTAAGGAAGCAATAAAGCCGACACTCGCCCCTTCAAAGCCACGCTCGGCAATCAAGAATTGCGGCAGCCAAGTAATGATCACAAAGTTTGCATAAATGCTGGTAAAGCATAGAACAAAGGCTGCCACGAGATTGCGGTTTGAAAAAATCTGCTTCAAGGAAATCTTTTCTTTCGGCCCTTCTTCTTTTATTTCTTGTCCTTCATCTTCTGGACGAATCACTTTTTCTTTCAAAACAAAATAGAACAAGACACCGACGATCAAGGTCGGAATTGCCATTAGGAAGAAGGGTTGGCTCCAATGGCCCCCGTTATCCAAGACTAATTTACTAGAAAGCAAGTACCCACCAGACGTTCCAAACGCCATCCCACTGTTGATAATGGCATTTCCGACGGTTCGTTTGTTGTCGGGAATCGCTTCGGTAGACAATGCGTATTGCGGACCGTAATAGGCACCTTGACCAATCCCTGCAATGGCACGAATCACTAAAAACAAAACAAAGCTTGTGGCTAGCCCACTGAAGTACGTAGTCACCGCCAATAAAACAAAGCCTAGAGCGATCACTAATTTGCGACCGATTTTGTCGCCGATGATCCCAAAAGGAATTTGCGCAACGGCATAAGTCAAAAAGAAAATACTATTGGCAAGTCCTAGTTGTGTGTTACTTAAATTGAATTCTTCACCGATCACACCCATGATTGGATTGAAGATCGTCCGTGTGGCGTACATTAAAATCCAGCCGACAAAGAAAATAGCAACGACTTTTTTCCAGTAAGAATTGCTTACTTTGACCGCATCTTTCTGGTTACTGATTTCCATGATTTCTCCCCTTTTCTATTCTTTTTCCTCAAGTGACAATGACTCCAACGCTAACAACAACCCAAAGCTAAGATCTTTGCCTGACGAATGACCGATGGACATCAGCTGCTGCACGTCGTTTTCCAGCACCTGTGGGTTTTTGCTTTTTACGTCTTGGAATAATTGCAGCATTACCGAATTGACATACCCTTGACTGGCACTTTGAATATATGCAAGGCTGACATCCGTCGTAGACAGCGGTTTTGCCAATGCTTGCGCTAACGTTTCGGCTTCTGGCTGCTGCAAGGCATAGAGCATCGCTTGATAGGCAACGAGAAGATCATCGCCGCTAGGTGTCAATCCTTTGCCGCGACCAATCAGGTGGTCAATGATTGGTTCCCAATCTGAGACAGACTGCCGCAATTCCGCAAACACTGCTTGGGTTTTCTCATCTTCTGGCAACCCAATCTTGGTTTCTAGTTCTTGTTGAAGCAGTATTTCTTTCAAAAGCTGCAATTCCGCAGAGGTGAAGGATAACTCCTTCACCTGCAGCGAAACCAATTCTTTCTCCTCTAATGAAAGAGAAAATGTTCCTTTTGTGCTGTAAAAGGTCAGACCATGCTCTCGGACTTGCACGCGATTGCCGACTTCGATCAAAGGTAGGACTTGTTCAAACAATGCATCGGGTAAAAAGACGCCGAAGCCAGTTAAATAGTTGCGATAGTTGTTGATATTGACCAGCTGCTGCCCGATCATCACATTGAATGAACGATCAAACACGCTATGCACCCGACCGGTACGACCGAATCGTTGCAGTGGGTCTAGATAATCACTGATTTTGATTTTCTCAGTCAACTTCGATCCCCAGATCCTTCGCATAAGCCGTCAAGGCATTTTCAAAACAGCCTAACGGTGCACGCACCGTGCCTGCGCCGACTTGACCGACACCTGCTTCTTTATGGGCAATCCCAGTATTAATGATTGGGGTGATGCCTGTTTCAACGACTTTACGGATGTCGATCCCCAAACAAGTCCCTTGGAAGTCCCATGTTGGGATCGAGAAGGTCGGATTATGACCGAAACAGATTTTTGCCATTTCGTTGGAAGTTTCCAGCGCATCTTCAAAGCCACCAGCGCCGACAAAGCGTGTTACCCCTGGTGCGGCTACCATCGCCATTGCTCCGACACCGACGGTTTCAGTAATGGCACTGTCCCCAATATCAGGATTGCCATCTGCTTCGGTAAACCCAGTAAAGTACAAACCTTTCGGCGTATTGACTGGTGCAGTATGCCATTGGTCTTCTGTTTGGGCGACACGAACCCCAAAGTTAACACCGTTTCTCGTCATGGTGGTCACGATCGTTCCTTTGGCATCGACACGGGCACCGTCAACGATGGCTTTCCCGGTTGCCATCATGATATTCAAGAAGAACTGATCGGTATCTGCTAAGAACTTGATCACTTCATATTTTTGCTTTTCATCGATCTCTGTTTGGATGATCAACGGCGCGATCTCTTTCAAAAAGTTCAATGATGCTGCAATATTTCGTTGATGGAATTCATCCCCCATTGTGATCGACCGGGCAATCAATACATTCAAGTTGATGCCTTCTTCTGTTAATTGTAATGCCTTGGCAATGGTTGGTCCTAAGACGTCTTTGATCCAATCCAAACGATCGATGACTTCTTGTGAATAGGCACCAAATCGTAAGACTTTACCGATCCCTTCGTTCAAAATACAGTAGGCTTTGTTGCCGACAAGGCGGTTTTCAACCACAAAGACAGGCATATTCCCAGAAGTGATTCCCCCCATTGGTCCAACTGCCTGGACATGGTGACATGGCATAAAGCGGACTTCCCCACTTTCGAGTAAGCGTCGGGCTTCGTCTTCATCCTTCGCCCAGCGTTCAAACAAGGCAGCGCCGATACAAGACCCTTGCATCGGTCCCGTCATTTCCGACCATTGGATCGGCGGTCCTGCATGCAGCAAGGTTTTCTGGCTTTCGTTTAATTCAGCAATCACTGATTTAGCTGGAACGACATCAATCAAGAATGGTTGGGCATTTTTGATTTTATCCGTCACTGCTTGGTTTTCAGCTGTGATTTTTTCGTCAAATTCTTCTAACGCGTCTAAAATACGGATCATTTTCTTGTTGCCGTTGGCACGAGGACGCCAGTTAAATTGTTCTGTTTTCCCGCCATATTGCAGGATCGATTCATTGAAGCTTTGCAAGCCAACATTGATGATCCGTGGTTTGGTGGTCAACAGCTCCATCACTTTCTCGCTAACTGTCGGCACCTCAACTTTGCTACCAGTATAATCATTGACCGCTTTGTCTGCTTCAGAAAGAGTCGCCCCTTTTAAGGCGAGGGCTAATTGCACTGCTTGAGCATTGCTTGGTGCCACATAGACGCCAGTTGCTTTCAAACGGTTGACTGCTTCTTGATAGTTTTGCGGATCTTTTTCAGTTCCGCAGACGGTAGCAACAAAGTATAGCGCGCGATCAGCTGCTTGGGCTGTTTGCTGTGCAGCTTCGATGGCTGGTAACAGTGCACCTACCATATCTGCATGTGCGCCGTAACCTAACACCACATCAAATAAAATGACCCCGGTTTGCTCATCTTGCGCATAGTCTTCGATTTTTTTGATGCGCACTTCAGGATCGATCATTGGGTGCGGTTTGCCTTGGGTATAGATATCATCACCAAGGTCGATCACATCATAGCCGTGGGAATGCAAGATATAGCCTTCTTGTTTTACAAGGCCTTCTAGATTCAAGGCTTCGGAGATCAGCATTCCTGCTTCGGCAGCTAATGTACCGCCAGAATAAAGACCTTTGACCACTTTGTCTTCAGCGAGTTTGGGCACATCTGGGGTTGCCACGCGTTCAAAATAGTTCGCTTTGACGGGTTCTTCATTGGCAAGATCAACAGCGATGCGCGCTGTTTCTTCCAGAGTATGTGCCAAATAGACTTTTCCTTCATGGGCTTCTGGTTTTTCTCCTAAGAAAATCGCTACCACTGGTTTGCTGATACTTTGCAGCAATTGAACGACTTCATCCCGCACTTCTTTTGCAGGTGGTTTCGAGATCACGCAAATCACATCTGTCGGTTCATGATTTTCTAAAGCAACGATGGCATCTTTGACAGTGATCGCCCCAACTTTTTCGCTTAAGTCACGTCCGCCGGTCCCGATGGCATGAACGACACCACCGCCTAATCGGTCAATGATCGTCGTCACTTCTTGAATCCCCGTACCAGAGGCACCAACGACGCCGATATTTCCTGGTGCCACGACATTCGTGAAGGCAATCGGAATGCTGGAAATAATACCGGTCCCACAGTCAGGCCCCATCATCAATAAACCTTTTTCATGAGCCAGCTTTTTCAAACGAACTTCATCTTCGATAGCAACATTGTCCGTAAACGAGAAAACATGCAAGTCATTTTTCAAGGCTTTTTCCATCTCGGCTGCGCCATATTCCCCAGGAATACTAAATAATGCAACATTGGCATCCGGCATTGCGCTCAAGGCTTCTTGCCATGAAGCCGCCGCTGGCGTTTCTTTGCCTTGATCTTTTGCTGAAAGATCAGCTAAAAATGAATCGATCGCTGGCATTACTTGATCCATGATCTGTTCGTTTTGGCTATCGACTACGATCATCATATCGTTGGGTGAAGCCCCTTCAGCCTCTTCAGAAAGCAAGCCAGTGTTATTTAATATGTCTTTGTTTGCATCCGTCCCCATCATGATTTGACTCATTTCGACATCGCCTAGATCATTGATCGTATTCGTCAGCAGCATTAAGTTAATGGAATCTTGGTAGTTATTCTTTAAGATTACTGTGTGCAGCATTTGTTCTCCTCCTTTTCTTATACTCTCATTCTAACGAGCCTTGTTTGCGTTTTCATTGGATAAAGTTCTAAAAAAATGCTATACTTTTTATCCAAAAGAGAAAAAAGGAGCATTTTATGAAATTAAAAGAATTGGTTGAACTGCCGCTTTTTGAAAAAAGTAAAGTACTGACTGGCTCCATTGGTTTAACAAATTCCGTTGGTTCCGTCATGGTGCTGGAAGCGATGGACATTGAGAAGTGGAGCAAAGCCCATCAATTGATTTTGACTTCTTTTTATGCCTTCAAAGACCAATCCCCTGAGGAACTGCGTGTTTTTTTTGAAAAAATGCAGCAAATCGGTGTCAGCGGTTTAGTGATCAAAGTGGATCGCTTGATCCCTATGATCCCAGATTGGGTGATTGAGCTTAGCTTTGCTTATCAGATCCCTTTGATCAAAGTGCAGCAAGAAGTCAGCTATGAAGCCATCATGCTAGCGGTTTACGAACCATTGCTGAATCACCAAACCCAGCTGCTGCGTACCTATTACGAAGTTCGCCAGCGCTTCATGAAAGTTGAGCGCAACCACTCTTCTTTCGATCAGATCATGCAGGAGTTCTATCAATTGATCGAAAAGCCTTGTTCGTTGCGCATCCCCCATTTAGATGTGCATGTGTCCGTCGGTCAATCCTTTAAGAATTTCGTGGTGACCAAACAAGAACCCATGAAAACCATCGAGTTTACCAAGAACCACTACGAATATTTGGAATTATTTTCTCATGAGAACAATCAATATGTGACTGCCATAAAAGTAGAGATCATCAATCCTTACAATGATCTGTGTACCTTGATCGTTTATCAGAAAGATTCGCAGATCCCTGAGGCAAAAGTCATGATCATTGAAAATGTGATCGACGTCATTTATGAACGCCTCCAAATGGAGTATTTGTTGAAGAAAGAACGCTACAATCGCATGAACAATCTTGCCGATGCAATCTTACAAAACACTCCTAGTAATTTGGCTGAGCTGGATCTTTTGTTAGAAGAAGCGCAACTGGATCGCTACGATTTCTACCAAGGCATTGCCTTTGCTTCCAACAGCTTCAAAGATAAGGAGCGTAAGTCCGTCGTTTTGCACAAGCTACGGGCGTTGAAAACACCCCACGTCTTTTTTGAACACCACAATTATTTGGTGATCCTCTATAATTTCCAATCGATCGCCCATCAGGTGACGAAACAGATGCTGCAGACACATTTTGATGATGCCCTGTTAGCCGATGAACATGGCTGCTTGGTGGTCAGCGAAGTCTTGCGCAAGGAACAGATCAAAGAGATCCTGCCAGAGTGTTTGGATGCGATCCGCTTCAATCGGCAGTTTTATTTGGCGCCGATCATTGCCTATAGCGACTTAGGTATCTTTAGTTCCTTTATCAAGGAGAACCAACTGGAAAAGCTGCAGCAAAGCATTCCCCCGAAGCTGTATCAACTCTCGGAAGAAAATGAAGAGCTGTTCAAAACGCTGTATACCTTTTTTATCACGAATCGCAATTACAAAAATACGGCTGAAACCTTGTTTCTTCATGCCAAAACGATTCGTTATCGGCTAAGCAAAATCGAACAGCTACTAGAGATCGATCTGACAAGTCCGATCCAATTAGTCAATTACGAGATCGGCACCTATTTATTAGAGCTTCAGAAAAGGAGTCAAGCAAAATGAAAAAAGAATGGCAATTGACCACCGGTGCTTCGGTGTCCCTTTATCCTGCTTCGGAGAAATACGTGATTTACTTTCACGGCGGCGGTTTTGTTTATGGGACCCGTCAAGACATTCCCGCATCACTGATCGCACTATTTCAAGAGCAGCAATACAGCGTCCTCACAGTCGATTATTTACTGGCGCCCAATTCCTCGTTAGCGGAGATTTTGGCGCTGAACTGGCAAAATTTTCAAGAATTGCAAGCAACTGTGCTTAAAGATAACCCGTTTTGTTTGTGCGGACGCTCAGCTGGCGGTTATTTGATGCTGGCGCTGACCCAGCAATTACTGAAGGAACAACAGAGATTGCCTGAAAAACTGGTCAATTTTTATGGGTATACCGATCTTTCTTTTATTGAAAACAAACGAGTCTTGCAGCAGCCGCTCTTAAGCAAAGAGCAAGTCCCTTCTTTGGATCAAACCGAGATCGTTTGGGATGATCCGCAGTTTCAGCGCTATTTGCCTTATGTTTATTGGGTTCAACAGCAAGAACTCACCACGATCTATGGTCTAACAGCTGAAGCTCTTTCTGACTATGCCATTGATCCTGAGCTGCTTGCTCAATTTCCTCCAATTTTCAGCAGTGCCAGCAGTACCGATGAGGAAGTTCCTTTTCGTTACAGCAAAGGCTTGAAGAAAGTGCCTAAAAGCAAATTTGTCCCTGTCTATGATTTGCCCCACGACTTTTTGAAAAACGTCGAGGAGCCGCAAGTCCAAATGGTGTTTCAGCAGCTCGCCCGTTGGCTCAAACAATAATTTGATACAAGTAAAGTGAAAATAATGTTTTTTTATTTCGACGAGTACACAGAAAAACTCTGATTGCCTTCGCTTCCTCCTTATCTCAAAAAACGTGCGGTTTAATGAAACTCTTTTAATAAAAAAGGCTTGATACAGGCTCAATTCAAGAGAGAATGCTATACTAAAGGGGAGTATGTTATAGGAAAGAAGGATGAGGTTTTATGCATTTTGTCGGGATTTTGTGTTTGATCCTAATCACGACGACCCTCTTCTCGCATCTGGCGAGGCGGATGGGCGTTCCTGCTGTTATCGGGCAGTTGTTAGCAGGGGTTTTATTAGGAGGCGCAGGACTCAATTGGGTCCATCCAGATATTCTGGTTCATGATTTTTCAGAGATTGGTGTTATTTTGCTGATGTTTTTAGCGGGACTGGAAAGTGATATTTCTTTATTGAAACGCTATTTTCGTCCTGGGATGCTCGTTGCCCTTTTGGGGATCGTGTTCCCAATGCTCTTCGGGTATGCCACGGGGGTCGGTTTTCAAAGCAGTCCCACAGAAGCGTTCTTTTTCGGGATCGTATTAGCTGCCACCTCAGTCAGTATTTCTGTCGAAGTATTGAAAGAGTTGAATGTGGTGAATACGAAAGAAGGGTCGACGATTCTTGGTGCTTCCGTCGTGGATGATATTTTGGTCGTGTTGGTTTTGAGTCTTAGCCTTTCCTTTTTAGGCGGCGAAAGCAGCCAAGCAACACCACTGCCGGTCACCTTATTGGTAGAATTGATTTATTTTGTGTTGATTTTTCTATTAGTGAAATGGATCGCTCCGTTCTTATTGGCACTTGCAGAAAAGCTATTTGCAAATTCCGCGGTGATCATCATGTCACTGATCATCTGCTTAGGAATGGCGTATCTTGCTGACCTCGTTGGGTTAAGCTCTGTCATTGGTGCCTTCTTCGCAGGGATCGCTGTCAGTCAAACGAAGGTTCGTGAGGAAGTGGAACACAGTGTCGAAGCATTAGGTTACGCCGTCTTCATTCCGGTGTTCTTTGTCAGCGTTGGCTTAGAAGTTGATTTTTCCCGCTTAAATGAGCAATTATTCTTTATTCTTGCCTTTACCGTGGTCGCGATCTTGACCAAACTGGTCGGCGGCTATGTCGGGGCGAAAATCGCGAAATTCTCGAACAACAGTGCTTGGATGGTGGGAGCTGGAATGATTTCCCGAGGTGAAATGGCATTGATCATTTTGCAGATTGGTCAACAAAACCAATTGATTTCGTCCGCATTGTATTCCCCTTTGGTGATCGTTGTCTTGTTGAGTACCTTGATCTCTCCCCTGATCTTAAAATACTTTACGAAAAAGATTTATTAAGCGATGTAGCAACAGCTAGGCGATACCGATGATTGCGAAAAAAACAGCACGGGTTTTGTAGTGACCGCTCAACGGCCGATTGTTGATCGAACGTTGGGCGGTCGCTTCCTTTCCCGCGCTGTTTTTCTTTATACAGGTATAAAAGCGACAATGCTGCTAGTTACTGGAAACCAATGTTAATTTTCCATGATCGATTTGATACACATCATCCGCGACGGCATCGATAAACGCTTGATCGTGAGATGTGAACAAAACCATGCCTCGATAGCTGCGAATCAATTGTTCCAAGACGGTGATTGTCGGCAGATCAATAAAGTTCGTCGGTTCATCAAGAATCAAAACATTGGCAGGTTGAGTAAAGATGCGTGCGAGCTCGACCCGTGTCGCTTCTCCGCCGCTTAGCACATTGACTGGCTTCATCACGTCAATCTGGCTAAATCCCAGATTGTGTAAAATACTGCGGACCAGTGGTTCCTGATAGTCTGTTTGAGCCATCAATTCCGTCAAAAGCGGTGTGGTGCTGTTTTTTCGATAGCCCATTTGCTCGTAGACCGCAAAGACGATTTTCGGTGATACATAGATTCCCTCTCCGCCTGCGATGATTTCTTTTAGTAAAGTCGACTTTCCCGAACCGTTCGGACCCACGATAGCGATTTTCTTCCCGGCAGCAAACTGGAAACTGCTGCTGTCTAGCAAACGTTTCGCCCCTCTTTGAATGGTTACTTGCTCCCCACGAATCGGTCGTTTATTATGCAGCTCCACTGCAGGGACTACTGGAAAACGAATCACCTGCTGCCGGGCGACGCCCTTCACTTCTTCCAACTGATCCAAGCGGCTTTCCATGGCTTTGACTGTTTTTTGCAATGACTTTTGCACCGTGTCTTTTTGTTTTGATGACGACAAACGGTCTGGTCGGATGTTCTGCTGTCGCTTTTTTTCAGAAATACGACTGCTCTTGATCGCTTGTTCTTTTTTCTTTTGGATTGCTTGGGTCAACTGCTGTTTTTGTTGCTGATACTGCGCAGCCTCCCAGGCAATACGCTGTGCCGCTTGCTCTTTTTGCTGTCGGTAACTGTCATAATTGCCAGCATACTCGGTGACTTTTCCTTGATCGACTTCCCAGATTTTCGTTGCCAGCTGATTCAATAGATACCGATCATGACTGACCACGATCAGGGTGCCATAATAATACTGCAATTCCTCAATCAAGACTTGAATTCCTTGCTGGTCCAAATGGGTCGTTGGCTCATCGAGCAATAGTCCTAACTGATAGGAAGATAACGTTTGTGCCAACCGGTATTTGGTCTCCTCCCCGCCGCTTAGTGTCGCCAATTCATTTGTTGGGATCGAAAAACGACCGAACAGCGCCCAGTCAAGGGCCTCCGTCTTTTCAGTCACCTCAGCGATTTGCGGAAAATAGTGAAACGAATTTTCTTTTTGAATCGTTCCTGAATCAGGATCGATGACTCCCGCAATCAATTTCAGCAAGGTAGACTTGCCTTGCCCGTTTGCTCCCACGATCCCGATACGATCCGTTTGATAGGTGCTCAGTTCTTCAATGTTCAGTACTTCTTTGGACCCATAATTTTTGATTAGATTGTTTATTTTTACACTTAATTGTTCCATCAGTCTGTCCTTCCCGTCTAGGAAAACGCAAGCACAAAAAAAGGGCATAGCCTACCGCTATACCCTGATTTTAATAAGAAATTGGAAAAAAGAGGACACTCATCCCTTGAAATCACGATTGCCTAGACTTTTGAAATAGATTTAAATTAGCTATTCAAAAGGTCAATCCACAATTTCATCGATGCTGTCATGTTTTTTCCTCCTCTTTTTGTCGTAGTTGTCTGTTGAATGACGAGCGGAAAATCAGCCGCTACTGGTTACCGTTTACGGTATTTCAGGAAGCTTCTTTCGTCTATCAACGAATCAATCGTAACACGTTTTCAAAAAAGAGTAAAGTTTCATCACAAGAATGATTGGTCTTATACGCCATCGGTGATTTTTTCTGCTAATTTGACCGAGGCTTTTTCACCATTGAAGACTGCATGATCCAGTTCTCCTTCATCATGAGCAACGATCAACGCCACCGTGACGTCAGGGTCAACATTCAAGATGGTCCGAAACATCCCAGAAAACCAATCGATCCCAGCCAGTAAGGCGATGCTTTCATTAGGCAGTCCTAACATAGGTAAAACCGTAGCCAGTGTGACTAATCCGCCGCCTGGAACGACGATCGTTCCCAAGCATGCCAACGAGGACAACAAGACCACTTGCAAAAGATCCCCCCAGCTCAATTGGATCTGGTACGCCTGAGCAACGGTTACGATTGCCAGGGCTAAAAATAAGGAGAGCCCATTGCTATTTAAGGTCATGCCCAGAGGCATCACGAGCTTATTGATTCGATCACTGATCCCAAATCGTTCTTTGCCATCTTCGATTTGAAACGGCAATGAAACAGCAGAAGAGGTAGTCGTAAAGGAAACCACCGAGAGGCGCCACATGTTCTTTATCAAACGAAACAAGGAAACTTTGCAATAGAGTGACGTCAAGAGAAACCAAAGAAACAAAAAGAGCAAAGATGCTGCTGCTAACGTCAATAAAAAACTGGCTAACATTCCCAACACACGAATACCGGTATCTTCTACTAAGGAAGCAACAAGGCCGAAAATCCCGATCGGCGCCAACTTCATGATCATGCTGACCATTTTTATCAAAATATTATTAAAACTGCTGATCATATCTAGAAACAGCTGATTCTTTTTTTCATGCTTGATCAAGCTCAAGGCAAGGCCAAAGAAGAGCGAAAAAATAATCACTTGGATCATATTCTGCTCCACCATGGCTTGAATAATGTTCAGTGGAACAAAGTTTAAGATGACTTCTTCCATGCTGCTGGTACTTAATGCGGTTTCTGTACTTTGCAGCAGCGACTGATCAAGGCCGGCGCCAGGCTTGAAGATCAAGGCGAACAAGAGACCGAAAATAGCGGCGACGAGGGTCGATCCAGTAAACCAGAGGAAGACTTTCCCGCCGATCCCACCTAATTCTTTTGGATCAAGTCCCCCCACCGCTTCAATCACCGAGCCCATGACCAGCACGACCACAGACATTTGAATCAGTCGCAAGAAGAAGTCCCCGACTAGCTGCATTTGATCACCTAACCCGGGAAAGGAAACGCCCCAAAAAATCCCCAATACCGTTGCAATCATGATTTGGTTGGTCAAACTGATTTTTAAGGATCGTTTTTTCATCTGTTTTGCCTCACTTTTCTACTTGGCTGTTTTCTTAGAGTTTACAGTCAAGAATAAGAATGTACCACCGATCAACAAAATAATTGCGATATAAAAGCCCATTACTTTTGACCCTGTTGCATCCGAGATCGATCCGGTCAATGTTGGTGCGATAACGGAAGACATCATGCCGAAAAAGTTGAAGACCCCTAATGTCGTACCAACCCCAACTTTGGGTGCATTTTCCCCTAGCCAAGAAATGATGATTGGTTCAACCGCTAATTTCCCAAGGAACCCGTACAAGATCAACGCGATCATTAAGAAGGTCGAATTTGTCGCTTGCACCGTTACTAATAACATCAACGCCGCCAACACTTCTAAAATAACGATAAAAGTTACTTTTTTGTGCATGTATTTGTCTGCCAAGCGGCTAAAGAACAATGCCCCAGGAATGGAAGCAAATGCTACCAATGAAGAAGAGAAGCCGATCGCGACTCCTTGGAAACCTCGTTCTGTTCCTAAGAAGTTTGGTAGCCAAGTAACCGTCATATAGTAGGCATAACACGTCGCAAAATATAACACATAAGTAAAGAGCATCCGCAGTGAGAACAAGGTCGAAAGGGAAACTTTTTCTTTCGGCTGATCCGTTGTTTCTTCTTCAGCTGCTGCTTGGCTCTCCAAGAAAGCCACGTCTTCTTTGTTGCTGCGGATCACCAATGCAAAAGCGATCGTCATACAAACGATCAAGAAAGCGGATAAATACATCATTGTTTGCCAAGGCATGTTCATCTGAATAACGATAAAGCTTGATAAGATCATCCCAAACCCTGAACCAACGGCAGAACCACTATTGACGATCGCTGTTGAGAAGCTCTTCTTTTCTTTCGGAATGTTCTGTGAGGTCAAAGAATACGCTGAGCCGTAAAATGACCCACAGCCGATCCCTGCTAAAAAGCTACCGGTATAGATCATGGAGATTGAAGAGGCTTGTGAAATCAGTAAAGCTGCCAGTGCAAATACCACGAATCCTGGAAGCAGAACTGTTTTCTTCCCAATCTTATCCACCAAAAAGCCGGCAGGAATCTGCATGATTACATAGCCGAAAAAGTAAAAGCTGGCAATCGATCCTAATGCTGTATCAGAAATATTGCCGCCAAGTGACTCATTGATTTGCGGATAGACTGGCGATAATGCAGCGCGATAAATCCAGATAGTGACCCAGCCTGAACACATTAAGATAATAATTTGTTTCCAGTAGGCAAGCCCACCACGTTCTTTATTGATTTCCATTTTTTTCCCTCCATCAGTTACACAAGTAAAGTTTGTGAAGCACGCCAACGAAAGCGCTTTAAGATAGTCTTAGTGTACGTTTTTTTGCCGACAATTGCATTTGTCATTTTTCACAAAGCGCTTTCAGTCGTTGTGCATTTGTGCTAAAAATTTACGTCGTTTTTTGGTAGTAATTTAACGCAGCGATGAGCGCTTTGCCAGCAGAAATTGGTGCTTGCTGGTACAATAGTGCCCCTTCTAACGCGGCTAGGACATGTAAAATATTTTCTTTGCGGCTGCTGTAGCCCATATTTCCAATCCGCCAGATTTTTCCTTTTAGATCACCAAATGAACTAGAAATCTCTACACCAAAGGAGTGAAGCATCTCTTCTCGGACAGCTTCGCCATCAACACCTTCTGGAATAAAGATAGGGGTAACTGTCGGCATTTTGGTTGCTTTTTCGCCATAAATCGACAGCCCCATTGCCTCCAGTCCAGCGACCAACGCGCCTTCATTCGTCAAATGACGTTGATAGGCTGCATCAAGGCCTTCGTTTAGCAGCATCCGTAATCCTTCATGAAGCGCATAGATCATACTCGTCGCTTCTGTGTGATGGTTGATTCGCTCTGTGTTCCAGTAGCGTTGCAGTTGACTCAAATCCAGGTAATTGCTCATAATGTGCCGTTTGTTTCGATCCGTTTTACTCAAGCCTAATTCTTTTTGGTAACGAGCATTAAGGACGGCTTCGACTCGCTCGTTGTAGGTCACTAATGAAAGACCAGACGGCACACTTAAACACTTCTGTGTACCGGCAATCGCTAAATCGACACACCAATCATCGACTGACAGGGCCACGCCACCATAAGTCGCCACCATGTCAACGACAAAGAAAATATCTTTTGCGCGACAATACTGCCCGATTTCTGCTAACGGCTGCATTTGCCCATTGGCGGTTTCCCCGTGGACCATCGCCACGATCTTGGGTTGAAATGCGTCGATTTCTTTGATGACCTCTGCGGGTGCAAAAGGAGCCGTCCACTCTTTTTCTACATATTTGACTTGTGCTTGAGCACGTTCACAGATTTCTCCCAGTAAGAAAGCAAAGCGCCCATAGGCTGGGATCAAGACTTTGTCCCCTGGTTCGATCAAAGCGATCAGCGCCGCTTCTAAACCAGCTCGGGAAGTCCCGTCAATGGCAAATGCCTCTTTGTTTTTGGTTCCAAACGGTTGTTTGATCATTTCTTTGACCTCATCCATGATCGCCAAAAAATTCGGATCAAACTGCCCCAAAATGCGATTGGTCATTGCTTGTAGAACAGCTGGATGGGCTTCTACAGGCCCAGGTGTCATGATCGTACGTTGTGCGATCGTTAACTCTTTATACATCTTTTTCCCTCATTTCTCTTTTTGATTTCACTGTCCAACGCCTTGTCAACGTTTCCAAGTTTGTTGTACAATAAAGCTAAAAAAGGACATGTTTTTGTTTATTTTGTTCAATTCCAAAAGGAGTTTCTCTATGAAGTTAGTTGCTGAATTGCTTGCTATACCTCGCTTTTCCAATTTGCGTTTATTGACAGATCCCCTGACTGCGGAAATTCCCGTCGATAGTATCGAAATCACCGAGACCCCCGATATCGCCCACTATATTCCTGAGCATACCTTTATCTTAAGCACGGCGATGGTTTATAAAGATAATCAAGGAGCGCTTCTAGAGCTGATCGATTCTCTCGTAGCCAAAAATGCCGCCGGATTAGGCATCAAGATCGGTCGTTTTTTGGATGTCATCGATCCTGAAGTCATCGCCTATGCCGATAGCTTGGGTTTCCCCATCGTAGAAGTACCTGCCACGATGCCGCTGGGTCGTTTGATGCACCAGCTTTTGAATTTGCTATGGAACACCAAAACCGAGCAGCTGAGTTATGCGTTAGACATTCAAAAACGGTTCTCTGCTTCCTTGATGAAGGATGTCAGCATCGCTCGCTTTATCGCTGATTTTGGCCAAATGGTCAATACACCGATCATTTTGTTGAATCCTTTTAAACAAGTGATTGCCCACTCCAAGCATTTCACCCGCATGTCAAAACCCGCGGAGTACTACATCCATCAATTAGGACAAACGAAAGGGGTTTTTACTGGTGAAAAAAGCGGGGCGATCCCTATCAAAGATCTTCATGAAAAAACGTCACAAATTTCTTATTATGCTATTGAAACCTCCACTTATTTCCCCCATTATTTAGTCATTTTGAATCCTGAGGCGATTCCTTATCCTGTCTCGGATTTTGCGCTGGAACAAGCAGCCTTGGTCTTGTCGTTTATGCTTTACAAGAACCAAAAAGTGCAAGAATCTTTTGAAGATTTAAAAAGTGACTTTTTAACACGGATGATCGAATACCAGCAATCCACCAAGCAAGAACAAAAGGATTGGTTAGATCTCGGAAAGACTTACGGGTTAGTCAAAGCCCGCCATTATCGTGTCATCTATGGTGCCTGCGAACCAACCAAAGAAACCAAAGGCAAAGACAAATACTTAAAAGAAGAAAGTGACTTGGTTTATCAGTGGTTTAGTGAACAACTGCCTTATCGCATCAAAGATGTTTGTCTCTTTCGCTTAAAGGGCAGCAATCACTTTGCGATTTTCGTGCAGCACAAGTGTGATGCCTTAGAAGACCATTTGATCGAGACCGCCAATGCTTTGACCAATCGGTTGCCATTTCGAATGGCCTTTGGGGTAGGGAGTGTCTGTGAAAGTATCAATGATTTAGCCAGCTCCTACATCGAAGCAAAGACTGCGTATGAAGAACGAAGAGGCCAACATGATTCGTCCATCGTCTCTTTCTACCATCAACGGGGAATGCGGAGTCTATTTGAAAAAATGAGTCCTGAAGATATCCATTATTTCTGCCGTACGATTCTTAAAGAATTGGCGTTTCCGCAAGAAGATGCCACCATCGAATTGCGGAAAACCTTACGGGCTTACTTGGATTATCAATGTGAGATCACCCGCACCGCCAAAGCCTTGTTCGTTCATCGCAACACGATCAAATACCGCATCGAACAGTGTCAAAAGCTACTAGGAAAAAACGTGCATGATCCTAGCATCAGCCTGGATCTGCGTTTAGCCCTTGAGCTGTCCGAAGAAGGCGACTAATAGGCGAATCAAGCAGTTGGATCGCTGGTGTTACCCAGCGATCCTTGTGCCTGCTTCACCTAACAATGCTAAGTCCGCTTCTTCCAATGAGCAGATGATTGCTGTCTTTCCTTGTTTGGCAAACGCAATCGCCGCTTCCATTTTCGGCCCCATACTGCCTTCTGCAAAATGCCCCGCATCAAAATATGCTTGCGCTTCACTTACGGATAAGCCCGTTAATTTTTCTTGCTCCGGTGTTCCATAATTGATATAAACGTTGTTGACGTCGGTCAGCATCATAAATACATCGGCATCCACTTGTTCTGCCAGTTTTTTCCCAGTTCGATCTTTATCGATGACTGCTTCGATCCCTTTCAAGCCTTCCGCTTGTTTTACGACTGGAATCCCACCGCCGCCACCAGCGATCACGATGGTATTTTGATTCAATAAATGAACCATTGATTCCACGCCGTGGATCGTCACAGGTTGTGGAGATGGCACGACGCGACGGTACCCACGTCCAGCATCTTCTTCCATCACCCAATGTTTTTCCTCAGCCATCGTTTTTGCTTCTTCTTCTGAATAGAACAAACCGATTGGTTTCGTTGGCTTTTCAAACGCGGGATCATCCGCTGCCACTTCCACTTGGGTCAATAAGGTCACGACATTGCTGGTCAGTTCTTCTTGCTCGATTTTATTTTTGATGCTTTGCTCCATTAAATAACCGATAAAGCCTTGTGACTCTGCATTGCAGACATCTAGTGGAAAAGGCGGCACGACTTCTTTGGCTTCTTCATTTTGTCGTAAAATATTGCCGACTTGCGGACCATTGCCGTGCGTCACGACGATTTGATGGTCAAGCTTCTCGATTTTAGCGATCTGTTCCGCACTTAACTGGATATTTGCAAGCTGTGTCTCAACGGTCGCTGGTTGATTCGGTTTTAAAATTGCATTGCCCCCTAGAGCGATGACCACTCGTTTTGCCATATGAATTCCTCATTTCTATTGTTTTGAAATTGATCGATACTGCGAGCAAACCCTGCCAAAAAGTCAGCCCCCGAGGTATGACCGATCGCTAGTATCTCTTTGATTACTTGGGAAAAAGAGCCTGAATCGGTACACCTGGTCAAGGATAACGCCGATTGATTGAATGCGCCTGTCAGTGCATGAAGAAGATAGTGTTTACTGACGTCAGTCGTCAAATCATTGACTGTCAACAGCCTTCTTTGTAGATAAGCCACCAAGCGGGTATCTTCTTGCCCCATCACTCGGCGAGCCAGTAAATGACCAACTAGCATATCATCTCCTGTGGGGGTCAATCCGACACCCCGTCCGACTAAATAAGCGACTGCTTGCCGTTGTTCCTTAAATGAAGGCGTGCATAGCTGATCGATTGCGTCATAAAACGGATGATTGCTGCGGATGGTTGCTGAAACAGCTTCTTGAATCCCCGTCTTTTCCGTGACGTTTTGAAGGATTGACCAAAACAGTTCTCGATCAAATGGGACTGTGCCAGCCGGAACGGTCGTTGTAAATTTGGCTGCCTTTTGAAAAGACAGACGATGATGCGGAAAATGGACCACCCGTTGCTGAACCAAAAGAGTGGTACCAGCAACTAAGCCTGTCGCCAACGCTGCATAATCGTCGGCAGCTAAAATCATCCCTTTGGGCACGCGAGCCGCTTGTTTGGAGACACAGATCAGCTGATCCTGACGAGGATCTTGTAGATTGAAACTATGCTGAAACACACTGTGAACGATCCAGTTGCCATTGATAAATGCGGGTTCAAATAAAGCTTGGTCGATCCATTTTGCCTGTATCATCGCTCGATTGCTCCTTTTTCACGTTTTCAGTCCCTGATTTATTCTTCAAATCCTAATTTTTTTGCATAAGCCAAGACAGCTTTTTCAAAGCAATCCATTGGTGGTGTCACTGTCCCGGCACCAATTTGTCCTCGTCCAGCTTGTTTGTTGGCGATCCCTGTATTGATCATCGGTAAGATCCCTGTTTCCACGACTTTACGAGCATCGATCCCTAAACAGATCCCTTTGAAGTCCCATGTAGGAACGGGAAAATTCGGATTGGTATCAATGGAGATCTCTAACATCTCATTGCTGGTTTTCAACGCATCGTGAAATCCACCAGAACCAACGAAGCGTGTCACAGCCGGGGCAGCAATCATTGCCATTCCCCCAACACCAAAGGTTTCCGTAATGGCACTGTCGCCCATATCTGGAGAGGCATCTTCTTCACTGAATCCTGAGAAATACAGCCCTTTTGGTGTATTGACAGGACCAGTAAACCACTCATCTCCCATGCCAGAAATACGGATACCGAATTCATGCCCGTTGCGACACATTGCGGTCACAACCGTGCCTTCTTCAATCGTCCGGGCGCCATCAAGCACCGCTTTTGAAGAAGCCATCATGATATTCAAGAAAAACTGATCCGTGTCTGCTAAAAACTGAATGACTTCTGGTTTTTCTTTTTCAAATCCTTCCAGAGTAACGATCGCTGGTGCTACTTCTTTTAAGAACGCCAACGAAGCAGCGATATTCCGTTGATGGAACTCATCCCCCATGGCGATTGCTTTTGCGACTAAAACATTGATGTTCAAGCCATCGGGTTTTGTTTGTAGTGCAGCACTTAAAACTGGTGCTAACGTATTTTTCATCCAATGCAAGCGATCAATGACTTCTTGAGAATAGGCGCCAAAACGTAAAACTGCCCCGATCCCTTCGTTCATCGTACAATATGCTCGGTTGCCATCGGTTTTGTTTTCCACCACGAGCACTGGCATATTGGCAGAGGTGATGCCCCCCATTGGGCCAACCGCTTGCACGTGGTGACAAGGAATCAGTTGAACTTCCCCAGATGCTAATAAATGACGTACCTCTTCTTCCGTTTCGCCCCAGCCTTCAAAAAGCCCCGCACCAACACAAGCACCTTGAATCGGATCAATCATCTGATCGTAGCGGATCGGTGGTCCTGCATGCAATAGGACTTTTCCTTCACCTAACTCTGGAATGACACTGACTGCTGGAACGACATCCAGCAAAAAAGGCGAACCGGCAACGATTTTGGCAATAACGGCTTGGTTTGCTTCTTCAATAGTTTCGTACACGATAACTTCCTCCTACTCTGATAGTGACACTTGTGCTAAGAAACGTAAGGCTTTTTGTAACGTTACGTTTCCACCAGCAATTGGCTGCCAGTCATATTGAACGACTTGACCGTGATGCGCCTGGATCGCTTCCGCAAAGCTACGCAATCCTACATTGATGAACGCGTCATTCGCTAACAATTCGCGGCTCTTTTCAGATGGCTCTGGCAACGCATCGGCAGTTGTCACTGCTTTTGGCAACAGCTTACGACTAATTGGTGAAAAAGGGTGACCGAGCATTGCTAAAGCTTGTTTGACTGCTTGGGCATTGCTTTGACACAAAATCACGCCAGCTGCGGTTAAAATCTCTGCTTGCTCGTTGCTGTCTTGGGGATCTAAATCAGTTCCGACGATCGTAGCGATCACCGCTAACTCCCGGCCAGCTGCTTGTGCTGCTTCCTTCAACGATTTGATGGTCGGTGCCAATTCACTCGCCATATCTTGATGAGAGCCGTACCCTAAAACGATATCTAACAAAATCACTGCCGTTTCAGGATCTTCTCCCGCTTGTTTCAACAGTTCGATCCGCTTTGTTGGGTCGATCATCGGATGGGGCTTGCCTTGCGTATAGATGTCATCACCTAAATCGATGATCTCATGGCCAGCTGCTTTTAAGATGTACCCTTCCTGATGGGCATCTTCTTGTTCTAGATTTAATCCTGCTTTGACTAGCATCGCTGCTTCGTACGCCAATGTTCCGCCAGAATAGTAAGCTTTGATTTTTTGCTGTTCAGGTCCAAAAGCGGCAGCTGCCGTTTCCTCTTTTACTGGCTCTAATCCAATCTGTTCTTGACGTAGCAGCTGCACGGCTAATTGTGCCGCTTCTTCCAGCGTGTAGGCTCGGTAAAGATTTTCTTCGTGATCCGTTGGTTCTTCCCCAAGAAAAATCGTGACTGCAGGTTTTGTTCCTCTTCTTAATAATGCCAATACTTCATCTCGGACACGTGGTGCAGGTGGTTTGGAGATCACCACGATCACCTCCGTATCAGGATCATGTTCCAAGGCAAGAATGCTGTCTTTCATGGTGATCCCACCGACTTCTTCTTTGAGATCTCGTCCACCGGTTCCGATGGCTTGTGTCACACCGGCACCCAATTTATGAATGATGGTGGTGACTTCTTGGATGCCCGTACCCGAAGCGCCGACAACACCGATTTTCCCTTTACGGACGGCATTCGTGAAGGCTACTGGTATCCCATTGAGAATCCCTGTGCCACAATCTGGTCCCATTAAAAGAAGTCCTTGTTCATGAGCCATTTTCTTTAGTCGAACTTCCTCTTCCAATGAAACATTATCACTGAAACAAAAAACATGTTTGCCTGCTGCTAATGCGGTTTCAATTTCTGGTGCTGCCATAGTACCAGGAATCGATAAGACAGCGACCTTCGCATCTTTTCCAAGATCTAAGGCTTTTTCCCAAGTTTTGACGCTTTGGGTTTCTTCTCCTGCGCTATTGCTTTGGTCCGATAAGAAGGCATCGATTTCTGACAGGACTGTTTCGATGATTTCTTCCTCTTCAATGTCTAAAACGAGCACCATATCGTTGGATGTCGCATTGTTCATCTCCTCGGTATAAAGACCACCTGTCTTGAAGATATCCTTATTGGCAGGTGTACCCATCATGACCGAAGCGTTGTTGATCCCTTCGATCGTCAGTAAACGATTGGTCAAAAGCATTAAAACAATGGAATCTTGGTAATTGTTTTTTTGAATAATAGTGTGTAACATGGGTCTCCTCACTTTCCTGTTCCTGTCTGTGCAAAGGCATCTGACCCAGAATACTGGTCAAAATGAACCGTGTCGCTAATGAGATAGCGATAAATGTTCTTTTCGATAGGAATGCCTTCTGCCATATATTTTTCATAGGTTAGTTGATTGATCTCGCCTGGATAATAGACTTGCTGGAACTGTTCAGCAGCCGGTATGGCGTGTAGCTCTTCGATCATCGTTTCGACTGACTCTTTAAATGTCTCTAAATCTGTAAAGCGTTGCGGATCGATCAGCAAAATAAACTGCCCTAAGTCGCGACCTTTCGTCAGATCGTTGTACATAGAGGAAACATGCTTGCCAAAAGGCAGCCCAAGGAGCATTCCAGACAAGATATCCACCACCATCATCAACCCAAAGCCTTTTGGTCCTGAGATTGGCAATAACCCATGAACATGATGCGGATTTGTCGTTGGCTTGCCATGGGCATCAACGGCCCATGTTGCTGGAATCTCTTTATCTTTGGAACGAGCATCTAAAATTTTGCCCCACGCTTGGACCGTCGTTGCCATATCAAAAACCACCGGCGCACCATGCTTTCGCGGTGCCGCAAAGGCAATCGGATTGGTACCAAAATAATTTTCTTTGCCGCCAAAAGGAACCACCATTGAATCCGATTGGCACATAGATAATGCAATCAAGTCAGCTTCTGCAGCTTTTTTGACATAATAGGATAGCGCACCACTATGACTCGTTTTCCGTACACCAACCGCCGCGATCCCAGAACGTTTGGCCATCTCAATGGCATACTTTGTCGCTTCTAATACGACGACCTGCCCTGCGCCATTTTGACCGTGAACGATCCCGCTGCTCGGCCCAGTCTCTTCAAACGTGATCTGTGGAGTGCGATTCATCCCACCTTTAGCGATCCGCTCTGCGTAATAGTCTACCCGCACAGCCCCGTGAGAGTGGATCCCGCTGGCATCGGCAAAGACCAAATGCTCTGCAACGATGGCTGCGTGCTCTTCAGACAAACCAGCAGCCGCTAATTTGTTTTGGATCAATTGCTGTAACTCTTGTGACTGTACAATAACCGTTTCTTCCATCTTCTAAACTCCTTTAAATTTCCGGATCGCGGTTGCAATCTTTGGAATAAATATAGGTCAATGGTTCGTCACGACCAACACCATAGGCCGCTTGCTGTACATAGGCACTCATGAAAATGTAGTCGCCTTTTTCCACTGGGAACCACTCATTGTCTAAGTTGTACATCCCTTTGCCTGACAATAAGTACGCCCCATGTTCTTGGTAGTGGGTCTCAATGTAGCCATGACTTGCCCCTGGTTCAAAGGAAAGGATATGGATATTCATGTCAAAGCCCAACTCTTTCGGTAAGAAATCCCAAAGTAGGACGTCTGGCATCCCTTCGTATTGGATCGGTGTCAACTCTGAAAGATTCCCCACTACTTTGTAAGCTTGGTGATTTTCAAGCGGTTGGTAACGTTTCTTATACAAGAACACTTCTGTCGCTTCTTCTTGGAGATTTTTCATATACAGTTTTTCTCCAGCAGGCAGATAGATATAGCCTCCGTCCGTCAATGTATGGGTTTCTTTGCCATCACTTACTTCCAGTTTGCCCGAGATGACATACAAGAAACTCTCGATCTCTGGACCGCCGAAGCCCAATTGGTTGGCGCCATCTTTTTTGAATGAAATGATGTAATCGACAAAAGACGCCCCTAATTTTGGTGTGCCGAGTATCGAACATTCACAGTTTTCGAAGCCTGGAATGACATTATTCACTAGCCCGTCATGCGGCAAGATCGCAAAATTATTTTTTCTAATGACTGCTCGTGATTGCAGCAATCCATCTAAATAGCCCGTATTATTATTTTTATATCCCATGTGTGTTCCTGCTTTCTATTCTTTGTATGCTAGCTCGTAAAGGGAAGCTGCTAAAACTTCAACCCCAGCTACTAAATCTTCGATAGTCGTTGCTTCGGCTGGGTTGTGGCTAATCCCATCAATACTTGGTACAAACAGCATCGCAGTTGGAAAATGTGGTGCAATGATTTGGGAATCATGCCCCGCCCCACTATGCATGACTTTGTAACGTTTGCCGGTTTGCTTCACCGCTTGTTCCACCGTGGCAACGATCGTATCGTCCATCGGCACAGGGCGTTCATCCATCCATAGATCCATCTCCACTGTCAGGTCGTGCTCTTTGGCGATCGCTTGAATGATTTGTTCTGCTTCAGCAGTAAAGGCATCCAATAGCTGCCCATCGGTATGGCGACAATCCATCGTAAACAACACTTCACCAGGAACCACGTTGACCGTATTCGGTTTTGGCTCAACTTTACCGAATGTCACTACTAATGGATCCCCAAGCTCTAAGCCACGGTCGATCACTGCGGCACACATTTTGGCAAAACCATACACAGCATCTTGGCGATAGCCCATCGGTGTGGTTCCTGCATGATTGGCTTGTCCTTTTAAGACAAAGGTGTAGCGCTTTTGACCAGCGATACTATTGACGACACCGATCTGCAAATTTTCTTTTTCTAAAACACTGCCTTGTTCGATATGGATTTCCACGAAGGCTTTGATGTCTGATCGAACCGGTTCTTGTGGGTCGCGAAAATCAAAGCCTTGGCGTTGCATCTCTGCCACGAAGCGATTGCCTTCAAAATCTGCGATCGCTTCAACATCGGCTTTTTTGGCCTCTCCGACAAAGTTTTTACTTCCCCAAAAAACGGTTGGAAAACGACTGCCTTCTTCTTCTGCCATTGAGATGACTTCCAAGGAGCGTAAAGGTTGCCCATAGGTCTCTTTTAAATACTTGATCGCTAAAGCAGCAGCAACGACCCCGTATTGACCGTCTAATGTGCCACCGTTAACGACGGTATCGATATGTGACCCTGAAAGAATCGTTTCTTCTGGATACTGGCTGCCTTCCATTCTGCCGAAGAGATTGCCGACTGCATCATAGGACGTCGTTAAGCCAGTTTCTTTTAATTGTTTTTCTACAAATGATTGCGCTTCTTTCCATGAATCGGTATAAAGCAGTCTAGTCATTCCTCCAGTTGGATCACTCCCAATCTGAGATAGTGCATCGATCATTGCCGCTACTTCTTTTTTCAACTCCATTGTTCTGCCTCCTTTGATTTATACGGTTATTGTAAGCGTGTTACTGAAGGACATCATTGTTCACTTTCGACAAAACCGTTTCTATTTTTAGTCATAACGCTGTTTTTTAAACCGCTTCCTTCTCCTATACTCTTCCTTATACTATCGAAGAAAAGAAAGGAAGAAAACAATGGTTTATCCTAAAAATGCCTTTGCGCAAACAGAAAAAATCCAATTTGACACCTACGGCACTTTGCCGTTAGAAGTGACGATCCTAAAAGCGGCGCAGCCTCGGATCAGCCTTTTGTATTTTCATGGTGGTGGCTTCCTCTATGGTCAGCGAGAAGACCTTCCGCAGGATTATGTCCACCAATTGCTGGCTGCCGGTGTTAGCCTTTACCTGTTCGATTATCCACTGGCTCCCGAAGTAGCGCTACACGATATCTACCTTCATACAAAAAAGGCAGTGGAATGGTTTTTGGCAGAAGGCTGGCACTTCAGCGGCGTTGGTGCAAATGAGTACATTCTATTCGGTCGCTCCGCCGGCGGTTTTTTAGCGACCTTACTGACCGCACGCACAAAGCATCCGGAGCAAAAAGGCTTGATCCGATTTTACGGATACCAAGAGTTGTTTTATAAAGAATTTTTGCAGCCGGCACGCTTTTACACGCAATTTCCGAAAGTCCCGCCACTCGACGCCGAAACTATGATCGAAAGCCAACCAATCACCCACGGCACGTTAGAAAAACGATTCCCTTTGTACCTTTCCGCCCGTCAATATGGCAACTGGCAGCGTTATTTAGGCAATCGGGAACAGCTGGCAGCCTTGGCGATTCCTGCTGCCGCTTACCAAGACTTTCCTCCTTGCTTTGTCGTTCATTGCAAAAAAGATCCAGATGTTCCCTTCAGCGCATCCGAAGCTTTCGCTGCACAGGTCCCCCATGCCAAAACACTTTGGCTCGACTTAGATCAGCATGACTTTGATCGGACACCAAATGCGAGCGCTGATGAGTGCTATCGAGAGATGATTGGATGGCTGACTAACCAATTCTGAAACTCTCAGCTCTTGATAGGTGATGATTTTGAAGCGATCGGTACGCTGTGATCTTGCGTACAGCAAAAAAGTGACCATTAGAGAACCAACTCTAATGATCACTTTTTTTGATTTGATTACTAGTATATGGGCACAACGATTTCTTCAAAAATCTAACGCTTTGCCTCGCAATTTTACTGAAATCTTCAGAATAAAACAGCGAGATGATCTTCTCAAAAGAAAGGATCATCACGCTGTTAAAATAGCAACTGATCAGCAGATCGTTGTTAAGGGAAACTTGCAGAAGTATCTTTCATTTCTTCGATCTCGTACCTTTAACAAGATTACATCAACGAACGATAAAGCTCAATAATTTCTTCTAAAGTCGTATCCCGCGGGTTGCCTGGTGTGCAGACATCGTTCAAGGCATCTTTGGCGATGGCTGGGATATCTTCTTCTTTGACGCCTAATTCAGAAATGGTCGCTGGAATACCCACATCTTTGCTTAACTGATCGATTGCTTGGCAAGCAGCATCGCGGACGTCTTCAAGTGACATCGTATCTGCCCCTTCAATGCCTAAAACGATCGCGATCTCACGGTATTTTTCACCCGTAAAGTCTTTGTTGTATTTCATGATGGTTGGCAACAAGGACGCGCACGCTACTCCGTGAGGAATGTTGTACCAAGCGGACAATGGATGGGCCATGCCGTGGACTAAGCCCAAGCCGACGTTTGAAAAGCCCATACCGGCAATGTATTGTCCTAACGCCATCGCTTCTCGTCCTGCTTGATCGCCATTCACGGAATCTCTCAATGAGCGTCCGATGATCTCAATTGCTTTGATGTGCAGCATATCAGTCATTTCCCAAGCGCCTTTGGTAATGAAGCCTTCGATGGCGTGGGTCATGGCATCCATTCCCGTTGCGGCTGCCAAGCTCTTAGGCATCCCCAACATCATATCGCTGTCCACAAAGGCTACCAGAGGAATATCGTGAGGATCTACACAAACGAATTTCCGATGATTTTCTTCATCTGTAATCACATAGTTGATCGTTACTTCGGCTGCAGTCCCAGAAGTTGTCGGTACCGCTAAAATCGGCAAGCATGGATGTTTCGTGTCTGCCACGCCTTCCAAACTAATCACATCGGAAAATTCAGGATTCGTAGCAATGATCGCGATCGCTTTTGCCGTATCGATCGGTGAACCACCGCCAATCGCAATGATACAATCGGCTTGGGCTTCTTTGACAAACGCTAAGCCGTCTTTGACATTTTGGATCGTTGGGTTCGGCACGATCCCATCATATAACGCATAATCGACACCTGCTTCTTCCAATAATTTCGTCACTTTGGTCGCAACTTCAAATTTCACCAAATCTTTGTCGGTGATCACTGCCGCTTTTTTAAACCCTCGTGCCTTGAATTCGGTCGGTACGTTCTCGATCGCTCCTTTTCCAAAATACGATGTCTCATTCAAAATCATTCTATTTGCCATTCTTCCTACCTCCGTTTGTTTGTTTATTCACAATATATTTTAAATAGAAAAAACTGAAAGCCTTTTCTATTCTTCTACCATTGATTATACCTCAAGATAGCCTGCTCGGGGAGTGACTTTGAAAGCGTCAGCCAATTTTTTCAGATTTTCATCTGTAATGGTTTGTAAAATTGGGCCTTGCGCTTTGACATAGGTGTACACTTCCGCAGCTTTCTCTGCCGTTTCAATCAAGCCAAAGACTTCGTCCATATCTTTGCCAGCACCATAGATGCCATGTTGCGGCCAAAGAACCAAACGGGTCTCTTTCATTTTAGCAGCCGTTGCTTCGCCGATCTCGTTCGTTCCTGGAACCATCCAAGGAATGATGGAAACACCTTCTGGGAAGACCACCAAGCACTCCGTACACATTTGCCACAAGGTCCGCGTGAAACTGCGTTCATCCAACTCATGGGTAAAACTCATGGCTAAAAGATGCGATGCGTGGTTATGCATGATGATTCGGTTTTCTGGATCGACCGACAAGCGAGCGATATGACTCATGAAATGACTTGGCAGTTCACTCGTTGGCACCGCACCATTTTCCAAGCCCCAAAGCAATTCCAATGTTTGCCCATCTTCTTTGACTCGAATCACACCAAGGTTTTCCGCTGGATGTGCCGCTACATTTTTAAAGTATTTTCCTGAACCTGTCACGATAAAGTACTTGCCAGCTAGTGCCGTGGCATCAAAAATCATGGGAATTTCCCGCAAGACGCTTTGCGGATCGATGAAAGGCAAGATCTCTTCTTCTGTTAATAAGTAAGAAATATTGCCGCCGTTGCGCTCATCCCACCCTAAACGGTAAAGGTTTGCTGTCGTTTCCATCATTTCTTGTACAAAATTCGCTTGTAAAATATCAATCTTTTTCATCGTTCTCCTACTTTCTGGCTTTTAAGACGGTTTCTTCATAGGCTTTCACTTCTGATAGCCAATCCAGACCTGCTGGTACCCCTTGGCTTTCACAGAAGTAATTCCAAACATCTGCATACGGATAGTCTTTTAATTCTTCCGTCATGGCTAAACGAGTGGTGAAATCACCTGACAATTCGATTGCTTTTAGTTCTTCGATCGGTTCTAGCATCGCTTTTAGCAACGCTTTTTGAGTATTGCGCGTCCCGATCACCCACGCAGCGACCCGATTGATCGTCGCATCAAAGAAATCTAACCCAATGTTGGTTTTTGGCAATAAGTCATTGCGAACCAATTCGCGACCAATCTCTTGCAATTCATCATCCATGATCACGACATGATCACTATCCCAGCGTACAGGACGGCTGACATGCAGCATAATGCCTTTGCTAAATAGTGCCAATGAAGACAATTTATTGGAGATCACTTCGGTTGGATGGAAATGTCCAGCATCCAAACAAATCAATTTATCGCGCGTCAAGCCATAGCCCATATAAAATTCATGAGAGCCGACGGTGTAGGCTTCGGCACCAAGACCAAACAACTTGCTTTCCACGGCATCTACCGTGTATTCCGCTGGCAATTCTTCAGCAAAAATCTCATCTAATGCTGTCATCAAGCGTTCCCGTGGTGTAAAACGATCGATTGGGTTGTCTTTGTAGCCATCTGGCACCCAGAAATTATTGACACAGACTTGCCCAGTTTCTTTCCCCATATAAGCAGCGATTTGACGAGAACGTTTGCCGTGTTCGATCCAGAACTGACGAACTTCTTCATCTGGTGAAGCAAGGGTAAAGCCATCTTTGAACATGGGATGTGAGAAAAAGGTTGGATTGAAGTCTAAACCTAAGCCTTGTTCTTTCGCCCAAGCAACCCATTTTTCAAAATGCTTCGGCTCCAATTCATTTAGATCCACTGCTTCCTCGGTGTCTAAATAGATGGCGTGAAGGTTCAATTTGTGTTTTCCAGGAATCAAAGAGTAGGCTTTTTCTAAATCTTGGCGCAACTCCTCTGGGGTATGGGCAGCACCAGGATAATTCCCCGTTACAGAGATCCCACCAGATAATGCTTCATCACTCAAAAATCCTTGGACATCGTCCCCTTGCCAAACATGCATCGAGATTTTCACATCGGCTAATTTTTTCAAAACCGCATCCGTGTCGACGCCTAATTTGGCATATGCTGTCTTAGCTTCTTCATAACGCTGTTGAATCGTTGTCATTTTTTCCTACTCCTTTTATAAAACGTTGATAGTTGCTTAAAATCTTGTGATCAAAAGACTGTGGTTCATGAACACTGCAAGGAAATGAGTGTTTGACCGCGCGGCGTGCTTCAGCCAGCGACGTGAAGATGCCAGCACTCATCATCTGCATTAAAAGATTACCGATCGCCGTTGCTTCACTTGGGCCAGCTTCGATCGTCAGCTGCGCAGCATCAGCCGTCAGTTGATTTAAAAAGCGATTATTGGAACCGCCCCCCACGATATGCAGTTTTTGCAGCTTGTTCGTCGTACCTGTCAGCTGTTCCAGCTTTTGCAATTCACTGGCATAGCAAAGCGCTAAGTTATCATACACACAGCGAGCCAGTTCCCCTGCGGTTTCTGGAACTTTCTGCTGGGTTTCTCGACAATACGCTTGCAGTTCAGTAATCATGTTTTCTGGATTCAAAAAACGAGGATCATTGACATCGACAAACTGTTGAAAAGCAGGCGTTGCTTGCGCCAATTCCGCCAATTCTGCATAGGAATACTGATAGTCTTGCTGCCGAGCCACTTCTTGGATCAGCCACATGCCCATAATATTTTTTAAAAAGCGAATCGTGTTGTGGGCACCCCATTCGTTCGTATAATTTTCATCGAAGGCGGCAAGGGAAACATTGGGTACTTTGGTTTCGATCCCCAGCAATGACCAAGTCCCGCTGCTGATGTAGCCCCAATCTGCCCCCTCTCCAGGTGTACCGATGATCGCTGATGCCGTATCATGACTAGCGACAGTGACAAAGGTCGCTTGTGGCAAATCATAGGCTGGAAACTTCTGTGTTTGCAGTGCGCCTAAAACCGTTCCTGCATCAACCAATGGTGGGAATAGTCCTTC
The DNA here is from genome assembly GCF_051711265.1 of Enterococcus sp. DIV0970a. Taxonomy (NCBI): domain Bacteria; kingdom Bacillati; phylum Bacillota; class Bacilli; order Lactobacillales; family Enterococcaceae; genus Enterococcus; species Enterococcus sp. DIV0970a. Next base: position 808,394 of record NZ_JBIOMF010000001.1, on the reverse strand, counting down.
TGTTACACCGATCTCAGCTAACAATTCTGCATCCCATGTTTGGGTGTTGGCATTTAGAAGCTGCATCGTCGAAGCATTGGTTTTTTCCGTGACCATCTTACCAGTAAAAACGTAGCCCAAGTAGTCTGGAATCAACAGCAGCTTGTCGGCTTTTTGCAGCAGTTGCGCTTCTTCTGCGGCTAACTGAAAAATCGTGTTGAAGGGCTGCAGCTGAATGCCTGTTTTCTCATACAGTTTTTGCAAAGAATAGCGCTGACCAAAAGCTGCGATCGCATCATTGGTGCGACTATCTCGATAAGCGACTGGGTCGCCTAAACGTTCGCCTGCTTGATCGATCAAACAGTAATCCACTGCCCAGGTGTCGATTCCGACGAAGCAGTCATGGATACCTGCTTGTTTCACTTTTTGCAGTCCTACTAAAATCTCTTGGATCAAATAATCGATCGCCCAACGGTCAAAGCCTTCATGAGGACGAAAGCCGTTTTTAAAGCGATGGATCTCTTCTAAAGTGATCTGCTCATTTTCCCAACGGCTCAGCATCAGACGACCGCTTGATGCACCGATATCGATTGCGATAAATGTGTTCACTGGTCTCCACCTTTCATTATCTTGTTAAAAAATAAATCGATTACAATTCATTGATTCATTCTTGTTGCCTCAATTTTAGCTTGACAATCAACGAGTTTCATCACACAATTTTGATAAAGACTTGCACAATCTTGGTAAAAAGGAGGATCCGATGGATTACTGGGAAAAAGCCAACCACTCATGGTCAACTGATTCACTGCGTTACATCAATACTTCAACCCAAAAGCAGCGTGAACTTTTTTATTACATTCAAGAAATCGGCTATTTCAAAGCCAGCAAACCTTACTTTACAGAACGAGAGAACCTGCCTTCTTATTTGATCAAGTATACATTGTCCGGCTGCGGTGAATTGCGCTACAAAGGAAAAAGCTATCAATTGAAAGCAGGTGATGTGTTTTTTATCGACTGTCTAGACTATCAGTACTACCGTACCGTTAGTCAAGAGCCCTGGGAAATGGACTGGATCCATCTATATGGCGCCAACGTCGCAGCGTTTTATGAGGAATTTTTCAAAAATGGCAGTCCAGTTTTTCACACCAATCCTGCCAGCAGTCGTCAAAATCCGATCCATTTGGTCTTACAAGATTTATTGATGTTACAGCCAGAACCAAATGCGAAAACTGCCTTCCAAAGCTCTGTTTTGATCCATCAGCTGCTCAATGAACTGCTCCTGCAAAAATATCATCTCGACTTTTCGGATAGTGAAATCCCGCCTTATATTTTGCAGATTCGTGACCAGCTAGAAGAAGATTTCCGTCAAGGGATCACATTGGAATCTTTGGAGGAAAGGTATCATATCAATAAGTATCAAATCGTCAAGGAGTTTTCCAAATATATGGGCTTGCCCCCCATCGAGTACCAGATCAGCAAACGCATCTCTTATTCGAAAGACCTTTTGCGCTATTCTCGCCTTTCCATCAAAGAGATCTCATTGGCGATCGGCATCGAAAACACCGTCTATTTCAGCCGTTTATTCAAGAAAAAAGTCGGCATTTCACCTAGTGATTATCGACAGACGGAGAATGGACGGTAAAAAAGAAACATGAAATCATTCACTGATTTCATGTTTCTTTTCATTTATTGATTATACTATTATCTGCTATTTTATTGGTCGCTAACTAAAATTGCTCAACTGATAAATTTATTTCAACCAACTCATCCCTAATACACCAACAATATAGAGCAAGCTACCAAGAGCAACAAATTGCTTTTCTCTGCCAACTTTTCGTTCCTTTAAGAAAATAATACTTCCAAAGGTGGCAACAAGTAAGCTCATTTGAGAAAATGAATAGGTTACGCCTACACCCAAAGAAGACGACACAGCGAATAACGAAGCATTCGCGAGAACCCAAGTGCTACCAGTACCTAAATTGCGGATTATTTTGCGGAAACGCAGTTGTTTCTTACTTTTCAAGGAAATCACGCTTCCCCCGAGAAACATCCCTACTGCCTGAGGCAAGAAAATCTGTGCTCCACTTATCTGAAACAGACCAGTGACTGTCACATATAGCATCAAAAAAGCTGAAGAACAACATAGATAAAGAAGTACTTGCTGTGATAAGCTTGTTTTCTGATGAGTTGTCTTAGTTACAAGGTAAACACCTGTTAGGATGACTCCTAGTGCCATGATTGAGAAAATTACCGTCGTTAAATCTTTCCATTCTTTGAGAAAGAAGCCAGATGCTAATGTAACAAATAATAATTGGGTACCGACGGAGACGGGCATTACTTTAGAAACCTCCGCTTTTTCCAAAGCGAGAAATTGGAAGTATTGTCCGCAAGCCCAAAAAACCCCAGATAATAAACTGATGAAAAATGGCACCATGGCATAACTCACTTGATTCAAAAAACCAAATACACTACCGAAAATCAAGGCTGCGATTGTTGTTCCTAGCAGTTGTTCCTCTGATTTCCCTCCCATCAATTTAGCGACGATTGGCATTAAGCCCCATCCTAGTGCAGGCAGTGAGGCAAGCAATAAAAGTTGTACGGACATAAAAACTCCTTCTAAACATTGTAAAAAGCGAGAACACAAAATCTTGTAGAGGAAAACGTTACAGAAGCAATTCCTTCTCGACAAATTTTGTGTTCTTTATTCCTATTTTTTAGTTAATAAATAGGTTGCTACCCCATAAGCATGGATGATATGATCCGCTTCAAGCGGTTCTTCTAATGCATTGATTCGTTGATATGCGTACCCATTAAATAATTTTTTTGGCTCAAGAGATCGTTCTTTGTTTGTTGAATTGACGAAACGGATAACGATTCCCTCAGAGTAATACGCATTATGAAGCGCACTGACTCCCACACCCGGTTCTAAGCTGCAGGACAGCAAAGAAAGAGACATGTCGGTCAGAGATAATGGATCAATGAGCTTTTGAATTTTATTATCTATGCGATAAATAAAGTAATTCAAATCTTGCAATTGATAAGAAATCGATGGCTGTTCTTTAACAGTTTTCCAAGTAGCCAACAACTCTTCAGAAATAGCTGTTGATGCAACTCGCAGGGAAAAATCGAAGACCATCTCATAGTTTTCCATTTGAGCAAGAGGCGTTTCCATCATAATATGTCCCTTTTTGGTTGTATCGCCAGAAGCGCGACCTGGTCGATACAACAAATCCGGTTTTCCAAGGGAGTCGGTTGTAGCTAGTACCGTTACATATAAGGAGTCGTCGAGATATTCATACTCTTTGCTCTGCTCGCTATAAAAAACGAGGGCGTTTTCTTGATCATAAACAACCACTTGTTTTTCAAATGGTTCAATATTGACGGGTTTTTCTGCATATTTTTCTTGCCAATTTTCCAGTGTTTGATTTCTTTTTTCAAGATAACCAAATTGAATGGCTGCAACCGCTCTTTCTATCGGCTTGTTTAGTCGAGCTTTCACTCGAATCCGATGATTTAAAAGCGTATTTTTAAAACGTAGCTTTGCGTTTACCTCACCGTTTTTTGTCAGTTGGAGGATCAATGTATAGGCGAATGTTTTGGTGGCGATCCCTTTCATCCGTTCTTCGATCGTATACGGTAGATGTAAACTTCCTTCCAAAACCAACGTTTCTTGCTTTCCTTTGCAGCTGGCAAAAGAAAGCGTGATCGGTTGATCATTCAAAATAGGCGAATAGTCATACGTATCACCGGCATTACTATCATCGATGATCGACAAGAAATCCACGATCTGTTGTTTTCCATCTGAATAAATCAGGTGGCCGTCTTCAAAGGAAAGCGTGTATTTCCCATTTCTAATCCATGGGTTTTGATCTAAAGACAATTCAGGAGTTGTCTCTTGCTCTTCAAATGTAAAGACTCGATAACCAAGACCTGAAAAGGCACAAGCCACTTGAACAGTTAACAGATAATACCCCTCTTCTTCAATAAAACGGTTGCCAGCAGGCGTTTCTTCCATAATATTTTTCCTGCTTGGGATATACACTGCTTGAAGAACAGATGAATCAGCTCCAATAACCTTGATATTGTTGGTTCTAGATACGATCTTAACGAATTTCTCCCCTTGAAATGGCACTGGTGTTGGATGAAGAATCAGAAATTGATTGGCTTGTAAAGCGAGTCCTTCACTGATTCTTTTTAAAATCAAATTTTCAATACTAGCACAAATCTCACTGATTTCTTTTAATCGATGACTGATATCTTGAGCAACACTATCTGATACACAGCCTGCCAAACTATCATGGGCTTGACATTCAAATAACTTTTTCCAAGCTTTCATTAGCAATCGATTACTTAATTCAATCCCTAAATCTTTCGCAATAACTAGCATTGGTTCAATTTCTAAAACTAATTTGTTTTCTAATCGAAAAATCTCACGTTTCAGATCCATTCGTACTGAACCAATTGTTTTGTGGACCCGAGCAAAAACCGGTGCACGAAACTCTCCTTGATAAACTTCCAGTTCTTTTTGACGGACGATCTCCATAAATGCTGGATAGGTGCTCAATTGATACTTGTATTTTCCAAGCTGATTGATTTTCGTTAGTTTTTCTTCTATGGCAGAAACAATGCCTAACTGATCATTTCCAGTTGGAATCAAGATTTCAGGTTCATTCGCGTAGCTCTTAATAAAATCGACACCTTTATCGAGTCTGCCATCTACATAACTGCTCGTTGGCTCCAATTGCTGCTGTGCACCATATCCTTGAGGAAAATTCACCGCATACAGTGAATCTTGCCCACTTAAACTCGTCCATTTAAAGTAAGGGGATTTGACCTGTTCCCCTAAATCGATGCCTCGCCAAAAGATAATGTTATCAAGTCCAACTTCGTTCAATATGGTTGGCATTTGAGCATTAAAACCAAATGTATCTGGCAAATAGCCGATCGGCATATAGCTGCCATATTTTTTGCTATCAAATATACCAATCATGGCATTTCGAATGATGGACTCACCAGAAGCAAAAAAGGCATCTGTTTGGGTGTACCAAGGACCGATGAACAATTGACCATTGGCGATCAACTCTCTGACCTCAGTCAAGCGCTCAGGATAGAGTTCTAAATAATCGTCTAGAATAGACATTTGTCCATCTAACACGAAAGAAGCAGTCGGTTGCCTCTTTAGTTCTTTTAGTACATCACTAAATAATTGATCACTCAAAACGACACAGTCCATTGAAGTAAAATACCATTCACGATCCCAATGGGTGTGGTTTACTATGTGTACATTTGTCATAGCTATGCTTCCCACTGCTCTTCCCAAGCAGCTTCGTCAAATTCTTCCATCGTGGTATCTGTTTCTTTCCCCGCATCTTTTGAACGTAGCAAGCTTGTACAAATCGCAATGAATAATGAGCCAGTAGCAATCGATAAAACATACAGTGGCCATTTTTCTACAGTGAACCAGCCATAAAAACCAGAGATTGGGGCTGTATTGACAGCTCCAAGACCTACAGCCATTGCAGAACCAATCGCTGAACCAATCATATTCACTGGGATCACTTTTAGTGGATTTTCCACCGCAAATGGGATCGCTCCTTCTGAAATGCCTACTAGACCCATAATGATCGACGATTTTCCTGCTTCTTTTAATTCGTTATTGTATTTACTCTTTGCAAAAACAGTCGCTAAGCCTAAACCAATTGGTGGAATAATGATTGCCACTTGCGCTGCAGTGTTTGGTGCATAAACGTTACTTGTCAATAAAGCCATCGCGGTTGTCACAGCTGCCTTATTTACTGGTCCCCCAAGGTCAAATCCAACCATTGCCCCTACAACTGCCGCCATCACGATCGCATTTCCGCCACTCAATCCGTTCAACCATGACTCTAAGCCCACATTGATAGCTACAAATGGTGTACCGATCACATAATTCACAAGTAGGACAGTGACTAAAGTACCTAAAACAGGAACTAAGAACACTGGAACTACCGATGCCATCGATTTTGGCAGCTTTATATGGTTTTTGATCCACAAGCAGATGTACCCAGCGATCAGCCCTGAAACAATTGCGCCTAAGAAGCCTGCGTTAATGTCTTTTACTAACATCCCTCCAACAAGACCAGGGGCAATCCCTAGCTTATCGGAAATCGAATAAGCAATAAATGCCGATATTACGGGAAACATCAATCCTAAAGCGATGCCACCGAATCCATCTAAACTATGGAGTAATCGGATGATCGTATTCGCACTTTCTCCATGAGAGGCGTCCCAAATATCGACGATCCCAAATATTGATCCGCCTACTCGAGAAATCGCCATGATAACTGCTCCGGCAATCACCAGAGGAATCATATAAGATATTCCTGTTAAAACATGATTTTTCATTTCACTTGCCAACTTTTTCATCTGATTTTCCTCCTCTTTATTGATCAATCAGCTTTAATGCATCTTCAATTACTTTTTCTGCATTTTTTATAGGGGCTGCTACCGGGACTTTAAGGATCTCCTTGCCATTGAAACGCTCTTCATTTCTCACTTTCGTATCAACGGCAAAAATCACGACTTCCCCAATTTGACAATCCCGCTCGTTCAATTCATTTTCGATACCTGTTGCTCCTTGTGTCTCAACCTTGATTAAATCCCCACGTTTCGCTGCTGCTTTTTTTAACGCCTGTGCCGCCATAAAGGTATGGGCAACTCCTGTGGCACACGCCGTTACTGCAATAATTTTTCTCTTCATTCTTCTTTCTCCTTTTCTCCGTTTTATTCGCTTAATAGTTTCGCGATAATCTCTTTATCTGTTTCGCTTTTCAGCGCTTCTGTGATGTCTTCATCCATCAATTTCATGGCAATTTCTGATAAAATCCGTAAATGGGTGTCTCCTTGATGTTCTTCAGGAATAGCAAGCATAATCACAACCGTTACTGGTTCATCATCTAAGGATTGCCATTCTAATGGTGCCTTTAACCGAGCAAAAACGATTGCGGGTTCAGAAACTGCACGACTTTTTCCATGGGGGATTGCTATATTATTGCCTATTCCTGTGGTCGAGTGATCTTCTCTTTCCATAACTGATTGAACATACTCATTTTCGGATTGAACGATACCTCCAGTTACCAATATTTTTGCTAATTGACGGACCACTTCTTCTTTAGTGGTTGCCTCTAGACCAAGAACAATATGTTCAAAAGGTAGTAGTGTTTCTATATTCATTTTATGTTCCCCCTTGTAAATACTTTTTTAATTCCTCTTTCGTCCCTTTAAGGAGGAAGGTTCGTTCATCTAATTCCATCACATTAAGCATCGTGTCATAGATTTCCTCAAGTTCTTGTACAGTTTCATCTTTGATACAGATGAAAAAGACATATTTCACCTTTGTTTCTCCCCAGTGGATCTCATTATTAAGACGTAAAAATACAATCGCTGATTTTTTCACGTATTCTGGTGTACCATGAGGTGTTGCGAATCGTCCAAAAGAAGTAAAGGAAAGCTGTTCCCTTTTTAGCGAAGAGTCAATCATTTCCTCGTTTACATACCCACGAGTAATCAATTGCTCCCCAATAAATGTAATCACCTCTTGATAATCTTCAAAATGATGATCTAAAAAAATCAAGTCCTCATGAATCAATTTCGCAAACTGACTGAAAGAACCATTTTGTTTTTCTTCGACTTTTCTTAAAAAGGCTTCTATTTTTCGCTGCTCATCTTTATTCAGTACAGGTGAAACATGGATTGTTGGAATCGAATCGATTTTTAAATCCACTGTCGATAAAATCAAGTCCTCATAAATATTGGTCTGAATCAACTCTTGAATTGAAAGAATCCTGGAAATATCGATTTGCTCATAATTTCTCCGAATACGAGCAGCTAGTAGCTGTGAAGTGCCTTTCCCACTGCTACAAACTAATAAGACACTCACTTTCTTAGGTTGTTTTTCTTCTCGTTGTTCTTTCATCACTTGGATGTGTACGGCCAGAAAGGCAACCTCATCTTCAGGGATCGAAATCGAAAAATGCCAATTTAAGGCATGAGCTAATCGAAGCGCTTCCTCAAAAGACAAAGGGAAATTCTTCTTCACATCATTTAGAAAAGGGTTATGAATGACTAATCCTTTTTGAATGCGATAAATAGCTTCTTTGATATGTGATACCAATCCTAACAAAAGACTTTCATTGCGTAGGGAGATCGTTTCATGAATCAATTTGCGTATCGTTTCATCAAGCAAATCATCGGAGTCATTCTTCTTCATCAACGAATCCCCATAGATATGAAGCGAAATATAATGAACTTCCGAAACTGGCAATGACAGAGAAAACGTTTCTTCTATTGAAGCAATAAAACGATAAAAAGCTCTGTTCTCCATCAAAGGATGTCTTCTTTCTTCGAAAGTCAGATAATTCTTCTCTTTGACCCGATCAATCATGATGATTAGATGAAGCAATAGTGAGTGATAGGCAGCATCATTAAGCGTAATTTGTTCTTTTTTCAAATACTCTTGTAAGAGCGTATCAACTAAAGAAATCTTTGTCAGGTCAATAAAATCATTAACAAACTGAGGAATTCCTTGAATCGAATGCAAATAGCGTTGCTGCTCTTGTGTTATTTTCCAATTTCCACCCCAGAAATAGTAGATCAAATCAAATGCTAATCGACGTTTTTCTTGTTCTGACAAATTCAAAAAGGAACCCTTCCCCGGTAAAACTTCAATCGTAACGTTAAAGTGACGAAAGATCTCGCTTACCTGCCCCATGTCATTTTCTAAAGTTGATTTACTGATGTAGAGTGCATCTTGCAGTTGTTGACGCGTAAAATACGTTTTTTGTTTCAGTATTTCAAAGCAAAGAAACTGAATACGATCTTTTTTGCTCGTCGGTAAGTTTGATTCCTCGTTCCCATCAAGATACTTTAGAATTTCAGCTGAATCGCCATCAAGAAATACCCCTACTCTAGGTTTGCGAACAAGCCTTATTGCTGTTTCCTGCAAAAATTCATCAATTCTCTTTAGCGATTGCGAAACTGTCTTTTGCGAAAGCGACATATGCAACCCAATTTTAGCAACCGTTGTTGGTCCATTTTCTAAGAGATATCGAATAATTGCTTTTTCCCGTTCACTGATCATGAAACTATCACCTCGTCTACATTTCTAATGGTAGCTTTTTCTTAAAAAAATGAAAACACTTACTTTTACTGCATTCATTACAGTAAATCATAGGCACTGAATATATTGCGCCGTTTTTTTCATGTGTACTTTTTCGTTTAATCCAGATTATTTACATGTCCCTTGGTATTTTCATAGTATAGAGGATATTACTCAGTGGGAACAGAAAAAAAATACCAATGAACAAACGAACTGTCGTCTGTTTCATTGGTATTTTAACTTTTGATTCTCTAATAACGAGATACGCTTGAGCAAATCCTTTCCTTAACGCCCCAACACCTCCGCCACCGAATAAACGCCTGGGGCAAAGGTCTTGCCTGTTAGCTTCTTCGTCATGGCATTAAAGGTATAGTGCTCTTCTAAGACGACGACTTCATCGTATTGCTTTAATAGCGTGCGAAAATCTGTATCGGATAAGAGGAAATTCTCTCGGCCATCGACATTAGGTGAAAACAAGTAATATTTTCCGACATAGCCAACTAAGTAGCTATCTACTGCTTCTTTGTTAGTACTGACCACCAAATATTTTTTCTCGTTTAGGTCAAAGTGATCGCCAGTAACGGCTGAAACTTGTGCTGGAATCGAAGCAGCATATTCACGATTGGTATAACGCATGCCATTATTTTCAGAAAGGATCAGCAATGTCGCAAAAAACAACAGAATCAAGGTACTGTATTGATAGATTTTTTTCGTAGTCAAGCTGGCAAAACTACGATAGTTTCGCCGATCGATCGCTTGTTCATGATACAAATGATCAATGCCTCTGACCATGAAAAAGGTCATTAATCCAAGTGCTAAAATCACGATACTTGAGGCATAGCGATCGAACCCTGCCAAAGACAATGCTTCATCAGTGGGCATCGAGAACAAGAACATGGCATAGATTCCTAAATAATACCCACCAATGATACCATCGATCAACAGCAGTTCTTTGAAAAATGGATTGCGTTTTTTCATGATAAATCGGACAAATAGCCAACTGCCCAACAGGATGACCTGGATCAAGAGAATCCCTTGCGTGGAGATCGTCGCAACATCCGTGATGGTTTTGACAAAAACATCCGTAATCTGCTGCAGTATCTGAGAATCCTTTTCACCAAAAATCTGTTTATAAGCGGTCACGCTGACTTCATGCTTCGATTTAGGAAAATTCGCTTTGACATGCAGGTTCCAAAGAATCGCCGGCAGGACAGAGAGCCCAATGGCAGCTAATCCTACAATCATCATGCCCAGCCGTTGCCGCCAACGAACTGATGCCTGCCACAAGCAGACTAGTAAATAGCCACCTAAAATCAGCAGAAAAAAGACGGCGCTATTTTTGACCAAATCAAGAGAGGCGCCAATCAAAAGAAAGAAACCGATCGACGGTAGTACGTTGCCTTTTAAAGCGAATAAGCCAGCGATGCCAGCTAAAGTCAACACTGGCAGGATAAAGTCCACTAACAAATTATTCATTCGAATCGCAATATTAAAATAATTGAAAACCGCCATACTGGTGAAGATCAGGGCAAAAGCCAGCTTTCTTTTCGGATCACGAATAATCGCAAAGAAACTATACAGACTACAGAAAATCAAAATCAATTGACCAATCAGCAAGACATTCTCATGATAGCCAACAATGATCGCTGTATAAGTAACAAACAGCGAGCTGCCTAAAGGATAGGAAGTAAAACTGATGATGGCATCGGCTGCCGTTGGCAATTGTCCCTGCGTATAAAGGAATTTAACGATCGTCGCCCAATGGGAGAAGTTGTCATAGTGGGTCAAATGACTGTGAAGCAAGGTTAAAACGAACAAAGCAAAATAGCCGTAAAACCACAGCAGGATGGGCTCTTGCAAGCCCCAACGTACCTGATAGCGCTCCTGCCAAAAACGCCAAACGCATAATAGTAAGCCAAGACCAAATAAAACCCATGCCCCCCAGATCAACCATCCTTTTGGACCATATGCGACAAAGGAAAGAACGAGGATCGGCAAACAGCAAGCAGCGATCCAGCTGATGTGTTTGGGAAAATGGCAAACTCGTACAAAAAGATAGACATAGCCAGCTAATGATAAACCAAAAAGACTAAATCGCAGCAGGATCTCGATCATCATCTTCCTCCTTGTATATTAGAGTTAGGGTTTTAACCTTCCGGTTTTGATTGGATAACCCTATGAACCATCGTTATTTTAATTTGGTATTAACTCATTCATTTTGAGATAATATATTTATTGGATTGAGAGGCTATGCCGTTGCCTCCTTGAGTTTTGAAGCTCGTAATCGAAAGACTGGCACCTCTCTCTGATAAGTGGATTACGTATGAGTTAGATGTTGAAAGTTTTTGCTTTACTCCGTATCTCGTACAAGGTAGTGACGCTTTTCAGTTGAGCGGGTTTCAATCCAAAATATTTTTTTAGAAAGGTCAAATGTATGTACTTCTTAGGAATTGATATCGGCAAGCGAACTCACGTGGCTTCTTTAATGAGTGAAGAAGGTAAAGTGATCCTAAAAGGTTTTTCTTTCCCTAACACTACTGAAGGAGCTGATTCCCTGATTGAGCGGCTTTCAAAATATTCAGAGACTCCCGCTGACTTTATTGTCGGAATGGAAGCTACGGGTCATTATTGGCTCTCCATCTTTTCATACCTCCACGAATCAGACTTTTTGATTCACGTTGTGAATCCTCTTCAAACCGATGGCTGGCGCAAAGGAACAGAAATCAGAAAACGAAAAAATGATATTATTGATTCTGTTTTGATTGCTGACTTGATGCGTTATGGTTCCTTTGTAGAAACAGTATTGTCTGATGAAAATGTTTTTTCGTTAAAACAACTTTCACGTTACCGAACCTATTTAGTAGGTACCGCAAGCGACTTCAAACGAAAAATCATAGCTGTACTAGATCAAGTGTTTCCTGAATATGCATCAATTTTTTCTAAACAAGGTATTTTCGGAAAAGCGTCTAAAGAGTTATTGCTTGAGTTTAGTTCTCCTATAGAGCTAGAAGAAATTTCGGCAGAAACGTTGGCTCAATACTTAGCTGAGTTAAGCAGGAACCGAATAAAGCCAGAGAAAGCAGATCAATTGAAGCAAGCAGCTTCTAACTCCTTTGGAGTGAAATTTGCTCAAGAAGCTTTTACATTTCAATTACGCTCCATGATTGAACAATTGAAATTCATCGAAAGCCAAGTAAAAGAAACTGAAAAAGAAATTAAGCGCATAATGAGTAATTTAGACTCTGTTATTCTCACAATCCCTGGAATCGGCCCTATAAATGGCGCGACAATTCTTGGTGAAATTGGAGACATTCGCAAATTTTCTAATCCGAAAAAACTGGTTGCTTATGCTGGCATAGACGCGTCTGTGTCCCAATCTGGGCAATACGAAGCAACACATAATGTTATGAGCAAGCGTGGATCTCCATACTTACGAAAAGCCTTGTTTTCAGCTGCTCTAGTTGCTTCTCAATGTGATCCTGTTTTTCGCGCGTTTTATCAGAAAAAAATTTCTGAGGGAAAGCATCATCTGACGGCCTTAGGTGCTGTTTCTCGTAAGCTTTGTTATGTGATTCATGCTATTTTAACTAAAAATGAACCTTATAAGATTGTTTCCGATTAGCTATTGAACAATCAAAAAAATCTAATAGTGAAAGGTCTATTTGTTGTACTCATTTTTTGGACTTAACTGTTATAAAATATTTTTTTGATTTAGCTAATTTTCACTTGACTCTATATAGTTAGTCTTTCTAAAAAAAAGAACCCTTACTTGCTGATTCGACGGGACAATTCCAGAAACATTTCATTGGAAAAGCGGACAAAGCATCAAGTAAGAATCACTATTTATTATTGACAGTTTTTATCACTCTTGATTTAGAATAATTTACCAGAAATTATACATAGTTTCAATCTTTTTGTTGATATGCGAAGATTCTCAAGATAAATAAAAAAAGCAAAATGTATATTTTTTAAATAAATAACTTTATTTCTTTATTATTACTAACTTTTTGTGCATAAAGATTTAATTCTTTGTGAATTTGTGCAAATCATTTTTTCATTATTTTTTAACGTCTCAGGTAAGGTGCACACCCGATTTCGACCACTTTGTTTTGCGAGATAGAGTGCTTGATCGGCTCTTTCGACGGCTGCCAAGATATCGCCATGACAAACGGTGCTCGCTTCAACGCCGCAAGACAAAGACATCGTCCCTTTTTCAAAATTGGCGACAGGAAACATACTGCTGGAAATAGTTTGACACAGCGTCGTCATCGCAGCTACGGTCTTTTCTTTGACATCCCCTTCGATCACGACACAGAACTCTTCGCCGCCATAACGATAAAAGGAAAAGGTCTCGGCAAAATGCGCCTCTAAAAAAATAGTTGTCCGTGTGGCAAAGGTTCTCAACAGCTCATTTCCAGCGATATGACCATAACGGTCGTTGACCTTTTTGAAGTGATCGAGATCGATCATGGCGATCGTCACAGTCTTTTTCTGTGAAACGGCTTGAAGCAGATCGTGGTTATAGGTCCCATAGTTGAAGCAGCCGGTCAATGCATCGATCTTACTATTCGCCAACTCTGCCAGTACTTGTTACTCTTCGCCTTCAATCAACCGATGCAGCCACATAAAGCCGCCCAACAGCACAAAAGAACCAACAAGTACTGCCAACATCGCTTCCCAGTCATAGGTCGTCGTATGATGGACCAACATCGAAAAACGCGGTGAGATCAGACAGGTCAAAAAATACATCAAATAAAATTGCTGTTGCGGACGCAGCGGCTTGATTTTTGATAAGAGAAAATCAAGGACAAAGACGCCGACACCTAATAGCGGTAAATAAAAGGCTTTGCCAATGTCAGAAAAACCGACAAACAGTAAATAGAAAACGACCATACACGGCGTTATCAAAATCAAGATCTTGCCACGATCACCATAGAAAAAATGACTCGCAATAAAAGCAGTTGTGTATTGATAACAGATAAACCCAACTGAATTCATTGAAAAAGAAAGAATAAAATACAAATGCGTAAACGTCAGAATACCAATAATAAAATACTTAAATGGACGAGAAACCGATATTTTTTGCACACTTCGTACAAAAACATCTGCGGTCACCAGTAAACTGGCAATCATCAGCGGCAAACCAAACGCCAAGAGCACGCCTCGTTCTAACATTCCATCACAATCGCTCTCCTTTAGACCATAAATATCCTTGTTGTAAATGAACCCCCATCTCAAGCAGCTGCGCCATCTTATCGCGGGTCTCGATGCCTTCAACGATCAACTCAAGCTGATACTTTTTGGCGACCTTCAACCAACAGGTCAAGAAACTAAACCCGATCTCCTCATCGAGCTGAATAAACGGCAGTAGTGAAAATTTCAAACAATCCACATTTTCAAGATTGGCAAAGACCAATGAGAGGGTATTTTGGCCACAGCCGATGTCATCGACAGCGATCACATAGCCATAGGCTTTGATTTTTGCAAGGGCAGTAGACAAATCAAAAGAATCATGCTGACCTTTTACAGGATGCTCTGTTAATTCGATCTGCAACTGCTCTTTGTGGGCAGTCATCCCCTCAAAAAAAGTCCACGTTGACTGCCACAGCAGCTGTTGTGGATGAATATTGACACTAAAGCGGGTTTTCGGCTTTTTTTGGCACAACCGTTGCAGCTCCTGGGCATACCACCCCATCAACTGCTGATTGCCACTTTCAGATTGAATCATTGCGCTGAATTCTTGTTGCGGAAAGCGGTTGTTTTTCTCGCTGCGCAGCAAGACCTCATAGCCGTTCACCTCTTGCTGACTTAACGATTCTACCTGCATGATTGGTTGACATAACAGATAAAAATTGTCTGTGTTTTCCCAAATTGTTTCATTTCCCATCTTCGTTAAGCCCCCATCTAGTAAAGTTATCACTTCCGAAAATTGGTCATATTCGTATCATCGCTCGTTCATAGTCCTTAGAAAAAGAAGCTTCAAAGGAACTGACTTGCCTAAGTATACCAAATAGAGCCGCAGTTCCCCAACTATTTTAGATGATTGGGGAGAATTTTTTGTGAACGATTGGACAGAGATTGTAGCTTTCACCCATAGTTCCTCTTTCTTCTGACGGTTGGAATTCTGCGCTTTTCTTGTATCAAAAACGCTGTTTCTTGCTGACTTACACGTTGGTCGATTGGCGTTTTTGACAGCTTCTTCGGCTCATCCTCATAAAAAAGCCAGCTGAACAGGAATTGTTCAGCTGGCTTCCTTTTTCTGTTAATAAATTAAATAGTCAGAGGCACCGGCTTGCTTGATCTCGATCACCAGCTTATGAGGCAGGCAAATACTCGTCTGCCCATTGCGATAGATCCAGCTGGTTTTGACAGCAATCTGGTCGGGACTATTGTCTTCACGAACTCGGATCGCGCCATCTTTGATCTCGACGATATTGTACTGACCTTCTGCTGGATAGTAGGTTTTTTCCATCGCATCGATTTCTTCTAAGTTAAAACGGTCAACCTCTTCTCCATTGATCCGCACGATTGCATACCGATCGCCGGTATCACTTTGAGCTTGTGCTTCAAATAGAAAAAGCGGTAAAAAAGAGCCGACAACTAACAGAACAAACAGCAGATAATCATAGGGCTTTAAAAGTTTTAAAAATGGCTGGATCGTCTTTTTCATCACATGTACGCCTTTCACGGTTCATTCACTGTTCCTTTTTAGAAGGTAATCGCTCTTCAAAAAAAGCAGTTAGGTCGATGATCTCTTCCTCTGTGAAGGTTTCTTGCTCCCATTGGGCAAGGATTTGTTCTTGCAAAGCCAAATCCATTTCCCAAAAATGCTCGATCTTCTTGAAATGCTTTGAGTCAAAGGAACGAAACACGGGGTAGATCATCAAAAATTCTTCAAAGGTAAGATCCCAGTCCTCAGTATAATCTTTAACGACCCCTTCTGACAAGGCTTTTTCCGTCGGATCGCCGTTTTCTTTGATCAAACCTGCTTCGTAAAAATGGCGATAGATTGCCTCTTTGGTGATCTCTGGATGAAATTTTTTACTGTGACGATAGGCTTCTTCAATCAATGACGGATAGATGATCTCCATTTTCCCCCTGCTTTCTGGAAGGCGTCATAAGACGCCGTTAATTCTTTTCGATTGGGTGCTGCGCTTTATAGTCTGCTAATGATACATGGTGGCTGCGCTTGAAGGTTCCTGTTGTCCCATCAAACGAAATCGCTGGTGCTTTGACGCCATAGTGGGTCCGGCGCTTATTCTTTTTTGCTTTTGATGTTTTTCTTGCAGGTACTGCCATGTCATTTCCAACTTTCTTTCACTTTCTCATTATGCACGCAGCTGCAATGCATTTTTCCTTTTATTTCGCTTAAATTCATGAATGATCTTTAATGCGCGTTTCCTTGTTTTGATGTTCGGGCTCTTTAAACGTCGATACGCACTAGACAAGTCCGTTTTTTCCATATTGACTCCTTTCTGTTACCAGCTTGCTTTTGTAACGCCGGGAATTTCTCCGAGATGTGCATGCTTACGGAAATTGATCCGTGACATGCCGAATTTATTCATGTAGCCGCGCGGACGACCATCGATCATATCCCGTTTTTTCAAACGAGTCGGATTCGAATCCTTCGGTAGTTTGGCCAATGCTTGGGTATCTCCTTGTGCTTTTAGTTCTTGACGTACTGCTCGGTATTGTTCGATGAGTTGTACTTGTTTGTTGTATTTTGCAATTTTTGATTTTTTTGCCATTCAGTTATTTTCCTTCCTATTTCTTGATTTCACGAAAAATCGCTCTGCGCCGCAACTTTGGTGAATATTTTTTTAATTCTAAACGTTCCGGCGTATTGCGCTGGTTCTTATTGGTCAAATAAAGTCTTTCCCCTGTCTCCACACATGCCAAAATAATATTGTTTCTCATAATAACCAGCTCCTTTCTCTTGCGTCACACCAAAAGAACACTCAAAGTGTAACGATTACGTTTTGTATCATATCACACTAAAACACAGGAAGCAAGCAAAACTATTTCTTCTTTTTTTTATTTAACACGTGAAGAAAACGTCATATGAATTTGTTTTCAACCGTCGCTGTCATTGGTGGCAAGATAACAGAAACCTATAGCTTTTGATCCCGCAAAAAATCACCTGATTTTTAAGAAATCACTGGTTGGGCTTTTCAAGCAGCCCAAGTCGTGATTCTTTGTCAGGTGATTTCATTCGGTTAATTTACTGATTGGTTCTCATGTGATGCAAGCCATTCACTGATCGCCTGCAAGCGTTCTATCCGCAGGTTCGGCAAGCCATTGCGCGACAAACCATGAGAGGATTGAGGAAACAGCATCAGCTTCGTATCGACGCCTTGACGTTGCAATGCCATGTAAAACTGCTGTCCTTGTTCTTGCGGACATCGCAAATCATTTTCTCCATGGAGGACTAGCGTAGGTGTCTTGACTTGGCTGGCATAGGCCAAAGGCGACATCTTCCAAAGTCCTTCGGTCTCATCAAGTTCCCGCAACAATTGGAATTTGACAAAGGCAGGTCCAATGTCACTCGTCCCATAAAAGCTGATCCAATTTGAGATCGAGCGTTGCGTAACGGCCGCACAAAAACGATCGGTATGGCCAACGATCCAGTTGGTCATAAAGCCACCATAACTGCCGCCAGCCACATGGATGGTGTTCGTATCGATTTCTGGATGGTTTGCCACCACGGCATCCACCCCCAACAGCAAGTCTTGATAATCTTTATTGCCATAATCACCTAAAATCGATTTGACAAATGTTTGACCGTATCCTTGCCCGCCACGAGGGTTCACCAAGATGACCCCATAGCCATTAGCGGCATGGACTTGCATCTCATGGAAAAATGTTTCCCCATAGCAGACCTGCGGACCGCCATGAATGTACAAAATCGCTGGATGATTCTCCTTTGTTTCGGTCGGGGGCAAATACCAGCCTTGAATTTGCCAATCATCTGCTCCTTCGTACCAAAACGCTTCGGGTTTACTGATCGCTAACTGTGACATAACTGCTTGGTTGGGATCATAGAGATCGGTTACTTCACCACTTGTTAAGTCAATCAATGCTAAGCGACTAGGGATCGTTGGCGTCGCATAAGCAACAGCAAGTTTGGCTTCTGAATAGATCGCCGCATCGAGGATATCCATTTTTTCATCAAGTAGTTTGGTCCATTCTCCTTGGGTCGTGGCACGGTACAATTGTAGCTTGCCATGTTCTGTTACGGGTACAAGGAATGTGTCATCCGTCAACCAGGTGATCGCTACGCCACGATTTTTTTGTTGAAAATCACTGATGATCGCATTGCCAAAGGCAACATCTAACTCCTTGGAAAGATTTTTGACTGCTTTCGTTTTTAAGTCGATCAAAAACAAATCATCCAAGGTCACAAATCCGTAAGAGAGATCATTGCCTAATAGTAACAGCTGATCATTGCGCGCAGCAGCAAAAGTGTAGGTTCCTTCTGGCAGGATGTTTTCTAAACTTTCTGTCTTTTTCGTCTGGCTATCAAGGAGACAAACCTTCGAGCCATAGTCCCATTCATCTTCTTCCTCTTTGTCAAAGGTGAGGAACAACGTCTTCTGATCATCCGCGATGCCAGAAAAAACAAAGGGAGAATCATGCTCAAAAATCAGTTCCGTTTCTTGTGTCGCGATCGTTTTTTTGACGATCGAATGTTTTTTTTCTTTTAAAAATCCGACGCCATCCGCCAAATAATTGACTTTCGTAGTAGCTTTTACTTCTGGAAATTCCTTTTGCTTGTCCGTCTTTTCTGTGTCGTCTTGATTCTCTGAGACCGGCTCTTCTTGTGCCAGCTTATAATAGACCGCCGTTGCGTCTTGCTTCCAAAAATAGTCCCCCAGACCCTTCTCAGTGACAAGTGCTTGGGGCTTGCCTCCGGACACTGGCATCGTCCATAACGTACTTTCATCTTTCTTTGGATCGGTCGTCACAAAACTGAGCCTTTGATCATCTGGCGAGACCTTTAGGTTGTTGTGGGTCGTCGCTTCGGTGCCCCACTCACGCCGTTCGTTGGTCTTTGGGTCAATACTATAAATCGCTGAATCATACGTATTAGTCTCTTGGTTGACTGCCGTTTCCAAGTAAAAAACCTGATTTTGCCCCACTGCAGGCTGCGCAATCGTTTTCAGTTCAAACAGTGTCTCATTCGTTATTTTTTCCATCCGTTTCCCTCCAAAGATACGTGTTTTCGCAGTAACTATCTACTAGTATATCAAAAGAAACGAATTTTTCTGCTTTTTTCCCGCCTTTTTTTAATAGTGAAATCTTCGCAGATTCGCTACTTCTTCAAAACCAGCCGACGTCCCTGTCTGCCGCAAGATCTCCTGCCCATTTTCTAAAAGGGTCAAGGCAATTTCCGTACTGGCGCTTTCGCGAATGATCCGATTCATTTGCCCAATAGAAGGTGCTAACAACGAATGGCCTTCTTTCGTCAACACTTCGATCGTCAGCAGCCACTGTTTTTGTTTGAGCTGGATCACTAAACGGTCTTCCGTACGTTTGACATCATGAATCTTTGCACCATGATAAGTAGCAAAACGATATTCTTGGCTGCCGACTTGCAGAACACAAATCGTTCCCAAAAAAGCAAAACCAGCAAAGGGAATGTCGGCTGCGGAGAAAAAGAACCGTATATCTGGTGCATCAAAACTGTTGCACTGAACCCAGATATAAGCTGCTGGAAAGGAGGTACCCCAGTCTTTTTCCAAATAACCGATCCCGTTCGTAAAATCGATTGGTTCTTCGTTCCAGTACAGCGTACCTTCTAAGGTATGACTCATGCTCAAGACACCGTGGTAGCACTCCATAAATGACAGGTACGAAAAAGGCCCCATGATACTCGGCGCATAACGTGTCCGCTGAATCGGTTTGTGGTCGTTATATTTTACTGCTCCTTGTACTTGGAGATCGTTATTTTTTAAAGAAACTTGAATGCCTGCTTCACTAAAGATATTGTCACCAATCGTTACTTTTCGCTCCTCTTCTGAAACCTGAAAATCAGTTTCTGGAAAGGAGAAGTAATGCGCGCCCTCATGATTGATCACTTGAATGAACACTTCTTTGGTACCGTCTTCTTGAATCGAAAGACCTGGAATAAAAGCATAGACTTCTTCACCGATTTGGTGCTTATGGTACCAGCCTTCAAAAAAAGCGGTCTGCTTATTGTGGCCGTGAAAGAACCGATCTGTTGTCAACATCTTGATTTCCCTCCGTTTCTTTTTTAAGTGTAGCATGAAGCAGAAAGATTCCTCAGGATAATGCCTTTGTCCATGTAAAAAAGCCAGAAACAAGCAACACACTTGTTTCTGGCTTTGCTTATTGCTTTTTCATCACTCGACGGGTCCACCAGAGAAAAATAAGAAACCCTACAACGAGCAGTGTCAAAAGTCCGCCGGTCATCCACGATGGATCCCCAATGTGATAAAATGCCATGGCTTTTTGCAGGCAACCAAGCAACACAAATACCCCCAGTAGAAAAACGATCGGATAAAAAGCTTTTTCTTTGCGTGATACAACAAAAACGATCGCCGCTACCAGCAAACTGCCAACCAATACTACATCAAAAGGAAATGCGATCGTCAGGAGCCACCAGTTTTGGGTCAGCAGATTGATCAACAGTGAAAGACCAATCCAGCCACTCACAACGAGCCAAAGGGAGCCGAAACGAATCACCTTGCTTGTGCCCTTCTTTTGATAGATGGTTTTGCTGATGATCGCAAAAATCCCGATGACCGCTACCACAGTTACCAATCCTGTTAAAAGATAATCCAGCAGGTTAAGAACCAGTGGTCCTTGATTTGTAAAATCAGCTATAAACTTGATCCCCCAACTGATACCAACCGCTAAATATGCCAATTTGAGACGCTCTTTGAAATTGCTCTTTGGCGTGTTTGCCAACAGTTCATCTGCCACCCCTTTCGGATCATTACCAAAATAGTGTTGCGCCTCTTCTCCATGAGTTTGTGCTTCTAATAAATCCATTGCAATCGCGTATACCTGCTCTGTGACTTTATGCTCATCGTAAAAAAGGCTGGAAAGTAAGAGGTAGCTTCGAAAATCATCAAAAAATTGGCGATTTTTCTCATTGAATTGTTGCTCGATCAGATTGGTTTGCTCTCGCCAATAGGTCGTCTCTTGTTTATTTGCCATGTTTCCTCACTCCTTAAATAATCCTTCGACTTTCTTCATTAGGTTCGTCCATTGTTCTCTAAATTGTGCCAAATAGTCTATGCCTTTCGGGGTGATCGAGAAGTACTTGCGATCAGGTCCTTCAGGTGATTTTTTCATCTCAGAGGTAATAAGTTCTTGTTTTTCCAACTTCTGCAGCAAAGGATAGATCGTGCCGCCAACGATCGTTTCAAAGCCTCTTTGCTTCAGTTCCTGTACCAGTTCATAACCATAAATCTCTTTTTGAGCAATCACTTGCAAAACACACCCTTCCAAAACCCCTTTTAGCAATTGCGTCTCTTTCACGATTTCCCTCCTTTGGTTCCCTTTATCTAGTTTGTTATACAAACTAGTGTTGTACCTAGTATACGTGTTTGACACTAGTTTGTAAAGCATACTAGTAGAATAAAAAAATCTCCTAAGAAGATTTTTCTTCTAGGAGATTTTTTTATTAGATGAATCAACGCTTCACCCCGCGTTGATAGGAATCATTGTAAGCTTGAAAGGACTTATCGTGAAGTTTCGCCGATGCATCTGCCAACCAGTTGACATTTCTGATCAATGCGCGGCCTTGTAACACCAAATCCACTTGATTGGTTTGCAAAAGATATTCGCAAAGATCAGGATTATCCAATAAACCGACTGCTGCTACGGGAATATCGACCACTTGCTTGATAGCTGCAGCAAAGGGCACTTGATAGCCATCATAGATCGGAATATTAGGCTTTTTATCCACCACACCGCCTGTGGAACAGTCAAGACAATCAATGCCATCTGCTTGAAGCCATTGGGCCACTTGCTGCCAATCTTCCAACGAATTTTGGCGTCCTGGTTCTTCATAGTCTGTCAGTGACAAGCGCATCCACAAGGACCCAGAAAAGACTGCCCGAACTGCTTGTACCGTTTCTTTTACAAAGCGATAGCGATTCTCTAAGGAACCACCATACTGGTCGGTGCGTTGATTGACGAGAGGCGAAAGAAATTGATCCATCAAGTAGCCATGAGCCCCATGAAGTTCGATCATCGTGACACCCGTATTGGCTGCTCGTTGGGCAGCCTGAACAAAACTATCTTGCACCCGTTTGATCTCCGACAGGGTCATTTCTGACGGTAATGGGTAGCGCTCGTTAAAGGCAACGGCACTTGGTGCCAAAGGATTGGTGGCATCAACTGCTTTTCGTCCTGCATGGCTTAGTTGGATGCCTACTTGCGCATCGAACCCATGCAGCAGTTCCACCAATTTCGTCAGCTCTGTTTGCTGCTCTTCATTCCATAACCCTAGATCATTGTTTGTGATTCGTCCGTCTGGTTCAACGGCAGTCGCTTCAATAATGATCAAGCCGACTTTGCTTAATGCTCGTGCCCCGTAGTGAACAAAATGAAAAGGCTCCGCAACACCGTCTTCTTTTTTTACTTCATACATACACATCGGCGACATAACGACGCGGTTGGCCAATGCTAAATTCGCTAGCTTCACTGGTGACAATAATTTGGACATGCTGACACTCCCTCAACGATTTTTCGCTTTGTATTTTTCTCTATATTCAGTATAAACAGCCCCTTCAAAAACACAAGCAATGACCCTTTTTCTCATTTTTAAAACAAAAAAATAGACGCATTCTGCTTGCTCCCATGACATTGGAACAATCAGCTGCCTCTTCCCACTATTATTATACCGCATCCAGAGTCAAAAAAATAGACTAGTATTTTTGGTGGATGCTCGTATAATTGAGATACTTTGGAGAATGGATGTGAGTCTGAATGAACGACCTAAAGGCTGAAAAGAAGCATCTCGCAGACACGTACCAGCAATTGCTGACACGAAAGACAATGCTGAGCACCTTCTTGACTGAAGGCAGAAAAAAAGATCGCCTTGCGATGCAAAGCATCGGCGAAGAGATTCGCTTAAACTTTGATAATTTTGCTGACCGTTTAGATACTTTTGCTGCCATCGAAAGTAAGAACCGTGAGATCGACCAAATGAACGCCGCTCTTCAATCTGCTGAACTTGAATTAGCTGCCATCGACCGTCTACTGGATAGTCCCTACTTTGGTAAAATCTCCCTACAGTTTGAAGATGAGGAAACAATAGAAGATTTTTACATTGGGATCAATGGTTTTGTTAATGAAAATAAGGAAGGGCTGATCTATGATTGGCGCTCCCCAATTGCCGAATTGTTCTATGCAAAACGCTTGGGCCCGGTCTCTTATCAAGTGAACAATCAGACGATTTCTGTCGCTCTTGAACATCGCCGACAATTTATTATCGAAAAAGATCAATTGAAGCAAGCCTTTGATACCTCAGTCGCGATTCAAGATGAAGTGTTACTGGCAGCCCTTGAGGCCAATAATAGCCAAAAAATGCAAGATATCACTGCTTCGATCCAACACGAACAAAACGTCATCATCCGTGACTTAGCGCATAAAAACCTACTGGTCAACGGTGTTGCTGGAAGCGGAAAAACGTCTGCTGTCATGCAGCGAATCGCCTTTTTGCTGTACCATTTTCGTGAAGAGATGACCGTAGAGAATGTCTTGATCCTCTCCCCGAACTCTCGGTTTATTGATTATATTTCGCAAGTGCTGCCTTCCCTCGGTGAAAAAAATCCATTGACGTTGACCATGCGCCAGTTTTGCCAAGCATTTCCTAGTGTTGACTTAGAATCGGAAGAGGCGTATTTTGACCGCATCCAGCAAACACCCAGTGAAGCAATCGACCTTTTGCGCAGTGCGGACTTCAGTCGCTTTCTTCAATCCTTGAGCAAACAGCTGCCAGAAGAACTTGTGCTTCAGTTTAAACCAATCAAAAGAAAAAACGTCGTCCTTTTTTCTGAAGAAACGATCGACACTTTCTTCCAAGAGACACCGAAACAGGCATCCTTGCGCGATCGCATCCAAGCAGTCAAAAAGAAATTGGCTTACGCTTGGGAGGATCGACTGCAAAAAAATGCCTTAGCAGCAAATGTTCACGATCAAGTTCGTTCTTTGACTGAAGACAAACAGCGCTCCCTATTAGGGACAGTTTTAAAGGATGATTCAGAAAAAACGATTCAGAAAGCAGCCATTCGCCTCCTGAAGAAAAAATACGCAAAAGTTTCCAAACAAATCAACGACCTTACTTGGTTTGATACGAAACGATTGTTAGCAGACAGTGCCGACTATTTTACTCATGGACAGATCACTTTGACGCAAACAACAGATAGTTTGGATTATACCGTTTGTCTATTGCTGATTCGTCATTTGCTCGCCGAAAAACAACCTGTCCCTGCGTTACGCTATCTGTTTATCGATGAAGTCCAAGATTATACGCCAGCACAAATTCAGTTTCTATTATGTCTTTTTCCTATGGCCGCTTTTACCCTCGTGGGGGATCAGCAACAGGCGATCTTTACAAGTGCCATCACCGTATCAGAAATCCAAACGTTATTTCAACAACAGGCGAAATTCCTCGAAACGTATCAGCTGACTACGAGTTATCGTTCTAGCGGTGCAATCACGCGGTTATTTGCCCAAATGCTACCAAAAAAAACCAATTTAAAGATCTCTGCCGTTCGACCAGAAGGAAAGTTGCCACAGTTTTATGCCAATCTGCCTGACGTTGCGTTAGTAGACATAGTAAAGGAACTTAAGCAACCAGTAACGATCATCACCAAAGATAGTCGTTCCAGTGAGGAGCTCAAACAGTTCTTCGATAAACAGGCCGTGTCATTTCATGGAACGGTTTTACCGATTCATCTTGCCAAAGGATTGGAATTTAAGCAGGTCCTCCTATATGATGTCTCAGAAGAAAATTATCATACCGATCAAGACCGGCGAATTCTCTACACGGCGATTTCTCGTGCAATGGAAGAACTGGTGGTAACTTCAAAAGGAACCTTTTCGCCGTTTCTCCCTCCTTGCTAGTAGAACGAAAAACGGCTCTATAATTTATGGGACTGATGAATCAGAATTGATTCTTCAGCCCCATTTTCATTTTAGGTATTAAAAAACATATCGTTCTCTAGTATGATTAAATCACCACAAAATAAACAACTGAGAGGACGATATGCTATATGAATGATTCTATCAAAAAAATGCTGAGAATAATAGAGAAAGATTTGATGATTACAGAGGTCTCTTACGAGACCCTTCAGAAGAAAAAGACGTTGGTCGTCGATGCTGTTCTCTCGCCTACTCCTCGTGCTTGTAGAAGTTGTGGTTCTACTGTGGTAGATGGAAACGGGAAAGCAATTATAGTGAAAAATGGGAAGAAGGAAACGATTGTCCGTTTTGAACAATACAATCATATGCCTTTGGTTATGCGCCTAAAAAAGCAGCGCTATACCTGTAAAAACTGCCGAACCCATTGGACTGCTCAAAGTTATTTTGTCCAACCCAGACATTCAATCGCAAATCATGTTAGATATAAAATTGCTTCTTTACTGACTGAAAAAGTATCTTTATCTTTTATTGCGAAAAGCTGTCAGGTATCTTTGACCACCGTTATTCGTACATTAAAAGAGTTTAAAAGCTATTTGCCAAAGCAGTCTAAGAAGATTCTCCCCAGAGTATTGATGGTTGATGAATTTCGTTCGCACACTTCCATAGAAGATAAGATGAGCTTTATTTGTGCAGATGGCGAAACAGGAAAATTAATAGATGTTTTGCCTACGCGTAAATTACCCCGATTAACAAGCTATTTCTTAGGTTGTACCAATCCAGAAGAAGTAGAATTCTTGGTTACAGACATGAACGCTGCCTACTTCCAGCTCACCAAACGTGTTCTGCCAAATGCGAAAATAGTGATTGATCGGTTTCATATTGTCAATCACATGAATCAAGCGTTCAATGAGTTGCGTATCCGTGAAATGAATGAACTTCGTAAAGCAGGACAGAAAAGCCAGGCAGAAAAACTGAAAAAGAACTGGCGCTTTTTGCTAAAAAATCGTGCAAGCATCAACCATTATGAGTACAAAACATGGAAAAGTTTCCGAGCACCAAAATACCCATTTCTCACTGAAGCAATGATGATTGATCGATTGCTTGAGTTTTCTGCGCCCCTAAAGGAGGCGTATCCCTTTTTTCATGAATTAGTCGAAGCCTTTCGAGACAAAGACCCTGACTTATTTTTCTCCTTATTGGCAGAACTTCCCGAAACGTTAGATGACGGCTTTCGGGAGAAGCTTCAAAACCTTCTGACCTATGAAGAAGGTATCACCAACGCAATGATCTATCCTTATTCCAATGGAAAAATTGAAGCGAAGAATACCCACATAAAGACAATGAAACGAGTATCCTACGGATTTAAATCATTCGAGAACATGAGAATTAGAATCTTTTTGATCAATCAATTAATCAATGTAAGATAACAAAAAATCTGAGCCAGAATGTGGTTCATTCTGACCCAGATTTGATTTTGCACAACTCATCAGTCCTTATTGACAAAGAGCCCGAAAAA
This sequence comes from Enterococcus sp. DIV0970a, assembly GCF_051711265.1. Classification (NCBI taxonomy): domain Bacteria; kingdom Bacillati; phylum Bacillota; class Bacilli; order Lactobacillales; family Enterococcaceae; genus Enterococcus; species Enterococcus sp. DIV0970a. Next base: position 781,641 of record NZ_JBIOMF010000001.1, on the reverse strand, counting down.
CCTCCTATTTTCTATAGAATCTTGATAAGATTTGAGAGAACCCTGTCTTGCCTCTCTGAGTAGTTCTCTTATCTGACTGATTTAGAAAGCTATCGATCAAATAAAAAAGCATCAACGCGATTGCGTTGATGCTTTGCTTTTGAATTGATTAGCGATGGATGTAAGTATATCCAGATGCGCTCATTGTTGCAGTGTTTGGTCCACCAGGACTGTCAAAGCCCATTCCGCCTTGAGAGATTGTGATGGTATTGTTTGATGGGTTGTATGATTCAACATAGGCTACGTGTCCATAAGTTGGATCAGCAGTCCATTCGCCACCAACTGATTGACCAGCGGCAAAGACTACAACGGCACCGGCTGCTGGTGTACCATTGACAGTGTATCCATCAGCTGCAGCTGACGCACCCCATTGTGCACCATTACCCCAGTAAGTACCTACCCAAGGAGCGCGGTTTTTCACGTACCAAGTACATTGACCCCAAGCATACATGTTACCTGAGCTTGAATGATCTTTTCCACCGCCAGTAGAAATACTTCCTGTAGAATTATTGTTTGATGAAGAGTTTGAATCTGAGTTACTTGAGCTTGAATTGCTTGAACCAGTGTTTGAAGAGCCTGCGTTCGATGAACTTGAGCTGTTAGAACTGCTGGTATTGCTTGAGCTTGTGTTGCTTGAAGAACTACTTGTTGCTGTTTCAGTAGAAGCTGTTGTATTCTCTGTCGTGCTTTCAGTTGATTGAGCAGCAGCTTCTTGTTGTGCTTCTTTCAAAGCAGCAGCTTGTCTTTCTTCTTCTGCTTTTTGAGCAGCAGCAGCTTCTTGTTGTTCTTTCAAGATACGTGCTTTTTCAGCTTCCGCTTCTTGTTTTTTCTTATTCAATGCATCTTTGTCTTTTTCAGCAGTCGCTTGTTCTGCTGCTAAGTTTGCTTTCAAGACATTTAAGTCAGCTTGTTTTGCTGCGATGGCATCTCTTTGTTGGCTAAGTTCTGCTTGGTTCGCAGCAACTTCTTGGATCTTGCTTTCGTTTTCTTTGACTTTGTCTTCAACATCTTGTTTGTCTTGTTTTTGTTGTTCAACTAAATCATTGTTTGCATTGACGATCGTTGTCATCGCTTGTACGCGACCGATAACATCCGTTAAAGAATCTGCTTCTAAAACAGCATCAATGAAATTGGTGCTTTGACCGTTAACTTGTACATCACGGGCTTGCTTTTGGATTGCTTCTTCACGTTTGGCAATACGCAATTTCAATGTTGCGATTTTGTCTTGCAATTTCTCAGCTTCTTGACCTAACTCAACTTGTTTCGCTTCTAATGAAGCAACTTTTGCACTCACTGTTTCAATTTCTGCTTCTAGAGAATCGATTTGTGATTGGGCGTCAGCTTGCTGACCTTTAAGAGAATTGATTTTTTGGTCTTGCTGCTCGATTTGATCATCAATGGAATCTGCAAATGCTAATGCAGGTGCTGCAACTGCTGTTAATGTTAGTGAACACACCATTAATGCTGATAACAAACTATTCTTCACTCGTTTTTCCTCCGACTAGCTGGTTGATTTGACAGATGAACTGCCTTTATAAAAACTTAATTTTGTCTAAGAAAGTTTAATGTTCGATTTAACGACAAATGAATTCTACCATAATGATATGACACACAGATAAAGGAAATGTTACAAAAATGTTTCAATCTAACACTCCCTTTATCTCAACGATAAATAACATGACAATTAAAGACCGTTAAATCAACGTTTCTGAATAAATTACCGCATTTTCTTTTCATTTTCATCATCTAAAATAAATTCAATTCATGTTATCTTTATCAAAATTAAGGCTAATTATTCAAGGATTATAACTTGATCACGATTATTTTATTAAGAAAAACTATGAAAACAAGAAATCATTCAAAAAAAGACCATTTATGTGACAAGATCCCTATTCCTTTCTATAATAAATAAAACAAGCGAGGAGGGAATCGCGATTCGTACACACAAAAAATGGTTTTGGCCATTGGCACTACTTACACTTTTTGTCACCTGTTTCCTGTTATTCTTTCAATTTCGTAAGGTGCATGAAGCCGATACTCCATTGCAACAGGCGAGCAACAGTGAGTTTTGGCTCTTAAGTGATATTCATTTTCTTTCCTCCACGCTCCATGATAACGGCGCAGCCTTTCAGACCTTCACAAAGGGAGCTGCTGGCAAAGAGATGACGTATCAAGAACAATCGATCGAGGCCTTCACCGCTCAAGCCTTAAAAGAGAAACCCACGGGAATTATTTTGACCGGTGATATGACGCTCAATGGCGAGAAAGCAAGTGCTCAAGAGTTGGCAAGATTGCTTGAACCATTGCAAGAAGCTGACATTATGGTTTTAGCATTACCTGGCAACCACGAGATTTACAATGGTTGGGCGCGAGCATTTAAAGGTGAAAAGGAATACTACGCAGATCAAATCAGTCCTGAGGATTTTCAAACGATTTTTGCTGAAGGTTACGAAAAAGCCAACAGTATCGACAAGTCTTCCCTTAGCTACAGCATTCAGTTAAACGACAAGTATCGTCTCTTTTTGCTCGATTCATGTATCTACGATTCTGAGGTTAATTGGGATGATCCTACTACGAATGGTGAGTTGAAACCGGCTACTCTAACTTGGTTGGAGGAGCAATTAACCCTGACGAAAGAAGCGGAGCAAGTACCACTGGTCTTTTTGCACCATAACTTGTTCGGTCATAATGAACTCTTACAAGACGGTTATGTTCTTGACAACGCCTCTGAGACTGTCGCTTTGTTGGAACGCTTCAACGTGCCAGCCGTTTTCTCTGGTCATATCCACATTCAAGACATTAACGAAGGGAATGATTCGCTTTATGAAGCAGTCACTGGGTCTTATTCAACGGCAGAATTAGGCTACGGCGTCCTTTCTCTTTCTGACAAGGAAATCAACTACGAAGCACGCCAGATTGATCTCGATGCTTGGGCGGCTGAAACGAAGCAAACTGATGAACAGTTGCTGAACTATCAAAACTACCAGAAAAGTATTTTTGAAAAAGACACCGACCAACTGGTCCGTGACCAATTGTCCGCAGTGTCTGAACTGTCAGATGCCCAGATGACAAAACTTTGTACGTTTGTCACGAAGCTGAACACTGCCCTTTTTACTGGCAATGATACTTACTCAGCCGAAGAAAAAGCTGCTATCAAAGACTCCAAGGAGTATCAGTGGTTAGCGACCTATTCTTACTTTTTGAAGCAATATGTCGATTCAATGCTGGACGATCAAACCGATGATCGCAAGCTGACGATCCCCCTCACAGCAGAATAAAGCCAAAAAGTGTCTTCTTCCTTTCTTTTAGGAAAAAGACACTTTTTCTTTTCTAATGAACGATAGCCCTCTCGTTTGGGTAAACGAGAAGGCTATCTGACGAGTCAATATTTATTCTTTGAAAGTGCAGCATACTATTACTACTATTATTTATTTCTCATTTAAACGATACAATCCCTAACCTCTATTGTATCCTTGTAACTCTGAAGTTACGCCAGGTTTGAATAAATTTCTTCAAAACAAGTAACGTGTGGTACAAAAATATTTGTCGCTTATCAATAACTATACCACGCAACTAGGCGCCGACGGAAGTAAACTAACTTATTCTTAATCATTACTTAAAACAAAAGGTATTGTTTTCAAACAGTGTTGCTCCTTTAAGAATTTTACGTGAAGCGATTAACCTTCCTGTCATGCATATCTGCTAACCATTCCTATAAGGGAATTCCTTTTATTCAATAGGCAAGTCGTGCTGTTTTAAGAAAGATAATTTATCCCAGTAGCCTCTTTGAAATAAAATTTTATCATTTACTATTTGAAAAAAACCGCAACCTCTCAAACCTAAGGGGTCACGCCACTCTAAAATTGCCCATTGTCCATCTTCGAAAATGTTCTCAACGATACAAACCATTTTTGCGTTAGAAAAATCTTGCTCAAACATCTGCTTGATCGCTTGTTTCCCAACAACTGGCTCATTAGCAACCTGGTGGTTTATTGCATTCTCATCATATAATTCTGAAATACATTCTACATCTGCCTGATTAAACGCATCAACCCATTGGCAAAGTATTTCTTTTGGCTTCATATAAATCTCCCTCGAAATGTAATCATCTTTGTTCCCATCTCCAATAAAAAAAGCAGCTAATTTGTACCAATATATTCTACTTTTACAATTCATTCAAGACAATATCGATGAAACGAATAAGAAATATCGATCTTTCACATCGATTACTCTTGTATAAGTACGGGGTACCATATATTGAATCGTAGCATGTTTCGCTTTAATGGTAGCAACGCCACTAAACCTATTCAACCACTTTATTAATTTATTGAATACGGTATACAGCCCCTCTTTCTTTTTATACGCTTATCATCGAATGAGAAATCATAGGTAAGTAAACCGCAACGCTTAGGGCTAGTTGAATAGTGAAATCAAAGATGTACTATTTACCATGTCAGGTCCTCAAAACCTGCAACTATTCTCTTGTAGCAGATCATCAAAACCCTATCCATTTCAATAATTATGTAAATTAAAGCAAAAAAAAGCGAGAACCCAATGGATTCTCGCTTGTTAACGTCAATTAACCTTTAACGATGTTTGTTGCTTGTAAGCCACGTTGGCCTTCTTCAACGTCGAAAGTCACTGCTTGACCTTCTTCTAAAGTTTTGAAGCCGTCGCCTTGGATAGCTGAGAAGTGAGCAAATACATCATTGCCGTCTTCACCTGTAATAAATCCAAAACCTTTATCTGCATTAAACCATTTTACTGTACCGTTATTCATAAACGTATACCTCCATATTACACATCGACTGTGTTTATTTGTTTGTAATAGAAAATGATGTGTAATTGAAGTGTGTATCAATAGAAAAGATAAACAAGTATTAACATATCAGAACTTTACCTATTCATCATAGCATGGTTAAAATAAAATAGCAAATAAAGTTGGCTTTTTTTCTTGATAAAAAGGTAAATTGTTAAGAAACCTTATGATTAAACCTAGCAATTGCTTTATCTGGAAGAATCAAAAATCAAAGAGTTGCGCCGTTTGAAGCAATTACTTTTTTGTACCAATCAAATGACGCTTTCTTGATGCGTTTCTTTGTGCCATTGCCTTCATCGTCTTGGTCAACATAGATAAAGCCATAACGTTTCGACATTTGTGAGGTTGAGGCACTAATGATATCGATACAGCCCCATGCCGTATAGCCAAAGACCTCGACGCCATCATGCAATGCTTCATTGATTTGTTCAATATGCTGACGCAGATAGTCGATTCGATAAAAATCATCGATGGTGCCATCTTCGTTTACGACATCTTCTGCTCCCAAACCGTTTTCGGCAATAAACAAAGGTTTTTGGTAGCGGTCATAGAGTTGATTCAATGCTGTTCGCAACCCTTTGGGATCGATCTGCCAGCCCCATTTACTGCTTGGCAAATAGGGATTTTTAATCCCACCAGTGATCAGATTCCCGACAGCACTTTCCAATCGTTCTGGATGTGCGCTGACTGCACTGGACATATAGTAACTAAATGAAACAAAATCAACCGGGTTTTCTCGGATGACTTCTAAGTCTCCTGGTTCGATCACCAATTCCACTCCTTTTTCTTCAAACATGCGGTTGGCATATGCTGGATAATAGCCTCTTGCCTGCACATCACTGAAAAAGAGTGAGGTTCGTTGACTTTCAACTGTTTTTTGGACATCGTCTGGATCACAGCTGTACGGCGTTAATAATTGATAGCTGATCATGCAGCCGACCTTGGCATTGGGAATCAATCGATGGCAATAGTCAGTCACGATTGCGCTGGCGACAAATTGATGGTGCGCCCCTTGGTACTTGTCTTGTTCAATATTAGGATGACCTTCTTCAATGATCCCGACACTAACATATGGATGGTGTTTGACACAATTGATTTCATTAAAAGTCACCCAGTATTTGACTTTCTTTTGGTATCGCTCAATCACCGTCTTGGCAAAACGGACATAAAAGTCGATCACTTGCCGGTTTGGCCATCCTCCATACTCAGTCACTAAATACAAAGGCATCTCATAATGGGATAGTGATACCACTGGTTCGATCCCATACTTCAAACACTCATCAAAGACTGCGTCGTAAAATGCCAATCCAGCTTCGTTTGGCTTTACCTCATCCCCCTTTGGAAAGATCCGTGTCCAGGCAATTGACATCCGATAGGCTTTGAAGCCCATCTCAGCAAATAAACGAATATCTTCTTTAAAGTGATGATAAAAATCGATTCCCTGTCTTTTCGGATAGTATTTCGTGCTGTTTGGATCCTGTGCTTCTGCAACTTGCTGATGAGTCATCATATGCCATTGGTCAGTCCATCGTTCTTTCGGCATTGAGGAATCGAATAGATAGACATCAGAAACCGACAAGCCTTTTCCATCGATTCCAGAACCTCCTTCAACTTGGTTGGCAGCCGTTGCTCCTCCCCAGAGGAAATCTTTTGGAAAATAACTTTTCATTTTACTTGCCGCCTTTCAAAAATGATTCGTACGCCAACGCTTCCCCATTCGTGGCGATCACTTGCTGATAATACGCAAAACTAGCTTTTTTCTTGCGGGAAAGATCTCCGCTACCATCATTTTGCTTATCGACATAGATAAAGCCGTATCGTTTTTCCATCTCTCCTGTCCCCGCAGAAACGATATCGATCGGTCCCCACCATGTATAGCCTAGAATCGTTGCGCCATCTTTGATCGATTCCGCCATTGCTTCTACATGGTCTTTTAAATAGGCCATCCGTTCTTCATCGACGATCGATCCATCTTCATTGACAACATCCTTTAAACCAATTCCATTTTCAACGATAAATAATGGTTTTTGATAGCGATCAGTCAATTCGCTGCAAACATAGCGTAATGCCAGCGGATCGATCGGCCATCCCCAAGCAGTTTCTTTTAGGTAAGGATTCTTTTTCCCTAGTAATCCGCCAGTATTGCCTAAAATTTTCATGCCTGCTTCATGCAATGAGCTGCGGTAAAAACTAAAGCCTAAATAATCGCAGGTCCCCGCTTTAATGATCGCTAGATCTTCTTCTGTAATGTCCAGCAACAGATGATTATCCTTCACGATGCGGTCGAAGTATTCCGGATAGGCGCCTCGCAATTGCACATCACTATAGAACAAGGAACGACGGCGCAGTTGATACGATTCAAAAACATCTTTCGGGTTGCACGTTGCAGGGTAAATCGGGCTCAGTGACAGCATACAGCCAATCTGATTGTTTTCATCTACTGCCTTCCCATTCAGAACTGCTTTGGCACTTGCAACAAACATATTATGACTTGCTTGATAAAGTGCCTGTAATTTTTCTTCTTCAGTCTCGAAAGAAAATACATCGATACCTGCTGCGAGTAACGGGATCGTATGGGTATGGTTGATTTCATTGAAAGTCATCCAATATTTCACTTTCCCTTTGTAGCGTGCAAAAACCACTTTTGTATACCGATCAAAAAAATCGATCAGTACACGATTTTGCCAACCACCATATTTCGTCACCAAATGCAGTGGCGTCTCAAAATGAGCTAATGTAACAACTGGTTGGATCCCTTTTTCATTCAAGGCATCAAATAAATCATCATAAAATTGTAAACCTGCTTCATTGGGTTCCGTCTCATCCCCATTCGGAAAAATGCGACTCCAAGCAATTGAGGTACGCAAACACTTCAAGCCCATTTCCGCAAAAAGTTCAATGTCTTCTGGGTACCGATGATAAAAGTCGATGGCTTCATGGCTCGGATAAAAGTTATCCTCTTCAAGCTGCAGTGAAACTTGCTCAATACGTTTTTCACCAACTGGTAAAATATCCGCTACACTTAATCCTTTTCCTCCTTCCAAATAAGCTCCTTCGGCTTGATTTGCGGCGATTGCGCCGCCCCATAGGAAATTTTTTGGAAATACACTCATGAAATCGCTCCTTTTAATAAATCATTTGCTACCAAAGCGGTAACGTCTTTTTTCGCTTGATCCACAACTGTCAATGCATCTTCTTTGATCACACTGGTAAAGACCAACATGGTTGTCGGATCATATCCTTTTTCAATAATTTTTGCTAAGTCAAAGGTGCCAATTTTTTGTCCCTTCACGACTTGATCCCCTTGTTTCACCGAAATCTCAAACACGCCTTTTGCTAAATCAACCGTGTCTAAGCCGATATGCACCAACACTTCCGTCCCAGCAGCTGATTGGATCCCAAAAGCATGTCCAGTTGGAAAAACTGTCACAACCGTACCAGTAAGTGGCGCATAAATATCGCCGGCTGATGGATAAACGGCTAATCCATCCCCCATTGCTCGAGAAGAAAATACTTCATCTTTGACATCATCAAGCGTGATCGTTTCACCAGCAACTGGTGTCATCACTTGCAGCCCTGCACCTTCTTCTAAAACAGGTTCTAGCGTTTCTTCAAATCCTAATACATAGGTCAAAATAGCAGTACCGAAGAACGCAAAGGCAATGCCGATCAAATAGTACACAAAGGTGTCCCCAAAGAAAGCTGGCAATGTCGTCAATGCTGGGAAAACATAGACGATGGCCTTGGTTTGCATCATTCCCATAAACGCACCAGCAAGGGCACCAACGATGGTTTGAGCAATCAACGGCTTTTTAAATTTTACCGAAAGTCCATAGACGATTGGCTCTGTAATTCCGCCAAGCAATGCTGGAAGCAAGGAAGATAGCGCCAGGCCTTTGGTTTCTTTTCTGCGAGAGCGTAAAAATACACCTAAAGCAACCCCAGCACTCGCAAATGTTGCTGCTGCGATCATCGGGCGCAGCGTATCATAGCCATATACCGCTAGGTTATTGACCATGATCGGTACAACTCCCCAATGGATCCCGATCATTACTAAGAATGTCCAACCGCCACCGATCAACAAGCCAGCCAACAGCCCGCTCTTGTCGCTGATAAAGTTCATGGCATTGCCTAAACCGTCTCCAAGCATTACACCGACCGGTCCAATGATCAAAACGGTCAAAGGCACCATGATCAAAAGAGCTACTAGTGATAGAGCAAAAATCTCGATACTCTTAGGAATGATCCGTTTGAGTAGTCGTTCCAAATGCGAGTAGATATAGATCGAAACGATCGCTGGAATCACGGTACCCGAATACCCCATCAACACAGCTGGGATGCCAAAGAAATCGACCGTCACACCGTTTTCCGTCACCATTGCTGTAAAATTCGGCTCCAGCAACGCCCCAACGATTGCTAAAGCAATAAACATATTGACTTTGAAAATCCGCGCTGCACTGATCGCTAAAAATAAAGGCAAGAAATAAAAGACACTATTGCCAGCAGCAGCTAATATTTTATAGGTGCTTCCTTCCGCATCCATCAAATGATAGGTTGTAAAAACAACTAGCAAAGCTTTCAACATCCCTGCCCCTGCAAGAGCAACAATGATTGGATTAAAGATCGCAGACAATACATTGAAGAATCGGATAAATACATTGCCTTGTTTTTCTGTTGATTCTTCGGCATCCCCATCACTTTCCAAAGCATTTTGGATCGAATACTTACTCATGATCGTTTGAAAAACATCCGCTACATGATTACCGATCACGACTTGAAACTGGCCGTTTCCTTCAATGACAGACAATACCCCATCAAGCTGCTGAATCTTATCCTTATTTTTTCGTGCCAACTCGACATCTTTCAACTTAAAACGCAATCTAGTGATGCAATGATACAGGCTAACGATATTTTGTTCCCCACCGACCTGTGCTATAATTTCACTAGCAAGTTTTGAATAATCTTTTGCCAAATGACTCACTCCCGTGTTTGATTTATAAAGCGCTTTATGGCGTTACTATAGCAGATTTTTTTCTCTCACCTGCGAAAGTTCGCAATTTGGAAACTGCTTACAAGAAAGGAAAGAAAATGGGCCTCTTAATCATTCGTTTATTGAATCTTTTAAATAATGCACCCACTGATTCCACCAACTACTATATCGGTTTGACCATGATCAACCATTATGATCAGATCCAAACTCTAAGCATTGGTGAATTCGCTGCTCTTTGCCATGTGTCAAAGTCAACCGTTTCAAAATTCGCTCGCACCTTGGGCTTTGATGATTATGGCGATCTAAAAGACAACGCTGCCTTTATCGAAAACCGCTTCAACAATCCCCTGAATTATCGTTCGAATATTTTGTCTGCCTTAGAGCAAGAGGGCGTAGACTCCTATTTTGACGCAGTTGTACAAGACATCGATTATCTGCGTCATCATCTTGATCTGCCAGCCATCGAACGGGTCGCAAAAGCCATTGTGACGCATAAAAATGTCTTTGCTTTTGGAATTTTATTCTCAGAATCGGCTGCTATTGATTTCCAGATCAAACTAGCATACAACGGCAAGTTCATTCGGACCTTCCAAGACGATCTTGTACAGGAAGAAATCATCAAGACCGCTGATGAAGAATCGCTGTTTATCATTTTTACCAACTCCGGTGACTACCTAACGAAACAGCAAATTCGAAATGGAACACCACGGAAAGATTTCTTCGATCGAACCAAAGCCAAAGTCATCGTGATCACCGCTAATCCACAGATCTCGGAACTGCCCTTTGTCCAAGAAGCAATCATCTTCCCTCACCAAACCCATTTTCAAACCCATGCTTTTATGTATCAGTTCATCATGGATTTGATCGTATCGAAGTTCAAGCAGTTGACGGATCGAAAGCGCATGTAGTAATGACCCTCCATTATAGAAGAAGGGCATTTCTTCCATAATGGAGGGTTCTTTGTGAATAAGATGTCTCATTCATTCGTAAGCGTCACTCATTTATTCCTAGTTTCTTTGAAATTTTTTTAATCCTAGGCTGCTATTTATTAAATTTCTCCTCATTTATGTTTTTTGTTTCACAAACTTCACCTCGGTATGGTATAATCATTTTGTTTTTAAGAAAACTATGGGAATACAAAGGAGAAGGAAACATGAAAAAAACTAAAATCACTTTAATTGCTGCATCATTGCTTATGGGAGGCACTCTTTTAGCTGCATGTAGTTCAGATAACGATACAGCTGCAAGCTCATCATCATCAACAGCAGCTTCAACTGCTGCATCAACTGAATCATCAGATGACGTTGTTTCAACTGCTTCTATCAGTGACCAAACTTCAGTGATCGAAAAAGCATTGAGCGCAGATGGTAACTGGATCGTTGCTGTAACTGGCGACATGACATTTGATAACGATGTAACCGTTGATGGAGAATTCCACGACAAAGGTGACGACTCTGCTGATATCTACCGTAAATTTGCATTGTACTCACAAGATGAAGACCGCAACGTAACAGCTGAATACACAGTAACTGTTCCTAAATTGATCGTTAACTCAGAAAACTTCAACATCGTTCACGGTGTAATCAAAGGTGACGTTGAAGTGAATGCTAACGGCTTTGTATTGAACGGTGCAAAAGTTGAAGGTAACGTAACATTCACTTCAAAAGAATTCCAAGATTCAGCAACACTTGACGAAGATGGCGCTTCTGTAACAGGTGACGTAACAGTTAGCGAATAATCTTTCACTGGATTTCTGTGAAATAGATGAACAAAAAACGAGGTTGGCAAGTCGATCGTTGATCCCTTGCCAACTTTTTTTGTTTTTTTATAAACAATTGCATCCGCTCTCATTACTAACATTGTGTAAGTAAGAACAAAGCCCAAGAAAAAAACTGGCTTGCTTACGCAAAACCAGTTTCTTCTTTAGGCGCTTATTCTTCAATAACTGCCCACTTGTAGTCATATTGCGCACCAGCACCGTGTGATACGACCCCTTTTACTTTTGGTGCACGTAAATGAGCTTCAACGTTTTGGTACACAGGGATGACCCCTTGTTGATCCATAATGATTTTCTCTGCATCTAACAAATCTTGCCAGCGAGCATCTGGATTGCCAGCGTTTGTCGTGGCAGACGATTTCACTGCTGCATCGTACGCCTCACTTGTCCAACGACCGCGGTTGTAGGAATTGTCGGTAACAAACAAATCAGTAAAGCTACTAGCATCCGCATAGTCAGCTCCCCAACCACCCATGACGACATCAAAGTCACCTGAGTTTGAACGATCTAAACGAACGGAGAAAGGAACAGGACTTAGGCTAACTTTCACCCCATCCAGCGTGTCTTGGATCGCACTTTGAATATACTCAATGGCCTTTTTGGTTGAATCTGTATCAGAAGCCAAAATTTCAAAGCTCAAGGAATCGATTCCTAACGCCTCTTTGGCTTTTTCCCAATGTTCTTTGGCCTTTTCTTGATCGTATTCAATGACACTTTCCGCTTCATCGACAAAATCAGTATTATCAGTTGGGTTAAAGGTCATTCCTTTTGGTATCAATCCTGTGGAAGCCAATGAACCGTCCCCTAAAATCGATGTCACTAATGCATCACGATCGATGGCATAAGAGATTGCTTTACGCAGATCCTCATTGCGGAATGGCGAATCTTCTTCGCGCTGATTCAACTCGATATAGGAAGTACGGGCTAATGGTTCTGACACAAACGCTTCATCATTGGCCATTTGCTGTGCCAATTCTCCTGTTAAGATGACGTCGTCTGCTTGCCCATCTTGGAATAGATTCAAGGAGGTCGATGATTCTTTTACGACACTAACATTGATGGTATCAAGTTTCACCGTCTCTTTGTCCCAATATTGGTCGTTCTTTTCATATGACCATTCTGTATCGGTTCCTGGCCCATCAAAGCCAGCCAACACAAAGGGTCCATTGTAAACGGCATTGTCGCTTGTTGAAGCATATTGATCGCCGTTGTCTTCTACGACTGCTTGGCTTTGTGGGAAGAAGGATGGAAACGCCAATAAGTATTGGAAGTATGGCGTAGGTGTCGTCAGCGTGATTTCTAATTCATAGTCACTGACTGCTTTGATCCCTAATTCTGAGGCATCTTTTTCACCTGCTGTTATCGCTTCGGCATTGGTTACGGGCGCAAATAAGTACGCATACTCAGAACCTGTTTCCGCACTTACAGTGCGTTGCCAGCCAAAGACATAATCCGCTGCTGTTACTGGTTCTCCATTTGACCATTTGGCATCTTCTCGTAATTTCAATTTATAGGTCAGACCATCTTCACTGACTTCCGCTAATTCGGCGGCACCTGCTGGTTCGGGCTTACTATCAGCATCTAAGCGGTACAACCCTTCATACACATTATTTAAAGCACTGAAACTGATCGTATCGGTGGCTAAGGATAGATCGGCACTCGGCATTTCTTGTTGAACCACAACATTAAAAATTTGTTCGGCAGCTGCTGTCCCACTACCACTTGAACTTTCACCTGTACTTGATGTCCCTCCTGTTGAGCAACCTGCTAATACGATTCCACAAACAGCGACAACACCATATCCCCATTTTTTCTTCATCTTACCTACCCCTTATGAAAATCCAAAATTTTCAGAATTATTACAAAACTCTGAATGTAAATAAGATTTTAATAAATATTAATTATAAAAGCAAGCTATTTTTCTCATTTTATTATTATTTATTTTTTATGTTAACACTGCATGTTATTATTTATGACACAAAAACAAAAAATACAAAGCGAAAAAGATCTCGCTTTGTGTTTTTTTATCTTTGGATAGAAACGTGGATTACTCCATTTTATAGCTTTGACGCGTCACTTTCCCCTCTCGTACCGTAGCGATAATAGTTGGCACAGCCCCAATCGCCGTAAATAGATAGACCAGACCTAAGTTCCCGTAATATTGACTCGCTTCCAAATATCCTTCACGAATCAAATCAGGTAAAATACGGAAGGCATAGAAGACATCAACGTCCGTGTAATAATTCGCTACACTGATCGACCAGTCGATACGATTCCCGACATAGACCATGATGATCATGACGATAATACTACTAATAATACCTTTTGTGCTGAGTTTTCCACCTAATAATTCATACCCTTTGATGGCACAGATCGCCATCGCGATCCCAGACAATGCAGCAACATACCCCAGTTGTCCTAATAAAATAATTGCGCCGGCACCAATCAGTGAGCCAAGAAACGCACCCACGGTTCCAGCTAACCAATTTTCTTTTTTCTGCCCTTTTTCCCGTTCTTGCGCAAGGACTGCTTCTTGTTGTTTCTTAAAGCAAGCTTCACAGGCAATGACGGGAGCGCCGCCAATAGCATATAGCGAAACCGGCTCAGTGACCGCGCCGCAGAAGGTACAAGCATTTTGGAAGCCTTTCGTCTTCAAAAAATTCGTCAACTAGTCCAACGCAGTACGTAACTTGTCCACGGTTTTCCCTGCAGTCATCGCTCCGCGTAATGTATAGGCAACTTGATATCCTTGGATCACACAGTCGATGATCTCTTTTGACTCACTTAGAACTTCTTTGACTTCTTCTTGGATGGGAAGTTCGCCATCTTTGCTAAGTGAAAAATGAGCCACTAGAGAATAACTATTGTTATTCTCTTGAACTAAAAAAAGTTTATAACTATGATACGTTCCATAAATCACCCCAGTGGAAGTATCAACGGAGAGCCCCAACGGCTCGGCAAATTTGGTCAATGTCTTCTCGATCTTCTTATTCATTTTTCTCCTTCTTTCCAACAAACACTTACCTTTTTAGGTATAGCTAAAAGTTTAAGGAGAGTAGAAATGAAAGTCAATCAATTTGTTCAAAAAACCTAGTTTTTTTATCTATTCTGTGACAAATCGCCGCAATGCATCAGCAACCCCATGGTCTGTATTGCTAGTCGTCACAAAATCAGCTTTTGCTTTGACCAATTCGGGTGCATTCTCCATCGCAACACCAATACCAGCTGAAGCAATCATTGGCAGGTCGTTAAAATTATCGCCGATCGCTAAGGTTTGCGCCAGCGGCACTTGAAAATAGGCCGCCAATTCATTTAGCGCCTTATCTTTTCCCACAGCTTGATGAGTGACTTCCAAATAATTCTCTTTGGATAAGTAAAAGGCGCTTTCTAAAAATCCAGCGTTCTGGCAGGCAGTATGAAGCGCTCGGATTTCTGCCGTTGTGCCGATCAAAAGAAACTTATGAACCTCAAAAGCTTCTTGTGCCAACAGTTGTTCTAATGAAGTTTCTACAGGAGTCTCTTTGGTGATCGCCGCTTCTGCTCGTGCCCATTGGTCCACTCTTTCGCAATACCACTGATCACCAGAGTAGACATTGATGGAAACACCTGGAAAATCAGTTTTGATGCGCGCAACCAAAGTTTTTGCTTCTGCTTTTTTGACCTCATGACTGAAAATCGGTACCAGTGTGCCCTTTTGATCGTACCCTCCAATCAAGGCACCGTTGTAACAAGCCAAGGGCCAGTCTTCTATCCCTAATTCTTGAGCTATCGGTAGCATTCCTTTCGGGGAGCGAGCGGAAGCCAAAACAAAAGGAATCGCTTGCTGCTTCAATCGTTTGATTTCTTCAATCAAATCCAGATCGATTTGATGCTTATGATCCAAGATCGTCCCATCAATATCACTTAAAATAAACCCTATCTGCTTTTTTTCCAAATAAACCATCCTTTCCCATTCCCCATCCTTTTTACGAAAGCGGATCGAGCCATCGCTTTCGGCCAAAACAAGCACCGTTTCCATAAAACGAAAACAGCTTCCTTGACCTTCTTTGCTTCCAGTTTACCATACTAGCCAATGAAAAAAGAGTGCATCGCTGCACTCTTAGGAAGTATAGATATAAAACTCGATTTCCTTCTTGATCGGTTTTTTGATCCAGCTTTTCACAGCAGCTGCCCGCTTCAAGCCCATATGCTCATAAAAACCGAAATTACAGGTGGTATCGGTATAAAGGAAAAACGGAGCCGTTTTTTCCTGCTGGACCATCGCTAAAAAGGAAGTAAAGAGCTGCTTGCCTACACCCAATCCTTGTGTTTTGGGACTAACGGCAAACAAACCAACTTCGGTCTGAAAAGGAGTTTGTAAGTCTTTCAACATCGCTTGATTTAACTCAGCCACCTCCTTGGCATAATGCAGCAGCGTGTTTCTCCCTTCTTTCATAAGCAGTAAGCAGCCAGCATGCCAAATCGTTTTCCCCCAATAGCGCGCTGGATGAAGCTTCTTCCCTCTCTTACTATCTGCTAATAAGATACCGACAGCTTCACCATTTAAAAGAGCCACCCGCGAATAGGTCGCACGGGCAAGTTCATAACACAAAAAGACATGAGCAAAGTGCTTGGCGGTCTTCTTGTCAAATTGCTTGTCGTAGTTCCAGCTATCAATAATCACTTGCACAAGCGCAGGCAGATCTTCTCGTTTAAATGGTCGATACGTTACTTTTTTATTCATTCTATCTTCCTCCCAGTAGTTGACTATCCTTAGTATAAAGTTTACAGTAACTGTAAAGTCAAGGAGGAACTTCATGAAAACCAAATTAAAAGTATCGGAAATGGCACGCTTAGCGCGGATCAATCCTCGGACACTCCACTATTATGACGAGATTGGGCTATTTCAACCAAACAGCAAAGACGAGAACGGGTATCGGTATTATTCCCTTGATCAACTTTTGGATCTCGGATTGATCCTGTCATTGAAAGAATTATCGATGCCCTTAAAAGAGATCCAAACAGCGCTGCAGGGGGATGCCGAGACCATGAGAAACTTATTGGAAGCCAAGCGGCAAACCATCGATGAAAAAATTCAGCAGTTGACCAACATCAAAAAAATCATCGAACGAAAAGCTGCGGATTTGCGCCTGGCTGCAGAAAAAACTTCCCCCTTCACCTTGAAGGAACAGCCAGAGGAATATTTCTCCCTCAGTCCTAGATTAAACGGCAGCTCCATCCCAGAGATGATCACCCAAGCCTACGATCTTTTGATGGCACAGCCTTATCTATTCTCGAATAACGAGTACGGTTCTATGATTCGGACGAACAAAGACGATACGCAAGACATCGACTACGTTTACGTGCGGCAAGAAGAGCCGCAAGGGACTTCCTTCGTGAAACCAGCAGGATGCTATTTAACCGCCATTTATCAGGGGGATGACGAAGGATTGAAGCAGTTCTATCAAAAACTCAAGCAGCTGATTGCGACGCACCAATGGCAAATCGATGACTACTTCTATGAACGATCGATCCACGAAACGACCCTTAGCAACGAGCAAGCTTATTTGACAGAGATCCAAGTTCGGATTTTATCTGAGGAATAATGATTCGTTCAAACTGCGCTAAAAAGCAAATAAAAAACGCAACGACAACGAGCAGCTTCTTTCGCCTCGTTGTCGTTGCGTTTTATTTAAATCAAATGGTTTTCTTTCAACAGATCGCCAATGTAGGTATGTTCGGTTTTCTTAACGAAGCCTTCCAAGAGTTTCCGTTCGATAAACGGCAGCTCCATTTCCGTAATTTTTTTCTTATCGGTCAGATAATAGACAGCTTTGGCCAAAGTACGTAGATCATAAGCGGAAGCAAACACTTCTGGTACCCCACGTTCCACAGCTAATAGCTGATAAACAGCCTCCATTGCAGTCCGAACGGAATATTCTGTTGTAAAAACAGTGTCTCGTTCAGTCTCTGCGAAATTACCGATAAAAGCTAAGTTTTTGGAGCCATTTGGAATAACCAATGGCCGATCCCCTGGTTCACGCAGCATGAAGTAAG
Source organism: Enterococcus sp. DIV0970a (assembly GCF_051711265.1). Taxonomy (NCBI): domain Bacteria; kingdom Bacillati; phylum Bacillota; class Bacilli; order Lactobacillales; family Enterococcaceae; genus Enterococcus; species Enterococcus sp. DIV0970a. Next base: position 763,980 of record NZ_JBIOMF010000001.1, on the reverse strand, counting down.
AAGTGATAAACGGCATGTAGACAGGGACTGCCACACTTGATTCTTTTGAAATGCGTTGGATTTCTGCTTCTGGCACGCCTAAATGGTAAAGCAGTTCTTGCACGATTTCTTGTCCAGAACATTGTTCAATTGGTTTTTTGATGTAGTTCCCTGGTGTATTTGACAACAAGCCATACACCCATGTGATCGTTTGTTGGTCTTTTTGTTCTTTAAAGTGCGGTTGGCGATGGGTCGCAAAGCTCATCATCCAATTGGAATCTTTGATGGTGATGATCCCGCCAGTGACGATTCTGCCTGTTCGTAACTTGCGATGGGTCAATTTTTCTAAATAAGGTTCCACATCAAAATTCTGCCAAGTCACGGTTGCCGAAACAAACCAGCTTTCTTCAGGTAAGTTTTCATAAAAGACTTCTGGATGACCAAACTCAGGCGATTGCGCCGCCAAGTTTTTCCATAAACGCCAGCTGCCACCAGGTGCTTTTGAGATAGGCGCTGGAGTATAATGGTCCCCTTGCGTGGAACTTTCAGTGATCGATCCGTTGGTAACAAAGACCAAGTCATCTTCTGATAAAGGAATTTCTTCGATTGCCCCCGCTTTTTCTAGCACAAGTTTTTTAGCAACTTTTTCCTCGCCCACGATCCGAACATCGATATTGCTGACGGTGCATTCATATTGGAAGTCAACTCCTTGTTCTTCCAAATAAGCAAGTAGTGGTTTGACCAATGACTCATATTGGTTGTAACGGGTAAATTTTAACGCAGTAAAATCAGGCAAGCCATCGATATGGTGCACAAAACGCAACACATAGCGGCGCATTTCAATCGCCGAATGCCATTTTTCAAAGGCGAACATCGTACACCAGTATAGCCAAAAATTAGATTCAAAGAATTCTTCGCCAAAAACATCTTCGATTTTTTTCCCGATCAATTGATCTTCTGAAGTCATAAATAATTGGGTTAATTCTTTTTGTGCTGTAGCAGACAAGGTAAATTCTCCATCATCTGCTGCTCGTTGGCCGCGATTGCGGATGATCCGACAGTTAGACGAATTTGGATCATCGTGGTCCAACCAGTAAAACTCATCTAGCACCGAAGCATCTTCCACCTCCAAAGATGGAATCGAGCGAAATAGATCCCACAGACACTCAAAATGATTTTCCATTTCTCGACCGCCGCGGGTCACAAATCCATCATGGGGAATGAATTTTCCGTCTAATGAACCGCCTGATAAAGAAAGTTCTTCAAGGACGTGGATTTTCTCACCCGCCATATGGCCGTCACGGATCAAGAAGACTGCCGCAGCAAGTCCTGCTAATCCCCCACCAACAATATAGGCTTCTTTCTTTTCGACATCTTTCGGTTTTCTGCTTCTTGCAAAAGCTTCGTAATTTCCGTTCGTATATCTCATGTAGATCCCTCCTAATATTGGTACGTTTTTATGGTATCAGTAACTATTTTTTTTGACAAAAATTTGTACTAGTAAAAACAAGTGATTTTGACAAATCGGCCTTTTTGTCAAAAAAACAGGGCAAAGCCCCACCTTTTAAAAAGATCTGCGCCCAACCCAAAAAGCGCCCCTAAGAAAACTGATGGCAGCTTTCTTAGGGGCGTTTCTAACAAAGGACAAACCCTTTGCCTATTCAATGAAACATTTATTTCACTCGTAGAGCGAAGCTAGCAGTCGAAAAGCCTGATTGTGCTTCGGTGACTGTATAACCCGTGCTTGGCGCATGGATATAGCTTGTATTACTGGTAGCGATCGCTACGTGGTAGGTATTCCCTTTTTGACCCCAGAACAGCAAGTCGCCAGCTTGTGCTTGCGAGACAGGAATGATCGTCCCTGCGCTTTCTTGTGGGACTGTCCAATCACCGATGTTTTTGCCCGTCACTTTTAAGAAGACATAACGTGTAAACCCGGAACAGTCGAAGACATCTGGTCCTTTGCCTCCCCATTGATAAGGAGTGCCAATATGTTTTCTAGCTTCTGCAACGATCGCTGTTCCGTTCACGCTCATAGGAACATTGGTATTGCCTGCGTTGTTATTGTTGCCAGAAGTCGTTGCACTGACTTCCTTCACATACGCTGCAGATACCCAGCCACCCGTTGATAACTTATACCAAGTGGCATTGCCATTGACTGACGTACCTTGTTTTTGAGCGACTGCTTTGAAGGTAGCATTGCTGCCCAAACTGCTGACTACACTTGCAGAAGTCGATGCATTTGAGCGGACATTCATACCAGTGGTTGTTTGGAACGTTTTATTGATGGCTTGCTCACTCGCATTGTTTGAGCCGTTTGATGAACCAGTGTTGCTTGAACCTGTGTTTGAATTATTGTTATTACTTGTATTTCCAGAACTAGACGTGACGTCACGCACATATGCCGCTGTGATCCAGCCACCAGTCGATACTTTGTACCAAACATTGGTGCCGCCAACGGATGTGCCATTTTTCTGGGCAACGACCTTCACCGTCGTGCTGTTGCTTAGGCTGCCAACGACACTACCACTTGTTGAGGCACTCGAACGGACATTCAATGCCGCTGTTGTTTTCACGTTCTTGCTGATAGCCGTTTCTGCAGAAACACTTGTGTTGCCGCCAGAAGAACTATTTCCTGTCGAACTGCTGGAAACATCTTTGACATAGGCTGCCGTGATCCAACCGCCTGTGGACAATTTGTACCAAGTGGTCGTGCCATTCACCGACGTTCCACTCTTTTGTGCAACAACTTTCACCGTCGCATTGCTGCTTAGTCCACGTACGACACTAGAACTAGTCGTTGCATTTGAACGGACGTTCAATGCAGTGGTCGTTTTCACTGATTTCGAAATTGCTTTTTCCGATGAAGAAGACGACGACGAATTGGACGAGCCTGTATTGGCAGAAGAAGAGCCTGAAGTGCTTTTCACATAAGCCCCTGAGATCCAGCCGCCTGTTGATAGCTTATACCATGTTGTATTGCCATTCACTGAGGTACCCTTCTTTTGAGCCACCGCAGTGATTGTTGTATTTGCTCCTACACCACTTACGATAGAGGCACTTGTTAAAGCATTTGAACGAACATTCAGTGAAGCTGTTGTTTTAAATTGTCGATTGATCGCCGTTTCAGCTGACGATCTGGCAAGAGTAGCAGTTGTGTTGGTTGATGACGAAGCGTTTGTCGTTTCGGTCGCATGAGCAAGAGACGTAAAGACACCTGAAGTCGATGCTAACGCTGCTGTGATACCCAATCCTTTTTGTACGAAAAGGGACCGTTTTTGTTTCACTAAACGCTTACGTTTGATTTTCCGAGATTCCAATAAAACACCCCCTGTACCCCATTTTAACAAAAATTAATATTTTTTGATATTGTTTTCGTTTTGTATTTTTTTAATTTACGTTTAATAAAACGTGTCATTTATTTTCCTGCGTTATTCTTTTTGATCACTTTCTCTTTGGTGTTGCTCAATGGCACTCTATTTACAAAGATTTCTATAAACGACAGAAAAATGCTATTTCATTCAACGTTATTTTAATTCGCGAATAAAAACAGGATTTTTTTTGCAAACAAACCCACTTTTTGAAAAACAAGACTGTTATTTGAATAACATTTCTTTCCTGATCCCCTTTTTCAAAAATCGATACTAAAACCACCCATTTATCATTCCTTTTTTACACGAGGGATTCTGTGAAAAAATTGTTTCAAAAAGAACGCTGCTTTCACCTTTGTGATCGACGCTTAGATGAAATCCTGTTACATCGCTTCCAACCGCATGCGAATTTTTTAATAGAGAAGTCCCTCATCTCTGCCAAAAGAAATATTTTTACAATGTGTTTTACGAGAAAGATTATAACACCAAGGAGAAAACCAAGGATTTGCATAAGTTTGTGAAATCATGCTATACTTAAAAAAAGGAAGAGGTGACCGAGTATGAAAACAAAGACGAAAGAAAAAGTGTATGCTGAACGACAACATAACTATAAAACGAAAAAAGAAGAGATTTTCAAAAAAGCCCTAGATTCCGTACCGACCACAGACAAGAAAAAAGAAGAACAGAAAAAGAAAGCGTAGACTCCTGCGTTTTCTTTTTCTGTTGATTTATAAAAAAGACGAGACTTCACCGATTTTGGCGAATCTCGTCTTTTTCACAATTTTTTTTGTAAACACATGATGCTCCCTATAACTGCCATAAATCCTACTAGCTCCACCACTGTGAAGTGATCATGAAAAACAATGATCGATAAGAAAGCAGCCAGCAGTGGCTCAACTGCTGTTAAAACTGTTGCAAGTGTTGAGGATAAATAGCGTAAACTTGTTAAAAAAATCAAATACGCTAGTGCTGTTCCAAATAAAATGACCACCAGCAAATAAAGAATCACTTGAACGTTCAGTTGACTACCTATCTGCCACATTGGATGAACCACATTCCCCAAGCCTCCACCAATCAACATCCCCCAACCGACAACTGGTAAACTCCCATATTTTTGCAAGAGTTTACGCGGCTGTATAGAATAAAAAGCTAGTGATATCGCTGATGCTAACCCCCAGCCTAGCGCAGATTGGGAAGTCGCTAATTGCTCAATCTGTCCTTTTGATGCCACAGCCGTCACGCCAAGTAAGGTTACCAATAACCAGAAACATGTCTTTAAAGAGGGGAACTGCCTTTTGGCTATCGCAGCATAGAGTAAAACAAAGAAAGGTCCAGTATATTGAATAATCGTTGCAAACGAAGCATTGCTTTGCTCAATCGTTTTAAAGTAGGTAAATTGAACGAGAAACATGCCTAAGAAAGAAAACAAGAGCAGCTGAATGAAGTCCTTTTTCTCCCGAAATGGGGAAATCAATCGGGCGCGATCCTTTAACCCAATACTTAGCAACAAACACCCTGAAAGAACCAATCGTGTTGAAACGAGCCAATTTGCTGAAATACCATATTTTGTAAATAAAATTTGTCCAGCGATGCCAGAAACTGCCCACAAAGCTGCTGCTGAACAAGCATAAACAATCCCAACTGTTTTTTTCATAAAAACTCCTTTTGTCTTTCGCTTAACTTTGTTAGTATTATACCGAATCAGATAGTGAATTTTTGTCAATATCCTGATTGTTTTTAACACTATTAAGTAAAAAGGTGGTGCGGTATGTACTTTGAACGCACAGAAGAAAACGAAGAAACGACCAAACATACAACTACAAATCGCTCCTTTGCAATTTATCAACGTTGCTTGCAACAAAAGCGTGGCGACCAATTGCCTCTACATTGGCATGACGAGCTACAAATCGTATGGGTCGAAGAAGGTAGCTTCATGTATACGATTGACGACGAGCAAATTTTGCTAAATAAGAATGAGGCGATCATTATTAATAGCCGTGTACTCCATGGTGCTGTTTTAGCTTCAGAAAACGTCCGATATTGCTGCTTTGATTTTTCTTCAGGCTTTATTGCTGACCCTGTTTTTAAAGAAGCGATCGAACAATTAGTCCACGATCGCACCCGCAGCTATCGGCGCTTAACCTTAACCGCCCAACATCAAGCATTTGTTCAAACCGTGCGTCTGCCTCTGCTTATTGAACAACGATTTACTCTCTATGAATTGTTTTTAGCTGCCCTTTCACAGCTAATGGCTGCAAGGCCTGCTTCACCCAAGAAAGAAACTATCTACTTAATGCTGGCATTTGTCCATGAGCATTATCAAGAACCATTAACGGTTCCTGCGATCGCTAAAGCTGCTGCCATCAATACACGTACTTGTACCGCCCTTTTTCGGCAATACACGACATTGACCCCAATCAACTATCTGATTGATTATCGATTGTCTCAAGCCAAAAACCTATTGATCGAAACGGATGAGCCTGTCTCAACCATCTGCTACCACGTTGGCTTCAATCACTTGAGCTACTTCAGCAAAAGATTTCAGCGTAAATTTGGTTTAACGCCGCTGCAGTATCGCAAGACCTATCGCGAAGATGATAGAAATTAGCTGATCGGTACCAACAGAGTCTCTCATCTAGATAAATTTTGCTATATTCTATAAGCGTTTCAGTACTTTTTTCACTTTTACACTCATTGGTCCATAAGAATCTCCTTGAAATCCTTTTCTAAAAACCACACACCCAATATTTAGTAGGCGAAAACACGTTCCTACAATATATTGTGTATAAACCTGTTGAAACTGTGCATAACTAAAAAGCCTGCGATTTTTTTCGCAGACTTTTTTATTTATTGACAAGCTATTATTAATCTAGAGATAAATAATAGCTCACATTATCTGGTAGCGGTTTAAATCCATTCTTTTTGTAAAAATCCGCTGCTGGCATACTTTCTTCGGTATCTAACAGGATCGTTGGAATCTCTTTCTTGAGCAGATCCTCTTTGATCCTTTCTAAAAAAGTGGAACCCAAGCCTTTTCCTTGGTGCGTGCCAGTAATTAAAAAAGTATCGATCACATACTCTTTTCCTTGATACCAGGGCTTGATAAAGCCTAATGAAAGACCAATCAATTCATTCGATGCTCGGTCTGTTAGTCGATAACCAATAAAAGTATTCATTGCCATCATTGATGATACATAGTCGGTGATTTGCGGCACTGTCAATTGGTCATTCCATGGTTCTGCTGAAAATACGGAAATATAGTGGTCCACGACTTCTGCTAAATCCGCCGTGGTTAATTCACGCATGCTTACATTCTTTTCCATCCTATCTCCTGCTTCCATTTCTATTTCGGTAAGGGCCTATACTCGAGGAATCCACTAGTTTTTGTGCGTGTATCAATTATCGATTCGTTTGGCATAGCCATTGCCATAACTCGTATAACGACGCTTTTGGTTGACGGCCATTTTTTTATGAATCTCTGCTTCAAGATCGATGGAAAGGATTTCCGCTAACCCAAGAAGATAAATCGCCACATCCGCCAATTCTTCTCCTACCTCTTGTTGCTTCCGATACGCGTCAAAGGCTTCCCCTACTTCACCATATAAAGCCAAAAACTCTTTTTCAATATTTGTGACATTGAATTGGTGATCGATTTTGTTTTGATAAATCGCTTTTTGCATTTCTGAAATTTTCATAGTCGCTCCTTTTGGGATAGTATACCATTTAATTAAAGTTCAAAATAGAAACTTAGTAAAAAAATCACCTCAAAAAATAGTGACCCCCAAAACGTTAGAATTTTGTTCTAACTTTTGTAGGTCACTCTAGTATAGAATTCATCCTGTTTTGTTTATTCTGCCCGCTCCAATTCAGCAGATTTGATTGCAACCCGTTGAGCGATTTTTAAAAATGGAAAATAGATTGCTACACAAACGACGATGATGATCACTTGAACCAAAACAACTTTAAAATCCCCTTTTGATGCCAATAATGCACTAAGAATTGGTGGTGTCGTCCAAGGAACCATCACAGAAAGCGGCTCAATGAATCCTACTGCGGTAGCAAAGTAACCAATAAACGTCGCAACAATTGGACTTGCAACGAAGGGAATGATCATTGGTAAATTGAAGACGATCGGTAAACCAAAGATGATTGGCTCGTTGATATTAAAAATACCCGGAGCTAGGGATAGATTGACGACATCTCGAAAAGGTTGGTAATTGCGAACGAATAAGAGCACTGCAATGATCAAGCTGATCGTAAACCCAGTCCCACCTAGTTGAGCAAAAACCGTCACGAATGCTGAATTTAAGATATTGGGCGGCGCAGCGCCTTCTTGCACGGCTTGCATGTTTTCATTCATATTGACTAACAGCAATGGATCTAACAAGGTGCCATTGATGACGGTTTGGTGAATGCCTAAAGTAAACAGAAAATTGCCCGTTGAATAGATGATCAAGAACCCAAAAATCGATGTGTTCAATAAACGCAGGGGTTCTTGGATCACTGTTGAAATGATTTGAATCAGGTCGGTATCAAAGGTTGCTAGCACGGTCGCAACTACGGCAAAGAAGGAAATCACCAAAATAGCAGGGATCAACGTGCTGAAGGATTTGCTGACGGCAGGAGGAACTTGATCCCCTAAATTGATTTTTAAGTGCTTGTTTTCTGACAGTCGAATAAATAATTCCGTGGCAACTAACCCACAAATGATTCCAGAAAACATCCCTTTGGTCCCGACATCGTCAAATAGCATCACACCACTGATGGTCACTTCTGCTTGAGCGCCTTCTGGCATCACGGCATGAGCCATCGCCAACATGACCACTAAGCAAGTCGTTGCCACAAAGGTTGCATTGATGGCGCTCGGATTGTTTTTGTTGCGGCAAAGAAAATAAGCGATCATCGGGGCGATCAGCAGACCGGCGATATTCAATGTTCCATTGGTGATGGAATTGCCAAACACTTGCATTCGCGCCAAGGTAGCCCCTTCTAAAAACCATGGAAAGAAGACATTATTAAACAACACAGCGATCCCTGCGATAATAAAGGCAGGCATTAAGGTCGCAAACGCATCACGAAGACTTTTGAGATGAACCTGATTGCCGAGACGGACCGAAAACTCTGTAAATTTATCTAAAAACGTGCGCTTTTCTGCTGCCATTTTTGTTCCTCCTATTCTGTATATGGGTTTGTATAGATCGTACTACCATTCGTTTTGATCATTTCTTTGAACCATTCATACGATTTTTTCGGTACACGTTTCATATCTCGCAACTCATGATTGCCACGATTGACATACACGAGTCCGTATCGTTTCTCCATATCACCTTGCGAGCTCAAAATGTCGATCAGCCCCCAACCAAGATACCCAAGACAGACCACTCCATCTTCCACCATCGCTTCAAACATCGCTCGAATATGCTCTTGATGGTAGGCAATGCGGTAATCATCTTGAATCGGTTCTTTGCCATTCCAATGCTCTCTGACACCAATCCCATTTTCAATCGGAAACACTGGCAACCGGTACCGCTGATAGACTTTATTTAAGACATCACGGAAGCCGAGCGGATCAATTTGCCAATTCCATTCCGTCGTTTCAATATACGGATTGTCTTGTTTTCCAAAAGTCATGTACCGATTCGGCGGCGTTCCATCAGGAATTTTTTCAGCATTCAAGGTAGAAGAAGCATAATAGCTAAAGGCAATGTAATCATTTTTCTGCGTTGCGATCGCTTCTAATTCCCCAGGTAAAATATTCATATTGAGTTGATGATTTTTCACGTATCGGTCTTGTGCTGCCGAATACTTGCCGTGCGCATAGCAATCTAATAAAGTAAAGTTCGCAAATTCATCAAACTCTCTTGCTGCTTTGATGTCTTGTGGACGACAAGACGCTGGATACGCCTCAGAATACGCCAGCATGCCGCCGATCTTCGCATTTGTTGTTTCATGAAGATAATTACAGAGTTCTGCATGGCAAACCATGACATTGTGGAAAATCTGATACAATTCTTCTGTCGTTTCTTCCCCTTCTAAATAACCGCTGATCTTAAAACCATGGTCTTGGTAGAAAAGATTTTGTTCGTTAAAGGTTAACCAATAATGGACTTTATCCGCAAAACGATCTACCATTTCTTTTCCAAAACGAATGAATGCGTCCTTCACTTCTTTGCTGATGAACCCGTTATAGGTTTTCGCCAGATGCAGAGGCATATCAAAATGGTACAAACAAATCATAGGCTCGATCCCTCGAGCTAACAGATCATCAATAAAACGATCGTAATAGGCGATCCCTTCTTCATTAAAGGCACCATCTCCATCGTGAACGACCCTTGACCAAGAAATTTGGAAACGATACATGTTCATCCCCAAATCTTGCATATAATCAAAGTCTTCTGTATACGCATGATAGTTATCATTTGCTACATGCCAATCGCTAGCCTGTTCCGATGCTTCCCGTATATCATAAACGGATAAGCTTTTACCGCCTTCATTCCAACCACCTTCTGTCTGCATACTGCTGACACTGTTTCCCCAGTAAAATTTTTTCATATTGATTCCTCCATCATTTGTATTCGCTTACAAAACCTATTATAATTAGGCGAAACAGGCATGTAAATTTTTCAAAAACACATGTAAAGCTTTTTCTATACATGTGAATTTCAGCGGATTCTTTAGTGATATACCTTGTTTTTATCCCCTTCAAACAAAACTCAAGTCCATGAATTTCTTTACATAAGGAGTGATGACTATGACAAAATACAAAGAGATCGTTGATCAGTTGCGGACGGATATTTATGAAGGAGTTTTTCCAGCTTTATCAAAACTACCGGAACAAACGGCGTTAGCCAAACGATTTCAAACCTCGCGAATGACGATCCAAAAAGCGCTAAATCAATTGAAGCAAGAAGGCCTGATTTCTACCAAAAGAGGTCATGGCACCTATGTCAATTCAGCGACCTACCAAGGACAGATCAATGAGTATATCGGTTTAGTCAACCGATATGGCGGACGGCATAAAGTGCAAAGTAAAATCATTAGTTTCAATGTACGTTTTCCAGAAGCCAACGAAATGGATTACTTGTCTTTGCGAGAAAACGAACCTGTTTATGATATCGTACGACTGCGCTATGTTGATAACGAACCCTTTGAATTGGAGTACACGATCATGCCCATCAAAACCATTCCCGATATTGATATGGCGATCCTTGAACACTCGATCTATCGATACATCACTGATTCCTTACATCTCAAAATAGGTCCCGCCATACGTAAAATCCGTGCCGACAAAGCGGATTCCTATGATATCAAATATTTAGAAGTCGATCCCAATGATCCGATCTTAGAATTAGAACAAGTTGCTCGTCTCTCCGACGGACGACCTTTCGAATTTTCGCAAACTCGTTATCCATACCAAAATCGTGAGATTTACTATCTTTCTGAACCTTAAAGGCAAAAAAACAAGTCTGAAGAAAACTCAGACTTGTTTTTTATTATCCAGGGAAGGTGTATTCGTTAAGATTCTTCGGTTTTTTTCGCCGTTCGCTCTGGACTGACCCAAACGCCGCTGCCGTAGCCAAGGATGGTCTTGACGGCTGGAATAAAGGTAGTGACGATCGTTATGGCATTGATCATCCAGTAAAACAGCATGTAAAAAGGGGCAAAACGGAAATACTTCAGCTTGCTGCGGTTATCATCCGCCAAGAGGCTGGTAAATAGCTGCATGACCCCCGCAATCATCTCGAAACAAACGAAGAGAAAGGCCATCGTAAACATATGATAGATCCGTTCGTAATTCCCAGTTGCACCATAATAGATCAGATAGAAGACAAACAAGGCAGATGAAAGCCAGAAAAAGAATGACCAGATGATACTTAATGTTTGATCGACAAACATAGCGGTTCGACCAATGTTTTCAAAAGGATGCAAAAAGACCTTTTTAAAGTTGGTCAGCCATACTTCTGTACCGCCCTTCGCCCAGCGTTTCCGTTGTCGGTAGAGCATCTTGAGTGTTTCTGGCACCTCCATGAAAAACATCACTCGTGAAGCAAATAAAGACAGCCAACCTCGGAATTGGTGGTCCCAGGCAATACTGATGTCTTCTGTTGCTCGATTTTGTCGAAACAGACCCACGTCCATCAATGCCGCGCGTCGATACATCGTATTGGCACCGCTATAGGCATAGATGACGCCGAAAACGGCTTGCTGGGTCCGTTTGATAATTCCTACGATACTTGAAAACTCAACGGTTTGTGATTTCCCTACGATCGTTGTGCGATTTTGAACGTCCATATTCGCCGTAATGGCAGAGATATTGATGGAATCTTGGCGGATGAAATAATTGACATATTTCCATAACGCATCAGGTTCAGGAACCGTATCTGCGTCGTTGCTCAAGATCAATTCCCCTTTGGCAAACCCTACCCCAATATTAAAGGCATGGGCCTTTCCTTGGTTTTTTTCGATGCGCAACACTCTTAGATTTGGGTACTGTTCCATCAATCGGTCTAGTATCACAGGGTTTGATCCGTTGAGCCATCATCAGTCACCAACACCTCATAATTGCTGTAGTTCAGATTGTTCATTAAATAATGAATCGTGTCTTCAATAACGATTTCTTCATTGTGAGCTGGTACCATAATCGTGATCATCGGCTCGATCTCTGCGGAGATCGGTATCCACTCTAATTGTCGATAACGGAACAAAAAACGATTGCAGATCACCCCGATGAACCAAGCAAAGCCACCTAAAATCGGATACGTGAACAGAATCATTAAAACGACTGTTAAAAATGTGTCCAACCACGGGAACCCAGTATCAAAATTGACAACCATCAGCCCACCCCATTTCTACGGAAAAGTTCTTGGATCTCTCTTTCTCCGATGTTTTGCTCCGGTGCAACCGCGTAGTATTTTGCCCCGTGGCGTTCTTCTTTCGTCCCGAAGCGTTCTTCGTAAAATGCTTCTAGCAACTCTTTGCGTTTTTCCAAGGCAGCTTCATCATGCATCGATTGCTTTTGCAGCAATCGTTTGAAGCGGCGGTTGTTCCTCAAAGTTAATAAAGTAAACGTAAGAACTAAAATCAAAAAAGAAATGCCTAAAAATAACGCTAGAAATTCGAAAGTGACTGCTTCTTCTAAATAGGTCCGAAAGGCGATCCGATCCGCCAGATTCGGCAGCGTCAACGGAATGGCCAGCCAGACAAAGGGAACCAAGACCATCAGCCAAGCAAGAATCGTCAAAATCGTTTGGCGGGTCTTTAAAGCGGAACGACCTTTTTGAAAATACGCATCGGTGACCAACCGTTCTTTGACTTCTTCCCGTGTCACTCGTTGTTTCATTTTACTCACTCCTTAAAATTTTTTTTATTTGCTGTGAAGAAAAAGAAGCAACAAAAGCAAGTCGTCTGGACCTGCTTCGTTCTTCTTCTGTTTGTCTCACTTAGATTTCTTGCCAACTTTCAACGCATTGAACAGCGTGTGAAATTGGCCTTTAAAGGACATCACTTGCTCAAACACATCTTCCCCATCATTCAGCATCTTGACCGTCACCCAGCCTAATGCTTCGGTGATACCACTAGCCACACTGGCATTGATTGCAGCTCCAGCAACGGTGCCGACTGCTGGGACAAATTTCAAGATATTGCCAACGGCACTGCGACCAAAACTCACAACGACTAGCTCTTTCGAAATACTTTTCGCTAACCCTTCACGCCATGTTCGCCCAAAAATACGATACAAACGGGCCATCATTGTCATCTGAACTGGCACAAGTAACACTGCATCTGAAAAGGGAATCGGTGAACAGCCGATGATCCCCGCCGTCAAAGAAGCCGCATGGATCGTGCGGTGGGCTTTTTTCCGTGTTTCATCATCTACGCCAACCAAAAACTCCTCAAACACCTGATCAAATTGATCCTTGCTTTTCGCTAACACTTTTTCCGCCTGGGCTTTTGATCCGTCATAGCCTTTCATCACCAGGGCAGCCGATTTTTTCGGCATTCGCTTCATGACATCCGCAAAAAAAGAAGTAAACTCCGCTTCTTCTTGCAACTCTTCTCCCATTTGACTTTGCTCGACTTGAACGGACTGTTCCGTTAATAATTCATTTTCGTTTTGCTTCTTTTTGCGTTTTATCCATGGTTTTTTCAAAGAAATGTCTCCTTCTTTCGACTCGTTGTTCATTTAAAAATCAAAGTGAGCCATGATTTTGTTCCTCTTTCTATTTTAGCTCAGGTTTTTCAAGATAGCGAAAATGTAGCTTGAGAGAGCTTACACTTGCTGAAAAATGCAAATTTGCATTTTTAGATTATTTATTTATATTATCGTTTTTTTATGCTATGATACACAAAAGGAGTGGATCGAATGAAAAAGAAATTGAATTGGAAAGTCCTTTTTTATCTAGGCTTATTGACTTACTTTCTTTTAAGCGGGATCTTCGCATTCTTTGGCGTCGAAATACCGTTTCTTTATAAACGTTGATCTTCACGTTTTCTCAGAACCATATCATTCAACCCTTTGCTCTATGTTAAGATAATCCATCATTCTATCCCCCATTCAATCTAATCAGAAAAGGTGATTTTCTTGTCCATTTTATTTGATCTATTGCAGCTGCTTGCCGTTATCTGTATCGCGTATTTATTGTTCACAAAAAACCATTTCCTCAAACAATTAACTGCTGTTCAGAAAATGGTCTTTGTCGTTTTATGTATTTCGGTGATACTGCCGGCTCTCTACGAATTTATTACTGGTTTTGCGCAGGGATTTTGGGAACGGTTGTAATTGACGTTCCTTAGAAAACACGCTGCCTTTACAAGACAAATAGATAGCTTATATCTACCAATCCTTTCTCCTTTTATTCAAGCAATGAACCAATTCTTTGGTGCTTAGAATACTAAGAAGAAAGGTTTTTTGTCTTTTTCTGTGTTGAAGTATTTTTAGATCGCACAAAAAAAGAACCCCTCAAAAGAGGAGTTCTCAAGGCTTGCTTACATCATGCCGCCCATCTAAGATTGTCTGCCGCACTCATTTCTACCAGTATAGAAATGCCTATATAATAGCCTTTTGATCAATTTAAATTATAAAAATAAATCAACTAGTTCGAACTAATAAAGTTATTTTGCCCCTTTTTTGCCCCTTATTCTTTATTTAATCCCTTTACAAAACGAACAAACGTTCGTATACTGAAGAAGAAATAAACAAAAGGAGTGGTCAAATTGAAATATAATGATTTTAAAAACCTTTTGGAAAACCGTCTATCTGGTTACGAAGTATTTATGCAAAAAGCCGAGGAATTCCAAATTGCTAAGAATAAATTGCGTTCCGGAAAGGCTAAGTGGAACGATAAAAAAGTTAACAAAGCAATTAACGGTATGTGGGATCAAGCTGCACAAAATATCTATCAGACTGTTAAAAATATGGATAAGATTCCAAACAGTCGATCCTTAGACCCTTACAATGATTGGCTTAAATTTATGGAAAGTAGAAATCTATTTGAAGTACTGTCAGATTCTCTTGCTGATGTCGAAATGGAATAGGAGCGATTGATATGCAAATACCGTTAGCGCATCAAAGAACCTATGCACTCGAAAGATATTACTACGAGTTTATCGAAAGAATAGGTCCCGCCCACTTACTTTACGATCAGTTTGTTCGGACGATGGAAAACACCGGCAAACCTTTTTTTACCGTCCCTTCGAGCTATTCAAAATATTCTGAGGTGCTAGCTTTTGTTTTTAAAAAAGACGGAGAAAACTATCTATTTGATCATGTCAGAACACAAGATGAGATACTTAGGAAGTACGATCCTAATGAAAAATATAGACCTGGCGGTAACTGATATGAATCTTATTACTCAATACGAGCAGGGATACCTCTCTCTCTCTGAGTTTATAAATGAATTTCCCGACTCGGTTTCCGAATCACAAGAATGCTTATTCGGTTCAAAATGTGTCGAGTTTTATGTTGCGGTCACACTAGGTAAAACGGATTGTCGCTATTATGTACAAGCTTACGGAGGCGATCGTTATGAAAACGATGAAAGGTTATGTATCGAAGATACGTGTGTTGAAGGTGAGCAAGACCCCTTTGGTGCGGTTTTCGCTTAACGAAGTTAACTGCTTGATTGCTGCACACAATTTGATTTTCTTAGGCGATGTGGATGAGGGAATGCAAATTGTGGTTGCTGTTGAGTATAATAGTAGAAATCAATTCATAGTCCGGAAGTATTTGGTGATTGGTAAGACGAAGATTATGATTGAATTTGAAAATATCAATGTTTGATAAGCGTATTACTTTTCCTATTCAGTAAATTACTATATGATGATTGTTATGATGACGGAACATAGTTTCACTTGCACGGCATATGAGAATATGCTGTGCTTTTTTTACAAAAAATAACCACTCCCGGGTAGGAGTGGCTCAATTAGATAAAAAAGTTTTTTTATATGGTAAATTAATTATATGAGCAATCTAAAATTTATTCAAACCTTTTGCTCAAAAATAACCCACCCTCAAGGAGAGTGGGCCTGAAAAAAGATATAAAATGAAATAGCCCCGGTTAAGGCTATGATTTCATTCTACAAGAATATAGTTTTTATTTCAACAAAAAATCCACCCTAGCTATAATAGAGTGGATCTCGAAAGAGTAAACGAAAAAAACACTTGGTTATGAATCTAGATTACATCTTTTATTAATTAAACTCAACCAATTTATGACGGTTTTCTAATCAATAATATCTATTAAGTAGTAATCATGATAGAATATAAAAATCGAAGAGTACTAGGCACACTTCCCCAAGCATTACCGCCTAATACTCCTCGTAGAGTATTGCACGCACCTACTAATCTATAGGATAAACTTAGTTTCTGCAAGTATATTAACTTTTGAAGGAAATAAACAAAGGCTCCCTGCTCTAATTGAGTAAGGAGCTTTTTACGTTCTCTTTCTGTTCGTATGTGTAAAATATTATACTCTTATTATCAGTGTTACAGCACTGGAAGAGAGGAGGAATAGAAAATGAGAATAAATTGTAGTTGTCTAAAATGTACAGATAAACCTTCTTATATTAACGTAGAAATAAATGAAGCTTTCTTTTCTGGAAAAACAATTTCTTGTTCAGAAGGACACGAATTCTTTTTTATCTCAGCATCACCTAGATCACAGTTTTTAATTCAGCAAGGTGTTGAATCATTTTTGAAAGGATACTATTTTGAAAGCTTCCATACACTGTATTCTGCTTATGAGGCCTATAAAAAAGAGTTTGTAGCCGCTCATAGTTATAATGAAATAAAAGATTTAGAAAGTGTTAAAACTATGTTAACGAAACTAGATAGATCTGAAAGACTGGAAGGTGCTTATGTAACTTCATTTATAAGTCTTTCAAACGGTAAAGTACCTATCAGTTTGTCAAGGTCCGCAGTTGAACTAAGAAATAATGTCGTGCATAAAGGTATTTTACCCGATAAAGCTAGTTGTGAGAAAATCGGAAATGCTGTATTCAAATTCATTGGAGAAGGAAATCTTTTAATTGCAAAACGATGCATGGAAGAAACTGATAGATTTCCATTAAATCAGTTATATGAAACAGATTATGCCCAAAGTGAACTAAAGAAAAAAGGTTTTGACACTAGCATAAATTCTCCGGAAGATTTCTATAACAAAGACTTTATTTCCTACTCAATATCGCTGAATATTTTATCTTCAATGACATTGATACAAGATAAAGATATTACTGACCACATGTTTACTGACCAAGTGAAAAACGGACATTTCATTATTTCCTAATTAGCCATCCACTAATATCTTATAACAATCGTCAGCCTTTGCAATTTCCACATCTTTAATCAAGGTAGTTGCATTATTGTCTGATCCAACAGCAATAATCTTAATATCTTTGTCTTGATCTAATGTTTCCAGCAATTCTACAAATTGTTTAACAGTCAAATTAATCACCTCTTAATTGGGTGGTACTATAGCACATTTTTTTATACCCCCGCCGTATTGGGCTATTTATTTATAAAAAATACCACTCCTATTACGGAGTGGTATTTTTGTTATTCGAATATACTAAATGATCAACTTGAAATGTCATTTTTGAACATCAGTTTCATAGATCCATCCAGCAATCCCCTCAAGCTTGTACTTACGATAACTAGTTCCTGTACCAACATTCACTGGTGCAATATCTATTGTATCGACTTTTTTTACACTTTTTGATTTCTGATCAGATGTCAATAGTGTTCCTTCTACTGTTCTCTGTGCTGCTGCTTTGAATTTGACAATTTCACCATTAGAAATATAGGTAGTTGTTGGAGACCACTTCTCCAAATCACGTTCTAAGGTCCAGTGATTAATAATTGTAGGTGTTTGAACTTGTTTTACAAACACTAAGTTATGCTCACCATTTCGGCCGGTATCGTCATACTTAACACCCGTTACTTTTCCAGCAAGTTTCTTGTCGTTATCACTAATTAAGTCACCATTAAAGTAATGAGTAGCATTGTTTTTGATATAAACAACGTCATCCACTTTGTACTTAAATGGAGGGTTAGCGCCCTTTAATCGGTAAAAGTATACTGGCAATCCACTATAATCTCCCATCCAATTTGTAGCTGGCGTCGTTACGATTCCATTTTTTCCGCCTCCTAAGGTACAATGAATAATATTTGTACTATCAACAAAAACCCCAGTGTGTCCATCCGAACCGCCAGAGTTTCCCTTGTACCCTGCAACAAAAATGTCCCCCCGTTTCACTTCAGAACGAGTAATCGAAGTAAGCAATTTACCTTCTAACGCAAATAGTGAGTCTGTATTTCCAATCCCTGTACCCGAAGGTAAGAAACCTCCCGCAATCAATGAAAAGTACACAGCCGAACTACAGTCATAACTATTTGGTCCTAAACGTGAATTCATTGAATAAGTTACTTTACCTTCTCGATCCTTAAACCATTTGATCATATTTTCAATACTAGCCATTTTTAATTTCCCCTCTCTTTTTAACCATGCGTCCATGGTGAACGTACGTCCTTAATTAAATGTTAAACCATAATGGGTATAGAAAGAGGTCAAACCGATAGCCAGCCTAATCTTTTTGCGATTTCATTAATAAATTCTGCATCTCTTCTCTTTATAGTAGATTCGCTTAGAAAAGTTTCCGCAGCTACAATCGCTATACATTTCTTAGAATGGCCGTTGTAATACTTCACATAAAATATATCTCTAACATCAAGTGTTGAATCTTCTAGAACACCATTGACCACTCTTAAAAATGATTTGTAAAATAAAATTTGATTCATTGTCCAGCTTGGATTTTCTTCACCTAATGGATACTCCATATAAGGGTTCCTATCTGTTGCAATAATATCTGAGAACTCTTTAAATGTTTTTTCGATCTTTTTATATTGCCATAGTATGCTGCGAATGTGTGCCCTAGTTTCATTAGTCATGCTGACAACTCCTATCAATGGTTTGCAAATATATACAAAATAGTTCTAAGGTAATTTGTTAGTATTCAGTACTTTTTGCAATGCAGATACCACGTTTGAAACTGGACTGATAATACCATCTTGCGTAGTACCCAATCGCTTTTGTAATGCTTTGATTGTGGCTTGACCCATTAATCCATCTTGAGAGACTCCTAGCAATTTCTGCAAAGCACGTATTACATTAGATCCTCTCAGTGTTTGATCAAATTGTGCGGCATAAATATTCTGATTAAATTTCTGCTTATACTGATGACTGATGACACCGTCTTGTGTGGTCCCAAAATATTGCTGCAACCGCCTTGCAGTAGCCGGACCAAACTTGCCATCTACTGATAAGGTAATATAACTTGGCTTACTAGCTGGCGTGCTTGGCTTTTCTGATGAAGTGTTGTTATTACTAGAATTCCCATTCGAGCCAAAGACTGCATCTTTAAATCGTTCTAATTCGCTTGGCTTTGCTACCCAAGGAGCCGGACAATTCTTACCTGTTACGTCAAAGTGTCGCCAAATCTTTTCTCTTGTAATATTAGGATGGATAGCGATCAATTCTTTAACAGCCTTAACAGTGTTTTGGAAAGTTTTTTCAGTAATGTTTCCCTTCTTATCCAAACACATTTCAACCCCAATCGTGGAGTAGTTAGCATTTCCTAAGATACTTCTAAGTGGATAGTACGGTTGGCCATTTACATATTTTTGGATATCATTCGCATGATAAGCAACTTCATTCAACGGAATAATGCAGATTGCTTCAATATCATCAACGAACAATGAGGAAAGAAGATGAAAAAAGTCGTACCGTGCTTATTGTTTGTTGGTTTAATAATGACCGGATGTTCTAATAATGAAGAAAGTACAACTCCCCCAACTGATACAACTTCTCAAACGACTTCTGTTTCTGAAGAACAGAAAGCTGACTTCGAATATGGGAAAATCATTACTGACGAGTTTGAACTTACTTATAAAAATTCTGAAATAGTTAAAAGTCCGTCTGAAGATGGCTATGGGTTATATATAACGTATTCATTAAAGAATACTTCAGATAACAATATCACACCTATTGATATTATTAATGATTACGTTTTATTTAAACAAGAGAATGAAACTTCTGAGGTTGATCTCGATAATACCTACTATAGCTTAGATGCATTTGGATCAACAGATGATGTCGAATCATATAATGAGCAAGTTGATAAAGAAAACTCTCGTTCTGATGAACTGTTACCCGATAAAACCGTGGACATAATAGAGACTTACTCTCTGGATAACTTAGATTTCCCAGTTAAAATGATAGCTATGTATGAAGATAAAGAAATAGGTATTTATGAAATTGATTTGACTGAATTAGAAAAGCCTGAAGAAACAAAATCTTTAGCCAATACAAATAATCCCAATGAAGATAGTTCCTATAACGAAGGCCTTTCCGATATGCCAGCAAGCTGGCAAGAAGGTGAAGCTGAGTGGGAAAAAGCAAAGGCTGAAGGCTGGACAGCCGAGGATTGGGAAGAAGCAGTCAGAGCTAGTGAAAACGAAACTTATGTAGTAGGTTCCGGTCAATATGAAGATTCATTTAATGGTAGTCAAGCTGAGCAAACAACATTGCCTGAAGGAACTTCTGAAAATGCAAGACGTATATATAATGAAATAAAAAGTATTCGAGATAGAGAATTAACATCTGGTGAAATTCAAACATTAGAAGCTATCGAACAAGGCTATTACGAGTAAAGAAAAAAACACGCCCCTCCGACCAAAGACAGGCGTGCAAAACAAAATAAACGATAGGCTTATTTAGTCATGCCTATTGTAACAAAGAATTGAGGTACACACAATGTGGAGCGAATCTTTAGGCAACGGAAGATATAAGTTTATAGAAAGATACAAAGATCCCTATACCGAAAAATGGAAAAAGACAAGTACTGTTCTAACAAGTGATTCTTCCAGAGCCTGGAAGAATGCACAGAAAATATTAGACAAAAAAATAGAGGAAGCTTTGAGTAATTATGATAAATCTGACATCACTTTCAAGGAGCTTTACGAAGAGTGGTTTGTTTATTATCAACAACATGTAAAAAGAACAAGCTGGACCAAAGTTCCAAAGATGATGAAACATATTCAGAAAGTTATATCTGACGATGTTCTTGTTCGAAATATAGACGAGAATATGATTCGTAATATTACAGAAAAAATGTATACTTTCGGTGATCTATCCTTGAATTATACGAAACAGACCAAGACGACCCTTTCAATCATGTTGAATTATGCAGTTGAGAAAAAGTATATTAAACAAAATCTAGCGCTGAATGTCAAAATTCAAAGAAAAAAAGCTGAAGAAGAAAAAAGAAAAAAGAACATGGATGAAAAATACCTTGATCAAAGCGAAATGACAGAGTTGCTTGTATATATGAGAAAATCTACTAAAAGATTATTGCACGCTAACATTGCAGAATTGTTATATTTAACAGGCCTAAGATACGGAGAGTTACAGGCATTACAAGTAAAGGACTTTGACGGGAGTACTTTGGATATTAACGGCACATTGGACTATTCTTTCTTAAAAATGGCAGATGCTATAAAAACTTCACCTAAAAATATCTATTCTAAAAGAATAGTTTCTTTGCCTAATAGAGCAGTAAAAATTGTTAATGAAATCATAGAACACAACTCTTTAGTATTCGGCTCCCAAAGTAACGAGGATTATATATTAAAATCATCTAGAGGTACTCCGTTGTCTCTCCATAGCTTTAATATGGTACTGCATAGAGTTCAAGACGAACTAAAATGGGATAAAAACTTATCCTCACACATATTCAGACATAGTCATATTTCTTTACTAGCTGAATTGAATCTTCCTTTAAAAACCATAATGGAGAGAGTCGGACATTCCGATGCCAACACGACTTTATCAATTTATAATCACGTAACCAAAAAATCCAAAGAGCAGGTTGTCGATCGATTAAACAATTTGTAATTTGCCCCTTTTTTGCCCCTTTTGTATAAAATTGACATTAAACAAACAAAAGAACCCCTATAAATAGAGGTTCTTTTATTATAACTACATCATGCCGCCCATACCCATTGATGGGTCCATTGCAGGAGCTGCTGGCGCTGCTGGTTCTGGTTTGTCGGCAACGACTGCTTCAGTTGTTAACAATAATGCGGCAACAGAAGCTGCGTTTTGTAATGCAGAACGCGTCACTTTTGTTGGGTCAACGATCCCAGCTTCTAGCATGTTTACCCATTCGCCAGTTGCTGCATTGAAACCAACGCCTAAGTCAGCGTTTTTCAATTTGTCGATGATCACTGAACCTTCGTAGCCTGCATTTTCAGCAATTTGACGAACTGGTTCTTCTAAGGCACGTAAAACGATTTTGACACCTGTTGCTGCATCGCCATCTGTTTCGATTTCTGCAACTTTGTTGATGACATTGACTAAGGCAGTTCCCCCACCTGAGACCATGCCTTCTTCAACAGCGGCACGTGTTGCATTCAATGCATCTTCAATACGTAATTTCAATTCTTTCAATTCAGTTTCAGTTGGTGCCCCAACTTTGATCACAGCAACCCCACCAGCAAGTTTTGCTAAGCGTTCTTGTAGTTTTTCACGGTCAAAGTCAGAAGTTGTATCAGCGATTTGTTTTTTGATCAATTGAACGCGTGCGTCAATTGCTTCTTTTTCACCAGCACCTTCAACGATTGTTGTGTTG
This sequence comes from Enterococcus sp. DIV0970a, assembly GCF_051711265.1. Lineage (NCBI taxonomy): Bacteria > Bacillati > Bacillota > Bacilli > Lactobacillales > Enterococcaceae > Enterococcus > Enterococcus sp. DIV0970a. The sequence continues at coordinate 741,445 of NZ_JBIOMF010000001.1, read as the reverse complement.
TCTTTATCCACAACCACTTTGCTTGCTTGACCTAAGTTATCGATGGTTGCATCTTTCAACTCAAGACCTAAGTCTTCAGTGATCACTGTACCACCAGTTAAGATCGCAATGTCTTCTAGCATTGCTTTACGACGGTCACCAAATCCTGGTGCTTTCACTGCGACAACATTGAATGTTCCACGGATTTTGTTCAATACAAGTGTTGGTAATGCTTCGCCATCAACGTCATCAGCGATGATCAATAATGGTTTTGATTGTTGTAAGATTTGTTCTAACAATGGCAAGATATCTTGGATGTTAGAGATTTTTTTGTCAGTGATCAAGATGTATGGATTTTCTAACGCTGCTTCCATTTTATCGTTGTCAGTTACCATGTATTGTGATAAGTAACCACGATCAAATTGCATTCCTTCCACAACATCTAATTCTGTTTCGATCCCTTTTGATTCTTCAATAGTGATAACACCGTCATTGCCGACTTTTTCCATTGCATCAGCGATGTATTGACCAACTTTTTCACTACCAGAAGAAACAGCACCAACTTGTGCGATTGCTTCTTTTGAATCAACGATTGATGAAATGTTGTGTAGCTCTTCTACAGCCACTTTTGTTGCCATTTCGATCCCACGACGAATACCTAATGGGTTCGCACCAGCGGTGACATTTTTCAATCCTTCACGAACGATTGCTTGTGTCAATAACGTAGCAGTCGTTGTTCCGTCACCAGCGATATCGTTTGTTTTTGAAGCGACTTCAGAAACAAGTTTTGCGCCCATGTTTTCAAAATGATCTTCTAATTCGATTTCTTTAGCGATCGTTACACCGTCATTTGTGATCAATGGTGAACCGTAAGATTTTTCTAAAACCACGTTACGACCTTTAGGGCCTAAGGTTACTTTTACTGTATCTGCTAATTTATCTACCCCACGAAGCATTGCTGCGCGTGCGTCTTCTGCAAATTTGATTTCTTTTGCCATGATTTCATCACCTCAAGTATTTTTTATTTTTCTTATTCTACTACTGCAATGATATCTTTTGCAGCAACGATCAAATATTCTGTTCCTTCATATTTCACTTCTGTGCCAGCGTATTTTTCGAACATTACTTGTTCGCCAACGTTGACAGCAACAGGAGCTTTTTCACCGTTTTCGAGCGTGCGTCCTTCGCCGACTGCAATAACGGTACCCGTTTGTGGTTTTTCTTTTGCTGCTGATGCAAGCACGATTCCGCCTACAGTTTTTTCTTCTTCTTTTGCGACTTCGATAATCACACGATCACCTAATGGTCTTAACACGATAAATCCCTCCAATGAATGTTATAGAATTTAGCATTAGCACTCTCTTGTATCGAGTGCTAACTTACAGTTTCAATATTACTCATTTTCCCAAATTTTTGCAAGCCTTTTGCTAAATTTTTTTTGCATTTCTAATTGATTGATAAATATAGTAGGATTTTTTGTTTCTAGAAGCAACCTAGTCTATAATGAAGCAAAGGAGTGTGAGGAAACAACTATGTCTTTATCAAAATATTCTTTGTCCACGATTCTTACTTACGGCATCGTCTTTTTTCTACCGATCGCCTTCGTCCCTAGCGGACATCAAGTAGCAGCAACAACGATCGGTTACTTAGCTGGTGCAGCGATCATGTTTTTCTTGTATTTCAAACAAACAGAACCGCTATCGTTTGAACACAAAAGAACCAAAGTCTCAGCGATTCTTATTTACGGGCTAACCGGCATTGTCGCAGCGATTTTGTTGCAAAATCTAGCCATCTTTATCGAATCCTTTTTCGGAGAAGTCAGCGCTTCGCAAAATACCGAAAACATCATTGCCATCGTGGTGCAAAACCCACTCTTTGCTCTCGCAGCAATGGTCGGTGGGCCAATTATGGAGGAATTTGTTTTCCGCAGAGCCTTAGTTGGCATCATTGGGAAATACAGCAATGTTTGGGTTGGTGTAGTGGTCAGCGCCGTAGCCTTTGCCTTTGCCCACAATGACAATCATCTCTTAGTCTATATTTTCTTAGGACTGTTCTTTTCTGGGCTTTATGCTTTGACCGGCAGTATTTGGACTTCCATGATCACCCATGTGGGAATGAACACTTTAGTTATTATTATTCAGTTATTGCTTCATTACGGCTATATCCAAATGCCCTAAAGAAAAAACGCTACGCAGAAATTTTGCGTAACGTTTTTTTCTTTAGACCTTCGTGCCATTGGACGCAATCACTTGCTGATACCATGCAAATGAATCTTTCTTCTGACGAGCAAGGGTTCCATTTCCTTCATTGTCTTTGTCCACATAGATCACACCATAGCGTTTCTTCATTTCCCCTGTCCCCGCAGAAACTAAGTCAATGATGCCCCACGGTGTATAACCTAATAAGTCGACGCCATCATAAGCTACTGCTTCTTTCATCATTTCGATATGGGCTTTTAGGTAGTCAATACGGTAGTCATCGTGGATCTGTCCATCCTCTTCCACCGTATCCACCGCACCAAAGCCATTTTCTACAATGAAAAGCGGTAATTCGTAGCGTTCGTTAAACCAGTTCATGGCATAGCGCAAGCCTACGGGATCAATCTGCCAGCCCCATTCAGAAGCATCGACATAAGGATTGTCCACCAGATCTTGGCTCTCATCATAGTCATAGGTTGGATCATTCTCCTTGCCTTTGATCGCAAAAGACATATAGTAGCTAAAACCAATGTAGTCAACACAACCTTTTGCCAAAGCTGCTTCATCTTCAGGGGTGATATCTAAATCAAATTGTTTTCTTTCAAAATAGCTGCGCATATAACTCGGATAGTGCCCACGGGCATGAACATCTGAAAACCAATAGCGCCGTTGCATGGCCACCGTGGCTGCCATCATGTCTTTGGGATCGCAAGAATACGGATAGATTGGGCACATCGCGATCATCGATCCGATTTGAAACGCAGGATTGATCGCATGTCCTAGCACCACCGCTTTTGCACTGGCAACGAGCTCGTAATGAGCTGCTTGGTACATGACTTTTTCTCGGTCTTCTCCTTCCGTAAAGAACAGACCAGAATTGGTAAATGGCGCAAAATCTTCTTTATAGTTTGCTTGATTATTGATTTCATTGAAGGTCATCCAATACTTCACTTTCTTTTGATAGCGCGTAAAACAAACTTCTGCAAAGCGGACAAACAAATCGATCAATTTACGGTTACGCCAACCTCCGTATTCGGTCACTAAATGATAAGGCATTTCAAAGTGAGACAGGGTAATGACTGGCTCAATGCCATAGCTTAAACACTCATCGAATAATTGATCATAAAAGGCCAGGCCTTCCTCATTCGGCTCGTGCTCATCCCCCTTTGGAAAAATACGGGTCCAGGCAATCGATGTTCGGAAGCACTTCAACCCTAATTCGGCAAAAAGCTTGATGTCTTCAGGATACCGATGATAAAAATCGATCGCTTCATGATTGGGATAGCTTTCGCCCGGTTGGATCCCTTCCGTGATTCGGCGAGGAATTCCGTTGCCTCCGACAGTCATGACATCAGCGACACTCACGCCTTTTCCACCCGCACGATAGCCGCCTTCCAATTGGTGAGCAGCGACTGCGCCACCCCATAAAAAATCGCTTCTTAGTTTATTCATTTCTATTCAACCTGCTTCCTTGGTATTAAACGATCTCTGTTTCTTGTTTATAGTTCAAACTATCGACCTTACGAATGAAAGGATAGTAAATAAAGAAGCCGATTGCTAAAACAACAAATTGTAAAATAGCGGTCCGAATGCCACCTACTAGAAAACCTGAAATGATCGGCGGAGTCGTCCAGGGAACTTGCACAGCAGTAAATAGCGGTACGATACCGGTATAAAGTGCAAAATACGTGATCACGCCTGAAACCATCGGTGTCAAAATAAATGGTAATACCATGATTGGGTTCATGACGATCGGTGTCGCAAAAATAATTGGTTCATTGATATTAAAGAATGCCGGGATCAAGGAAAGACGTCCTAATTGTTTGAACTGCGCCGAACGGGCAAAAGCCACCATGTATAGCACGATCCCAATCGTCATTCCTGCGCCAGTTACCGTCATAAATTGATCCAAAAACTGCTGGGTCACGATGTGTCCGCCATTTTCTAATGTCAATGCTTTACCAGATTCAAGAATAGCCGTATTGGCTAGTGAATTGGCTTGTAAAATTGGTCCCATGATCCCGCCCACGATCGTCGAACCGTGAACCCCAAAGAACCACAAGAATGGCACTAAGAAGCCTAGCATCATTGCACCACCAAGGGAATCCGTCACCCCTTGCATTGGACTTTGAATCACGGTGTAGATCCATTCGACCACGGTTGTTTGAAAAACTTTATCAAAGAAAATATAAATGCCTAATGCGATGGTCGTCAAAACAGCGGCTGGAATCAATGCTGTAAATGAGTTTGCGACATTGGTGGGTACTTGCTCTGGCAGTTTGATTCGGATGTCGCGTTTCAAGAACCACGTATAGCCCCAACCCACAAAAAGTCCCACTAAGATGGCACTGATCATTCCTTGTCCACCGGTCCACGTCTTATCAATGACATTTGCGATGGTCACATTTGCTTCAGCATCCGTCACACTTGACTCCATAGTTAATAAGAAAATAACTAAACCAATCATTCCTGCAGGGAGTCCTTCGTAACCTTCTGCTTTTACATACGAATAGGCGATGCCCATTACGGCGAAAAAGGCCATAATTGCAAAAGAGGCGCCATAGGCTTGGTTGAAGTATTCACCTAAGCCGCTATTCGTTACCCAATCCGCAATCGACTGGACGGGAAAGTTTGCTAATAGTAGGAAAATCGATCCTACGATTGAAAAGGGCATCGTATAGAGCATACCGTTTCTTAATGCAGTGATTGCTTTCGTATTGACAAATTTTAATATTGGGGGTAATAATTTCTCATTGATCCATTCGTTCATCTCACATCACTCCTAAAATAAAATTCCATCCACCGGCCAGTGAATTCGCTTACAAATAAATCTTAATAGATAATATTCCCCTTGCCTATAGCTTTTCTAAGTTATGAAACATGTTCCAACAAAAAAAACAGCCGAAGCTGTTTTTTTACGATCACTTAGATTTGCTTGTAGACTTGATGGGCTAAAAGTTCGATCAGTGTAATCACCGGGACTTGCGTCGTCAGATTCAAATCGACTTCTTTTCCCCCACTGACGACGGGCATATAGTAGGAAATATTGTAATCTGCCATTTGGGCGATCGTCGATTTTTCATCATTGGTGATACTGAGTACTTTTGCCCCATACCGTTTGAAGTCCTCCGTTTGCTTGATCATTTGAATGGTTTCCCCCGAAACTGATAAAATGATCGCTAACGTATTTTCCATCCCACGAGGCGGTACTGGCAAAAAGGGATCGACGATGCTATAGGCATTGATGCCTAAATTAGCAAAATAGCGACTGCCATAGGTGCCAAGAATGCCACTTGTGCCGATACCTGAAAACGCCACATGGCGTGCGGAAAGAATCAGCTCTACCGCCGGCTGGATAAACTTACGGTAATCTTCATTATTGACTTTTTTTAAGAATGTATTGACTTGGATCGTTGCATCATAGAAAAGATCAAACGCTCGTGCATCTTGTTCCTTTTTTTGACAGATCGCATACTTTAATTCTGAATACCCGCGATAGCCTAATTTCGTGATACATCGTAAAATCGTCGAGGTCGAGACATGGCATGCAGCTGACAATTCGCGGATCGTCAGCTGATCGATCTCTTCAAAATGCTGGACAATGTACTTATAAACAGCCATTTCAAGCTCGTTCAGACGCTTGATTTTTTCTTCATCAAACATACCTGCTGCCTCCACCCGACAATTTTATCCTTTGTTTGATCGATTAGATTGCAAATAATTCCGTCGCTTTGTCAGGATCAGTATCATAGACTTCAAATGTTTCTCCAACACCTAGATCATGTTCTTTCATGGTGTTGACCATCGTTAAGTGCGCCAACTCTTTCAAGTTGTTTTCTTTACTTAAATGACCAAGATAGACCCGTTTGGTATTGTCGGTCAAGATATCCGTCATGACCAGAGCGCCATCTTCATTCGATAAGTGACCACGATCTCCAAGAATTCGCTGTTTGAGGCTCCATGGGTAAGGGCCCATTCGCAGCATTTCTAGGTCATGGTTGCTTTCCACAAGGTACGCATCGGCGCCTTTGATAATGCCTCGTACATGATCGCTGCAATAACCGGTATCCGTCAACATCACGAATGATTTGCCGTCTTTATGGAAACGATAAAATTGCGGCGCTGCAGCATCGTGGGAGACACCAAAGCTTTCGATGTCCAAGTCACCCAAAGTCAGGACTTTTCCCATTTCAAAGATGTGTTTTTGTTCGACAGCGACGTTACCGATCATTGGATCCATCGCTTGCCATGTTTTTGTATTCGCATAGACATCAAGTTTGTATTTTCGCGCCAGTACGCCGACACCGTGGATATGATCTCGGTGTTCGTGGGTCACAAGAATGGCGTCCAAGTCTTCTGGTTTGCGCCCTACTTCATCCAATAATGAAGTGATCTTCTTGCCGCTCAAACCGGCATCCACTAAGATCCGCTTTTTATTGCTTTCGATATAGAGCGAATTTCCTGAGCTTCCGCTGGCTAGGATACTTACTTGAAAGGCATTTTCCTTCATCATGGTTTACGTGACTTCCTCTCTGGTTGTTTCAACGAGTTCCATTATACCCGCTTTTTTATGGATTTTCTACCTTTTGAACGGCATTATTCGTGATGATCCGATTGCTAAAGGCATTGACCGTTTCGATTTGGATGGTGTCATCGCCATCTAATTGGAACGCAATAAACCATGCAGGAATATACACATTTTTTTCCCTAACTTTCAAAATCATCGTATAGGCTAATTCCGTCCAGAGTATTTTCGAGTGACTTGGCAGCTTGTTGTTCAGATAAAGCGTATTTACTGCTTCTTTTTCTGAATAGACCGTCATCTTTTCCCTTAGAGGCGTAATATTGGAGATATGTGTTTGCGTATAGCGGGCAATCTGCAGTAAATCATCCGTTTGTTCTAAGGTGATATCGATTCGACTTGAGCTGTCATTGAAAGGAATGCCTTCATAGGATTGAACCGCCACCACGGTCGGATGATTGGCATTTAAGACAGAGAGGTTTTCCAAATAGTCATATTCATCCCCAAACAGGACTTGATCTTTTCGTTGCAAAAAACCATTGACGGTTTCTTCCGTTTGGGAATCATCACTGATGTAAAAGCCATTGGTTGAGACATGGATCAACTGCTGACCTTTGACCATCGACCCTCTTTTGAACTGCGTATTGAGTTGCGGATTTCGTAGCTCCACATCAAAATCCGTCTGTTCACCGCTCAAATAATAGCCACTCAAGACCTCATCTGATAATTCGCCAGAATACCGAATGTCCTCAGACTCGAGACGTTGTTCGATAGGAATCGTTTGGTTTGATTGAGAAACCATCTGATGCTCGCTGCGAGCCTCACTGTAAACATTGAATAAAAAGACGTTCAGACCAAGAAAAGCGAGGAAAAAAATCCATTCGATTCGTTTAAAATCCAATTAATTCTCCTCCGTTTCTGCTAATTTTGTCATTAATGCATCATAACTGATCCAAGACGAGTCATAATTGACATACCAAGCAGGCGTCAAATCAACGAGTGGTGCATCTTTGATCTCCCCCCATTGATAGCCAACGATGATCTGTTGCAATAATTCCGGATCAGCCCCTGCCGCAATCAGCTCATTTTTGACCGACAAACTAGAGGGCAATTCAATCTCGGTTTCAGAAGGAATCGGCACTTGAATCGCGTTCAAACTGGCAGAAATCGTCATTTCCCGACTGCCGGTCTGACCACTTTCTGAAAAAGCCACACTGATCACCCCTTGACCACCAGTACTAAAGACTGGATAGCCTTCAACGAAAACCCGATAATCCAAGTGCTTGTCTTGTTGATCAAAATAGCGGATCGTCCCAAAATTGTTGCCTAAACGAATAATATAATCCGCACTCAACATCGCCAGATCCGTTTCATCGGAACCATTTGTGGTGGTTTCAAACTTGACTTGCTGCTGATCTTGCAAGACCGTCATGTTTTGCCCACCTTCATAATAGTAGGTATCGACACTTTCATCATTGATCTTGACGTTTTTAGGATTGCTGAAAAAGGCTTCTCGAAACAAGCTCTGAGATTGGGTCGAAGAATAGTAGCTGTATTTTTTCAGCTTGATCGAATCCTGCGTATAATATTGCTTGCTGGATCGTTCTTCATCTGCCACCATTGTCGTCCATTCCCGAGGGTTGTCTGCTAGTAAGTGTTTTACTTGGCTTTTGTCCCAGTCGATTTTGCCTCGCACCACTCGTTGATGGGTAAAATCAACAAATTGGATCGTGTTTTCTTCAAGGTCAAACTGGATGCGGGAAAACGGAAAATCCTCTGTTTCACTTTCGTCCTCTAAGGACAGCTCTTTTTCAAAGGTTTTCTCATAATCTTTCAAGTAAAACGTCGTATAGTAGTTTAAGGACACCCCTTGATTGACTTCTTGGGCTTTTGAAAAAGCTTGTTCCTCGCCATAGGTCCGCAGCGTCAAATCACTGATCGTTGCCTCATTGATCACCTCTTGGATCTCTCGAATCACCGCTTCAGAGTTGGTTTCTTTGATCGCGTCCTCGTCATTCCAAGTCAAATACAGGGGCAAAAACAAATCGCTTTTTTGTTTGTAGGTTTGAACCGAAGGATTGACGCCGGTATCTGTTTCCGTGCTGGCATTGTTGAACCCAGTCGGATTCAGCCAAATCATATAGGAGAAATAAAAACTCAAGGCGATCATTACGATCAAACCTACACGAATGATTTTTTCTGAGATTCTCATACCCACCAATCCTCCTCATACGGTTCATACGGCAACATGATGTAAAATGTTGACCCGCGATTTTCTCGACTTTCCGCCCAAATCGCACCGCCATGAGCTTTGATGACTTCTCGTGAGATCGCCAATCCTAAGCCAGTACCTCCTTGCTGACGGGCACGAGCTTTGTCGACTCGGTAAAAACGATCAAAGATCTTCGTGAGATCTTTTTTCGGAATCCCTAGTCCTTGGTCATTGATGCTAAGTACGATGTTGTTATGGGTCTCCATCAATTTCACCGTAATGATCCCGCCATCTGGCGAATATTTGATGGCATTATTCATGATGTTATCGATCACTTGGATCATTTTATCGGTGTCGACTTCCACCCACAATTCTCGTTTAGTGAACTCCCGACGAATCAAGTATTTTTTGCTTTCATTCGTCACCATCATGTCAAAACGATCCAACACGAAATTGACCATCTCATTGAAGTTGATGTATTCCAGCTGCAGTTGCGAATTGCCGCTATCCATCCGCGACAGACTCAACAAGTCATTGATCATCCGAATCATTCGATCCGTTTCATCCAACGTCACTTTCAAAAAGTTCGGCGCAATTTCCGGGTCTTTCCAAGCACCCTCACTCAACGCTTCGATGTAGCTGCGCATACTCGTTAATGGTGTCCGTAACTCATGAGAAACGTTGGAAACGAACTCTCGCCGTTCCTGTTCATTTTTTTCTTGCTCTGTAACATCGTGCATCACCGCAACTAACCCAGAAATAAAGCCAGACTCCCGACGAATCATGGAGAAATCGATGCGCAAAATCATATTTGTTCCCGTCAAATCATTGCTAGGACGCTCCAACAGCATGTCTTCAGGATTTTCCAAAAGCTTTCGTAACGTGTATTCTTCATCGATTTCCAATAACGTCAAAATCGACTGCCCGATCGCTTCTTCGTTGCTGACATTTAACAAGGACATCGCCATCTCATTGATGGTAATGACTTTGCCTCGTCGGTCGGTGGCAACAACGCCGTCTGTCATGTGAGACAAGACGCTGTCCAAGCGGTTTCGCTCGGATTCCATCGCCTCTTGAGTCTCTTCGATTCGTTCTCCTAGTTGATTAAAGGTCTCCGCCAGTTGCCCCAATTCATCTTTTCCATGAATCGCGACCTTGCGGCTATAATCTCCTTTGGCGATGCGAATCGCTTGTTCGCGCATCTCCCCGATCGGTTGGGTGATGGAACGAGAGACCAATAGTGCCACAATGATCGAAATCACTGCCGCAATCAGCGAGGCTGTCACAAAAATGACCGCAGTCGTACTGACTTCATTGTATTTTGACTCAAGATTGCTCCGTAAATAAAGGGTTCCTAAAACGGTATCCCCTGTCGGTGATTGGATCGACTGCACGATATTGAACACCCGCTGGCCGCTGGATTCATCATAGAGGACTTCACTGCGGTTCGTATCGTAATCACGGTAATCATTTTTTTCTCCCACCGAGCCACGATCATTGATATTGGTGGTTGCACGAATGATCCCTTGCTCATCCACCACCCGCATCTCCAAAATTTCCGATGAGTTGGTACTCGTTAAGATTCGATTCAAGGAAGCATTCATGGAATCCCAATCTAAACCGTCATCATTATCCATTCGACTCAATTCAGAGCCTAACGTTACCACTAACGTGCTGGCACGTGCCTCCATGTCGCGTTTGAAGGCATCGACCGTTGTTCTTTCCAATTCGCGAATAAAATACGCCCCGATAATCTGGATCGCAATCAATAAGATCAAGATAAAAGTCAGGGCGATTTTGAAGTTCACCGATTGAAAAAAGCGAACTTTATTTTTCATAGCTTATTCCTGTTCTGGGTTCCGCAAGTAATAGCCCACTCCGCGACGAGTAACCAAATAATTTGGATGGCTCGGGCTGTCTTCGATTTTTTCACGTAAACGACGCACCGTCACGTCAACGGTCCGAACATCACCAAAGTAGTCATAGCCCCAAACCGTTTGCAATAAATGCTCTCGGGTCATCACTTGACCAAGATGTTTTGCCAAGTAGTGCATCAATTCAAACTCTCGGTGCGTCAATTCGATAGCTGCACCATTTTTAGTGACCATGTACGCATCAGGATGAATCGTTAAATCACCAATCGTTAATTCGCTGTTGGCGTTATCGTCTGCTTCCTTCGCAGCTGCCGAGCCGCGACGCAGATTGGCTTTGACACGGGCCACCAATTCCCGGTTTGAAAATGGTTTGGTTACATAATCGTCCGCACCAAGCTCGAGGCCTAGTACTTTATCGATTTCAGAATCTTTGGCTGTGACCATGATGATCGGCATGTCATGGGTTTTGCGCACTTCCCGTGCAACTTCCAACCCATCCATTTTTGGCAGCATCAAATCAAGCAAAATCAGATCAGGATCGACCTCGGCTACTTTTTCTAATGCCTCTTCTCCATCATAGGCGGTATATACTTCATATCCTTCTTTGGTTAAATTAAATTTGACGATATCAGAAATTGGTTTCTCATCGTCCACGACTAGGATCTTTTTCAAAAATGTCACCTCAATTTTTTTTGGTTTCTTACTTATTATACATTATTTAAACGGGCTTTTCATCTTTCCCAAAAACCGCGGCCTTATTCTTAAGGAAAGCACAAAAAAAGAAAGGCACGGGGCCTTTCTTTTTTACTCTTCTAAAAGCTGGATACCGATCCCTAACAACCCAGGTCCCGTGTGGACGACTAATGCGGGAGAGATTTGTCCAAATAAGATTTCTTTGACCTTAGGAAATTCGGCTTCTAATCGTGCTTTCATCTCTTTGGCTTCTTGCAGTGCATCACCTTGCGCCACGGCTAAACGCACATGGCGATGATCACCGATGAATTGCTTGATCAAGTCAACGGTTTTGTCCAAGCTTTTCTTCCGTCCACGAGATTTTGCGACCGTATAGTAGATCCCTTCTTCATTACAAGAGATAATTGGGTTCAATTTCAAGGCATTGCCTAAGATGGATGCAACCAGACCGATCCGGCCGCCTTTTTGTAAATACTCTAAGGTAGCTACGTTGAAAAAGACTTTGTTTTTCGGCACTTCATTCGTTAATTGTGCCCGCAGTTCTTCCCAAGTCACGCCTTTTTCTAACAGTTCTGCTGCACGAATCGCTTGCAGCCCTGCACCGATCCCGATATTTTTCGTATCAAGCACGAAAACCTCAAGATCCGTCCGTTGTTCACCTAACAGGCGAACGACGTTAAACGTTCCGCTCAATCCGCTGGAGATGGTTACGGCAAAGACTTTCTCATACCCATCGCCTTTGATCCGATCAAAGATTTCCCCGATCGCAGCACCGTCAGGTAACGAGGTACTAGGGATCTCTTGCGGCAAGCGCTCGTAAATTTCTTCCGCAGTAATATCAACTTTATCGGTATAGGTCCGATCCTTGTAGATAATTTGCAATGGCAGCATATACATGCCGTATTGCTCCATGATCTGTGCGGGAACATCGGTACCTGAATCAACTAATAGGGCAATTTTCTCTTTATTCATGGGCTTCTCCTTTATGTGTTTCTAAATAAATGACTTCTAATTCAATCGTTTTTTCTGCCAATAGTTTGTTGGCAAAGGAACGCGTCGCACCTTTCATGGCTACTAATTCAATTGGGATCGGTTCCGACGTCATTTGTTCGGGTTCTCCCATCGCTTCTTTGCCGACAAGGTGGATCGCTTTTTCTTGTTCTTCACAAAATACATTGTAGGCATTTCTGATGCCGACAACTTTCCCTTGAAAAAGGATCCCCGTCTTTATTTCAGGAATCGTCAGCACTTGCTTGAGCATCGTTATCGCAATCAAAAATGCGAGATGCTTTTGATTGTAACGTTTCTTCTCTGGTGCTGGAATCATCCCTTTTTTGACATAATTATTGACCATGGAAGAGGTCAATAGCGGATGCTTTTCCGTTTGGATCACCGGCGATAAATATTGATCGATCAATGTGATCACCTGATCCATATACAGTTCCAGCGTTGGCAATTCTTCCCATCTCGGCAGGTGGAATTTCAGCAATGAATTGCCCCAATTTTTCATGTCTGCTTGTAATTTTTCCATGTCATCCTCCATTTTGACGAACAGAAGGTTAGATTACCACAAACTAATCATCTAGTTTTGATAACTAGATACATTTTATCACGGTTTTCTGAGTTTTTAAAGCAATCTGATCAATCTTTTAAGAATTTCCTACCATTTGAATTTGGGAAACAAATGGTGTTTTATTAAGATAACGCCAGTTTCTCAACTGAAAAAAGCGCATATTTTTTTCAAAAGAATGATTGATTTTTCAACAATGGAGTGCTAAGATAATGAAGTACTTTTGGTACGGGCCGTTAGCTCAGTTGGTAGAGCAGCTGACTCTTAATCACCTGCCCTCTTATGTAGAGGTATGTTTATAAAAGTTGATATGTAGAGGTTTTAATGAGGTTTACTTAGTTGATAATCTTCAAGCCATTTTATTGCCAACAATTTGCCAACAAAATGACAGATTTTTTTTTAATAGTAATCGTTCAAAGACTTGCCATTCAATTTTGATCAAGTCTTTTTTGTTATTTATTTTTTGAATCCAAATGTATTAGCTAAATTTTCTGCAGAAGCATATTTAAAGCTTGGATCAAGGTGTGCGTAAAGATTAGCAGTTGTCGTATAAGAGGCATGACCAAGCCACTCTTGAACCTTCTTCATGTGCTCACCATTTCCAATCATTATAGAAGCGGTTGTGTGTCTCAAATCGTGGAATCGTATCCTTTTTATATTGTTTCTCTTGATTACCTTCGCAAATCGTTTGGAAACGAAATCTGGTCTTATGATATTGCCATTTTCCATGGTAAAGAGGTAATCGTCGTCTTCGTAATTATATTCAGCTCCGAAAAGCTTTTTATTTTTTTCCTTCCACCTAGCTAATTTCACTAACTCCTCTTCAACTGTTTCTATTAAAGGAACAGAACGATAGCTGGAAGCATTTTTAGTTCTGTCTTCTTTAAGAACAGTTGTTAAGTCTTCTTTATTTTCCAAAACTACATGTTTAATGGTAATCGTCTTATTCACAAAATCAATCGCATCCCATTTAAGCCCTAAAACTTCACTTCTCCTAAATCCATAAAATACTGTTAATAGAATTATTGGATAGAGCTTCTCACCTTTGAATATTTGAAGTAGTTTTAGCACATCATCCTTTGTGTAAAAGTTTGGCACGAAGGAGTCCTTTTTTGGTCTACGTACACGGTCAGCAATATTTTTATCTATCTGTTCTGTCATAAAAGCTTCCTGTAAAGCTTTTCTAATAAAGGCGTGATAGTGTAGAGCAGTATTTCCAGTGCACCCATCGTCTAATATTTTTTGATAGAACCTTTGCAAGTGGACCGGTTTTAAATCAGATAACATAATTCCACTTGGTCCAAAATAATCCTTTATCCTGATATCGATGTAACGTTTATAACTAAAGTAAGACGTTTTAGACAGTTGTGGTTTAGCAGTTTCAAGATAACTATATAGGTAATCGACAAAAGGTGTTTCGGTTCTTTCCTGTTTTAAAACAAGATAATCCTCTTGTTTCATAGCAATTTCTTGCTCAATCTCAGATATAAATTGGTCTTTTATTCTTTCAGCTCTTTTCTTATTTCCTTTCTTTTTTAGTTTGGTATCTCTCCATCGTTGAGAAGTTTTTCCAAAATCATCTTTTATTGTTACAACAACTTGGAGAGTTCCTCTTTTTTCTACAATATTCGCTCGTAATTTCAATTCAAATCCTCCTAAAACTGAAAAAAGCAAGCTATGGAAAACGCAATTCTAACACCTTTATTATACCATAGCCTGCGTATGCTCATCTGCCACATTTTGGGCATCTTGTAAGTATTCGATCACACACTTTTTAGGAATCTTGTAGTTGCTGCCTATCTTGACATGTTTTATCTTGTTCGCTTTTAGTAACCCATAAGCTTTATTTCTACCTATCCCTCCTAACATTTCTCTCAATTCATTTATTCCAACCAGATCTTTATAGTTCTCAAACATGACGTCATAAATGTTTCGATCCATTTTTACCTCCTAAAAAAACCATAGATTATTGTTGCCAACATTTTAAAATAGTGATACTATATCAAAGTAATAAATTTTGGGCCATTAGCTTAGTTGGTAGAGCACTTGACTCTTAATCAAGGTGTCGAAGGTTCGAGTCCTTCATGGCCCATTGGGTGCCAAACCCACGGAACAGGTAAATGTTGGTGCGAAAGCATTTCGAAAACATTTATGCTGTTCCTTTTTTTATTTTAAACATTTTCTAAACCACCTTGGAAAAGGTACACAGGAGTCTCCTCCTCCCCCTGTTCATCAGCGGGATGGATAGGCTACAATTAACTAGACAGAAAAATTAAGGTGTGTAGACTAGAAGAAAACATACCAGGAGGAATTTTTATGTCTAAGAGAACACGAAGAACTTTTTCACAAGAATTCAAGCAACAAATCGTCAATCTTTACTTAGCTGGAAAGCCACGTGTAGAAATCATTCGAGAATATGAACTAACGGCTTCAGCATTTGACAAATGGGTAAAGCAATCTAAAACGAGTGGTTCATTCAAAGGAAAAGATAATCTTACGCCTGAACAAAAAGAATTGTTAGAACTACGTAAAAGAAACCAGCAATTAGAAATGGAAAATGATATTTTAAAGCAAGCAGCGCTGATATTCGGACGAAGAGACAAGTAATCGATGCGAATAAGCATCTTTACCCTATATCAGCGATGTGCAGAATATTAGGTCTATCACGTCAGTCCTATTATTATCAATCAAAACCAAAGAAAGACGAATCAGAACTTGAAGAAGTAGTCGCTGAAGAATTTATCCGCAGCCGAAAGGCCTACGGCTCAAGAAAAATAAAAAAAGCCTTATCAAAACGAGGCATTCGGATCAGCCGACGAAAAATTAGTAGAATCATGAAAAATAGAGGATTAAAATCGAGCTATACTGTTGCTTATTTTAAAGTACATCATTCTACTTGCAATGAAGCCAAAACGACAAACGTATTGAATCGTAAATTCTTAAGAGACAACCCATTAGAAGCGATCGTAACAGACTTGACTTATGTACGAGTCGGGAAAAAATGGAATTATATCTGTTTCATTTTGGATCTGTTCAATCGAGAAATTCTCGGCTATTCTTGTGGAGAACATAAAGATGCCGTTCTAGTAAAAAAAGCATTTAGCCGTATCAAACAACCTCTGACAGAGGTTGAGATTTTTCATACTGATCGTGGAAAAGAGTTTGATAACCAAGCTATTGATGAATTATTAACAACTTTTGACATCAATCGATCATTGAGTCATAAAGGCTGTCCTTTTGATAATGCCGTAGCTGAATCAACTTATAAGTCGTTGAAAGTAGAATTTGTCTATCAATACACATTTGAAACCTTACAACAATTGGATTTGGAGTTATTTGACTATGTCAATTGGTGGAACCACCTTCGGTTGCACGGTACACTTGGCTACGAGACACCGGTTGGTTACCGTAACCAGAGATTGGCGCAGCGAATCCTTGATAATGAGCTCGGATGTGCTAACGCTAGCGAGGCAGTCTAACTTTAACTGTTAGCTCCTGCCGAAGATCGTCACATCCGAGGAGGCTCATTGTCAAGGACAATCGGAATAGCATACGGAAGGAAGTTCTGCACCTTATAAAATTTGTCAAAAAAACTGTTGCCATTCCAGCTGTATCTCTACACAGAAAAGGAAACTACTATATTACATTCCACGTTCACAGTGTGACCAAATAGAGAGAATCTTAATCGTTTTTGCTTGCTTCATCAACACTGTATACTAGACGGCGTTTGATATTGAGTTATCTTGAAAAGTATGGTAAGTCTATGCTGTTCTCTCGCCTACTCCTCGTGCTTGTAGAAGTTGTGGTTCTACTGTGGTAGATGGAAACGGGAAAGCAATTATAGTGAAAAATGGGAAGAAGGAAACGATTGTCCGTTTTGAACAATGCAATCATATGCCTTTGGTTATGCGCCTAAAAAAGCAGCGCTATACCTGTAAAAACTGCCGAACCCATTGGACGGCTCAAAGTTATTTTGTCCAACCCAGACATTCAATCGCAAATCATGTGAGATATAAAATTGCTTCTTTACTGACTGAAAAAGTATCTTTATCTTTTATTGCGAAAAGCTGTCAGGTATCTTTGACCACCGTTATTCGTACATTGAAAGAGTTTAAAAGCTATTTGGCAAAACAATCTAAGAAGATTCTCCCAAGAGTATTGATGGTTGATGAATTTCGTTCGCATGCTTCCATAGAAGATAAAATGAGCTTTATTTGCGCAGATGGCGAAACAGGAAAATTAATAGATGTTTTGCCTACGCGTAAATTACCCCGATTAACAAGCTATTTCTCAGGTTGTACCAATCCGGAAGAAGTAGAATTCTTGGTGACAGACATGAACGCCGCCTACTTCCAGCTCACCAAACGTGTTCTGCCAAATGCGAAAGTAGTGATTGATCGGTTTCATATTGTCAAACACATGAATCAAGCGTTCAATGAGTTGCGTATCCGTGAAATGAATGAACTTCGTAAAGCAGGACAGAAAAGCCAAGCAGAAAAACTGAAAAAGAACTGGCGCTTTTTGCTAAAAAATCGTGCAAACATCAACCATTATGAATACAAAACATGGAAAAGTTTCCGAGCGCCAAAATACCCATTTCTTACTGAAGCAATGATGATTGATCGATTGCTTGAGTTTTCTGCGCCCCTAAAGGAGGCGTATCCCTTTTTTCATGAATTAGTTGAAGCCTTTCGAGACAAAGACCCTGACTTATTTTTCTCCTTATTGGCAGAACTTCCCGAAACGTTAGATGACGGCTTTCGAGAAAAGCTTCAAAACCTTCTGACCTATGAAGAAGGCATCACCAACGCAATGATCTATCCTTATTCCAATGGAAAAATAGAAGCGAAGAATACCCACATAAAGACAATGAAACGAGTATCCTACGGATTTAAATCATTCGAGAACATGAGAATTAGAATCTTTTTGATCAATCAATTAATCAATGTAAGATAACAAAAAAATCTGAGCCAGAATGTGGTTCATTCTGACCCAGATTTGATTTTACACAACTCATCAGTCCTTATTGACAAAGAGCCATTTTAAATTGCCATTTTCCTACATTTTATCGTTGCCGTTAACACCTAGACGGACTTTATTTTTCCCCCTTGCTCTCTAACACAGATCAGCTTCTTTTACTCGGCATTTATGATGATGCCATCCCCAAAATGGACGATGGCCCTCTCCCAAACGGAAGAAGGCCATCTAACTACTCAATATCTTTACTCTAAAGTTAGATCAGACTATTACTTAAAATCAAGTATTTCTCATTTAAACAGTGTGTTCCCATAACCTACTAACACACCCTTGCAGCCCTGAAGCTGCGCCAGTTGGATCAAATTTCTTAAAAATATCCTTGTATTTCTCGCGTAACAATATCTTTCGTGTAAGATACAGTATAACATATTTCCACCAAAACAGCAATTGGCCTAGAGCTTTTCTAACAAATCCCGCTTCTTAAACTTGGTAATCAAAAGACTGAAACGACGCGGTGCCTCCAATGGTTTTCCTATTATAGATAAATAGCCCGAAACGACAGCCGCTAAAATGATCCATTTTAAATGCCACCGGATGTGCCTCTCCTAATTGCAAAAAAGTCCCTTCGTTTTGGTAATAAAACCGGGTCAAATCCGTCATTTCATGAAAATCAGCGGCTACCTTTAGCGTGACTTTTCCACTTTCCCACAAAATACGAGTGGATTTACCGTTAGTTGCCTCTTTAGGCATTGCTTGCAAACTGGAATCATCTAGTTCACGGGTCTCCATGACAAGATAATACTGGCCTTCCTCTTTGGATAAACCAATAAAACCATAAGCGGATTGAAAGGCAGCTAATCCGGCACAATCCCCATCTTTCATTTTTGTCCCATCGATTGTCACGGTGGCTGCACATTTTGGATAGCGCATCCGCTGTGTTAAGACGTTAGGCGTCGTTGTCACAGATTGTGCAAGCCGTGTCGTCGTTAATTCCACACAGCCACGTTTTGGATCCAATAAGAAGCCAGACAAATCCGGTTCGTGATTAAATTGCCATTGCGGTTTTATTCGGTAAGGCGTTTTGGCTAACGTTTTAAAATCATCACTCCCTACAAGAGGCGAATACACATATTCCGGTCGATTGTCGGTAATAAAAAATTGCTGTGGCGTCTTTTCTTCTTCACCAAAAACTGGAAAATCGTCTTGCCAAGTTACTGGTAAAAGTATGGGTAACCGTCCTACTGCACCATAATCTTGAAACAAGATCGCGTACCAGTCTCCCTTTGGCGTATCCACGATACCACCTTGGGCAATGCCTTGATTGCAATACCCGTTATCATCATTAAAGACATCACCGCCGACAAATTCACCTTCCAAATCCTCCGCCACAAAGCAAGCCTCAATCCGTCGCCAAACCTTTGGATCTGAGTGAATCAAGAAAATGTAATACTTGCCATTGATTTGATAAAAATGAGCTCCTTCATAGCCTAACCGAGGATTTTTTTCTGAGACAATCACACGATGGATGCCCCCAGCTTTCGGGCCACTGAGATCGGGTTTCAATTCCGTCAACCAGACATTACTGTTTCCATAGACGATAAAAACACGTTCCTTTTCAAACAGCACGGAACAATCATGATAGAAACCTTCAATGATTTTCTTATCCCAAGGTCCCTCAATTTTTTCAGCAGTATAACAATAGGTCAAGCCGGTATCATTGGCGACAAAAAAGACATAAAAACGTCCTTCATGATATCGTAAACAGGCCGCCCACATTCCTTTGCCATAACTGTCTTTCCCCTCTGCTAAGCGCTGGCCTGCCGTACTGTCCAAGCGCTCATAGACAAATGCCGCATGTTCCCAGTGCAATAAATCGTAAGAACGTAAAATTTCACAGCCAGGCATAAAGTGCATCGTAGTGGTGACCATATAATACGTATCTTCCACCCGAATGACGTCTGGATCTGGATAATCCAAGGGAATAATCGGATTCTGAATTGTTTCAAGGCTTTTCTTCATCTGTTTTCCTCATTCTTTTAAAATTCACCGAAACGCCGGTGTAAAAAACGTAAAGCTAAATTTTGCCACTGAGCGACATCAGCATTTTGCAACGTGGGATCACCAGATGCTTGGTAGGTTCCCAACGAGAGGCCATGCTGCCCTTCTTCAAATAAATGCAACTCTACTGGCACACCTAGTTCCATCATTTTATTAGCATAACGCAAACATTGTTGTGGGTAGACAAGATCATCTTGGGCTGTTGTCCAAAGGAATGTAGGCGGTGTTTTTCCTGATAAGAAATAATAAGGGCTCGCCTCTTTCATCCGATTTTCTGTATACTCTTTGCCTAAAAAGACTTTATTGGCATGATGCATAAAATCTCGCTTCGTGGTATCGGTATAGCTGAGACTTAGGTCAATCCGAGGATCTAGATTGGCATATTTTTCTTGGACAATGAAGTCCAATAACGGATAAGCGAGAATAACAGCATTGGGTTTCAGAAGCTGATTATCGCCGGTTCCAACCCCTTCTGCTAGCCAACGATTGTGCCAATGGGTTGCTAATTGAGCACAAAGATTGGCTCCTGCTGAAAAGCCGATAATGGCAATTTTATCGTTATCAATCTGCCACGTTTCCCCTTGCAGGCGAATTTGTTTCATCAACATCGCCAAATCTAAAAGTGGATTCGGATATTGCGCATTACCAGTGGCTTCTGTTTGATAATCCAATACAAAGACTTGAAAACCGGCTTGCAGATAATGCAAGGCCACCGGTTCTTTTTCGCGATCAGAAATCCCTAGATATGCTCCCCCACCACAAATAATCATGGCCGGAAATTGCCGGTCTTTATCAATTTCCTCTGAGCCTTCATGAAGATAACTTGTATAGGATACATTGGGTTTGTTGTCATATAGTAACGTAGTAAAGACTTTCATTTGAACCCCTCCATTTTTCGCTTAATCAATACCAAGTAACGTAGCCAACTGCTGGAAATCAACCGCAGCCGCCAAATGATTCCCACCTACACTGGAAATATGCAACCCGTCGCCACTATCAAATAATTGGTAGAGTTTTTGAGAATCTTGAGGATCTCCGGCGACTTGATCAAAGTCCCATAGTGCCTCAATTGGCGCTTTATTACGCAGCCAATGATTCAATCCTTGACGCAAACTTTCGGCCTTTTCACTGTAAAAGGCTGATTGATTAAAAGGAAGAAGTGTCACTCCAATCACTGGTACTTGCCGCAAATGGGCTTCCTCAATCATAAACCGAAAAGCCGCGGTTAATTCGGCTAATCCCTCAGCGACAGGTCTCTCGCCAATCGTCAAACAATCATTAATACCATGAAAAAGGATCAAGCCACTAACTGGCCCATCCGCAAAAACGTCTGACAAAAACCGCTTCACCCCAGCTCGCCCATGACGGCTAAAGTCATCGGCTGTAGCATCTGTATCTAGCAATACCCGGTTTCCCCCAATGCCACGATTTACGAGTGCCACTTGTGAAAAGCCCTCTGTCACCAGGCGCTGTTTGAAATGATCCGTCCAAAATCCCTGTTGTGTCAACGAATCCCCAAAAGCTATCAGGGTCTGACTGTTTCCTTGCAATTGTAGGCCCGAAATACCATAGATAACGTACATTCGTGGATTCCACAACGCATTTTGAAAGAGCTGATAATTATCCAAGGGATGGGTCCAGAAATTCTCAACCCAACGATAATTCAGCACTTCCTGTTGCAAACGAGCATAACTCACTAGAAAACTAGTCAGTTGCACCGGTTTGGCTAGATAAGTAGTGATTTCTAACACTTCTCCTGGTGCAGCTGATAATAAAATAGGATCACTTGCCAACTGCTCACAACCAGGGGCTAGCTGTATTTCCGACTTTCCATGAAGAGTCAGGGGAACTACCGGTGTGCGTGCAATGAGCTCTGCCGATTTCACCTGTGCAGTCACCTTATCAAACACTAACGGCCCTCTACCATAAAGGTTAGAAAACAATACACGCCATTGATCCCCATAATGATTTAACCGAATTCGCACTACTTGTACTTGTTGTTCAATCTCGCAAGGAGCACTGCGGTAATCCTGTTCCTGATATTCCCAAATTCGTTGCCACACGCCATTTATTCCTCCTAAATGAAATTCCCTATGTAAAAAACTGGTCAGCCTAGTCTGAGATTTTCCTCAATACCTCTGCTGACCAGTCAAAAAATTAGTAAATACGATAGTTACCACTCAAAGCCATAAAGGCAAAAGCATACAAAAAATTATCATAATATCGGCGCACGCCTTTACGAAGGGGCGTTTGCCAGAAACGTGTCACAAATTCTCGGGCGATTTCTGTTTCAGGATTTGCAAGGGAGGCCGCGGCTAAGGTTGCTAGCAAGCCTACTGGATGTAAGATTTCTTCTCCAGTATTTTCCCCTTCCACAGTATAAATGTAATTTTCTGCCCCAGCTGGTAGTGCATGGAAAAATTGTTGCAAATGAGCCAACCGATCTTTGAGTACAACATCTTCACCATACCACTGCATATCAAGCGCCACATTCATGGCTGTCCGATAGGCATCACTAAAGAAATGCGGATGTTCACTTTCCAATTGTGGACTGCCATCGTACCAACTGTATTCTGGATTCAACCCAGTTTCTGGATGAATGGCCTTTTTCAAATACCTTCGACTAGCCCTCGCCGCCTCTTTCCAAAACGGCCGGTCGCTAGGTTCTGTATAAAGAGCAAATTGTTCATAAAAATGCGGTACATGATAAGAAGGATCGGTAAATTCTACTTCTGGGATGAACTTGATTAATTTATTTTCATTGTTCCACATAGGCATGCCAGGAAATTCAGTCCCTTTATGAATACAATAGTTCAACAATTCTCGGGCATGATGAGAGTAATTGAATATCCCTTCTCCATCCCCCCAGCGATTGGCTGCAAAAAACAGCGCCAAGGCAAAGAATTCTTCCCCATCCGGAGCGGGTCCATATGCATTTTTCTGACCAGAAGGAGCGACCGACCAAGCGAAATAATGGGCATGTTCCCCGCTATCCATATACATATAAGTCATCACCCAGCGCCAAAGCCGGTCAAAGACTTCCTTTTTGTCGTACTGAACCGCCATCAACATGCCGTAACTCATGCCCTCTGTCCGTACATCATCGTTTCCGGTATCCACTAGATAACCTGCATCTGCTGTTTCAAAATAAACCTTATCCGGTCCGACAAAAATTTCTTCCCAGATTTGCGTTAAACGGTCTTGGATTTCATTTTCATCATAACCATATGTTTTAAAAAGATTCGTATATGTTTTCATCCGTTTCTCCTACTAAATTACTACGGTTTCCACAAGTGGGACTGTTGCCACAAGTGGTGCCGGTTGGCCTAATTCTTGAGCCCGTGAACATGGCGCGGTTGTCCCTAACGTAAAGGTAATTTGTTCGCCATCAAATAATCGTTCCCCCGCTTCATTAACCACAGTAAGATTGATTTTGGCAACAGGTACCGTCACCGTTTTTGTTTCTCCGGGTGCCAATGCTACACGTTTATAGGCCACGAGTTTACCATTTAACGTTTCATGTTTCGAATCGGTTTTACCGTAAACTTGTAGTACTTCTTCCATAGCGCAATCGCTGGTATTGGTAATGGTTCCCTTGATCAAGTAGTCTTTTTCTTGCGTCTCTACTTGCAGATCAGCCAAAGCAATTTGGCCATACGTCAAACCGTAACCAAATGGATACAAGGGACTTTCCTCCAAGTAACGATAAGTCCGATTTTTCATGCCGTAATCTTTGAAATCCGGTAGATTGTCAGTGGTCCGATAGAATGTCACTGGTAATTTACCACTTGGGCTAATTTCGCCAAACAAGACTTTCGCTAACGCTTTTCCACCCTGGCTACCAGGATACCAAGCATGAAGGATGGCATGAAGATTTGGATGCTCTTCTCGACCATACAGAGAAATTGCTGAACCAGCTGCCACTACCAAAATCACTGGTTTATCCAATGCTAAAATTTGATCTAACAAGCGAATCTGTTCTGCCGGCAAGCCCAACGTCTCTTTGTCACCAGAACCGTAGACATTACCGGAATCTCCCTGTTCTCCTTCGATTGTCGGATCCAAACCAAGGCACATCACCACGGTATCAGCATGTTTGGCAGCGATGATTGCTTCTGATGCTCGCTCATGAGGACGAGACAAGGTCGATTCTGCATATTCTTGGAACAAGTGACAACCTGGCGCATAATACACCCGTGCATCATCTTCCAGATAGTCTTGAATGCCATCTAAGAAAGTCACATTTCGCGAAGCAACACCAAAATAATTGCCTTGCAATGCTTCGATACTACGAGCATTTGGGCCAATGACTGCCACATTTTTTACGCTTTCTTTTTTAATCGGTAAGATGCCGTCATTTTTCAACAAAACTAAAGCTTTTTCGGCAGCCTTCAAAGATAGTGCCATATGCTCCTTACTATCATTGGCTTCATAAGGAATAGCATTATAAGGATTGGTCTCATCAAACATGCCCAAACGAACGCGAGTTGTGTAAAGTTCTACTACTGCTTGCGTAATTTCTGCTTCTGTCACCAAGCCTTCTGCTAACGCTTGATGCAAGCTATCAGAAACATTCCCTGCACATAGATTGCAACCAATCTTCATCGCCAAGGCCATGGTTTGCGCCGCATTTTCAGTATAGTGATGGTGCTCATGAACATCTTCCAAAGCGCCAAAGTCTGAGACAACATGCCCTTCAAACGCCCATTTACCACGTAAAATATCTTGTAACAATTCGGGGTGCACACATGCTGGAATCCCGTTTACTGCATTGTAGGCTCCCATGAAACTTTCCACATCGGCTTCTTTTACAGCAGCTTCAAAAGCAGGTAGATAAGTTTCATACAAATCTTTATCATTCACTACCGCGTCGAAAGAATGGCGATCCGCTTCTGGTCCACTATGAACCGCAAAATGCTTGGCGCAGGCCGCTAATTTCAGATAAGGGCCGTCCCCTTGCAAGCCTTTGATAAAAGCCACACCAAGTCGAGACGTCAAATAAGGATCTTCGCCATAAGTCTCTTGCCCGCGACCCCAACGTGGATCCCGAAAAATGTTGATATTAGGCGACCAATATGTCAACCCTTTGTAGATATCATTGTCTCCTTCTGCGTGGTACTGGTTGTATTTTGCACGGCCTTCTTCAGCAATCACCCCAGCAATTTCTTCCATCAACTGATCATCAAAGATTGCTGCTAAGCCAATCGCTTGCGGAAAGACGGTGGCAACCCCCGCCCGCGCCACGCCATGAAGGGCTTCATTCCAATAGTTATAATCCGTAATGCCCAAGCGTTGGATGGCTGGGGCGCGGAAATTGATTTGACCAATTTTTTCGTCTATGGTCATTTGTGCCACAATTTTTTGTGCTTCAACTTTTGCCTCTGAATGGGTAATCATGTTTTTTCCTCCAACATTCTTTCAACTTTACAATAAGAAACAATCCGACAATACTCTGCTACGATCAACTGGGATATACTACAAAATCATGCAGCTGATCAAACAAGAAGAGTAGTCGTTTCTGCAAGAAAAATATCCGAACTAAATTGGCATTGCTGCTACAGCCTGTAGGATTTACCGGACAGCTTCTGGAAACAGTGGCATTACAATGTATTTAGCTCGAATATTCCCGTGTTTCTGAATGTGATTTATCTTGATAATTAATCCTTATGATGCATTTTCAATGGTACAAAATCCAAATAAGCTTTCACAAATGGGTACTGTTTTTTTCACTACAACAGGTAATAACACCAGAGCAAAAACTGGTAATAGCCAAATCCCTACGATCACTACGGTATACAAGACGAGCATTTGGATCATTTTTCCAAGATGGGTTAGCGCTAAAAGACCGCAATTGCGTAAAATTATTCTTAAAGGATCTTCAAAACGAGCAATATAAGCCAATACCAACACCACCAAGGGCAAGAGAACCAACAAACAAATCCCTAAAACAATTTGGATAGCATCTGAAAGCAAGGAATAACTCCCAGCAAGTTGTTGACGATTTAGCAGAAAAGAACTTGCCAACACCAGATACCCCGTCCAAATCAATGAACTTTGGAAAAAGGACTGTTTAAATGCCTTGAAAAAAGTCCCTAAGACATAGCCTTCTTTTTGGAACATGCATTGATAAACCGTGCGATACATGGCACTAGTTGCTGCCCCCGTCGTAACAAGCGGTACTGAGCAAAGTAGCCAGAGCACGCCTACCAATAAGTAATCGGCTACCAAACTCAACTTGTCCATAATCGCTTGACTATTTCCAGATTTTCTCATAATAAACACCTTTTAAAACCTTTCTTTTAAGCCTTAAATTAACCCTTAACCCCACCAATAGTCAGACCACTGATAAAGTATTTTTGCAAGAATGGATACAGGCAGACGATTGGCAAGGCTGTGACGATTGTCGTAGCTGCCCGTACCGAAGTTGGGGTCACCATGCCGCCACCACCTGCTTGAGCGGCATTTTGCATATCATTGGCGTTGGCCCCTTGACTTGTTACAGAAGACAAGAGTTTCATCAATTCGTATTGCAACGTACTAAGTTTTTCATTAAAGCCGTTGTACAACATCGCATCAAACCAAGAGTTCCATTGACCAACAGCGATAAATAAAGCAACGGTTGCCAACACTGGTTTACACAATGGCAAGATAATGCTCCAGAAAATCCGGATATGACTGGCCCCATCGATTTTGGCACTTTCGACTAAACTTTCAGGGATTCCATGGATATAAGTCCGGATAACCAATAAGTTAAAAGCACTGATCATCCCCGGCAAGATATAAACCCAAAATGTATTCGTCAAACCGATTTTATTCAACCACATGTAATTAGGAATTATCCCAGCATTCAAATACATGGTGAAGATGAACAATAAAGTAACCGGTGTCCGAAAGATAAATTCTTTTCGGCTAAGGATATAAGCCAACAATGATGTTAAAAACAATTGTGATAAAGTAGCAATCACCGTTCGAGCCACCGAGATAAAAGCTGCGTTTAGTAACGATTGTTTGGCTAAAACAGCTTTGAAATTATCCAAGGTAAAAGTTCGTGGCCACAGATAAATCCCTCCACGCAAAGCATCTAGTCCGTCGTTAAAGGCGACTGCTAAGGTGTTTAAGATTGGATACAGGGTTGCCAACGTGAATAAAATTAGAAAAATCCACTTAAATATATCGAATAGTCGATCTGAAATCGCAACTCGTTTCATCTTTTTTTCCTCCTCTGATTAGAACAAACTTTCTTCGCCAGCAACTTTGGCAAGTTTATTACCTAATGTAATCAAGATGATACTGATCACACCATTGAAAATCCCGGCTGCTGTGGCAAAGGAGTAGTTGTTCAAGCTAATCCCATATTTCAACACGAAAATATCAATAGTTTGGGAAACTTGTTGAACTAAGCCATTCCCTAACAAGTATTGCACTTCAAACCCAGCATTTAGGATATTTCCGATATTGATTAATAAGAGGATAAAGATTGTTGGTTTAATTCCTGGTAAAGTGATATGCCAGATTTTCCGCAAGCGGCTGGCACCATCCATTTCGGCGGATTCATACAGTTCTTCGTTGATAGCTGACATCGCAGAAAGGTAGATGATACTTCCCCAACCAGTACTTTTCCAAACATTAGAGAAACCAACAATCCACCAGAAATATTTCGGTTCGGAAAGGAAACTAATCGGCTTGTCTACAAAGTTAAATTGCATCAGTAGTTGGTTAATAATCCCCGTTTCAGGACTCAGCACATCCAACACGATCCCTGTTACAATAATCCATGATAAAAAGTAAGGCAGATAAGAGACAGTTTGCATGATTTTCTTTAAATGTTTATTTTTGACTTCATTCAATAAGACCGCAAAGCCAATCGAGAAAACAAAACCCAAAGTCAAATTGATTAAACTCATTGCCAAAGTATTGCGGACAACCCGTAAAAAGTTTGGATCAGCAAACAACATTCGGAAATTTTCAAGTCCAATCCATTCTTGATCAAAAAGACCAGTACCAGGACGGTATTTTTGGAAAGCCATCAACCAGCCAGATAACGGTGCATAATTAAAGAAAAGAATGTAAATGACAAATGGCAGACAAAGTAAACACAGATCTTTTTGAGCCCAGACACGTTCCCAAAATGTTTTTCGTTTTGCTTTTGGAATACCCTCGTTTGAATCTAACATCGTTGAATTTCCGCTCATTTCTTATTCCCCCAAATCTTCGAGTATGTAGCAAAGCAAGATTGTGGGAGTTGTTATTTTCACAACTCCCATCACCTCGCTACAGCAGACTATTTGTCAACTTTTGCTTCTAGTTCTTTTTCGATTTCTACCCGACGTTTCACTTCTTTAGTCAATGTATCTTCAAAGGCTTTGTAATCGATTTGACTATCATAAGCAGTCATATAATCTTCCCAGTTTTGTTCGTAAGCTGCTGGTCCGCCCATGATGACTTTTGGTAACCATTGCATTTTCACTTCTTGCATGTTTTGACTAGCAATCCCAGCTGGATCAGAAGAAGTCCATTTGTTCCGTTCTGTATAGATTGGGAACCATGGTTGAATTGGATCTTGCAAGCGTACCATTTGAGTCCAGTTGTCTACTTTATAAGCATCCAACACTTCTTTATCGATATCAGACAATGTTTTGCGGAATTCAGAGATTTGTTCAGAAGGCAAAATTGTATTTTTTCCATCTGGCAAGTAACCACGGTAACCAGGCATATAACCAAACGCTACACTATTCTTTTGAACATAATCGGTATCTTTCCAATTTACCCATTGTTCGTCAGTGCGGTAGAACATGCCGTCGTCGTCAACTTCATAGTCAACGCCTTTTTCGCCCCAGTTGCGTAGGATCATCCCTTTTTCAGAAACCATGTCATCCCACATTTGCAATACGCCATCAACATCTTTACAGCTAGTGGTAATCCCAATCCCACCTTGAGTAGACAAGACGCCACCTTCTCGGTATTGTGGTTGAACATTTTCATCCAAAGTCAAATCAAGAGGTGCCCAAGTTAATTCATCTTTCCCTTGAGAAACCAATGAATCTCTTGCAGATTGGAAGTTCCAACCTTGGTCGATCATCCCCAACACTCGACCAGAAGATAATTTTGCAATATACTGGTCATATTTAGCAGTAAAGGTTTCAGGGTCAATCGTTCCTTTTTCAAATTGTTCAGACAAAATCTTGTAGTATTCTTTGGCTTCTGGAATTTTGTCATATACTTTTGCTTTCATTGTGTCTGGATCGACAATAGCTGCGCCATCATTTGGATATCCCGCTAAGAATTGCGGTGGGTTTTCCAAACAGAAGTAACGCCAGTCATCAGATAAGATTTCAAAACCGATATTTTTTTGACCATCAGTATCAGGATTTTCAGCTAAATACTTATTGATCAAATCAAAATACTGTTCGACAGTATTAATTTCTGGATAGTTCGCCCATTTGAGGACACGTTTTTGAATCCAGAAAGCTTCGCCACCATAACTAGTTGCCGTATCCACGGTACCATCTTTTTGAGCAAATTGTGGAATCGTATAAATATGGCCATCATTATCAGCTTTAATTTTTTCCCATTGAATATCACTTAATGTGGCTTTCAAATTCGGATAGTCATCTAGCTTATCCTCTAAGGGAACATAAGCTCCAGCATCAATCATCGCTGAACGACCATCGGAAGCATCCACGATATCTGGATACTCGCCACCAGATACCATAACCCCAATCCGTTCTTTTGCAGTTTGACCCGTCAGCCAGCTAACTTTCACTCGCCAACCAAATTCTTCTGCAAAAACATTGTTTAAACGAGAATCATCGGGAACTTCAGAACCAGGTACCGCCATAAAGGCTGTATATTTTTTATTGCCATCACTATCTGTGGCTTGCGTGCCACCATCTTTGTCTCCTTTACCATTTCCACTACCGCACCCAGCCAATAAGGCTAGTGCCATTGCTGTCACTGCAACTTTTCCAAACTTTTTCATGTGTTTCCCCTCCGTTGGTATGTTTAAATAACAAACATTGATGCATAAAAAAACCTTGCGACACAACTTCCTTCTAAACCCTGATTCAAATAAATTAATAGCGCTTACTTCTCTTCCTTGATTCAACTTTACTCTGAAACGCTTGCAAAAACAAGACAATTTCAGTACACTAATAGACGTAATCAGTTGACTATGATTTCTTAAATGGGAGGGTTAAAAATGACTGAATTGGAATCCTATCACTTCGGGGAAAAAATTTCCCACGTGGAATATCATCCGGAGAATCTCAGCTATCCTGAGCATCTTCATCGGAGTTTCGAATTATGGTTTGGTGAAACTGGCGAATTTCTATTGACAATCGATTCTGAAATTCACACCTTAAAAGCTGGCGATATCGCCCTAATTCTCCCCTATCAAACCCATCAAGTAGAAGCTGAAATGGAAAACTCTGGTCATATTTGGATTTTTTCTCCCGAGTATCTAGAAGACTATCTTCCATTAATTAAAGGGAAATCCTTCTTAAATCCTGTCATTCCGGTGGGACGCACTAAATCTAATCAGCTCTACGATTCATTATTTGAGAGCAACTCATTTTTTAGACACAAAGCCGCTTTATATGAAATCTTATATCTATATGAGCAACATACCAAGCTAGTCAAAACACGAGGCAAAGAGAATATTTTAGAATTAATTCTATTGTGGGTCTCTTCTCATTTTCAAAATGAAGTTACTTTGAGTCAGCTGAGTGAAGATATCGGCTATAGTAAAGATTACGTATCCAAGGTCATTACCCAAAAACTTGAGTCCACCTTTCCAAAACTAATCAACCAGTACCGCATCAATCAAGCTTGCTATTTACTAGCAAACTCCGATTATTCTATAACAGAAGTCGCTAGCTTATCTGGTTTTCAAAACACGCGAACCTTCAATCGTAATTTTTTGCAGAAAATTGGTCACTCCCCAAAAGATTATCGGAAAAATGCCCGTAGCGGACGAAAGGAGCCGACATTGATTCGCTTTGACAATCTCTACTACCAACAATTGTTGTAGTAAATTGAATGCACCTCAGCAAAAAACCATGAAGCACTAGTCCAACTAGTCTCCATGGTTTTTTACTATTTATTCAGTTGAACCCACTGCCCACTACGATCCGACTCATAAATCCCACAAACCATCTTCAAAGAATCCAACGCATCCGCAACGGCGAGGTACTCTGCGTGAGGATCTGGCAAGCCGACTAACTGATTGACAAAGGCTCGTACAAAGCGCAGGTGTCCTGCTCCCCAGTAAGCTTTAGCTACTTCGCTTACCATGCCTTCTTCAAGAGGTGCCGCTACGTCATTGACTACCAGTTTGTCAGCGGTCAACACCACTCTGGCTTCTTCAAAATCAAAGGTGACGGATGGGGCGGGATCTGAAGAGTAGTTGTTGGAGGCATGAATGACCACCGGCACGTCATCTGGAAGCACTGCTGTCGCCATCGCCGCGTCTTCTACTTCGATGGTTTCCTCCAAAAGCGTGGTCATTATCTTGCCTTTGATTTTCTCTGGTAACTCAATCATCCAAGTCACCACATCTAAGGTATGGATGGCTTGATTGATCAAGGTACCCCCACCTTCTTTTTTCCAAGTACCTTTCCATGATGCCGCCTCATAATACCCTTTATCCCGATGCCAGGTTAGCTCGCATTTGATTCCTTTTAACTGCCCGAAAGCTTGTTGGGAAATCATCGTTTTCAGTTGGGCATAGGAAGGGTTGAAGCGATTTTGATAACACACGGCATAATGCAAGTCTGGCTGTTCCTCCCATTTGGCTAAAACCTGTTCAGCTTCTTGGACCGTTATGGCCATCGGTTTTTCACATAGGACATGTTTCCCGGCTTCAAAAGCTTGCAGGGTCATTTGGCCATGGAGATAATGCGGCGTAGCGATGATTACTGCGTCAATCTCACCATTTTTTAGCATGTCTAGGTAATTCCCATAAAAACTACAGCCATGTTTTTCCCCAAAGCGTCGCCCTTTTACTTCATCTATGTCGCAACAAGCCGTCAACTGGGCTTCTTGAATTTTCTGAAGGGCTTCTGCATGGGTACCGGAGATATTGCCACAGCCCACAATTCCGAATCGTATCATCTTTTCACACTCTTTTTAGTAAGTATTTTCAGTATCCAAGACTTTTTCTTTCACATCTTTGTCTTTTGAGCCCGCAATTTTCTTGTTTAACTCTTCCAAGAACAACTCCTCGTCAATCGGCAACTCAACCCATTGGCCTAACCAAGAAGAGAGGTGAATGGCGTTAGAAATGGACAAGCCATAAATCCCATCTGTCGCTGGTGCCACCAGTTTTTCGCCAAAGAGAATATTGTTGACAAAGTTTTGCGTCACTCGCAAATGGCCGGTGCTGCCGTCAAATTCAACAGGAATCTTGATTTCCCAAACTTCCGGTTCGCCAAAGCCGCCGGTGTAAGTATCGTTCCATTCTTTTTCATCGGTAACGGTCCGCCAGAATTTCAACTGTTCATCTTCAATCACGATTTTTCCTTGAGAACCCACGATTTCAAAACGATTGGTCCCAGGCGTTTCCGTAGTGGTTGTCACAAAGACCCCAGTGGCCCCATTTGCGTATTCACAATAGGCCGTTACTTCTGTTTCCACTTCCACATCCCGACGTTTGCCATAATAGGCAAAGGAGAAAATCCGTTCCGGCATGCCACAAATCCATTGCCACAAGTCCAATTGATGGGGATCTTGGTTTAAGAGGACACCGCCACCTTCCCCTTTCCAAGTGGCCCGCCAGCCGCCAGAATTGTAATAGCTTTGGGACCGATACCAGTTGGTGATGATCCAGTTGGTCCGACGCAATTCACCGATTTGACCGGATTCTACGAGTTCTTTGGCCTTTTGATAAGTCGGGTTCATCCGTTGGTTATACACCAAAGACAAGGACAGTTCTGGATGTTTTTCTGATTCTTCAATCATTTCCCGAACTTTTTTCGTATACACCCCAGCCGGTTTTTCTACTAAGACATGTTTGCCTGCTTGCAAACCTTTAATGGCAATCACAGGATGATCATAGTGGGGCGTAGAGATAATGATTGCGTCCACTTCTGGATCTGCCAACAAGTTATCCACATCATCATATAATTTGAATTGATCCCCGTATTGTTCCTGGATACGGTCCAATTTTTCTGGATTGTTATCACACAATGCCACCAATTCAGCGTTTTTTAATTCACCACCTAAGACATTGCGCATATGAAAGGAGCCGATATTACCGACGCCGACGATACCGATTTTTACTGTTTCTATATTAGTTCCACTCCTGACCCATGTTTTCCACAAGGATTTTTTTCAATGCATTACTAGCGACAGTGAACAGTTTTTCACCATCGGATTTTGTTTCTTCAATGGAGACGCCCTCTTTTTCCAACGCCGCAAAGCCATCAAAAATTGACAAATGGGGTTCCAAGGAAGCAAAGCCTGTAAAGCCGTTTGCCACAAGTGCCCGCAAGACAGCTTCCACTTGCCCATCGCCAAGTCCAGCCGGTGTGACTTTATGATCTGCGAAATGGGCATCTTTAATGTGCATATAGCCAATTTCATCTTTTAATAATTCATAGGCATGGGGATAGACTTCCACATCACATTGGACAAAGTTGGCCGGATCAAAGGCCGCTTTGACTTGTGGATTGTTCAGTTCGGTCAAAAGTTTGGCACAACGTTCTGGAATATCTCCGTAAATGTCTTTTTCATTTTCATGAAGCAAGGTAATTTGAGGATAATCTTTGGCTACCTCTAAAAATTGGTTCCATCGCTTCACCACTTCTTCGTGAAAGTCGTCGGCAGGTTTGCCTTCTGGAATGAAGAAACTAAACATCCGGACATAGGGACTTTCAAAAGCTACTGCTACATCGAGAACATGTTTGAATAACGCTAAATGCTCTTCAAAAGGATCCTCAATACTGATTTTACCGATGGGAGAGCCGATGGAAGAAATCTTGATCCCGTTTTCATGGAGTGTTTCTTTGTAAGTAAGTACTTGATCCAGCGTCAATTCACTGACATTGACGCCATTGATGCCTCGGACTTCGATATGGGCAATGCCGTTTTCTTTCAGTCCTTTGATTTGTGTATCTAAGTCACTTGCGATTTCATCTGCGAAACCGGTGATGGTGAAGTTGTTCATTAAATGAACCTTCTTTCTTGTTTTGTTACGGCTATTATACGTACATTTATAAATAATAAAAACGCTATAATGTGACCCATTTCATGCTAGATGTGATATCATCAGAGAAACTTGCGAAAAAGGAGTGACCCCCGACGAAACCAGTAGCAACGATTCAAGATCATCTTCATTCAAAAGATTTCGATTTTTATTATAAAGATTCCTGTTTCGAAACCCCCATCACATTTTTACCAGAGTACCACTACCATGATTTTCATGAGATCTATTGTCTATTAGATGGGGAAGTGGATTACTACGTGGAAGATTGTGTCTATCATATGCAACCAGGAAATATCCTGTTAATTCATCATCATGATATCCATCACATGATGCTAACCTTACCTTCTGCCCGTTATGAGCGCGTTTTCTGTTATTTTGACGAATCTTATTTACACCGTTATTCTTCCGCTAAAACAGATTTGACGTTATGCTTTTCCCGTATCAATAACCGCCAAAGTCATTTTTTGCCTACAAGTTTAACCGAAGTTCGACCTTTTATTCAAGATTTACAAAAACATAGTGCCTCTGAAGAATATGGTAGTGACTTGCGCTATACCCAATGTTTTAACGAGTTTCTGCTTTTTCTCAATCAACGCTTTTTAGCTTTGCAAAAAGAAAATACTCCCTTGACGAATAGTAAAGAAAATCATGTTGTTCGCCACGCCATTCACTATATCCAAGACCATTTATCAGAGCCCGTCAAAGTCGAGACCCTAGCCAAAGCCCAGTTTATTAGCCGCGAACACCTTACTAGGGAATTTAAGCGTCATACCGGCTTTAGTCCCCATGCCTACATCCAAAAACGGAAACTGCTCTATGCCAAAGAGCGTTTATTAGAAGGGACCACAATTACGATTGCCTGCAACGATGCTGGTTTTACTAATTATTCTCATTTTATTAAAGCCTTTAAAAAGGAATTTGAGCTGACTCCTCGTCAATTTCAACAACAAAACCTTTAACAATCTGATTTTGATTGATCCTTTGCAACCCGTGATTCAAAAAAACAGCCCGTGAGTATTTAGTCTCACAGGCTGTTTTTACGCTTTATTTTACCTTTACTTTTACTTGCACCAAAGATAACTCAGGATTGACATCCATTGCTTCCGTCATTCCCAAAATTGGCTGTCCATCTACATCAAAATGTACCCGCCGGATACCTGAAGAACGGGGAGCATCGATACCTGGACGTGCATGATAAGTGTTCCAGATATTGCCTTCTTCATCTTCTACATAAGCATTGTGTCCAGGTCCAAATTCTCCTGGAACATTCAGAGAAGTCAACAATGGGTAATTTGATTTTTCCCAGACCGCTGGATTGAGCAAGTCACTGCCAACTTTGGCTTTTAGATACCCCACACAATAGCTACTGTCGACAGCTGCGCCGGAAATGGTTAAATAGATGTCTTCTCCTCGATACAAGGCATAGGGACCTTCATCGACAAAGGTATGATTATTGTCCCATCCATAATCTGGTTTTGCTAAGACTACTGGTTCTGTCAATAATTGCCACGGTTGATCAGGATTGAGCTCCGCAAAATAAATCCACGCACCTAAATCCACTGGAAAAAACTGACGTTGCGACCAAGCGGCATAGATTCGGCCACTATCTTTAATCACCGTCATATCCAAAGTGATGCCTCCTGTAATCAAAGGCGATCCATCTGCTTTTACGACTTTTTGCGGTCGCTGCCAATCTGCTAGCACCAAGGGATTGCCGCCTTCTTTCAAAGCCATTACGTGGGATTGTTCCTCTTCAAAAGGACCTGGTGTTGCACCGTGGAAAATATACAAACGATCATTAATAATATGAAATTCTGGTGCCCACAAGAGATTGGCAATTTCAGGGTACATCTCGCTATCCAAAATCTTCATCTCTTGGGCAGTAACTAACTCAGCAATCGTCTTGGCTTTACGGATATAGAGACTACGGTTATCATCATAATCATTCGTGGCAATAAAGTAGTATTCCCCTTGCCATTTGCCGATACAAGGATCCGCGCGATAAGTCGCAATCGGGAAAGAAAAATGTTCCTGATGCACTTGACCCTTTGCTACAAAAGCTTTTTCAGTAGCACTTGCTGGTAAATCAAACCAATCAATTTCGGCTTGGCGACTCGAGCCATCACTATAGCGCAAGGTTGCTTTCATCGTGGTAAGTTCTTCCATGTTTTCAACAACGACTTCATCCGGTAAGTCCACAGTGATATGATGGGGTGTTATCAATTTTTTTTGTAAATAATCTCCTTGTTCCTCACTAATGGTCAAACTATTCCTCGGAATTGCCCCTTCAATATCCGTTGCTACTTCCAAAAGTGGTTGCCACTGAATGGCAACCTTTTTAGTCTCATCCACATGATCTAAGCTTGGGGTCGTCACTTGATAAGCCTGATCACAGCTATCTAACCACCGGATTTGATACCCTTCATCCGTATAAGCCAATTGAACATCCATCAGAGGCATTTCACTTAGGTGGAGCAAAGGTAGTTCTTGATACTGAATAAAGTTTTCCGTTTCAAAAACTAAAATGCTACCCACACTGGTTTCATCCAACGTTCCATCGGCATTTACCCGAATCCCGATGATGTAAAATTTCTCTTTTCCCTGACAAATCCAAGTTTTTTTAAGGGCTTTTGCTACTAAAAACCCATCTGGTAAAGAATGTGCTTTGGCAAACAAGACCCCAAAGTTTTGATTTAATGGCTGAAACACTCCTGATTCATCTGCCAATGCTAAATGCATCGCCAATCCCAGCCGAGTATCATAAAGCTCTGTTTCTTTAGCTTCTCGTTGATAATTCAATAATTGATAACTCATAGTAGCCTCCTAAATATAATAATTGCGAGTAGTTTGATTAGTGGTCCACACACCAATTTTCAAACCCATCAAATCCAAATAAACAAATTTTCTTATCTACCAGCCAAGACTCGTTGATAATCATAGCCTCGATCAGATGTTTGCTTTCTTGGCCGCGCCTCGAAATAATGAACTCCATGAGGCTGTACAGTAAATGAATAGCTGTTAGACGTGACCGTGGTAGTCACTTTTGGCTGAGCAATTTGCTGCAAAAGCGCTCTTTGTTCAGCACTCAAATTGGCTGGCTCTCCCAAATCATGCCAACTTTGCAATGGGTTGGTTGTTTGTTGATCCACCACTTCTGAAGTGATACACCATTTTTCAACCTCTTCTGGGAAATCTAGTTGGAAAGACATCGCTTCAGCTGTTAAATTCCAAAAAACGCCAGCAAAGCGCTCCTTGCCATCTGAAGTTACTATGCCGTGTTCCCCTTTATAAAGACAGTTCTTTTGTAGTTTTTTATAAAAAGCAAAGGTCCAAAAAGTTGGTTTAGGAATATTGCCATTGGCGACTAGCCCAAAACCTCCATGAAACGGTGTGAAGGGAACCCCCATTTCTTCAAAGATATCCCCAAACGTCCAATAAGAATACGAGGCACTGGTTTCTCCTAATCTTGAAAGCAACTGAGCGATATAGGCTGCGTTCAAATTCGTATCATGCAAAGGGCTATCCGGCCGATAAGACGTATTGAACTCCGTAATATGCATCGGCAAGCCACGATATTCTGGATAGTCATCGATAATACTACGGGAAATATCCAACTCAGTCAGGGATTCCTGTGCTTCTCGCAAAGTCACATAGCTATAATGTCCGGCGGTCTCTGGATCAGAAATGGTGTAAAAATGGCGGGTCACCGTATCAATCGCCAATTGTTCCTCGTGACAAAAGGCCATAAACTGTTGTAGCCAATTGATATCATCTACCCCACAAATCGCTGGTCCCCCAACTTTGAATTGGTCATCGACAGCTTTCACCGCCAAAAAAGTTTCTTTGAATAACTTAAAGTATTCGGTCATATCAGCATCTTGCCAAAAACCTGGCAAATTCGGCTCATTCCAAACTTCCACCGGCCAAGTCACTACCTCAGCCCGACCATAGCGTGTGATTAAGTGTTGTAAGGTCGCTTGGACTAATTGGCACCAACCTTCGTATGAGCGAGGCGGGGTCACGTTTCCCTGCCAATAAAAGACCGTCTGATCCCCAGAAGCTAGTTTTTGTGGCATGAAGCCCAACTCTAAATAGGGTTTTATACCCACTTCTTGATAAAAATCCATCACCATGTCCAAGTAGGTAAAATTATATTCCGCGACTTTTTGTCCCGTTTCGTCTTCGTATTCTTGGTAGATTGCCATGTCATCGCTAAATAAGCCATGACCGCGAATATACTTGAACCCAATTTTTTCTTGTACGAGACGTAATTGTTCTTGGTATTGCCGCTGTAGAGCCAAGCCCATCCGGCCAGTACCAATACAATCATCCGCAAAATTGTGAAATGAGCTAACTGTCATATTTTTTGTCAATTGAATAGTTTCCATTTTTTCTTCTCCTCGTAATAGTTAGTTAAAAAAACAACCATTTTGGCTAGTGGTTTTAACTATAATTGGCTAACATTTGTTACAAAACCTTATGAATCCCCCTTTTTTCAGTTGTAATCAGTTAATTTGCACAGTATACTAACTCTAAGACGTACTTTAAAAAGGGGATTGTCCATGATTATTAATAAACTTGACATTCGTGAGCAAAATGAAGCGACTGTACTAAAAGCGATTATTGAAAATAAAAATATTTCCCGAGCCAACATCTCCACTTTAACCAATCTAAATAAGGCCTCGGTTTCGCAAATTATCAAAAACCTAATTGAAAACGATATCGTAGAAGAAGTTGGTATCGGTAACGCTAGTTCGATGGGGGGGCGAAAACCGATTCAGCTGCACTTTAATGGACGCTGCGGATTGGCGCTTGCTTTTGATGTGGGCTATAACTATGTGGCAGGGATGTTGGCTTATCTCGATGGGGAAGTGATTCGCCTCGAAGAAAGAAAAAATACCCCAATCAATAGCGAAAATATCTTGCCCACTGTTCAAAGCATTATCACCAATTTTTTAAGTCAGGCCCCAGTGACGCCCCATGGTCTAGTGGGGATTTCATTGGCCATCCACGGGATTGTCAACGATAACCGCATCACCTTTACTCCTTACTACGATTTGTCTGGCTTGGATATCAAAGAACCCCTAGAGCAACTTTTCAGTGTGCCGGTCTTTGTAGAAAACGAAGCCAACCTTAATGCTGTCGGGGAATACTGCTTTATGACAACTGGCGACTACCAAAAAATTATCAGTCTGAGTATTCATAGCGGAATTGGCGCTGGCACAGTAGCCAATGGTTCTTTACAATCTGGCTCCCATGGCTTCTCTGGAGAATTAGGACACAGCACGCTTTTCCCTAATGGCAAATTCTGTCCTTGTGGTAATAAGGGCTGTCTCGAACAATATGCCTCCAACAGAGTGTTATTTGATACTTTTGCCAAATTAAAAGACTTGGATTTTGTTAATTCTGATATTTTTGCAGCCGCCTATAATGCCGGTGATGTGGATGCCATCCGTCTAGCCCTAGAAAATGTTGACTATTTAAGTATCGGCCTAAACAATATCATCGTGGCAGAAGATCCTGAGTTATTGATCGTCAATAGCTCTGTCTATCGTAAAATTCCCGATCTTCTTCCCCGGATACGTCGAAAAATGGTCTCTCGTTTTACGCAAAGTATCACCATTCAGACGAGCCTGTTAGGGGATCATGCCCCGCTATACGGTGGCATTGCCCAGGCTACTTCCCACTTTTTAAAAATCCAAAACTTAAGACTAGGAATGCTTAAAAAGTAGGCTTCTTCCAATTGCTCATGGCGAAACCCATGAGCAATTTTTACGATGTTAAGTGGCTATAAGTCTTTTTGTCCCAAGCTTACTAGCTACCATTCATCATGAAACTTCCGCTATCCAGGGCAAACGAATACGGTTCCATCGTTTTTTTAAAGAAAGCAATCGAGTAATCAGCCGACTTGCTGATTATCCGATGTCTTATTTACCTTTCAAGGCAATGAGGCATTTTTTTACTCTTCTGTCAGTAAACGATGACAGATTGGTGCAGTTTGGGGATAAACATCTTGATAAATCTCATAAATTTTCGCATATTTCGCTACTTGTTGTGGATCAGGCATGATGTGTTTGTCATAGTGCACAAAAACCTCGGCACAACTTTCAGCATCTGGGAATAATCCCGCTCCGATAGCTGCTAACATGGCAGCTCCCATGCCTGGACCTTGTTCGGTAGTCAACGTTAAGATTTCAGCATCGAAAATATCTGCTTGTATTTGCAGCCAATCAGGGTTTTTCGCCCCACCACCAACGGAGACAATCTGTTTAAAATGGCGCCCCGTCGTATCTGCCATGATTTGTTGAGAATCCTTTAAAGAAAAAGTGATGCCCTCCAAAACTGCACGGCCAAAATGGCGCAATCGATGATGAGTGTCAATGCCAATAAAACTGCCACGAATCTTGGCATCACTATAAGGTGTCCGTTCCCCTACGATATAAGGAGTGAACAACAGCCCATCTGAGCCAGCTGCCACAGTCCCCACATCCGCTAATAAGGTCGCAAAATCTTCTTCTGGCGCAAAGGTATCCCGAAACCAGCTCAATGAATTTCCGGCGGCCAAAGTCACGCCCATCCCATACAATTTGTCTTTGACGCTATGATTAAAGAGATGGAGTTTTCCTTGATAATCCACTGTTTCATCTGCTTCATAAGACAAGAAGACGCCGCTTGTTCCGATAGAGGCCATCGCTAAGCCTTCTTTAATAATCCCAGCTCCCAATGCAGCACAGGCATTATCTGCCCCACCAGCAAAAATCGCTACTTCTTGGGTAAAACCAAATTTCAATTGCAATTCTGGTACTATCTTGCCGACTAATCCAGCTGATTCATGTAGTGTTGGTAAGACCGCTTCATCGATATCAAACTGTTTCAAAATAGCCGCTGACCAAACTTTTTCTTCTACATCCAATAACAATGTACCGGCTGCATCAGAGTAGTCCATCGAATATCGGCCTGTCAGCCAAAACGCCAAATAATCCTTTGGCAACATCACATGAGCCACTTTTTCCCAGTTGGCTGGTTCATTTTTTTGAACCCAACGAATTTTAGGCAAGGTAAATCCTTCGAGAGCCACGTTTTTCGTAATGGCTAACAATTGGTCCCCAAAAGTTGCCATGATTTCTTGACATTCTTTGGTTGTTCGTACGTCATTCCACAAAATTGCTGGACGAATAACTTGGTTGGCATCGTCTAATAACACCAAACTATGCATTTGACCGGAAAAACTAATCCCCACCAACGCATCCTTCATATCTGGACGAAAATCCAACAGTTTTGTCATCACAATTTCCGCTGCTTTTTGCCAATGATTCGGATTTTGTTCACTGTAACCAGCTTGTGGTGTATCTAAAGGATAAGCACTATCTGCTGATGCTAGCAGGTTCCCGCCCTCATCAAAAAGGAGTCCTTTTAACGCGCTCGTTCCGAGATCTAAGCCTAAAATTTGTTTCATAGCGATTATTCCCTTCTCTTAATTGACCTGGTGTTCAATTTGATAAGCATCCACATATCCTGTAGCCTGTGGTGCTGTTCTGGTAGCATATAGACCCATTGTACAGCCTACAAAACCACCAGCAATTTCTGTACTTAAATAATGAATAGCCACCGCTTCTGCGACAAGATGTTCTTCTTCAGCTACAATTACCTTGGCTGTCAATTGTTGCAACGCACCGGTAAATTGCAATACGAAACGATCACCGGTAAAGGTCGTCCTCCCTAGTGTTTCTTCTACGCCAGCTAGAGTACGGATAAGCTGGGCTAGATAGCCATTTTCTGTTTCGGTAATTTCCAAACGTACATGGTAGTCATTGCTTTGAATCAACGCCAAGCCACATGCTTCCCCTTTGGCCAAGGATGGTTGGATATCGACACGAAAATGGTAATTCATCGCTTTTTGTCGTAACCCAATATAAGTGGGTGAAGCCACATCTGATAAAGTCGCTTCCCCGGGTGTCAATCGCAACCAGCCTGGACGAACAGTCCGATTGTAATCAGCAGGATGCGGATTACGCAAATAGACAAAGGCAACGTTTTCTTCAGCCAATGAAAACTGGCTTGTTTCTGGGACTGGACTGAGGGGCAGTGCATGTTCTTGGACGTCTAACAGCTGCCCATGACCTGGATTGACTACCGGCCAGCCGTCTTCCCAGACAACTTCAGCGAGAAACGTTTCACGTCCAAGATTGCTGTAACCTTCATAGTTTCGACTAGCCAAACAAGTCATATACCACTTGCCTGTTGTCGTTTCTACTAAATCCCCATGCCCGACATTGCAAACAGGAAAATCTTTACCCAAATGTCGATGAGTCAAAATAGGGTTATTGGGATTTCCCAAATAAGGCCCTGCCACTTGTTGACTTCGAGCAATCGTCACACAATGGTTAAAGCCAGTTCCCCCTTCCGCAATCATCAGATAATAATAGCCGTCTTTTTTATAAAGATGTGGTCCCTCAGGCCAAACTACATCTCGCATAGCACCTTTCCACAAAGAAGTACTCACACCAATCAGACGCATGGTATTTAGATCAAGTTCTTGCAACCATACTTCCCAATCACCATTGTAAGTGACACCTTTTGGATTCGGGCGCGTGCCTACATAATAACAACGTCCATCTTCATCAAAGAATAGACTGGGATCAATACCTGGAGCATCTTCTAAATAATAGGGATCAGACCACGGCCCCTTGGGATCGGTTGCTGTCACCACAAAGTTGCCACCATGGGTAACATTGGTGGTAATCATATAGAAAGTTCCTTCATGGTAACGAAGACAAGGTGCAAATATCCCTTGGGAATGCCCCGCCTGGTCTAAAGGCAACTGGCTATCCCGCTCTAAGACATTGCCAATTTGTGTCCAATTTACCAAATCTTTGCTGTGATAAATGGGAACACCTGGAAAATAAGCAAACGTCGAGGTCACTAAATAGAAATCTTCTCCTACCCCGCAAACGCTTGGATCTGGAGAAAAGCCTTTCAAAACTGGATTAGTAAAAGTATTCATGGTTAGCCTCGTTTCTCATTTTTAATTGCTAAGGAAGAGGGACACCAGCTAGCATCCCTGAAATAAGGCGCTATTAAAATGAGTCAGCTAGTTCAGTTTGTATGCTTTACTAACTTTCTAAATGATAAAACACCTCTTGACACAAGTCAACCGCTTACAGAACAATTTTTTTGTTTTTTTTGCTACACCACTATCCGTCTATTAACCACTAATGAACAACTATGCACGAACCCTTTACTCCTTAAAAAAAGTCGGTCTCGCCCCCCAACAACTTCATCAGGTTATAGCGAAACCGACAGACAAAAAATTCGTTTTTCTTTTGACAGGGCTAGTTTAGCTACCGTCATACTATTTTCTAAAGACTAAAGTTCTTTTTTACCTCAAAACCTTCGTATATCCCGCGTCAGATGGCCTCGTATTTATTTTTCAAGGCTTGAAAGCGTAGAACCCTTTATAAGCGTAACTTTATGGATATACTTTACGCCCTGCTTGATCGGCAATACCCGATTTTCGCCAGAAATAAGTATTGATTTGATCTCGCCACTCCACTGCCAGTTCTCGTTGCCATTGCAGCAACTCTTTGACATTTTGATAAGAATTCTGGTCAACATGAGGACCGATTTCTTCCCAAACAGCTTGATAGTCCTCAACTCGTTTAACACCTTCAAAATGCGTATCATAGATGTCTTGAATCAGGGTTTTGCTATTGTGTAGTCGATGCGTGTAAGGTACATGGTGAAACCATAACAACAACTCATCGGGACAAGTTGTTAAGTCATTAAAGTAATCTCGGATAGCTGGCGCATATTGTGACACGTAATCCGTTCCTGAAGTTGTTCGATCATTGCCAATACCCAGATGGTCAGCAAAATGATACGTTCCCCACCGATCATATTCATAACCATCGATATTGGGCCCATCGTGGGTTCCTGGCGTCACCATAAAACCGACACCTCGAGGGGCTGTATACATGCCATAGGTTTCCCGAGAAGTCACCAAAAGATCTGCCAACTTTTTCGTTTGATCCTCAGCTAAATCGAAAGTTAAGCCAATCCAACGTTGGGCACAGTCTTGGGTGGTCAGCTGATTGTTCCAACACAGTTTGCCATAACCATAGAGATTGATTTGCATCAGCTTATGGCCAGTCCAGTTTTCTGACATGCCCACCACTCCTACGGCACAAATACCACTGTAAGCTGGTTGTGGTGAAGTGTTTTTCAATAATTCCTTCACTTGGCCTGGTACGTCTTCATTGCGACAATCAAAATCCAATGCTTCTTTCCACACGGGCAATTGATAATAAACGGCTTTTTGATGCCCCGTATATTCCTGAGTCAATTGAAACTCAATGATATGATTGGTCTTTCGCAACCCACTCAACAAAGGAGAAGTGGGCTCTCGCACTTGG
Organism: Enterococcus sp. DIV0970a; assembly: GCF_051711265.1. Taxonomy (NCBI): domain Bacteria; kingdom Bacillati; phylum Bacillota; class Bacilli; order Lactobacillales; family Enterococcaceae; genus Enterococcus; species Enterococcus sp. DIV0970a. Next base: position 696,747 of record NZ_JBIOMF010000001.1, on the reverse strand, counting down.
AAATCCAGTGGGCCAAGCTTAATTTGTAGGCTAACATTTTCAACAAATTTCCCATCCAAAGGCATAAAATGATCATACGCTGCTTTGGCACGGTCAATGCTACGGTCCCGCCAGTTTTGCTGATGATTATAAACAAAACAACGCCATACCAAATGTCCACCATGAGGTTGCAATAGCCTGCCAAACATATTGGCCCCATCATCATGCCCACGACCATAAGCAAAAGGCCCTGGTTCCCCTTCTGAATCCGCTTTCACTACAAAGCCCCCAAAATCAGGAATATAACGATATAAAGCATCAATTTTTTCTTGCCAGAAAGCGATGACTTCTTTAGCAAGAGGATCCGCTGTTTCCAAACCACCAATCGCTTTAGGGGCGGCAAAGTTCACACTAAGGTATAGCTTAATTCCGTAAGAGCCCAAAATTTCATCAATAAGTCGCAATTCGCCAAAATGCTCCTCGCAAATGAGGGCTTTGGCTGCACCACGAACATTCACGTTATTAATTGAGATAGCATTAATTCCCACAGATGCTAAAAGACGAGCGTAGGACTCAATCAGTTGGTAATCCTTACGAAATTCATTGTCTTTAAAGAAAATGGAATCTCCGGCATAGCCTCGTTCAATTGTTCCATCCATATTATCCCAGTGATTAATCATCCGTAGCGCTTGGTCTGGCACACTTGTAAAAGAAGTGAAAGCTTCTCCCAATATCAATTTTTCATACAAGGCAAATAAGCCATAGAGTAAGCCTTTTGTCGTATTACTCTGAATAGCAACATGATTTTGCTCCCCTTTTACTCGATAGCCTTCCCTTCCCAAACACTCTTCTGTTACAAGTGAAAAGGCCAAGTCCCCTTCACTTGCTACTTCTTTTGTCAAATTCAGTAATGTGCCTACTTCTCGGCGAATACTTCTTGCCACTAAATCATCCGCAGGCAATGAGAAATGTTGAAAATAATGACTGGCTACTTTTCGTAACCAACATAAATCGCGAGTCATCAGTCCACCTAACCTTCATTAATTTTTTGTACAAGAAAAGGGGCCTAAGAAGACCCCTCATCATTTAAACGGCTTATAAATAATCGTTCAAGATATTTTTCACATATTCGATATGGCTAGATTTCAGGACTGGATCTTCATGGCTAACAGCATAATCGTATAAGCTTTCCAAGTCTTCTTCATCCTTCATGATTTTTTCGCCGAGGCCTTCGTTAAAGGAAGCATAGCGTTCTTCTTTCAAATCATCGAAGAAACGATCTTCTTTTAATTTCGCTGCATTTTTCAAACCGCGAGCGAAAGTATCCATCCCAGCAATATGAGCCAAGAACAAGTCTTCTGCTTCGAAAGCGGAACGACGTACTTTGGAGTCAAAGTTGATCCCACCAGGAGCGATACCGCCATTTTCCAAGACTTCGTACATCGCCAAAGTCACGTCCATGACATTGGTAGGGAATTCATCCGTATCCCAACCTAATAAAACATCCCCTTGGTTGGCATCCAATGAACCCAATGAATCGTAGCAACGTGCCACTGCAATTTCGTGTTCAAATGTATGACCAGCTAAAGTAGCATGGTTCGCTTCCAAGTTCAACTTGAAGTCGCCTTCTAAACCGTAATGTTGGATAAAGGCCATCGTAGTCGCTGCATCAAAGTCATATTGATGTTTTGAAGGTTCTTTTGGTTTTGGTTCCAACAAGAACTGTGGTTTGTGACCAATTTTTTCACCATAAGCAATCGCCATTTTGAAAAGACGAGCTATATTGTCTTGTTCAAGTTTCATGTTGGTATTCAGTAAAGTTTCGTATCCTTCACGGCCACCCCAGAAGACATAGTTTTCACCGCCAAGTTTTTTGGAGATGTCTAAGCCTTTTTTCACTTGTGCTGCAGCAATCGCATAAACTTCAGCGTTATTTGTTGAAGCCGCGCCGTTAACAAAACGTGGATTAGAAAACATGTTGGCAGTGTTCCAAAGCAATTTAATCCCTGTTTGATCCATTTTTTCTTTGATCAAGTCAGTAATTTCATCAACATTTGCAAAGAATTCTTCTAAGCTATCGCCTTCTGGTGCGATATCTACATCATGGAAACAGAAGTATTCTGCGCCTAATTTTTCGCAAATTTCAAAGAAGGCTTCTACCCGATTTTTGGCAGTTTCCATTGGCGTTTCACCAAACCAAGGGCGTTGGTTGACTGGATTACCAAATGGATCCGAACCATCTTGAGTCATTGTATGCCAATAAGCAATGGCAAAACGAAGATGATCCTTCATTTTTTTGCCCATCACTACTTCATCTGGATTGTAGTGGCGGAATGCAAACATATTTTTTGTGTCTGTGCCTTCATATTGAATCTTGTCGATACTTGGAAAATAACTCATTGAAAATCCCTCCATCAAATAGGTTGTTTAGTTAAACTAACTAACTCTATTAAAGAATAGCGCAACCTTTTTTTAATGTCAACCGCTTTCACGTATCTTTTTTTCAGTTTTTTTAAAGAAATGCGCTACTCCCATAGCTACCTTCATCCCCTCCTATTAATTAGAAAACAAGATTGCCTTGCTACCGGAGAATCAGCCGGATTGTAGACTTGGTATTATGGAGTTTTCACTTGTGAAAACTTTATAATACCAAGTCTAAAAAAAGGCAAGCCCTCTTTCAAGGTTGCTTGCCTTTACGCTTTTGTATTTAAGCTTGCTAGAAAAGTTGATTACTCCACCTTAGCCGGCTTTTCCTGATGCATCCAAGCTGGCAAATGAAATTCTTGTACGATACCGATGAGTTGTCCTGAAAGTATGACTGTCAGCAATGAAAAACCAATGCGATTCAAGGGAATATAGCTCAAAGACAATACCAAGACGACCAAATCACTAGCAAGGTAGGCCCACTGAATTTTCATTTTAAAAACTTTGGCAATACTCATGGCCATAGCATCATCTCCACCCGGGGCACCACCTGCTCGAACACAAAGCCCACAGCCAACCCCGACAAAGATAGCTCCTACTACTGCTGCCAAAAGGGGCGTATCACCGATATGGGGCCAAAAAGGTCCGATTGCTTCAAAAAGACTATAGCTAGCAGAAAAACCCACAGAAGCGACAATGGAATAAAATATGAACTCTCTCCCTAATATTTTCCAGCCAGCCGCATAACATAACATATTGAAGATGAACCCAGTGATTGCTGGTGACAAATGAAACCAATGATCTAGTAACAGGGTCAGCCCCAGACCACCACCTTCAGTCACACCACTGAAGGAATGGATATTAAATAAGCCAAAAGATAAGATTGTACTCCCCAAAATCACCATCGCTAGTGCGCGGGGTTTAATTGTTTTTAACACAGTATTTTCCTCCAAAACAGATAAGTTATTTTTGTTGATGAATGTAACCAGCCTTATTTCACCAATTTGTACTCTTCACAAAACTGAATCAATCGTCGAACGTTTAGAAGGTATCGAGCAAGATATAACGTGACAGTAGATCAAAGAAAAAACAAAGAAAAGAGGGATAGTTAATGAGTACGGTTATTTTAGCTGAAAAACCAAGCCAGGCATTAGCCTACGCAAGTGCTTTAAAACAAAGCACCAAAAAAGACGGTTATTTTGAGATCAAAGACCCACTATTTACAGATGAAACGTTTATCACCTTTGGTTTTGGGCAGAATAAAAATGTAGGTTTTCGGCAATAGGAATTGTCGGCAATCGCCAGTTTAGATTTTATTTCTCATACGATAAGACTTGCCGGTAATCTTGAACACTTTGACATGATGAACCAGTCGGTCAAGGATCGCTGCCGCGATTTCTGGGCTTTGAAACAATTCACCCCATCGAGATAAGACGATATTTGTCGTAATAATCGTAGAGCGGTGTTCATAACGCATGGCCAGAAGCTGGAAGAACAAATCGGCTTCTTGTTTTTGTATCGGTAGATGGCCAATCTCATCAATAATCAACACATCATATCGTGCATATCGGTTTAGTACTCGCTCAAGCGTGCCTTTCTCATAGGCAGCTCGTAAGCGTAAAAGAAGCTCATGACAAGGGATGAATAAAGTCCGGTACCCTTGATGGCAGGCTTCAATTCCTAAGGCAATCGTTAGATGCGTTTTCCCAACTCCTGGGCTCCCAATAAAGACCAGGTTCTCATGCTTTTCTACGAAACCCATGTGCTTTAAATCCAGCAGTTCACGTTTATTAATACTTGGCTGGAAGGTAAAATCAAATTCCTCTAGACTGGTCCGTTTAGGAAAGCGCGCTCGCTCTATCACGCGATTCATTTTCTGGTTATGTTGATGATTGACTTCCTTTCGCGTTAATTCCAGAAGAGCTTCCGTCAAGGAAAGCTCCTCTCGATTGGCAACCTCGATATAATTGGGAACATACTCCCGCATGTGATTCAAACCGAGCGTTTCTAGGTTGGTCATCAGTTCTTGATAATGGCTATTCTTCATCAGCAATCTCCACCAAATCATATTGTTTTAGACTTTCGCGAGTATAAGCTCTGATGTCATCGTCCTCTTTATGGCTCATGACATCTGACTTTAGGATTTGGAAATAGTCCTCCTCATGATAGTTCAATTGTTTTTTCGTTAAGGGATGCGACCGGATCAGTTCTCCGTTATAATGAATTTGTACTTGGTCTTCCTTGTCGGAGAGCTCGATTTCAACCTCTTTACCGATATAGCGAGGATCTACAGAGTACCTGCATTTACGGAAAACGACCATGGCTTCCTTCGTGACTTTACGGCTAATAAAGTCCTCAAAATAAGGATTCAAAAGGTTTTTCGGTAATTCATGTAGGTGCTCTTTTTCGTTTGTCCACCAACGCTCATCTGGCGTCTGGTCCGTGCCTGGGAGACTTCACTATTTAACTCAGAACATAGGTCATTCACTAGATGACATAGCTCTACGGTATCATAAAATTCATGGTTATAGACCTTCAGTCGATCAACAGTTCTGGCTAACGCTTCTACACATCCTTTTGTTTGTGGTCGAAAGGGACGACAGGCAATTGGCGTGAAGCTGGCGTCTTTACTGAAGGCATAAAAGCGTTCGTTGAAATGCGCTTTTGAAAACTGACTGCGAGAATGATCAACCACCGTCTTCATATTGTCGAACCAGATTTCTTTTGGCACACCACCGGTGTGATAGAAGGCATCATCCAGACATTCAAACAGGGTATCTTGCTTACGGTCAAAGGTTAAAGTAATGAATTTTTTCTTCGAGTAAGGAAGGACGTATAAGAAGATATTAAATTCAAAAACTTCTCCTTGATTACTGATTAAGCGCATATCTTCCTTCCAATCAACCTGGGCGGAAAGTCCCGGGTTATGCTCGACACGAATGGTGGCCTTTTGCACTTTTTTTTGTTTGAACTCGCGACAGTAAGCTTTTACTAGGCTGTAGCTCCCGTCAAATCCTTTGCGTTCGATAAATTTGAAGATACTGTAGGCACTACAATGCCCCTTGACTTTGTCTTGGATAATTTCTTTATATGGATCCAACTTGCTTGGACGTTTCTTGCGCGGGGTAGGTGTGGACGTTTCACCCTTAGCTTCTTCGTATGCATTTTTGACTGTTCGATAATCACAGTCATATTGTTTGGCTAATGCGGCATAGTTCGGTTTGATTTCGTTGATCACGTAGATCATCACTCCTTCGCGTATATCTTTTCTCATCCCTGAACCTCCGTTTCATTTGGGATAAGAAGAGCATACAAAAATGTAGGAAAACCAACAATTTTAAATTGCCATTTTCCTACATTTTATCGTTGCCGTTAACATAAAAAGCACTAAAAGTAATAGTATAACAAGAAAAATAGAAACTAATACCCAGTATTTATTTTAGCTAGGAATAGTTATATCTTGTCGGTTAAATGTCTTAGATATATGATCATCTACCTCAAATGATCTCGTCCACTCCCATTTCAATTCTCCAGAATTTGCTTGTAGATGAAGAACATAATTACCTGGGACAAATGACTCACCATTCAAAGGAATTGGAAAGGCAAAATTGGAGTGAGGCACCATTTGCATTCCTGATGCCTCTGTGGAATAGAGGCTTTCTGTTTGATCTTCATTATAAATTGATGCAATAACCTCTAACTGATTAACAAACGTCCCCGATTGATTTTGGATCCGAGCACTGAACACATTTCTAAAGTTTAATTGGTCCGCATAGACATCTAAGAAATCTAGCTCGGGAGAAAGTTGCTCTCGCTTATTCGATACAACAAGACCCATAACATGAGACAGTGTGTTCTCAATAGCCATTGATTCTAAAGATAAAATTTTTTCATTATAATTTATTCTTCAATATTTTAATATAGTAAAAGGATCAAAAACCATTAAGTTTCTGACACCTTTTTATCTGAACATACTCCCAAATACCCCAAGCTAAAAGCTCTTTGAAGATTTAAATCACTGCCGTACTCCAAAACTCCGGTGGAGGAATTGATCCAAACATTAAGAAACAATTCTATCTACTTTGGACAATCGAGTCAGAAGGTAATTGAAATAATCGAATATATTCAAAACGACTAAGACGCTCAAAAGTCTAGTCTCATCTGTTTAGACTGGAAAATACGTCCTACAAGAATCTCTTTTTTCTCGTCATCAATCCGATAAAAAAGAGCATAACTTTTGCCGATAACAATTCGATAAGTTGTAGTCTTCATACCGTATATTTTTGAAACTTCCTCATACATTTTCGGGAACGTCTTAGTAAGTTCTAGCGCCTTCTGTATCGCTCCTACAAATCTTTTGATGCTAGTTTGTGAAAGCAGCAACTCATTTTCCCATTCAGTTATTAAATTTGATAAACTTTGCTGAAAACTCTGGGAATAAACTAGTGTGTATTCTTTCACTTAACTCCAACCATACTTTCCGAAATTCTCTCTCATTTCGGTTTCAGTTACGATCAAACCTTCTTCAAAGTCTTTAAAACTTTCCTCGATCAGCTTTTTATCATGATTCTTAGCTGTTTGAGTTGTATCCAAAATAAATAAGTTCCCTTCCTTTTCTGCTTGAAGAGTATCTCCATTCTTCAAACCAAGTTCCTTAGGCAAAATAATTCCTACGCTGTTTCCAATCTTACGGACTTTAATTGATCGCATACATTTCACGCTCCTTTTCTACTGTTGCACCCATTTCATTATAACAGGTTATAACGAAAATTACTAACCTGTTTGTTCCGCTTTAGGAAAAGGGGAACTTCTCGCACCGTTGATCCCGTACCTCAAACATTGGCAATATGTACATCAAAGCATTCTGAAGCAGTACCTAAGGGGATTTATCCAGTGGTATTTTTTCAAATGATCTTAGAATGGCTCTGGGACAACCAATATATAGCAAAACAAGCGAACCGAGTGAAGGATCACTTCAAACGTTTCAAAAGTATCCATATCTAATTAGCACAGCCAAAGCAAGCATTTCTTTTCCTTATAGGTCCAGTCACCAGTATGGGAGGAGGACAACAGATTGTCAGATCTTACTCTTTGTTCACTTGAAGCTAACTGCCAGAGTTTCTCAAATATTTTTGCGTCTGGTGGATACGCTACTACGTAACCATCAACTATACACGCCACCAAGGAGCGTGATAGATAAATAACATTCTGTTATTGACGCAAACCTTTGAAATACTCCGAAAAAAATTGATTTTGGCCGGGGCTAGTTAAGTGCGCTTCAAAACAGGTTACACAATAAAAATATTCTCAATCTTCAGCTTGACTTATTACCATTAGACTTATTGACAAAGAGTCGAAATAGTTTATCATATCATAGTCCACGTTCATAATGTGACCAAACAGAGAGAATCGTGATCGTTTTACACTCTTCCTCCACGCTGTATACCAACCTGTGGTTGATATTGAGACACCTTGAACAGTAAGGTAATCCTGTTAATTTTTCGTAAGGTGGCGGTGTTTGAAAAGGATTTTCCTTAACTTTGATCAGTTCATCAAACTTACTAGTTAGATTGATACTCTTCAATTTAGACAAATCTTTGCGAGCATTCTTTTTGATCTTTACATTGTATCCCAATCTATTTCACCTAAATCTTCACTCTCTTCATTCTCAAAGTGTTTGATCCGATCAAGTACACCCACATTTTGTAAGTTGAGTGTTTCTTGTAAGGAGTTCCAATCGCTCTTACTAATCATAATGACGCTTTCTTGCTCTTTTGTATTCGCAATTTCTACAGGTTGACTGTCAGCCACAACATGCTTAATGATTTCATAAAGGTTTTTTCTTGCATTTGTTGGTGTAATTACTTCCATGTTTTCTCCTCCTTTTCTTTAAATATCTTAAACATATTATAACGTACGTTAACAAAGAGAGTGAATATACTTAATTTTTCTTACAATTCTTCATATCTTGTAGTAATCGTTTTTTGAGACTTAACTTGTGGTTTCGATTGCTCAAGGTGCTTACTGTTTGCCGTCCTATTTATCCAATGGGCGGTTTCATGTATTGATTCTTGGTCTTTAACAGCTGTCATAGTCATTTTGTCTTCAGCGGCTTGCTTTTTGATTCGTTTATTAATCGAAGAATGCAACAAGAAAAGAAATTGCCAATCACTATTTTGCTTCTAGCATGACTGTCCTTCGTGTCCTGCACAGGAATAAGACTAACTGTATTGAAAAAGAGTAAAAAACGTTTTGATGCTACTTCATTTATTCTTTTGCTCAATCACTACTTCATCTTCATTTATCGGTTCTTCGAATCCTGAAAAAAAACGTTGAAGGATTTCTTCTGTAATAGGAAAAGCGGAATTTGCAGTCTGGACTTTATTTCTGATCGCTAATCGTTTTCGTAAAGTATCATAATCAGCTTTTAGATAGATTACTTTAATCGTCACATCATATGCTGCCAGTAGTTCTCTATAAGCGTCTCGGTGACTTTTAGCCCAAAAACTAGAATCGACAACTACGTTTTTTCCTTCTTGAACAGCCTTCACTGTAAGCTCTTTCAATTTAACTGAAGATAATGAAGAAACTTTTGCATATTTCTCCGAAGGGTAATCAACACCATAAACGCCATAATCTTCCCAAATCAATTCATCTATTGCTAGTCTTACATAGCCTTCTTGCTCTTTTTGTTTTGAGTAAGTGGTTTTGCCTGCACCACTAACGCCACACATCAAAAGTACCTCAACCATTATTCTCCTCCTACCTTTTTCGAACAATAAACAAAGAGAACGAAAAAACCTTATTTGTAATCAACGCTCGTGTTTTAGACCACTGTTCGCCACCCACATCTGATGATACAATGATAACATTGTTTTTATGAACAACAAGCAGATTGGGAAACAATCGCAAGAAAAATAGTAAGTAAAATCATATATTAGAGAATAGAAGCGTTAGCCACTTAAGCTAACGGATAAATCAAATTTTTGTCCATTTCCACTCTACTATAAAAAAATTATTTTCTACAAAAAATAGGAACGAAAGCCAAAATACGAAAGAAACATCATGGCTAAAACTTATGTATGTAATGGTATCTTTATTTCTATTATTCCAATTTTAAAATAAAATAAGCCACCACTCCAAACTCTGATAGAAAAACAAGAATAGACTCTTGAGTAGAACTTGAGTGCAAAACTGCCTCCAAAATCAACGCAAGAGTCTATCTGTATAGATAAAGATCTTTATGGGCAAGTTCTTTTGTACCAGTAAAGATCCTTAGAATCAAACAAATCAGAATGCTTTCAAATCAAATGTGATAGTGTCATTGTTTTTTAAAAACAACTCTTGTGCCCCTTTATCGGTCATTTGGTCATTGACGGTATAGACCCAAAATAGATTGGCTTTTTGATCTTGGCTGATGCCGTCAATCGAAGTGATAAAGCCATCTTTTTCTTTGATCGCAAAGTTTTCTTTCATTACTTCCAGCAGCGACTCATTTTCTCGGAACGTTACTTCTTTTGAGGTCACAGCTTCTTGATTTTGGATGACGATCGTAGCTGTTCCTTGTTCTTGCTTCAAGGAACTTTGCTGCGTGCTTTCTGACGTTACACTTACCTGTTGGCATCCTGTAGCGACGAGTAGTGTGTTCACTAGCATGAATACGACAAATACTTTTTTCATCTATTTCTTCCTCTCCAATAGTCAAAATACTAATCGTTTTTCTATCCAATATGCGGATAAGAGTTATTTTATCAATCCCGTTTTTCTTAGAGCCCGCATTTTAATTGGATTTTACAGTTTGTGCAGGTACTGCAGCCGCCGATTTCCTCAATGGTTCCTTCATGGCAGATGGGACAGATTTTACCAGAGGCGACGGGTTCATCTACTTGAACGACAGGCAGCGGTTCAACTTGTGCGGTCAGCTCATTTTCAACCGCTTCTAAGGTAAGTACTTGTGAATCTCGGCTGCCGTCTACATAGACGGTCCCTCCTTTGGCTCCTCCTTCATAAAGATCTCGATAAACCTTGGCTACTTGGCTTACTGTATATCCTTTTGGTGCATTGACCGTTTTTGAAATGGAGCTATCCACCCAGCGTTGAATGGTGCATTGCACACCGACATGCTCTTCGGGTGTCAACTCCATAGCGGAAATGAACCATGCCGGCAACTCCGCTTTGGTTCGTTCAGGATGATCCATCAGGTATTCGTCAACGATTTCCGCATTGATTTCAATAAACTTACCTAGTCGACCGCTTCTAAAATAAGAAAAGGAGTAGTAAGGTTCTAAACCAGTTGAAACTCCCGTCATCGTGCCTGTCGATCCTGTTGGCGCAACAGTCAAAAGATGAGAGTTGCGAATACCGATTCGCAGCACGCCTTCGCGGATGTGCGCTGGCATTTTTTTCATGTATCCTGTATCGATAAATTTCTTCCGCAACGCTTGCGTCTCTTGGTCATTTTTTCCAATCAGGAAGGGAAAGCTGCCTTTTTCTTTCGCCAATTCAATGGATGCCTCATAGGCAGTGACTGCCATTGCCTCGAAAATTTGATCAACGAATTGATTCCCTTCTGCCGATCCGTATTTTTTCCCACAGTAGATCAATAAATCTGCCAAGCCCATGATCCCTAATCCAACACGTCTTTCCCCTTTCGCCTGCTGCTCATTTTTGTCAAAAAAGTAAGGCGTTGCGTCAATAACATTGTCTTGGAAACGAACTGCTGTTTTCACGGTTTCTTTTAGTTTGGCAAAATCAACGGTGCCTTTCTGGCGATCCGCCATGTTTGCGAGATTGATGGCTGCCAAGTTACAGACGGCATAAGGGGTTAGGGGCTGTTCACCGCACGGATTGGTTGCCACGACTTTTTGTCCGTATGCTGTAGCATTCGTCATCTTGTTGGCATTATCGATAAAGAAAATACCAGGCTCAGCAGAATACGTTGCACAAAAAGTAATCAACTCCCATAACTCACGAGCTTTGATTCTTTGATAGGTTTTGACTTTATGACCAGCAGCTGCCCATTCTCGCACATCCCCGACTTCCGCCCATTTTGCATCATATTGCGCCATCTCTGCTTCTGAATAATTGTCAATATCTGGAAAGCGCAGCTCATACCACCCATCTGTCTTCACTGCTTCCATGAATTCTCCTGTCAAGCAGACTGAAATATTCGCACCAGTTAAGAAATCACTTTCTTTTACCGTATAGCTGCCACCTATGCGCAATTTTTCTTTTGCCTTTTGGATCATGTCATTATGTTCCTTATCTGACGATTCAGGCAGTTGCGCTAGATAAGTGAACATTCTTTCTTCCATTTTTGTCAAAGGATCAAATTGCAGTTTTTCATTGATCAGTTGTTTGATTGCTGCATTCGTGACTGTTTTTTTCAGGTGAAGCAATACAGCAGGATTTTGAACTTTAGAAAGAATAAACGTAAAAATATCTGGATGCCAATCTGCCATCATAATCATCTGCGCTCCACGGCGGCTACCTCCTTGTTCGACAAGGTTCGTCAAGTTTGCCAAATCATTCAACCAAGAAACTGCCCCAGAAGACCGACCACTGACACCGTGGACCACACTTGATTTTGGTCGCAAAGTCGACCCATTGGTTCCAACCCCGCCACCTCGACTCATGATTTCCATAACTTCTTGTCGATGAACAGCAATCCCTTTTCGGGAATCATGGATGAAAGGCATCACAAAGCAATTGAAGTAGGTAACTTGAGAATTTGTTCCTGCTCCATAAAGTACTCTGCCTGCGGGAATTAGGTTTTGCGCCACGATTTGTTGGTAAAACGCCTCAAAGAAGTGCTCCTGGTCATGGGACTCGTTGGCAGAAATCCCTTTGGCTACACGATGCGCCACTTGCTCAAAAAAGAGTTCTAACGGTTTTTCAATGTCACTTTTTCTTCTTTTAACAAGTCCATTGGCTTGTTCATCAATATCTTCTAACGCTGAGCGATAGGCCTCTTCCACTTCGATAGAGACTAGTTCCCCATCGATTGCTTTCACAACACCGATTCCTCGCGCAGGATATTTAGGATCAGCTTTCGTTGTCAAAATCACCAAATCATCCTTACGCAATGTTTGATGGGTTTGATCCTTGTATGAATAACGATCCAGCATAATCAAACGAGCGATTCCCTCAAATGTTTGGGTCATTTCTGGTGTGATCGCCGAAACTTCTTGGAACAACTTGATATCCTCGTTCAATTTCTCAATCGTTTGTTTTTTGTATTCCATTTCTTTCCCTCGCCTTCTAAAACACAACATATTGTGCTCGTTTTTTATTATCGTACTATATAATGTGTATTTCAATCTTGAATTTTATTATTTTCCATGTATAATGAGAATGATTATCAATTAGAAAGACGGCGATTCTCATGCTTCCTCCCCAAACCAAGATATTTTCTATCCAAAGAATTTCTCATTTAGCACTGATCACTGCGGCTTGTATCGTTGGACGGTTAGTTTTTGTCTTTATCCCTAACATTCAGCCTATGAGTGCCCTTTTATTTTTAGTGGCTTTTTCTTACCGTTTATCCGATGCGTTGGTGATTGCCTTATTAAGTTTGCTCGGAACAAATATCTATCTAGGCATGGGTCCCTGGACGATCAGTCAATTGGCTGCACTTACTATCACCATCATTCTTTTTCATCAGTTTGGAAAAATACCGATCATCAAGAAAAACCGCTTATTGCAAGCTTTCTTTGCCTTTCTTTGCGGACTTCTTTATGGCTTGATCGTTTCGTTGATGGAAGTTTTGCTTTATCAGTTTCCTTCGTTTCTTGCCTATTACCTTCAAGGACTACTGTTCGATTTCTTCCATGCCAGCGGAAACTTCGTCTTTTATCTGCTTTTATGGCCAGTATTTGAGCGAATAACACCCACCTCCTATAAATTGGCGAAAAAAAACGAGTGATTTCGATGGAACGAAGCATTCGGCTAACTTTGTTTACGTGTTTCTTTGAAAGAATGTTCGCGTAAAATTTTTCTTAAAAAAACAAAAAAACTACGACTACTCTCCTGTTTCCTTTGCTTAAAAATCTATCCTAAAAGCACCAGTGAAAAGCCTTTCGAAAGGGTTTCTTCCATCTTTATACGTCCATTCATTTGAATGAAACACTCCCTCTTTCATCCGTGCACTTGACCGAATGTAGTTGGATTTCTTTCAGATTATTAATGAATGATGATGTTTGCTTTTGCTATCATCAGAAATTTATTATTTTTTTTAAATAACAATTTAATTTTTCTTGACCAAAAGAATTCAGAGGTTTATCCTAACTATGGAAAATCAACGACTGGATAAAAAGAAGCAAATGAAATTTTTTTATTCAATTTGACCTTTGACATTTGTGAAAAAATGCATAAGAAACTTGATCGTGATCAAGCGCTTATGGAAAGAAATTTTTTTCTCACTAAATTTCAAAAAACGCTCTATTTTAACCAGTCAGAAAAATCATTTTAAGAAGGAGAAAGCGATGAATGAGAAACAATTACGCTGGTATAATATTGCGCTGATGGCGTTCGTCTCTGTTTGGGGACTGGGAAATGTTGTAAACAACTACGCTCAACAAGGATTGACTGTTGTTGTTTCGTGGCTATTAATTATGGCTCTTTATTTTGTACCCTATGCATTAAGTGTTGGTCAGTTAGGATCGACCTTCAAAGAGTCAAGTGGTGGGGTTTCTTCATGGATCAAAGAAACCTCAACAAAGAGGTTGGCTTTTTTTGCTGCTTGGACTTATTGGGTCGTTCACGTGCCTTATTTGGCACAAAAACCCCAAGGAATCTTAGTATCATTAAGTTGGTTATTTAAAGGAAATGGTACATTTGTATCAACGATGGGCTCCATGGAAGTCTCGTTGATTTGTTTAGCTATTTTTCTATTCTTTTTATGGATTGCCTCTAAAGGATTGACGACCTTAAAAATGATTGGGAACATCGCCGGAACAGCCATGTTCGTGATGTCGATTCTTTTTATTCTTTTAGCAGTCACTGCTCCAGCAATGACTGGTGCTGAAATTGCTACACCAAACATGTCATCTGTTTCAACCTATATCCCTAAATTTGACTTTACCTATTTAACCACGATCTCGATGCTGGTATTTGCGGTAGGTGGCTGTGAAAAAATCTCGCCTTACGTAAATAACACAAAAAATCCTGCCAAAGAATTTCCAAAAGGTATGATCTTTTTAGCCGGTATGGTGGCGTTATGTGCCTTGCTCGGCTCGATTGCTATGGGGATGCTTTTTGATGCCAACCATATTCCAGAAGATTTGATGGTCAACGGCGCTTATGAAGCCTTTCAACGACTAGGAAACTTCTACGGAATCGGCAATTTCTTTGTCATTCTTTATTCCATCGCCAATGCGTTAGCGCAAATTTCTGCGTTGGCATTTTCAATTGATGCCCCATTGAAAATATTATTGTCTGATGCTGATTCAGAATTTGTACCAAATGGCTTAGCAAAACTAAACAAAAAAGGAACACCAGTGAATGGGTATATTATGACTGGTATCCTAGTCAGCATTTTGATCATTATTCCAGCACTAGGAATCGGCAATATGACCGAACTGTATCGTTGGTTGCTGAACTTGAATTCAGTTGTCATGCCATTGCGTTACTTATGGGTCTTCTTAGCCTTTATGCTAGTCAACAAACACGCCAATCGCTTTACTTCCGATTATAAATTCGTGAAAAACACCAAGGTTGGCTTTGGGATCGGCTTATGGTGCTTCTTGTTCACGGCCTTTGCTTGCATTTTAGGGATGGTTCCTAAGCTTGATTATGCGGCAGATCCGCAAGCTTGGTTCTTCCAATTGGCCTTAAATATCATTACGCCAATCGCCTTTCTTTTGATTGGCTTGATCTTGCCGATCATTGCGAAACGTGTAAATAAAAAATAATCATTCCCTCAAAAAAGAGGTGTCCGACAACTATTTCGGTTGTCGAGCACCTCTTTCCTTATATATGAACTTTTCCGCCGTGCGAGGCATTTGGTCCATCCTCTTGCCGAAGCGTTTATTCTTCGTCATTTTCCTCTTTGATTCCATACTTGATCCATTGCACCTTATAGCGAAAATCTTTGATCAGCTCTTTTGCGTTCCATTCATTCGAAATAAAATCTGTCAGACTATCCATCACGACTGCCATAATAAAGTAAAGGAAACTGACGGCTTCTTGCGTATCATGGATCGTAAAGCGATTTTCTTCTAACAGCTCCAACCATTGGCGAATCATGGGCGAATCGTCAGGGATCGCATCGCGCTTCGTCCAGGCATTGCTTTGGGTACATAAGTGGATCATTTTCCAATGATCATCTTCAGGTGACCATTGACTGCACCAAGCCAAGTATTCTTCGATCCCTTTGAAAAAATCATTTTTGTTGCGATTGATAAACCTAAAAATCGCGGAATGGATTTGGTTTGAATAGTCGGCGATCGCATAGTCATAGGCATCTTCTAAGTTTTGAAAGTACTTGTAAAACGCCCCTCTAGAAATGTGCGACTTTTCGACGATGGCAGAGACCTTGACTTGACTGATGTGCTTGCTGAAGAATTCTTCTAAAAGCACGGCATCGATTTTTTCTTTTTTCGCTTGTTTTAAATGAAAAAAAGTTGTACTTGGCAAGGGATTCTCCTCCATCATTCGCAATCTACTCCCTCTATTATAAACAAATCCCTCTACTTTTCCACTCAGACTTGTGCAGTTTCTCTTGACGGGGCGTTTTGTTCGATCAGATTGCCATCCTCCATTCGGAAAATGCGATCACTCCATTGGATCATTCGCTCGTCGTGAGTGACCATGACTGTCGCTTTCTTTTTCTCATGCGCTTCTTTCACCAATAACTTCACCACTTCATACGCATGATCGGTGTCTAAGCTGGCAGTTGGTTCATCCGCCAAAATCAAGCTTGGGTCATTAAACAACGCCCTGCCGATCGCCACTCGTTGACGTTCCCCACCAGATAAATCGCGGGGAAACTTGTCTTGAAGATCGAGAATATCTAATGAAGCAAGCAATTCATCAATCCGTTCCTTTTCCTTGGCTTTTCTTGAAACTTTGTCGACCAAATAAAATTGTTCCTTTACCGATAGAAAAGGAATCAAATTCGAGCTTTGCAAGATAAACCCAATCTCTTTAAAACGCAACTTCCCTCGTTGCTTTTCATTTAATTGGGAAAAGTTCACCTGGTTGATGATGATCTCTCCCGATGTTGGACTTTGTAAGCCGCCAGCGATGGTCAAAAAGGTACTTTTTCCTGAACCAGAAGGACCGATGATACTGACAAATTCCCCTTCTTGAACATGAAAATTCAGTCCTTTTAATGCCGTTACTTCGGTATGCTGCTTGCCAAATTTTTTTATAATATCCTTCATTACTAAAATATCTTTCATCTTTGTTACCCTCCTATTGCCGTGATTGGATCGACTTTTGTGACCGTCCGAATGGAGAATAAGCCGCCTAGAACTGCCACGAGAATCAAGATGCCGCTATAAAGCAGCCACTGCTTTAATTCAAAGAAAAATGGCATGGCATCTGGTAAAAACAAACTGGTGCCGTATGCCGCCGCAAATGCTAGGGCTACCCCGATCACACCGACCATAAATGCTTGCGCAATAATTGATTTGGAAATAAAGCTGGTCCGAATGCCTTGGGCTTTCATCACACCAAAAATCGCCGTTTTTTGCAGGGTGATCACATACATGAAAATCCCCACGATTGCCGTTGCAACGACAAATAAGAAGTAGATCATGGCATTTAAGGTCAAGTTTTGGGCAGAAAATCCAGGAAGCTTTTCAATAAAGTCTTCCGTTGCCAACACTTTAAGCTGGGTTCCTTCTTGGTTATCGACTTTCGGATCACTTGATTTGGTCACAATGATATTGATGGGCTGCTCCTTGTCAGATGCAAATTGTTGATTAGCAAACTTCATTTTCGTCCAAGTATCGAGGGAAGTATAAATCACTGGTGACACCGTATAAGACGTTTCTGGGGTGATCCCAACGACTTTGAAGGTTTCATCTGAGCGTCCGATTTTCACTTGGTCTCCGACCTTGATACCTTCTTCTGCTAAATTTTCTGAAATCGTGATCTCATTTTCTTTTGAAAACAGCTTGCCCTCTAAGACTTCTGGTAACAAGAACGCATCGTCTTGTGTACCAAAAACAGTCACATTGACTTGTTCATCGTTGACCGTGATGACACTGCTGTATAAACCAATCGGGGCTTTTTGGGTTCCTGCTACACGGTCTAGATCCCCTCTCGTCAATTGCGAAGCCGCAAATGTGTCATTCGCATCTTCTGATAAAACGATCGCGGATGAATCCCAGTCGACGATGGCCTTTTTAAAATCCCAGTTAAGTCCGGTAGCTAAGCCAGACAATATAAAAACAACATAGGCAATCAAAAACATGATTCCTACGATCAGCCCATATCTTAATTTTGAATAACGCATTTCTTTTATAGCCAGAAACATTGCTCTTTCCTCCTGTTTTCCAAATGTTGACAAAGTGTCACTTTTTGAAGAATACCACACGATGTGACACTTTGTCACTTTTTACAACTCGGAAAGATTGTAAGGTTGATCGATCATTCTTTTTCTGTCATTCACTGAGGATGTTTTTTCTAAAGGAGTGAGAAAAAAGAGAGTTGAATAGTGGGCGTTTCGCGTAAAATACGCCATTTCCTTTTAACATTCTTTGCTAGATGTAAAAAAAGCATGGCCGACCATAAATAGTCGAACCATGCTTTGGCAAAAACGAACACGAGGATTTCATTACTGGTATTCTTGAGATCAGCTGACCTTGCTTTGTCCAATTGTGGAAATTACTGCTCGTAACTGATGACACGAAGTATCAAACTGCCGTTTTTCCTCAGGGGTAAGCGTCAATTCAATAATTTCGCGGACGCCGTTTTGGTCCACGACTGCAGGAACACCTGTGAATAAATCGTTGATGCCATATTCCCCATCAAGGTAGGAAGACACCGGCAGAATCGCTTGCTCATCATTTAAGATCGCTCGAACGATTCTTGCGACACTCATCCCTATCCCGTAAAAAGTTGCTTGTTTTCGATCGATGATTTCATAGGCGGCATTTTTTACTCGTTCAGAAAGAACCGCTAGATCAGCAACAGTCAAACGATCCTTTTGCTTGATCAATTCTACGATCGGTTGCCCACCGATCGTTGTATGGGACCAGACAGCGACTTCCGAATCACCGTGTTTCCCAATGATATACCCATGAATATTCCGTGGATCGATGGCTAATTTTGCCGCCACTTCTTTTCGAAGTCTTGTGGTATCGAGGGTCGTTCCCGTACCAACAACACGATTGGCTGGCAACCCGGACACACGCCATGCTTGATAAGTTAAGACATCGACTGGGTTTGAAGCGATGACAAGCACGCCATCAAAGCCTGAAGCCATCACTTGTTTTGTGACGCTTGCCATAATTTCGGCGTTCACATCGATCAATTCAAGCCGTGTTTGTCCTGGCTTTTGGTTGACCCCTGCAGTAATAACGACGATATCAGCATCTTTACATTCCGAGTACTCTCCCGCCCAAACTTTGATGTTTTCTTGCCCCCATGACATACCGTCTAACAAATCGAGGGCTTCTCCTTCTGCTTTGTCCCGATTGACATCGATCAAGACCAATTCATTGATCAGTCCTTGATTGATCATGGAATACGCAATGCTCGTTCCAACGAAACCTGTTCCGACAACGACAACTTTTCTGCTTGTACTTTTCATGTGCGTTCCCTTCCCTTTCTTTTCAAATACTTGTACTATTGTTTTGCGTAGATTACGCATTTTCTTAAAAAATAGATAATCTCTTGTGCTTCCTTAGTAACTATGACCGGTAATCAGCGCTTTGGTTTGCTGATACAAATGAACAGCATATTTTCCTAACACATAGCAGACGACAATCACGGCAAAGCTTGTTTCAATAATCGTTAAGGCTTGTAGAAACCCAAATATCAGTGGGTGGTTCGCAAAAAACAGTGCTGATTTGAACATTGCAGTCGCCGAAATCACAAGAGGAAACGTAAATGCCGCATAGCTTGGGTAAAACCCAACTGCCAGCATGTTTTTCATATAAGCGACGACACAGAAATAAATCGTTTGTGACAATAACAGCATAAAGGCGACAAACCAAGCAGAGCCTTGTTCAAATACGGAAAGGTAACCTGCTAAGCAAAGAGAACCTGGTGCTGTTAAAATCGTGATCAAAGGAACTGCCGCACGTTCCGTCAGCTTTTGATGGACGATTCGCTTTAAAATAATCGGCAAAAGTGCAAAATACAATACCAGTGCGATCCAGACGATCACTTCTCCTAGCTCTTTAAAAAAGACAGCAGAAGTATTGGGAATTACGCCAATCCCGACGAAGGTAATAAACCAGCTTGGATAAATGTACTCCAGCGAAAGGTCGACAGGCAAAATATGCACGACAACAAAATAGATCATTAAAGCAAAATGTAAGCCGATAGCCCCCCACCAGAGCAGATCATTCACCACTGCATTGGGAATGACCCGTTCAAAAACAGTGGAGATCACCATCAGCGCCATCGTAAAGGTCGGCGCCACCGAAGCAACGATTGGGTTTTTCAACTCTGACATCGTGTGCTTAAATGTAAAGCATACTTTCAGAAGGAAGAGCCCCATTATGAAAATACCAAGGGTGCAAAACGCATTTCCAACCGTCTCCATTCCTTCTGAATACAATAAATTCCCCAAAGACACAGTGCCTAAAATCAAGCCGCAAATCGGGATTGGCAATGAATGTAAAAAATGCTGGATCGATGTTTTCATCAACTCATCCTTTCTAAACGTATGAAAATTTCAATTAAATTTGCTTTCTTTTTTCTCTACACTTATACTATAATCACCTGATAACTATTTGTAAAATTGTACTTTTAAATACTAATTATAAATATTATTAATAATAAAGGAGTCCGCAAAATGATTGAATTGCTCAAAACCTTCATTGTTGTTTATGAAACGAGAAACTTTAGTCTTGCCGCAAAACAGCTCTATAAAACTCAGCCAACGATCTCCTTGCAAATCCAACGCTTAGAGGCGGAACTTGGCTTCAAACTTTTTGAACGTAAAGGAAAACAATTGATTTTACCCACTAGCCAAGCGGAGTTTTTGTATCCTCGTGTGGTCGAGTCCCTCCGCTCATTGTCCACTATTTTTTCGCAAGCCAAAGACACCAAAAATTTTAAAACAGCGTGTGTGCTCGCTTGTTCGAATACCACCGCCGTTTACTTACTGCCTAGCATCATGGCACAGCTGATTGCAGAATTTCCAACATTTGCCTTTGAAATCAAAATCATGAATTCGCAAGAAGTGATCGATGCCGTCGAATCAAACAAAGCCCATATCGGCCTGATCGAAAAATCAATCGTTTCGCCATTGATCCAAAAAGAATTCGTTTATCGCGATGAATTGGTGTTAGCAGGCAACCTCGCTTCTGATTTTTGGGTCTTGCGAGAAAACGACTCGGGGATGTATTACATTAACGAAACCTATCTTTACGCACAGCACCTAAATCCGCAAATCATCAAAGCCAATAATAGCGAAGTGATTTTGTCCCTACTAAAACAAAACATCGGCAAATCGATCATTTCGAAACTTTCATTACCAGAAGAGTTGCCTTGGCAGGAACTTGATCCAGAGTACCGCTATCGTGATCTTTTTATCATTCAGAATCGTCAACGTGCGACGCCGGAAACCGGAGAGGTTTATGAGGAGATTAAACGGCTGTTGTTAGCATTGATTCCATAAATATTAGTCTTTTGAACCAATTAAAGTGAATACAAAAAAAGACGCTGGAGTGTCGTTTGTCACTCCTCCAGCGTCTTTGTATTTTTATAATTCCTTGATAAACCGTTTCTGTTCATGACTGCTGTGGTAGCCATGATTTTCATAAAACCTGTGAGCAGCATGGCGTTTAACATTCGAATTTAATCGAATGCCTTGCATTCCTCGCTGTCGGGCTTCTTCTTCAATTGCCGACAGTAGTTTCCCGCCAACGCCTTGCTTTTGCACTTGATCATCCACTACCAAACCTAGGACATTAAAAAATTGCCCAGCAGAATAAACTGTTGAATACGGCTGTGCTTCAATCATCCCAACTGCTTTACCCTTTATTTCGGAAACAAGCAAGAGATGATCCTCATCAGCTAAAATTCTCTTTAGGCCTTCGATCAATACTTCTTCTTCGATTGGATAGCCTAGTACTTTCGACAAATGAGTTAGTTCTTTATGATCAGACAATGCTGCGGCTCTAATTTTCATGATATTCTCCTGTCTTGCAGCTTTTGACTCAACTATATTTTTAGAATGCTTATTTGTCAAGAAAGCCCGTTCTGCGCCGCTGATGTGAAATACCAAAAACTACATAAACTGAGATTGAAATAAGAATTAAAAGAAAACCGACAAGCTGCCTTCTGACTTTCCTCCTTTCGTGCAACTCGTACAGAGGAGAGATTTTTGCATACCTTGGAAAGGATGGCTTAGGTATACATTCGCTATTGGCATTCAACCTACAAAGATTCTCGTCTGTTTCGCATTAGTATTAAAAAAGGCTCGAAAATACTTTGATAAGACTTACGAACCTTTTTCACTTTTCTATGGCACAAGCGGACTCGCCGCTTCGCGTGACTTTTTCTCAGTAGCAATTACTCTACATACAATGTCACAAATTTTGCGTGGCCTATCTTTTCAAGAGTGACTACATTCTTTTCCACAACCAGTGCTTCTTTTGTAGCTTCTTTTAAATCGACTGTTTCTACTAACTTCACTGGATGGTTGAATGTGATCGTTGCGTGTCCACCTTCATCTAAAAGCCCATTGTATAGACGCAAAATATAACCTGGACGATCTTCGGCTTTTTTCAATACACTCAGGGTCAAATTGCCATTGATCTCAAAAAGACTAAAGTTTGCCGGTAAGGTTGGTTCAACCGGTCCTAAAGTAAATATCAAGCGGGAATTCAGGAATTCTGCGGATTGATAAAGAGTGATCGGTGTTACTGCTTGTTTGGCACTCTGTGCAACATTTGCTTGATCAAATCCTTTAGCAAAGTAAGCAACAGAGAAATCAAAATGCATCGTTTTGTGGCACTGCGCAGCTGGTGTCGCAATCACTGATTCTCCTGAAGCACGCCCTGGTCGATACAGTAGATTCTCTTTCCCCATGAAGCCATAGGTTCGGAAAATCGTTAAGCGAATCGTATCAAACGCTTTCCCCACGATCTCATATTCACGTACACCCTTGGGCATGACTGCTACGCCATGGGATGCATCGAATAAACCGACAAACGATTGACAAGTTTCTATGGCGATCGGCTGCTCATTCCATTGCTCTTTATTAGCTTCCCAAAGAGCCATTTCTTTTTCAAACACAACAGGGCGCTGCAACGTACCAAACTGTTGGTCAGCCAGCGAAAATTTCGAGGCAATTCCGGTATCAAATAGCACACATACCCGATGACTATCCACTTGTTGGTTTTCAACCGTTAAGTTGAAATCAATTTGTTGCGATTGTTTTTTCAACACGATCGTCAATTGGATCGGTAGTGAAGCCGAGACCTTCTTTTCTGCACGTTCAGCTAAATCCTTCGGAACCCTCAGCGTGAATGCCACATCAATCTTTCCTATCTTTCACCTATCGACAAACTTCCCCTTCTGATGATGGTGACGACTTGTTAATTACAACTTTTAGACACAGGATACCCCTGTTCATTTTGATAGTATTACATGGTTCATCATTCTGAACACGTCAACATTTGTATCAGAAATGACCAAACTTGTCAGGTTTTAACAAACAGGTTATTCAAGCAAACAGATCGCTCACTTCACCTGCTCCTTCATGCTCCAAGCTTGGCCTCAGTTAGCGTTATAATCACTGATTTAAATTGTTTTTTTTAATTTACACAAAAAAAGAGACACATAACATGCATCTCTTTGGGCGGCCCATTGTAAGTTCAGCCTATTATTGACTTTTTACTAGTTATCCCGATACTCGATCGTCAATCCTTTTAAAAAGTTGCGGGCATATTTGTCTAAACATGGCTTGTAATTGCGATGGCCTTCTTTTCGTAAAATGGCACCTAATTCACCTTTTGAAACTTTAACTCCCGCTTGCTCGAAAATGTCCAGCATTTCATCTGTTGTTAGAGAAAGGGCGATTTTTATTTTCTTCAGCATCAAATTATTTACATTGCCATTGTTCAACTCTAGGACAGGTTCTGCAGCATCTGGCTTTGTTCCTCGCTGCGAGCGAATCAAACCATTTAAGAAACGCTCAAAGGCTTCATTGGTACACTCAATCTCGTAGGTCTCAGGATCTTTTTTCTTCAATAATTGTCTTACTTCTTCTTTTGTGAAAGAAGCGCCGCCAAGTTCAAAAATTTTCACCATGTCGGTATCCTTGATATCCAAAGCATAGCGTAAACGCGTCAAGCGATCATTGTGATTCATTCTATACACCATCCATTTCTTAGGTTGATTATAACAAATAAACCTAGACGAGTAATCCCGTTTTCGCTTTTTTACTCTAAGAACCCATTTGTTTTCGTTCAAATGTATATCGCTTCTCTCATTCTACTTCCTCCGCTATACTTGATTTAGGGAGTAAATTTATTCTAACAAAACAATAAACGAAAAAAAACATCTGTTCCGATGATGTTTTGGATTGCTTTATTGTTTTTATTTTGTATACAAAAAGGAGTGGAAAGAAATGAAGAAATACGGGAAATTTTTGGTGATGATTGGGGTATCGACGGTGATTATGTTTTGTATGATGTATTTCAATGTCTACGCCCTCGATCATATCTTTTTCAGCCAAACCCGCCTGTTTATGGCACTTATGATGGGCGCGATGATGGCGATCATCATGCTATTATTTATGTGGAAGATGTATGACAACAAGAAAATGAATATCGGAATTTTAGTTGTCAGTGTTGTACTCTTTTTTGGTTCACTGTTTATGGTCAGAAGCCAAACCGCCGTGGGAGATACGGCCTGGATGAAAGCCATGATTCCCCATCATTCGATTGCGATTCTAACCAGTAAAAATGCCGATTTGTCTGATCCAAGAGTAAAAGAACTTGCAGAAAAAATCATTGACGCACAGGAAAAAGAAATCAAAGAAATGAAAGAATTGATCGAAGAGTTGGAAAACAAATAGCCAGTTTATGTGCTCACTCAAAGTACCAGCAGATCAACTTTATCGCCACGGATGCGAAGCCCTTCAAGCAATGGCTGAAGGGCTTCTTTTTTTATCGTCAACTGCTTTCTTTCTACTGAAAACCCCTGACCGTTATTGCATCCGTTCTTGTTTGACTTTCTTATCCACAACATGACGCTTGGCAAGCTCTTGGCGAATAGCCGCTAAATCAATCCCCATTTCTGCCATTAAAACCAATGTATGATACGCCAAATCAGCAATCTCATAAACGGTTTCTTGGCGGTCTTCCTTCATCGCCCCAATCACGACCTCGGTTGCTTCCTCGCCGATTTTTTTTAAGATTTTCTCACTGCCTTTTTCAAACAAGTAGCTGGTATAGCTGCCTTCTTGCGGCGTATCTTTACGACCTTTTATCAGCTCATACAACGCATCGATGGTCGGAGAGGATTCTGTACCATAAAGCACCTCTGTAAAGCAGCTTTCTGTGCCTGTATGGCAAGCAGGTCCGTCTTTTTTTACTTTGGCGACTAAAGCATCTTGATCGCAATCTGCGGTCAATGATACTAAATGCTGGTAATTGCCGCTGGTTTCTCCTTTGCGCCACAATTCTTGGCGACTGCGGGAATAAAAGGTCATCAATCGGTCCTTCAAGGTCAAGGTCAAACTTTCTTGGTTCATATAAGCCAAGGTCAAGACTTCATTCGTTTCCACATCCTGCACGATCACTGGAACCAATCCTTGTTCATCAAATCGTACTTGCACCATATTATCCACTCCTTCTATTGCCTATCAAAACGCCAACGCTATACGATTCGTACGGGAATATCGACGGCCTGTAATTGTTTTTTCAGTTCTGGGATTTTTACCTCGCCATAGTGAAAAATCGAAGCTGCCAGCCCTGCTTCAATATTTGGCAATTGAAACAGCTCGATAAAATCGGCACTTTTGCCAGCACCACCCGATGCGACGATCGGCAATTTGGTGATTTCACTGACAGCTTTCAGCAAGTCTAAATCAAACCCCTGCTTCACGCCATCGGTATCCATGCTGTTGATGACTAGTTCACCAGCACCTAACTGCTCAGCTTGGCGAATCCACGCCAATGCTTCTAAGCCTGTATCTTCCCGTCCGCCTTTGGCAAACACATGCCAGTTCTCACCGACTCGGCGAACATCAACGGATAAAACAACGCACTGGCTGCCATAGCGTTTCGCGCCTTCTGCAATCAACTCTGGTCTGCGAAGTGCCCCCGAATTGACGCTGACTTTGTCGGCGCCACAGTTTAAGACTCGTTCAAAATCTGCTACTTGATTGATGCCACCGCCCACCGTCAAGGGAATAAACACTTCTGACGCCACGCGCTGCAAAATGTCCGTGAATAAGCCGCGTTCTTCTGCAGAAGCAGTAATGTCATAAAAAACCAGCTCATCGGCGCCTTGTTCATTGTAAAAGCGCGCCAAAGTCACTGGATCATTGACATCTTTTAAGCCAGCAAAATTGACCCCTTTCACGACTCGCCCATCTCGCACATCAAGGCAAGGAATGATTCGTTTGGCGATCATGCTTCTGCCTCCCCTGCTGCTAAGACATCCGCCAATTGGAGACTGCCGTTATATAAGGATTTCCCAACGATCACACCAGAGATGCCCAACTGTTTTAATCCTTTGATATCTGCCAATGAAGCCACGCCGCCAGAAGCCACGATGTCGCAATCCAATTGATTGAGTTTTTGGTATAAGGGCAGATTGATGCCTTCTCCTGTACCGTCACGCGAGATTTCGGTAAAGATGATCGTTTGCGCGCCCCATTCCACCAATTGTTGGCAAAAAGTAAACGCGTCTGTTGCCGTTTTCTCGAGCCAGCCTTCCACGGCCACTTTTTCTTCCTTGGCATCGACCCCAATCGCGATCTTATTACCGTATTTCTTGAGCATCGCTTTTGTGAATGCTGGGTCTTTCTGGGCAATCGTGCCGAGGATCACCCGATGAACGCCTGCTGCCAAACAATGCTGGATCGTTTCTTCCTCACGAATCCCGCCGCCAACTTCGACAAACAGATTGGTTTGCTGGACGATTTTTTTTGCGACATCAAAGTAATGGAGTTTGCCAGCTTTGGCACCATCTAAGTCGACGAGGTGCAGATAGTCGGCACCTTCTTCTTCAAATGAACGAGCAAATGCCACTGGATCATCCCCAAACACTTCTTTTTGCTCATAGTCTCCTTGGTACAAACGGACCACTTTTTGATCTAACAGATCAATTGCTGGAAAAATTTTCATAGCGGCACCTCCGTAAATGCTTTTAAAATCTTCAACCCGACAGCCCCACTTTTTTCTGGGTGGAACTGAGTACCGAAGACATTGTCTTTTTGCACGATACCGGGAATTGCTAGACCATAGTCACTGTCTGCTATAACATACTCTTGGCAATCAGTAGCAAAATAACTGTGGACATAGTAGACAAAGTCTTGTTCCCATAGCCCGCTGACTAGAGGACTTTCCTTTCTGACAGTCAGCCGATTCCAACCAATCTGCGGCACTTTCAGATTCAGTTTGGCTTCTTCAAAGGCGCTTTGCATAGAAACGATCCGTCCTGGAATCAAACCGAGCCCCGCATGTGTGCCAAACTCGTCACTACTATCAAACAACAGCTGCATCCCTAAACAAATGCCTAAAAAGGGTTTGCCAGCTGCTGCCAATTCTTGGATCGGTTCGATCAGCGACAACTCTGCCAACTTTTGGCGGGCATCGCCAAAAGCGCCTACGCCAGGTAAAAGAATGCGGTCGGCAGCTTTTAATTCTGCTAGTGAACGCGTGATTCGGCAGTCAACACCCAAATAATCTAGCGAACGAGACAAGCTGAACAAATTGCCGACCCCATAGTCGATGATTGCTAACATAATACGCCCCTTTCCTTATCTCATCCATCTGTGTGGAAGATACGTAATCATTTTTCCCTCATGAATCACTGGATCGTCCCTTTGGTTGAAGGGATCTCATCTGGGGCTGCTTGATTGATCGCCACTGCTTCACCTAAAGCACGCCCAAAGCCTTTAAAACAAGCTTCCACAATGTGGTGGCTGTTTTTGCCAGCGATTTGATGGAGATGGATCGTAGCACCTAATTCACGGGCAAAAGCAATGAAAAATTCTTCAACCAATTCCGTATCAAACTGCTGCCCTATTTTTTCGCTCGGTATCGCCAACTCTACGACTGCCATGCCGCGACCGCTGATATCGATCGCTGTCATTACTAAGGCTTCGTCCATCGGCAGCAGCATACTGCCATAGCGTTTGATGCCTCGTCGCTCCCCAAGACTTTCTGAAAACGCTCGGCCAATGGCGATGGCAACGTCTTCTGTTGTGTGATGGGCATCTACTTCTGTATCGCCATCACAGACCAACGTCAAATCAAAGCGACCGTGGCGGACAAATAATTCCAGCATGTGGTCTAAAAACCCCACACCAGTCTTGATTGATTGCTGACCAGTACCATCGATCGTCAACTGCAGGTGGATCTTGGTTTCAGTCGTATTGCGGGTAACTTCTGCTTTTCTCATTCCTTCACCTCTTCTATGATCGTTGTTAACACCGTCATCAATCGTTCCATCTGGGCCCTCGTTCCTACCGTGATCCGTAAATACTCTTTGATGCGGGGCTGATTAAACCAGCGGACGAAGATTTTCTGCTCTTTCAGTGCCTGATACAACTCTTCCCCAGCAATCGCAGGGTGCCTTGCAAACAAAAAATTTCCTTGGCTGTCGGTCTGCTCAAAGCCGAGCTTCGCTAGGGCTTGCTTGCTCCACTCACGTACGTGGATCGTTGCTTGGATCTTCTCATCGACATACGCTTGTTCTTGCAAAACGGCTGCACCAGCGGCTTGGGTCAAACTATTGACATTGTAAGGATTCAAGCTAAATTTCAACCGATTCAAGTCTTGGATCAGTCCTTCATTAGCAACCGCAAAGCCTAGGCGTGCCCCTGCCAGCTGCCGAGATTTCGAAAACGTCCCCACAACCAAGAGATTTGGGTATTGATCGATCAAAGAAACCATTGAAGAGCCGCCAAAATCGATATAGGCCTCATCGACAATCACTAAGCGATCGGGATGCCGTTTTAGAAAGGCACAAATTTCGCTTTGTTCTTGATAAACCCCAGTCGGCGCATTGGGATTGGCAAAAATGACGGTCCCTTTGAGCGAATCGTAGTCCGTTAACGCAATCGAGAAATCTTCTTGCAGCGGAACAACGGTGGCAGCGACTTGGTACAAGGCACTATACACTTGATAAAACCCATAGGTCACATCGGGAAAGGCGATGCCGTTTTCCGTGAAGCCTTGAAAGAGATAGGACAAGACTTCGTCACTGCCATTACCGAGAAACAGCTGGGCTGGTGTAACGCCAAGATAAGCAGCCAGAGGGGTTGTCACCACTTCAGCAGCAATATCCGAGTAACGATTCAGCTTGTGGGCGGCATCGGCAACCGCTGCTTGAACACTTGGCGCTGGCGGATAAGGACTTTCATTGGTGTTCAGTTTAATAACGGCTTGCTCGTCTACTTGTTCCCCTGGTGTATAAGGAGTCAGCTTGTGATACTTTTGATGTAAAAAGGTCATTTTTCTCCCTCTCTTCGTACATTGATCGAACGGGCATGGCCGATCAAGTCTTCGGTTTCTGCGAACAACGCTACGGCTGGACCAACCGCCTTCATGGCTGCTTCTGGGTAATACAAGTAGCTGCTTTTCTTAATAAAATCATCCACTGATAACGGCGAGTAAAAACGGGCGGTCCCTTCCGTCGGTAGGGTATGATTTGGTCCAGCAAAATAATCTCCCAGCACTTCTGGTGTATGATGTCCTAAAAAGACACTGCCCGCATTTTCTACTTGTCCCAACAAAGCAAAAGGATCTGCCACTGCTAATTCAAGGTGTTCTGGGGCGATTTGATTGGCAATGGTAAGTGCTTCAGTCAAATCATTGACCAGAATCAGCTTTCCGCTAGATTCAAGCGCTGCAGCAGCAATGTCTTTGCGGGGCAGTTCCTTCAGCTGCAAATCAAGCTCTACTTGGACTTCTTCAATCAAGGCTGCTTCTGTCGTGACTAAGATAGCTTGCGCTAAGATATCATGCTCGGCTTGTGCCAAAAGATCCGCTGCCAGCCAGCGAGGATTTGCGCTGGCATCGGCGATGATCAGCACATCGCTGGGCCCTGCGATCATATCGATATCAACTTCGCCGTACACCATTTTTTTCGCTGTGGCGACATAAATATTTCCTGGTCCCACGATTTTGTCGACTTTGGGAATCGTTTCTGTCCCATAAGCCAATGCCGCTACGCCATGGGCACCACCGACTTTGTAGATTTCATCCACTCCAGCAACGGAAGCTGCCGCTAAGATAGCAGCTGGAACTTTTCCTTGGCTGTCCGTCGGTGTGATCATAACGATTTTTTTGACCCCGGCGATTTTTGCTGGCAGGACATCCATCAAAACCGTACTAGGATAAGCTGCTGTGCCGCCAGGAACGTAGACCCCGACTTTTGCTAGTGGCAAGACCCGCTGTCCCATCACAACGCCATTTTCCTTCGTCAAGACAAAGCCTTGCTGGACTTGCTTTTGATGAAATGTCAAAATGTTTTCTTTCGCCTGTTCCATCACCTCAAGCAGCTCAGGGGAGACGGCTTGGACAGCCGTTTCAACCTCCTCAAGACTGACGGTTAAGGAAGACAAGGTCACTTGATCGATTTCTTCAATTAATTGAAACAACGCCTGATCTCCTTGCTGCTGAACACGGGCAATGATTTGGGCGACAATGGTTGAAACATCCTTCGTTTCCGACTGTTTCCTTGCCACAATCGTTTCGATCGTATCTTTTTGGGTCGAAAAAATTCTCATAATTGCTCCCTCACCTTCTCAATCACTGTTTGAATGCGTTCTTGCTTGAAACGCCACGTGGCGTGGTTGATCACTAAACGCGCTGAAGACGGCGCGATGTCTTGGATCACTTCTAAATCATTTTCTTTTAGTGTCGTCCCCGTTTCGACGATGTCAACGATCACATCGGATAGACCTAACAAAGGAGCCAATTCAATCGATCCATGCAGTTGGATCAATTCCACCGAGCGACCTAACCCTTGATAAAACTGACGGGTGATCTGCGGATATTTTGTGGAGACCCGCAGCGGGCGGGAGAAATCTTCCTCGAAATCCGTACGCGCTGCTACTGCCAAACGGCAGACCCCCATATGCAAATCAAGAAATTCGATGACTTCTGCCTTGCTTTCCATTAAAATATCTTTGCCTACGACACCGATATCCGCCACTCCGTGCTCCACATAGATCGCCACATCGCTCGGCTTGACTAAGAAAAAGCGCAGCTTGTTTTCTTCATCACAAAAAATTAGTTGGCGATTGTCTTTGAAGACGCCTTGCGCAGCAACTCCAGCTTTCGTAAACAAATCGTATACGGCATCCCCCATGCGGCCTTTAGGTAGCGCAATGTTCAAATAGCCTGAACTTTCGTTGTCAGTCGGCACCTTTTGCCCTACATGGTTGAGCTTCATACCAAACCCGATCGCCCCTTGCTCTTTGCCTTGCCGACTCATCAAGCGATCATAACGGCCGCCATATAAAATCGTCTCTCTTGCTTCTTCGATGAATCCTTGAAACAGCAAGCCACTGTAATAATCGGCATCATTTAAAATTGAAAAATCCAACCTTATCCGAATGGAGGCTGACAGTTGTTCTTTTTGCAATGCTTGATACAGTTGTTTTAGTTCTGCTAAACCAGCTTGTGCTTGGGGATACTCTGCCAGCAGCTCTTTGGCCTTTTGATACTTGGTTTCAAAATCACCTGACAAACGTACCAGTTTCGCCAATTTTTCAGCTTCTGTTGCTGACAAGCCAGCCTTTTCAGTCAGTGCATCCATGCCATGGGAACTCTTGTCCCGCAGGCAGTGCAGTACCTTTTGTCGATCCGCTTCGGGGAAGCGTTGGCAGATGCCATCCAAAATCCCCATATGAGACAGATCCAAGGTCCCTTTTCCCACCTGAGCCAAACTTTCCCAAGCCAGTTTTACAACCTCCAGTTGATCTTCCCATGTGATTTGGTCAATGAGCTCCAAACCGATTTGATCGATCTTTTGGTATTCCCCTGCTTGACGATCCTGTCGATAGACATCTTCCACATAATACACTCTGCGCGCTTCTCCAGAAGGTGTATTTTTGGCAATCGACAAGGTGACATCGGGTTTTAGCGCCATCGTCCTGCCATCCGTGCCTGTAAACGTGATGATGGAAGAACCACGCAAGAACTGATCATTTTGCTGATAGTTGCGATACTCTTCAAAATTGTTCGAGTGATAAGGTGAAAAATGATGCTGCGTATACAATTTTCTTAATTTCAGTTCGACTTGTTCGGCTGGTTTTAATACATTCCATAACTCTTCCACACTTATCACTCCTATTTCATGCCACTGATTCGGCTTTCTCACTGTTAAAGGCTCGCTTTATCATCGATTCACCATCAGTTTTTCTAATAATACTAATGGTTTTGCCATAAATAAGCAATGGTATTTTTCGAAATATTCTGGAATTTTTAGTCGATTTCAAGAGAACATAGCGATGTCGTTTCTTTATTACGATTATTCCATCGTATCTGGAAGTCAGTTTTCCTTTCTTAATGAAGTAACTTAGTACTTGGCATCCGCCATCACTTAGTTGCTCAACCATAAAAAAGTCCGAAATATACGACCATCTTGTTTCAGAAACTCGTTATCGATTACTCTATCTTTTGTACCGTACAAAGAATTGGCGCAAATGAAGCGATGATATGAAAACCACCCAAACTGTTCATTGTCGTACTTATCGCTTATATTGCGGCACAAAAAGCACACAGCAGAAGAATCAGAGAAAACAGCTAAATAGTACATGCTCTATAGCTTAATAAGGAGAGAAAAGTAAATGAACAAACTTATAGGAAAACAAATCTCATGGAACAACGCTTTACTAGGAACAGTCCTCGCAGGTATCGGTTTGGTCGGTCTTTTGTATGCCCCTGCCATCGTCAGCATCTTCTCATTATCGATTGCCAGCTATTGGGCATTACGGCTAGTTTACGGTAAAGAAGCAGTCAAGCAGCTCTTCGGAAAACCCATCGCACCAGTGAAGACGATCAGCAAGTATTTTCTTTTAAACATCCTGATCAGCTTTCTCGTTTCTCTCGTTTTGCAATACGGACTAAAGTGGGATCTTCACGGAAATCCAGTGAACGAAGGCTTTCAATGGTTGACTCTGCTAGTTATTCCAATCATGTTACTTGGAGAAGAACTCTTTTCCATCTTCTTTTTAGCGATCTTTTCTAGTAAATGTACCTTGCCAGTTGCCAGCATCCTTTCCGCGATCCTCTTTGGCTTGGTTCATTACAGCACTTATGACAACGGCAATGTTTTCCATACCTTGGTCCATATTCTTTTCATTCAAGGGGTGGCGCGCTTGCTATTTAACCAAGCTGCCATCAAGAGTAACTCGATCCTGACTAGTTGGGGCACACATGTCTTGTTAGACCTGTTTGCTATTTTAGTGGCTTATCTAACTGCTTGAGAAAAACGAAAAAGACTGATTCAATTGAAATCAGTCTTTTTTGATACAACAACTAGTTACCTGAGTATCCCTCCCTGAAAGGAAGCATTGATCGCTTTTGTGCCTTTCACGAGGTTGGGTGTTTGTTCTATTCGCTGTTTTTCATAAGAAAATGTTCTTACTTTTTAAAGGGTTCCTCTTTTACTTTCTCACAAATTTCTGCTTCACTGTACACCTTCATCAGCCGCTTGACTTCGCCTTCGATGTTGAAGCGCAAGGCTTTTGTCGCCTTCAGATTTTTCAATGCTTGTTCAAGATAACAAAAAAAGGTCGTTTCCTTCATTTACCTCAGCCTCCATGTCAATCGTTGGTTTTACAGGTCACTTTAACAACGTCGCGCAACTCCTGATCAATCTCTCTAGAAAGCAAAAGGATTGTGCAGACATCTGCTTCTTAGTGGTTACACCAGACCGTGCTTTTGGAGTGCTTGCGCAATCCCGCCGTCTTCTGGTCGAGCCGTCACCTCGTCAGCTACTGCCAATAGCTGTTCACAGGCATTGCCCATCGCAATTCCTGTCGCAACGGCTTCAAACATTTCGACATCATTATGGCCGTCACCAAACGCCAAGGTATCTTTGTTATCGATCCCTAGATGATTCAAGAGAAAATCGATGGCTGTTTTCTTGTGGATATTCTTGATGCCGATCTCGCCACTGTCCTTGCCAAAAACAGGAACTGTACTGCGAATCATTTGGAATTGTTCGTGGTATTGGTCATGAACCTGTTCATAAGGAATGGAATGATTGATGAAGGAAACTTTGTTCACGTCATCGTAATCGATTTTCGCTTCGTCCTCGATCAATAAATCAAGGAACCACTGAATAGTTTGAACACGTTGTTTTCCTGCTTCACTTTCAGCAGGCTCACCTGCTAAGACGATCTCAATCAACCGATTTCGTAAATTGGTACTTGCAAATAATCCTTGATTCGATTCCAAGTAATACTCGATTTGGTTTGCTTTTAAGAAATCGATCAGTCTTAATAAGGCTTCCTTTTCAAAAACTTTGTGCAAAATCACCTCATCGTGCACCTCGCAATAACCGCCGCCGGCACCAATCATTCCACTTAAAGGCAGTGCCAGTACATCTTCTGAGATTTCGGCTTTTGAACGACCCGTACACAAGAAAAATTCATGCCCCTTCTTATGTGCCGCTGTGATCGCTTGGCGAGCACTTTCTGGTACGTTTCCCGCATCATCGCACAATGTTCCATCTACATCTAAAAAGACTATTTTCTTCGTCATTTCATTCCCTCTTTCCTAATCCCATCAATAAAGCGCTCACATGAACCTATTTGCTGAAGCCAAGATGTCACCATCAGCCGCTTGCTATTAGTATAACAAATCACAAGATAACCTCGCTAGACTATTTTACTGACTCATACATAAATACGTTCTCGTTTTTTCTCGATGCCCTTAATCCTTGATGATCGTCAAATGGCTTTCATTTGATACTTTTAAGGTGACTTATCCTTTGCGTAGCTTACTCTTCACTTAAATAAATCAACCCCCATTTAGGTAGTTGGTTAGTTGCATGACCCGTAAGTTCGCGATAATAGTACCGTTTGTCATGCTTGATCATACTGATAATTTCCTCTTCCTTCATCCCCAGCTCTTGACATAGGTCAGTTTTGGTATTGGTCACAAGTTCCAGTAGAATTTGGATCTGTGCGTCCACAGCCAGAAGCGCTCGAAAGGTATCAAATAAGTTCTTTGTTCGATCATAGTAAATGTCTTCGAAGTCAACACAAAGTTCCTGATAATAAGTAAAAAGTTTCGGATAGGCTGTCAGTACCCCAGCGCTTAACAATACTTCCTTTGAATAGGACAGATAATCCTTCGGGTCATTTATTTTTTCTGATAACACACAATCACTCCTTTCCATCCATGGCTTTTCTTCAATGATAGCATTGATCCCTCGTTTGATCGTAATGATTTCCTTCCTCATTAGTTGCCACTACATACCTTCACATAAAACAAAGGCTTTATCTTCTAGTATTTCAAATCACATGAAATCCTTGGGTGGCATCCCGTTCTGCGCTCACCTCCAATGCATGATCTAAGGAAATCAGTTACTCTCATTATAGTTTTTTGTTGCTCCAAGCTTATAATTCCTTTTTGCTCTAGCAGAGGAATAAGAGAGAAAAATCCAGCGTACCCGTATTGCTTTATCTAAGAAGAAAGATCAAAAGGAATTTATTTGCAGTGATATTCCGATGATTACGCGATCAACCAAAAGAACGAATGGAAATGAATGCCTTTATCCAATGCTGTGGCGCCTTCATTCTCACGACAGCACAAAAAACCAATGATCGCTGGTTTCGATCATTGGTCAAAGTTCTCAAATTGCATGTTGTAAAAGGACAATCTGGGTTTTCTTTTTGGATCATGCCAAGATATAAGCGAGGCTAAAACGTCCTCTTACACTGTGAGTACAAAAAAGGATCATGCATATAGAAAATCTAAAATCTCACGTGGCGCGTCTACCAAAGCATCTGGGTTTTCTTCAGAAAGCTTTTTCGGATCGTGGCTGCCCCACGTAACGGCGATCGTTTTGACACCCGCGGCTTTTCCCATCTGGATATCAAAAATAGCATCTCCTACCATGATCGTCTTTGTCGGGTCAAATTGATAGTGTGCCACGACTTTATTGATTCCTTCGGGATGAGGTTTGTAGTGGGTCACCGCATCAGAGCCGATGATCTCTTCAAAGAACGCCACAAGGTCCTGAGCAGCTAGGTTTTGTTTGACGACCGCTGTCTTCTTACTTGAAACGACGAAACAAGGTACCTTTCGTTTATTTAAGATTTCTAAGACATGGGGAATTTCTGGAAATACTTTCAAGGTACTTTCTTCATAGGTTTGGTAATAGGCTCGGAAAATCCGAATCAATTCCGCTGCGGTTTCTTGATCTAATGGTTGTTCAGACATTTTAAAAAATGATTCTTCGATCGGTATTCCCATATAATGTTCAATGACTACTTCACTGGGTACTTTGAGTCCCATCTCTTTAAAAGCTGCTTTTGTCGCCTTCACACTACATTCTTTTGAATCCAATAAAGTTCCATCCAAATCAAATATCACACATTCAACCTGCTTCACGATATTTCCTCCTCCAAAAGGTATTCCATCAATTTTCTACAAATGCTTTTTTCATTTACGCAGTATTTCTTTCCATTACTGATTATCTCTATTTTATCACTAAAAAAAAGCATTATCATATTTTTCCATAACCTTCTTCATTTATTGCTAATATACTTATATAAAAAACGACTCGCTTTGAAAACAGAGTCGTTTCTACAAGATAGGCAAATTTACCTGAAGGCCTATTTGTCAGGCATAAAAGTTAAACCCATTTTCAGCTTTTTTACTGCAAGATATATCCTTTGCCCCAAGCGGTACGGACGCGTTTTTCAGTATAGTCGTATTCATCTAATTTCTCATTGATTCGTTTCGCCAAAATCGATAGCTGCGATTTTCGGGAATTCGTGCCGCCGTTGCCCCAAATTTTCCAGCAAAGGTCCTCTCGGTTGATAAATTGCTCTTCTGCTAGATTATTGAAAAAGATCTGTTCTTGCAGACTAAGAAATTTAGGGAACGATTCCTTCGTTACTGATGCCTTTTCTAACTTGCGAGTATTTGGTGGCAAAGCCGCCAAAAATTCTCTCAACTCGACAAATGACCGATTAAGATAGGTCGCATTTTCCGCTTTTTCCAGTATCATTTCTTGTTCGTCATTCCCTGGCAAGATTCGAACGATCCGCTGTTGATAATAAGGAGCCAATGTCTGATTGAGTAATAAAAATTCTGGATCAGCAATTGTTTCACTGACAAATAAACAGTCAAATAACTTGGCACTTTCTATCAACCATTCCTCCTCTTCGGTACTTCTGCCCACGAACACTTCATGGCTCAAAATCTGCAGCTCCCGCTGCAAATCAATCTCATATGATATATTTTTCGTCAATATGATAATTCTCATGATACACCCTACTTTCCTTTCTTATTTATTCAGAAATGAGTTGGAAATGATTTCTGAATACTTTATGTTGACATTATTACTTATTTTTATCAGCTTGAGGTGTCATTTTTTGTTCATAAATGGTGATCTGGTGTCATGTTTTAAAAAATAGATTGACTTTCATTTCATGGTTCATACTCTTCGATAGCCAATAAAAAAGCAACCTGTTAGCCAGATTGCTTTCTTGTCCTCACTACTCCCACTTCAAATCCAACAGCTCCAGCATTTCATGGTAGGCGGTTTCGATCCGCTGGCGTTTTTCTTCAGGGACATTTTTGGCATATTGCCCATCTGGCAGATAATCTTCAGCAAGGTAGACTTGAAAATCAAAGGCCTGCAAGACGCCGTATTCTGGATCATAATAGGTACGATCAGGGATCGGTTCTTTGGAGACCCAAGTCGGATGCATGGCAATCTTGCTTAAATAGGTCCGCTGCCCTTCTTTGGAGATTTCAACTTCTGGGATGACGCCTCGTTCGGTCCAATAGTTGTTATTGACGGTTTCATAACGTTGATTCGACAATAAGTTTCCCATTGAATAAATGATAAATTTCTTTTCCCCGTCCTTTTCGATGATTTCGGTTGGTTCTGCTACATGCGGATGGCCACCGAAGATAATATCAGCACCAAAATCGATCATCTTCCGATAAACAGTTTGTTGTTCTTCCGTTGGTTCTAAAGAATACTCGACACCAGACTGAGGCATCACGATGGTGATATCCGCCAAGCTTTCCGCTTCTTTGATCTCTGCTTCCACTTTATCTAACGACAAGTCTTTCAAATAGGTGTCATACTCTGCTTGAGTTAAGCTTTCTTCAAGGCCATTGAAGCCATAGGCATAGGCCAAGAGAGCAACTTTGATCCCGTTGACTTCTTTGACCAGGATTCCGCTATTATCGACCGTGACACCAATCGTTGCCAAGCCTTGGTCGTGAAAAGCAGCCGCCGTTGTTTTGATTCCTTCGATCCCTGTATCTAAAATATGGTTATGGGCAAGATCGATCACATCAAAGCCCGCGTCTTTGATACTGGCAACAGCATCGATAGGGGCGTTGAATAAGGGAAAACCGCCAAGCGGTTTATTAGGATTGATGGTTCCTTCAAAATCACCTAAAGCAAGGTCCGCCGATGCAATCAGCGGTTTGACTTGCTCAAAATCATTGTCAAAATCATAACGCTTCCCATCGTAAGCGCTTAAATAAACAGGTGTATGATAAAGCATATCGCCACTAGCTGTCACTGTGATGGTTTTTACTGCTGGCTTTGTTTCGGTAGAACTACTCGTTTCTTGTATGGGCTTTGTTGCCTTTGTCGTTTCTGCTGTATGACGCTGTTCGGGGATGCTTGTCGCTTGAATCACTAGATAAATCACTCCAAGTATGATTGCCAGCAACGCTGTACTTAACCCCACAATGATCCGCTGGTGTTTCTGACGCTCCCGTCTTCGTTGTTGTCTCATGCCCTCACCCTTTCACTCTGCTTTATCAAAAACCTATCTTCGTTTACGTTCTAACGAGATTCCCTGCTCCCTTTCCTGCGAACCTCACTAAATAATATCTTTTTATTAAATAATTATACTATATTTGAGATTCCTTTAATAGGTCGTTTTGTAAAGAATAAAAAAACAGCCCGATCGTGATCGAACTGTTTTATTCGCTTCTGAGTTGTTTTATTCGTTTCTTTTATTCTTTTCTATAGTAGTTCTGACCTCAGAAATTTTTCCTTCCTGAAGCTATCTGCTACTTTGCTTCCTCATGCTTCACGGGACAACTGCTATGACAATCAGAACAATGATCCTTTTTCACCATGCGGTACACTACACGGGTGCCATAGCCAAAAATCAGGCCGCTTAGAATTATTGTAGCAATCATTTTTCGCCTCCTACGACTTGGATCAAGGGTGCACTCCCTCGGAATGGTTTCTTCAACAGAGCAAATACCAATAGCCCAGCAATAAGGATTGCCGCGAAAACACCGAGCGTGAGGTGTCCGCCTTCAAAGATGACGTGCCCGAATTGGTAGACCAACAAGCTGGCGCAGTATGCCAAGCCGCATTGATAGCCAATGGCTAACCACGTCCACTTGCTGTCCCCCATTTCACGGTGGATCGCACCGATAGCAGCAAAACAAGGGGCACATAGTAAATTAAAGACGAGAAAAGAGTATGCCGCCACAGCAGTGTAATCGCCGCGCAACACTTGCCAAATCTCCGTCCCGCTTTCTGACAACTCCCCGGTTTGTTCGTAGAGGATCCCAAAGGTGCCGATCACATTTTCTTTGGCGACCAGGCCAGTGATCGTCGCCACGGCGCCTCGCCAGGTTCCCCAGCCTAGGGGAGCAAAAAGCGGCGCCAAAAGTCGTCCGAAAAAGGCCAAAATGCTTTGGTCTTCTGTGACCCGCTGCAAGGCAAAGCTGTAGCTGGAGGTAAACCAGACAAAGATACAAGCCACAAAAATTATCGTCCCGGCTTTTTTCACAAAAGCAATGGCTCGATCACAGGCACTTTTCAAAATCGTTGTGAGCTGCGGCAAGTGATACGCTGGCAGTTCCATAATAAATGGTGCCAGATCACCTGCAAACAGCGGTGTTTTTTTCAAGACGATCCCTGAAAAAATCACAGCACCCATGCCGACAAAATAGGCCGATGGGGCGACCCAACTATACTGAGGGAAAAAGGCTCCTGAAATCAATGCGATGATCGGCAATTTGGCAGAACAAGGCATGAAGGTCGTGACCATCACCGTCAACCGACGATCCTTTTCATTTTCAATCGTTCGGCTTGCCATCACCCCCGGCACCCCGCAACCGGTAGCGATCAACATGGGGATAAACGACTTGCCAGATAGACCAAACTTGCGAAACAGGCGGTCCATGACAAATGCCACCCGTGCCATGTATCCGCAGTCCTCCAAGATAGCCAAACAAAAAAACAGCACGAAGATCTGTGGCAAAAAGCCTAAGACCGCACCGACACCTGCCACGATGCCGTCTAAAATCAGTTCTTGCAGCCACTGGGCGACTTGCAGCTGTTCTAGCCAGTGCGCTGCTGTTTCGGGAATCCAGCTGCCAAATAATACATCATTGACCCAATCAGTACCAATCGTACCAATCGTCTGAATCGATAAATAGTAGATTCCCCACATAATGAAGGCAAAAATCGGTAGTGCCAATACGCGATGGGTCAACACACGGTCGATTTTGTCGCTGAAGGCTAAGTGCTGATCTGTTTCCTTGATGACTGCCAGCGCCAACAATTCTTCAATGAAGCCATAGCGCTCATTGACGAGAATGGCGTCACTGCTGTCTTTAAAGATCAGCTCTAAAATCGAAATCGTCTCCTGAAGGACTGCCTGCTGGGAATCAGTCAGTTTACACATCGTCTGAATCGCTTCATCTTTTTCAAAGAGTTTTATGGCAAACCAGCGTTTTTGCTGCTGAGGGATCGTCTCTGGCAAAATCGCCATGATCTCGGTCAAGCCAGCTTCTAGACGAGCATCGTAGCGGGGAGGAAGCGGTTGTGTATTGGCTACATGCTTCGCTGCCTCGATCATTTTGGTTAAGCCGCGTTGCTTCAAAGCACTGATCCCTACTACGGGAACCCCTAGACCGTAAGCCAGCTTTTCGAAATTGATCTGCAAGCCTTTTTTCTTTAATAGGTCGATCATGTTGATGGCTGCCACAGTCGGGACATTCATTTCTAATAATTGCAATGTTAGATACAGGTTGCGCTCCAGGTTGGTTCCATCGATAATATTGATCACCGCGTCCAATGATGCTTCCATCAAATAATTGCGAGAAATCAGTTCTTCTGGTGTGTACGGCGACAAGGAATAGATCCCTGGTAGATCTTGGATCAATACTTGTCGGTCTTTTCGCAGTCGCCCCGCTTTTCGTTCCACGGTAACGCCTGGCCAATTCCCCACTGTTTGTTTGGCACCGGTCAATTGATTGAAGGTACTCGTTTTCCCGCTATTGGGATTTCCTGCTAATGCAAAGTGATAGGTCATTACGCTTCGACTCCTTTTTCGACAAAAACCAACGCTGCTTCTTGCTTTCTCAAAGACAATTCATAGCCGCGGAGCCGAATCTCCATCGGATCACCCAAAGGAGCCAGCTTCACCACTTCCAAATGGACGTTTTTCGTAAGTCCCATATCCATCAATCGACGGCGCACCGCACCTTTGGCGGCGATCTGATTGACCTTCCCGCTTTCACCGACTTGCAGCTGATCCAAAGAGGTAATGATGGTTTGCTGCTGGGTTTCTGTGACATCGATTTGTTCCATGATCCGTTCATCTAAAGCGATCCGCGTCCCTTGGTGTAAAATGATGCCGCCTTTGCGATCTTTTTGTACCACAACGATTTCAACGCCCGTGCGAATACCAAGATCATTTAAATGAGCCGTGATTTCTTTGGTGGTTGCCAACGAGTCGATTTTGTATGTTCCAGAAGCCCGAGTTTGCGCCATTTTCATTGCTTCTTACTCCTTTTGTGAAATGTTGTTTTAATTAACCCGCTTTAATTGAGAATGATTATCATTATAATAGAGCCATTTCCATAAGAAGTCAATCTGTTTTGGGCCTCACTTTGAATCTTCCTTCACAATACGGATTTTTTTTACTCATTTTGATTGCATATCCCCTGTATTAATTACGCAAAAACCTTGTAATTCTAAGTATTTTCCGCTTTTTCCCCTTGCATAAAAAACACAGAAACACTATAAATTGTGTATGTCGAATTCACAAGCACAAGATATAGTGTTTTTTCGTTGACTTTCTCCGAGACTTATTTATACTAGGTTTATAACTATTACAACTCGGAGGAAACAATTATGAATATCAAACTATTTTCTAAAAACAACTGCATGCAATGTAAAATGGCGAAACGCTTTTTAAGTGAAAATCAGATTGCATTTGAAGAAATCAATATTGATAATGAGCCTGAAGCATTAGAATTTTTGAAAGAACAAGGATTCCAAAGTGTGCCAGTCATTACCTCTGATGCGCAAACGATCATCGGTTTCCGTCCAGATCAACTACGTCAATTAGCGAGCTAAGATTTTTCTCAATGTGATGCTTTTGAGGGATTTGTCAGTCGTCCAGACCGCAAGTCCTTTTTTATACGAACAAAACAAGAAAAGAGGTTAGCCATTTATGAGCTTGAAAGAAATCAAAGATGTCAGTTATTTCAAATTGAATAATGAGATCAACCGTCCAGTAGATGGCCAAATTCCATTAAATAAAGACAAAGAAGCCTTAGCGGCATTCTTTAAAGAAAACGTTGAACCAAATACCTTAACCTTTGCGACTGCAATGGACAAAATCAATTATTTGATTGAAAATGATTATTTAGAAGAAGAATTTATCAAAAAGTATCGCCCTGCCTTTATTGAGCAATTGTATCAATTCTTAGATGAGCAACACTTTACTTTCAAATCATTTATGGCTGCTTACAAGTTTTATTCACAATACGCATTAAAAACGAATGATGGTACCGCGTATCTAGAACGTTACGAAGATCGGGTCGCTTTCAACGCCCTTTACTTTGCGGATGGCAATGAAGAGTTAGCAATGAGCTTGGCAGATGAAATGATCTACCAACGTTACCAACCAGCAACCCCTTCTTTCTTGAATGCAGGACGCAAACGTCGCGGTGAGTTGGTTTCTTGTTTCTTGATCCAAATCACTGATGACATGAACGCGATCGGTCGTGGGATCAACTCCGCGCTGCAACTTTCACGAATCGGTGGCGGTGTCGGGATCACGTTATCAAACTTGCGGGAAGCCGGCGCGCCTATCAAAGGCTACGAAGGGGCAGCAAGTGGTGTGATGCCTGTAATGAAATTGTTTGAAGATAGCTTCAGCTACTCAAACCAATTGGGTCAACGGCAAGGGGCTGGCGTGGTCTACTTGAACGTCTTCCACCCAGACATCATCAGCTTTTTATCAGCGAAAAAAGAAAATGCGGATGAAAAAATCCGTGTCAAAACCTTATCATTAGGCGTGATCGTACCTGACAAATTCTACGAATTGACGCGCAAAAATGAAGAGATGTATCTCTTTAGTCCCTACAGTGTCGAAAAAGAATATGGCGTACCCTTCTCTTATGTCGATATCACCAAGGAATACGACAACTTAGTCATGAACCCACGGATTCGCAAAACCAAAATCAGAGCCCGTGATCTAGAAAACGAAATTTCTAAATTGCAGCAAGAATCTGGTTATCCTTATATCATCAATATCGATACAGCAAACCGCAGCAACCCAATTGATGGCAAGA
Organism: Enterococcus sp. DIV0970a; assembly: GCF_051711265.1. NCBI lineage: Bacteria > Bacillati > Bacillota > Bacilli > Lactobacillales > Enterococcaceae > Enterococcus > Enterococcus sp. DIV0970a. Next base: position 653,203 of record NZ_JBIOMF010000001.1, on the reverse strand, counting down.
TCATCATGAGTAATCTTTGTTCCGAGATCCTTCAAGTCCAAGCACCATCTGAGATCAACGGCAAACAAGAATACGAAGTTTTAGGAACAGATATCAGCTGTAACTTAGGTTCCACCAATATCGTGAACTTGATGGACAGCCCTGACTTTGGGAAATCTGTTCGAGCAATGACTCGTGCCTTGACCTTTGTTACTGATGCGTCTGACATTGACGTAGTACCATCGATCCAAAATGGGAATGCCTTGAACCACACGATCGGTTTAGGCGCAATGGGCTTGCATACCTATTTTGCAAAAAATCAAATGGAATACGGTTCACCAGAATCCCTTGAATTTACTGATCTTTATTTCATGTTGTTGAACTATTGGACATTGGTTGAAAGCAATGCCATCGCCAAAGAAAAAGGCGAAGTTTTCCATAACTTTGAAAAATCAGCGTATGCAGACGGCAGCTACTTCACCGATTATATCCAAGGTGACTACCAACCAAAATCGGAAAAAGTCAAAGCATTGTTCGAAGGCGTCTTTTTACCAACTGGTGAAGATTGGGCAGCCTTGGCACAAACCGTCAAAGAAACCGGCTTGTATCACCAAAACCGCCTAGCCGTTGCACCAAATGGTTCGATCTCTTATATCAATGATACGAGTGCCAGCATCCACCCAATCACACGGATGATCGAAGAACGCCAAGAAAAGAAAATCGGCAAGATCTACTATCCAGCACCTTACTTGAGCAATGAGACGATCGGCTACTACAAATCAGCCTACGATATGGATATGCGCAAAGTGATCGATGTTTACGCAACTGCTCAAAAACACGTCGATCAAGGTATGAGTATGACCTTGTTTATGCGTTCAGATATTCCAGAAGGTCTTTACGAATGGAAAGAAACGACAAAACAAACCACCCGTGATTTGAACATTTTGCGTCACTACGCTTTCCACAAAGGCATCAAATCGATCTACTATGTACGGACCTTTACAGATGATGCAGAAGAGATCGGCAGCAACCAATGTGAAAGCTGCGTCATCTAATCCAACTTTTGCCTGAAAACGAACCAACCGCCTGCCCCTGCTCTTTCTTGACAGCGGGTCGGCTGTTGTCTTGATACGATTATTGGAGGAACCGACTATGGGTAAGACTTACTATGAAGCAATCAACTGGAATGAGATCGAAGATATCATCGATAAATCCACTTGGGAAAAATTAACAGAACAATTCTGGTTAGATACGCGGATCCCTTTATCAAATGACCTTGATGACTGGCGGACGCTATCTCCATTAGAAAAAACAACGGTGGGCTACGTCTTTGGCGGCTTGACTTTATTAGATACCGTTCAATCAGAAAGCGGTATGGATCAACTGCGTAAAGATGTCCGCACCCCACATGAAGAAGCGGTCTTGAACAACATCCAATTTATGGAATCTGTCCATGCAAAAAGCTATTCATCGATTTTCAGCACCCTGAATACAAAAGCGGAGATCGCTGATATTTTTGAATGGACCAACACCAATCCATATTTGCAAAAGAAAGCCGAACGAATCAATGAGATCTACAAAAATGGCACACCGCTAGAGAAAAAAATCGCCAGTGTATTTCTAGAGACCTTCTTATTCTATTCAGGTTTCTATACACCCCTTTACTACTTAGGCAATAACAAACTAGCGAACGTAGCGGAGATCATCAAATTGATCATTCGTGACGAATCCGTTCACGGCACGTATATCGGCTACAAATTCCAATTAGGTTTCAACGAATTACCAGAAGACGAACAGCAAAAGCTGAAAGACTGGATGTACGACTTGTTGTATGAGTTGTATGAAAATGAAGAGCGTTATACCGAAGAATTATACGATGAGATCGGCTGGACCGAAGAAGTCAAAACCTTCTTGCGTTACAATGCCAATAAGGCTTTGATGAATCTAGGTCAAGACCCGCTTTTCCCAGATACCGCCAACGATGTCAATCCAATCGTCATGAACGGTATTTCAACTGGTACCAGCAACCACGACTTCTTCTCACAAGTTGGGAACGGGTATCTGCTTGGTTCCGTAGAAGCGATGAAAGACGATGACTACTACATCGGACTTGATTGATCTGCTGACAAATAAACACCTTGTTTCTCGCCAATTGAGGGTGAGAAACAAGGTGTTTTTTAGTGAGCCAACTGGTCTTTGATAAAGGTCAACGTTTCTGTCAAACAGGCCTGTGCTTGGGGCAAGCTATAATCAAATTGGTATTCGTGGGTCACCGTTTCCGAATCCCCTTTGTAAAAGCGACTCGTCACGGGAATATCAAGAGCTTGCAGCTGGTTGGCAAAGGCAATGCCTTGGTCTTCAAAGGAATAGGCATTGCCATCCGTGATATACGTTGGTGGAAAATCAGCCGTCAATTTATCCACCAGTGAGATCTCCTGCAGTTGGGGACTATCTTGCCATTCTTTTTTTCCTAATAACGACCAAGCCACCGTTTTGACAAAGAATTTCATAAAGCGATCATCTGAAGAAGTCCCAGCGATCTGCTTCAAATCAAGCGGTCCGCAATAGGAAATAAACCCTTTCAGGGCCGATGCAGGAATGTCTTGATCAAAGGACATTTCCTTCGCATACGCTGGATTGGTTTGCAGCGCCACATATTGCCCAGCGATTTGGGCTCCTGCAGAATCCCCGCCGAAGAAGAGTTGATCGAAATCCAGCATGGGGTATGCTTGGGCATCTGCTTTGATCGAGTCTACCGCTTGGGCTAATTGTTTGACCTGTCCAGGATAATGCAGACTTGGTGCCCATTCATAATTAATCGAAATCACAGCGGCTTTGGTTTCATCGACGATATAGGTCGCAAACTCTTTGACCCCTTCTTTGTCTCCGCCGACATAGCCGCCCCCATGGACCCAAAAAATGACTGGAACAGGGCCTTGTGCCTCTTTGGGATAATATAGATCAAAGGTACTGCGTTGATAATCCGATTGATACGTCAAGTCCTGTTTGACCGTCACATTCGGCAAACTTTTTTGATAAGCTGCCTCATCCTTGATGGTCACTTCTTGGTTAAACAGATGACCGATCAAAAAAGCCCCCGGTCGTGGGGAGAGTTGAAAAGCCAGAAAAACGGCAGCTAAGAGTCCGATCAGGACAATCGCCACCCACATGAAAAAGCGCAGAATTTTTTTCAAGTAAAAGCTCCTTCCTTCTTTCTGTTTCAGCTTTTTCATTTAACCATGTTTTTTTAGCAAATTCAATGACAATCGCTAAAGATTAAAAAAGGATGATACCAATAGGCATCACCCTTAAAATAACATCGTTTATAATGGCAACATCATAAACAAACCAGCTGCGATCGCTGCCCCGATCATTGGACCGATGATTGGTACTAACGCATAGCCCCAATCGGAAGTCCCTTTGTTTTTGATTGGCAAGATTTGGTGAGCGATCCGTGGTCCTAAGTCCCGTGCCGGGTTGATGGCATAGCCTGTTGGTCCACCAAGCGACAGCCCGATCGCTAAGATCAAGATCCCAACGACGATGGGATTTAATCCATCCGTAAAGGTATTGGCACCAAAAGCCAATAAGCCAAAGACTAAGACAAAGGTACCAATCACTTCAGTGATGGTATTCGATACTAAATTACGAACTGCAGGCCCTGTTGCAAAGGTGCCTAAAATCGCGCCTTGGTCTTTTGTTTCATCCCATAATGGCAAGTAGTTGAGCCAAACGAGTATCGCCCCTACGATCGCACCAGCAATTTGTGCCAGCATAAACGGTACAGCCAAGCTCCAAGAAAAATTCCCCGTCATCGCCATGCCTAATGTAACGGCTGGATTCAAGTGAGCAGGTCCCATGTACCCTGAAACGTAAACGGCAATCGTTACCGCTGTCGCCCAGCCCATTGCTATCACGATCCAGCCAGAGGCTTCTGCTTTACTCTTTTTCAGATTGACAGCCGCACACACACCATCCCCTAACAAAACCAAAATAGCCGTTCCTAGAAATTCACTAAAGATCTGGGTTGTTTCATTCATCTTTTTTTCCTCCTTTTAAGGCTGTTAAATCTGATTCTGCGATCACTTGGTTCAATTCTGCTACATGGGCTGCTTTTTCTTCCTCGCTCCAGCCAAAGAAGTCGGTCATAGCTGCAACGACACCGGCTTTGACTTCATCTAAGGTGTCTCGCATAAATAGGATATGGTTGGTCCGACGCAATAGATAATCGACAGGCGTCAGAACCATTTCTTCATGCAAGGAATAGTTCAAGGCCGTACTTTCTTTTTCATCTAAGCCCTCAAACTTCGTCTTGTAGTTCAACACTTGGGGAAGATTCGACCCATAAAGATGAGCCAAATACGTCGCAGCTGCTTCATCGAATCCAGCGGCTTGCGCTTGGTCAGCCAGCTTCGCTAAGTCTTCCTCTACATTGGCTGCATCAAGCTCACCACCAGAAACTGGGTACGTGGTTGAATCCACTAACTCGAAGAATGCACCGCTTTCTTGGAGCAATTCATTGATCCATTTAACTGCTCCTTCCGCCATCAAGCGATAATCGGTGATTTTCCCCCCTGCCAACGTCAATAGTCCGTCTTTTGAGCGTTCCAAACTGCTGCCGCGAGAAACTTGCGATGGATCCACTTTGCTGGCTTCTACTCGTTCTTGTGCTTGTTTTACAGCTTTTTCTACGACTGGTCGCTGCCGCTCATCTTCAAGATACTCTTTGACGCTTTCAACGATCTGCTCAAAGCTTTCATCCGATAGTTTGCCTTTACCGCCGCCATTGTAATCAGACCCGCCATTATTCACAATCAACGGACGCAATCCTGCCCAGCTCGCTTCGATATCATCAAGGGTGATCTGAGCGTGAGGGAAGCGTTCATTCACGATGGTCAGTAGATAATCAACATCTTCTTGCGTGACCGTTGGATGAGCAAAATCGCCTGTATAATCCGTATCGGTTGTGCCAAAATAGGTCTTATTTTCTCTTGGTACCACGAAAACCATCCGACCATCATTTTTCCCAGTATCAAAATAGGTTGGTTGCGGCACTTTTAGTTTTTCCCGATCGACCACTAAATGGACACCTTTCGTCGGACGCATTTGTGGCGGCAACTCATCATTCTTGTCTAATTGACGAACGATGTCTGACCAAGGGCCTGTCGTGTTGATCACGACTTTGGCGTGAACCTCAAAGCGCTCGTTTGTCAGTTGATCCTCCACCTCTACCCCATTGATGATGCCTTGCTCATCATGTAAGATGCCGACGACTTTGGCTTTACTGATCATTGCTGCCCCATCGGCTTGTGCTCGTTTGATGTTTTCGATCACCAAGCGGGCATCGTTGTTGCGAAAATCAAGATAGACACCGCCACCGACTAAGTTTTCCGCCTGCAGCTGAGGTTCGCGTTCTAAGACCTCTTCTTTCGTCAGCAGATAATTTTCGTATTTACTGCCTGTCACATTCGCTAAGCGATCATAAAGATCCATCGCCACTTTGACAGAAAACAAGGAGAAGGTTGCCCCTGGTTCATCATAGATTGGCAAAAGCATTGGATCTGGTTTCGGGATATGCGGAGCAATTTGCTGCACGATCGCCCGCTCCCGCACGGTGTCAGCGACCACTTCCACGTCAAAGGTTTTCAAATAGCGAATACCACCATGAACGAGTTTGGTGGACCGCGAAGACGTTCCTTCGGCAAAATCCTGCATTTCCAAAAGAACCGTCTTCATCCCAGCGGCTGCGGTTTGAACAGCAACCCCCGCGCCAGTGATCCCACCACCGATGATCAATACATCATAGGTGGTCTTTGCCGCTTCTTGAATGGTTTGCTTCCGATCTTTATGTGAAAAGGTCATGGCTTACTCGCCTTCTTTCTTCGCTTTGAATTTGAAGGTCTGAGTAGCTGCTACCGCTTGTTTCCAGCCTTCGTACAAATTGTCTCTTTCTTCTGCTGGCATTTCTGGTGTAAACATTTGCCCTTCTTCTGCCATTGATTTCAATTCATCCAAGTCTTTCCAGAAGCCAACCGCTAGCCCTGCCAAGTAAGCTGCACCTAATGCGGTTGTTTCCAGATTCGCAGCTCGTTGCACGTCAATGTCTAAAATGTCCGCTTGGAACTGCATCAATAGATCGTTTTTGGCTGCACCGCCATCGACTTTCAGCAATGGGATATCGATGCCAGAATCTTTTTTCATCGTGTCGATGACATCTTTTGATTGATACGCAACAGCTTGCAATGTTGCCCGAACAAAATCTTCCTTCGTCGTCCCACGAGTCAAGCCAAAGACGGCTCCTCTTGCATCTGAATCCCAATAAGGTGCACCCAATCCAGTAAAGGCAGGCACCACATACACTTCATTATCGCCTTTTGCTTTGGCAGCTATCTCTTCTGATTGCGGAGAAGACTCGATCATTCGTAGACCGTCCCGCAGCCATTGGATCGCTGATCCAGCAACGAAGATACTTCCTTCTAAGGCATAATAGACTTTGCCGTTGATGCCATACCCGATGGTCGTCAGTAGGTCATTGTCAGACAATTGTGGTTCTTCACCCGTATTCATGACGATAAATGCCCCAGTGCCGTAAGTATTTTTGATCATGCCTTTTTCAAAGGCCATTTGTCCAAAGAGGGCGGCTTGTTGGTCCCCAGCCATTCCAGCGATTGGTACTTCACTGCCGTAAAAATGGTAGCTGCGGGTGTGACCATAGACTTCTGAGTTGCTTTTGACTTCTGGCAACATCGAGCTTGGAATGTTCAAAAGATCCAAGATTTCTTGATCCCACTCTAATTTATGAATGTTGTAAAGCATCGTCCGACTAGCATTGGAGTAATCGGTGACATGGACTTGCCCATCTGTCAGTTTCCACACAAGCCATGAATCGATCGTTCCGAAAAGTAGCTCGCCATTATCCGCCTTTTCTTGTGCCCCTTCGATATTGTCTAAAAGCCAGCGCACCTTGGTCGCTGAGAAATACGCATCAATGACTAACCCAGTTTTTTCATGAATCATCTCTGTATGGCCATCTGCTTTTAATTGGTCAGCGATCGGTGAAGATTGGCGGGATTGCCAAACGATTGCATTTGCGATCGGCTGGCCTGTCGTTTTGTCCCAAACCACTGTCGTTTCACGCTGGTTAGTGATCCCGATGCCGGCGATTGCTTCTGGTCGGATACCTGATTCAATAAATGCCCCTGCGATGACTGATTGGACAGAGTTCCAAATTTCATTGGCGTTGTGTTCTACCCAACCCGATTTTGGAAAGTATTGCGGAAACTCTTTTTGTGAACTGCCGATTTTTTTCCCGTTACGATCAAAAATAATTGCTCTTGAACTAGTGGTTCCTTGGTCGATCGCCATTACATAATTTTTTTCTGCCATTTGATTCGCTCCCTTTAGTTTTTTATACGCTCTTCTTGTTAGCGCTTTCTGACTTGCTTTTATTTTAGCCGAACTTTCGCTATGTGGTTCGTCAATTTTTTTTCAAATTTCTAAGAAATTGACGAAATCCACTATTGAAAGCGTTCGCGGATCATTTTTTTGATCGTTTCCCGATCATAAGCGGTACCTAGTTCACTGATTCGATAAGTCGGTGTTTTCGTCTCGATAGCATAATTTGCCAAGATCAAATCATATTCTTGTTCCGGGCGATAGCGTTCCACGACTACGCCATTCAAATTTTTGAGATACAGCAGCCACATATAGTAGAGGGCTTCTTTAAACAGTTCATCCATTTTCAAAGCGATCCCGACGCGAAACTCCCGATTGATTTGATAATCGATGATCGTGATCACGCTCAAGTATTTGACCATCGTCATCATCAACAAACTATTTTTATCAGATGGCTTGATATCAAGCTCTGCTAAAGCCTTATCCAATAGTTCGTGACTGATTTGCTGGATGTTACGACTGGATAGCTGCGCTTCTAACTGCCAAATATTTTCTCGATCAAAAACCTCCACATCCCCTTTGAAAAAATACACGCGGCTGTGGATCTGCAGCAGGTGACCATAACAAGTGGCTTCGATTTCACGGGGAACAAACGATGGGCGGTAGAGATGCAAAATATGTTCCAAAATCAAGGTATCCGTCAAGGCAGTTGGCGTAAACCGAGAACGCTGCAGCATATACACTTGCAGATCGTGTTCGGATAACACCGAGAACGACAGTAAAAAGACAAAGTGCAGCATCGCCTCCTCTTCTCTGACTTCTAATGCATAATGGCCAAACCCACGAAATACCAACTCCCGTAATTGCTGAAACAAAGGATCTTTCGTGTAGGGTACCATTTTCTCCCGTAAGACTTGAAAGGATTGAGTAGCAATTTTCAGTCGCGCCTTCATGATCCTCAGCCATAGGGACAAGCGCTGTTGGGCTTCTTTCGTGAAGGTCATGTTCAGACCTCGTGTGATCAGACCGACGTATTTTTCATCGATCGGCAGCGGCTGACTGTCGAAAGAATGGACATACCAAAAGAGTTCAAAATAGAAATAACGAATTTGCGTTTCTTCCCCAATCAGCTTTCCTTGCCAGATCTCTAACTCGAATTCTGCTAGCAAGCCATTTAGCTCTTTGATTTTGCGAAACAAGGATGACTCGCTGACCGCTAATTTTTGTGCCAGCTGGACAGTGGTCACCTCTTGATGCTGCAAAAGATGCTCGAGGATTTGAAATTTCAATGCTGAACGATAAAACGCCCATTCGATTTGATTGAGGGAAAAAGTGGGACTCATTTCAAAGACCAGGACACCTTTTCGATAATACAACCGACACTGCTCTTGGTAGTGAGCCAGCTCATCTTGCAACTCCTCCACATATTTTTCCAAGGAAGGCTTACTGATGCCAAGATAGCTCGCCAGCTCGTGCAGCTCCATTTTTCCGCCCACCAGTAAAAGCTTTTTGAGCAGCTGCAATTGCTTTGCTTCTTTTTTTTCTAATAACTGATCAAGTCTCATCGGCATCACTTCCCGACCACATAAAAGTTTCGTCGATTACATTAGTGAATCGTGGATGGAAGAAAAAGTCTTTTTGGGTCAACTCCTCCATCGTTGCCTGCTGCTCGATCGCAAACGCTAGTAAATTGATTTTTTCCAAAATATTGGCTTTTGATAAAAGCTGCGCACCAACGATTCGGCCGCTGGCTTGTTCGATCATCACTTTTCCATGAACCTGTGTTGGATCAAACAAGGAACTGGCGGCAGTAAACGCATGACAGACGATCGGAGATTCGAAGAAAAACCGATCCGACTCGGTCAAGCCGGTGCTTGCTAAGTACCACCCAAACAGTTGCGTTCCGACTGTCCGCAATCCGCCACGAAACGGGGTGGTTTTACTTGCCAGATTACGAGCTGCTGCGATTCCTGAGCGAACAGCATTGTTGACTAAGGGCATATAGACCGTGTCTTTCGTAATAGCATTCGGAATTTGGATCAAATCGCCGACCGCAAAAATATCCGTGGCAGAAGTTTCCAAGTAGGCATCTGTCCAGATGGTTTGATCACTGTGTAATTCAAAGACCGCAAATGCCTCTGGCAAGCGAGGATGAACGTTGACTGTCGTCAATACCAGATCGCTTTCATAGCCTTGATCGGCGGTTTCGATCCGAAAGCCTGTTTCCGTTTTAACGACTGCCAAAGTTGGCTTGGACCAATGCAGCTGCAAGTTGGGGATTTTTTCGATCTCCGTTAAAAAGGGCTGCAAAAAATCGTGATCAAAGTACTTGAATAAAGGATATGACATTGATTCGATCACACTTACTTTTTTTCCGATCGCAGTCAAGGTATTCGCCGCTTCCATCCCCGCTTGACCAGCACCTACGATGGTAATCGACTCTGCTTGGGGCAATTGCTGCAAGAAATGCTTGGCTGCCTCATATTCCTTGTAGGTCAGTAGTGCTTCTTCTGGTTGTGGCAAAACAGTGGAATCTTGACTGGAGCCTGCTGCCAAGACGAGTCGATCATAACTTAGTTCTCGCTTATCCGTTCGAATCCGATGATCCGAAGGAAAAATCTCCAGAAGCGTTTCTTCTAAAGCAACGTCGATCGTTTCTGCCTCCAGCTGCTCCTTCGTACAAAAGAATGCTTCTTCCAGCGATGCGATCCTGCCTTCGATCAGCAATAACAAACCGCTTGGAACAAACCCAAGATGGGCTTTTTTTTCTATCAATAAAATCTCTGCGTCAGGGTATAATCGGCGTGCTTCACGGGCGCAGCTGACACCCCCAAAGGACCCGCCTATGATAATGATTTTCATTGGATCACCTCTCTCCCTTAGCTTAAATGAAACGCTCTCATTTGACGAGTAAAAAGCTATCAGGCTGACTATTTTTTTGTTAACTGCGGTAAAATAAATGAGACCTATGCTACACTATACGCAAAGGAGTGTTCAAATGGTTTTCTTTTATCAATTCATGCTGGGATTGTTTGCCAGCATATTCGTTGCAGCGGCAGCATTCGTCTTTCAGTGGCTGACTGTTTCTGGCGCACTGGCTGCGATTCTTTGCGGCACACTGGTCATTGGCTTTGGTCCGTGGTACAGCATCTTTTTGATTGGCTTTTTCTTTGCCAGCTCTGGCATCATTGGTCTTTTAAAGAAAATGCGCAGTCAGCCAGAGTTAGCTGTGCTTGCCAAAGGTGCTCGCCGTGATGCAAAACAAGTCTTTGCGAACATCACACCAAGCATCTTTGCTCTACTGCTTGCCTTTTGGACGAAAGAACCGCTATTCCTTTGGGGATTTGTGGCGGGAATCGCTAGCTGTACGGCTGACACTTGGGGCTCAGAAATCGGCGTGCTAAGTCCAAGTCAACCGCGTCACTTACTTACGGGAAAAAAATTACCACCAGGACTTTCCGGCGGTGTCAGTTGGTTGGGAACTGCCGCTTCCCTAGCAGGGAGTCTCGCCATCACTGGTTTATTCGCAACAGCCTTATGGTTGAACGGCAAGCCGTTCTCATTTGATCTCTGGTTGACCTTGACTGCCTTAGGCTTTGGCGGTAGTCTCTTGGACAGCTTACTGGGCGCAACGATTCAGGTGCGCTATCAATGCCCTGTCTGTCACCAATACACCGAAAAAAAAGTCCATCACGACGTTGCCACCAAGCAAGTCGGCGGTCTTTCCTTTGTAACGAATGAAGGGGTCAATTTGCTGACTTCAATAGTGATCGTTATTTTGACTGTATGTTTCTTTTACTTAAAAATGTCTACCGCATCATAAAAAAAGCAGCAAAGCACGTCACTAATGTGAGGTGTCTTGCTGCTTTTTGACTCAATACCGATTAAGCAATATCCACTAAGCGGATCTTCGTGACATTTTTGTAGACAGACAATTCTTCGATCACTTCAGAAAAGCCTAGTCCTCGCGGGAGATCAATCGTATAAATGTTGGTATAAATGCGATAGTCTTCCATGAATTTGACATCAAAATTGACATCTTCGATCACGATATTTTTCTCTTGGAAGTACTCCGTCAAAAACTCTTTGGTCTCGGTGCGGTGGATGTACTGGATCTCTAATTTCTTTGCTGTTGGTACGCGGACGATCCGCTTAACGATCGTCAATGCAAAGAAGATCCCGATAAAACTGCTTAATGCGATGGTGTAAAAGCCCATCCCGATGGCAATTCCTAAACCGGCGATCGCCCATAAGGAAGCAGCCGTCGTCAACCCCGTCACCGAGCGCTTCGTCACAATGATCGTTCCGGCGCCTAGAAAACCGACCCCGCTGACGACTTGCGCAATCAATCGTGCTTCGTCCGAACGAATCACCCCTGCTAAATCTGGATGATCCAGCGCATCTCGCATGGCACCTGTGGCGATCTCCACTTGGATCAAAGCAATGACACAAGCCCCCATGCAAACCAAGATATGGGTTCTAAGACCAGCTGGTCGGCTTTTGTACTGCCGCTCGTACCCAATCGCGCCACCCATGACCATCGCCAACAGCAACCTCAGTGCTACTTCAGGAATGGATAAATGCATATCAACCATTTGCATCCCTCTTTTCTTCGTATTCTCTCTTTTAACTATAGCATCTCTGATGAAAAAAAGAAAAAAACAGCGCCGAATCAGTCAAATAAAAAAAGCCCCCTCAGAAAATAAGCAAGTAAGCTACAAACCATTGCTCGCAGCTGCGCTGGCGCTACTGCACAAGCGCAGGGGGAAGCTGCAAGGATGGCTCATTTTTCCTTCTGACTTATTTCTGAAAAGGGCTGATTTTGTTTTACAGGTTGCTGGCAGCAGCCTCATCGATGATCACGATCACGTCATCATGCTTTTGTAAAACAGAAGCTGGTAATTCGTTGGTTACGGGTCCTTCAATCATTTTTTGGATCGCATCCGCTTTGACTTCGCCAAATGCCATCAAAATGATTTTTTTGCTTTGCATAATCGAACCGATTCCCATTGAAATTGCCGTCGTTGGGACGTCTTCGACTTTATCAAAGTAGCGTTTGTTGGCATTGATGGTTGATTCAGTCAAATCAACGACTGAGGTCGTTCCTTCAAAAGATGCACCAGGTTCGTTGAAGCCGATATGTCCGTTTTGACCGATACCCAAGATTTGGATATCAACTGGGTGATCCGCAATCACGCTATCGTAGCGTTGGCATTCTGCTTCTAAGTCTTCCGCTTTGCCGTTTGGTACGAAGGTTTCTTTGAATGGTTTTTTATTGAATAAATGAGCATTCATGAAGTAACGATAGCTTTGTTCGTCTTCGCCGCCTAGTCCTACGTATTCATCTAAGTTGACTGAAGTCATTTCTGAAAAATCAACTTCACTGGCAGTCATTTCTGCATAAAGGGTCTCTGGCGTGCTTCCTGTTGCTAAGCCTAGGACCTTGGCGCCATTTGCCATACCTTCTTGAATCAATTCAAAAGCTTTCTTTCCGCCTTGAGCAGCATCTTTAACGCGAATAATTTCCATGATCAGCGCTCCGTTTCTATTTGGTATAGTCCAATAATACCACAGGTTGTGTTTGATTACAATAATTAGTCTAGACCAGATGACGATTTTTTCTCGCCGATCAAAAAAAGACGAGCTCTAAAATGCGCTCGTCTCTACTCGTATTCTACTTGCTTACCAATTCGTATAAACATCAATACCGCTATGACCGACACCTGTGTCATAGACTTTATAGGCACCTAAAGATGATTGACCAGTCGATCCTTTCGGTTGATTATCACTGGCAACAACGATGTACCCATCGGCATCACGGATGGTTCCGTCTGATGCTACATGGCGACCAGGGATATTCAATCCGCCTCCTGGCAAGACTTTTTGTGAGTAGTACGATTCTCTCACACCATTGAAATAGTTGATCCCATCCACTGGATTCAAGACACCAGAACCAGCACCAGGAACGCTTGAACGAGTTTGACTCACGTTAGCAGTCGCTGTGGATTCACTTTTTTCTGTGCTTTCTTTCGTACTTGTTTCTTTGTTTTCTACTGATTGGCCATCGTTAGAAACCAACAATGTTTCGCCATCAAAAATCATATTTGGATTTTCGATCGAATCATTTAAAGCTAAAAGGTCTTCGACCGTTGTTTGATAAGTAGCAGCGATCCCAGATAGAGTGTCTCCTGGTTCGACAACACGGGTTTGTTCTGCTGCTGAAACAACTGTTCCGCCAACGAATAAACCAAATCCTGCAACAACTGTAAATGCAAATTTTTTCAAATGAAAAAACCTCTCTTTTGATTATTTGTCCCGCTATCGGGCACAAGTAAGAGAATAACATTACAATATTGCAGGAAGGTTTCAGAAATATTTTTCATTATCACAATTGTTAAACAGAAAGTTACAGGATTTTTATTCAAAAATGCTAAACTTACAATATTGTTATCCCTTTCGATGAGTGCTTTTAGTGACCACATGCTATAGTGATGCTAGTAATGGAAAGGAATGACACCCATGAAAAAACTACTATTAACGCTTGGCGTTTTGATTATTGTCGTAGCCGGCTATTTCGGCTACACGTACTATGCAACAACGTATCGCGGCATCACGGCTTATGCTATCACGCCCAACAAAGTCCCTGAAAAGACACAGACCTACAGCGATTCTGGTGAAAAAATCGATGGCTCTTTTACCTACAAATACACCTTTGAATTCGTAAAGAAAAATGGTGAAAAAGAACTCATGACCTATGACCTGACGGGCGAAAATGTAAAACCATTGGCTCCAAATACTTTAGTCAAAGCAGAAATCAGTAAGACCCGCATCATTTCTGGTCCCAACGAAATCCCTCAATCAGAAGTCCCCGCAAAAATATTGTCTGAGCTGGAATCCTTTGACGAATGAGAACTTCTTACAAGAAACTTTCTACTTTTTAAGGTTCATTTTACTTTGACCGACTATGCTAGCTTTATACCAAAACTATTTTTCTTCCTCTTACCAGTCCTCGCCCGACTGGTATTTTTTGATTTTTCCCAATGGTCAAGAGTTACGCTTCTTATAGACAGAACCGCTCTAGCTTTGCAATGGTTTTTTTCTCAAATTTTGATCAAGCAGCTATTGACGATCGGAAATAAATAAAACCAGAATCAATAGGATAAACGCTGGTTTCATCATAAAAAAACCGCTAGATTGTTTATCTCTAGCGGCTTTTTTTGCGATTTTAATAGAGTTCCAAGTATTGTTCTCTTTCCCAATCGGAGACTGTTTGGCGGAAGGCTGCCCATTCTAATCGTTTTGCTTCGACAAAGTTGGCATAGATGTGTTTGCCTAAGGCATCGATCATCACTTGGTCTTTACGCAATGCTTTGATGGCATTGTGGATCGTTGATGGCAGATCTTCGATTTGTGCTTCTGCCCGTTCTGTTTCGTTCATGATGTAGATGTTGCGGTCGACAGCTGGTGGTGGTGTCAACTCACGTCTAACGCCATCAAGTCCTGCTTGTAATAAAACAGCCATTGCTAAGTATGGGTTAGCAGATGGGTCAACTGAACGCAATTCCAAACGCGTTGACAAGCCTCTTGATTCTGGCACCCGAATCAATGGTGAACGGTTGCGTCCTGACCATGCCACGTATACAGGCGCTTCGTAACCTGGCACTAAGCGTTTGTAAGAGTTGACGGTTGGGTTGCAGACAGCCGTGTAAGCACGGGCGTGTTCGATCAAACCGCCTAAGAAGTGATACGCTGTTTGGCTTAATTGCATTGGTCCTTCTTCATCAAAGAAGACATTTTCATCACCTTTGAACAAGGACATGTTGCAGTGCATGCCTGAACCGTTGATACCGAATAATGGTTTTGGCATAAAGGTCGCATGCAAGCCGTGTTTACGAGCAATGGTTTTCACGACAAGCTTGAAGGTTTGGATGTTGTCACATGCTTCCACTGCATCCGCATATTTAAAGTCGATCTCGTGTTGCCCTGGTGCCACCTCATGGTGAGACGCTTCAACTTCAAAGCCAAGGCTTTCTAATTCTAATACGATATCGCGACGGCAGTTTTCCCCTAGATCGGTTGGGGCAAAATCGAAGTAGCCGCCTTTGTCGTTTAATTCAGTTGTGATTTCGCCTGCTTCATCTAATTTGAATAGGAAAAATTCTGGTTCTGGTCCAAGATTGAAAGAAGTAAAACCAAGGGATTGCATGTCTGCTAATGCCCGTTTTAAATTGCCGCGAGGGTCGCCTGCAAATGGGGTGCCATCTGGATTGTAGATATCACAGATCAAACGAGCCACTTTGCCATGTTCACTTTCCCAAGGGAAGATCATCCAGGTCGACAAATCAGGATACAGATACATGTCACTTTCTTCAATACGGACAAATCCTTCAATAGAAGAACCGTCAAACATCATTTTGTTTTCCAGTACTTTATCTAATTGACTTACAGGTACTTCAACGTTCTTGTTCGTTCCTAAAATATCAGTAAACATCAAGCGTAAAAAGCGCACGTTCTCATCCTTTACGATTTGTTTGATGTCTTCGGCAGTTCTTTCAAATTTTGGCATAGTATCCCTTCCTTTTTCCCAATTCTTTTTTTATATCACAGCAATGATCTACAAGTGCTCTACATTCGTGGACCTTTTTGCTGGTATGGCTGTTGTTGATTCAATCCACCTTGAGCCAAGAGTTCATCATAAAAAATTCGACGTACATCTTCATCGGTCAGCGGCGGTTTGTTCTTCGCTTCTTTTTCTTTGGCAACTTTCATTTCATAAACTCGTTTGATTCCCGCCATGTTCAGTCCATCGGAAAGATAATCTTTGATCTCAAGCAAGGTATCAATATCATTCAGCGAGTACATTCGTCGATTGCCATCGCTGCGTTCCGGGTGGATCAATTCTTGTTCTTCGTAATAACGAATTTGACGGGCGGTGAGATCGGTCAATTTCATGACTGTTCCGATAGGAAAGACTGACATTGAGCGCCGCAATTCTTTTTCCCGCATAACTTGGCTCCCCTCCGTTTCAATGATGCTGCGTAACTTTATGGAAACTATACCAATTCTTTTTTTGCGTGTCAACCCCTCATGTTAGAAAAAGTGACATGAATGCAATTTTTTTTGATTTTTCCACTGAGTCCTTGATTTGATCGCATGTTCAAGCAGTCCTTTTTCTGGAAGAAATGGTGCCTTAGCCAAAAATGTTCGGGTTTTGCACTTGAAGGAAGTCAAACCACTTATACTTCCATAATTTTGTCACCACAAAAAAAACGGTGCATCAGCTGCACCGTTTTCTGTTTATTCCTGTTCTTGCGCCATTCTGCGTAGTGGATAGGTATCTTCCAGCGCAAATCCTTTGATATGATAGGTCTGTGTTGCTTCATCGAAGGCATTGCTCAACACTAGCGACTCCCGTTTTAAACGATTCAGCGCATTGCCTTCATCGGCTTGCAACACCAGATGATAAGGCTGCATGATCTGCATCAATTCCATTTTGATCGCCTGAGTCAAGCGCTCTTTGCCTTTGGTACTCTTTGCTGAGATCAAGACATTGGGAAATAGTGTTGGGACAAACTGATCGGCGTCGATGCGATCCGCCTTATTGTAGACCGTCAACATCGGTAATTGGGTCAAAGAAAGTTCCTCCATTAATTTTAAGACCGTCTCCTCTTGCTGGACCCGTTCTTCGGAACTGGCATCGACGACATGCAGCAAGAAGTCCATGTTTTGACTTTCCTCCAGTGTGGAATGAAACGCATCGATCAATTGGGTCGGCAATTCTTGGATAAAACCAACCGTATCGGTAATGGTGACTTCGAATCCTTCTGGCATCCGCCAGCGTTTCGTCAAAGGATCGAGTGTCGCAAACAACTGGTCTTGCTCATACGTATCCGCACTGGTCAAAATGTTTAAAATAGTTGATTTTCCAGCATTGGTATAACCAATCAAGCCCATTTGAAAGACTTGGCTGTCTTTGCGCTTTTGGCGTGTTCGGTCTCGATGGGCTGCCACTTCCTTCAATTCCCGTTTGATGATGGTGATGCGGTTGCGGATGTGTCGACGATCGGTCTCCAGCTTGGTTTCCCCTGGCCCTCTCGTTCCGATTCCGCCCCCTAGCCGAGACATGTTCTTTCCTTGCCCTATCAAGCGTGGAAGCAAATAATCCAGCTGCGCCAATTCTACTTGCAGCTTTCCTTCTTTGGAACGGGCACGCATCGCAAAAATATCAAGGATCAGCTGAACGCGATCAATCACTGGCACTTCTAGCGCATCACCGATCAACTGGCTTTGCCTTGGTGTCAGTTCATGATTGAAGATCACTAGATCTGCTTCATGTGCTTCTGCCAACTGCTGCAATTCCGCAACTTTCCCCTTGCCGATCACGGTTTGTCGATCGACTTGCTGCCGTTTTTGCACCAGTGAAAAAACAACTTCACCATTGGCGGTTTTTGTTAAGCTTTTCAATTCTTTCATTGACGAATCAAAATGAAGATAGTTTTTCTCCGTTTCAACTCCGACAAGAATCACACGTTCTTGGCTCATCTTTTCTCCTCCAACCATTGGTCGATTTCTGTTTCAAGGGTACGTTGTTCTTCAGGTTGCCTCACTAAATCAATCCATCGGGGCTGTGCTCGGTTATTGAACCACGTCAGCTGCCGCTTGGCGTAGCGGCGTGAGTTTTGCTTGATTTGCTCAACGGTCTCCTCCAATGTGGCCTGCCCTTGAAAATAGGGCAAAAATTCCTTGTAGCCGATCCCTTTGGCGGCTTGCGTTTCTGGATACTGCAAAACAGCTTTTGCTTCTTCGATCAAGCCTTGATCCATCATCAAGTCCACCCGCTGATTGATTCGCTGGTATAACACTTCTCGCTCAGTGGTTAACCCGATCATGAAGAAATCGTACAAAGCTTGTGGTGTCTCTTTTGGTGCAGCGATACTTTCGCCAGTCGTTTCAAAAACCTCCAACGCACGAATCACTTTCCGCTCATTGTTGTAGTGGATCTTCGCTGCTGCCAAGGGATCGACCGCCTGCAGTTTTTGCCATAAAGCTTCTTTGCCGATGGCTGCTGCTTCTTGTTCGTAACGCTGACGAATCGTTGGGTCGCCTTCTTCTGCCCCTAAACGAAAGTCATACAGCAGCGCTTGGATGTATAACCCTGTTCCCCCTACAACGATCGGCAGCTTTCCTTGCTGCTGGATCGTCTCGATGGCTTCACGCCCCATTTGCTGGAAATCAGCGGCAGAGTATGCTTCCGTCATCCCCCGAATATCGATCAAATGATGAGGAATCCCTGCCATTTCTTCCTTCGTCACTTTGGCGGTACCGATATCTAACTGACGGTAAATTTGCATGGAATCCCCGCTGATGATCTCCCCTTGGTATTTTTGGGCTAACTGGATACTCAAGGCGGTTTTGCCAACTGCGGTCGGTCCCACAATTACTAAGACTTTTTTCATCCTTTTGTTTCCTCGCGGACCTGTTGCACAATTGCCCGAGCTTTTTCTGGAAAATCGGTGATGATCCCCGTCAACCCCAGAGCCAAGCAGGTGCGAATCGCCGCTTCTTCGTTGACAGTCCACGGACGGATCGCGATCGGAAAATCAGTTAAGACCGTTGCTGTCTCTTGAACCCAGCGATAGGCAGGATGAATTCCTTCGATATACGGTCGGCTGAGCGCCAACGGTGGTTTGTCTTCCCCGCGTCCCATAATAAAATCAAGGGTCGCATCCGGTTCGATCGCATGCATCCGATCCAAGGTCTCGATATTGAAGGAACAATACCAATGAGTAAAGGGCCATTCTTGACTATTCATTAAGTCGGATACTTTGGCTTCGATTCCTTCATACTCATAATGATCGGTTTTTAATTCGATCGTCAAAATGCCACGATAATTCTTCGCTGCAAGTAAATCCAACACTTCTTTTAGCGTGGGGACTTTGGCGGCTTGGAATTCCTCAGAAAACCAGCTGCCAGCATTGAGGTCTTTTAGTTCAGCAACCGTCAGGTCACAGATCCGACCTTTGCCGTTGGTCGTTCGATCAACCGTTTCATCATGCATGACGATCAAGCCGCCATCTTTTGATAGATGTACATCTAACTCAATGATATCAGCTTTGACCCGCACCGCTTCCGCAAATGCTGGTAGCGTGTTTTCAGGTCGGTTGCCGCTACTCCCGCGGTGGGCAACTATTTGTACCATCATTCTTTCACTCCATTCTCACTCTTTATTTTACCATGGAATCTACTAGAACCAAAAAGCCTCTGTTTGTTTCGATCCTCTTAATGAATAATAACGCTTTGTTTCGGTCAAAGAAAAACACCCTTACTATGATCGCAGTAAGGGTGTGTGTGATCAGTTAAAAAAGCGCAACCGTCCATACTCTAGTTTGGTTGCCTTAACCAAGGAAAACGGCTGACCAGTAGAATCAAATCGTTTTTGAAAAATAGGTCAACGGTTCGCTCGTCATGTTTTTCATTTGGGTTTTACGCTCATTGACCATTTCGACTAATTGATCAAGGAAATTTTCCATAATGATCCGACCGCCTTTATAGGTATACCCACCGATTTTAACAGTTTCCTCTGGGGATAAAATCACCCGACGTGTCCCGATTTTTTTGAAAAATTCTTCCAAGAAAAAATTCGGTAGATAAAAACTGTTTTGCGCCGCAAAAGATTGTAGATAGGCAAAATCATCGATGGTGATATAACAGTCGTCAAAGGCATCAAAGCTGACATACTCATCCATCAGCATGACCCGTTTTTGTAGAATCTCACTGATTTTTTGATTCAATAAAACCAACGTTTCGATTTCTTTGACTTTATGCTCCAACAAACGGCGTTGTTTTTCTTTTTGCTCCTCATACCGAATGCGTAAATTAAAAATGATGGTTACTAACAATGCGCCCACTAAGACGCCGATCAAACCTGCTATTGCTACTGCCATTCTTCGATCCTTCCTCATTCCTTTTTTCATATTGTATCATATTTGAAAGTTTCGCAAAAAAGATAACGAACTTTTTATTTGACCTTTCTTGACCTAATCGGTATACTATCTCTTAGATATTGCGAAAACTTTATGCTAAACTATATCTATAACGATTTTTAGGAGGACTATCACTATGAATTTAATTCCTACAGTCATTGAACAATCATCTCGCGGTGAAAGAGCGTATGACATCTATTCTCGTCTATTAAAAGACCGGATCATTATGTTGAGTGGTCAAGTAACCGATGACTTAGCAAACTCGATCATTGCTCAGCTTTTATTCTTGGACGCGCAAGATTCTGAAAAAGACATCTACTTGTACATCAACTCGCCTGGCGGAAGCGTTACTGCTGGTCTAGCGATCTTTGATACCATGAACTTTATCAAAGCCGATGTTCAAACCATCGTTATGGGGATGGCTGCTTCTATGGGTTCATTCTTATTGACCGCTGGTGAAAAAGGCAAACGCTTTGCGTTACCAAATGCAGAGATCATGATCCACCAACCATTAGGTGGCGCCCAAGGTCAAGCAACTGAGATCGAAATTGCTGCCCGCCACATTTTGGCAACCCGCGAACGTCTGAACAAAATCTTGTCAGAACGTACCGGTCAACCAATCGAAGTGATTGAACGCGACACCGATCGTGACAACTTCATGACCGCACAAGAAGCCAAAGATTACGGCTTGATCGACGAGATCATGGAATCAAACAAATTGAAATAAGCTTGCATAAAAAAGGTGTACGAAGCAATTCGTACACCTTTTTGCGTCTTTTGGTTCGGCGTCAGACTTCACCATATTCGCACTGTTGGTAAGCATACCCATTTTCCACGTAATGCGTGATGTTTGCCTGATTTTTGGCGATTTCTTCCTCTGTCAACGGGCGGATCACTCGTGCAGGACGACCAAACGCCAACACATTGGGCGGAATGACGGTTCCTTCCGTTACTAACGAACCAGCACCTAACAAACTATTTTCACCGATCACTGCATGATTCAAAACAATCGAGCTCATGCCGATCAGCGCCCCTTTTTTGATGGTACAGCCATGAAGCATACACTGATGCCCAACAGTCACATCGTCTTCCACGATCGTCGGGGCATCGTGATCAACGTGAATGATCGTTCCATCTTGAATATTGGTACGCGCGCCGATTTCGATGCGATTGGCATCGCCTCGAATCACTGCTTGAAACCAGACCGTACTCTCTTTTCCTAGAGTCACGTTTCCTACGATCGTCGCATTTTTTGCCACAAAACAAGGTGTTCCTTGCAACGAGGCTGGCGAAACTGTTTTGTGGGTTTCATTCCCTGATTGTTCTTTGTCCATCAACTTCTCCTTCCAATCCATAAACGGATCTGCGCTTTCTTTTTTCACTATAGCACCACCCTTGCGACAATGCAAAAAGAGCGCCAGTCAGACTGGACGCTCTTTTGGGTTTACTCGGCTTCTTCTGAAAATTGACTTTGGTACAGTTGGCTATAAAAGCCGCCAGCTGCCAACAAGGTCTCGTGATTGCCTTTTTCAATGATCGACCCTTGATCCATCACTAAGATCAGATCTGCTTCACGAATCGTTGACAAACGATGGGCGATCACAAAGCTGGTACGACCTTCCATCACTTTATCCATTGCTTTTTGAATCAGCGCTTCTAAGCGGGTATCCACCGAACTGGTGGCTTCATCGAGAATCAAAATCTTCGGATCAGAGATGACTGCCCGAGCGATGGTCAACAATTGTTTTTGCCCCAAGGAGACATTGTCCCCTTCAGAATTGATGATCATTTCGTAGCCGTCTGGCATCGTGCGAATGAAGTGATCGACGTTGGCGGTTTTCGCAGCATCAACGACTTCATAATCGGTGGCATCTAATTTCCCAAAGCGAATGTTGTCGCCGATCGTGCCTTCGTACAACCATGCATCTTGTAAGACCATCCCAAACAGTGACCGAACATCATGACGTTCCATTTTCTTCGTGTCGATGCCGTCGATCTTGATCGCCCCTTCATTGACATCATAAAAACGCATCAACAAATTGATCAAGGTGGTTTTCCCAGCACCTGTTGGTCCCACGATCGCCACGGTTTGTCCAGCTTTGACTTCAAAGTTCAAGTCTTTGATCAACGGTTTTTTCGGATCATAGGCAAAGCCGACATGTTCAAAGGTCACGTCGCCTCTGATTTTTTCTGGCAATTGGATATCCGTTTGATTAACTGGCTCTTCTTCCTCATCTAGGATTTCAAAGACCCGTTTTGCTGCTGCTGAGGCACTTTGCAAGACGGAAGACAGCTGGGTAATATTCCCCATTGGCTGACTGACTTGCCAAATGTATTGAATGAATGCTTGCAGCTGACCAACAACGATTACGCCGCTGATCACATAAAAGCTCCCCATGACTGCCATTGCGATATAGGTAAAGTAAGCGGTCATTTGCACCAGCGGCATCATCAATCCTGACACAAAGGCAGAACGAAAGCCGTAATAGCGCAACTGGTGGTTAACGTTTTTAAACCCTTCAAGTGTTTGCTTTTCCCGTCCATACACTTTCAACACACTGAATCCAGTCATGTTTTCTTGTACGTAGCCGTTCAGATCCCCTAACGCATTTTGCATGCCTTGGAAGTCTTTTTGCGACTTTTTGACGATCGTGCGAGAAATCAATAAGGAGGCTGGGATCATGATCAATGAAACCAACGCCATGTAGGTATTAATGTAAAACATCATGGAAACCGCCATAACGATTCCTAAGAAGGCATTGACGATCCCGATCAAGGCTTGCTGCATTGCACCGCTGACGGCATCCACGTCATTGGTCACCCGTGACAAGATATTCCCTTGTTGGTTGCGGTCGAAGTAAGAAACGGGCAAACGATTGATTTTTTCTTCAATATCTTGCCGCAAATCTCGCATCGCAGATTGGACAACGTTGGTGATCAGCAGCCCTGACATCAATTGTGAGAAACAGTAACCGACACCGACGACTGCGATCCAGATCAAGCAAAGGATCACGTAATCAAAATTAACGCCTTCGCCAGCGGCGATGTTGCGGCTGATCTCTGTCGTCGGTAATCCAGAAACATACGGCATTGCCGCATTGAAGCCGACGGTTGCAACAGTAAACAACAAGACTAGGATAAATTGTACTTTGTACGGTTTGATGTAAGCACCTAACCGTTTTAAAGAAGAGATTGCTTTCATTGTGCCAACTCCTCCTCTGATAATTGTGACGCCGCAATGTCGTAGTATACTGGACAAGTTTGCAGCAGTTCTTTGTGGGTGCCGATGCCAACCACATCGCCTTCGTTCAAGACGACGATCTTATCGGCATTCATGATCGTTCCTACTCGTTGAGCAACGATCAAAACGGTCGATTCTGTGGTTTCTTTTTTCAAGCGTGCCCGCAATTTTGCATCCGTTTGGTAATCCAATGCAGAAAAACTATCATCAAAAATATAGATCTCTGGTTGGCGGATCACCGCACGGGCAATCGCTAGGCGTTGTTTTTGTCCGCCAGAGAAGTTGGTTCCGCCTTCTGCCAAGTGAGCATCAAAGCCATCTGGTGTGCGAGAAATGAAATCTGCCGCTTGCGCAATCTCGGCTGCTCGTTCCAGCTCTGCTTGCGTGGCATCTTCTTTGCCATAGCGTAGGTTTTCTGCGATCGTCCCTGTAAATAGCAACGCTTTTTGAGGGATAAACCCGATCTTGTTGCGCAACGTCGTTAAGCTGTAATCCCGAACGTCAACACCATCCACCAAGACTTGGCCTTCACTGACGTCGTAAAAACGTGGGATCAATTGGATCAAGGTTGATTTTCCACTTCCAGTACTACCGATAAACGCCACGGTTTCCCCTGGTGAAGCGGTAAAGCTAACATTACGGATCACTGGACTTTGAGCATGTCCTGGATAAGCAAAGGTAACATTTTTGAATTCCAAGAAGCCTTTCGTCTTAGTTTCTGTCACTGGCTGTTCTGGCTCTTTGATTTCAGAAGTCGCATCTAACGCTTCTTGGATTCGACGAGCAGAAACGGCCGCTCGTGGATACATCGTAAAGACAGTCGCAAACAGCATGAAAGAAAACAGCGCATGGAAGATGTATTCGATAAATGCAATCAAGTCACCGACCTGCAGTTGCCCTTGATCGATTTGAATACTTCCCGTCCAAATAATCAAGATCATCACGATATTGAACAAGAAGAAAAAGCCCGGTTGTGCCGTTGCCATCAAGCGAAACAAGCTGCGAGAACTAGAAGCATAGGCTTGGTTGACTTTGCCAAAGCGTTTTTCTTCAAATTTTTCATTGACGAAGGCACGGATCACTCGTAAACCAGAGAGATTTTCCCGCAAGATGCCATTGATTTTATCTAGATTGGCTTGTTGTTTGGTGGATAATGGTTCCGAGATTTTGGCAATGGCGATGACGGCCATCAGCAATATCGGCAATGCCCCCAAAACATACAACCCTAGTTGTGTACTTGTCCGCATGACCATGTACAAGCTGACCACAAACATCATGGGTGTCATCAAACCTGTCCGTAAGATGCTTTGCATAAACAGCATGATTTGATACGCATCATTGGTCACACGGGTGATCAATGATGAAACCCCGATTTTTTCATATTCGGTATGTGAATAGCCTTGGACTTTTTCAAAAAGATCGTCACGAATATCTGCCACAATGTTAGTGGTGATACGTGACGTGAAATAGCCTAACAAAATGTTCATCGTGATCCCCACAATGGTGATCGCGATCATCGCCGCACCCATTTTCCATATGTAGTCGCGATCACCAGCGGCGATCCCTTTGTCGATCATTCTTGCCAATAACGTCGGCAAACCTAATTCAATCAAAATAAAACCAAAAACACAGATGAAATTAAAAACCAGCAGTTTCTTGTTTCTCATCGTGTAGTGCCACATTAATTTCAAAAAATCCCCTCCTTTTTTACTTCATTACTTCTACTATAGCATAGGAATATTCTTATTGTAATGCACTTTCAACGAAAAAAAGCAAACTTCAGCGATAGTCCTTTCATTTTCTTTCAGTAAGCCTTTTCAAAATGACGTGTTTCTATACTTATTCGTTTTTCTGTGATAAAATAGGGATACTTGTAGTGGAACGACTTACAAACCCGGTGAATTTTTTATGACGACATTTGGAAAGCAAAGACGAGGCTTTCTCTTTTTTCTCACAACGATTGTCTGAAAAAAGCATGCAGCGGCTCTCGAAGCCTTCTTTTCAGGTCACTTTATTCGGACCTCGATTTTGTGATGCAGCGAATTCATCAACCAAATAGACTACTGCGAAAAGCAGATAAAGGAGAAAAGATATGATTTACAAAATTTATTACCAAGAAACAAAAGACCGCAACCCAAAGAGAGAACAAACCCACTCTTTGTACATTGAAGCAGACGATGCAGTGATCGCACGCCGTCTGGTTGAACAAAATACCCCATACAACATCGAGTTCGTTCAAGAACTAGATGAAAAACATTTAGCTTACGAAAAAGAAAACGCTGATTTCAAATTAGCGGAGTTTTAAGATGAAAGTTTCGCTGAAAAATAATGAGACTGGCGTATTCGGCGTCGGTGGACTTGGCGAAATCGGAAAAAACTGTTATGGGGTTCAATTCCAAGATGAGATCATCTTAATTGACGCGGGAATCAAATTCCCCGAAGATGAACTGCTTGGGATCGACTATGTCATTTCCGATTATAGCTACATCGTTCAAAATTTACCGAAAGTCAAAGGCTTGATCGTCACTCATGGTCACGAAGACCATATTGGCGGAATCCCTTACTTGTTGCGGGAAGCCAATATCCCGATCTATGCGGGACCCTTGGCACTTGCTTTGATCACCAACAAATTAGATGAGCATGGCTTATTGCGGGATGCGGAATTACACGAAATCAATGAAGATACGGTGATTCGTTTCCGTAAAACATCCATCAGCTTCTTTAGAACGACTCACAGTATCCCTGATGCTTTAGGTGTCGTTGTCAAAACGCCTTCTGGCAATATCGTCGCAACTGGCGATTTCAAGTTTGACTTTACGCCTGTGGGCGAACCAGCAAACTTGCACAAAATGGCAAAAATTGGTGAAGAAGGCGTCCTTTGCCTCCTTTCCGATAGTACCAATGCAGAAATTCCGACCTTTACCAAATCAGAAAAAACGATTGGCAGCTCGATCCAAAAGATTTTTGAAAAAATCGATGGTCGGATCATTTTCGCCAGCTTTGCCTCCAACATTTTCCGTCTCCAACAAGCTGCAGATGCGGCGGTTGCGACTGGACGTAAAATCGCCGTTTTTGGACGCAGTATGGAAAATGCAATCGTCAACGGACAGCGCCTTGGCTATATCAAGGTGCCAGATGGAACCTTTGTGGAATCTCATGAGATCAATCGTTTGCCTGCAAACGAAACCATGATCCTTTGTACGGGTTCTCAAGGAGAGCCAATGGCTGCTTTAAGTCGGATTGCCAACGGGACTCACCGTCAAATCCAAATTCACCCAGATGATACCGTGATTTTCTCAAGCTCACCAATCCCAGGAAATACCACGAGTGTCAATCAGCTGATCAACTTGTTGTTGGAAGCTGGCGCAAACGTGATCCATGGCAAATTGAACAACATCCATACTTCTGGTCACGGTGGCCAAGAAGAACAAAAACTGATGTTACGTCTAATGAAGCCAAAATTCTTTATGCCTGTCCACGGGGAATTTCGGATGCTGAACATCCACACCCAGCTGGCACAAGATGTCGGTGTACCAAAAGAAAATTGTTTCATTATGGAAAATGGTGACATGTTGGCCTTAACAGCGGATACCGCTCGCTTGGCTGGTCATTTCAATGCCAATGATGTTTATGTCGACGGCAGCGGTATCGGTGATATCGGAAATGTAGTCCTACGAGATCGTCGCATTCTTTCAGAGGAAGGCCTCGTCTTAGCTGTCGCGACAGTCGATGTGGCGAAGAAAGAAGTCCTTGCTGGACCAGATATCCTTTCTCGTGGGTTTGTTTATATGCGGGAATCTGGCGAGATGATCAACGAAGCACAGCAGATCCTCTTCCGTGCATTGCGGGAAGTCTTGAACCAACCAGACCCAACAGAACACAAATTAAGAGAAGCGATGTCTTCGGCGTTACAGCCATTCCTATTTGAAAAAACCGAGCGTCATCCAATGATCCTTTCGATGATCATGACGCCGGACGATTTATAGTCTCACATGCGAGGGTAGTTCTCAGGTTACTGAGAACTACCCTTTTTCCTTTCCGTTATAAAAAGCAAAAAAAAGACCATCGAATCGATGGTCTTTTGGGGTTTTTGATTTCAAAGTGCTCTTACTGGCAGTTTGTTTGAAAGCTTACGCTTTGTTTACGTTAACTGCTTGAGGTCCACGATCAGAATCTTCCACGTCGAAAGTTACTGCTTGACCTTCTTCTAAAGTTTTGAATCCTTCACCTTGGATCGCTGAAAAGTGTACAAATACGTCTGTACCGTCTTCGCGAGAGATAAAACCAAACCCTTTTTCAGCATTGAACCATTTTACTGTACCTTGTTCCATTAAAAAAAACCTCCTCGTGCATAAGCACTTAATTGTGTGTAACATTGCCTTTGTGCGATAGAGGCCTAACGTGCGTTTCAACATCTATTCAGCAAACAAAATTACAATAATATTTTACACTTGCCCGTATTTTTTTGCAAGACAGACGATTAGACAATTCACCTTTATTTTTAATAATGTTCGCAAACTCGGCTTATTTTCACACGTCTTCCTGTTGCCACAGCCCCTCTTCTCGCAAACTGACATAGGCATTGTCGCCAATGATCAAATGATCCAGTATGTCGATCCCCATCAAGTCTCCGCACTTGATCAAGCGGCGTGTAAACAGCAGATCTGCCTCTGAGGCTTGGGGACTGCCGCTGGGATGGTTGTGGACGACAATCACTCGGGCGGCACTGTAACGTACCGCCCAATGAAAAATCTCCCGTGGGTGAGCGATCGACTGATTCAACGATCCGATGAAGATCGTTTTTTTCTGAATGATCTCATTTTTCGTATTCAAATAAAGCCCTAGTAAATGCTCTTGACGACAATCCTTCAACTCTTGGATCAACTGATGGGCGATCGCCATACTAGAGTTGACCTTACCGTACTTTGGTTGAGCGGAGCGCTGGATTCGCACACCTAATTCAACCATCGCTTTGATCTCGATGGCTTTGATTTGTCCGACGCCGCGAATTTCTTGTAATTCATCGATCGTCGCTTGCTTTAATTCATACAATTCTTGAAAACGATTCAAGACACTGGCCGCTAACTCGAGGACATTCAGAGGACGTGAGCCAGTTCGCAGCAAAATGGCCAATAATTCTTGATTCGAAAGGGCATCGACTCCATATTCTACTAAACGCTCTCGGGGAAACGAACTTTGGGGAATCATTGTTTCATTGATCATAAAAAAACTCCTTTGCGTCGGTCTAATAAAAGATACGCAAAGGAGAGAGTATTTCATGAATCAGGTGCGCAAAAAATCACAGTTAGATTGAAAAGGCGGTTTCTAGAAAATCTGGGACATCCTCTAGTGATGGTAAGACTTTCAAGACTTTTTCTTCAATGATAGTCGTCGGCGCGATCAAATCAGGAATCATAATGACTGAGATCCCTGCCCCATGAGCAGCATGAATACCGTTAGCCGAATCTTCAAGAATCACCAATTCTTCTTTTGGTACCGCCAGTAATGCATGGGCTTTTTCAAAAATCTCAGGATCTGGTTTTGCCCGTGTGACATCATCAAAGCAGACGATCTCAGTAAATTCCGCCTTTAAGCCTGCGGCTTCCAGCAAGGTATCGATCACTTTGCGCTGGTTGCTAGACGCCAACACTCGGGGAATCTTTTTCTCATCAAGATAATGCAATAACTCGTGGATACCTGGCTTCAATTCAGCCTCGCCCCGTTGGAACATTTCCAGCGTTTGATGAAAAGCCGCTTGGATAAAGTCTTCGATCATTTGATGGCCAAAGGCTTCGTCGAACCGCTCATGGTAAGCTGCCCAGACTTCTTCATCCGAGACCCCCACATAAGCTAAATACAACTCTTTTGTATAGGGAATCCCCATTTGATCCGCCACGATTTGAGTAGCCTGGTAATAGAGCAGCTCCGTGTCAAAAATCAAGCCGTCCATATCGAAAATCACACCACGTAACTTAGCCATTTCTTCCTCCTATTGCCAACAACAATTCACGAACTTCTGAAACAAAATACAACGATCCTGTCACCAGCAGCAAATCTTCATTGGTCATTTTTTCTAATAATTCTGCCAAGCCAAACTGCCATAAAGAGACGGTTGAGATTCGTTTTTCATCGAGTTCCTGATAGCCGTCTGCTAAATGCAATGCTTTTGGGAAATCAAAGGTCGTTAAATAAATCTCGGCTTGCGGAATTGCCAGCAATTGCTGAAGCATCTCATTGACGTTTTTGGTTTCTAAGGCTGAGAACAGCACATGGATGCGATAGTCGCTGAACTCTTCTTTCATCGTATCCACCAAGCGAGCCATGGCATGCACGTTATGGGCGCCATCGATGATCACCAGTGGTTCACTGCTGATTCGTTCCATTCGGGCGGGCCAATAGGCTTTTCTTAGCCCATTGCGAATTTCTTTAGCTGAAAATGGCAGCTGCCGTAGGTCGCAATACAGACTGTACAATTGGATCGCAACACCGGCATTTTCTGGTTGATGGCGGCCTAACATCGGTGTTTTCAAGCCTTTGATTTTGCCATGCTCATTTTCAAAATCAAACAATTCGCCCCACTCTTCATCAGGATGACGATAGGTCACACGGTACTCTTGCCCTGCATGATACGCAGGTGCCTGTGCTTCTGCAGCTTTCAAATCGATCACCGAAAGCGCACTTTCAACGATATTGCCAGTCACAAGGGGAATTTGTGGTTTAATGATCCCCGCCTTATGGGCAGCGATTTTTTCAATGGTATCGCCTAAGATATCCATATGATCCATGCCGATCGTCGTGATCGCTGTCAACATCGGGGAAATAACGTTGGTACTATCTAAAAGTCCCCCTAGGCCAACTTCCATTATCGCAACATCGACGTTTTTTTCTTCAAAATAGCCTAATGCCATGGCAGTAATGATCTCAAACTGAGTGATGCCCGTCAAGGTTTCATCACGATCGATTTCAGCAACCAGCGGCTGGATTTTCTCCACCCAAGCGACCAAATCCTCATCTGATATAAATTGTCCATTGATTTCGATCCGTTCATTGAACGCTTCAATGTGCGGGGAAGTAAAAGTCCCCACTTGCTGCCCAGCTTCTTCTAAAAGACTGCGCAAATAGCTGACGGTTGATCCTTTGCCATTCGTGCCGGCGATATGGATCATGGTTATGTTTTTTTCAGGATTGCCCATTCGTTTTAATAATGCTTCGACACGCATCAATCCGGGTCTTTGCCCAAATGCCAAACGCGAATGGATCCACGCTGTTGCTTCTTCGCTTGTCATCTCCTTCACCTCGCTCTTATTTTATCAAAAATCACACAGCTTTCCCAATTTCTTTCCTTTAAACGAGAAATTTGTTTGACGGTTTCTATTGATTACGCAAAAACAAGCATCTACAAGAGATGCTTGTTTGCAGACAGTCGACGCTTCCTATTGAATCGTGCGCAATTGCTCGATCCGTTCTTGGACTGCTTTTTGTTTTTCAAGATAATCGGCTTCTTTGCTGCGTTCTTGTGCTACGACTTCCTCTGGTGCATTGGCAACGAAGCGTTCATTCGCCAGTTTGCCTTGTACCCGTTGAACTTCTTGGGTGAACTTCGCTAGTTCTTTCTCCAAACGCGCGATTTCTTCTTCAATGTTGATCAACCCAGCTAACGGCAAGTAGATCGTCGCACCTGATAGGATGGCTGACATCGCCAATTCAGGGGCTTGTAAGCTGTTAGAGATTTCTAGTTCTTCTGGATTACAGAAGCGTTCGATATAGTTTTTGTTGGCGATCAAGAATTCTTCGATCTCAGGCTCATTTGCTTGGATCAGCAAAGTGATTGGTTTCGAAAGTGGTGTGTTTACTTCTGCACGGATGTTTCGAACCGAACGAATCAATTCTTTCAACACTTCCATCCCTTGCGCCGCTTTTTCATCGGTCCATTCTGGTGCCACTTGTGGATACTCAGCAACAACTAATGATTCCCCTGTATGCGGCAGTTTGCTCCAGATTTCTTCTGTAACAAATGGCATGATTGGGTGCAATAAGCGTAAAATTTGATCAAGAACATGGACTAAGATGCTCTTATTGACTTGTTTCGCTGCTTCATTGTCACCGTATAAGGTTTCTTTCGACATTTCAATGTACCAGTCACAGAAATCATCCCAGATAAAGTTGTATAATTGACGACCCGCTTCCCCAAATTCGAAGCGTTCAAAAAGGTCAGTGACTTTTTCAATCGTTTCATTCAAGCGCGTCAAGATCCAACGATCCGCCACTGATTTTTCACCAGAAAAATCAATGTCTTCGGCAGTCATTTCGCTGACATTCATCAAGACGAAACGGGAAGCATTCCAAATTTTATTGATGAAGTTCCAAGCGGCATCCATTTTTTCATAGCTGAAACGCACGTCTTGTCCCGGTGCAGAGCCATTTGATAAGAACCAACGCAATGCATCGGCACCGTATTGTTCAATGACTTCCATCGGATCGATCCCGTTTCCAAGCGACTTACTCATTTTGCGACCTTGTTCATCACGGATTAATCCGTGGATCAAGACATTTTCAAATGGTCGTTTGCCAGTAAATTCCAAGCTTTGGAAGATCATACGGCTTACCCAAAATGCGATAATGTCATAGCCAGTCACTAATGTATTGGTTGGGAAGTAGCGTTGGAAATCTTCATTGTTTTCATCTGGCCACCCCATTGTTGAAAACGGCCATAAAGCAGAACTAAACCAGGTATCCAATACGTCTGGATCTTGCTGCCAATTTTCGGCATCCGCTGGCGCTTCAAGTCCTACATACATTTCTCCCGTTTCTTTGTGGTACCAAGCTGGGATTTGATGGCCCCACCACAACTGACGAGAGATCACCCAGTCATGGACATTTTCCATCCAACGTAAGAATGTTTGGTTGAAACGTGGCGGATAAAAGTCCACCGCATCGTCGGTTTCTTGGTTGTCGATGGCTTGTTTTGCTAATGGCTCCATTTTTACGAACCATTGTGTCGACAAACGAGGTTCGACTACTACGCCTGTCCGTTCTGAGTGCCCTACACTATGGACCATTTTTTCGATTTTGATCAGACGACCTAACGCCTCTAAGTCTTTCACGATTTGCTTACGAGCAGCAAAACGATCCATGCCTGCATAAGTACCTGCTAAGTCGTTCATTGTTCCGTCATCATTCATGACATTGACCCGTGGTAGGTCATGGCGGTTACCAACCTCAAAGTCATTCGGGTCATGGGCAGGAGTGATTTTTACGACCCCAGTTCCAAATTCTTGGTCCACGTACTCATCTGCGATGATTGGGATCTCTTTATTGACCAAAGGCAAGATCACTTTTTTACCGATCAATGCTTGATAACGTTCATCTTCTGGATGAACCGCGACTGCTGTATCCCCCAGCATCGTTTCTGGACGAGTCGTTGCGATCTCCACCACACCGCTGCCACCTGCTAATTCGTAAGACATATGGTAAAAAGCACCTTCGATGTCTTTGTGGATCACTTCAATATCAGATAATGCCGTGCGGGCTTGCGGATCCCAGTTGATGATGTACTCGCCACGATAGATCAAGCCTTTTTCATATAGCGTCACGAAAACTTTGCGAACTGCTTCGGATAATCCATCATCTAACGTAAACCGTTCACGGCTATAGTCTAGAGATAAACCTAGTTTCGCCCATTGTTCCCGAATGTGACCGGCATATTCTTCTTTCCAATCCCATACTTGTTCAACGAATTTTTCCCGACCAAGGTCATAGCGAGAAATCCCTTGTTCCCGCAGCTTTTCTTCTACTTTGGCTTGGGTAGCGATCCCGGCATGGTCCATACCTGGTAGCCATAAGGTGTCATACCCTTGCATCCGTTTTTGACGAATGATGATGTCTTGTAACGTGGTATCCCAGGCATGACCTAAGTGCAATTTTCCTGTTACGTTTGGTGGTGGAATCACGATAGAATAAGGTTTTGCTTCTTTGTTGCCGCTTGGTTTAAAACGGTCATGTTCTAACCAATCTTGGTAACGCCCCGCTTCTACTTCTTGGGGATTGTACTTGGTGGATAGATTTTCAGTTTCTGTCATAGTTGGTCCTCCTAAAGTTACGTTTTTAAGCGTAATGGTTGGTGTGGTTTTTTTGTGCCTGTTGCTGGGTAAAGCGTGACAATGTTTGAATCGTTCAGGATTAGTGCGTCGGTAGAGATGATTATCAGCTGTTTGTTGACGCCTCGCTTGTTATTCGTAAAAAAAACGTTGCTTACAGAGGTCAAGGCACACTTCCGTGATCCGCTATTGTGTCTTAGGGCTTTTGGCAAACGATCTGGCTCGCTTCGTGAACCAATTTTGATGACTCCTTGTACTGTTCATCATCTATTCTGTCTTGCTCCGCAAGCCACTCAATGTGATTCCTAGTTTGGTTACTACGCTCCCTATGGTCGCCTAGTACTGTTCATCATCTATTCTGTCTTGCATCGCAAGCCAATCATTGTGATTCCTAGTATGGTTACTACGCTCCCTATGGTCGCCTAGTACTGTTCATCATCTATTCTGTCTTGCTTCGCAAGCCAATCATAGTGATTCACAGCAAAAAGCGCCCTAATGCCGAGGCATTAGGGCGCTGATACGCGGTACCACCTAAATTGCAGATTGCTCTGCCACTTTGACGTGAGGTAACGTTCACGACGCGCTTGATCTTACTGTGCGGCTTTGTCTGCAAGAAACAAACCGTGGTTCGGATCAAAGACCTTCAAGCTACCTTTTCAGTGTCTGGGGAAGTCTTGCACCGACCGACTTCTCTCTTGACCGCCAGGGTCACTGATACTCCTCTTGAACATTGTCTTGCTATCATAGATTCTTGTTTCATCTTGCTACATTCTACAATGAACTTTTTTGAAAGTCAATCAGAGGTTTGCTTTCGCAGCATCAATGGCTGCTTGATAATCCGGTTCGTGGGAGATCTCAGGCACGATCTCAACGTGTTGGATCACGCCTTCACGGTCTAAAACGAAAATTGCTCGGGCAAAATGACCGAAGTCTGGGATCATGATTTGATAGGCCTCACCGAAGGTATTCGCCGGATCATGAAGCATGATCATGTCGACACCTTCTTGGCCGCACCATTGCGCTTGTTCTTCTTTTGTATTGTTAGAGATCGTGACAAAATGGATGTCATCCAATTGACTTGCCTCTTGGTTGAAACGCTTGGTCTGCAATGCACAGACGCGTGTCACGATATCGGGAACCACGCTGATGATCGTTGGTTTTCCTAAAAAATCAGTCAGTGTGTATTCCTTGTCCTCTAAACTTTTCAAGCGAAAATCAGCTGCTTTATCCCCTACTTTTGGTTGGTTGCCAGGCATCTCATAAACCGTTTCTTTGCGTGTAACTTGCATAACATCTCTCCTATAGCATTTTCTCCCAGTATAAGAAAGATTGTCAAAAAACGAAAAGGATTTGCTCAGACTTTCGATTTTTGCGAGTAGGTCGTATCAAAAAAGATCAATGTTTGTAATTCTGTCGTCAAATCAATGTATTGGATATTGACGTCTTTTGGCACGATGACGGGATCAGGGGCAAAATTTAAAATCGCTGTGATCCCAGCATCCACGATCGCATCGATCGCCATTTGCGAATAACGACTAGGAACGGTCGAAATCGCTACGGTGATCCCTTTTTCTGCTACGACTTCCGCCAATTGATCCATTCCATAGACATAACGCCCACTAATGGTCTGACCAATCATTTCTGGATCATTGTCAAAAACCGCGACCACGGAAAGATTTTCATTTCTGCGAAAATTGTTGTTGGCTAACGCTTTTCCTAAATTTCCATAACCAATCAAGGCGATTTTTTTCTCTTCATTGCTTTCTAAGATATAGCTCAATACCTCAATCAGATAAGGAACATCATAGCCATAGCCACTTCTGCCCAATTCTCCTAGATGAGAAAAATCTCGGCGGATCGTGGCTGAAGGAACTTGCGTGATTTCTGCAAACTCTTTTGATTTGATTCGCTGAATACCAGAGGCATCCAGTAATTTTAAGTGTCGTAAATAAGCTGGCAAACGTTTTGCCGTCGCTTTCGGAAGTTTTTTATCTCTTAATGCTTCCATCCTGTCCACCCTCCTTGTTAAATGATTCACATATTGAGTGTAGCATGTTCCATTTTCAATAGCAAGAAAATATTCACAAACTCTCTCACTCGATGAAAAACGACCACAAATGTTCAAAAACAGTTGTGGTCGTAGCATTAAAATCGGGGTTTTATTATAAAAATTCAGCGAATTCCGTTGCTGCTTTTTCTTGATTTGCCGTGATTGCTTCCAGTTTCAACCCAGCCATCGCACGTTCCATCATCCCTTCGATATCGAGACGTTCTTCATATTGGTGGACCTTATCCAGTCTTGGGCGCGTCTTTGGTTGAGGAGGTGCAAAGATTGTGCAGCAATCCTCAAATGGCTGAACTGATAATTCAAAGGTATCAATGGCTTCGGCAACTTCAATGATTTCCAATTTGTCCATCGTTGCCACTGGGCGCACGATCGGCGTATTGGTTACTTCATTTATGGCGACCATGCTATGCAAAGTTTGTGAAGCCACTTGTCCTAATGATTCACCATTTAAGATGATCAAGCCATGACGAGCTTCCCGAATCGCATCCGTCAAACGCAGCATCATCCGACGGGTGATGGTCATCCAATAGCCTTGTGGCACACGATTTTTGATTTCTTCTTGGATTTCTGTAAACGGAACTTCGATAAACTGGATGCTTCCCACATAAGGCGCAAGCTTCTTCGTTAAATCTTTGGCTTTTTGCAACGCTTGTTCACTCGTATAAGGAGGACTTGCGAAATGGACCGCTTCGATCTCAACGCCGCGTTTCATGGCAAAGTAGCCTGCAACTGGCGAATCAATACCGCCAGAAAGCATCAACATTCCCTTTCCGCTGGTGCCCACTGGCAGCCCAGCGGCTCCTTGGATCGTTTCATAAGACAAATAAGCGCCATCGATCCGTATTTCTACACGCAAATTGATGTCTGGTTTTTTCATTTGGACTTTGATATCAGGAAAACGGTCGAT
Organism: Enterococcus sp. DIV0970a; assembly: GCF_051711265.1. Classification (NCBI taxonomy): domain Bacteria; kingdom Bacillati; phylum Bacillota; class Bacilli; order Lactobacillales; family Enterococcaceae; genus Enterococcus; species Enterococcus sp. DIV0970a. The sequence goes on along the minus strand of NZ_JBIOMF010000001.1, from coordinate 616,533 downwards.
CACCGCATTACCTAAGGTCAAATTCAACTGGTTGCTATCTTGCACAAACGAATGATCACTGCGCTTGGCTGTGATTTTGAAGGTCTCAACGCCCGTATAGATCTCTGCCATGACGTCTTGAACGGCTTTCTTTAATACTTCGATATCTTTTTCGACCCGAATGCTGGGGGAAAAGTTTTGAATCCCAAAGACTTTTTGCAGCTTAGGAATGATCTCTTGGCTGTTTTCACCGTTCAATAGCAAGTGCATGCGATCTCGCTCGGCATGAACTTTGACATGGGGATAATCTGCTAAGGTACGTTTGACGTTTGAAGCTAATTGCATAATAAAACTACGACGATTTTTGCCCTTTGTTGACAGTTCGCCATAACGAACCATGATTTCTGAATAATTCACGAGAAAACTCCTTTGATTTGGATTGATTTTATAGTGGTCTGTCGTGCTTAATTGATTTTCGAAAATTTTTGGTACAACTGGTGGAAGACGATCAGAAACTGCTCGACTTCTGCCATTGTATTGCTCTCATCTAAACTGATACGAACAGCCGATGTTGCTAACTGTTCTGGAACGTGCATCGCATGAAGCGTACTGCTGGCCATCTTTTTACGGGAGGAACAAGCACTCGTCGTCGAAAGATAGATCTGCTTTTCTTCAAAGGCATGGACTAAGACTTCTCCTCGGATCCCTTTTAATGAAAAACAAAGTATGTGCGGCGCAAACCCTTCTGTGCCAGAAAAAAGCGTAACTTTCTCGTACCCAGCCAGTGCTTCTTGCAAATAGCCTTTTAATGATTGAACATGGTTCGGCTTTTCAGCCTTTTGTTCTGTCGCTAAACGTAGGGCTTTTGCCATAGCAACGATTGCTGGTACATTTTCGGTGCCGCTCCGCTGGTTTTGCTCTTGCCCACCGCCGGTCATCAATGGCGCCAGCTTACGGCCTTGTTTCCAATAGATAAAGCCTGCGCCACGAGGTCCATGAAATTTATGCGCAGAGAACACGGCAAAATCGACCCGCTCATTGAACCATTGTTCTTGCGGCACCTTTGTGATGGCTTGTACGGCATCTACATGGAAATGGATCGTTGGATGGTCCGCTAGCACAGCTGCGATCTCATGGATCGGTTGGATCGACCCTACCTCATTATTGACCGCCATCACCGAAACCAAAATCGTTTCTTTGCGAATCAGGTTTGCTAATTCAGACACGTTGACAAAGCCTTGGGCATCGACAGGCACAACACTGACCTCAAACCCTAACTCGGCTAATTGAGCCGCTGTTTCACTGACGGCAGGGTGTTCAATACTGGAAATAATCAGGTGATTCCCATAGGCTTTTTTCGCTAAAGCAGTCCCTTTGATGACCCAGTTGTCTCCTTCAGTCCCCCCACTGGTAAATGCGATCTCTTTGGAAGAAACGTTTAACAGATCGGCGATCTGCTGACGAGATTGCTGCAGCAGACGATTGGCTTGATTTCCTAAATCATGCAGGCTTGAGGGATTGCCGATAATTCGCTGACTGACTTGGACATATGTATTTAAAGCTTGTGGATAAATAGCGGTTGTTGCACTGTTGTCAAAATAGATCAATGATAGGACCCTTTCTCTAAAAAAATTCTTTCCCATTATAACTGCTCTTGAGCTGAGTTTCAAGGTGACTCGTCGGCTTTGGCTTTTTTAAAGGAAACTTTTCCTTCCTTCGTAAGCGGTACTCATGCAGCGAGCCATTCTTTCCATGAAAAAAGCCAGTCAGTTTTTCACTGCTGGCTTTCGTATTATACTAAGTCGCGGTTATTGAAGTAGAAGTTTTCGATCCGTTTGAAGGCACCTGGTTCTACTCGTTCCAACGCTGTGCCGATTTCATCTAGCGCATCTTGATAGCGATATTCTTTACTGAACAAGTAAAGTGATTTGTCGATCGCTGCCTTGATATCTGGATGAGAATGACGATAGCGGTTGGCATATTGCATCATTTGCTCAGTCAATGCCGCAGCATCCACTAAGTCTTTTGTTTGTTCATCTAAAAGATCAAGATCTTCTTCACAGACAGAAACCAATTTATTGATTTCTTGCATGTTAATGCGAATCTTGTTCAATTCTTTGCCTAATTCTTCGACACGATCCGTTGCCACGAAGAAGAATTCTAAATACTCGCCTGGCAAACCAGGTAAGCGTTGTTTCTCAACAAACCGTTTCAAGTTGCGTAGACGGAATTCGAAGCTTTCCACTTTTTCTTGTGCAACTTTTTCGCCACGACGTAATTCCGCAAGAGAATCATCGATTTCAACTTGCTGGCTTTCCACATCATCCAAAATCTTGTAGGCATCTTTGTAGAAGCTTTGCACTTCTGAATAAGGAATCTCATGTTTTTCCAATTTCGGTAAGTACTCGTTGTTGCGGCGAGCCAATTCGTCCACTTCGGTTTGGAAGCCGCGAACGCGACCCAATTCATTATGATTCAAAGTATAGCTTTGCGCCGTATGATCCAACTCGATCAACAACTGACGGTTGTTCTTCGTTGCGTGGTCAATGTAGTCTTCGATGATCTGACGATTTTTCATGACATATTTCTTGGCATTGATCTCACGTTCCATCACCGTATACAAGGCATCGATATCACTTGCAGTATCACGGCTTGCCACTTCAACGGAAGCGACTTCTGTTTTCGCTAGATCGTTCATGGAGTTTTCAACCCGTTTTTTCACACGGTTGATTTCTTCTTGGAAGTTTGCTTCTGGGAACACATATTTTTGTTCTAATAATTTTTTATAACCTTCTTGGATTTCTTTCAACTGATCAGGGAAGGTACGATTTAATTCTTCGTACGCCGCTGGGATCCGTTTCATTAGGTCTTCCACTTCATAGGTGTGTTTTTCCGCTTGGTCTAACACTTCCCGTGCTTCCACAGGATCGCCTGAAGTATTTAAGGTAACAAATTGGGTGAACTCAATTTCAATGTTTTTGATTTGTTTTTGCAGCTCATTGTAAGCAGGACCGAATTCTTCGCCTTGATCCCGCAGCTTCTTCTTCAAGTCTTCGTAAACGTCCAGCGCTTTTTGGACTTCCAGTGAATTTCGTTCTTCACTTTCTCGTAATTCTTTCAGGCCTGCGCGAATCTCTTCCACTTGGCGTTCCATCTCGTCCATGGTCGCTTCGGCTTGGACGATCGCCCCTTTTGCTTTAAAAAAGCGGATGCGTTCGTTCAGCTCTTCCACTTCAAAGATTTGACTTTCAAGTTGAGCAAAAGATTTTGTGGAGATATCTGTCCATTGTTGGTTCCACTCACGGAAGGTGTTTTGACTTTGACCAACCAAGTGCATTCTTTTTACTTCATCGACTTCTTCGATCACCGGCAAGTCAAACAGATTTTCTTTGCGTTTTTCCAAGTCATTCAGCTTTTCTTGGTTTTTCTTCCGCATGAAAAAGCCAATTGCATACAAGACCGCCGCAATTATGATGATGGCAATGACAATTCCAAAGATGATATTAGTTCCCATTTTGTGGTTCCTCCAATTTTCAAATATACATGTTTCGTCTAAAACCTGCTGATCAGCAGATTGATTGATAAGTTCGTTGAGTATAAAAAGGACAGATAGTCCCTTTATAAAAAAGCATCTACGCTAGATTATAGCATAAAGAAAAAAATCAAGCATTAGATTGAGGCAAAAAAGATCGACTTTTTTCGCATCGAATAAAATAAATCACGGCTTTTCCAGCGATAATGAAAACAAATCGTGAAATTTACATCAACAAGTGACTTTTTTTCTGATTTTTCCGATTTTTTTCAAGAAACCGCTTGATTTCTCCCTATTGAAACTGTACTCTAGTAAAAAGCTTGAACAGGAGTAATGTCAAATGAAAGTAGCAAAATTCGGAGGCAGTTCCCTTGCCTCAGCCGAACAAGTCGAAAAAGTTGTTGCGATAATTGAAAGTGATCCTAAAAGACGGTTTGTTGTTGTTTCAGCGCCTGGTAAGCGTTCCAGCGACGATCAGAAAGTCACCGATCTGTTACTAGCTGTCTGTACCCGTCTGTGTGCCCAAGAAGAAATCACTGATTTAATAGAAGAAATCTATGCCCGCTATACAGCGATCGCCGCCCCCTTTGGTATCGAACAAGTCCATTTAGATCGCATCTGGCAATCATTGGCGGCTTTTCAAACACTGCCTACCCAAGACAATCCGCATCTTTATGATACAGTCTTGGCAAGCGGCGAAGACAACAACGCCAAATTGATCGCAGGGATTTTACAAAGCCGTGGGTTAGCTGCTCGCTACATGAATCCGCAAGAACTTGGGCTGCTGGTGACGGATGAACCTCAAAACGCCCGTATCTTGAACAAGTCGTACGCCAAGATTGCACAATGGCGCGACAGTCCTGAAATCTTAGTGATTCCTGGCTTCTTTGGCTACACAGAAGCGGGCAAGATCTGTACCTTCTCTCGAGGAGGATCAGATATTTCTGGTGCCATCGTGGCGGCTGGACTGCAAGTAGAATTGTACGAAAACTTTACCGATGTCGATGGGATTTTTTCTGCTCATCCAGGCTATGTTCATCATCCAGAGTCCATCAAAGAAGTGACCTACCGAGAAATGCGAGAGCTGTCTTATGCAGGCTTTACTGTGTTGCACGATGAGGCGTTGATGCCTTCATACCATGCGAAAATTCCCGTGGTGATCAAAAACACCAATAATCCAAGTCATCCTGGTACCTTGATCACCAACCAGAGAGACAATTTGGATCAGCCCGTGATCGGCGTTGCCAGTGACGAAGGCTTTTGTATGATCTATATCCGCAAATACTTGATGAACCGCGAAGTTGGGTTCACGTTACGGGTCTTAGAGATTTTCCGTGAATTTGATTTAAATTATGAACACATGCCTTCAGGAATCGATGATATCTCGATCATTATGCGCTCCAACCAGTTGAATCCAGTATTGGAAGAAGAACTGCTGCGCAAGATCGCCTACGAGATCGATCCCGATGAACTGCGAATGACCCACGATCTATCCATGGTCGTCGTCGTTGGTGAAGGAATGCGTCAACGAGTCGGGATCACTGCCGACAGTACCGCTGCCCTTGCGCGGAAAAATATCAACTTAGAGATGATCAACCAAGGGTCCTCTGAGGTCAGCATCATGTTCGGTATCCACAAAGAACAAGAAAAAGCCGCTGTCAGAACCCTTTACTACACTTTCTTTGATTAAACCAAACGTGCCAGTTGCACCACTCCTTTTGCTGATAAGCAATCGGAACGGGCAACTGGCACGTTTGGTTTTTATTCTGACGATTCTTGGGCTTGTTTTTGTGCCAATTGGCGGTTGATTTCTGCCTTGATTCGCGGTTCAGGAGCAAACCGTTCTTCCCAATCGCTCGGCTTCATGACTTTGTGGGTCTCAGGATCATAATGAGGCTGCCCATCTGGAAAAAGTTTCCCCATGTTGGCGTCATGAACGATAGCCAGAATCGGCGCTGGATCGACCCCTAACAGTGAAAAAGAGCCATAGGTAAAATACAGTAGATCACAAAGCGCATCGACTTGTTCTACTAGAGAATCACTGACAGGCTGTTGTTTGGCAGCCAGCTTGGCTTGGGCTTGATCGATCGCTTGATGCAAATGCTCCAGACCTGCTTGAAAGGTCTCTTCGTCATTGTTGCTGGCAGCATAAAGGAACTCAACTAATTCTTCAATTTTAAAACCAGCACGAAACTGGGCTTTTTCCGCTGAAAAAGCTTGTGGATATGGCGGTCGCGTTGGATCAAAGGTTTTATGAAACTCTTCCGTCATTTCAAATGGACTCATTTTGCTCGCTTCTTTCTGCTTTTTCTCATGGTTCTGTTTTATGGTTCTGCGCTGTCTTCTACGTTGCTTCATAGATTGGCTACTTGCTTATTTTTTTATTCCCTGGCTTGGGCATCCTCGGCAATAATGCCAAAATGGATTAAGGCTTTCTTGATGCCGTCATGATCGTTGGTATCCGTCACAAAGTCAGCACTGGCTTTAGTGATGGGCTGGGCATTGCCCATCGCAACGCCGATCCCCACGCCTTCTAACATTTCCACATCATTAAAATGATCCCCAAATGCCATCGCTTCTTCCATCGCGATCCCTTCATAGGCCAAAAACTCTTTGATGCCTTTGATTTTCGAACCGTTTTTCGGCACGATGTCAACAGAATAGGCATTGGATCGCTTAAAATCACATTGCGGCAGCTTGGACCGTAATTTTTCGCGCTCTGATTCAGGGCTCAGCATAATGCACTGATAGATGGGCTCTCGTAAAATGTCCAACGATTCATAGCGCTTGGCGTTGCGATTGGGACTAAAACGCTGCAAGACTTTCTTTAAAAAACCGACGGGAAATTTTTTGGGCACATAGCGTAAGTAGCGCTGCATGACGGGTGATTGGCTTAAGCGGATCGTTAAGCTGCCAGCCACTTGGGTTTCTCCGCCAAACATGACTTGGCGGTAATTTTCATCTGCGTATTCTACGATCGCTTCCAGTGTTTGTTTTGGAAAAGGTTTGGCATAAATCAAGTTTTCCTTCGTGTAGACATATTGGCCGTTATAGGTGATAAACATGTCTAACGACAAGTAATCAATCACCTTCTCTAAATCAACCGGACCACGTCCGGTGGCAATGCCGCAGAGGACGCCATTGGCTTGGGCTTGTTTGATGGCTTCACGGGTACTGGCAAGCGCCTTGCCGTTGCTGGCAATCAGCGTGCCATCAATATCAAAAAAGATTGCTTTTATCATATGACTCCTCAAAATAATTTCAACTGATTAGGATTTAATGCTTCGTAATCGATCTGCAGCGCATCGATCAATGCGCGAGCATTGTCAGCGGCATCACGACCGGCATTATTATTGAAGACCACTGCGACTTCTTTGGCATTGGCTTCGATGGCTTGGACTGCGTGTTTTAACTCCGTTAGTTCGGCTTGGTCATAACGATACAAGGTCCGCAGATTTTTGGCATCTGGTCCCGTCGCTGTCCAGCCGCTGTCGTTGCGTCCGTGAAAACGGCACAGGACAAACTCTGGATTGGTCACGGTTGGATCAAGGGGAATGGTGGTCGATAGCTTTTTTGGCTGATCAACAACTACTAAGGAAAACTGCTTTCGCTTCATATAATCGATCATTCCCGGATACAGTTTCGGCTGATACCAGCTGCTGTCTCTCAGCTCGATCGCCACTGGATAGCCCGCAAACCATTCTCGCACTTGGTCTAAATAGGCAACATTTTCTTTCGTACATTTAAAGCTGTTGGGAAACTGCGCCAATAGGCAAAAGAGTTTGCCTGCTTCTACCATTGGCGCGATCGCTTCTTTATAAAGCTGCAGTGCTTCGGTCATGGTCAACTGATCTGGCAAATCCCCTTGGGTGGTCACACTTTGATGGACTTTCAACACAAAGCGGAAATTTTCGGGAATCTGGGTCAACCAGTTGCGCACGTCTTTTTCTTTTGGCAAAAAATGATAGGTGGTATCCAGCTCAACTAACGGAAAATAACGGGCATACTCAAATAATTTCGAGTTTTTTCTTTGCACGAGACTGCCATGTTCACTAAATGTGGTACAACCAATTCGAATCATTTTTTCCCATCGCTCCTTGTTTTCTTATTTTAATAGTATACAATAGTTTTGAGTTAAGAGTAAATAAATCATTGCAGGTGATGAAAAAATGAAACGAATTCTCGTGTTGCACACTGGCGGCACCATCGCCATGAAAGAAGACACCCTGACAGGCGGCGTCAGCCCTGATGTCAGCAATCCGTTGATGGATGCACCGATCCACATTGACGACGATGTTGAATTGATCGTCGAAGACATTTTTAATATTCCCAGTCCTCATATGACCCCAAAAGAAATGCTGCAGTTGAAAGAACGTATCCAGCTGGCGCATTTAAGCGGTGTCGATGGGGTCGTGATCACTCACGGAACCGATACGCTGGAAGAAACAGCCTTCTTTTTAGATACCACAATCGGCGGTCAGTTACCGATCGTGGTGACTGGCGCCATGCGCTCAAGTAATGAAATCGGCAGTGACGGACTTTATAACTTTGAAAGTGCGATTCGGGTGGCGAAATCACCTGATGCCTTAGGAAAAGGCGTCTTAGTCGTGATGAACGATGAGATCCATTCCGCACGTTATGTTACGAAGACCCACACCACCAATATTGCGACATTCCGCACCCCGACATTAGGTCCGATCGGCTTAGTCACAAAGCACCGTATCTTGTTCATGCAAGAGCTGTTAAATAACCGCCATTTGGATGTTGATCGTGTCGATGGTCTGTTTCCGATCGTCAAAGCCTATGCGGGAATGACTGGGGAATTGTTCGATGCTTTAGCCGACTCGCTGATCGATGGACTAGTGATCGAAGCTTTAGGCGCTGGCAATCTGCCGCCGCAAACCATAGAGCCTTTGAAAAAACTGATCGCTAGAAACATTCCAGTCGTCTTAGTTTCTCGCTGCTTCAACGGAGTTGCCGAGCCGGTCTATGACTACTTAGGCGGCGGGATCGAATTGCAGGCTCTTGGGGTGATTTTCTGCAATAGCATCAATAGCCAAAAAGCCCGCATCAAATTGCTAATAGCAAAAAACCGTGGGTTGACCATGGATGAACTGCCTGATTTCATGGAGAATTAACCAAACAAAAACCCTTTTGCCATTCCGCTAACGGAGGCAAAAGGGTTGTTTTATTTTTCTCGCCAAGTAAAGATGGCTTCGCAGTAAGTATCCTCACCGATCTTGATCTCGTGGATCGTTTGCAGCGGCACAGCCTCGCCGGCTTCATCGACTGTCTTCTCATTGATTTGAAAATGGCTTTCGATCAAATGGCCGTAAGCCACTTCCCGATCAAAACGGATCGTCACTTGTGTCACTTCATGTTTTGTTAAAAACTCATAGCCTAAGACGTCCATCAGCCAATTGAAATACATGGCATTGTTGACATGCTGATTGCTATCAATATCGTAGAAACGCACCCGATACGGCAAAAATTGTCCTTGCGTGATAGGGGTGATCTTCGGGTAGCGTTTGATTCGCTTGATTTTTTCACTGCCAAAAGGCGCCACGATCTCATCTGGTACACTGCTGACTTTGCGCGTCTTCGGATCCATCAACGCAAAAACCGCCTCGATTTTGACCAGTTCCGTTCCGTCTTCTGCCAATAACCAGAAGTAACGGTAGCAGAAAAATTTATTGTATTCTCTCGCCTGGGTCGCCACTTGAATCTGCTCCCCTACGCGCGGCAAACGAGTCACCGTTATGTGATAGCTGGTAATGATCCAGGTCAAGCCATAACTAGCGATGACTTCTGGTCCGCGGTTTAACGCCGCACTTTGTTCCTCTGATGTCTTGATGGCGATGCCTAGCATGGCTGGAAACGTCATCGTTTGGTTGACATCACATTCATAATACGCCACTTCATGCGTGGTTTGATACTTTGCTGCCATAGTTCTAATTGCCTCCTAAAAACGACTCAATATTTCATCGACACTTGGTCCATAGCTTTCGCCAAACTGATTCAAATGGACCAATAAATAATACAATTGATACACTGGCAGTCGCTCTTGCCAATCCTCATCTAATGGATAGACTTCTTGATAGCCTTCCAAAAATTCCTGACGAAAACCACCGAAGAGCTGGGACATCGCAATATCCATTTCTCGATCCCCATAAGCGACTGCTGGATCAAGAAACACTGGTTCTCCTTGCTGATCGAACAGCACATTCCCCCGCCCAAAATCACCGTGTAATAAAGCAGGTGTGACGCTGCGATCACGCCAATTTTCATGCAAAAATTCTTTCAAACGCAGATAAGCAGCTTCCCGTTTGGCATGCCAGCGGTTACCCAGCTTCGCTAATTCGACTTGCACATCCAAACGGCAGACTGTGTAAAAATCAAGCCAATCGCTGGTTTTCGGATTGACTTGCGGCAAAAAGCCGATGTAATTGTCTTCGTAAAACCCAAAAGACTCCTGCGTCTGCTGATGAAGCCGAGCCAAGCTTTGACCTAAGCGTCGCTGCTGTCCTTCCCCACCATCGATCCATTCCATCAATAAAAATGCCCTCTCTTCAGTCTGACCGAGATGTTCGATTTTTGGCACCCGCACGAAAGGGGCTAATTCAGCTAAGCCGTTGATCTCTGCTTGAAAGAACACCGATGAAACATGAGAATGAGTTTTTAAAAAATAGCGATTTTCTGCTGTAGTGAAACGATACGTTTGATTGACATCCCCACCACTGATGGGCGTCAGCGAGCCGGTCATCCCGATTGCTGCGAACAATGCTTCCTCCATACGGATCTCCCTTTCTTTACTCAGTCAGTTGGGCATTCAAATACGCTTGCTCTTCTTTCGTCACCCCTAGTCCCTGCAGGAGATACTGATCAACCGAACCGAAGTGCTGATCGATCGCAGCCAAGCTTTCATCAAGAAAACTCTCTTTGGCACTCATCAAAACCGTGATCGCCGTTAACAGCTCTTGCGGCAAATGCTGGGTCATTGGGGCAAATTTTTCTTTTAGCATTGGGGCTAAATAGCGATTGGTTGCTAAATAATCTTCTTTGATCGTCGTTGGTGCCACCGCCAACACATGGAGCAATAAAAAGGCGCCAAAGCCTGTGCGATCTTTGCCAGCGGTACAGTGGAACAAGGTTGCACCTTCGCCTTCCGCATTAGCGATCACATGATCAAAGAACTGCCGATATTGTTGGCGGGCATAGTCGCTTTCAACAAAGTGACGGTAGACTTTTTTCATCTGCTCTTCGGCATCTTCCCCATCTTCCAAGCGCTGCTTCAAGCTTTCTGGCGACAAGGAAACCATCGTTTCGTCTTCTTTAAAAATAGGTAAAAAAAGCTGCTTTGCTGTGGCGATCGGTCGATCAGGTTGTGCATTGGCTTCAGCGATGGAGCGAAAATCAATGACCTGATTGACCCCATAGTTTGCCAGTACTGCTTGATCTGAAGCAGTCAATTCATTGATCGCCGCACTGCGGATCAATTTTTTTCGTTTGATCGTCGTGCCGTTTGTCGTTTGATAGCCGCCAAGTTCTCTGACGTTTGCTGCTCGTTCTAGTTGAATCAATTGTGTCATTGCTTATCCCTCCCGCGATGTTCTAGTTAAAAGTATAGCAGAAACTTCGCTATTAAGGGCACTGAAACCTAGATTTTTCTATGAGCTGAGCTTTAACGGACAAAAAAAAGAAAGACCACACGCAGTCTTTCTTTGCTTTCGCTTGTTACAAAATGTTTCTATTCGGCTTCGATCACGGCGGCAGAATCATCTAAGATCGAACGATCCAGTTCGTTGATACGACTGCTGGTCACCATTCCCGCAACCATACTGTCGCTGACATTAACGAGTGTCCGTGCCATATCGATCAATGGTTCAACAGAAATAACTAAGCCTACGATGGCGATCGGCAAGTTCATTGAGCCTAAGACGATCAATGAAGCAAAGGTTGCCCCACCGCCGACACCAGCAACGCCGAAAGAGCTGATCGTAACTACTGCAACTAGCAGCAGGATAAACTGCCAATCAAAGACATTGATCCCAACCGTTGGTGCAACGATTGTTGCCAACATCGCTGGATATACACCCGCACAGCCGTTTTGACCAATCGATAACCCAAAGCTGCCTGCAAAGTTAGCCGTGGCTTCATCAACACCTAACGCTTTGGTTTGGGTTTCGATGTTCAATGGCAAGGCACCCGCACTTGAACGAGAAGTAAAGGCAAAGCTCAAGACTGGAAAAGCCTTTTTGAAATACGTTACTGGATTGACCCGAACAGCGATTAGCAATAATGAATGAACAAGTAAGACCAAAATCAAAGCCGCATAAGAGGCGATGATAAATTTGCCTAAGTTCAAGATGGCTTCAAAATCACTTGAAGCTAATACATTAGTCATCAATGCCAAAACGCCATAAGGTGTCAGGCGCAAAACTAACGTGACGATACGCATCACGATTTTATATAAGCTGTCCATCAAATTCGCAAAAGTTTCCGCTTCTTTCGGTGATTTACGTTTGACACCAAGAAAGGCGATCCCCACAAAGGCTGAGAAAATCACGACCCCGATCGTACTTGTCGAACGAGTACCCGCAAAATCGGCGAAGACATTGCTTGGGATGAAGGAAACGATTTGTTGTGGGATCGATAGGTCTTGGACTTGTGTCGAACGTTCCGCTAATTCTGCGATCCGCGCTGTTTCCGTTGCCCCTTCGGTAAAGCTGGCACCGTCAAGACCAAAGACCATGACCATCACAATTCCGATCAAGGCAGCGATCGCCGTTGTCCCTAGCAAAGTCGCAAGAACCGTAAAACTGATCTTCTTGATTTTTTCGCTTTCTTTCATCTTGGTGAAAGCGCCAACGATCGAAACGAAGATCAAGGGCATGATCAGCATTTGCAAGAGAGCTACATAGCCGCTACCGACCATCGTGATCCAGTCAAGAGCTTGCGTGACAACGTCAGAGCCTGTCCCAAAAATCAGCTGCAGCACGCCACCAAAAACGATCCCGACGAACAACGCCGCAAAGACCCGCGTAGAAAACTTCACGTGACGTTTTTGCAATAAGTAGAACCCATAAATAAGGGCAGCAAAAAGTAGAACAACAATAATAGTTAACAGATTTGTCATTTGAATCCTCCTTTTGTTCAATAAACATGACAAAGTCTGTCAGAGGAAGTAAAGGTTCCCAGTGACCATTCTTCAACAGTTCACTCTAATGAGACGTGTGGCATCATTAGTGACTATTCCATTTTAAAGAAGTTTGCTTCATCTTACAATAAATAAGTTCCCACTTTTCTAGGATGGTACCGCTTTTTTGTCAGAAAATAAAAAAAGAACCGTTACCGCAACCCCACACTGTTAGGATTTCTACTTTCCTAACGGTTGGATTGCGGCAACTGGTTCGTTATTTTTTCATTTCATTTTTTTGAAAAGTTTCAGAGAATATTCAAGAGGTCAATAGAAATTGCTGACTTACGCCAATGCCCCCATTGGGTCCCAAGGTGCTAAGACTGTTGGTTCTGCTTCAAAGGCAGCCAATTGTTCTGCTGTCAGGAACTCTTTGCGAACCACGATTTGATAGGTGTATTCATCCATCCACGCATCGCTCATAACGAAGAAGCCATTCGTTCCGACTTTTTCACCCCAGCTGTTTTCGACTTTCCATTTGGTTGATTCGCCGTCGATCAAGTCAACGCCAGTCAAGACCATCGCGTGGGTCATTAAGCTTTCGCCAAAATCTAAGCGTTCTGCTTTGGTCATCGTAAAGTCGATGTCAAATAGGTCGTTGATATCATACGCATCTAATGCCATGATCCCAGTATCTCTGGTAGAAGATTGACCGACATCACAACCGAACCACACGGACTCCCCTTGTTCCAATTGAGCGATCGCTAATTTTTTGAAGGTCGGCATATCGACGTTCAAGTATTTGACTTCTTTGCCGCCAACCACGTTGCCTAGCATTTCTACGGTATACGATTGATTGTAAGGCTTGTCGGTAGTTGGTGCGTTGATGATGCTGACATAATCGTCAAGGTCCACCCCGACATATTTTTCATAAAAGCTTTGCGGTGTTAAGTTGCGATCAATGTGATAGTTTTTGTCTTCATCACGGTATTCAAAATCAAAGGTTTCTGGCGGTGTGCCTAAAGAAGTCGCTAAGAAACGATAAATGTCTTCCAACATCGCTTCTTTGGCTGTTTGGATGTCTTCAGCTGTTTTGCCTTCAGCCACTAGCTGACGCAAAGCAACCGCATCTTTACGCAGTTTTTTGTTCAAGTAATTGTTTAGGTCACGAGAATTGGAAGAGTTGCTGCTTTCTGGCATGACCGTTTTTGGTACGACACCATATTTTTGGAAAATCGAAACGATCATGTCCCATTGCCCACCATCTTGTTGTGGTGTTTGCAATAAGAAAGCAACTTTGCGACTTGTTAAAGGCTCGTTGGCAGTTGCTAAAATATTTTCGTAGAAATAGTTGGCTTTTTCGTATTTGTCCCAAAAGAAGGTATGGTTTTGCGACAATTCAAATTCTTTTAAATTGAAATCATTCAGCATCTTATGACGGAATGTATTCAATGCGGCAAACATCCAGCAGCGGCCTGATTGTTTTTGGTTTGAGACTTTCCCGGTTGTCACATCAACTGAAAAAACTGGCACATTGTTGACTTTTGCTGACACGTTTTCCGCAGAAGCGGTGATCCCATTTTTCACAACACTCCGTTGCAGTGCCGTTTGTTTATTATTGTCTTGATACGCTTGCGCAAAGGCAGCGGTGGTCTTTTTTGAAATTTCTGACATATTTCTTCATCCTTTCACTTTCCGTTCCTTCCATTTTACGCCTCTGCCTCTCAAATAACAACCGCTCCTAGAAAAATGAAAGGATCATCTTTCTAAGAGCGGTTGCTCGTATCAAGGATTTAAAGAGTTAGCATCAAAAGCAAAAAGCCAAGTAAAACAAAGGATAGTCCTCGTTCAAATCGTGCATAAAGGAAGCGGATCGGACGACTAGCTAGCAAGATCGTCAGTAAAACACTGGCTAACACCAACGTCACAAAGCCTAATACCGACAGGTTCAAGTCGGTGATGGCTAATGCCCGCAAGCCCTTGATGAAGATCCCCTGTAAAAGATAGACCAGCAGGGTGTTTTTGCCCCACTTCGTAAAAGAGAGGTGCTCTCTAGGCACGAGGCTCAGAAAGCCGATGATCCCCATCAGCCCGATCACGAAAAAGACCGCACGCAATGGACCGCCGAACAACGGATAGCTCAAGTAATCGTCATAAGGCTTGGAACCAAAAACCATGTACTTGTTCATCCCATGAAAAAACGCGATAAAGGTGTAGATGATCGGTAAGAAAAGCAAACTGATAGTCCGAATCTTTGGTTTCAATAAAAAGCGCATCTCATTTTTGGGAAAATAAAACCCGATGATGAAAAACGGCAAAAAGACAAAGGTCCGCTGCAAGGTCAACACTTGATTTAAAAATGGCACGTAGCCAGCGAAGATACTCAAGCCGATACTCAGCAAGATCGCCTGCTTTTTGGACATTTTTCGAAAGACCAGCAAGGAGAGCTGCCAAAAGAACATGCTAAGCAAAAACCAAAGTGCCCATTGCGGATTCAACAGTTGGATTTTTAACGACTCCCGTAGACCGATCAACCAGTAATAGACGGTGTAAAACACCTGAAAGAAGACATAAGGCAGCAAGAACTTTTTCATCAGCTCACGTAGCTTGTGTCCCTTCGTCAACGGTTTGGCAAAGTACCCAGCCAGAAAAACAAAAGCTGGCATATGGAAAGTGAAGATAAAATAATATAGGTCATGATAAAACTTCTGATCGCCGATAAAAGGCTGTAGTAAGTGACTGAAGACGACCAAGATCATCAGTAAAAATTTTGCATTATCAAAGTAAGCCGTTCTTTGCGATTGGCTCATAAAAAGTTCCTCCTCTAAGTTGTATCTGTCAAAGGATACCTGATCCATGAAACAGAACTGTAACAAGCTATTTACTTTTTCCTAACGATTCTTGTTCATTTGATTACCAGTTGCTATTTTATATACTTTGTATTAATATATATAATACAAAGGAGCTGTCTTCGATGATATTTGATATTCAAACTCAAAGCAACCAACCGATCTACCAGCAGTTGCGGGAACAGATCATTGTCGGTATCGCAAAAGGCGATTTATCCGCTGGCGAATTGCTACCATCCGTCCGTCAATTAGCCGAAGAGATCGGCATCAATACCATGACGATCTCAAAAGCCTACAATTCCCTCAAAGAAGAAGGCTTGTTAGTCACGGATCGCCGTAAAGGAACCGCCGTTGCCGCACCACCACCGTTTACTTCTGGACAAGAAGCGGAGTATCGCCAAAACTTGCAGCTGCAGCTAGCAACCGCTCTCTTACACGGCAAAAGCAAGCAAGCGCTTTTAACGGATGTTCAACAACTGCTGGACCAATTTCCTGAAAGGAATGAATGCAAATGACCTATCTTTTTTTCATTATTGCTCTTGTCCTCTGTGGGACGACCGCATTTGGTTTACGCTTGATCAGTAAACCCCACAAAAATGTTTTACTCGAAAATACCCTTGCCCCTGAGCATCTGGATGATCCTAGCGTCCACAGCTTGATCACAGAATTTCGCAAGCGTATCTTACAAATCGTTGGTACATTTAGTGTAGCAAGTCTCCTTTTTTTGTTCAATTTATCTGACTCCATCATCCTTACCCTGTTCTGGCTTTATATGGCCGCTTTGCTTGGGACAGCTTACCTGGTGCAAGTGCATTACATTGGAAAAATGCGGCAATTGATCCTTGCCAAAGGATGGGAACTACCTATCGATCCGATTCGGATCGATACAAAACTCGTTCAAGCCAAAAATAAACGGATGCTGCCGTGGTATAGCCTCGTTCCTGCGGGGATTTTGTTGATGATCAGTTTGTACCAAGCATGGCAGTTGCCTGATCTTTCTACAGGATACTTGATGGGCGGCGTCTCCTTAGCAACTTTTGCGCTGTTCGTCTATCTCTGGGTGATCATCAGCCACTTACCCGTTCGCGGGATCAGCGGTGATTCAGCTATCGACCAGCACATCAATGATTTAACAAAGCGCTATTGGTCCTTATTGATCGCTGTCACTTGTACCATTACGCTACTCTTGTTGACTGTCCCGCTGGCATCCATGTCCGCTACTGGAGCATTCAGTACTATCCTCTTAGTGCTCTTTGTTGTTTTGGTTGTTTTCTTGATCGTCTTTACCTTCTTCTTGTTGCTAGATCTGCGTAAAAAACAAGATCAGCTCTTAGAACCAGCAGGACAACCGCGCTATTATGGTGAAGATGCTTACTGGCGATATGGTTGTTACATCAATCCTAATGATGCGCGACTGTTCGTTCCTGACCGTGTCGGGATGAATATCGGCATCAATCTAGGCAAACGTAGCGGACAAATCGTCTCAGGTATCACCGCTGTCTTCTTACTTGTATTAATGGTCGGTACCATCATTCCGATGTATCGCTTAGATTTCGCTCCTGATGCGATTACCGGTGAAGTGCAAGGACAAGAAGTCACCTTCGATGCACCAATGACTGGGAAAACAACGGTCTCTTTGGCAGATATAGAGACGGTGGAATTGATCGAAGCTTTGCCATCGCCTCGTGTTCGTACCATGGGTGTAGGAACCGCCAGTTACCAAATCGGTAAATTTACCGTTGCTGGTGATCCTGCCAGAATGTTCGTGGACATAAACTCGACACCTATTTTAAAAGTCACCACCAAAGATGGGCCAACCGTTTTTTACACAAATAAAAAAGCCGCCGAAACGACGGATTTATACGAGGAACTAATACAAAAGATTTCCTCAGCGAAGTGAGTGTTCTGGAGAAAAAACTGGGGAACCCATTATCCCCAGGCTATCCACAACCAAAAAAACGACCTTCCGAAACGAAGGTCGTTTTTGATACTCCGGCAGTAGGACTCGAACCTACGACATCATGATTAACAGTCATGCGCTACTACCAACTGAGCTATGCCGGAAGAATCTATCTGTACTATACCAAATAGTCAGATAATTTAGCAAGAGCAAAAATCAATTTTTTGTTCCTTTTTTTCAAGAAAATCCCCTTTTAGAAACTTCCCTTCCCGCAAAGTGTTTTTCTCAAGAAATATCCGAAAATCTCATTGACAAAGCAGCACCTTTACGGTATTCTATATCTTGTGTTAAATAACACGCCGCTTTAGCTCAGTTGGTAGAGCGCATCCATGGTAAGGATGAGGTCGACGGTTCAAGCCCGTCAAGTGGCTTTGGTAGGACAACGTTTCTAGGACGTTGTCTTTTTTTGTGCATCTAATTCCCAAAGTATAGCGATAATTTCTGAACTTAATCATTCGTACGCCCCTAATTTCCTGCGATATACAAAAGAAATAAGATCGTAAAACCCAATAGTAGGACCGATACAACTGCTTTCACTATCCTCGCTGCATCTTTAAATTTAAACAAGAGCGTATATAGATTAATAAAGTAAATGATCGACAGGGCTGCTTCTTGCGAATATTCTTTCACTTGGATCAAGCCTAGCCATATAATCAGCAAAAGAATCGAAAAAACAACCAAATAGTTTTCTGCAACACGCTTCATTTCATTCTCCTTTTTTATTGTTTACAATTGATATAACAAGATTTATTCCAACATCCTCTCAATGTCCCTCATTATTTAAACAAGAATCTGAAATACAAGGTTTAATTCCGCAAGTCAAACTTGAACAATTACCACGGGGTGAAGGTTCAATTCAATTTAACCAATTCATTTCAAATGCCTTCTTTCTATTTAATTATGAAAAGTATAATAGTAGGCAGAAAAATAATTACTATAAAAATAACAAACATGATCATTAAAATTTTAAAAATCTTTTTCATCATTTATTTCTCCTTTCCAACAATATTCGATTGTATTCTGCTGCATCCTGTAAAGTCGATAAATTATCAGCCCCTCTCTCCAATACTTTTCCTACAGCCTTTGCTTATTAAAAGTGTAACAAACTATCTCTTCTAATAGTCAATTTTCAATAATTTAAATAAATATCTTTTTATAAAACGAACAAAACGGATTTTTCAATTGGTGCTCACAGCTCCATTTTAGACACATCTTTTTTGCAACAAAAAACCCGCTCTCCTAAAGCTAAGAGAGCGAGTTTTTCAACTACAGTGAATTTTTTTAAAGGATACGCTTTATGCTGACTTAAAAAATAACATACTGTTTCCGTTTGATTCAACTTCTTACTTCACGACCAACACCGTACATTTCGAATGATTGACGACATAATCGGTAGTTGAGCCTACGACAGCTCGGGTCAATGTGCCTTTACCAGTTGCACCGATAATGATCAAATCAATCGGGTACAATTCTGTTGCTGCATGAATGATAAAGCGTTTTGGATCGCCGACTTCAACGATTACCTCAACATCTTCTACCCCATGCTGATTGGCATCATAGATTTTTTTCAACATGTCCGTTTCCACACGCAATTTTTCTTGGTCAAAAATTTTTGCAAAAGCATAGGCACTTGTGGATAACTCAGCATTGTTGATAACAGAGAGGACATACAATTTGGCTTTGTTCATACGACAAATCGCGAGTGCTTCTTGGAACGCTTTTTCTGACTGATCCGACCCATCCAAGGCAACAAGTACATTTTGACAATTACGTAACATCCAAATCGCCTCCTTTTCTTTATTTTACCACAAAAAATGGAAGCGTTACAAAAAAGGACAAGGTCTACTCTTAAGAGACCTAAAACTTCCTTTAAGATTTGTGAAGTTCCTTACTTGTCTCTGTGATTATGCAGTAAAATAAAGAGAAGAATGATTCGAGGTGAAAGAAATGCGCTCTTTTTTCCAGGCTGCGGTCACTGTGCTCTTGTACTTAGGGCTTTTCTTGCTGATAATCGGTATTATCGCCTTTTTCTTGCTAAAACTTTAAGCTTGGTTTGTTGAAAAGCAAGTTGCTGTCACATCCCTAAGAGGAGTGATACACTTGGTTTATCAACAATTATCGAAACGAAACAGTTTGCTGCTCACTCGTTTCAAAAAGGAGATCATGCAAAATGGACTTACATATTACCCCTACTGCCGCTGCTCGCTTTCCAGAAGGACACGACTTATATATTCTGACGAGTAATGACGGATCGAACCAATTTTCTTCAGCAGCTGGATGCTGTATGATCGGCGAACGTTTTTTGATCACACCGATCGACGAACCGTTAGCCCCATATAATGAGTTAGTCTCAAGCAATCAGTTTACTTTCTTTACATCAACCTATGATCAAATGTTCTTGACTGGTCATCTGATTCTAGATGTTCACCCAACTTCAGGAACCTTGATTTTGAAAAACGAAAGCGGCTATTTGGATACCAATCTTTTATTGGAAGCCTCTCCGCAGCTGAAACAAACGAATGCGTAACAAAAGAGCTGACAAACGCCTTGTAAGGTGCTTGTTAGCTCTTTTTCTCTATAATGAATCTGGAATCAACGCTAAGAGTTCTTGTGTCTCAGCGGCTAAAGCGATCGCACCAGCATCAAGCAATTCTTCTTTTGACCCAAAACCATATAAAACGCCGATTGCCGGTAACTGGTTTTCTTTTGCCCCTAAAATATCATGCTCGCGGTCGCCGATCATGATGGCTTGCTGCGCTTTTTGCTCCTTTTCGATCTCAGTTAACGCGTAGCGGATAACGGCCGCTTTTTCCCCACGTTTATTCTCAAGATCCGCCCCATAGATTCCTTTGAAATAGCCATCATACTTGAGATGGGTCAGGATCTCTTTTGCAAAAACTTCTGGTTTCGACGTAGCGATATACAAATCGTGATCCTGCGCCAGCTCCTGCAATGTTTCTTCGATCAACGGATATGGTTGGACTTGAAACATGCCCGCTTGACGATAATTTTCCCGGTAGAAGGCAACGGCTTGCTGGGCAGCAGCTTCATCGAAGCCCAAGCCACGGAAGGATTCAACCAAAGGCGGCCCCACAAAGCTCCGCAGTACGTCTTGCGCTAATTGCTCTTTTCCCATTTTTTCCATCGCATATTGAATCGATCCATAGATTCCTTCACTCGAATCAATGATCGTTCCATCTAAATCAAAAAGTACTTTTTTTCTCACGCCATCGTCTCCTTTTCTAATAGTATAGAAAAAAACAGCAGTACAAGCAACACTTCTTCCTTTTCGTTCTGATTTCATCTAAATAAAAAAGACGCTGCCCCATCAAAGGCAACGTCTTTATTTTTGTCATTTTATGCAAAAAAAAAAGATAGCAGATGCTATCAAGCAACTCCGGCAGTAGGACTCGAACCTACGACATCATGATTAACAGTCATGCGCTACTACCAACTGAGCTATGCCGGAAAAATTGAAATGCGTGGCGACGTCCTACTCTCACAAAGGGAAACCCTTCACTACAATCGGCGCTAAGAAGCTTAACTTCTGTGTTCGGCATGGTTACAGGTGTATCCTTCTTGCTATCGCCACCACACTATTCAATTGAGTAAGTGTTGCTCACTCAAAACTGGATCGAAGAATCAAAACTCTACGAGTTTACATGTTTTTTTCTTTTTGGTTAAGTCCTCGATCGATTAGTATCAGTCCGCTCCAACCATCACTGGCCTTCCACTTCTGACCTATCTACCTGATCATCTCTCAGGGATCTTACTTTCTTAAAGAAATGGGAAATCTCATCTTGAGGTGGGCTTCACACTTAGATGCTTTCAGCGTTTATCCCTTCCCTACATAGCTACCCAGCGATGCCTCTGGCGAGACAACTGGTACACCAGCGGTAAGTCCATCCCGGTCCTCTCGTACTAAGGACAGCTCCTCTCAAATTTCCAACGCCCGCGACGGATAGGGACCGAACTGTCTCACGACGTTCTGAACCCAGCTCGCGTGCCGCTTTAATGGGCGAACAGCCCAACCCTTGGGACCGACTACAGCCCCAGGATGCGACGAGCCGACATCGAGGTGCCAAACCTCCCCGTCGATGTGGACTCTTGGGGGAGATAAGCCTGTTATCCCCAGGGTAGCTTTTATCCGTTGAGCGATGGCCCTTCCATGCGGAACCACCGGATCACTAAGCCCGACTTTCGTCCCTGCTCGAGTTGTAGCTCTCGCAGTCAAGCTCCCTTCTGCCTTTACACTCTTCGAATGATTTCCAACCATTCTGAGGGAACCTTTGGGCGCCTCCGTTACCTTTTAGGAGGCGACCGCCCCAGTCAAACTGCCCATCTGACACTGTCTCCCAGCCCGATAAGGGCTGCGGGTTAGAGTGGCCATAACGCAAGGGTAGTATCCCACCATTGCCTCCATCGAAACTGGCGTCCCGATCTCTACGGCTCCTACCTATCCTGTACATGCGGTACAGACACTCAATATCAAACTACAGTAAAGCTCCATGGGGTCTTTCCGTCCTGTCGCGGGTAACCTGCATCTTCACAGGTACTAAAATTTCACCGAGTCTCTCGTTGAGACAGTGCCCAAATCGTTACGCCTTTCGTGCGGGTCGGAACTTACCCGACAAGGAATTTCGCTACCTTAGGACCGTTATAGTTACGGCCGCCGTTTACTGGGGCTTCAATTCGTACCTTCGCTTACGCTAAGCACTCCTCTTAACCTTCCAGCACCGGGCAGGCGTCAGCCCCTATACGTCATCTTTCGATTTTGCAGAGACCTGTGTTTTTGATAAACAGTCGCTTGGGCCTATTCACTGCGGCTGCTCGTTAGAGCAGCACCCCTTCTCCCGAAGTTACGGGGTCATTTTGCCGAGTTCCTTAACGAGAGTTCTCTCGCTCACCTTAGGATTCTCTCCTCGACTACCTGTGTCGGTTTGCGGTACGGGCCGTTGTTTTCTCACTAGAAGCTTTTCTTGGCAGTGTGACATCAGAAGCTTCGGTACTGTTATTTCCCTCCTCATCACAGCTTGTCCGTATAGGTAGAAGCATTTGACTCCTACCAAGACTTACTGCTTGAACAGACATATCCATCAGTCTGCACTTCTTAGCCTCCTGCGTCCCTCCATTGCTCAAACAAAAACAACGGGTACAGGAATATCAACCTGTTGTCCATCGCCTACGCCTGTCGGCCTCGGCTTAGGTCCCGACTAACCCTGGGCGGACGAGCCTTCCCCAGGAAACCTTAGTCATTCGGTGGACAGGATTCTCACCTGTCTTTCGCTACTCATACCGGCATTCTCACTTCTAAGCGCTCCAGCAGTCCTCACGATCTGCCTTCAACGCCCTTAGAACGCTCTCCTACCAATGCACCTAATGGTGCACTCCACAGCTTCGGTAAACTATTTAGCCCCGGTACATTTTCGGCGCAGGGTCACTCGACTAGTGAGCTATTACGCACTCTTTAAATGGTGGCTGCTTCTAAGCCAACATCCTAGTTGTCTGTGCAACCCCACATCCTTTTCCACTTAATAGTTATTTGGGGACCTTAGCTGGTGGTCTGGGCTGTTTCCCTTTCGACTATGGATCTTATCACTCACAGTCTGACTCCCGGATATGAATGAATGGCATTCGGAGTTTATCTGAATTCGGTAACCCGAGATGGGCCCCTAGTCCAAACAGTGCTCTACCTCCATCATTCTCAATTCCGAGGCTAGCCCTAAAGCTATTTCGGAGAGAACCAGCTATCTCCAAGTTCGTTTGGAATTTCTCCGCTACCCACACCTCATCCCCGCACTTTTCAACGTACGTGGGTTCGGTCCTCCAGTGCGTTTTACCGCACCTTCAACCTGGACATGGGTAGATCACATGGTTTCGGGTCTACGACAACATACTCATTCGCCCTATTCAGACTCGCTTTCGCTACGGCTCCGTCTCTTCAACTTAACCTCGCATGCTATCGTAACTCGCCGGTTCATTCTACAAAAGGCACGCTATCACCCATTAACGGGCTCTAACTTGTTGTAGGCACACGGTTTCAGGATCTATTTCACTCCCCTTCCGGGGTGCTTTTCACCTTTCCCTCACGGTACTGGTTCACTATCGGTCACTAGGGAGTATTTAGCCTTGGGAGATGGTCCTCCCGGATTCCGACGGAATTCCTCGTGTTCCGCCGTACTCAGGATCCTCCTAGGTGTTATCCAAATTTCGCCTACGGGGTTTTTACCCTCTTTGACATACTTTTCCAAGTATTTCGACTATCTGAATAGACTACCATATCGGAGTCCTACAACCCCAACAAGCAAGCTTGTTGGTTTGGGCTTTTCCCGTTTCGCTCGCCGCTACTCAGGGAATCGAATTTTCTTTCTCTTCCTGCAGGTACTTAGATGTTTCAGTTCTCTGCGTCTACCTCGACTGCGCTATGTATTCACGCAGACGTAACATCCTATAAAAGATGCTGGGTTCCCCCATTCGGAAATCTCTGGATCATAGCTTACTTACAGCTCCCCAAAGCATATCGGTGTTAGTCCCGTCCTTCATCGGCTCCTAGTGCCAAGGCATCCACCGTGCGCCCTTATTCACTTAACCTTTGACCTTTCGGTCGGTTTTGAGTACTTCTTCTAGCGATAGAAGGTTGCTCAAGAAAATAAGCGTTGAACTTATTAAAAAACTCTTTTAACATTTCAACTCGGTGTGTGTTACTTGTTTTGATTATTTCTTCGATATCCAGTTTTCAATGAACAAATTTTGTTTGAGAGTAAACCTCTCAAAACTGAACAAAGGCAAACGATGTGTAGTCTTCCGAAATATTCCTTAGAAAGGAGGTGATCCAGCCGCACCTTCCGATACGGCTACCTTGTTACGACTTCACCCCAATCATCTATCCCACCTTAGGCGGCTGGCTCCAAAAAGGTTACCTCACCGACTTCGGGTGTTACAAACTCTCGTGGTGTGACGGGCGGTGTGTACAAGGCCCGGGAACGTATTCACCGCGGCGTGCTGATCCGCGATTACTAGCGATTCCGGCTTCATGTAGGCGAGTTGCAGCCTACAATCCGAACTGAGAGAAGCTTTAAGAGATTAGCTTAGCCTCGCGACTTCGCAACTCGTTGTACTTCCCATTGTAGCACGTGTGTAGCCCAGGTCATAAGGGGCATGATGATTTGACGTCATCCCCACCTTCCTCCGGTTTGTCACCGGCAGTCTCGCTAGAGTGCCCAACTAAATGATGGCAACTAACAATAAGGGTTGCGCTCGTTGCGGGACTTAACCCAACATCTCACGACACGAGCTGACGACAACCATGCACCACCTGTCACTTTGCCCCCGAAGGGGAAGCTCTATCTCTAGAGTGGTCAAAGGATGTCAAGACCTGGTAAGGTTCTTCGCGTTGCTTCGAATTAAACCACATGCTCCACCGCTTGTGCGGGCCCCCGTCAATTCCTTTGAGTTTCAACCTTGCGGTCGTACTCCCCAGGCGGAGTGCTTAATGCGTTTGCTGCAGCACTGAAGGGCGGAAACCCTCCAACACTTAGCACTCATCGTTTACGGCGTGGACTACCAGGGTATCTAATCCTGTTCGCTCCCCACGCTTTCGAGCCTCAGCGTCAGTTACAGACCAGAGAGCCGCCTTCGCCACTGGTGTTCCTCCATATATCTACGCATTTCACCGCTACACATGGAATTCCACTCTCCTCTTCTGCACTCAAGTCTCCCAGTTTCCAATGACCCTCCCCGGTTGAGCCGGGGGCTTTCACATCAGACTTAAGAAACCGCCTGCGCTCGCTTTACGCCCAATAAATCCGGACAACGCTTGCCACCTACGTATTACCGCGGCTGCTGGCACGTAGTTAGCCGTGGCTTTCTGGTTAGATACCGTCAAGGGATGAACATTTTACTCTCATCCTTGTTCTTCTCTAACAACAGAGTTTTACGATCCGAAAACCTTCTTCACTCACGCGGCGTTGCTCGGTCAGACTTTCGTCCATTGCCGAAGATTCCCTACTGCTGCCTCCCGTAGGAGTCTGGGCCGTGTCTCAGTCCCAGTGTGGCCGATCACCCTCTCAGGTCGGCTATGCATCGTTGCCTTGGTGAGCCGTTACCTCACCAACTAGCTAATGCACCGCGGGTCCATCCATCAGTGACGCAAAAGCGCCTTTCAACTTTCTTCCATGCGGAAAATAGTGTTATACGGTA
The DNA here is from genome assembly GCF_051711265.1 of Enterococcus sp. DIV0970a. NCBI lineage: Bacteria > Bacillati > Bacillota > Bacilli > Lactobacillales > Enterococcaceae > Enterococcus > Enterococcus sp. DIV0970a. Next base: position 590,878 of record NZ_JBIOMF010000001.1, on the reverse strand, counting down.
TTAGCACCTGTTTCCAAGTGTTATCCCCTTCTGATGGGCAGGTTACCCACGTGTTACTCACCCGTTCGCCACTCTTTTTCTTTCGGTGGAGCAAGCTCCGGTGAAAGAAAAAGCGTTCGACTTGCATGTATTAGGCACGCCGCCAGCGTTCGTCCTGAGCCAGGATCAAACTCTCATAATGATTTGTTTGAATGACCATACGGTCATTAAGCTCATAAAAATTAACTTTGCTAGCTATTGCTTGCATGTATTTGTTTCAATAAATTGAAACGTCCTACACATTGGTTCGTTTGCTTGCTTTGTTCAGTTTTCAAAGGTCTACCGTGCTGCGTTAGCAACTTTTATATCATATCAGAGCGACGTTTGATTGTCAACTCTTTTTTAAAAGTTTTTTTCGCTCGTTGTTTTTCAACTTCGTAGCGGCTGTCTCAGCGACTTAATTAGAATAACAAATGATTTGTTATTTGTCAACAACTTTTTTCAATTAATTTTGTTGATGTATCAACATTGATTAACTGTTTTATTATTGCGACTTAGTTATAATATCATCTGTTGCATTTTTGGTCAAGTCTTTTTTTTGAAGTTTTTTCAACTGTTGTTTTGACCCGCTGGCTCAATTGCCAACGTTGACTAATTTACCATTCTTCTTGACTCAGGTCAAGGAAATATTTCATTTTATTTACAAAAAGTTTTCAATAAAAAAAGACCGTCGTAACGGTCTTCAGTTTTTTCGCTAATATTCAGGTGCTAAAAGAACGGAACGCCTTCAATCTCGTAGTCTTCAATGATCTTACGAAAGATATTAGGCTCTTCCCACGCATACCCTTCTGGCAGCTGTTGCGTTTGTCCTGCTTCTTGTGTTTCAAAAACAAATAAAGGAATGTTTTGCGTATCAATATTGCCATTTGTGAGTTCAACGAGTTCGATCGCTGTCACATCAAGGTGGATACGGTCTTTAAACAATTGTAAGATCGTAGCCAAGCCGGTTTTATCTTCAGAAAAATCCGTTGACGCTAATTCCGCAGTGCCTTCGTGTATTTGCATCAAAAATCGTTTCGAACCATTTGCTAAGTGCATCATAACTGTACCCGCTACTTTTTTGGATCCCAAAATACCCACCTCAGTTATTCATCTGTTTGTAAACTAATTTTAGCACATTTTCAGAAAATATGCACGATTATCTGCTGCTGTTTTCTTTTTCTAACATTTCTTTGGCCTCTTTCACCCACACTGGTAAAGCTTCTCCAATCGTACGAAAACCGATCCGCTTATTCTTATTTGTAAAGTAGCGTTTACGCTTAAAGGGTGGCTGAACAAAACTCGTTTCCAATGTACGGCGGGACAAACTGATCTTTTGGCTGTATTCGTCAATATCAATGATTTGTACACGGATCTTTTGCCCGATCTGTAAGACTTCATGGATATTTTTGGTAAACCCAGATTGGATCTCTGAAACATGGATCAATCCTTGTGTTTCCTTATCTAACGAAACAAATGCACCATAGGGTTGAATCCCAGTGACTGTTCCTTCTATAATGTTCCCGATTTGATAATTCATAGTCTTTCCTCTCTTTTCCACTTTCATTATACTTGAACTAGTGGTAGATTTGAAGCATCAGAAACAACGTTGCACAATATAGGAGGGAAACGCATGATCAATTTTGACAAAGTTCATCCGCGCTTAAATACCAATAGCGTCAAATGGGATACCATTGCAAAAACCTATAAGGAAGAAAACTTGTTGCCGCTTTGGGTAGCCGACATGGATTTTCTGGCACCAGAACCTGTGAAAAAAGCGTTAGAAAAAGCAGTTGCCCAAGGGATCTATGGGTACTCTACCATCCCTGATTCGCTGCTTGAATCCATCATCGATTGGCAGCAAAGACGTCATGGTTATACCATCAATAAGGAAGCGATCCTTTTTAACAGCGGTGTCGTCCCTAGTATTGCACTGGCGATCCAAAGTTATACGCAAGAAGGAGATGCCGTATTGATCCACGATCCGGTCTACCATCCCTTTGCCCATGTTGTCAAAAACAATCAGCGGACCTTAATTCAAGAACCATTATTGGAAAAAGATGGCCACTTCGTCATCGATTTTGAGGCGATGGAACAAACCATCATCGAAAAGAAGGTAAAATTGTTTCTTCTATGTAATCCTCATAATCCTGGCGGTCGCGTGTGGTCAAAAGAAGAACTGATGATGATCGGCCGTATTTGTCAAAAGCACCGGGTGGTCGTTGTTAGTGATGAGATCCATCAAGACATCGTTTTTGCACCAAATCAATTTGTCTCTTTCCAAACAGTCGAGCCAAGCTTTGCCGATTTTTCGATCATCTTGACCTCAGCAACCAAGACCTTTAATTTAGCTGGGATCAAAAATTCGATGGTCTTCATCAAAGACCAAACCTTGCGCAGCCAATTTGCAAAAACACAAGAACGTAACGTTCAAGGGGAAATCAATACGTTTGGGTTGGTCGCTACTGAAGCAGCGTATCGTGAATCTGAAGCATGGTTAGAAGAACTTTTGTCCTACTTAGAAGCAAATCGCACCTTTGTCTGCGACTTTTTGACTGAACAACTCCCAGCAGTGACCTTTCAAAAACCCGAAGGTACTTACTTGATCTGGCTGGATTTTTCTGCCTATGGCCTAACGGACAATCAGCTGCAGCGCAAACTGATCAAAGAAGCCAATGTCGTATTGAATCAAGGAAGTATCTTTGGTCCTCGCGGCAGTCACCATATGCGGCTAAACTTTGCCTGTCCTAAAGAGCTATTAGAAAAAGCACTCAATCAAATCGCCGCCGCGTTTAAAGACCAACCCATCGGTTAACTCTTTCTTATGAAAAAAAGAACCCTAAAGCTGCCATTTCAACGATCTCCTTGAGGATGACCGTTGAAACTGCTTTTGGGTTCTTTTGTTTTATTCGCTGATTTCGATCGTTTCGATCACTACATCATGCACTGGACGATCTTGTGGTCCTCGTTGCACGCCAGCGATTTCATCAACGACTGACATTCCTTCGATCACATGACCGAAGACTGTGTGACGGAAATCTAACCAAGGAGTACCACCTGCTTGATACGCTTCGATGATTTCAGCTGGATAACCAGCACCTTCTAATTGACCTAACATGTTGCTAGGAACATTTTGATTGTTTACGATGAAAAACTGGCTGCCGTTAGTATTCGGACCAGCGTTTGCCATAGATAAAGCGCCACGAAGATTGAACAATTCTTTTGAAAATTCATCTTCAAAGCTGCCACCATAGATGCTTTCGCCGCCCATCCCTGTACCAGTTGGATCGCCACCTTGAATCATAAAATCAGGAATGACACGGTGGAAGATGATCCCATCGTAATACCCTTTTTTCGCTAATTCAACGAAGTTCTTCACTGTTTTTGGCGCCAATTCTGGGAACAATTGTACAACTACATCCCCACGATTGGTTTTGATGACTGCTTTATGGCCAGTTTGTTTTTCTAATGCTAACTGTGGAAATTCAGACACATTAACTCCTCCTTCTCTCTCATAAATCCATGATAGCAGAAAATTGAAAAAATGCTAGTTTGGATAATTTTTGCTATAATGAAGCTATTCGTACACTACGAACACGCTTCACCCCAACGTGGTTAGAAAAGAGGAATAACATGGATATTTTTGATATAACGATTATCGGCGCGGGACCTAGCGGGATGTTTTCTGCTTTCTATGCCGGTATGCGTAACGCCAAAACCAAGATCATCGACAGCTTGCCGCAATTAGGCGGTCAGCTTGCTACTTTATACCCAGAAAAATACATCTACGATATCCCAGGTTATCCGAAAATCAAAGCGGGCGATCTTGTCCAAAACCTGGAAAAACAGTTGACGACCTTCAATCACCAATATTGTTTAGAAGAAACCGTCTTGTCGGTCGAAAAACAAGAAGACTATATCGAAGTCACCACCGACAAAGGAATCCATTACTCGAAAGCCGTGATTTTGGCTTTAGGAAACGGCTCCTTCCAGCCGCGCAAACTGACTTTGCCAGAAAGCGAGCGGTTTGAAGGATACGGCCTAGACTATTTTGTCACCGATTTGATGAAGTATGCTGGACGCAAAGTAGCGATCGCCGGTGGCGGCGATTCTGCCATCGATTGGGCATTGATGCTGGAGCCAATCGCTAGTGAAGTCTACTTGATCCATCGCCGTCCTGAATTTCGTGCCCATGAACATAGCGTCAGCAAATTACAGGCTTCTGCCGTCAACATTTTGACTCCTTATGTGATCCAAGAAATCCAAGGAGAGCAACGTTTGACTGGTGTCTCGTTGCAACAAGTCAAGGGTGATGAAACGGTCAGCCTTTCATTGGATGCTTTGATCGTCAATTACGGTTTTTCTTCCACATTGAACATCAAGGATTGGGGCATGAAAAGCAGCCGCCAAGGAGTCTTCGTCTCTTCAGATATGAGCACGTCTGTTCCTGGGATCTATGGCTGTGGGGATGTCGTTTTATACGATGGAAAAGTCGACCTGATCGCTACTGGTTTCGGGGAAGCCCCAACTGCGGTGAACAATGCGCTCCACTACATTGATCCCAAAACGCGGACACAACCTGCCCATAGTACAAGTCTTTTTAAGGAGTAGCTGAGATGAAACAAGCTGGTCAACACCAACTTGCCGCCTATATCCTCCCTTTGCAGGGCAAGACCCTCACTGAGCAAATGGTTCAGTATCTGGAAGCCTTCGATCATGCCGAAACGGCGGTCCACAATCTAGCCGTTGCCCAAGAAGCCAAACGATTGGCAGAACGGTTTCAAGTCAATGCGGATAAAGCTTATTTGGCAGGACTGCTGCACGATGTCAGCGTCGTCATCCCTCATGACCAGCGAATCGCCTTGCAGATAGCAGTAGGCGAACCGATCTTAGACGCGGAGCGGCAAGCACCTTTTTTGCTGCATCAGCAGCAATCCGCTTTGTTGGCAAAAACGGTTTTTCAGGTATCTGATCCAGACATTCTGTCCGCCATCAGCTGTCATACCACCTTAAAGGCCCATTATCGTCGTCTCGATCTACTCGTTTTTTTAGCCGACAAAATCAAATGGGATCGTAAAGATCAAGCGCCTTTCTTAACCGGCTTATTAGACCGCCTCGATGATTCCTTGGAAGCCGCCGCTGGGTATTATATGGACTGGCTTTTTGCTGGTGACTTGGTGGTCCCCCATCCTTGGGCAGTGGCAGCCAAAGCAGAACTAGCCAACAACTGTGCTTCAATGGATGTCAGAAGGGATTAAGACCCAAATGGCATGGCCTGCAACTGGAATAGGGCACTACTTATGATCGCAATCCATCAGTCGCACGTTGACTTTTGAATAAACTATTTTTACATGGAGGGGAACTATATGGTATTAGAAAGCAAAACACTTGAAGACAAAGCAAGAGAATTGTTGGCCGACCGCGGCGTCTCGCTGCAAGACATCGGTGAACTGGTGATGTTCTTGCAAAAAGACTACATTGAAGGCATCACCTTGGAGATGTGTATCGAAAGCGTCAACGCTGTCTTAAGCAAGCGGGAAGTCCACAACACGATTTTAACGGGGATCCAATTGGATATTTTGGCAGAAGAAAATCAACTGCTGCATCCACTGCAAGAAATCGTTAAAGAAGACGAAGGGCTTTATGGGATCGATGAGATCCTCGCTCTATCCATCGTCAACGTGTACGGCTCGATCGGCTTTACTAACTATGGATACATTGATAAAGTCAAACCGGGTATTCTGAAAGAACTGAACAAGCACGACGGTCCCCGCGTTCACACCTTTTTAGATGATATCGTAGGTGCCATCGCAGCTTCTGCCGCAAGTCGCTTAGCCCATCAACACCCAAGTAAATCTCATTACATTACGCAATAAAAAAAAGACCGACGATTCGCCTCCCTCAAAGGAAGGGGATCGTTGGTCTTTTTTTCATTATGCTGTTTTTTTTCAAGCCTCGTTTGCCCCACCAATAGAAGGCAAAAAAGAAGACTTCAATCAAGACGAAAAAGAGAATAAAGCAATGCATGAAAAACGTTTCTGGCAGCACGTTGATGATCGGATCGGTGGCTGGATTAAACAGCCAATCGTCGTTACTGAAGAAAATCTCATGGAACGTAACGAAAAAGCGGTCAAAGCCGACAGCCATCAAAAACCCGAAAATCAGCGGCAAAATCATCCCCCATTGAAAGGGACGAATCAAGCGCCATTGCTGTTGTTTTTGCCGTAACCGATTGACGAACCAGATACTGGGCAGCAAAGTGACGATCATGACGGCATAATTTAATAGAAACAACTGTTTCACATCGTAAAAATGCCCAGCGCCAGCTTCAGACATTGGAAAATCTGGCAAGGCGAGCGTACTTGCAAAGGGATTGTTTAGAAAATCTAACAATAAGCCATAGTTCTTCAACAACTCTTCTCTTGTTAGCGAGGTATAATCCAGCAGATTCAAGTGATCGACATCAAACCAATATAACGGTCGAAAATTGATCGTTAGGGTGATCGCTAGACTGACCAAAAACAAAAACAAGCAGACAAATCCTAAGCGTTCAAGCCACACTTGTTTTTTCATTGTTCAAAATCCCACTCATCTAAAGAATCCACCACATAGGTTGGTGCTACTGGTAATGTCGGAACTGCCGCTTTCGGGGTAAAGCCAGATAATACGAGCAAAGAATCGATCCCGTTTTGGATCCCCGAGCGAATATCAGTTTCGTAATTGTCCCCCACCATCAAGACCTCTTCTTTTGATAAGCCGATGTGTGCCACCGCTTTTTCCATAATGATGGCTTCTGGTTTGCCAATAAAGATCGGTTGCGTTTGGGTGGCAGTCTCCACCATTGCGATCAGTGAACCTGCACCAGGTAATAAACCTCTTTCCGTTGGGATATTTTTGTCGGGATTGGTCCCGATAAAGGTTGCTCCTTTTTGGATCGCTAACGTTGCTAGAACAAATTTTTCATAGGTCACGTGGTTGTCTAAGCCAACCACGACATAATCTGGGTTGGTTTCCTCCCACTCAAACCCAGCAGCTAAAATCAAATCGATCAACCCCGCTTCGCCGATCACAAATACTTTGCGGCCTTTGCCATGGTCTTTCATAAAATCGATTGTCGCCAAGCTTGCGGTATAGATCGTTTCTGGTGCCACATGGATCGAAAATTCATCCGCTAATCGCTGCGCCACGACTTCAGGACTGCGGGTCGTATTATTGGTCACAAATAAATAGGGCAGTCCTTTTTCTTGTAAGGACTCTACGAAGCGTTTCCCAGCAGGGATCGGCGCTTTTCCTAAATAAATCGTGCCGTCTAAATCAATCAAATAGCCTTTATATTTCATCTTATTCTTCCCTTTGTCGAATCGTAAACTCTTTTTTGCCTTTTTTCACCGTGGTTGTCTCGGTTTTTTTGACGTTCTTTTCTTTTGGTTTACGATTTTTGATCGTTGGTTTGCTTTTTTTCTGCGGTACGGTGTCACGCTTTTCTTCTATATGGGCGTTTTGTTGTGCGTTTTGATTTTGATTGTTTTGGGTTGGCTTTTTCTTGCGTCGGCGGGAGGTACTTTTTTCTTTTTTGCCGCCAACTCGTTGGATCACGAAATAGGCACAACCGAAGTTGCAATACTCATACAAATAGTCTTCCAACATGTCGATGCGCTGATCAGGTAATGCTTTGCGGTTATCTTTTTCAAAAAAACCTTTCAAACGCAGCTGCTCATAACCCCAATCGCCTACGATATAATCATAACGTGCCAACACTTCACTGTAACGCTCGCCAAGCTTTTCTGGATTGAAGCCTTCACGATAATCCATGACCAATTTGTATTGTCGATTGCCAATCATTAATTCTTCATCATTTAACAAAGTCACCAACTCGCCTTTTTGCGGTTGTTTCGCTGGTTCTTCAATAATTTCTTCTAGTACAGATGTCATTTCATCTGTGATCGTTTGTTTTTCGGTCATTTTTTCACCACCTGTTGTTTATTATACCTTGTTTTATTCCCCAATGATAGTCGCGGTTTTCTCGCAAAATCCAGCTGGAGGAGTGACGAACTACTGGATGGGGTATTTCTGACTCAGGTAATCACCGACCACTGTGCGAATAAAGTCTGGAAAAAGAAACTCAACGGTTCCAGCAATCTCGATCGTCGGGAAAAACGGAATAAACAAGTAGTGATCCACAAGGGTCAACGTGTAGCTTTGAGCAGGATCGACGGGCTCTTGTTTCCACAATACTTGGTGGTTTTTTTCATCAAAGCGGATGCCTTCATAAACCAGTTCGCCAAAAATCTTCCCTCGAAAACCCATTCCCATAATTGGGAAATTGCGCAAAAAGTTTCGATTTTTTTCCATCTCTAAGACCAATCGAATGACATCCGCGCCTTGCAGCGTCACCCGTATCAAATGCATCGGATGGGGTAAAATCGTGTGCAGCTGATCTTGATCGACCCGCCCTTGTGGCAAATCATCTAAGAATAGCCCCGTATTTAAGATGGCGGCATCCGTCTGTCCTTTGGCACATAATGCCAAAAGCGCCTCCCGAACCAAGGAATGTTCACTTTGCCAATCCCTCGTAAACGCTGCTGGAATTTCTGCCACCTGATTTGCCCGCAGCAAGCGATGGCCGATCGATAGATATTCGGCGATCTCTTCCTCATCTTGCGGAAAAGCCACCAACGAATCCGTCGGAATCACACGGGCGCGATGCTTGATCGGTCGGTGGTGATCATCTAAGACCACTTCGACTTCGCCAATGTTAAAACCAAACTTGCCAGCTGCCCCAATTTGAACCCCATTGATGACTTCGCCCTTTTCAAACAAATGGTGCGTGTGGGAACCTAATATAACATCTAGTTCTGGAAAGTCCCTCGCAATCTGGCGATCAGCATTGATGCCTAGATGGCTCATCAAGACCAACAGATCGACCTCGGGGCGCAAATGCTGCACCAATGAAGGCAAAATCTCCAAGGGTTCGCGAATGTCCCAGCCGTTTGGGGCATATGTCAGCGGAAACGGTGCTGTAAAAGCGATCAGGCCGATTTTGGCGCCTTGATTGCTTTCCATGATTTTGTATTCTTGTGCCCACTTCGGCGGACGTAAATCCTGTTTATCAAATAAATTGCCTAAAATGACAGGAAATTCTGCTTGGTCATATAAATGCTGCAAGACCTCTTTGGGATTGCCGACCCCTTCATTGTTCCCAATCGTCACCGCATCGTAATGTCCTTGATTCATCAAATCGACATTCGCCTTGCCGTCAGTTGCTTCTGTCAAAGGATGCCAGCGATCGACAAAGTCGCCTAAGTCGACTGCGATCACTGTCTCTTCGGTCGTATCCGCTTCTCGTTTTCTTTGATCCAAATAACGCCGCATCTTCGGCCAATGTTCTAGGTGGGAATGCAGATCGTTGGTATGGATAATCGTAATTTTTTCCATTGTGCGCCTCTTTTCAAATACGTCGCCTGAAATCACTATCCATTTCTATTGGCATCAAGGGTTGCCAGTAGAAAGACGACGGAAGTCTCTACAAAATAAGCATAGCATAAAATCTCTGGGAAACCATTGGAATGCTTGGAAAAGAATGGTGACTTTTTGTAAAAAAGAACCAGCTGCAGTGACAGTTGTTCAAAAGAAAAAATCACTTTTCTGACTGTAAAAAGGAAAGTGATTTTTTCTGGTTATTTTTGGAAAGTTCTATCGATAACATGACGGTGGCAATTCGTTGAAGCGAAAATAAAGAGTTCTTGAAACGAAGATTCTATCGAATATCGAGAGCAGGTAATCCATGTTTCAGTTCGTCAGAACTACTGATTTTTTGAGAGTATAAAAATCGCCAACGCAAAAGTTATCAGAGTAAGGTTCTAAACAGGAATAAAGCCTTTGTATCAAAAATACAACTTAACCCTCTGAGAGCTGCTATCGATTGCCTAGATTTAAAGCAGAATACAATTAGAATAGTCCTTGGTGTCACAAAGAATTTCAAAAATAAAAAAACCTAAGACAGTCTGTCTCAGGTTTGAATGATCATCGATTCAATTAGTACTACTGCTTTCTTCAATAGCAGGCAGTTTTTCAATCAGACACATGGAGAATCCTGCTTAGTGCTGCTTCCTTCCGGATCTGACACGCTTCACAAGACCTCCATTGTCCTAGCCTTTCGGCAAAACTTAGTATAACGTATTTCGTTAGAGATTGCCAGCCTTTTTTTGTTTTTTCTTTTCTCGTAATGCTCGGAAAAAATCTGTTAGCAGCTGGCCGCATGCTTCTTCTAAAATGCCGCCTTCCACATAGGACCAATGGTTGAAGCGCTCATCTTCCAATAAATTCATCAATGTACCAGCAGTGCCGCCTTTGGGATCGTAGGCACCAAAATACACTTCTTCCACCCGTGCCAATAACATCGCCCCACTACACATCGGGCATGGTTCCAAGGTCACAAACAGCTGCGCTTGTTCTAAGCGCCAACTTCCAACAGTGCGACAGGCTTCTTCGATCGCAAACATCTCCGCATGCGCTGCAGCTTGCTGCTGCGTTTCTCGTAGATTGTGTCCACGACCAATGATTTTATCATCCAAGACGACGACAGCACCGATCGGTACTTCTGCCAACCCTTCTGCTTTTCGGGCTTCTTTGATTGCTTCTTCCATAAAGAAGGCTTTTTCCTCGGCAGTCAAGGTACTTGTTTTTTCCACGACTTCACTCTCACTCCTCTACCTCGCACCATTTCGTGCATTTCCTTGTTAGTATAACGAAAAACGCTTAGAAAGACGAGAAAAACTCGCAAAGACCGATGTCCCTGCGAGTTTCAAATGGAATGATTGGCTTAAAAGACGGAATCAACAAAGCTCGTCAACTTGTCTTTGACATGTTCTGTCGAATCTTTGATGTTGTCTCCGTAAACAGAGATTTTGTTGCGGCCCTCATTGACTTTTTTCATCACACCTAACAACGAATCCAATTCATTGTCGGACAAGCCGTCTACGACATCCAGCAATTTTTCATTGCCGTTGAATTTGTCATCGACAAATTTCTTTACTTTGTGTCGGTTGCAAGCGAAGCGTACTTTATTGAATACTTTGTCTGATACAACGACGGCAGTAGTGATCCCAGCGATCGCTGCAATGCTTAATCCAATCGTTACTTTTGATGATGTTTTCATATCGATCAGCTCCCTTATTTTGCTACTTCCATCATAGCACGAGGACTGAAATAAAAACACTATTTCGTTTAAATCGCTTTGAATCTTAATCCTTTAGGAAAGAAGTTTTTCACGGTTCCTTGGACTTGTTTTCCAAAACCGACTGGGATCTCATCGACTGTCAAAATCACCCATCCAGCATTTCCTGGCACGCTCAAGGTTTCACCTGCCACATAATGCTGCCATTGCGGCAAAGTGATTGGCACTGTCGGTGCCCCTTCTTCTGCATGGATCGCCAATGCCAACGCATAACTTGGCTCGATCCGATTCTTCTTAACGACGCCGACGTGCAAACCTGGGCGCATAAACTTGATCCCTTTTAAAGAAGGCATTTCTTCAGGAACGAGCCAGAGGTTTTCTCCTAGCAGCTGAGGCGTCGCATTCAGTGCCTGTAAAAAAGGAAACTCCTTGCGAAAGGCTTGCCACAACTTTTGAGTCGCTGCATCCAATGGACTCTTGGCTGTCGCTCCTTTGCCTTTTTTCTTCTTTTTCACTGGCGCTGCTTCTGCTAGCGAGGTCAATTTCGCAGCGAAATGACCTTCTCCTTGGTTTAAATGCGGCCATAAGCGGATGGTTTTCTCAATCCCAGGTGCAGCTCCCCACTCCCTGCGCCCATGAGATACATTGTCCAAGTCGATCGCTTCGATCGTGAAGGGGTACTCCTCCATTAACCAAGCCATCATCGCTTCGTTTTCTTCTGGGGCAAAGGTACAGGTGGAATAGATCAGCTGCCCCCCCGGTTTTAGCATCGTAACGGCTTGTGCCAAAATGTCTTTTTGTCTGATCGCACACTGATCAGGTGTTTCTGCTTGCCATTCTTCTAAGGCGACGGGATCTTTACGAAACATCCCTTCACCAGAACATGGGGCGTCCACCACGATCTTGTCAAAAAACTGAGGAAAGTGGCGGCTCAATTCTTGCGGTGCCTGATTGGTGACGACTACATTCGCAAAGCCCCAACGCTCCACATTTTCTGATAGGATTTTGGCACGCTTGGGGAAAATCTCATTTGCTACAAGCAGTCCTTTTCCTTGTAACTGGCTTGCCAGCTGCGTTGTTTTGCCCCCTGGTGCCGCACATAAATCTAAGACCAGCTCTCCTGGTTGAGCGGCTGCGATCGTTGCTACGATCATCGCACTAGGTTCTTGGCTGTAGACATAGCCAGCTTGATGGAGCAGCGAACGGCCTTTGACTTCGCCAATATAAGCAGCTTCTGCATAGGGGGCAGGTACAGCGGCTGGCCCATATTTTGCCAGCATCGCTTGTGCGTGCGGCTTAGCAACATTCAAGCGAAAGCCTTTGACTGACTGATTATCGGTTAAAGCGGTAAAAAAAGCTGGTGCTTCTTCTCCTAGCAACCGTTGGTATTTTTCAATAAATGGTGTTGGTAATTGCATACTTACCCCTCCTCGGCTTTTTTATTCTAGCGACTGAGAAGCAATTATGCAAGAATTCCTTGATCAAATGGCAAAAAAACTGCAGCTGAGTGAAGTGGGCGACTAAATCGCTTCGACTTCTCTTTGCTGCAGACCTTTTTTATTTAAAAATCGCTTTTTTGACACTGCTTTCGATGAATGGCTGAGAGACACGGTTGTCCCAGAATTTGATCAGTGGGCCCACTAAAAAGGCACTGATGAAGGTTCCGATTCCAATAGGCCCGCCTGTGAAGAGCCCAATCAAGGCAAAGGCAACGTCTTGAATCACCCGCACCACTCGATAGTTGGCTTTCGTCTGATCGACGATGGTTGGGGCGATCGCGTCATAGGGGGCGCTGCCCAAATTCGCTGACATATAAAACGAAGCACCGAAGGTAAAGAAGATAATCCCGATCAACAAGAACAAGCCTTGCTGCCACCAGTTATTGGGACCGACGGATAACCAATCAAAAACATTGGTATAAAAGTCGATGAAAAATCCTGTCAGCACCATATTGATGACCGTCCCGATGCCGATATGGCGACGGCCAAAGATAAAAATCAATACTAGGACAGCGATATTGATCATCAATTGATAGACCCCAAGGGATAACCCTAGTAGCTCGCCGACACCGATATTGGCAGCTGTGTATGGGTCTAGCCCTACTCCGCCGACCCGCAGCAATGCCGCCCCGAATCCTAAAATGGCGACACCAATCAACGCATAAAGCGAGCGTAATCCTGTTTCTTTTTTCATTAAAATTTCCCCTTTTTTCTCATCTGTTCTTTCAAGTATAACGAGAAAAAAGGAAAATGGGAATTTCAACGCTTACCAGGGCTCTTTGTAGGGATAAGATCTGGCTTCGTCCATCTCCTTTGCTTCTATTTTGCTTCCATTGAAAAGCCCGCAACAACCATTGCGATTGCGTATCTTGATTTTCGGTTCCTACAGATACGCGTGCCTCGTCCATTACTCGGGCTTCACTGGAACCATCACTTCAAATATCTGCAATTCTTTTTGGGCGGTAAAGACTTCATCTTGCCATAACAATTCCCAAACATCGCCATCGATCTTTAAATGATTCTCTTTTAGAAAGGCTTGGATGCGATGGGTAAAAGCAGCAATTTGTTCCTCTCCCTCACTGACAAACCCAGACACATACGTGCCAGTAGGACGCGTGATGATCAGCTTTTCAGGATAGAGATGCAGCCGATCTTGTGGAATCAAGATCAGTGCCCGATAAGGCGATGCGTGAAAGGTCTGATCCTCTAATGTCGTTCCAGCACTTAAAAAGCCGATGGGGTAGCCACTGAAAGCATCTTTATAATCCACTAGCGGATAAAAACGGGCGTACACTTGATAAGCAGATTCTGGATCATCGCCAGCGATCTCTTCGGAAACGATAAACGCCTCTGCTTCGTGGTGCGCTATCGTAAAGGTCTCAAAATCGGCTTTCTGTACTTTTTCATAGCGCTGGATGTAGCGATCGAAGGTTCGTTCCAATTCTTGCAGCGCAGCGATTTTGGTACGAACTTCTCCTCGCCGTTCCACAAGTTCCTTTTGCGTGTATTCAGGGTTGCGGTTTTTCAAAAATTGTCGAATGTCTTGCAAGGGCATGTCTAAAGAACGCAAGAGCAGAATCACGTCTAACTCAAGGCATTGTTCAAAGCCGTAGTAGCGATAGCCGTTTTCACCAATCGATTGCGGTTTGAACAAATCGATCTGATCGTAATAAATCAATGTGCGCCGACTCACGCCAGCATAAGCGGACATCTCACTGATGGTCAATTGTTTTTTCAAAAAAATTTCACTCCTTGCTTGACTGTAACGTAACGTTACAGTTTATTCTACCATAGAACGACATTTTTGGAGGGAAATCATGAAACAATTACAGTTATTTTATAAAGAAGAACGACGCTTCTTTTTCAGTTTATTTCTTTTGATGCTGGTCCAATCCTTCGGCACACTCTTGTTGCCGTATTTTTTGGCAAAAATCATTGATGAAGGGATCTTGAAAGTCGACACGACAGCCATTTGGCACAATGGCTGGTGGATGTTTGCCATTGCCATCGGCACCGTGATCGTCTCTGTAGGCGGTAGTTATTTATCTGCCCACCTTTCAGGAAAATTCGGGCATTTTTTGCGGATGCGCCTTTTCAAAAAAACACAAGAACTCTCTGTATCCGCCGTTGATGGCTATGGTACGCCCACTTTGCTGGCACGTACCACCAGCGACATCAACAACATCCAACAAATTTTGATGATGGCGCTGCAAATGATTTTGCCAGCCCCAATGATCGTCGCTGCTTCAATTTTTCTAACCGGCACCGTCTCTTTACGGATGATTTGGGTCCCAATCGTAGCGATCCTATGTTTTTCAATGATCGCTTATGGAGTGATTCGCAAAGCGATCCCATTATCACAAATCACGCAAAAACTAGTCGATAACATGATGCGGATCTTACGAGAAACCTTTACTGGCGCTCGGGTGATTCGAGCATTCGACAAAGCTGCTTACGAAAAAGAACGGACAGATCAAACACTGACGGAATATGCGAAAACCATGATCCAAGTCAATCGCCTCTTTGCTGTCTTGAATCCGACCGTCAATTTAGTAATGGGACTCTCGATTTCGACTATCCTTGTCTACGGCGGCTATCAAAGTCTGCAGGGCCACCTTGCTATTGGTAGTATTACTGCCATCATCGAATACACGATCCTGAGTCTCTGGTTTTTGACTATGGCAGCGATGGTGATCGTGATGGTGCCTAAAGGCTTGACTTCCTTGCAACGGATCACAGAAGTTTTGGAAGAACCAATTGATTTGATCGACGGTGACCAAACCTTAAACAAGACCGCCGTGTCAGAAACGATCGCAGCTTTCAATCACGTGCAGTTTACGTATGAAGGTGCCGAAGAACCTGTCTTAGAAGATATCAGCTTCGAGATCCATCGAGGCAAAACGACAGCGATCGTTGGTGGAACTGGTTCTGGCAAAAGCACCATCGCCAAAGCGCTGTTGCGTTTCAAAGATGTGACTGCTGGTTCGATCACGCTTTTTGGCCGCAACATCAAAGAGATCTCACAAGCCGAATTACGGGACCAAATTAGTTATGTCCCGCAAAAAGCGCTCTTGCTTAGCGGCACGATTCAAGAAACCTTGCGTTTCGGCAATCGTCCAGCAACCCATGAGGCGATGGCAAAAGCCGCTGAAGTTGCTCAAGCCAAGTCATTTATTGAAGGCTTGCCTGAAGGTTATGAAAGTCCAGTTGCTCAAAAAGGTAGCAATTTCTCTGGCGGTCAAAAGCAACGATTGAGTATTGCCCGAGCGCTGACAAAGCCAGCAGAAATCTACTTCTTTGACGACAGCTTTTCTGCTTTGGATTATCAAACAGACGCCAACTTGCGGCGTGCATTGAAAGAATACACGAAAGATGCCGCCGTCATTATCGTGGCTCAGCGGGTATCGACCGTCAAAAATGCCGATCAAATCATTGTCTTGGATAACGGCAAGATGGTCGGTAAAGGAACCCACGAAGAATTATTACGCAATTGCCAAACTTATCAAGAGTTTGCCTCATCTCAAGGAATGGGAGGAATGAAGGATGAGTAAACAAACAATGGATACCCCAAAAAACATGAAACATACAAGCCGACGCTTGCTGCGTTTGCTGATGGAACAAAAAGCCCGCTTTCTACTGATTATCGCTTCCGCCTTGTTCTTTTCCTTACTAATGTCCATCGCCCCTTTGATCTTGGGGCGTGGACTGGATAATCTGATTGCCTTGTTTCAACAAGAAGGCTGGCAGATCAATGATTTTTGGCAAAGTATTTTAGGTCCAGTCGTCCTTTTAGCGGGAACGTGGCTTTTGATTAGTCTCTTTTCCTTGCTGCAAGAGTATACGATGGCCAGTGTCAGTGAAACCCTGACCTTGACTTTACGCAAACAAATCAGTGACAAATTCAGTCGCCTGCCTATCAGTTTTTACGACAAACATCATACTGGCGATATTTTAAGCCGAGTGATTCTCGATTTAGATAAAGTATCCGAAGTCTTACAAGTCGGTTTGATGCAGTTGATCACCGCAACCATCAGCATTACCTTCGGCTTGATCGCTATGCTTTATCTCAGCCCATTACTGACGATCGGCGTGGTTCTGATTTTGCTTTTGAGTGCTTTTGTGACCACCGTTCTCGCACGAAAAAACTTGAGCTACTTTACCAAAAACCAAGAAACATTAGGTGCAGTTAGCAGTCGTGCGGAAGAGTTTTATACCGCAAATCCGCTGATCAAATCCTACAACCAACAAGTTGCCGTTGAAGCGGAAATGGCGGAATTGAGTGAAGCCCAATTTAAAGCCTTTCGGAAAGCACAGTTCGTCAGTGCAGCTATCAATCCATTCGTGCGCTTTATCAATCAAATCGGCTTTATCTTAAGCGCCGTCGTTGGTGGTCTAATGGTGTTGCAAGGGCAATTATCCATTGGTCTCGTACAAGCCTATCTGCAATACATCAACCAAGTGTCTGAACCGATCACGCAAGCCTCTTATATTATGAACACCTTGCAAAGTGCCTTAGCATCTCTCGAACGAATTTTTGAGATCCTTGATTATCCTGAAGAAGAAACTGCGACCCAACAACTGCCAGTTCCACAAAACATCAAAGGAAAAATCGATTTTCAACACGTCTCCTTTGGCTACAGCAAGGAAAAACTCTTGATGGAAAACGTCGAATTTTCCGTCAAACCAAAACAAACGGTCGCGATCGTCGGACCAACAGGTGCTGGAAAAACCACCATGATCTATCTTTTGATGCGCTTTTATCCATTGAATGGTGGGAAGATCTTGCTGGACGATCAAGACATGATGTCCTTTTCGGCACCGGCAGTACGGAAAAAATTCGGTATGGTGCTGCAAGATACATGGCTGTTCCAAGGAACCATTGCTGAAAATATCGCTTATGGCAATCCCGATGCCACTCGGGAAGACATCTTGGCTGCCGCGAAAGCCGCCCAATGCGACCACTTTGTGCGGACCCTGCCCAACGGTTACGATACCGTCATTGGTTCCGAAAGCGAACTGTCACAAGGACAACAACAATTATTGACGATCGCTCGGGCGATTTTAGCAGACCCAACGATCCTGATCCTTGATGAAGCCACCTCCAGTGTCGACACGCGGACGGAACAAATGATCCAAACGGCGATGGATCGTTTGACCCAAGGACGAACCAGCTTTATCATCGCCCATCGTCTTTCTACCATCAAAAACGCTGACTTGATTCTAGTGATGAAAGACGGCTCCGTCGTCGAAAAAGGCTCCCATACTCAATTGCTGGCACAAGATTCCCTTTACGCCCAACTATATAACAGCCAGTTTGCAACAGCTTGATGAAAAAGCCGAACCACCAACCTATGACTTTATAAACTGTCGAGGTTGTGGGTCGGCTTTTTTCTTTTTCCGTAAAAATCTGTGAGCACCAAGGCTAACTACTATTACCTTCAATTGCTTCTCTTTTACTCAACTTTTTTTAGTGCTGCTTGGATAAGCGGTACTTTTCCTGGTTCTTTTTTTATGATTGCCATTAATTTTCCTGAAAAAAGTTTTTTCTCTTGGCAATTATACCCGTCTAGATCTGCGGGATCGCCATTAGCAAGTCCGAGGATTGTTCCATTTTTTACCAAAACCGCTACAAGTTCGTCTGCAGTTGGCACCTCGATCCCTTCTGAATCGATTCCTTGGATCTCAAATAGAGAGTAGTCCGCTCCACAGAATCGTTCTTTAACTGTGACAGAATCAGTCGGACCGCTTGTTTTTCGAGTTGCTTCAATTGTTTGTTCCTCTTTGACACCAATGGCTTTTAAACAACCTGGTTCATAAGGAATATGCCAAGATAGGCCATCTTTATCATTTTTTTTCTTTCCAAAACTCTTCCCGTTCAGAAACAACTCAACAGTATTACAATTAGAAAAAGTCCTCACCTCCGTAACCCCTTGGTCAATTGTTAACCCTTCTTTGTTCCAGTGAGGAAACACATGAACCATTGGTGTTTCAGTCCACCTTGATTGATAATAATAAAAAGAATCCTTTTCAAATCCGACCGTATCTGTAATTCCAAATTGAGAACTGATTCCAGGCCAGTGAAACGGTGCTGGCTCACCGTAGTAATCCATAAATGTCCACAAGAAGACACCTCCCATATAGGCATGTTCTTCTAAGTAACGCAGTACTTCTTTCGGTTTAGCCGTACCACCGGTTCCTGGCTCTTCAGGCTTTCGTTTCCCAGGTAAGACCATAGAATAAAGAGAACCAAAGTTTGAAGTATGACATTTTTCGCTGTTATCTTGATAGACCCCTCTTGTCGAAAAGTAAGAAGCACTTTCCGTACTAAGATATGAAAATAGCGGATACTTTTCCTTTACAGCAACTAAACCTGTCCCATTTACAGCAGACTCAGGATAATTGACCCCGTTCACATCAAAAATACGCATATAAGAAGCATCCACCTGACCAGCAGGATTAAGTAATTCCGCTGAAACAATGAGACTTTGCGAAGTATGGGTTCGGATCACAGCTGCTAATTTTTGTGCCATTCGGTAAGCAAGCGGCGTATGACCAATCACCTCTTCATTACAAAGGGACCAAAAACAAAGAGAAGGATGATTACGTGTTTGCTTCACCATTTTTACCAGCTCATTTGTCCGCCACTCACTAGATTCCAAGATGCGGTTCTCGTTCATAACGATGATACCTAATTCATCACATAATTCAAGGAGATCTTTGGAAGCAAAGTGATGTGCACTGCGATAGGCGTTTACCCCCATTTCTTTCATTTTCAACAGCTTATACCGTAAAATATCTTTTGGTAATGCGACACCTAGACCACCAAAGTCTTGATGCTCACAGACCCCTCTTAATTCTTTACGTTCCCCATTAAGCAGAAAACCTTTCGTAGTATATGCGACTGTCCTAATACCAAAACAAAGCTGATAGTCATCGATTTGGTTCTCGCCATCAAATAGTTGAAAAGTAGCTTGGTATAGATGTGGATTCTCGAGAGACCATAGCTGAGGCGCGCAGATTTTTTGGCAATAACTCCATTCTGTTGTCGCCAAAGGATCTACGTTACACTCATGGATATTTTGTTGATCAGCCACCTGACTTTTGATCGTTATCTTTTGTTTTTTCTCAAAATGATGGTTAGCAAGACCAATGGTGATTTTAAGGAGCGCTTCCTGCTGGTTTATTTCAGTTGTTTCGATAAACGATGCTTCTGCCACAATCTGAAGCTTTGGTTTTATTTCTAAATATACATCCTTATATATACCTGCTCCCTCATACCACCAGCCTTCCGCGCCTTTCGTCGTATCCACTTTGATCAACACCACATTCACTCCCTCTGAGCCGATGCGTATCAGTTCAGAGACATCAAAAGAAAAATCAGAATATCCACTGTAATGATCACCTAGAAATACACCATTAAACCAGACAGATGCCATACGCATGACGCCCATAAAGTGGAGAGTCACTTGCTTTTCGTTCACTTCATCTAGAGTTAACGCAAAAGTCTTACGGTAATAGGCAATGCCATCTGGCTTTGATCCACTCATCAGTAAATCGGGATCATTAACATACGGAAGTTCATTTTTCCAATCATGAGGGAGATCAACAGATACCCAATCTTCGTCAAGTTCACTTTCCAAAGCAGTGTTCGCCAACATTCTCAAGCCTTTTTCACGATCACCTTGAGCAATCAGCCGTAGAAAATGTTCTCCACCAGCACCTATCAAAACAGTATCCCCCGCTTCATTTTCAAGCGGAGCTGCCAAGCCACCGATAGCTGCGGCTTTTCTGACTGTTTTCATTGGCTCTTCTATCTCACCTAAGTGAAATTGCCAGCCATCATTCAGTAATCGATTTTGTCTCATTTTTTCTCCTCCTTCTTATAAAAGTTATTTTGCTCTAGCTAAAAAGTCCCCACAAAATGGATCGATCGGGCTCTTACCTTTAAACGGTTCTTTCCCTAGCAATTTCTGGATTACAGCCTCCACTGTTTCTGGATTTCCTGTATACGCATTGATAAAAGTTGAAACATAAGGGATGTCAAATAAGTGATAGGGATTGGCAGTAGAAACAAAAATGGTAGGGAGATCCTTTTCATACCAGGGAGCATTTGCGGCCATCAAATGATTCCAATCCAAACGAACTGTTGTCTGATTGCTGGCGGTCTCAACATTAGCAACATACAATGCCAAATCAAATTTATTTCCAAGATCCTCAACCCCTGCCTCGAAAACCTCTTGGAAATCCAATTGTTGATTATCGAAAAGGTTGACTTCAAATCCAGCAGCTTCTAATCCAGCTTTAAAAAGCGGACCCACTCGTCCTCCCTCTTTAAATCCACCGTCGTCAGAATCACCCAAAATAACGAGACGGATTCGAGGGTATCGTTGTGGGGTGAGTGGTAAGTGTTTTTCTCTGTCTTTGACCAATGTAATCGACTCATCAGCAATTTTTTTCGTTACCCACTGATATTCAGTACGATCGATGACACTTTTAGGAGTACTATTGACTGTCTCTTCCCTTACTTCAGTAAATAAACCATGGTACATCTTGACTGCTAAAATTCGTGCGACTGCTTCATCCAAACGTTCCATACGAATGCTTCCCTCTTTTACAGCAGATGCGATCACTTCATAATCTTCATCAATATTTTTATTAAAAAGCAACATATCGATTCCTGCATTGATTGAAGCAACGAGTCGCTCTCTATGAGGCATGATCGTCGTGTAACCGACCATTGGTGTTGCATCAGTGATAGCCAAACCATTGAAGCCCAGTGTATCTCTTAGTAACCCGTTAACTAGAAGTTTCGAGCAAGAAGCAGGCATCAATTCGGTTTCTCTGATAGTTGGTGAAAGTTTTCGCTCCCACGCAGGCTGATAAATGTGTCCCACCATGATACAGCTGACGTTTTTTTCAATAAACTGGCGATAAATAGTCCCATACGATTCCA
This sequence comes from Enterococcus sp. DIV0970a, assembly GCF_051711265.1. Lineage (NCBI taxonomy): Bacteria > Bacillati > Bacillota > Bacilli > Lactobacillales > Enterococcaceae > Enterococcus > Enterococcus sp. DIV0970a. The sequence continues at coordinate 569,232 of NZ_JBIOMF010000001.1, read as the reverse complement.
TCCACTCATTCGCGGAGAGTGAATTGATCGAACTCAGTAAATGTTGATCCCTTTCATCAACACCGTCCCCAGGAAAATGCTTGATCACTGGAATGATGTTACTCTCAGAAAAACCGTCTATCTGCGCTTGAGCCATGCGAATAATTCGTTTTTGATCACTTCCAAATGTGCGAGTATTCGTGATTGGGTTCTTGAAGTTATAATCAATATCGACAATCGGTGAAAAAGCCATATTAATACCAATTCGAGCCGCTTCCAGCCCAGCAATTTTTCCTAAGTAATAGGCATTTTCGGTGCAATCTGTAGCGGCGATCTGCATAGGATTACCGACCCATGTCCCTTCCGTAAGAATACCATTCCCACCTGACTCTAAATTTGCTGAAAGAAATAACGGTATTGTGCTAGCATCTTGGACTGCTCTTAGCTGATCCTTCAATTTTTCAGCATTGTCGGGGCGATACATCATTCCACCCGGTTGGTATTTCTTAATAAAAGCCGTCAATTCCTTTACAGAACCTGATTGTCCAATCACGAAAAAAAGCTGACCAATTTTTTCCATAACTGACATGTTTTCTACGATCTTCTGAATTTGTTTTTTCCTTGTCTCTGTAAATTTGAAAAGTGTTTCTCTTGTCTCTCTCACTGAGTTGTCCTCCAATCGATAGTTTCACAGACGACGAGCGCAAGAATCACTTCACTCTTGCGCTCGTTTGTTGTTATTATGGTTAACTGTAAATCCTGTGCGAGTTTCTTATCCAGCTTGTTCTTGTGCTAAACGTTCTTCTTGAACTGCTTGATTATCTAAGGTTTTAAAGAACGGGTAATAGATAGCCATAGAAATAGCAACTGCAAATAGTTGATAGATACCAAAAGAGAGACTCCCTTGAACGATGCCGTGGATCAGCGGAGGTAACGAGCCCGCCCCTAGGATGCCAATCGGTGCGGTAATGATTCCCATAGAAATCAATGCGTACCCAAGAGAAGTGATCACTAATGGCGTCAATAAGAACGGAATCAAAAGCATCACATTCAACATTACCGGCATTCCAAAGACAACTGGTTCATTTACACCAAAAAGACCGCTTGGAAATACGATTTTTGAAAATGATTTGTAGCGCTTACTCTTGGAAAATAAAAACATGTCAGTCACTAAACCAATCGTTGCACCGCTCCCCCCTAAACATGCCAAATCGTATAACCCAAAATTAATGGCATGAGGGACTGCTTCTCCCGCCGCCACAGCAGCACTATTGTCTGCAAGATAACCCAAGAAAATCGGCATGAGAATCGGCAATACGGTCATTGAACCATGAATCCCGAAAAACCATAAGAGATTCGAGATCAAAATAAGAATCAAAAAGGCAGTTAAGGAACCCGTCAATCGCTGCAATGGTTCTTGAAGCAATGTATAAACAAAATCTGTCGCTGAATTATAACTAGTTACGCTAAAACCAAATTTAACAATTCCAAAAAGTGACGCAATCACAACTGCTGGAATTAAAGAAGTAAATGACTTGGTCACCATTTCTGGCACCCCATCGGGCATTTTGATCGTAATATTTTTTTCCACAAACAATTTCATCAGTTGAATCGTGATCAGTGAAACGAAAATTGCCACGAAGACCCCGCGCGCGCCTAAATAATTGGTACTTAAAAATGAAGCTCTTGCTTCGGGATTTTCAGTGAGTGGCGTTAATAACAGGAAACATACCAATGAGATGAACCCCGTCCCCAAGGCTTGTTCTTTGATCCCGAATATTCCTGCTCCACAGTAGGCAATACTAAATGCCATATACAAACCTAATAAATCAATTGTGTAAGCTGGAATATAATTCATTACTGTCCCAATGTTGGTCACTGATAGAAAGTTTTGATACGGTTCCCAGCTTAAACTAGAAATAACTGTAAAGATGGCACCTAACATAATAACGCCTAGTAATGACATCGAACCTGTACTCACACTTTTTAAATAGCGATTCGAAGAAATTTTATTCGCAACGGGAATAAATCTTTTTTCCATAAAGTGGATAAATGCATTCATTTTTCTTACCCCTTTTTAGTGTTTTTTATTTTATTTTGGTACCAATAGTAACTGTCTTTGGGAATTCGTCGACATTCTTTTGGATCTTCATCTGTGCGATCAACAAAAATCAAACCATATCGCTTTTTAAACCCTTGGTGTGAACTAACCAGATCAAGTAGTGACCAAGGACTATAACCCAATAAAGGATATCCTTCCTCCATAAAACGCTCACATTGCTTAATATGCTGTTCTAAGTAATCAATACGATAGACATCGTGAATTTGCCCATCTTCAATACGATCAGAATACGCTAAACCGTTTTCAGTCACCATCATTGGTAAATGGTATTTTTCATAAATCGACCGCATACCTATATATAATCCTTCAGGGTCAATACCAAATTCCATCCATTTCGTCTTCGTTAAATAAGGATTGTTCCCTAAGGTAAATCGCTCATTTCGATAAAATGGTGGTAGTTTGCTTGTATCTTCTCCCGGTTCAACGGCACATATACAGGTACTACAGTAATAGTTTATCCCTATAAGATCTGGTTTATTCTTCTTCAAAATTTCTTGATCAGCTGGTTCCGTTTCTGGATACCAACCTTTCTCATTCAAATAATTGCAGTAGCTTTTCGGGTACTCGCCGAATACTGACATGTCGAGAAAACAATTTTGTAAAAAGTCTTCGGCGTTCTTAGCTGCTAAGATGTTCCTTGGCGAAGGTGTTTCAGGATAAACAACTTGCATAGAGCACACCGGTCCAATTTTCCCATCTCTTACGATTTTTCGAAAAACTTGAATTGTCTTTTTCTCAGCTAGCGACATATTGTAACTCATTTGATACATCTGCTTCATTTTTTCATCTGCATCCGTTTCGTGATTGCCATTTAAATCAGAAGCTGCTGTGACGATCAATTGCTCGTTGATCGTTCCCCACAACTTGACTCGATCACCGAAATGCTGAAAGCAAACTTTTGCATAAGCAACAAAGTAATCAATACATTTTCTTGATTTCCATCCGCCAAATTTGGTTACCAATGCTTGCGGCATTTCAAAATGATAGAGGGTAGGAAAAGGTGTGATTCCTTTTTCAAGACACCCATCAATCAAACGATTATAAAAATCGATGCCTTCTTGATTCGGCTGATCACCATCACCCATGACACGTGTCCAATTGAACGAAAAACGATAGAGATCGATCCCTAAGTCTGCCATTAATTCAATGTCTTCGCTTAGATGATGATAGTGATCGGACGCGATCTTCGAATCTGCAATTCCCTCCGGTACGTGACGCACATCTGTTGTTGCAATCCCTTTTCCACCTTCACCAAAGCCTCCTTCTACTTGAAATGCTGAGGTTGATGCCCCCCAATAAAAATCTTTTTTAACCATTGTTCCTTCCACCTTTCCCTTATAAGAAAACGATACCATTCAGAATTAATTCTAACGACAACAAAACAAGACCTCTGGTTTCAAATCCAAAGGTCTTGTTTCAAAATATGAAACTATTGAGGCAAATAGAACTTTTTCATATACATATAAATCAGTAACTCCATCGTGTATAGAATAGCAATCCGTCCTTCGGTGTTTTCGTTGATCTCTCCACAGAGGATAATTTGGTCTGCACTTCGCTCAATGATTGGAGAATGCTTAAACGTAAAGACGATAATTTTGATTCCCTTTTTCTTCAATGCTGCAATCACTTTTTCACTAAAGTAAAAGAAACCACCCTCCATCGAAAAAATCAAAACCAAGCTATCTGGCGAGCTTTCTTCCACAATTTTTAATTGCTCTTCCACTGTAAAACCAATCCGAATAATTTTATCCATGCTTGCTAATTTGCTTTGCAAATGCTGTCCCATAAAAGCAGCAAATTCTAAGCCAAACACAGCAACGTTTTCTGTTTCATAGATCGCAGAGACCACTGTTTCAAGTTCTGAAATCGAGAGATGTTCTTTGGCGTACCTCAAATTGATCAAAAGATTTGAGGTGAATTCGTCCAGAAATTTCTCCCTTTGTTCCACGGGCTGGATCACTTTTTTGGAATAATCGCTGACGATATCGATCTCTTTTTCAACCGCTTGTTTGAATTCCGTATAAGATGAAAAAGCCAAAATTCGAATGAATCGCGAAATCGCTGCAGTCGACACAAAGCATTCTTCTGCGAGTTCATAAATGGTCATCTTAGGGATTTTCGAAAAACTTCTTAGAATCGCCTGTGCAATAAAGTAATTATTGTCTTGTTTTTTCTGATTATTTAAATAGCGCAACAAAAGACTTCTGACTGAGGTTCCTTTATTTTCCATTCGTGCTACCTCCTAAATACGCTTTCACCTAAATATACAATGAAAGCTAGGGAAAGCAAAGTTGAATTGGTGAAATTCTCCTTATACTCTGCGCCCATTTCGATAATTTAAATCTAAAAACCTTTCCCTTGCCTTGCCCGTATCCATATTCCATAATCAGACGTGAGCGATGATCCATCTAACAGACCGTATGGGAGTGTTACGAATGAAAAATTTTCAGATGACGTTTATTACTTCTACGACCACCAATCGTTGGTTGAAACTATTGAATCTTTTGGAACGGCATAAGACCCTTTCGAATCGTGAGTTGTCAAAAGCTGTCCAGAGTTCGCGGCGCACGATCATTTATGATATGGAGGGGCTACGGAACTACTTTGGAAGTACGCTAATGATCGAATCCACGTCGAATGGCTATTCTCTTCATGAATTACTACCGAAAGAATATCTGGAACGAAAACGAGCGCTCCTTCAGAATGAACCGTTATTCGTTATTCTTGAGCATCTGTTTAAGGGAGAATATCGGACAGTTTCCGAATGGGCAGACTATTTTTATCTTTCTGAGAGTTCCCTTTTACGCTATTTGACACTTTTTGAAAAAGCCCTGAAGCCCTTTCAGTTATCTGTTGATCATAAGAATTTCCGTCTGATCGGATCAGAAGCGGATATTCGCAAATTTTTCCATGCCTTTTATTATGAGTCGGATGCTACGCCTCATACGGTACGTCCAACCATTGCTGTGCAAAATATCGTCTTAGATTTTTTTCGCAATATACGCGGCAAAACCAATAATACAGCTTCATTTTGGTATATCAGTTATTGGTTGTATATTATCCTTGAGCGTCATCAAGCAGGAGAAACTGTCGTTGTCTCCGAACAATTAAAAAAGATCGTCTTGGCAGATGAACTCTTCCAAGAAATCCAGCCCCTCAATCAATCTTTGCTTCTCTTCACTAGGAAACATTTGTTCCTCTAAGTTACTTCTTGTTGATGCAATTGTTTGCTGTGTTACACCTTCTTGTAGTTGCTCAAAAGTATCCCCTACAAAAAGATCATAGACACTTTGCCCGAATTGGCGATCATCTTCATAATAGCGATCTTCCATCAAGACGCCGGTAGCTGCCGCATGGATCGGATTACCTGATGGATTAAGTTCTCTGATCGTATAAGTATCACCACGTCTCGGTCTCAATTGGTCATTTAAATTTACTTGCCAAATCATATGGGAGCCTGTCGCAGCATTTTTAAATGTCTGAGCCGACTGTCCATTGCTAAATGTAACCCTCGCGCCATAATTTATGAAATGCTTACTGATATCATGATTGAATACAGGTAACCCATTCGCATCTTCCTCTATCCATACATTAAAAATATAAGCACTACTTCCAGTTGTATTGAGTGTTTCTCTTTTGTTAAGACCCTTCAAAGAATAGATGGGGCTTCCTTGAGTATTCATCTGTAGTACTTGTTCAGATAATGCGTTTGTGTCCGTCATATCCCTAGCTTCTGACTTTTGGGTATCATCTGGTGCTAAATGTTGTTCTTGTGGATCGACTGGTTCATTTTCAGCTTGTTTTGCTGCCTCTGGCTGCTTCTCTTCTAACCCATCCACTAGTTTTTCTATGTTATAATTTTCTTCCAAATCCTCGTGCTCTTGTGCCATCGCTACCACTAGTAATGATGATAAAGTCATTTGGCAAACGAGTAATAAACCTGTTGCTTTCAATTTAAAATTGTTTTTCATTTTATTTTCCCTTCCAACTCAACCTATATATCTTTCTATCGTTGTATTTCTTCATGTTCTCCGGTTAATGATGCTTGTACGAATTCATCCTTCCTCATCAGGTAGTTTGTCATAGAATGACTTCGCATTTTCTTCTGAGCCAATCACCGCTGCTAGAATGGAGAACATTGTCCGATGACTGATCATTAACAAACCTGTGACTTCATCACTAAATTAGTTATTCATAAGTCACCCCTGCTTCTCTATTCTTTCGTACGTTAAAGATTCATTTCACTTTTATCACGCGTCCTTTCTTACTCCCTTAAAAAAAATCTGTCTTAGACCTTATTGGAACAACCTATTCGATAGAAACTCACTAAATATCATAGATGAGCTCTAAAAAAAGATGTTTTTTTGACGAAATTTTATTGTTTTAATCGAGGTTAAATTTAACACGGTTGCTCATCGAGCAATAAATCAAGATTTGCAAACCTGTGTGAATAAATTGATTTTCATTTTCTTTTCAAATAAGGCATTTTGAAAGTTTGTGCAAAAAAAAGCGTTATAAAAAAAGACGATTCCTTATGATTTAAAAAGGATCGTCCATTTTTGTTATTACCTGTAACCACTTGACTCAATACGATGGATACATTGTTTTTGCCTACTCATTCTTAGCATTGTCTGAAACATTTTTATCAACAGTTATCTTCAACAGAATGCTTCTTTTCTATAAAAAATGTCAGAAAAAAGCAAAATAAAAGAAATTATATGTAATTTTACACATCTTCTAAAAAAATTCATTTTTCTTTGGTATACTAAACGTAGATCTGCATATCATTAGATTTACGTTGCCCGTTAGTGAAGTTTCAGGCAACGTTTCTTTATGGGGGATAGATAAAAAATGGAAGAGAAAAAGATTTTTGAGAAGCGCTGGTTATTAGCTACCAGTGAACAACGAGAGAAATACCAAGCCTTGATTGCCTCTTACCCTTCAATCGAATTGACATTCAAAGAAAAAAGCTACCTTTTATGGCTGTGTCAGTTAGACAGTGATACGTTCAAAACCTTTGAAGCGATTTTTGATAAACTAGTAAATGCCAACTAATTATTTTCGCGTAGGCTGTTCTTTCACCAAAATAACCCAATCTTTTGGTATTCAGGAATAGTGGGCATATTTTCAGATAACTCCCTTTTTTATTAGACAAACGAATAAAAGCCGCACCCGTCGATCGTAACGGTTGCGGCTTTTCTCTTTGATCTATCCACCCATGTCCTCGTCATGCTGTGTTGCAACACGTGGATTAGGCTGTGGGAACGCTTAACGCTTGCCCTAACTGAGGATCGATTTTTTCAATCACTCTTAGCCAATCTTGATGATCGGGGATTGCTTTGAGTAAAAGAGAATCAGTCGATAAGATGAACTCTGATAAATATTCACTATAATTCGTGACCACAAGATCAATGGCGTTTTCCTTCAAATAATCGCTCGTCAATTCATTGATTTTTGGAAAAAATACCCGATGATCATTGCCGACATAACGCAAGAAGCGCGCACGAATCGTGTGACAGGCATAGAGATCACCTTCTATTATCAACGCGATCCGTTTGACTTTTTGAGCATAAAGCTCCCTGATTGCTTCACTGTAAAGGGTCAGTGCCGCACAAACATCTGACAGATACTCCTGTTTGACCCCTAGAATCGCTTGGTGCTGCTTCATAAATGCCAGATTTTTTTGATAAGCAGCAGAACCATGCTTTTGCGCTTCAGTTTTTACTTCTGTTAGCAAGTGATTTAAAACGGGCGCCAGCTGCTCATTGATTTTCTTTGACAGGAAAAAGGCGTGGATCATCGTCTGGACCTGTTGAGGCTCTTGAAAGGAAATGCCCCATTCTTGCACGAAGCGCTGACTCAGTTCTTCGAGTTCAGGATACAGCCCAAACGCTGCAACGAATTGCTGCTCTTTTTCAGGCTCGGTCAAAGTTCGTTTCATCACGGTCACTAAATAAAGCCACATCATTTCTTGTTGCGGTAGTCTTACTCGGTATAGCGCTTCGATTTTAGGCGCTAAGTTCTTCATTATCGCAAACGCCTCATGCGTTTCGACGATTGCTGCCAACGATCGAGGAATCTGAACAGTCTTTCCCAGTTGATAGCGCTTGATCGTAATATACAAACTATAATAAAAATCACTCGGAGAAACGCCTGTATTCACCAGCGCTGTGGGAATTTTTGAGAAGGCATCACTGACTAACGCGATCAGTTCTTTGGGGGGCAAGAGCGTATGCGGCGTGACATCTGATTCATAATAAAAATCTTTAAAAAACTTGCGAATATTGGCTTCTGATCCACTCAAATTCACCGGTTGCAAGATCCACTCTAAATGATACTTTCGTAACGTCGCAGAAGCGGTATTCAAATAACGACGCATCGTACTTTCTGATACATATAAGCGCTGCGCCCACTCTTCAACCGAACAGAATTCCCCGTGGAAAATGGCTTCCACGATTTGATACATGCCTTCTTCTGCAACAAGCTCCTTTTTTTGAGACAAGTATCTTTTCGGATCAGTTTCCCTAAAATGATAGCCATTGGCTTCAAGAGTAAATTCCGCTGCCTCCTGCAGATAGGTTTTCAATTCCTTGATGTCAGAGCTGATCGTCCGTTGGGTCACATCAAGCTTGTTGGCTAAACTTGCGATGGAACAAGTCCGTTCTCGCTCAAAGGTATTTAACATTTGAAGCCATCGAACGGTCGTTTTGTTTAGTATAAAATTTAACTGCAATTCTCTCATTTTTGCCCTCCGTGTTTCTCCTTCACCGACTGGTTTCTTTTCTATAGTACAATATTTGCGTCTATAAAAAACCTTCCTATTTCCCAAATTTACTTAAGTTGGTGTTAGAATATGTACTTAAGTGAACAAACAAGGTATTCTCTATGTAGACTCTTTTTGTGCAACTGGAGGAATTTGTATGACAAATATGGTTTATGGATACGCCCGTGTATCCACAAGACAACAGGATCTCTCTCGTCAATTGGATTTACTTGACCGGTATGAATGCAACAAAATTTATACTGAAAAGATCAGTGGTGTACGCGCAAATCGTCCTGAATTAAATAAACTAAAAAAACGAGTGAAAGAAAACGATAAAATCATTATTGAAAGTTTCTCGCGGCTAGGAAGAAGTACCAAAGACCTGATTGATCTCGTCTACTTTTTTGAAAAGAAAGGGGTAAAAGTCATCAGTATCAAAGAAAATTTTGATACACAAACCCCTCAAGGAAAATTAATGATGACTGTTTTCCAAGCCTTTAGCCAATTCGAACGAGACATCATCGTTGAGAGGACCAAAGAAGGCTTAGAATCCGCGCGTGCTAGAGGAAATATTGGCGGTCGTCCACGAATCGATCCCGCACTGATCCAACACGCATTGCACCTTTATCAAAAGGAAGGAAAAGCCGTTGTGGATATCTGTGCCCAAACAGGCTTAAAGCGCTCGACTTTTTATCGCTATCTTAGTCTGGAGAAGGATGAGGTCATTTCATAAATACACGTGCTGGTTGAACTTCGTACTTTCGGCTGCTCACTATATAAAAAACAGGACGAACATTGCTGATGTTTGTGATGGCTTAAAGATCGATTTTTTTCTCTCTTATAAGCGATTCATCCAGCTTGTTCGTCCTGTATGTTTTATTCTGCTAGCTCTTCTGTTGATCCTATTGTTGTTTTCTCCATGATTTCTTACGGAACAAGAACACCAGTCCGCCGATTAAGAATAAGATACCTGTCACACTTAGCAAGACACTGCTTGTTTCTCCTGTTTTTGGCAGTTGCTTAGCAGTGGATTGTTTGCTTGCTTTGATCCGTGCTTTCTGTTCCGTTGCTGAGGGTTTGTCTGATTGTTCTGATGGTCGTTTTCCGTTTCTCTCTTGATCGTTTGTTTCTGACGTCTCTGTCTCAGGACGTGTCTTGATCGGTTCTTCTATTATTGGATCAGACGCTTCAGTTTCAGGGATTTCAGTCACAGGCGACTCACTTTCCGGACGATTTTCTTCTGGTACTTCTGTTGGCGTTTCTTCAGGTGTTTCGTTAGGCGCTTCGCTGACTTTTGCTTGTACAGTAATCACGGCATAGGCAATCACTGCTCCGTAATGGTAGGAGACCGTGTACTGACCGACTATGTTGTTGTTCACTGTGCCGTTGACTTCTACTTCTGAAAAGGCTACTTCTTTGCCATCACGATCGATGGCAGAATCAATGTTTGTTTCTGGTAGCCATTCATCGCCTTGCTTGATCGTTGAATCGTGAACTTTCAGGGACGTTTGATCCGCTTTTACGGTGATAGTGGCTTTGCTTTTTAAACCGTGATAGCTGTAAATGACCACGTATTCGCCAGCTTTTGTTGTATCTGCTTTGCCTGTAACAGTGATATCCCCAAAATCAACAGGTTTACCATCCCGATCCGTTGCGCTGTCGAAGTTGTCCTTGGCTTCCCAGTGTTCCCCTGTGTACAACTCGCTATCGTGAACTTTAACTGTCGTTTGATCGGCTTTGACGGTGATAATGGCTTTGCTTTCTACGCCATGATAGCCGTAAATGACTTCATACTTGCCTGCTTGCGTTGTATCGACAGTCCCCGTGACAGTGATATCCCCAAAATCAACAGATGAACCGTCTCTATCTGTTGCACTATCGAAGTTGTCCTTGGCTTCCCAGTGTTCCCCTGTGTACAACTCGCTATCGTGAACTTTAACTGTCGTTTGATCGGCTTTGACGGTGATAATGGCTTTGCTTTCTACACCGTGATAGCTGTAAGTGACCTCGTACTTGCCTGCTTGCGTTGTATCGACAGTCCCTGTAACAGTGATATCCTCAAAAGCAACAGGTTTACCATCTCGATCCGTTGCGCTATCGAAGTTGTCCTTGGCTGTCCAGTTTTCTCCTGTATACAACTCGCTATTGTGGACTTTGACTGTCGTTTGATCCGCCTTGACGGTAACAAGGGCTTTGCTTTCTATTCCGTTATAGCTGTAAATAACCACATATTCGCCAGCTTTTGTTGTATCTGCTTTGCCTGTAACAGTGATATCCCCAAATTCAACAGGTTTACCATCCCGATCCGTTGCACTATCGAAGTTGTCTCTGGCTGTCCAGTTTTCCCCTGTGTACAACTCGCTATCATGGGCAGTCACGTTGGTTTGATCGGCTTTGACGGTGATAATGGCTTTGCTTTCTATCCCATCATAACGATACACTACCTCATAGGTCCCCGCTTTCTTGGTATCCACGCTTCCGTCAACGCTCACATCGGCAAAAGCAACTGGATGGTTGTCCCGATCGACGGCTTGGTCGAAGTTATCTTCTGGGGACCAATTTTCGCCGACGTACAACGAAGAATCGTGAACAGTAATCGCAGTGAATCGAGGTTTGACGAGGACCGTTGCTTCTTTGCTTACATTGTTTAAGTGGTAGCTGATTGTATAAGTACCCGCTTGACTAGTATCGACTTGCCCAGACACACTGCCGCCCTCAGCGAGGAATTCCTCGTAAGTCAGTATTTTTCCTTCTTTTGAGACTGCTTGTTCAAAATTATCCGCCGCTGACCATGTATCCTGTTCATAAATCGTGGTATCTTTCACGGATAGCGCTGTGAAATCCGTTGGTGCTTTTTGATAGACGTAGGTCACTGTCGCTTCGCCTCGAGGAAAATTCCCTTTTGCATTCGTCGGTAGTTGATTGGTATCAAGAACGTACCCTGGAATTTCTGGAATAAACGCACTTGTAGAGACATTATAGGGTTCATTGGTGCTATTATGGATGGTTTGAGAAGGATAGATTTCCATCCCTGATTCATCCACATATTTAACCGTCAAATGGCTATTCGTAAAGCGAACATTATATGTCGCCGTGAACAAAAGGTTTCCGTTAACGTCGGTATATTCTAAAACCGCTGTTAAACCGTAATAGTTGATCGTAAAACCTGTGAAGCTTGTCCAAGATATATTTAATTGATTGGTACCAGTCACTTCACTTGTATACCATAGCCCCACCAGCATGTATACCTTATCCGTTTTGTAGACATAAAAATCTTCTGTCAGCTGCGGGTCTTGGTATAGTGTTTGGTGTGCGTATTTTTCCGGGATTGGCAAATCCAAAACCAGTGCTTTATACTTGATCGGATCATATTCTACAGTCAGATCGTAGTTGAAACTCTCGATACTCTTCGTTGATTCTGCAGCGAAAGGTTGACTATCCGTAGATTCTACAATGGTTTCAGCAGATGGGGCAGTAACTGAAATTTGAGTTTTTTCTGCAGTATCAGATGCGTTAGATTGATTTGTTTCTGGGTTTGAAGGGGTGGTCACCACTTCACTTGCGGTTGTTTCGGAAGATACGACGTCAGCATTTCCTTCTTGGGAATCTGTCTTTTCTCCTGAGTCCATGCTTCCTGTTGAATCTGCCAGCAAGGGAACCGATGAGTCTATGGATGGTGTTTGCTGCTCTGTTTGTTGTGTTTCTGTTGCCTGAGCGATCGGCCATGTGCTTGGAAAGGTTGTCCCTAAAATCAGCATCCCTACTAAAGCGCTCTTAATTATAACTACGCGTTTTTTCATTTTCATTTTTTCTCCTTTTTCTTTTCCCCAACGTTATTCACACTTATCTTTGTACCAATCAATCCAAGCGTTTTAGGTCTGCAACTAGCAAGGTTGTTTTTTCTAAAAAAACTGTTTTCAATGACTGCTTCACACTCGATGAAACATGCGGCGCACCATTAACATGAAATCCGCCAATTTTCAAGGGATAAGACTTCTTGATTGGCGCAGAGTATTATATAATTTACTTAAAACGAGCGTAATTTCAATGGATAGGTGGTGACTTCAATGTTAGAAAATTTATCTATCAACTTGCATCGGGACAAAGCATTTTCTCGACAAGTAAAAATCTTGCAAGTACTAAATGCTGCACCGACAGGGTATCATCCACAAGAATTAGCAACATTATTAGGACTATCTTTGCCTACAGTTACCAAAGAGCTGAGTATTTTAAGTGACAGTTTGCCAAAAGACCTGGTCAAGATCACACTCTCAGAAACGAACATCGTCTCGATCGCTTATCCGCCGAACGCTTCCATCAATTCTGCCATCCAATACCTGGGGATGGAAACGCTGGAGTTTAAAATCATGACGAGTATTATTGATAATAAAAAATACTCTATTCACCGAGCAACGATTGAATTCGGTTATTCTCGCAGTCATCTTTTACGGACGATCAGCTACATGAACAAGTCGTTGCAAACCTATTCTGTAACTATTGCCACGAATCATCTTGACTTTATTGGTACCGAAGAGGACATCCGATTTTGTCTGTTCGTCTTTTTTTCTGCTTATGGCGATAGCACGATTTTAGATAAGGATAGTCCAGCGGATGCCCGTCTGCTGGTCCAAAAAGCCAAGGAAGCCAACAAAAAAGATTTGCATTACAGCCATTACAGACTGGCTCTGTGGCTAAGTATCGCCAAGCGCAGGTGGCGCCACTCTTACTTTTTGACCTTGCCGCCGTCTTTAGAACGCAATCTATTGGAAAAAGAGCGCTTCGCTATTTTTTCAGAAATATTAAACGAACATTACTTGAAAAAATACCGAATCATCCACTTGCCGCAACAAGAGCTGCTTTGGATCTTTGTCAATGCGCTTCACTGTCTTTCCTATAGTACGATGGACATCAACGGCGAAAGCGATTCGGATTACATTTTTCACCATACAGAAAGACCAGAAATTATTGCAGAAGCGGCTGCCTTTTTAGAGAAATCTGGCGTCGCTATTCCACCTGCAGCTGCCCACAAGATCATCGCTTATCTCGTAAATCTTCGCCTGCTGACGATGATTTCTGCCAATTATGAGTTTGCTGATCCGCAGATCAAAGCCTTTGTTGAAACGACATTCAAGACGGATTACCTTTCTTGGAATGAGTGGTTGAAACCTTTCAACGATCAAAGCCGCTTCTTTTCCTTTACTCACTTGGAACATATCGCAGTCACATTGACTTTGTTAAGCGAGTTAGCGCCTAATCCCCAGCTGAAAAAACACCTCAAAGTAGCCTTTGCTTTTCAAGGCGGTGCTGGTCTAGATGCTTTCTTAGCTGCATCAACGGAATTATTTAAAAACGACCATACAGAAATCAGTTACTTTTTTGAAGTGGCTCCTGATGAACAAGAATTGATCCATCGGGAAATAGATTTGATCGTTAGCAATTTTGACTTGCATCTGAAAAGCAACTCCAAATTTCAGCAACTACGCATTTCAAATGTCCCCACCCTTTCGGACTGGACGATCATCCACAAAACGATTGAACAGCTGATTCAGCCAAGAATCACACCGATTCGTTGACCTAAGGAAACTGACGGCCTTCTTGAAGGAAGCGCCGCCAGTTTTTCATTGCGCGGTTTGCTATTTTGACCCTTTCCTAAGTATCCATTTTTCTTTTCTCTTAGCGTGTCTATTTTTTTCACATCAGAAAAAAATCAGACCTTTTTTGCAAGATTCCTCTCCTAATAAACGCTTTTCCATTCAAGCGCAGCGGAGAAAGCCCCTGTCTTGTTTTTATGTGCTGTTCGTAATCCCTGAAAAGTTGCCTGATTCGTGAATTTTTAATGAAAGAAATTTTAGCTGCTATTCTTAGCCCCAACTGTGAGAAGTGTTATTTTAAAAGCAAAGAAACATACGGTCATAACAGACTGCATGTTTTAAATAACTTTTGTATCTATTTTTTTTATTTACTAGAAAAAAAAGAAATTTTCTCCCCGCTCCTTTTTTGTATAATAGGTAAAAAGAGAGGGGAACAAACGTGGATTTTATCAAGGAGCTGCAATCCTTCAAAACAATCGTCGAGGAAGGTACGTTTACTAGAGCTGCCGCCAAACTAAACTATGCCCAGTCGACCGTTACGAACCATATCAAAAAGTTAGAAGACGAATTAGAAGTAGCGTTATTTTTGGAAGGAAAAAGCAATGTATTGACCTTGGAAGGCGAATTGTTGAAACAGGAAGTACCCGAACTGATTGCCCACTGGGAGCGGGTCAAAGAACAGTTGATCAATGCTTCCCATACGGTCGAGTATTCGTTGCGGATGGGCATCCTTCAACCCTATGACATTTTGGTTTTGCCTGCACTGCTTCACGATTTTTCGCAGCACTAACCAAAAATAAACTTCGAGATCGTCGTGGGATCAACACTAGAATTAGCCAATGCACTAAATGAAAACCGAATTGATTTCGTCTTATGCTCACTTCCTCACGAGAAACATTTTACTTACGAGGAATTGTTTCAAGAAGAGCTTTGCTGCATTACCGCAATCTCAAACCCATTAATCATCAATATGCTAGCCGACCTTGAAGGGAGCCATCTCTATCGTTCCAAGTCTGATTGTCCAGCTCGCACAAAAATTGAATGCTATCTTGACAATCAGGTTCCTTCGATCCATTGGGAGTCTGTCAGCAATATCAGTACGATTCCTTACTTGATCGAACAAACTGGATACTGCAGTCTGATCCCTCGTTCCATCATTGAGCAAACTCATGCTCGAGTAAAAATCGTCTCGCTTCCTTTGCCTGATCCCCACATGTCGATCGGCTTATTGTCAAAACATCCACTGATGCTTTCTCCCAGCATCACAAAAAATTTTGTCATCGAGCTAAAAATACGCTTACTATCTTTGTTATAAAACGGTTTTAATCCGCATTGATTTTTATGCAATTATGCTTTTTTCGGAAAAATAATGTCAGTCATTTTGTAAACCTCGTCACAGCGGGAAACAAAAGAGCTGCACCAAGTCTTTACGTTTTAAAGACTTGGTGCAGCAAGGTTTTTGAATTCGCTTACGGTTATAAAGTTACAAGATAGTATCTTTTCTCTCGATTCGATTTTTTGTTATCATTTTACTTTTTTTATGCAACCTGATACGATTATTCATGTAAATCGAAGAAAAATCAGAAAAGATGTCGTTATTCTTAACATTTCCGATTTTTTCTCCGATTGTAAAAAATAGAAACGTTTTTTCATTATTTATAAAGTATACTCAATTTTGAAGCGACGAGTTCTCAAGAAACTGAGTCTTGTACCCCGCAGGGCAAAGTCTTTGGGTAGTTATTGCTCAAGGAAGCTGTTTTTGCAATTGTCAGAAAAAATAGACGATGAGAAAAGGAGGAAAAGCCATGTTTATCATTGAAGCAATCTTCAGCTTTTTAAGAGACGCATTAGGTGTGATCCTAGCTATTCTCTTAGGGACGCTTTGCTTGTCGATGGTGGTCAATTTGATCGTTATCGTTGTAAAAAACACCTATTCAAAATTTAAAAAGAATTATTAACGAATCGCTATCTTGTAATAGATAGCTTTTTTAAATAGTTTTTTCAACCTCTCAGGTCTCTTTTTTGCCTTTGTAATATCTTTTTTCAAACTCAATCCAAGACTTGCTGAATTCATGGTTCGAAAAGGCACTTTTTAAACCTGAACGCTGCTTAAAGCGAAAGACCTCTTCGCGGTCCATCCCCAATTCCTTGGCAATTCGTTCATCCGACCAATCATTAGCCACCAACTGCTGCACGATATTTCCCATCTTCTCTATGCCATGGGTACCACGTGCTCGATTGTGGCGAATCGTTGAAGCGATGCGATTCTCAAAAGGCTTATCGATCACCGTGACCGGAACGCTTGGCAATTCCAAGCGATCTTTTGCTACGATGTACCGATGAAACCCATCGATCAAAATATACTTATCCTGCTCCTTATCGTGGTAACAAACCAATGGCTGCGTAAAGCCATCTTCTCGAATCGACAGTTCCAGTAAATCCATTTCTGGAGCAGCCACGGTGTTGGGATTATATGTATTCGCGTGAATCTTGCTGACTGGGATCAGCTTCGCCGCTAACATTGGAAAATCGATATCGCTCATGAGGTACTACACTCCTTTTTAGAAATGAATAATTTTTTGTTTGTCGATAAACCGCAAACCCTTTTGACTCCAAAAGTACAATTTCACTAGGCTGGTTACTAGAAGCGAGAATCTCTGCTTCTGGGTAGTTGCGGCTGATATCCACCAGCATTTTCCGTAAAAGAAACTTTTTAAATTGAGCGGCTGGATCTTTTTCATAAAATTCCCCTAGCTCCACTTTGTTGGCGCCTTTTTCATAATAAGAAAAAGCAGTCACCCGTTTTTCGTCATCAAGAATCACGTACCAGTAGCAGTTCTCATCATTGACTAAGTACGGAAATTGCTGCTGATACACCCGTTCCGCAAAAAAAAACCCCCATCAATTGATAGAATTGGCTTTTCTTATACGGTGGAAAAAATAAAACCAATCGTTCGTTCACAAAACCCTTCCTCTCTAAGGACGCACTCGTCCATCGTTAGGTGATTTTTTTCGTTAAATACTCGTATTTGGCATTCAATTTTTTTAACTGATACTTGGGTAAATGCTCGATCCCCAAAGCCGCCCCAAAATCGACCGCCAACTCATACAATTCCGTCTCATCTTTTTTCGTCAAACTATATTGTCGCGTACTCAAAGAAAAATCATTTTTTTCTAACGCACGAGCGATCCCTTTCCAGTCATGCCAGAGTACTTCGTTTTTCAGCCAGTCCTTACGTTTGGTCACATCGGGTATATCTTCCACTTCGATCCCGTGCTTTTCTCGATAATGATCAATCAAAATCGTGATTTTGCGGTAATAATGATCCTGTAATTTCTTTGAATAAAGTCCCAATTGATTCCAGTAAAAAGACCGCATACTCTTGCCAAGTCATATGACTGGGCTTTCTCGTATTGTAATGCGCCAGCAATCCTGTCTGGGCATACAAGCGACCAAAATTGGCTCCTGACACACGATTTACGACGCGTTCCCACGTTTCCGGTTCCACCAAAGCATATTGGTACAAGCCTTTTCGTTGCTGCATGCCATAAGGCTGACAGATCCGCATTTGATGGATCGGAACGCCATGATCATACAACTTTTCATAAAAGCCATTGATTGGCCAGTCAAAATGGGCATAGGCTCCCCACACATCTTCGGTCTTCCAATCATAGATGGGGTAAAAATTGACGACCATTGAATCTGCTACTTGCCGTTTGATCCAGCATTGCTTCCGAAAGTTATACTTTGGCGATGTGATCGATCGATACCGATACAGACTTTCCTGGGT
Source organism: Enterococcus sp. DIV0970a (assembly GCF_051711265.1). NCBI lineage: Bacteria > Bacillati > Bacillota > Bacilli > Lactobacillales > Enterococcaceae > Enterococcus > Enterococcus sp. DIV0970a. The sequence continues at coordinate 550,986 of NZ_JBIOMF010000001.1, read as the reverse complement.
CCGTATCCCCACACCACAAGCAACCGGCTCAAACTGATGATAGCTTGCGTACCAATGAGCAAAGTTTCGTAAAAACTTATCAGGGTTCATATTTGCACTCTGATAGATTTCCATCAATGATTCATCCAAATCAGCAAGTGAAATCGCATCTTTGGGCATCAGTTGTACCCACTTCTCACGTTCTTGTTCATCCCACATCAGCCATTGTGGCTGAAAGACGCTGGTATTGTTGTCCTCGTAAAAGGGCAAACAGAAGTGGAAGGTTTGATTGATACTTGGTAACGCTTTGATTTTTTCCATGAACGTTCTCGTAGCATCATAATTTGCCTCGATATCTAAAATCAGCAGATCAAAGGTTTTCTTTTTGTTCTGTGCGACTTGGTCTGCCAATTGGATCATGGCACCACTATCTTTTCCGCCACTGAAAGAGAAATACACATGGGGAAAGGTATCAAAAATATATTCCAAACGCGTCATCGCCGCTTCTAGCACATTTTCCTTACAATATTTCTTCATAAAAGCTCATGTCCTCATTTTATTTGTCCTTTTTTTGAATAAGTATTACATTCTAGTATAAAGTTTCACTTGGCTTCTTACAAGGACTTAAGGGAGATTTCCCTGTTATTTCATACAGCGACATGTTGAAATACGCGCGCTCAGTATCGGATAATGAGTCAACTACAGGCTAAAAAAGCAGAGATATCAATTTTTTAAACTTCATAATCACTGCTTGCTACTGATACATCTGCTCTTTTTTGAATCACAAAAAGATAGCCTGTTTTTTCTATGATTTAACTAATAGAAAGCAATACCATCAACCTGATTATCCGTTCATTCATCACATGTACTTAATTTTCCATAACAGTGAAATTTCTTTGCTGAGGTATTTGAGCTTCATAGCCTTTTGGATATTCTCAGACATCTTCTTGTAATTACTGATTTTTTCTTCTTTGGGCAGCAGTACATATTCTCGCTTGATTGCTTCAAACTTGTCTTCATGATCGATCACCAGAAGTTGCGTGATCAGATCATGGGCGAACCAGCGATGATAGGAATTTTTGTGGGTATGCAGTGCCCAGATCCGTTCCCACTCCTCATAAATCAGCTCAGGGTTTTTAGTGGCTACTTCTTTAATAATCAAATAACTATTAAAATACTCATTGATATGATTTTGACCATCAACGACATTCTCCACTAGCTTCTCCCTTACCTTTCGATCATCGATCGCCGTTTGCACAAACGGTTGGGGATCAAACGATGTTGTCTGAAAATGACGCGCGATTTCTTGGTAGTCCATGCTTTCACCTTCTTTAAATGATTGATTTGCAGCAATTGCTATTTTTTTATCCATATCATCATTTTAACAGAATCTTTGTACGAAAAAAGCGCTTTTTTGATTGCTTTTACGTTCCTTAAACGTTGGTCTCCTGTACCATTAGAAAGTGATCGCTCGTTGGCGCGCATTTTTCCTGGCAATATCCAATTTAAAATCGATCAAAAAAACAGGGAAATCCCTCAATGAAAAGAAGGATTGTAGTCTTTCACCCAATGATCCATTGAGTTCTGACATTCGTTTCTTTGTAGTTTGTGATTTCTTATTCCATCGTATTCTTGACCTTGCGTCTGCAAAAGAGCGCCTGTACTAATAATTTTCTCAATGAAGAATGTGATAAAAATGACATAAAAAAGGAAGTCCCCTGACGGGACTTCCTGAGTTTCGTTTCTTCAAAAACTATTTCACGCATAGCTGCGAGATGCTGGATCACGCGTCCTTTCTCCGAATACCTCGGTCGGTAGGCATTTTGATCCATTGTTCGGGTGGACGTTTTCTGATTTTTTTTGGTGCAAACATCAGTTGAACCGTTCTTTTGACAAAGTTATTTCGGTATACGTTTTCCATAACTTGCACGCCCTTTTCAATTGAATTAGGAAGTAGTAACGCCGATCGTTCTTCCTACCTTTATTATAAGCGTGGAGACGGGACAAAACAAACAATATAGCTGGGAATTTCTGGCTTTCTTTCCCTCAACTTTGTAGTCGATCGCTCGCTAAATTGGTATGATCCTTTGAATAATATTCAACTAGCCATCGTATATTTATTGAAAAAACAAATGAAAAATTACAGAAAAGGTTGATTTCCACTCGAATAAACAGCCGAAAAGACGAGTTTTTGAATGAAAAATCGTTTCACTTTACTTTTTCTTAAATTTTAATTATTATTCTTTTGAAATAAGAATAATGAAGGAGATAAAAACATGGAAAAATACCAAGTGTTCCCTGGTCAAAACTATCAGGCAAATGTTATTGGCTTTACCGGTTTACAAGAAGTTAGTGTGATTCATGTTTACGAAAATACTGCAACTGTTCTAATCAAAGAAACAGCTGAAACAGGTGTTGCTAAGCTATGTAATTTTCTAGTTGGTGCCACACAATTAGTTAGTTGATCCTCTTTTATTAACCAAAACATGAGGAGCCATTTGCCATCCAACATGTTGTAGGAAAACGCTTTGAAAGTAGTCCTTTGTGAGCTTGCTCTTTTCCTATTCATCAATTACAGCAGTATTTTTATTTATCTACTCAATATCTCTCTACTTTATATATAAATAGTGTTAGAATGAACAAAAGGAAACGTATCAGGCTTCCCCCAAGAGAATCTTCCCCAAGTACTCTTGTCTGATACGTTTCCTATTTTGTGGCGAAAAAGCCACAGACCAATGGTAGCCCTTTACTCTGTGAAAAGCAAGCTTTCAAAATAAATTTTTTCTTTATTTTTTTATTTTATCTCTACAAATCCCCTTTATAAGCAGGCAAAAACACACCTCTCGACAAAAAGGTGTGTTCTTTTTATAACAATGATTATTCACGAATAATAAGTTCGTAAGGCAGAATGATCTGCTCTTGTTTTCTTTCTTGAAACAATCGAAAAGCTTCTTTGCCGCACTGATCCAGATGAAACTCAACGGAAGAAAAGTGCAGCATTTGACTGATGAGCAGGTTTTCTTGTCCAATCACGACGGGTGCTGTCCCGTGGGAGTATTGATTTAAGATCATCGCTGCGATCTCGTCCCCATTTGTGATCACCCCATCGATTCCTCGTTCCTTAAAAAATGCAGCTGCGGGAATCCCATCTTGTGCTTTGATACAATCCCAATAAATATCTGCTTCAGAAAAATTAGGAAACAGCTCCTTGGCTTTTGCGATCGTGTTGACTGAATTGCAGCTGAGGCGTTTGCTGCGCCCGAGCGTCAGTCCCAAGCGTTTTACGCCTTGTTCTTTCAAATACTTGATACTGGCTGTCACAGAGCCGACCAAGTCGATCGCAACGAAAGGAACGGCCGTACCGGTCGAATTTTCGCAAAAAACAATCGGTCCTTTTTCCATGTAGGGATAAAATGTCTCGATATGATTTGCGCGGGTGATGACGATCAAGCCGTCAAATCCCTTTGCAGCGAATTCTTCTAGATATTCTAGCTCCAGCTTCCGATCAAAATTGGTCGGAAGCAACGTCACCTTGTATTTTTGGGCAAAGGCTTCTTCCATGATGCCATTTAAAATTCCGTCAAAGAAGGCGTGATTGACAAACGGTACGATGACTCCAATATTATAGGTTTTCCCCGAGCTAAGTTTTTGGGCGATTTTATTCGGTTTGTAATCTAGTTCTTCCATCACTGCCAAAATCGCTGCTCGCTTTTGCTCATCGACATAAGGATGGCCATTGATCACACGAGAGACCGTCGTGATCGAAAAACCAGTAATTTTTGCTATATCGCGAATCGTTGCCATTTCTTTCATTCCTATCTGATTGTTTTGCTAATGACCTAAGTCTACCATAGAAAATTAGTTGTTCCACTTTCGACAATTTTCTGAGAAGGTCTCTTGATTGATTGTACGGTATGAAACGAGTTTCATAGCAAGACTTAGTTAGACTCCTTGAAAAGAAATTTATTTAAAATCAAAAACTGACTGCCTAGCAGGCTGCAAACGCTGCTTAAGCAATCAGTTTTTCTATTATTTACTGAATCATTTCTTTTGATAAACTTTTACGTTTCTTCGTATATCTTCGCATCAGCAGCTCGATGCCCTTATCCGCAAAGCGTTGCATGTAGGCGGAAAAATTCAACAAGGCAATCAAGAGAATGAGGTTGAGATAGCTGGTATTGCCTAGGTTAAAGAGGTCGCGACCGACGATCAAAGCAGCAAAGTACAAGATCTGAGTGCTGAAAAAAATCATCGTTCGATAGCTGTTGATCGCTGGATAGACTTTTTTCTGGATCAAGCGATAGTTCCAAGCAGTAAAAATAATGCTCATGATCGATAGAGCTTTACTGCTGCTGTTGAACCAATAGCCAAAGTTGATGATCAGCAAAGTTCCTACCGTAATCGTCAAGGCTGTTGGAAAAGCATTTTTGAAAATCGTCGTCATAAAGTCTCCTTTGATCCGATTGAAGTCTGGTTCAAAGTTTAAAAAGAAGGTCGGAATGCCAACAAAGCAGGCATTGATGATCGTTAATTGGATCGGCTCAAAAGGATAGGTCGTTCCTGATAACAACGTCCCCATGGTGATCATGATGGAGAATAAGACTTGCACTAGCACCAATGAACCTGAGCGGGTAATGTTATTGATCACTCGGCGGCCTTCATCCATGACCGATGGCAAAGCATCAAATTGATTTTCCAAAAGAACCAGATTTGACACTTGACGCGCAGCATCGACACCAGAAGCCATTGCGATCGAGCAGTCGGCTTCTTTCAGCGCCAAAACATCGTTGACGCCATCGCCAGTCATCGCGACAGTATGCCCTTGTTCTTTCAAGTAGAGCACCATTTCTTTTTTTTGTTGCGGCGTCACTCGACCAAAAATCTGATAGTTGCTGACAGCTTCTTTTAATTCGGCTGCAGTTAATTTTGATACATCGATAAAATCAGAAGCCCCTGGTAGATTGACTTTTTTCGCGATTTGACTGACTGTCACTGGATCATCGCCAGAGATGATCTTGCATTGGATTGACTGTGAACGAAAATACTCCAAGGTCTCTTTGGCATCTTCACGAATCGTGTCTGACAGTAAGTAAAAGCCCAGCGGTTCAATATCCGTCGGCAGTCCTTCCTCCTCATAGCCTTGCGTACTGTGAGCCAAAACGATCACTCGGTAGCCTTCTTCTGCCAGCTGCCTTTCCTGTTTTAAGACAGCTTCATGGTTGGTTCCTAGTAAAATCGACGCAGCTCCGATGAAATAAGTGCCTTGTCCTTCAAACGTGACGCAACTGAATTTGCGATCTGATGAAAAGGGGACGACTTGCTGCATCTGGTACGTCATTTTTTCTGGGAAAAAGGTTCGCAGCGCCATTGCCGTTGGGTTCTGATCGGGTAGCTGCGCCATTAAGTTACCAGTGATTTCTGCCAACGGTGTGTCCGATTGAAAGGAAATCGTCTTTTCCACCGTCATCTTGCCTTCGGTGATCGTGCCCGTTTTATCTAAGCAAAGAACATCGACCCGTGCCAAGGCATCAATGCAGTTCAATTCCTGCACCATCACTTTTTTGCGCGCCAGATAGACGGCACTGATGGTCAATGTGACACTGGTCAATAAAAACAAACCTTCGGGGAACATTCCCACAGCTGCCGCCACCGTCCGTAAGATGGCGGTGTTGAAAGTTGCATGAGAGAAATAGAACTGTTTGACGAACAAGAGGGTACATAACGGCACCAAAATCAGACTGATCCAACGAATGATTTTGTTTAAACTGCCTTGGATCATGTATTTTTGTCGTTTGATGGTTTTGGCTTCTTTGTTGATTTTTGCGATATAGTTGTCAGCGCCTACGTGGATCACTTGGCATAACGCTTCGCCAGCAGTGATAAAACTGCCAGAAAACAACTCGTCTGCTGGCTGCTTGTAGATCGTATCCATTTCACCAGTCAGCAAGGATTCATTGACTTCTAAAGACCCTTGAATGACTTTGGCATCCGTCGGCACTTGATCCCCGCTTTTCAGTCGTAACACATCATCCATTACGAGTTTGTGGATCGGCAAATTCTCCAGCTTGCCATCCCGATAAACATCGGCTTTGGCAACTTTTAGCAATGCCAGCTTATCCAGCGTTCGTTTGGAACGAACTTCTTGAAAGAGATTGATGATCACATTGCTGAAGACAACAAAAACGAACAAGCCGTTTTGATAAGAACCCGTCAAACAGACGAGAAAGAATAGGACACAGTTGATCAAATTGAAAAAGGTAAAGATATTGGTAAAAAGGATTTTCGGGTACGTATTCGTCGTATCCTTTTTTGTCTTATTGACTTGACCGCGCTGCACCCGCGCCTTGACTTCTCCTGACGTCAAGCCAATGGTTTGGTTGTTTTCGATGATCCTCACCCTTTCTATTCTTAGTCATTTACTTTTATTTTGCTGAATATTCAGCAAATTTGCATCAGACTTGGGAATGGTTTTGTGTTTTTTCTATAAAAACAATTGGCGTCGATTGCGTAAGATACGCCATCGACTCCCCGCTTTTTTTCTGTAAAAAAACAAGTACTGTTTAAAATATAGCATACCCATTTACGAATTGGCGTTTCATTTTTGTCACCTTCGCGTCACTTTAGGAATTAAAATAACAGTTTATTTCTTAACCTGAACCGACTAGACAATAAGCTATCATAGGCTTTCCAGGTGGTTTCTTGCGATGACACAAAACAAAAAAAACAGCTGATCTTCACAGATCAACTGTTTAACAATTCTTTAAGTTAGCTGTTCCCTCAGTTGCTAAAAAACGCTCAACCAGCTTGCTTCTTTTATTGATCAATGCAGTGCTTCCTTTTTCCATTTTCGGATTTTCGTTCGGAAATTGGTAAAGGGTGCTACTGTATTGATATGGATCCATTTATAGACTGGCCACTGTGCTTTGGTGGTTGCCCAATCCCGCTGCCCTGCTTCAAACAATTCCTGATCGGATAAGCCTTCGATCCACTGGCAAAGGGCCGTCACTTTTTGGTCTAAGAGCTCTTGCTGCTGTGCTAAGGTCAAACTGCCGTATGTCTGATAAAAAGATTGATACAATCCGCCAAGGTTGTTCCATTTGTACCCTTCAGCAGGTGTGTGAACGCTCATCCCTTGCTGTTCCTGTGCTTCCCATGACAATAACAAACTGACCCAGCCGATTTGGTAAGACAAGTTTTCTGAAGGCGTCTTATCGACCCCAGCTGTTCGCTGATTTCGTAACGCTTCGGGAATTTCAACAAATTCTTGGCGAAATTTTTGGTAACGCTCTGTGATCTCTTGGATCAGCGCTGCTTTGCTTTCATATTGTCTCATTGTTTGTCCTCCTATTCAGGAAAATGGCTGCTCTTTGTCGCTTTCAGCAATGGCGATAAAAATCGTTACTTCGCCGTCTGGCGCATATTGTTCAAAATCAAAGGAATACTTGCGCTGCAGCTGGTGGTTTTCTTCCTCAGACCAGATTTGACGCCAAGTAGTCAAAATGCCCTGCGCATCACGCCGATCGACCGGATACTTTTTCCAAGTATATTTTTCTGTATCAAAGTCTGCTTGCTCCGTTTCTTCGCAACAAAGAGAAACGGCATAGTCTCCTTGATAGTTTGACTCATACCCGTGGTAAACGCAAGCGATGGCCATTCCTTTTTCTGCGGCTTTCTTGACCGCTTCGCTGTTTTTCTCCCATAAGCCAGTGATTTTTGCTTGAATCGCTGGATCAGTAAAATTATTGGTTCTTTCAGTTGCTATTATCGAAAATTTCATTAGCGTTCCTCCTTCTTTGTCTTTATGATACGATAGAAACCTAGACACCCTGTGTCAGTGTTTCACCATCTTTTCCAAAAAGGAGTAACCCCAGTGAGTACGACGCGCCTGTTCGGCCTTATCTATCACCTGTTGAATCATGAAAAAGCAACCACTTCTGAATTAGCCAAACAATTTGAAGTCTCGACTCGCACCATCACCAGAGATATCAATACCCTAAGCAGTATTGGCGTGCCCATCTATACCGAAACGGGTCGAAATGGCGGCGTTTATCTGTTAAGCAGTTTTGTGTTGGATAAAGTGTTATTATCAGAGGAAGAACGAAAAAACCTACTTTTGGCGTTGAAAGGGATTCGCCAGCTAACGCCACAGATCAGTGGGCAATCGCTGGCAAAACTGCAATCCTTGTTTAAGCAGCCCGATGCTGATTGGCTAGAGGTAGATTTTTCCACTTGGCATCGGCGAGAAAACGGCAACGACACGTTTGATTTATTAAGAAAGAGTATTTTAACGAACCACGTGATCACCTTTGACTATATCAGTAAACAGGGACCGAAAAAACGCGTCTGTCAGCCTTACAAACTGCTTTTTCGTTCGCAAGCATGGTATCTGCAAGCCTTCGACCAGCAAAAGAATGCCTTTCGGACATTTAAAATCAGCCGCATGAGTCAGGTCCACGTCACCGAACAGCATTTTTTCCCGGTCCCTGCGCCTGATTCTGCCATTGAGTTGACTGTTGACACCTATCCTGCGCGTCTATTCTTTCAAGCCGACGTTCTTTATCGGGTATATGATGAGTTCGATCATCAGGATATTACTTTGACGGAGGAAGGCACTGCTGTGGTTACCGTTGATTTGCCCGAGGAAAGCTGGGTAGTGCCCTATTTGTTCTCTTTTGGAAAAAGCCTACGCATTTTAAGTCCCCCTCGACTAAAGAATCGTTACCAAGAAGAAGTTGCTGCGATTTATGCCAATTTGTCCAAGAACGAGGGTGCGAACTGATTTTTTAGGAAAAGGATCCCTATTGAAAGGAGTGTTTGATTTGAAGGAAGTAATCGTACAGTATGGCGGGGTTTCGCTAAACCGCCTTTGCCAGCAGTTGGAAGAAAATCAGATTCACTTAAACGCGTATGCCAACCAGCTCTTGCGCCATCCCCAGCTCTCCTTCAGTGCCGATAAACAGCGTACTACTTGTGTGATTGTTTCTCTTAAAGAACTAGGACTCACCCAAGGTGGCTCTTTGACGGAGATTTTTGCAGCTGCACCTTCTTATGGACTGACCGATTGTACATTGGAAATGGCCTTACACTTTCGCCTCAGCTATCATCAACTGGCAAATAGTACCGGACTGAAATCCCAAGGAAAAGCGCCAGCTGCCGCAATCACGATCGCTTCTGTGCCTTTGGAAAAAACCGACGATTTCCCCAAAGGATTCTACGTTCGCCGCATCGATGGGGTTGACTGGCTACGAGGCTATACTTGCGATGCACGACACCAGTTTGCACCGGATGACCTGTTTTTGTTTCAACGACGAGACCCGCTGCCAGAGCGCCTCAACTGAAGGGGAAACAAACCGTTTCATATCAAATGTCCTTGTTTCTCATTGCCTACAATCATTCTGTAGGTTAAGAAGAGCCGAAAAGGACAAAAGGAGAAATAGATGAACTTAATCCCAATGAAAGACAGCGACTATGCTGCTTACTTAACCAATGCAATTTTCGAATACGCCAATGACAAAGTCTAAGCAGGCACATGGGCCAAAGACGAGGCCCTCGCCCTAGCCAAAGAAAGCTTTGCTTCCCTGCTTCCTCAAGGGACTGCCACCGAAAACAATCACTTGTTTTCTTTATTTGCAGCTGATTTTAGTGAACCGATCGGGGTGATTTGGGTCAACACAGCTGCCCAGAAAGCCTTCATCTATGACTTTATCATCGAGGAAGACCAGCGAGGAAAAGGCTATGGCACCAAAGCGTTACAGGCTTTGGAAAAGTGGGCGATCCAGCAAGGCATCACTGAGATCGGCTTGCACGTTTTTGCCCATAATCAGTCTGCGTATCAGCTATACAAAAAAATGGGCTATTTGGAAACAGATATTACGATGGTTCGACGTTTCGCTGAATGAGTGGTGTTGAAACACGAAACCTAACGATCATTCTTGAACGATAAGAAAGGAGTGAGAAAACTTGTATTGGTTGATTTATCTTTTGGTCGTTGTATTTGCTCTCGGATGCTTTTTGTGTGGTGTTCAGTTTCGCAAACAAAAATGGGGCTTCTTGATAGCTGGATACAATGATTTGACTGAAAATCAAAAAGCACAAGCAGATAGTCAGGCAATCTCAAAATCAATGAGCAAATGCGCCTTTTGGACAGGTGTTTATGTTTTGTCTTTGGGTCTTGTGCTCTACCTGCTGCTTGAAGAAATCGGTGATTCGTCAATAATTAGGATAGTATGTGCCCTCCTTACCTTGCTTTTTGTTCTCTTCATTTTCATTGAAGTCCGAAAAAATCGTTCGTACTATCCGATAAATAAAGACTGAGATAAAGAGAGAATTTCTCGTTTTACTCATAAGGTATTTCTAAGCGATCACTGTAATCCAAGTTTTTTAACCAATGATTGGTTGTTTTAAACGAAAACATCTGAATGTGATCCCCCTAGGACCGTCATCTAAGACGGTTTTTTTTTAGGTTACTAGACGACAGTTCTTCCTTGTTTTATAAGAAGATTTCTCACACATCTTTTCGCAATCGAGCCAGCTGTCCTTACTGAATTCTCCCTTGCCTCTTGTTTTTCTTACACTGCACCATTATATTTATACTTATTAGTCATTTTTTTATAGAGAGGACGTTTCCCTTGAATTATCCCTTATTAAATGAACAAATGCCTCAGACCATCATTCGTGTTTGGCGGTTGCGAAGGATTACGTCACTGATTATTTTCAGCCTGATTTTCGCTGCTTCTTTTTGGTTTCTAGCCACGCAAAACTGGCTTCATTTCTGGGTGTTCGCCCTTTGGTCAAGCTTATTGGCGCTGACTTTGATCAGCCATCTGCTTTCTTTTGTGCTAATGAACTACCGTTACAAATTCCATCGCTACGAGATCCAAGAAAAGGATATCGCTATTCAACGTGGCTATCTATTTCGCAACACCACGTATATTCCGATCCGTCGAATCCAGCACATCGAAACGGACCAAGGGATCTTTTTGCGAAAATACGCTTTAGTCTCCTTACAGATCCATACGGCTGCCACCAACCACACCATTGAAGGCTTGCCAGTGGCGCAAGCCGAACGCTTGCGAGAAACCATCATGAATTTAGTCGAGGTGGTCAAAGATGATCTATGAAAAACAACGACTGCCGTTGCTGTGTATCGGTCTTTATTGGTTCAAAAATTGCAAAAATTTTCTGGTACTAGCGTTTCTGTTTGTATTCAAATTATTCAACGACGCCCCTTCTTTTCCGATGATTCTGGGCGGCATTCTGCTATTTTTACTGGTGTGTCTGATTTTTGCGGTACTGTCTTACGCCCGCTTTACCTTTCAAATCGATCAAACGAGTGTACTAGTCAACAAAGGACTCTTTATCCAAAAACAAACGATTTTGCCATTTGAACGCATCCAAACCATTCAAGAGAATCATTACTTTTATTTACGTCCATTTAAATTAGCTGAAGTGAAGTTGGAAAGCGCCGCAAGTTCGAGTGGTGAAGCCGAAATTCTTTTCCCTGCATTGCCTCTGGCTCTCATTGCCTCAATCGAAGCGTCAAAAAAGGCGGCTGCGACACCACAACAGCCGACTGCCCAAACAACTAGTAGAGAAGAACCAACCGACGATTACGCTGCGTTTTCGGCTGAGAAGTCAGCGCAGCCGTTAGAAACATTCACTTTGAAATTCAAGGAGATTTTCTTGTTTTCTCTCACTGATTTTTCTGTTTTCACCTTGGTTCTAGTCATCGGCTACAACGTGATTGACAACATTCCCAATTTCTTTGCCTATGCATCGGAATTGCAGCAACTTGGCCTTTTATTAGGTGCTGCAATTTTACTCGGGCTGCTGATTTTGTTTTTCTTCCTTGCGATCGCCAGGAATCTTTTCCGCTATTATGGCTTTACGGTGAAAACGAACCAGCAACAGTTGTTGATCACGCAAGGCTTGTTTTCTAAACGTCACCAAACGATTCCCCTCGCTAGGATCCAAGGGCTGAGTGTCGAACAAAACCTTTATCGAAGAATCTTTCATCTAAGCTCCGTCAAGTTACTGCTGGCTGCTGGCAGTTCGTCAGAAAGCGATGATACGGTCTATCTGTTCCCCATTTTGAAAGAGGCGCAGCTGACCGACACATTGGCCCGCTTTTTGCCCGAATGGTCGTTTCAACAAACCGCTCTAGTGAAAAATCCGCGACCCAACTTTTGGTACTTCTGCCGTTGGCCGCTGCTGATCGGACTCCTTGCTGTAGGAATCTCCGCCTTCTTTTTCTGGTGGTTAGCGCTGATTTTCTTCGTGTTCTTTGGCTCCTTCGTGTTATCAAGTATTTGGCGGGGCAAAATACAAGGCTATCAATTTTTAGACAATCACGTATTGTTGTGCCAAACGATTCGCGGTCTTACTAAGGTGACCGCTTATCTGAAGAAAAATAAAATCCAAGATTTCACCGTCACCACGACGTATTGGCAGCACAAAAAAGGGCTTGGCAAGTCACAGCTGACCATCAAAACCGAAGATACGCTCACTGAAAGTAAGCTTTTCTACTTTCCATTAACCGAAGCAGAAAAGTTGCGGCGCTGGTTTTTGTCCTAGTTCACACAAAAAAACGTCAAACAGCAGGACTGATGCGCTGTTTGACGTTTTTCGCAAGACCTGAAATAAATGAGAAGGAAGCACCAACCATTGATTCGTTGATGCTTCTTTTTTCTATCCCCTGACCTTCCCTTCGACTATTTGCTGCTTGATAGAAGCAGCATCTAAGCCATATTCTTTTTGCAGGAAATCGGGTGTGCCGACTTGACCGAATCGTTCGTTGACACCAATACGTTTTAAGGGGACAGCACTGCCTGTTTCAGCAAGCACTTCGGCGACGGCACTTCCTAGTCCACCGGTAATAGAATGATTTTCGATGGTGATGACTTGCCGTTTCCCCTGAACTTCGCGGAGGATCAATTCTTTATCGATTGGTTTGATGGTAAACATGTCGATCACTTCGCAGCTAATTCCTATTTCTGCTAATTCTTCTGCCACTTGCAGTGTTTCAGATACCAATTGTCCGCTAGCAATCAACAACAGTTCATCGCCTGGTCTTAAAATATTGCCTTTTCCTAGTTCAAAGGTCGAGCCTTTTTCATAAATCGTCGGAACCGCTTTCCGATTGCCTCGTACGTAATGAATGCCTGATAATTGGCTAAAGGTGTTTATGATCCACGCCATTTGGACTTCATCCGCTGCATCGCAGACGATCGATTGGGGAATCATTCGCATCAAAGCCACATCTTCCCATGTCGTATGGGTGCCGCCGTTATGCCCGACTGCAAACCCTGGATCAGAACCGTAAATATTGATCGTATTGCCGCCATAGCCGCCAGAAATAAACAGCTGATCGAATACCCGACGCGTCGCAAATGGCCCAAAGGTGTGGATAAAAGGTGTATAACCGGTTAAACTCAAGCCAGCCGCGACACCAACCATATTGGCTTCCGCGATCCCCATGTTGATAAAGCGTTGGGGATGTTTGTTGGCAATCGTGGTCCAGCCGCTGGCAGAACCAAGGTCGGCATCTAACGCAACTAGCTGGTTATTTTCATCCATGAGTTCCACCAATGTGTCAACGACACAAGTTCGCAGCTCTTTACCAGCAGCAGTGGTTTTGCTTAATGTAAACATGCCTTAGCGTCCTCCTTCGATTTTTATCGTCAATTCTTTGATTGCCGCTTCTGCCGCTTGATTGATCTCATCCGTGGTAAACTTCACGGAGTGATTGGCATCTAGTTCTTCAAAGAAAGGAACGCCTTGTCCTTTCACGCTGTCCAAGACAATGCAAACCGCTTGGTCTTCGATTGCTTTGCAGCGCTCGATTGCCTCATCAATGGCTTGCATGTCTGCCCCTGGAACTTTTTCTGTATAAAAGCCAAAAGCAGTCATCTTCTGCTGGATGTCAAAGGGATCAAGAATGTCTTTGGTTGGCCCATCTAGCTGTTTTTTGTTGTCATCAATAATGACGATACAGTGATTCAGTTTAAAGTGGGCAATGTATTGGAAGGCTTCCCAGCACTGTCCTTCATTTAGTTCGCCATCTCCAACGATCAAATAAACAAAATTGTCCTTGCCTGCCAAGCGCAGGCCTGTCGCGATCCCAGCAGCCATGGAAGTTCCCTGCCCCAGTGAACCTGTGGTGGCATCAACCCCCGGCGTTTTCCAGCGATCTGGATGGGAAGGCAGTCTCGTGCCGCCCTCATTGATCGTCCATAACCACGACCGATCAAAATAGCCCGTATTTGCTAATGCACTATACAGTGCGGCGCCAGCATGCCCTTTTGACAAGACGAGTCGGTCACGATCCGCCCACTGTGGATCTTGTGGATTGATTCGCAGCTGTTTGCCGTACAAAACGGCCAATAATTCAACAATTGAAAAGGAGCCGCCCAGATGGCCTTGTCCCATTTTCTTGATGCTGCAAAGGGTATCTAAACGAATCTTTGCCGCTAATTCTTCAAGCTCGTGGTATTTTTGTTCACTGATTGCCACTATTTATCCCTCCATCCTCTATTTATTCAGAAACAGATTTTGCCCGACTGTTTTTCTTGAAAATCGTCAATCCGATCAAGACCGCGACTACCGCAATTATCCCTGAGAAGATGGCGATTTGACCGCCCATATTGGCTAGGTTTCCTAGGAAGATCCCTGCAACCCCATAGTCGGTATCAGAGAAAGTTGATCCTTGGAACCCAAGATCCCCCATGACTGGCATCAACAAGATCGGCATAAAGCTGATAATGATCCCATGAATAAAAGACCCAATGACGGCGCCTCGCACACCACCCGTTGCATTGCCGTAAACACCTGCCGTTGCGCCACAGAAGAAATGGGGTACGACCCCTGGAATAATAACGGTTGTTCCTGTGAAGACCATGATGATCAAACTAACGATCCCACCGACAAAACTGGTTAGAAAACCAATCAGAACAGCATTTGGCGCATAAGGAAAGACGATTGGACAATCCAATGCAGGAATCGCATTAGGAACAAGCTTTTCAGAAATCCCTTTAAAGGCTGGTACGATTTCTGCCAAAATCAAACGGACACCAGCTAAAATCACAAAGACACCAGCGGCAAACGAACCTGCTTGCTGCAACGAATAAATGATCGAGTTCGTGCCATTGCTAAGATTTTCCGTAATAAATTCACTCCCAGCAAAAATTGCTACGATCACGTATACAACCGCCATCGTAATCGTGATACTAACAGTAGAATCCCGCAAGAAAGACAAGCCTTTCGTAAAATTGATGTCTTCGGTAGATTTTTCCTTATTGCCGACGTATTTCCCAATCAACCCGCTCAATGCGTAGCCGAAGTTCCCCGTATGCCCCAATGCGACGGAATCATTTTTAGTAATTTCTCGGGTAAACGGTTGTGCGATCGCTGGGAAAATCGTGTTACAGATCCCTAACGCTAAGCCCCCAAATAAAACTAGATTAAAAGTATTCATTCCAGTAACGCTCAAAATAACCGCAATCATACACGCCATATACAACGTGGCATGCCCAGTCAAATAAATGTATTTAAAGCGAGTGATACGGGCAATCAAAATATTGAAGGCCATTCCGGCTAACATAATAAGTGCGGTATAGGTGCCGTAAGTTGTCAACGCTAGCGCAACGATCGCTTCGTTATTTGGTACGACCCCTTGCATGTTAAAGGCTGCTTGGAACATCTCCCCAAATGGCGCCAGAGAGCTTTCGATCACTCCAGCCCCGGCAGTGACCACGAGAAACCCAACAAAGGTTTTGATGCCCCCTTTGACGATCGTGGCAATGTCTTTTTTCTGCAGCACATTCCCCAAAACGGCGATCAGCGCAACTAAGATCGCTGGGGTACTCGCGATATCAACAAGAATATCTAAAAATTCGTTCATGACTGTCTACTCCTTTTTATAGTAATCCTTTTTCCTGACAAACGGCTTGAACCTTTTGCTTCAATTCATCGAGATCGATAATACTGTCTAACACTACGATCTCACCTAGATGCTGCGCACTATCGGCTAAATCGCCGCCAACGAAGAAAACATCCGCCATATCGGGTGCGGCACTTCCTAAATCATAATGGGACACTTCCACACCTGAGACACCCAGTTCATTTAAAACAGAATTGATATTCATCTCCACCATAAAACTTGATCCTAATCCTGACCCACACACTGCTGCAAATTTCATTTTTCATCTTCTCCTTCTCTAATCACTTCAATTATTTGATCCGCATTGGTTGCGGAAAGTAACGCAGTTAGTTTTTCATTATTCGACAAAATTTTAGTCAAACTCGCTAACGCTTTTAGATGGAGTTCATTGTCAACCGCCGCCAAACATATAAACACGTGAATGGGGTGTTGCGGATCATCATTCAAAAGCACTGGTTCTTTGACTTTTAATAACGACATCCCGATGGCATTGACCCCATCTTCTGGACGCGCATGAGGCAAAGCGATGCCTTTTCCAATATGGATAAAAGGACCGTGATCCACCACTTTATTGATCATGGCGGTAATGTACTGTTCCTCAATTTTATTGGTCTTTTTTAATGGCGCAGCAGCTTCTCGGATGGCTTCTTGCCAAGTCAGCGGCACCTCGGTAAATTGGATGGTTTCTGCTGTTAATAAATCTGATAACATCGGACGTTGGTCTTCCCTTCTATTCAATTCTCGATTGATTTTTCTTTGCAAAATTTTTCTCAGCTTTTGCTTACTGATTCCTGCTTTTAAATCAACATAGGGCAAAATCACTTCTAACACATCGTCAATGGAATGCAAACCAGTTTTTGAAGGAAAGAATGCCGCTTGTACGTTTCTAACCAATTCATCCTTCTCAATGGGCGTCATAATCGGATTGATCACATAACAGGGTCGTTTGGTTTTGATCGGCGCACTGGAAAAAATCAGATCAATCTCTTCATTAAACCGAACATTTTCATACTCTTCGATCGAACGAGCCGGCAAAAAATGGATCTGGGGAAACAGTTCCTTTAACTCTGATTCCAAAATCAAGGATGAACTGATGCCACTGGGACAGACGACTAATGCATTTAGTTGGAAGTAATCACGTTTGGCCTTTTGTTTACTGATTTCTCCACCAAACAAAATCGTAAAATAACCGATTTCTTCATCAGGGATCGTGCCGACTAGGTCTTCTAAAGAACCCAGTGCTCGTCTCGTCAGTTCAAACAACTCATTGTATTGCAGCTTGATTTCTTCAATCAGTACATTCTCCAGTGGAAAACCATAGCGGATTCGAAAATACGCCGGGACAAGATGATAGAATGTGTTCATCAAAAGGGTGCGATAGTCCACAAACTCGATAGCTGCCAGCCGTTCCATTTCATGAATGATCTTACTGGCACATTCCAATAAAAACTCTAATGAAGTATCTTCGATATCTCCTTGCAGAATCGTTTTCAACAGGATAGTTACATAAAGTTCTTCTGTTTTCCGATCTTTGATGTCAGGAAATTCTGCTAAAAACTGCTGACTGACTTGATGGACATGCAGCGACTGGAGCAGCGGTATTTCTGTCTCCGCTAAAGAAACAGCCGTTTCTGCCATCCGAAAGGATAGATAATTAAGAAAATAAAGCATTTCTTCGAAGCGACTCGGAACGATCACCAGATTGAAATCAGTCAGTGTTGCGGACAAACGATCTCTGATTTGAACATAGATCGTTTTATCCTGCTCATAGATTCCCTCAAATAAGAGCAAGTTCCCGTTTTTCGTATTGGATAACGT
This sequence comes from Enterococcus sp. DIV0970a, assembly GCF_051711265.1. Taxonomy (NCBI): domain Bacteria; kingdom Bacillati; phylum Bacillota; class Bacilli; order Lactobacillales; family Enterococcaceae; genus Enterococcus; species Enterococcus sp. DIV0970a. The sequence continues at coordinate 533,252 of NZ_JBIOMF010000001.1, read as the reverse complement.
GCTGACCTTTCGAAAGGCAAGAGCGCGAATCTGATATTCCTCTCCCTCTAGATAAAAGCCATATTTTCGAGAGTACAATAGTTGAATCTTGAAAGCTGCAAGTTCCTCTCTGATCCCCTTTACATCCTTCAAAATCGTATTTTTACTGACATAGAACAGCTCTTGAAACTGATAGACGGATAAATCTTTCACTGCTGAAAAAGTCAGAAGATAAATCATGGACCGCCGCTCTTCTTCCGAAAAAAACAACGTATTCTTCTGGACATCGAAAAGAATTTCCGGCCATTTTCGTTGAATCAGTGAAGGAATCAAAACTTCTCCCTCATGAATCATGATTCGTTGATTCAACCGCTGTTCAGTGATTTGATTGATTATGGCAATCTCCGCCAAAAATTCCTCATCCCTCCACTTCGTCAAATCAAGAAACGCCTCAACATTTGGTTCTGAAAACAGATACGTCAATTTGAAATGAATCATATTTGCTACCCCCACCTAAACTATAGCTTGCACAAAATGAAATCGCCATCATTTCTCGGTACAACTGAAACTCCGTTTTTTTTAAACGATGGACCGAAGAGGTGATTTCAAGGATTACCATAACATCCAATATAGTATCCGAGAAGGTTTTGTTGATAGAAACAAATGGATAAAAAATACAACATTAAAAAAAGCGAATCATTTACTGATTCGCTCAGACTGTAGACAAAGTACTAGTTTTTAGTGCTTTGTCTTTTTTATCCGTTAAAATAAGAGTATCAATTGGAGGTGTATCCAGATGCTCTCAAAACAAGATATGAGTAAACGCGCACAAATCGGTTTCTTTTCTCTTGAAGACTTGCTCCCACAGGACCATTTATTGCGGCAAATAGATCATTGTATTGATTTCTCCTTTATTTATGAATTGGTTAAAGAGAAATACGATGAAATCCAAGGACGTCCTAGCTTGGATCCTATTCTTCTAATTAAATTACCAATGATTCAATATCTATTTGGCATTAAAAGTATGAGACAAACAATAAAAGAAATAGAAGTGAATATCGCTTATCGCTGGTTTTTGGGTTTGAGTTTAGAAGATCCTGTTCCTCATTTTTCAACATTTGGTAAAAACTATACGCGACGGTTCAAAGGAACAGATCTCTTTGAAAAAATTTTTTATGAAATTCTAGAACAATGTATCGCTGAAGGTATCGTAGATACTTCCGAAGTATTTATTGATAGTACGCATATTAAAGCACATGCGAATCGTAACAAAAAAGAATCTGTCGAAGTAATGGAACAAGCTGTTTTTTATACAGATAAGCTGACAAAAGAAATCACCAAGAATCGAGAAAAACATTTAAAAAAGCCCTTAAAAGAAACAAACGCAGAAAGTAAAACTTCCTTGAAAAAAAGAAGTACGACTGATCCTGAAAGTGGTTGGTTTCATAAAGGTGAACACAAAGAAGTTTTTGCCTATAGCTCACAAGTGGCGTGTGATAAACATGGATGGATATTAGGTTATACTACACACCCAGGGAACTTTCATGACAGTCGTACGTTTGTTTCTTTATTTAACAAGCTCAAAGGAGCTTTTCCCCTAGAAAAATTAATTATGGATGCTGGGTATAAGACACCAGCAATTGCACATTTACTACTCGAACATAAATTGACCCCAATTTTCCCATACAAACGTCCTATGACTAAAAAAGGCTATTTCAAGAAACATGAATATGTTTATGACGATTACTATAATTGTTATATCTGTCCCAATAATAAAGTACTCTCTTATGCCACTACCAATCGCAAAGGATATATCGAATACAAAAGCAATCCAAAGGATTGTAAAAATTGTCCTTTCTTGTCTAAGTGTACCAACTCAAAAAATCATACCAAAGTAATCACTAGTCACATTTGGGCTGAAGCTATAGAGACCTGTGAAGAGATACGCCATCAAAGTTGGTTCAAAGAACTTTATAAAAAGAGAAAAGAAATCATTGAACGAATTTTTGGGACAGCAAAAGAATTTCATGGGTTACGTTATACCAATCAAATAGGAATTGAAAAAATGCACATGAAAATTGGGCTTACTTTTGCGTGTCTTAATATGAAAAAACTAGCAAAAATAAAAAGGATCAGAGCGCAAAAGAGACGTTTTCCTAAAGGAAAACTGCCTATTCTATCGATTATCCATAGAATATTACATAGAAAAAAGACAAACTTCATGTTTGTATAAGGTTTGTCTACAGTCTGAGCGAATCATTTACTGATTCGCTTAGATACTGATGCTATTTGTTGTTTTATTATTGAAACTATCAGAATCATTAAAAGCAATCGTCATTTTTCCAATATACTTTTTTAAAGTTATTTTCTGATACCTAAAAGACTTATCTTAATGAATGATGGAAAATAAGCTTTTTCTATCTACTCACTTATACTAACAGGAATCGTTGTTTCCGTTTCCTGTGTCTTTGCGGCTTCGTTTTTTACTTGCTGCTTTTCCAATATTTTGAAAAATGGCATATAAATAAAATATGAGATAGCAATTGATACAACAGACCAAACAGCTGCTCCAATACTACCATTAGTAGCTAAATAAGGACCAATAATAGGAGGAATAGTCCATGGAACTTGAATAACAATCGGTCCTACTATACCAATATTCATTAGGATATACGTACCGATACATAGGACCATAGGCGTTGCTATAAAGGGAATAAGCATTACAGGATTCATCACAATAGGCAAACCAAAAATAACCGGTTCATTGATACAAAAAATAGCTGACGGCAATGATAATCGTCCAATCGACTTATACATCTTACTTCTGGAATGGAGCATATTTAACACTAGACCTAGTGTTGCTCCAGTTCCGCCTAAACACATAAAGACAATCCAAAATCCATCGGCAAAAACATGAGGAACTTCTACACCACTTTGAAAAGCTGCCGTATTATCAGCAAGATAACTTAGGAAAACAGGGGTCGCAATTCCAGACAAAACATTGTCTCCGTGGATTCCACATATCCATAGCAAACAAACGAGAAGTGTGTATAGCAGCATGCCTGGGAGTGTTCCCATCCCTTGCATTAAAGGTTGGAAAACAATAGTAATGATTTCATTGATATCAACCCCTAATAAAGTTCTGACGATCCATATAACGGTCAGAATAAATGCTCCTGGGATTAACGTTGCAAAAGAAGTTGCTACAGTGGGCGGCACACCTTCTGGCATTTTTATTACAATATTATGAGTGACAAACCATTTAAAAGCATGAGTGACAAATACCCCAACAATGATCGCGGTAAACATACCACTAGCACCAAAATTAGCCAAATTTATCGTCCAGTCATCGTTTAATGTTGCTAGAAGAAAGCCGATAGTTGTGAGCATCGAATTAGAAATAGCATCAACACCAAACTCTTTTCCTAAATGATAGCCTATGCCAATTGCAGATATCAGTCCAAGGATTCCGAACGTAACATTGACTGGTGCATTCAACTGCGGCCCCCAATTTGACACAAAATCCATCCATGACTGTATTGGAAAGTTACCAATGATTAGGAAGATACTTCCAACAATAGTAAAAGGAATCGTCATGGAAATCCCATTTCTTATAGCAACTAAGTGTTTACTATTGCCTATTTTCAGCAATATAGGCAATACCTTGTTCTCAATGACCTGCATCTTTTTTCCTCCTTTTAGTTCACGACTTCCTTATCAACCACCAACACAGGATCTTTGTGCAACCATAGAGAAGTAACTGGACACTCTTTTGTAATCGTACCGCTTAGAAATTGTTGTATCGCAGATTTCTTTTTTGCTCCACTAGCTTGTACGATCATTGTTCCAGATTGTAATAATTGTCCTATCCCTAACGTAATTCCTTTCGTACGATCAACTTTCTCGTCTGAAAAATATTTTTTCCCAACACTTTGGGTTGATTCGTCTAAGTTCACTATATGAGCTTTATCTTCGAAGGACGAACCAGGCTCATTAAAACCTAAGTGACCATTTACTCCAACCCCAAGCAAACTCAGTGTTACTCCTCCATTCTCCTCGATAAATTTATCAGCTTTTTTGCATTCCTCATTTAAATCATCGGCTAAAGGATCAAATGTGTGAAGTTGCTTTAGGTCAATAGGAACCCGATTGAATAAGTTTCTTTTCAAATAGGATATACAACTGCCTTCATTTTTCGGATCGATTCCAACCCATTCATCTAGTTCAATAAACTTTGCCTGGGATAAATCTATTTCTTTATTGATTGCTGCTTCTGCAATGATGTTAAGCGTTCCTACGGGTGTATCACCACCTGCAAAGCAATATAACCCATTTGGCTTTTCTTTCAAGACATCTAAAATGAGTTTTGCACAGATCTTACTGACTTCCTGGTAATTTGCCTCAACATAGTATTTTATATTCATTGTCATTCTCCTTTAAAAAAATTCGGCAGATATTCTTTGTGTGCCCAAAGCATTTCATCAAGTAGTTGCTTTGCTGTCCTATCACTTGGAACTAAGGGATTGATCGTCATCGCTAATAAAGCAGTGTTATAGTCTCCCGTAACAGCTGCTTGGGCCGCTATACGTTCAAAAGACTTAATTTGTTGAACTAGCCCTTTGATAGGAATAGGTAATTCACCTGTAGTCAAAGGGATCGGTCCTTGTTTTGTAATCAAACAATTTACTTCAACCGCTGAATCACAATCGATATCACTGATGGCTCCATTATTTCTTGTATTGACCGTTTGAATATCACGTTTGTCATTATAGATGGAATTAATTAAATTACATGCTGCTTCACTATAATAAGCGCCCCCACGTTCTGATAATTGAGGTGGTTTGATTGCTAGATGTTCATCTTTATAAAGTTCAAACAATTCATGTTCGATTTTCTGCACAACTTCTGCACGAGTTCCTTCTTTTTCTGCTGATTGTTTTTGCTCAGACAACATAGTGGCTGTTTGATAGTAATACCTTAAATAGCCGATGGGAATCATGCCAAGTGTTCGGAAAAAATCTGGTTCCCATTCTAAATCAGCAATATTTTTCAGACCAACTGCATCACCAGCATCTTGCGTCATCAATGTAAGTACTTTTTGGGTCACATCAATCCCTTTATGATAAATCTTTTTCGCAAAAACCATATGATTTAGTCCAGTAAATTCAACATATAATTCTTCTTTGGGTACTTTTAATGTTTCTGCAATGCCACGTTCTATTCCAATTGGTCCATTACACAAACCTACTACTCTACGCATATTGCTATGGCGTAAGACAGCTTCTGTCACCATGCCAGCTGGATTAGTAAAGTTGATCAGCCATGCTTCTGGGCAAAGACGCTCCATGTCTTTCACTATTTCTAAGATAACGGGAATCGTGCGTAATCCTTTAAAAAGCCCTCCTGGACCATTCGTTTCTTGTCCAATCGTGTCATATGTTAAAGGGATTCTCTCGTCTTTCGCTCGCGCTTCCAAAAGACCTACACGAAATTGGGTCGTAACGAAGTCCGCATCCTTTAATGCCGCTTCACGATCAAGAGTCATATAAATTTTCATTGGAAGTTCCGCTTTTTTTACCATACGTTTAGCAAGTTCCCCAACAATTTCTAATTTCTCGCTTCCTTGTTCAATATCCACAAGCCATAATTCTGAAATCGGTAATTCAGCATATCGTTTAATAAATCCTTCTATCAATTCTGGTGTATAACTTGATCCACCGCCAATTGTTGCAATTTTTATTCCTTTATCCATCCTGAAACACTCCTTTAACTTAACTACATGGTCAGTATAGATTATTTTTATCTCCATAAATACCGCCTTTAAGTAAACGGTTACAAAAGCAAACGATTGACACCGGTTACAATCCTGTTACAATTTGTAACAGGAGGGGATTACTATGTTGTTTCTTGACTATCAACCAGACTTAAATGAAACGGATATTGAAGTATATAAAGCAATAATTTCAGACGTAAATGCAGTTGCTTCCATGAGTATTCGTGAATTAGCTGAGAAAAGTCATACGAGTACTGCCAGCGTACTACGCTTTTGTAAAAAATTTCGCTGTACCGGTTTTTCTGAATTTAAAATTTACCTCAGTGCGTATCTCGAATCTCTTAAAGAAGAAAAAGAGGTAAAAACACTTGATTTTGAGAGTGAACTCTTGAATTTTTTAGCACGGACACAAGACAAATTCTTTGAAGATAAATTTGATGAGGCAGTTCACTTATTGATGGAAAAAGAGCTGATTATTTTTATTGGCGTAGGCTCCTCAAATGTTGTTGCTGAATATGGTTCTCTTTATTTCTCGTCACTATTTAACATGGCGATTCGCATTGAAGATCCTAGTAACTACCCTATTAATTACCTATCCACTGAGTTAGCAAAAAAAATGTGTATCGTCGCTTTATCCGTTTCGGGCGAGACCACAGAAATCATTCAATATTTAAATCATTTGAATCTATCAGAAAGCTCAGTAATAGGAATTACCAGCAGCTCTAATTCAACACTTTCTAAATTAGCTGATATTGCAATAACCTATAATATTTCGCTAGAAAAAATTAATGAAGCTGATATTACAACCCAGATACCGGCAATGTACATTATTGAAAAGTTAGCGAAAACCGTGAGAAATAGAATGGAAACTCAATAGATTTGTAAAAAAAAAATTCTTCAAGTAATTCTTTCCCTCTATTCACAAGTTCACCGATCGATATTCCCACAAAAAAAAAGAGACTCACATGTATCTATGTGGTCTCTTTTTGATATATAGATTTGTTCAATTTATTTGTTTCTCTTCCCTTTGGTTTGAGAAGACTTCAAAAAATCTTGTGAAGTTTCCTCTTCTCAATCATTTGCTTCTTCATTCCCTATTGTTGAGGTAACTTTTTCATCGATACGTAAAAATGGTAAGTAGATAAAAACACTCACAGCAATGATCACAATTTGCAAGACTGATGCTCGCCAATCGCCACCAGTTGCTAAAAATCCAGATATGACAGGAGGAGTGGTCCAAGGTATCTGCACGACAACATGATTTATTAAACCAACAGCTGTTGCAAAATACGCAACTGTTAGGGAAAAAATCGGCGCCAATACAAATGGAATAATCAAACTAATATTGAAAACAATTGGTAAACCAAAAATGATCGGTTCACTGATATTAAATAATGCAGGAGTTACGGATAATTTTGCAAAGTCTTTGTAGTCTTTACGACGACTAAAGATAAAAATAGCAATTAGCAAAGCAATAGTATTTCCTGATCCTCCCATAACAGCAAACGTATCTTTAAATGCCATGTTTATGATATGTGGAATATCTTCCCTATTCGCATAAGCAGCCATATTCTCTTGCATATTTTGAATTAAGAACGGATCGAGAAGTGAACCTGATATCACTGCTTGATGAATTCCAAACCCGAAAAAGAGATTTGCAATTGAGGTAATTAAGAGGAACCCTGGTAAACCTGTCGTTACCCTACTTAAAGGTCCAGTGATTAGAGTAGTAATCAACGAATTAACATCCATATTGAATAATTGATTGACAGCAAATGAACCAATTGCGAAGGTAGTCACAGTAATCATGATTGGAATAAGGACGTTAAATGACTTCAACACAGCTGGTGGGATATTTCCTGACAACTGAATTTGTAACTTTTTGTTATTTGATAACTTAATAAAGAGTTCCGTAGCAGCTAAGCCCACAAAAATTCCAACGAACATTCCTGACGCACCAGTATGAGTGACAGGAATAACCCCACTTACCTCCAGCGCTTCTTGACTTCCTTCTGGTGTAAACATCGTCATCATAGGGGTGAGAACAATAAACGTTGAAATAGCGACTAGAACAGCAGCAATATGATTTGTATAATTTCTGCTAACACACATATGATAAGAAACTGCCGCAACAACTAATAGCGTCGTTATACTTAGCGTTCCATTACTGATGGAAGTCCCGATTTCTTGAATCGTCGTTAATGTTGCTGGATCAATGATTTTTCCCATAAATCCTGTTGGCTCTAAAATAACATAGTTGATCAATGTAACAAATCCCGCCAACATCATAAAAGGCATAAAAGTGGCGAAAGCATCCCTTAGTGTTCGAAGATGAATCTGGTTCCCTAGCCTTGTGGCTATTATTCCGAACTTTTCAAAAATAGCATCTTTTTTACTCATAATCCCGATCAGTCTCCTTTTTTAGTTGTAAGCGATTGCTTATGGGATGATCATACACCAGCTTTTTAAAAAAGTAAATATCTTTATTTAAAATTATATATCTTTTTTTAAAGTCAAAAAAAGACCAACGAAATTCGTTGGTCTTCACTTCTCAACAAAAACTGCTTCAAAAATAAAATCTTTGTATAAATGTCTCGAAAGAGAATATTCAAACGGTACACCAGATGACAATGACACCACTTTGTCTACCTCTATCATAAACTCGTCTGGTTTTACAGAAAGAATTTCCGCATCGAAGTCATTTGCCACATCACCTTTGATCCAAATATGGGAAGATTTAATCTCTAGACCAAGCTCATTTGTAATGTAGCCATATACAGAACGTTTCAAATGCTTTGGTTCTAACCCCGGTATAACAGAAAGTGGCATAAACGTTTGCTCAATAGAATACGGTTGTTCATCAATAAAACGACTTCTAATAATATTATAGACATACTCTTTTTGATTTATTTCTAAAATTTCTGCCACTTCATTCGATGGCAACTCAATTGAGAACGTATGGATTTCAGACGTCACATGTTCTTCCCCTACTAAATCAAAAAGACCTTCATTTGGTCCAAACACTTTCGAATTATCAATTGGTCTGCGTAGAACTTCCGTTCCGAATCCACTACGTGTTCGTAAAACTCCCTCTGATACTAGCATATCAATACCTTTCTTCACAGTGAGCTTACTTGTTTGATACTCATGCGCAAGTTCATCGCCTGTAGGTAATTTTTCGCCGATTTGATAGGTTCCATTGGCAATTTTTTTCTTTACCTCCGTATAAACCTCCATATATTTTGGCTGTTTCTTCATAACTTACTCCCTCATACTCATCTCTATTACTTATACTTTAACATAAAAAATTGTCTTTTTACAGCTAAAAACATACCCATCACTAAAAGATATATATTTTTAATAAAAAGTATTTATTTATACTAAAAGCAATGTTACACTATTAAAAACGAACAGGAGGAAACGATAATGTCAAGACAAACTCAGTTAACATTTCCAGATGACTTTTGGTGGGGCTCCGCTTGGTCAGCAGAACAATCTGAAGGGCGTGGAGAAACAGGAAAAGCAGAGACCGTATGGGATCGGTGGTTTCACGAAGAACCTCATCGTTTTTATAAACGAATTGGACCTAGTATTACGACAGACCATATCCATCGTTACCACGAAGATATTCAATTGATGAAACAAACGGGGCACAATTCATTTCGTGTATCTATCTCATGGGCACGAATGTTTCCAAATGATGGGGTTGGTAAACCAAACGAGAAAGCGATAGCCTATTATCGAGATCTTTTTACCGAAATGAAAAATAATAATATCAAAGTTTTTGCGAATCTCTATCATTTTGATATGCCCGCAAAATTACAAGATAAAGGAGGATGGGAATCACGTGAAGTTGTTGATGCTTATGTAAATTTTGCTGATACCTGTTTTCTAGCGTTTGGCGACTTAGTTTATCATTGGTTCACCTTTAACGAACCATTGGGGCCAATCTTGGGCTCTTATTTAGAAGATTTTCACTATCCAAATCTCATTGATTTTAAGCGTGGTGCTCAAGCAGCGTTCTTTACCATATTAGCCCATGCAAAAGCCATTCAAACTTTTAAAAAATACCAGCTATCTAGCAAAATCGGAGTAATTCTCAATTTGAGTCCGACTTTCCCAAGAAGCCAAAATTCAGCAGATAAAAAAGCAGCAGAAATTGCGGATCTTTTTTATACTCGTAGTTTCTTAGATCCCATGGTCAAAGGAGTATTTCCAGAAAAACTAGTCTCGTTGCTGGAGGAATATGACCAATTACCCGTTGATTTCAATGACACAGACCTAAAAATTATTGAAGAGAATACCGCACAGATACTTGGTCTAAACTACTATGAACCACGCCGTGTCAAAGCAAGAACTTCTGCCGTTAATCTAGAAAGTCCATTCTTACCAGAATGGTTCTTTGAACCGCATACTATGCCTGGCCGTCGAATGAATGAATATCGTGGATGGGAAATCTATGAAAAAGGAATTTATGATTTATGTATGGACATCAAAAATAACTACGGAAATATTGAATCCTTTATCTCAGAAAACGGTATGGGTGTTGCTAATGAAGAACGGTTCATGGATGAAAATGGACAGGTGATTGATGACTATCGCATTGAATTTATCCAAGACCATCTCGCCTATTTATGGAAAGCAATTCAAGATGGCTGTAATATAAAAGGATACCATCTATGGACATTCATTGATTGTTGGTCATGGATCAATGCATATAAAAACCGCTACGGCTTAGTTTCTTTAGATTTAGCCACACAGAAACGTACAATAAAGAAAAGCGGCTTGTTTTACAAGGAACTAAGTAAGCAAAACGGTTTTTCCTACGATCTCGAGCGACTGGTAGATTAGCATTCACGAATATGATCGATAGTGATCTGTATAGAAGAAACCTGTTGCCACAACTCCTCTTTCGCACCTTTTAAGAAGGCGAGAGGGTTTTATTAGTAAAAAAATAACCGTTTCCTTGCTAAAGTCGACGGTTATTTTTTTGTCATTTTTCACTGTGGCTAGGATACGAAAGAGCAGCATGGCAATAAATGTATCAGAATTTATCTGGAACTTATTAGGCGCTAGTTTCGATAATAAAGCTTCCCTTTTCTTTAAACATTTCATTCGTTTTTAGATGTTCGAACACTTTTCCAAAATGACTACATCGAACACCTTATTCCAATTGAGAATAAGGTTTTGCCTATGTCGCTTATCGATTTTGTTTGAAAATATCCTTGTTAAAGTTGAAAAATCGCTCTCTGCTTGCTATACTAACTATGTAAAGAGGAGTTGTGGCCACAACCCCTCTGCAGCGCCATTTAAGACGGCGACAGGTTTTTATTATTTAAAAAATAACCGTTTCCCTGTTAAAGTCGACGGTTATTTTTTTTGTCATTTTTCACTGCGGCTAGGATACCAAAGATCAGCATGGCGGTAAATGTACCAAAACTGATCATTAGCCCGATTGCTTCCGCTGTGGACAAAAAGGCTTCTCCTTTCTGAAGAGTTAGTACTTACATTCATAAGCACCACCACCTTTCAAAGATAGCCACCGTCACAAACTTTACTGCAGTCAAATGGTACCATACTTCCATCAATGAAACTTTCAAATGCCAAGGATTTATCGTTATTTTTTTCACGGCGCATGGTCCATTTACTTTGATTCATTCCATAGAATCGTCAAAATATACTGCTGTTCTTTCTTCAAGGCTGATCCGCTCTTTCCCGACTTCTCCAGCCCCTTTTCTCAGTCCCAATCAAGTGCCTTCCATCAAGAAAAATAGTCAAAAGTCAATATCATTCTATTCACCAAAAACCACTTTTGTTATAGTAACAAAAAGGAGAATGCAGATGAGAAATGAACGAAAAATCATTCAAGATAGCACCCTTGGTGTAGAGGCTTTATTATTTAACGGCATCCAGCAGGAGTTTCCTAACCATTGGCACGAATATTATGTGATTGGCTTGATGGAAGCTGGGACGCGTCAATTCACCTGTCAAAACACCTGCTATATCGTTGAAGCAGGCGGCTTGATTTTGATTCCGCCAAAGGCTGCCCACCGCTGCCAGCAACTCACGGAGGAAAAGCTGGTTTACCGCAATATCCACTTAACCCCGGAGAACATGGCGGTACAAGTACAAAAAATTTTTAACACTCAATTGACGCCCCACTTTCCTGAACCGGTCATTCGCCAAGTGAAAGAAAAAGAGGAATTTCATGCAGTGCACCAGCTGCTGCTGTCGGATCACGGCGATGAGTTTGAAAAGCAAGAACGCTTTACTTGTCTCCTTCACGACCTGCTTGTTCAGTATGCGGATTTCACCCACGAACAAACGGACCCGGTGTCAAATAAAGCCGCAGCGGCAAAAGCCTATATCGATCAACATTATGCCGAAAAATTGTCCTTGAGTGAATTAAGTGACGTTCTTGGAATGAATCAGTACGTCTTGATTCGGCAGTTTACCAAAGCGTATGGGCTGTCGCCGTTTCAATATTTAAGTACGGTGCGTATCAGTGCTGCCAAGAAAAGACTAGAAGCACAAGAAGCAATTGCAGAAGTCGCTTTTCTGACAGGCTTTAGTGACCAAAGTCATTTTACCCGTATCTTTAAAAGCTTGATTGGGGTCACCCCGAAAGCTTACCAAACAATTTACCAAGAAGATGGAGTGAGAACGTATGAATAACCAAGAAAAATGTGTCATGATTATCGATGAACAATTACCGATTGGCTTAGTTGCAAATACTGCTGCAATTTTAGGCGCAACCTTAGGCAAATTGTTTCCCGAGGGAATCGGAGAAGATATTTACGATTCGACAGGCAGAAAACACCTTGGCATTGTTAACTTTCCCATTCCTATCTTAAAAACGAACAAGGAACAGTTGCAGACCATTCGTGAATCGATCAGTCAGCAAGCGGATCCAGAAGTAACCATCATTGATTTTTCCGACGTTGCTCAGACCACCAATTCTTACGAGCAATACCGTCAGACGCTTGAGACAATTCCCACAGAAACACTGGCTTATTTTGGTCTTTGTTTAAAAGGCAAGAAAAAGAGTATCAATAAAGTCGCTGGCAGCTTACCGTTGTATCGGTAAAACGCTAGTGAGAAAACGGTCGTTTAAAACAAGTTGTCTTTTTGTCGGCCGAACAGTCTTCTTGCTATATACGTTTTTTATAAACAGTCCTATAAAAAAAACAAACACTTTTGAGGTGTTTGCTTTTTTGTAAGAGATTTTCTAGCATACATTTTCTTGCTCTTTGATTTTGCCAAGATCAATGGAAAAATAAACTACTCTCCTTGATAAATATTCAGTCCTACTTCTGTATCTTCTACACGACTGTTCGTTGGTGCTTTAACAATCAGAAAAAGAAAGTAAAAGTCTCCCACACAAGAAGCGGCATGTGCGGCAGCAATCAAGGTAAAAAGAGATGCCGTCAACCAGCCAAATAAATAAAATAGAAAGAGACCCACAGAAATGCCAAGGAATGGGGACTAGTGGCATATGCTACGCCATTTTTGAACCCAAACTTTACCTTCCCTTTGGGGTCAAAAAGCTTAAAGAAGGCACCATGGATCAGTTCATGAATAATGATGAGAATAAAATATGCAACCATTAAGATCAAAAGATCGAAAATAAACGAAGTTTCAGCATTTGACCCATGACCACCTAAGACAAATAGTGTAAAGAACACATAGAAAAAAATAAAACTAGGGATCACCGCGAGATTCAATCTCTTTATTGTTTTTTGATCATCCATTAAATTGATTTGTTTGAGTAATTTCATCGCTGTTCTCCTTTTCTTTTCGACATTCTTCTTAATACATAATTTCTATGAATTCCCTTTACCCAACCAACAAGAGCAGCAAACACAAAACCAGTGCCGTTAAAACGAAGAGGAAATTGATCATCTCTGGCGCACCTTCAATCCTTCTCTGTAATGGCGGAGGACGAAAACTTGGATTCATACGTTTCGTTTGGTAGTCCACGTTGCTTGATAAAAAGCTGTCGGAGGGGATCATAAACACTAAAAGAACGCCATAAATAATGGAGGCAGGAATCAGGAGTGAGCATTTGGCTAAGTAACCAATCAGTAGACTCGCGATCAAAGGAATAGCTACGTACAAAGCACTTTGGTACAACGTTTGCCGAATTGGTTTCATAGGGAAATCTCCTTAGTCAGTAATCGTTACGCACAGCAAAAAAAATTTTATTTACTTATCAATTAAATATACCATTGCTTTCAAAAGGTGTAAACACGCCAGAAAACCAAGTCGATGCTGCCAAGCGCGGCTGCCCAATGATTGGTGCAAAAAAGAAGTGGTTTCTTCCCACTTCTTAAAAAGCACTCTACTTGCCTTTCTATCCTCGCTTAACCTCTCAAGACAATCGGCAAACCGTTTAGTAAACCGTTATACTTACCAGATTGCTTCCTCTCTTCCCTTTGAAAAAGACACGACGCTGGAAAAAGAAGCCTGCGAACCTTGTCTCTTTATTAAAACTTCTTCTGAAAAATATTCATCTAAAAAAATCATACGACCTTGTCTTTCCTTTTGGTTTCCTACAACACCCGATCTACTTGAGAAAAGACTGCGAAACCTTCTTTAGAAAAGCAAACGTCTCAAGAAAAAATAATCGTGCGGTTTCTGCCTTTCCTTTTGGCTTCGTACAATGCTTGATCTGCTTGGTAGAAGGTTTCTGAAATGTCTAACGCAGAGGCTGCTTCTGAAATCCCTGCCGAAAAGTAAAGGGTCAGTTGGGCGGTTTCTAATTTCAACTGTTCATTGCTTAAAAACAAATGGAATTCTTCAATAATTTTTTTCACAGCATCAGAAGTATTCTCTTTAAATAGGACTAAAAATTCTTCGCCGCCATATCGATAGACTTCGACTAAATGGGAAGGACTTTTCTGGTAGAGAAACGTCATCAGTTTTTCCGAAAAGAAGGATAGGGCTTGATTGCCGATTTGATGTCCATGGTGATCATTGATGCGCTTAAAATGATCTAAATCCATCATCACCACGACGAGCTGGTCCTTCTCAAGTAGCGCCAGCTTTGAAATATCCTCGTTCAGACTGCGGAAATTTTTCACCTTGGTCAACTCATCATAATTGCGTTCAATGATTTTTGTGTTGATTTTTTCCAGAAAATTTTTTTGATTCTGCAAATAATACTTCCATAAAGAAACGATCCCCACGGATCCAATGCCTAAAGACACCACATCCCAAACGCTAATTTCGCGGCGATAAAAAAGCAAGGCGTTGAGCATCGGCGAGACAACCGTAACGAAAATCGAAAATAGGTAAAATGCTGTGTGATTTGGTTGTCCATAAAATCTTTTCTTTAATAAGCCCGTAACGATTAAAATGATGTAATTTAATCCGATAATAAAGAGCATGGCTTCCCATTCAAATTTATTGATCAATGCAAAAAAGGTCAGCAAAATGACGGGTACTAACCCAACCAGATAGATTTTTTCTTTGAGAATGCCAAAATAATAAATAAAGATTGGAATCGTATATTCATACGCAACATAACCGATACTGTTCAAAGAAAATGATATAATAAAGTAGACTTGCGAAATAAACAAAACAATACCAATAAGAATTTTAAACGACAGGCGTAAATTCAATTCTTTGAAGTTCTTGATAAACAAATCATACGAAATGAGCAAGCTCACGACTAACACAGAATAGATCGCAGCATAAATCAGATGGACAAACACACTACTCCTTCTTTCTTTCATAGATTTTTCTTTAAAATCGTTCGCCCATGATTTTGAAAGGCTCGATTCTTTAACGATGCAGCGCACGAAATAAGCTTTTTTCCTGCACTTCATGAAACCAAAAATAAAGCGACCCCAGAAAGGAGCAGAAACCAATGTCTGAGAAAATAGAACAAGAACTCTTATCGATATTTCCCCAATTATATTTTGATGCCCAGCCTATCTTTCAAATGAAAGCAGATAGTCAGAAAGTGATTGGCTACGAATTATTATTGAGAAGTACCGAAAGAAATAGGTTTCCCCTTTCCTTCTTCCAGCAAGTAATCAAATACAAAAAATTACATACTCGTTTACTGCAGTGGTATCGAAATGAAATTTTCAGCTTGCTTCATCCGAACGAAGAAACAAAAATCAGTCTCAATATCCACCCGCAACAACTCAGCTATCCAGAAACCTTTTTGATGTTAGCTGATTTAGCTCCCTACCATGATCGTATTTTGATTGAGATCACCGAAGACGATACAGAACCTTCTATCGCTTGTGATCCCAAGTCCTTTCTTATGAACAAAATCAACCAAATAAAAAAGATGCGCTTTTCTGTCGCATTGGATGATGTAGGGACAGGCATTCATTCACTGACAAATATTGCACCGATGCTGGATAAAATCGATGTGATCAAATTTTCGCCTATCTCGTTGCGAGTGCTTTCCCAAAAGGAGATTTTCTTTTTGATCGACTTCTGGCGAAATATCGCCAGCAATCGTAAAATCCAATTTATTGTCGAAGGGGTCGAAACCTCGGATATCCATGAGTACCTACTTGAAGAAGAGATTTTTCTTCAACAAGGGTTTTATTTGGATAAACCTGCCCCAGCTGATCAATTAAAGCGAAAAAAATAGCCATCGCGTCGTTTATTTTTCTCACTATACGCGATTAAAAATAAACGATTATTAAAAAAATGAACAGATGCCCTTCAAATATAACACAAATAATTTTATTTGCAGAATTTTTGCTGATTCAGCATCGTTTTAACGGTGATTTCACATGAGAGAAAGTAGAAATCAAAGAAAAGACCTTTTTTTGATAGGTGAATAGACAAAAAGCATTCAAGAATGAAGCGACCCCCAAAAGTTAGACCAAAAAATCTAACTTTTTGGGGTCGTTATTTGTATGGCAAAATATCCTTTTGAATTAAAACTAAAAATCGTTAAAGAATATCTTAGTGGCGTGGGCGGATATCGGTATCTTGCCAACAAATACGGTATTTCAAGCAAGTCTCAAGTAAGTAATTGGGTGAATGCCTATCGTGAATACGGAGAGGAAGGTCTATTGAGAAAGCATCAAAATCAGAAATATTCTGTTCAATTTAAGTTAAATGCGCTAGAGTTATATCAAACAAGTGAGATGTCCTATCGAGAAGTTGCTAGCACTTTAGAAATGAACAACCCTGCGCTTATTGCCAATTGGATGCGTAATTTCAGAGAAGCAGGTATTGAGGGGCTCTCAAAAGAGAAAGGGCGACCACTTACTTTGACTAGAAAAAAAGAAAACAAAAAAGAAAATACAACAACTGAAGAACGCGAGCGTATCAAGGCATTAGAAAAGCAAGTCCGATCCCTTCAAATTGAGAATGCCTTTTTAAAAGAGTTGAGGAAGCTGCGAAAACAGGAAGCCCAGCAAAGACGCAAGAATCAATCGCACGAATCATCGCCAGCCTCCGAGGATCATTCAAACTAGTTGAGCTTCTTGAAACATTGAAATTTCCTAAAGCAACCTATATGTATTGGCAGAAACGGTTTGACAGACCAAACCCAGACCAAGAAATTGAAGAAAAAATGCTTGAAATTCGCAAAGAGCATAAAGACTATGGCTGTCTGCGACTAAAAAAAGAATTAGAGAATCAAGGGATTCATGTCAATAAAAAGAAGATTCAACGCCTGATAAAAAAACTAGGTATCGAAGTAAAGTCTTACACTCGAAAATCTCGACGGTACAATTCTTATCGTGGGAAGGTTGGTACTGTCGCCAAAAATCGTATTCATCGTCGGTTTTATACAAATATCTGTCACCAAAAAATTACAACTGATACCACAGAGTTTAAGTATTATGAAGTAGACACCACAGGTGTCGTTCGTCAGAAAAAGCTGTATTTAGATCCTTTCATGGATTTCTACAATAGTGAAATTCTATCTTATCGGATTTCTGAAAAACCAAACGCACTAGCCATAATGGAAGGATTAGAAGAAGCAATCCAGATGACAAATGATTGTCCATTTCGTAGAACCTTCCATTCAGATCAAGGATGGGCCTATCAAATGAATGCTTATAAGAATAAATTGAAGCAGCATAAAATCTTCAAGAGTATGTCTCGTAAAGGGAATTGTTTAGATAACTCACCTATGGAAAACTTCTTTGGTTTATTAAAGCAAGAGATTTTTCATGGAGAAGTCTATCGGAGTTTAGATGAATTGAAAACAAAAATTGACCAATATATCTATTATTACAACCATAAACGCATCAAAAAGAAATTAAATTGGCGAAGTCCGGTTCAGTTTCGAGAAGCTGTAAAAACAGCTGTCTAACAGTTAATCTTATCGTACAAAAAAGGAGTGGATTTCTCCACTCCATAAAAGTCTAACTTTTTGGGGTCACTACAATGGTAGTTGACACCTGGATCATAGCCCATCTGGATGTACTTCACCACTTTTTGTTCTACCACTTTCATCAAACCGCCATAGCCATAAAAAAATTCATCTTCCTCATGGACTTGTGGTGTCAAAAATATCTCGGTCATTGTTTTACTCAGTAATTGCCCGCACATCAATGCATGCCAGAATTTTTCTAAGTCTTCAACTGATACATAAGCACCGCCATCCGGTCCGCCCATGGCTGGGATGGAAAATATATTGGTTTTAAGTCCTGATTCCGTTTCAATATATCCTAATGCCGTATTGCGAGGCAACGTGTCTTGTGCAAAATAACCAGCATCTGTCACTTCTGCTTTTTCAAAAATATTCTTTTCAATATAGTCGGTAAAGTGCAAGCCGCTAACTGCTTCTACCACCATTCCTAAGAGGATGTACCCTGCATTGTTGTACTTGACCTTGCTTCCCACTGGATCAGCCATGGCTTTTCTCTGAAAAAGCGGCAAAAAATCACGGGGGGTTCTCACTCGATAGGTCGGCAAATCTTGCCAAAGTGCTTCAAAATCATCGGATACTTCTTCATCAAAATAGTCAGGGATACCAGAGGTATGTGTAAGCAAATGATGAACAGTCACAGCTGGATCAAAGTTTGGCAATACATCTGGAACACACTCCTGCAGTGTCGTTTCCAAGCTCAGTTTGCCTGCTTCAACTAATTGGCAAATGGCTAGTGCCGTAAAAAGCTTGCAACCTGAGGCAATACCAAAACGGGTATGGGCACGATTTGGCAATTTGTCTGCCTCGTTTGCATAGCCAAAAGTGCGATCCACCAAAACTTTGTCAGCTTTGACCACACGAATGTTGCCATAAAAAGCGTACTCTTTTTGCTTTTGTTCTAATCTCTTATCAATTAATTGGGTATTCATTTTCTCTTCCTCCGAATGTTTCGTACAAGGACAACTTGACGTCAACACCAGCCTACCCTTTTCATATTTGGAAACGCAACATCCTTATCTCCTCCTATCTGTTCAGGGTATCATAGAATAAAGCGCTTCACAATGGTGGTATCTTTGTACTTTGTGTGCAAAAATACCCGACCATTCTATCCATCTGTCATTTCATGAGCAATGACAACCTACTCGCTGTTTCTCGGAATTTTGCAAAAAAAACTATGTTTATTTTATGTTTTGTTCTAAATGCTGGAATAGCAATGATAGAGGGCTTATGCGATTTTTCGATTGATAGATGAACCGAGGGTTAGAAGAATAACTATTGAATAAAAAACGCGTGGCGCAAGTGGCGAATAGAAAAGACGAAAACAGACCAAATTCCTTTTTATAAGGATTTGATCTGCTTTCGCGTCGATGTGTTTAACGAAAAGTCATGATCGGCTACTAACCTTTATGCGAACAATTCCGTTTGATTACTAAACAACCATCAATTAATTGAAATGTTTCTTTGCACCCTTTACTTAAAAGTTAGGCCTTACGCGATTAGAATCTTGTAAGTAGCTTGCCACCTCTTCTTTTAAATCGTTAAACTCTTTTTTACTAGTAGTAATAGTCAAAATAAAATTGACCGCTTCATCTTGAGAAAAATTTGTCACATATTCATTAAGCTGCAAAAAAGTAATCATAGAAACTAAAGCGGTCCGTTTATTACCATTATGGAAAGGGTGTCTTTTTACTAAGTTAATTGCTAAAATTGATGCCTTATCAAAAATTGTCGGATATAATTCTTTGCCAAACACAGCTTGTGAAGGTTGATTTATTGCCATATCCAACGCACTTGCATCTTTTACACCAATCATTTCTCCTTTAGAATACTGTACAATTACTTTCGCATTGATTCTAATCACATCTGCCGCCGTCAAAAAAATCATAAGTCAACCAAGTCTTTTAAAGCTTTGTCGTATTGATCCATGACTGAATCTACGATTGAATCAATAGAAACTTCTTCAACCGCTTTAATCATTTTTACAGATCCATCCCGTTCAAAAACATAGCTGATTGATTCACCGGTCTGAACACCGATATACTCCTTTACTTCTGCAGGTATCGTTGTAATATCACTATTACCAGATCTTCTGACTTTATAATTTTTTGTTTTTTTCAATTTCTACCCTCCCAATGTATATACAAATGAATTTGTATATACATTATACAACAATAGATACATGCCGTCAAAATATGTCTTAAAGAGCATAACCTTCAACTCTATGATCCGACATACCAAAGAATAATCAATCCAATTTGAAAATATATTTCCTAATTTTTTTCCTACTCACCACAATTGTTGCGAATTCTTGATCACGCATTAAAACTCACTATAAAAAAACCGAAACAAAGAACTCACTCTCTGTTTCGGTCTTACTTCATTATTCAACATTCAACGAAAAATTTTTCTAACACTTCTTGCCTTTCATAGGCATGTGCCCATTTGTTCCACCTACCTATTCACTGAGACGGCCATTCGGTGATAGGTATGGCGCTTGCCTCTGATGGCGATGGATAGTTGCAAGATGTTCTCGGGATCAGCGGTCCCAGAAAAACCTGCATCTCCGATATGATGAAGGTCGCAGCCGGCACGTTTGCTAGTCAATGCCAAGGCACGGATCGTACCTGTATCTGCACCTTCCTGTGTAGTACCGATGGTGCCCATGACCAACTGCCCTTTTTGGTGAATAAAGGCTACAAGATCACTCATGTGTTGTTCACTCAGCCCAGGAATCGTGCCCGCAATGGGTACAAGAATAACATCGGCTCCAGCTTGAATGAACGCAGACGCAATTTCTTCATCTAACACGGGTTCATTGACACCAGCACCGTGCATTTTTCCAGCAATAATGATCCCAGAGAAAATGGCTCTTGCTTGTTTGATTGCCGCTGTGATCTCTTTATTTGAAACGCCAGTAGAAGGATTTCCTGTCAGACAGATAAAATCAAATCCAAGTGCTTCTGCACGAGCCATGTTTTTCTTTGTTGCCAAACGCCCAGTAGCGATAGTTGTCAGCTGTTCCATCTGCTCCGCACAATCGTCGACAGGCTCAAGATTGACCCCAATAGGCCGCCCCGTTAAGCATTGCAAAAAGCGAATGGGGTCATCCGTTGTCGGTAATCCTTTGATAGCGCCGTTTTCGCAATCAAATAGGTTCAGCAAAATCAAATCCGCCCCAAATGCAGCGACGAATTCAGCATTGGTGATTCCTCTAGACATCGGATCGATTTGGACATCATTTTCTGCTACGATCGTCCGCCCCGCACTTCCTCGGATACTTTCCAATAGCTGGTCTTTATCAAATGATTTAAAATCAGCTGCCGTGCAATTCAATAATCGTTTTGTCTCCATTTACTCCTCACTTTCTGAACCGAGTTCACTGGCTAATGTCCGATTATCCAGCATTTTGAAGAATGGATAATAGATGGCGATAGAAACCGTCAGATTCACCAGTTGTAAGATTGCCCCCGAAATATGTCCGCCTGTGGCTAGATAACCGCCGATGATTGGCGGCATCGACCAGGGAACCAAAACGACGGCAGGTTGGACGATCCCCATGGCAACTGTCGTATAAGAAATGATATAGCAAACGACCGGCGTCAGAATATATGGGAACAAAATCAATGGATTCATGACAACGGGCAACCCAAACATGATGGGTTCATTGACATTGAAAACCGTTGATGGAAATCCGAGTTTCCCCAACTCTTTTAAATACTTGCTTTTACTTCTGACTAAGAGCAAGATCGCCAAGCCCAAAATCACCCCACTACCGCCAATCCAGACAAAGGTATTCATAAAGGTATAATTGATGATATGCGGAATCGTTTCGCCGTTTTGAAAAGCGATTCGATTCTCATCGATCATTTGAATCCATGTCGGCTGCAAGACGCTCAAGACCAAGTCCCACCCGTGGATACCCACTGACCAAAACAATGACGTAAACATAATGGCAAACAGACCGCCTATAAAGCCTCCGCCAATGATCGACAATGGTTGTCCCACAAGACTGTACAGCAGATCATGAACATTCGTGTTACCGAATGATTCCACTAATAAACGAATCACCCAGAAAAGCGAGAGGCAAAAGAATGAGGGGATCAATGCAATAAAGGAGCGACTGACCGCCGGTGGAACGTTTTCTGGCATCCGAATCACGATATTCTTTTGTACGAATAATCGGAAAATCTCCGCCGTGATTAGACTAGTGATGATTGCTACGATCAGCCCGCGGCTACCAAGATAAGACATTTGAATGCCGCCATCTTCAATCGGAGTGACTAAAAGAAAAACCGAGGCTGCCAATACACCGGCAGATAAACCGCTGACGCGGTAAGTGGTTGCTAAACTATACGCAATAGCAAAGGAATTGAACAGCGCCATCACACCAAAGGTCACTTGGACGACAAAGTCTAATTTGCTGCGCCATTCCCCGCCAAAAATACTAGTAACAAATAGGTTAAAGCCTTCCCATGGAACGTTGGATAAAATAACAAAAATGGAACCGATAATAATCAAAGGCATCGTGGTGACAAGTCCATCACGGATAGCAACTAGATGCTCTTCACCGTCAATTTTCATTCCCCATGGCAGCATCTTTTCTTCCATAAATTTCTTTAACGAATCCTTCATAAGCTTCCTCCTTAACCTTAAAAGATCGCTGAAAGAGTGCGTTCAGGTATCTTTTCGAAGTGTGAATAGAAACCAAGGCTTACCACCTTCAAGAACCTAGGATTGAAGTGCTGATCGCCACAACGCTATTGCTATGAACACAGTAAGAACGCAAGGCTTTGGATTTCTCAACTATGACTGCCTATTTTCCATGCAACTGTTCTCAACTGATCTTCATACCTGTTATTCGCCGCAAACGATCCTGCGCATGAACCGTTTCAAACGACAAAAAAGGCATTGGACAAGATTGTCCAATGCCTTTGGCGATCAACTATGGCAACTTGATTGGTCATCCGTCTTAAGGGTGTGACTGATCAGGGCCTCGTAAATCTGTTGGCGCAGAGATACGAGGTGCCTATTTTTTTGGTTTCTATTCGCTTACATTTTATAGAATGTTTTTGGGAAAAGCAAGCGAACATCGTAACAAAATTGTAAATAATGGTCAAAAAAATAAAAAACTATTGTGATTTGTTCGATTGAAACAGAAAACAGTAATTGCTTTGCGTATTTATAAAAAAAGGAGGCCCGAATCATCCATGATTCAGTCCTCCTTTTCGCGCTAGACAAATACAAACAAAATTCCAGAGCAGATCGTACCTACCAATAGCCCACGAATACTGCCTTCTCCTTCATTGGGTAACTCAAATTTGATGATATTCACCAGCAAAGCGCCGGTGATCAAGGCTTCAATGATGACCACCAAATAGTAGGGCAATGAAACAAAGAGGGAGAACGCAGCTCCCGCGAAAATACTGAAGGAAAGCACAAAGCGGCCATATTTGTTATAGAGGGCACCATGATGGTGATAGAGCAGCCAATCGTTCATGAGAAAGTGCAAACCAAAGGCAATAAAGTAGGGCAAAATGTAAAAACGCTCTGATAGCGTATTGGCAATCACGATATAGCCGATCATGATATTGTAGATCACATGAAAAGCGATATCCGACCAAAAAAAGGCGTTTTTGGCACTGGTGATGTCTTTCTTTTCTAACACCATAAACGTCCGCTCATCGATTTTGTAGATCACGTAACTGAAGACTAAGCCAAACAAAACGATGCCATAGACCCCATGACTATAAAAAATCCCCGAATCCCAGCCAAATTCATCGATCAACACCGTTTGAAAATACGCCAAATGGGGCAATAGATGAACGATCGCATAGGAGATCCCTACACCAGCGGCAAAGGAGCTCATGTATTGCACGTTTAGTTTTCTGGATGAGATAACATTTGAAGATAGATGGATGAAGATAAACCCTAAAGTGATCATGCAATTCACAAAATTGTTTGTTAGATACGTCATTGTTTTCTCCTTCTTACATTCCGTTTGCGGCATCGTTTAAGCGCAATTTTCAATAACAAAGTCTTTTTAATTGGTTATTTTTGGTTATTTTCATAGAATATTCTTGTTTACTATACAGTAAGTGGGCTTGGGGGGCAATAGGTTTTTTAGGTTTTGGGGAGAAATATTTTTCATAGAAAATGACCTTCATTGTTGCCGATTTTTTCCCGATAATCTTGTCTTCATTTTCGGATAGGATAATCTTGTTTTTGCTCTTGCAGACAGTAGGTCTAACTTCATTCTTTATAAAAAATTGGGCTTATTTGAAGTTATCTTCAAATTTCCGAAAAATTGTAACCAATTTGAAGTTATCTTCAACTTTCTCAATTATGACAGATTTTTGATGTTCGTAACCAATTACTGATGAATTCAGAAAGCCGTTGTTGCTCCTATTCCATCAAAAAAAGAAGCAAGAACTTGCAGCGTCCTTGCTTCTTTTTATTACAATTCATTATACTTCTTTTTCGAATCTTTACTTTCTTTCACCGAATACTTCATGTTGTTTTTTTCCAGCTTTTCTTTGATGATCTCATCAATATCAAGACCCAAATTGTCTGCCAGCATATAGGAATAAATCAGAACATCGGCAATTTCTTCTTTTAGATGTTCGAAATCTTGAGTGGCTTCTTCAGATGTTTTCCATTGAAAAATCTCCAACAATTCGGCGGCTTCGATGGAGATAGAAATAGCTAGATCTTTTTCATTATGGAATTGTCGCCAATTGCGATCATCTCGGAATTTATTGATCCGTTCCATTGAAGAGGGTTGGTTTTGCATGGTAGGACTGGCTCCTTTCGTTTTGTAGGGTTATGAGTTTTTGGCGCAGATTGGGATTGATTGCATAGATGTAAAGCCCTTTGATTGCTCGTTTCATTAATACATTCAATGAATTAAGGATGATCGTTTCTTTGGCTTTCTTCGTCAATTCTTGGTTCATATCGTCACGTCCCGTAAACGCCCCTTTGTCCTCATATTTATCGATATCGATGATAAGCTGGTCGGTCTCTGGATCGTAATCAACGGAAGGACCAATGACGACTCCTACATTGTTTAAATCAAAGCCTTGGACGGTGTAGATTGACCCGACTTCACTGATTGTATCTGGTCGCTCCGCCCATGTTCGCTTCGTATCGGTCGTATTCCAGGGCAGGTTGATCCCACCAGGTTCTACAAGATATGAAGCTCCGTCTTTCTTATGAACATAATCGAATGTTGAGATGATCCGTGACAGACCTTCCTTTTTATCGAGAGAAAAGATTTTATTCTTCAACGCATCATGGGTTTCCATAATCTGAAGCTCAAAAGATGCTGTTGATTCTGGAATCGGTGTTACACGTTTTTCTACGATATCATCGATCCATTGAATTATTTGTGGACTACTTTTCATTCTTAATTGATCTTTTAGCTTAAAGCGAGAAGCATTGTACCTTTTCTGAAACTGATCCAGTTTGTCCTGATCCCAGTAACTTTTGATTTTCAATACTTGCTTCGGATCAAAAATACAAATCGTGATTTTTGCTCGCTTGATAATCTCTTCTAGTTGGTTTTCATAGTGAAAACTGTTATAACTGTCTTTCTTCGTTAAAAGCAAATGGGCTTCATCCACAATAACGATGTCTGGGTGCAACTTCTGATTATCTGTTTTATTAATAAAAGAAGTTGGCTTTAACATATGATTCTTTTTTAAATTTGGCAAACTTTCTGCCATTGTATGATAGGTTTTTAACATCTCTGAATGGTTGACCAGCAAATAATTATCAGTGCCTTTTAATACAGACTCTGATTTTGTATAGTCTTGAAGGGTGTTATAGAGAGATGCCAATAAGACGCTCTTTCCCGTTCCAGCTTCTCCTTCGATCATCAAGACTTTTTGTATTTCATCCTGCTGAATCGCTTGTTTACAGTACTCAATGATTTCAAGTTTTATATCTAACTGTTCTGGCGTCAGTTCTTTAAAAGGGGATAATTTATATACATCTTTGTTGCGAATCGTATCGATTGAGTGCTTCGCCAACTGACGCCTTTGCAATTCTTCCCATAACTCTTGGAAGACCACTTCATCATAATACTCTTTTTCATAATACTGATGCATCTGCACCTGTCTTGTTTGACTGACGTTTTGTAACTGAAACTGCTCATCCCCAATGAAGTGATTGATCAAATTGGTTTCGATATTGTAGGTCGCTGATTGATTGAATTTTTCATGCCCAATCAGTAAGACTTCTTTAATTTCTTTGCGCTTAGAGTTATTCAAGTGCTGTTTCAATCGTTTGTTCACTTGAACCGTTTGACCAATGTACGCAACAGGTCTTTTCTTTTCATTTCGGTTGTAGAGTATGTAAACGACTGGGTACTGATCGATATATGCCGTCGTTATGCTAGATAGCTCACCTTTCTTGAAATGATGATCTTCTATGATTAGTTGGTTGGTCATATTTTAGATTCTCCGTTTAGTGTCTATTCCATTAAGGTTATTTATTTTAGTATATCATTGCATATTTTGCTCTTAAAGCATTAAAGACAAAATTGGTAATTTTTTGTTTTAGCAAAATAACCATTATCTAAAAAAATCGCTGTTGATTAATCTACTAATTTCGTCCAACGTGCATACTTTGCTAATGATTTAATAGACTAACCTATTATCCTGAAACTCTTTTCAAACGAATCCTCTCTAAGACGTTCTAAAATAAATAGCTGAAAATCCCATTTGACAATTCATTAAACATCCTCTGTTTAGGATATTTATAAATTGTTTATTAATTTAAAATAATTTATTTTTCAATATTAAAATAAATAAATATTTTATAATTTTAATTTGACTAAACCATTCAATATGCGATAATCATTTACGAAAGGATGATTTGATGAACCATACAGTTACCAGCCTAAGATATCTGCGGATCGCTCAAATTTCTTTATTAACATACTATATTTATTTAGCCTTCCATGACAATATTTTCAAAGCTATTCCATTACTTTTTATCAGTGGTATTTTAGATTCCGTATATCCGCCAGACTATGCAAACCAGTCATTTTGGTTTCCTTATAAAAAGAAAACGATATTTTTAAAAAACAACAATTTATTTTTGGAAGGAGCATTAGAAATCTTAATCATAATTGTTCTTGGTATTTTCCTATCTCTTGTTTTTTAAAGTAAAGGAACAACTTGTGATTGCTGGTTCCCTTTTAGCCAACGACTGAATCCTTTTTCTATTACTCACTACTTTTTATCCATTTGCTTATTAAATTAGATTTACCAAATAAATAACGAATCCTTCACTGTTGAGATGACGCTAGTATCTAGTCGAAAGGAAAGGTGATTTTTTATGAAAAGAATTTGTTTTGTCTTAGTTTTGAGCAATGGATTATCTTACACACCATTAACTCCAGGTGTTCTTTATCAAAGAGACACAAGCCTCAAAGACTATTTTTCACCGTTTTACGATGTTTCAATCAATTATCTGAGAGATAAAGATACTGTTGATTACTTGGTATTTCCTGAGCCATTCGCTCCTTTTGATAATGAAAATAACCTCCCCATCATAAAAGTCCCTTCTAAATTTTTTCTGACTAAAGACTTTGAAAAAATTAAGGATTACATTGATGACTACTTTAAAGAAAACGATGCTAAGTAATACTAATCTTCGATCGTTTTAAGCTCTTACTGATTGATACCGTTATCAATCAGTTTTTTTCTTCGATTTGCCAACTTCTTTTTGGACGAGAAAACAGTCCGAATATTCTAAAACTATTACTTTACGATAAAATTATTCCAATTATTAATAAGGTAGTATTTTGATGAACGAAAACAAAGGCATCTGTTACATCGTTATTATTCGTTTATTTTTTGCATATAGAAAAACAGACCAAATACTCAAATTTGGTCTGTCTGGCGTGGCTATTCATTATTGCTTCGCATATCCGTTACCATGACCCGGACTATAACTCTGTGCTTCTGAATCTGTAATCAACGTGAAGTTCTCTGGAATCTTTACTTGTCCATAGGTCTTGCCACTTTCGACCTTCAAGAACTTATACCCTGCAGGTGCTTGGTACCATTCGCCAACCAATGAAGGAGATGGGGTGGCTTGGTTGGCATTCGCCTGATTTGCTTCCTCATTAGCTTTCGCTTGCTCTGCGGCTTCTGCTTGTTCTTTGGCCTGTTTCTCACGCTCAGCTTTTGCAGCCGCTTCGGCTTCTTTCTTCTTATCAGCGATCCGTTTGTCACTGCTTGTCTTTGCACTGTCATATTGACTATCCAA
The DNA here is from genome assembly GCF_051711265.1 of Enterococcus sp. DIV0970a. NCBI lineage: Bacteria > Bacillati > Bacillota > Bacilli > Lactobacillales > Enterococcaceae > Enterococcus > Enterococcus sp. DIV0970a. The sequence goes on along the minus strand of NZ_JBIOMF010000001.1, from coordinate 504,867 downwards.
TGCAGCAAAGTCATCTTTTAAGGTACCTGGTGAGTAATCTTTCAACGCCAATGAATCTTCCAGAGTTGTTTTCGCAGTTGTAAGCTCTTTTGTTTCATCCTTCGTAAGATCACCATCATCAAGCAATAATGTTGTTTCTTTAATCAGTGATTTGGCTTTAAATTCATAGTCTTTGAATTCTTTAGCAGTCGCTTCTTGCTTTTGCCTGATGTTTTCAATCAGCTTCGCCGAATCACTCTGTCGTTCTTCAACAGCTGTCTTTTCATCTGCATCTTCGAAAAATGTTTGGTTGACTGCTTTGTTTTGCGTTAAGTCTTTTTTATCGCGCTCTGACAAATAGTCTTTTTTCAGCAATGTATCTGTTGCTTTGTTATCTTCTTTGAGCTTATCAACTAGAGAAATCAGTTCTTTTTGATGCCTCTCGACTGCTTTAGCCAGTGTTGTTACTTCATTTGCTAAAGACCTGACAGGTGTAATCTCACTGGTTCCAAATACCGTTTGATACTTCTCTGTGATTTCATTGATTTGCGTTTGATCATCTTTGGTAATAAACGCTTCATCGCTTTTTTTAGCCAACGCATTTAGTTGTGTTTTGATTTGGCTAAGTTCTGTTTTAACGGCATTGGCTTCTGCAGATGACACATTCTTTTCAACTTTTGCGAGCGTTGCTTCACTTTGCGCAATCAAATCCAATAAACCTTGTCTATTTTCACGATCCTTCACTTGATCAAACGAGGTCAATTCATGTTCTAATGTGCTTTGTTCATCTTCTGAGATAAACACTGATTGAAGCAATTTATTGATTTTTTGTTCTTGTTTTTCTTGCTGATCATAGACATCTTGGTAGGCATTTGCATTCACAGAGGTTGCAATGATCCCTGTCATTGAAAAAGCCAAAACAATCCCTAATAACTCTTTTCTTAATTTCATTCTTTCTCTCCTATTAGACCAACTCTTTATATTTGTTTATTCCTAATGCCCGAAATGTATCCAAAGTGATTTCCCCATTCTCTTCATCATCGGTCATATCGTTGAGGAACAAATAATACGCACGCAATTCATCCACTTTTCCATGGAAATATGACCGTTCCTTCTTGTCTTGCCATTTTTTTCTTCTGCTAACCAATCAAAAAGACCACTTGCTTCTTCTTGAGGAAGTTTATTGAGTTGTTGGTCAATAAAAAAGACAAGCGCTTCTTGTTGTAATAATTTTGGATTTGCTTTTCGCAAATATTTTTTTAATTGTGCATATGATTTACTTTCAACACGAGTTTTATTTGCATAAAAAAGAGCAGTGCTCATTCCCACCAAATAAACAAGCAAAGGATTGATTCTTACCACATCTAAAAAAACGATGAGGCTTGCTAGTAGGATCAATCCGATAGATACTACTATGACTTTTTTATAGTATTGCTTTTGTTTCTGATATTTATCCATAATATCTTGGTACTCTTTCATTTTTTTACCACCCTTATTTTATTTATTAACAAGATTATAATAGCCTTTACTTTCAGTCGTAGCAAGGTATATTTTGCGTTTCCACTGTCTTTTTCATAAAACACCTAATCCTTTTTGTCAGGTGATAAAAAATCCGAGATAAACCTTTACAATTTCGCCAATTTGCACATCCTGCGACTTATTCCACATTGACATAAGCTACCATAAACGATAGCATAAAAATGAAACCGTGTGCAAAATTAAATATAAGGTGTGTCCTCGTTGAATATGATCAAGTCTATCCTGCATCATAGCGGCAATTGGCTAAAGAATGTTTATTTCGGGCAAGATATTGCTTATCCGTTTATCCTCGCTCTTGTGTTACCCGTGATCCTCGATTAATTTTTTCTTGTGAGTTTTAATTTTGTCAATACAGCGATGATCAGCTCCGCTGGTACAGAAACAGTTAGTGTGGTCAGTATGGTTGGCAGTTTGCATTTCTTCTTGGTCAATACGTTTACTGCTGTCGGATTGGGTGGAACAGTCTTGATGGCACAATATTTCGCCAAAAAAGAGCGCAAACAACATAGCAAAGTGTGCAGTGGCACAGTCTACGGTACCGTCTTTTTGGCCTGTTCAGTCAGTATTTTGATTGCTGTTTTTCAGAAAGGTATCTTGCAGTTGTTATTCGGACAAGCAGAGTCGCTGGTTTTGGACCATGCCAAGATTTATTTGTTGGGTCTATTGGCCTCATACCGATTGCAAGCAATATTAGAAGGAACCAATGGCAGTTTGAGATGGATTGGCCACACGAAGGCCTCATTTAAAATTGTCTTTGCTAATGAACTTTGTCTACATTGTCTTCAATATTCTCTTTTTGCATGTATTAGGCATGGGGATGATTGGGTTGCTCTTTGCTGTCTACACATTGCGCATCAATCGCGGGCTCTTTATATTAAAGAAAGAAGACTTATGCATATTCGCATGAAAGTCATCAGCAAAGTGTTAAAGATCAGTATTCCCTTTGCTGCTGACTCTTTGTTTTTTTATGGCGGAAAAATCATTATCCAAACAATGATCGTCAGTTTTGGAACCAATGTGATTGCTACCAACGCGATTGCGTCTTCAGGGATTCAGATTTTAGAAATCATTCCTAGCGCCTTGGCCACATCACTTGTGCCAATCGTGGGCCAAAGTATTGGACGGGGCAATATTGCAGACGCCAAGAAGTTTACGAAGGCCTTTGTTTTGACTGGTATGGTGGCGTTTCTTGTGATTAACTTAAGTCTGCTGCCCTTCTTTTCATATGGGATGCGCCTGTTCAATCCGCCGGCAGTTATTGTTCCAGCGATTTATCGGCTTTATTTGATTGCCATCGTGATGCACTTTCTAACTTGGAGCATTGTCTTCATTTTGCCTGCTGCATTGCGCGCTGCTGGCGATACCAACTTCACGACCATCGCTTCGCTGCTTTCGATTTAAATTTTCCGGATTGGTATGGGGTACTTGGCTCGTATCGTTTTGTTTTTGGATTGACAGGGATTTATGTCGTGATGACCATCGAATGGGGCGTTCGGGGCCTGATTTTCTTGCTGCGATTTTGAGGGAAGAAATGGTATCAGCATACGTTGACGTAAGTGGTAATTGTTTTCACATGAAAAAAGGGCTCTATAATTTATGGGACTGATGAATCAGAATTGATTCTTCAGCCCCATTTTCATTTTAGATATTAAAAAACATATCGTTCTCTAGTATGATTAAATCACCACAAAATAAACAAACTGAGAGGACGATATGCTATATGAATGATTCTATCAAAAAATGCTGAGAATAATAGAGAAAGATTTGATGATTACAGAGGTCTCTTACGAGACCCTTCAGAAGAAAAAGACGTTGGTCGTCGATGCTGTTCTCTCGCCTACTCCTCGAGCTTGTAGAAGTTGTGGTTCTACTGTGGTAGATGGAAACGGGAAAGCAATTATAGTGAAAAATGGGAAGAAGGAAACGATTGTCCGTTTTGAACAATGCAATCATATGCCTTTGGTTATGCGCCTAAAAAAGCAGCGCTATACCTGTAAAAACTGCCGCACCCATTGGACTACTCAAAGTTATTTTGTCCAACCCAGACATTCAATCGCAAATCATGTTAGATATAAAATTGCTTCTTTACTGACTGAAAAAGTATCTTTATCTTTTATTGCGAAAAGCTGTCAGGTATCTTTGACCACCGTTATTCGTACATTGAAAGAGTTTAAAAGCTATTTGCCAAAGCAATCTAAGAAGATTCTCCCCAGAGTATTGATGGTTGATGAATTTCGCTCGCATGCTTCCATAGAAGATAAAATGAGCTTTATTTGCGCAGATGGCGAAACAGGAAAATTAATAGATGTTTTGCCTATGCGTAAATTACCTCGATTAACAAGCTATTTCTTAGGTTGTACCAATCCAGAAGAAGTAGAATTCTTGGTGACAGACATGAACGCCGCCTACTTCCAGCTCACCAAACGTGTTCTGCCAAATGCGAAAGTAGTGATTGATCGGTTTCATATTGTCAAACACATGAATCAAGCGTTCAATGAGTTGCGTATCCGTGAAATGAATGAACTTCGTAAAGCAGGACAGAAAAGCCAGGCAGAAAAACTGAAAAAGAACTGGCGCTTTTTGCTAAAAAATCGTGCAAACATCAACCATTATGAATACAAAACATGGAAAAGTTTCCGAGCACCAAAATACCCATTTCTTACTGAAGAAATGATGATTGATCGATTGCTTGAGTTTTCTACGCCCCTAAAGGAGGCGTATCCCATTTTTCATGAATTAGTTGAAGCCTTTCGAGACAAAGACCCTGACTTATTTTTCTCCTTATTGGCAGAACTTCCAGAAACGTTAGATGGTGGCTTTCGGGAGAAGCTTCAAAACCTTCTGACCTATGAAGAAGGCATTACCAACGCAATGATCTAACCTTATTCCACTGGAAAATAGAAGCGAAGAATACCCACATAAAGACAATGAAACGAGTATCCTACGGATTTAAATCATCCGAGAACATGAGAATTAGAATCTTTTTGATCAATCAAATAATCAATGTAAGATAACAAAAAATCTGAGCCAGAATGTAGTTCATTCTGACCCAGATTTGATTTTGCACAACTCATCAGTCCTTATTGACAAAGAGCAAAAAAAGCCAGAAACGCCTTCAAATAGGCATTTCTAGCTTATGCAATTCAATTACCCCACAGAACCTTCCATCTCATAACTAATTAACCGGTTCAATTCGACTGCGTATTCCATCGGTAATTCTTTGGTGAATGGTTCGACGAATCCCATGACGATCATTTCGGTTGCTTCGCTTTCGGAGAGGCCGCGACTCATTAGGTAGTATAGTTGTTCTTCTGAGATTTTGGAGACTTTGGCTTCGTGTTCTAGGGACACTTGGCTGTTGTGAATCTCATTGAATGGGATGGTATCGGATTTCGATAGGTCATCCATGATGATAGTGTCACACTCGATATGGGAGATAGAGCCTGCGCTCTTCTTGCCGAAGGTGACTTGTCCACGATAGTTTACTGCACCGCCGTCTTTAGAAATTGATTTTGAGACGATGGAGCTGGAGGTGTTTGGTGCGTTATGGATCATTTTTGCACCAGTATCTTGGATTTGGTTGGCACCTGCAAAGGCAATGGAAAGCATCGTGCCCCGTGCGCCTTTGCCATCAAGATACACACTTGGGTATTTCATGGTTGTTTTGGCACCTAGGTTGCCATCGATCCATTCAACGGTAGCACCTTCTAAGGCTTTGGCCCGTTTGGTTACTAGGTTATAGACGTTGTCTGACCAGTTTTGAATGGTGGTGTAGCGGCAGTAAGCGTCTTTTAGGGTGAAAATTTCAACGATGGCTGCGTGCAAACTATTGCTTGAATAGGTTGGGGCGGTACAGCCTTCAACATAATGAACGCTGGCGCCTTCGTCAACGATGATCAATGTGCGTTCAAACTGACCGGTATTTTCGGCATTGATCCGGAAATAGGTTTGTAATGGCACATCGACACGAACGCCTTTTGGTACATAGATAAAGGTACCACCTGACCAAACGGCTGAGTTTAAAGCAGCAAGCTTGTTATCGGTTGGTGGGACTAATTTTGAAAAGTATTGTTTGAACAGCTCAGGGTATTCCTTCAAGGCTGAATCGGTATCGGTAAAGACGATGCCAAGTTTTTCAAACTCTTCTTTCATGTTGTGGTAAACGACTTCTGATTCGTATTGAGCAGAAGCGCCAGCCAGGTATGCCCGCTCGGCTTCTGGAATGCCAATGCGTTCAAAGGTCTCTTTGATTTTTTCTGGTACGTCATCCCAATCACGGGCAGGACGATCACTTGGTTTTTGGTAATATTTGATGGCATCAAAATCGATGTCAGACAGGTCTGGGCCCCAGTTTTGCATGGGCATCTTGTTGAAGGCTTCAAGAGACTTCAAGCGGAACTCAAGCATCCATTCTGGCTCTTGCTTGACCCGTGAGATTTCACGGACGATGTCTTCGGTCAATCCTTCGCCGGTACTAAAAACAGGCTGCACGTCATCGTGGAAGCCAAATTTATATTCTTCTAATTCGGGTACACCCATGGTTCTCACTCCTTTTGTAGTGCGGTTGTCTATTCGCTGGTTTCTTCAGTGTCAGATTCATTGGCGTGGCTGTGACTGACAGATGCTTGTGTACTGTCGGCAGCAATGGCTTTTTCTAATGCTTTCCAAGCTAAAGTCGCACACTTGATGCGTGCAGGAAACTTCGCCACACCTCCAAGCATGGAAGCATCGCCTAAGCGATCGCTTTGGGGAATGTCGTTTCCTTGGACGAGCTCAGAAAACAAGCCTGATAGTTCACCAGCTTCTGCTAGTGTCTTACCGATAATCGCATCCCCCATCATGGATGCACTGGCGGTACTGATGGAACAGCCTTCGCCAGTAAACGCGATGTCTTTGATGGTGTCTCCTTCGACAGCGAGCTCCAAGTGGATCACGTCGCCACAGGTAGGGTTATTCAATTCGACTTTGTACGTTGAATCATCCAAGGTGCCCCGATGATGTGGGTGGCTGGAATGATCCAGAATGACTTGTCGATACAAATTATCTAATTTCGTTAGTGCCATGTTGGAAAAACTCCTTCGTCAGCTTGATGGCGTCAACCAGTCGATCGGCGTCCTCTCTTGTATTATACAGGTAAAAGCTGGCCCGTGCAGTCGCTGGGACTTGCAAATAGCTCAAGAGGGGTTGGGCACAATGATGACCTGCCCGTACCGCGATGCCTTCCATGTCTAAAGCGGTGGCAACATCATGAGGATGGATGCCAGCTAGATTAAAGGCGATCACTCCCGTGCGTTTTGCTGCTTCTTGGGGACCATAGATGGTCAAACCTTCAATGGCTTGCAGTTTGGGCAAAACGTAGGCAGCTAAGTCTGCTTCATGGGCGTGGATGTTTTCTAAGCCGATTTCTGTTAAGTAATCCACCGCTGCACCTAAGCCGATCGCGCCGGCAATATTGGGTGTGCCCGCTTCAAATTTCCACGGCAGTTCTTTCCACGTGCTTTCTTGCAGATGGACAAAATCGATCATTTCACCGCCAAATTCGACGGGCTCCATCTGATCCAGCCATTGCCGTTTGCCGTATAAGACACCGATGCCAGTTGGTCCGCACATTTTATGGCCAGAAAAGGCATAGAAATCACAATCCAGTGCTTGGACATCAACTGCCATATGTGGAACAGCCTGAGCACCATCCACCACCATGACGGCTTGGTGCTGATGCGCCAATTTGGTTAGCTCCGCAATCGGATTGATCACGCCTAAAACATTGGAAACGTGAGCGATCGAAACGATGGCGGTTTTGTCTGTGATCTGTTTCTTGGCATCTTCCATGTCCAAGGTGCCTTCTGGCGTCAGCTGGATATATTTCAAGGTAGCTTTTTTTCGGGCTGCTAATTGTTGCCAAGGGATGATATTGGAGTGATGCTCCATATAGGAAATCACGATTTCATCGCCTTCATTGACAAAACGGTCGCCGTAGCTGCGGGAGACCCAATTTAAACCAGTGGTCGTCCCTCGAGTAAACAGCACTTCCGCCGTTTCATTCGCATGGATAAAGCGGCGCACTTTTTCCCGTGCGCCTTCATAGGAATGGGTCGCCCGTTCTGCGAGGGTATGGACCCCACGATGAACGTTGGCATTGTCTTGATGGTAATAATCGGTGATCGCCTGCAGCACCGCCTCTGGTTTTTGCGTAGTGGCGGCATTGTCGAGGTAGATCAATGGTTCGTCATTTACGAGCTGATCCAAGATGGGAAACGCTTGTTTCACTTTTTGGGCATCGATCATGCGAGTAACTTCCCTTCGATAACGGCAACCAATTCTTGTTGCACTTCTTTGACTGGGATCGCGGTCAAGACGGAGCCTAAGAAACCACGAATCACCAAACGTTCCGCTTCTGCTTTGCGCAGCCCACGACTCATCAAGTAGTACATTTCTTCTGGATCGACCCGTCCCACACTGGCTGCGTGTCCGGCTGTTACTTCGTGTTCGTCGATCAAAAGGATTGGGTTGGCATCGCCACGGGCTTGGTCAGAAAGCATCAAGACCCGACTTTCTTGTTGCGCGTCCGCCCCTTTTGCTCCTTTTAAAATGTGTCCGATACCGTTAAAGGTTAAGACGCCGCGTTCTCTAATGACGCCGTGTTGCAGGATATGGCCAATAGAATGCGGTGCTTTGTTGGTAACACGGGTGTCGATTCCTTGTGTTTGACGCCCAGCACTGATTGCGACCGCTTTGACTTCCGAATGCGCGCCTTCGCCTACAAGATCAGAATCAAAGTCCGCCACGACGTCGCCGTCATTCATGACTCCGATCGCCCAATCTACCATCGCATCTCGTAATACGTAGCCGCGACGATTCATGTACGTAGTGATGTTGATACCTAACTGATCAATCGCAGAGAATTTGACCTTCGCACCTGCTTTGGCGATCACTTCCACTACGATATTGCCAGACAGTTTTTTCGCTTGGTCGCCTTTGGTTTGGAAACGTTCCAAGTAGCTGAACTCACTGTGCTCATCAGCAACGATCAAAATGTGTTTGAAGAAATGCGCTTGACTATTGCCATTGTGATAGAAAATCGCTTCAAGGGGTTCTTCGATCACCACGTTTTTTGGTACATACAAGAACATGCCGCTATTCATAAACGCCGCATGTGCTGCGGTCATTTTATCTTCATCCATTGGCACTGCTTTGGTCATGTAGTATTGATTGACCAACTCTGGTACTTCTTTCATTGCTGTAAACAAGTCAGTGAAGATCACGCCTTTGTCGATCAACTCTTGCGGTAATTGCTCAAAGATGGTGGTGTCATCAAACTGAACGAGGGTCGGATGGTTATCCATCGCGTCAAAGGCGGGAACTGCGCCTGCCACTTCTTCTTCTGACAAAGCGTACTCACCAGCAAGTGCTTGTTCGTCGATATTGAACAATGGCCAACGCTCGTAACGCACCCGCTCGATTTTTGGAAACGCAAGTTCATCCACTTTCGCAAGGGCTGCTTGGCGTAATTCCAACATCCATTCAGGCTCTTCTTTTAACGCTGAAAAAACGTTGACTTGTTCAAGATAATCCTGTAATTTTGCCATTTACCTTGCCTCCTTACGCTTCTTCTTCTTTGTAGTCGATCCCTAACTCTTTACTGATCCCAGCATAGCCTTCTGCTTCTAGGCGTTTGGCTAAATCTGCCGAACCGGTCATCACGACACGGCCTTCCATCATGATATGAACCACGTCTGGTGTGATGTAGTTTAACAGACGTTGGTAATGGGTGATGATTAAAGCGCCAAAGCCTTCGCCGCGCATTTCATTGACGCCTTTTGCTACGACTTTCAAGGCATCGATATCTAGACCAGAGTCGATCTCATCCAAAATCGCAAAGGTTGGCTCTAGCATCAACAATTGTAAGATTTCATTTCGTTTCTTTTCTCCACCAGAGAAGCCTTCATTCAAATAGCGTTCCGCCATTTCTTCGGGCATATTCAATAAATCCATTTTTTCATCTAATTTTTTCAAGAAATCCATGACAGAGATTTTGTCGTCTTCGTCACGTTTGGCATTGATCGCTGCCCGCATGAATTCTGCATTGGTGATGCCTGGAATTTCGCTTGGGTATTGCATCGCCAAGAACAGACCTAAACGAGCTCGCTCATCCACTTCCATTTCCAAGACGTTTTCGCCGTCGAACAAAATTTCCCCTTCTGTCACTTCATAATTCGGGTTGCCCATGATGGCAGCGGACAAGGTTGATTTCCCTGTACCGTTTGGTCCCATGATGGCATGAATCTCTCCAGTTTTTAACACTAAGTCAACGCCTTTTAAGATCTTTTTATCTTCGATTTGGACGTGTAGATTTTTGATTTCTAAAACTGACATTTCTTTCCCTCCAGTATCTTTTCTTTCTCACTATTTTAGACTAATTGAGAATGAACTTCAAACGCTATTCCCGACTTTTTTAAAATATTTCTAATCTGTACATTGGAATTATTATAAAGTATTACATAGAGATAGTACATGGTTATTGTCTGTAATGCTAGAAATTTTTTTGATTTGTTGTAAAAAAGAAAAAGGAATACGACATTGGCTGTCGCATCCCCTACCTTCACTTCTGCTGTGCCCATTCTTCTCGCAAGATGCCATACTTGATGGAATCATAATAGGTGCCTTCCCAGAAACGGACTTTGCGGATCTGGGCTTCTTTGGTCATCCCTAGCTTTTCTCCTAGTTTCATCATGCGGTGATTGCCCGACCACGTGGTATAACCGACACGCTGGATATGAGGCTGTGATTCAAACAACTCATTGATCCACTGGCGAATTGCTTGGCTGCCAATCCCTTGATTCCAAAGGGAAGCATCATAGATGGCTATCCCGAATTCCAACCACTGCTGCAAGGTATTGTCTTCCCAGTAAGCGGTCGCGATCCCCACGATTCTTCCTTGATAGCTGATCGCTTTACGTAACGGGTTGTCGATGCAGCTAGCACCAAACCCCGTTCGAAATTCTTCCCACGTCAACACGGGGTCTTGGAAATACGGTCCGTCCCATTTTTTCCATTCTAAATCTGCCTTAGGCCCATAGCTGATCGACCAAAGTTCAGCAATCATTTCTTCCGTAATCGGTTGAAGTGTGACTGTTTCTGCCATCTTCAAGCCCCCCTTTCTCCTAAAAAAAGTCGTCTCCTTTATTCGTAGACGACTTTCTTTCTATTTTATCTGAAATTTCCGTAAGTTTAAATAAAGGAGTCCGAAAAAAAGGACTGGAAAAAGAGTAAAGCCAAATTGCGGCTTCAAAATCAAGGCGACAAAAACGGCAACAAACAAAAAGGTTGCTAACAAACTAACAGGCCATTTTTTCAAAGTGAAGAAAAGTGCGGTACGCAGGACATCTTTCTTAGCGGCTTTTGGATTACGCACTTGGAAGTACCAAGCGTTGATACTTAGAGCTATGGAAAGCATCCCTAACAAAAGAAAGAAAGGAACGAGCCATTTGCCACTTTCAAATTGAACCGCAAACAGAATATCCACGATCGCAATGACACTTCCCAGCCAGCCGATGAGCCAATAGAGAAACCCGCGCACGGCAAAGGTTCGTAAAAAGTAGCAGAAATCTTTTACTGGATCGATGTCTTTGTGTTCTGCAAAGCGATCGATCGCAGCCAGGAGGCTGATCATGCTTGGCCCAATCAGCAAGAGTGCCAATGCAAACCAAAGGAGGTTTCTAGGATCGACTGCCAAGAACATTGCCGTGAGGGTGTAGGGTGTATTCACGACCCAAAAACTGATATTCAGGGCAAAGCCAATATATAGCCAGCGGAAGATCCGCATGTAAAGATTGTTTTCAAAGGTAGGTTTGGTAAACATGATTGATCACCTCAATTTTTCATTCCCGAAGTAGCGATTCCTTCTACGAAGTATTTTTGCATTGCTAAAAAGACGATCGCTACTGGCAAAATGGAGACCACAGATGCTGCCATGATCAGGGCGTACTCGGCATCATATAAGCCGACAAACATTTTCAACCCTAACTGAATGGTTTTGTTTTCGGTTGAGGAAAGGTAGATAAATGGTCCCATATAATCGTTCCATGTATTGACGAAGGTGATGATGGTCAGACTCGCTAAAGCGGGCTTCGTCAGTGGTAGAATGATTTTTCGATAGATCCCCCACTCACTCAAGCCGTCGATCCGCGCACTTTCACACAATGAATCAGGAATACTACTATAGTATTGTTTCAACAAAAAGACGCCAAAGGCACTGAAGGCTTGTAAGAGGACCAAAGACCAAAGCGTGTCTGTCAGCCCGAACTGGCGCATCATGATGAACTGAGGAATCATATAGGATTGCCAAGGAATCGCAATCGTACCGATGTATGTCAGAAACAACAGGTCGCGTCCTTTGAAATGCATCTTCGAAAACCCATAAGCCGCAAAGCTAGAGGTAAACAGTTGGATCAAGGTAATGATGATGCTCAAAAATGCTGTGTTCTTGAAAAAAGTCAGCAAAGGAATGCGATCCCAGATCACCGTATAGTTTTCTGGGTGCCAACTTTTTGGAATCCATTGGATCGGTACGCTAAAAACATCGTTATTGGTCTTAAAAGAAGCAGAGATCATCCAAAGAAACGGGATCAGTGTCACTAACGCGAGAAATGTTAATAAAAGAATCAAGGAGACACTGCCGACCGACAGCTTGGCTTTTTGTTTTGGTTTGGCTTGAACATTCTTTTTACTCAGTGTATTTTCCATCTGTACTCCCTCCTTACACCCGTTCTTGTCTTTGGTTCCACTTAAACTGGATCACCGTGATGCCCAAAACGATCACAAACAAGACCATGGCGATCGCAGATGCGTAACCAAAATTAAATTTCACAAACGCTTCGTTGTAAATTTGATACACCAAGACATTGGTGGCTCGACCGGGTCCGCCGGCAGTCATGACTTGGACCAAATCGAAGATCTTGAAACAGTTGATGACCAGCATGATCGAAACAAAGAAGGTCGTTGGTCGCAAGGACGGCAAAGTCACGTTGCGAAACTGCTGCCACTTGTTGGCGCCATCGATCGAAGCCGCTTCATACAATTCCTTTGGCACACTTTGTAACCCTGCCAAGTATAAGATCATGTAATACCCCATGCCACGCCAGACGCTGACTATGATGATCGCCGTCAAAGCCCAATCAGAGCTGGAGGTCCAACCAGGAGGATTTTCAATAAAAAATTTCAAAAACTGATTGATTGGTCCCATCGTTGGGTGAAACAACATGTTCCACACGACAGCGATCGCAACTAACGAGGTGACATAAGGAAAGAAGAAGGCAGTACGGAAAAACTTCATTCCACGTACTTTTTTATTCAATAAAATTGCTAAGCCTAAGGAACATACTAACGTCAATGGAACGACGCCAATCGTATAGAGAAAGGTGTTCTTTAACGAGATCCAAAAGGTGTCGTCCCCTAGCATTTTGCTGAAATTTTTCATTCCCACAAATTCAGGCGAACTAAAGGAATCCCATTCCATGAAAGCCAGAATCAATGAGAACACAACGGGCACTAAGGTAAATAAGAAAAAGCCGATAAAGTTTGGTGCAATAAAAGACAGCGCGGTTAGCGTATTTTTGCGTTTCAACTTATTGACTGCTTTTGATTTTGAGGTTATTTCCATATTTGTCTCCTGCTGCTTGCCAGCAGGCCCCCTTTCATTAATAAAGAGAAGGAACTTTTTTGCCCAAGTCCCTTCTCTCGTTAGGACTATTCGGTTTCAGATTTCACCCTTTTTTCCATATTCGCAATGCCTTCTTTTGGTGTTTCATCCCCTACAAGAATCAAGTCATGTTCTTCTTGCAAGATTTTGTCGATCGCTGGTCCATTTTCATCGACAGGAAACTCGATCGCGACGGTTTCTGGATTGAAGGCTTTTTTCGATACTTCATCGGCAGGCATGCCTTCACGGGAGAAATAAAGTTCATCAATGGCGTCAGTCTTATACGAAGGAACGACACCGACTTCTGCTAATACTTTGGCGCCTTCTTCACCAGAACAAAAGTCTAAGAATTTTTGTGCAGCTTCTTGATGTTTTGAATTTTTATTGATGGCAAAAGCAGTCGGAGAACCAAATGTCGTTACTTCCCCTTTTTCATTTTGCGGCATTTCCGCAATGCCCCACTCGACATCTGTCTTGCCATCGTCGATATTGGTCATCAATGCACCCATATACCAAGTTCCCATGTACATCATGGCTGCTTTTTCATTTTCAAATTGTGATTGATACGTAACTTTCGTTGATTTTGCTGTCCCAAAGTCCATTTGCGCCTTTTCGTCTTGCATCCGCAATGCACGATCATAATATTCTTCTAAATAGTCGTATTGAGGATCGATCAAGTTGGCGCCATTTTGGGCAGCTGCAATCGCTTGGGTAGTGGAACGCCACGTGTGTTGATACGCACCATAAATTTGTTCGTCTGGTTTTGTTAGCTGCTTGGCAAGCTCCTCATATTCGTCCCAGGTGATGTTTGATGGGTAGTCTAAGCCTGCTTCATCGAACATTTTTTTGTTATAATACAAGACCCAAAAATCCGTCCGATACGGTTGTGCATAGGTTTTGCCTTCTACGTCATACATGTCATAGCTTTCTTGCGCTGGGGCAATATCCAATGATCCGATATGGTCGGTGAGATCCACCAATTGGTCCCGCAACGCATAATTAGAGTAAGAAAGTAAATTTTTCATGGTCAAAATATCTGTCGTATCTCCTGAAGAGAGCATCGTCGTTAGCTTGGTATCATAATCATCTGAAGCAATATCGACAGGTTCAACGGTAATGCCTGGATTCGCTTCTTCAAAGGCACGGAATAGTTTTTCGAATTCAGGTGTCGTATCGTAATTCCAAGTGGTTACGGTCAATTTGATGTCGCCATCTTCAGAAGCAGCGGAATCATCTGTCGCTCCGCCTCCACACGCTGCCAAGGCTGCGATTGTCCCAAACATCGTTACTGCTAATAAACCTTTTTTCAAAAAGTGCATGTTCATTCCTCCATTAAACATTTTTTTAAAGGGTCGCCCCTAAAACTACCAATAGGAATACCAACTTTGTGACACCCGCATCAGCGCTTCCATGTAATAGTAATCGCCCCAGATCATGCATTCATCGACCCCTTTGAGGGAATTCTTGTCATAAACCCCATGCATCAAAAGTCCGTTTGATTCGGGATGGTCGATCGTTGTATAGTTTTGGGCTAACGACGCCAAGATCGCCAAGGCGTTTTCCTGATAGGCGGCTTGGTTTGGCTGCGTGATCGGTAAATGTTTCGCCAGTTCTAGCAAGCCACAGACTGCGATGGCGGCGGCCGAACTATCCCTTTCTTCCTGACTACCATCGTTAAACACTAAATCCCAATAACTGACCTTGTCCGCCGGTAATTCAGCAATAAAGTAATCCGCAAGGTCTTGAGCAGTCTTCAAGAAACTGGTATCACCGGTGTAAAGGTAACTCAGCGTAAATCCGTAGATTCCCCACGCTTGCCCTCTCGCCCAGCAGGAATCATCGGCATAGCCTTGTTGGGTATTGCCGCCGATCGCCGCTCCAGTTTCAACGTCGAAGTAATAGGTGTGGTACGTCGTGGCGTTGTCTCGCACGATGTATTTCTGGGTCTGCTTGGCATGAGCATAGGCTGCTTGTTTGTAGGATTCATCCCCCGTCATTTGGGAAGCAAAATACAATAGCGGCAAATTCATCAAGCAATCAATAATGATGCGCCCTCGTTGTTGCGGATCATCGAGATTGCCCCACGCTTGAATGATCTGGGCTTTGGGTGAGTAACGGGCCATCAATAGATCGGCGGCGGCAATCGCGAGTTTTTTCGAAGATTCCCGTCCGTTCACTCGATAGTCGGCAATCGCAGTCAAACTATACAAAAACCCGATATCATGGGTTTCTAGTCCAATTCTTTGGTCCAATCGTTCTTGGAAAGAGTGCAGTTGTTTTTCGATGGTTTCATCAAATTCTGTTGATCCCGTCAGTTCTTTACTCAAAAACAACATGCCAGTCCAAAAACTCGCCGTCCAATCATGGTTGGCTTCTGGTCGATAGACAAGCTGTTCACTTGCTGCAGGTGGGACCAACGTGTCAAAGGTCTTAGTATTCTTTCTTACTTGATTAACGGTGAAGTCGATTTGCTCGGCTACCCATTGTGATAGCTGTACGTCATAGCTGGTTTCCATTTTTTCCTCCTATTCGCTCAACCTGGATCATATGTCCGGATTGATTGATCGTAATGTTGTTTGTTGTCACTTCGACGGTCACTGCTTGTTCTTGTTCTTGTGGAAGCAAGCCGGTGACGAGGGAAACGAACAGGTGCTTTCCTGCTTGTCGTTGAGCAGTTAAATACGGCAGCCACGTTGCAGGATACAAGAGGTTCGTATTTGGCTCCGTTCGTATGACATCGCTCGTTTCATAGCCAGCGATCGCCTCGATTTTCGAATAGCCGATCGATGTTCGTACCGCAGCGCTGCTTGCGGTTTTTTCAGTGATGGCAGTTGCCTCTTTCGGTGATGAAAACCCACCCTCATAGAAAGAAAGGGCGCGCTGAGAATTGATCTCATGAATGCGAAGGTGACTGCCTATCAGTGGAATGATTGTTGTTTTTATCTGGACGTCTTCCCATGGATTCCATTCATGAATGATCCGATCAGGTAAAAGCTGATACTGGCGATCCAATCCTTTGGTGCGAAAGTAATGGTCATCTTCTGATAAAGCCAATGTGTTGTCATAATTTCCTTCATAAAACCAATAATTGCTCTTGGGCACGCTATTGCCAAACGTCGTTGAGTAGACAAATTTGCTATATTTGCTGCTGGCATGACTTTGATAGTTGATACATTGTCCTGCAGGAAACATCAAGGCATGGGTCAAGTCTTGATTGTGTTGATAAAAGTTCTTACTGATGGGATGAGCCAGTGTTCTTTCAGTGATCACTAATGGCGCTGGGGTGGCTTGCCAATAGGGATGCTCCTTTGGTACCGCTAACAAAAGAAAGATTTTTAACGCCCAATAAGGTGAACCTGGTGCATTGTAGCCTTCGGCAAAGATCAGATTCTGGTACGAATAGCCGACCGTCAGTATCCCTTCGGAAGTAAAAATGTCTTGCTGCATCCACTGATGCAGGTGACGACTGATCAACCCTTTGATCTCTCCCCATGGCAATGCTTCAACATCCGCAAAAACCAATGCGCTGAAGAAAGAAACTTGCGCAAAGCGATACGTCAAACTTCGACCAAAAGGAACGGCAGCTCCACCTGCTGCAAACCAATGCTTGAAGGTTTGAGCAAACTCGGTGGCTCGTTGTTTGAACTTCCTTCCCCTTTCAAGATCCTCAGGGACAAATCGACAGTACAGAAGACTATAGTAGTGGATCGCAAAAGATACATAGTAATCGATTTGAGTGGCTACTCCGTCACAGTACCATCCTTCCCCTAAATAAAAGGTCTCGATCAATGCCAAGTCAGCATCGATCTTTTCTTGGGAAAAGCTGCTGCCACAACGCTTCATGGCTACATTGACGAGAACCCGAAAGAAATGCCAATTGTTTGCGGGAATTTCTCGTTGATTGACTTGGATCAGCCACGCATGGAGATTATCTTTTTGGCGTTGGGAGAAAACATCCCACGTTTTTTCCTTGTTTAATAATAAAAAGGTACTTAGCGAAGCCATTTCCACGATTCGTTGGTCGAAGTCTTCCACAACACCCCAATAATCGGGACTCTCTGGATCTGTACTAGCAATAATTCCTGAGAGATAGGTTTCCATGAATGAATCTTCTTGCTGGGTTAGATAAGGCGCGAGTCCCCAAAGCGGTCGCAAGAACGCTTCAAGTTCCTGTACCTCTTTCTCATAGACAGTCCCATGGCTGCCTAAAGCCAAATGACCGGGACGACTGCTTGCAAAAGCGGGTTTGAGTTGATCCATGATCGTTTTGAAGCCGGCTGCTACATCTTCATAACTTTCAAATTTATTCTTTTTCAATTGCTGCAGCTTCTGTGATTGCATCCGCATCCTTCCTTTCAATCAATGTCGCTTTAATAAAACCATAATATTCTCCGTAGACCGTCACCACATCTTGCAGTTTCAGTTGTTGACTTTGTTCATTGAATACTTGGTACTGTCCAGCCACTGTTTCTAGAATAAATCGATCCCCTTTCTCAATGTCTGCTGTTTTCGCATCACTCTTTACGATGGTGCCAGATAGCTTCACGAATTCATGCAACGGGACGACACCTTGCGAAAAATCTTCGTCAGAATAACAAAGCGCTCGTTCTTTTAATTGCTTTTCGCTGCTTTGGGAAAATGCTTGCGTCTGCGTTGCTTCATTTGGAGAACAAGCAGTCAACCCCATAAGTAGACCCAGGATAAATAACGAATTAATCCACTTCATTCATGCCACCCTCATTTTTAAAACGCTTTCTTCATTTCAAATCATACTTTTTTTTAGGAAAATAATCAATAGTTTTTCCTAAAAAAAGTAAAATTTTTACTTGAGGGTAATTTCTCTCTTGGTTTTTTTACTAAAAAGAAATATACTGAAGAGGAGAAGCATTGGAGGAGGGATTCTATGGCTACGATTACCGACATAGCGACCATAGCTGAGGTATCAATATCAACCGTATCACGGGTTCTGAACTACGATCCTAGTCTTTCAGTGACCGAAGAAACCAAACGAAAGATTTTCGAGGCAGCTGAAAAACTAAATTATACGAAATACAAAAACAAGCAAAAGCAGCGTGAACTACCAGTGGATGTACCAAAAAAACACAACAAATCGATCGGGATCGTTCAGTGGCGGATGGATGATGAAGAATTAGAAGACATTTACTATATGTCGATTCGTTTGGGTGTGGAAAAACGCGCCGCCGAACTGGGTTGTGATCTGTTAAAAATCTCCAACCTTGATGAGTCAGTGATCCATTCCGTCGACGGCTTACTGGCAATCGGCAAGTTTACAGAAGAGCGGGTCAAGAAACTCCATGAGCTACACCCCAACCTCTGTGTGATTGGCAGTAACTTTCCGCTGGATGACTACGACTCTGTCAATACCGATTTTACGCAAGCAACGGAGTTGGCTCTTTCTCACTTGATGGGACTTGGTCATCAAAAAATCGCCTTTATCGGCGCCGAGGAAAGTCAAAATATGTATGGGTATCGGCGGTACAAAACGCCAACGGTCAACACCTATGTCGATATGATGCAGCATTATCAGCTGTTTGATGAGGATTATTTCATCGTGAAAGAAAATAGTCGGTTGGATGTCCAAACGGGGGAAGAATTAACGGAGCAGGCTTTGGCTTTGTGGCAAGACCGCTTGCCGACTGCGATTTTGGCAGCCAATGATGCCTTTGCGATCGGGGTCATCCATACGTTAACGGCTCATGGAATCAAGATTCCTGAAGACATCAGTGTTATGGGCATCAACGATATTTCGGTGTCCCGCTATGTCTCTCCACCCCTTTCTTCAGTCCAAGCATTTACTGAAGAGATGGGTGAAACGGGGTTAGAGCTACTCTATAACCGCATCGAAAATCCTGGGATCGCCAGACGCATCTTTTTAAGTACACAGCTGGTGATTCGTCAATCTACCGCAAAACCAAAAGAAGGCTGAGAAGCTGCGGTGTCTTCTTGCATTGATCAACGTCATTGCAAGGAAGCACCGCATCCTTCTCAGCCTTTTTTTATTTTAATGGTCGTTTTGATTTCTCCTGTCTGCTCAAGCGCGTGTTCGGCTTGGATCAAATACGCTTGTGCCTGTACACCATGGTGGTCTTGATAAGTGACTGGCTGTATTTGGATCTTATCACTGGTAAAACCAAGAACACAGCGTGCTTTTTTTGTCATTAGTTGAACGGTCTTATCTTGCACCATTGGTGGTATGTTCGTAATAAAGTTTTCCACCACAAGATTCTTTGGTTGGTGCTCGTCAAAGACAAAATGGTCTTCGATCGTTACTTGTTGTTGCGAGACAACGAAGCGCCGCTGGTATTCAGTGACCGCTGCTTTCGGATAGAACGCACTGAGGTCTAAGTCAAATTGCTGGTCATTAACCTGCAGCACCGTTGCTTCCTCGGCTGTTGGGCGTTGGGTGTGCTGGTTGATGATTGGCAGCGAATGACTGATTGCGGCTGCGGGAAAGTAGTGATAGCGCGTGTTCTCGTCAAAATACTCTTTGGTGTACTCCCCTGCACCAAGGTCCGTCAGAAACAACTCCTCTGTCGTTCCTAAGACAAAATGACCGACATCGAGATGATTGTGGCTTTCTTGATTGCTCCCCCCTTTGGCAGCAAAAAAAAGATTCTGCTGCACATCTTTTGCCATGAACCACTGCGCTTGTTCAAAATAGTGATGAAGCGAGGCATTCGTTTCTCGTGTGATCGCTTCGTTATGCCAATACAAATTTCGATAGCTGTGGGCAAACCGGTAGCAAGGATCAAAATCTAACGGACTGACCCCCGATAATTGGGGAACCGCCACGCCTAAATGCTCGTAGCAATAACTGACCAAGCCACTAGGCAGTTCGATCGCCGAATAATCAGAAAAAGGAATGTAATGCCCTGGAGAAATCATCGTGTAATAAGGAAAAGCGGCAATTTTTCTGGTTTTAGGCTGTTTTAGGTAGGTATCTTCTTGCAATACTTCTGCCAACAATTGCGCATAATACAGAAAATAACCAAACCCATACGCCCAGTAACCGACGCCTTCTACACAAGCCCCATCTTCGCCAAAGCTGTTGAGATAGCTTTGCATTGCAGTATCCAATCGTTTGATCATCCGCAATTGTCGCTCGCTTTTTTTCGGCAATACATAGAGCGCCGTCATTCCAAGACAGCCACCAATAACTGCGGACCAATTGTTCTCTTTTGTCTCCCACTCCCAGGTTTGCTCCTCGAAGGGTAAAAAAAGCCGTTGATCGATCTCATACAACACTCGTTCTGTGATAACTGGTGAAAGGTCTCCCCCAATCAGCATAAACAATTCCGCTAAGGATTGCCCAGTTTCAGCTGCAAAAAGATCGACTGTGTGGCGCGCTTGCGAAGAAAACTGGCCATCGACAATCGGCAGATGCGCTGGCAGACACCATGTATATTCATTGCAGATTTCCCAAATCACTTGCTCCAGCAGCACTTTGATCGCTGCCTTACGCTCCATTTCATAAGCAAGTCCTAAAACCACCAACATCCGTCGGCGGGCAAAATAATGGGATTCGAAGACAACACGATTCCCCGATTCGAGATACTCTTGATAGCCTTGATAAGGCAAATAGGGAATCTCACCAGTGTCAAGATAAGCCTGTGCCGCCTGTAAAATTTCTTCTTTTACATCTGCTGGATTCACGCGTTTTCCTCCTGAATGGAGCGTCCGAAGACTTCGATTTGGGTCAACGCTGGAAATGGTGAGGGATCGTCATTTTGGATCAGCTCATGCAATTTCACCCAAGTGACCGTTCGCGGCTGGAAAGAAAACCGTTGAGGCTGGCTGCTTTTGACCGTCTGCAAGATTTCTTGACTCCCATCGGAAAACGCCAACGTGACTTGTTGCCAATAGCTATCATGGGGAAAATCCGCCCGTAACGTAAGCGCACATTGGTCGATGCGGACCTCATGACCAAAGTCGATCGTCAAAGCGGCATCTGCTTGTTGATTGATCCCCCATGAGCCATAGGGATAATTGCCATGAGACGTATTGGCAAAAATGCCATCAATGGCGTTACAAGCGAAAAACGTCGCATCATCTCTTGTTTCAACATTGGCATGGGCATGCGGATAGGCACCTAAGAATTCTTTTTGATCATGAGGGTTTAAGGCGACGTTGCGGTAAGCCGCTAGTTCTTCTTTTGTTGCTACCCGCACACTCAAATAATGGCTTTTCCCAGCAAAACGGCCTTCTGGCGCGGCTTCTTTGGCATTTTCACTAAGATGTACGGGGTAGATCCACTCGTTGCCTTTGATGTACACCAAAGTAGTCGCCAGCGTTTCATCGAGTGTGACCCACACAAATTGTCCACTGCGTGAGAGCGAGACAACGATTTTATCTCCGTCCTCGTAACAATACTCTTGGGATGCCAACGTGACAAAGTCTTCCGCCGTCGCTTGAAGAAGGGTAGGTTCACTTTCAGGTGTTCGTTTGCCTTTTTTTACTTGATGCTTTTGGTCATAAATCGTTAAGGAAATCTGGGTCATTGCATGTAGCTCCTCTCATATTTTCTCCATTATAGCGATGTCGACAAAAAAATGTAACTGTTTCCAGCGATTTTTTACTATTTTTTTACTTAAAATCGAGAAATGCAACAGTTTCCATTTCTTTATTTTACTAAATAAAGTAAAATAACAAATAAAAGGAGCTGTTTGCATGAGAAACTTCCAAGAAGCATTAAGTAAGAACCCTCTTCGAACCAAAACCGATCTAGAAGAGGCCCTTGTTGATCTGGTCACTCCCGTATACGAATGTATGGCACAACAAGGAACTCCCGGGAGGGTCCACCTAGGAAATTCAGGAGCGGTGTACACTCAGGAAAAGAGTGACATCGAAGGCTTTTTACGGACACTCTGGGGATTAGGCCCATTGTTCAGCCAAGAAGAAGCGTGCCTTCGTTACCCAAAACTTTTTCAACAAGCCAATGCCGGGATCGTTGCAGGCACCACCCCGACCTCTCAGGAGTACTGGGGAAAACTGCATGACTACGACCAATTGTTTGTGGAAATGGGTGCCCTTGCTAGCTATTTGATTTTTACCAAACCCATCTTTTGGGATCTCCTCACACCAAGAGAGCAAACAAATCTCTTTGATTGGCTCAATCAGATCAATCAGCACACCATCCCTAAAACCAATTGGCTCTTCTTTCGGATTTTAGTTAATACCTTCTTTGAAATGGCAGCATTGCCTTTTGTAGAAACCACCCTTTTGGCTGATCAAGAAGAGATCGAGAGGTATTACTTAGCAGACGGCTGGTATTTTGATGGCTATGAAAACCAAATCGACTATTATATTCCTTTTGGGATGCAATACTACGGACTCCTTTACAGTGTTCTTACTTGTCGTTCCCAATGCCCGTATCAGTTTAGCTACCGTCAAAGAGCCGCTACGTTTGCGCAATCCTTTAAACAGTGGTTCACGAAAACCGGTGCGGCATTGCCTTTTGGTCGTAGTCTAACGTATCGGTTTGCGCAATCAAGTTTCTTTGCTGTCGGTGCTTTCGCCGATATAGAATATGAAGGCTTCACAAAAAATGAAGGAAAATATTTACTGTTACAAAACATGCGTTACTGGTTTCGCCAACCAATCTTTACGCAAGAAGGCTTTTTAAGTATTGGCTATGCCTACCCCAACCTAAATATGGCTGAAGGCTATAACGCACCAGGATCGCCTTATTGGGCTTTCAAAAATTTCTGTGTATTGGCCATCCCAGCGGATGCTGAATTTTGGACGCTTGAGGAGCAGATGCCAACCTTTGCCACACCGGTGCGCAATCCGCATAGTCGGATGCTTTTGGTGCATAACCAAGAAGGCACAGAATTGCAAGCTTTCACTGCGGGGCAACATTCCCACGAACATGCTCACGGCAATGCCAAATACGAAAAGTTTGTCTATTCGACAACGTTTGGGTTTAGCGTACCGAAAGCAACCGTTTTATTGAAACAAGGTGCCTATGATAATACATTGGCGATCTCAGAGGGGCAGACGGATTTTAAAACAGCTTTTGGTTACGAAGCCTTTGCGATTGAAGATGACTACGTCTATAGTCGCTGGCGCCCCTACGAGCAGGTCGTCATCGAAACCTTTGTGATTCCGATGTATCCTTGGCATCTACGTTACCATCGGATTTAAACGGATCGAAAGTTGCAACTGGTCAATGGCAGCTTTGCAGCACCAGCTGATGGTGCTGCGCTTTCTAGCAAAGAAGGCACCTTTTATCAAAGCTCGGTTGGCTGTGTCGGTATCAAAAGCTTCCCGACGCATCAAGAAGGTACCCTCTTGATGCCAGAACCCAACACGAATCTACTTTATAGTCGAAC
Source organism: Enterococcus sp. DIV0970a (assembly GCF_051711265.1). NCBI lineage: Bacteria > Bacillati > Bacillota > Bacilli > Lactobacillales > Enterococcaceae > Enterococcus > Enterococcus sp. DIV0970a. Next base: position 481,299 of record NZ_JBIOMF010000001.1, on the reverse strand, counting down.
AGTCATCCCTCAAATAAGCAAAACCGTTCTCGCCGGACAACAGGAATGGCTCGTTGCGTGTTTAGGCAATGCCTTTTCTGATCAAATCCCACCCTTTGATGTCACTATCACAGCGGACAAAGTAGCAATGAGCCAAGGGGATCAGAGAAAAACCATTCAGCTTAGCTACTAGCAAAAAATTACTGGCAAATGCTAGTAGAAAAGCTACCGAAAACACCTTTCTGATTTACGGGATTGAAGAATGTCCCCCCAGAAGTTCGATTTCAGTCTAAGGTTTCAGCATCGGTACCTTCTGATCCCTCCGTCTCTATTGGCAAAAAGCAAAAAAATACTTGTACCACAAAACGGTGCTTCACGTATTGTGAAGTGCCGTTTTTTTGGTACAAGTGATTCATGTTTTGATCGACGATCAGTGCTTATTTCCCAAAAAGCTTTTGGAGAAACCCTTTTTTCTCAGGGACTTCCTTTGTTTCAGTCACCTGAAGCGGTCCAGTTTCCTTCACGACTTGCTGAAAGCCACGATTGTCTTGCAGCAACAGACCGTTTAGTTCCAGGATCCCAGACAGACTGCCAATCATCCGCCGCACTTCTCCCGCACTTTTGCCGAAAAAGCGCTGGTCGTCATTTGCTTCGGCTTCTTCCAAAATAACCAGCAGCTGCTGGATGCTTTGATTTTGTTCACCTAAGACGTACGACAACTGGTCAACTTCCACTGTTGTAGTTGCCGCTGACGGTACTAAATCTGTTACGAGCTTTAAGCTATCTAAATAATCCTTTAAGTCAAAAATGAACGTTTGTGCCGCTTCATTATTCATTAATTGGCTTTGACTCAATTTTCTTTGTAGCGCTTCCATTTCACTTGAACGTTTAGAAAGTTCGCTTACGATCGTTTCTGTATCCATACGCCACCTCCTAATGACATTGTCCCGTTTTCTCTTTCATCCGTCAAGAATTCGTCGGACTTTTTTCTGCGTTTTTACCGATCAGACCTGCCTATTGCTCCTGTTGGTACTTTGACGGTGCGCAGCCATAGCGCTTCGCAAAGAGCCGATTAAAATGGTTGATGTTTTGGAACCCAGATTGAAACGCCGCCTCTCGAATCGTTAGTGTTTCGTTGCTGCGTAAATAAAAAAACTTTTGAAACCGAGCTTGCAATAAATCTTCTTTGGGCGTGGTATGAAAAAATTGTTGATAGAGCTTATAGAATTGGCTTTTACCGATGGAAAGCTCTCGGCTAAACTGGTAAAAATCCCATTGCTGTTCGCAATTGACTAACATTTTCAACCGCATCGCTTGAAACAGTTGATAGTGTTCGTTTTGTGGTTGCGGGATGCTTTCTTCAAAATTGCGTTCAAGTAAGACCAATAGGTTTGTCATATACGCCGCGATCAATTCTTCCGTGTGCCGTTGTGGCAACAAGGATTCATGATTGATCTTTTGGATCAATTTGTTGATTTGTTGAATATTTTTCGGCTGGAACAGTTGATTACAAGGGATCGCATAGGTTTCTTCGATCACCTGATCCGTTTGAAACTCAACAAAGCTATTAAAAAAATCTTCTTTGCCACGATAATCTTGATAGACGGTTGGAGGAAAAAGAATGCAGCTACCTTTTTCACTAGTTTCTTGATGACCATCTTCAAAAGTGAAAACCATTGGAGACAACGTCAACACGAAAAGATAATGCTTTAAGCCAGAGGGGCGATAAATATGATCGGAAACAGCATTGTGCATTTGAAATCCTGAATAGGTTACGTTCAACTTCTCACTCCTTCCTACTTGTCTTTAGTATAAAGAAAACGGACAAAACGTCAATAGAATAAGACAGAATGTAGTGTTTATTTTCATGGACTATCGCTACAATGAAAGAAAAGAAAGGGGTTGCAAAATTGAAGAAAACTACGATGTATTTAGACAAACACTTTATTTTGGCACCAGTCGACGAACGGATCTACGGCTCTTTTGTGGAGCACTTAGGGCGCTGTGTGTACGAAGGGATCTATCAACCAGAAAGTCCTTTTGCCGATGAGCAAGGCTTTCGTCAAGATGTCGCTGCCTTGATCAAGCAGTTGAATGTGCCGATCGTCCGTTACCCAGGAGGCAATTTCGTCTCTGGGTATAAATGGGAAGATAGCGTCGGCCCTAAAGAGCAACGGCCAGCAAAAATCGATTTGGCCTGGCGGGTAATCGAAAGCAATCAGTTCGGCTTAAACGAATTTATGGATTGGACCAAACAAGTCAATACGGCACCGATGATGGCGATCAATCTTGGGACACGAGGAATCGAAGCAGCGAAAAACTTGATCGAATACACCAATTTAAAAGGCGGCAGCTATTATAGTGACCTCCGTCGTGCCCATGGGGTGGCCGATCCTCATGACATCAAACTTTGGTGTCTAGGCAATGAAATGGACGGTCCTTGGCAAGAAGGACATAAGACAGCCGATGAATATGGCCGGCTCGCAGAAGAAGCTGGCAAAGCGATGCGTTTGGTGGACCCAACGATCGAAACCGTCGCTTGTGGTAGTTCTTCTCTCACGATGCCGACCTTTGGCATGTGGGAAGATACAGTATTAAGTCATTGTTACGATCAAGTCGACTACATTTCCATGCACCAATATTATGGCAACCGTAACGGCGATAGCCAAGATTATCTAGCAAGCAATGTCGCAATGGATCAGTTCATCAGTCAAGTCGCAGCAATCTGTGATGCAGTGAAAGCCAAACGCCGAAGCAAGAAGACGATCAATATTTCCTTCGACGAATGGAACGTCTGGTATCACTCAAATGAACAGGATCAAAAAATTGAACCTTGGAGTCAACACCCACCACAATTAGAAGACGTCTATCACTTTGAAGATGCGTTACTCGTCGCAAGCATGATGATCACGATGCTTCATCACGCAGATCGCGTTAAAATCGCCTGCATGGCACAGCTGGTCAACGTGATCGCACCGATCATGACTTCCGATACTGCCGCTTGGAAACAAACGATTTTTTATCCCTATGAAATGATCAGCAACTATGGTCGCGGTCACGTGTTGCATAGTATTCTTCGAGGGGCTGATTTCGATAGCAGCCACGGAAAAGCTTCTTATGTGGATGCCATTGCGATCGAAAACGAAGATGACTATTTGACCTTTTTCTTAGTAAATAAGGATTTGCAGGATGCCAATGAATTCACTTGCGACTTGCGTCAATATGATTCATTGCAAATCGCTACCCATCAAGTCTTGCACCATCCAGACTTGCATGCCGTCAATACCGAAGCAACCCCGAACAACGTTGTGCCAGTCAATGGAAAAACAGCGGAATTGAATGACGGCATTTTGCGTGTCGTCTTGGAAAAACAAAGCTTCCAGATGCTACGCTTGAAGAAAAACGGCAGCAAGTAACGAGTATATCTGTTTAAGCAAAAAAAAGCAGCAGCCTTGGTGACATCCTGAAAAAGCGAGACTTTTACGGAGTGGAGAAATCCACTCCTTTTTTATGATCCCCCCTGTTCACTTGCTATTTTTCGCATTCTTAACTGATCTGGGCAAAAAGGCGGCAACTGCCAGCTTGTTTTTCAAAAAAAGAGACGACAAAAGAACACCCTGCGGCAGCTAAGATACCGCAGGGTGTTCTTGATTCATTGTTTAGCCGTTATAGGCATCAACGATGATTTGTTTCAATTCAGAGATTAGTGGTTCTTTTGGATTTGCTGTTGTACATTGGTCTTCATAAGCCAATTCAGCCATGCGATCAACTGTTGTATCTAGTGTTTGTTGAGTGACGCCTTGCGCTTTCAAGCTCATGTCGATACCCACAGATTGTCCTAATTCGTAAACAGCTGTTGCCAATGCTTCAACCAATTCAGCCGTTGTTTTGCCTTTAAGGCCTAAGAATTTCGCAATGTCTGCGTAATCTGTATCGGCACGGAAGAAGTCATATTTAGGGAACATTGCATGTTTTTGTGGGTCTTTGGCATTGTAACGGATGATGTGCGGTAAAAGAATCGCATTTGTACGTCCGTGAGGAATACCATATTCACCACCGATTTTGTGGGCTACTGAGTGACAAATACCTAGGAATGCATTGGCGAAGGCCATACCTGCCATTGTTGAGGCATTATGCATTTTTTCGCGAGATTCCATATCAGGTGTTTTCACTGATTTTTCTAAGTAGTCAAAGACTAACTTGATTGCTTGTAAGCTCAATCCACGAGTGTAATCAGATGCCATTACTGACACATAAGATTCGATCGCATGAGTCAAAACGTCCATTCCAGTGTCTGCTGTAACAGAAGCAGGTACTGACATTACGAATTGAGGGTCAACGATTGCAACATCTGGTGTCAATGCGTAATCAGCTAATGGGTACTTCACGTGTGTTTCACTGTCAGTGATAACCGCAAATGGTGTTACTTCAGAACCAGTACCAGACGTTGTTGGGATACAAACGAATTGCGTTTTTTCTGGTTTGTCGATCTTGTATGTCCGTTTACGGATATCTAAGAATTTTTGTTTCGCGCCGAAAAATGAAGTATCTGGGTGCTCATAGAACATCCACATGCCTTTGGCAGCATCCATTGCTGATCCACCACCAAGGGCGATCACTGTATCTGGTTTGAAATCAACCATCATTTTTGTTCCAGCGTAAACGGTGTTTGTTGATGGGTTTGGTTCTACGTCAGAGAAGACTTCGATTTTCACGTCATTTTTACGACGAGCAAGTACTTCACGAACCGTATCGCAATAGCCGAATTGAACCATACCAGGGTCACAAACGATCATGACACGTTCAACGTTTTCCATTTTCTCCAAGTACATTAGAGAGTTCTTTTCAAAGAAGATTTTTGGTGGCAATTTAAACCATTGCATATTATTTCTCCGTTTCGCTACAGTTTTCACGTTGATCAAGTTCACAGCAGAAACATTTCGTGATACAGAGTTTTTCCCGTATGAACCACAACCAAGTGTCAATGATGGAATCATTTCGTTGTAGATATTTCCGATACCACCTTCTGCAGATGGTGTATTAACTAAGATACGGCAAGCTTTCATGCGTAGGCCGAATGCTAATTGCAAGTCTTCGTTTTCAGTGTGGATCACCGCTGTATGGCCTAATCCGCCTAAATCAAGCATTGCTTCACATTTTTCGAACGCGTCTTCTGTGTTGTTTGCTTTGATCATTGCTAAAACTGGAGAAAGTTTTTCTCTTGATAGTGGGTAATCAGCACCGACACCGTCAAGTTCAGCGATCAATAATTTTGTTCCTTCTGGTACGTTGATGCCTGCTAATTTCGCGATTTCCATTGCTGAATGTCCAACGATTGCTGGATTTACGGCATATTTTCCTTCGTTCATCACGGCATCTTCAAGTTTTTGTAATTCTTTTGCTTTTACAACATAGACTTGATGTGCTTCAAATTCTGCTTTCACAGAGGCATAGACTTCTTTATCAACGATCACTGCTTGTTCAGAGGCACAGATCATTCCGTTATCAAAGGTTTTTGATACGATCAAGTCATTGACTGCTCGTTTCACTTTCGCTGTTTTTTCGATATAAGCAGGTACGTTCCCTGGTCCAACACCTAATGCAGGTTTACCAGTTGAGTATGCTGCTTTGACCATGCCAGCGCCACCAGTTGCTAATACGATCGCAATTCCTGGGTGGTTCATCAATAAGCCAGTCGCTTCGATTGATGGATGTTCGATCCATTGCACACAGTTTTCAGGTGCCCCAGCAGCGATGGCTGCATCACGAACGATACGTGCAGCTTCTGCTGAACATTTTTGTGCAGATGGGTGGAAAGCAAAAACGATCGGGTTACGTGTTTTCAAAGCGATCATTGCTTTAAAGATCGTTGTAGATGTTGGGTTAGTTGTTGGTGTTACCCCACAAACGACACCAACTGGTTCAGCGATTTCGATCAAGCCTTTTTGTTTGTCTTCATTGATCACGCCGACTGTTTTGTCATGTTTGATACTGTTCCAAATATATTCTGAAGCGTACATGTTTTTGATCGCTTTATCTTCATAGATACCACGGCCAGTTTCTTCTACTGCCATTTTAGCTAAAGGCATATGTTTGTCTAATGCTGCCATTGCCATTTCATGAACAATGTGGTCCACTTTTTCTTGATCAAAGCTTTCCATTTCTTTTAACGCCACATTTGCCTTCGTTGCTAAATCGTCAATCATTGCTTGTACGTCGATTGTCACTTCTTTTTCCAATGTCTTAGCCATTGTATGTCCTCCTAGTTTTTAAACATGTTTTGTTTGTTAACTACTTCACATACAGATCATACAACATCTTTTTTCGTTTGTAAATAGTTTTTGTGATTTTTTTCACAGTTTTATTAAACTCCCATTAAATTAAGCGTTTTCATCATTTCGTACTGCAATATTCCTTGAAAAAACTGTCCTAGGCAGTAAGAAAAATGAATGTGTTATATTGAACAATATCTAAATTATTTATAATGATTCGTGAACATGTGGCTTACTTAAAACGGACCATTCCGTAATCCGCTGCCCTTTCTCAATGAATTGCTTTTTACGTCCATACTCACAAGCTTTCAACACTAGCGGTGAGGCATTGGCGGCGTGAAATTGTTCCAGCGGCAAAAAGACACAGCCTAACGAATCTTGTCCATCAAACTGCGGGACATGTGAAATTGGTGCTCCTGCTGTTTCTTCGATTTGATAAAAAACACAGATATGATTGTTCATTGTTGTCTCTTTGTATCGCCAAGGATAGAGAAAATTAATTGTTCCTAATTGATGATAGCTAGTGACGGTCATGCCGGTTTCTTCTTTAAATTCTCGACACAGCGTGTCTTCCAGCAATTCACCTGCCTCCATGCTGCCGCCTGGTAAATCATAGCGGTTTTGATAAGGTCCCGCCTTCTTTTTGATGACGGCCAAGCAGTTGCCTTGAAACAAAATTCCATATACTCCAAATGCGGTATGGTACATCTTCTCAACTCCTTTTATTGATCATATATCTTCCAGAAGCAAGAAGCAACAGATTGCCAAGTTTGGCTTTATCCGCTGCTTTTGCATTTCTAGTCGATGAACCAAAAAGACTGCTGACGAATCCTCTATCGCCAGCAGTCTTCTATTAATTGCCTAATCGCCTGAAGGAAAAACCCCCGCTGATTCTTTAAATTCACGAATATCGGAAGCTGAAAGTACATTCAAGAAGGCGCATAGCAAGTGAATGGTTTGACGATAATCTTCTTTATGAATCACCAAGCGGGAAGAATGCATATAGCGGGTGGGGATCGACAGGGTCATTGCTGGGATGCCTTTCATTGCTTTATGGATATTGCAGGCATCGGTGCCGCCAACAGTCATAAAATCGTGTCGGAAAGATAGCTGCTGCTCAAAAGCGAGTTCTTCCATTTTTGCCACAAGACCGGGATTGCCGATCGTCAATGAATCAAGTACGGAAAGCACGGTCCCTCCGCCTAATGTCAATCCGCCCTGATCAAACAAGGTATCTTCAGCTGTCGTCACATCCAATGCGATCGCTAAATCCGGTTTGATTTGGTGTGCGGCCGTGCGTGCACCGCGAATACCGACTTCTTCTTGAGTTGTAGCAGCAAAATAAACATCCACTGCCAATTCTGAAGAAGCTAAGTTTTTCATTACTTCGATACAAGCTGCTACGCAAACGCGATCATCCCAAGCTTTACCCAGCAAAAAATCAGGATCATTCATTTCTCGAAACATCGTATGCGGCGTGACCATATCCCCAATGGCGATCCCCAGATCTTTTGCAGCTTCTGCTGAGGCCACACCGAGGTCTAAGTAAAAACGATTTGCCGGAATGACTTTGTTTTTCTCGTCTGTCGGCATACCATGAGGCGCACGGCTTCCGATGACGCCCACAAATTTCTCTCCAGATACTGTGGTGACACGCATTTCCTGTGCCGGCATGACGTGTCCCCACCATCCGCCTACCGGCAGAAGTTTTAGATAGCCCGCATCTGTGATTTCTTTTACCATAAAACCTACCTCATCCATGTGAGCAGAAAGCATGACTTTCGGTGCATTTTTCTGTGTGCTTTTTTTGACGAGGATCAGCGAACCTAAGGCATCATAGAACAAGTCATCAACATATGGCTGTGTATATGCTTTGACGATACGAGACACTTCTTTTTCCCGCCCGCCTATACCATCAGCTTCACTTAGGGCTTTCAGAAGCTGAATATCTATTGTTTGATTTGTCATTAAAATCGTCTCCTAGCGGTTTTCTTCTTTGAAAGATCGGATTGCTTCTTCGTCAAGCTCAGTCAAAAAACGCGCCAATGCTTGCAGTGCTGTTTCATAGTCGCGGCGGGCAACGACTTGAGAAGCAGTGTTCTTGTTTCGCACAGACAAACTCGCTAACAAAATAGGACATCCGGTACGCAATTTGTTGAACCAAGCCCCATCTGATGCTTCAAAGGAAAAATAACTCTGACAGGGCAGATTCGCAGTTTGACAAACTGCTTTCAACCGCTCCAGCGGCAAGCGATTTGGCAGAACGGTCGGATTGTAATACGTTAGCAGAAGGCCTTTACCCAAAAAACCTTGCTGATCTTCTTGTTCGTTTTGGTAATCCATTGCCTGGGCAGTATCAAGAACGATCGTAAAATCCGGCGCTGTTACATTGGCTGCTGTCTGAGCTCCTCTGGTACCGACTTGTTCCTGCACCGTACAGCCGATCATCAGATCGTAGGGCAATTTGACACTAGCAGCTGCCATTGTTTTGACTAAATCAATGGTTTGACTAACATTGATGCGCCCGTTCCAATTGGACGCAATCCATGCTTGTCCATTACTGGTTTCTTTCATTTTCGGCGCAAAGGTCACCATGTCGCCTAAAATGATTTCCTCTGCTAAAACCGCATCTTTTGATGAAAAACCAAAATCCAACAGTACTTCATCTTTTTGACTTTTGCCATGATTGTCTTTATCGATGCCTAAAACCACCCCAAAATACTTTTCACCGCTACGGGTGATTAGCCGAACTTCTTGCCCCAGCAAGCTGTTGGCTTCGATTTTTCCCATGATGAGTCCGCGGATCAGTCCATTTGCTTCGATTTTTTTCACGAAAAAGCCTGCTTCATCCATATGAGCGCTCACCAGCACTTTAGGAGCCGCCGGTCTTTCTGATCGAATGACGGCATAAATAGATCCTAGATTATCGTAGATGATTTCATCGCAATAAGGCGCATACTTTTTTGCCAGTAATGCGGCTATCGGCTTTTCTCGTCCGGAAACACCAGGTGTATAAACGACTTCTTCTAACTGACGCATTAATTCTTCCATATTCTCGCCCTTTCTAATAGCAGTGCTGTTCAGCGAAGGCAGTGATCTCTTGGTGTGCTGCTTTCATTTGGCAAAGCGTCAGCATATCATTCATTGCCTCGGTCAATCCAGTACCGCCTTTTTTCGGCATCTTCACGATAGTGACTTGGTCTTTATATGTTTCAATTGCCTGCTGGCACTCTGGCGACATGGCGGCAACTGCTGGGATCTGTACTTTTTCTTCAATGATCTGCGCTGTTTGGGCAGCCATCTCGCCATACTTTTCATAGTTGAAACAAGGTCCGCATAAGACCGCATCTGCTCCGAGTTTTTGAGCCATAGCAGCAATTTTTAGTGACGATTCTTTCGGATTTTGTAAATAATAGTCATCTCCGCAATAAATAGTGGCGAGAACATCGATTTCCTTTTGTTTCAGCAATTTCTCAAACATTTTGACTGATCCGATCGCCGTTTTTTGTCCGCCAAGCGGCTGATCACCATGCTCCTTGCCGCCTAATCCTGCTTGAATCTGATCTAATAGAAAAATAATTTTCATGGTTGCATCCTTTCTAAAGCAAATGATCGATGGAAAGATCATCAAAAGATAATTCCAAAGCGTCATTTTTGGCTTTTTCTGCTTCACGTTCTTCCTTCAGATATTGTTTGTCCAGCGTCATAATAAACGGATAATAGATCAAACACCCAATGGCTAACAAAACAAACTGCCAGATTGACGCTACCAGACTACCGGTACTCAAGTAGCCGGAAAAACCGATCGGAGTTGTCCATGGTAAAGATACCCCTGTTGTATAAGGAATCAATCCAAGATTCGTTACGAGAGTCGACAGCAAAAGATTGATCATCGGCACGGCAATAAAGGGAATAATGATAATTGGGTTCAATACGACCGGCAAGCCGAAAATGATTGGTTCATTGATCCCGAAAATCCCCGGCACTAGTGATAGTTTCCCTAATTCTTTGATTCGTTTTGATTTACAAAACAGCACCATGATGATGACTAGTGACAACGTCGAACCGCCGCCGCCAAAATTGGTAAAGAAGTTTGAAAATGGATCGGTAAAGATATTCGGTAACGCTTGTCCCGCTTGAAATGCATCTAGATTTTCCATCGTTAAAATACGCAAAATCGGTGAAAATACGGAATTGGCGACTGCTGGACCATTGATGCCGAAGAACCAGAAAATCGTACATGCCAGACTGTAAATCAATTGGGCAGTCAAGGTATTGCCCGCTCCCTTGAGAGGCATTTGCAAGACATTAAAAATAAAGTCATGTACGGTACCATACGCGGTCAATCCAAATAAAATGTTGATAATAAAGAATAAAAGCATAACGAGGGCACTCGGAATCAATGCGGCAAATGATTTTGTAACAGCAGGCGGAACCCCATCTGGCATTTTGATCGTCCACCCTTTTTTCGTTGTATAGGCATAGATTTCAACAGAAAGGATCGCTGTCAGCAAGCCGACAAAAATACCGTTTGTTCCTAAATGATTGAAAGAAAGCCCGCTTATTGGGTCCGCAACGCCTTCAACTACCAATTTATTCGGCGTTAAGATCAAAAAGGCGATGACGGCAACGGCTGCTGCTTGGATTGGGTCGGTCTTCTTTTCTCTTCCGTAGGCATAGGCTGTTCCTAAGCAGGAGAAAAAACCGACCGTATTAAAGACAGAACCGGAAACTCTAGTCACCCATGATTCCCACCCGCTGCCAAAAAGACCTGCCCAAAATTCTGACCATCCTGGTATCGGGAAATTGGCAAACAGCAAGAAGATCGAGCCAACGATTACCAGCGGCGTTGTGATTAAAAAACCATCGCGTACAGCGATCAAGACTTTATTTTGTCCGAGTTTGACTGCCAGAGGCATCAAAATATTTTCAATTTTATTGAACATTCCATTCTTCCTTTCATCTTGTGTCTTTCATGGTAAAGCTGGTTGATTCCTTGATCAGACTGGTGCTTTGATCCGTTTTTCATAAGCCTCCAACCATTCTTTCGTGATGGGTTCGATCACGGTTGTCTGCTCAGGTCCTGGTGTTGCCATAAAAATAGCAGGCTCTTGATTGGTGGTTGCGACACTAAAGGTAAATTCTACATTGGTTGCCACCCCCCAGCGACCCTGTTTATCTAAGGCGATCAGCGAGAAGGCGCCGGCTTTGCCGTAGCGCTTCTTCAATCGCGCTTCAAAGCCGTAAACGGCTTGATCACATGCTTCTTGCGGTGCTAGCCCTTCTCCCATCAAACGGACGATCTCGTAGGAAAGGCAGCCTTTCATCAAGTCTTCCCCTAACCCTGTGGCAGCGGCACCGCCGATTTCACTATCCACATAAAAACCAGATCCAGATAAAGGTGAATCGCCAACACGACCGCTTTTTTTCATAAATAAACCAGAACTAGAGGTTCCTGCTGCCATGCTTTGGTGTTCATCCAGCGCAACTACTCCCACTGTATCGTGGCCGTCATAGGGATCGAGGTTGTTGGCAGCGATCTCTGCTTTGCGCTTTTCCCAAATAGTTTTGGCTCGCGGTGTCAGCATCTCTTTGGGCTGGAATCCTTCGGCAAGCGCATAAGCGACCGCTCCTTGGCCGATCCGAAAACTATTAAATTTCTCCTCACTTAGGCTGCGTGCCACGGAAATAGGATTTTCCACATCGACGATCCCAGCGACGGCACCAATTTTGAAGGTATCACCATCCATGAAGGCAGCGTCCATTTCCAACACGCCTTCTTCGTTTGGCAGTCCGCCATACCCCACCGATTTATAAAATGGATAATCTTCCACTGCTTTAATGGCTGTTTCTACTGCATCTTGGCAGGAGCCTTGTTGCTCTAATATTGCTTTAGCAGCGAGCACGCCATCGTGTGCCATCCGCCATGTAGCAATCATTCCCCACATAACTATCCCTCCATTTTTCATAGCGCTTTCAAGTATATTCTATACGGTATATACTATTATGTCTATACTAAAAAAAAGAGTTTCTCAAAAAAATTGGAAAAACTCTTCTTCGTTCGTGTCTTCGCTTATTTTGTCAGTGCTTGTAAGCTGCGCAAATAAATTTCAAGATTCGTCCGTAGATCGGCAACCGCCATGTACTCATCTTGGTTATGAGCGATCCCTTTTTGCCCTGGAAAAGACGGACCAAAAGCAAGGATGTTTGGCATCTTGCGGGCATAGGTTGCTCCTGTAGTGGTCACGGGGGTTGGATCATTGCCCGTTACTTGGTGATAGATCGTCGATAGCTTTTGGATTTCGGGGGCATCTTTTGATCGGCAGAACCCTGGAATGCTGCGAAGGATCGTAAGGCTTGCCCCTTTTGGCAATGCCTTTTGCACCCCAGCGAGCACTTGTTCCTCCGTTACCGATACAGGATAGCGGAAGGCCACTTCTAACGCTAGTCCACTGGCGGATTTTTGGAGAACCACAGGGGTCAAGATCAATTTTCCTGAATCAGCATCTTCTAGTACCAAATCAAGGCCTTCGCCATAGTGCTGCTGGTGAAAACTTTGGGTGATCCACTGAAAAGCTGCTTGCAATGACGGTGTCGCCGCCAGTTGCGGTGCCGCTTGCTGCGCAAGTTTTGTAATGGCATTGTCCCCTAGCTCAGGGGCATTGCTAGGGGAGCGTTTGCCTAGTGCTTCAAAGGACTGGCTGCCTACGGTTACCGACAGGTGGTCTGGCACATGATCGCGGAATTGATCGCCAGAAAACGCAGCTAACAGCTGAGTTTCTTGGACGGGCAATGGAAAATCAAGTTGCACGTTGACGACACCCCGTTCGCCGTAAACCACTGGATACTTGCAGTCTGGCGTAAAACCAAAACGCGGTGGCTGCTCAACCGCTAGATAATGCGGGATATCCGACATGCCGCTTTCTTCATCTGTACCGAAAATGATCCGCAGCGGTAATTGCGGTTGATGACCAAGGTCTTTCAATACTTTCATGGCAAACAAACAGCTGATGATCGGGCCTTTGTTATCTAAGATCCCTCGGCCATAAAAGTTGCCGTCTTTTTCAGTTAGTGCAAACGGTGGGTAGCTCCAGCCAGAACCTGCCGAGACGACATCCAAGTGTCCTAACACACCGATATAGTCGGTATCCGTTGGTCCCCAATGGGCATAGCCGATCGCATCATCGATGATCGTTGTTTGAAACCCGTATGCTGCGCTTTTTTCCATGACGTATGCTAACACTTCTCGTGGTCCTGTGCCATAAGGCGCATGGGGTGCCGGCTCACCTTTGACGCTTGCGATCTGCATCACTTCGCTCAAAAGCGTGAGAAATTCTGACCAATTGGCTTCAATACTTGCTGTGAGTGGATCCATTGTCTTCACCTCTAAAGGATTGATTTTATTTTTGACGCACTAATGTATTTTTGAAGGTATATTTGTCTGCTCGGTAATAGGATATATCGTATAAGATCGGTTTGGCTGATGCGGAATAGGTCATCGAATGGACCAAAAGCATCGGTTCCTCTTGAGGCACCTGTAAAAGTTTCGCAATATCGGCAGGACTTTTCACAGCTTCCACCTCTTGATGGGAATAACCAATCTCGATGTTGGCTTCAATGACTTGATACAAAGACGACTCTAATTGAGCTTTCGTGAGTTCTGCGGTGTCTTCTTGAAGATAGCGTTTCAGTACGTAAAGATTTTCCACCGTCATCGGCTCATCATCAAAGTAACGCAAGCGCACCAAATAAACGATCGGTTCCTTGGCGTAATCGCCAAACAGCTGACCAATCTCTATCGGGAGCTCTTTGACGGTTTCGATATGCAAAACTTCCGTACGGGTCTTTTTCCCTTGGATTTTGGCGGTCTCGGTAAAACTTTGGAGCCCGCCAGAGCCGCTTTGGATCTTGGGCTGTTTCATGACATAGGTTCCTTTGCCTTTTTCTTTCACTAACAAATTTTGGCCAATCAATAGATCGATGGCTTTGCGCACCGTTAAACGGCTGCACTGAAATTCCTCTGCTAAATCATAATCGGAAGGAAGCTTTTGGCTCGTCACGTACGTACCTTCATGAACCCGTTGCGCAATCTGCTGGGCAACTTCTTGAAATACTGCTTGTTTTTTCAACGTCTCTCCTACTTTCTTTCACTTTGCTACCATTCATAAAACGATCGATTGGCACTGACGCCAGAAGAAACACTGACAAACGCTTGTTCATCGATTCCTTGGATCATGCCTTCGACGGTCTTGAGTTCTCTATGGGAAATGACCAGTAATAATAGTTTTTTCTGTTGATGATCAAATCCACCTTCGACATCGTTGATGACCGTGATGCCTCGCTGCAAGGCACATTGCAACGTCGTAATGACGGGTTCTGCTTTTTCTGTAACGACCAGCAGCTGTACACGCCGCTGCTTCAGGTTGACGTAGTCGACCATCCGCCCACTGATGAAGAAGGAAATGGCACTATAAAAAGCATAAGGCCAGCCAAAGATCAGCCCAGCTGCTAGCTGCAAACTGACATTGAAGCCGATAAAGAAACTGCCGATACTTCTACCAGTGGCTTTTTTCACTAAAATCCCTAAAATGTCAAGCCCACCCGTTGAAAAATCGTCGTTCAATGTCAAGCCCACCGACACCCCGTGCAGCACTCCGCCAAACACGGCACAGATCACCGGATCGGTCGTTAAAGCAATGACCGGAACCACCTTCATCATAACAGAAGACAGGACGACGGTACAAACCGTCATGATGGTAAATTCTCGATCGATTTTGACCCAAGCAACCGCTAACAATGGCGCATTAAAAAAAAGCACCAAAAGCGGGATCGAAAGCTGCAGATTCAACTGCTCATCTAAAAGCTGCGACAGCAATTGCGACAAACCAGTGATCCCACTCGCATAAATATTTCCCGGCAGCCAAAAGAGATTTAGGGCAATCGACGACAGCAATGCATAGATCAAAGCAACAAGCATTCGTTTTCTATAACGTGCCATGTTTTTCCTCCTCCACTTCGTTTTTAGTATATATCATTAAGTATATACTGTCACGCAGAAAAAGCAGGCGAAATGAGGGGAAAAACAGGAACGAACCAAGGTAAAAACACGCCAAAATCAAGGAGTAAAACGTTGGTATCAAAGGTTTTTTAAGATTTTTTTAAAGCGAGTAAATCACTTGAAATTCGCTAAAAAATGAATAAAATAAAAAGTGTAAAAACAAAAGAATAAAGAAAGGATGATTCTTATGACACATGAGATTGTGCCACGCCGCTCAGATTCATACAGTATGACACCTTTTGATTTCTTTGAAGATTTTGGCCGCAGTTTTTTTGATGGGTTTCCATCGAACCTGATCAAAACCGATATTCACGAGAATGACAAGGAATTTCTCGTTGAAGCAGAACTGCCTGGCATCCCTAAAGAAAATATTCAAGTAACCTATGAAAATGGGGTTTTAACGATTACGGGACAACACCAGACGGATCATGCGACCGAAGATGAAAAAGGACGTCTGGTTCGCAGCGAGCGCAGCTTGACAAGCGTTCGGCGGCAATACCTGTTAGAAAACGTCAAAGAGGATGAAATCAAAGCCTCTTACGCTGAAGGAATTTTGAAATTGACGTTGCCAAAAGACCAAGGCAAACAAGCGTCAAAGAAACTGATTCCCATCGAGTAACCAAGGCAATCAAAGCACCGCAGCAAAACGAGCGATCTCTGTTTTGCTGCGGTGCTTGTTTTATTTTAGAAACTGTCCGACTACTAAAAAAATGGGACTGTGACATAAGTCCATAGAAGAAAACCGCAAGAAATGACGAGAAATCGTTCATTTCTTGCGGTTTTTTGGGTAAAATAAAAAGGAGCACCGGTTGCCGCCAATGCCCCATCATTTAATCCTGAAAGGACTAAACAAAATGTATACTAATTATAACATGAATCAACTCACTTTGGATCTATCTACTTCATTTTCTCCAAAAGAAAATCATGTCGCCGTTTTTATCCATGAACTGGTCGAAGCGCTTCAGATTAATGACCCCTATCTTTTTGGTCGACCAAGAGAATATGATTTAGGTGCCATGTTGAAGTTGGTTCTTTTTGCGTATACGCGAGAAACCTTTACAAGTCGCAAGATTGAACGCTTAGCTGAAGAAAACCTCTATGCTCGCTGGTTGACGCAAGAACGGGTTCCAACTTATCGAACGATCGCCCGTTTTTGTGTATCTAACGATGTGCAGGAGTTGACCAATAAAGGCTTAGATCAGTTGACAGAGTATCTGCGTGCACGGAATCTGATTGATGATGCGTTGTTTATCGACGGTACAAAAATCTTGGCAGATGCGAATAAGTACAGCTTTGTCTGGAAGAAAAACACGATCCGATTCGATCAAATGAATCGCGAAAAACTGCTTACTATGATGACGGAACTAAGAGAAGCGTATGCCCTGAAACAGATTCCCGAAGGGACGTCCTTGACAGTAGACATGATAGATGAACTGTTAACACGGATGGAACTACGTCTGGAAGAACTAGAAAAAGAAGTTGAGGCAACGAAACGTCTTTCGCCAAATCCAGCGAAACAACAACGGCGAACGTTGAAAAGCCAAGTACGCAAATTAAATACAAAACGAGAAAAACTTCTGGAACATCAAACGCAGTTTTCTACTTATGGGACAAGAAACAGTTATTCAAAAACTGATCATGATGCGACATTCATGCGCGTAAAAGAAGACCCTATGAAAAATGGCCAACTTAAGCCTGCGTATAACCTGCAGATCGCTACTTGTAATCAATTTGTACTCGGCTACGATGTCTTTCAAAACCCAACAGACACTAAGACACTGAAACCATTACTGGAAAAGATGAAGATTGCACAAAAGTCCCCTCATTATTTGGTCGCCGATGCAGGCTATGGTTCAGAAAGCAATTACCGCTATATAGAAGATGAACTTCCCCAGCATACTGCACTGATTCCTTATGGAACGATGTTTAAAGAACAAAGCAAGAAATGGCAGACAGATGATCGGAAAGTAATGAATTGGGATTATGAGCCTAAGGAGGACTTTTACATCGACCCCAAAGGGGTACGATTCAATTTTCATGCTTACCGTCAACGAACAGATGCGGATGGCTTTGTCCGAGATTTTAAAGAATACCAAGCAGAAAAAACGGATGCGAACCAAGCGCTCATTCCTGAAGCCTTAACCCCAAAGGGGAATCGCAGAAAGATCACTGTAAATCCGTCTTGGGAATACCATAAAGAAAAACAAAAAGAGCGCTTATTAACGCCTGAAATTCAAAAAATATATGGTCGGAGAAAGATCGACGTGGAAACAGTCTTCGGATTTATGAAGGCTTGTTTGGGTTTCACTCGATACACGGTTCGGGGCTTAGAAAAAGTCAGAAAACAGACGGGTTTACTCATTACGGCAATCAATATGATGAAATTGACAAAAATAGGTACTTGAACTACCCAAAATGAATAAAAAAAACAAGGAGCACTCGAAAAATCACATGATTTTCGAGTGCTCCTTATATTTTGGAGAGCGTAACTAGTTAACTTATGTCACGCCCCCGTTTGTGCTTATTCTTTGGTTTCGTCTTGGATGCTCGTTGCGTCTTCGACATCAGCTGGTTCGATTTGTGTTTCAACGGATGCAACAGTTCCAGGTTTCACTGTGCGGATCGCTGAACGATCAAACTCTAAGAAAATTCCTTCACAGTCGATGATCACGGTGCTTTTTTCTGTGTTGACTTCAGAAAGAACGCCGTGGAGTCCGCCGATGGTTACGACTTCATCGCCAGCTTTCATATTTTCTAAAAGATTTTTACGCTCTTGCTGTTGTTTCTTTTGTGAACGACTCATAAAGAACCACATTGCCACTAAAGCAACCAGCATAAAGAGCATTGGTAAAGATTGTGCCATTTTTTTCACCTCGATTTATTTTCTTTCCTATAAGATACTTTATCAGAATTCCTCTATTATTCCCACCATTTTAGTAGAGAATGTTAGAAATTCCTCGCATTTTCCTTGTTGAACCCATACTCTTCAATAAAATGCTCACGGAACTCCAACAAGTTGTCATCCATGATGGCTTGACGGACATTTTTCATCAGATTCAATAAGAAGTAGACATTGTGGTAAGACGTCAAACGCATACCAAAGGTTTCATCACATTTGATCAAGTGGCGGATGTACGCACGAGAATAGTTTTTACATGTATAGCAATCACACTTCTCGTCAATTGGTCGAAAGTCACGGGCATATTGCGCATTTTTCACGACTAAACGACCTTTTGAAGTCATACAGGTACCGTTTCTTGCGATCCGTGTTGGTAAAACGCAGTCGAACATATCGACTCCGCGAATCACGCCATCGATCAAGGAGTCGGCTGCCCCAACGCCCATCAGGTAACGTGGTTTGTTTTCTGGAATCCAAGGGGTCGTAAATTCCAACACGCGATTCATTTCCGCTTTTGGTTCGCCAACTGACAGGCCGCCGATGGAATACCCTGGGAAGTCCATACTGATCAAGTCTTGGGCACTTTGCTTGCGCAAGTCTTCAAAGCCTGCACCTTGAATGATTCCAAACAAGCCTTGACGATCTGGATTGGCATGGGCTTTCAAGCCACGCTCCGCCCAGCGAGACGTCCGTTCCACCGATTTTTTGACGTAGTCATAGCTTTCATCAAATGGCGGACACTCATCAAAACTCATCATGATATCTGACCCTAATTTGTTTTGGATATCAATCGCTTTTTCAGGAGATAAAAACATTTTCGACCCATTCAAATGGTTTTTGAAATGGACACCTTCTTCGACGATGTTGCGCATTTCGGCTAATGAAAAGACTTGGAAACCACCTGAATCTGTTAAGATCGGTTGATCCCAATTCATAAATTTATGTAAGCCGCCTGCTTCTGCAACAATGTCTTCTCCTGGACGTAACCACAAGTGATAGGTATTGCTTAAAATGACGCCTGCACCCATTTCTTTCAACTCTTCAGGGGCAAGGGTTTTGACCGTTGCTAATGTGCCGACTGGCATGAACATTGGCGTTGGAAAGGTTCCGTGAGGCGTGATCAGTTCGCCTAAACGGGCACCGGTATGCTTTTCTTTCTTTATAAGACGATAACGAATGGCTGGTTCCGTCATTCATTTCCCTACTTTCTCTCTATACTCGATTAACTGTGCAACGCTATCTATGATAAGGGTTGCCCTTACATTTTGCAAGGAAGTTTAAAGAAACTAAGAGTATTTTCTCCTAGTCATGCGAAACATCTATTACTTTTTTTTGAAGATTTAGCGAAAGTTTGCTATCATGTTATTTATATTGAAGGGAGGTTTTTTGAAATGAAATCAAATAGAGAACTAAAAGCAGAAGCAAAAGCAATGCTGCGAGGACGCTGGAAAGACAGTGTTTTGATGTGTATTGTACCGACTTTGATCTCGATCGCTATCGCATTCGTCATTATCGTCCTTACTGTTATTCCATTGTATCAAAGCGGTATGTTCAATGATCTTGGTTCTACCGATGCAGTCAATTCCGCTAGCGGCAGTGGTGGCAGTGGCGGCGGCGGTTTGATCAGCGGTCTATTTTCTGCCTTATTCGGTGCTGGGATCTCTTGGACTTTCCTTGATCTTTTACGCGGTAAAAAACAGTCGATCCAACCCTTTTCTGATGTCTTTCGTGGCTTCAGTGGTGCTTTCGTGTTAGGGATCATCGTCATTTATATTCTGTCGACTATTTTCACGACGTTGTGGACGTTCCTGTTTATCATTCCTGGGATCATCAAAGCTTATTCTTATTCTCAAGCATATTTTGTCTTTTATGATACCTATGAAGAAACGGGCATGCGGCCAGATTTTCTCAGCTGCATCACAGGTAGCCGTCATTTAATGAGAGGCTACAAAGGGCAACTGTTCATCCTTGATCTGAGCTTCATCGGCTGGCACATTTTGGCCATCATGACAGCAGGAATCGGCTACTTATGGTTGACGCCATACATCAGTGCAACCAAAGCAGCGTTTTATGACAATCTGCCTAAACGAGCACTTGCTTAAAAGATCGGTTCGCCGGTCTTTTTTTTGAGGAAAACGACCTTTTTCTTTTGCAAACGCTTCCGTTTCGTGTTATAGTATACGTGTAAGGAAGGTAGCAACTCTGTTGGTGGTTTTCGTAAATATCGCAAACTCAATCTACTAAAAGTTGTTGAACGTACAAGTTTCACCTAGTACCAAACGTGTAAAGTAACAAGAAGAAAAACGTAACAAGGATCGAACATTTCCATATCGAAAAATGATACGTCTCATTTTGTATCGGAATACACGAAACATGTGTAAGTTTGTAAAGGAAAACAAATTTTCGAGAAACATTGCTTTGCATGGACCACAAAAAGCGACCACCACTTATACCTTCCTCTAGTAGTAAGCTGGGCGACAAAAAAGCAGTTCTAAAAGTTGAGAAATTGTTTCAACTTAAAGAGCCGCTTACGTCGCTCAGTTTTTTTGTTTATTTTAAGAACATCGCATCGCCAAAGCTAAAGAAGCGATACCGCTCATCGATGGCATGTTGGTAGGCAGAAAGTGTTAGGTCGCGTCCTGCAAAGGCACTGACTAACATCACTAAGGTTGATTTTGGTAAATGGAAGTTGGTAGAAAAAGCTTCCACGATTTTAAACTGATAGCCTGGCGTGATAAAAATACTCGTCCACCCACTATCGGCTTTGATTTGCCCATCAAACTTAGTCCCAATGGTTTCTAACGTACGGATCGAAGTCGTTCCGACTGCAACGATCTTGCCGCCATTTGCCCGAACCTCGTTCAATTGAGCGGCAGCTTCTTCTGTCAAACGGTAAAATTCGCTGTGCATCTCATGATCAGCGATATTATCGACACTCACTGGACGAAACGTTCCTAAACCAACGTGCAAAGTCAGATAAACCAGCTTGACGCCTTTTGCGGCGATCTGCTCCAGCAATTCTGGAGTAAAATGCAAGCCAGCAGTCGGTGCAGCAGCTGAGCCGTTTTCTTTGGCATAAACCGTTTGATAGCGGTCTGGGTCTTCAAGCCGTTCTTTGATATAAGGCGGTAACGGCATTTCGCCAAGTGATTCCAGAATCTCTAAAAAGATCCCTTTGTATTGAAAACGAATGATCCGGCCGCCGTGATCGAGCTCTTCTTCCACCACTGCCTCTAATCGTCCGTCGCCAAAGGTGATCTTCGTGCCGACTTTGGCTCTTTTGGCTGGCTTGATCAAGGTTTCCCACGTATCCCCTTCAATATTGTTCAGTAAGAGGATTTCTAAATGGGCACCTGTTTCTTGTTTTTCGCCATAGATACGAGCTGGTAATACCCGTGTATCATTCATCACCAAAGCATCCCCTGGTGCCAATTCATCAATGATGTTATAGAAGTGCTTGTCCTCAAATTTGCCAGTCTCACGGTCAACCACTAATAAACGGGAACTTGAGCGATCGCTTAATGGCGTTTGGGCGATCAGTTCTTCCGGTAATTCAAAATCAAAATCTTCAGTTGTAAGCATGTTGTTCCTCTCTTTCCCTAAATTCTTCTCTATTCTAGCATGTTTTTATAAAAATTGAAAAAACAGCTTTTTATTCTGCCCTTTCTTAGAAAAAAATAAAGAGACTGCTGCCAAGGCCTTCTGCAAAAAAACCTCCTTTTTCCCAATGAAAAATAACGGGGGATCTTCGCCGTTTCTTTTCTCTATGCATCGCTCCTTAATGTGGACTTGCTTCTGGCGCTATTTTCGGTTTTGTCTATACAATTATGAAAAAAATGGGCAGATTATTTGAATAACAAGGGACTTTTCGGCATACTTAGTACAGATTCTAAGCCATTATTCAGATTGCTTAAATAAAAATAGAGGTGACATCATGATTGAGTTTCAGCAGGTATCCAAAATTTACAAAGGTGGTAAAGTCGCTGTTGAAGATGTGAATCTTTCCTTTGAAAAAGGCGAATTCATTTGCTTCATCGGGACAAGTGGTAGCGGAAAGACGACTTGTATGCGGATGATCAACCGTATGACGGATCCTTCTAAAGGAAAAATCTTGATCAATGGAAAAAGCGTTACAGAGATCAACCCAGTGGAATTACGCCGTCAAATCGGCTATGTGATCCAAAGCATCGGTTTGATGCCTCACATGACGATTCGGGAAAATATTACATTGGTTCAAAAATTGTTAAAAGTCAGCCAAGAAGAACGCAACAAAACTGCCGAGCGCATGATCGATTTGGTGGAATTGCCGCGAGAAATGCTCGACCGCTACCCCAACGAATTATCTGGGGGCCAACAGCAACGGATCGGTGTTGTCCGTGCCTTGGCAGCTGACCAAGATGTCATCTTAATGGATGAGCCTTTTGGCGCACTAGACCCAATCACTCGTGATTCCCTACAAGATTTGGTCAAAGACTTGCAAGAACGGCTTGGAAAAACCGTCGTCTTCGTTACCCATGATATGGATGAAGCATTGAAACTTGCTAGCCGCATCGTGATCATGAGTGAAGGAAAAGTCATTCAATTTGATACACCAGAAAATATTCTGCAACACCCAGCAACACCGTTTGTGGAAGAATTGATCGGTGAAGACCGCTTGTTGCAAGCAAAACCTGACACAACGCCAGTTAAAGATGTGATGTTGAATACCCCGATCGCTATCACACCAGAAAAATCCTTACAAGAAGCGATTCATTTGATGCGGGAAAAACGGGTCGATACCTTGCTGGTTACCGACAATAGCAACGTGCTAAAAGGTTACATCGATGTCGAATCCATCGACCGCAACCGTGGCAAAGTTACTAGTGTCGGCGATATCTTGAACAAAGATGTCTTTTTCGTTCGTGAAACCGCCTTGTTGCGGGATACCTTGCAACGCATTTTAAAACGCGGCTTAAAATATGTGCCGGTAGTAGATGCCGACAAACATTTAGTCGGGATTTTGACCCGTGCTTCCTTAGTTGATATCGTTTATGACGTGATTTGGGGCGATGAGCCATCGATCATGGAAGCCATTGAGTCGGCGAAACCTGAAGAAACTGAGGAGGTCTAGCGCATGCAAAGCTTCTTTAATGAATATGGCAGCCAATTGGTCACCAAAAGTCTCGAACATTTGTATATCTCCTTTGCGGCTTTGCTCTTAGGGATTCTTGTTGCTGTACCGATCGGTGTGATCTTGACCCGTTTCCCCAAAGCAGCAACGATCGTGATCGGCATCACCAGTGCGTTGCAAACCGTGCCTTCTTTGGCACTATTGGCATTGATGATCCCGATTTTAGGTGTCGGAAAAGTCCCTGCTATCGTCGCTCTTTTCATTTATTCCTTGTTGCCGATTTTGCGAAACACCTACATTGGAATGAAAAAAGTCGATTGGAATTACCGTGATGTTGCCAAAGGGATGGGGATGACCAACTTGCAGTCGATCATCAGTGTGGAATTACCACTAGCGATCCCAACGATCATGGCAGGGATCCGCTTATCGGCTGTGTATGTTTTAGCCTGGGCTACCTTGGCTTCTTACATTGGTGCCGGTGGACTTGGTGATTTGATCTTTAGCGGACTAAACAACTACCAACCGCCTTTGATTTTTGCTGGGACGATTCCAGTGACGATCTTTGCTTTATTAGCTGACTGGTTACTGGGTTTGTTAGAATACAAACTGACACCAGCTGCCTTAAGGGGGGATGCGTAATGAAAAAAACTTCAAAATTAGCGCTGTTGTTTTCCTTAGGTGTCGCTTTACTGTCCGGCTGTTCCTTTCCCGGTTTAGCCTCGACTTCTGATGAGAATACCGTGGCGATCACAGGTGGGATCACTTCCGAAGCCCAAATTCTTGGCGCAGTGGTTGCAGGTATGGTCGAACACTATACGGATAAAAACACAACCGTCATTAACAACTTAGCAACAACGACCATCAATCACCAAGCGATGATGAATGGCGATGCGTCGATCTCAGCTGCCCGCTACACAGGAACTGACTTGACCACGACGTTAGGGTTGGAGCCAGAATCTGATCCGCAAGCCGCCTTTGACAAAGTCAAATCAGAATTTGAGCAACGGTACCAACAGACTTGGTTCCCTTCTTACGGCTTTGATAACACATATGTCTTTCTTGTCAGAAAAGATACTGCCGAAGAATACGGATTGGAAAAAGTCAGTGACTTGAAAGATGTCGCAGATCAATTGGTTGCAGGGGTCGATACCGCGTGGATCACACGGGTCGGCGATGGGTACGATGGCTTCCAGAAAGCCTATGGGTTCTCTTTCCAAAATATCCTACCGATGCAGATCGGTCTCGTCTATGATGCTGTTGATAACGGAAAAATGGATATCGTTTTAGGGTACTCAACCGACGGCCGGATCGGCAGTTACGATCTCGTGATGCTAGAAGATGATCTAAACTTCTTCCCGCCTTATGATGCCGCACCGATCGTCGATGACAAATTGTTGAAAGAAACACCTGAAATCGGCGATGCCCTGAACAAACTAGCAGGCAAAATCGATACCGAAAAAATGCAAGAATTGAATTACCAAGTGGATAATGACCTTCTAGAACCAACGGTAGTTGCCGAACGTTTCTTAGAAGAAAATAATTACTTCGAAGGAGAGTGACGAAATGGCAGACATGAATTTATTCCAACAATTTCTTTTCTATTTTCAAGAAAATGGCGGCTATGTTTTTGCTCAGTTCATTCGTCACTTCTTGATTTCAATCTACGGGGTACTTTTTGCCTCGATCGTCGGGATTCCAATCGGGATCTTGATTTCTAAAAAAATGCGTTTGGCAGATTGGGTGATTCGTTTCGCCAATATCATCCAGACGATTCCATCTTTAGCGATGATCTCGATTTTAATGATCGGCATGGGCTTAGGTGTGAATGTCGTGATTTTAACGATTTTCCTTTATTCTTTGTTACCGATCATCAAAAATACCTATACTGGCATGCGCCAAGTCGACCGCAATACGTTAGATGTCGGCAAAGGGATGGGGATGACTAGCTGGCAGCGATTGTATATGATCGAATTGCCATTGTCTGTTTCGGTGATCATGGCAGGGATTCGAAACGCCTTAGTCGTGGCGATCGGTATCACCGCTATTGGCGCTTTCGTTGGTGCTGGTGGACTGGGGGACATCATCATCCGTGGAACCAATGCGACGGATGGTGCATCGATCATCTTAGCCGGTGCTTTACCAACTGCCTTGATGGCGATCATTACGGATCTTGGATTGAGCTTTATTGAACGCCGCTTAGATCCAGCCAGCCGTACTTCACGCTAAACTTATTTGGAAAAAGCAAAAACCGTTGTGACCATTTATTGGTCGCAACGGCTTTTTTGGTTCGGTCATTTTTCAGGAAAGTATCGCTTCAGCCGCTTCCCTTCTTAGGGTTAACGCCCTGCTCTTTTTTTCTATTTATCCATTCCATATACTTCGACTTCATAGATTCGGGCTGCTGAGTCTGCTCCTTGTGTTGGTTTATCAATACTGATTTTTACATATTGCACCTTCTTGACGGCAAACGTATTGGTGCTAGTGCCAGCTTCATTTTTCAACGTTCGTGAAACTGGCTCATAGTCTTTGCCGTCTTCACTGACGAGCACCGTATACGCCCGCGTATTCATGTCTGGGCCTTCTCCACCAGCTTCCGCATGGGCGAGGCGTACTTCACTGACCGTTTGCGGTCGACCGAGATCGATCATCAACTCATGAGGCGCATTGCCTGTCGCACACCACTTCGTACTCAAATCACCATCGAGGGCAAAAGCTGGTGCTTCGGCATCATTGACAAACGATGAAGCAGTTGCTTCGGCATCTTTTGAAAGCAGCATTAACTCTTTTGGCGCATCAGCAGAAATCGTGATCAATCCCGCCATTTCCAGAGGGGTCTCTCCTGCTTCGTTTTTGGCAACAAGCGTGACTTTGTAGGTACCTGGTTCCGAATAGGTCACTTGGGGATTTTCTTCTGTACTGCTGGTGATATCGCCGCCTTCAAACGTCCATTCAAATGCTTCGGCATTCGCAGATGAGGTATTCGTGAAGGTGATCGTTTCCCCCGGTGCCGCTAAGGTTTTAGAGGCTGTAAAGGCTGCTTTTGGCAGCTGATTGTTCGGCCAAGTGATCTCCACCGTATCGGATAGCTTGCCGCGATTGCCATAGCGATCCACTGCCACCACCGCGAACTTGGTTTTCGTCCCTTTTGGTCGTTCAACGGCATTCAAATAGTGGTTGGTTGCTGGCGTAGCTGCTAAGAAAGAGCGTGAGCCTTAATCGTTCAATTGGTAGACCTCATAAACCGCAGCTGTCTTGTCCTTGGCAGCTTCCCACGTTAAACGGACACCCGCATAGTTGCCCTCTTCTTCATCAAAGAGCACATCCTCAACCGTCAATGCTTCGGCAGCGAATTTCTCCGCTTTCTGATCTCCGATCGTTAATTGCCCTAGATTCAACTCATAGACATCACTGGTATCTTTCGTGGTTATGTCATAACCGATCGCTGTCACTTCCCCTTTGATGTCTTTCAATGAGTAAGTGATCGTCGTCCAGTCTGTTGCGACCTCTTTGTCTCCTTTGATCGTTTGTGTTGAACCATCAGCTAAAGTCACGACCAAATCAAGAGCTGTCGGTACCGTTGCTTTGACAGTCGTCGTCAGCTTCGTCTTTTTCGTCACAGGAAATGCTATCTGATACAATGCCATGTGACTGGTACTGCCTTTTGTCATCTGTCCACGTAGTTTCAGTGCATTTCCGCCATTATAGGCCTCCGCATAATTGATTGATACAGCCAAATCATTGTCTTTTCCATGGTCAAAGACCCAACGATAGGTCGGCAAAACAGCTTGCAAACTTCGGTTGTTCCAATTGCGGCTGGACACTTTTTCTCCCTCGATAAAATAGTTGTAGCCATTCCCCAAACTAAAATTCGTCACAAAAGGCAGCTCTGTGATAGCGGTCTGTTCCAGGGCATACGTGGAGATCCCAGGCCACTCTGTCGCTTCTGGCAGCTGGCTTTCCCGAGGATCGCCCGTGTTATTGACCCAAAAAGCATTCTCTTTGCTTTGGAAATCATCCGGCGTACTAGCAGAAGAATAGGTCCAGCTAGGCACATACAGGCCCAATGAGGTATAAGGAACGCCTTTTTCATCCGTAAACAGATCCCAGCGCACAGGCGTTGAATAGCCATTTTCTTGTACATCGATCCCAGCAAAAAGATCGTAAGGATCGACACCGATTTCACGGGCTTTTTCATTGGAGGCCTTCAACAGCTCTTTGTCCGCCAGTTTGTCAGTGGTCCACCAGAAATTCAAGAACATACTATCTGCCAATGGGTTCATCTCTGCATCCACCAAATAGGCTTTGTTCTTATCCGTCAAAGCGTTTTGCCAATCCATTTTCCCATCACTCGTCATGGAATCATACCACATGATCTCTAAATGCTCGTCGGCTTGTTCTTTGAATTGGGCGATCAATTCTTGCATCGCTTTGGCGTGGCTTTCATTTAGTCCTTTACCATCAGCCCCCGATTGTTCGACACCTTCCGCTGCATCATCAAAACTAGTGACCGCCGTATCGGTTTCTTGATTGATGAACCAGCCATCAAAGCCATACGTATTGGCAACTTCGATCATCTTTTCTACGATCGGAAAATTGCCATCCTCATCCTTAGCTAAAAACGTATCTAGCCATTCCAGTTTCCCACCATGGGCAGTTTGCGGAAAGAAGATCGTTCCTAAAACCGGCACGCCATTCCTATGAGCAGCATCTGTCACATCAGGACTTGGTGGTACGATGATCCCTTCACCAGAAGAGCCGCCCCAATAAACCAATTGATCGATGTATTGCCAATAAGAAAAGACATTGGCATCAAAGGTATTGATCCCACGTGGTGCATTGCCGCTCGTACTGCTATTCATGATCGAAAGCGCCACGACTTTGTTTTCTGCCGTTTGCGTGTCATTCATCTTCGGCAACGTCTCTTTAGCTGCCCGCTGCGCTAATGGAACAACGCTGGTATTGTATTTCGCATCTGGATCTTTTTCAAAAGACCATGCCAACAAATCCTCTGGGAACCAATAAGACGACTCCGGTTGATTGTCCATCGCTTTTTCCAACGTACTTTTGGCTGTTTCTTGGTAAACGACTTTTCCAGTTGTCTTCGCCTCACTTTGGGTGCAGCCGCCGATTGCCATTGCCGCTGCTAACACCAACAAAGATGCGCCAACTTTACTGATTTTCCTTGTCACACTTCTTCCTCCTTGTTTTACATAAATCCGCCAACATTCCTACACTAAAACGATAACGCTCTCAAAGGTCGGAATATAGGAACAAATTAAAGAAATCATGCAACAAATCCAAGAAGGTTGAGTTTAGAAAAAAAAGAGCCTCCTTTTAGGGAAGCTCTTGGTCAACTAGCTAAAAAATCAGCTCTTCACACTTCATTCATAATGTGTCCATGCAGAATAAATTTCCACAACTTTATTTTCCTCATCAACTTTGTAAACCATTCGATGTTGCCTATTCAGCCTACGTGAATATCTGCCTTCATGTGTAGATCTCAGCTTTTCAAAAGACTGCGTGGGCATATATGGATCTTCCTTCAAGGCCTGAATCACTTCTTCAAACTGTTTTTTTAAATTCGATTGTTTGATTTTCCTTAGATCCACTTTCGCAGAGTTTTTGATTGTGACCGTATCACTCCTCATCAAAGAGCTTGCCAATCAATATCATCGATATCCGTAAAGCCACTGTCGTCTTTTTCGCGGTCTCGTACCTTTTCTAGAGTACCTGTTTGCTCAAGAAAAAGGGTTTCTTGAATCGCTCTCCAGTCTCCTAGCCCAATCAACACCGCATTGTTTCCACTTCGATCACTAATAATCTCAATTTCAGTATGGTTTTCATTTACATCTTTCAATAACTGATAAAAATTTTTACGAGCAGTGCTAGGATTCATCGTTGTTTTAGCCATTGCCACTCCTCCTTTTCTTGATATAATTATAGCGTACCTGATTGAGTACATCAAAAATACAATAACGTACTCATATACAGCGAACTTTCCCCGTTATTTTTACATAGAAAAAAAGAGCCTCCTTTTAGGGAAGCTCTTTGGCCCTGCTTACTTCTTACTCCTTTCCAACGAGCGGCAGCCAAACGCGCATTTCGCCTATGCCCCGATTGCCCCATAAATGGTATGGGATCAGTTGCCACGTACGAGGTATGACCGTTTCCGCTCGTTCTTCGTAAAGGGTTGTTCCCGACCATTCTTCGCTTTGGTAGCCTTTGATCGCCAAACGTAAAGTAGTTGGCAACAACGTATCCTCTTTCGAAAAGGTCGCCTCCAGCGCCTGGGGGTCGATGCGGCAACGCCAGAGTGCTTGACCATTGTCGGCTTCTTCTATGCAATACACGAAGGGGCCACGTTGCAATGCGACTTGATTGATGTCTTGAATAACTTGAGGATTCGCACGCAAGATTTGCAATGGTTGTTCAAAACGGATATTGGCCGTCACGTTTTCGACTGCCTCAAAGATGATTGCCTCGTTCGTCTCCAGCCATTCGTGTCCACTATCGATTTGAAACTTACTTAGTCCGTTAGGTTTGTGGATGATGAGCGTCTTTGGAATGCCTTGATAGCGAATCGTGAGGTCCTCTGTAAAAGGAAACCCGCCCGTTTGTTCAAACGTAAATTGATCAGGTTCTTCTAAACGGCTTGCTACAAATAAATTCACGTAAAGCTTCTCTTGATCGCAAGTGTAAACCAAGCGCTGCAGCGAAGCGACCATCCGCGCAAAATTCGGCGGACAACACGCACAACCGAGCCAATCGGGTCGTTGGGCTTTGACGTGACCTTTGCCAGGATTTTCTTGATCTCGTTGGGGATTGACCTCCAAAGGATTCACGTAGAAAAAGTGTTTGCCGTCAATTGCCGCACCAGAAAGGACGCTATTATACAACGCTCGTTCCATCGTCGCTAAATATTTTGGTTCATTGGTTAGTTTGAACAGCTCAAAAGAAAATTGGACCAATGCAATGGCTGCACAGGTTTCACAATACATCGTATCATTTGGCAAATCATAGGGACCGACAAAGGCTTCCCCGTGAACGGTTGAGCCGACGCCACCGGTCACATACATTTTCTTACAGGCGATGTCTTCCCAAATCGCTTCACAAGCATCGCTTAATGCTTGATCTTGGGTATGCTGGGCGACTTTTGCCATCCCGCTTGCCATATACAGCATTCGTACCGCATGACCTTTGGCTTCATGCTGCTTTTTAGGTTGATCGTAGGCTTGTAAATAGGTGAGGTCTACCCTTGGCGTTTCATCCGATAAGCCATCCGCTTGGTTTTTCAAGATTTCTTTTTCGTAAAAGGCAGGATCTTCCCCACGTACTTCAAGAAAGAAATCAGCTAATGTCAAATAGGTTTGTTTACCGGTGTATTCATACAAACGCACCAGAGCCAATTCGATCTCTTGATGGCCATCAGCACCTTGAATTTTTCCAGGCTCCCGCCCAAAATACGTGCAAATATTGGCGATATTTTTCTCTGCCACGGTCAGTAATTTATCCTTGCCTGTTGCTTGATCATAAGCGATAGCCGCTTCGACTAGATGCCCGGCACAATAAAGTTCATGACTGAAATACAGCTGACGGTATTTTAACTTCGGTCGGGTCAATTGAAAGAAGGTATTTAAGTAGCCATCCGCTTCTTGTGCAGCAGCAACTAAGTCAATCACTTCATCTACTATCTTTTCCAATTGCGGATCGCTAGTATTCAACAAGCTATACCCAGCCGACTCGATCCATTTGTAGACATCACTATCTTGGAAAAACCAGCCAAAATGTTCCCCTTCCATTTGCCCTGCAGCGATGCGAAAATTCGCCAATGCATGGCTTTTCCCAGCTGGCAAATTGGGATCTTCCCGTTCTGCTTGAACATCTACATCGATTTCATCATTTAGGACTTGGTATTGGTAAGGAATCGTTTCTTTGCGAACAAGCTCTTGGTATCCTTGCCAAAACTCGTCCGTGAGCTGGATCTTGTTTAATGCGAATTCTTTCATTACGTTCTCCTGTTCTTTTATTTTTTTATGTTTGATCATTCGTTTCATATTTACTTCATTAATAAAAAGGCCGGATCATCTCCTGTGATATGTTGCCCTGCCTCTTCTTTGATCGTTTGCTTATATAAGAGCTGGTAGGCTTTAGGACTCATGCCTTTTTTCTGTTTAAAGGTATTGGTAAAGTGCTGCCTACTGTTGAATCCTGCTTGAGCGGCAATTTCGACGATTGGCAGCTGACTATTGCTTAGTAAAAATGCTGCCTGCTTCAGACGCTCACTGGTGAGAAAATGGTTGACCGTCACTCCCAGTTGCTCATGAAAGAGTTTATGCAAGTAGGCTTTCGTAATCCCCACAGCCGCTGCGATTTGGGAGACTTGAATATCTTCATCAAAATGCTGTTGAATATAGTTGACCGCAGCGTTCACATAGCAATTGCCCCGTTTGGTTTCTTTCGTACGTAATGAAAAGGCTAATTCCATCAGCATCCGCTTAAACAAGAGCTCGATCGTAAATTGCCGTTCAGCAGACGGTTGCTCTTGAGTATCATCGATCATTAGCAACTGCAGCAATGACTTGATCGCTTGTCCAAATTGGCGGACATCGCGACTTTTCGCGTAAGGCTCATTCAATTGTACATTTCCTTTGATGTATGCAAAAACATCACGAACACAAAGGCCGGACGGTGTCTCACTCAGAAGAAATTCAATATTCAGTAAGGTGCAGGAATCTCCTTCAACGAGTAAGGCGTGTTCCACAAACGCATTTATGAAAACGAAATCATTTCTTTCCAGAACAATTACTTGATCTTGCACCTTTATCTTACACTTCCCTTTGGTCACAAACCTGATCTCACACGCTGGGTGTTGATGTGGATCCATGGAAAAACGCTCAAGGGCAACACTATAGTATGCTGTAATCTTCGCATAGTTTGTTTCTTGTGGAAACACCATTGATCAACTCCTTTTTCATTCGTTGACGATTTCTTTCTTTTTTATTGCTAGTAGACAAAACTTTCCCTCTCTTTTTTATTGCTTACTATACTATAAGAAAAACGTACTAGGAGGAAATCGATGTCTTTTTTACATTTTGCACAAACACCCCCAATGGGATGGAATTCTTGGGACTGCTATGGCGCTTCTGTAACCGAAGCAGAAGTGATCGCCCATGCTGATTTTATGGCAGAGCATTTGAAAGCTTATGGTTGGGAGTACGTCGTCGTGGATATTCAATGGAGCGAACCAGAAGCAAAGTCTACAAGGTACAATGATTTTTGTCCATTGTGTATGGACGACTATTCTCGCTTGATTCCT
The DNA here is from genome assembly GCF_051711265.1 of Enterococcus sp. DIV0970a. Taxonomy (NCBI): domain Bacteria; kingdom Bacillati; phylum Bacillota; class Bacilli; order Lactobacillales; family Enterococcaceae; genus Enterococcus; species Enterococcus sp. DIV0970a. The sequence goes on along the minus strand of NZ_JBIOMF010000001.1, from coordinate 448,665 downwards.
GCTGAGAACCGTTTCTCTTCAGCAAAAGATGGCGCTGGTTTCAAAAAACTTGGTGACTATCTGCATCAAAAAGGGCTGAAGTTTGGTATCCATATCATGCGCGGCATTCCACGACAAGCAGTTCATCAAAATACGCCGATCAAAGGAACGGATAAACGGGCACGGGACATTGCTATGAATTCAATCTGCCCTTGGAATTCCGATATGTATGGGGTCGATGTTTCATTGCCTGAAGGACAGCTTTATTATGATTCTTTGCTCGAATTATATGCTTCTTGGGGTGTTGATTTTATAAAGGTGGATGATATCGGCGATTCGAAAATTTACGGTGATGCCCATAAAGCAGAAATCAAAGCGATTCGCCGTGCGATCGATCGATCGGGTCGAGAGATCGTCCTTTCTTTGTCTCCCGGACCAGCTGCCCTCAAAAATGGTAGTTTCTTTCAAAATCATGCCAATATGTGGCGCTTGACGGATGACTTTTGGGATCATTGGGGCGCCCTTTACGCCATGTTTGACCGAGCAGCAGAGTGGGCACCTTTCGTCCGTCCAGGTAACTGGCCTGACTGTGATATGCTGCCGTTGGGTCATATCGGCATTCGGGCAGTTGATGGTGGCGGTGGTGATAGTTGGACACGTTTTACGGAAGACGAGCAATACTTATTGATGAGTTTATGGACGATCTTCCAATCTCCATTGATGTTCGGTGGTACTTTACCAGACATCGATCCCTTTACGTTACGTTTATTGACGAATACTGAAGTCTTAGAAATGTATCGAAGAATCCATACGAAAAAAGAGTTCTATCGTGATCAAGAGTGGATCATTTGGGAGGCGTTGAGCGACACAGCCGTCTACTATGCCATTTTCAATGTTTCTGATCAAACGCAAACCATCCCAAAATCGATCGCTGCTTTACTACCAATTAAAAGCGGCACTGAGTTATGGCAACAAAAAGAACAAACAATTGCCGATGCTGAGGTTCCTACTCATGGTGTCTTGTTACTCAAAAGCCCATTACAATAGTCCTCTCAATGAAAGCAACACAATGTGCTCGGCACATTGTGTTGCTTTTCTATTCATATGGTTCTTCCCCTCTCAACAAGGTACCTACTAGTCTTACAAACAACTCACCGTAACCATTTCCAGTTACACTTCATGAATCAAGTAACTCTGTTTTCCCTCTCGTAAAAAGATTGGTAAGGAATCAATTTGTGCCTGTGCGACAATCCATTGTCCACCTTCATAGATAGTTCCATCTCGAGCATCGGTCCATTTTTCTCCTGTTGGCAAGTATACCTCACGCTCAGTAGCATTCGCTACAACGATGGGCGCTACTAGAATATCAGAACCATAGAGATACTGTGTTGTCAGTTCCCATGCCTGGTGATCCTCTGGAAATTCATAAAAAGTTGAGCGAATGACTGGCGTCCCTTTTTCATGAGCTGCGCGCATCAATTCACGCGAGTAGTCCCGCATCAATTCACGAATTCCAATAAATTTTTTCATAATCTCATAGTTCTTTTCCCCAAACGCCCATATTTCGTTAGCTGCTCCGGTTTGCTCTGTTTCTTCACCATCTGCCTTGAAGATTTTTTTATGGGGAGTACGTGAACCATGCAATCGCATGACTGGACAAAAAGTCCCATATTGAAACCAGCGGATCAATAAATCTTGAAAATCTAGACTTGTCACAGAACCACCATGAAATCCGCCGATGTCACTTGTCCACCACGGGATGCCTGCTAACCCCATTTGCATGCCAGCAACGATTTGGTTGCGTAAGTCTTGGTAAGTCGAATGAATATCGCCGGACCAAACCAATGCCCCATATCGTTGGCTGCCCGCCCAAGCACAACGAACCAATTTGATTGAATGTTCTTTTTGTGAGGAGGCTTCTCCCTCATCAAAACCACGAACATACTCACGGGGGTAAATATTGCCTTTTTGCAGCACACTCCCTACATAATAACGATAGGAATCATAGTCATACGTACCAAATTCTGGTTCAGCCTCATCCAACCAAAACAAGCGAATGCCGTTATTGACATAATTTTTTGATACTTTCTCCCAGACATAGTTTCGAGCTTTAGGATTTGTTGGATCATAAAAAATGTTATTCCCATGAAACAACATCTGCACATCAATGCCGCGATCCGTTTTGACTAATAAGCCTTTTTCTTTCATCTCTTGAAAATTCTCACTACGCGTGTCGATTTGGGGCCAGATCGATACCATTAGCTCGATTCCATATTTATCTCGTACTTCTTCTGCCATCGCCTTGGGGTCTGGAAAGAAATTTTCATCAAAGCGAAAATCACCACAGCGCGGCCAATGATAATAATCGATCACTAGTACATCAACGGGAATGTTCCGCTCTTTGTGTTCCCTAGCGATCGCCACTACTTCCGCTTGTGTCGCATAGCGAAGTTTACATTGCCAAAATCCTAGACCATATTCGGGCATCATAGGTGCCCGTCCTGTCACTTGGCTAAATTGTTCTTCGATTTGAGCTGGTGTCTCTCCAGTAGTGATCCAGTAATCCAATTGCTTCGTACTTTCGGCACGCCATTCGGTCGTATTTTTACCAAAAGAGACCGAACCGATTGCTGGATTGTGCCAAAAAAAGCCGTATCCTTTGTTTGATAAATAAAAGGGGATCGAAGCTTGTGAATTTCGATGTGCTAATTCTAAATTACACCCTTTTAGATCAAAAATATCCTGTTGATATTGCCCCATACCATAGATTTTCTCCTCATGATTGGCTTCGAAAGTAGCTTTTAGTTGAAAATCTCCTCCAATAATCGACTTAAAAAACCGCGCCTTTTTCAAGAGCGCACCGCCAGATGCTGCTTCTTTCAAAATCACTTCGCCTTTTTGATTGTAAAAAGTGATCTTGCCATAGTTGTTCCAGCCTGACTCTTTGGTGACTACTGCGTGGATTTTTCCATTACCGATAGATCCTACATCCCCCTCAATCGCAACCTCGACCTTAGAATCTTGTGTTAATAATGCACAGCAGGATAAATCTAGTTCACCAGACGGTGCACTCACCACCCGCAAACTGTTCGTGCCCCAAGCAATAATGCGCACGACTTCATTTCCATTTTGAAATTCGAGGTAATTCTCACCTATTGAAAAAAACGACATTTTTGAACCCTCCTTTTTTTCAGTATAGCTGGATTACAGAGGGCTATCCTTCGATTTTATGGCGTGTTCTATCGTAATCATGTCATTTTTCCGATATTGTGTAGGGGTCTCACCAAACATCTTTTTGAAGCACACAGAAAAATGATTACTATTACAAAAACCGACAGCTTGAGCGATCGCCACCATGGTCAAATCAGTCTCTCGCAACAATTCTGCCGATCGGATCAAGCGATAATGATTTAGATAAGCCATTGGGGAAGTTCGAAATGATTGTTTAAAAAATCGTGTAAATTGCTCTTTACTTAAGGAAACAGAATCGGCCAAATCTTGTAATTGGATCATTTCATGATAATTACTATGAATATAAGATAAAACCATTTTTTCCCGTTTTTCTTGGAGGCGCTCGCTTGATTTTTTTGCTGGCTGGTCGGTCCCAACTTCTAATAGATATGACAAGAGTTGGATAACAATCCCTTTCAGACGTAATTCACGATAAGATGATTTCCCCATAAAGCATTGATCAAATAGTTGAAACAAGGTGAGACTTTGTTGACTTTTATCTGGAAAATCCACATAAGAAGTAACACCTTCTTGTATCAAAAAAGGATCGATTTGTTGGCTTTGAATTCTATCTGATTGTCGACTCGTGATTAATTGTTCAGAAAAAACGATACACGAAAAACGGCAGCTTTGTTGTGCGATTCGATAGGCAGTGTGTAAAGTATTGGGAGGAATCAGTACGATCGTATTTGCCTTAATCTTGCGTGAGACTCCATTAACGACTAATTCTAGCTGTCCTTGATGGACACATAAAATTTCGATTTCTTTATGCCAATGTGGCACAAAAAAGAATTCTCGCCAAACACTCACTAAATTAGGATAATATGCTAATGGGAAATCTTCCGTGCCATGGTTCGCAGCTTCATAATAAGCAAGCGCTGCAGGTTGATTTATTTTCATTGAATCACTCGCTCACTTTCCACTTTGTTAACAGTGTTTTTCGTTTAATCATAGCGTATCTACAACGATTATGTAAGCGTAATCAAAAAATAGTTTATCTGTTGATCCTTTTGACCAATTGAAACAAACAGGACAGCTACTTGACGAGCTGTCCTGTTTGTTCCCACATTCCTGTAGGACAGTTTTTCTTAGCTAAATTTGCGCGAAACCGATAAAAGCAGCCGCATTTGGTACAGGTATGATTCAATCGCAATGGACAAGTCTCACAAACAGCGATTCTCCTACTGACGATCTCCGGCGAAGCCAAGTCGCTTTCTAAAGAAAGTTGTTCTGCAATCAAGGATTCAATGTCTTCCTGTGCTGCTGCAGCAGCATCTTTCACTTCGCATCCTTTACAAGTCATGGGATCAGACTGTCAATGAGATCGTTAGAACACTCATTGCTGGCACCCGCAAGCTGACTTTGTTCTCTTCAACATCGTAAGCGGTGAAGTCTTGGATCACCACATCTTCAGGATGATCAAAATCATTGTGTGCGTTCATTTTGTCCCCCACGATATAACGAGCTTCTTTCACTTCATTGATCGCTGTTTCCAGGGAGAAGGTTAATTCTTCCGTGCCTTGTGTAGCAAAATTACAAACCGATAGATGGATCGTATCCTCTTTTTTCGAAATCGTATACGTAATGGTATCACTGCTAGTTCCATGGCTATCAATGGTTTCAGCATCTTGATGGACTTTGTACAAATCAAAGACATGATAGCTTGGGGTTTTCACCATTTGTTCGCCATCTGTCAAAATCATCGCTTGCAGGACGTTGACGGTTTGTGCGATATTTGCCATATGCACTCGCTTGGCATGTTTATGGAAAATATTCAAGGTGATCGCTGCGACCATGGCATCACGAATCGTATTTTGTTGGTATAAGAAGCCCGGATTCGTCCCAGGTTCTGCTGAGAACCAAGTGCCCCATTCATCAACAATGATTCCCACACGCTGTTCTGGGTCATACTGGTCCATGATCGCGCTGTGGCGGGTCAATAATTCATCCATGTAGGCTGCTTTTTCACAGGTCACTTGCCACTCTGCCTCATCAAATTCCAAGGCGCTCCCTTTTTCTTCCCAGCCCTGCGGATGAACGTAGTAGTGCAAGCTTAGGCCGTCCATCAACCAATGGGCGTTTTTCATCAGCGTTTCTGTCCAATGATAGTCTGCGACATTCGCTCCGCCAGCAACTTTGTAGATTTTTTTGTCACCGTATTGGCGGACATAGGTTTGATAGCGGCGATACAGATCCGCATAGTACTCTGGCCGCATATTGCCGCCGCAGCCCCAGTTTTCGTTTCCTACGCCAAAGAATTTCATTTCCCACGCATCTTCATGGCCATTTTCTCTGCGAAGATCAGCCATCGGAGAAATGCCATCCATCGTGATGTATTCCACCCATTCCGACATTTCTTGCACCGTTCCGCTGCCGACATTGCCGTTGACATACGCGTCACATTCCAGCTGCTTGATCAATTCAAAAAATTCATGGGTCCCGAAATGATTGTTTTCAGTCACGCCGCCCCAGTGAGTGTTGACCATGGTTTTGCGGTTTTCTTTAGGACCAATCCCGTCTTTCCAATGGTATTCATCGGCGAAGCAGCCGCCTGGCCAACGCAGCACAGGGATTTGAATGTTTTTCAGTGCTTCAACCACATCGATTCGCATCCCATTTTTATTTGGGATCTGCGAATCTTCTCCAACGTATAATCCTTCATAGATACAACGGCCTAGATGCTCTGCAAAATGACCGTAGATATATTTGCTAATCGTTGTTCCTGATTTTGTGTTTTGAATGTTAATCGTCATTGTTATACTCCTATTCTTTGATTCCCCAAATGGACTCATTATTATCGCCAATCGTTGAGAACGTTAATTTTTGCTGCTCAAACTCTGTTATTTCCTGAGTTAATAAAATTCCTTTGAAGGTCGCTTCTTCAAAAGTCAATGCCAAGTATCCCGCATCGTACGTCCAAGTTCCGGTCAAGTCACCAGTAACGCTTCCATCTTTTTGAAGCTCGATCGTCTGCGTTTTTAGCATGGTCGTTCCATTGTCGGTACCATGGTTAATGATTTCATAGCGCCCGATAATGTCATCTTCTGTCAAAGCATCCGCTACTTGTTCATTGCCTCGATACTCGTAGGGTGCTGGAACTGGCCAGCCTTCCTCATTCATATACATTCTGTTGACCCGCACTTCATGGGCTTCGGTTCCATTGTTAAAGCGCGTATGGTACACCAAGGACCACTGACCATTCTCATCGATGATCGCCGAATTGTGTCCCGCTGCTCGATACCCCATTTGTTGAAACGAGAATTGGTAGTTTCCAATCAATTTGATGCCGTAGTTTGAATTTTGGTCCCCTTGTTCTAAGATTGGGCTATTTCCTTGGGCATCAAGGTAAGGTCCTTCTGGTTTTTCAGCGCGAAACAGTCGCATATTGTAACCACCTTTTGCTGCTAAACCACCGTAAGTGACGAATAGGTAATAATAATCGGTTTCCTCATCATATACAATATAGGGACCTTCTCCTGATTGATGATAGCCGCCAAAAAGCTTGATCCCGAAATAGCGATCAATGATACGCCCATCTTCCGTCGTGCTATCTTCCCCAGGATACATTGGTTTTCCAGTGGCTGGATCAACTTCCAATAAAAAGATACCGCCAGACCAAGAACCATAGGTCATCCATAGTTTCCCTTCTTCATCATAAAACAACGCTGGATCAATGGCGTTTGGCGCATAATCGGTGTTATACGTCAGACCATCTTCGATCGCCCAGTTTTCACTGAACCCACTGATTTTCCCCTCTTTGATCAATTTGGCCAAATGGGTATTTTGATAGTTGGTATTGCGTTCACTACCATCTGTCGAATCTTTTTCTGTAAAGCCAGAATAGATCACGGTATCCGCATAGCTATAGGGTCCTTCGATCGTTTTAGCTACGGCCAATCCAATCGCTGAACGCCGCCAAGTAGAACTAGCTGAGTAGTAGAGCATGTAGGCTCCTTTGTCTCCATTTGACCATTCATAATCAGCATTCCAAATGACATCTGGTGCCCAAAGGCTGTAACCACCTTGTGAATCGGCATCATCATAGCCTGCCCATTCAAAAGTCTCAGCTAGATTTTCTTTTGTGTTACCATAGATCATATTGTCTTCCATTGATTCATATTCGTGAGTGAAAGGCACTTCCCAAGTTTGTAAATCTTCTGTTTTCGCTTGGGCGAGATGCGAACCAAATACGTAAAACAGCTCTTGGTCACCAACATGAATAGAAGTAATCGATGGGTCATGAATCGACACTCGATTTTTTGTCGTTGTTTCCCACTCCTTTTGTGAAAGTTGCTCAGCAGCATCTCCTGTTTGACAGCCAGCAAGAAATAAACTAGTAAAAAAAACGGACATGGTTAAACAGAGCATTTTTCTTTTTGTATTCATTTTTTCCCTCTCTTTTATCTATCCTTTGACTACACCGGGTTCGCCAAAATCAGGCAATCCATTTTTTTTCCAAGTAAACGGTTGGACATACGCATGTCGATTGGGATTTTCTAAAGGATTACTGTAATCATTTTTTTCTGGTCTTGCATGATACACTAAGATCTCTTGTTCCCCCTCCTCATCGACTGTAAAGGAGTTATGTCCTGGTCCGTATAGGGAATTTTGTTCAGAACTTGAAAAGACTGGTTCCTTCAACTTATGCCAAGAATACCCATTCAATAAATCACTATCCTCATCTGCCCACAACAGTCCCATCGCGTAGTTTTCATCCGTCGCACTGGCTGAATAAGTAATGATCACTTTTCCATTTCTAATCAAAGCAGCTGGTGCCTCGTTCACTTTGAAGCCAATTTTTTCCCATTCATAATAAGGAATGCTCAGCAGAATCTGCTTTCCTTTCAATGTCCAAGGATTTTCCATCTCTGATAAATAAAGATTGGAATTGCCTGGAATGTTTGGATCTGCTTGTGCCCAGACATAATACAATCGGTTCCTGTGTTCAAATACCGTAGCATCTAAACTGAAACTCTCAAATTGCGTCTTGATCTGTCCTTTTTCTACCCACTCGCCTGCAAAGGGATCTTCATTCGCATTTTCGATCGCAAACATCCGATGATGATGCTGATCATTTCTGACTTCTCCATGATCTGCAGCAGCAAAATAGATGTACCATTTTCCTTGAATAAAATGAATCTCGGGTGCCCAAATCAGTTCACTCATGGGGCCTTCGGCATGAGCCTTCCAGATGACTTTTACTTCACCGTCAGCCAGTCCTTTCAAGGTTTTCGCACGCCTTAATTCGATTTCCTGATATCCTGGTTTTGATCCAGTGAAGTAATAATATCCATCGGTATGCTTGTATATCCATGGGTCTGCACGTTCTAATACAATCGGTTCCAAATAATTTTCTGCCATAAATTCTACACCTTCTTAAATAATTCCATTTTCCGTTTTTAGTATTTTTATTGCTTTGTTTTTAGACATATACATCGTCGTAGCTAGTAAATAGAGGACGACACCGATCACATCATAGATGATCAAATGGATGATGACACAGGCGATCATCCAACGTATCGTTCCTTTGTTTATTTGTTTGTCTCGCATATTCTTCGCGTTGATCCAACTGATAACGCCCATCAAAATCGTCGCTAACGCAACGATCATAACTACCTTCGATATCATTCCTACCAGACTTGACTGCAAGTATTCATACTGATTTTGATTTTGAAATGCTGCGATCCCTTGTTCTTCAAACCAAGGATAATACCCAAACATCGTTACAAGACCAATACAGACATCCCAGACCGCACTGGCACGTAGTAAATTTCTTTCCAATTTTCGATTCATGATCTTCACTATCCTTTTATTCCTGCATTTAAGTTCATAGATTCAATGAAGTATTTTTGAGCAAATAGAAACAGCATGACGGTGGGAATGATCGCAATCAATGCCGAGCCCATCAATTGACCAATCATTCGGTAGTTGCCATAAATGTCTTGTAGTAATAGCAAACCGGCTGTGATCGGCATTTTACTAACATCCGTATACACGATCACTGGCCACAAGAAATCATTCCATGAACCTGTGAAAGAAAAGAGGCCTGCAACGATCAACACAGGTTTGATCAAAGGAACGATGATCTCTGCAAAAATGGTAAATTCATCTGCACCATCCATTCGTGCTGACTCGTCAAATTCAAGCGGGATACCTTTCATAAACTGTCGCACAAGAAAGATATTTCCCATCCCTGCTAAGCCTGGAATGATCATGGCAAGAGAAGAGTTGACCCAGCCGAAGGTTTCAATGATTTTGTAAGACGGGATCAAATTCACTACACCGGGAAACATCGAGATCCCCATCAAAAGATAAAAGATACGATCACGGTATTTAAACCGCATTCTGCCATAGCCATAAGCGGTCACTGAAACAACGATCACAACTAAAACAGTGTGCGTGACTGCGATAAACATTGAATTCCATAACCACTGCATAATTGGTGCAGTAGACGTATTAGTCAAAATCGCTACATAGTTATCTAATATCCAGTTTACGGGTAATAAACGAAATCCAGTGGAGACGATTTCGGTTTGAGAACGAAAAGAAGTGGCGAAGCTAAAAATCAATGGAATAACCCAGATGATACATAAAACGATCAGAAACAAATATGCGATGACCATACTAGGTATATGTTTCTTTTGTGTATTCATTTTTTTGCCCCCTTAAGTATTGCTTCTATCTAAAAGAAAATATTGAAATACGGACACACACATAATGATCAATCCTAAGATGACTGCCATTGCCGAAGCCATTCCTGCAATTGACTCTCCTTGACTAAAAGCCAGTGAGCGGATATACATCATCAATACAGTCGTGCTTTGGTTTGGACCTCCACCTGTCATCATCAAAGGCTGTGCAAAGACATTAAATGCTCCAGCAGTTGTCATCACGATCGTATATAACAGTGGAAAGCGAATAGATGGCAAGGTCACATTCAAGAATTTTTGGAATGCTCCCGCTCCGTCGATCTCTGCCGCTTCATAAAGGTCTTCATTGACACCCGCTAAAGCTGAGCGATAAATGATCATGTTACCACCGATCGCTCCCCAAATGCTGACAACAAAAATTAAGATCCAAGCATAGGGTTGTCGCGAAGCCCAAGAGAAATCGAACCCAAAAATATTATTGACGGCACCTAATCGAGAGTGGAAAATCAATGACCAAATCAAAGAACCTGCTGAAACAGAGATAAGACCTGGAATATATAGAATTGCTTGAAAAAGTCCTTTCAGCTTCACTTTTTTATGTTGCAATGCAGCTGCAATCATCAGTGGAATGATGATTTGTAACGGCACCATGATCAAAACGAAAATAAAGGTATTTTTCAAACCATTCCAAAATTGGGTATAGAACGTCGAGGAACTATCAAACAATAATGTTTTATAGTTGTTAAAACCGACCCAGACTGGATCAGAGATCAAATTCCATTGCGTAAATGAAGCATAAATACCATAGATCGTTGGAATACATACAAAAATAATAAAGAGTACCATGTGTGGTCCAATGAATGCGATCGATGCCCAGTTAATGCTCTTTTTTTTCATTCCTTTCATTCCCTTCTAAAAATTGGAAAAGGGGATAGAATTATCCCCCCTTCACTTATCTAGCTACTTCTGCAATCTTATCTTCGACATATTGTTGCATCGTTTCTAATCCTTCATCCATATCTAATTCACCGTAAGCGATATCTGTACTATAAACATCTAATGCTTCTAAGACATAAGAGAAATAAACGTAGTCAAAGATGTAAAGTGTTTCTTCTTCCTCTGGTGTAGAAGTAAAGAATGATTGTGGGTATTGTTGGTAATCATCACTTTCTAAAATATCTTTACTTGCAACGATTTGACCGGCTTTTGCCCATTCGATCGAGTTTGTACGAACGAATTCTAAAAATTGTGCGATTACTTCTTCTTTTTCTTCTGTTCTGCTTTCACTCTTCAACATGCCAAACATATGAGAAGCTGCTCGGTTGGTTGCGATGTCATCTGAAGTCGAATAAATATTTGTTACGCCCCAATTCAAGCCCTCAACCGCATCATGAGCGGTAGAAGTCCAAGTACCATCTGTTGATAAGAGTACGTTTCCGCCTTGGAACATCAAATACCCATCTTCTCCATAAGGTGTCATCAGGCCTGCATCTGTTAACGCTTTAATTCTTTCTAACGCTTCTTTCATTTCTGGCGTATTCACCGTCGGGTTCCCAGCATCGTCAGAAATCGCGCCGCCTAAGTTACGGATTTGCGCTAAGATAACCCAAGAAAGTAACGCATTATTTACGACATAATCGCCTTCTTCCATCTGCCCTGCTAATGACATCATTTCATCAAACGTCACGATGTTATCGTCTAACCAAGAAGTGACATTGTATTTTTCTAAAAGATCTTGATTGTAATACATGGCACTGGCATGGATATCTAATGGGATCGTATATTGAGTATCGCCGATTTTCCCTGCATTCCACGCCGTATCTAAATAATTGCTTTCTTCTAACTCAGGTTGATAAGAAACCAGACGATCAACCGGATCAATAATATCGGAATTGACAAATTCCTCTACTTTATAAGAATGCATCAAAGTCAAATCTGGAATCCCACTTTTAGAACTTACAACCGTACTTAATTTAGTGTACATATCAGACGTGATCACATGATTGATTGTATAATCGGAACCTGATTGTTCATTGAATTCATTTACGATCTGATCCATATAAGCGCCATCATCACCAGTAAGGGGTGACCAAAAATTAATCGTGTATTTTTCTTTTTCCGCTGCCTGATAACGATTAAAACCAATAAGGGCAACTGCAACGACTGCAACTAAAGCACCAATAATAATAAGTTTCTTCTTCATGTTTTTCCCTCTTTCATAGAAATTGAATTTTGGTCTTTGAAGCCGAACACGCCTATCCTCCTTCTCTTATTTGCTATCCCAGCATTTATAATTGCATTATTCATTTCTAGCGTTTGCAAACACTTTCAATTTACAAATAAATCATAACTTGATTTGTAATCGCTGTCAACAATATTTTGATTAATTTATTCAGGATAACATCTATATTAATTAATAAATATATTAATAACTAGCGAAATAAACAACGCTATTTACACAAATTAGCAAATATGTTAACATTCAAGTAAATCAAACAGTTTAAGCGGAGGTGACACGATGCAATTAGAAATCAATCAAGAAGCATTGCCTGTCTATGAGGCACTTGCCAGTAACGTACGAATCAAAATCATTCAATTGCTGGCTAAAAACAAGATGAATGTCAAAGAGTTGGCACAAGAGTTAGGCTTAAGCAGCGCCATCATTACGATGCACATCAAAAAATTAGAAGAAGCCAAAATCATCAAAACAGAGCGTGTGGGGCAAAAAAAGATTTCCAGTTTGAGAGTGGATCATATCGATATCAACTTTCCTGAGAAAATCTTTAATGCCTTTGATACGAAAGAAACGGCGATACCGATCGGTCATTATACAAATTATTCGGTAGAACCAACGTGCGGGCTTGCTACTTCAGCTGATTTTGTGGGAATGGTGGATGAACCGAAGTTTTTCATGGATCCCCGACGAATGGATGCCCGCATCTTGTGGTTTACGAAAGGATTTGTTGAATACCAATCGCCAAACTTCTTAGCAAGAGAAGAAAAACTGGAAATGATGGAGATTTCAATGGAAGTTTCGTCTGAATTTCCTTTTTCCAATAACAACTGGCCGTCAGACATCACCTTCAGCTTAAATGGTGTGGAGCTTGGTACATGGACTAGCCCAGGGGATTTTGCAGATATTCGCGGCAAGTATACACCGGATTGGTATCCAGACAATCTCAATCAGTACGGGTTATTGAAGACGATCCGCATCATGGATCACGGAACCTACATGGAAGGTGTTCCTCTTTCCGACATTACGATCAAGGATATACCTGCCTACGAAGATACGTGGCACTTAAAAGTGGAAGTCAAAGAAGATGCCGAGCATGTCGGCGGTTGTACCCTCTTTGGCAAGGGGTTTGGGAATTACGATCAGGATATCAAACTGAAAATGTTTTATAGCTAAAAAAAAAACGCTAGTCTTAGCGGCTGACCCAAACATTTCTTTTGGGAATCAGGTCGCTAAACTAGCGTTTTTGTTATTTCTTCAAATGGTAACTGTACGTACTTACAATGATGTTCTCACGCCAAGAGAGTCTGAAACGCAAGCGCAGGCTTGTTTGGTTGTGCAAAATATTTTGCCAGCGACGTCTTGGGACAAACTGTGGAATGATGACGGTCGTTGTGTAATTGTGTTTGGCTGCATTGCGGCTGACTAGATCCACATAACGCAAGATGGGATTTTCAATCGAACGATACGAAGAATGAACGACGGAGAAACGCACGTCTGGGAATTTTTGCTTAAATTCTTGTTCGATCTCTTTTTCTTTCTTCACATCTTCATCCAACGAGACGTGCATCGCCACGACATAATCACCAATCGATTGGGCATAGTTCAATGCGCCGATATTTACTCGGGTAACATTTCCGACGAGAACGATCACGGTATTTCCTTCATAGACATGCAGTGCTTCTTGTTTTTCCAATCGCAGCTGTTCTGCGACTTTTTTATAATGATCATGGATCTTGTAAAAGATATACAAGAGGATCGGCATGATAATGAAGAATGGCCAAATATCGCCTAAGCGATACACGAACAAGATGGCAATGATCGCAAAAGAAATCAAAGCCCCAATGATGTTGGCGATCGATTTAAAGAACCAGCCTTTGCCTTCTTTTTTCCATTTGACGACCATTCCGCTTTGAGATAGTGCAAAAGGAATGAATACCCCGATGGAATACAACGGAATCAAACGCTCGGTCGATCCTTGGAAGATAAACAATAGGACGATGGAACCAGCAGCCAAGGTGATGATCCCGTTTGAGTAGCCGAGACGATCCCCACGGTCTTGATACATGTGTGGCATATATTTGTCTTTGGCTAAGTTATACGCCAACACGGGGAAGGCGGAAAATCCAGTATTTGCGGCAACTGCTAGAATCAGCGCTGTGGCAAATTGCAAAACGTAGTACATAAACCCATGACCAAAAACAGCAGAGCCAATTTGAGATAGGACGGTCACTTCTGCTTCTGGTACGATACCGTACCAATAGTTGATAAAAGTGATACCGACGAAGAAGAACCCTAAGATCGCAGCCATGATCGTCAAGGTCGCAGCTGCATTTTTCGCCCGTGGTTTTTTGAAAAATGGCACCGCGTTACTGATCGCTTCGACCCCCGTCAAAGAAGAGGAACCTGATGAGAAAGCCCGTAAGATCAAGGCTACGGATACCCCAGGTACGACAGCTCCTGGCAGTGCGGTTGCATTCAACGGTTGCGCACCAGTTACGATGTTGTACAAGCCGACCACGATCAAGACTGTGATCACTGCGATAAAGGTGTAGACAGGAATCATTAAGAAGCTAGCTGATTCTCGCAGCCCTCGCAGATTCATCATCATGATCAAGAGCACGATCACGACAGAAATGGCCACTTGATGGCCGAACAACGCTGGCACAGCAGAAGTGATGGCTTCCGCCCCTGCTGAGACGGATACTGCTACTGTCAGCATATAATCGATCAACAGTGAGCCGCCGGCAATCAGGCCCGCATTTTTCCCTAAATTTTCACTACTTACTACATACGCCCCACCACCGTGAGGGTAAGCATGAATGATCTGACGGTAAGACAAGGTCAATGAAATCAAAAGAATAATAACAAAAGCAGCGATCGGTAATGAATACCAGATGGCAGCAGCGGAAAGTGCCACTAATACGACAACGATCTGCTCTGTCCCATAAGCAATCGAAGACAAAGCATCAGAAGATAGCAACGCAAGGGCCGCCGTCCGGCTCAGTTTTTGTTCATCATTCTCTGCGGATTTCAATGGACGTCCGACCAACAAACGTTTCAAATACTCCACTTTTCTACACTCCTTTTCATGAAAAAATCCTTCGTTAAACTTGTAACGATATCCTCACAAATATTGAATTATCAAGACTGTATGCTACTCTTGTAACCGCGAAAAGTCAATGAAAATCAGATGAAAAAACGCCCCTTTTTCCCTCTTTTGATTATTAGAAATTTCACGTGATGGCACAAAAGCAGAAAGAACAAATGCTCTTTCTGCTTTTCGATGTTAGTGGAAGAAATGACTTTCTTTGGAAATGTCGCTTAATTTCTTCGTAGAGTTGACTAGATAAGGATACGCGTAGGTACCGACGATCCCAAAGACCAGGAACAAAATCGTTAAAATAACCAATTGTGGCACGGCATTTGGCCAATAGATCCCGCCAGCTGATTCTCTTAACAGATTGACTGCATGGGTAAATGGCAGCAGCGGATTAATGAATTGGAAGAACTTCCCAGAAACTTGGATCGGGTAGTTTCCTCCCCCACCTGAGATGGAGAGAACCAAAATGATGATGGCGATCCCTTTCCCGAGGTTGCCGAACAGTCCTGCCAGTACGTAGACGATCATCATAAAGGCGAGTCCGACGAGTAATGCGAAGAAGACACTGTACACTGGATTGTGGACATCAACGCCTAATAAAAACATATTTCCTAGGGTCACGATCAAACTTTGGGCGACTGCCATCGTCAAGAACGTCAGCATTCGTGCCACAAAGGTTTCACGTTGGGTAAAGCGTTTTTTGTCTTTCTTCTCTAAATGATACTCCGTTGTAGCGACACTTGACAACAATAATGCCCCTACCCACAAACACAATGCGGTATAAAACGGTGTGCTAGCTGAACCATTGTTGGCGATTGGATAGATTTCATTGCTTTTTAATTCCACTGGTTGTTTGAAGAAGTCGGCTTCATCGGTGGCATCAAGTTTCAATAATTTGATGACTTCTCCAAGATCGACTTCATTTTCTCCTGCTCGGATCGCATCAGCGGCTTTGTGAATGCCTGCTTTGATACTCGGCCAATCGTTATTGATCAAATCGACAGCCGCATCCAAGGCTTTTTCAACTTCTGGCAGTTTTTCATCCACCATTGCCATCGTAGAGCTGATTTCTGATTTGATAGTTGGCCAATCGTTTTGCAAGAAGTTTACGGCCAGCCCTAATTTTTCTTCGACCACTGGCAATTCGTTGTTGTACAGGTCGGCTCCTTTGTTGATGGCATTGACGATTTCATCCATGTGACCATTCAGCATCGTATTGGCATCGTGCAATTCTTGCTTGATGGCAGGCAATTCTTTTTGGTATTTTTCCAAAATCGTCACGGCATTGCTGACCACTGATTTGGTGGAAGACAGCAACGAATCAAAATCGATCTCTTGGGCTTTTTTCAAGACATCTTCGGCGGTGGTGATGGTTTTGATTAGTTTGGTTAGAATGTCGTTGATGGTGGTGGTGATTGAATCAACATTGATGCTGTTCATGAGATTGGCAACGTTTTGAGCAGCTGCGGTAACTTGATCGAGATACGCTGTAATTTCATCAACAGACCCATTTTGAACAAGGTTATTCAATTGCGATAAGCGGTCAGATAAAACACCTAACGTTGTTTTGGCATTGCTTAGTTGTGCAATGATGCCTTCTAGGTCGGCGTTACTGCCAGAATTCTGAATATTGGTTAAAAAGGCAATCAAGGAATCCAAGGCGGCTTGTTGTTGTTGGATGTTCTTTTGAAAGTCAGTGATCGTTGCACTGATTGCTTGACGCTCTTCATCCGTTAGTTCATTGTCAGCCAGCGCTTGGCGAATCGTACTTGTTAGACCGGCAGTGGTGGTTGCCACTTGACTGATCGACTCAATCGTCACCTTCACACTGCTAGAAATACTTGGCAGGGCATCTTGCAATTGTTGCGCCCCATCTTTGGTTGCGGTGGCGAAGCTGGCGGCTTGGTCGCCTAGTTGTTCGATCTGTGGTAAAGCGGTTTGCACTTGTTCAATGACTTGCAGTCCTTGCTTGGCGGTGTCGATGCCGTCCGTCATAGTGCTGGCAATGTCATCGAAATCATCGTCGATCATCTTCAATTGTTTGCCAGCATTTTGGATCTCTGGGATCTTTTCTTGCAAGGTCAAAATGATGCTGGCTTCTTTCTTCAATGCAGGCAGCTTATCGTTTAGGCCAATCAATTTTTCCCCCATAGCATCCACTTGTGGGATATAATCGGTGAATTCTTCGGCTTTTGCGATCTTTTCTTTGATTTCTGGAAACTTATCGTGCAAGGTGACGATCTCTTTCGTATAGCCATCGATCGTAGCCAAATTGTCATCGGTGTCTAAGATCATCGATTTGACTTTGTTGATGCTGACTAAGTTGGAATCAATGTCATAGCCGATTTCATTGAAGACTTTGATCAACGTGGAGCTGGCGGTTTCAATAAAGTTTTGTGAGATTTCTTCTTGAAGGCTGCTGGCTCCTTTATCGGTGATTTTTGGTGCGATGGCGTTGATTTTTTGGTTGCTATAATACTCGATGGTCGGTTTTTCGATTTTCCCACTGGTAAAGCTGATCAGATCATCTGAAAAATCCGCTGGCAGATAAATACCCGCGTAATATTTTCCTGACTTGACCCCTTCTACTAAGTCCTCTTTTGAATCCAAGAAGCGCCAGCCCAACTGCTTGTTTTTATGGAGGGTGTCGATGACTTCATCACCGATATCGATGTGCTTGTCTTGAAATTCTGCCCCTTTATCCGCACTGTAAACGGCAATCGGCAATTCACTGGTGTTGCCGTATGGGTCCCAGAGGGCTTTGATATTGAACCACGCATAAAGCGAGGGTAAAATCATTAAGGCAATGATCAAAAATGCAGAGATTGGATTGCTGAAAATTCGCTTCCAGTCCAGTTTATATAAATAGAAAACATTCTTTAGTTTATTCATTTTTTCTTCCCCCACTAGTTCTTCGTCGAAGGATAATTTACCATTTTTTTCCCCTGCCGCCAACGGCTAGGATCGACCAAGAAAAGTCCTTTTGACAAATGGACGTTTTTGTCAAAATGAAACCCCTTTACTTTTTGTTTTTTTTCGCTTATTGTTAAACTTTCTTTAACTTTACCATGATGGCGAAAAACACACCACTCATATCCTTTGATCTGTTTTTTTACAGGTCTTTCCTATACAAAAAAAGCTTCCTTTTTCTGCAACGAAAAAGGAAGCTTTTTTAGGTATTATTTCAGTTGATCCTTTGCCAATAACTCATACACATACTTCAATGAGGTAGCTTCGCCATATAATTGAAGATCTGCTTTTTCCTCTGGGGAATAGACTTGATCAAAGCTTTGATCGGGAATCAGCACGACATCGATACCCGCACGTGTCGCGGCTGTTGCTCCCACAAGAGAATCTTCCATGACTAAAGCTTTTTCTGCTGCGACTTGCGCTTTTTCTAAAGTCAGCAAGTAAGGTGCTGGATCAGGCTTATGGGCGGAGACGTCATCGCCAAAGGTCTGATAGTCAAAAGCCTGCAACAAATCGAAATGCGCCAACAATTCAGAGGCTCTTTTTTTCATCGTCGAGGTGGCTAATGCCGTTTGGAAGCCTTTCTCACGAGCCAATGCGATGGTTTCTTTCGCATAGGGTTTGGTTTTGAAGGTGCCATCGGTTATTTGCTGGGCAATATAGACTTCCCGTTCTGCTCGTAATTCCTGCACCCGCTGCTGACCGCCTACGAGGTCGGCTAATTTAGTGGCAGTCTGTTGCCAACTTTGACCACGCCAACCAAAAATATCAGCGGCTGTAATCGGAAGCTCATACTTTTTAAATAGCGCCAACCACCCATCAAAATAGACTCTTTCGGTATCGACTAACAATCCATCAAAATCAAAAATCAAAAGTTCTTTCATAAACGCTCCTTCGTTTTGCTAAGATTTTTTCCTCACTCACTGGGGATCAAGACATCTCCCGACTTTTGTCAGCAGCTGCTTGTACTGCTTTGATGACAGCCGCCCGAAAGCCATTTTCCTCTAAGGTTTTGACTGCTTGGATCGTTGTGCCCCCTGGCGAGCTGACACGATCCTTTAAGACACCTGGGTGTTCCTTCGTCTCTAGTACCATCTTCGCTGCGCCTAATACCGCTTGAGCAGCAAATTCATACGCCATCGGACGCGGCATTCCTTCTGCTACTGCTCCATCTGCCAAAGCTTCGATGAACAAATACGTGTAGGCTGGTGAAGAACCGCTGACACCAATGACTGCATCGATCATGCTTTCTGGTACTTGCTCGGCTTTCCCTAGGCTTTCAAAAAGCTGTTTGACTTCGTTGGCTTCGGCTTCCGTCACTTGACCGTTGGGACTGATAGAAGACATCCCTTCCCCCACCAGTGCAGGGGTATTTGGCATGACCCGCACGATTTTGTGCGCACCAATGATTTCTTCCATTTGCGCGATCGTCACGCCCGCGGCAATGGATACTAGCAAATGCTCCTTGGTCAAGCCGTCTTTTAAATCAGCAAGCAAGCGGGGAAAGACAAAAGGTTTGACTGCTAAGACAAGGATCTCTGCTTTTTCGGTGACATCTGCCAGCTTAGTTGTCCCAGTGATCCCGGTTTCTTTTTCTAATTGTGCCAAAGTCGGCTCGTAGCGATGATTATAAACCAAGATCTCTGCTGGTTCATACAGGTTTGCTGCAATCAAGCCGTTGATGATGGCTTTTGCCATGTTACCGGCTCCTAAAAAGGCGATTTTTCTCATAGTTTTCACGCTCCACTTCTGATTTTGGTACCACTTTTTGCTAAAAAAGCCTAATCAATGACTAGGCTTCAAACTCGATCATATACGGATGCAAGGCGGTGTTATAGATCCCTTCTGTATATTCTACCACTTCTCCTTGTAGATCATACGAATAACGGGTTCGTTTCAAGGCAGCGACCTCTGACGTGATCATAAACTTCTGTTGCTCTTCGGTCAAGGTCGTTGCCACGAACGCATCTTGAAAGCGATCGATGATCATTCGATGTTCATCCAATAGGCGATACAATGATTTTTCTTCAAAGACCTCGATGGAGGTACCCTTTAGCTGCTTTGGCAAATGGTACTCATAGTAAATAAAGGGTTGGTGGTCAAAATAATACATGCGACGTAAACGCATGACTTCTTTGCCCATCAAGGAATACGCTGGGTGTTCAGGCGCAAGTTCAACTAATTCATAGCTGAGGTTTTTCTTCGTGTATTCCTTGCCAGTCTTTTCAAGCAATTGGCTAAACGTCGTGCCTTTTGACAGCTTGTTATAAGGGCGATTGCTTAAAACCGTCGTCCCACGTCCGCTGCGTTTTTCCACATACTCATCTGCCGCTAACAATTCGATGGCTTTGCGGACAGTGATCTTGCTGACATTGAAGGTGGCTTCCAATTCTGTTTCCGTCGGTAAAAATGAACCAATCGGGTAGCGACCCGACATGATGTCTTCTTTGAGCTTATCGGCAACATCACGGTAAAGAATGTGTTTGCGTTTCATTGCTATCTCGCCTTTCTCTCATTGGATTGGTCTTGTTCTCCTTATTCATCAAAGGTAGGAATGTCTTCTGGTTGCGGCTCGATCAAGACTTTCCGTGGCTTGCTGCCTTCAGAAGGGCCAACGACACCTTGATCTTCTAATTCATCCACTAACCGAGCCGCTCGGTTATAGCCGATGCGAAAACGTCGCTGCAAGAGAGAAACGCTGGCGGTCTGCATTTCCACCACAAGGGCTTTGGCATCTTCGAATAGCTCATCTTGCGGTTGTCCGCTGCTGCCGGTACTCGTTTCTTCCTCAGTAACCATCATTTTTTCTTCATAATTGGCTTCTTGCTGATCGGTCACGAATTCAACCACTCGTTCGACTTCTTGGTCGGAGATAAAGGCCCCTTGGACCCGAATCGGTTTGTTCTCACCCATCGGCAGATACAGCATGTCGCCGCGTCCCAGCAGTTTTTCGGCTCCGTTCCCATCAATGATGGTCCGCGAATCGACACCGCTGGAAACCGCAAAGGCCATCCGTGATGGAACATTGGCTTTGATGATCCCTGTAATGACATCCACACTTGGTCGTTGCGTTGCTAGGATCATATGGATACCTGCTGCCCGTGCCATTTGCGCCAAACGAATGATGGCATCTTCGACTTCGTTGCTGGCAACCATCATCAAGTCGGCTAACTCATCGACGATCACTACAATGAATGGCAAGATCGGACGATTTTCACCGTCTTCTAAATTCTTATTGATCACTAAATCGTTGTAGCCAGTAATGTTTCGGACCCCAGTTGCCGCAAATTTTTCGTAGCGCTCTTCCATTTCCTTGACCACTTTTTGCAACGCTTGCGCCGCTTTGCGGGGATTGGTCACGACAGGTGTCAAGAGATGGGGAATCCCATTGTAAACATTTAATTCAACCATTTTCGGGTCGATCATCATCAGTTTGACTTCATGGGGTTTTGCCCGCATCAAAATACTGGTGATGATACCGTTGATGGCTACGGACTTCCCGCTCCCGGTCGATCCGGCAATCAAGAGATGGGGCATTTTCGTTAAGTCTGCCGTTTGGACACGGCCAGAAATATCGCGTCCTAAAGGTACTTCTAATAGTTTATCTGGATGATCCGGTTGGGCTTCGATCACTTCTCGGAATGAAACCATGCTGACTGCACTGTTTGGAACTTCGATCCCAATCAATGATTTCCCTGGGATCGGCGCTTCCATCCGCACATCTTTGGCAGCTAAGGCCAAGGCGATATCGTCGGTCAACCCGACGATTTTGCTGACTTTGACCCCTACTGCTGGTTGAACTTCGAATTTGGTTACTGCTGGTCCTAAGCTGGCTTTGACGACTTTTGCATCAACACCGAAGCTTTGGAAGGTGGTTTCTAACACACCGATATTTTGTTCGATCTTTTTGTACTCGCTGCTTTGATCCGTTGAAGGGATCGAATCGAGTAATTGCGCTGAAGGCAATTCATAATCACGATTTTCAGCTTCTTCCGAAATCTCAAATTCCAATACTTCACCATCATCATCGAGGATCTCTCCGTCTTCATTGACCTTTTTGCTTGGTCCCGGTTTGTTTCCTGCTGGATGTGGTGCTTGAGCGGCCTCTGGTCCCGCCGCTTGCGGCAATTCCTGGAAGTGGTCGATGGGTACAAAGCTCAGCTGCTCTGGTTCAAAATCAGCTGGCGCTTGCATCTGTTGTTCTTTTGCTGATTTTTCGTCTTCTGTCATTGGTCGGACTTGATTCTTTTCTTTGATCTCCGCCATGACTGCTGCTCGTTCGGCTTCTTTTTTGGCTTCTTTCGCAGCTTGCTTCTCTGCTGCTCGTTCCGCTTTGCGGGCTTCTCGTTCGGCTTGCTTTTCTGGAGAGCCTTCTAACAACCGCTGCAGCTTGTCACCAGCTGCTTGCAGGTGCTCGACTAACTCGTGGCTGCTCATTTGGCTGAACAAGAACGCCCCGATCAGCATGAGTAAAACAGCGATGATGTAGCTGCCGATCTGGGAAACAAGAAAATAGGTCGCCCCATAGAGCATGGCGCCAATCATTCCGCCCCCGACATTTTGGGTCACTTGGCTACGCCGAATATCGCCTAACAGCGTCATCCACGTCGTTTGGAAGATATTGGCTTGTTCTCCCACCACATTACTAAAGATTTGCGCATGGAGGATGATCAGTAAACCAAAATACACCAATACACAGCCAATCACTCGCCGAATACTCTTAAAGCGAGCATCGGTCGTTTTGATCGCTAACCAGACACCATAAGCGGCTAGGGCAACACTCAAAAATTGGTACGTGTTTCCGCCAACGATCCGAAACCCGTTGGCAATCAAGGTTCCTAAAAAACCTAAATGGAAAAAGCCAAATATCGAAAACAAGACAAAGAGCAGGCCGACGCCGACCAGCATTAATTTCTCTTGCTGTTTTTGTTGTTTTTTTGTTTTGCGTTTCTTTGCGCGTTTTTTTTGCGCCATTTCTATCCCTCTTTTCATCTTTCCCTATTATAACGAAAAAAGAAGGCGAACAAAAGTTTTCCTGTGAGAAATTTTGGTTCGCTGTTGGAATTTAAGGAAAAAAGAGGATGTCTGCCAGATATAGCAGTGATCATCCTCTTTTTAGCTGCTGCACAAATCCAGCGACTGTATAGACAATCAGTCCCGATGATTCAAAATCAGCTGTATTGGTCGTTACTAGACTGTCGATTTGATTTCGCTTCGCACAAGCTGCTAAAACAGCATCCTCAAAATCTGTCATTGTTGAATCAAGCGCCTGAAGGCAATCTGCTTCCGTAACTGTTAAGACGGTATGCACTTGGATCAGTTTTTTGACTTCCCTCCGAGCATCGACTCCTGCTGCTCCATCGAGAATATAGAAAAGATCCGTTAAGGTACTTGCCGTAATCACGCCCTCGCAAAGTCCATAAATGGAACTGTTGTATATCTGTTTGATGGCTTCTTGATGTCTTTTAGACCCTCTTCCTAATAAATAGTCAAGGATCACATTGGTGTCAATCACGACTCGTTTGGCTTTGTATTTGGTCATGCTTATTTTATTCTCCCAGATATTTTTTCCTACGCCGTTCGTTTCTTACTTTTTTGATGTCCACAACGTCAGGTGTTTCAAATGAATCTGCTAAAATGCCTTGCAATGAATCGACTAAACGAAGTTTCTCCTCTGGGGACAACGCTCCTACTGACTGCTTTTCTGTAATAACTAACTGTTTTTTGCCATTGACTTCTTCTGCCAGTTCCATTTCTAGTTCAGAACCTACCTGGAGATCCAATTTCTGAATCATTTTCTTAGACAAGCGAACCCCCTGTCCGTTGCCCCACTTAATCAAATGAGCGGTCTCTTTATAATGTTCCACTAGGCTCCCCCCCTCTTAATCGGATTTTCCTTACTACCTATCATTATAACATGAGCAAGCATATGTATACACAAGTATATACTTCAATCGTTCCTTCTTTCCTTAAATACGCAAAAGAAATGAATGTATAAAAAAACACCAACTGCTAAGCAGCCAGTGTATCTTGTTGACTTGTTTTAGTTTGGTGTGACGTCTTCGCCAAACCACTTTTCAGAGATTTCAGCAAAGGTGCCATTGTCTTGCAATTCTTTCAAGCCATCATTGATTTTATCTGCCATGGCTTGATCGTCTTTACGCACACCTACAGCAAAATCTTCTGCTTCAAAGGGGCTTTCGATTTCGTTGAAGTCATCGGTTTTGCCTGTTTGAGTCAAATAATATTCTGCGTAGACGCGGTCGATCAAAAGACCGTCGATCCGACCGTTTTCTAGATCGATAAAGGCTTCATTAAAGCTGGCATACAAGGTTGCGTCATTGCCGTCTACGAGATCCTTCAAAACTTCCGGTTGGTTATTGAAGGTCTCATAACCAGAAGAACCTTCTTGGGCGCCTAAGACTTTGCCCTCCATATCATCAAAGCTAGTAATGCCGCTGGTTTTTGCTGTGACTAAGACTTGTTTGTTTTCCATATAAGTATCTGTAAACAATACTTTTTCTTCACGAGCTGCGGTTTTGGTATACCCGTTCCAGATCATATCGATGGTGCCATTGCTTAGTTCGGTTTCTTTCATGGACCAATCGATTGGTTGAAATTTGACTTTGGTTCCTGTTAGATCCAAAATCGCTGTGGCTAAATCCACATCAAACCCAACGATGTTGCCTTGGTCGTCTTTAAAGCCCATCGGTACGAAGGTATCGTCTAGGCCGACGATCACTTCTTCTTTGTCAGCGGCACTGGTTGTGGTGTCATTGCTGCTGCCACACGCCCCTAATAAAAATACACTTGCTGCTGCGATTCCCGTCAATAGTAATTTTTTCATTTTGTTCTCCCCCTTATTCTCCTGCTACTTTTAATAATTGATCACCGATATTTTCGGCAAAAACCAAATCATGGGTCACCACGATCTGGGTCACTCCTTCTTTTTTCAGATCCAAGATCAGCTGTTCGACTTGCTGTCTCAAGCCTGGATCTAAGGCGCTGGTAGGCTCGTCATAGGCCAACACTTTGGGATTCATCGCCATCGCTCGTGCGATAGCCACCCGTTGCCGCTGCCCCCCGGACAATTGGAAGGGATATTGGGCTAGTAGGTCACTTAATCCTAGTTTTTCTGCCAACTGTTCGGCTTTTGCTGTATACGCGGCCTTGTCTTGTTTTAGCACCATTTTTGGCGCCAAAGTGATGTTTTCAAAAACTGACAAGTGCGGAAACAATTGGAAGTCTTGGAAGACGACACCGACGACTTGTTCTTGTTCTTTTGTGTCGGTGGGATCAAAGGTTTTGCCATCCAGTAAAAAGCTTCCAGAATCGATCGTTTCTAAACCAGCCAGTGTCCGAAGCAAGGTGGTTTTCCCGCCACCGGAAGGACCGACCACCGCTAAGATACTGCCGTCTTCGATCGTCAAGTCTAGCTGATCGATGACTTTTTTAGCGCCAAATGACTTTGATACTTGTTTTAGTTCTAACATATGTGGTTCCTCCTAACGGTAATAGTCCAGTTTGGTCTCGATTTGTTTTAACAATAACGTAAAGACGCCCGTCATCACCAAGTAGATCAAGCCGACCCCAACTAACGGAAGCAAGGTACTGTCTCGCTCCATGGCGATTTTCCCGATTCGCATCACGTCTGACAATCCTAAGATGTAGACGAGGGATGTGTCTTTGACAAGATTGATGACTTCATTGCCGACAGATGGCAGGGTGATCTTGACGACTTGTGGGATGATGATTTTTTGGATCGTTTGGATCGGGGACAAACGCAAGACTTTCGCGGCTTCATATTGTCCTGCTGGAATCGATTGGATCCCTCCACGGAAAATCTCGGCAAAATAAGCAGCGTAATTGATAATAAAGGCGATCAAGGCTGCTTCAAAGCGGTCAAAGACGATCCCTAAGATCGGCAGACCGTAGAATACGAAGATCAGCTGTAGCAATAAAGGCGTTCCTCGCATCAACCATACGTAGACTTGCACGATCAATTTCAAAATACGCAGGCGACTGGCTAAAACAAAGGCCAACAAGATGCCTAAGGGAATGGACCCGATTAAGGTCAGTGCGAACAATTTAACGGTGATTCCAGTTCCTGAAATCAGTTGGGGCATAACATTGACTAAATACTCAAACATGGTGACTTCCTCCTTGATAGGTTTCAATTTCGATTAGCAGCGATACAGCTTAGCGACGGTTTGCTCCGACGCTTATGTGACGCTGGGCGTTGGCTGGTGAGGGGCAACTGGCAAATTTCATTTTTCTAAAAAAGAAAAACAAAAAAAGCGCACACTGGCATTTGCCAGAGGACGCTTGATACGTGGTTCCACCTCAATTTGCCTTTCCTTCACAGGAAAAGGCCTCGTGCAGTCCTTGTGATCCTACCACTTTCGGTTTTCGGTGAGATGCAAAAAAAGAGAAAAAAAACGTCCCCTAGCCATTACAGCTAAAGGACGTTATCAACGCGGTTCCACCTTTGTTTATCAGTGCTTCACAGCAACTGAACTCAGAAAGTCATCAATCAATGACTGCTGCTGTAACGGGCAAACCCGGTCTCTCCTACTTTTCTTTCGGAAAAACGACTCCAAGATGTGTTTCACAACCATGCGTTATCTCTTTGCACCAACCAGAGACTCTCTTCAAACAGCAAGCCTTGCTACTCTTCTTTTCGATGTCTGTTTCATTAAGTTGTGTCTTACTTTACTCGCTCTAAAAGAAAATGTCAAACATTTTTTCTGAAATTTTCGAAACTTTGTCGCATGCACCGATTTCGAAGGGAAGATTCAGGGAAAAGAAGACGCAGCTGCTTAACCGAAGTACGCTTCAGCTAAGGCTTGTCCTTGCTTGATTTTTGCCCATTGCTGTTCAGTCGAAAGCTCATTGCCGCAGTCACAAGAGGCAAAGCCGCATTGATGAGAAAGATAAAGCCGCTCCTTAGGAATGATTTGGCTGGCTTTGTCTAATAAAGCGATCACTCGCTCTTCATCGTCTAATGTGGCGGTTTTGCTGGATAATAAGCCTAAGACAACCTCCACTTCTGGACGGTCTTTCAGCGCTTCTAAAGCCGAGATATCACCAGCACGGTCATCGTCCCACTCTAGGAAAAAGCGGTCATAATGCTGATCACGCAAGAATTTTTCGGCGATCGCTTTGTAGGTACCGCTGGCGGCCGCGCGGCTTTGGTAATTGCCGCGGCAGTTGTGGGTCCAGACTTTTAATCCTAATTCGTGGGCGTAGTCAGCGACTTCGTTGTTGATCGCCACGAATTCATCGGCTAACGCTTCTAAGCCGTCATTGCCTTGGGTGAAGAAGCTCTTGTCATTGTCTTCGGCGAATAATTCCCATAAACAATCATCGAACTGAACGATCTCACCACCGGCTTCTCGGTATTCCTGCAAGAATTCCTTGTAGGCGTTAAGCAGCCCTTCCCGCAAGGCTTCTTTCGTTGGATACACCTGACCTTCACCAACGAGGTCGTTAAAGACAGTCAGCTCGGTAAAGGCGTGGGCAGCCCCCCAGACGGTGATTTTGACTGGCAGGTCGCCAGCTTGGCGTTTGGTTTCTTTAAATAACGTCAAGTAATGATGGTTTTTGCCAGATAATGGTTCTGTGATTCGGATGCCGATGTCTTTACGTGTCTCAAAATGTCCACCGTCCAAATCTTCAAAGGCATACCCATGATCGGAGATATAGCGTTCAACGCCTTTTAATCCCCAGAGAAAATCCAGGTGCCACATTGAGCGGCCATGTTCGCCGTCTGTGATGACTGTAATGCCGTGTTCTTTTTGCGCTGCAATGATGTCAGCGATCGCTTTTGCTTCCGTTTCTTGGTAGCCAGGAAACGCATCATAAAACGGGTAGCGGATATCCTCCCGATGCTCGATTTGATTTTTGTAGTCCAATAAATCTTGTGGTCGTAACAATGACCCCACAAGCTGAAATTTGTCTGTTGCCATATCCATTCCTCCTATACAAAGTTTTCAAAATTGTTAGATTTATTCTAGCAAACATCTTATACTATAGATAATACTTATAAACTTGTATATTCCATAGGCAATACCTATAACATAAAAAGGAGGTTGTATCCCATGCGTATCCAGCAGCTTGAATATTTGGAAAAAATCGTAGAAACTGGCTCTTTCAATGAAGCCGCCAAACAGCTTTTCATCAGTCAGCCCTCCCTCTCTCAAGCCATGAAAGAGTTGGAAAAAGAGTATGATCTGCAGCTGTTTTACCGCAGTAAATTAGGGGTGACCTTGACCGATGATGGCCGTTCCTTTCTCAACTATGCTCGAAATGTTTTAGACCAAGTCAATCTCTTGGACGAACGCTTTCGCAAAGACAGCCATCGCAAGCATGTTTTCAGTGTTTCCGCACAACACTATGCCTTCGTCGTCCACGCCTTCGTGGAGCTGGTCAAACAGTTAGGGGAAGATGAATTTCAATTCACCTTGCGGGAGACCCAGACACAAAATGTACTGGATGATATCCAGACGTTTAAGAGCGAATTAGGGGTCATTTATCTGAATGATTTCAACACAACGGTCTTGACCCGTTTGATCCACGAAAAAGACCTGCAATTCATTCCTTTATTTGAAGCCAAACCCCACGTCTTCATCGGCCGAGAAAATCCCCTGACTCAGAAAAAAAGCATCACATTAGCTGATTTGGAACCATATACCTATCTGTCGTACGAACAAGGGGAAACCAATTCCTTCTACTTTTCTGAAGAGATCTTAAGCACTTTACAGCGCAAAAAACACATCCGCATCAGCGATCGTGCCACGATCTTCAATTTGATGGTGGGTCTCAACGGCTATACCATCAGCTCTGGAATCATCAGCAGTGAGCTGAATGATGAAAAAATCGTTGCGATCCCTTTGGAAGTCGATGATGCGATGACACTAGGTTACCTAAAACACAAGAAAATGGAACTGAGTGAGATGGCTTTGGACTATCTCGCCTTGTTGAAGCAGCATATCAAAAACTACGGTTTCGACGTCTTTTAAAAAAAACGATCCGCAGACAGTCGGTCGGGCTACCTTAGTAAGGTGTCCCGACCCTGTTGCGGATCGTTTTGTTTCTTTTGTGCTTTTTTTGTTCTTAAACTGTCTTACGTTGGCGTTGTGGAGAATAAATCAACGCAATGGTTTCCATTCCCACTCTTCGACTTCGGCGATATCATAGCCGTTTTCTCGAATAAAGTCATGGTGATACGCAACGGTGTCTGCCATTTTTTGGGCAAAGTCCGTTGCTTTTTCTCCATAGACCCATTCGGCGGCGTCTTTGGCTAAGTGGAAGCGATCCAATTCAGAAAGGATCCGCATATCAAACGGTGTCGTGATGTCGCCATTTTCTCGGTACCCATGAATATGAAGCTGTTGGTTGCGACGGCCAAAGAAGATATCGCGAATCAGTCCTTCATACCCGTGGAAAGCAAACACGATCGGTTTGTCTTTCGTAAAGTAGGCTTCGAATGCTTCATCGCTCAACCCACGAGGATCGACTGCTGGACGACGCAATTTCAATAGATCAACCACATTGATGAAGCGGACTTTCAACTCTGGGAAGGCTTCAATCAGCAAGGAAACAGCGGCTAAAGCTTCCAAATTCGGTTCCGTCCCAGCAGCTGCGATCACAATATCGGGTTCTTGTTCTTCATCTGTCGATGCCCAGTCGATGACTTTCAAGCCATCTTTGACAAGCACTTTCGCTTCATCCGCCGAATAAAACTGCGGACGTGGGTGTTTTGAAGAGACCACTAGATTGATCTTTTCTTCAGAAGCGAGCGTTTCTGCCATGACAGCCATCAAGCTATTAGCGTCGGCTGGCAAGTAGACCCGCACAAAGTCGGCTTTTTTCTCTGCAATATGGGTCATGATCCCTGGATCTTGGTGGGTGTACCCATTATGGTCTTGTTGGAAGACCGTTGATGAAGCAATCAAATTCAATGAGGGGTACGGGTTGCGCCAGTCAAGATCATGGGCTTTTCGTAACCATTTGAAGTGTTGCGTGATCATAGAATCAACGACTCTTAAGAATGACTCGTAGCTGGCAAAGAAGCCATGACGACCCGTCAGCACATAGCCTTCCAAGAAGCCTTCTGCTTGATGCTCTGATAATTGTGAATCAATCACACGGCCCACTGAAGACAGCCATTCATCGTAATCAGGATGTTTTGGCTCCAACCATTGGCGATCCGTGACTTCAAACACATGGTTCAACCGATTGGATTTGGCTTCATCTGGGCCAAAGATGCGGAAGTTGTCAGGATTTTCTTTGATGATGTCACGGGCAAATTTCCCAAAGACCATCATGTCTTGGGCAGTCGTTTCCCCAGGTGTCTCAATCGCAATGGCATGTGCTTGCCAATCTGGCAAGCGTAGCGGTTGCGGATCGATCCCCCCATTGGTGATCGGATTGACCGCCATCCGTTGCTCCCCTTTTGGCGCCAATTCTTGAATCTCAGCTTTGATGCGGCCGTTTTCGTCAAAAAGCTCTTCTGGACGATAAGACTGCAGCCAATCCGTCAAAGCATCCACGTGTTCCATATGTTTCGCATTGACCGGGATCGGCACTTGGTGGGCACGGAAGCCCCCTTCAATCGGCTCGCCATCCCAGACTTTCGGTCCAGTCCAGCCTTTCGGTGTGCGAACGATCAAAACAGGCCAATGAGGCATAGCGGCTTCTTCCGCAGAACCTTTGCGGGCTTCTGCTTGGATCGCGTGGATCTGTTCGATGGCTTGATCCATTTTCTGTGCCAATTGCGGATGAACGGCTTCTGGATCGTCCCCTTCTACGAAATAAGGGGTCCAACCCATGCCTTCAAAATATTTCGTGAGATCTTGATCGCTTTTACGAGCCAAGATCGTTGGATTGGCAATCTTGGCGCCATTCAAATGCAAGATAGGCAAAATTGCGCCATCATTGACTGGATTGATAAAGGTATTTGAAAACCAGCTGCCCGCTAATGGTCCAGTTTCGGCTTCGCCATCACCGACCACTACTGCTGCAATGACATCGGGATTGTCTAAAATAGCTCCAGTAGCGTGGGCGATGGAATAGCCTAGCTCGCCGCCTTCATGGATCGAACCTGGCGTTTCAGGTGCCGCATGAGAAGCGATCCCACCTGGGAAAGAGAAGGTTTTGAATAGATGTTTCATCCCTGCTTCGTCTTGGGTGGCTTTTGGATAGATCTCGCTGTAGCTGCCGTCTAAATAAGCATTCGCAACCATGACTTGTCCGCCATGGCCTGGTCCTTCGATATAAAACATGTTTAAGTCGTACTTATTGATGACGCGATTGAGATGGGTGTAAATAAAATTTTGTCCTGCGATCGTTCCCCAGTGACCAATCGGATTCACTTTCAAATCTTTTTCTTCGATGGGGCGGCGCAATAAGGGATTGTCTTTCAAATAAATCTGACCAACGGAAAGGTAGTTGGCTGCTCGCCACCAAGCGTTCATTTTCTGATAATACTCTGGTGTATCGTAGGTTGTCTTCATTGTGCTCCTCCTTTTAGTCCATTGTTCCACTCTTACATAAAAGTCTATGCCCCCTATATTTAAAAGTCAATTTTGCTGATTGCTGGTGCTTTCAGGGGTCTGCTTATCCGCACTTTGCAGATAGAAGGCAAGAAAGCTTAAGAAAAACGCAAAGAAACCGCCGACCATCGCCAACGGTTTCTTTTGTGATTGGGTACTTATTTGATCGTTACGTATTCTAATGCCACAAGCTTCGCCCATGTTTCGATCTGATCAGAATTTAGGACAAGTGAGACGACGGTGTGATGGCCACCGCCTGTTTCGATCCACTGTTTGACGCCATCGTGGAAGTTTGGTTTTGGTGTCCACATTACTCGTGCAACCGGTAGTTTTGGTGCTTCTTCAGTTGGCTCAAAGGCATCGACTTCATTGATCAATAATTTGTAGTGGGTGCCAAAGTCTGCCATCGAAACCACGACACCTTCGCCGCCTTGGCCGTCAAAGACGAGTCGGGCTGGGTCTTCACGATCCCCCATCGACAATGGCGAAACCACGATTTTTGGTTTGTTGGCTGCTAATACTGGATCGACTTCCATCATGTGGGATTGCAAGATGGCTTCTTTTCCTGGTGTCAGCTCATAGGTATAGTCTTCCATAAAGCCAGTCGCCTTATTGTGGGCCATGATTTTCATCAAGCGGTCAATAGCGGCGGTTTTCCAGTCCCCTTCACCAGCAAACCCATAGCCTTCTGCCATCAAACGTTGTACAGCTAAACCAGGCAACTGCTGCATACCATATAGGTCTTCAAAGTTCGTGGTAAATGCCGTATAGCCGCCTGCTTCAAGGAAGCGGCGCAGACCGATTTCTTGTTTGGCTTGGGCTTTGACATGACGTGCCCATTCTTCTTTGTCGTAATCGCCATAATCGAAATCATACAGCTGGCTGTATTCTTCAAAGAGTCCATCGACTTCTTCGTCAGTCACCGCATCGACGACTTGAACCAAATCGCCGATCCCAAAATAATCAACGGTCCAGCCAAATTGGATCTGTGCTTCGACTTTATCGCCTTCGGTCACCCCAACGTTACGCATGTTGTCGCCAAAACGAGCGACTTTGATTTGGAAGCTTTCATTGTAGCCGACTGCCACGTCCATCCAAGCAGCGATTTCTTTTTGGATGGCTTCATTTTTCCAATAGCCGACAACGATTTTGTTTTGCTTTTTCAAACGAGCATTGATAAATCCATATTCTCGGTCACCATGAGCCGCTTGGTTCAAGTTCATAAAGTCCATATCGATGGTTTCCCATGGAATTTGTTCATTGTATTGAGTGGCAAGGTGCAGCAATGGTTTTTGTAATAATTTCGTGCCGCGAATCCACATTTTTGCTGGTGAGAAGGTGTGCATCCAGGTGATCACCCCAGCGACTTCATCCCGATAGTTGACTTCTTTCATGATTTTCGTAATCGTATCGGCAGTAACAGCGAGTTCTTGTAAAACGACTGGATAAGGCAGCTTTGAGCTGTCATTTAAGCTTTTGACCATTTCTTCTGCATGGTCCCGTACTTCTTGTAACGCTTCTTCTCCGTATAAGTGCTGTGATCCTACGACGAACCAAAATTCTTTTTTCCCGATTTCTAACATTCTACTTGCTCCTTTTTCGTTATTTTTGCCCGTAATAGGCATTTTCTCCATGTTTGCGTAAATAATGTTTGTCTAAGACCCGCTGCGGCAATTCGGGTGCGTAACTGTTCAGCTGACGCGTGATAAAATTCATCTTAGCGACTTCTTCTAAGACCACTGCGTTCATCACCGCCGCATCCGCCGTTTTGCCCCAGGTAAATGGTCCATGACCGTGAAGCAAGACACCAGGAATTTCTTCTGGCGTGATGCCGCGTTCCTTAAAGGTTTCGACGATCACCTGTCCTGTTTGTGCTTCATAGCCTTCATCGATCTCGGTTTGCGTCAAAAAGCGGGCACAGGGGACTGCTCCATAAAACGTATCGGCATGGGTTGTGCCCATCGCTGGCAAATCGAGTCCTGCCTGAGCCCAGCTCGTCGCCCAAGTAGAATGGGTATGGACGATCCCACCAATTTCTGGAAATGCTTTGTATAAAACGGCATGCGTTGGCGTATCGGAGGAAGGATTTTTCGCTCCTTCCACTACGTTGCCCTCAAAATCACAAACCACCATATCACTGGCTTGCATGGTTTCATAGTCAACACCGCTAGGTTTGATGACAAACAATTGCTGTTGGCGATCCACTGCTGACACATTGCCCCAAGTGTATTTGATCAATCCTTGCTTCGGCAATGCCAAATTGGCCTGAAAGACTTCTTCTTTTAATCCTTCTAACACAAAATTCCCTTCTTTCTTTTTAAATCAACGCATCGATTGCCGCTTGCTCGATCGGCAACCCTGCTTGGTAACGTTGGGTAAAGACGGTAAACCCCTGAATGTCGGCTTCTGTCGGGGCTAAGGTCACGCCGTGGTCATTTTTAAACACTTGATCTGTTAAGAATGCTGCCAAGGATTGTTCTGGCGTGTGACGGCGAAGGTACGCTGCTAAAAGGGCGATCCCCCAGGCGCCGCCTTCACCAGCCGTTTCCATGACCGTGACTGGGGCTTCCATGACAGCTGCCAAGACACGTTGGGCAACTTCTGGCGTTTTGAAGATCCCACCGTGACCAACGATTCGATCAATAGCGACGTCTTCGGCTTCCAGAATCTTCATCCCGATCTTCATCGCACCAAAGGCACTAAACAGATGTAAGCGCATGAAATTTGCTAAAGTAAAAGAACTTTCTGGCGATCGGACGAAAAGCGGCCGTCCTTCAGGGATCTTAGTGATATTTTCACCAGAATAATAGCCATAAGAAAGCATCCCGCCACAGTCTGAATCCCCTTTCAATGCTTCGTTGAATAAGGTCGCAAACAATTCTTCCGTGGAAAGTTTCATTCCAGCTGCATCGGCAAATTCGCGGAAAAGTTTGACCCAGGCATTGATCTCCGAGGTACAGTTATTCGTATGGACCATCCCCACCAAATCACCAGAAGGCGTCGTGACCAAATCGATCTCTGGATACACTTTAGTTAAGGGTTCTTCTAAGACGATCATGGCAAAAGCAGACGTCCCGGCTGAAACATTCCCGCTTCGCTGTGCCACACTATTCGTGGCAACCATGCCAGTGCCCGCATCGCCTTCTGGCGGACATAACGGGATGCCAGCTTGCAAAGTACCAGTTGGGTCGAGTTTTTTTGCCCCTTCTGCCGTCAATGTGCCGGCTGGTTCGCCTGCTGTCAACACTTGCGGCAAAAGGTCTTTGATCTGCCAAGGATACCCCTGACTGCTGATTTGTGCATCAAATTGCTGCAGCATATTCGCATCATAGTTTTTTGTCGTACTGTCGATTGGGAACATCCCTGATGCATCGCCGATTCCGATAACTTTTTCCCCTGTAAGCTGCCAATGGACATAGCCGGCTAAGGTAGTGAAAAAAGCAACCTCTGGGACGTGGGCTTCTTGATTCAAAATCGCTTGATACAAATGCGCGATACTCCAACGCTGCGGGATGTTGTATTGGAACAATGCCGTCAAGGCTTTTTCTGCTTCTTCCGTGATCGCATTGCGCCATGTCCGAAAAGGTACCAACAGCGTGCCTTGCTGATCAAAAGCCATATAGCCGTGCATCATTGCAGAAAAACCGATACTGCCGATCGTCGTCAAAGGTACCTCGAATTGCTGTTGGATGTTGTGCGCCAACTCTTGATAGCTGGCTTGCAGTCCTTGCCAAATCGCCTCTAGTGAGTAGGTCCAAATCCCTTGCTCCAATTGATTTTCCCATTCAAAGCTACCTGAAGCGATCGTCTGAAACTGCTCATCGATCAAGACAGCTTTGATCCGTGTCGAGCCTAGCTCGATCCCAAGAGACGTGCGCCCGTCAATAATTGCTTGCCTTACTTGTTGCGTCATCTTCTTATTCTCCTTTTTGGTTATTGACTGAACCGCGAACGATCAGCTCCGGTTCAAAATAAAAGCGTTGCGCTTCTGTTGCCTTACCTGTAGTGATCCATTGTGCCGCCAATTCCCCCATCGCTTCTTTCGGGTGAGTCAGTGTGGTGATCGTCGGTGTGGACAAGGTGCTAAGGAGCGAGTCATCGTTACCCACGATCGAAAAATCAGTAGGAATGTTCTTCCCAGCAGCCGTCAATGCTTGAATCAAGCGATGCGCGATCTCATCGTTGTAACAAACGATGCCTGTGACTTGATTATCGGCAGCCGTCAAGCGCTGGATCGCTTGTTCAATAACGGCTTCTTTCGTCTCCGTCGTATACGTCAAGACGTCTTCTGCTGCAAACGTCCGCTTGGCTTGGGTCAATGCTTTGACAAACCCTTTCATCCGATATTTCCCTTGTAAGTCATCGATTTTCGTGATCATCATCA
The DNA here is from genome assembly GCF_051711265.1 of Enterococcus sp. DIV0970a. Taxonomy (NCBI): domain Bacteria; kingdom Bacillati; phylum Bacillota; class Bacilli; order Lactobacillales; family Enterococcaceae; genus Enterococcus; species Enterococcus sp. DIV0970a. The sequence goes on along the minus strand of NZ_JBIOMF010000001.1, from coordinate 412,559 downwards.
ACTGCTGATGCTGTTGTTCTAATAAATAATTGGTTGCTAAAAAACCAGAACGTGTATCGTTGACACAAATATGCGGCAAGTCTAGTTCTTCATAATAGGCATTGATCATGACGAGAGGAATCCCGGCTTCTTGGAGGGCGACATAATAAGCAAGATTTGGGTTGTACTGGCTGCTCTTCGTTGGCTCAACGATCAACCCGTCTACCCCTTGATCCATCATTTGCTGCAAGCACGCTCTTTCTTGCTCATGGTCATTGTTGGTTGATCCTAGAAGCAGTGAATAGCCTTGCTCCCGCAATGTCTGCTCCACGCCGCGCATGATCGAAGGGAAAATATAATCAGACAAATAGGTCATGATGATCCCAATCGTTTTGCGGTTTTTATGATTGACAGTCTCAGGTTTTGAAACGTAGGTGCCTGAGCCCCGTTCTTTTCTTAAATAGCCTTCATTGACCAAAACAGCGATCGCTTGGCGCACCGTGTGACGGCTATAATGAAATTCTTCCTGTAAGGTTGCTTCTGAAGGGATCGCATCGCCTTCTTGATAGGTGCCTAAGCGGATCTTTTCTCTTAAGATATCCGCAAGTTGTTCGTACTTATTCGCCATTTTAATCCCATCTTTCAAAAGTTGTCCGTACATCTAAGATACCAAGAAACCGCTTCCGTGTCAATTGCTGCTATGGCTTTTTTTCTAAAAAAACCTAACGAAAAGAAGGTAAATGATAAATTACCCTTATTTTCATCAGAATAAAACGAATCGAAATGATATTTGTTGTATAATTGAATAAAATGTTGCTTATTACGTTTAAGGAGGTAAGTATTTTGACGAGAACACCTAATGAAACCTACGAGGAACCCATTATTTTGTATTCAAAAAAATATCGAGAAAATCGCAGACATGATGCCAGCTGTCGTTGGCTCATTACGAAAAAAGGCGTCTGGATAAACAACACCCATCCGAAAATCCCAGATGAAAAGATCCCCATGGCAAAAATTGCCGATGTGGAATTACATATAGGCAAAGGTCTCTTAGTGGACTACCTCCGACTGCAGGTACCAGGTAATTCTCAATTGCTCTATTTCACCAATCGAATCGATGCCCAAAAAGCCTATGAATTTTTAACGGATCATTTGGCAGCACTTGGTGGGCAATCAGCCAAAAGTTACGTGGATGAAGAGGCTGGAAAAATCAAATTACTTTCCTATCATTATCGTGATGCTTGGGTCATTTCAGAAGATACCCTCACAATCATCAATTACAAGAAGAAAGCGAAACAGGTTCTGCAGATTCCCCAAATCACCAGTGTCAATCTGAAAGAAGTTGCTGAATCAGGTCTTTGGAAAGGCAATGGCTTTTTAGAATTGTATATTGGCGGCGGAGCGATCAGAGAAACCCATTCCTTCAGACGAATGGAACCGAATCACTCTCTTTGCTTTGCCGAAAAAGACCTGGTGATTGCTCGGATCATACAGCGCTACCTCACCAACTTCCCTCGGGAGCGGTCGGTCCCGTTAACGAACCCATCGCCGCCAGCTGCGAAGCCGACGGAAGCGCTCATTGCTGAACTACGCGAACTAAAAGTGCTGGTCGACGAAGGAATTTTGACTGAAGAAGAATTTGCATTCAAGAAAAAACAACTGTTAGGATTATAGAAGCAATCACTTCGGAGAAAAAAGCCGCCCTCCTGCCATGAGAAGGCAGAGCTTTCGGTGAAGGGCTGTGCTTTTTTCCTGGGAAAATTTTGAACGGTTTTTTTAGAACATGCTATACTAAATGAAGAATACGTAGAGTATCTCAAAGGAGGTCTTTCTCATTTTTTCTTTTAATGACATCAAAGCACGTTTCCCCCAGGCAACGTTGCATGACAAAGTTGCCACAACGAAGGATATCGAATCCATCGCATTCGGCAAAAAATATATTTGGCTGCCAACTGACCAATTAAGTGACAGTGAAAAATTGCTGATCCAACTGGGAAACGGCTCTTTGCAACCAGAAATCGATAACCGAAACCATCCATGGTATCCGATTTTATTTGAACATCAGCCCGTTCAAGAGCCGGAGTGGATTCGCCTGCTGCAAGTTCATTTCACCCGAACCATCGACTCTTTGCAATCCGAATGGCTCGCAGAGATTCAGCAAATGCTCCCTAGCGTGGTGGATCTTTTTTTCCTCACCGAAGACCATGCAGTGATCGTAGAAAAACAAGATGGTGCCAATTTGCCCATCGAAGATCTCGACGGCTTATTCGTCGCTTTGGATATGGATTTCGACTGCTATTCTCAGCTGTTCGTCGGTCCCTTCCATCATCCGCGCCACGATTTCACTACCTTATGGGCAAGTGAGTCTACCCTGTTCAAAAATGAGTTAAAAACGAAAACCACCAGTAAAAGTATGGATCTGCCCAAAGTGGTCTTCTCTCTTTTTCGCAACGGCTTTTCCGAGTATATTTCCTTGTTTCGTACCTTATATCTAGATTGGTTTGAAGAAGAGACCGAAACGATCATTCAATCACTGTGGCGCAATCAAGGCAATGCAAGCTCCACAGCCAAAGAACTGTTCATGCATCGGAATTCTCTCCTATATAAGATCGATAAGTTTCAAACACTGACACGTTTAAATTTAAAAAATATGGATGATCTGCTGCTTTGCTATTTATTGATCGATCAGTTCACCCATCAGAGCAATTAAACAACATGCACAAGAAAACGTTTTTTTCTTGTGCATGTTTCCGTTGCACCTTCGAAGCGTTTTCATTTATGATGTTCATGTAAACTAAATGGAAAGAGGTAATCCCAATGGTAGAAATGGCCTTAAAAAATATCCACAAAAAATATGATAATAATGATGCGTATTCGGTAACTGATTTTAATTTAGATATCGCAGATCGCGAATTCATCGTTTTCGTTGGACCTTCTGGTTGCGGAAAATCAACAACGCTTCGAATGATCGCTGGTTTAGAAGATATTTCTGAAGGCGAATTGAGCATCGGTGGAAAAGTAATGAACGATGTGGCACCAAAAGACCGCGACATCGCGATGGTTTTCCAGAACTACGCATTGTATCCCCATATGACTGTTTTCAACAACATGGCATTTGGTTTGAAATTGCGTAAATACGACAAAGAAGAAATTAAAAAACGGGTAGAAAATGCCGCTGAGATCTTAGGATTGACAGAATACTTAGATCGTAAACCAGCTGCCCTTTCAGGTGGTCAGCGTCAACGGGTTGCCCTAGGCCGTGCCATCGTCCGTGATGCCAAAGTCTTCTTGATGGATGAGCCGTTGTCAAACTTAGATGCGAAATTGCGGGTTGCCATGCGTGCGGAAATCGCAAAATTACACCAACGTTTAGAAACAACGACGATCTATGTAACCCATGACCAAACAGAAGCGATGACCATGGCTGACCGGATCGTTATCATGAAAGATGGCTTCATTCAACAAATCGGTTCACCAAAAGAAGTCTACAACACACCGAAAAACATTTTCGTTGCCGGCTTTATCGGTTCACCAGCAATGAACTTCTTCAATGTTACGTTGAAAAACGGTATGATCTCTGATGGACAAAGCTTGAACTTACGTATTCCTGAAGGCAAGAACAAGATTCTTGTGGAAAAAGGGTACGAAGGCAAACAATTAGTCTTTGGTATTCGTCCAGAAGATATTCACAGTGAACAAATCGCATTGGAAGCTTCTCCTGAAGCAACTGTACGTGCCGAAGTAGTCGTATCTGAATTATTAGGTGCAGAAACGATGCTTTATACACGCGTAGGTGCGACTGAATTTATCTCGAAAGTTGATGCTCGTGACTTCCACCGTCCAGGTGAAACAGTTGATTTGGCTTTCAACATCAACAAAGCACACTTCTTCGACAAAGATTCAGAAAATGTCATCACACTTCCTTAATTTGTAGTTACCATGCACTGTTCTCGGATTTGCCCCCTAGGCAGTCGCATTTAACTAATATCCACTTTTATTCCTTATTTGTATCCCCTAAAAACAGACAGTCAGCAGACTGTCTGTTTTTGGGTTTCGTTGTGTTTCCTACGAAACGCTTAGTTACGAACGAGAAACCAGAAGCGGTGTAAGCAGCTCATTTCCCCCCTTCTACCGCCCACAGCCTCGATGCTTTAAGTACGTGAAACACTCGCCCATCACTTGCCTTTAGACAACATACGCGTGGTGTCAGCTTCGTCCTCTTCCCCCTCAACTTCTCTTTTGTTTGTCTATGATGCGATGTCCTAAACACGAGAAAACGAACCAACGGGCTTGCCACGCATTGCTGCTTAAGAGGGGCTTTCTTGGCTAGTGTAGGCAAAAAAGCACCACAAAAAGAGTAGTGCTTGTAGGGGATGACAAGCACTACTCTGGGGAGCCTATTCAACTGCTGACCACCTAGCTTTTTGCCAAGCTGCTGGTTAGCGATCGTTTTGCAAGAGGGTCAGGCTGTCTGCAAGGACAGCTTCGCCATCTAACAACTCGTAATCTGTTTCTTTGATCAATTTATAAGGCACCGCTTTGACCATGAGAAAGTCTTTCAATCGATTGACTTCGTACTTCGACTGCGGACCGATCAGCAAGGCATCGACAGTCTGCTGCTGCAGGATCTGTTCAGCAATGATGGCTGGTGCCGAATAGATATGCACGGCTAATCCTTTTTCATCTGCAGCTCGCTGCATATTTTTCACTAAGAGACCCGTAGTGATACCTGCGGTACAAATCAATAAAATCGTCTTTTGTGCTTGTTCCTCCATAAACAGGCCCTCCTACGATATTTTCTTTTTCTTATTGTAGATATCCAACACGACGGCCAGCAGCAAAATCAATCCTTTGATGGCTTGCTGCCAATCGACACCGACTCCTAAGATCGACATCCCATTGTTTAAGACACCCATCACGAGCCCACCAACGATCGCGCCCATCACAGTACCAATACCGCCTGAGGTGGAAGCACCGCCGAAATACACTGCGGCCATTGCATCTAATTCCATTGACGTTCCTGCTTGCGGGGTGGCTGCGTTCAACCGAGCGGCTAAAACCAAGCCCGCCAAAGCTGCCATCATCCCCATGTTCACGAAGACCCAGAAGGTGATTTTCTTCGTCTTGATCCCAGAAAGTTCGGCTGCTTTTTTGTTGCCGCCGGTTGCATAGATTTGACGACCAGCAACGGTTTTGTTAGTCAAAAAGCCATAAGCAGCCACGATCACCCCTAAGACGATCAAAATGATCGGATACCCTTGATAAGAGGCAAAGATATAGGTAGCGCCGAGAAATACGACCGCAGTAAAGACGGCTTTAAAGGCAAATGCTGCCATTGATTCCACTTCAAAAAGATTTTTTTTGCGACGCTCACGGGTCCGCCATTGGCCTAAAATCAGGATGCCCGTGATCACTACACCTAAAATCATGGAAAGTAAATGGATCTGACCGCCTGCAATATCTGGCAAATACCCAGTAGAAATTTGTTGGAATGCCTTGGGAAACGGCGCCAATGATTGACCACCTAAGACGACTTGGGTCAGTCCTCGAAACATCAGTAAACCAGACAAGGTCACGATAAATGCTGGGATACCGACATACGCGACCCAGAAGCCTTGCCAGGCACCGATCACTGCGCCCATCAGTAAGCAAAGAGGCACTGCCAGCCAAGGACTGATGCCGTTATTGACCATTAAGACGCCTGCAATCGCACCGACAAACGCCATCACGGACCCTACGGATAAATCAACGTGTCCTAACAAGACGACCAAGAGCATACCAGCTGCCAAAACGAGAATATGACTGTTTTGCAACACGAGGTTGGTGATATTCAGCGGCCGCCAGAAAATCCCGTCGGTCATGAGCTGAAAGGCCACCAGCAGCACTGCTAAGATAATGATCATACTGTATTTGCTAAAGATTTCCAGTGCCTTTTCTTTCAGCGAATGGCTGCGTTCTTTTTTTAATTTATTGGTTGTTTCCATCTCAAACCCCACTCTCTTCTAATGTCATTAGATTCATCAATCGTTCTTGGTCCGCCTCTTCCCGCAGGACCTCGCCAGTGAAGCGGCCTTCGTTCATCGTATAGATTCGGTCACACATGCCTAATAGTTCTGGCAGCTCCGAGGAGATGATGCAAATGGCTTTGCCAGCTGCTGCCATCTCTTCGATGATCGTATAGATTTCGTATTTCGCCCCGACATCGATCCCACGGGTCGGTTCATCTAAAAATAAGATGTCTGGTGTGGTCATCAGCCATTTTGCCAAAACGACTTTTTGCTGATTCCCGCCGCTCAAGCTGCCGACGTTTTGATAGATCGAATTGGTTTTCGTCCGCATTTTTTTGCGGAATTCTTCAGCCATCGTGACTTCTTTTTCTTTATCGATGACCCCTTGGCGGCTGATTTTGGCAAGACTAGCAATGGTGGTATTCTCGCGAATATCCATCAGCAGATTCAAACCCAGCGCTTTTCGATCTTCCGACACATAGGCTAACCCATTTTTGATGGCGGTTGGCACGTCTTTGACAGAAATCGGTTGGCCGTCTTTATAGACTTCCCCCGAAATCGAACTGCCGTAGGAATGACCGAAGACACTCATGGCAAACTCTGTCCGTCCCGCACCCATCAAACCGGCGATGCCGATGATCTCTCCTTTGCGGATCATCAAGTTCAAATTCTCATTCACCACACGGGTATGGTCGATTGGATGATGGACCGTCCAATTTTTGACTTCAAAAAACGGTTCACCAATAGTGGGGTTCCGCTCTGGGTAGCGATTGGTCAAATCTCGGCCAACCATGCCGCGAATGATGCGCTCTTCAGAGATTTCGGCACCACTCAGCGTCTCGATCGTTTGCCCGTCACGTAAAATCGTGATGCGATCCGCCACATTGACGATTTCATTCAACTTGTGGGAGATGATGATCGAGGTGATCCCTTGGTTGCGGAACTCTTTGATCAGCTCTAACAGATTGGCACTTTCTTCTTCATTCAACGCCGCGGTTGGCTCATCTAAAATCAACAATCGGACGGATTTTGAAAATGCTTTGGCAATTTCCACCAGCTGTTGATGCCCGACACCGATTTGTGAAACCAGCGTATTCGGGTCTAATTTCAAGCCAACAATCTTTAAGAGGTTGTCTGTTTTCTTTTCGGTCAGATCCCAATCAATGATGCCGTGTTTGGCTTGTTCGTTTCCTAGAAAGATATTTTCTTTGATCGACAGGTAAGGACTTAATGCTAACTCTTGATGAATAATAACGATTCCTTTGTCCTCACTGTCTCGCAAATCTTTGAACTTGCATAACTCCCCTTCATAATAGATCTCTCCGTCATAGCTGCCGTAAGGATAGAGTCCGCTTAAGACATTCATCAGCGTGGACTTGCCAGCGCCATTTTCTCCACACAGTGCGTGGATCTCTCCTCGCTCGATCGAGAGGTTGACGTTATCAAGGGCGCGAACCCCTGAAAACTCTTTGACGATGCCTTTCATCATCAAAATATTATCTGCCATGTTCTTTCACCCTTTTCCTTTTTATGTAAAAGTGGTGCGCTGCCTTTGTAAGAAAAGCGGAAAGAACGAATATTGGGGATGATTCGTTCTTCCCTACTGCTTTCGGGGAAACTAGTATCTTTTCTCGCTGGATCAGCGCTTCTTGCTTAAATGCCTAGCTCTTCTTCTGTATAGTAATCGGTATCGATCAGTTCTTCTTTGTAGTTGTCGCTATCCACAGAAACGGGATTTGACAAGTAGGTTGGTACGACTTTGACGCCATTGTCATAGGTTTCCGTATCGTTGACTGGCACTTCCTCGCCATTGGTGATGGCTTCGATCATTTCGATCGTGTTTTTCGCCAACACCCGTGTATCTTTGAAAATCGTTTGGGTCTGTTCGCCCGCGATGATCGATTTCACCCCTGCCACCGTCGCATCTTGACCGGTAATCACAGGTAGTGGTTTATCGGAAGAACCATAGCCAACGCCTTTAAGCGATGAAATGATTCCTAGGCTGATTGGATCATAAGGTGAAAGAACGGCATCCAATGTTTGATCCGTATAGTTGGCACTCAACAAGTTGTCCATCCGAGCTTGCGCAGTTGAACCATCCCAACGCAAAGTAGCGATTTGGTTGAAGTTGGTTTGACCAGAAGGAACGACTAGCTGTCCGCTGTCAAAGTATTGTTGGAAGACCGAAAGGACCCCATTATAATTGATCAGTGCATTGTTATCATCTGGAGAGCCGCCGAATAATTCAATGTTAAATGGTCCTTCACCGTCTTTGAGACCCAATTTGTCTTCAATATAAGACGCTTGCAGCACGCCGACTCCAAAATTATCAAAGGTGGCATAATAATCGACGTATTCCGAGTTCATCAGTAAACGGTCATAGGCGATGACTGTGATATCTTCGTTATGGGCTTTTTCCAACACGTCTGTCAGTGCCGAACCATCGATCGAGGCGATCACTAAAGTATCAACGCCTTTGGTGATCATATTCTCAATTTGTGCCACTTGGTTTTCTACTTTGTCTTCTCCATATTGCAGGTCAGTTTTATAGCCGAGCTTCTCTAATTCTTCTACCATGTTGTCGCCATCTGCGATCCACCGTTCTGCCGATTTGGTCGGCATCGCGATCCCAACAAATCCTTTGTCTCCGTCACCGTTTGCCCCGCTGTCTGATCCATTCCCACAAGCTGCTAACAATCCGCCAACCAATAAGGTGGATGCTAGGACGACCAATTTACCAAAAGTACCTTTCATTGTGATCCCTCCATGTCTTTTTCTTACATTCTCAGTATAGCCAGTTAAGGAATCGCTTACATTTAGATTTTTTCGAGGTTTCTTGGATTTCTTGAGAAAAAACGACTCAGTTGCCCCCATTTCTTTTCGTAATCTTGGATTTTTTAAGATTCCCTTGGTTTTTATTTGATTTGATATTTTGTGTAAAGCGCTTCCGTATTTTTTAGTAGAATAGACCATAGAGGTGAAAAAAATGAGGAATATAAAAATTGGGTTACTCCTTTGTTTGTGTTTGTCTTTCTTGGCTGGTTGCCAAGCAGTCAAAGAAACGACCGCTGAAACATCGGAAGAAAGTATCGTGATCGGTTTTTCTCAATCGGGAACAGAAAGCAGCTGGCGCAAGCGCCACACCGAATCGATTCGCACTGAATTAGAGAAGGAAGGCTATGAAGTGCTCTATCGTAACGGCTATATGAATCAAGAACGTCAGATTCAAGATATCCGCAGTTTTATCGTGTATCAAGTCGATGCCATCGTCTTTACCCCGATTCAGGAAAACAATTGGGAACCGATTTTGGAAGAAGCTGCGCAAGCGGGGATTCCCGTTTTCGTGGTGGACCGTCATGTCAACGTCAGCGATCCCTCCTTGTTTCTGACTCATATCGGGCCAAGCTTCAAAGCCGAGGGCAATCGTGCAGGTCTCTACGTCAGCAATTATTATAAAGAACATCAAAATGAAACGATCAATGTTTTAGAATTGACGGGACTGGATGCTACTTCTCCGACGTATTTGCGCTCAGAAGGGTTCCGAGAAACCATCAAGCGTGATTATGCCCACAACAATGTAACGATCCAAGTCAAAGATGAGCTAAATGGTGACTTCATTCGCCGCAAAGGCAAAGAAGTCATTGAACAATACATCGCAGAAGGCAAAATGGAGCAGATCGATGCCTTGTTCAGTCACAATGACGAGATGACTCTTGGCGCTCTTGAAGCCCTCGAAAAAACCGATATTGAGCCAGGGAAGGATTTGGTGATCGTATCGATCGATGCCCAAAAAGAAATGATCGACAAATTGAAGCAAGGGATCGTCAATTGTGTCGTTGAATGCAACCCAGATGCTGGTGTGTTCGTCAAAAATGCCATCTCGCGCTACTTGGCTCGCGGCGCCGATGCCATTCCTCGTGAAATCTATGTCCATGAAACAGTTTTTTCCAGTGATATGGACTTTGATCAGATTCCACCGAGAAATTATTGAGGAGATGAAGATGAAAACAAAAAGTATCAAGGGCATCTTCCAGCAGACCAACAAACTGATGATCCTCGTCGCCTTTATCCCCCTCGTAGTAAGCAGTGTCTTTTACTCGCGGCAGATTTTTATTTACCAAAACACCATCAACAATATTGAAGAAGCCAATCAATTATCGGAAAAAGTCGATGCCATTGTCTTGGAAGAAATGTGGGATTTAGTCTTTGGTCAAAAAACCGTCGCACAAGTTCAAGAAACCAATGTGATCGATGAACTAAGGAGCGATCTGCAGCACATTCAAGAAAATACCAGCACTGCCAAAGAACTCAATATTTTAGCAGTCGCCTTTCGGACGCTCGATTCTTTAGAAACCTATCAGCAACAGTTGATCGATAATATTCTCAACGATGAACCGGTGGAACAAAACCAATACGTCATGATCCAAGTGGATTCGGTGATCGATTTGCTATCCGATATTTTGCAGCAGTTTGTCGGAGTAGAGATCAGCTTAGCCAGCCAAACCAATCACGAACTGGTCCAATCCGTGTTGCTGCTGATCCTTTTTCAAGTCGTGTTACTTTTGATCATCTTTGCGATCATCAATAAAAACCGCCGCTTTGTTCGAGATAATCTGCAATACCCGCTGGATCGGTTGTTAGACCTTTCCAATGAACTATCCCAAGGACATTTGAGCTACCGAGCAGAACTGCCCGAAACCCCAGAGCTGCGGACTCTGACGAGTAGCTTGAATCGAATGGCAGATGACTTGACTCGGCTCTTGGAAGAAAATGCCTTGAAGCAGTATCACTTAGCCCAAAGTGAGGTGCGGGTCTTACAAGCCCAGATCACTCCACATTTCATCTATAATAGTTTAGATGCGATCGTTTCTTTGATCGAAGCTGCCCGTTACGAGCAAGCAACCGAAATGACTTATGCGCTGTCAGATTTTTTCCGCATCTCCTTAAGCAAAGGGCAAGACTGGATTCCGCTGGAAAAAGAATTGCGGCATGTGGACGATTACTTGAAGATTTTGCAGATCCGCTATGGCAGGATGCTGTCTTACACCATTGAAGATCAAACCGTCAGTCCAGAACTACAGGTTTTGAAAATGGTCCTGCAGCCCCTTGTTGAAAACGCCGTATATCATGGCACCAAGTTTGTCCGTCGTGTCGGCATGATTCGAATCACAGTGTCAGAATTGCCTCACCAGATTCAAATGACCATCAGTGACAACGGCGTTGGGATCGACCCTGAGCGTTTGCAGGAGATTCGTCGTAACCTTAAAGAAACCACTGATCCCGCCTCTGAGAGCGGCTATGGCCTATATAACGTCTATCGCCGTCTCCAGCTGAACTACGGCAGCGAAGCGCAACTGACGATCCACAGTCAATACCAAGAAGGCACCACGATTAACGTCACAGTACCAAAAAGGGAGGAACCCAACCATGTACAAAGTGTTCATAGTTGAAGATGAACATCTGATTCGCGATAGTTTGCGCCACCAAATCATGACTCTTGCCAAACAATACCCGATCGTTTATAGCGATGAAGCCGCAGATGGCGAATTGGCGCTGGCTTCGATCCTTGATCTGCGTCCTGATATTATTATCAGTGATATCAAAATGCCGTTTATGGACGGCTTGGTCTTTGCGAAAGAAGCCAAGAAATTATTGCCGCAAGTTCGCATTATTTTCGTTAGCGGCTTTGATGATTTTGACTATGCAAAAACGGCACTGCAGCTGCAAGCAGACGATTACTTGCTCAAGCCCATCAAAAACGAAGAATTAGAACAAGCCATCAAAACCGTCGTTCAACACTTAGATGAACAACAAGCCACTCATCAGCAATTATCCAAAGAAGACGATTTATTCGAAATGGAAATCAAAAAGAATCACTTTCTGAATCACCTCTTTAAACAAAAGATCACGATCTCAGAAGCCTTTTTGCAAGCAGAAGAACTGGGCCGGCGCTTTTCAGGCAAACAGTTTTGTGTGCTATTAGCAAAAACCCCCTTCAATCAAAGCTTTTCTGACTACACTCGCTTTAGCCAGCAGCTGACCAAAGCCTATGAACAAGATGATGCCGTCTTGTTCTCCAGTGTGTCCAGCCGCTTCATCAAGTTTTTGCTTTTTGACCATGACCGAGAACAAGTTTTAGAAAAAGCCTATCAGATCGCTCAAAGCCTCGTTCATGGTTCTGGGGAAGAAGTAGCAGTGGCGATCGGACCGGTAGCAGATCGCTTCTCGGGTATCTCTCTTTCTTATCAGAAAGCTCGTGACATGCTAAAAACCTATGGTAGCATCCGCAAGGAAAAAATCATCAGCTATGAAGACGACATTCGCGAAGGGGAACTATCCCCCACCAATCCTTTCAAAACCGACCTTGCTTCACGGCTGGCAAATGCTGGGAAACAGACGATCCCTGAGCTGATCGCTGAATTGATGGCGCCTCAAGGAACCGTTGAGCGAACGCAAATGTACCGTTTGTTCGTCTTAGTCGAACTGCTGGCATTGTTGAAGAAAAGAGACAGTCATTCGTTGCCCCAGATCGTTCAACACGCCCATGACTTAGACTATCTAGCGGCATTGACCCATGAGCCAGAGAACTATCAAACGACTCTGGCAGAACTGTTGCCATTATTAACCAAACAACCCATCAATCCTGCAATGGCGAAATATCAAAGCGTCATCAATCAAGCCAAAGCCTTTATTAGTGAGCACTTTTCTGATCCCAATATTTCCTTAAATGTAGTTGCTGAAAAAGTTCATTTGAGTCCAGCACATTTCAGCACCATCTTCTCGCAAGCCACTGATTCTACGTTTATCGAATACTTGACCGAGCAACGGTTGACCTTAGCTAAGGAACTGCTGTTAACGACCAATCTACGGCTATCTGAGATCGCCTTTGATGTTGGCTACAATGACCCAAATTATTTTTCCTTTTTGTTCAAGAAGAAAGAAAAAATCTCACCGAAAGAATACCGTCAAAAAAATGCCTAGATGAGTGAATGAATGGATGCAAAAAAAGAGTGAGGGACAGCAAAATCGTCCTCACTCTTTTTCATTTTCTACCTCATGCAGTTATTTCTTCTCCATAGCAGCTTTTAAAGCAGCTGCTAATGGGCTTTCTTGCGGTTCTTCTTGATTGATTTTGTTCATCAAGCGGCGTTCTTCGTGTTTCGACAGCTTTTTGCTGCGTTCCTTTTTATCCGCCATTTTTTCGGTGGTCCCATCGAATTTACAGCGGAAATAGGCGCCGTTTTTGCCTTCAATGATCTCCATCTTTCGGTGGCATTGCGGGCAGCGTCGGTTTGAAACTTTCGGGTCTTTCCGACGACGGTACTTGCAGGTGCCACTGGAGCAAACATAGATCTTGCCATCACGGGTATTTTTCTCCCGCAAGGGTTCACCGCATTCGGGACAACGTTTTTGGGTCAATGAGAAATCTTGGTACTTGCTTTCGCTTTGCTTGATTTCTTTGACCAGTTGTTTTGTGTCTGCTTCGATTTGTGCAAGGAAGGTTTGGGCAGAATAGGTGCCTTTCGCAATGGCTTCCAGTTCCTTCTCCCATTTTTCCGTCAATTCTGGTGTCACCAAGGATGGATTGACTAAGACTAACAGCTGCTTGCCTTTTGGCGATACTTGTAAGCCGCTTGGGGTCCGCTCCATCAGCTCAGATTTGATCAGCTTTTCAATGATCTCCGCACGGGTTGCCGGCGTACCGAGACTATGTTTTTCCATTTTACCTAAAAGAGTTCCTTCATTCAACGGTTTCGGTGGTGTGGTCAACTCTTTTTGGATGGTGAACTCAGGCTTGACGGTACTGCCTTTTTGCCAAGCTATGTCACTGGTTTCTTCTTCAGAAGTCGTTTTCCATCCCGCTTCTAACACGGTATTGCGGTTGAATACAAAGGTTTCTGAACCAAAGGTCACGGTCACTTTCTGCTGCTGCTTTTTATGGGGTTTCGCAAAGAGCATTAAGAAACGACTAACGATCATTTGATAGATCCGTTGTTCATCGGTAGTTAATTTTTCATAACGCGCCCGCTGTTCCGTTGGCAATAAGGCATGGTGATCGGTGACTTTTTTATCATTGAAGACAGCTTGCTGCACCACTTGTCCGCCATTTTTCAAGTATCCTTTGACTTCTGGGGCAAAATCCGCAACTGCCTGCAGGCGTTCCTTCATGGTTGCCTTCATATCATTGGTCAAATACTTGGAATCCGTCCTTGGGTAAGTGACGATTTTATGGGTTTCATACAAGCTTTGAACAAGCGACAAGGTCTTCTTGGCTGAAAACCCATAACGCTGATTGGCTTCTCGTTGGATCTCGGTCAAATCATAAGGCAATGGCGCGCTTTCTGTTTTGACCTTCTCTTCGATCGCTGTCACGCGACCATTTTGTTGACTCATTTGCTTGACCAATGCTTCGGCGTCGCTGCGTTCTTTTAGTTGATAGGGATTTTTTTGCTGCAGGTGGGCCTTGGCATCGCCTACGTTTAGGGTAATCACATGATAGGTTTGCGGACGGAAACTCTCGATCTGCATTTCCTGACTGCGCACCAAAGCTAAGGTAGGGGTTTGGACCCGACCCGCACTAAGATTGTCTTGATATTTGACCGTCAATGCCCGCGTGACATTCAATCCTACCAGCCAGTCGGCTTTTGCCCGCGCAAGGGCGGAGTAGTAAAGATTGTCGTAGTGCTTGGCTGACTGCAATTTTGCAAAGCCTTCTTTGATGGCTTTAGGGGTTTGCGAAGAAATCCACAAACGTTTGACTGGTTTGTCAAAACGAACCCACTCCAAAATCCAGCGAGCGACTAGCTCCCCTTCTCTTCCCGCATCGGTAGCGATCACGACTTCCCCGACATCTTTTCTTTGAGCCAGTTGTTTGATGGCTTTTAGTTGATGACCGGTTTTTGGTAACGGTTTGATCCCGATGGACTTAGGAATCATCGGTAACGTTTCCATCTGCCATGATGCCCACTCTTTGTTTAAATCTTCAGGCATTTTCAAGCCCAATAAATGACCAAGGGCCCAAGTAACGATCGCCTTGGGTCCTTCGTAATAATTTTTATGTTTTTGCTCACAGCCCAAAACTTTGCTGAGGTCTTTGGCAACGCTTGGCTTTTCCGCTAGAATTAGTTGTTTCATAAAAATCTTTCCTGCTTTCATCGACGACTTGCTGATATTCTTTAAGCAATGCCAGTCCAATATATTGTTGGAGGTAATCGTCGCATTCTTCGCACCAGCGTTCGTCTTCTTCATTCCAAAAAGCCGTCATAAAGTTTGATTTTGCATTTATGTACGAATACTCTTCTCTGATTTCTTGCCATTTTTGTTCATAAAATGACTGCGCCTCGCTGAAAGTTGCAAATGTGAACGCCTCTTGAATATCTGACTGCCATCCCTCAAAAAACCACCACGGTTCATTGTCCCCATACATGACTACTACTTGATACATTCCATTGCTCCTTTCACGATTCCTTCCTCATATTAGTCACTTTTACTTAAACTTGCAAGGAATAAGTTTCAGCATTTAAACATTGCTTTAAAAATTCATTAAACCCTCGTTTTTTTGTACGATTTATCGGTTGTTTAAGATTACATCATTTCTATGCCCCTATAGTCTAGCATAGATGTTTCCTATTGTGAATATAACATCAAAAGATTAAAAAAATATCAAACAAGATTTATTTTAACCTCGTAAAAAAAATTTGTCTGCGATGGATATGCTACAATAATGACAACCACGAAATTGCCAGGAGGTGCCCCATGTATCTCGAACAAATCACTTTTCCCGATCAAGAGACCGAGTTTGATTTTTTCCTTTCCATCAAACGAACCGTTTATGATTCTTACTACCCTTTTCAGATTCTCAGTGCCCGCCTTTTTCAGCAGATCGATTTTGAACCGGTCACGATCTTATATGGCGGCAATGGTTCTGGCAAAACCACCGCATTGAACGTGATTGCCGAAAAGATCCACGCGCAGCGCTTTGCTGCGTATAATCGCTCGAATTTTTTCGAGGACTACTTAGCCTACTGTACTACTGGCAGCATCGACGAACCGCAAGAAAAAGTACTTTTGACCAGCGATGATGTCTTTGATTACATGCTGGCTATTCGAAACTTGAATCAAGGGATCGATCATCGCCGAGAAGAAGTATTCCAAGAATACTACCAAGCAAAGTATGCAGACTTTCGTTTCACGGGTTTTGACGATTACCATGAATTGAAGAAAATCAATCTTGCACAATCTAACACACAGTCCAAATTCACCCGTAAGCACTTGATCGACAATGTCCGAGAATATTCCAATGGTGAAAGTGCCTTTCGCTTCTTTCAAGAAAAGATTCGTCCCAACAGCCTTTACTTATTAGATGAACCAGAAAATTCTCTTTCTGCTGAGCGTCAGCTGGAACTGGTGCAGTTACTGGAAGATTTTGTTCGCTATGAACAGTGTCAGTTCATTATTGCTACCCATAGTCCTTTCGTTTTGTCTTTAAAGGAAGCCAAAATCTATGATTTGGATCAAACGCCCGTCGATGTTCGGAAGTGGACCCAGTTAGCTAGTGTCCAGCAGTATTACCGCTTTTTTCAAGCACACCAAGCCGAATTTGATGATCGATCATGAGCCAAGCAACCCAGTTTCCGTCAAAGATTTCTTTTGGCGGCTTTTTTTCCGCCACACTCACACAAAGACCAAAATCAAATTGATCAGAGCAATAAAGAAGGCGATAACTCCCGCAATCTTGCCCCACTTGACTTCTGCTTGATTATACTGATCGGAATGCCCCGCAATTTGAGAGGACAAAAAGTAGAACTTTTTAAAAACAAGCAAATACCCGGCTAAACCCAATAGTACGGCTAAGGCAAGATGGTTGATTTGGCTTGAAACGACCTGAGCCTGATGAAGCATCACCACCCCTACGACACTAACGACAAACCCCGATTTCATGAGATTGGCTTTGGTACGATTCATGCTCCTCCTTGTATATTAGAGTTAGGGTTTTAACCTTCCGGTTTTGATTGGATAACCCTATGAACCATCGTTATTTTAATTTGGTATTAACTCATTCATTTTGAGATAATATATTTATTGGATTGAGAGGCTATGCCGTTGCCTCCTTGAGTTTTGAAGCTCGTAATCGAAAGACTGGCACCTCTCTCTGATAAGTGGATTACGTATGAGTTAGATGTTGAAAGTTTTTGCTTTACTCCGTATCTCGTACAAGGTAGTGACGCTTTTCAGTTGAGCGGGTTTCAATCCAAAATATTTTTTTAGAAAGGTCAAATGTATGTACTTCTTAGGAATTGATATCGGCAAGCGAACTCACGTGGCTTCTTTAATGAGTGAAGAAGGTAAAGTGATCCTAAAAGGTTTTTCTTTCCCTAACACTACTGAAGGAGCTGATTCCCTGATTGAGCGGCTTTCAAAATATTCAGAGACTCCCGCTGACTTTATTGTCGGAATGGAAGCTACGGGTCATTATTGGCTCTCCATCTTTTCATACCTCCACGAATCAGACTTTTTGATTCACGTTGTGAATCCTCTTCAAACCGATGGCTGGCGCAAAGGAACAGAAATCAGAAAACGAAAAAATGATATTATTGATTCTGTTTTGATTGCTGACTTGATGCGTTATGGTTCCTTTGTAGAAACAGTATTGTCTGATGAAAATGTTTTTTCGTTAAAACAACTTTCACGTTACCGAACCTATTTAGTAGGTACCGCAAGCGACTTCAAACGAAAAATCATAGCTGTACTAGATCAAGTGTTTCCTGAATATGCATCAATTTTTTCTAAACAAGGTATTTTCGGAAAAGCGTCTAAAGAGTTATTGCTTGAGTTTAGTTCTCCTATAGAGCTAGAAGAAATTTCGGCAGAAACGTTGGCTCAATACTTAGCTGAGTTAAGCAGGAACCGAATAAAGCCAGAGAAAGCAGATCAATTGAAGCAAGCAGCTTCTAACTCCTTTGGAGTGAAATTTGCTCAAGAAGCTTTTACATTTCAATTACGCTCCATGATTGAACAATTGAAATTCATCGAAAGCCAAGTAAAAGAAACTGAAAAAGAAATTAAGCGCATAATGAGTAATTTAGACTCTGTTATTCTCACAATCCCTGGAATCGGCCCTATAAATGGCGCGACAATTCTTGGTGAAATTGGAGACATTCGCAAATTTTCTAATCCGAAAAAACTGGTTGCTTATGCTGGCATAGACGCGTCTGTGTCCCAATCTGGGCAATACGAAGCAACACATAATGTTATGAGCAAGCGTGGATCTCCATACTTACGAAAAGCCTTGTTTTCAGCTGCTCTAGTTGCTTCTCAATGTGATCCTGTTTTTCGCGCGTTTTATCAGAAAAAAATTTCTGAGGGAAAGCATCATCTGACGGCCTTAGGTGCTGTTTCTCGTAAGCTTTGTTATGTGATTCATGCTATTTTAACTAAAAATGAACCTTATAAGATTGTTTCCGATTAGCTATTGAACAATCAAAAAAATCTAATAGTGAAAGGTCTATTTGTTGTACTCATTTTTTGGACTTAACTGTTATAAAATATTTTTTTGATTTAGCTAATTTTCACTTGACTCTATATAGTTAGTCTTTCTTTTAAAAATGCCAATGCATCAAAAAAATTCATTTTCTACCTAAATTATAGCATAATTTGACTAAAAAAATAAAATCCAAGAACTCGTAAACGAATGTTCTTGGATTTTTATCAATCGAAAAAGATGATTACTTGCTGGCTAATCACCACCAGCAAAAATTTCTTCTTTATTATAAATCGGTGTATGTTTTTTCAAGTCTTCAAGGGTTCCTACTTGTCTCCCTTTGGAGTAAAAACCATCTAACAAGCCTAAAGATTGGAAAATCGTTTGCTTATAGGCAATTTCCGCATTCCATTCCGTGGTATCTAGTATTTGCAAAGCTTTATGGATTGCTTCGATGCCAGATGCTCCTGGCGCACTGATCAGTACCCCATGACTGTTGAGGAGTAACATATTCGGTAAGGCAAGTTGTTCTTTTTTCATATAATCAGAAACTAATTCTGCTAATTCTGGTGAGCAATTAGGTTCAAAGTCTAGTACAGGAATATAGCCAATTTTTTGGGTCGCTTCCGTTAAGTTAGGCATATCCAATCCGGCGGTTGCCCAAAACATTGAGTGAGGAGAATGGGCATGTAAGACTGCTTTTATCGCTGGATTCGTATCATAAACCGCTTCGTGTAAGTTGATTTCTCGTGTCAGCTGTCCTACCCCATCAATCACCTTTCTCGTATGAGGCTCAACGACTAAAATCTGGGCTGGTGAGACTTCTCCTAAATAGGCTTCTGACATCATAGTTGGTGTCATAATAATGTATTCTTTTCCAGTTTCATCGGTTGTTTTAAAAGAAAAATTACCGCCTGCAACATTTGTATTCTTCCTGGTAAAAATCAATTTTACGATTCGTGCTAAATCTTCCCGTTCTCTTTCAAAAATCATCCGTCCATCTGACATATTCAAGACCACCTTTTTTATTTTTCAAACGTTTTGTTGCGTAAGATTGTTTGAACAGCTTCTCTTACTTTTGCTGCTTCTTCCTCTTTTTTCTTTTTCCGTTCATCATATTCTTTAAAAAGTACTGGACTGCCATATTTATACACACAGACTGCTAGACCAATCGCTACGACATTAAATAGGTACTGTTGTGTCACCAAAGCTAAGAGATAGCAGCCAATTGCTAGAAAAAGAAGCAATTGCCATTTTATTTTTTCGCTCTTTCCCATTCCTGTCGCCCTTTCCTTTTTGAAAATATTAGCCATTCGTCGCACGCACTTGCGTCGATTGGGTCCCTTGTTCTTCATATCTTTGACTTGGTACCTTTACCTTACTCATATATTTATACAACCAGACAAACATTGCGATAAACACAACGGAACCGACGATACCCAAGATATTTCCTTTAAACGCTTCTGCAAATAAAATTCGAAATTCTGGTCCTTCGATCGAAGACCAAGTGATTTGCTGCCCTTTTTGTATTCCTTCTACTGCGCCGGTTCGATCTGCTAAGCCCGTTAAGATCGGCGTCAAATACGTAGCTGCATATAGATAGATTGGCATCGAAATAACCCCCATGATCAGCATACGAACCAAGTTTCCGCCGGTAAGCAATAATCCACCTACTGCGATCGAATAGTTAATGATTCCTGCTAAAGGCAACACAGCATTTCCTGGCAAGATGATGGCATAGCCAATAAATACAGGTACCAACAAGATAGCAGTGACCCAAATCTCAGAGCGACCAGCTAATACAGGCCAATCTAACCCAATGTAAACTTCCCGATCTTTAAAGCGTTTTTTCATCATTTCCGACATTGCATCAGCAAGTGGTGAAAGGGACTGCATAAACATTTTTGAGATCATTGGGAACAAAGCCATTGCCGTCGCGATTTGAATAGCTAAATTCAATGAACCTGACACGCCATAGGCTGCGGCTAACCCCAAGCCTAAGCCTATGAGAAAGCCCATCACCGAATTTTCAGAGAAGATGCCGATTTTCTTTTTTAAGGCTTTGGTATCGGCACGTCGATTAAAGAAAGGAATTTTATCCATAATCACATTGATTGGTAGTAAAAGTACTGCTGAAATATTCATCAAGTGGGTCACTGTTACTAAAGGAATACCAGTCAAGTCCTCAATGTGGCGTTGGAACATATCCCCCATCTTAAGTTCCAAGATAACCTGTACGACGGCGGTGATAAACCCAGCAAGTAAACTCCCACTGATAAAGTAGACTAGATAGGCAGTCAGCGCTTTGCCCCATACATTCCACATATCAACATTCAACGTCTTGGTCCAGTTCAAAATCAACATGACAAAATTCACACCAAGAACGACGGCAAAGAAAACAAATGCATAAGACCATGACCAGGTGATACTTGCTGCTCCTGTCCAACCTAAATCTAGCGCAGGCAAGTTCAAGCCAGTATTTTTCGCCAATGCTTCGGAAGCTGGACTAACTGCATTTGACATAAAGCCGATGACCATCGACATCCCAGTAAAAGCAATACCTAACGTGATCGCAGACATAAAGGCTTTTTTGAATTTCATCCCTGCAACCAAGCCTAGGATTAAAATGATTAGCGGCACAAAAATAGCGGAACCTAAACCTAAAATATAATTGATAATGTCTTGAAATACTTGCATTTTTTTCACTTCTTTCTTTTGATAGGATGTTTTGTGCTAGCCAATCAATTCTTTGATTTCTTCATAAATCGTATCCATACCCATACCTGTAAGAAACGGAATTCCAGCAAAAACGTGTACACCTAGCTCAGCCGCTTTTTCCAATACTTCATCATCTGGCTGTGCAACATACACATAAATTCCTGTCGACGGCAATTCGTTTTGGATCGACTTGTAATCAACTGCTTCAACGGGGAAATCGATCCCGTCATCTTCAAGCATCCCAGCAATTTTACTTGCGATCGTTTGACTTGTTGCAACGCCACTTCCACATGCTACGATCAATCTTCTTTTCATCTTGAATCCCTCCAAAAATTTTATTTTGTATACTGTGTAACTAATTGATAAATTGCCTGTACTTCTTGTGTCCCAATGAATGCCTTTACAAATCCTTCATCCATAAATAATGCCATTAACGATTGCAGTAAGCCGACTTGCTCTTTTGGTTCTTTGATCCCTAGAAAAAAGAGATTCTTGACCTGCATTTCTTGACTGTCACCCATTTGCTTCATCTTCACCTCGTTTTTCAGACGCACGATCGCTATAAAAGGCTTTTCGACATACGCTGGTTCTGAATGAGGCAAGCCAATATTCAAATACTGTGTAATCAGCCCAGTTGGAAAGGCTTGTTCTCTTGCTAGTAATCCTTCTACATACTGTTCATTCACAAAACCTTGTTCCTGTAATCGTTTGGCTATCTCTTCAAATAGTTCTTTCAAATCCTCTCCTTCCACGTCGAGAAAAATCAGCCTTTCATCAAACATGCTCGTATAGCCCACCTATTCTTCCTCCTTGTTCAACTTTAATGATAAATATTGTTAAACTTTGTTACAATGTGTTTTACAATGTAAATATACAATAGTTAATTTTTCTTGTCAACGCTTTCTTTTCGTATTTTTTCCAAACTAATTACTTTTATCGATACATAAAATTATCAAACTTTAACAAAGATGAACATTTATCCTTGCTTTTTCCAAAAGTAAATGCTATTAATTAATGTATAAAGAAGACAGTTGAAAAAGAAACTTAAAAAAATCGTTAATCAACCAGAGGTGAAACTATGTTAAAGAAAGAACGGCAAGAAAAAATTCTAGCGCTAGTGAATCAGCACGATTACTTATCCATTGCAGAAATAGCCAAAACATTAGACGTTTCCGATATGACCATTCGTAGAGATATTACAGAGTTAGCGAATCAATCTTTATTGGTAAAAATCTATGGTGGCGCCCAAAAACTCGAAAAAATCGAACACGAGCTTTCTACTCAAGAAAAAATCGATACGAATGTTGCTGAAAAAAAATTCATCGGAAAAGTGATGAACAGTATCATTTCAGACAACGATACTATCTATATCGGTGCTGGAACTACGATGCTTCACGCTTTACCTGAACTAAAAAAAGCAAACTTATTCGTGATCACAAATAGTTTGCTTGCTTTTAATTATTTGATTTACAACACAGACTATCGCGTCTTATTGACAGGCGGAGAATTTTCCCGCACGACGGAAGAATTTTATGGGGAAACGGCAGAGAAGAGTTTTGAAAATCTAAATATCGATATCGCTTTTGCTGCTACAAATGGGATCTTTGAAAATAATATCACCACTGCGAATCTTGTTGAAGGTTCGATTCAACGAGTCGCTTTCAAGCATTCCCGCAAAAAATGCATCGTTGCGGATAGTTCCAAGTTTAATCGCTCCGACGTTTACACCTTTTACTCACTTTCAGATATCGACTATTTGATCACTGATGATAAACTTTCTGAGACTACTTTTGAGTATTATCGCTCCTTTACAGAGATCCTCAAGGAGGAACAAAAATGATTTTAACCATCACAATGAACCCTTCCATGGACTACAACTATTTGGTTCCTTCGTTGAAATTGGATCAAGTAAATCGGGTAGATAACCCACATACATCAATTGGGGGAAAAGGTATCAATGCTGGCAGAGTCATCGCACAATCTGGGGAAGACGTTTTATTGACAGGTATTTTAGGTGGACCTGTAGGCAAAACGATCCTTGATTCTTTACTAGCCGAAGAACGTTATGTATTGGATTTCCTAACCATCGATGGTAATTCTCGCAATGCGATCACGATCATGCATGACGGTAACACCCATACAGAGCTAGTAGAAAAAGGACTTTATCTATCGGAGAAAAACGAACAACTTTTTTACCAACACCTTGCAGCATTAATTGAACAACATCCCATCACGGTCGTCTGTATTTCTGGATCAGTAAATTCTGATAATGGGCATTTTCACGATCAATTGCTTCAATTCATCCGTAAGACATTAGGTGAGCAGGTACCAATCCTCATGGATATAGCAGGTGAACAACTAAAAAATTGTTTGACTCAAACGAATGCTCGTCCGAATTTTATTAAACCGAATCAACAGGAATTGGAAGAACTAATAGGTCAAAAATTACATTCATCTCAAGACATTTTCTCTGTCTTAGAGAGCACTCTTTTCGAAGGAATCGACACCGTCATGGTATCTCAAGGCGGCGATGGGGCAATCGTTAAACATCAGTCGACTTTTTATAAGATTGAGATTCCTAAAATCGCCATCGTTAATACGACTGGCTGTGGCGATTCAACTGTTGGTGGCATGGCTGTTGCATTGAATAAACAGTATCCAATGGAACAAGCATTGACCTATTCGATGGCTTGTGGCATGTCTAATGCGCTTTCGAAAACAAACGGTACGATCGATCCTGCACAAGTCGCTGCATTTAGCGAACAGATCCACCTTTTCAAGATCAAAGAATAATCGGCTACCTATTTTTTGGTTCTCTTGATTACGCAAAACATTCGTTGGTACAAATAAAAAAAGCCCTAGCTAAGTGCAACTGATTGGTTCAGTGGTCTTAGCTAGGGCTGATTGTGTTAGTGGTTAAACATATTGTAATTCTTTGGCTTCTTTGTAGGCTGCATCGATCAAACCGCCGCCCAAGCATTCCATCCCGTCATAAAAAACGACTGCTTGTCCAGGAGTGATGGCGCGGACTGGTTCGTCAAAAATCACTTCTGCTCGATCTCCATCTAATAGACGCACCGTTACCGGTACATCTTGTTGACGGTAGCGGAATTTTGCTGTGCATGAAAATTCCCTGCCGCGGTCTTGTTCTGTAGTAAAGTGGATTTGGCTTGCTTCCAAGCGATCTGCATACAATGCGGGGTGATGGAATCCTTGTCCCACATACAAAGTGTTGGTCGCTAAGTCTTTTCCTACGACAAACCATGGTTCTTGAGTGGCACCGCCGCCGCCAATGCCTAAGCCTTGACGTTGTCCGATGGTGTAGTACATCAAGCCATCGTGTTGTCCTTTGACTTCGCCATCTAATGTAACCATATTGCCTTTTTTCGCTGGCAAGTAATTACTCAAAAATTGTTTGAAATTCTTTTCTCCGATAAAGCAGACACCCGTGGAATCTTTTTTCTTGGCTGTTGCTAGTCCTGCCCGTTCAGCGATCGCTCGTACTTCTGATTTTTCCATGCCGCCTAGTGGGAACATGGTTTTACTCAATTGTTCTTGTGACAATTGGCTTAAGAAATACGTTTGATCTTTGTTGTTATCCACGCCTCGCAACATATGGGTCACGCCGTTTTCATCAACGGTCACTTGCGCATAATGGCCAGTTGCTACATAATCGGCACCAAGATCCATCGCATAATCCAAAAAGGCTTTGAACTTGATTTCCTTGTTACACATGACATCTGGATTTGGTGTCCGTCCGGCACGGTATTCTGCAAGAAAATATTCAAATACACGGTCCCAATATTCTTTTTCGAAATTCACTGAATAATAAGGAATCCCTATTTGCGCAGCCACTTTGGCTACGTCTTTGTAGTCTTCTGTTGCGGTACAAACACCGTTTTCATCGGTATCATCCCAATTTTTCATAAAGATCCCGACAACATCATACCCTTGTTCTTTCAGCAAAAGTGCTGTTACTGACGAGTCTACCCCGCCACTCATTCCAACCACCACACGGGTGTTTTCGTTAGACATGATCGTTTCACCATCATTTCAATTATAGATTCTGAAATCATCTACGATTTGAAGGTCGCAACTTTTCAGTAATTTGCATTATACAACAAAACACAAAAAAGTTCACTGTTTGCTGTCTTTTCTTATAAATTCCTTTTTTAGAAAAGTCATCTGGAGGATACCCGCTGTCTGTTCTCCCCCCATTCAGCCCAATAGAAGAAGCGCTGCTTTTTGTGTATCTTATCGACAACCATCCAAACGACTCCCATTGTTCAAAGACAACTAGATAAGCGAATGCTAAGAAGCCGCATTTTACCTTTTAAACGGTCGTTTGTCATAAAATCGTATGGAATTCTTCAGGAAAAGCAGAAATGCCGCTATCAGAAAAAGACTATACTTCTTTTAGATACTACTTTATGAGGAGGGGCATTTCATGAGATCACACACAGGGATATCGAAAACTAGGAGAAACAACGGAAAGAAAAGAAAGAGCCTTGCGCTACTGCTTTTTCTCATCGGTGGTGTTTTTGTCATTCATTACGTGATTGATCAGGTCAGGGATGCTGCGTTTGATCAGACAGCGCTTGTCTCAAAAGAGTTCACTCACCAAGCCAATCAAGCGATTCAACAAGCGATGGCAGACACGCAGCAAGTGCCGTTGATTGTACAAACCGATCAACGCTGGGGCAATGACACATATGGATATGGAGAAACGCAAAATACGTTTGCAGCAAACGGGTGCGCTATTGCTTCTTTAGCGATGATCGATTCTTTTTGGACGGATCATCCGTCGAATCCTGACAAACTATTAAAGTGGGCTGGCGATCAATTTTATCTTCCCAAACAAGGAACGAGTTGGCAAATCTTTCCTCAGTTTGCCGAAGCTTTTGGTTACCAATTTGCCGATTTAGGAAGTTCCTTTGCGGCTGCCTATGAGAAAATGACACAAGGCATCCCCGTTGTGGTCTCGGTTCAATCAGGAACCTTTACGACCTCAGGACATATCATGGTATTGGCTTTGAACAAAGAAGGAAATGTTCAAGTATTCGATCCTAATGATTCCCCCAAAAAAGCTCATTATGAGAAAAGCTATCCTAACGATGTCTTTCAAGCAGAAGGAATCCATTATTGGAGCTTTTGGCTTTGATGTTCTGACCGGCTGAAGCTGCAAAAACACGCCATTTTTGCGACAAAAAAGACTAGCCGAAGCTAGTCTTTTGCTTATCTTACTATTATTGAACGCGTGGTTCGTTGTTTTCTTGAATACGCGTCGTTGTTCGGTTGAAGGCACCTTTGGCTTTACGTGTTTGTTTTGACGCAAAGTCGCCAGTTGTTTCTGCCGCACTGCTTACTTTGTCTTGAACTGTTTCAGAGTCTTTTTCGAATTGTTCACGTGTTTTGACATCTGCTACGTTCACGTTTACTTCGATGACGTCTAAATTCGTCATTTTGTTGACTTGTGTTGAAACAACCTCTTTGATTTGGTCGTAGATCGTGGTCATGTCGCTGCCGTATTCTGCAACGATATCAAGATCGACTGCCACTTGTTTTTTCCCAACTTCAACGTTGATCCCTGAAGTCACATCATCGGTGTTGACTAATTTACCTGCAATATTTGAGAAGAAACCGCCATCGACTGTTAAGAGTCCGTCTACAGATTCTAATGCAATGCCTACGATTTTTTGAATCACTTTATCTTCGTAAGTTAATTCTCCTTTAACACCTGTTGTTGGTTTTGTTTGGTTTTCCATCGTACATTCCTCCTACTATAATCTTGATATAAATTAAACTAATAATGTTACCAAGGTTAACGGCGCGGTCTTTGAAATTGTTCAAAGAATCCGACTTCTTTGAGATAAAATCCCAGATACATACCTAGTGCCGTAAACAGCACCAGCAGTATGGTTTTCAAAAAGCCGATCGTTAGAAACAGGATCGCTAGGATCAAACCGAAGCCTGCAAAGATAAGTGGGATCTTATAGTGGTAGAACCATTCACTCATACCTGTTCCTCCTAAACTACACGCGGCTGGTCATGGGCTGCTGGCGTTTCTTGCGTATCTTTTAAGACAACTTCCGTTTGGATATTGCTTTCGATACCGAAAAGCTGCTGCAGACTGCTGCTGATCTCACCAACCAATGCTTCTTGTTTTTGCGGGATGGCTGCTGTTTGTTTCATTTCTCCATCGATTTTTACGGATACTTTATTCTTGACGATTTTGATTTTTACGGATGGCTGATGGATGAAATCTGCTTGTTTCACCCGTTCAAGCACAAAATGCTCTAACGCCTTCTTCTGAATCACTAAATCGCCTGTCTTATGGGAAATGATCAAGCGGTCCGAACGTTTTGGATAAAACAAAACGACAAAGAGCGCGATCACGGTAAAAATGGCAAAGCCAACAGATAACCAAAAGAGCAGCATACTCATGGAAGATCCGACCCAAGGATATTCATCCAAAGGAATCAAGTAAACAGGCAATAAAGCCGCTTGCTGATTGGCGATGATCCCAAAATAAAAGACAAGTAAGAGTAAAAGCAATCCGATGATAAAAATCACTTTAGAAATCTTACGCATTGGCAACCTCCTTTACTGCTTTCTACTTAAAGCATACACATTTCTTAAATATCCATCAAATAATAACTCTTGGAATCGATTATTTTTTACATATAAAGTTTATTTTTATCAAAAAAATTTCCTTAATCAAAGCTTGCTGTCAAAGTCATCACAAAAAAAGCAAGCCGCCCAAATCTGTTTGGACGCTTGCTTTTTTTGTTATCTGTTAACGAGCCAGCTTAGTAAGTTCTTGTTGTTTTGCATGATACAACACCGCCAGTTCATTTTCGGAAACTGGCCGACCAAAAGGACGCGGCTGTGGCAGAAACGCCAATTCTGGTGCATCGACTCCTACGTTGAGATTCTCAGCGATCGGTACACTGTGATGATGAATATGCCCATGCAGATTGCGGCTGTTTTTGGTGATCCCCAGCAGCATAGGATAATGGGTCAGTATAAATTGCTGATGAGCAAACTTCAGCAAGACACCGACATCTTCAAACGCATACTTTTCGGCTCCCAAACAACCAGGATCATGCTTGCGCAAGTACGCAAAGAAAGCTCGGGTATCATGATTGCCTTTGATAAAAACGATTTTGCCCTGCAGCTGTGCTAACAGCGCAGCAATTTCTGGAAAGCCCGCTTCGTAATCAGGGTGCATCGCGACATCCCCTAAATGATAGACGACATCTTTATCCGCCACGACCTCATTCCAGCTGGCGATCATCGTTTCATGCATTTGCGTCACTGTCTCAAAGGGGCGTGGGGCAAAGTCATTGTCCCCGAGCAAGGCTGCATGAAAATAGTGGGTATCAGACGTAAAAAATTTCATAGTCGCTCCTTACCTTGGTGCTTTTTCTGTGATCAGCGTCTTCAAATCATCGCTAGCGGCTGCTTTTTCGTCGGTGCAGGAAACCGCGCATCGATTGCTGCCAATTCGCTTTTGGAAAAAACGATTTTGCAAGCTTCAATGTTCTGCAGCATATGCAGCGAGTCACTGGTTTGGGGGATCGCTAAGACGTGGGGTTGTCGAAGGGTCCATGCCAAAAGCAGCTGAAAAATCGTGCAGCCTTTGGCTTCTGCCAGCTCTTTCAACACTTCATCATTTTTGAAGTGGTGCCCTAGCCGATCGCCTTGAGCAATGGGTGAGTAGGCAATCACAGGAATCTCAGCCTCTGCCTGCCAAGGCAAAAGATCGTATTCGATCCCCCGGGCACCTAAATTATAGAGTACTTGGTTGGCGGCACATTGATCGCCGTTTTCTAACCGCAACAGCTCCTCCATATCTGCCACGTCAAAATTAGAGACGCCCCATGCACGAATCTTTCCAGAAGCTTTGGCAGCTTCTAGTGCGTCAACTGTTTCTGCTAACGGCACATCTCCTCGCCAGTGGAGCAGATACAAATCAAGATAGTCGGTGCCTAAACGCGCTAAGCTGCGGTCTAAAGCTTTCGGCAATTCATCTGCGGAGGCATTCCAAGGATAGACTTTTGAAATCAAATAAAGATCCCCTCGTGTAAAGGGCTGGATCGCCTTGCCAACTAGTGTTTCTGCGTTTCCCTCGCCGTACATTTCTGCGGTATCGATGACAGCCGCTCCAGCTTTGATGCCCGCTTGCAACGCATCGATCTCGGCTTTTTCCTTGGCTGGGTCATCCCCCATATGCCAAGTCCCCATGCCGACGGCTAGCACTGATTGCTTGTTTAAGGATCGTTTCATCTTGATTCCCTCTTTCTCGTCTTAACTCATCCTGTTCCTGCGAACACCTAGGGTTTGTTTTCTATAGTATAAAAAGAAACCGCCAAAGATACAAAAGAAGTGTATCAATCCCATGCCTGCTTGGCGGAGTGACACACTTCTTGCCCTTTGAATGATATAGCTGCTTTTGACAAAAGCTTACGCTTTGACAAACAACCCGCGGCTGATAAAACCATCCATTAAAAAGTAAAATTTTTCTTGCAACATTTTGTGCTGTTCATCTTTGAAAATATTGACTGCTTTTAACCCATTGGCTGTCGTGATGGACATCTTGAAGGTTTGCAGATCTTTTGCAACAGTGATTTTTAATTTAAAGCCTTCTTTGCTTTGGGGTGTTGCTTCAAGGCCGCGAATCAATTGGAAGTTGCCGCCGTTCGTTTCTGTAAAGCCATTGTCCCGCAACGTATATTTTTTTGCTTCAGGAGCAATGCGGTATTGGGTTGCTGCGCCTAAAACGGTTGCTGTTGTTTCAAATGCCATGTTCTTCACCTCTTTAACATCATTTCTTTCATTATAAATAGTTTTCAGCGAGATTGCTAGCTGTTCTCCTACTTTTTCGTGGCTAAGACAGTTTCTGCTAATAGCTGAGCAAATGCTTCGATTCCCGCCAATGTGTTGCCATAGCCAAAGCTGACTCTGACCGATTCCCGAATAGCTGGATGCTCTTTGCCCACCATCGCTTCGAGCACATGGGAGGGCTCCACATTGCCCGCCGTACAAGCGCTGCCTGTCGAGATCGCAGCCCCTTTTAAGTCCAATTTCATCAGCAGCAAGTCACTGCTGACACCTGGGAAACGCAGATTCAAAATATGCGGCAATTTGTGTGCTGGATCACCATTCAACTGAACATCGACGCCTTGTGCTGCTAAGGTCTCCATCAGCACATCGGCAAACGTTTGATATTGTTCCGCCGCTGCTTGCTGCGCTTCGGGGGTATGCAAAGAAGCTGCTTTGGCCATTCCCATGATGGCTGCTAAGTTTTCCGTCCCTGCTCGCCGTTTTTCTTCTTGCTCGCC
The DNA here is from genome assembly GCF_051711265.1 of Enterococcus sp. DIV0970a. NCBI lineage: Bacteria > Bacillati > Bacillota > Bacilli > Lactobacillales > Enterococcaceae > Enterococcus > Enterococcus sp. DIV0970a. The sequence continues at coordinate 382,029 of NZ_JBIOMF010000001.1, read as the reverse complement.
GCCATGGAGTAGCGCAGGCAGCGACAAGCCATCTCGTTTATACAAAAAGCCGATCCCTTTTGGTCCGTTGATTTTGTGAGCAGAAATGCTTAGAAGATCAATACTGTTTTCATTGATTTCAAGCGGGATCTTGCCATAAGCTTGCACGGCATCGGTATGAAACACGGCGGGATGCTCCCGTAAAAGGGCCCCAATTTCTGCAATCGGCAGCAAATTGCCCGTTTCATTGTTTGCCGTCATTATGGATACTAAAATCGTATCGGGACGTAAGGCAGCCTCAACTTCACTGACGGCCAATTGCCCCTTTTGATCTACGGGCAAATAGGTCACCTCAAAGCCTAAGCCTTCTAAATAGCGCATACTCTCAATGACCGCCGGATGTTCGATCTGGGTCGTAATGATATGTTTGCCTTGTGCTTGTTTGCTAAGGGCTGTACCGATGATTGCTGTATTATCACTTTCGGTACCACCACTATTAAAAATGATCTCATGTTCTTTGACTCCTAGCTGCTGAGCGATCGCTTGACGAGCCAATTCTAATTGGGTGTGGGCGTCTCGACCATAATGATGAATGCTTGATGGATTGCCAAAAAATGTCTGCATCGTTTCACTCATCACTTTGATCACTTCTGGATGCAGCGGTGTCGTTGCTGCATGATCTAAGTAAACCATTCTTTTCACCTATCCTTCATTACTGCCATTATAACAAATCTTCCTCAGACGTCTATCGTGAGTGTCCATACGAAAAAACCTGTCAGTCAAAAGCGGAAAAATCGCCAATGATGACAGGCAGCTGAACGAGTTCAGCCTTACGAAAAATCAGGAACGTGTGCTGTTTTGCTTGTGCGGCTCACGTCACTTACTGATCGTTTTATTTTTTTCCAGGTTCAGAGGCAATGACAGTCAATTCACCAACCAATTCCCATTTCTTGATCGGGTTTGGCAAAATGCAGCTCGTGCCCATTTTTAGTTCATAGGAATGACCGTCGATCATCAAATGCCCATACCCATCGATCACGGTCATCAAAGTATAATCGGCCTTTTGTGCCAACGATAATTTCCCACGTACTTCCCACTCATACACATTGAAAAATGGCGTTTCAAGATAGGTAACGACTGCTGATTGTCCTTGTTTGACCTCACGGATCGATAATTCTGGCGTCCGTGCAGGAATCGTCGTCACATCGATCGATTGTTGGATATGCAGCTCCCGAGTTTGTCCTTGATCATCGGTACGATCATAGTCGTACACCCGATAAGTCGTATCCGAACTCTGCTGGGTTTCCAAGATCATGATCCCTTTTCCAATGGCATGGATCGTTCCGCTTGGCACATAGAAGAAATCGCCTTTTTTCACAGGGACTTTTGTTAACAAATCATCCCAACGACCCGCTTCGATCATTTCCGCAAGTTCTTCTTTGGTTTGGGCATGGTGGCCATAAATGATTTCCGCACCTGGTTCGGCATCAATGATGTACCAGCATTCCGTTTTCCCTAATTCCCCTTCATGGGCTAACCCATATGTGTCATCAGGATGGACTTGAACGGATAGATCATCTTCTGCGTCTAAAATTTTAATTAATAATGGAAAGACTGGTTCGTCTGAATGACCAAATAGTTCTTGATGGTCTTGCCAAAGATCCGCCAATGTTTTGCCTTTAAACGGCCCATTTTCAATGACGCTCACCCCATGAGGATGCGCACTGATCGCCCAATCTTCACCGATCTTGTCGCTCGGTAAATCAAAACCAAAAACAGAATGCAGGCGACTGCCGCCCCAAATTTTTTCTTGAAAAACAGGTTTCATAAACAATGGTTCCATAATTGTTCCCCTCTCTAGTTGTTCGTGCATATTATAGCATGAATCCGCTTATTCGGCAGTTTCTTTTAAGTAACATTGCAGGATTTCGTCACGATGACCCAAATAGCTTTCTCGATGATCCACTGGATGGACCCGATTCGATAAGAAAATAAACGCTTTTTTGTTAGGGATATCTACTGCGAGAAACGTGCCTGTATAGCCTGTATGAAATAATTGATACGGTGCACCTAACAAGTCCCAACCATAGGTGCGAGGCTTTGTGCTTTCAGGCGTCTGCCTGTGAGTCAGCGCCTGCATGACTTTTTCTGAGAAAAACGGCGCTCCTTGCTGCTGACCATTTGCCAGTAACAGTTGAACGAAAAGCGTCAAGTCATCCACGGTAGAAAACAACCCTGCGTTGCCGGCATGGTTTCCCAACACTCGTGCCTTAGGATCATGGGTGATTCCTCTAAGGATGCTGCCGTCTGGCTGCTGCTGGGTAGGAACGATCATTGGCAGCTGTGAGGGAGGAAAAGGCGGAAAGCCGCTGTTCTTCATGCCTAAAGGCGTCAAGACTTCTTCTTGAAAAATCTCGGTCACTGGTTTTTGATACAGCTCCTCCAATAAAAAGCCCAGCAAAATCGTCCCAGTATCCGTATAGTTGACCGTTTGACCGATCGTATCACTGCTTTCAAGCTGCAAATACGCCTTGCGCAAGGCAGCAGCATCCAACTGGTCTCGATGAGGAATCCACGTGTTGATGGCTGCCGTATGCGTCAGCAAGTGCTTGATCGTTACCAGATCGTCTTTAAACGCTGGCAGCCAACGAGTAAGCGGCGCCTCCATCTCGATTTTTTCTTGATCCCACAATTTTAACAGAACACTCGTTGTACAAACGACTTTCGTCAATGAGGCTAAATCAAACAAATGATCTTTCGTCATAGGTTCGGTTTTCGGAAGAAGCGCTGCCTGTCCGAATACATGGGTCTCTTGGGTTTCACCAGCGATAAAACGCAGCACCGCTCCTGGGAAAACGGTCGGCATTTTTTCTTGAATGAGCTGTACTGTTTTTGGGTACATTGTCATCGTTCCATACTCGCTCCTTTCAGGCTTGTCTTGCTTCTAACTTTAGCACTTTTTAGCAGCAAACAAAACTCGTTATCCCCTTTTTTCCTCCAACTATCCGACTCGATCAGCTAGTCGATTCGCTTGCTTGGTTTCTTAGTCATCAAAAAACATCGACTACTCAAAAGAGTTTCCGATGTTTTTTCTTATCTATTTAGATTTATTTTTTAACGATAAACCACCATTCGATACCGATCGCATCGTAGGTCGTCAACAACTTCCGTTTTTTGTCGATGAAAAACTCTTGCTTCTTCTCAGACAAGTGCTTTTCCAATGTATCGATATCTTCTTGACTGATGGAGATTTTCAAGAAGTCTAAGCCAAGCACCTCATGGGTCGGCAAATCGATCGTACCACCTTGTGCTTCAGTCAAGCCGACTTGGAAGTCACCATCATTGAGGATAAATTCCTTCGTTTCGGCTTCTTTTGTTTTCAAGCCTAAGCTTTCTTCTAAGAAAAGCTGCTCTTTGGCTAGATCACTGACGTTTAAATACAGCTTGCCAAAATGAGCTTCTTTTGATAAGCCAGCCGCTTTTGCAGGTGCCGCTTTGATCAATTCTGCTTCGTCTTTTGGTACCGCAGTTCCTGCGGGTGCTGTAAATAAGACTTCAATTTTGTTCCCTTCTGGATCAGCTATAATAAAGCCTAATTGATTCGCTTCATAACGAGCTTCTTCGAAAGCAATCGCTTTTTGTTGGGCATTGCTCGCGATAGTTGCCGCTTCTTCTAATGAGGATACGGCTAAGACGATGCGCTGCATTTTTTTGATCTCGCCGAAGTGATCGTTGGCACGCGGGCTTTCTTCCAACCATAAAACTTCTCTATCTAATCCTTTTAGACCAAAGATGGCCAATTCATTTTCTTCTCTTTTCAACTCAAAACCAAGTACATCCCGATAAAAGGCAATCGCTTGATCGCGGTCTTTTACCCGGATTGCAACAGTCAGCAACTTCGTACTGCTCCCCAATAAGAAATCTGTCATTGTTTCTCCCCCTACTTACATATGTACTCATTGTACTGATAAAACGAAATTCTAGCAAATGAAATCCCTACCTATTTTATTCTTTTTTTAGAGAAAATAAGAAGAAAAGCACAGAAAAGTCAGAATTTTGCATTTTTATGAGTAGAGAAGAGGCATTTGGGTGTTGCTAATGACTTCAGCTACAGACAGCTGCGGCTGGACTTGCCGCGAGGATCTGGGTTCCTAAACGATCGATTCGATCGGTGATACAAACGGCAGCTACCCCTGCTTTCAAGGCTTTCTGCGCACTTTTTAGTTTTGGCAGCATGCCGCCTGTGACTACTTCTTCGGTGATCAAACGGGGGATCTCTTCAAAAGAAACAGCTGATAACCACTGGCTTTCTTGCTTGATCCCAGGGACATCCGTCAACAAATATAGTTTTTCTGCTTGTAAACTAGCAGCAACCTGACACGCTACTTCATCGGCATTGATGTTCAGCCATTGCCCCTCTGGGGTAATTCCTAGCGGTGCCAGGATCGGGACATGTTTTTTCTCTGTCAAGAGCTTCAGGAAAGCAGCGTTGATTTGTTGAACCTTCCCCACCTGTCCTAATTTTTCTTCATCAATGACTTCTCCTTGAATCAGTTGATCACAGCCAGCATTCAGTCCTACGGCATGGAACCCAGCTTGCTGGAAAGCGGTCGTGATCAGCGGTTGAACTTGTCCCAAAAGGACCATTCTAGTTACTTCAAGCGTCTGGGGGTCGGTCACCCGCAGGCCGTCTTTGATCGTGACTGTCAACGCCATTTTCTCCATCATTTCTGAGATGTAGTGACCACCGCCATGGACGATGACTACTTTTTTGCCCGCAGCTTGCCAGTCTGCTATCGTCTCAAAGAATGACGGGGTTAAATTGTCTGAGGCGACACCGCCGATTTTTACTACGATCGTTTCCATCTACTCGCTCCTTTTTGTCTAGTACCTGATTTCTTTCAGGTATGATATAGTGCGTTGATTTTCACATAGTCATACGTCAGATCACAGCCCCAAGCGGTGCCAACACCTGCCCCTTCTTTCAGCTCGACAACGACTTTGACTTCATTTTCCGCCAATTGTTCTTGCATGATGGTTTCGTCAAAAGCTACCGGTGTCCCTTGGACAAAGACGGGAATGTCGGCTAATGCAATCAATACCGTTGCTGGATCGATCGGCTGCCCACTATAGCCCACTGCACATAAGATACGCCCCCAGTTCGGGTCTTTGCCAAAGAGAGCTGTTTTGACCAGTGGCGAACCGACGATGGTTTTGCTGATCATTCGGGCTGCTTCATCGGTCACAGCTCCACTCGTATGAGCTTCGATCAATTTGCTGGCGCCTTCTCCGTCCTTTGCAACTGCTTTGGCTAGTGCGGTCAGAACTGATTTGAGCATCCCTTTAAACTCATGATAAGCTGGCGTGTCAGCTTCGATCGTTGGATTTTTGGCTAACCCGTTAGCTAAAACTAACACCATATCATTGGTGGATGTATCGCCATCGACCGTGATTTGATTGAAGGTAACGTCGGTTAATTCTTTCAGCAGTACTTGCAAGAGTGCTGGAGCGATCGCCGCATCCGTCGTAACAAAGGCCAGCATCGTAGCCATATTGGGATGGATCATACCAGACCCTTTGGCACAGCCCGCAACAGTCACCGTTTTGTCAGCGATCGTTGATTGGATGACACTGCTTTTTTCAGTCAGATCCGTCGTCAAAATCGCTCGTTGAAATCGGTGGGCATCCCCTTGCCTGTTTAGTTGCTGAATCCCTGCAGTGATTTTTTCCATCGGTAAGCTCTTACCAATGATCCCGGTGGAGGCTACCGCAAAGGCTTCGGGACTCGTATGCAGCTGGGCTGCTGCCAATTCTGCCATCTCTTGTGCATCTTTTAAACCTTGCTCCCCGGTACAAGCATTGGCATTGCCCGCATTGACGATCACACCTTGCAAGGTGCCTGCTTGCATTTTTTCCTTTGTAACGAGAATGGGTGCTGCTTGTACTTGATTGGTGGTAAAGACTGCTGCAGCACTGGCTGGCACTTCAGAGACGATCCAACCAAGATCGACTTTCTCTTTCTTCAGACCGCAATGCAGACCGTCGGCAAAAAAACCTTTGGGGGTTGCGATCGTTCCTTCGATTTCTTTCATTTTCTTTCCTCCTACTGCCACCTTTTGCGGATTGTCCACTGGCTGACACGAGTATCCTCACGCGTCTGTTGGCTATTTTATGGATATAACGGTGCTTGCATAAGACCAGTCGTTTCTGGTATCTTTGCCCATCGATTGAAGTTTTGGATCGCTTGGCCAGCAGCCCCTTTGCCTAAATTATCGATCACTGCGATAACGGTCAACACTTGGGTCAGCGGATTGAAACATATGCCAATGTCACAAAAATTCGTTCCCGTCACTTGCCGCAGCTCGGGCAGCTTTCCTAACGGTTGCACTCGGACAAACGGATGGTCTTGATACGTTTTTACGTACTGCTCATAGATGTCCTCTTGCGAAATCGCGTCTTTGATAGGCGCATAAAGCGTCATAAAGATCCCTCTTTTGACAGGCAGTAAGCTGGTAGAAAATTGGATCGGCGGCATTGCCTGATCCCATTGCTGAAACTGCTGCATGATCTCAGGAATGTGCTGATGCTGATTTGGCTTATACATCGTCATGTTATCCGCAGCGGTTGCAAAGTGACTGCTGTCCGTCAATTTCTTACCAGCACCCGACAAACCCGACTTGCCATCAAAAATCAACGTACCGCTGAATAGTTTTTGCTGAACCAACGGCGCAGCAGCTAAAATGGCAGCAGTCGCATAACAGCCTGGATTGGCGATCAAATTGCCAGGAGTCGGTGCAAACTCAGGCAGCGAATAGGTCGCTTGTGCCAACAACTCGGCAGGTGCAGCTTCTTGGTGATACCATTTTTGATAGCTATCCCGATCCTTCAATCGCAGATCACCAGAAAGGTCAATCACTGGAAAGTCATTTGCGACAAGAGTCGCTGCGAGTTCTTTGCTGATTCCAGCAGGAGTCGCAAAAAACACGAGTTGATTTTCCTTTTGGATTTTTTCTGCATCAAAAGGTTCGATCAGCCGCTCTGTCAGTCCAATTAAATGAGGATACAAAACAGATGAATTTTCATGCATAGAATGACTATGCAAGGTGCCCACCTCCAATTGGGGATGTTGCTGGATCAAACGAATCAATTCAATTCCGGTATACCCTGTTACACCAACGATTGCTGCCTTCAAACACGTCACTCCTCAAAAGAATTTACTTAAGATTATAAGAAACTCCCATCGCTCTGTCAATGATTATTTATAAAACTATTCAAAATAAATTCACTATTATTCGGTTTTTATAAGAAAAAAAGCCCGAAAAATCTATTTTTATGCAATTATGCTAAGACAGCTTGCAAAATCGCCAAGGCTGCTGTCGTTTCCTCTTGCGAGATCGTTAAAGGCGGCAGCAAGCGCAAAACCTTGGATCCCGCTTTTAATGCGAGGAGGCCTTGGTTCCGCAGTTGGGTCAACACGGATTGCAAGCTTTCCGAATCGGCTAATTCGATACCGATCATCAATCCTTTCCCACGAATCGCCTGCACCTTAGATAGTCCTTGCAATCCGTCGAGAAACTGCTGCTGGCGCAAGTGAACATTGACTTGAATGTCCCCTTCTTGCAACACACTGCAAACAGCACTAGCAGCAGCCATCGCTAATTTATTGCCACCAAAGGTCGAACCGTGACTACCGGGTCCAAAAGCCGTTTGCAAATGGCTTTTGCCTAGCATCGCTCCGACAGGGATCCCGTTACCAAGCCCTTTTGCTACGGTAAAAAGATCAGGTTCAATGCCATATCCTTCAAAAGCAAACAGGGTTCCTGTCCGTCCCATCCCGGTTTGGATCTCATCCACCACCAGTAGTACCCCCAACTCCTGACAAAGGGCTGCCACCGCTTGGACCCACGCCACCTCAGCAGGGATCACACCGCCTTCGCCTTGGATCAATTCTAAAAACACGGCTGCCGTCTGCTCATCTAAAACGGCTTGCAATGCCTCAAGGTCATTAAAGGGTACATACACCATCTCTGGTACTAACGGTCCAAACCCATCATGGATACTACTTTGCCCAGTCAAAGACATCGCCCCAAAGGTTCGACCATGGAAAGATTGTTCAAAACTAATGACTTTGCTGCGGCCAGTCGCTTTGCGAGCCAGCTTTAAAGCAGCTTCGTTCGCCTCAGCGCCACTATTGCAAAAATAAGCCAGATACGGTTCGTCTGAGGCGCTCTTTTGATTTTGGGTCAGCTTCTGGGCAACTTCTTCTTGCAACTGGCTGTCATACAAATTCGGCACATGCCAAATCTGCTCTGCTTGGGTCATCAACGCGGCTTGCACTTTGGGATGCCCATAACCGAGATTAACGACCCCGATGCCACTTGTTAAATCTAAATATTGGTTGCCTTGCGAATCTACCACATAGCTGCCGTTGCCTTGCTGGATGTCGATGGGTAAACGGCTGTAATTAGGAAAAAGATGACTCATTGGTTTCACTCCTTGTCTTGGATCATTCGAAATTATGTATTAATATACATTTCAATCCAATAAATTGCAATAAATATTTAAATTAAAGCGATAAAAATTCATAAAAAAAGAAAGCAGTGACAATCACTGCTTTCTTTCAGTCAACCTTTGGCGGTCTGTTTATCATCATTTGGGGAAGAATTTCTTTCATTACAAACAGTGGATCACGCCACTTCTTCTGAAAATTGACTGTTATACAGGTCTGCATAGAAACCGTTTTGTGCCATCAATTCCTCATGATTTCCAGTCTCAACAATGGACCCGTGATTCATCACGATGATATTGTCAGCATCACGAATCGTAGAGAGACGGTGAGCAACCACAAAGCTGGTCCGATTTTCTAACAAACGACCCATTGCTTTTTGGATCAAGATTTCCGTCCGCGTATCGACACTAGAAGTTGCTTCATCCAAAATCAAAACGTCGGGATCCGCTAAGAAGGCGCGGGCGATCGTGATCAGCTGACGTTGACCTTGGGAGATGTTGCTGGCTTCTTCATTCAAGACCGTATCATAGCCTTCTGGCAATTTGCGAACAAAATCATCCACATGGGCAGCTTTCGCCGCAGCGATCACTTGCTCTTTGGTTGCTTTTTCATTTCCATAATGAATGTTGTCATAGATGGAACCAGTAAACAACCACGTATCTTGCAGCACCATCGAGATATTACTACGCAACTCATCACGAGTCAAGTCTCGGGTATCTTTGCCATCGTAACGAATGCTACCGCCAGAAACATCATAAAAACGTTCCAAGAGATTGATCAGCGTGGTTTTCCCAGCGCCGGTAGGTCCTACGATAGCCACCATCTCACCAGCTTTGACATCCAGATTAAAATCGGTCATCAATAATTTGTCTGGCGCATAACCAAATTGAACATGATCGAAACGAACTTTGTATTCACTGTCTTCCACTGGCAATCCAGAAGGCTCATCAGTCATTTCTTCTTCATCAAAGACTTCAAAGACCCGTTCGGCAGATGCAACGGTTGATTGGATGGTGTTTAGTAAGCTAGCGATTTGAGTGATTGGTTGAGAGAATTGATTGGTGTATTGCAAGAATGCTTGCACATCCCCTAACGTCATGTTCCCATTCGCCACTTTGATCCCACCAAGGACAGCCACGAAGACATAGCCTAAGTTTTTAATGAAGTTCATCAAGGGCATAATGATCGCTGAAATAAATTGGGCTTTCCAACCAGCGGAATACAGACGGTCATTTTCTTCTTCAAAAACGACTTGATCGGCAGCTTCATGGTTGAAGGTTTTGACAACGGTATGACCGCCGTAAGTTTCTTCGACTTGGTCATTGAGCAATCCTAAACTTTTTTGTTGTGCCGCAAAGAATTTTTGCGATTTTGGTGCGACGATCATCACGACGATCAAGCTTAAAGGAACCGTTGCTAAAGCAACCAAAGTCAGTTGCCAACTGATCGTCAGCATCATCCACAAAACCCCGATAAAGGTCACGACACTCGTAATAAATTGGGTCAAGTTTTGTTGCAGGGTACTTGCGATATTATCCATATCATTGATCGCCCGTGACATGATATCCCCATTTGAGTGAGTATCATAGTAAGAAATCGGCAAGCGGTTCATTTTTTCATCTAAGTCACGACGCAGCTCATAAACCGTCCGTTGCGAGACACGGGTCATAATAAACTGTTGTAGAAAGTTGAAGACGGCTGAAATCACATACATGCCGATCGCGATCAAAATGATTTGACCAACTTTCTCAAAATCGATAGGAAATTCTGTTACCTGTTGGCCGGCTTGCATCTGCTGCGCACCGATCATGACACCTTTAAAAATTTCAGTGGTCGCTTCCCCTAAAATTTTCGGTGTTTGGATTTGGAAGATCACGGCTGCGATCGCTAAAACGAAGACGGCAATGATAGCGATGGAGCGTTTCGACATGTACCCGAAAAGCCGTTTGACCGTCCCCCAAAAGTTTTTTGGTTTTGGTCCTTTGGCACCGATGTTACGGCCTGGACCGCCGCCCATTGGTCCGCCACGGTGTTGTGTTGTTGTTTTCTTTTCACTCATGCAAGATCCTCCTCTCTCAATTGTGAAGAAACGATTTCTTGGTAGGTTTCATTGTCTGCCATTAATGATTCATGGGTTCCTTTTCCTACGAGTTTTCCTTCATCCAATACTAAGATCGTATCGGCATCCATGACGGTGCTGACCCGTTGGGCAACCACGACCATAATGCTGTCTTGCATGTCGCGTTTCAGCGCTGCTCGTAAGTTGGCATCGGTTTTGAAGTCCAGTGCGGAGAAGGAATCATCAAAGACATAGACATCTGCTTGTTTCACTAACGCACGAGCGATCGCTAAACGTTGACGTTGTCCACCAGAGAAGTTGCCGCCGCCTTGTTCTACACGGCTATCTAAGCCATCTGCCAGTTCGGAGACAAAATCTTTTGCTTGGGCGATCTCTAGTGCTTGCCAGATTTCTTCATCTGATGCATCGGGTTTTCCGTATTTCATATTTTCACGAATGGTACCAGAAAACAGTACCGCTTTTTGCGGAACAAAGCCCACGACTTCTCGTAGATTGTGCTGGGTGACTTCTGCAATATTGACCCCATTGATTTTGATTGCACCAGACTCCACATCGTACAAACGAGGCAAGAGATTGACTAAGGTCGTTTTCCCTGAGCCCGTCCCACCGATGATGGCAACAAAATCACCAGATTTTGCTTGAAAATCGATATCTTCCAACGCCAATTTCTCAGCGCCTTGGTAGCGATACGCCACATGGTCAAAGGCCAAGGTTGCTTGGTCCCCTTGTAAGCTCAATGTCGCTGGTGTTTTTGGATCGAGAATTTCATCTTCTTCATTTAAGACTTCGTTGATCCGATCAGCTGATGCTTGGGCTCTTGGCACCATCACGAAGATCATGGACAGCATCATAAAGCTGATCAAAATTTGCATTGCATAGGTCATAAACGCAATCAAGTTTCCGACTTCTAAGGTCATTTCGGCAATATAATGACCCCCAAACCATGTGATGGCAATGTTCGTCCCACTCATGATCAACGTCATCAATGGCATCATCAATGCCACGATGGTGTTTACTTTAATCGCGGTGTGGGTGTAATCTTTGTTGGCTTCATCAAAGCGATTCGCTTCATAATCCGTCTTGTCAAATGCCCGAATAACGCGGACCCCCGTCAAGCCTTCACGAAAGACTAAGTTCAAACGGTCGGTTTTCTTTTGCATACTTTTGAATAAAGGAACGGCAAAATACATAATACCGCCGACCAATACTAGCATGATAGGAATAACGACTAAAAAGATTCGGGTTAATTGGGCATCTTTTTGATAGGCCAAGAAACTCGCCCCAATCAGTGTGATCGGTGCATTGATCATCATACGTAAAAACATTTGCGTCACCATTTGAATTTGGTTGACGTCGTTGGTGGTTCTTGTAATCAATGATGCGGTCCCAAATTTATCAAACGATCGAGAAGAAAAATTCTCAACTTTTTGGTAAATGTCCGAACGTAGTTTTTGTCCTAATTTTTGTGATTCTCTTGTTGCGAAATACGTATTTCCTAAAGCGGCGATGATACTGATCAATGAAAAGCCGATCATGTAAAAGCCGGTTTTCCAAATGTAATCAATGTCGCCTGTCGCCACCCCATTGTTGATAATATTGGAAGTCAATGTCGGTAGATACAAATCAGAAACGACTTGGATCACCATAAACACCACTGCCATGATTATAGAAATGACGGATACGCGTTTTATCAGCTTAATCATAGGTTTCCCCTCTTTCTTTTTTTGCGCCCTCTCTTAACCAGCGGACTTTACTGTTGAAATCAGCGATCGCTTCGGCAGGATCATAGTCTGGATCAAACGCTGATTGGCGATAGGCTTCGGCAATCGTCGAAAAGACGGTATGCATCAGCAGCTGGATCAGCATTTTCAACTCATGGTCGTCTTTGACTTTCAATAAATCTTTGTCGACCTCTGACAAAAAGATGGCTTGCTGCTTCTGCCGATCGGCTTTGTTTTCTTGATGCATCTTGTGCTGCATCTCTGGCACGACTTTATGGAAGGAACGATAATCCATACTCATAAATAAATTGCGGTAAAAGTTTGCGTTTTTGCCTTTGAAAACCTCGGCGATCATCCGTGAAAAGTACCATTCGAACCCCGCAAACAGATCCCCGTTTTCATGTTGGATCGATTTCAGCAGATCTCGCTGACTATTTTTTTCAACGTATGGAAATAATAGTAATAAAGATCTTCTTTGTTTTCGAAGTATTGGTAAAAACTCCCGCGAGGAATCTCGGCATCTTTGATGATGTTGGCGATCGAGGCGTCTTTCAGCGGCAGTCTTGAGAATTCTTTTTTCGCCGCATTTAAGATGCGCTTTTGTTTTTCTGGCGGCAAGTGAAAAAATGTATCGGTCGGCATCACAAGCAACTCCTTTCTAATTTAAAATAAATCACAGCTCTCGATATGACACGTTGTCATATGACACTGTGTCATTATACACCCCTCACCAGAGAATACAAGAATTTAAATTTGACTTTTTTATGAAGGAATCGATTCTGGTCTTTTTATAAAGGGCGTTATTTGAAAAGAAATAACCAATGAAATTTCTGAAAACAAAAAACCTTCGTTTCCCTGATGGAAAACGAAGGTTGCTATTTTTTCATTCTAACGATTATAAATAACAATCATTTTTTCTTGCGGCGCCATAGAATCAAGAAAACGATCAGCAGCAGGATAACACCTGCGATCAGTAAGGTATAGCTTGGCGCTTCATTGGTTTTAGGTAATGTTTTTTCACCATCGGCAGTAGCGTTGGCCTCTTTCGAAGAAGTCGTTGTCGCTGTTTCTTGAGCACTCGTCGATGTTGCGGTCGCTTCTTCAGACGTACTCGTTTGCGTGCCTGTAGGCAGATACATGGAATCATTTGCCGCTTGAATGATATAAGAGATCCGTCCTGGGACAAAGGCATCTGGATCGACTTGCATCTCTTGTTCCATCTGATTTAAATTGGTCAAAATTGAGATCATCCATTCGTTGGAAACGGCTTGATTCAAATGTAAAAAGACTCCGTCTGCTGGATAGACGACCCGTAAATATTCTTGCAGCTGATCCACAACAGGAATCAAGTCAGCAAAACTGGCGTAGCTATTTGCATCAAAAGCCAGTTGCGGCTCAATGGCTTCCCAGGATAACGTCTGATCGACAAACAAGGCACCGATGATTTTTGCTAAGTAAGCAATATCAAAGCCCATCGCATCACTGGAATAACGTAGCGCCAGACGATTGCCATTGGTCAATTCTTCATCTGTCAACTGGTCCAACTGTTCTTGGGTAAATGCGGTCACACTTCCTTCAGTGATCCCTTGGGTTAAGGCGCTACGCAGCGAACTAGGTTCATCGGCTAACGTGTTGATCTCACTGACATCTTGCGTCCCCGTCTCTGCTTGGATCGAGGCAATAACAGCTTCGGAATCGACTGGTTCTTGATTCTCGGTAGTCGTAGTTTCTGAAGCAGCGGATTGATCCGTCTCTTGATTTTCTACTGTACTTTCTTGGACAGCAGCTTGTGTCTGATCCGTTCCTGATTGCTCCTCTGATGAAAGCGTCTCGCTAACGGCAGCCTGATTGCCACTTTCACTCGTAGCTGTTTCATCTGCATGAACCATCAGTGGTGAAAAAGCCAGCGTCATTAGTCCGAACCAAATTATTTTTTTCATCCTCATTGCCTCCTCGAATGGGAACACTCCCTTTGTAACGAAACTGTAACATAAAGGGAAATTTTTCGCAATCTATTTAGTAACTTCTTAAAAAAAACCTCTATCTTTATCCGATAGAGGTTTTAACATTATTTTATCGTTGCCACATGCATGACGGCTTGACCCGCTTTTGTTTCTGTTCCTGGTAACCCTTCGATATTGGCTACTTGCTCCATATTGGTGATGATCACGAGCATCTCAGAAGCTTTGCCTTTAGCCGTCAACTGTGCCAAATCGACTTGGGCAACTTGGGTAGCTGGTGTCACGGCTTGGCCTTCCTCCACCAGGATCTCAAAAGGTGCTCCTTGCAATTCGACGGTGTCAACACCCATGTGCAGCAGAATCTCTAGCCCGCTGGCAGTCTTGATCCCCAATGCATGTTTCGTGGGAAAAATCGTCGTGACGGTTCCTGCTGCTGGTGCATAGATCGCACCATTGTCTGGCAAGACGAAATACCCGTCGCCCATCATTTTTTGCGAAAATACCGGATCACTTGATGCACTGATCGCTTTTGTCGTGCCTGTGGCTACTGCGTATAAAGGGGTATCGATCGGTTCTTTTGATGGATTTGCTGTCATTTCCTTTGCAGCCGTTTCACTCGTTTCTTTTGGTTGCGGTTGCACAGTAACGGTTGCAGCTGGTTTTGCTTCTTCTGCCTCGCTTTCTTTGACTGCTTCTAAGCGATCTTTCGGAATCCCAAAGAAGTAGGTGGCAACGAAGCCGCCAGCATAGCCTGCTAACAAGCCGAAAATATAGCCCATCCAACGGCCGTTGGCAATCAAGGGGATCAAAGCTAGCCCTGATGGTCCAATCGCCGTTGCGCCGATATTTGTCAAAGCGCCAATGACCGCACCACCGATCCCACCACCAATACAAGCAGTGATAAATGGTCGACCTAATGGCAACGTCACTCCATAGATCAATGGTTCGCCGATGCCTAAGATCCCAACTGGCAATGCACCTTTGATCATTTCAGAAAGCTCTTTGTCTTTACGTAGTCGTACCCATAAGGCTAAAGCTGCACCGACTTGACCAGCACCAGCCATGGCTAAGATCGGTAATAATTGCGTGCTGCCTGTTGCTTCGATCATTTGAATGTGGATCGGGGTCAAAATTTGATGCAAACCAAACATGACCATTGGTAGGAAGGCCGCCCCTAAGACAAACCCAGAGAAAGCACCGCCCACGTTCAAGACCCAAGTGATCGAACCGACTAAGCTGTCAGAGATCAGACCTGCCAATGGCATGATCAAGAAAATCTCCGTCAAACCGATGATCAGCAAACACAACGTCGGGGTCACGATAATATCGATCGCTTCAGGAATCACTCGATGCAGCACTGCCTCTAATTTCGCCAAAAGCCATACAGCGAAGATCACACCGATGATCCCTCCTTGGTTGGCAGCTAAAGCTTCGCCAGTGAACAAGTTTTGGATCGGGGCTTCTGGGTTCATACCTGTCAGCAAGATGATCGAACCGATCACGCCACCAAGGGTTGGATTGGCTTTAAAGACCTGCGCTGCATTGACCCCAGTAAAGATCGCTAAATAGGTGAACATCCCATTTCTGAGGACGTTTAAAATCATGACATAATAATTCCAAGTATCTCCATCTAATCGGCCAGCCGTGATCATATTGGTCAGGACAGAAGCGATCCCTGCGACGAGTCCTGCACCAACGAAGGCTGGAATCATTGGAACAAAGATATTAGAAATATCTTTCAGCAGCGACTTTAATGGTGATGATTTTTGTTTGGCTTTTTGGGCTGCTTTCATCTCTGCCGTTTTTTCTGATAACGCCTCTTTGCCTGATTTTTGCGGTGGGATCTCTTGCCCTAAATCAACACCAGCTTTTGCCACCATTGCATTGGCTACTTTGTTGACTTTCCCTGGTCCGATAATGACTTGCAGCTGCTCATCATTGACCACACCCATTACACCGGGAATCTCTTTTAACCCTTGTTGATCGACCTTGTCGTGGTCGCGGACGGTCATTCGTACGCGAGTCATACAGTGATTGACTGTTTCTACGTTGTCCATTCCGCCGGCTTCTTGAAAAATCTTCTCCGCTAACTCTTCTACCGTCAGTGTTTCTTTTGCCATTACTTTTCTCCTCCTAACGCCGTTTTGACAAACCCTTGTGCCGTGGCAAGTTTTGCTTGTGCTTCGTCTTTCGTGCTATCAGTCAACAGCATCACGATCGCCAATTTGACATTCTGATCTGCTTCTTCAAATGCCGCGGCGGCTGTTTCATAATCAGCTTCAGTCGCCTGCATGATGATCCGTTTTGAGCGTTCCACCAATTTTTCGTTGGTCGCTTTCACGTCGACCATCAAATTATTGTAGACTTTGCCGATCCCTACCATCGATAACGTCGAGATCATATTCAAAATCAGTTTTTGGGCAGTCCCAGATTTCAAGCGAGTCGAACCTGTCAGAAATTCTGGTCCACAATCGACCTCGATTGGAAAGCTGGCATGCTGAGAGATCTCCGCGTCTTTATTACAAGCGATCGTAGCCGTTGTGGCACCGAGCTCATTGGCATAGTCAAGCGCCCCAATCACGTAAGGGGTTCTGCCACTGGCAGCGATCCCGATCACCATATCATTTTGGTTCAACTTCAAATCGACAAGGTCTTGTTTGCCTAGCGTTAAGGAGTCTTCTGCTCCTTCGACAGCGACCGTCATCGCTTCTTCGCCACCGGCGATCAGACCGACCACCATCTCAGGTGATACCCCAAAGGTTGGGACACATTCGGCCGCATCCAAGACGCCTAATCGACCACTTGTCCCAGCGCCAAGATAAATCAAGCGTCCGCCCTTTTTAAAAGCGACGATGGTTTGTTCAATCACTTTTTCAATACTAGGAATTTCTTTTTCCACCGCATAGGCAACTTTTTGATCTTCTTGGTTCATTTTTTGACACGCTTCTAAAATCGTCATTTCATCTAAATTGCTCGTTTCACTGTTGCGTCGTTCGGTCGTTAATTTGTCTAAATTGATTTTATTCATCGGAATCATCTCTTTCTAATTTAAATCGCATCCCTGCTTTGATTTGTTGGATCAACGGCAGATCGGCTGGTATCACCTGAGCGGCGAGGTTGACTTTTGGGTCTGTCGGCAAAGGTCGTTTGCACACCTGGATCTCTCCCATATAGCGCAAGTACTCTTGGTTATCGATCGTCACAGCCCCCACTGGCCGCTCTTGGCTAAGTTCAGGTGTGACTTCTGGAATGGCATTGAAACGGGCATCGGCGCTGCGCAAGACATCCCGAGCTTCATCGTAACGATTTTGGTGATTCCCTAAGACGTGTTCAAAGTAAGTGGAACCAAGATCTTTGACCCGCAAAACGATCCGCGCTTCTTGCAGATACGTCGCAAACTGCTGGGCACTTTTTTCAGAAACCATGCCATCGCCAATGTAAACAGCATCGACTGAGCCAGTTGCCAATAAGTCGATCGCTGCGGCAAAAGGCGACCAGTTGCGGTGTCTTTCCAGTGTGGGTAATCCTTGAAATAACGGTCTGCGTTTCTTGGCATCCCCTGGAACAAAGGCTTGGACGAAAAAGCCTTGTGCTTTCAACCAGCGGTTCTTCTCCTGAAACCAGCCAACATCCAGTCCCGTTTCTGGTCGGGGGTAATAATTGTGCCAAGCTTCCAAACGAGTAAAATCGGCTCCATACGCCTGCAGCTCTCGAATGTCTTTTTCCGTCAATGTACTGGCATTCAAACTGATGGTCATTTCTTTTGAAAAAGCTGCGATTTGCTGATTGTCGATCGCATAATCCATTCGTAAACCAGTGACACCGATCTCCCTTAGTTCCGCCAGATTGTCGATGGAAAAGCCCGCTTCTGCTAATGCGTTTCCAGAAATATCTACCATTAAAGACAGCTGATGGTCTTTTGCGAAACCTCCCAAGTCCGTCAAACGCTGCCGATAAGTACTGCGATCATCTTCTGGTATGTGCATGGAGGTGAAAATCCCTTTAAAGCCTGATGCCATCGCAGTCATCTGCTCAAGTTCTGCTGCCGTCAAGTCTTCGTTCATAAATACAGAAAAGCCGAACATCTCTTTGCCTCCTTGATGGGTCACTTTCGTGATACCGTTTTCTATAAAAGCATTATAACTGATTCTTTTCCCATTCGCAACTATATTTCATAATTAAATCATTAATATAGAAATATTGTTTCATTTAATAAGAAAGCTTTACCGTTTAAACTTTCTTATGCCCTTCTTTCTACACTTATGGTACACTTTATTAGGAACGAAACTTGCTTTCGTCATTTTTACATAGTAGGAGGAATCACATCATCAATGATTACAATGGATGATATTATTCGCGAAGGCAATCCAACCTTGCGTGAAGTAGCAAAAGAAGTACCTTTTCCTTTGAGCGAAGAAGATATCGCACTGGGAAAAGAAATGATGACCTTTTTAGAAAATAGCCAAGATCCAGTCAAGGCAGAAGAACTTGAATTAAGAGGCGGCGTTGGTCTAGCAGCTCCTCAATTAGATATTTCAAAACGAATCACAGCGGTCCTCGTCCCTAGCAGCGACCCAGAAAAAACAGAACCTGATTTTAAAGATGTTCTATACAATCCCAAAATTTTAAGTCATTCCGTGCAAGAAGCTTGTTTGGGTGAAGGCGAAGGCTGTCTGTCCGTGGACCGTGAAGTCCCTGGCTACGTGGTACGCCATGCCCGGATCACGATCAGCTATTACGACATCAACGGCAAAAAGAAAAAAGTTCGTTTGAAGAACTATCCTGCGATCGTCGTTCAGCATGAGATCGATCATTTGAACGGGGTCATGTTCTACGATCATATCAATCAACAAAATCCTTTTTCATTGAAAGAAGGCATTTTAGTCATCGACTAACTAAAAAGTCTCTACCGACATTTTGCGGCAGAGACTTTTTTTCTATACTATTGACTATCTTCCTTCACGGTTTTGGCATTAATTGCCTTTCGCTAGGCTTTCTTGATGATCGGCTTTGATTTTTTCTAATAACGCTGGCTGTTCAAAAAGGTCTAATGCCGTCAGCGCTAAAAGTTCCGCCGCGATGGCGATCGATTGCAAGCCTTTTTCACTCTTGGCAGCGGCTTTGAATTCTTCCGAATGACCCGCAATGTAGTCATCTGAAATCGAAACGGTGGGTTGGATCGTCGGGATCACTTGACTGACATTGCCGACATCAGACGAACCAAGGCTTGTTTTGGCTTCCGTATCGATCTCATCGGCAGGTACGCCCGCTTCTTGGGCATGGGCGAAGAAGATCTCATCAAAACTTGGTGTCACGATCACATCGTCGACGGAGTTTTGGAACAAACCAAATTCATAGGTCGCTCCCGTAGCTAAAGCTGCTCCTTTTACGATGTTTTCGACTTTCTCGTAGACATCATTCAAGGTTGCTCGATTGGCAGCTCGTAAATAAAAACGACCGGCTGCATATTCTGGCACGACATTGGCTGCCACGCCGCCATCGGTGATCACACCATGAATATTGACGTCTTTTGGTAAATGCAGGCGCAACCCATTGATCCCGTTAAAGACTTGCAGCAATGCTTCTAACGCGTTGATGCCTTCTTCTGGTGCCGCTGCCGCATGGGAAGCCCGACCATAGAACTTGATATCCACTGGATCATTGGCTAATGAAGCCGTCGTTTTGCCATAGCGATGGGCTGGATGGACACAAAGAGCGGCATCGACATCATCGAAGAACCCTTCACGGACAAAACTGCCTTTAGCGGAACCATTTTCTCCACCTTCTTCTCCTGGCGTCCCATAGACTCGAATCTCCCCGCCTAGCTCATCGATGAAAGGTTGCAGAGCACTGGCAGCTAAGACGGAATAAGTCCCGAAGAGATTGTGTCCGCAGGCATGACCGATGCCAGGTAACGCATCATACTCGGCTAAAAAGGCAATCGTCGGACCCGGTTTTCCACTGACATAGCGGGCATCAAAGCCGGTGCGATGGCCTGCCACATCCTTTTTGACAGCAAAGCCTTCTTTTTCTAATTGGGCGATCAGGGCATCGGCTGAATAAAACTCATAGTTGCTGACTTCTGGGTGATTGTGGATATCTAATGCCAAGGCTTGATAAGCGGCTAAACGCTCTTGGATAAATGGTTTGATGGCTGCTTTCGTAATAGTTGCTGTTGTCATAATCAAATCTCTCCTTTTTATACATGCTTTTTCAGTTTTTTTATCAAATTACATGGTGCTTATTTTGCCCCAAAGGTTTCCCAAGCAGGAACGCTTGATCCTTTTGACGTTTCCTCGATGACTTTTTTCGTATCCTCTGTTTGGTAAGCAGCGACCACTTTTTGGTAAACTTCATTGTCTTCCTCTTCTTTACGGGCGGCAATGATGTTGACGTAAGGACGGGCCGTTTCATCAACAGGCTCTAAAAAGATCGCATCTTCGGTTGGTACAAATCCTGCATCCACCGCCATGCCGCTATTGATGACCGAAACATCGACATCCGAAAGTGCCCGGGCGGTTTGCGCTGCATCAAGTTCTGAAATTTCTAAGTTCAAACGATTTTCTGTAATATCCGCGACCGTTGGTGTTTGTCCGGCTGCTTCATCCACTTTGATCAATCCAGCTGATTGTAATAAAAGCAATGCCCGACCACCATTGGTCACATCATTAGGGATCGCAACTTTAGCTCCTTCCGCCAAATCGTTGACATCCGTCACTTTGTCGGAATAAATGCCTAATGGCGCATTGACTGTATTGCCGATCGATACGAGATCAGTACCAAATTCTTCATTATAGTTGTCCAAGAAAAATTGGTGTTGGAATGAATTAAGGTCGATGGACCCATCAGCTAAAGCTGCATTGGGTTGATTGTAATCAGAGAATTGGACATATTCTAAATTGATGCCTTCGTCTTTCAAACGATCCTTGACATCATCCCAGACGTCGGTGTCCGCCCCGATCATCCCTAGTTTCACCGTCACTTCTTCTTGGTCATTGGCTGCGGCACTGCCATTGTTTCCGCATCCTGTAATAAAGAATAATGCTGCCCCTAAAACGATTGATTGTACGATTTTTTTCATTTTTGCTTCCTCCATAGACTTGCTTGTTTTTTTATTTGTACGTAAGTAGTGGTCAGTGTGATACTCGTTTAATGAGTAGGTTGCTGACAAATTGACTGATAAAAACGAATACCAAGATGATCAAGGTCGCCATGATCGTGACATCGGTCTGGAATCGGTTGTACCCGCGGGTGATGGCTAAGTTGCCTAAACCACCAGCGCCAACAGCTCCTGCCATGGCGGTCAATCCGATCACATTGATCACAGTCAATGCAGAGACCCGAATGATTCCCGCCACGCCTTCTGGTAAATAGACCCGAAAAATGATACCGAAAGGACTGGTGCCCATCGCTTCAGCTGCTTCTACGACACCGGGGTCAACTTCTAGCAAGGCGATCTCGATCTGCCGAGCAAAGAAGGGGATGATCCCAGCAATCAGAGGAACCAATGCTGCTGTTTCGCCGATGGTCGTTCCAACAAGGAATCGGGTAAAGGTTCCTAGTAACGTCAATAAGATAATAAAGGGGATCGAGCGGACCACATTGATGACTTTATCGAGAAATTCAAAGAGCGGTCGATTTTCTAAAATCCCATTCGGTCGAGTTACTACCAAGACGATCCCTAACAAGATACCTAAGATGCCCGCAATCAAAGAGGTCCAAAAAACCATATACAAGGTTTGGATCGTTGCTGTCACAAATTCATCTTGGATCGCAACAACATTGGGAAAATATCTTTCTAATAAGGCAGCCATCTAAAATCCTCCTTTAATCACATTGTTTAATGGTTCTGCATGATTTTCTTTTAAAATATTGGTGTAAACTCCTTGAGCCTTCAAGTATTCTAAGGCATGTTTACGCTGATGGTATTCGCCAGATAAGCTAACGACTAAGCTGCCGATCGGCACTTCTTGCAAGATCTCCACGTTGCCGTAAAGAATATTGGTGGTCACTTTGTAGCGGCTGTACAATTGGGCGATCAGTGGTTCATTGGTTTGATCGCCAACGTAGGACAGCTCCACCAGCCATTCATTTGGTGCCAAGGAAGAAAACTTCGAACTGCCAAGGATCGTTTCTAAGGCCTGGTCGATGTGCGTCGCCGTTCGGATGAAATCTTTGGTCAATGGTTTTTCTGGTTGACTGAAAATCTGAACGCTTGAACCTTGCTCGATGACTTCGCCGTCTTCCATCACTGCCACTTTGTTGCAGATTTCTTTGACGACTTGCATCTCATGAGTAATGATCACGATAGTCAAGCCGAGGGTTCGATTTAATTTTTTCAACAAAGCCAATATCTGTAAGGTCGTTTTCGGATCAAGGGCGCTGGTTGCTTCATCACAAAGCAAGATCTCTGGATCATTCGCTAACGCTCTGGCAATCGCGACCCGCTGTTTTTGTCCTCCAGATAGTTGGCTAGGAAACGCTTGGGCTTTTTCTTCCAATCCCACCAATGCTAACAGCTCGGTTACTTTTTGATGACGTTCCTGTTTGGACCGTCCCCCATATTTTAAGGAGAAATCCACGTTATCAAAAACATTGCGGCTGTCCATCAAGTTGAAGTGCTGAAAGATCATTCCGATCGTTTTCCGTTTTTCTCGCAGGGCTTTCGCAGAAAGCGTGGTCAGCTCGGTACCATTGACGACGACGCTGCCGCTACTTGGGCGCTGCAATAAGTTGATCACACGGACGAGTGTACTTTTCCCGGCGCCTGAGTAGCCCACGATGCCGTAAACGTCCCCTTTGTCGATCTCGATCGATACGTTTTTGACCGCTTGGATCGCGGGTTTCTTTGGTTGATTGAATGTTACTGATATGTCTTTTAATGAAATCATCGTCTTCCCCCTAGTTCTTGTCTTTTTCAATAAAAAAAAGGCATCCTCAAACAAGTCACCTGTGACTTGTTTGAGGACGCCTTTTTGCGTGTTACCACCTCAGTTTAAGCTGCACTCACATACAGCTCCTTTTCGAGTACGATCATACTCTAGCCAGATAACGGTCGCTACCGTCGTCGCCTTGCAAACTACTGCTCGGAACGAATCACTCCTTGGCCATTTTCTAAAAGTCGTTTGATGCTTCTTTTCAGCTACCGAAGCTCTCTGTTGAAAAAACGTGCTTTTGTACTTACCAATTCTTCGTGTGTGGTGCTATTTGATTTTGGGTATAAAAAAAGTCCTTTTACCAGCGTTTGCTAGTAAAAGGACGAATACTCGTGTTACCACCTTTTGTTTAGAAGGTTTCCCTTCCCTCAACCCAACGTCTAGTCGTGCTAGAGATTGGTGCACTTTGTAACGATAGTGCGCATCCGTGATTGCCTACTTATCGACAATCAATCCTCCAAGGCCATTTTTCATCGCTTCTGACTTGACTCTTTCCACCAACCAGAGTCTCTCTTTGAAGTATCCGCGGTTACTTTCCTTCTCAACAGATTCATTATTCTTGTTGAAGAGTACTTTACTGGAAAATGAACACCTTGTCAACAAAAAATCACAATTTTTTCATCTGAGGATTTGCCAAGACTTCCGCAAAGCGTCCTTGCCAGAATGGTTTACGCCTCAATTTTGATAGAGCATGCCTTTTTCTGCTAACTGTTGTTTGGCTTTTTCCAGAGCCGCAGGATCGGTGTAGCGCAACGTATGCAAGTGTACCCCATTGGTTAAATCTGAGAGCAAGCGGGCTTCTGCATGTTTGGTTTTGTTGATGAAATCAGTCACGTCTTGGTCTGTTTGAATCTGCAAATTGCCAGTGATCTCTCCATAGATCTCATGCTCAACGATGACATCGACCACTTCCACACCACAAGCGACAAAGATGCGCAATTCTTCTTCCGTTTGTTCAGGTCGATGCTGCACCGCGAGCTTACTTACATGCCCTGCCTCATCCAACAGCGCTTGCAGACGATAGCCGCGAGCCGTAGCCACAATCGCTTCACCAGCTGCTCGCAATAAGGCAATGTCCCCAACGATGATTTGACGGCTGACTCCGAGGGATTCTGCCAGTTTGCTGGCACTGATCGCTTTGTCCGCTTGCTTCAATGCCGCTAAAATGTTTTCTCGACGTGTTCCTCCATCCATACTCATTCCTCCAATTGATTCACTTGATAGGTTTTTGAGTGGTTCATAATTGATTGAAACATAGCCAAAATCGTTTCTTCATAGGCTTGATTAGAAATCGCCTGCCGAATGTTTTCCAGCACTTTCTCTTCACGATTTTCATCTAATACTGGCAATTGACTGCTTTTCTTCAATTGTACGATTTCGTTGACCGTGCTCATACGTTTTTCCAAAAGATGCGTGATTTGCCAATCAATGTCATCGATCGCTGCCCGCTGAACAGCCAAGGGATCTTGCTGGTTGTTTTCTTCTTCTAAATCGATCGTCTTGATGACCCGTGCTGGATTTCCCGCCAACACAACATTGTCTGGGAATGATTTGGTAACGACACTGCCAGCGCCTACCACGACATTGTTGCCTAAGCGGACCCCTGGCAAAATCGTGGCCGCACCACCGATCCATGCGTTGTCGCCAATCACGATCGGTGCCCCTAATTCTAAGCCGCTATTTCGTTTGACCGGATGTAATGGATGAGTCGCCGTAAACAACCGAACATTGGGTGCCAGCATACAATTGTCGCCAAAGGTAATCGGGCAAACATCTAATAGCACACAGTCGTAGTTAGCATAGAAGTTTTTGCCGACAGAAATATTGTAGCCATAATCAAAGCGGACATTCGGTTCGATATAGATTCGACCAGTCACAGAGCCGAAAGTTTCTTTTAGTAACTGCTCTTTGATTTTTGTATCAGTTTCTTGGTTGATCAGGTTCATTTGTTCACGGGCATATTTTCGATCTGCCACCAATTCTGGATCTGGGGAAAAGTACAATTCGCCAGCAATCATTTTCTCTTTTTCGGTACGTTGTGTCATATCATAAACTCCTTCATTCAATTTTCTGGAAAAACGTTTCGGCTGCTGCGGTCAACATGCCATATTCATTCGGGATCGCCAATGGTTCCTTATTGATGACCAACACCTGCTGGCTGTAATCGACTAACCCTGCAAAAGGATAGACTTGCAGCGAAGTCCCCACGACCACCGTCAGGTCGGCTTGAGCAACGGCTTGAATGGCTCCTTCAATGGTTTCATCAGTAAATCCTTCCCCGTAAAGCACGATCGCTGGCCGAATCTGACCGCTGCACCCTGCATGGTGCCAATCTTGCAAATACGCTTGCCAAGGTACCTGATTGCCGCATTTTCGGCAATAACAGTTGTACAAAGAGCCGTGAAAATCGATTCTTTGGTGACTGCCTGCTTTTTCATGCAAGCCATCGATGTTTTGCGAAACGACCCAGACGGTTTTCTTCGCTTGCAGCTCAGCCATTTTTTGATGAATGATATTAGGCTGTGCTTGAGGATGGTAGAGGTGCTTGACGAACTGATAAAATGTTTCCGGTTCGTTTTCTAAACAGTCATGGCTTAACAAATACTCTGGCTGTGCCACTCCTTGATAGACCCCTTTTAAGGAACGGTAATCAGGAATGCCCGATGGGGTCGAAACACCAGCCCCCGTCAAAAAGGTCACGGATGATGCGGCGGTGACCGCTGCGATTGCTTGCTCAATAGATACCTTCATCGTTCTAACTTCCTTTATGGCTTTTCTCTTATTCTAACCGAAAAAGAACCGTTTTTGCGAAAAATCAGCCATTTTCTTTTTTAAAAGCAACTAATGCTTTTTCGTGCGGAATTGCTTATAATAGATGCAACAAATGCAAGGAGAATGGGAAAACCAAATGAAAATTTTGATTATCGAAGACAACAATGAGATCAGCGAAATGTTGGCTACTATTTTAGCAGCTGACTATACTGTCCAGCAAGCCTATTCAGGCACGGAAGGTCTGCTACTTTTTCAGCAAGATGCTTTCGACTTGATTTTGCTAGATCGAATGCTCCCTGGTAAAGATGGGACACAAGTCTTGCAAGAGATTCGCCAAACCTCCACGGTCCCCGTCATTATCTTGACTGCCTTAGATGAACCAGCCGATGTTTCCACCCTTTTGCTGGCGGGTGCCAATGATTACTTAACGAAACCCTTCAATGTCGAAGAATTAAAAGCCTGTATCATTGTTCAGTTGCGCACAAATAAACAAGCCCCTCCTGTTGCCAGCAGCCTCTCGTATAAAAACATTCAACTGTTGCCTGACTCGTTTCAGCTGCAACGAGGAGAAGCAACGGTTCAGTTGAAGAAAAAGGAGTTTGAGATTTTTTCCCTGCTCTTAGCCAACCCCAAAAAAGTTTATACGAAAGAAATGCTCTATGAAGCTGTTTGGCAAGAACCCTATTACGGTGAAGAAAACACGATCAATGTCCATATCAGCCATTTACGCAGCAAAATCAAAACACTCGATCCAGAGGAAGCGTATATCGATACTGTCTGGGGCATCGGCATCAAGTTAGCTTAAAAAGGAGGAACCCCATGCATATACTTCAGTTTTTCGCTGCCTTGATCGTTGCTTTATTGATCGGTTACTGGCTATTTTTACTGTATGATCTGAAAAAGTACCACCAACAATTAGCAAGAATCAGCGAAATCGAAACAAATCAAGAGATCCATTTGCAGACCCGAGTGCCCGCTTTAAAAGCGATCGCCTTGTTAAACAATCAGATACTTAGAAAAAATAAGCAGCAACACTATCAAATGCTGCAAGAAAACCAGCAATTGGAACAAGCCATTCAAAATATCTCTCACGACTTGCGCACACCTTTAACGGTCGCCAGCGGCTACACACAACTGCTGCAAGCCGATACGACCCTCGACAACCAACAGCTGCAGTTGTTGGAAAAAGTCAGCAGTAACCTAGAAAAAGTCGAAAATCATCTGGAGCAGTTATTGACCTATCAGCGCCTCAAAGACAATCAACTGGCTTTGACCTTAGAAGAATTCGATCTTTCTCGTTTGCTGGAGGAGGAACTGCTCCAGCTCTATCCTTCTTTTGAGGAAAACCATTTATCACTGACGGTTGCGATCCAACCCAATATCATGATCATTTCAGATAAAAAAAGTTGGCAGCGTATTTTTCAAAATGTCCTTGGTAATCTGCTGGAACATGGCAATGAAACGGGAACGATCCGCTTGAAACAACAAGGAGATCGCATCGTTTTCCAACAGGAGAATCAGCTGAGGACACCGATTCAGCACCCAGAAAAATTGACTCACCGCTTTTATACGGAAGACCTTTCACGGCACAAACAGCAAGCTGGACTTGGTCTGTATATCATCGCGGCATTGACTCATGCATTAGAGGGCAAGATTCAATTGGATACAACCGAAGAGACGTTTCGTTTGACTTTGGCTTGGCAGCAGTCTGCTAAGTCCCATTAAACACTGGCTACACGGACAAAAACGCCCAACAGTCTGACCTTTTGCGGTCGGTCCTGTTGGACGTTTTTCTTTTCTTTATAATTCTTGTCTCTTAAACACCAGATGTGCAGCCAAAAGACAAAGCAACAAACTAATCAGACTCCCAACAAAAATTGGTTGAACCATTTCCCACGTTTTGAAAGTGGTCATAGTCACCATCTCTAATCCGCCTTGGAAATCCAAGTATTCTAAGAATTTCCAGGTTGGCAAAGAAAAACGTGCAATCGCAAAGCCCATCGGAATAAAGATCGTCGCCAACACGCTGACTGCTGTATTTTTGGTCAAATACAACACCAACAAAGCAAAGGATGAGGTAGCCAGTAAGATCAATACAAAGCCAGCGAAATAATACACTAAGTTTTCTAGCTGAGAGATGTCTTCAAAGCCGGTACCGCCAATGATCGTTCCCGCAACAAAGCTCACTAAGCAAATAGCCAAAATTTGCAAGACAAGTACCAACGCATACACCAAGAATTTTCCAAAGAGATAGGCGGGTTTAGAAACACCGACGGTAATGATATTCTTCATCGTCCCTTTCGTGTACTCACTCCCTAAAACTTGCATCACTAACGGCAGTGAATAATACAATAACATGGAAGACAGGCTGGTCTGGATCGCAAGAAAACCCGTCATTTCGGCAAGGCTGCCTGTGGTTTGCGTACTATCTCCCAGGGTGACTCCCACGTCGCCATTTGAAACAACCGCTAAAATCACCAACAATAAAATAATTCCTTCTGTGATCCAAAAACTTTTACTTTTAGATAAACGATACAAATCTGCCCGAATAAAATTCAACATCTTAATTTCCCCCTTCACTTGTCACTAACTCTTTGAAATACGACTCTAGGTTTTCCCCTTCAAAAGAAATCTGGTCGATAGCGATCCCTTCATAAACCAATTGACGGATTAGATCACGAATCAATACATTTTCTTGGTAGATGTGGATCTTGTGGTCACTGACAACTTTATATTCAGAAATCAGTTGACTGTCCAGTAAGCGGCTAGCTGTGGCTACATCATCGACTTCTAATTGAATAAACCGTTTCGCCATCAGATCGAATTCGTGTTTGGTCATCTCTTTGATCAGACGCCCCTCACTAATGACTCCAAAGCGTGTAGCCACTAAGTACAACTCTTCTAAAATATGGCTGGAGATCAAAATCGTCATGCCGCGTTCTTGATTCAATCGTAAAAGCAACTCTCGAAATTCAACGATCGCGACAGGATCCAAGCCATTGATCGGTTCATCTAAAATTAGAAAATCTGGCTGATTCAACAAAGCAATCGCTAAGCCCAGTTTTTGTTTCATCCCTAAAGAAAAATCACGGTATTTCTTGTTGCCGACATTGGTCAAACCAACAAATGCCAGTGCCTTACTAACGGCATCAGGTTCCACCACCCCGCTGATTTTGCAATAATAGTTCAAATTTTGTTCAGCCGTCAATTGGTCGTAAGCGACTGGGGTCTCAATCACATTACCGACCCGTTTCAGCATCTGGATGTAGGCTTTGCCGCCTTCAACACCAAACAACTGCAGACTGCCACTGGTGGGTTGGATCAACTGCACGATCGCTTTTAGTAAGGTCGTCTTCCCAGCACCATTTCTCCCTACCAATCCATAAATATCTCCTTTGGCGATCGTTAGATCGACATCATGCAGCGCCAGCTGTTTGCCGTAACGCTTGTTTAATCCTTTGATTTTAAGAACATTTTCCATTTCTACTTCCTCCTTGCTTGCTTCTGTGATCATTCTAGCAAGCAGATCTAAATCAGCTATTAACTAATTATTAATTGATTCTTAACTCGTATTTTTTTGCAAAAAACAACTTATTTCTATTATACACAGCTGAAAATAACCCCAGTGAGAAAAATCGTCCCTTTTTCAGCAAACCCACCAATAGCAAATGTAGCAGACGATCTTTTCATTACTGCTTTTGCGCTTTGTTTTTTGCCTCACAAAGAAAGAGATTCCTTCATGACAAGGAACAAAAAACGTGGTAAACTAGTCACGAATCAAAGTGAGGTGAAATACATTGGTAGCAGCTATTATTTATTGGGCAATGATCATTATCAGTTTCGGTTGGTTGGCAGTCAGCTTATATTTCTCTATCTTCTATTTAGCACGTAAAGAAAATGGCAATTTATGGGCATTTGGCTTTTTAAATGTCATCACAGCAATCATTCAAGCCATCGTCCTTGTGGTTTACCGTACCTTAGGACAAGATTGGGGCGTTACACAATACTCAAGCCTCATCTATCTAGCACTTGGCTTATTGCTTGGCTTGACAGTCATCCAAGCTGTTTTAGGCCGTGAACCAAAAGCGAAAGTCGCTTAAGGGTTCCAATAGACACTCGTAAAAACGATCCGCTTTCTCTTTGATAAAAATAGGGAAATGGTCGTTTTTTTGTTAAAAAGAATTGACATTTGGGTGCTTTTCTTCTAAACTCTGAGAAGAATCAAATTAAATACGAGTACCCTTTAACATTTAGGTAGAGGTCGCGAGGTTCATTAATCCTGCTGAGTGAAGCAACACGTTTACAGCAGAGCTAGGGAACATCGCCGAAACAAGATCGGTTTTGCTTGCATCGATTTTGTTGGGCCGCAAATGAACAATTTGTGGACTGTCTTAGCTTGTCTAAGTTGCGCTATGTTTTGTGAAAGGTTTGTCGACGATGACCTGTCAACAGCCGTTTTCCAATCATGGAGTACGGCTGTTTTTTTGCTTTTTCATCCTTACCTGCTTGTCCAACTCGTGAAAGGAAAGAGATAAAATGAAAAAAAATAATTGGATCTGGGCGGTCTTCGCCCTCTGTCTAACCCTCATTCAGCTGCCCCTAACCGTGCAAGCGGATGACCAAACGCCTGCGGAACAATTCCGTGTCGGTATGGAGGCAGGCTATGCCCCCTTCAACTGGACGCAAACGACGGACGCCAATGGTGCCGTGCCGATTTCTGGGGAAGAAGGCTCGGCGTTTGCCGGCGGTTACGATGTCCAGATCGCCAAACGAATCGCTGAAGGTTTAGGCAAGGAATTAGTGATCGTTAAAACCCAATGGGACGGTCTGCCGCCAGCTTTACAGGCGGGGACTATCGATGCCGTCATCGCTGGTATGTCACCAACGGCCGAACGCCGCGAGCAAATTGATTTTACCGATCCTTACTATGAATCCGACTTGGTGGTCGTAGTACGTAAAGATGGAGCATTCGCCGATGCCAGAAGCCTCGCCGATCTTTCGGGGGCAAAAATCACTGCTCAGCTGAATACCTTCCATTATACGGTCATTGATCAAATCCCTGAGGTCCAAAAAGAACAAGCCATGCGGGACTTCTCCTCCATGCGCGTTGCTTTAGCTTCGGGCATCATTGACGGCTACGTCAGTGAACGACCAGAAGGCGTCACTGCCGTCGGAGCAAATCCTGATTTGAAGATGGTCGAGTTCGATGAAGGAGCAGGTTTTGAAACCAATCCAGAAGACGTCCAAGTAGCAGTCGGGATGCGCAAAGGCGATCCCGATGTTGAAAAAGTCAATGAGATCCTTGCAGGAATCTCTGAAGAAGAACGGGTTTCCCTGATGGATCAAGCAGTCTTAGATCAGCCTGCAGATGCCAGCGGAGAAACGGCGGATCAAGGTCTGATCGCTGATTTCAAAAAAATCATTGATGATTACGGCATGCTCTTTTTACGAGGCGCTGGCTTGACCTTATTCATCGCGATCCTTTCAACGATCATCGGATTGATCATCGGTCTTTTAGTCGGTATCTTCCGGACACTGCCGCTTTCAGAAAATCCAGTAGGACGTTTCTTCCAACGAATCGTCAATGGCCTGCTGACCATCTATATCGAAGTTTTCCGCGGTACCCCAATGATGGTTCAGGCAATGGTTATTTTCTACGGAACGGCTCTAGCTTTTGGTGTCTCCATGAATCGCACGCTGGCAGCTGTGCTGATCGTTTCTATCAATACGGGTGCCTACATGTCTGAAATCGTTCGTGGGGGGATTTTTGCTGTAGATGACGGCCAATTTGAAGCAGCTCAAGCCATCGGAATGACCCATTGGCAAACCATGATCAAAGTTGTGTTGCCGCAAGTAATGCGCAATATTTTACCAGCTACCGGAAATGAGATCATTATCAATATCAAAGATACTGCCGTCTTAAGTGTCATCAGTGTTGCGGACCTCTTCTTCCAAGGTACATCAGCCGCTGGAACGAACTTCCAATACTTCCAAACATTTGCGATCATCGGTGTGATCTACTTAGTCTTGACCATCAGCGCCACCCAGATCTTGCGCTTTGTTGAACGCAAAATGGACGGTCCCAGTGCGTATGTCAAATTAGAAGACATCAACCCGAACGAATAAGGAGGAAGAACATGTCAGCAATCATTGAAATTGACCATTTAAAAAAGAGTTTTGGCGACAACGAAGTCTTAAAAGATATCAGTTTGTCTGTTAATAAAGGAGAAGTTGTCACGATCATCGGTTCTTCTGGTTCAGGAAAATCCACACTTCTTCGCTGCATCAACTTGTTAGAAAAACCAACCAGTGGGCAAATCATCTACTTAGGTGAAAATGTGCTGGAAAAAGGCTATGACTTGCCGAAATACCGTACACATCTAGGAATGGTTTTCCAATCCTTTAACCTATTCAACAATATGAATGTATTAGAAAACTGCGTGACGGGACAAGTCACTGTTTTGAAACGTGATCGCAAAGAAGCAGAAGCGACTGCCAAAGAAAATCTGGAGCAAGTCGGTATGGCTCAATATGCCAACGCCAAGCCTTCCCAGCTTTCA
This sequence comes from Enterococcus sp. DIV0970a, assembly GCF_051711265.1. Classification (NCBI taxonomy): domain Bacteria; kingdom Bacillati; phylum Bacillota; class Bacilli; order Lactobacillales; family Enterococcaceae; genus Enterococcus; species Enterococcus sp. DIV0970a. The sequence goes on along the minus strand of NZ_JBIOMF010000001.1, from coordinate 349,511 downwards.
GGCGGACAAAAACAACGGGTAGCCATTGCCCGCGCCTTATCGATGAATCCAGATGTCATGTTGTTTGATGAACCGACTTCTGCGCTGGATCCAGAAATGGTCGGTGAAGTGTTGAAGACCATGAATACGTTAGCTCATACTGGTTTGACGATGGTGATCGTTACCCACGAAATGGGCTTTGCCAAAGAAGTATCTGATCGTGTCATCTTTATGGATCAAGGTGTCATTGCCGAACAAGGGACACCTGAAGATATCTTTATTCATCCAAAAGAACAGCGCACCAAAGAATTCCTTTCCCGTGTGTTGAATTAATTTTCTGTCTTGAAACACTTAGCGGTCTTCTTCCGAGCTTTTTCGTCCTTTTTCAGTACGCTTGGAAGAATTTAATGCTAAGTGTTTTTTATTCTCTAAACGACAATTGTCAGAATTTATCAAAAAATCACAAAAAACCATTGCTATTTGTTAGAAACTTTGTTATTTTTTTTAAAACTAAGGAATTATAGGAGCTTTCATTTATGGAAAAAAAGTTACAGTTTAAGGATTATATGTATGTTGGATCAATGCTTTTTGGTCTTTTCTTTGGTGCGGGAAATCTGATTTTCCCAGTCCACATGGGACAAGAAGCCGGTGCGAATGTCGGCTTGGCCAATCTTGGCTTTTTAGTAACAGGGATCGGCTTACCGTTTTTAGGGGTGATCGCCATTGGGGTTTCCCAGAGCAGCGGTGTTTTTGAATTAGCTTCTCGAATCAATCGACGCTACGCACTTATTTTTACGATTTTGCTTTATTTAGTGATCGGGCCGTTCTTTGCTTTGCCCCGTTTGGCTACCACTTCTTATGAGATCGGGATCGCTCCCCATGTTTCATCTGACATGCAAACTTGGTTATTGGCGTTGTTTTCTGCCCTCTTCTTTGGCGCTGCCTGGTGGTTTTCTCGTAAACCAAGCAAAATCTTAGATTATGTAGGGAAATTTTTGAATCCATTATTTCTGGTCTTACTAGGCGTTTTGCTGTTTTTTGCTTTTTGGCAACCTCTAGGAACCATCAGCGATGCGCCGATCTATCCTAGCTATCAAAGCGATGCTTTCTTTACTGGTTTCACCAACGGTTACAATACCCTTGATGCGCTGGCATCTTTAGCCTTCGGGATCATCATCGTCTCGACGATTCGCAATATGGGGGTTGAAAAACCTACGACGGTCGCAAAAGACACGATCCTTTCTGGTTCTGTCAGTATCGTGTTGATGGGGATCATCTATACCTTACTTTCTTATATGGGAACCAAAAGTCTAGGGCAATTTCCTATCAGCGAAAACGGGGGGATCGCTTTAGCACAAATCGCCAACCATTACCTTGGCACTGTCGGCAGTCTGCTGTTGGCTTTGATCGTTATCTCCGCTTGTTTAAAAACTGCCATTGGTTTGATCACGGCTTTTTCCGAAACCTTTGCTGGATTGTTTCCCAAGCAAAGCTACGGGTTCTTTATCGCTTTGACAAGTATCTTGCCAGCGATCTTCGCCAATGTCGGCTTGACCAATATCATCGAGTTTTCTATTCCAGTCTTGATGTTTATCTATCCACTGGCGATCACGTTGATTTTGTTGGCGATCATCAGTCCCTTGTTTCATCATCGTGCCAGTGTCTACCGAATGACGACATACTTCACATTGATCGCTGCAATCATCGACGGCTTAAATGCAAGTCCCGCACTGATTACCAACAACGCTTTCGTGCAAGGAATCTTGTCTTTTGCGTCAGATTATCTGCCCTTCTTCCAAATCGGGATGGGGTGGGTCGTACCGGCTGCGATCGGATTTTTGATCGGTTTGCTATGGTCGTGGTTCAAAAAAGACCCTGTTTCAGCCTAAATTAGTTAAAAAGATGAAAATAACCTACCTTTTTTTAAAGGGTAGGCTATTTTTTTGATTAAAAAGACTGACAGTTTCGTAAAAAAAAGATACAATAGAGCCACAAAGGAGGATACCTATGTTTTATGAAGAACTTATGATGGACCCGCAAACATTAATTAAATTTAAAATATTCCGGCGTATGCTGACTCTGCAAAACCCTAGCCACCCAATCGCACAATTGGCAAAGGAAATGGAGTTAAGCTACCAACAAGCTTTTATAGAGTTGACTGAGATCGACCAAGATCTAACTGAGTTAACTCCGGATCATATGTCGATACTCGGTCGTGGCGGTAAATTACAGCCTCAGAATATCGCGGTAACGATCGATGAATACCGCTTCTATTTATTGAATAAAAGCGTTCCGTTCTTATATGTTCTTTACATGCTGAATGAAGACCATCCTACGATCACGGATTTTTGTGCAAAATACGATGTCAGTCGTTCAACGGTGTCTCGCAAATTTGAACATCTAAAAAAACATTTGAAGCAATTTCAGCTTCGCTTTACGTACACTGAATCAAACTTGGTGGGCGATGAGCGTCTTGTGCGGCTCTCCCTATTCAATATCATTTGGTTAGGTACTCGTGGAATAGAATGGCCATTTGCGATCGCTGAGAGTGAGACAGAAAAAATGGTGGATCGATTCACGGAGTACTTCCCAATGACTCATTCTTATCTTGGCCGATTAGAGTTGAAGTATTTCGCCGCCTTGATTCTTTTACGAATCAAAAAAGGAAATTTTGCCAAATACGACAAGCGGTACAATTTCCTAATGAAAAATAATCCATATTTCGATTTTGAGCGTTTGACACAAGTCGTTGATCCTGAAGTTTCAATGACAGACAAACAATTAAAAGGCGAATCAGGGTTTATTTACTTGATGGCGCAAATCTTCCCATTCTATTTGAGTCCTGAAGAAGAAGCGTTGCAACAAACCTTGCAATTCTTTTCAAGCAAACAAAACCCAGTTTATCCATTAGTCGCAGACTTGTTAGCAGAGATGAAAGCAACCTTCTTTGCTTCACAACCTGGCCTGTTAGATGAGCCATTGGTCGTGGGTAATTTAATCAATGTGACTTTCGGCAACTACGTTTTCCGTCAGCCGTTTCCAAATATCTATCGCTTGCTGACGCCATCGATCAATCGCGGGTCTGCTGAAGAGCAGCTGCAGCAAAAAATCGATGAATTCTTAACGAGTTATCGTGAAGAATCCGCGGTGGACTATATCAACGATGAAAACCAAGAGCAGATGGCAACGATGTATACCCACGCCCTGCTACCGTTTTATGATCAAATCCGTTATTCGAATCGTTTACGGGTAGGGGTTGCGTTAGAAGACAATTTCTTAGTCGTTCAAGGATTGAATCAATTCTTACATGACTTGACCTTCGTAGCAGCAGAACCTTATGATCTAAACCAGCAAGAAAACTATGATGTCATCGTTAGTTCCAATCAGTTGATGAAAAAACTCAAACCAGAAAAAATGAGTTATATTTGGGATTATGCGGCAGATGATCGGCAATACATTGATTTGTATCGTACCTTGAAAAACCGTTTTGATGAAAAGAACCTTTCTCTGTAATCAAACCGTTACGGTTTCTTAAGAACTTCCGAAAAGATTTGTCACAAAATATTCATATTTATCTCGTATACTCTATGTATACCAACAAACAACCCTAACTAACACTTTTTCATTTTTAACTCCTTCCCGTCGGCCACCCACCGACGGGTCTTTTTTTGCTTCTTTTCGCAGCCAGCAAACTTAAACACTTTCCAATCTTTTCTCCACAAAAAATTCATATTTGAACAGTATAGTATACATAACCCAACAAACAACCCTAACTAACACTTTTCATTTTTACTCCTTGCCTGTCAGCTACCCACTGACAGGCTCCTTTTTTTCTTACGGGGTTTGCCGTATACTAAAGGCAGGAGGTGTCCTATGACAAAAGCCATTACGACAGTTGACCAATACATTGCAACAGCTCCAGCAGAACGACAAGCGATTTTAAGAAAGGTCCGTCAAACCATCAAAGCCGTTTTACCTGAAGCGGTTGAAAAAATCAGTTATCAAATGCCTACCTATCATCAGGGAGAAAATATCGTGCATTTTGCCTGCGCCAAACAGCATCTTGGCTTTTATCCCACGCCTTCTGCGATCACGGCCTTCACAGAAGACCTACAACCCTACAAAACCAGTAAAGGGGCGGTTCAGTTTCCTTTTGCACAGCCGATCCCTTACGAACTGATCGCTGTGATGACCGCTTGGCGACTCGCAGAAGTCAAAAACAAGCACGCTTAACCAGCAATAAAAAAACCGCTGTGTCTAATGACGCAGCGGTTTTTTTGCTATGCACAGGCTTGTCTACAAGCCAGGTTTTGTATTCAAGGTGCTAACTTTCAGCACATGATGCAGGGGAATAATCCGCAGCTGCTGACGGTCGCTTTGTAATTTCAAGACAACTTGTTCTTTTGCTACCGTTTTGCCGACGATCCAGCCGGTAACGGTTTCAAAACCACCCAATTTCTCTGTTTTTACTTGCAGCACGACCAGGTGCTTGGCAGCGGCTGCCTCTTGCAGCGTTCGCTGGATTTCTTTGACTTTTTCAGACTGATTCTTCTTGTCAGCATCATCACTGAAAAAGGTATCCAGCAACGTTGTGGATGTCATCACAATGAGTTTGCCCAATTGTTTGATGGGCGATGGTTTCTTTTCCATTGGACATTCCTTTCTGCGCGTTGCAGCAGTTTATAAAAACCACACATACGTTCGCATTTACATGGTTCTATTTTAGCAAATTTTTGGTAAAATACAAGCGAACACGCCTTATTTTTCAGAAGAAATAACCTCTAGCCAAAAAGGAATTCCTTCTTGTAGCAGTTGATAGGTCTCTTCGAAATCTCCTGTATAATAAGGATCTGGTACTTCCGCGGTTTCTTTGCCAGGAACAACACTCAAATACGAACGAATCTTTGCGGTGGTATCGGCAGGTGCCAGCGCTTGAAGTGTTTCAACATTACTTTGATCCATACCGATGATCCAGTCAAATTTGGCAAAGTCTGCTTCTGTGATCTGCCGTGAAATGAGTCCCTCGCTGGATAAGCCTGCTTGACGCAATCTTTTTTTGGTTCCGGGATGAGCAGAATGTCCGACTTCCCATGAGCTGGTCGCTGCCGAATCGATCTGCCAATCCAATTTGCGTTTTGTTATTTCTGCTTTATAAATAGCTTCTGCCATGGGGGAACGGCAAATATTACCTAAACAAACAAATAAAACTTTCGTCATCGCTCACTGCTCCTCTTTTTCATAGATTTGGTGGCCAAAAAATTCCACATCCTTCGCCAAACGAAACAATTGCGTTGCAATCTCTAAGGGGGTCTCTGGAAAGTCGTTGTGAATCCAATTTTCCAAAATGCCTCCGCAGCCGTAGGAAAAGAACCGGCTATAAAATAGAATGTCTTGTTTCGTCAATTGCTGCTCTTGATCGACCTCCAAGAACAAGCGCTGAAAAAGCGGTTCTGTGATCTGTAGAAATCCGTTCATTAAGATTTCGCGGTCATAAGCCAGTGATTTGCGGTAAAAGGCCGGCGCTTGTTTCATTGCTTTCAGCATGCGCAAGGCGGCTTCTTCCCAGTTATCAAGGGAGACATCTTCTGTCGTCAAAAAAATCAGGGCATCTTGCCGATAGATCCATTGGATCAAAGCTTTTTTATCAGGAAAATGGTAGTAAAACGTCTGCCGATTGACTTGCGCCTTTTCGGCGATCTCCTGTACGCTGATTTTATTCACTTCTTTGGTCTCACAAAGGGTGATCAATGTCTGGCCAATCACAGCCTTCGTTTGTTTCCCATCCATCATAGGGCACCTCTTTTTCTTCTCTTTCTATCATACCAAATTTTCCTGCAAAAAAAAATCCTATCAAATGGTCCTTTTTCACAGACCTTCCCCGAAACCTTCATCAGAGCAATAGATTCCTGGGCGCTTTTTAAATAGGACAGGTTTCTACAAAAAACGCCTGCCTCCATTTGAGGCAGACGTTGCTTTCGATAGTTAAACGGCGGGTTGCTCATTGTGCCATTTTGGTTTGAAACTGTTCTCTTCGAATCACACTGACTTTTTCAGTGAAATTGGCCCAGTCGATGGGTCTAGGTGGTGCCAGCCATAAGATATGGTCGATCCCCAATGCACCATAAAAGGGTAAGTTTGAAAGAATCAGATGCGTATGATCATCTGGGTAACTTTGGAATTGGACATTTAAATCGAGGATTTTTTCGATATTCTTTTGGATCATCTGATTGTAGGAATCGCCAAATGAAAAGTCCACGCAGACATACAAGGGAACCAAAATCTCTTTTAGCGGAATCGTGGAAATCAACAGAATCAGGTACCTGAAAAACAAAAACTCTTTATTGTTCCATAAGATCGGCCGGTTGCGGCTTTCTTCCAGATAGTTACGGCAAAAGGCAGCATATTCTGGATAGGTTTCAAGAAAATACGTCACATCCATATATTGGTATTCATAGCGAGAACTAAAGGAAAACGACAAGAGCTGATAATGGATCGTTGTCGTTTCAGCATGAAGAAGTGCCAACGTGTCCGCGGTTAAGGAAAACTGCTGTTGGACGGCTTGAATAAAATGCTCGTTTAATTGTTGGATATAGGTTTGTTCTTGATCGATGTAGCTATTGTTGTCGATCAGCCAGCCCTCAACGATCAAAAAGCGCAAAATATCTCGAGCTTCACGCTCTAGCACTTCTTGATCGGTGATCGTCAAAATCTCCTGCAGCCAGCGTTTCAATTCCTCAATGATCACGAGATGTTTGGGCAAGACTAAATCATTTTCCACGCTGTTTTGCAGGTAATGACCATTCGTCATCCGTGCCAAAACGATTCCTAGATAATGTTTCTTGCGAATCCGCATGCGAGCAGACTGTTCTGGTTTAAGCCAGGTGCTTTCATTAAAACGATCAAAGGTCTTTTCTTTTTCTAGGATTTCTTTTGGAAAAGGCGAATGATTCAGATAGTATTCCTTCATAAAAAAGAGAAAAATAAATTCCCTGATCTCACTTTCCTCCCCAACCAGCTGAAATTCTTTCGTCACTTCAATATCATATTCTTTCAAGATCAGTTTGAACTGTTTAAATTCTTTATAGACGGGATTATGGCTTAAATAGTGATTGGTGGCAAATTCGTATAAAGAAGACAATTGCTCAAAAAAACATTCTTTCAACATGGAAAATTTCAACGCTTGATCCAAATAATAGGTCAGCAGTGTATCGGAAGTTGCCAGCCCCGAGGCATTCAGTTTAATGACCGTCCCATCGGTCACGATCTCAAATTCCTCGTTCAATCCGAGTTCATAAAAATCAAGATTCAATTCTTGAACGGTTTTGTTGATCAAAAATTCTGACATGGTCAATTGATCCATCAATGTTTCCTTCGTTTCCGAAAGAGCGACTGCGTTTTCCAAATATTGCAGCATCACCAATTTTCGTTTGTCCGCCTTATTCAAAAATGTCACAAACATGCGTTTTCAAGCCTCCATTGTTTTTTTGGCCATAAAGGACGTTTCCTGAAAATAAGTAGCACAAGCTGGCAAGATAAGAAGGCTTATCATCGCCATCACCATCTGTATTATTTCCTGGCAGTGCTAGATCGACGTTCAAACGATCCGGCGCAAAGACATCCTCCAGCATGACTCGTTGGGCAAAATGTTTTTTCTTTTCCAAAAAACTGCTTTCTGACAGTGAGGATCGCTCCGGCTCTTTTTTCGGAACGGTTTCTGGTTCAGGCGCGGGTTGTTCTTTGGATTCTTCCATTTCAGTTGGCGGTTCCTCCACTTTTTCTGGTATTTCTTCTGGTGGGTCCGTGGGGACGATTTCTTCTGAGGGGTCCAGCGGATTATAAATGGTCGCAAAAACGACTTGTTCTGTAACAAGATCGATCATTCCGATAATCATGCACGCACCAATGACAAAGCCAAATCTGCGTTTCATTTTATTCACCCTCCTTATCATCAGCGCATCTTCTGATGATGTTTCTACGACGCTGAACGGTCCAACAACTTATGGGCGCCCAGCAGACATCCACTAATTATAAATAAAATAACAAATAAAAGAAACCAATTTTTCATTGATTGTTGTTTCCATACCGTTTCTTGTTTTTCAACCATCACTTTTGCTGCTTTCGGCGTGCTGATTGTCGCCGCTGGTTTTTGTGGATGATCGGCAGTTGCCTGCTCAACAGGAATTGCTGTCAGCACGTACCGTTCTTCTGTTCGAGTAGGCGTAGGACAAGTGATCAAGGTCAATTTTGGTGTCTGTTCTTCCTCTAGCACCGACAAGTCCGACTCGTCTACGATTTTTTTATCCGTGATGATATACTGTTGACTCTCCTCGAGATAGGTCACTGATACTTCCATCCCCACCTGTGCTTCTAGCAATTGACCAAATAACAAACTTTGTCTCCCAAGATGATGCCCTAAAACGACAAAATTGCTATTTTTCAACGAACGTTCGGGAAACATCACGACGCCGCCTCTCAGCAGCTGTTGATTCGTTAGTCCCACCAACAGCGGCTGCTGGAAATCGATCGCCTCGATTGCGACAAAGCCGTACCCAGTGATCGTTGTCGGCTGAGGCGCCATTACATCTGACAGAGCTGGCATTTGGATCGTTTCTTCTGGGATCGTTGCCGGCAGCTGGGTGGCTATCGTCAATTGCGTGGTGCGTAATTGCCAACTGACGATGCTTTCTTTTAGAAAAGGCAGTGCCAGCAAAAGAATACCTACGATGATCAACCCATCGATCAAGCATTTCTCAAGGTGCTCACGCTTCATCCGTTTCATTTTTTTTCTTTCGTCGGTACCATAAAAGCAGCAAGGCGAGTAGTAGCAACAGTCCGCCGATCAAGAAGTAAAGCCATGTGTAATCTGTTTCGATCGTCACATCCTTCTTATTAAGATCACGTGCGACCTCTCCCGTCACTGTAAATTCTTTTTCGAAGGTCCATTTATAGAGATAGCTTTCTTCTTCGCCTTCTTCATTTTCAATTTTGTATTGCCCTTCATCGCTTTTTCCACCATAGGCAACGGAAGTCAACACGTAGGTCCCTGCTTCTAAACGTTGTCCTTCTAAAGAGATTGGGTACGAGAAGTTGGAATTAGGTGCCATTTGCATTCGTGAGGTATCCGAAGAATACAAGACGTCGCTATCACCTTTTTTCTTCACTTCATTGATCAGGCGTAATGAATTCAAGTAAGCTGCTTCAGGATTTTGAAGAGTGACATTGATAGTATTTCGGGCGTTGACTTGACCTGGTCCAACATCCAGCAGTTTTAGATCCGGTGAAACTTCTGTTGTGTTTTGACGCAGTAAAATCGCAACGACATAGGCATACTCATTCTTGATAGCTAACCCTTGCTCTTCTTCACTGTCAGCAGTATCGGTTTCCTCTGTCGTCTCTTTTAAGGTCAATCCGCCTGCGATAACCCCTTCAAAGGATTCTGAAGGCATGGTGATCTTTAAGGGCAAGGTGATTTGGGATTGTTTGGGGATCGTGATCTCTTCATCCACTTCAATCAAATCAGCCATATCATAAGGCAAGGTTTCGTCCGCTTCGATGTCGTTTTCGCCATATTCCACGACTCCGTTTAAGTTTGTGGTAGCTGAAGCGATCACTGGTGCGATGACGACCTCTTGATCGGTGTCATTACGCAATTGAACTTCAACGGTTTGTACCGTACCCGGCGCCATTTTCAAGTCAAAGTACGTTTTTTCTTTATCGATTTGATTTTCTGGAATTACGGGATTGACGGCAAAGTTAAATTCAGAAGCGGTTCCTATCGTTGGTACAAAAAAGAAAATACTTGCGAATAGGAGCGCCAAAAGCTGGTTGATTTTTTTCATGATGGATGTCCCTTCTTTCTATGTATTCTCCTTAAACCACGAAAGGGTTCAAGGAGAAAGCTGGTACTTATGGGTTTGTTGGTGTGTCTGTCAGTAACCAAGTAAACGTGGTGTTGTATTGGCTGGCATATTTTGTCGTTGAGCCTGGAACTTCCAACTCAATGCTATCCATAGCTGCAGCTAAACTATCGCCCCAGCTCATTAGATAGGTCCCTGCCCCTTCGCCATCTTGGGCACTCATCACTAAGGATTGAGCACCATTTGGATTCAATGTGATCGTTGAACTTACATTTGATGGTTTTGGTGACAAGGAAGGTGTTACTACAGTTCCCTTCGTCAAACGAATTTGCGCGGCGGTCAATTCTTGATCTTCTGCTGTTTTGAACTGACCATTTTGGCGAACATTCAATGTCCAACCGCTCTCTGTTCCCCGATTGTCTGTCACTTGGACAAAATTTGGTCCTTCTTGATTCACATTTGCTGAATCTACGTATTTTTGGGTTTCCGCATGGTAGATCTCTGTTTTTGAGGTGATTTTTTGCGTACCAAAGTAAAGGCTTGAAGCAAAATCAATCGATAACGGTCCGTTGGTTCCTGGATTTGGTCCATCTGGGTCCGTTGGGTCAACTGGTTTGATCGGATTTTCTGGATCTGGGTCTGTTGGACTGATTGGATTGGTTGGGTCTGTATTTGGTTCAAAAGTGATCTGTCCGTTTGAATTGTATTCTGCGCTGTCCGCTGCTTGTGCCAGCGCAGGAGCAGCGAAGCTTAGCCCTAATACTGAGAGAAATGCTAGTGTTTTTTTCATGTCTATACTCCTTATCCTTCCGTTCCTGGTGTATCTGATAATACCCAAGTTAGTGTAGTCGTGTAGCTAACGGCATCTTTTGGTGTGCTGCCGGGTACAGAAAGTGCGACCGCTTTGGTAACATCTGCTTGTACTTCTTGGCCATCCTTATCTATTTCAGTGACCGTCTCAACGCTTCCCCAAGCGTTGACCCATGTTCCAGCACCCGTTTGATTTGCTGCGGTCATCACCACTGATTCAGCACCTGCTGCATCCAATATGATCGTCGCTTCTGCCACTGGAGCAGTAACGCCGATCGCATTTGATTTAACGGCAGGACTTGTTAGGGTAATGACAGAACCAGTCAATTCTTGATTCAACGTCGATTCGTTTTTGAATTGACCATTTTGCTTCACAGACAACCGCCAACCAGCATTACTACCGCGATTATCCGTTACTTGAACATAATTGGCAGTTTTTAATGTAGAAACTGTGTCATCGTCATTCAAATACCCTTGTGCTCGTGCATAATAGACTTCGTTTTTATTGGAGATTTTATTGACACCAAAATCTAAGCTAGAGGCATAATCGATCGATAATGGTCCATTCGTTCCAGGGTTTGGTCCATCTGGATCGGTTGGATCCACAGGATTGACTGGGTTTTCTGGATCTGGATTTTCTGGATTGACTGGGTTCGTCGGATCGGTATTTGGAATAAAATCAACCGCCCCATTTGAGGTGTAAGAAGCCGCTTCAGCTGCTGAAACCTCAGTTGCTGCACTCGCTGCTGCCAATACGGCAAGACTTAAAAAGACCCATGCTGTTTTTTTCATTTCTATTTGACACTCCTTTATCTGTTTTACTGAAAATCAGTGATTTTAATTGCTTTCAGGGACATTCTTTAAATTCCAAGTCAATGTCGTCCGATACTCTTTGGCTAATTTTACGGAACTGCCTGGTACATTTAATTTTACTGCCGTTGACCCTTCCGTTGCATCGTTCCCAAACTTGTAGATCCAAGTGCCCATTCCTTTTCCGACAGGTGCGTTGACCAATGTGATTTCACTATCGGGTACAAAGGTATGACTTGCCGTAACCGTTGGTGCATACTGCATATCGGTGACCGAAGTTGCTGCACCTGAGGCGATCGATAATGAAGCCCCGACTAGTTCTTCGTCATCAGCCGTTTTGAATTGTCCGTTTTGCACAACGCTCAATGACCAGCCTTCTTGCGTTCCTCGTTTATCTGTTACTTGCACATAGTTTGGTCCAGCAGCGCCAGCTGTGAACTCTTGCAGCTGTGCGTAATAATCTTTTGTTTCGGAAGTGATCAGTTGGTTGCCAAATTGAAAACTTGAAGCAAAATCGATCGATAATGGTCCAGCTGTTCCAGGGTTTGGTCCATCTGGATCGGTTGGATCGGTTGGATCGACGGGATCCACTGGTTTTTCTGGATCGGTCGGATCAACTGGATTGGTTGGATTCGGGTCCGCTTCAAAAGTGATTGCTCCATTTGAGGTGTATTCAGCGGCATTAACGGTTGTTGGTAACAGAGCAGTGCTCATCAATAGAATGCCTGCCGTCAAGAAAAGTTTTTTCATTTTTTGTTCTCCTTTTGATTAAAATGATTCCTGCTGCCAACAAAACGACAAGACCACTGCTTTGATAGCTATTAAAGTGATCCGACCCTGTTGCCGGCAGAATGTTGTTGCCTTTTTGATTTACTTGTTTATTCCCTGGCTGTTCTTTTACGGGCTCTTCTGGCTCCTCAACTGGTTCTTCATAGACACCGAAAAAGGAAGTAATGCCATTGCTGTCATAGGCACCTGCTTCGGCTGCTGAAACGAGCTGAGGAAACATTAATAGACAGCCAGCAATAATACCGATCATGATTTTTTTCATTTATTTTCCTGCCTTTATGGGTTGCCAGGTGCCGAAACTAGCTGCCAGCTCAAGGTTCCTTGATAGTCCCCGACTTTTTGCTGTTCGACTGGAACGGTAAGCTTGATTCCTTCATTCTGACTTTCGCCCCAGTGCTGGTTCACGACGTATGTGCCATTTTCTGTCAATTCCGTTTCCTCGATGATCATTTCCCCACTGGTTATCATCTGTTCTTGACCGTTTGTCACAAAGCGGAAGACATCGGTTAATTGATCTGTCCCATCCGTTAATGGCTGTTGCTCTTTGACCGTCAAGCGCCATGGACTCCGTTCGGACCCTCTCGTATCTTTCACTGCTAGCTCGCCTGTGATCGTTGGCCAATAATCTTGTGTTTCTGTGGCAACTTTCTGCTGCCCAAAATCAAAGTCTGTTGGCACACTGCTTAAAATAAGCTCGCCGGCAACTGCGACATTGACGACTTTTTCTGCCCGTTGACTGCCTGCTTCATAATGGTAAGCCGTTGACACATTTTTCAACAGCTCAGCTTCCGTTGCTTGCTGGATCGCGGCAAAAGCTTGCGGATCGACAGTCGGTGGTACATTTGCCCGATTATCTGCAAAAATCGTGGTTGCTTGGGTATAGTCTGCCAAAGCGGCTTCATCTGTCAGTGCCGTTGCTTCTGGTAAGGTCAAACGGACATCTTTTGCATAGACGGCAAATTGCCGATCAGCAGAAATGACACTTTCATTTTTGACCACCACCAGATTCACGGTAGTTTCTGCCTGATTCTGATCGTTTTCCCCTACGGAAAAAGTGATCGCTTGTTTGCGATAGACCGCTGTTTCTAACGGTTCTTGAATCGCAGCTAAGACCTCATCTGTCAGTGTATCCTTAAAGAAAGGACGCCCACTAGCTTCGAGATAAGTCACAGCTTGTTCTTTGGTCAGCGATTGTGCCTCTTGCTCTGTAAGGATCACATTGCGTGCTTGGACTTCCGCCTTATTTGAGTAGCGGACGCTGATATCGTAACTATATTCCCCATCAGGACTCGTCCAATCAACTGGTTCTGAATCTGGTTGTTCCGTCAACTGCTGATCCGTGCTATCCAGCTTGCTGGATTTGATTTGACCCCCATAGACCCATGAACCGGACGTTTGGGTTTCTGGTGTGAACGTCAATGTTGGCAATTCCGTTACCGTGTAGGGAATCAATAAACGCCCTTTTTGCACCTGCGTCCCCGCCTGCTCAGTTCCCCATGCTTGCAAGGTCAGCGGCGTATTGTTCTCTTTGACTGCCGTTACATCGTGACTAATGGCACCGATCCCATTCGCGACTCCCGGTGTTTCGACTTCGTAGTTAATGATCGAACCTGGTATCGCAATACCGTACCCATTGGCTGCATTGGTGACATCGTTGTCCCCAATGAAGGTTTTCCCAGTCGCTTTTTCGATCCCACTGAAATTGATTGGCGTGATCGCTGCAGCATTAGCAGCAGTTGGATTTATGGTCAGTACTTGATAGGCACTAACCGCCCCAAACCACGTTCCTTGACTGTTGACTCGAGAACCTGCATCATTGGTCGTCGTTTTCAGCCACATTAAGTGATCTTTGTCCGTATCTGGTGTGGCGAAATCTGACAGATTGATTCGTCCCGTTCCCGGCGGCGACTCGATCGTCCCTTTGTCTTCTACCGTTAACTTCGCCCCTGAAATCAAATTCGTTGCGGAAGTAATCCCGATACCAGCATCTTTGGAAAGATGGATGTCACCGAACTGATGATAGGTCGTTGCGTGATTGGCAGCAGTCGCTGAACGGCCATTTTTGATGTCTCCCCCATTGGCCATCAGCTTGATACCGTTTGTCACATTCAATTCGGTAAAGTTGACGATCCCCAGACCCGTCACAGCGATTGGATCAGTTTGATAAGAAGCTGTCCCATCGACATTTTCACCAAAGTTCATCTTCACTTGATTACTGCTGTTGGCTACGATCGTGTTCGTAAAATTATCTGACGCGTTTCCGCCTGAGATCCCATTGATACTTTTGGCTCCTTGAAGTCGCATCTCGACATCTCTTAAAATTTGACTGGAAGAAATATTGGAATAATACGTGGTGTATAAATTCCCGATACTTGATCCTTCCGCCTGGATATTCATATAAATTTTGCCGCTTCTCGTATTGCTAGCAGTCCGTCCGCCATCACCATAGATCGTCGCCCCATTCAGTGCATCTGACCCCGGCTTTGTGTATATGTTCAATGTAATCGTATTGGAGCTGTCGGTCCCAACGATATTCGTACTGTTAAACGGATTTCCGCCTGAGATGTTCGTTCCAGAAGGAAGGGCAAACTCACCATCGTAATTTCTCAAATCCAATGTCAAACTGGCATTTCCTAATAACCGTCCATTGTTCGTAACACCGCCTGAAAAACCATTAGACCCTGTACGCGGAGTACCTGAGAAGTTTCCGCCAAACACTCGATTATCTGAGTTTCCGTTAATGGTGTGGGAAGAAGCGACACCATAAGAGGCACCGAGTGAGGCATTGATCACCCCATCATAAACCGTTACTGCGACATTGCCGGTCACTAATAAGTCATCCCAGCCGCCACCAGATAAAAACCAGTCTACTTGCCCATTATTTACGGTCGTTCGTCCATCTCCGTAAACACGGCGTCCAGTATAGCCTGTTCCTTCTAGCGTATCGACGATCCCAGAGTTCAAAGTATTGGAAGAATTTCCCTCAATGACACCTGAGAAGGAACCACCGTAGGTCCAGCGAGCAACCGTGTTATTCAAGATCGTTTTGGTATTCCCTTTAATATAGATATCCCAAGCTGTTCCTGGATAACCGCCGCCACCAACGATATCCCATCCAGATGAATAGCCTCTCGTTTTATTGCTCGTTGAGTAATCTAGATTTGTCGGTCTGGATCCTGTGTAAGCAATCCCATCTCCCCCAGGACTACCATCCGAAGTGATCGTACCAACTTCAATCGTCGTATTTCCCTCAACATAGCCGCCTCGACCAGCTGCCGTCGAATAAATCGCACCGTTTGAAAAGGAACCGCTGACTAGATGAGAAGTGATATCGCCATAAACTTTAAAACTTGCCGCTGCTTCTGCCAGTGCTGCTCGTTGTTCCGGAGTATAATTGTCATACGTCGTCGTATTCGAAGCCCCCATTGAACTTTGAGTCAAGGTACTAACGTTGTTTCCCCCACCGCCGTTAAAATCACCAATTCCGCCGACGCTGGCACTCGGTCCGGCTTTCACGGTGTTGACGATGTTTCCTGTGATGGTACCAGTATTCCGATTGCCACCTTCAAATTCACTCCGTCCAGTGGAATAGCTGCTGGCATCAAGGTTGGTCACGATGGCATCCTTAGAACGGTCAGAGCCGATGTTGCCATAAAATGAACCGCCTACAAACCGATTGGATATCCCTGACCAACCGCCTGCACCCGAGATCGTACTGCGGATCGTTCCATTGATGTTGCCATATTGAACGCCACCAGCAAAAGTACTTAAACGGAAGCTTGCATTGGTGGTTTGAATCGTCGTTTCAACATTGCCTGTCACATTGGCTGTATTGGAAGCGTTTGTTCCAAGACCACCGCCATAATAACTGCCTAATGTGCCATTTAAACGATTGATCGTGACACTGGTATTCCCATCAATCGTACCAATATTGGCACCTCCAGCGATCGTACTGATATTACCTACTGTATTATTTACGACAATTGCTGTATTCCCGGTCAATGTACCACCGTTTTGATTCCCCCCATAAATATTCCAAGTTCCTGAACCTGTCGCATTCAATGTGATTGTTGGGTTTCCCGAAAGGTCGCCATTGTTGCTTCCCCCATAAATCGCAAGACCGTTCCCGGTGGACCCACCGTTCAATGAAAGGCTATACCCATTCATGTACATCCTCGTACCACTATAGTTGAGGTTTCGAATCACTACATGAGAACCGAAGTAAATGTCCGTGCCAAGTGCAACCGTGCGACTCCCAGTGGTCAACGTTGTTGCATCTGTGATGGGATCATCACTATGCCCTGTGATGATCAAGCGGCTGACTTTTCCTTGCAGCGCATAAAAAGTCATGTTCGTATTATCGACTGTGGCTGGAATCGTCTTTGAAGTCAGATTCGTTGGCAGTGATAACGATCCACCCGAGCCAACATACAAAGCAAATTCTTGGCCATTGCCGTTTTGATACATATCAAACAACGCTTGACGAATGCCTTCAGCACTATTGGTGTATTCCGCATATGCTGATCCATCTCCAGCTGGGCTTGGTACAGCGATCACTTTCGTTTTATCGGCTTCTGCAATGATCTCTTTGATCGATTGCTCTGCCAACGAGATGTCCGCCGCTCTTGCCTTAACCGTCGGTTTAAAAACAGCAGTTAAGGTTTGGTTCTCCGTGAGAATCAATTCGGTCAACGCTTGACTTGTATAGACCGTGCCATCTAACGACCAGCCTTCAAAAGCAGTATCATCTTCGAAAACTGGCAACTCACTTTCTTTTAGTGCTTCCCCTTTGTTTTTGCTGATCTGAGTGCGGGTTTCCCCGGTAGCAAATAGATGCTCCGTGTCTGTCAGAAAGGTCACCTGTACTTCTTCTGCAGCTTCCGATGAAGCTTCTGTTTCAGATGAAGCTGTGTCAGTGGCTCCTGTAGACGAATCTGTCGAAGCAGGTTCACTAGATGCTTGCACTTCAGTTTCGTTCGTCTCTTCCAGACTGTCGATCGATGAAACGACAGGGTCAGAAGAAGACATACTTTGTTCTTCACTTGTTTTTGTAACACTTTCGGCTTGTGCCACTACCATTGCATATGAAAAACACGGACCTGATGTTAGTAGAAAAACAAGTAAAGTTGTTAAAAACCGTTTCACTTTATCCCTCCTATCTTAAAAAAATAAACGTATCGCGCAGTGCACGCCCTGTGTTACAACTCTTAGTTTAGCGAGTTGGCGAAAGAGAATTATAATTCTTTTTTTCTTCCATTCAAAATTATGATTATAATTGATTTTTCATAATTCCGATTTTTGTAACTTCCACATCTTAGAGCTATCTGTTACTCATCGATTGAAAAAAAGCGCAAATTATCAGGATGAATCATCGATTCTTTTCAAAAAACTGCTTTTCTCTTTCATAAATCATACAAAAAACGAGGGATAAATCAACACTCATAATTAAATTAAGATGAGAAAAATAAATAAAAAGTTAGAATATTTGACAAAATTCAGCGGCACAAAACTCTTTTCTAACGACCTAAAATAATAAGTTAAAAGAACGCTTCCTATCTTCTGACTGTAGATAATGATAATGTTATAATCAAAAATGAATAAAAAACGTTACTTAAAAATTCCATTGCATATAAAATAACAAAATAAAAATTATTATTTTTTTATAAATCACTGATTTTGATAAAATAAGTAAAGTTATTTTTGAAATAACGCAAAAAAAGCCTCAAACAGTGTTCTCTGTTTGAGGCTTTTTCAACTCTTTTTCCTTTAATGGATCAATTAAATAAATGATCCGCCATCCACAAAAGTGGTATAAATATGCTCGTCCGCCACTGGATCCCCTTGGATCGATTGTACGATTTTCTCAGCTGCCACCATGCCCCATCGATGTTTCGAATAGGAGATCGTCGCTAAGCGCGGCTGCACAAAAGCGCCTAATTCCGTGTTATCAAACCCGATGATGCGGATCTCTTTTCCGATGCGATAGTCGGTCTCGCGGACATATTTGTAGACCCCGATCGCCATCTCATCATTGAAGGCAAAGATATCAATGGGAAACTGGGGATCATTTGCTAAGAGCTGTTTTGCCGCTCGATAACCAGAAGGTTCCGTGAAGTCACCAGGAATGACTTCATAAGGAATACCAAAGCGCGTCAATTCTTTCGTACTGGCTTCCAAGCGCTCCCGACTGTCGTAGCCTTTTTCTGGCCCTGCTAAGAGGAAGACTTTTTGGCTTTGTCCAGCGATCAAGCGATCGATCGCCAGCACAGCCCCTCCTTTATTGTCTAACAAGACTTGATGGATGTTTTCATGAGACAAGACACGGTCTAACACGACGATTTGATGCCCTCGTTGGGCGTATTGCTCGATTTCCTTTGCTGGAAACGTCCAATCCAAAATGATGGCACCGTCCACCATCCGCTCAGGAATAAACAAGTGTGACTTCTTGCCGCTGCAGACGATCATTTCATAGCCGAAAAGTTCCAGCCCTTTCTTGATACCATCTAGCAATTCCCCATAAAAACTTCCGGCATAATCGGCGAGATAAACACCGATGATGTTGGTTTGTCTGCGTTTCAGTGTGCGAGCAGCCATGTTCGGAACATAGTTCAATTCGTTTGCGATCGCTTGAATCCGCGCGCGGGTTTCCTCGGTCACTTTTGGACTGCCATTCAATGCATACGAAACGGTGGATATGGAGACACCCGCTTTTTGGGCAATATCTTTGATTCCTACCATGGCTTCTCCTTTCTTAACGATAAATATCGATCGTATTGGTTTGGTTTTCGTTTAATTTGGCGCAAAGTGCTGCTTTCTTCAGGACAAGCGCACCTTGACGGTAGCGATTTTCCGCAAACTCAGTGGACATTTCTTCCCCGTTGATCAATACTTTCGGCGTACTTGCCGAATGATAGACGATTTCGACCGGCCGATCAAAGAGTCGATACGTCAGTGTCAACCCTGCTAGCTCCGCTGGCAAGACGGGATCAAGTTCAACGTGATCAACAAAGGTACGAATGCCTAACACATTGCTGATCAACTGATTCATATAGATCCCCGGTCCACTAGAATAGATGCGCCAGCCGCCTTTGACGCCGACTGCTGCCTCCTTAAGTTTACCAAAATTTTCTTGGGCTTCAACCCTTGTTTTGAAATCGCCATCAGAACTGCTGAAATACGCATTTGCTTGACGAATCTCCGCGTTTTCGACCCGTTGAGCGATCTGGATCGGATTGATGACCCCAAGCGCTTGCCAAGTCTCTTCTTCTCGACCTAATTTCGCCATCGCTTCGGTAAAGCGGATGTGGGCGTGAACGTACTGCAAACCGATTTCTCGTCCAAAGTTGGCTGCTTGTTCTGCACGCTTGAAATTGGTGCTGACACCACCCGCATAAGTCGCTGGACGATTCATCAAGCGCACCCCATCTGGAAATTGCAAATGCTCCTTGATGATCGCCACATGATGATCGGCTTGTTCGGGAGATAACAGCTCACCGATCATGCTTTGTTGCATCGGCAGCAAGCGGTATTGGATACCAGTTTTCTTGTCAGTCGGATGGACCATCAGTTCCACGTGCTCGCTATCTTCCATATAGACAAATCCTGGCAACGTGCCATCAGCTAACATGTATTTTTCAAAGTCGTGTTTGATGCCCTTAGACAGTTCTGTTAAATGTTTGGCATACTCTGGGTCAAATGCCTGCAACTGGCTGGCTAATTTTTTCAATACTTCATAGGTCAAGGCAACGGTCCAGCTGCTGGCCATTTGTTTCTTCAACTTACTGTTATTTGGCTGCAAGGTGTCATCCCAATCGCCATCGCCATAACAAGACAGGTACGTTCCTTCCAAGAAGTTCGCTTCGATATACGCCACTTCTTTTTTCAAATGATCAAACAATGAAGCTTTGGTCTTGGTTTTCAGGAAGGTCGCGCGATCCGTATAAGGCAGTTCTTTTTCCAAAATCGCGAAATCTTTGGTTTTTTCGAGATAGTCACTAACGACTTTCATCGGCCAGACGATCACATCTCCGTGGCTCTCATCGGCTTTTTGTTTCTCATAGCGATCAAACATAAACCATTGTGGCCAGTTGCCGTCATCTGCAAATTGATTTTCAAACAAATGCTCGATGATGGACGCCACCATTTCAGGACGATTAAGTGCTAAGAAATACTCAGTCGGTCCTTGGGAAACGTCTCGAGTCCCCCAAGCAGCACCACCGTACTGTTCAAGACCATGAGGAGACAGGTAATGAACAAGCATATTGTGGGTGTACCAACGTGCCAAGTGATTGAAGGATGTAACGTCCGCCTGCGAATGTTTCAATTCAAACTGATTCAACAAATCATCGACAAAGGCCGTATAGGCAGTGTCTTCTTGCTGGCGATCTAACGTTTCGGAAACAAAGGGTTCACCAGTCAGTGTGCCTTGGATCACGAAGGAAACCGTCGCCTGTTCTGCAAAGGTCAATACGGTCGTGCTATCAGCAGCGGCCACATTGAAGATTGCTTCATCGGTCAGTTCAAAAGGTTGAGCTGCATGGAGATAATACGTCAATTCTGGATAAGTTTCCGCAATCGGTGAATCCGCTGTTCCTTTGATGGTGAGCAATTGCTGGTCTTGCGTAACAGTAGCAGTCGGTGCGGCTTCATCGATCCCCATCACAAATTGATTGGTGATGGCCCAGGTGTAGGCACGTCCTGCTTCACTGGTGATGGTGGTTGCGATCGTGCGTCCGTTTGCTTTCGTGAAGGTCGTTACTTGGATGACATCATCCGCTGTTTTGTAGTACCACGTCGCCGAATTCAAGCCCATTTCAAAAGCAGATGGCATCGTTAAAATCCGCCATTGATCGCCGTCTTTCAGATAGATCCGCTGACCAGAACGTTTGAACAGATTCAATGAGTTGCGGCTATTACTCAACAATTTATTCATGTTCGTATTGCCTAATACGATTTGGGAGTTAAACATCCCCGTCATGTAAACAGTCGTGCTCAAAATGGGGTGATCGACGATCAACTCTTGTCCGCTCATCAAAATATGCCCATGGGAGCGTTCCATCTGTGCTTCTTTTTCCTTCAACACGACATGGTGATAGTCAGGGGTAAAAAAGGAATAAAGCTGCTTATCAACGATTTCCACTGCTTCTTGCTGCGGGAACCGCTCGTTGATTTCTTCTGTGGAAAATGTCAGCCCTGTGAGCGGTCGACCGAAGTTTTTTCGTGGCTGCGCCGTTGCTTGCAACGAGTCAAAGGACAAGGCTTGATAAGTTTCTTTCAGCGTTTCAAGCGCAAACTGCGGTTCATTGACTGCCGTCGCTTGATTGGCTTTGACCGCTGCGTAAAAAACGATTTCCGTAGGCGTCTCACTTACCGTCAACCATTGCGTTTGCAGTGCCGTATAGGCAAATTCGTATTGATACACTTCATTGGCTAACGTTTCTTGGCTAAGTGCAGCTGGTTGATTCTTTTCTTTGTAGCTGCGACCGAAAAATTGATAGCCATCCGTCGAGAAGCCTTTTAAGGCTTGGAAGCTGCCCTGTTCCACCAATGGAAATTGACCATTTTGTGGTTGATTTTGGCGCGAGGAAAGCACGATGCGATCCTTATCATGGCTAACATGATGGTCGATATATTGCGAAACATAGGCTTCATTGGATTGAACAGCACCTTTGGCGGCATTGCCAAGGTCTTGCCCGTAAACCAGTTCCGCTTCCCCAGAACCACTCAATTGAACCCGCCAGAACCAGCAATCTTGTGCCAATTGGAAATCAACTTGGTAATCGATGGACTGGTACGTCCCAGTCCAAGTCAGCTGTTTTTCTGAGTAGGCAAAGGCACTGTTAGCATTTGAACCGATCAAGGGAATAAAGGACAACTCCCCCGCCTCACGCAGACGTAGATAGATTTGATTCAAACTACCATCTAGCGCATTTCCGATCAACTGATTGATCATCACACCGTGACTTTGGATCTCATATAAATCACCGTTTGGTAAAAACGTCACGGTCGTATTTGCGTTATTCATCACTATTTTTTTCGTCATAGAAACCTTCCTATCTTACCTAACTAATTGCAGGGTTGTTTGTTGGGTGTCTCGGCTGTTCCCACCAATCATGATGTGGAATTTCCCTGGATCACTGCTTACTTGTTGGTTGCTGTGGACATAGCGCAGCAGTTCTTCCGTGATCTCAAATTGAACGGTTGCTGATTCGCCAGCCTCTAGCCAAATTTTCTTAAAGCCTTTCAGTTCTTTCACTGGGCGAACCACTTCACCGACTAAATCGCGAATGTAGCATTGGACCGTTTCCCAGACCGCTGCTGTTCCTTGGTTCGTAACAGTGATGGAAGCCGTGACCGTTTGATCTTTGGTCATAGTCGGCTGATCCAACGTCACCGCAGAATACGCAACTGGGCTATAACTCAAGCCAAACCCAAATGGATATTTGGCATAAATGGAGACATCCAAATATTTCGAGACATATTTTTCATCCGGTGCACTTTCATAAGGACGACCGGTATTGTCAACGTTGTAATACACAGGAACTTGTCCAACGGTTTCTGGGAATGACATGCTCAAGCGACCGCTTGGATTGTATTCTCCCCACAGGATCTGAGCAAGTGCGTTTCCGCCTTCGGTTCCAGGGAACCAAGCCTCGACGATCGCTTTGGCTGCATCCACACCTTGCAAATCAAGAGGACGACCGTTATAAAGTGTTACGATCAATTGCTCGTTGTATTCTTTTAAGGTTTCAACCAAGGATAATTGGGCTTGCGGCAAACGAATGTCGCTGCGGCTGGCAGCTTCACCGCTCATCCATTCCTGCTCTCCTAGTGCTAGGACCACTTTATCGGCTGCCTTCACTAATTCGATCGCTTCTTGGATCGCCGCTTCAGACGGTGCAAAATAATCAAAGGGCTCTTGACCGATCAACAGATCCGCACCCAAGGCTTGGGCACCCTCCACTAAAGTCACTACTTCTTCTTGTTTCCCTTGCCAAGACCAAGCCCCTAATAGATCACGGGAGTGAGCACCTGGGCCTACGATTGCGACTTTTTCGGTTTTCTGCAACGGCAGGACACCTTCATTTTTCAACAACACCATTGATTTCTTTGCGATATCGCTGGCGATCTCTCGGTGTTCTTGAGACAAAACAGTGGCTGCTTCAGCGGCTTCATCAGCGCCGCGGTATGGATTTTCAAATAGCCCCAGCTCATTTTTTAAGGTCAAGATTCTTAGCACCGCTTCATCGACTAAGGCTTCCTCAACGGTGCCTTCTGCGATCAACTCTTTCAAGTTATCGGTGTAGCAAGTCGTCATCATCTCGATATCGACCCCAGCTTTGATGGCTAGTTCAGCGGCATGTTTTTCATCCTCCGCTGCGCCATGAGCGATCACTTCTTTGATTGCTGCCCAGTCAGAGATCACAACGCCTTCAAACCCGAATTCTTCTCGCAAAACATCGCGGAAAAGCCAGCGATTGGCCGTTGCTGGAATGCCGTCTACCGTATTAAAGGAGGTCATCACCAGCTTGGCACCAGCATCAAGGGCTGCTTTATAGCCTGGCAAATAACTTTCTCGCAGTTGGCGTTCTGACATATTGACCGTGTTGTAATCGCGACCACCGATAGCCGCACCGTAAGCCGCAAAATGTTTGACGCAAGCAGCCACGCGGTTGAAATCCGTTCGCAGATCATCCCCTTGATAGCCTTTGACGAAGGCTTCAGCGAAGCGACTGTTCAAGTAAGGATCTTCCCCCGTCGATTCCATGACACGGCCCCAGCGTGGGTCTCTTACTAAGTCCACCATCGGTGAAAAGGTCACATGCAAGCCAGAAACAGCTGCTTCTTTGGCAGATACTTCCGCCATTTTCTCCGCTGCTGCCAAATCCCATGAACTACCTAATCCTAATGGAATCGGGAAAATCGTCCGAAAGCCGTGAATGATGTCCGCCATCAATATCGTCGGGATATTCAAGCGGTTATTGGCGATATACTCTTTTTGGACGCGGATCGCTTCTTTTGCACCAGAAACACCTAGCGTTGTTCCCGCATTGTTGATGTTTTCTTGTGTCAGTCCTAAGTCGCCCATCGGACCTGTTTTCTCTTCTGCTTTATCTGAATAAAAAGCCGCTGCCAGTTGCAGCAACTGATCGATTTTTTCATCTAAGGTCATTTCTGAAAGTAGTTCGGTTAATTTCTGCTGTTCCATTTTTATTCATCCTTTGCTTTCTTCAAATTGGACTTCTGCTTCTAAAGGAAAATGATCGGAGGGAAAACGACGATCACAAGAATCCGTTAGACAGGCGGTTTTGACCACCGTGAAGCCTTTCGTATATATATAATCAATTTCTTCTAGTTCTTGCCATGGTAACGTATAAATAAAATTTTGATAGGAGCCTTTTGGCCCATGATGCGGCTTTTGTCCATGTTCTTTGGCATTTTGAAAATGCTGCTCTAAGTACCGATGCACCCGCTCCGTTGGCTCCGCATTCAAGTCGCCCATCAGCAATACAGGATAGCGTTCGATCTGATCTGCCAGCTGCTCAAGGATCACTTTCATCCCTTCAAAACGAGCCATTTCTGAAATATTATCTAAATGAGTCGTGATAGCAAGAAACGGCGGATTCTTTTTTTCCTGCAAGACTGCCCAAACACATAAGCGTGAATACGCAGCTTCTGGATGAATACTTGGTTCAGTCGGTGTCAATGACAACCAAAACGAACCTGAATCTAATAACTCGAAAGCCTCTTTTTGATAATACAGTCCGATGCCTTCGCCTAAGCCATCACCGTCACGTTCAGCCGTGACGGAAGCATACTGCGCTAACTTTGCTAAATCCGCAAATTGGCTGGGACGAGCTTCTTGGATCGCCAGAACATCCCAGTCGTAGTAATCGATCAAGGAGCAGACCGCCTCCGATCGATAGTGCCATTGCCATTCTTGGTCATAGTCGGTATCGACTCGTAGATTGTAGGTTGCTGCTTTCATCTGCATTCATTTCCTTTGAGTAATTTTGTGATTTGCTGCATTTCACGACGGATTTGTTTCGCTTCGCCGCCACCATGCCCTTTATTTAAGTAAATACGCAATTCTTTCGGTCCAGGAATCTTTTTATAGGAAACGAAGAAATCTTCCATGGGACAGATGGGATCAGCACTGCCGACCGATGTATAAACAGGACCAGTTATCTGATGAGCAAAATACTTCAAATCAAAATAACTCATGACTTGATAGATCGTTTCCCGCGTTTCTGGAAATTGTTCAATATACTCTTGAATCACCTGGTAACTTCCTGTTTTTTGTTCGATCCGATGGACAAGATTGGAGTGGCTTGGGACATCGGCAAACGTCGCAAAAATCGGGACGTTCGTTAATGCGTTGACCAATAAGGCGATGCCGCCTCCTTGTGAGCCGCCTCTTAAAATAATGCGCTGCGGATCGATTTCCGGTATCTGTTGAAGGACTTCTAGTGTGCGCAAACTATCTGCGACCAATCGCTTCATATAAAAATCTTCTTTTTTCAAGATGCCGCGTCCAAAAGGTGCTTCATGCTGCGTGGTCTCATAGGGAACCTGATCTTGCGTGCGTCCCCCTTGTCCGCGATTGTCGATGACAAGACAGCCGCAGCCGATCAATAACCAATGAGCAAATTGGAACGGTTCTTGCACATGATTCATATAGCCTAAAAAATCAATCACGATTGGACAATCTGCCGCTTGTTCTGGCAGCAGCAGATGCCCATAGATCGTTTCATTACCAAGACTTTGAAAAGAAATCGTAAAACAATCGATCCCTTTCAGCAAAGGCGCTTGTTTGGTTCTTTCAAAGGCTAGCGGAAGGGTGTCAAGTTCTTGTTGGACCGAAGCCCAAAAACAGGATCGATCCGTCGCTGTGGATTCAGTCATTTGTCTCTTCCCCCTTCGCTAATACTTTATTGAAAAACAACACTTGGACAAAGGCTGAGCCTGAGATCCCTAAACAAACAAATAAGAATAGGTTCACTTTGCTGCACAATACAAAGACAATGATTGGGACCACCAATAAAATGATCGCATTCGCCGTACTGCTAAGAACCGCATAGGCCGTTTCTTTTGCTGTTTCTTGCAATGATTGGGCAAACAAGCTGTACAAGAGAACGAACACGACGAGATACAGCGCAGCCAAGCTAACGAGGATCACGGCTAAAACGCCAAAGTAAGGTGTAATCATCATCAAGGAATAGATCAACCCAGCAAAGACTGCGACATACGCAATAATAAGACCTTCTAAGAAGAGCCCACGTTTGAGATTGCTTAAGAATGCTTGCTTGTATCGCTGCCAAATCGGGACATCCCGTTCCTTGTACAATTGATCGATCGTCTGATACAGCGCGATCAATGCTGGTCCTGCGAGAATCAGCGTCATTGCTGGAATCATAAAGAGAAAACTAACAATGATCATATCTGCTAAAAAAGCAAAGACCCGATAGTACCATCCTTCATAAGAAAATAGTCGATTCATTATGATCCTCCAATCAAAACTTGCTGATTTGTGCTGCGGGTGCTACGTAAACTTGTTTCTTGCCTTCTTGTGAATTTGGGTCGTTTCTCAACGTACAGTTTTCTGGGTTGCAGGTTGCAGCTTGCATGTCTCACTACGTGAGCCAATTGCAGTGATTCTTTGTACGGTCACTACGCTCCCTGCAGTCGCCTAGTACTTTGAAACATCAGATTTTGCGCAAAGTACGCGCAAAACCTGTGTTTCAAAGCAAAGGAGAGGAAAGGTCTTTTTTTTGGCTTCCTTTCCTCTCCTATGGGGGTTATTTTAGTCGTTCGCGGTTTTCGGCCATTTTTTCAGTTTTAATGTCTTTGATTGCATCCCAGTTGTTTGAATCTAAGAAGCTTTCAAAGTCGGTTAGTGTGCTGTCAAATGTTCCTTCATCTTTTGAACGGATCAATGAGATGATCGTGCTGTTGATTTTGGTTTTGATGGCTGTGTTTGAACGTGCTTCAGCAGTTCCAGCATCTGGATCCGTATTTTCGATCACAAAGTGTGGATACAATTTGCCTTCGCCCCACTCTTGCATTTGAGTCAACGCATTTTCGGTTTTGACTTTCATTGCATTGACACGGTCATTATTAAAGTAGTTGAAACGGCTGATACCATATTTTTTGTTGTAGCCTTCGTTGTCGGTTTGTTCCATTTCTTTGATTTCTGGCAAGTAATCGATTTTGCCTTCATCGTTGTATTCATACGTCACGCCTTCAACACCGAATTTTGTCAAAATTTGTCCTGGTTCATCGATCAAGTACGTGAAGAGTTGGGTTACTTTTGCTGGATCCGCCGCATCTTTTGTGATGTAGTTGATCAACCAGCCAGAGATTCCTGTTTGGTTCAAGGTTGCTTCACGACCAGACGTGCTGGCAGGGCCATCGATTGCGATGTAGCGTGTGTCAGAGTTTTTCATGAATTCAGTGAAGTTCCCACCTTGTCCGCTCGTTCCTGCGACTAAGATCGTTGCATAGTCCCCTTGTTTTACTTTTTCATCATAGGTTGGACCGTCATCGGTAAAGCTGTCATCACTGATGTTGCCGTCACGATACACTTGATTGAAGGTTTTCAACCATGAGATATATTCTTCATCTAAATTACGGTCGTAGAACGCACCATCTTCATCTTCTAATGGAACACCTAAGAAATCTTGCAATTTATCTAAGAATGGTCCTGCTGTTTCGCCGATCGTTGTGAAGCCCATTGGTGTCAAATCAGGGAATTTCTCGCTGATTTCTTTCATGACTTTCACATAGTTTTCTGGAGTTGAAACATCTGGTTTGCCTAATGCTTCATAGACATCTTCACGGATCACAAAGTTGTCGTTGACGGGAATATTGCCGCTTTCGTAGTCTGCTGCTGTGTTGGAATAGTTTGGATAGCCATAAGTTTTGCCATCATCTAAAGCAAACCATTTGAAGGTATCTTCGGTCACGACATTCATCAAATACGGATCGTATTGTTCCGCTAAATCGTTCAATGAGTATGCCCAGCTATCAGCTTTTGTGGCTGCTTGACTGGTTTTATCCATCAACGTCACGATATCAGGCATATCACCACTTGAAATCAAAGCGTTTAATTTCGAATCATCCCCTGAAATAAATTCAATATCAATGTTCAAATCTTTTTTGATTTGGGCTGTCGTCACATCTTCACCAAATGGCAAAGCTGTCCAGTCTGAATTGATGTACCATGTGATCTTGGTTGGTTCTTCTTTGGTATCGAGTTTCCATGCTGGTGTCTTTTCATCTAACTCATACCGATCTTTGATAGAAAAATCCGAACTGCTGGCATTGTCTGAGCTGCCGCCACATGCTGCTAAGCTGAGTAATGCTGATGCTGCCAATAAACCGCCTACTACTTTTTTCATGTCTATCCCTCTTTCTATTCTTTTACTGCACCGGCCATCATACCGCCGATAAAGTGTTTTTGAAGCAATGGATATATAATTAAAATTGGCACTGTCGTGATGACGATCGTAGCCAACTGAACCCCACGGGTCGTTGCTTGGACGATAAAGTCGGTACTACCGCTTTCAGTCATCGTACTCAAGTTGGATTGGACGATGATTTCATAAATCTTCATTTGCAGCGGATAGAGATACTCTTTTGTGATATACAGTTTTGTCGTCATAAAATCGTTCCATTGGCCAACCCCGTTGAACAAGATGATGGTTGCCAAGGCCGGTTTCGTTAATGGTAAGAAGATTTTATAGAAGATTTGGAATTCACTTGCACCGTCGATCTTCGCAGATTCTTCGAGTGAAGGCGGAATCTCACGGAAAAAGTTCATTAAAATTACGACATCATAGTAGCTGAACAAGGCTGGAATAATGTAGACCCAGAAAGAATCCAGTAATCCTAGCGAGCGAATCAGCAAGTATGTTGGAATCATCCCACCACTGAAGTACATGGTGATGACCCCCATCGTTGTATAGATGTTGCGGCCGACCAAGCGTGATTTACTCAATCCGTAAGCCACGATCGCACAAAACAAGGTATGGGTCGCAGCCCCAAGAACCGTTTTTAACACTGAGATCAAGAAGGCACGGGGGATACTTGCGTCGGAAAAAACTTTCCGATAGTTTTCCCAGGTAAAGCCTTTGGGCCATAACACGAGGCCGTTGCCCGCTAATCCAGAACTAGAAGACACGGAGGAAACCAAGATATTCCAAATCGGTACGATGATCATCAATGAGAATAAAATCAAGATCACGGTATTGAAGAAGTAAAACCACGTGTTTTCTTTTGCTTTTCTTTTGATCATGTTTTTTCCTCCTATAAGATAACTGAATTGCCGTTGTTCAACTTGCGGGTCACTCGATCCGTGATCACCAATAAGATGACGGAAATGACCGCGATCCCCAAGCCGACAGCAGTTGCATAAGAGAAATCACCTTGCGTCAACCCCATTTTATAAACGAAGGAGTTGATGACTTCTGAACGGTTTTGGTTCTGTGAATTCATTAAAACTAATGTTTGATCTAGGTTTGACCCTAAGATACCGCTCACATTCAGAATCAAGTTTAAGGAGATGATCGGTGTCAGTAATGGCAATGTGATCGAACGAATCTGTCTTAGCTTGCTGGCACCATCGATTCGTGCGGCTTCATAAAACGTTGGATCGATCCGCGACATACCTGCCAAGTAAAGGATCGTTCCCCAGCCGACTTCTTTCCATAGATCAGAAAGGACCGCGATCCACCAATATTTGCTTGGATCCAACAGATGATTGACCCCTTTGTCCATCAATCCTACGGACATCAGCACTTGGTTGATAAAGCCGTTCGTTGACAGCCAAGAAATCATCATCCCACCTAGCACGATCCATGAGAAAAAATGGGGAATGTATGAAACCGTTTGAATAAATTTCTTCAAGCGGCCATCTTGCATTTCAAAAATCATAATGGCTAACACAATCGGGATCGCAAAACCTAAACCTAATTTCAATAAGCTGATGGCTAACGTATTTCTAACCGCTTCCCAGAAAAAACTGTCATTCATAATGATACGGAAATTCTCTAACCCGACCCATGGTGCTGATGAAATCGTGTCAATCACCGTATAGTTTTTGAAAGCGATTATAATTCCGTAGATCGGAATATAATTAAATACGATCATAAATGCCACGCCGGGAAAAACCATCCAGTGAAGCTGCCGTTGACTATAAAACTTTTGCAGTTTACTCATACACAAAATCTCCTTCTTTCTATCCTCGCAACACTACCTATATCTCCACATTTTGGTGAAACGTTTCTACAAAAAGATTATATCCGCTGCCAATCGAAAATGCAAGCCTTTCCAATTATTTTTTTCAGCTTTTCTTTTTTCACAAATTTTGTTGGGTTCCTCACAAATAAAAAGCTTTCATAACAGCTTTTTCAGAAGAAATCCTTTTTCAAAATATTTCCTTCTAATCAAATTTCACAAACGCTGTATTTTTTCAACATCGATTGATTCTCAGAAATCATTAAAAAATAAAAAGAAACGTTTCACCAAAAGCACAAAAAAGCAGCAATTATCGTTGATTGCTGCTTCGTTCTATTCACTTCTTTGCGGATAGCCAAAATGGTCATAGGCTAACGGCGTTGCGATCCGCCCACGCGAGGTGCGTTTCAAAAATCCTTTTTGGATCAAAAACGGTTCGTACATATCTTCCACTGTTTCGGTTTCTTCCCCGATATTGACAGCGATCGTACTTAATCCCACCGGGCCGCCTTGATACAATTCGATCATCGTGCGGATCAATTTCTGATCGATATAATCCAAGCCAGCATGATCGACTGCCAAAAGCGCCAATGCCTGATCAGCAACGGCGCGATCGATCAAGCCATCCGCTTGCACTTGCGCATAATCGCGAACTCGTTTAAGCAACCGGTTGGCGATCCGTGGAGTGCCTCGGGATCGGCGGGCGATTTCGATCGCCCCTTCTTCCACGATATCCGTTTCAAAAATCGACGCAGTCCGCTGCACGATCTCTTTTAAATCATGGTCTTCATAATATTGCATATGAGAAATGATCCCGAAGCGATCCCGTAGCGGCGCCGAGAGCATCCCCGCCCGCGTCGTTGCGCCGACTAAGGTAAATGGCGGGAGTGGAAAATGAACCGGGTGAGCCGTTGTCCCTTGCCCCACCATGATATCTACATAAAAATCTTCCATTGCCGAATAAAGCATTTCTTCGGCGACACGAGGCAAGCGATGGATCTCATCGATAAACAGAACATCCCCTGGCTGTAGCTCATTCAAGATCGCAATCAAATCCCCTGGTTTTTCGATCGCAGGACCGCTGGTCGTCTTGATTTGGACCTGCATCTCGTTGGCGATCACCATTGCCATCGTTGTTTTCCCTAAGCCTGGCGGACCATATAAGAGGACATGATCCAACGCTTCTTCTCGATTTTTCGCCGCTTGGATATAAATCGAAAGCTCCTGCTTGACTTTGTCTTGTCCGATATATTGGGCAAGGGTTTGCGGACGCAAGGATTTTTCGATGATCTCTTCTTGTTCAGTGCTTTCTGGCGAAACAATTCGTTCATCCATCGTCTACTTGCTCCTTACTTTTTCATCATCAATCGGAGAGCTTCCCGCAAGTACTCATCCGTCGATTTTGTGGTATTCGCCGCTAATTGTTTTTCGGCTTTCTTGACTTCTTTTTCGCTATAACCCAATGCTTTCAAGGCTTCCATTGCTTCATCTAAAGCAGTCGTTGCTACGCTTAGAGGAACGATCGCTTCTTCTCCAACCAGTTCAGCCACTTTGCCTTTCAAGTCTAGGATCATTTGCTGCGCCGTCTTTTTACCGACACCTGGGAACTTAGTCAAATAATTGACGTCCCCATTTTCGACTGCCGTGATCAACCCTGTATGGTCTTCATTGGCCATGATTGCTAACGCACTCTTTGGTCCAATACCTGAGACACTGATCAATTTTAAAAACAACTGCTTGCCTTCGATCGTGGCAAAGCCGTAGAGACTATGAGCATCTTCACGAATCACTTGGTGCAGATAGATTTTTACTTCTTGGTTCAACTTGCCGCTAAATGAATACGGATTGCCAAAAGCGATCTGATAGCCGATGCCATGGGTCTCAACGACGATATACGCCGGAAAGATATCCGTTACTTTTCCTATGATATATTCGTACATGTGCTTTCCTTTCTGTACATATGTTCCCTTTATTGTAGCACAGACGAGAGGGCAAAAAAAGGACTGTGAACGAAGGAAAAGGCTTAGCAGGAAACAAACGGAGGAAAAACCGTTGTTTCAGTCGCATTTTTTCAAACGAGACATGCTGCTGCGTCTTTTTTTCGCACACAGTTCCTAATACTTACTCAACGAGTGATTTGAATTCGCCATAGCCTTTTTCATCCATTTCTGCTAAAGGGATGAACTTCAATGCTGCCGAGTTGATACAATAGCGCAAACCGCCTTTGTCCTGAGGACCGTCTGAAAAAACATGTCCTAAATGAGAGTCAGCTTCTTTACTGCGGACTTCTACCCGATGCATGCCGTGAGAAAAATCGGCTTTTTCTTGAATATCTTGGCGACTGATCGGTTTCGAAAAGGACGGCCAGCCACAACCTGCGTCATATTTATCAGTAGAAGCAAACAATGGTTCTCCGTTGACGATATCAACATAGATCCCTTTTTCATAAAAATCATCATACTCGCCAGTAAAGGGGCGTTCGGTTGCATTTTCTTGGGTCACCGCATATTCGATTGGCGACAATTTTTCTTTTAATTCTTTTTTATCTGTCATTTTTTCACCTGCTTTTCCTCTAGACTCATCCTGTATGCTCTATCATGCCTTTTTTCTTAGCGAATGTAAAATGACTTGCTCAAATTGTTTAAGGGTTTTGTAGCTTTTGCCAACGAGTCGTTGGTTCCGCAAAATGGTAGAAATGCGGTTGATCTTTTGTATAGATTTCTTCGCTTAAGACAGCTTCTGGCATGTTGCCAAACAACCCAGCCGCAAAAAAATAGGTGTGTGCTTCTTTGAGGTAAAAGAACAGGCTCGAGCCGCATTGACTGCAAAATCCTCGCTGTGCCCACTCAGAAGAATCGTAACGTCGCAGCCACTTCGCTCCTTGAAGAGTCATCTGGTCCTCAGCGCATGGCGCAAGAGCAAACATCGGTCCGCCGTGAAATTTTTGACAGAGACTACAATGACAAACCGTGATTTCTTTCGCAACTCCCGTCAAGTTGATCGTGACTTTGCCGCAAAGACAACTACCAGAAACATCCATCCTTATTCCTCCTCCGTAAACTCTTGCAACAACTGATAGACCGTAGCGACAGGAAATCCTACGATCGTATAAAAATCGCCGTTTATCGATGAGACAAATATTTTGGCTGCCCCTTGGATCCCATAGGCGCCCGCTTTGTCTTGGTACTCATCTAAGGCAAGATACTTGTCGATCTCTTGATCCGTCAAAGGACGAAACACAACTTCCGTCGAAACCACTGCTTGGCGTTGCTGTTTGCCTTTTTGCAAAACGACGGCGGTATGCACCCAATGGGTACGTCCGCTCATTTTTCGCAACATCGACAGAGCATCTTTACGGTCGACTGGCTTTCCTAAGATTTCTTCACCCACCACGACCGTCGTGTCGCTCGCGATCACCAGATCTTCAGGATAGGTTTGCGCAATAGCCGCCGCTTTTTTTGCTGCCATCCGTTGGACATAAGGGATCGCAGCTTCGTTTGGTCGGACCGACTCGTCGATATCTGCTGGTATGACCGCAAATTCCGAGACTAACTCTGCTAGTAATTCTTTGCGCCGCGGCGACTGTGAAGCCAAAATAATCATTCCATGCCACTCCTTGCTCGATGAGGATCTTGAATCCGTTTGAACATCCGCTCCATGTCGCTGTTGGTGAAATGGATCAGCACCGGACGACCATGGGGACAGTTGAAGGGATTCTCGCATTTCGCTAAATCTTGCAACAAGATCCTAGCTTGTGCTTCATTCAAATAGTGATTGGCTTTGATGGATCGTTTGCAGCTCATCATGATCGCGGTTGCTTCACGAAACTTTTTGACACTGACACTTCCTGTCGTCAATAACATATCGATCATTTCGCGGATGATGGCTTCTTCTTCACCGCTAGGGTACCAAGTCGGGTGCGCTCGGACGATGAAACTATTGGTCCCAAAAGATTCCAGATGGATCCCGACTTCTGCCAGCTTGTCGCTTTGTTCTTGTAATTGCAGTGCATCGCTGTTGGGATAATCCAAAACGATCGGCACCAACAATTCTTGCAGGTCATTGGTCACTTCGCCGATTTTTTCGCGGTAATACTCGTATTTGATTCGTTCTTGCGCCGCATGCTGGTCGACGATATATAGCCCCGCCTCGCTTTGGGCAAACAAATAGGTCCCATGCATCTGCCCAAAATAATCCAATTGGGGAAAACGCTCCTTCGCTGGTTCTTCTTCCAGCAACCGTTCGACCGTTTTTAGGTAGTTGCGGTCATCCCCATGCATTTCAGGATGCAGAGTCGCTTGACTTTGCAGATCCTGCGCCGTAAGCTCTGGCGTCTCATCTGGGAGAAAGACTGGCGCTTCTGGCAGCGACGCTTTTGTTTCCGTCTGGCCTTCCACAAATGGTTTTCGGACAGGCTTATTTGGCAGCGTCTCTTCCAAACTGCGAAAGGTTTCCTCGGTTTCTTCCAACAGGTTGTCGCTAGATTCCTGTGGCATTTCTGGAAGTTTTCCACCTTCCTCCACAGGTTTTTCCACAGAGTTATCCACAGTCTGTTGATAAGTGTTGCCCTGCACCTCAAATTTCCCTGTTTCGCGATTATAAGACAACCCAGAAGTCGAATTTCCTGCTGACTCCAGTTCCAAGCCAAGCTGCTGGGCTTTTGGCTGATCGGCCACTTTTTTCTTGAAACGCAGATTGTCAGCGGCGTTAGGAATCAAATTGATTTCCCGCAGCGCCTCATTGATAGCTTTACTGATTAGCTTGGTCAGTTCTTCTTCTTTTGACAAACGAACTTCTTGCTTAGTCGGATGAACGTTGACATCGACTAATAAGGGGTCCATTTTGATTTCAAGGACAGCTAATGGAAAACGACCGACCATCAATTTTGATCCGTAACCAGCAACGATCGCTTTATTCAAAGCAAAATTGCGAATATAACGACCATTGATGATCGTGGATAAATAGTTGCGGCTGGCTCGGGTGACTTCTGGCAGTGACACAAAGCCAGTGACTTTAAAGTCGAGGTCCTCAGTATCGATCGCGATCATTTTTTTGGCGGTTTCCACCCCGTAGATCCCTGCGATGGTTTGTTTTAACTGCCCACTTCCAGTGGTGCTCAACATCTTATTGCCTTCATGAACGAGACGAAAAGCCACTTCTGGGTGGCTCAGGGCGATCCGATTGACGATATCGCCGATGTTCGCTAGTTCCGTTTGCAGCGTCTTGACATATTTCAAACGTGCCGGTGTATTGTAAAAGAGGTTTTCCACAGTGATCTTGGTTCCTTGCCGCAAGTTGGCAGGCAGATGCTCTTCAACAGCGCCGCCTTTTAAGCGCACAAAGGAGCCTTGTTGGGCGCCTTTGACTGCCGTTTCAATCGAGAGGATCGAAACCGAAGCGATACTAGGCAAAGCCTCCCCGCGAAACCCGAGGGTACGTATTCGAAACAAGTCATCCCGATTGTGGATTTTGCTGGTGGCGTGGCGTTTAAAGGCAGTCAAGACATCCTCTTCTGCAATTCCTTCGCCATTATCGATGACTTGGATTTTACGCAAGCCCGCTTCTTCAATAAAAATATCGATTTGGGTACTGCCGGCATCCACGGCGTTTTCAACTAATTCTTTGACGACAGAAGCCGGTCGCTCAACGACTTCTCCTGCCGCGATTTGGTTCGCCAGACGTTCGGATAACTCTTGGATCTTTCCCATCTGCTGACCTTCTTTCTAAATTCGTTTTTGCAGCTCGTACAATGTATTCAGAGCGTCCATCGGGGTCATTTCCAACAGATTCAATTTCTTCAACTGATCGATGACGCCGATTTCTTCCGTAGATACTTCACTAAACAACGACAACTGCTGACTTTCTTCGACGACGGGTTTTGGCTGTACCGTCGGTTCATGTTCTTCCAGCGCTTTTAAGATCGTGGCTGCGCGCTGTAAGAGTGCACTTGGCAGTCCAGCGATTTTGGCTACATGGATCCCATAGCTTTTATCTGCGGGCCCTTCCATCATCTTATGCAAGAAGACGACTTCGCCTTCTTTTTCAACGGCACCAACATGGACATTGCGCAAGTGCGCCAATTCCTCATCTAACACCGTCAGCTCATGATAATGGGTGGAGAAAAGTGTTTTGGCATGAACTTCTTTGTGGATATATTCAATGATAGCTTGTGCCAATGCCATGCCATCATAGGTCGCAGTCCCACGCCCTAACTCATCAAACAAAATCAAGCTGTTAGGCGTTGCATGACGCAGCGCTTGGTTGGCTTCCATCATCTCCACCATAAACGTGCTTTGACCGGCGATCAGGTCATCGCTGGCACCGATGCGAGTAAAGATCCGATCAAAAATCGGCATCTCTGCAGATTGTGCGGGTACGAAACAGCCGATCTGCGCCATAATGACTAGCAAGGCAAACTGCCGCATGTACGTACTTTTCCCAGACATATTTGGTCCTGTGATCAACAAGATCTCTGTTTCTTCATCCATCACGATACTATTCGGAATGTACTCTTGGTGACCAAGGACTTTTTCCACTACAGGATGACGGCCGTCGATGATCGATACCGCTCGTTTTTTCGCTACTGTCGGCCGCACGTATTGGTAGCGTTCCGAAACTGTGGCGAAACTTTGTAAGACATCGACCGCACTGACGGCTTTGGCTAACTTTTGCAGACGGGTGATACTCTTTTTCACTTCTTCACGGACGTCAAGAAACAGGCGGTATTCCAAATCCACCGATTTCTCTTCGGCTTCTAAAATCAAAGTCTCCAGTTTTTTCAACTCGGGGGAAATAAACCGTTCCGCATTGGCTAACGTTTGCTTGCGCTCGTAGCGAGAGGTATCTAAATTCACTAGATTGGCTTTCGTGATCTCAATGTAATAGCCAAAGACGCGGTTGAACCCAACTTTCAGGTTTTTGACTCCCGTCGCTTGGCGTTCGTTGGCTTCTAATTCCGCCAGCCATTGCTTGCCGTTACGCATCGCTGTACGGTATTCATCTAATTGTTGATGGAACCCGTCTTTGATGATGTTGCCTTCCGTGATCTGTAACGGGGCATCTTCATCGATCGCAGCTTCGATCAGTGCAACCAAATCATCTAAGGGCGTTAATTCCAGCAGCAAGTCATTCCACTCGCCACGGTTGATGCCTTGCAGCAATTGCGCGATCAGAGGCACTTGCTCCAAAGAAGATTTCAACTGCAGCAAATCGCGGCCATTGACATTTCCGAAGGCGACCCGTCCGACTAAGCGTTCCATGTCATAGACTTTCGTCAACGCTTCTTGCAGATCTGCTCGCTCAAAGAAACTGTCCAGTAACGATTGGACCATTTCTTGGCGGGCAGTGATTTTCTTTGGCTGGATCAAGGGACGGTCTAACCATTGCTTTAACAAACGGCCACCCATTGCGGTTTTTGTCTCGTCCAACAACCACAAAAGAGTCCCTTGTTTTTTGCCAGTTCGAATCGACTGCGTCAATTCTAAGTTGAATTTGGAATAATGATCCATTTTCAAGGCATGATCGGGCTGATATTCCACGGCTTGTTGAATATGCGCTAAACTGCGTTTTTGGGTGATCGCCAAATAACTTAGCAACTTCCCTGTGACTACTTTTTCTAACTCTTGGGAGAGAGGTTCTGTTAAAAATTGAAATTCGGCATTTTCTTCCAACGTTTCTTGCTTAGAAAACACGACATTCAAGCGATTGGTCAGTGTTGTTTGCAATGACTCAGGGATCTCGCTGCACAAAACGACTTCTTTCGTTTGCAGAGCGGCGGCCTCATTGACGACAGCTTCTTCATCTTCCAATTGCGCTGCTTTTAATTCACCGGTACTTAGATCGACATAGGCAAAGCCAAAACGCTCCCCTTGCTGCAAAACAGCTGTCAAAAAGTTGTTTTCTTTGGCGGATAGGCCTTTGCTGTCCATCACCGTTCCCGGCGTGATCAGTTGAACGACTTCGCGTTTGACCATTCCTTTGGTGGTTTTTGGATCTTCCACTTGCTCACAAATCGCTACTTTGTAGCCTTGCTCGATCAAGGTGTCGATGTAATTGCTGGCAGCGTGGTAAGGCACCCCACACATAGGGATCGGTTCCTCCGCATTTTTGTTGCGGCTGGTTAACGTCAGTTCTAAAATTTGTGCTGCCTTGACAGCATCCTCATTAAATAATTCATAGAAATCCCCTAAACGATAGAATAAAAAAGCATCTTGGTACTGAGCCTTGATGCTTAAATACTGTTCCATCATCGGGGTATTTTTAGTTTTTTGAGGCATTGGTTTCATCCTCCTCGATGGCTTTATTCATTTTCTTTTGGATCTCCGTCGTGACATATTGCAGCAATTCATCTGCTTGCAGTAACGCTTGGCGATAAGCAACCACTAAAGGATGCTGCTCGTATTCGTTTGTCAATGACGCATAACGCTGCTCGGCAGCTTTTTTTGCTTCGGGTTTCTCATAATGCTCAAATTGAACGATTTCTTTTTGCGCTTGCTTCAACGCTTCTTCCAGCTCCAATAGCCCTTGGTTTTGCAAGGCTCGTGCTTGAATTTCTTGAAATTCTTGAACGATCGGATGATCAGACAAGAGCCTTTGCAAAGCAGCCAGCTCTTGGGCAACGTGTGGTTCCTTGGCTAATTGCTCTTCCATGCTTCTCCTATTCTGTAAACGGGCGATCTTCACTGATTTGGATCGGACGGATCGATTTTGCTTTACCAGTGGCTTCATCAATCTCAAGCAAGCAAGCCGACAAAATACTGCGGCCTTTTTCAATCACTTCAAACCGTTGCGGCAACGCCGTCAAAAATTTTTCAATGACTGGTTCGCGTTTCATCCCCAAGATCCCATCATAAGGACCAGTCATGCCGACATCTGACAAATAAGCCGTTCCTTGGGGCAAAATCCGCGCATCATTGGTCTGGACGTGGGTATGCGTGCCGACGACTGCCGAAACACGGCCATCCAAATACCAGCCCATCGCTTGTTTTTCGCTGGTGGTCTCCCCATGAAAATCCACAAAGATAAACGGTGTGCGTTTGCGGGCAATCGCAACCAGTTCATCCATTTTGCGAAACGGATCATCAAGGTCTACCATGAACGAGCGAGCTTGCATGTTGATTACCGCTAATTCAATGGTGTTGACTTTCACAAATACCATGCCGACGCCCGGTGTTCCCTCTGGAAAATTGGCTGGACGAATCATTTTCTTCGCATCGCCAATAAATTCAAAAATGTCACGGTTGTCCCATGTATGATTGCCTAGTGTCACGACATCGACACCATCTTGCAAAAATTTCTTATAGATTTTACCAGTGATCCCACGACCCGCCGCCGCATTCTCGCCGTTTGCGATCGTCACCTGTGGCCGATACGCCTTTTTTAATTTTGGAAGGTACTCCGTGATCGTTTCTCTTCCTAATGAACCAACTACATCTCCAATGAATAATACCCGCACACATTTTTCCTCTTCTCTTTTAGCTTCTTTTCTATTATAAGGGTTTTGGTCCAGAAAAAAAAGGTTCTTTCACTTGCGGTTCTTCCCTGCAGCAGAACAAAAAAACACGCTAGACTCTTTCGCATCAGTCTAGCGTGTCGCTTAATTCTCTTAGGAAACAGTGGTGTCCTCTTGTCCTACATGTTCTACGATCGCCACGATCAAATCACGGGCTTTTTCCATCGCTTCCACGGTAATAAATTCATACTGGCCATGGAAGTTTTCACCGCCGACAAATAAGTTCGGTGTTGGGATCCCTTTATAGGTGATTTTCGAGCCATCGGTCCCGCCACGAAACGGTGCTTCGATCGGCGTCACGCCAATCGCTTGCATCCCTGCTCGGGCAGCTTCGATACTGCGGGGATCTTTCTTGATCAAATCCCCCATATTGTAATATTGATCATACAGCGTATAGGTGATACGTTCTTGCCCATAGGCTGTGTTCAGTTCATCAATGATCCCCACGATGTTGGCTTTTCGCTGTTCAAAAAGCGTATGATCGTGATCACGAATGATATAAGAAACTTCTGCTCGACCAATATGTCCCGTCAAATTGTGCAGCAGGTAGAAGCCTTCATACCCGCGGGTGCGTTCAGGAACTTCCTCTGCTGGTAAGGCATCATCGATTTGATGCGCGATTTTCAAGGCGTTGACCAAACGACCATAGGCAGTCCCAGGATGCACACTCGTACCGTCGATCGTTATATCGATACGAGCCGCATTAAAAGTTTCATACTCCATATGGCCCACGCGACCACTGTCCATCGTGTAAGCAAATGCTACTGGAAAATCCGCCGCATCAAAGCGATCAGCGCCAGTCCCGATCTCTTCGTCCGGACCAAAAGCGACCCAGACATCGCCACGCTTATGCGCATCCATCGTTTGTAAGATCCGCAGCGCATCAATGATCTCTGCGATACCAGCTTTATCATCTGCACCCAGCAGGGTCGTTCCATCCGTTGTGATCAACGTTTCGCCGACATAGTCTTTGAGATTAGGAAATTCAGCAGTTGTCATATAAATGGCTTTTTCTTTATTTAAACAAACATCCTTGCCATCGTAATTTTCATGGATCTGCGGTTGAATATTTTCAGCTTCGAAATCTGCCGTATCTACATGGGCAATAAAGCCGATCGCCGTTTTTTCAGGATTACCAGGTAGACGTCCGATCACAAAACTATTCTTTTCATAGTAAGCAACATCCGCTAATCCCATCTCGATCAACTGATCTTTCAATAAAAGAGCCAACTCAACTTGTCCCTGCGTCGTTGGGATGGTCTGACTCGTGGCATCCGAGCGAGTATTCATTTTTGCATAGGTCAAAAAATCCTTTAAGATTGCTTTCAATTCTGCACGTCCTTTTTCTTCAATTCTTCTACTATCTTTATAACGACAGGGGACGATTGTCCGTTTCGTGGATCACTTGTCGAAAATCAGCAAAGCCAGCTGCTAAGCCGCGCAGCAAGATCTCTGCCGTTCCCATATTGGTGGCTAAAGGAATCTCGTACACGTCTGACAAGCGAATCAATGCCGTTACATCTGGTTCATGGGGTTGTGCGGCTAAAGGATCGCGCAAAAAGATCACCATGTCCAAGTCATCTTGCGAAATCATGGCGCCAATTTGCTGGTCTCCTCCCAGCGGCCCTGATTTGTAGCGGTGGACAGGCAACTGGGTTGCTTCTTCGATCCTCTTCCCCGTAGTTCCTGTTGCGAAAAGTTCATGCTGCGCTAAAATTTCTCGATAGGCAGTCACTAATTTTACCATTACATCCTTTTTTCGATCATGAGCAATCAATGCGATTTTCATTTG
Organism: Enterococcus sp. DIV0970a; assembly: GCF_051711265.1. NCBI lineage: Bacteria > Bacillati > Bacillota > Bacilli > Lactobacillales > Enterococcaceae > Enterococcus > Enterococcus sp. DIV0970a. Next base: position 307,726 of record NZ_JBIOMF010000001.1, on the reverse strand, counting down.
CTGCATTCCCCCTTTTTTCTATTGTACCAATTTATTTTCTTTGCGACCGAGAAAAAACAAAAAAACATAGCACAGATGCCGCAAATCGACTGTGCTATGTCTAAAGGATTCCTTTTTAAATCAGTTGTAATTCTTTCAAGGCTAACCAGATGCCATCTTCATCATTGCTAGCGGTCACCATATCTGCGACTTGTTGGATCTCAGGGACCGCATTGCCCATTGCCACACCGACACCTGCGGCAGTCAGCATTTCACGATCGTTTTGGCCATCACCAAAACAGATCACATCTTCTTGTGCTATCCCTAATTGTTCTGCGACACACAAGATCGTTGCTGCTTTGGAGCCTTCTTTTGGAACGACATCCACACTGTTTTCATGCCAACGTACAAAACGCAGTTTGCTGTATTTCTCGTCAAAAAAATGCTCATACTCTTTTCCGTAAAAAGCCAATGCTTGATAGACTTCTTTTTCTTCAGGAAAGTCCATGTCCAGCTCAGGAAGTTGGGCACCAAAGGAATGCATCGCTGCTTCCATTTTAGCAATATCCAACGAAGACGCTCGTTTCGCTGTATCCATCCCGACAAAGGCCGTATCGATCCCAAGCTCTTGGGCTTCTGCCACGAAAGCAGCCAATTGCGTTTCATCGAGCAAATTTTTATACACCTGCTGATGCGAAAGAAAGGCGGCTGCCCCATTACATAAAATGTAATTATCAAAGGACAATGAACGAATAATGTCTTGGGCGTGAAAACGACTGCGCCCAGTGGCAACGGTCACGAAATGGCCAGCATCTCGCAGAAGGTCAAGGGCTTTTAGCGTACTGTCTAGTGGCTGTTTGTTCGAGTCAAGCAAGGTTCCATCAATATCAAAGGCAAAGAATTTCCGATTCATAAAAGGTTAAGGCTCGCTTTCTATTAAGAAGTAACTAAGATTTTGGTCTTGGTTGCGGTCATTTTTACAAAAAACAGCAAGAAAAACCGTACATACTTATTCTTAACACAAATGACCGCTGATTTCAACGCTCCGTTAAGGGATGATAGCTTCTTCCTAGAGAAATGTTAGAGAAAAGAAAAAAAGAAGCATCGCTGCTTCTTTTTGTAGGTTCTGATTAGTCGACATAGGTCGATTTTGAGTTGTTCAACCATGCATAGCCAAGTCCCATGACCAAGCCACCGCCGATATAGTTACCAATAAAGGCAAAAACTAAATTATGGATCACACTGCCGACAGTCATGCCTGCCAAGTGTCCCCCTGAAGCCCAGAAAGCTAAGGTAAACGCTGGGAAGTTAGCGATGACGTGTTCGAAGCCTAAGAAAGCAAAGATGAAGATGATGAAAATGATTGCTGCGACTTTTCCAGCATCGTCTTTCATCCGCATGCTTACCAACACGGCTGTGTTTACCACGATATTAGCGAACATCGCTTCCACTAAAATTTGGATAGTGGATTTTTCTAATTTTGCAGTGATCGAGGTCAGCATAAAGTTGTCTGCGGTCAGCCCTTGAAAAGGTCCGGTTAGCGCAACGATCGAGCCGAAGATCACCCCGCCGATCAAGTTGAATAAGACACACGTAAGCAAAATTTTCAATGCCAAAGGAATACTTAGACGTTTACGGTAAACCCCAACAGTCATATACAACATATTCGATGTTCCTAATTCTGCGTTCATATAAAGAATCATGACTAAAGACCAGCTAAACATAAATGCATACAAAATTTTTCCTAACCCGTGAACCATTGATTCACCTTTCATAGCGATCGCAAAAGCAATAGCTGTTCCGAGGGTCAAGAATAAACAAGCCATCATCGCACGTACAGCGTAACGCAAATAACTACTCTTGATCAAATCGATTTTCTTTTCTATGGATGAATCGATCTTCTCAAATAATGGGGATACTGGATTCATTTTTCTACTCCTTTTATGAAAAATTTTACTTCGTTATAATTTGCACAATACTTCCATATTCTAATGACGAAATGCTGATTTGTAAAGAGATATTTGAAAATATAAGTAATTAATGAAAAATTTCAAGCTTTGTTTTCATCAAATCCAAAGCCAGCTCCATCTTGACTTTTGCCCCTAGTTTGTCGTATACTATTCCTTGTGTAAAATAATGCAGCAGGAAAATAACAGCTCGTCACCAGTTCGTTGCCCCTCGGGTGCAATTGCGTAACCGCGGCTGCAAAGGTGAAGATTGAAGAACGAACTGCACGAATGTGAATTTTTCAACGGATTATTTTACTCCAAACTATTTTATTGGAGGAACTAAATTATGTCTCGTTATACAGGACCATCATGGAAAATTTCTCGTCGTTTAGGAATTTCTTTATCAGAAACTGGAAAAGAATTGGCACGTCGCCCTTACGCTCCAGGTCAACACGGACCAAACAGCCGTGGCAAAAAATCAGAATACGGCATGCAATTAACTGAAAAACAAAAATTGCGTCATATGTATGGCATGAACGAACGTCAATTCCGTACATTGTTTATCAAAGCAAGCAAAATCAAAGAAGGTAAACACGGTGTTAACTTCATGATCTTGCTAGAACAACGCTTAGATAACGTTGTTTACCGTCTAGGTTTAGCAACTACTCGTCGTCAAGCACGTCAATTAGTAAACCACGGTCACGTTTTAGTTGATGGCAAACGCGTTGATATCCCTTCATACCACGTTGAAGTTGGACAAGTCATCAGCGTTCGTGAAAAATCACAAAACATCTCAACAATCAAAGAAGCAGTTGAAGCAACAGCTGGCCGCGCGTCATTTGTAAGCTTTGATAGCGAAAAATTAGAAGGTTCATTAACTCGTTTACCTGAGCGTGATGAATTGTCTGCAGAAGTTGACGAAGCACTAGTCGTTGAATTCTACAACCAAAAACTTTAAGATTTCAACCGACACGATTCCTTTTGGGAATCGTGTTTTTTTGTGGACTCAACGGATTTACGGATCCCTTTAAGAAGACCCTTAAAAAATACCAAAAAAACCGACAATGATACATCGCTGTATTCATTTGCCGGTTTTGTTCCTATTTTAGATAAAGTTCGCAACAGATTCGCCTTCTTCTTGCTTTTGGCGATAATTAAACATGAGCAGCTCTGTTTGACGTCGTTTGAAAATGATCTTTCGTAAGTTTCGTGGCACGAATTTACGAATGTCTTCTTCATTGTATCCCACTTGGAGCTTGTTCTCATCTAAGATAATTGGTCGTTTCAATAAGTTCGGGTATTTTTCGATCAATGAAAGCAGCTCCTCTAGCTTCAACTCTTCTAAATCAATGTCTAGCTTTTGGTACACTTTCGAACGAGTAGATATAATGTCTTCCGTTCCATTTTTCGTTAAAGAAAGAATCTCCATTAGTTCATCACTATTTAATGGATCGCTAAAAATGTTTCTCTCTTTAAATGGTAGTTCATTTTCGGTCAACCATGCACGGGCTTTACGACATGACGTACAGCTGGGTGTTGTATATAGTGATATCATTTGTTCATTCTTCCTTTCTCTTTGATGTACTTCGATTTTTTGTTTGGTGCTCAACCTTCGATTTGATCGATCGTTTCCTGTTTGACGATATCGGCGATTCGAATATTGATCTCTTTGACTTTCAAAGAAGTCAAGCGGCTAATTTCTTCTAAGACCACTTCTTGGACTTGCGCTAAGAGTTTGGGGATATCTTTGCCGTAAGCCACGATTACTTCCAAGTCAACTGCAACCTCTTCTTTGCCAACTTCCACATCAATGCCAGAAGCGACTTGCGGCTGTTCTTCAAGGTTTTCGGTCATATCTGAAAGAAATCTGCCATTTACACTAATCAAGCCATCAATTGACTGCAAAGCGACACCAACAATTGTTTCAATGACTTTCTCTTCAAAGGACAGTGGACTTGCTTGCGCTGCTTCATTAGACACATTCGTTGTTTGCTGATCGTCAGTCATTTTTCACACTCCTTGGTTAAATAAGAAAGGATACTAGAGACATCGCAAAGTCGCATACACGACCTTGTCTAAAGTGGACATTCCTCTTGGGAATTTTTTTCCCTACCTTTTTAGCATAAATTCTTTTTGTTTTTTTTACAAAGAAAAACACTTGTTTTCGGAATAAATTTATCGTGCAAGATAAAATGAATGCGCTAAAAAAATCTCAAAGCATAATTTTCCTGAAATGATTCGTTTTTCTTGACAAAAAAAAAGAAAGCATCTACAACGCTCTCTTTTTCTCGTGTTATTTTGACAAAACTTCCAACGGATCAATCAGTTGGTGTCGCGCTAAACTTGGTGAAAGACTGACTTCAAAATGCAAGTGCGGGCCTGTACTGTTCCCCGTACTTCCCATAGAAGCAATCACCTCGCCTTGTTCGACCGTTTGACCGACTTCCACTAAATTGCGATGATTGTGGGCATACAATGTCGTCAGCCCATCTTTGTGCTCAATGGCAACATAATTTCCCCATGAAGAATGATATTCTGAGCGGATCACCGTTCCTGAAAGACTAGCCATGATTGGCGTTCCTTGTGGTGCGGCGAAGTCCACTCCACGATGAAACCCATTGCCTCGCGGACCAAAGACAGAGGAGACAACTGGATTGCTGACAGGATAGATCATCTTTTCGCTGCCTGTCGGTAATTCTGGTTTCTCTTTGTCATAACTCGTCAGTGCATACGCTTCGATCAGCGCATTCAGCTTCTCATTGTATTGTGTATCTGATGCATAACGTCCGGTCAGATATTCCGTGGCGTCTTCATAAGATTCCGTTTCTGATTTCCAAACACCTTTATAAAAATTCGGATTGTGGTCCAATCCTTCTTTCAACAATTTCGCATAATCTTTCAAAGAAGATTCGATGCTGTCATATTGGCGAAAAGTGGCATGAACTGTGTATAAATTACCAGAACCATCGTCTTCTTGCGTTTGGAAGGAAATCCCATTCCCTTCATAAAGTCCCTTAATACCAAATAAGTTATAAAAAGGCTCCTGGCTCAGACGGCTTCTTCCGCTGCCAGACTCTAAAATCGCTTGGGCAATCATGACCGATGCGTAAAGATCTTCTTCTTGTCCAACTTTACGAGCATCTTCTCCAATCTCCATAATAAAGTCCCACGTTTCTTTGACTGGCGTGACTTCAAATTTTGCTGGCTCATCTTCTTGCGGCGGCGTTACCGTCAACTCTGGTACATTCGGTACTTCTTTGATGTCAGGCGAAGGCTGGCTTGGTGTTGATTCTGGCTCAGGATTTGGTGTTGTCTCTGGTTCTGGTTCTGGATTTGGTGCTGGATTTGGTGCTGGTTCTTCTGGTTCTGGCGCCGGCTCAGGTGTTGGTTCTGGTTCTGGATTCGGCTCAGGATCAGGATTTGGTGTCGGCTCTTCTGGTTCCGGTGTTGGTTCTGGTGTCGGGGTTGGTTCTGGTTCTGGCAAAGGTTCTGGTGTTGGCTGTTCAGGAGCAGGTGTTGACTCTCCTGGAACTACTTCGCCGTTTTCTCCTGGTACCGTTGCGGCATCTTCAGGAACCAAGCCCATGGTTGGCCCGTTCACTCCCGGAACCGTTGACTCAGCTGTATTTTGACCTGCAGTAGACTCGTTCGTCAAAACAGATGCCGCAGCCGATACTGGCAGCATTGTTGAAAATTGACTGGTAATAATGGCAATCGCCATCCATTTTTTTATTTTCATTCGTGAACTTTCCTCCTTTATTCCTCCCTCTATCATACAAAAAATGCAAGAAACTTTGTAATCAATTTTTGCATTCCTATATGAAAAACGAGAAAAACTTGAATTTTCTAATGAACGAATGATCCAAGCCATTCATTTTCTCTCTAGTAAAAATACGCAAAAAAAGGCTCAATCCTTCTCTTTTCGAGTGTCCAAAACAAAAACAGCAGCGAGCTTCCTCCCTGCTGTTTTGATCTATCTTGACTCTATATCGATATATTCCCGATCGTTTGACACTTCTTTGTAGGCGGGACGCATGATTTTTTGTGCGTTGACCAGCTCTTCGATCCGATGGGCGGACCAGCCGACGATCCGCGCGATAGCAAACATTGGTGTATACAGTTCTTCTGGCAGATCCAACATGTTATAAACAAACCCGCTGAAAAAGTCGATATTGGCACTGACTCCTTTGTAGATTTTGCGCTTTTCATTGATGACTTGAGGAGCAATACGTTCGACCATCGTATACAATTGATATTCTTGCCAAGCTTCTGATCCTTTTTCTTGGGCCAGTTTTGCCACATAATTTTTAAAAATCGCCGCACGGGGATCGTTGTCGCTGTATACCGCGTGGCCCATGCCATAAATCAATCCTTTACGGTCAAACGCTTCTTTATCTAAAACTGCTTCCAAATAGCTGCGGATCGCCTGTTCATCGGTAAGGTCAGCAACGTTACGCTTCAAATCTCCCATCATTTCTGTCACTTTGATATTAGCACCACCGTGTTTAGGCCCTTTCAAAGAACCTAGCGCTGCAGCAATCGTTGAATAGGTATCCGTCCCACTGGAGGTAACGACTCGTGTCGTAAAGGTCGAATTATTCCCGCCGCCATGTTCCATATGCAAAACCAGTGCCATATCCAATGTTTGGGCTTCTTGGAAGCTATATTCTTTCGTTGGACGTAGCATAGTCAAAATCGTTTCAGCTGTACTCAACTCTTCGGTCGGTCGGTGGATATACATACTCTCCCCTTGATTGTAATGATTGTAGGCATGATAGCCGTAGATTGCCAAGAGCGGAAAGACACTGATCAGCATCAGACTTTGTTCCAATACATTTTCAATGCTGATGTCATCTGCTTGTGGATCGTAACTTGCCAGTGTCAAGATACTGCGAGATAAGCTATTCATGATATCAGAAGAAGGTGCTTTCATAATGACGTCACGAACAAAATTGGTCGGCAATGTACGTTTTTCTGCTAATAGGCAATGAAAGGCCGCAAGTTCTGTTTTGTTTGGCAGTTCGCCGAAAAGTAATAAATATGCAACCTCTTCAAAGCCAAAGCGTTTTTCATTGACGAACCCTGCAACTAACTCGTTGATGTCAATTCCGCGATAACGCAGCTCGCCACAAGCTTCAATTGGCTTACCAGCAATGATTTTTTCTGGATAAATGGTGGAGATCGTCGTAAGCCCTGCTAAGACCCCCGTGCCATTTAAATCCCTCAGTCCACGTTTCACATCATATTCTGAATAAAGATTCACATCTATCAAATTGTATTTCTGACATTGCGATGCAAGATAGGACATCTTCTCTTTCTTTTCTAATCTTTCCACGGTGATGTTACCTCCAATCTTTCTACAAACTATCGATTACAATGTTATTTAACCGTATACAAACATCGTTAAAATAGTCATCCTATAAAATCGTTGCTTTTTAACAAACTTTCACACATTATAGCACGATGTTTATAAAATGAAATATTTTTCATAAATTTAATTGATTTTTTAAATTATCAACGTATAATTATTCCTAATAAGTACGTTTATCTTCGTAAAAAGGAGGATTCTTATGAAGTGGCAATCTCAACTCACCGTCAAGGATACGCAATACACGTATATTGACTTAGCGAAAATCACCCAAGACTTAGGGGCTGATTTATCTCGCTTGCCCTACTCCATTCGAGTTTTATTGGAAAGTGTTGCTCGTCATCAAGACGAGGAAATTACAGAGGATTATTTACCATTTTTAGCGAACTGGCAGGCAGAAACCCCTACTGGTGTCGTGCCATTCAAACCAGAGCGGGTCGTTTTGCAAGACTTTACTGGGGTACCCGCAGTCGTTGATTTGGCTGCCATGCGGGATGCGATGGTCGCTTTAGGCGGTGCCGCAGAAGACATCAATCCTGAGATCCCCGTCACACTCGTCGTCGACCACTCTGTGCAAGTCGATCAAGCCGGTACTCCTGGGGCGATCGCTTTTAATACGGAGCGGGAATTTGAACGCAATGCAGAACGCTATCAATTCTTGAAATGGGCGCAAGGTTCTTTCGACAATTTCGAAGTCGTTCCACCTGAAACAGGGATCATTCATCAAGTCAACATCGAATCGTTGTCTGATGTGATCTTGCAAAAAACACACGAAGATCAACGACTGCTGTTTCCTGATACATTGCAAGGAACCGATTCTCACACCACGATGATCAACGGCTTGGGGGTTCTCGGTTGGGGGGTTGGCGGTATTGAAGCGGAAGCTGCGATTCTTGGCGAACCTTCTTTCTCCCCTACGCCTGAAGTCATCGGGGTGAAATTTATCAACGAGATGCCTGCAGGTACCACCGCCACCGATTTAGCACTAAAAGTAACTGAAGTGCTGCGGATCGAAAAAGTGGTCGGAAAATTTGTCGAATACTTCGGTCCTGGCTATCGCCATTTAAGTTTAGCTGATCGAGCAACGTTAGCAAACATGGCTCCCGAATATGGTGCGACTTGCGGTTTTTGTCCGATTGATCAAGAGACCTTGAACTACTTAGCAACGACCGGTCGCTCCAGCGAGCTGATCGAACTCGTTGCCGCTTACGCCAAAGCCAACCATTTCTTTTATGATGAAGCGATCGTGCCAACCTATACTAAGACGATCACCATCGATCTAGCAGAAGTTCAGCCAGCATTAGCAGGGCCCAAGCGCCCGCAAGATCGGATTTTGCTTCCAGCAGTCCGTCAGGATTTTGAACAATCGGTCACGGCTGCCGTCGGTCCCAAGGGCTTTGGTCTTTCAGAGGACGAATGGCAAAAAGAAGCCAGCGTTACCTGGTCAGATGCTGCACCTGACAAATTAGTGACCGGCGATATCGTCTTGGCGGCGATCACTAGCTGTACGAATACGAGCAATCCCTTCGTCATGCTCTCGGCAGGCTTATTGGCTAAAAAAGCCATTGAAAAAGGTCTGACCGTCTCTCGTACGGTCAAAACCTCCCTTGCACCTGGCTCCCAGATCGTGACCACCTATTTGCAAAACAGTGGTTTGCTGCCGTATTTAGAGCAACTCGGCTTTTATTTGGTGGGCTACGGTTGTACCACCTGTATCGGAAATTCAGGTCCTTTAGAAGCGCAGGTCGCTGAAGCAATTGAGGCAGACAATCTACTGGCGGCATCGGTTCTGTCAGGCAATCGAAATTTTGAAGGAAGAATCCATCCACAGATTAAAGCCAATTATTTGGCTTCACCGCCATTAGTTGTTGCCTATGCCATCGCTGGCAGCATTCGCAAAGATCTCACAAAAGAACCGTTAGCTATCGTCAATGACGAGCCGGTGTATTTGTCTGATATTTGGCCTAGCAATGAAGAAGTCAATGCTTACGTTCAAGAGTACGTCGGACCAGAAGCATTTCGCGCTGCCTATGAGCATCTTTTTGATGCCAATGAACGCTGGAATGCGATCGAAACCACCACGAGCGCATGTTATGAATGGGAGGAGCAATCCACTTACATCGCTCATCCGCCCTACTTTGAAACATTGACCAAAGAGTTGCCTAAACCAGATGTCTTAGCTGATCTGAAAGTCTTGGCAAAATTGGGTGATTCCGTCACCACTGACCATATTTCTCCTGCTGGCAGCATCAGTATGGATTCTGCAGCTGGAAAATTTTTACAAGAAAAAGAAGTTCCGTATCGTGAATTCAACTCCTTTGGTTCGCGACGCGGCAATCATCAGATTATGATGCGGGGGACTTTCGGCAACATCCGTCTGCAAAACCAGCTAGTGCCTGGCAGTACTGGCAGTGTCACGCATTATTTTCCAACAGGGGAAACCCTGTCGATATTTGACGCAGCTATGAATTACCAAAAAGCTGGTCAAAGCTGTATCATTTTAGCTGGTAAAGATTATGGCATGGGTTCTTCTCGCGACTGGGCCGCCAAAGGAACACAATTGTTAGGCGTTAAAGTCGTCTTAGCAGAAAGCTTCGAACGAATCCATCGCAGCAACTTGGTCATGATGGGGATCATTCCGCTTGAATATCTTGCTGGTGAAAGTGCTGCATCATTTGATTTGGACGGCAGCGAAACATTCTCGATCGCTTTGCCAGAAGAGCCAGTGGTCAAGCAGCTGATCGAAGTCACTGCGCAACGGATCGACGGAGGGACTGCCTCCTTTATGACCCGCCTGCGCTTTGATGCCCCTGCAGATATTCGCTATTGGAAGCATCAAGGAATTTTACCGATGGTCATTCGAAAAAAAGCTGAATTAGGAGGAACTGCCCATGCCTAACCAAACAACCCATGAAGTAACGACGATCACCATTCCTTACATTGCAGGAGACGGCATCGGTGCCGAGATTTGGCAGGCTGCGCAACCTGTGATTGATGCCGCTGTAAATAAAGCCTATGACAATCAACGCCGTATCGAATGGCTGGAAGTTTTAGCTGGAGAAGCCGCCTTTGAACAGACGGGGGAATGGCTGCCGCAAGCAACCATCGATACGATCAAGGCTCAACAATACGCCTTAAAAGGACCGTTGACTACCCCAATTGGCGAGGGCTTTCGCTCCTTGAATGTCACCTTGCGGCAAACGCTGGATCTTTATGCCTGTGTCAGACCTGTTCGCTATTTTACAGGGGTCCCTTCGCCTTTAAAGCAGCCAGAAAAAACCGATATGGTGATCTTTCGAGAAAATACTGAAGATGTTTATGCTGGCATCGAATTTGCCAAAGACGACGACGCAACGCAGCGTCTGATCCAGACATTGCAAGCAGACTTTGCTGTCAAGGCGATTCGTTTTCCTAAAACTGCCGCTATCGGCATCAAGCCGATCTCTTTAGAAGGCAGTCAGCGCTTGATCGCTGCTGCCATTGAGTATGCGATCGCTCAAAAGCGGCCCACGGTGACACTGGTGCATAAAGGCAATATCATGAAATTTACAGAAGGCGGCTTTAAAAACTGGGGCTATCAGCTTGCAGAGACCACATACACCGACCAGTGTTTTACAATGAATCAATACAACAAAATCAAAGCAGAAAGCGGCTCAAAGGCAGCCGAAGCCGCTCTTGCCTCGGCAAAAGCGGCTGGGAAAATCGTTGTTAACGACGTGATCGCAGACAACTTTTTACAACAGATCCTTTTGTATCCAGAAAAATTCGACGTCATTGCCACTTGTAATTTGAACGGCGACTACATTTCTGATGCACTTGCTGCACAAGTCGGCGGCATCGGGATCGCCCCCGGTGCCAATATCAACTACGCTACTGGGGCAGCCATCTTTGAAGCTACCCACGGAACAGCACCGGATATCGCAGGACTTGGCAAAGCCAATCCCTGTTCGCTGCTGCTGTCAGCGTGCATGCTATTAGAACATTTGAACTGGCCAGAAGCAGCCCAAATCCTAACACAAGCCATTGAACAAGCCTTGCAAAGTCAACACGTCACTGCCGACTTCGCGCAGTTGATGCCAGAAGCGGTCTGTTTAACGACACAAGCGTTTGGTGAACACCTCCTTCAGTTGATCCATTCGTAAACTCAAGCTGTGATTGAGTCGGCATTTGCCTGCTCAATCACAGCTTGATTGCGTTTTCACCTTTTGAGAAACTATACTTAGAGCATGAAAGGGGGAATTCATTTATGAGTGAATTCAACATGAGAAAAATCGGTCAGCAGATCGCTGCCAAACGCAAAGAAAAAAATCTGACCCAAAGCAACTTGGCCGACCAGTTACTTGTCAGCTATCAGGCGGTCAGTAATTGGGAGCGGGGCAACTCACTGCCGGACATTGAAAAATTGCCGCAGCTAGCAGCGATTTTAGACCTATCCATCGATGAGCTGTTAGGGAAGCCAGCAGCTGCGGTGCAACATTATCAAGCAGGAACCGCACAGCCAGAAGAAATCGCCGAACTAGCTCCGCTGATCAAACCGCAAGAATTGTCAGCGTTGATTCAAGAAGAACCGTTTCAAGAAACTTCTTTAGATTTAGACTTATTGCCTAGGCTAGCACCTCATTTGACCAGCGCAGACTTGCAGCACCTGCTAAATGGTGCCGAGAATATCCCAGAAGAGGTACTGGAAGAACTCCTGCCTTTTTTGAAAAAGCCCCAAGTAGAAGAGCTCCTGAAAGGTAAGCACTATTCCATGGCTTTTTGGGAAGAGGCGGCGCCCTTTTTACCCCCCAACTTTTTGGCGGGAGAAATCAAAGGCTGGCTTGAAAATCCTGACTTCCGCTTTTCTGAGATTGAAGAACTGCTGCCCTTTTTACCTGCGCCTTATCTGGATGAACTCCTGCTGACTGCCCTGGAACAGCCAAACGTTGCCGCATCAGAACGCTTGGCTTATGATGAAATCGAAGAACTGCTGCCGTTTCTAACAGAAGCAACGATCTGCCGGCTCGTTCAAGCACTGCCCTTCTCAACAGATGAGCTGGAAGAGATCGCCCCTTTCCTCTCCTCAAAGAACTTGATTGTCCTTTTAAAAAAAGAACACTAAAAAAACAAGATTCTTCTTTACTTTTGGTAAACTACCGTTTATAATTTCGTTAACCAAATAATTTATTTTTAGGTTAACGAAATTATTATTAGAGAGAAGGATTCGATGAAATTATCATTACGTGAACAAATCCATGCCGCTTTATTTGCGATCATTATTGCTGGTCTTTCCCAACTGACGATTCCATTAGGTTTGATCCCATTGACAGGACAAACCTTTGCGATCGGGCTGGCGGTGACTTTCCTCGGCACGCGAACTGGAACGATGGCGATCATCATCTACTTGCTGTTAGGATTGATTGGTTTGCCCGTTTTCGCTGGTTTTTCCAGCGGTGTCGGTGTTTTGTTAGGACCAACTGGTGGCTATTTAGTCGGCTTCCTCTTTAATGGATTGCTTACTGGATTGATCGTAGAAAAAACAGCGTTTCGCTACACAGGAGCAGTGATCGGCAATATTGTCGGTGCGCTGGCAACTTTGTTGTTTGGTACATTGTGGCTGAAATGGAGCACGGGCATGGCATGGCCGGCTGCCTTTAACGGTGTCTTTGTTCTGTTTATTATCCCTGGGATCATCAAAGCCGTTGCCGCAGCTTATCTAGGTATCTTTTTAAGAAACCGCTTGGCGCAACCATTGGCTTTACGTTAATAAAAAACACTCGCGTCATATGCAGCGATTCCCATCAGTTAGCTTTCTCGTCTAACTTTTGAAAATCGCCGCATCACGCGAGTGTTCTTTTTTATTTCTTCCCCTCTTCAATCGAGAGCTGCGGCCAAATTTTCTGCCACTGCTTCATCGCTTGGCGTTGTCGATAAACCGCAAGATACTGTTCATTTTGGGCAAAATGCGGTGTTGGACGCACCCGAAAACTGCAAATATCCTGCCAGCCAAAAGGCGCCATCAATTCAAGCTTGCCTTGATTCATTCGTGCCGCTACCGCTGTACAACGCTCTGGAAACTTCGTTAAAGCATCGAAGGTACTTGTATAAGGCGGCTCCTCGGCAAAATTATGTTGGTGCATCAACGCTTGGTTTCGAACCTCCCAAGGAAATTCGGGAAACGAGCGGCGCAGTTGCGCTTCGATCGCTGCTGTTTCTTCTATGCTTACAGTCGGATCATAAAACACGACATCAATATCGGTCAGCGGCACCTCCGCTATTTTCCCACTGAGAAACCCCCATAAATAATTCCGCAGGTACCCAGCACACAGCCAGCAATCCGACAGCTGCAACGCTTCAATGATCGTAAGCAGTTGTCGACATTCACGATTTTTTGCAAACAAGTTCTGGATCGCTTGTTCCTTCATTGGCGTCCTCCTCTAATGGGTTCAGGCTAGTTATTTCAAGGTCCAACCACCGTCGATGGGCACGATCGCCCCCTGCAAGTAACTAGCTTGCGGGCTGGCAAGAAAAAGGGTCAGCGCTGCAACTTCTTCTGGTTGCGCCCAACGCTTGACTGGCGTCTCTTCTGCCACCCATTGCGCCATTTTCCCGTCACCCGCAAAATCAGCCGCATTCATCGGCGTTTGAATCGCACCGGGCGCGATGCCCTTTACCGAGATCCCTTGATCTGCAACATCCAATGCCAACTGTTTGGTAAACCCGACGATCGCGTGTTTTGCGGTTGTATAGGCGATCCCGCCCCCACCTGCGACCATTCCAGCGATGGACGCCATATTGATGATCGTTCCGCCGCCATTGGCTTGCATCAGCGGCAAAATTTCTTTCGTTAAATAAAACATGCTGGAGACATTGGTTTGAAATATCTCCTCCCACTCCATTGACGTCGTCTCAGCGATCGTATGATAGCCGTCAAGCTTTCCTGCTGTATTTAACAAGACCGTGATACCGCCAAAGTGCGTCACACAAGCTTGGACCGCTGCAAGACAATTTTCTTTCACCGCTAAGTCACAACATGTGCCGAAAAAGCGGGGCTGGGCTAAAAGCGTATCAGGAAACGATTGGCAGTCAACACCAAATACTTGAGCGCCTTCTGCAAGAAACACCTCTGCTTGCGCTTTACCGATACCTGAAGCAGCCCCTGTGACAAACACAATCGTTTTGTCATCGATCCACGCTGCCGTCATTCCACGATTTTCCAATCTTCCGCAAGAATGTCGCAAACAGTCGGTGCGAAACTCGAGAATCCCTCGTCTGCTGTTTTGATCAAAAAGTAAGGGGTGACTGGGGCATTGTCGTACACTTCGCCTTCAACGAATGTCACATAAAGTTCAAAGCCGCCCCAACCTTCACGAATGATTTTTTTGCCAGCTTTTAATTCTGGTAAGATTTCTTCAAATGTCATGATTTTTCTCCTTTGTGTGTTTCTTCTAATGGTTTAAATTGCTTGGAAATTCAATCACGAAAACAAGCAGGACTCGTTTGCTGCGCTAATACGGCAGCAGCGTGATCGCTTGCGCCAATTCCTCTACAAGATGCGCCGTTTTATAGTCCTCAAATGCCTCATGATGGTTTCGCAGCAGCGTCCGAACTTTCGTTGGAGAATATGCTTCTGCTAAGTGATTTTCCAAAACGAAGCGTCGGGTCAACTGCCATTCATAATAGTAGCCGAAGGGACGGCAATAGTAGCTGGTTCCCGCAAGCTCCTTTTTCTCAAAGCGTCGATGGGTATGCCCAAAGACGACTGCCCGCACATTGGCGTACTGGTCGATCACTGCGCCAAAATCGGGCGACCCCAAAAACGCATTTAGGTGGTTCCAGCGGGCGTACTTGCCGGTCTGCCGCACAATAAACGCTTCTTGGGGCACAAAATGCGTAGAAAGAAAAATTTCTTGGTCTTGCGGCAAATGGGCCAATGTTTCCGCTAAACGCTCATTGATGGCTTGGCTGATCTCCTTATCCGATCCCTTTCGTTGAATCATGCGGTCATACCAAAACAAATTTTTCAGCCGCAAGATCTCAGCTTCACTGGTCAGATCAGAATATTGGTAGTCATACCAGCCATTGATTCCCAACAGCTGTGTTTTTTCTGATAAGCGATACGTCTGAAAATTAAGAAAGGCGGGATCATCGAAAGCCTCGATCTCTTGTTCCGTCAAGTCCACCATTTCATGATTGCCCCAGTGAAAGGTCGTTGGCACCTGTCGACTTTGAAAAAATGCGACCACGTCTAATAGCCGTTGTTTTTTATTCGCCACATCTCCTGCCAGATGCAGATGGGTCACCTGATTTTGCTGCAAATAATCAGCGATCAGCTGCAGATGGGGATCAAATAATTGGTTGATATCGACGTGCAAGTCGCTAATAACCGCCAACGTGCCCATCTCAGCGGCCCGCCGTCTGCTTTTCGATCCGTAACAATTGGACATCGTTAGCTAAGATCCCGCTATTTCCCACCAATTGCAACCGTTGATAGGTCGGTTCCACCTGCATCCGAGTCTGTTCTTCTAAATACACCTGAGCCCCTTGCTTCAACCAAATCGTGCCTAAGGGTGTCGTTAAAGGGGTGTCGTAGATCGCCAATCCTTCTTCTGGATAGCTTTGCGGCACGATGATCAGGCGAAAATGGATGTCCAAACGGCAGGTGATCTCCGTTGCAGGAAACGGACCAACGCCGTCTTCAAAATCCAAGTAGAGACGATCATCTGGCTGCACATAAGGGGTTATTTTTTCAATTGCTGCTGGCTCAATGTTCAGTTCCATGACGAGAGCCCTCCTTTACATGATAGGTTTTTTCCATTCCTCAAGGGTGATGCCACGCGTGACTTCATCGATGATTTCTTCACCCGATTTGCGGGCAGCTGGGATCGTTGCTTCCAATTTCATCCCAATTTTCTCCATGACCCGTCCAGACTTGGGATTTCGGGCATCATGTCGAGCAAAAATTCGAATCAATTCGAGTGTTTCAAAACCGAAATGCAGCAGTGCCATTGCCGCTTCTGGCATGATCCCTTGCCCCCAATAATCGCGACTCAATGTATAACCGAGCTCAGCGATCTCTTTTTCTGATTCTACCCGCAAATCGATGGTCCCGATCATTTTTCCTGAGTCTTTTTCTTCGATCGCAAATTTTCCTAAGGGTGCAGCAACAAAATACTCGGCGATGCGTAGTTTTGTTTCTTCAACCGACCCATGTCTAGCAAAGACGAAGGTCGTCGTTTCTTCATCATTTGCATAGGCAAACATGTCCGCTGCATCCGCCAAGGAAACAGGACGCAAGAGCAGCCTCGGTGTCTCCAACCGTTGATTTTCTGCTAACAATAGCAAATGTCGTTCTTTTGTTGTCATAGGATCCCTACTTTCTGTCAATACTCTCTCACGATCGCACCCCTCTTTTGCTATTTGCTGGATATGCTATAATAAGCATAAGTAAACGCTTTGAGGAGGATACTTCAATGTCAGACGAATTAGAAAAACGCCTTGATACAGGAATGTATGGGACGCCTCGCGTCAACCCAGATGAACAGCGCAAGTATTTAGGCACGTTTCGTGAACGGTGTTATCTTAGTATGACAGTAACAGAAATGAAGAAGAAGGACAACCAGAAAACGCTCTTGAACGCCTTACCAGATTATCAAGGAGCGCTCGTGCTGCTTAATGGAAAATTGCCAGAATCGATCCAGACCGATTACATCACTTTACTGACCAAACAACAGATGGAATTTCGGATCGTCTCCGATGCCCAAGATGCTGGTCCAGACAGTATCGGCTTGCTGATTGCTGGGAAAGAAGCCGTCAATGAAGACGTCATCGATATCGAAAAAAAATTCCCTGCAGCTGCCGCTCCATCGGATAAAGAGCAGGAACAACCAGAGAAAACGTCATTTTGGAAACGTCTTTTCCATTAAAAGGAGGAACTATCATGGAACAATCAACACCGCCCTACCTTTCATTAAAGAAAGAACTGCTTGATGCTTTGGATCTGCATATCGATTTGTTAAAAACGGCACCCACGATCGAATCCAGCCATCTAGATGGCGTATTGTTCATGATGCGCAGCTTGGGTTTTATGCTGGATCGCGCTCCGAAAGTACTCCTGCTGGAGGATAAGAATGAAATGAACTTTATGATGTTTCAATATTATAGCCTCCTGTCGGAACTGAAGTACAATCTGGTTTTAAACTTTCCCTACGCCTCGATTCAAGGCGTACCGTTATTAACCTTGATCCAACGTTTTCCTACCACTTATGAAAAAGAAATGAAACAATGGTGGGAAGCCCGAACGGGTCTCAAGGTGGAAGAAACAAAACAAACGATTGAAATCGCTGCTTTTGAAGGATAAGAACATCCAAAAAAGGCTCGCGATACTTCCTGCAGATAGAAAGTACTGGATATAATAGTTTGCTAGTAAAGCGAACCATAAAGCAGGACGTTAACGTATTTCTCATGATTTCTTCAAAGAAAAACCAGTCAGAGGCAGTTTCTGACTGGTTTTTATTAGTTTTAAGTTGTATTCTTCTTAATTTATTTGATACATCAAAGAATCAACTTATCTTTTTTATTTAGTAAAAATCAACTGTAAAACCAATTGGATCTCCATTTGCATTTAGCGCTGGCCGAATAACAAAGCGTGTAAACTCTAAAAACTTCCCTTCAGCCCATAAAGAATATGCACTTGCACTCGCTTCTGCACTAGTAGCTGCAAAAATGCCGCTATTGCCCAGATTGACTGGAATATTCACATCTGTTTCGCCATCGCCAGAGCCATCTTCTCCGCCATCTACATCTGTATCTCCGCCACCAGAACCATCTTCTCCACCATCGGTATCTGTGTCACCGCCACCAGAGCCGTCTTCGCCACCGTCTACATCTGTATCTCCGCCACCAGAGCCATTCTCTCCACCATCGGTATCTGTATCTCCGCCACCAGAGCCATTTTCGCCGCCATCTACATCTGTATCTCCGCCACCGGAACCGTTATCTCCGCCGTCTACATCTTTATCATCTTCGTCTTTATTAAATACACCAAATTCAATATAGATATAATCGCCTACAAAATGAACTTCATGCCCCTTAACTACTTCTGGATAATTTTCATGCTTCCAAGCAGTAGCTTCCTCGTTACTTAGGAATGGTCCGACACGTAGACGAGTATAATATGAATTCTCATAGACAACTTCAACTACAATTTCACGGTCAGTCGCGCCTCCATTATCAGGTGTCGGAATATTGAACTCAATATAGATATAGTTTCCTTCTAGATAGATTTGTAGGTCTGAAACTAATCCAACATAGTTTTCAAGCAGCCATGCCGCCACTTCATCGGTAGTTAAGAATGGTCCGACACGGAGGCGTGTAATTTCTTCATTTTCTGCAACGACTGTCACTTCAAACTCTCGATCAGCTGGTGGATTAGTGGAACCATTATCTCCACCTGAACCATTATCCGTTGCTGGTGGTGTTGGGTTTGTGGAGTCCTCTCCTGATCCATTATCTGTTGCAGGCGGCGTTGGTTTTGTTGATCCGTCTCCTGATCCGTTATCTGTTGCTGGAGGTGTCGGTTTTGTAGAGACATTTGATCCATTATTACTGTTTCCAGGATTTGTATTGCTTCCTCCCCCAATTGGTTTGGTCGGATCAATTTTGTCAGTATCTTGAATCACTGCTTGACTAATCGTATTACCCTCTGCATCCTTTAGAGAAACCACATTTCCATCAAACACTAATTTGTTGCCAGCATAAATCAAGTCAATATTGTAAATATTATTCCATTGTGCTAGACGTTCGATCGTAATATTTGTCGCTTTACTGATGGCGCTAAGTGTATCACCCCAAACAATCGTATATTCATTCCCAGTAATATCAGCTTTGATTTGTTCGGGTGTTCTGGCAACCCATACGCTTGCGGAAATAGGGGATGCTGTTTCTTCTGATGCCGAAACTTGATTTGATAATGCACCAGCCGTAAAAATTGTTGCTAGTAATGCCAACGTTTTAACAATCTTACCATTAAATTTTTTCATTCCGTACTCTCCTTTTTATAATGCTATTATATTCAACTTATTACACACCATAACCTGATTAAAATTTCAGGATGGATCTGTATAATAAATTTAGTATACTTATCTACGCAGAAGGGCTCGTGTGAATCATAGCCCGTTGAAAGACAGAAAAGAGCGGCTAAAGAAAAAGTGATTCCTCGGTTGGAAGCACTAAAACCATTGATTTAAGCCTACGAAAAAAGCCTGCACACTGAATGAAGAACCGACAAAGCACTGTCAAACATTCGCAGGGATCGGAAAAAATCATCCATATCCTTTGTGTACCTATAAGGTGCTGCCAAAGGACCGTTCCGCAAATTCTTAAAGCAATGCGCCTATGTTTAGGAGTCACTCATCGAACCACAATCAGTTTCGGCTATAAAACCTGCCTTACTTCCAAATAACTTGAACATTGAGTATCGATTCAACTCAGTTTCCGATGATGAACTTTCGTTTTTGATTCAATTGAAAACAATCTTTGCACTTCTTTTGTCACTAACAAAGTTAAGAGAATCCGTCTGCCTTTGCCGCTTTTTTGATGTTACTCATTTTGTTATATGTAAAAGCATAGTTGAAAGACAATATCTATGTTCATATCTTTTTTATACATGCTGACCTAATTTAGCGGCTCTTCAAAAAACGATAGTTATTTAATCGTGTATAAAAAAACTAAAACTTCCTCTCTTTAGATTACCAAAAATACAATTATTTTTCCAGTATTCATATTAAAATAAATATTATTTGATAAATAAAGACAAAAAACGAGGGGATTAACTATTATGCTAACTGTCAGATCAGGAATCAAACAACGATATAAAAAAAACTGCACACTTTGAAAGGAACTCTCCTTCCAAAGTGTGCAGTTCTTTGCTTTTTGTACTTCCATCAGCTCTCGAAGACTTCAGGGAACAACAGGCGTAAAACAGACATAGTTAAGCGTCGGCCTTTCCCGCTGTATGGATAAACGTGCATATGCATCGCTGGGTTGAAATTGGCTTCAATGATTCCATAAGCCCCCGGTTCATTGGCTGGCTTGGTTTTATCTGGAATAATCAGATCGATTCCGCTGATAGATGCTTGTAATGCGGCTACCGCATCGACTGCTACTTGTTTGTAATCATCGTTGAAGTCATCCGTCACATCGATAGAATCACCGCCAGTACTGATATTCGAGTTTTCTCGCAAATAAACGATCTGCCCCTCTTCGGGTACTGAATCCACTTGATACCCTTGCTCTTTTAACATCAGTTGTTCCAGTTCCCCTAATTGGATCAGCTCTAATGGGGTCCGATGATGGGTGCCGCGCAATGGATCGAGATTTTTCTCTGCGACGAGTTCCGTGATCGTGCGCTTGCCGTCACCCACGACATTGGCAGGGATACGTAGTAAAATCGCATCGACTCGCCCATCGATCACGAAGAACCGATATTCCGTCCCTGACAAAAAAGTCTCAACGAGGATCGAATCATCTTCCGCAAAGGCAATGGCGACCGCCGCTTGATAATCCGCTAAAGAGGCACCTTCTTTGAAAATCGAGATACCGATCCCATAGTTGGTGGTTTTCGGTTTTACCACAAACCCGCTGTGGGCAATCTGAGGATAAAACGTGATCGCTTCTTCTGCCGAAGCGAACTCAGCGCCACTTGGTACATGAAAGCCATTTTCGGCTAAGATTTTTTTAGTGACCGTTTTATTCGCCATGATCAATGGGACGATGTACTGATCCTTACTGGTCATATTGGCATTTTTAACATATTCGATGTGGTCTCTCACGGCTAATTTCAAGAATTGATCCGTTTCATCCAGTACCGTCACTTCGATTCCTTTTTGGATCGCATCGAACAAGAGAATCTGGGTCGACAATTCCATTGCTCGAAAGCCAGCTAATTGATACGGTTTTTCCCAAGCAGCTTGATGATACTTTTGTCCCAGCAATGTTGCTGTCTGGGCTTGACTGGTTGCTTGACTTGCTGAGAAAAGACGTCCCGCGAAGGTTCTTTCTGGTTCAGCCAGCATTTCTGAAAGCTGATCCAAAAATGGTGGATGCGGCAGCTCAAGGGCTTGGGCAAAGTCCATCATTTCAGTAATCAGCGCTTGCGCTTCTTGCTGATAAGTCAAAGGTGCAAGCGGATGTTCTAATGCGACCTGATCATTTTTCTGATTGCCCTCTTCGATCCACGCATCCGCATCGCTGCCTTCTTCTTTTGTACTTAAAAACAATAAGAAGAAATGCAAGAATGCGACTTGCTCTTTGGAAATCCCATAGCGGGCAAAGGGATCGATGTCAATATTTCTTAACTCAATATAACGGATACCCGCTGAGGCTAAATCTGCGACCCGTTTTCCCCCACGTAGACGCACTGGCGCATAAAATTCTTTTTCTTCTGAAAGCTTTCCCGTCTCCACTAATTTGGCAATATCTGCAAGATAGGTCTCTAACGAAGCGTAAGATACCTTGACGTCTTCGTGATTCGTGTACCCATAGCGGCTATTGCGAATACTGCGGACTGGTTCTTGCGGTCCGTTTTCTGTCGTAAAATAATTGGCTTCTGAAGCAGGAGTCGCCCCAAAGAAATACGTCAAAAACCAGCGATAGTGCAAATAATTGCGAGTTACTTTCAAATAAAGTGCCGTTTTAAACGTCTGGAAGCTTTCCTTCGTTTCAGACAAAGCATACAGCTGCTGCAAAAAGTCTTCCGCAAATTCGAAATTGAAATGAATCCCACTGACCATTTGCTTGCGGCGACCATATGTTTTAGCTAAATAGCGGCGATAGAGCACATCTTCAAATTGATCTAATTTAGCAATGACGATGTCTTCTTCTTTTTCTGGTAAAGCCGGTGGCATACTCAATGGCCAGAGCATTTCTTCTGCTGACATCGAACGATACGCCACATCATGAATCGCCCCTAAAAAACGGAACAATTCATCCACGGAATCAGCGACGGGCGTAATCAGTTCCAGTTGATTTTCGGAAAAATCCGTTTGGATATACGGATGGAAGCGCCGATTGCCTAACGTTTTAGGATGATCGGTACCTGCAAACGTCCCATCAAGCCGCACCCGCTGCGCTTCACGCTCAATCCCGTAGCGTCCTTTCAATAAATAGGGAAAAAGCTCTTTATGTGATAACAATGTTTTTATTTTCATTCGACTGCCCTCTATGTTCTTCTACTAAATTTTTTCTCAAATGCTATTTCTTTCCATCTATTATAGTGAAAACTGGTGAAAAATGCAGAAATTTGCTCCTCACTTGTAATATCTCTTACTAAAATTACCAAGAATTTATAAAATACTTGAATAAATTTGATATTTACCTTCAAAATAAAGTATACTGCTTATAGAACAGTAAATTATTATGTCCATATTACTCTTTTTTGAAAGGAAGAATAGTGAATGAAGCCACTTAATCTTACCAAACGCGAACGTCAAATCATGAATATCTTTTGGAATTCAGACAAACCTCTTTCTGCAAATGACATTGCTGTCCAACAGCAAGATCTAAGCAAGAATACCATTCAAGCAGTCGTACGTAAACTAAAAAACCACGACTTATTGAAAGTAGCGGATATCGGCTACAGCGGTACTGTTTTGACTCGGTTGTATTCTCCGAATGTGACCCAAGAAGACTTCTTAGCAGCAGAATTGTCTGATCAATCTTTATTGAATTTGATTACGAACTTTATCGAAACCAATAAAGATATCGATACATTGAACAACTTGGAAAAAATGATCACTGAGCGCCAAGGGGAACTTAAGAAATAATCTTTCCCCATCGTTCAACTCGTTGTATTCTGCCTGATACTTCCCAAAGTTTTTAGACAGCGCAGAAGAAAACGAAGCCTTCAAACTGCTTTTCCTGATTTTTGGCAAAGTCGTGCATCGCTGTACCCACATTTGCCACGCCAAGTGTTCTCAGCTTTACGTCACAAGTCAAGCTCGTGGAAAGAGACGACGACCCGTTTTCTCTTCCCTTTGATCTCACAAAAGCAACAATAAAGGAGAGCCATGTGTAGGTGTATCACCTAACACAGGGCTCTGTTTTTTTATTCTTTGATCAAGCCTTTGAATAAGCCAACGACAAATTCATTTGGATCAAATGGTTCTAAATCATTGATGCCTTCTCCGAGTCCCACTAATTTGACGGGCAGCCGCAGCTCGTTACGGATCGCCAAGACGATCCCCCCTTTAGCCGTTCCATCAAGTTTGGTTAAGACGAGACCAGAAACATCCGTCGTTTCTTTAAATTGTTTTGCTTGATTCATCGCGTTTTGACCCGTTGTTGCATCCAACACGAGCAGGACTTCATGAGGGGCCGTTGGGTCCACTCGTTGAATGATCCGTTTGATTTTTTCTAGTTCGTTCATCAAATTGACTTTGTTTTGCAAACGACCCGCGGTATCTACTAATAAAACGTCAGCATTTTCTCGTTTTGCGCGCTCCATCGCATCAAACACGACTGCTGCTGGATCGCCTCCTGCATTGCCACGAACGACTTCAACACCAGCCCGTTCACCCCAGACCACTAATTGATCGATGGCACCGGCACGGAAAGTATCCGCTGCTGCCAATAAGACTTTTTTGCCTTCGGCTTTGAATTGATGGGCTAATTTCCCGATGCTGGTGGTTTTTCCAACACCGTTCACGCCAACAAATAAAATGACGGTCAACCCCGACTGCATATTCAACTCGTTAACTTCACCGACACCCGCTTCCCCATATAGGTCAACCAATTTTTCGATGATGACATTTTGGACATCTGCCGTTTTCTTCACATTACGTAGTTTGACTTCTTGTCTCAATGCATCCGCGATCTTCATCGCCGCATCAAAGCCGACGTCTGCGCCAATCAGCGTTTCTTCCACTTCTTCGAAGAAGTCTTCGTCCACCGTACGGAAGTTGGCAAACAATTCGTTCATCCGTTGCCCAAAGGTTTTCCGTGATTTCGTCAATCCTTTGGTGTATTTATCCTGCACACTTTCCGTTTCTGGCGCTGGTTGAAGGATTGGTGTAGCCGCTGGGGTTTCCTCTGATGGTACATCCTTAGCCACTTCTTCTGGAATACTTGGTGCTTCTTCTCCTTTGTTCGCTGTCGTTGCTTCTTGCTGCAGGGACACTTCAGCAGTTTCTTGCTCTGCCTCCAAATCACTGGAGTCGGCGGTTTCTGCAGGTGCCACTGGTTCTGAAGCGCCTTGTTCAGCAGGAGTTTGTGCTGGCTGGCTTTCTTCTGAACGCTGTGCCTCTGGTGAGTCAGCATCGACTAACGGTTTGTCAATTTCTTGCTCTGCTTCTTTGGTTTCTCCAATCAGCGCTTTTTTGATTTTGTCAAAAAATCCCATCTTACGCACCTCCTTTTAAGACATATTCTTCAATCACTGCTGCCACACCGTCTTCTTGGTTTGAAACGGTGACAACGTCAGCCGCTTCTTTAATGATTGGCACGGCATTGGCCATCGCTACGCCAATCCCTGCATAGCGAATCATCGGCAAGTCATTTTCTTCATCACCGATCGCCATCACTTCTTCTTGCTTGATCCCTAAATCTTGCGCCAATAGGCTGATACCATAGGCTTTGGTGATTCCTTTAGGCATAAATTCCAACAGGTTATTCCGGCTTTTGATGATTTCATATTTCTCGCGGATCTCTGAGGAAATCTCAGGGATCTTAGGATCCAAGACTTCCTGATGGTAGGCGATCACCGCTTTATTATAGAGCATCGATTCATCCAGATCAGCTACGGCAAAAGGACGACAATCCAATAAAGGATTCAACGAGCCATAAATCGATGGATGCGCTGCTGAAGTGGGTAAACTCAAGACAACCTCTTCGGATACCACGTCTAGAGGCAAATTCAAGTCTTCCGCCACTGAAACCAATTCATGGATATCTGCCAGCTGCATCGCTGCTTTTTCAATGATCTCGCCAGTCTCATTTTTTTGAACCAAACCGCCGTTAAAGGTGATGCTATAGTCGCCGGGTTCTTTCAGCGATAATTCTTCTAAGTACGGACGGATCGCCCGTAATGGACGTCCCGTACAAATGACGATTTTTACGCCTTGTGCTTTGGCACGAGCAAGTACCTCTTTGTTGCGAGGAGTCACTTCTTTTTTGTCATTCAATAACGTTCCATCTAAATCGATCGCAATCAGTTTAATCATATCATTCCTCCTCTATGCTTGATCTGCTGTAAAACTACCGCCTTCACGCACTTCTTCTAAGCGCACGGACACGGTCTTCGACACTCCAGATTCTTGCATGGTCACACCATACAACACATCTGCTGCCTCCATCGTTCCTTTACGGTGAGTTACGACGATAAACTGTGTATCATTTTGGAAAGCACTCAAGTAATGACCGAAACGAGAGACATTGGCTTCATCCAATGCTGCTTCCACTTCGTCAAGCACACAAAACGGTACTGGACGAACTTGAATAATGGAAAACAATAACGCAATCGCAGTCAGTGCCCGTTCGCCCCCTGATAGCAAGCTGAGGTTTTGCAATTTCTTGCCCGGTGGTTGGGCTTCGATCTCAATCCCAGTGTTCAATAAATCTTTCGGATCTGTTAAGACTAATTCCGCATGACCGCCGCCAAACATATTAGGAAAGACTTGTTTGAATTGCAGACGGATCGCATCGAAGACTTCGCCGAAACGGGTTTTGACTTCTTCATCCATTTCAGACATCGTATCAAACAGCTGTGCTTTAGCCGACAGCAGATCGTCTCGCTGACTCGTCAAGAACAAATGCCGTTGATTGACTTGCTCATATTGTTCGATCGCATTTAAATTGACTGGACCAATTTGCTCGATCGCTTGTTTTAGTTCCTGAATGTCGACTTTGGCTTGTTCTGCATCCTCGATTTCAGGGAAATCTTGCGCTGCCTTTTCAAAGGTGAGATTGTATTCTTCTTGTAAATACAACAAACGATTATCCATCACCAATTCTGCGCGATTTTTTTCGATCTCAACTTCGGTTTTTTCTGACAGCTTTTCTTTTTGCGTTAAGTTTTCAGCACTCAGGGCTTCGTCTAATGCACCGATTTCTTGTTGAACGACTTGACGTTGTTCACGAATCACCGTCAATTCCGCTGTTACCTGCTGCTTGGTTTTTGTGAAGGCTTCAATTCGCTGAAGAATGCTTTCTTCTGAAAACTCATGATCGCTGACGTTGCTTGTCAAGGCAGCTAACTGCCGTTCTAAGGAGAGTTGACGCGCTTCATTTTCTTCTAATGCTTGATTCGTAGCGGCAATTTTTTGCTGCAAATGCGCCACTTGTTCTTTTTGAACTGCGAAAGCTGCCTGCAAGCGCGCACTTTCTTGTGCTAAGGTTTGGCGTTTTTCCTCGATCAAGTCTTCTTCGGCATTCATTTGATGAATATCTTGGTCGATTTTCGCCAATTGCGCTGCAATATTCTTTTGCTGTTCTTCCAAGCTCGTCTTCTTCTCATCATATTCCTCAAAGAAGGCTTGCACTTCGCGATGTTCAAAATCAAACACTTGCTGCTCTTGCTTCAAGCGGCTCAGGTCATTCTCAAGATTTTGTAAACGGCTTTGCAGCTCATGCTCCGACATGCGAGCCTGTTCTCCTTGCGTCCGCAATTCTTCTAATGCTGCTTGTGCTTCTTTGGTCGCTGCTTCAAAATGCTGGACTTGCTTTTCCGTTTTTAAAAGCCGCTCATCCAGTTGCGCCGCTTGTGCCGTCAATTGTTGCAGCTCGTTGCTTTGGCTAAACAAACTACCGGCATTTTTCTTCGTTGCGCCACCCGTCATGGAACCTCCAGCATTCATGACATCCCCTTCTAAAGAAACGACCCGATAGCTATAGTTCAATGCCCGTGCTAACGCATTAGAACTTTGCAAGTCTTCGGCAATCAAGATACTGCCTAACAAGTTATCCGTAATCGTTTGGACGTGTTCGGGCGACTGGACCAATTCGCTGGCAACGCCGATAAATCCAGACACTTGCTTGGCTTGATTGCGGGCATAATCTGGCAAATGACGGGCTTTGATGGTCGTCAGCGGTAGGAAGGTTGCACGACCCCCTCGATTTTCTTTCAAATACGTGATGGCTGCTCGCGCATCCCGCTCATTTTCAACGACGACATGCTGTGCAGCGGCGCCTAATGCGGTCTCGATCGCCACGGTATAGTCTTGTGGCACATCGATCAACTCCGCTACTGCGCCAACGATACCGCTGATCTGCTGTTTGTTTTTCAAAATCAAGCGAACGCCTTGATAAAAGCCGCTATAATTTTCTTGAATGTCTTGCAGACTGCGCTGTTTCGCTCGTACCTGCTGCACTTGACTCATTAACTGATACATTTTCTTTTGTTCTTCATCAAAGCGTTTTTTGTTGGTCTGAGCTTTTTCTTGAAGATGGATGTATTGCTTGCGTTGTTCTTCTAAAATCGCTTTAGCCTGCGTCAGCTGCTCTTCCACGATTTGCGCTTCCGTCGTCTTTTCTTTCAACGACGTATTCATTTGCGTCTGCTTGCTTAGCGCCGTTTGATTTTTCGCGGCTTCTTGTTGGTATTGACGCTCCAAGTATTTCAATTCGTTTCCAATCGTTGCCTGCTCCTGCATGGCTTCGACATATTGGCTGCGCAACTCTTCAATGATTTCTTTTGCTGAACGTTGGTACTTTTCCTGCTCTTGCTGACACGCCAGCATCGCTGCTTCAACTTCCTGCACACTACGATTCTTTTGTGAAAGCAAGCCGATCAGTTCCGTTTTTTCTTCATTTAAAAGTGTGACCCGCTCTGTGACTTCCTCTAAAGTTTCTTGGTATTCGGCAGAGCTTTTTTGCGTATGCTTTGAACGTTCATCCAAGACTTCTTTTTGCCCTTCGGCTTGCTTCAGTCCTTCGGTGACCTCTAAAAGCTGCTGATTCAAACGCTCCAACGTTTCATCAAAAGCAGTACGTTGTTGCCGCAAAGAATGTAACGACAGTTCCCCTTGGTTGATCTTTTCGGAAATCTGCGCCAGTTCTTGGTTAAAGGTACTCAGTTGAGCTTTGGCTGTCTCCCACGCTTCTTTTGCTTTCGTGATCTCTAAGACCGCATAGGCCACATCGACCGTCGTCAATTTTTCTTTTAACGCTAAAAAGCGGTTGGCTGCTTCACTTTGGGCTGCCAGAGGCACCAACTGATCTTCTAGTTCATAAATGATATCTTGTAGACGGCTTAAATTG
Organism: Enterococcus sp. DIV0970a; assembly: GCF_051711265.1. Taxonomy (NCBI): domain Bacteria; kingdom Bacillati; phylum Bacillota; class Bacilli; order Lactobacillales; family Enterococcaceae; genus Enterococcus; species Enterococcus sp. DIV0970a. The sequence continues at coordinate 279,199 of NZ_JBIOMF010000001.1, read as the reverse complement.
TCTTCAGTTTCAAACAATTTTTGCTCGGCTTTCTTTTTCCGCTGTTTGTATTTTAATACCCCCGCCGCTTCTTCAAAAATCCCACGACGGTCTTCTGGTTTGCTGCTGAAAATTGCTTCTACCTTGCCTTGGGAAATGATCGAAAATGATTCTTTCCCCAACCCAGAGTCCATAAACAACTCTTGGATATCCTTTAAGCGGCAAGCTTGTTTATTTAAGAAAAAGTCGCTTTCGCCGGTTCTTCTCAAGCGGCGAGTCACGCTGATCTCACTGTAATCCATCGGCAAGTAATGATCGCTATTGTCTAAAACGATCGTCACTTCCGCTATATTTAGCGCTCTGCGGGTGTCAGAACCTGCAAAAATAACATCAGGCATTTTGCCACCACGTAGATTTTTGGCAGATTGTTCTCCTAAAACCCAACGAATCGCTTCGGTAATATTGCTCTTGCCGCTGCCATTTGGTCCGACGACTGCAGTCACTCGATGTTCGAAATCAATGACTGTGCGGTCGGCAAAGGATTTAAAGCCGGCAATCTCTATTCGTTTTAAATACACTCCGCCAGTCCTCTCTTACTGTTCAAGATCCGCCAAGGCATTCGCAGCGGCGTCCTGTTCTGATAATTTCTTCGATTTTCCTTGTCCTTTTCCGATCAAGGTATCATCGCAATAGACTTCCGTCCAAAAAATCCGTTCATGGGCGGGGCCTGCTTCTTTGATCAAACGATAATTGATGGAAACATCGCCGCCGCGCTGCAAGACTTCTTGCAAGCGGGTCTTGTGATCCATCTCATGGGAAAAAGCACCTGCTTTTACTTTTGGAAAGACAACTTTCGTCAAAAAGCCGCTGACACTTTCCAGACCTTGGTCCAAGTATAACGCACCTAAAAAGGCTTCAAATAGATCACAAAGCAAAGAAGGTCGTTTACGACCGCCAGAGTTTTCTTCCCCTTTGCCTAGACGAATGTATTCATCGAATCGGCAATCTTTGGCAAACATGGATAAACTGTCTTCGCGAACGATTGCCGCCCGTAGCTTCGTCAGCTTACCTTCGGGCAGATCTGGCAATTCACGATACAAATACCGTGAAACGATCAACTCTAAGACAGCATCGCCCAAAAACTCTAAACGTTCGTTATCTGACAAGTGCAAGTTGCGGTGCTCATTCACATAAGATGAATGCGTAAACGCTTGTTCAAGCAGATCTACATCATGGAACACAATATCAAACTTTTCTTTTAGTTCTTTCGTTAATTGTGTATTCATTTGTCACATTCCTTCATTAGTTTATCGACACTTCCCTATTATACTGGTTTTTGCCGAATTATGAAATGTTTCCTCCAAATTCTTGGAAAGACTGTAATAAAATTTTATTTACTTAATCTTCTCCTGTATAAAAAAGCCTGTTTTTCTCAGATACCCGCAAAAAAAACAGAAAAAAGACGTCCTGGAAAGGACGTCTTTTCATCGATCATTGATTAACGAGATTCAGCTGTAACTGAAATTGTTGCCCAAGGATTGTAATTCACATCATAAGCCCATGTGAAGTCTTTGACGCGATTTGATACAGGTAACACCGCACTACGGTAAAGTGTTGGGATAACAAACGCTTCATCAGCAGCATATTCTTGCCATGCATCAAATGCTTCTTTACGTTTTGCTTCGTCAAACGAATCTTTTGAATCGATTGCTTCTAGCAATTTCGTATTTTCTTCTGATTCAAAACGAGTGTAGTTGAACGCAGAGTTAGGTCCATACAAGCCCATTGGTGATGGGTCATAACCAGTTTTCCATGCACCTTGGTAAACATCAATCTCAGGATCATCATTTTCCAATTTGTCATAGAATGCTTGGAAGTCGATCAAGCGACCTGTTGTGTATTGTACATCAAGTCCGATTTCATTCCATTGTTGGATGTAGTAATCTGCTAATGGTTGTGCTGTTTCGCCACCTGACATTGAAGCAAAGTTAATGGTTAATTTCTCACCATTTTTGTCTTCACGCATACCGTCGCCATCGACATCTTTGTAGCCAGCATCATCAAGTAATTGATTTGCTTTGTCGATGTTTAAAGTATAACCTTCAACATCTGTATTGTGTAATGAGCCAAATACTGGTGGGATCAATGTCGTTGCATTTGTACGCAAGCCATTGTAGAAACGGCTTCCGACAGCATCATTATCTAATGCATAACCCATTGCTTGACGCAATGACTTGTCAGCCATTTTTGAATCAGGATTGTATTCAACTTTACCTTCATCGGCATTCCATTTACCTAATTTGAAACCTAAATAAGTGTAAGCAGTATCTGTTCGGCCTAAGATTTGATAACCGTCAGTATCCTTATAAGTAGGATACGTATCTGTCGGCATTGATAAAGCCATATCATATTGTTTTGCGTTCATCGCTTCAACAATAGATGAAGTTGGAACTGCTTTAAATGATAATTTATCTAGTTTTGGCTTATCTCCATAATAGTATTCGTTTGGAACGTACTCTACGGATTCACCAGCTACGATATTTGACATTACATAAGGTCCGAAGACGATTGGATTTTTACGAACTTGATCGCTTGATTCCATATCTTTGACTTCGATTCCTTCAAAGGCGTGTTTTGGTAATGCTGAAGCCCAAATACCACCACCTGCTTGCATCATACCAGGGTGAACTTCTTTGTATTGAATTTTAACGACTTTGTCACTTTCTTTGGTGATACCAGAAATAGTATCAGCTTTACCATCATGGTAATCTTCCATACCAACAATGTTAGTAAAGTTACTATCATAACGAATACCAGTATAATCTTTGTTACCAATTACTTCGTAAGTGAAGATGATATCATCTGCCGTAACATCTTCGCCATCAGACCATTTCAGGTTGTCGCGTAAAGTAATTGTTGCTGTGTTGTTGTCTTCATCTAGCTCAAGGTTTGCAGCCCCGCCGTCAACAATTTTGAAATCAGCGTCATTGACGAATAAACTTTCATTACTTGGCAACATAAATTGTGCATCATAGTTATCTTGATAAAATTCTGTTTGGAACAACCCTTGGAATTGCGTATCCATCACTACTGCAACATCCAAAGTACCACCTTCGATTGCCTCTGCATCATTGCTAACTTCGATTGGGAAGTTGCTTACATCTTCCGTATCGTTTGCTGCATTGCTGCCGCCACCAGAAGAATCGGTTCCGCCGCCGTTGCTGCCACAAGCTGCCAATGCTAACACTGACAAAAGAGTGACCATACCAAAAATATTTTTCTTCATCCTGTATCCTCCTTGTTTATCCTAGTCGTTGACGCGCATCCGCTGAACGCTTAAATGCTTGACCAACGTAATTGATACTCAACATCAAGACTAAAATTAGAATTGATGCGGGTAACCAGATCCACTGTCTGTTGACCAGCACATCACCGCTGCTGGCATATCCGATCAGTGTTCCCAAACTTGGAACATTGGTCGGCAGACCAAAACCTAAGAATGTTAGTGTCGTTTCAATACCGATATTCGCTGCAAAGTTCATTGTTAAGTTGGTGATGATCAATGAGCTAAGGTTCGGCATGATTTCGCGGAACATGATGACGAAGTCATTGGTTCCGAGGGTTTTCGATGCACTAACATAGTCGCGACGGCCTTCTGAAAGGGTCTTACTTCGGAAGAGCCTTGCTTTTCCGACCCAGTAAAAGGCACTCATGACCCATATAAAGGTCCAAACGTTATAACGAGGTACGATCGATACGATAACGATAATGATCAACATGATCGGCAAAATCATAACGAAGTCAACGATACGCATCAAAATGTTATCAATGATGCCACCATAGTAACCTGAGATGATCCCTAGTCCGACCCCAACGATCGACGTAATGATCGTGATTGAAAAACCAATCAAGATTGAGTTACGCGCACCGATGATCAATTGTCCCCAAACATCACGGCCACCTTCATCCGCCCCTAAAAGGTAGGTGCCGCCGTTTGGCGAAATCGCGCCGGGTACAGCGTATTTATCAAGGATGCTGACACGCATCACTTGTGATTGGTCGATAACTGCTGAGCCGATAAACACGAACAATAAAACTGCGACTAACAAAACTAATGAAAAGATCGCCATTTTATCTTTTAAGAATTCGCGAAAAATCATTTTTAATCCCATAGGCGGGATGCTCTCTTGTTTTAGTACTTTTTCTTTCTTTTCAGACACATTTATCCCCTCCTATTACTGGATTCTGATTCTTGGATCGACAATACTCATGATGATATCTGATAGCAGCGTACCGATCAAGGTCGCTAGTCCTAAGATCAATGTCAGTGAAGTGATCACGGCATAGTCCCGTTGGACGATACTATCGATAAACAGTTTTCCGACACCTGGGTAAGCGAAGATTTTCTCAATGACCACAGAACCTGCGATCAATGAAGTGATCTCGTAGCCCATTTGTGATGCGATCGGCAACGATGCATTACGGAAAACGTGACGTGAGAAGACTTTATTCGTTGGTACCCCTTTTGAACGAGCGGTACGAACGAAATCCAATGATTTCGAATCAATGACTTCACTTCGCAAGTATTGGATCGTCACTGCTGTTCCTAATAATGCAGAAGTGATCGCCGGTAATAGTAGGTGATACAAGCGACTCCAAAACTCAGCCATGCCGCTGACCCCCGGTGCAACGGAACCACCCGTTGGGAACCAAGCCAATCGGTAACCGAAGATGAACAATGCGATCAACGCAAAGATAAACAACGGTACGGCGAAACTGAAGAAGTTGTAAACAACGACGACTTTATCAAGCAATGAATTTTGGTAACGTCCTGCCCACATCCCTAAAGGAATGGCAATCACGTAAGTCAAAATGACCGTCAATAAAGATAACCACAATGTATTGCTGATACGTCCTGCTAATAACGTTGAAACAGGTAATTTAAAGATGAAACTTTGACCAAAGTCCCCTTTTAAGGCATTTCCGATCCAACGGAAATACTGGGTATACCATGGGTCATTCAAACCAGCGGCTTCACGCATCCGCTCAATAACAGCTGGATCTTGGTTTGGATTGATCAAACCGGTAAATGGATCCCCAGGCATTGCTTGTGCGATCAAGAAAATCAAGATACTCAAAATAATGACTTGCGGGATCATCAACAACAAACGACGTAGAATTGTTTTCCACATTATTCAGCACCCCCGTTTTTCAATGCGACTTGGTGCGACTCGGTGATTTTACGCAAGTCATACACTCTGCCAGTTTCGTCGTAGTAATCTTTTTGATGGGTCACATATTCCAACTCGACCTTGCGGCGGTTTTCTTTGTGAGCATCGCGATTTTTTACGTCGATTTGAGGAATCGCTGATAATAAACGTTTTGTATAGATGTGACGCGGGTCTTGATAGATGTCTTCCCGTGTCCCGATCTCAACGAAGCGGCCTTTGTACATGATGGCGATATTGTCACACATGTGTTTTACGACCCCTAAGTCATGAGAGATGAATAAGAAACTTAAGCCAAATTCTTGCTGGATCCGTTTCATAAAGTTCAGCACCTGCGCTTGCACGGATAAGTCAAGGGCTGAAACCGGCTCATCGGCGACGATCAGTTTTGGATTGGATGCTACCGCGCGGGCAACCCCTAACCGCTGACGTTGTCCACCAGAGAACTCGTGAGGATATTTGTATAGGGCATCTTCTGGCATCCCAACGATATCCAGAAGGCTTTTCACTCGTTTTTTCTCTTCTTGATCGCTTAAGCGTTCAAAGTTGCGTAATGGTTCGGCGATAATGTCGACCACGCGTTTTTTAGGATTCAAGCTGGACATTGAATCTTGGAAAATCATTTGGACATCTTTGTTGTAGTTCATTTTTTTGCGGACGGAACGTTTGGTCACGTCTTGCCCATCATAAATGATTTCGCCACTGGTGATTTTTTCTAATCCAACGATGGCTTTCCCCGTCGTGGATTTACCAGAACCAGACTCACCAACCAATCCGTAGGTTTTTCCTTTTTCTATGATGAAGTCCACACCGTCAACGGCATACACATGGTCTGTGACGCGGTTGAAAAATCCGCTGCGAATAGGATAGTGGACTTTCAGATCTTTAATTGTAATTAATTCTGTCATCTACACTTCTCCTTCTTCGTCTCTAAAATGAAAATGCTTGTAGCATGTGCAACGGACCAAATGATCAGGTGCTACTTCATGCAAGACTGGGTTTGCTTCGTGGTCGCTTTCAGGAATCCAAGGAATCCGTGCGGCAAACCGACAACCCGTCCGTGGCATATTTTTCAATGAAGGAACTACGCCTTCGATCACGTGCAGTTCACTGTCTTGTGAATTTTCTTGAGGGATCGAGTTAAGCAATGAGCGGGTGTATGGATGTTTTGGATTGGCAAACAACTCTTCGGCTGTTGCGACTTCCACAAACTGACCCCCGTACATCACGGCTACTCGGTCGGCCATCTCTGCTACGACACCTAAATCGTGGGTGATCAAAATGATCCCCGTCTGTGTTTCTTCTTGCAAATCTTTTAGTAGATCAAGGATCTGTGCTTGGATCGTCACATCCAACGCGGTCGTTGGTTCATCCGCAATAATGATTGGTGGTTTACAAGCAATCGCGATCGCAATGATGACCCGCTGACGCATCCCACCAGACAATTCATGAGGGTATTGACGTCCTACTCGCGGTGGATTGGGAATCCCCACTTGTTCTAATAATTCTAATGCTCGTGCTTGACGCTGTTCGGCGGTCATATCCGTATGGTAGGATAACCCTTCTTTGATTTGATCTTCGATCCGCATCAAAGGATTCAGTGCAGACAATGGATCTTGGAAAATCATCCCAATATCATTTCCGCGAATTTTGTTGTACAGCGTTTCGTTTAAGTTTGACAAGTTTAAATCTTTATATAAGATTTCTCCGGTGATTTTCGTGTTGTTTGGGTCATGCAGTCCCATGATCGTTGTAGCTAACGTACTCTTGCCGCAACCAGATTCTCCTACGATCGCTAAGATCTCATTGCGATCCAGTGTAAAAGAAATACCATCTACTGCGTCATAGTAATCGTCTTTAATACGAAAACCTGTGTGAAGGTTTTGAACATCTAGTAATTGATTATCTCTGGACAATCGAATACCCCTCTCTACTTTCTAAGATGTCTTGCAATTTAATGTAAAAAAAGAAGGAACATGCATTTCATTTCCAAAAGCTTTCTTAACATTGTATAATATATTCTTAATAATTATATAGAAATGCCACCAATAATGCAAGTCCCAGAAAAGTTAATACACTGAATTTTCAGAAAATTTACATTATGCTTTCAACGCCATCATGTCAGGTTTAACGACCGTTTTTTAGATTTCACTACCAAAGAAAAGCCGCTCAAAATCACTGCGGATCAATTATGAGAAAGAAAGAGCTAAGTCATCTAGGACTTAGCTCTTATGTCTGTCTTAAGCAAGATGGCTTGAAATATAATCAACCGCTCCACCGACTGTTTCGATCTGCTCGGCATCTTCATCAGAAATCTCGGTACCAAATTCATCTTCTAGTTCAAGGACGAATTCCATCACACTGATCGAATCAGCGTTCAAGTCGTCTTTAATGCTCATCGTATCCGTTACGTTCTCTGCGTCAATTTCAAAATGATTGGCGATCACGACCGCAACTTTCTTGAATACTTCATCTCGTGTCAACTGGCTTCACCTCCACGCGTTTGCACAAAACATAGAATGGCTAACAAACATTGTACTGCTTTCTATGCTTTTTGTCTAGATATTTTTGCAATTTCATTACAATCATTGCATTATGATTGCGTTTCGTCTTTGTCAGTCGGCATTTCTTCAAAATGGGCGACCAATTGTGCCACGACATCTGTCGCTAACATCGTATGGATCTGCTTGATGGTGTACGCCACCGCTTCTGGTCCTGTCGCACCATGGGTTTTGATGACTGGGGCTTTCAAACCAAACAATACGGCACCGCCGTGTTTCGCATAATCCATTTCATTTTTCACTTTCCGCAACGCATCTTTTAATAATAATGCGCCTAATTTCCCTTTGGCACCAGAATCGAGAATCGACTGTTTCAACAGCGCCATCAAATTCAAGGCGGTTCCTTCGATCGATTTCAAAACAGCATTTCCAGTAAAGCCATCTGTCACGACGACGTCAGCTGCACCATCCAATAATTCCCGAGCCTCGACATTGCCGATAAAGTGGATCGTCGGGTCTTGCGAAAGCAGTTCAAAGGCTTTTTTCGTTAATTCACTGCCTTTGGTTTCTTCCGTTCCGTTATTTAACAAGCCGACCCGTGGTCGATTGATCCCGCGAACTTTTTGGGCATAAAAGGACCCTAAGACGGCATAGTTTGCCAAATGTTCTGGTTTATTGTCGGCATTGGCACCTAGATCCAGCATGTCAAAGCCAGCATCTTTGCCGATCACTGGCATTGTGGACATCAATCCGGGACGGTCGATCCCTTTGATCCGACCGACGATAAACAAACCAGCCGCTAATAAGGCCCCAGTGTTTCCAGCTGAAAAAATCGCATCTGCCTCACCATTTTTGACCGCTTGTGCTGCCAAGACCATTGAGGCGTTTTTTTTTCGTCTGATCGCTTTGACAGGCTCATCATCACTATTGATTTTTTCATCCGTGTGGATAATGGTGACATTCTTATCATCCGTCATGTATTTTTTGATTTCATTTTCTTTTCCGTAAAGGAGGAATTCAATCTCTGGAAAGTCTTTTTTTGCCAGCATGACTCCTTCTACGATCGCTTTTGGGGCGTTGTCTCCGCCCATTGCATCAACAGCAATCCGCATCTCGCTGCCACTCCCTTCATTTTCCCAATCAGTATAGCATATTCTTTAATCAAAAAATTGTTTGTCTGCTTTTTTTGCTGCTAAATAGTTTGCCAATGCCGAAAATTCTGGCAACAGCTGCCAGCCATTTTTTTGCCAAAGCTGGGCAGCTTCGACTTGTGCCACTTCTAGAATATGGGCATCCGCGACCAAATCGGCAGCCGCAAACTCTGGCAAGCCCGATTGTCGATTGCCGAAGACTTCTCCTGGTCCTCGCAACTGCAAATCTTTTTCGCTGACTACAAAGCCGTTGGTGGTTTCTGTCATGATCTTCATTCGCTCGACCCCTGTCTCATTCTTCGGGTTTGCGATCAATATACAGTAAGAAGCATCGGCACCGCGCCCTACCCGTCCACGCAATTGATGAAGCTGGGCTAACCCGAAGCGATCGGCGTCAATGATCAGCATCACTGTCGCATTGGGGACATTGACCCCTACTTCGATGACCGTCGTGGAAACCAAGATCTGCAGTTGATTTTCTTTGAAAGCTTCCATGATGCTGTCTTTTTCTTGATTCTTCATTTTCCCATGCAGCATCCCCACTTGATAAGTAGGAGAAAAGTAACTTTGCAGCTGCTCATAAGTCTCCGTGGCATTCTTGACATCCAGCATTTCGGATTCTTCGATCAAAGGACAGATGACATACATCTGATGCCCTTGTGCCAATTCTTTTTGCGCCCACTCTAAGATCGATTCAAACTGCGGCGGACGGACCCAGCGAGTCTCTACAGGAATCCGTCCTGCTGGCATTTCATCGATCACCGAAACATCCATTTCGCCATAAGCCGTGATCGCTAACGTACGAGGGATCGGTGTGGCGGTCATAAAGAGCACATCAGGCAGATAGCCTTTTTCCCGTAAGACTTTTCGCTGATTGACGCCAAAACGGTGTTGTTCATCGGTGATGACTAAGCCAAGATGTGCAAAGTCCACCCCTTCTTGAATCAGCGCATGGGTCCCAACGATGATGTCGATCTCCCCGGCTGCTAATTGTTCTAAGATGACTCGCCGTTCTTTTGGTTTGGTCGAGCCTGTCAAAAGAGCGGTGGTCACTTCTAAGGGGTCAAAGAGTTGATTCAAGCTTTCTAGGTGCTGCTGGGCCAAAATCTCAGTCGGCACCATCAGTGCGCCCTGAAAGCCAGCTGTCATCGTGGCATAAAGGGCGATCGCCGCCACGACTGTTTTCCCGCTTCCTACATCTCCTTGCAAGAGTCGCTGCATGTGCTGCGGACTTTTCAGGTCATGGCAGATTTCATTGGTCACACGCTTTTGCGCATTCGTCAATTCAAAGGGCAGTTTACGAGTAAACTCTTTCAAGCGTTGCACATCATAATCGATCGCTAGACCGTTTTTCTCGGCTTTTTCGCTTTTCTTCAGTCCTTGGATCTGCATTTGGAACAAAAAGAACTCTTCAAAAATCACCCGACGCTTCGCTTGATGACTCTCTTGGGGATCTTTAGGAAAGTGCATCGCAAACATCGCGGATTTCCGATCCAACAAGCGATATTTTTCGATCAATGACAAAGGCAAGATCTCTGTGATCTGATCACCAAAATCAAGGAATGCCTGTTTGATCAGTTCGATCAACACACTTTGACGCACGGCTTTATTGACATGATAAATGGGGGCAAAGTCTTCTGCGCTCTTGCTGCCGAGAATTTTCATCCCCGTCAGTCCTTTGCGTTTGGCGTCCCATTTGCCATAGACGGCGATCTCTTCTGAAACCTCTACTTTATCCTTCAAATAAGGCTGATTGAAAAAGGAGACATTAAAGACATCGTGGTCTTGCATCATGCGAAATTGCAACCGACTTTTCTTATAGCCAAAGCGATTGACGACCGGCGGGGAAACGACGATCCCCTTGATCGTTACTTTTTCTTGGTCTTGAATCTCCGCTAATTGCCGTTCTTGAATGTCTTCATAACGAAACGGATAATACTTCAGCAGGTCTTCAATGGTTTCGATCCCTAAACTCGCCAAGTCTTGGGCGCGTTTTTCTCCGACACCCTTTAATACCGTAAGTGGCTGATTCAGCATAGGTACCCTCCTTTTCCAAAGTAATTTTATTTATTGCAGAGATTCCTGCATTCATAGAAAAAGACGGAGCCAAAAATCATCTACGATTTTTGCCCCCGCCGCCTAATTTGTTTATTCTGCTGAGAAAAGATACGGATAAACTGGCTGATCGCCTTGATGGATCTCTACTTCGATCTCAGGATGCAGCTCAACGATCGCTTCTTCAATTTTCGCTGCTTCTTTGGCTTTGCCTTCTTCACCGATAATGATGGTGACGATCTCAGTATCTTCTGTGATCATTTTTTCTAAGGTAGTCATGGAAGCAGAGAAACGATCAGGAACAGAAACAACGATTTTGCCGTCGACCATTCCTAAGAAGTCGCCTTCTGTGATTTCGATGCCATCAATTGATGTATTACGGATCGCATGAGTCACTGATCCGCTGACAACACTTGCTAAGACATCGGTCATAGCTTGCTGATTTTCAGCTAGTGTGGATTGCTCGTGGAATGCCAGCATCGCTGTCATCCCTTGTGAGATCGTCCGTGTTTCAACAACCGCTACTGGAATCTCGGAAACTTCCGCTGCTTGCTGTGCAGCCATAAAGATGTTTTTGTTATTTGGTAGAACGATCACTTGGTCGGCATTAACTTCATTGATCGCCAACAAAATGTCTTCCGTACTTGGGTTCATCGTTTGGCCGCCACTGATGACATATGAAGCACCCAGGCTAGTGAACAATTCTTTCAAGCCTTCGCCAGCCGCGATCGCGATGATCGCAAATGGTGTCCGTGGACGTTTCACTGGTGCAGGTTTTGCACCTTGCTGGTCGTGTTCCAAAATCGTTTCATGCTGAAGACGCATGTTGTCAACTTTGATTTTCACCAATGAGCCGAATTTTTGACCATAATTCATGACTTCGCCAGGATGTTCCGTATGGACATGGACTTTGATGATCTCATCGTCGTTGACCACTAATAAGGAATCCCCTAACTCATTTAAGTAATTACGGAATGTTTCATAATCAAATTCACTATCTACAGTCGGACCTTCACCGATCTTCACCATGATTTCTGTACAGTAACCAAAGGTGATATCTTCTGTCGCTAAGTGTCCTTGAACGCTGCGATGATGTTCGGCATTGACCATTTCATCCATAGCCGCTGGGGAAGGTTCGAAGATTTCATCGGCTGGGTATTCACCCGTCAACGCATTTAAGAAGCCTTCATAAATGAACAACAATCCTTGACCGCCGCTATCTACCACGCCGACTTCTTTTAAGACGGGCAATAGATCTGGGGTTTTCGCCAATGAACGTTTTGCACCGTGAACCACGGCTTTCATCACTTCGATACAATCATCGGTAGTTTGTGCTTTTTTCTCGCCATATTCAGCTGCGATGCGTGCCACAGTCAAGATGGTTCCTTCCACAGGTTTCATGACTGCTTTATAGGCGGTTTCTACTCCATGAGTAAAGGCTTGAGCCAATTCTGGTGCAGTGAGTGTTTCTGCGGTCGGGATAGCTTTAGAAAAACCGCGGAATAATTGAGATAAAATGACGCCAGAATTCCCACGTGCGCCCATCAATAGTCCTTTTGAAAGTGTAGCGGCAAGATCGCCGACGTTTTCTGAAGTCGCATCTGCGACCGCTTTTGCTCCACTGGTCATGGATAGATTCATGTTTGTCCCAGTGTCTCCATCTGGAACAGGAAACACATTCAATGAGTTGACAAACTCTGCATTAACTTGTAGACGAGCCGCGCCTGCCTGCACCATTTCTTGAAACTGACTTGCGCTGATATTCGTTACCTTCACTTAGATAGTCCTCCTTAAAATCATCCGCCATGAACGGATCCCTTGCCTAATCTGGCAGTACACGTACGCCTTGAACAAATACATTTACCGAGTTCGCAGATACACCTAGCATCGTTTCTAAGTTGTATTTCACTTTTTCCTGCACGTTGCGGGAAACTTCGGAAATCTTTGTTCCATAGCTGACGATCGTGTATACATCCACTGCAATGCCGTTTTCTTCTTGGCGGACAACGACACCGCGAGAATAATTTTCTTTTCGTAAAATTTCATTGATGTTATCTTTGATTTGTTTCTTGCTAGCCATACCAACAATGCCGAACACATCTGTTGCTGCGCCTCCGACCACTGTTGCAATGACTTCATTACTGATTTCAATAATACCTGATGAGGTTTGAATTTTTACAGCCATTTTATAGCCTCCTTCAATGGGCATGACCCATCTTTCTTCTTACATATTTTATCATAGCTGTACCGCAAATAAAAGGATGAGACATATGAAAAGGGGCTTTCTGACCAAACGTCTTGCATTTCGACCTTGTTTAATTTACAATGTTTACCGGGAAAAGTCAATGTTTCTTGAAAATTACTCTTGCTTTTTTCACCTTTCTGTGATAAATTCAGATGGTATGAGCTGAAATAGCGCTCCAACATCAAGGCAAAGGAGGAAATAACCACATGGCTAAAGTTTGTTACTTTACTGGACGTAAAACTACAAGTGGAAACAATCGTTCTCACGCAATGAATGCGACAAAACGTACTGTGAAACCTAACTTGCAAAAAGTTCGCGTTATGATTGACGGAAAACCTAAAAAAGTTTGGGTGTCAACTCGTGCTTTGAAATCTGGAAAAGTTGAGCGCGTATAATTAGACCTTTTCGGCCGTTCGTTTTGAACGGCTTTTTTTGTACCCTTTTTTCTTTGGTGCGCTTTCACTTAGGTTTTCATTAAAGAAAACAGGTCTTTGTTTTTTTAATCGATTCACCTGTGGTAAACTAAGAAAAAATTGATAAAGAACAGGTGACTTCTTGTGACGAAAATAAAAACATTTGCCAAACAACATTGGCCTTATATGCTTGCTAGTTTCTGCTTGCCGTTTCTTATCATGGCAGTGATCTATTTGACCATCGGCATCTACCCTGGCAGCAGCCGCAGTGTCTTAGCCAGTGATGCCTTTTCACAATTCTCAAACTTTCATGCCAGCTTTCGCAATATGCTTTTAGGCAAGCAAAGTATCTTTTATACATGGAACGCCTCTTTAGGCTTGAATTATCTGGCACTGATCTCCTATTACTTAGGCGGGATCTTCACTCCTCTGGTCTTGTTTTTCCCAAATCAGCTGATGCCAGATGCGTTGTACTTCTTGACCTTGATCAAGATCGGCAGCGCGGGCTTGGCGTTTTGGTTTTATGCCAGCCAAACCTTTAAGATCCAACGTTGGCAGCATGTGACCTTAGCTGTCTGTTATGCCTTGATGTCCTTCATCACCGCCCATTCGGAACTGATCATGTGGCTTGATGCCATGATCTATCTACCGCTAGTGATTTTAGGTATTGACCGTTTAGTGAAAAAGAAAAAACCAGTCGTGTTATTTATCAGTTATCTGCTGTTATTTTTATCCAGTTTTTACATGGGCTTTATGATCGGTCTCTTTTCCGTGATGTATTTCTTGGTTCAGTTGGGCCGCAACTGGAAGCAAGCTCGGGGGGCGATCATCCCATATGGCATCACCTCCTTGTTAGCTGGCGGCGCCTCAATGGTAATCATCTTACCTGCCTTATTGGATTTGCGCTCAAACGGGGAAGAATTAACAACGATTTCTTCCTTTAAAACCGAAGCCACCGATGTCTTTGATCTCGTGATGAAAAACATGATCGGTGTTTACGATACGACAAAATACGGCTCCATTCCCTTCATCTATATCGGTTTATTGCCGTTGCTGTTGTGTATTTTATATTTTGTTTCGAAGAAAATCCGCTTGAAGGATAAATTCTTATACGCTGGCATGTTTGCTGTTTTGATCGCCAGTTTTTATATCGTGCCGATGAATCTTTTTTGGCACGGGATGCATGCCCCAAATATGTTCCTTTTCCGCTATGCCTATTTGTTCTCCTTCTTAGTGATCATGCTGGCGGGATACGGGTGGGAGCAGCTGCAGCAAAAAGATCGCGGCTTGTTTCTCATTATTGGTCTTTCTACGATCGTGGTGTTTGCCCTCTCCTACGCATTGAAAGGACCTGGAACCTATGAATATGTTTCCGCTACTTCTTTTGCGCTAACGATCGTATTCTTTGTTCTTTACTTGTTATGTATTGGGTTCGGGCAATTAGGTCTTTTAACACAAAAACGAGTGACGATCTTGATGCTAATCTTCGTCTGCGGAGAAATGGCCGTCAATACGAGCGGCATGGTTCGCGGAATTTTGAATGATTGGAACTATGCTTCTCGCAGTTTGTATACAGAACCTTATCCGGACATCAAAAAACTAGTCACTCAAGCCAACGAAGACAATGATACCTTTTTCCGATTAGAAAACCTTGATCCTGTTTCTTCCAACGACAGTATCAATTATGGCTACAGCGGTGTCAGCATGTTTTCTTCGATCCGTAACCGCAATTCCTCAAGCTACCTGGATAAGCTGGGCTTTCGGTCCCGCGGCACCAATTTAAATATCCGCTATCCGAATAATACCTTGCTGATGGATGCTTTTACAGGGATCAAATACAATATCTCCAAGCCAAATCTCACCAAATACGGCTTTCAACGTGTGGGGGAATCTGGTGAATACAAGCTTTATGAGAATCAAAATGCGTTACCGCTAGGTTTCTTGGCTGAACCAACCATTGAATCGATTGATCAGCCGCAAAATGACAACTTGACGAGCCAGAAAAATCTTTTCAATGGCTTGGCGGATTTAAATTTAGAGTATTTTGCCTTTCAGCCGATCACGGTGATCCATAGTAAAAATACAGATATCACCAATGACGGCATGTATATGAAATTTACCGAGCAAGAAAGCAATGTCGCAAAAGAAGTGACTTGGCAAGTGGAGGTTCCAGCGAACTCGCAAGCATACTTGAGTCTTTTCCCTGCCAACTTTGGGGAATTGGAAAGCTCATCTGCCACCGTGACAGTCAACGGTCAGCAGCGAGAAACGCAAATCAGTATCAACGGTCAATACTACGACTTAGGGCACTATGAGACCGATACGACGGTTCAATTCACCGTCAGCTTCTACGGAACGCCTGAAATCTCCTTCCAAAACCCGCAAGTCGTGACCTTGGATACCAACGCTTACCAACAAGCAATTGATGCGATCCAAGATCGAGGGGTCGCTATGACGGTCGGCAAACGCAGTGCCAAAGCCGATATCACGACTGAAAAAGAGCAGCAGCTTGTAACGACCATCCCTTATGACAAGGGCTGGACTGCTACGCTTGACGGCAAAGAAGTTCCAATCACCGCCTTTCAAGACGGCTTTATCAGTGTGACGATCCCAAGTGGCACCCATCACTTGGAACTGTCCTTCTTGCCGCAAGGCTTTGTTATCGGTGTTTGCTTGTTCTTCGGCTGCATCGCATTGTTTATCCTGTTTGCTTGGTTTTACCAGAAACAAGTAGCCAAAAAGCAAGTTTTAGACGACCAACGTCAACTCATGGATCAACCACCAGAAACCTAATCGAAAAAGAACCAACTCGTCTTTTTGAGGCGCTCCCCATAAGTTAGAGCAAACGCTGACTTATGGTTGTCGCTCAATGATCGGTGAGTTTGGTTCTTTTTTTGTGCTGGCGTTCCACAGTTGTTCGCTCTAGTGGCCTTAGCCTCCACTACCGACTAGGTCCCCTTCGATGCGGGGCCAAATGCCTAGCCCGTTAGCCCTTAGAGCGTTTAGCGGAACATAAGATAACTGTTAGGTTCTTCCGCATTTTTCTTGATGGAGTGCAACGATCGCTCCCATAATTTAACCATTTTGGTTTGTTTCAAGACGCGAAAGATCGAAAGCCCTTGGTCGATTTTCAACAGTCCTTTTTCTTGATCGCCATAAATATACCAGTACCACCCTTGATAGCAAAGAAGATGCGTGCTGTTTAGCATATCTCCGCGATCTGCCAATAATTCCTCTGCAATGGTCAACACCTCTTTTGCCCACTCCAGGCGGCGAAAATTGACAAACGTCGTAAAACAACTAAAAATCAAATCCATTTGAATTTCTCGCATCAAGGACAAGCCTTGTTCTTTTTTGGTGCGGGAAATAGCGATCTGCAGTAAGTGATAGGAGGTTTCGACAGGAAACAAGAATTGAAAATACCGAAACAGTAAAATCTCATAAACGCCCCAGTTGTCTACTTTCGTAAGGTAGGAAATGACGGGGCGAGTTTTGGTGCGCAGCTTTTCCATGTAGTCACCAGAAGAGTGATTGGGTTTAAGACCTGAGAGATTGATTTCATGTATCTCCTTTGTGATCTCAAGGTACAGAAAAACAAAAGAATGCTGTTTGGAAGCGGCGATCAGTTCGCTGCGCATTTCCTCCAGCCCTTCTTTGCTTCGCTGGGCGTGGACGTTACTCAAGTAAGCTTCTTTGTTGATCCCTAAAATTCGATCCAGTAAATCCATAAATTCGCTCGTCATATAGCTGGGGAAGCTCATCAGGTTGTCGTGACTTTTTATGCCTTTTTGCTGCGCACGTAAATAATAAAACTCCTCCACCGTAACATGGATATTTTCTAATAAGCGTTCCAATCGATGAATACTGATACTTGAAGCACCTTGCTCAAATTTAATGATAAACGAGCGACTGTTTTGTTCATCCGCCACTTGAGCGATCGTATAGCCGCGCTCTTTGCGCAATTGTCGGTACAGTTTTCCTTCTTCCATAACCATCCTCCTAGCGATCAGTCTGCAAACGCCAAACCAATCTTGCTTTGCGAATGAAGCTCTGCCATTAAATGCTACTATTTTAGATTCAAATCTAGATTCAAATTTAGATTCAACCTTATAAAATGTTGAGGAACAAAATCTACGATCCCCTATTTACATACCACTCTTTTAGCTGTTAGCCACTCGTGACAGTAACCTCTGGTACGCTCCTGGTACATTTAAATTCCACTATAGTGGATTATTTTCTCTTCTTAGTATAAAGCATCCTATACTGGTTTTACAACGTAGAACGTGAAAGGATGATTTCGATGAAAGAATATCAACAAAACAAAGGCTATCGTGCCTTAGTCAACGCCGCCTTACTCAGTGGCATCGGCATGAGTTTATTTAATATCGTGTTCGTGGTTTACGCCAGTACATTACCCTTTAATGCCCTTGCTGTTTCCTTAGCCTCCATGGCACTGCTGATCCCTGATCTCTTACGGATCCTGACCGGCTATCTAGCCGATCGTACCAAAAACAAAGTGCAATGGATGATCAGCAGTCGACTATTACAAGGAGTCCTTTTTGTGGCACTCGCTTTTTTGATCCAACTGCCGCCTAGTTTATGGTCTTTCTTCCTTTTGCTAGGCATCAACATTGTATCTGATTGTTTGGGCGCTTATTGTTCTGGGTTACAGCTGCCCTTTGTTCGCCGTCTTGTGCCTGCTGATTCCTTAGACAGTGCCATGGGCTTTCAAATGGCGTGTCAAACCACCGTTCAAATCGTCTTTCAAGGCATCGGTGCTTGGGGGATCATTTTACTGAATAATAATTTTGCGGCTTTTGGTTTGATCAATGCCGTGACGTTTTTCTTAGCCGCCATCGTGATCTTCTGGAACCGCTCGCTCTTTTATGCGGTGCCTGGGAAAATCAATCAAGCACCAACACCACTCTTTCAGAATTTCTCGGAAACCTTTAAATTATTGACTGGTACAGCTTTTCTTAAAAAGATGATCCTCTTTGCCTTACTGATCAATACCTTAGCTGCTAGCACGAGCGGTCTACTAAATCTCCAGCTGTTGGATGACCTTGCGCTTTGGTTTGCCACTTATGGCAACACCGTTGCGATGGCAGGCATCGCCACTTCCATCGGCATGGTCGCTGGCGCCTTGTTTGCTGCCGACTGGTTCAAAAATACTGGTCTGGTTCGCTTGATTGCGTATACCTCCTTCGTTTTATGTCTATTGACCTTGAATTTTCTCTTCCTGCATAATCGTTGGCTCATGATTGTGCTGCTCTTTGCTGAAGGCTATCTGATTGGAAAAATCAATCCTCGCTTTTCGGCACATCTGATTCGTGAGATCGATGAAGAACATCTCGCCATCAGCAGCGGGATCTTTTCCACCATTGTGATGCTAGGGGGACCCGTCGGTCAAATGGTCTTTTTAGGCATCGGCAATCGCTATCACGTTGCTTGGAGCTGGCTGCTTTACTTGCTTTTTGCATTTTTAGTAGCGATCGCTGCCTTAGTCGCTGCCAGTACCTTAGAAAAAACACCCACCACTGCTGCGCCTAAAAATGCTGCGGAAAGGACTGAAGATTGGCAAGAAACTGCCCCTGTTTTGCCTGAGAAAAAATAAAAACACAAGCTTTCGCTTTCTCTTTTTGGACAAGAGCAGCGAAGCTTGTGTTTTTCCTTATTCATAGGCAACGTGAACCAAATACAATCCTTCTGGATGAGCTGTGGGACCTGCTGCATTTCGGTCTTTTTGCGCAATGATCGCAGGAATACTGTCAGGTGCGAGTCGTCCATTGCCGATTTTCAACAATGTGCCCACCATGATTCGGATCATCTTGTACAAAAATCCATCGCCGCGAAAGGTGAAAATCAACTCATCTCCAGCGTCATTGACCGCCATGGACGCCTCATGGATCGTCCGTGTTTTGTCATCGACGGAACTGCCCGTCGCGCAAAAACTGGTAAAGTCATGGGTGCCTAAAAAATCTGGCAACGCTCGTTGGATTTTTTCCAAATCTAGCGGATACGGATAATAGCTGGCATAATGGCGACGGAAAGGACTGCGAGGTTTCCCAATGTCTACTCGAAACTGGTAGGTTTTTTCAACGACTAAGTAGCGGGCATGGAAGGTATCGTCAACGATCTCCACCGATTTTACCGCAACATCTTCTGGCGTTTGGGTATCTAAACCAAAGCGCATTTTTTCCAGTGGGCGCTTTTGAGGGAAATCGAAGTGGATCACTTGTCCTTGCGCATGGACCCCCGCATCGGTGCGGCCAGAGCCATGAATCTGAATCGGCTGACCATTGTTCATCTTCGTTAATGTCTTTTCAATCTCTTCTTGAACCGTTCTGCCATTGGGTTGACGTTGAAATCCTTGAAAATTCGTGCCATCATAAGCGATCGTCGCTTTATAGCGGACCATTGAATCACCTGTTTCTTTCTATTTTTTCAAAAAAAGGCCTATGAGAAAAGTCTGATCGGTCGACAGGCCTTTTCGAACCAGCCGCTGGGATCGCCAGCAGCCTCGATGCTTCGTTAAGAACCTTTCGTGGGTTGACTTCAATCATAGGTCTTCGATTATCCTCTTAAGAACACTAACGCTACTGTAAAGAGCGCAAAAACGATGACAACCAATGTGTCCCGTTGATGCCAATGTAAAATCCGATACTTGGTACGCCCTTCGCCGCCTTGATAGCCTCTGGCTTCCATAGCGGTAGCTAGATCTTCCGCACGGTTAAAGCTGCTGACAAATAAAGGAATCAATAAAGGAACGATCGCCTTCATCTTCTGCAACAGTCCCCCTTCGCCGAAATCGACCCCGCGGGCACGCTGAGCATTCATAATTTTTTCTGTTTCATCCATCAAGGTTGGCACAAAGCGCAACGCGATCGACAGCATCAGTGAGATTTCATGGACAGGGAAACGGATCGCTTTTAACGGACGCAAAATGTATTCGATCGCATCTGAAAGCTCTAATGGAGGCGTCGTTAACGTCAACAAGGTCGACATGAAAATGATCAAAACAAAACGGCAAAAAATAAAAATCCCGTTTTGGACACCAAATTCTGTGATGTTAAAGATCCACCAAGACCAGTAGACGTCGCCGCCGGTAGTAAATAAAATCTGTAACGCCACAGTAAATAAAATCAGCCAAATCAAAGGACGCACGCCTCGAATAAAGAAGCCAAAATCGATTTTTGAAAAGGAGATACAAAAGAGCGTAAAAGCACCCGCTAATAAATAGCTTTGCCAATTATTCGCCAAAAAGATAATCGCGATAAAATAAAAACTAGCAATCAATTTGACTCGTGGATCTAAACGGTGGATCAAGGAGTCCCCAGGAATAAAACGACCGAAAATCAGTTTATTCATCATGGGCAGTCGCCCCCTTTGCTACTAAAACATCCGCCAGCTCATCAGCTGTTAGCGGCAACTGCTCAAATGCCAATCCTCTGGCTTGTAGTTGCTCCGCAAATGCGGTTGCTGTCGGTACCCCCAACTGCTTTTCTTGCAGCCAGGCAGTATCTTGAAACACAACGGACGGCGTGCCTGCTTTGACGAGACGTCCTTTTTCTAACACATAGACATAATCAGCATAGTTTGCCACATCATCCATCAAGTGGGTCACTAAAATGATCGTCATGTTCTTTTCCCGATGCAGGCGATCAAACATTTCCATCATCTCTTTGCGTCCTTGTGGATCTAAGCCAGCTGTCGGCTCGTCTAAGACCAAAACTTCTGGTTCCATAGCCAAGACCCCAGCAATCGCTACACGGCGCATTTGGCCCCCTGAAAGGTCAAATGGTGAACGTTCCAGAAAACTTTCATCTAAACCTACCAATTGAATGTATTCTTGGGCTAAACCTTTGGCTGCTTCTTCGGAGACCCCAAAGTTTTTCGGTCCAAAAGCGATATCTCTCGCAACAGTTTCCTCAAATAATTGGGATTCAGGAAATTGAAAAACGATCCCGACTTTTTTACGTAACGGTTTTAGATTTTTGTTGTCTGTCTCGGGTTTGATGACTCGCTCACCGATCGTGACCGTACCAGTCGTTGGTTTTAATAATGCATTCAAGTGCTGCAACAACGTAGATTTTCCGCTACCCGTATGACCGACTAAGGCGGTATAAGAGCCTTCTTTGATCTCTAAATCGATATCGAACAAAACCCGCTGTTCAAACGGAGAATGCGGTTGGTAGGTGAATCCTACTTGTTCAAAACGGATGTCCATAGCCAATCCACCATCCCTTCTTCAGTTAAGTACGCTTGCGGTACCGTGACGCCCCGCTGTTTTAGTGCCGCCTTTAATTTTTCAGGAAACGGCAGATCTAAGCCTAGCTCAATCAGTTCCGGACCTGCAGAAAAAATCTCTGCTGGTGTCCCTTCGCGGACGAGCTTTCCTTGACGCATCACCAGCACCCGATTGGCGTTGGCTGCTTCATCGATATCATGGGTGATCGAAAGCACGGTCAAATTGTTTTTCTCTTTGATTTTTTTGATCGTTGCGATCACTTCTTCACGACCTTCTGGATCTAGCATACTAGTGGCTTCATCAAGAATGATGATATCTGGGCGCAATGCAACTACGCCAGCAATGGCTACCCGCTGTTTTTGACCACCAGAAAGACGCGCGGGTTCCCGGGTCGCAAACTCGCTCATCCGTACTTGTTCCAGAGCGTCTTTGACACGAACCAGCATTTCTTCTCGCGGGATTCCTTGATTTTCCAAACCGAAAGCCACATCATCTTCCACCGTCGAACCAACGAATTGATTGTCAGGGTTTTGAAAGACCATACCGACCATTTTTCGAATATTCCAGATATTTTCTTCATTCAAAGGCAATTCGCCGACAGAAACACTGCCTTCTTGTGGCAAGATCAAGCCATTGATGGTTTTTGCTAAAGTTGATTTACCAGAGCCGTTATGGCCGATCAACGCCACCCATTCCCCTTTGTTGATGGAAAAGGATACGTTATTTAACGCGGCACGCTCTTCTTCGCTATAACGCACAGTAATAGCATTCAATTCAATGATTGGCTTCATGATAGACTCCTTCATTTGCGATTAATTCTTTCTAACACTACCAAAAAAGCGCACGTTTTTCAATGATTCACGCACGATTTGTCTCCAGATCTTTTTTTCACTTGCCATTACCTGTCTTGACAGGTAATCGAAAGTAAAAAAAAAGCACTTTATGATGAGTGCGTACACCTCGAAATACATCGAGGTGTAGGCGCTGAGCTAGACTCGGAAAGTTTCTTCCAACATCATAACACTCTTAGTAAACATCTATAAAGTGATGATAAGTGTGATTTTAAACAAGTTCTAGGATAACCATTGGTGCAGCATCTCCGCGTCTTGGTTCTGTTTTCAAGATACGAGTATATCCACCTTGGCGATCTGTGTAACGAGGAGCGATATCATTGAATAATTTTTGTAATGCTGATTCAATAACTACTTCTTCGTTTTCTTCACGTACACTTGCAACTTCATTACGAACGAATGCTGCTGCTTGACGACGTGCATGCAAATCACCACGTTTACCTAAAGTGATCATTTTTTCTGCAGTTGAACGAACTTCTTTCGCACGAGCTTCAGTCGTAACGATACGTTCGTTAATGAATAAATCAGTTGTCAAATCACGCAACATCGCTTTACGTTGGCTAGATGTGCGTCCTAGTTTACGATAACTCACGTGGTTTCCCTCCTTCACTTTCGAATGTTGTATCGGTCAGACGAACCGAACTAACGTAATCGAAAACGGTTTAATCGTCTTTACGTAGTCCTAAACCTAAATCATGTAATTTCACTTTGACCTCTTCAAGAGATTTACGGCCTAAGTTTCTTACTTTGATCATTTCTGGTTCAGATTTGTTTGTCAATTCTTGTACAGTATTGATTCCTGCACGTTTTAGACAGTTGTATGAACGAACAGATAAGTCTAATTCTTCGATCGTCATTTCCAACATTTTTTCTTTTTGTGTTTCTTCTTTCTCAACCATGATTTCAGCGTTTTTCGCTTCATCCGTTAGGTTAACAAAGATGTCTAAATGTTCAGTCATGATCTTCGCAGACAAACTCATTGCTTCCAATGGTTCGATTGAGCCATCAGTCCATATTTCCATCGTTAATTTGTCGAAATCATCCCGACGACCGACACGTGTGTTTTCTACTTGGTAGTTGACACGACGTACTGGTGTATAGATTGAATCGACTGGAAGAACGCCGATCGGCATGTCTTCTTTTTTGTTTTCGTCCGCTTGAACGTAGCCGCGGCCAGGTTTCACTGTTAAGCGAGCATGGAACGTAGCACCTTCAGAAACGGTACAGATATACATATCTTTGTTAAGGATTTCTACATCACTATCAACGATGATATCGCCAGCAGTTACTGTAGCAGGTCCTGAAATATCAATTTCAAGGGTCTTTTCTTCATCCCCGTACATTTTCAATGCAAGACCTTTAATATTCAAGATGATTTGAGCAACGTCTTCCCGAACACCCTTAACAGTTGAGAATTCGTGTAAAACTCCATCGATTTGAATATTGGTGATTGCCGCACCAGGTAAAGAAGATAATAAAATACGACGTAGGGAATTTCCTAGTGTAGTTCCGTAGCCTCTTTCAAGAGGTTCCACGATGAACTTGCCATAATCTTTGTCTTCATCAATCTTTGCGATTCTTGGTTTTTCGAATTCAATCATTCTTATCTATTACCCCTTTCAAAACGAAAAGTGTCTTGTTCAATGACGTATTTGTTACACTCAAAATGAGCAGCACTCATTAAACACGACGGCGTTTTGGAGGGCGGCATCCATTATGAGGGACTGGAGTCACGTCACGGATCGCACTCACTTCCAAACCTGCTGCTTGTAATGAACGAATTGCTGCTTCACGTCCAGAACCAG
This sequence comes from Enterococcus sp. DIV0970a, assembly GCF_051711265.1. NCBI lineage: Bacteria > Bacillati > Bacillota > Bacilli > Lactobacillales > Enterococcaceae > Enterococcus > Enterococcus sp. DIV0970a. The sequence goes on along the minus strand of NZ_JBIOMF010000001.1, from coordinate 254,723 downwards.
GTCCTTTAACTGTTACTTCAACAGTTCTTAATCCGTGTTCCATTGCTGCTTTGGTAGCTGTTTCTGCTGCCATTTGAGCGGCAAAAGGAGTAGATTTTTTGCTTCCTTTGAAACCTAATGAACCAGCTGATGACCATGCTAATGCATTACCATGAGTATCAGTGATCATTACGATTGTATTATTGAATGTTGAGTGAATATGTGCAATACCCGCTTCAATATTCTTTTTCACACGGCGTTTACGACTCACTTTTTTTGCTGCCATGAAGTTTTAACCTCCTTCACTTAGGAATTATTTTTTCTTGCCTGCGACTGTTTTAGACGGGCCTTTACGAGTACGTGCATTGTTTTTCGTGTTTTGTCCACGAACTGGCAATCCACGGCGATGACGGATTCCACGGTAAGAACCGATTTCCATCAATCGTTTGATGTTTAAGTTCACTTCACGACGAAGGTCACCTTCAACTTTTAATTTATCAACTTCCGCACGGATAGCATCTGTTTGTTCATTCGTTAAATCACGAACGCGAACTTCTTCAGACACGCCAGCGTCAGCTAAAATTTGTTTTGCAGTCGTGTTACCAATACCATAGATATAAGTAAGTGAAACGACCACACGTTTATCACGAGGAATATCTACTCCTGCAATACGAGCCATATTTGTTACACCTCCGATTATCCTTGACGTTGTTTATGTTTTGGATTTGCTGGGCAAATCACCATAACGCGTCCTTTACGACGAATTACTTTACAATGTTCGCACATTGGTTTTACTGATGGTCTTACTTTCATGATAATACCTCCTGTGGTTTTACGGAGTACAATTATTTAAAGCGATAAGTAATGCGGCCACGGTTCAGATCATACGGGGATAATTCCACCGTCACTTTGTCTCCAGGTAAAATACGAATGTAGTGCATCCGGATCTTACCAGAAACGGTCGCTAGAACTTGGTGTCCGTTTTCCAATTCTACTTTAAACATTGCATTCGGCAAAGTTTCGACGACTGTACCTTCGACTTCAATCATATCTTCTTTTGCCACGCACAGTACCTCCTTGTACTTGTGATTTTCACACGATAAAATGGCGGAAACTCGGTTCCCACCTGATATTCTCAAACTATGCTCCTACTTAATAAAAAGTAGAAGTCGGACTGACATATTCTATCATATCCTGTCAAAGATTTCAAGAGAAAGTTTTAAGCTGCAAGTTGGACTCGGGCAATCTATGATTAGTCAATGATCTTTTGAACATCTTCGAATACAGCGTCGATGTCGCGATCCCCATCAATCGATTGCAATAACCCTTTGTCTTTGTAATAAGTCAAAATTGGTTCACTGCTTTTGATATTGACAGCTAGACGATTTTTGACCGTCTCAGGCTTATCATCTTCACGTTGGTAGAAGTCATGACTTCCACAACGATCACATGTTCCTTCCTCTTTTGGAGGATTGAACAATTTATGATAAGTTGCCCCACAATTGCGGCACATGAAGCGGCCGGCTAAACGTTCTACAAGAACTTCTTCAGGAACATGAATATCAATAACGGCATCAAGTTTTTTGTTAAGGTCAGCTAGCATCTCATCTAACGCTTTTGCTTGATCCAATGTACGAGGAAAACCATCTAATAAGAAACCTTTCTCGGTATCAGGTTCAGCTAAACGTTCTTTAACGATCCCATTTGTAACCTCATCAGGAACTAATGCGCCTTGATCCATGTATGATTTTGCTTTAAGGCCTAGTTCTGTTTCGTTCGCCATCGCAGCCCGAAACATATCGCCTGTTGAAATATGAGGAAGACCGTATTCAGCAACGATACGTTCTGCCTGAGTACCTTTTCCAGCACCAGGTAATCCCATTAAAATGAAGTTCATTCTAATTCCTCCTGTAAGTTTTTGAATAGTGTTGAGGAAATCCTCAACACTTCAATAACTTTAATTGATGAAACCAGTATATTTCCGTTTCAGCATAAGCCCTTCTAACTGCTTGGCAGTATCAAGTGCCACACCGATAATGATCAATAGACTCGTTCCACCTAGACCGATCGATTGCGGTAGATTCCAAGCCATCTGAGCGATGATTGGAAGTAAAGCAACCAATCCTAAAAAGATCGATCCAACCGTGCTTAATCGCATCAACAAACGTGATACATATTCTTCGGTTCCTTTACCAGGACGCACACTCGGAATGTAACTTCCTTGTTTTTGCAAGTTTTCCGCTAATTTCTCAGGGTTCACTTGAACAAATGCGTAGAAGAAAGTAAACGCAACGATCAAGACAGTATAGATGATCGCACCCGGTACAGTGTTGTAACTAAAGATCGTTTGCACCACTTCGTACCAAGTTTCTCCTCTATATGAACTACCTAATGCTTGAATGATCGCATTTGGTGTTGTAATAAAAGAACTGGCAAAGATAACTGGGATAACCCCGGCAGCATTTACTTTCAAAGGAAGGTAACTGCTGGTAGGCGCTCCTGCTACCCGTTTTGTATATTGGATCGGAATCTTGCGTTCTGCTTGTTGAACATACGTTACTAAAGTAATGACGATCAACACAGCGATCACAAGCAGCGCCATAAAGATAGCATTTAGCCAGATATCCGATTGATCCACGTTAATGAAGTAATCTTCAATCAATTCTTTGATGCTTGCTGGTAAGCGTGAAATGATCCCTGCAAAGATGATCATTGACACACCGTTTCCGATACCACGCTCGGTGATCTGCTCTCCTAACCAAGTGACTAACATCGTTCCGGCTGTTAAAATCAGACCGATCACGATATAGGTTGCCATATTAGGATTGTTTACAAACCCGAGTTGAGTGTAATAGTTAAATCCAGCCGTTAATGTCATGGATTGGACAAAGCCCAATACCAACGTCAAGTAACGTGTTGCCTGATTTAGTTTCTTACGACCCACTTCACCTTGCTTCGACCATTCAACAAATTTAGGGACGATATCCATCTGCAACAACTGAATAACAATTGAGGCAGTGATGTAAGGCGAAACCCCCATCGAGAAAATCGAAAATTGTTGCATGGCGCCACCACTTACCAAGTTTAACATGTTTAAAAATGGTAGATCTGCGATGGTGTTTAGGCGACTTGCGTCTACGCCTGGCACAGTAATATGTGTTCCCAGACGAAAGACAAACAAGATTAAGACGGTGAACAATATTCTGGATCTAATATCCTTAACCTTAAAGGCATCCTTCAATAGTCTGATCATTAGATCACCTCGATTGATCCACCAGCAGCAACGATTGCTTCTTCAGCTGCTTTTGAGAATTTAGCTGCTTTCACAGTCAATTTCTTCGTTAATTCTCCGTTAGCTAATACTTTGATTCCTGCTTTTTCGTCTTTGACGATTCCAGCTTCGTGTAAAGCAACAGGTGTTACTTCAGCACCGTCTTCAAAGCGGTTCAAGACATCAAGATTGATGACTGCATATTCTTTGCGGTTCACATTTGTAAAGCCACGTTTTGGTAAACGACGGAACAATGGTGTTTGTCCACCTTCGAATCCTAGACGTACTCCGCCGCCTGAACGAGCTTTTTGACCTTTTTGTCCACGTCCAGCTGTTTTACCGTTACCAGATGAAGTTCCTCGACCGACACGGTTACGTACTTGGCGTGAGCCTTCTGATGGTTTTAATTCATGAAGTTTCATAGGTTTGGCACCTCCTTAATCAAACTAGATCTGCTGATCCTTAGACCTCTTCAACGTCCACTAAGTGAGAAACAGTGTTAACCATGCCTTTGATTGCATCATTAGCAGGTTTTACAACTGTTGAATTCAACTTTGTAAGACCTAACGCTTTTACAGTATCACGTTGGTTTTGGGGACGTCCGATAATACTGCGTTTTAAAGTAATTTTCAATTCAGCCATTATAGTGTCCTCCTTAACCGATTAATTCTTCTACTGATTTGCCGCGAAGTGCTGCCACTTCTTCAGCGCGTTTTAATTGTTTTAAACCTTCAACTGTTGCGCGAACAACGTTGATTGGTGTGTTAGAACCTAAAGATTTAGATGTGATATCAGCTACCCCAGCTAATTCCAATACGGCACGAACTGGTCCACCAGCAGCTACCCCAGAACCTTCTACAGCAGGTTTCATAAGGATGCGTCCGCCGCCGAATACACCGATAACTTCGTGAGGGATTGTAGAACCAACCATTGGTACTTCCACCAAGTTTTTCTTCGCGTCTTCGATTGCTTTACGGATTGCTTCTGGTACTTCTTGTGCTTTACCAGTACCGAAACCTACGTGTCCGTTTTTGTCACCGACAACAACTAATGCAGCAAAACGTAGACGACGTCCACCTTTAACAACTTTAGTTACACGGTTGATCGCAACAACGCGGTCTTCTAATTCCAAATGTTTTGGATCAATATAAACCATGAATGGTGTTCCTCCTTCTCTTAAAATTCCAGTCCATTTTCGCGAGCTGCTTCAGCTAAAGCTGCTACACGGCCATGGTAAAGGTATCCACCACGGTCAAAGACTACTACTTTAATACCTTTTGCTGCTGCACGTTCTGCGACTAATTTACCGACAGCTTGTGCTTGTTCAGTTTTTGTTGCACCTGAAACTTCTTTGTCTAAGGCAGAGGCACTTGCTAGCGTCACACCCGCTACGTCATCAATTACTTGTGCGTAGATGTTTTTGTTCGAACGGAACACGTTTAAGCGTGGGCACTCAGCAGTACCAGAGATTTTGTTACGTACACGACGATGTCTTTTCTGACGTGTCTTGTTTTTATCTGGTTTTGTAATCACAATTTGTCACCTCTTTTAATTTTGCTAGCCTAAGCTGCTAGTCGTAAAGAATTACGACTATTTACCAGTTTTACCTTCTTTACGGCGTACAAATTCGCCAACATAACGAATTCCTTTGCCTTTGTAAGGTTCTGGAGGACGAACGCCACGGATATTGGCAGCCAATTCGCCTACGACTTCTTTATCTGATCCTTTAACGATCACAGAAGTATTTGAAGGAACTTCGATTTCGATTCCAGCTGGCGCTTCGATTTCAACTGGATGAGAGTAACCAACGTTCAATACAAGTTTTTTCCCTTGTAATTGAGCACGGTACCCAACCCCGATTAATTCTAACGCTTTTTGGAAACCTTCAGAAACACCAACAACCATGTTGTTGAAGTTTGCACGGGTAGTTCCGTGGATAGTTTTCATTTCTTTACTATCATTTGGACGAGTGAATGTTACTTCGTTTCCTTCGATATTCATTGTGATATCAGAAGAGAAAGTACGTGTTAATTCACCTTTAGGTCCTTTAACTGTAATGTCGTTTCCGTTTTGCTTGATTTCAACACCAGCAGGAAGAACGACGATCTTATTACCGATACGACTCACTTAGAGGCACCTCCTTGTGGAATATTTTAAATTACCATACATAAGCGACTACTTCGCCGCCAACATTTTTTGCTCTAGCTTCTTTGTCAGTGATTACACCGTCAGAAGTTGAGATAATCGCGATTCCTAGACCATTCAATACTTTTGGTACTTCGTCAGCTTTGACATAAGCACGCAAGCCTGGTTTAGAGATACGTTTTAAGTTTGTGATAACACGTTCACCGTTTTTACCGTATTTAAGAAATACGCGGATCACGCCTTGTTTGTCATCTTCAATGTATTCAACATCGCGGACGAAACCTTCACGTTTCAAGATTTCAGCGATATCACGTTTGATTTTTGAAGCAGGTACTTCTAGGCTTTCGTGTTTAACCATGTTTGCGTTACGCACGCGCGTTAGAAAATCTGCAATTGGATCTGTCATGACCATGGGATAATTTACCTCCTTTATGCGAGTATAGTTTACCAGCTAGCTTTCTTCACGCCGGGAATTTGTCCTTTATAGGCAAGTTCGCGGAAGCAAATACGGCAAAGATGAAATTTACGATAAACTGAATGTGGACGTCCGCAACGTTCACAACGAGTGTATTCTTGCGTTGAGAATTTAGCAGGGCGTTTGTTTTTAGCAATCATTGATTTTTTAGCCACGTAGTTCGCCTCCTTTTTTTATTTTTGGAATGGCATGCCTAATTGTGTCAACAATTCACGAGATTCTTCATCTGTGTTTGCTGTTGTTACAATCACGATATCCATACCACGTACTTTGTCGATCAAATCATAATCTACTTCAGGGAAAATCAATTGTTCTTTGATACCTAAAGTGTAGTTTCCGCGTCCGTCGAACGCTTTTTTGCTCACACCGTGGAAGTCACGGACACGTGGCAATGACACACTTACTAGTTTATCTAAGAATTCATACATTCTTTCGCCGCGTAGTGTTACTTTCGCACCGATTGGCATTCCTTCACGTAAACGGAATCCTGCGATAGATTTTTTCGCTTTTGTGATCAATGGTTTTTGACCTGAGATCAATTGTAATTCTTCAACAGCTTTGTCTAAGTTTTTAGCATTAGAAACAGCGTCACCGACACCCATGTTGATAACGATTTTATCAACTTTTGGTGCTTCCATGATTGAGCTGTAGTTAAATTTGTCCATTAATGATGGGACAACTTCTTTTGAATATTTTTCTTTAAGGCGGTTCATCTGTTAGCCCCTCCTTCCTTCATCAGATTATTTATCAAGAACTTCTCCGGTTTTCTTAGAAACGCGGACTTTTTTGCCGTCAACTTCTTTGTAACCGACACGCGTAGCTTCACCGTTCGATGGATCAACCACCATCACGTTAGAAACATGAATTGGTGCTTCCATTTCAACGATTCCGCCTTGAGGAGCAGTTTGAGAAGGTTTTTGGTGTTTTTTGACAACATTGACACCTTCAACAACGACTTTGTCTTTTTTAGGAAACGCTGCTAGCACAACGCCTTCTTTGTTTTTGTCTTTACCAGTGATAACTTTAACTTTATCGCCTTTTTTAACAAACATGTTTGTTTCGCACCTCCTTTAGATAAGAATCACTATTACAATACTTCTGGTGCTAGGGAAACGATCTTCATAAAGTTGCCTTCACGCAATTCGCGGGCAACTGGGCCAAAGATACGAGTTCCACGAGGGCTCTTATCGTCACGGATAATAACCGCAGCATTTTCATCGAATTTGATGTATGAACCGTCTGTACGACGAGCTCCTGATTTAGTACGAACGATAACGGCTTTAACGACGTCACCTTTTTTGACAACCCCACCTGGCGTTGCTTGTTTAACCGTAGCAACAATCACGTCACCAATATTGGCAGTTTTACGACCAGATCCGCCAAGGACTTTGATCGTTAGAATTTCACGGGCACCTGAGTTGTCCGCCACTCTTAATCGGCTTTCTGCTTGGATCACGATGTGTATCCTCCTTTCAGATTTTGCAATTCACAATCTATATAGGAAAATCTCGTGTGATTAGATAATCACTGCCTTTTCAACAATCTCTACTAGACGGAAACGTTTCGTAGCTGATAATGGACGAGTTTCCATAATTTTCACGATATCGCCAACTTTTGCTTCGTTGTTTTCATCGTGTGCTTTGTATTTCTTAGAATAGTTCAGACGTTTGCCGTAGATAGGGTGGTTTTTCTTTGTTTCAACGACAACAGTGATAGTTTTATCCATTTTGTCTGATACCACGCGACCTTGGTAAACTTTGCGTTGATTTCTTTCTTCAGTCATACGCTAAATGGCCTCCTTCCACTATTACTTAGCTTGTTCACGCAATACTGTTTTAATGCGTGCAATCGATTTACGTACTTCTTTGATACGTGCAGTGTTTTCTAATTGACCTGTTGCTAATTGGAATCTAAGATTGAACAATTCTTCTTTCAATTGTTTTTCTTGATCTAGCATTTCGGCAGTGGTTAATTCTCTGATTTCTTTAACCTTCATTCGATTCACCACCCATTTCCTCACGTTTTACGATCTTCGTTTTCACTGGTAATTTGTGAGAAGCAAGACGTAGCGCTTCGCGCGCAACTTCTTCAGGTACACCGGCAATTTCAAACATGATTTTACCACGTTTAACTGGTGATACCCATCCTTCAGGAGCCCCTTTACCAGAACCCATACGTACCCCGATAGCTTTGGCAGTATAAGATTTGTGAGGGAAAATTTTGATCCATACTTTCCCGCCACGTTTCATATAACGAGTCATTGCGATACGGGCAGCTTCGATTTGACGGTTTGTGATCCAGTGTGATTCAACAGCTTGTAAGCCGTATTCACCGAATGCTACTTCTTTTCCGCCTTTCGCTTCGCCACGCATTTTTCCGCGGAACTCACGACGGTGTTTTACACGTTTAGGTACTAACATGTTTATTTCCCTCCTTTCTCAGTGTTCTTTTTAGTTGGAAGAACTTCTCCACGATAAATCCACACTTTAACTCCTAGTTTTCCGTATGTTGTATCTGCTTCTTCCCATGCGTAATCAATGTCCGCACGTAATGTATGAAGTGGAACGGTTCCTTCTGAGTAACCTTCTGAACGAGCGATATCCGCACCATTTAGACGGCCAGAAACTTGTGTTTTGATTCCTTTAGCGCCAGAACGCATTGTGCGTTGGATCGCTTGTTTTTGAGCACGACGGAAAGCAACACGGTTTTCTAATTGACGTGCGATTCCTTCGCCTACTAATTTAGCATCTAAATCTGGTTTTTTGATTTCAACGATGTTGATGTGAACTCGTTTGCCAGTTAGGCTATTTAATTCTTTTCTTAGGTTTTCGACTTCAGATCCGCCTTTACCGATAACCATACCTGGTTTAGCTGTGTGGATTGAAATATTCACGCGGTTTGCTGCACGCTCGATCTCAACTGTAGACACAGCGGCATCAGCAAGTTTAGATGCGATAAATTTACGGATTTTCAAATCTTCATGTAGAAATTCAGCATACTCTTTTTCAGCATACCATTTAGCATCCCAGTCACGGATGATGCCTACACGCATTCCAATTGGATGTACTTTTTGACCCACTGATTGTCCCTCCTTATTTTTCTGATACGACTACAGTAATATGACTTGTACGTTTGTTGATCGGTGAAGCTGAACCTTTCGCACGTGGACGGAAACGTTTCATCGTTGGTCCTTCGTTTACGAATGCTTCAGAAACAATCAAGTTTTCAACATCTAAGTCAAAATTATTTTCTGCATTGGCAATAGCTGACATCAAGACTTTCTCGATGATTCCAGCTGCTTTATTTGGTGTGAACTTTAAGATCGCGATTGCTTCAGCAACGCTTTTCCCTCTGATTAAGTCAATAACTAGACGAGATTTACGAGGAGAAACGCGGACTGTTTTAGCAGTTGCTTTCGCTGATGTGATTTGTTCTGCCATTTTTGGATATCCTCCCCTCAAAATTAGCGTCTTGTTTTCTTATCATCGGCAGCATGTCCGCGATAAGTTCTTGTTGGTGCAAATTCACCTAATTTGTGTCCTACCATGTCTTCTTGGATGTAAACTGGTACATGTTTCCGTCCATCATACACAGCAATTGTAAATCCGATAAAATTAGGGAAAATTGTAGAACGACGTGACCAAGTTTTGATCACTTTTTTCTTTTCAGCGCCTTCTTGTGCTTCGACCTTTTTCATCAAATGGTCATCGACAAAAGGTCCTTTTTTCAAACTACGACCCATGGTGTACCTCCTCTCAAAATGTGCGACACACGGTCAAGTATATTACTTAGTTTTACGACGACGAACGATAAGTTTGTCTGATTTTGCTTTTTTGTTACGTGTTTTGTAACCAAGTGCAGGTTGTCCCCAAGGAGAAACTGGTGCTTTACGTCCGATTGGTGCTTTACCTTCACCACCACCGTGTGGGTGATCATTAGGGTTCATTACGCTACCACGTACAGTTGGGCGTTTGCGCATCCAACGAGAACGACCGGCTTTACCGATGTTGATCAATTCGTGTTGTTCATTACCAACAGAACCGATTGTTGCACGACATGATGCTAAGATCATCCGTACTTCACCAGAGTTCAAGCGGATCAATACGTATTTGCCTTCTTTACCAAGTACTTGAGCACTTGTTCCAGCTGAACGAATCAATTGTCCACCTTTACCAGGTTTCATTTCGATGTTGTGGATAACAGTACCGACTGGAATGTTTTCTAGTGGTAATGCATTCCCTACTTTAATATCTGCATCTGGACCAGAAACGACAGTCATGCCAACTTCTAATCCTTTAGGTGCTAAGATGTATGCTTTTACTCCATCCTCGTAATGTACTAACGCAATGTTAGCAGAACGGTTTGGATCATATTCAATCGTTTTAACCGTAGCAACGACGTTGTCTTTGTTACGTTTGAAATCGATCAAACGGTATTGACGTTTGTGACCGCCACCTTGATGACGAACCGTGATACGTCCGTTGTTGTTACGACCAGCATTGTTTTTCAAAGGAGCTAACAATGTTTTTTCTGGTGTTGAAGTTGTGATTTCAGCGAAATCAGAACTTGTCATATTACGACGGCCGTTCGTGGTAGGTTTGTACTTTTTAATCGCCACGTCTTTTTCCCTCCCATGTAAAGTTTATGCGTGAGTTGCTTATTCAGCAGCTTCGAAAATTTGGATTTCTTTAGAATCTTCAGTTAAAGTCACAACAGCTTTGCGACGTTTTTTTGTATATCCTGCATATTTACCCATGCGTTTGAATTTCGGACGAACGTTGATGATGTTCACGTTTGCCACTTTCACTCCGTCAAAGGCAGCTTCTACAGCTTGTTTTACTAAAGTTTTGTTAGCTTTTGTGTCCACTTCAAAAGTGTATTTCTTGTCATCCATGGCAAGCATTGATTTTTCAGTGATCACTGGGCGTTTAATAACGTCTAGTAAGTTCATTATGCAAGCACCTCCTCGATCTGAGTAAGAGCAGTTTGTGTCACTAACATTTTGTCGTTAGAAACGATGTCTAAAACACTAATGTTATCAGCAGTAACTACAGAAACTTTTGGCAAGTTGCGCGCAGATAAAGCGGCAAAGTCGTTTTCAGATTCTAAAACTACCAATACTTTAGAGTCAATTGTCAAGTTAGCTAAAACTTGTTTGAATTCTTTTGTTTTTGGAGCATCAAAGCTTAACCCTTCTACTGCTACCAAGTTATTTGAAGCAACTTTTTCTGACAATACAGATTTCATTGCTAAGCGACGAACTTTTTTAGGAAGTTTGTAGCTATATGAACGTGGTGTTGGTCCGAAGACTACGCCACCTCCACGCCATTGTGGTGAACGGATTGAACCTTGACGGGCACGTCCAGTTCCTTTTTGGCGCCATGGTTTACGGCCACCGCCACGAACGGCACTGCGGTTTTTCACAGCGTGTGTTCCTTGTCTTAATGAAGCGCGTTGCATGATGATTGCATCATAGACAACTGATTCATTTGGTTCGATTCCGAAGATTTCTTCGTTCAATGTAATTTCGCCATTTTGGCTTCCATCTTGTTTGAATAATGCTACATTCGGCATTCCTTAGTTCCTCCTTTCTTCCTATCTACTTATTTAGCTTTCACAGCTGATTTGATTGTAATCAATGATTTTTTCGCGCCAGGTACATTACCTTTGATCAAGATAACGTTGCGTTCTGCGTCTACGCGCACGATTTCCAAGTTTTGGATCGTGATGCGATTTCCGCCCATACGTCCAGCAAGACGTTTGTTTTTGAATACACGGTTAGGTGCAACTGGACCCATTGATCCAGGACGACGGTGGTAACGAGAACCGTGAGCCATTGGTCCGCGGCTTTGTCCGTGACGTTTGATAACGCCTTGGAATCCTTTACCTTTCGAAGTGCCGGTTACATCGATGATGTCTCCTGCTTCAAAAATATCAACTTTGATTTCTGATCCTACTTCTAAGCCCTCTAGCTCTACATTCTTGAATTCGCGAATGAAGCGCTTAGGAGCCGTGTTTGCTTTTGCAACATGACCTTTCGCAGGTTTGTTAGACAAAACTTCACGCATATCTTGGTAGCCGACTTGAATTGCTTCGTAGCCGTCATTTTCGATTGTTTTCACTTGTAGCACTACGTTTGGTGTAGCTTCTACTACAGTTACTGGAATCAATTCGCCAGATTCAGTGAAGATTTGAGTCATTCCCACTTTTTTCCCTAAGATTCCTTTGGTCATGATTACACCTCCATCTTAATTATTATAGTTTGATTTCGATATTAACACCGCTTGGCAAGTCTAGCTTCATTAAAGCATCAACAGTTTTTGGTGTTGGATTCACAATGTCGATTAGACGTTTGTGTGTACGCATTTCGAATTGTTCGCGTGAATCTTTGTATTTGTGCGTCGCACGGATGATCGTGTACAAGCTGCGTTCAGTTGGTAATGGAATTGGACCAGATACGCCAGCTCCAGTTCTCTTTGCAGTTTCTACGATTTTATCCGCTGATTGATCTAAAATACGATGTTCATACGCTTTTAAACGGATACGAATTTTTTGTTTTGCCATTGTTTTCCCTCCTTCGCCTATTTTGAAAAGTAGACATAGCTCCACGAAAATTTTCCGTCACGCTCGTCCATGGCAAAGCGTCCGGGCGTGTCGCAACCTCTCGTTTCGTAGCCGGCAGAAAATCTCTTTGCTGCCAGTGTGACTTACGTATTTACGTAAACAGCACCTTTATGATTATATTACGGATAAACATTGATTGCAAGCTTTTTTTATGGAAAAACCGGGATTCTTTTGCATTTCTTTCAGAAAATTTTCTTTTAGTTTCGTAACACAAAAAAGAAGCGTTGACCGCTTCTTTTAAGCACTTCTTCATTTCCCATTTATTATAGAAGAAAACCTGCTATTGCGGCGCTTCCTCCTGCATACGGTCTTGGGCGTGGGTATAGGCACCATGCCACACATGACCCACATAAGGATTGATCACCACTCCTTCTTTGATTGCCGCTGTGACAAAGGCTTTCGCTAACCGAACGCTTTCCACGACGGGTTTGCCTTTTGCAAGACCCGCAGCGATCGCAGCTGAAAAGGTGCAGCCTGCCCCGTGATTGAAATCGGTAGCGATTTTTTCACTTTCTAACAAGAGGAAGGATTGCCCATCATAAACGAGGTCAATGGCTTTTGCTCCTGGCAAGCGATGCCCCCCTTTGATCACGACGTATTTAGCACCTAATTCATGGATTTTTTCAGCAGCTTGCTTCATGGCCTCCACACTCGTCAAATCACCCAAACCTGAAAGAATCCCCGCTTCTACTAAATTGGGGGTGACAACATCTGCTAACGGCAACAAATGCGTGATGATGGCATCGACGCTTTTTGGCTGTAAGATTTCTGCAGTCCCTTTGCAAGCAATGACAGGATCGATCACCACATTTTTGACTTGCTGCTGTTGGATCATCTGCGCAGCTTGGACAATATTGTCTTCATTGCCTAACATGCCCGTTTTTAGAGCATCCATCGGATCACCTGCAAAAGCAGAGATCATTTGTTTTTCGACAAGCGCTGTTTCCATCGCCGTTACTTCATGGCTCCAACCTGCTTGTGGGTCCATCGTGACGATCGAAGCGATCGTGGCAAAACCAAAGACACCATATTCCTGAAATGTTTTTAAATCTGCTTCGATACCGGCACCTCCGGTTGAATCCGACCCAGCAATTGATAGGACTTTTTCCATCTTCCTCATCTCCTTGTGCTTTTTGCTAAGTATAGTCAATCTTCCCCTTGACGAAAAGAGCCATTTGGCTTATTTTTAAACCATCCAATTGAAAAAGGTGGTGCAGGATGGCTTCATCAAGTATCGACAAACAGAAGAAACAACCGATTTACCAGCAGATCGTGACTCATTTTATCGAAGAGATCCAAGCGGGAACCTATGGACCTGGGGATCGTTTGCCGCCAGAGCGCAGCCTCGCCCAGACTTTTGGCGTCAATCGTTCCACCGTCGTCAAAGCGTTAGATGAATTGAAAAGCTTAGGATGGATCGAACGAAAACAAGGCAGCGGCTCTCGTGTATTGGAAGGGCGTTGGGGGAACCGCCAAACGCCACTTTCTTATTTGCGCTCGTCTTTAAGCAGCCCTTATCTGCAGCAAGACCCTTACGTTCAACAGATTCAGCATTTGCGCACTGAGAAGGATGTGCTGGATCTGTACACAGGTGATCTACCTGCCGATCTGATCCCCGATTTCACGTTTCCTGCCTTTACCTGGGAAGAGATTCGCAAAGAAAGCACCAAAGTATTACCGACGGGTTATGAACCTTTGCAAGAAATCTTATTGCAGCACCTTGCTGATTCCTTCAATTTGCCCACCAGCGGTCAAAAACTAGTAATTACTGCCGGTTCGACGCAAGGAATCACCTTGCTGATGCAAGTCTTATTGCATGCGGGGGATTGTATTGCGACAGAGGACCCTTCTTTCTTGTTCTCTCTCCCCTTGTTTTCCACGATGAATGTCCAGCTGATTGGGATCAAGCAGGATAGTGAAGGGATGCGGCCTGCGGCATTGGAAAAAGTGTTGAAGGAAAAGAAGATCAAATTTGTTTATCTGAATCCCACCTTCCAAAATCCAACGGGTCATACTATGAGTGACCATCGGCGCCAAGCGATCATCCGCCTTTGCCAGACCTACCAAGTACCGATCATAGAAGACGATGTTTTTAGCGAGTTGGCTTTTGATAAAGTACCGCCCAAGCTAAAATCCATGGCTCCCGAAACCGTCATTTATTTAGGCTCGCTTTCAAAATTACTAGGATCATCCATAAAAATCGGCTGGCTTTTGGTGCCAGAAGCGTTAGCCGACCAATTTGCCCAAGCGAAAAAACGGATGGCGATCGATACCACGATCTTCCCGCAAGTCCTTGCCAATATCGCCTTACGCTCCTTTGATTACCACCAGCAACAGCGGACACTGCTTGCAGAAATGGCCCAGCGCCAGCAAGACTTACTCCAACTCTTGCAGGCATTCCAGGAGGATTGGCAATGGCAGCCGACGAAAGGTGGTCTTTACCTGTGGTTGACTTGGCGTCACCGCACATTGACTCGCAAAGATTGGTCACTCTTTTTGGCGAACGATTGCTTAGTAGCACCTGCGTTTCTTTTCAGTAACGATACGAATGGCTTGCGTTTGAACTATACCCGCTTAGCCAAAGATGATTTACCGCTATTTCAAGAACGATTCACAAAAATCACCCAACAGTTAAAGGAGCAAACCTATGAACGAAACCATTGAGCTTTTGCACAATCACCGCACTTACCGACAATTTGACCCTGACTACCGCTTGAGCCAAGAGCAAGTAACCGCGATTTTGACTGCGGCTCGTCAAGCACCTAGCTGGATGAACGGGCAAGCCTATTCGATCTTAGTGATCGACGACCCGCAGATTCGCCAACAAATGGTCGAATGGAATCCTGGCAATCCTCATATCGCAGCAAGTTCACTCTTTCTGCTATTTTTAGCTGATTTAAATCGAACCAAAAAAGTTGCTGACGAAAAACAGACTCCCTATCCAATCGATGAGGGCTATCAGCCACTATTGATCGCCACCACTGATGCCAGCATCGCTTTGCAATCTGGTGCGATCGCTGCTGAATCACTGGGCTTAGGCACCGTCATTTCTGGCAGTGTCCGCAAAGACAGCGCCAAAATCGCTGAATTGTTGCACTTACCAGAATATGTCTATCCTGTGGCTGGCTTGAGCATCGGTAAACCAATCGTAGAAATGAAGGTCAAACCTCGCTTGCCAGAAGAAGCGGTCATTCATTACAACCATTATCAGGACTATTCTTATGAGGCGATCGAAGCGTACGATCAAACGATGACTGCTTTTGGAGAAGCCCGCGAGACCAAACCATGGTCAGAAAAATTCGCTGGCTTTTACAGCAATCGTCCTGACCAAGGATTTGACGCCTTCTTGAAGAAGCAAAAACTAATAAAATAAATAGCACCGCTCTCTTTAGCTTCGATGAACCACAGTGGATTCGTCAACGCTAGAGATGGCGGCTCTTTTTTGGTTCTACGAGTTAAAAAAAAGAGCAAAAGCGCGTACGCTTTTGCTCTTCGATCAATCAAATTAAGCTTGGATTGAAGTTACAACGCCTGAACCAACAGTACGTCCGCCTTCACGAATTGAGAAACGAGTTCCGTCTTCGATAGCGATTGGGTGGATCAATTCAACGTCGATTGTTACGTTATCACCAGGCATAACCATTTCAGTTCCTTCTGGTAATTCAACAACACCAGTTACGTCAGTTGTACGGAAGTAGAACTGAGGACGGTAGTTAGTGAAGAATGGAGTGTGACGTCCACCTTCTTCTTTTGTTAAAACGTAAACTTCAGCTTTAAATTTTGTATGAGGTGTGATTGTACCAGCTTTAGCTAATACTTGTCCACGTTGGATGTCTTCACGAGCAACCCCACGTAGCAATGCACCAATGTTATCCCCTGCTTCAGCATAGTCTAACAATTTACGGAACATTTCAACACCAGTTACAGTTGTTTTAGCAGTTTCTTCAGCAATACCAACGATTTCAACTTCGTCACCAACGCGAACTTGTCCACGTTCAACACGGCCTGTAGCAACAGTACCACGTCCAGTGATTGAGAATACGTCTTCGACTGGCATCATGAATGGTTTGTCAGTGTCACGTTCTGGAGTTGGAACGTATTCGTCAACTGCAGCCATTAATTCCATGATTTTTTCTTCGTATGAAGCATCGCCTTCAAGAGCTTTCAAAGCAGAACCAGCGATTACAGGAACATCGTCGCCTGGGAAGTCATATTCTGACAATAAGTCACGAACTTCCATTTCAACTAATTCTAGTAATTCTTCGTCATCAACCATATCCATTTTGTTTAAGAAAACAACGATGTATGGTACACCAACGTTACGTGATAACAAGATGTGTTCACGTGTTTGAGGCATAGGACCATCAGCAGCAGATACTACTAAGATCGCGCCGTCCATTTGAGCAGCACCAGTGATCATGTTTTTAACGTAGTCCGCGTGTCCTGGGCAGTCAACGTGAGCATAGTGACGTGCTTCAGTTTCGTACTCAACGTGAGCAGTTGAGATAGTGATTCCGCGTTCGCGTTCTTCTGGAGCGCCATCGATTTGGTCGTAAGCTGAAGCTTGAGCCAAACCTTTTTTAGATAATACAGTTGTGATAGCAGCTGTAAGTGTAGTTTTACCATGGTCAACGTGTCCGATCGTACCAATGTTTACGTGGGGTTTAGAACGGTCAAATTTTTCTTTTGCCATTTTAAAATGTTCCTCCTAAAAATGCAGTTTATTTTTTATATTTGATAGGTAGGGAGCCGCAGCTCCCCATCCCTTATCATCGATAATATTGTACACGAAACTCAGAAAAAAATATAGCTTTTTACTTAATTTCCTATACTTCCATCAATTATTCAGCTTTGCCGCCGTTTTTCTTGATGATTTCTTCTTGAACAGATTTTGGTACATCTTCATAGTGATCAAATGTCATCATGAACGTACCGCGACCTTGTGTTGATGAACGAAGTGTCGTTGCGTAACCGAACATTTCAGCTAATGGCACGATTGCGTTCACGATTTGTGAGTTACCGTGTGCTTCCATTCCTTCTACGCGTCCACGACGAGCAGTTACGTGACCCATAACATCACCTAAGTAATCTTCTGGTACAGTGATAACTACTTTCATCATTGGTTCAAGAATTACTGGATTTGCTTTCTTCGCTGCAGCACGTAAAGCCATAGAAGCTGCAACACGGAAGGCAGTTTCACTTGAATCGACATCATGGTATGAACCATCATAAAGTTTTGCTTTGATGTCTACTAATGGGTAACCGGCTAAGACACCGTTCGCCATTGAGTCTTCAAGTCCTTTTTCAACTGCTGGGATGTATTCACGAGGAACCACACCACCGACAATCGCGTTTTCGAATTCGAAGCCTTTACCTTCTTCGTTTGGTGTAAATTCGACCCATACGTGACCGTATTGACCTTTACCACCAGACTGACGTACAAATTTACCTTCCGCTTGTGTTGCTGCACGGAATGTTTCACGATAAGAAACTTGAGGCGCACCTACGTTTGCTTCAACTTTAAATTCGCGACGCATACGGTCAACTAAGACGTCCAAGTGAAGTTCTCCCATACCAGCGATAACAGTTTCGCCTGTTTCAGCGTTTGTTTCCACACGGAATGATGGATCTTCTTCAGCAAGTTTTTGTAAAGCAACCCCCATTTTATCTTGGTCAGCTTTTGATTTAGGCTCAACAGCGACTTCGATAACTGGTTCTGGGAATTCGATTGATTCAAGGATTACTGGTGATTTTTCATCACATAGTGTATCCCCAGTTGTTGTGTCTTTCAAACCAACAGCAGCGGCGATATCGCCTGAGTATACTGTTTGGATTTCAGCACGAGTGTTGGCGTGCATTTGTAGGATACGACCGATACGTTCGCGTTTGCCTTTTGAAGCATTCAATACGTATGATCCAGAGTTCAAGATACCTGAATACACACGGAAGAATGTCAAACGACCTACGAATGGGTCAGTCATTACTTTAAATGCTAATGAAGCAAATGGTGCTTCATCGTCAGCCGGACGATCAGTTTCTTCGTCTGTTTTAGGATTGATCCCTTTAATCGCAGGAACATCAAGTGGTGAAGGCAAGTAGTCGATGACTGCATCCAACATCAATTGAACCCCTTTGTTTTTAAAGGCAGATCCGCAAAGAACAGGGAAAAAGTCAACAGTCAATGTTGCTTGACGAATACCAGCTTTCAATTCTTCTTCAGTGATTTCTTCACCTTCCAAGAATTTCATCATTAGTTCTTCATCAGTATCAGCAACAGCTTCGATTAATTTTTCGCGCCATTCTTCAGCTAATTCTACGTATTCTTCAGGAATTTCAGTCTCTTGGATTTCAGTCCCTAAGTCATTTGTGTAGATTTCAGCTTTCATTTTTACTAAGTCGATAATACCAGTAAAGTCATCTTCCGCACCAATTGGTAATT
This sequence comes from Enterococcus sp. DIV0970a, assembly GCF_051711265.1. NCBI lineage: Bacteria > Bacillati > Bacillota > Bacilli > Lactobacillales > Enterococcaceae > Enterococcus > Enterococcus sp. DIV0970a. The sequence goes on along the minus strand of NZ_JBIOMF010000001.1, from coordinate 235,790 downwards.
GGATTGGGTGAGCATTTGCTTGTAAACGATCATGTAAAGTTGATACAGAGTATAAGAAGTCTGCACCAATTTTGTCCATTTTGTTACAGAATACAACACGCGGTACGCGGTAATCTGTCGCTTGACGCCAAACTGTTTCTGTTTGAGGTTCTACACCTGATTGTGAGTCCAACACAGTTACAGCACCATCAAGTACACGCAATGAACGTTGAACTTCGATTGTGAAGTCCACGTGTCCTGGTGTGTCGATGATATTTACGCGGTTTTCTTTCCATTGCGCAGTTGTCGCAGCAGAAGTGATTGTGATCCCACGTTCTTGTTCTTGTTCCATCCAGTCCATTTGAGAAGCACCTTCATGTGTTTCACCAATTTTATGGATTTTACCTGTGTAATAAAGGATACGTTCAGTTGTCGTTGTTTTACCAGCGTCAACGTGGGCCATGATCCCGATATTACGAGTTTTTTCTAGCGAAAATTCTCTTGCCATTCTAGGTTGTTCCCCTCTCATTCTTACTTAACTTAAGCTAAGGTTGTCTCAGTACCTTCCAATAAAAAGCAGTGAGGATCTTACCAACGATAGTGAGCAAATGCGCGGTTGGCTTCCGCCATTTTGTGTGTGTCTTCGCGTTTTTTCACAGAAGCACCAGTGTTGTTCGCTGCATCCATGATTTCTTTTGCAAGACGTTCTTCCATTGTGTGTTCGCCACGCAAACGAGCGTAGTTTACCACCCAACGAAGACCTAGAGTTGTACGACGTTCAGGACGTACTTCTACTGGTACTTGGTAGTTAGAACCACCGACACGGCGAGCTTTAACTTCCAATACAGGCATAATGTTTTTCATTGCTTGTTCGAAAACTTCCAATGGATCATTTCCTGTAGATTCTTTGATAATGCCAAAAGCATTGTAGATAATATTTGCAGCAACACCGCGTTTACCATCAACCATTACACGGTTGATCAAACGAGTTACTAATTTTGAGTTATAAATAGGATCTGGTAAAACATCACGTTTTGCAACAGGACCTTTACGAGGCATCCGTAACTCCTCCTTCCGAGATATCAGTTCTGATTTAAATAAGATTCATTTGATCTGTTTGTCTTAAAGATTAAGCTTTAGGACGTTTTGTACCATATTTAGAACGAGATTGTTTACGATCGTTAACACCGGCAGTATCCAATGCACCACGAACGATATGGTAACGTACCCCTGGTAAGTCTTTTACACGTCCACCACGTAACAAGACCACGCTGTGTTCTTGTAAGTTGTGTCCGATACCTGGAATATAAGCTGTCACTTCAATCAAGTTTGACAAACGAACACGCGCATATTTACGTAGAGCTGAGTTCGGTTTTTTCGGTGTCATAGTTCCCACACGAGTAGCTACCCCACGCTTTTGAGGTGAGTTAACATTCGTTTGAGCTTTCTTGAAACTGTTATATCCTTTGTTCAATGCTGGTGAATTTGATTTTTCAACCTTGGATTTACGAGGTTTACGTACTAATTGATTAATTGTAGGCATCCCTAGTTGTCCTCCTTCCTTGATTCGCTTTATAGTCCCACACATCCAGGTGGTTCTTTTTTTGCGATAAAAAATAATGCATTCTCTGCATTCATATCAACTATGCTTTGATAGACAGTCAGCACGTCTCCAACGAGAGACCTGTAGATAAAGCACCTTTGATAGAATATCATGCTTATTCTTACCTGTCAAGTATCCTCCTAGGCTTTTTTCAAAAGAAATCTGTTACGAAAAAATCCGCAAATTTTGCGCTTCTTCCTATATAATAGAGACAAAGCATTTATTTAAAAAAGGCGGGAAGAAAATGAACCTAAAAGAAATGGTCGGCATTGAAGCGGCTAGTTATGTAAAAGATGGCATGGTCGTTGGCTTGGGCACTGGCTCAACAGCCTACTACATGATTGAAGAACTGGGTCGACGGGTAAAAGAAGAAGGTCTATCGATCACGGGTGTCCCAACTTCTTGGGCATCGAAAAAACAAGCAGAAGGATTAGGTATCCCGATTCGCACCATCGATGAAGTGGACGCTGTGGATCTTACGATCGACGGTGCAGATGAGATCAGCCAGGATTATCATGGCATCAAAGGCGGCGGTGCAGCCCTTTTATTCGAAAAAATTGTGGCGTCTAACTCCAAAAAAGTCTTGTGGATCGTTGATGAATCGAAAATGGTCGAAACACTTGGTGCCTTCCCGTTGCCAGTGGAAGTGATCCCTTATGGCAGCCAACAGCTGTTGCGTCTGTTCGAGAAGAAAAACTACCATCCAAAACTGCGTCTGAATGAAGAAGGCGAACCGTTAAAAACCGATTGCAGCAATTACATCATCGATCTTCATCTAGAAACGATCACCGCCCCTACTGAGTTGGCACAGGAATTAGATGCTACAGTGGGCGTGGTTGAACACGGTCTATTTTTGGATATGGTCCACACGATCATTGTCGGATTGCCTGAAGGCCCGAGTACCAAGCACGTTAGATAAAGGAAACAAAAAAGAGGAGCGATATCGCTTCTCTTTTTTTTCGTTATTTTTCTTCAATCGACTTAATTTTTATTATTTTTTGTGCAAATTACCCTATCATTTAAGAAATAATTATGATACATTCAATAAAAAGGGAAAGGTAGGAGGGTTTATGAAAATCATAGGCTATGCTCGTTCAACGATCACCGACAACTCAACAAGTGAACAATTAAACAAGCTCGAAGAATTTGGGTGTCATGAATTTTTCCATGAGACATTTAGCGTGGAAGAAAGTGAAGAAAATCATTCATTGGAGTCAGTGGTGGCACAAATGCAGCCCGGCGACACCTTAGTCGTTACGGAACTGCATCGTTTAGGGAAAACCACCAGACAGCTGACCGATCTCACTGATCTATTAAAACAGCGAGAGCTTCATCTGGTTTCACTGGCAGAACAAATCGATACCCGCGGTCCGATGGGACAGGTTTACTTCAATTTAATGGAAGGACTTGCGATCATGGAACGCTCACTCATCAAAGAGCGCACGCTGGTCGGCTTAAATAAAGCCCGCAAAAAAGGCAAAATTGGCGGTCGTCCAAAAATCGATCCGAAAACGATCAAAAAAATCCGTCAATTGTACTACGAGAAAAAAGAAACGATTCAATATATTTCTGAAAAATGCGGTGTTTCTGTAGGTACATGCTATAAATACATAAAATTATCCGAAGAAGAATGGAACAAGTTACGTTCATAGTTGTCGACTCCCCCTAGAACAGCATGAAACAAAAGCGGTCCTCTTTTTAATGATCCCCTTTTGTTTTTCCTTAAGAATGGCGTTTTCCCCCAGCTTTTCCTCCAAAACCATGGAAATTCTTTGAGAAAGAGTGTACAATAAATACGGAATTGAAAATTTCAGAAAAATATCGAATATCTAAAGGAGAGTTTTACATGCCAAAATTAGTATTTTCTCGTCATGGACTAAGCGAATGGAACAAATTAAACCAGTTTACCGGTTGGGCTGATGTTGATCTAGCGCCAGAAGGTGTCGAAGAAGCAATCGAAGGCGGACGTAAAATCAAAGAAGCAGGCATCGAATTTGACGTTGCTTACACATCTGTTTTAACTCGTGCCATCAAAACTTGTAATTACATTTTAGAATATTCTGATCAACTTTGGGTACCAACGATCAAATCATGGCGCTTAAACGAACGTCATTACGGTAAATTACAAGGTTTAAATAAAAAAGAAACTGCTGAAAAATACGGTGACGAACAAGTACACATCTGGCGTCGTTCTTACGATGTTTTACCTCCATTGATGGAAGCTTCAGATGAAGGTTCTGCTGCAAACGACCGTCGTTATGCAATGCTTGACCCTCGCGACGTACCTGGTGGAGAAAACTTAAAAGTTACTTTAGAACGTGCATTGCCTTTCTGGCAAGATGAAATCGCCCCAGCATTAAAAGACGACAAAACTGTCTTAGTTGCGGCTCACGGAAACTCTCTACGTGCATTAGCAAAACATATCGAAGGTATTTCTGACGAAGATATCATGGATCTTGAGATCCCAACTGGTCAACCACTTGTTTATGAATTGAACGATGATTTGACTGTTGCGAAAAAATACTACTTATAAGCCTCGCTTATCGCTGCCCTTTTTTAAAAAAGGGCAGTTTTTTTATTGGCATTTCCTCCCCCCTCTTTTATAATTGAGGGCGTACTCGAAAGGAGCTTACTATGAAACTAGTCAAAAATGATACCGTTTTATTTTTAGGTGACAGCATCACAGATTGCGATCGTGATCGCCAAGATCCCCACGATTTAGGACATGGGTTTGCCCGTCTCGTTGCCGATCAGCTGGCAGAAACATTCCCCACTGCAGGATTTATCTTTTATAATCGGGGGATCGGCGGCAACAAAGCTGCCGATGTCTTAGCCCGTCTCCAAGAAGATTGCCTTCAATTAGCACCTGACGTCTTGGTCTTTATGATTGGGATCAACGACACGTGGCACAATGCCGGTGGTCCCGATTTTGGTTCAGAAGCTGCGGCAACGTCCTTTGAGGAAACCTACCGTCAAATTCTGGAACAAGTGACCCAACAGGGGATCACGCGCATTTTCTTACTGGAACCTTTTGTTTTGCCATATCCTGAAGATCGTCAAACCTGGCGGATCGATCTTGATCCGAAAATCCAAATCGTTCGTCGCTTAGCTGCCGCCTTTCATTGTCAGTTGCTGCCGCTGGATGGCTTGTTTGCCGAAGCAGCCGTTGCTAGCTCCCCGCAGGCACTGACAGGTGATGACGGGGTGCACCCCACTCCTGCAGGACACGCCTTGATTGCGAATCAGCTAATGGCCCGTTTGGCTTTTTCTTCTGAAGGGTAAATAAACAGACCGCTCCGCGACAACCAAGTCGCAGGAACGGTCTTTTTTATGATTAAAGATAGGTTGAAGGAGTCAAGGAATCTTGGTAGATTGCAATCACGTCTTCTTCTTGCAGCGGTACATACGCATTTGTTGCAATAGAGCTGAATTGAACTGCTTGAGCCGCCATTTCAGCAAAATGGGTGTCATCGGCGATCCCTACTTCTGGCAAAGTCATTGGAATATCGCAAGAAGCAAAAAAGTCATACAGTTTTTGAATCCCCATTCGGGCAGCTAATTCTGGCACTGCTTCTTGGACACCAAAGACTTCTCTAGCAAACCGCGCAAATTTCGGCGCCGTTTCTTCATTCAATACATGAAGCATCCAGCGTGGGGTCAGGATCGCTAAGCCGATGCCATGGGTAATGTCATAAAACGCACTCAACTCATGCTCCATCGCATGACAAGACCAAGCACCACCCTTGCCGCTTCCAGTCAAACCATTTAAGGCTAAGGTGCTCGCCCACATCAAATTCGCCCGTGCATCATAGTCTGTGGGGTCATTTAATGCGATGGGCAGATTTTTAATGACTGCTTTTAGCAATCCTTCTGCTACACCGTCTTGGACATCTGTTCCTTCTGTTTTACTGAAATAATTTTCAATCAGATGGCTCATGATATCCGCTGAACCGGCAGCCGTTTGATAGCGACTGACACTAAAGGTCGTTGTTGGATCTAAAAAAGATACTTTCGGTAAAAATTCGGGTCCGTGAACACCAAGTTTTTGTTTCGTTTCTAGATTAGAGATCACCGCGCCGCGATTCATTTCACTGCCAGTAGCCGCAAGGGTCAAGATCGTTACTAATGGAATCGCTGGTCCTTGATAGCTTCTGGAAAGAACTAAGTCCCAAGGCTCTTGCTCACTGCAAGCCGCCCCAGCGATCACTTTGCTGCAATCAATTACAGAACCGCCGCCAACAGCTAAAATGACGTCGATCTTTTCTGAACGACAAAGAGCGGCTCCTTGACGAACGGTTTCGATTCGTGGATTTGGATCGACACCAGTCAATTCAGTGACTTGATTGCCGTTGGCAGTCAATTGCGCCATGACTGCATCGTACAAGCCGTTTTTCTTGATACTGCCGCCACCATAGACTAGCAAGACGTTTTTTCCAAATGTATTCAGTACTTCTGGCAGCTCGTTCAGACGGTCTTTCCCAAAACGAATGTCCGTCGTTACATGAAACGTAAAATTATTCATTGTCTCGTCTCCTTTTTACACCTTTTCTTTTCATTAAACCATTTTCTGGCAAAAGTGCAACGCTTCTTCGTGGCTTTTTGCCAACAAAAAAAGATAACACATTCTCGGTTGCATGCAAACCAATACGATTTGGCTGCTTGCTCTATCAAAAGCAAGCAGCCTTCGCATCGTTCATGCACCGATCCTGCGGTATCTTTTTTACGCGATCGCTGTTTCTAAGCCAACTTTGATCATGTCGTTAAATGTCGTTTGTCTTTCTTCTGGCGTTGTTTCTTCTCCAGTGATGATGTGGTCGCTGACAGTACAGATCGCTAAAGTTTGAACGTGGAATTTCGCCCCTAAATAGTATAAGGCTGCGGCTTCCATCTCAACACCCATCACCCCAAGGTCTGCCAACTGTAACGTTTCCGTCATGTCATCTTTGTAGAAGGTATCTTCAGATAAGATGTTGCCGACGTGAGTCGTAAATCCTGATTCAATCGCTGTATCATAGGCTTTACGCAACAGTGCAAAGTCAGCGATTGGTGGGAAATGGAAACTTTGGAAGTTTTTTGCTACCATCGATGAACTTGTTGCTGCCGCTTGGGCAATCACAAGATCACGCACGTGGACATCTTTTGAGATGGCACCACACGTACCGACCCGAATCAATTTCTTTACGCCGTAAGAGTTGATCAATTCATGGGCATAGATGCTCGCTGAAGGCATGCCCATGCCAGTTCCTTGGACAGAGACCCGCTCGCCCTTATAAACGCCTGTATAGCCCAACATCCCCCGAACGTTGTTGTAACAGATCGGGTCTTCTAAAAATGTTTCAGCAATATATTTTGCCCGCAGTGGATCACCTGGTAACAAGATTTTGTCTGCGATCTCGCCTGCTTTTGCTTCGATATGAACGCTCATTCGTTTTTCTCCTTTGATCTGCTTTTTATAGGACTGCTAACGTTTCTTTGATCAACGCTTTAAATTCTGCCTTGACCCGTTCCGTCGTTTCCACGACTTCTTCATGATTCAAGCTCGCTTGCATACCAGCAGCCAAGTTTGTGATACAAGAAACACCTAAGACTTTCAAGCCACTGTGAACAGCAACGATCACTTCTGGGACAGTCGACATACCGACAGCATCGGCACCGATCGTCCGAGCAAAGCGGATCTCTGCTGGCGTTTCATACGTAGGACCTGAGAAGCCCATATAAACGCCTTCTTTTAAGTGCAATCCTTTTGATGCACCAACTTTTTGTGCCGCTTCCCGATAAGGCAAATGGTAGGCTTGGCTCATATCTGGGAAACGTGGCCCCATTTCTTCTTCGTTTTCACCAATCAGTGGGTTGTCCCCCATAAAGTTGATTTGATCGGTGATCAACATCAAGTCTCCCGGCTGGAAGCTTTCGTTTACGCCGCCACAGGCATTGGTCACGACTAAAGAGTGAGCTTTCAATGCCGCCATCACACGGACGGGGTAAGTGACCGTCTGCATCGAATGGCCTTCATAATAATGGAATCGTCCTTGCATCGCTAAGACTTTTTTCCCAGCTAATGTTCCATAGACCAATTGTCCTGCATGACCGACCACTGTCGAAACAGGAAAATGCGGGATATCGTTGTAAGGCAACACGATTGGGTTTTCGATCTCATCGGCTAATTCACCTAAGCCAGATCCTAAGATCAACCCAAATTCCACTTCACCGACGCCGCTTTCTTGGATAAATGCCGTTGTTTCTTGTAATTTCTCATGTAACGTTGTCATCTCATCACCTCTAGTTTAAATGTTGTAAAAAGCTTGTTCCGTTTTCTGTAGCTGAAACACCAAAGTTTTCAGCGATCGTTGCGGAAATATCCGCATAGTAGCCTTGTGGCAATTTGCCTTGGCCTTGGAATTTCTTGCTGTACGCTAATAATGGCACATATTCTCTCGTGTGATCCGTTCCCCTAAAGGTTGGGTCATTGCCGTGGTCAGCTGTGATCAACAACAGATCCTCGTCTCCCATTGCTTCTAAAAGTTCTGGAATACGCAAATCAAAATCTTCAATGGCATGGGCATACCCTACGACATCGCGACGGTGACCATAAAGCGCATCGAAGTCGACCAAGTTCGTAAAGCTTAGACCCGTAAAGTCTTGTTTCATCACCTTCAGTAACTGATCCACACCGTCCATATTGCTCTTCGTCCGTACAGAATCGGTGATTCCTTGTCCGTTGAAGATATCATTGATCTTCCCAACGGCGATCACGTCTTTTCCAGCTTCTTTCAAGGAATCTAATACTGTATGGCCAAATGGATCGAGTGCGTAGTCATGACGATTGCTCGTACGAGTAAAGTTTCCAGGCTCACCGACATACGGACGCGCGATGATGCGGCCGATCATATATGGCTCATCTTTCGTGATGTCCCGAACGTACTGACAAATACGATACAATTCTTCTAATGGAATGATTTCCTCATGCGCGGCGATCTGCAACACTGGGTCAGCCGAGGTGTAAACGATCAGATCGCCTGTCTTCATTTGATGTTCGCCAAAGTCATCAATGACTGCTGTCCCAGAATACGGTGCATTGCAGACGATTTTGCGTCCAGAGAACGCTTCGATCTGTTGCAATAATTCATCGGGAAACCCATCGGGAAATACGCGGAAAGGCTTTTGGATATTCAAGCCCATGATCTCCCAGTGCCCCGTCATCGTATCTTTCCCAACGGAAACTTCTTCCAATTTGGTTGCATACCCATCATGGTCAGCTACCGCCTTCACGCCTTCTAAAGGACGGATCGTCCCTAGGCCTAATTGTTCCAAGTGAGGGATCGTCAAGCCTGCTTCTTTTGCAATATGGCCTAACGTATCTGAACCGACATCACCAAAAGCTGCCGCATCAGGTGCTTCACCAATTCCGACTGAATCCATCACGATCAAGTGTACACGTTTAAACATTCTATTCCCTACTTTCTTTATTTTATGCTTTTACAAGCGGATCTACTACCTCTATCATACTAAACTTAAGCAAAAATTGCGCTGGGTTGCTTTGGAAATTTCCTGATGCGTTCCTTTCACCCAGAGGATAGAAAAAGGGCAGGACACAGCAACACATTCATGTCCCATAGCCCCACCCTTTCATACTGAAAAAATTATTTAGATTTAATGTAGTTCTTCCCGTTAGCTTTCGGACCAGCGGCTTTTCCAAGGAAAAGAACGAGCACGATGATCGTCAAGGCATAAGGCGCAGCTTGTAAGTAAACCGCTGGAATGGAAGAGATGATTGGCAGTTGGCCACCTACGATACTGATGTTTTGCGCAAAACCGAAGAAAATCGCAGCTCCCATTGCACCAAGTGGATTCCATTTACCAAAGATCATCGCAGCCATCGAGATAAATCCTTGACCGGCGATCGTTGTCACGGCAAAGCGACCCGCGATCGATTGAGCAAACAAGGCACCGCCCATCCCGCCAAGGAAACCAGAGATCAAGACACCTGAGTAGCGCATCACGTAAACATTGATCCCTAAGGTATCCGCTGCTTGTGGATGCTCACCGACAGAACGAAGACGCAACCCAAAGCGTGTTTTGAAAATCACGAACCACGCGATCACTGAGATCAAAATAGCGAAGTACGCCGGTAAGAATGTTTGATTAAAGAAAATCGGGCCAATGATAGGAATATCTTTAAGAATCGGGAAATTGAAATACCCCAATGTCCGTTGGATGTTATCCGTTTGCCCTTTGTTGTAGATCGCTTTGACTAAGAACACAGCCAAAGCTGGTGCCATCAAGTTCATCACCGTACCACTGATGATGTGGTCGGCACGGAAGTTGATGGTTGCCACCGCATGCAGCAAGGAGAAAACCACACCGACAAGTCCGCCGACGAGCATCCCTAACCATGGTGTCCACGCACCAAATTGTGACGCAAATTCAATATTGAAAACAATCGAGCTAAAAGCACCCATAACCATGATTCCTTCAAGACCCACGTTAACGATCCCGCTGCGCTCTGAGAACACGCCACCTAGCGCCGTCAAAATCAGAGGAGACGCATAAATCAATGTTTGAGTGACGATCGAAGAAATTAAACTAATATCCATTAGATGGTTCCTCCTTCCTGATCTTGATCGTTTGGTTGGGCTTCAATCTCCTGTACGACCAGCGCTTCTTTTTTGCCGTCAAAGATTTTTGCCAACAAGAAACGAATCACAAAGCTGATCGCTACGAAGAAAATAATAATTGCGATATTGACATCGACTAATTCAGATGGAATACCTGCAAACTGCATGCCTTGTCCACCTAATTTCAAAATACTGAACAAGAGGGCTGAAAGCAAGATTCCGATCGATGAGCCGCTTCCTAACAAGGATACAGCCATACCGTCAAACCCGATGCTCAATGATGACCCTTGAACGAAGAAGTTTTCAAACGTTCCTAGTCCTTGAACGACTCCACCTAATCCAGCAAGCGTTCCAGAGATGATCATGGAGATAATGATCGTCCGTTTGCTGCTCATCCCCGCATATTCAGAAGCGCTTGGGTTCAAGCCCACCGCGCGGATTTCATAACCAAGAGTGGTTTTTTTCATCAAGAACCAAACCAAAACTAAGAAGATCAAGGCTAAGAAGATCCCTAAGTTCAAGCGAGAGTTGCTCGTGATGCTTGCTAGAAACGGCGTCTGCATGGAGGCATTTTCCCCCACCATTTTTGTGACCCCTTTTGTCGTGATCATGGATTCGCTCATCACATTATTGACTAAATGGTTCCCCGTATAAAGCAAGATATAGTTCATCATGATCGTCACGATGACTTCACTTGTTCCAAAGAATGCCCGTAGGAAACCAGGAATCGCAGCTGCGATCGCCCCGCATAAAGCCCCTACGATCACGGCTAATGGCAAGACCACCAACCGAGGCGCATCTGGCATCGCTAGTGCGACCCAGATACTAGCAACCCAACCTGCTAGCGCTTGACCAGAAAGACCGATATTGAAGAATCCGGCTGAATTTGCAACGGCAAACCCCAGAGCGGTAAAGATCAATGGTCCTGCTGTAACAAAAATCTCACCAATGTTGCGGGCATTTAACCCACCTGTTTGTCCGTTGATAAAAACGGTCCGAAACATTTGTGTATACCCTGTGATCGGGCTGTAGCCGAAGGCCGCCATGATGATCCCGCCAAGGACGAATCCTAACAAGACAGCGATGATCGGCACTAATATATTGCGGATCTTTTCTTTGCGGTTATTCAACCGAACCACCTACTTCCTCCATTTGCAGCTCTCGTCTTGCTTCCTCCAAGGAGTACCCTGCCATCAACAAGCCAAGCTCTTTCTCTGATGTTTCTTTCGGATCAACGACCCCAACGATCTCACCAGCATGAATAACAGCAATGCGGTCTGATACATTCAAAATTTCATCTAATTCAAAGCTGACTAACAACACCGCTTTGAACTTATCCCGCTGTTCAATCAAGCGTTTGTGGATAAATTCGATCGCTCCAACATCCAACCCACGGGTCGGATTGGCAACGATCAATAGATCAGGATCGCGGCTGATTTCTCGTGCGATGATCGCTTTTTGTTGATTCCCGCCGGACAATGCCCGTGCTGGTACGATCTCGTTGACTGTTCGTACGTCAAATTCTTGAATCAAATCACGAGCAAACTCGTTGATCTCTCCGTAATCCAAGACACCTGCATTACTCAAAGGTTTTTTGTAGTAGGTTTGCAAGGCGATGTTTTCTGATAACATCATATCCAAGACAAGTCCGTATTTGTGGCGGTCTTCTGGCACATGACCAACGCCGGCTTCGGTGACTTTCCGAGGCTTGAAGTTGGTGATGTCATCACCATTCAGCAAGACCTTGCCGCTTTCGACTTTCCGTAAACCAGTGATGGCTTGTAACAGCTCTGATTGCCCATTGCCATCGATCCCAGCAATCCCCAATACTTCACCTGCACGTACTTCTAAGCTTAAGTTTTTGACTGCTTCTAAGCCACGGTTTTCTTTTACAACTAAGTTTTCAACAGAAAGCACGACTTCTTTTGGTGACGCTTCTTTCTTCGGTGTCTTGAAGGACACAGAACGACCAACCATCATATCGGCCAACTGTTGTGAGCTGACGTCTTTGACATTGACAGTGCCGATCCCTTGTCCTCGACGGATAACTGTACAACGGTCTGCCACCGCTTTGATCTCATCCAGTTTGTGGGTGATCAAGATGATCGATTTGCCTTCACGCACCAATCCGCGCATGATCTCGATCAGCTCTTCGATTTCTTGCGGTGTCAAAACTGCCGTTGGTTCATCAAAAATCAGTACATCTGCGCCGCGGTAAAGAGTCTTCAAGATCTCTACCCGTTGCTCCATCCCAACAGAGATGTCACGCACATAAGCATCTGGATCAACCGATAAACCATATTGTTCAGAAACTTTTTTGATTTCTTTGCGGGCTTTCTTGCGATCTAACACACCGAGATGATGGGGTTCGCTCCCCAAAATGATATTTTCTGTTACAGTAAAGGCGTCTACCAGCATGAAATGCTGATGCACCATCCCGATCCCCAATTTGTTTGCTGCGGTCGGACTCGTGATATTCACTTTTTCACCATTCATCCAGATTTCACCAGATGTTGGTTCCAATAATCCTGACAGCATATTCATCAAGGTCGACTTGCCCGCTCCATTTTCACCAAGCAATGCGTGGATTTCTCCTGGCCTTACTTGCAAGTTGACATCGTCATTGGCTTTGAACGTTCCAAACTCTTTGGTGATATGACGCATTTCTACAACATATTTTTCCTCAGCCAAATTACTCACATCCTTACTTTCTAATTCGCTTATACAAACCATTCGTCATGTCAAAAAAATAATTGCTATTGCTTAGGATGATTACTATCCTCATGAAAACCCGTAGCTTTCATCAACATAGTAATCCAATGACGATCATCTTGCCCTAAACTAGGGCAAGATAACCGAAAAGAACAACTTTATTTTTCAGGTGTTTCTGGTACTTCTACTTTGCCGTCGATCACGTCTTGTTTCGCAGTTTCGATCGCTGCTTTGGCATCATCTGAAAGGAACCCTTCAGTAATGTCTACACCGCCATCTTTCAAGCCGTAAACAATGTGTTCGCCGCCAGGGAAGTTGTCTTCTAACGCACGAGTTGAGATATCTTGAACCGCTGCGCCAACACCTTTCAATGTTGAAGCCAATGTGAAGTTATCTTCTTTGCCATCAGCAGTTGTGTATTTTCCTTCGTCTTGTTGATCGCTATCTACACCGATGACCCAAACTTTTTTGTCTTCTAGGTCTGCTTCGTTCAATTGTTCATTGATTGCTTTTGCTTCTTGGAAGACACCTGCACCAGTACCACCAGATGCGTGGAAGATTACGTCAGCGCCGCCTTGATACATTGAAGCTGCCAATGCTTTCCCTTTGGCAGGATCTCCAAATGATGCTGCATATTGAGAATCAATTGTAATTTCTTTGCCTAATTTTTCAGCTGCGTCTTGAACACCCTTCGTGAAACCAGCTTCGAAACGGTCGATAACGACGCCTTCTTCACCACCGATGAAGCCGACTTTGTTTGTTTTGGTTGTATACGCTGCAGCATAACCAGCTAAGTAAGCTGCTTCGTTATCTTTAAATGTTGCTGAAACAACGTTGTCTTTGCCTTCGATCACATCATCAATGATCCCGAATTGTGTATCAGGGTTTTGGTCAGCTGCTGCTGCGATTGAATCTTTCAATAAGTAACCCACACCGAAAATCGTTTTGAAACCATTTTGAACGGCACCATTTACGTTGGTTGTGTATTCTGAAGCTTCATTTGATTGCACGTAGTCATAACCACCAGCACCGCGAGCGATCCCGTGTTCCTCACCCCATGCTTCTAAGCCTTCCCACGCTGATTGGTTGAATGAACGGTCATCCACCCCACCGATATCGGTAACGATTGCGACACTATGCGCTGCATCAGTCGTACCGTCTGCAGAACCGCCGCCAGTTGAATCAGTTGAACCTGAATTTCCTCCGCCACAAGCACCAAGTAAAGTCAACCCAGCTACTGCAACAATACCTAAACTAAATAATTTTGCTTTTTTCATTGCTGTAAAGCCCCCTAAAAATATAGTTTTTTTCAACAGCCGCATCGACTGAATGAACATGGTTTATAAATCTTTGTTCGTGAAGTAATAAGGCAATAGGCCTTCTACCGTGGTTTCTTTGATGACACCATCATCGCCGACTAAGGTCACCGGCATATCTGGCGCACAAAATTCCACCATGACCTGGCGGCAAGCACCGCAAGGAGAGATCGGTTCTGGCGTATGACCCGCCACAACCAAATGTTGAAACTCTTTTTCGCCTTCAGAAACGGCTTTGAAAAAAGCGGTTCGTTCTGCGCAATTTGTTAAGCCATATGAGGCATTTTCAATGTTGATCCCTTGATATATCGTACCATTTTTGGCAACGAGACAAGCACCGACCGGAAACTTAGAGTACGGCACATACGCTTTATCTAAGGCGGAAACGGCGGTGTCGATCCACTCTTTTTTCGCTATTGTCATTGTCTTCCCCGCTCTTATTTTTATTTTTTGCTACTTTACTTAATAATGCTAAGCTTAGTAGCCAGCACCTGTTGAGCCAGTCACGATAGCAACACTTGCGCTTGTTCCTAAGCGGTTTGCGCCCGCTTCGACCATAGCTGCAGCTTCTGCTTCATTGTGGATACCACCAGAAGCTTTGACACCCATTTCTGGTCCTACTGTTTCACGCATCAAGCGAACATCTTCAACGACTGCCCCACCAGTTGAAAAGCCAGTTGAGGTTTTCACGAAATCTGCACCAGCTGCTTTGGCTAATTCACAGGCTTTGACGATTTCTTCGTTGTCTAATAACGCTGTTTCAATGATTACTTTGACAAGCGCTTTGTCTTTGGCTGCTTCAACGACTGCTTCGATGTCTGCTTGAACTTTTTTGTATTGTTTTGATTTCAAGGCACCTACGTTGATCACCATATCGACTTCATCTGCGCCGTTTTTGATCGCATCTGTTGTTTCATAAGCTTTGACCTCAGATGTGTTTGCCCCTAAAGGAAAACCGATCACGGTACAAACAGCCGTTGGTTCGCCTTGTAATTTTTCTGCTGCTAATGAAACCCACGTTGGATTGATGCAGACAGAATAGAAGTGATAGGTTTTTGCCTCTTCGATGATTCGTAAAACATCTTCCTCCGTTGCGTCTGCTTTCAAAATCGTGTGGTCGATCATGCGATTCAATTCCATTTTTATTCGCTCCTTATTCTGTAATAATGTCATGGATCAATGGCGGTTCTGCGCCATCTTCCCCAATTTCAATATTTTGGTCGATCAATGCTTTGACATCCTCGATTGCTTCGGTATTGCTATAGATCGTCAATAGCGATTCCCCTTTGCTTACGGATTCGCCCACTTTCTTATGCAATTTGATGCCCACGGCATGGTCGATGTCTTCGTCTTTGGTCTTACGACCTGCCCCTAACATCATCGCCGCGATCCCTAGCTCATTGGCAACTAATTTCGTCACCACGCCGCTCGTTTTCGCTGGGACTTCCACTTCATATTTCGCTGTCAAAATCTTGCTCGGGTCATCGATCACTGTAGCGTCTCCGCCTTGGTCTGTAATCATCTGTCTGAATTTTTCTAACGCTTTGCCTGAATGCAGGGCTTCTTCCAACAGTTGGCGTGCTTCTTCCAATGAATCAGCTTTTTTCGCTAAAACGACCATTTGGCTGCCCAGTGCATAGCACATTTCTTCCAAGTCTTTCGGTCCTTTTCCTTGCAGTGTCTCAATGGCTTCCACCACTTCCAAACTGTTGCCGATCGCTTCCCCTAAAGGCTGTGACATATCAGAAATGACTGCCATCGTTTGGCGATTTGCCAATTTTCCGATGCGGACCATCGTTTGGGCTAAGCGTTTAGCATCCTCCAAGTTTTTCATAAAGGCGCCATCGCCTGTGGTTACATCTAACACGATCGCATCGGCACCTGCCGCGATTTTTTTACTCATGATCGAGCTGGCGATCAATGGGATCGAACTAACCGTTGCCGTCACATCTCGTAAGGCATACAGTTTTTTGTCTGCAGGAGCTAAATCTCCTGATTGACCGATCACGGCCACTTTGCTTTCGTTGACTAATCGGATAAAGTCGGCTTCAGAAAGCTCGATTTTAAATCCAGGGATCGCTTCAAGCTTGTCTAAGGTCCCACCAGTATAGCCTAAGCCGCGGCCAGACATTTTCGCAACCGGTACGCCAACACTAGCCACTAATGGCGCTAAGATCAATGTGGTCGTATCACCAACACCGCCAGTCGAATGCTTATCGACTTTGATTCCTTCAATTGAGGATAGGTCGATCACTTCACCAGAATTTGCCATTGCTAGCGTTAAGTTCGTGATCTCTTCATCTGTCATATCTACATAAAAAATAGCCATCAACAAGGCACTCATTTGATAATCTGGAATACTTCCTTCAGTATACGCAGTTACAATGTAGTCAATTTCTTCCTTCGTCAATGACTTGCCGTCACGTTTCTTTTCAATTAAATCCACCATTCGCATCGAAATGACCCTCGCTTCCTTTAACATTATACAATAATTTTTCGTAGGGTAAACCACTTTAGTAAAACAGTTTACTAAATATCGCAAAACTATGAAAACACTTACAAGAAGAAATATACCGCATTATTTCTCGCTTGTCAATGTCTTCACGCTCTCACGAATAATTAATTTTGTATCAAAAATCTTATTTGGAATTCGCCGTGTCGGAAACTCAATGGCGTCCACTAAAAACTTCGCTGCGGTAAACCCGATCTCAAAAGTCGGCTGCATGACCGTGGTAAGCGGTGGTGTGATGTATTCCGATAATTTCAAGGCATCAAAGCCGATCACCGAGTAGTCTTCTGGTACTTTTTTGCCCGCCTCATAAATCGCTTGATAACAGCCGATCGCCATGGCATCGTTGCCACAGAAGAACGCTGTGATCTCTTTATACTTCAATAATTCCTTCGTTGCTTCGTACCCGCCGGTAACCGTTAATTCAGCATTTTCTACATATCGGCCTTTAAAAGGGATCTGATGATCCTTTAAGGCATGGCGATAGCCATTGAACCGTTCCTCTAATTGATAGTAGCCGGTGATTTCTTTGAGCATCGCAATGTTGCGGTGACCATTTTTGATCAAATAGCTAACAGCTTGGTAGGCGCCTTCGTATTCTTTCACGATCAAACGACCATTGTCCCGCTGATTGATCCCACGATCAACTAAAATAATTGGTCGGTCATCAAAGAACCCGCTCTTCAAGGAATAATCCTCTGGCAGCAAATGCGGCGTCGCTAATAAGATGCCATCTACCGAACGATGAGACAGTTCATTCAAATATTGAACCTCTTTTTCTTGGCTGTGGCGCGAATTGCATAACACTAGCATGTAACCTAGTGGATTGAAATAACTTTCCGCCCCTTCAATGACTTTAGAGAAAAAGAAATCCGTCACATCAGGCACGATCATTCCGATCGTTTTTGAATGGCGGTTGATAAGATTCGAAGCAAAAAAATCCGGCTTATAGTGATATTTATTTACGATATCTAAGACCCGCTTTCGGGTTTCTTCACTAAAACGGCTGCCTTTATTGTTTAGGATCTGCGACACGGTCGTGACAGAGACGCCAGCCATTTCAGCAATCTGTTTAATCGTCAATTTCATCTGCTTCTCTCCTCTCTTGCCTAAAGTGTAGCAAATTTTTCTCAAAAAAAATAGCACACTTTCAACAAGTGTGCGACTTTCTTTTTCGTTGATCAAAAATGGCCCGATGATACAGACAGCTCTTTTAGCGGAGCTGCGATTGCTCCAAAGACTGATGACAACAGGCTTTTTGAGAAACCAACTGGTCCAGTTGCCGCTAACCAGCGCTTGTCTTGGCGATGCCTTTGATCTGTTGAGAATCAAAGAGCAGCTACGCTTCTTTTACGCTTTGAATGATGTAATAGCCTTTGTCTTTTTTGATGATTTCGGCATTGCCAAAGGTCTCTTGCATTTTCTTTTGAGCACTCGGCGCCCCTTGTTTCTTTTGGATCACGATCGTTAAAGTCCCGCCTACTTTAAGCAAAGGAAACGCCCCCGTCAAAATCTCATGAACGACTTCTTTTCCTGCCCGAATCGGCGGATTGCTGAGGATCGCCGCATAAGCAGGTTGATTTAATTGGGCATAGATATTGGATTGATGGATATCTACCTGTTCAATGCCGTTACGCTGGGCATTGCCTTTTGCCAAATCCACTGCCCGCTGATTGATATCGATCATCTCGACAGGTCGTTGACTCGCATAAGCCAACGCTAAGCCAACAGGTCCATAGCCGCACCCAACGTCCAGCAGACTTCCTTCTGGCAGCTCCCCCCACTCAAACGCATCGATCAGCACCCGCGAGCCATAGTCCACCGTGTCACGGGAAAACACCCCGCTATCTGTCACAAAATGAAAGTTCTTTCCTCTTAATTCAAACGACCACTGCTCAAAATCATGGGCCGTATCAGGATTTTCTGTATAGTAATGATTACTCATGGTTATGCTCCTTTCTTCTATTTCCTCTTCGCTTGTTTTTTCTACTGGTTTCTACTAGTTTTTCCTTGTTTCTTCTATTCGAACAAGTGAACATAGTGAAATCACCAGTAAAAAAGCCCTGCAAGATTTGTCTGCTGCTTCTTTCTAATCATACCGAAAAACAGCCAGAAGTAAACGCCCAGCAAAAAAAACAACGAAAAAACAGTTTTTTGTTGTTTCTGCAAAGGAAATCATGTCTTTTTTCCAAGTTCCGCAAGTTTCTATGGTAAAATACTTTCGAACAGTGGCCTATCGCTTCTAATAGAAACCGATGATGCCGCAAAAAAGGAGCCTACTATGCAAGAAACCATGAATTTTTATCAAATTCCTCGTGAGCAATGGCAAGGGTTTTATACGAACGGCATGATGCCTTTCACTCAAGAAGAATTGGATAATATCAAAAGTTTGAACGACCGGATCTCGGTTCAAGATGTGGAAGATGTTTACGTGCCTTTGTGCCATCTGATCCATCTTTATATGAAAGAATTTGAATCATTGACCCTCAGCAAGGGACTCTTTTTACACCGCTACGTCAAAATGCCGCCTTTTATCATCGGCATCGCTGGAAGTGTCGCCGTCGGCAAAAGCACCACCGCACGGCTCGTCCAAAATTTGTTGGCCCGTTTGTTTCCCCGTAGAACCGTCCAACTGATCACCACTGACGGCTTTTTGTACCCGAACGAAGTCTTGGAAGAACGCGGCAGCTTGAATCGCAAAGGATTTCCAGAAAGTTATGACATGGAAGCCTTGATCAACTTTTTGAATGCGGTCAAATCAGGAGAACCAGACATTCAGATCCCCGTCTACTCCCATGAAGTCTACAATATTATTCCTGATACGTATGAAACGATCAGTCAACCAGATATCTTGATCGTGGAAGGCATCAATACCCTACAACTGCCTGCCAACCAACAAATCTATATCAGCGACTTTTTTGATTTTTCAATTTTCGTGGATGCCCAACCAGCACTGATCGAAAAATGGTATTTGGAACGATTTGAATCATTACTAGACACTGCCTTTCAAGATCCCAGCAATTATTATTACCAATATGCGATCGGGGATCGCAAGGAAGCGATTAAAATGGCAAAAGAAGTATGGAAAAATGTGAATTTAAAGAATTTACACGAGTATATCTTGCCTACACGCAGCAGAGCCGATATAATTCTTCATAAAACAAAGCACCATTTGATCGATGAAGTGTTCTTGCGCAAGTATTGACCGCTTCATTTTTATGATTATGCTGTTGAAAAGGCCCAGCCTTTTTTCAATAAAAACTAAAAGAATTGAGGTAATTTATTGTGACAAACGTTGACACTTTGCCAAACGTCGAAAAAATTATCGTACTTGATTACGGTAGTCAGTACAACCAGCTGATTACACGCCGTATTCGTGAGTTCGGTGTTTTCTCAGAATTATTGAGCCACCGCATTACCGCTGAAGAAGTAAAAGCGATGAACCCAAAAGGGATCATCTTATCTGGCGGACCAAACAGCGTCTACGACGAGAACTCTTTCGGCATCGACGAGAAAATTTTTGAGTTAGGCATCCCAGTTTTAGGGATCTGTTACGGCATGCAGTTGATTACTTATAAATTAGGCGGAAAAGTTGAACCTGCCAAAAACCGTGAATACGGCAAAGCAGAATTGGAAGTCACTTCTGATGCAGCGGCCCTTTTCCAAAACACGCCCGCAACCCAAACCGTGTGGATGAGCCACGGAGACTTGGTCACTCAAGCACCTGCAGGATTTGATGTCGTGGCAACGAGCAAAGATTGCCCGATCGCTTCTATCCAAGATGCCGAGCGCAAAATGTACGGTATCCAATTCCACGCAGAAGTTCGCCATTCAGAATACGGCAACGACTTATTGCGTCACTTTGCCATTGACGTTTGTCAATGTACGGGTGATTGGACAATGGACAACTTCATCGATATGGAAATCGCAAAAATCCGCGAACAAGTGGGCGACAAAAAAGTCTTGCTTGGTCTTTCAGGCGGGGTCGATTCTTCTGTCGTTGGTGTTCTTTTACAAAAAGCGATCGGCGATCAACTGACTTGTATTTTTGTTGACCACGGCCTCTTGCGTAAAGGCGAAGCCGAGCAAGTAATGGAAAGCTTAGGCGGCAAATTCGGCTTGAACATCATCAAAGTTAATGCCAAAGAACGTTTCCTATCAAAACTTGCTGGGGTTTCTGATCCTGAAGAAAAACGCAAGATCATCGGAAATGAATTCGTGTACGTCTTCGATGATGAAGCAACCAAACTAGCTGGCGAAGAAGGCGTTTCTTTCCTTGCCCAAGGAACCCTTTATACCGACGTCATCGAATCAGGAACCGAAACTGCGCAAACCATCAAATCTCACCACAATGTGGGTGGTTTACCTGAAGACATGCAATTCAAATTGATCGAACCATTGAACACCTTGTTCAAAGACGAAGTCCGTGAATTAGGGACTCAACTTGGCATGCCAGACAGCATCGTATGGCGCCAACCATTCCCTGGACCAGGTCTAGGCATTCGTGTCCTTGGCGAATTGACAGAAGAAAAACTAACGATCGTCCGCGACTCGGACGCAATCTTGCGGGAAGAAATCGCAAATGCCGGCTTAGACCGCGACATTTGGCAGTACTTCACCGTCTTACCAGGCATCCGCTCCGTCGGTGTCATGGGTGATGGCCGGACCTACGATTATACCGTCGGCATCCGTGCAGTCACTTCAATCGATGGCATGACCGCTGACTTTGCCCGCATCCCATGGGAAGTCCTACAAAAAATCAGCGTCCGCATCGTCAACGAAGTCGCACACGTCAATCGGATCGTGTACGATATTACGAGCAAACCACCTGCTACTGTGGAGTGGGAATAATCTTCAAAAAGACAGAAACCCTCTGTATCAAGGGTTTCTGTCTTTTTTTATTTTGATTCTTTCCAACAGATATTCAATACACATCAAAATATTAGTAGACGAGCAAAAAGGGAATGACCAATTTTATTTTTTTCTATGTTTCCAATTGAACTAAATTCTTTACGAGTAAAAACGGGCAAATTATTTTATAAAAAAGAGTGCGGAAAAATATTCCACACTCTTTTTCTATTTACATATTCTTATCTATCAGTTGTTACTGATAATCTTAACCCAAAATACCAAACGCACTCAAAACGATCGACAAGATCAAGATGATCCAAATTACTCGAGTGGAATTTAGTTTCTTTTGGCCTAGCATCCAGTAGGTCAGCAAGACGAGCAAGATAGGTACAAGGGATGGCAAGATGGCATCCAACGTGTCTTGGATCACTAATTCGACGCCGTCTTTTTTATAGACAAAAGGAACAGTTGCTTTGACCACAGAGGGAATCAAGGCACCAATCACTGTGACCCCTAAAACGGTTGCGGCATTGGTGAAGGCAGATAATTTGTCTTTCAAGGTCGTCACTAATTTGACCCCTTGTTTGTAACCTAGAGGTAGCAACGCTGCCCGACCGAAAAGTAACGCGATGTTGGCGATGATCCAGATGACACAGCCAACGACGGAACCATTTTGCGCCAATGTGCCAGCAACAGAGCCAAAGATCGTTCCCCAAATCACGTGGAACAAGGAGTCACCGACACCGGCCAAGGAACCCATCAAGGCCGTTTTCAAGGCGATGATCGTTTCTTTGGCTTTGTGTCCATCTTGTTCTTCAATCGCGACATCAATCCCCATGATCAAGTTCCCAAAGATCGCATTGGTATTGAAAAATTGATTGTGGGTCCGCAGCATATCTTGCAGCTGAGCTTCATCGTGGCCATAGAATTTTTTCAAGACGGGCAGGATGCCGTAAAGGTAGCCTGAACTCATCATTCGCTCATAGTTCCAGTTTAATTGGCTTGCCAAAATATAGCGCCAGCTAATGGTATTCAACTCTTTTTTTGTCAGTTTTTGATCACTCATCGCCATCATATCCTCCTTCAAAATCTCCAGCAGCTGCCGTTGCAACGGTGCCTTTTTCGCTATCTCGTTTAAAGACTAACATTGCTGCTACGAGCCCAATGATGGAAACGCCGAGCATTGGGACTTGCAGATACGCAGCTAAAAAGAAGCCTAATAACAAATAAGGAATATAGTGCTTTGTTGGCAAGTAGCGCAATAAGATCGCTACCCCGACGACTGGCAAGACGCCACCAGCGGTTTTTAGTCCAGTCATCAGCCATTCTGGCGTGTTATCGGTAATCGTCGTAACGACTGCATCTCCAGCTAAAAGCATCAATAAAATCGGAATCGCCCGTGACAATCCCCATAAGAAAGAACCCGATAAAACTAACCGTGGGATTCGTTTGACTTGCATGTTGTCGATGGCTCTATCGATTCGGTGTAGTAGAAATACGTTACAAAAACGAGCCACGACGTCCAGTTGCAGCATCAGTAAGGACACTGGAACTGCTAAGCCGATGCCGTATTCCGCGCCGTTTCCTGAGATCACGGCAAACGCCGTTCCCAGTACTGCGCCGGTAAAATAATCTGGGACGGATGCACCACCAAATGCGGCGATCCCTAAACGCATCAACTGCAAGGTACCGCCGACCATCAAACCGGTCTTCAAGTCCCCCATGATCATTCCAGAAATCATTCCGGCGATCGCTGGTTGGGTCAACGTATTGGAAATAAGTGAATCATTAATAGCAATAAAAGCATAAACAGTAATAAGAATGATTTGATACGCTGCTAAATGCATGAATTTTCCTCCTAATTGTATGAACGAGTCTTAACTGACTGGTTATCGATCGTTGTGTCGCCTCAGATAAATCGTGAAAAACACTCGTTTTTTGACAAATCTTCCGCTACATATTCTCCTCGATCGAAGCGCTGCCTGATTTATCCTCGTAATTTCTTCATAAAGTCGATCGATGGTTCATTGGGTACAAGCTGTGCCGTGACGGTGATTCCTTTTGCGGCGATCGCTTCAAAGATCGGCTCTTCTTCTGGCAGCACTTGAATGCTTTTGGTCACTTCCCGTGCGCCTTCTTTGTAGCTCATGTTGCCGACGTTGATCGCTTTGATCGGTCCATCTGCTTCAATATAACGCAAAACATCTTGGGGATTTTTGAAAAGTAAAAACAACCGTTGCTTGCCGTAACGACCAGCGCGAATATTCTTGGCTGCAGTTGCCACTGGAAGGACGGAAAGTCGCATCGAAGTTGGCGCTGCCATTCGTAAAGAAGATTTTTGTAATGGGTCTGCGGCGGCTTCATCATTGGCCACGATGATCCGTTGCGTGTTTAAACTGGTGGACCAGATACCGGCGACTTGTCCGTGGATCAAGCGCTCATCGATCCGACTATTGACGATATTTTCTTGCCCAGCATACGCACTGTAATCCCCTAATTCCTCTTGCTTTTCTTCTAAAATTTCTTGTTCTGCCTGGTTCATCCCTGCTTTGACATCAACGATGTTTTCTTTGGCTAAGCAAAGCAGCTCGTTGATCGTCGCTCGTTGATTGACGACTGCCTCGATCACTACGGACAATGTCATTCCAGCGAAAATCGCCACTTCGTCATCCTCTAAATAATTCTTGACTGCAACGTTGCACGGGGTCCCTCCTAATAGATCCGCAATAATCAATGTTGAACCGTTAAGGGCTTTCATTTTCTCGTTCAATTCTTTTTCAAACTGCAGATTGTCACTATCTGGTCGTAATGAAACGGTGTGAACGTTTGCTTGCTGGCCTACGATCATCTCCAGACTGCTTTTGACCCCTTCTGCCATGCCTCCATGACTGATCAATACAATGTTTTCCACTAATTTCCCTCCTACTCCGTAGGTCGCCCTACTTAACATGTTATGTTCCTTGTAAGCATACTATACCACATGGCAAGCCATCCGTAAACCTAATATCTTAACATATTGAATTTTATTTTTTAGGCCTGTACAGACTGGAAAACAACATATTTTCTACAATAATTAAGTGGCAGGAAAGGATTTAACATGTTATGCTTGATGTATTCATATGGAATGGAGGGAAACCACTGTGTTGCCAAAGTATGAGCAGATCAAGCAAGATCTTTTACAAGAAATCAAAGACCATAAATTCATTCCCGGCGATAAGTTTTATTCAGAGGCGGATATCAAGCGAAGGTATTCTGTTAGTTCGATCACGGCAGTCAAAGCATTGAATGAATTGACGAGTGCTGGCTATCTGTATCGCATCCAAGGCAAAGGGACCTTTGTTTCAAAAGCAAAAGTATCTCAAAGTGTGAAGTTTTCCGACATCGAGCTGCATTCACTGGACCAAGAAAAGGTCAAGGTCCTTGCGGTGGAAGAAGGAAATGACCCCGAGATTTTGAAAGAATTAGGGTTGGCTGCCAGTGCTTCCTACTACCGAATCAAACGAGTCCGCTATTTTGGCGATGTTCCTTTCTTGGTTCACATCACTCATCTGCCGAAGAAACTGATGAAAGAACCGATCGCCAAAAACCTCAACCGGTATGCCAGTGTTTATGAGCGGGTCCGGAAAGACTTTGCGATCGACCTTTTCTCATTGGCTTCTGTTGAAACCAATGAAATCGTCTTTCCTGATGATGCTGAATTGTTGAACTTATTGCAACTGAGCTTCCGAGAGCCTGCGGTTAAACAAGTCAAGCACTCCTATTTAGCAGATGGAAGTGTCGCTGAATACATCGTCAGCTACAAGCATTGGAAATATTTCAAAACAAAAATAGAAGTAGAGCCCGCGTAAATTTGGGTCTCTACTTCTATTTTTTTATTCCACGACAGGTTGATCACAGAAAACGAGTTCCTTGATCTCCACGCCATCGGTTTCAAATACCACGACTTCGTTGCTGCCTTTTTTCAAAAATTCTTTCGGACAGTATAAGGAATGCACGGGGCCACGTTGCCAATAGCGACCAAGATTGATGCCGTTGACGATAACGACGCCTTTGCCATACCCACGGCAATCGATGAACGTATCTCCTACCTCTATCAGCGTGAAGGTCGTTTGATAAAAGGAGGGGTGTGTCGGATTTTTTCCTGCTTGATAATCGATGGCTTGTAGCTGCTCTGCGGAAAGCGTCAATGGGTAATGACGATAGCCTTGGTGGAAATGAATATCTTGCATGATGCCCCCACGGATGCCTTTGGCTTGCGTAGGCCCATTCAATTTAAACCCGTAATTCACGCGCCCTAAGTTTTCCACTAAGACATCTAGCTCAATGGTTTCTTTATCTGGTGCCCCTTGGATCAACAGCTCCTCGCCTAGCGTCTCTTGGTATTGGATCGCCTGTAATTGGCCGTCGGTAAAAATATGCAACCGATCGCTAGCTTCTACCACTTTTAGTTTGTTTTCTCGATGATAGTTTTTTAACTGAACCGAATAGAGCAAATAGCCGTAGCCTGTG
This sequence comes from Enterococcus sp. DIV0970a, assembly GCF_051711265.1. Lineage (NCBI taxonomy): Bacteria > Bacillati > Bacillota > Bacilli > Lactobacillales > Enterococcaceae > Enterococcus > Enterococcus sp. DIV0970a. Next base: position 209,696 of record NZ_JBIOMF010000001.1, on the reverse strand, counting down.
CTGGCAGCTTCCATTGTTAGTGGATACATGTTTTCTTGCGGTGCCATCAGCTGATCTTTGATGGCCAGTAACGAGACACTGTTTTCGATGGGAAAGGTTCCTAATGCCGCTAATTGCTTGGTCCGTGGTTTGGCTTGCCACACTTCGGGACAGGCTTCTTTTATGGCTTTTTGTACCTGATAGTATTTGTCGGTAGGTTCTCCTGCTTCTGTCAGTAAAGCATCGTAATCATAGCTGGACACTTGTGGTAGATCCAGCGCCCCCCGAGCGGAACAGCCATTGGAAAAGCCAAAGTTCGTGCCTCCATGGAACATGTAAAGATTCAAGGAACCGACTGCTAACATCTCTTTGACTTCATTGGCTAAGTCTTGACCGTCTCGCTTGATGATCGGCTCGCCCCAGCGGTTGAACCAGCCATCCCAATATTCCATGCACATGATGGGCCAATTTTTGCCATGTTTTGCCATAAACTCTTTCATCACAGCCGCATTTTCTTTGGAACGACTGCCGAAATTGCCTGTGACAAAGACGTCGTCTTCAATCAATGTCCCAGCGTCCAAGACTTCTTCCCATGCCCCATCTGAAGTAAACAAGGGTACATCGATGCCGCATTCTTCCATCAACTCCTTGGTCTGACGCAAATACGCTTTTTCCATTCCATAAGAGCCGTACTCATTTTCCACCTGCATCATGATCACTGGTCCCCCATGGGTGATCTGCAACGGCACAAGCTTTGGCAGCAAGACCTGGAAATAGTTACGTACCTTTGCCATGAAGCGTGGGTCGGTTGAGCGCAACCGCATCGGTTCGTTTAACAGCCAAGCTGGCAGCCCGCCAAATTCCCATTCAGCACAAATGTAGACGGAAGGCCGCAAAATGACCATCAAGCCTAGCGCTTGGGCTTGCTTTACAAAAGCACAGATGTCTTTCATTCCTTCAAAGTCGTAGACTCCTTCACGAGGTTCGTGGAGATTCCAAGGAATGTAGGTCTCAACTGTGTTGGCTCCCAGTGCTTTTAGATTGTAGAGGCTATCTGTCCATTGCGCCGGTGTCATGCGGAAATAATGGATCGCTCCGCTGATCAATTTGATTGGTTTTCCATCTAACAAAAAATCTTCTTTTATCTCAAACGTTCGCATGTCGTCTTCCCCTTTACCAGTATCTTCGCCAATTAGGCAATGCCAATCGGATCAATGCTTCTAAATAGAAATAATCACCCCAAAGATTGGGTTCATCGATGCCTTTGCCTTCCGCATGAGCATACACACCATGCAGCAATAAGCCCTCATTTTCTGGCACTTGGCTCGCTGCATACTGCTCGCCTAATTGGTAAAGCATCCCTTTAGCGATTTTTTGGGCATCAGGATATGCCTCCATTTTCTCTGCTTCCAACAAGCCACAAGCCGCGATCGCTAAAGCTGAGCTGTCTTTTTCAGCAGGATGTTGGTCGTTAAAATCAAAGTCCCAATACGGCACGAGATCTGCGGGGAAATGAGCCAAAAACACCTCCACGATCTGCGGATAATTTTCTGGAAAAGGCTGGCTATGCAAGTAGCTTTCATTCAAAGGAAGCCCTAAAATCGCCCAGCTTTGCCCTCGTGCCCAAATCGATTGGTCGCTGTTTCCTTGATGCGTCGCACCGTGACTTGGCTGCCCCGTTTCAGGATCGAAATAATACGTATGAAAGGTGGTGGCGTCATTTTTGATGACAGTCTTTCGCACTGTCTGATAATGCTTACTCGCGGCCTCTGCGTAACGAGTCTCTCCCGATAATTGGGTTGCTGCAAATAAAAGCGGCAAGTTCAGTAGCGAATCAATAATCAAGCGGTATTCTTGTGGGTCGCCATAAGTGCCCCAAGCTTGAATAAATTCCCCCTTTTCTTGAAAACGTGCCAACAAAACATCTGCTGCTTGAATGACTTCTTGCTTGCAGTGTTCATCGCCAGTGATCTTGTAGCCCGCACCGGCAGATAAGCTATATAAAAATCCAATATCATGATGATCTAATACAAAATGGTCGTCTAAGCGCGTTTGAAAACTGTCGATATTCTCCATTGCTCGAGTCAAAAAGTTCTTCTCTTTGGTCCACTCATAGGCGAGCCACAACATCCCCGTCCAAAAGCCATTGGTCCAATCATCGTTGCCTTTCAGCCGATATTTGCCATTGGTGGCACAGGCTGAAGGAAACTGTGTGCCAAAGCGCTGACTATTTTTTTCGATCTGTTGGATGCACGCGGTGATTTTATCCGCTAACCACACATCGGTCACTTTTTCTCCTAACAGGATCAAGCGTTGTTTGTTCTCTTGCAGACGCATGTTTACCCTCCTCTTAACTTGTTAACATATTAACTGAAATCATTATAACGTAAACGAACAAAAAAAGCGACCTTCCTTCATTGATTCCTAAAAAAAGAGCATGACAACTGCCCACAAATGCAGACCTGTCATGCTCTTGTCCTCTTTTTTTTAACAGTTCCAACCAAATACTTCGATTTGTGTAAGAGCTGGAAATGGGGAATCATCCTCTGCTTTTTGCAGCTCTTTATAGGTTAGCTTAGTCGTTTCTTTTTTCGGAAAACGAACTTCTTGAAATGACGCCGTATTTGTAGTTTCCACTACCAGCTCTTCTCCATCAGCAAAGACCAAGGTCCCTTTGGTCCAATAGCTATCATGAGGATAATCTGCCCGTAATAGGAAGCGAACCCGATCGATCAAGACAGGACGACCAAAATCAATGGTCAATGCAGCATCGGCTTGCTGATTGATGCCCCAAGAAGCAAACGGATACGAACCGTGGGATCGGTTGCCATATTTTCCATCGATCGCATTCTTGGCAAAAAAGACGGAATCATCTCGCGTCTCCACATTCGCTGAAGCATGAGGATACGCCCCTGTCGCTGACTTTTGATCATGGGCATTGAAAGATAAATTTTGATAATTCGTGATCTCAAACGCCTGGGCTTTGCGCACCATCAGGTGATGGCGCTGCGAGGCAAAGGCCGTTTCCACCGAGGACTTTCGATGAGATTCCGTCCAAGGGATCTGATATTCCCAAGTGGATTGGGAAAGATAGATCAGTGATGGTGCTAAGGTTTCATCAAGCTGAAGGACATAATACGGATTTTCCCCCGTCACCTCAACGACGATCTTATCCCCTTCCTCATAGGGATAGTTTTTAATGGCTAATACGGCCAAATCATCACCAGAAACTTGAAACGGCGCGGGTTCTTTTTCATGGTCGATGCGACCGACGATCACCTGATCCTGCTTATTTTTTATTGCTAGCGTAATCATTTGGATCGCTCCTTTCTTTTTCTACGATACCACCGACTAAACAAATCAAACGGTGCTTCCCTGGTGGAATATGTTGTGCTAAGTATGGAAAACTAGTTCTTGGAAAAAAGACGGAGGTATTGGCTTCTGGCTGAACAATACTGGCTTGTTGATAGCCTTCGATGTTGATGATTTGAGAACAAAAGCCTCCTTCACTGACTCGACTCCAGGTCGGTCCTATTTGGGCCTGAGGCAACCGTCCAGTCAGCGGTACACTAAACCCGCCCTCACGAAGGTCCAACGAAATCGTCGTCGTCAACTCGTGCACGCGCACATGCCACTGACCAAATGGATAAATCTCAGTTTCAATCACTACCTCCTCAAAGAGCGCCCATTGGTAAAAGACGCCTTTTTCCGTCACTCGATAATCCCTGACTGCGCCCTTCGTGCGAAAATAGCTGCCATCTCGAGCAATAGCTAATGTGCTATCGAAGGCGCCTTCGGCATACGTGACGCCGGCTTTCGGCACACTGAAACCAAGTTTGCTCGAATAGACAAATTTGCTGTATTTTGCTTGAGCATGGGCTTGCTGTTCAAGCATCAAGCCTGCAGGATACCCCAACAGATGATGGCTTTTTTCATTGTGCACCAGCAACATATTGCCTTTTTCAATCCGTTTTTGCGGCTCTCTTTTGATTGGCTCAGGTTCAGCCCGCCAAAAAGGATGCGTTTCTGCGACCGCTAAAAGCAAAAAGGTCTTCAGCCCCCAATAAGGCGAGCCTGGTGCATTATACCCTTCTGCCATCACATGATTTTCATAGTGGTACCCGATGGACAAGCGACCATCGAAAGTGAAAATCTCCTGTGCCATCCAATTGCGCAAGTGCTTCGCTAGTAGTCCTCGCACCTGTCCCCATGGGATCGCTTCGACATCTGCAAAAACCAGTGCCGAGAAAAACGCCCCTTGTGCAAACCGATAAGTCAAGCTGCGGCCATAGGGCAAGGCTTCGCCGTCTTCATCAAAATAATAGACGAAGTCTTGCGCAAATAGCGTGGCTCGCTCTTTAAAACGCTGCGCCCATTCTGGATCTTCGTCTTGCATAAATGTAGCGTAAATCAAGCCGTAATAATGAAACGCAAAAGGAATGTAGTAATCTCGCTGCGTCGTTTTCCCGTCTACGTACCAACCATCGCCAACGTACATGGAATCGATCAATGCCAACTCTTGGGACAATTCTTCTTTTGCCAACGGTTCCCCACAGTGAAACAAGGCAACGCGTATCAACACTTTGAAGAATGTCCAGTTGTTCTTAGGAATCTTGCACTCAAGTGCTTGGGAAAGCCAAGCCACTAGCTTTCGCTGGTTCTTCTGCGGCAACGCTGTCCAAAAAGCGTCCTTTTGCAACAATAGGGTCAATGACAATGCGGCTGTTTCCACGATGTATTGATCATAATCCGTGATCCTTCCCCAGTAAAATGCGTGTTCAGGATCTGTCCCCGCTATCACTTTTTCCACATAAGCTGCTCGTAACGGATCATCTGGGCAACCCCCCCAATAAGGCGCCAGCCCCCACAAAGGACGCACAAGCGCTTCCATCTCAGCCCGTGTTCGGTCATACACGGCCCCACTGCTACCTAGATTCAATCCTGAATAGTCATCTGCCAAGATCGCTGCTTGCAAAGGAGCGATCATGTCTTCCAATGCCCGCTGATAATCCAGACGCGTCAAAAACGGATTCTCTTTGATTGCCATTTGCTTCATACGCCATCTCCTTCTGTCAATTTACAGAACAGAATAGCAAGCCACGGCTTTTTTATCAAGCGATCTTCTACTGGCAATACTGCTGAAAAATGAGAAAAGATTTCGAGGGATTTTTGACTTAACCTGTTAACAAATCTTTTAGGATTGATTTTCTTCCCTTCTTTTTCTTTTAACTAGCAAAGTTAACTTAGTCTATATGAAAAAATTATGATAAATCATCCATAGTGCTCTGACTTTTTTTCATAATTTTTTGCTAACCCTTTTTTGTCTAGATGAGGGCAGCGTCCGTTATACTATCAACCTTTTTTCACTAGAAAAAGACACCCTAAAGCCTTAAGTCAGAAGCCTACCACTTCTTCTCAAAAGCCCTTAAGATGTCTGATTACTGGCCATTTCTCTTGTCAAACAGCGAAAAAACTATTCTTCGACCGTGACTTTGTCCCACCAAGAAGTGGCGGTCTTTTGGATCACTTCATTCAAGTCTTCGATGTGCTGTTTTCCAGTACTTGCTAGCCATTCTTTGGCTGCTTCTGTTCCTTGTTTTACAAAGGGTTCAACACCATCTTTCCACGTTGCCCGGCCGCACAAGACGCCATTGAAGGTGGAGCCAGCTTCTTTGGCAAAAACCCTCTGGATCAGTTGCCGTATATCTAGTCAACGAACCTTCCACTAGCATCAGTAGATTGCTGCCGCCGATGACCTCGACTTGCGGGTCCTCATTGGCAGCGGTCATCGCAACATTAAAAGGGGTTCCGCCCACAAGGTCTGCACAAATCACGACCCCATCACAGGTTTCCTTTAATTGATCGATAGCTCCTTGCAACTCTTTTTCAAAGCCAACTAACGGATTTTCCTCTAAAAACGGCACTGCTAGAAACTGTTCTTGCGGCCCTGCAATCATCGCAAGCGCATTTTCCATCCCTTGCGCAAATCCTCCATGACCTGTTAAAACCAAACCAAGCATCTTATGTCCTCCCTTTACTCTCAACTGGTAGTAACCACATATCCAATATAAACGCTTTCATTTTGTCTGTCAACAAAATTTTTGTTTTTATATAAAAATGTCTTTGTTATCTTTAAATACGCAAAATGGCGCCAAAACACTGATTATCAAACAAAAAACTAACTGAAAAAAGTATTGAAATCCATCAACAGAATGTTCATAACGTTATTTTAAACAAATAAACAAATTCGTTTTCGATTTCTGGTATCTAAAGAACCACAAGTCACTCACCATTCATCGATACAACAATCAACGTTGTTAAATAAAGGAACTATCAGAAAATTTTCTGTCTTAATAAAAAAACCAGTTAGGTATAATCCCTAACTGGTTTTGATCATCGCCAAACTCATTTTCCATTATGCGTTTTATTAAATTTTATTGCCATTTTTTTTAAGAATAATTCATGTTATTAACTTAAACAGGTTAGAGATAACATGCTGCCTTATAATCCTGAAACTTTAAGAATATAAAAACCACCCATACTAACAGATCTCATGTAAAGCGTATCTTGGTGGAGCCGATTTACTCTAGATACACTGTTTTCACGTGAAACAAAAAAACCTAACCAACCAGCAGGATCGCTGTTTGATTAGGAAAGAGGCACTGCTTTATTGTTCGGTCAACCACGTGCGCGAGTGTTCGACTTCTTCATACGTTAACTGATGACTTGGGGTCCAAACGGTTGAAAGGGCTGCGCCCCGGGAGGTGAAGATCTCTTGGACGTAAGCACTGTCAGCTAGGGAAACGATCGGGTCGTTTCTGCCAAAACTCAGAAACACATGAGTGTCAGGCAAGGAATTCGTTGGTAAATTCTCGACTGGATACATGGCGTGGTAGAGGATCGCTTTTTTGAAGTGGTCACTATCATTTAGTAATAAGCGAATGGCAATGTTGGCGCCATTGGAATAACCCACCAGTACCACTTGGGCTAATGAAAAGTTGTATTCTTTGGCGGCTTGCCGAATGAAATCGGCTAATTCGTCGCCGCGAAGTGCTAAGTCGGTTTCATCATACACCCCTTCAGCTAGACGTTTGAAGTAACGAGGCATGCCGTTTTCTAAAACGTTCCCGCGAATACCTAATAGTGATGCTTGGGGATCAAGGGCTTTGCCTACTTCCAGCAACGACTGTTCGTCGCCACCGGTGCCGTGGAGCAGCACCAAAACTGGTGCGTCAGCTGCTCCTTGTTGATAGATTGCTTTCATCGAAGTTCCTCCTTTAACTTGGTCGTTTGATATCGAAAATCTCCCCAATCGTTGCGTAAGAATTTCCCGCTAGCCGGCTGACTGCTTGTAAGGCACGGGGATCGATCTTGCCATCTTGATAGACATCCTCTGCAATCTGGTAGCCGACGACTTCCAACAATAAGAGATCGGCAGTGGTCTGCTGGTCTTTTTTGATGGGTACGTGCTGATGCAGAATCGTTTCTAGGCGTACACTGGCTTCGTTCAAGCCAGGAACGGCAATCGTTTTCGATGTCGTTGTGGTAAACCCAGAAACCGTCAACTCGCTTTGGTCTGCGGGCAATAATGCCGCGGTTTTATTGGCCTCTTGGACATTTGTTTGATCCAAAATATGCACGACGGCTTCTTTCGTCGCCAACAGATTGCGGGCGGTGTCTTTCAGTTCCCCCTCTTTGCGCTGGATAGCCAACGAGAGGATCACGGGTTCTGAGCTGACGATGTTAAAAAAACTGAATGGGGCGATGTTGACGATACCATCGGCTGATTGCGTACTGACCACTGCCACTGGCCGTGGAATGATGGAGCCAATCAGTAGCTTATAATTTTCTCGTTGGGTCAAATCCTTGGGATCTAAATAGTGCATACAGCGTCTCCTTTTTTCTAAACCGATAAGTCTGGCAAGCGATCCTCGATCTCTACACGGCGGCTTTCAAATTGGGCTGGCAGCATCAACTGCTGTCCTAACGTTTCTAATGGTTCATCAACTAAAAAGCCTGGGGTTTCTGTTGCGATCTCAAAGACGATGTTGCCCCGCTCTTGGAAATAGACGGCTTTGAAATAATTGCGGTCTTTGATTTCAGTGACTCCGTATCTTTGATCGTACAAGTACTCTTGCCACTCTTTTTGCACTGCTTCCGTTGGCACAGACCACGCGATGTGATGGACGGTGCCGACACCCCAGCGCCCTGCTGGCAGTGCTTCATGGGGCACGACGATCTCATGAGCGAGGGTGCCTGCGGTATGAAGATGGGTGCTTTTCTCTGTTTTGTTAAAAATGTTCAGTCCTAGATCATCTGCCAGCGTTTGAATGGTCGCTTCTGGTTGTGCCGAAAGCAAGACGGCCCCATGAAAGCCTACAATCGCTGGTGTTTCCGCCGATTCTTCGGCTTCGACTAGCGCCAAAGACAGGTCATGCTGATCATGAAGTTCTAAAGTTGGTCGATCAAACAATGTACTTTCTTGAACAGTTACTTGATGTTTCGCCAAATGTTCTTGCCAATAGGCACTGCTGCCTTTAGGAATACGAAAGGCGATCGTGCCGACTTGTCCGCTTCCTACTCGTCCAGGATGGGCATTTGCCCAAGGGAAGAAAGTGATGATGGTCCCATTTTCTAACGCTTGATTGCTGTAATAAAGATGATACGTGTAGGGATCATCAAAATTGACGGTTTGTTTGACGAGGCGCAACCCCAACACGTCACGGTAAAAGGCAACGTTCGTTTGAGGATCGCCTACGATGGCTGAAATATGGTGGATCTGTTGAATGGGTTGCATACTATGTGCCTCCTTAGGCGCGTTTTGTATTGAAGGGTTTGATGACTCCTTCGATGTATTCACGGCGATTTTCTAAAAATGGTGCCAATGATAAGGATTCACCCAATGTTTCATATGGCTCATCCCCCATAAACCCTGGTTCATCTGTCGCTAGTTCAAAAAGAATATGGCCGATGCGCACATACAACGATTCAAAATAGTAACGATCGACATAGCCAGAGTTGGCCAATCCCAAGTTATCAAAGACTTCTTGCCAGACTGCTAACGAATCGTGATGGGCTAAGCGAAAAGCCACATGATGCACTTCGCCGTCCCCTTGTTGTGCTTGTGGGCTCGTGGTGTCTTCCACTAAAACGATTTGGGCGCCATTGCCGCCTTCACCGACTTCTAGCAAATAGCGATTGTCTACTTGATCAATGGTTTTGAAATCAAAAACGGATTCCAGCAGCCCTTTGAAATCTGCCAAGTAAGATACAGACATTTCGACAGGACCTAAGCCATAAATCGCAAACTCAGTAGGAACGGGTCCTTTTTTCCAAGGGATACCAGCTTTCACGCCAGTATTGTGTTCATCAGAGATCAGTTGATAGGCTTGCGTATCAAAATCCCAAAAGTGCAACACTTTTTTCCCAAATTCGGTGGTGATTGCCTCGTGTTTTACCTCAAATTCATCAAAGCGTGCGGCATAATAATCAAGGGCTGCATCACTGGGTACTCGAAAACTGGTGCGGGTGATCGAATTGGTTCCTTTGCTACCACGAGCGGTATTGGGAAAATCAAAGAACGTCATGGTTGTTCCCGGTGTCCCTAAATCATCCGCAAAGTAAGTATGGTACGTATAGATGTCATCTTGATTGACTGTTTTTTTCACTAAACGCATCCCTAACACATCTGTAAAGAAATGGTAATTCCGTTCCACATCACTTGTCATAGCCGTCACATGGTGTACCCCTAATAATTGGTCTTGTTTTCTCATTTTCTTTTCCTCATTTCTGATCGTAAGTTATTTTTCGTAAAATTGTTTTTAATTGTTGCAATTCTTCACTGCTAAGTTCGGAAAAACTCGCCGCAATCTTTTGTGCATGACTGGGAAAAATTTTCTCCATCAACGCCCTGCCTGCTTCCGTAATACTGACGTATGTTACCCGTTGATCTTCTTGGCTAGGTTCCCGTTGCACGCAGCCTTTTTTGACTAATTGATCGACCACGTAGGTTGTGGAGCTGCTGGCGATCAAGATTTTTTCCTTGATGGCTTGCGTCGTATGGGTGCCTTTATGGTAAAGCAATTCCAGTACGGAAAACTCTGTAATATTTAAGCCATAACAACGAACATCTTTTTTTGCCACTTGTTCCAAACGACTCGCCGTACGCAGCAAACCGATGTACGCTTTGAGCGCTTCTTCTTGATGCGCCATTTTCCTCACCTCTTTATTTCGAATTCGAGATAATCATAACTTACTTTTTGTAAGTTGTAAAAAGATATGCTTTGGTTGTTTAAGAAAATCATTCAATGCTTATTTTTGTAGAGATAAAGAACGCTTAGACACTAACGACGGTCCTCGCCTTTTCTCTATGAACCCGCCAAATCTAAGAAAAAAAGCGGAACTTATGAAAGGTTCCATAAGTTCCGCTAAATATATATTTCAATGAAAAGGATTCGATCCATTCCATGTACCGATCAATGAAGCGCTGATTCCGACGCATACTTGTCTTTTTTAGATCATTGTGGTCGGCTGCACCTGTTTTTCCAAAGCCAGCAGCCACTTTTTGCGTTCGACACCGCCGCCATAGCCGCCGATGCTGCCATCGCTATTGATGACGCGGTGGCATGGAACGATCAACGCCAATTGGTTTTTTCCGTTGGCATTGGCAACAGCTCGGGTAGCTTTTTCATTGCCGATTCGCTGTGCCAATTGTTTGTAGGAGTATGTTTCTCCGATCTTCATCGCCAACAGCTGCTGCCAGACGGCTTTCTGAAAATCGGAGCCGATCAATGCAATTGGAATCGTGAAAACAGTTCGATTTCCTGCAAAATATTCCGTCAGTTCTTGCTTGAGTTGCTGAATGATTGCTGTTTGCTGCGGAATGATCACTGCATTCAAGCGGCTTCTCAAAACAGCAATCTCCGTTTCTAGCCCTCTGCGATCCACGAATTCTAACAAGTAAAGCTGCTGCTGGTCGCTGATCGCCAACATCGATCCCAGCTTGGTCTCAAGCCAAGCAGAAGAAAGAATCGTTTTTTCGCGGCTGTTGGAAGGCAACTCCCCCATAATCCGAGAAAACGCATCTCGAAAGCCGTTGCCAGAATCGAAACCGGCTTCTAATTGCGCTTGGATCAGCGGTTCTCCTTCACGAATCTGCTTAAACGCTAATCCTAAGCGGCGTGCACGGGAGTATTCGATAAAGGTCATGCCAAAATATTTTTTGAATTGTCGGCGTGCGGTATTGGGATGGATCGCTAGTGCTTCAAAATCTTTGTCGGTCCACTTTTTCTCTGGGTTACTCTCCACGGCTTCCACCAGGCTTTTCACGTCAGGGGATAAGTGGCTAGGCGAGCTGAGCGGGCGACATCGTTTGCAGGGACGATACGCCGCCAGCAGCGCTTCTTGTGCCGTCTGAAAAAACTCGCAATTTTTTTTGAGCGGTTTTTTCGCTGGGCAGGTGGGACGGCAAAAGACGCCGGTGGTTTTTACCCCAACGTAAAAAATCCCTTCATATTGGGAATTTTTTTCAATCAACATGTCGTAATAGTGGTCCCGTTGTCGGCTATCTTCAATCATCTTGCGCATCCCTCCCTCTTTTCTACACTTACAAAAATACTTCGTGCCTGTCCAAACACACGATCAACCAATGTAGCAGTCTGCAATGGCAGTTCGAAAATTTGCCCACATCCTTCTGATGACATACGATCACCCTTTCCTCTGAATGACCTTAGTGTACAAAAAACGGTCTTGGCACATCCCATAAAAATTAACACCAATTTTTTAAAAAAGATCGAAGGCAGTTGCCCTCCGATCCTTTTGATTTCCAGTTTGCCTATTTTTCAGCGAATCTTAAAGCGGCACCTACAGGAACCTAGACCGGCGCCTTCTGCTTGACTTGCAGGGCACTTTTTTTCCGCAAGACTCGCTCTAAACGGGGGCGATTGTAGCGTTGGATCATGATAAATGGGCAGTTAGCCAATAACGCATAGACGATCATCACCCAGCCCGCCCACGCAGGATTCCAGAGGAAAAAGAACGGTGCTGGAACCATCAGCAGCCAATGGGTCAGCTCTGCTCGGCGTGTCTCGATGACGAATTTTTCCAGATAGTCCTTTTGCTGTTGAGCCAAGCGGGATTTGTCAAAGCCTTTTTTGGCAATCACAGTGCCGTCGGGCAATTTGTCTTTCCACTGACGAATACGAAACACGTCCGCCCAGATCCTACCGCCTTTTTCAAAGGCAAAAGAACGGAACCAGTTGGCATGACGTTCAAAAAAGGCATCACTGACTTTGCGCAAGCCAAAGGAGATGCCTAGATGAAACAGCAGCCAAGCCAAGCTGTCTGTAATGAGCAAGAGCAGTGGGGATAAGATGATCAGCGGCATGTGCATCGCCTCCTATAAATTGATTTTGCGTCCTTTCCAGGTCACGGATTTCAACAAATGGGTTTGGATCCACGACCAACCAAATAAGCCTAGGAAAAAAAGAAAGTAACATGGGAAAAAAAGCAGCAGGATTCGGTTGAAGTTGCCGACACGGCGGGCAAAGCACAGAGTTTGTCCAAAATAAGCAGCATAAAAAAGCAGTCCTAGCCAAAGCGGTTCCATCAGAAATGGTGCCGCCAGTACCCCAATGCCGCCGCTGATCCACAAGATGACGCCCGCCATAATCAAAGGGTGAGTGGATTGCGAAGCAGTGGCAAAGTCCTTCGTCCAGCCTTGAACAAGTTGACGAACACCAGCTGGATACATCCGAAAGGCCACCAAGTCTTTTCCACCATACAAGGCGATCGGCAAGCGTTTTTTCTTAAAGCGTCTCGCTAATGCTAGATCATCTAAGATTCCTTGTGGCATGTCCTGATGTCCATTGGCTTGAAGGTACGCAGTTTTGCTGCACAAAATACACGGACCAAAGGCGCCGCCAGCTGAGAGTTTTTCGCCTACGATAGAAAAGCGGTTCAACCCGACAGGTAAGACGACATTAAAGACGGCAGACAGTTGTTCATACAGGCGCTTCGTTTGATGATAGGGCTGCACCGAGAGCAGTCCTTGTCCCGATCGCTCCTCATACGCAGCGAAAAGACGCTCTAAGCCATCTTCTGCTAGAAAGAAGGTATCGGCATCCAAAAATAATAGATACTTGCCCACCGCTTGTGAGGCGCCTAACCAACAAGCCGCCGCTTTCCCAGCAGAATCAGCAGTGGTTTGCAAGACCGTCGCACCGAAGCCCTTAGCACAGGCGATCGTCTCGTCTTCCGATCCGTCATCAACCACCAAAATCTCCACAGGATGAAGGGTTTGCTGCTGCAAGGACGCCAACAATTGCGGCAAATTTTCTGCTTCATTGCGGGCGGGGATGATGATCGACAGTTCTCCCCTCTCCGTCAAGTCTTTGGATGCGGCTGTCTCCTTGCGGGTGGGTATCGTCGGCAGGCGGAAAAAAATCAGCCAGCCTGCTAGCCAAGCAGCGCAAATACCAGCGAGCAGCAGGTACACAGTCATCATCCTTTCTTGTCTTAGTGTTCTCTTTTGGTGATCATCTCACTGACTTGCTGGCCACTGAGGGTCACCATCGGCATGCCGGCACCTGGATTGACCGTACCGCCAACGAAGTATAGATTGTCGTAGCGTTCGCTGTGTTTCGGGTGTTTAAAGCCATGATTTTTCTTGCGGTTAGAGACCGTGCCGTAGATGGCGCCACGATGTGACAAATAATTCTTTTGGATGTCTTCGGGTGTCCAGCGGTCTTCATACACGATGTGCTTACGTAGATCTGTTAAACCCATGTTTTCCAGCTTGATCAAGATCCGTTCACGAAAGGCATCGTATTCCGCTTCCGTAAAGGGTTTATCCTGCAAATAAGGGATATGAGGCAAGATTTTGATGTTCTCATGCCCTGCCACTGTTTGCGAAGGATCGGTTTTGTTGGCATTGACCAAATAGATCGTTGGGTCTTCTGGCAGCTGATGCTGATGGAAATTTTGATCAAAGTTTTCTTTTGAGGCATTTGAAAAGAAAAAGTTGTGATGGGCCAATTGCGGATAGGAGGTTTTGACCCCTAAGTGCAAGACAAAACCAGAACTTGCTGGTTCAAATTTTTCTTCCAGTTTTTGAGTAAAGGTCGGCGCTTCTTCTAACAGCTCTTCATAGGCCGGGATCACTTCCATGTTGGAAACAAAATAGTCGGCTTCGATCAACGTGCCATCATCCAAACGAGCGGCACGGATCTGTTCCTGTTCAACGATCAATTTTTCCACTTTGTGTCCCGTGTGGAAGGTCACACCGATCTCTTTTGCTAAGCGAACGATGCCTTCGGCTAAACGATGCATCCCGCCTGGCACGTACCAGACACCTTGGGCATGCTGCATATAGATCATCATGTTCAAGACGGCTGGGGCGTCATAAGGAGATGAGCCGACATACTTGATAAAATAGCTCAGCATGTCTTGCAGCTGCGGATTGCTGACACGTTTTTGAATAGCATCATGCATCGAAGAGAAATAATCAAAGCCTTTCAGCGCTTTGATCACGCCATGATACTTCAAGATTTCTTTCGTGGTATCTAAGCCTTTCTCAAAATAGCCTTTTTCTGTGATTGCATAAATCTTTTGCGCATAGTCCAAAAAGTCTTGGTACTCGGCCATGTCTTTTTCCGACAAGTGCGGGTTTTCCTTTGCCATACGTGCAAGATCGCCATAGAGATCGATCTTGGTTCCATCAGGAAAAAAGGAGCGCCATTCCAATGGCAATCGGCGAATCGCAACATAATCTGCCATATTGCGATTGCTGCCAGTAAATAATTTTTCGAAAATCTGCGGCATCGTCAAAATCGAAGGACCTAAGTCAAAGCCGAAACCGTTTGTTTCCAGTCGGTTCAACTTGCCGCCTAAGTGTTGATTTTTTTCATATAATGATACATCAAAGCCATTTTGGGCTAATGAGACCGCCGCTGATAGACCACCAAGTCCGCCGCCGATCACTACAACTGTTTTTTTCTCTTTCATTGAATTGCTCCTCGTTTGCTTTAATGAACGTCCCTATTTAGCCAAACCTTCTCGTCAAAACAGACGGTTGCTTCTCACTGCAACTGCGTTTCTTGGCACTGTTTTGGCATTGGCAACTTGAATCAAAGGATCGTTTTTCTAGATAATTCTATAGTATCACACCTTTGAAAAAATGACGGGGATGAGCCTACCGGTCATGGGATGACAGGAAAGTCTCCCTTACATGTATCCCGACATACTGGAGGCTGACAGTGATGTACTGAATGAAGATCTGATTGCGAAAAGAGAAAAATCCAACTATATCAATGATTTTTTTCCAGCATTTCGAATCAGTTATTCGCCTAATATGTCGATCGTACCCCTAAACATACAAGCAAGGTGCCAAGCAGTTGTATCGAGTCCTCCAGTGAGATTAGAATCAATGATATTAGTGGTTATGATTTATAAGGTATAGAAAAAAATAATTTTGCTGAGCAACAAAAACTATTTATTTTAGCTGAACTAGAAAAAGCAGTATTATTCTTTTTTTATATTTATATATAAAAAAGTTCTTCTTATGGATACGAAAAAAAAAATTTGAGACAGTTGATTGAATCATGTAAATTGGAGATACAAACAAATGATGATCTCCGATTACTATTTGACAGGAGGCAAACCATTCTAATTTTACAATTCAACGGTCAATCATTTATATATATTGCTCGAAAATTTCCAAAAAAGTTTACATATCACTAAGGAGAATCCATATGAAATTAAAAACAATCCGATCAGCTGAACAATACTTGAATTTCTTTGATGATGAATTTATTCATTCATTTTGTTCTTATGAATATCCTAAGATTCATGAATTTTATCTATCTTTACGAGAAAGATTCTTAGATATATATGAACAATCTGATGACAATTTTTTTGAAAAAATGTCATCATTACTAGATATTGATGCGCAATTACAAATTTTAAGAGAACTTTATGTTTTAAAAAACTCTTCTTTAAATGAATACACGGAAGAAGAGATTATCAAATTGACAATAAATGATAAAAAATGTTTTTATCGAGAGTTAACTGGTCTGAATCTAAGTCAAAAAGCTCCTTGGAGTCTAATCTATTTAAGTGAGCTACAATGACAACGACCTGCTCTCATTTCGAAATGATTGCTCTCTCCCAAAGGCTACTATCCATCTATAACTTCCCTACTTCCCCTATCCCCAAAGCAATGATGGATAAAATTATGCCTTGAAAAAAATAGAACATACCTTCTAGTACAAAAATCGTAAGCTAGGAGATATGTTCTATTTTATTTATCCAAAAATTTTTATCAACTAAATCTATAAAAGATCCTTTAAAGCAAATTGTCTAGTTACATTTGGATTAATTCGATCTATCAAGCGATTCCAATCAGCCGAAGTTGGAATCGTCTTGAAAAAAATACATTCTACGATATCACGAAAATCTGCCGCATGTTCAGCGTAATTTGTCACGAGCAAATCAATATTTTTTTGCATTATGTACTCTGCATTTACTTCGCCAGAATCTGGATAATACAGCTGATGTGCATGCCCAAAATACCTCTTAGACCATCCTTCAATATACTGGACAATATTATTATTTCCTTCAAAAATAAAAGCAATATTTTTTTGGGGAAACCAATAACGTTCACGCACAGCTTCAATATAGATGACTAGGTTTGCACAAAAATCCACTAAATATTCTTCCGAAAACATCAATTGATAAAATTTATTGTTTTCTAAAAAGCATTTATAGGTATAAAATTCCTTCGAAAACGTATCTTGAATAAATTCATTAACGTCATTTATATTTCTGTTAGCAGATGTCGAAAGACACTCTTTGAGTTTAGCCATCGTAAAAAAAGATTCTATTAAAATCAAATCATTTTTTTTCTTTTTCCAGTAGATTTCATTTCCAGCAATTGATAAAAACTATTTGTCAATTCACCTATCTCCGGCCAATGATTATAGGAAAGACAAAATTTTTGTTCAACGATCACTTCTTGTAATTTCTTTTTTGTGATGATACTAACAAATAAAAATATAATTTCATCACTCGTAAAATAAAAGTGAAAATATCTACGTATAACTTCATTGATTCTTTGATAATGCATAAGTTGGATACTGTGTCTTAACGCATGGTGTAGTTCATCTTTAATTAAAACCGTCTCACCTCGTAGAAATCGCTCGATAGAGATATAAAGTATATAAGAATATTGCGAAAAAGAAGCGGTGTGGTAGCTGCTTTTATCAAATAGGCCACTAATCTCCTTCACCGCTTGTTGCACAGCAATAGAAGGAAAAACAGTATGAGGAGTGATGTCTGTTTCATAAAAAAACGTACAAAAAAAATTACGTATATCCGCTTCGTTTCCAATAATATTCACTGGATCATTAGCGAGTTCTAAATCAAAATGAATAAGTTGTTTGCGGACACGCTGTAAATATTTTAAAAGCGTTGCTTTAGATAAATAAAAGTGATCAGCCCACTCGTCAATGGACTTTAATTCTCCTATAAAAATATTCTCCAACAGAATAAATAAAGGTTCGTTTGCTAAAAATGAGGCTTTTTGTTGCTCGTAACATGCATAGTCAAATAATTCAAAACAGTATCCTAGATTTGTTGAAGATATACGAACTAACTCTCCAAAATATTCATTTAGATAGCCAATATCTTTTCCAATAGTTCTAGTCGTACTATTTGTTAGTTCAGAAAGGTGACTTGCACTACAAATTTCATTTTTTTCAAATTCATTTAGAATCTGTAACCATCTTGCTACTGATTTATTTGTCACAAAACTTAATTGGAAATTTTTCAAATAAAAGCTCCTTGCTTGAAAAAAGTTAATTTTGGACGAGTGATTATATGAAATACCCAAATGATGTAATTATATAGATTTAGACAGAAAGAAGAAAATTGACATTTTCATAAAGTGGTGAAATAAGGATTTTCTATAAAGTAACTTTCCTATAATATTCATTTTATCTTTTAACGGAAAATGCGCAAGAATTTAGCATTTTATATGGTTTATTGAAAAATTTAGTGATTTTCCAACGATATATTTTCTTAATTTAAACATCTATAATCTATTTCCTTTTTATAGTAAGATAATATTGAATGATTAAAGAAAATACTCTTCGTGCTTTTTTTAATGCTGTCTTCTCTATCTAAACTACATTCATTTCTTTTTTCATTGTTTAAAAAATATTATCTGTTATTATATCAATATTGGATATTTTTAATGGTATTATCTTGACAATTTCCTTTAACTGAGCCTTTATTAGCGGGTCATCATCTATGCCCTACAACCAGCGTCTTTGTAGAATCCTTGGCAGAACTTAATTTAGATTTTTGCTATACTGATGTAGCCGATTTTTAGTATAGTATGCATTTGTATTTTGTAACTACTAATTTTAATAGAAATCTCGATTTTCTTTCTTATTGGGCTTTTTACATTGCACACTTTCACTATTCTATTTCATTTTGATGATCAAATTATATTTCCTAAAAGGGTTGTATTTTTTATAATAGAATAAATTCACACAAGTATTTCCTAAGAGGCTGAAATGAAAACATTTCAATTAAAATTTATGAAAAACAACTCACTTGTTCGTTGGTTAAAGCTTTTGGACAAGTTTGAAAAAAAAACTACCTGCACGTTAGGTGAGTTGTCAAAAGTTACTAACAGTAGCTCTCGAACATTGATTTCTGATATAGCAAACATCCGAAATTATTTTCATGGTACGATAGAGATAAGCTCTTCTAAGGTCGGCTATTTTTTTGAAGAGATTGATGGGGAAGCTTATAGAAGAAAAAAACAAAATTTAGTGAAAGATGAACCTATTTTTTTAATATTGGAAAGTATCTTTTTCAACGAATTACAGTCTTTGATGGATTGGAGCTTAGCCCTTAACATTTCCGAGCAGGCATTAATTAGTTACTTTAAAAAGATCGAAGTATTTTTACAGCCTTTTAATCTTCATATCGAAACAAATCCAGTGAATTTTGTCGGTTCAGAAATTGATATTCGAAAATTTTTCTGCCTATTTTATTATGAATCTGACATTAATGTTAACACTATTTTTCCTTCAATTAATGTCCAAGAAGCGGTTATTGAGATCACTGATCTATTAAAAGCGAAGCAATTGCAGTCTTCATCGTTCTCTTATTTTGCCTATGTCCTTTACTTGTGCGTGGAACGAAGTAAACGTGGTTTTTTAGTAGAGCCTAACCCAGAGTTAGTGTCAATGATTCAACAAAATGATTTACTTCCTCATTATGAATCTTTAAATCAGATTATGCAGCGCCATTTCGAGTGTGAATTACCAAAATCTGAAGCAATTTATCTATTTACTTGTGTGATTTGTCGCCGCAAGTTAAATGATACTTCCAGTGAAAACTTTTGCCGCAACTACAACCACTGGCCAGAGCTGAAACAATTAGCCCATGATTTTTATGCAAAAAATAAAGGCAACAGCTTCGATGAACAAAAAGACTTACTTTGGTTAGAAGCTTTTTTTACAGTAATAAAACTGCAGGAATTATTATCTCCCTCAATGACCATTAATATCGATGACCTCAATTACTTCGTCCAAGAAAAATTTGCTCAAGAGTACCAAAAAAATTACTATTTTCTCCACAATCACCCACTAGTAGAGAAGGTTTATTCGTTACAAAATTTAGCTGATATCTGTGCTAGCTTGACGTTGCATATGGAAGCTATAAAGGAAGAAAATTGGGGATCTCATCGAACGATTGCAGTGATATTTGAAGGTAATGACTACGTATGCGAATATGCTGAAAGTATCGTTCGTCGTTACCTAGATGCCTATCATACAATGTACTATCCTGATTCAAATGAACTATCACATGAATACTTGAAAGAAAAAAAAATCGATCTTTTGATTACCAATTATTCAGAATATACAACGGAATATTTACTTGATGTCGAAAGTGTATTGCTAAAATCGATTCCAGATGCCTCTGATTGGAATCGGCTACTCAATCATATCAATCCACGGATTTTACATTTAGTAGTGCTTGACAATCAATAGACTATTCCATTTTATTCCTGTATTGTTACGTGAATAGAGCAACTAAAACTATTAAATAAAGCCAACGCTTCCTATCTTCCTAAGAGGACCAGCGTTGGCTTTTTATTGGGAAAGTAATTTATTCTTACGTCATAAATTGCCATTCAATTTTAAATCTCTTTTATTCGGCAGCTTCAATATCTTTGGCGATTTTTGCGACATCGATCTCCCGCTGCAAGTAGTCTTGGTTGTCGATAGGAAAATGCTGACGAAATTCGGCTAGTTCCATCAATTCGACTTCACCAGCTGCCACTTCAAAGTCTAAGACATGGCCAGCAAATGTCCGATCATCACTAATAAAATGCAGGTGGAAACCAGCAGCCGCAGCGCCGTGGAACAACAGCGGGGTAAAGAATCCGACGATCGTTCCGCTGATATTTTCTGTCTGAAATTCGGGCTGATGCTGGATGATCTCAATGAATTTTGGATATGGTTTTTCTTGCTTTGGGGCAACGCGGACGTGCATCTTGGTAAATACCCCATGGATTTTGACAGCGGAAAACAAATTCGGGCTGACTTCGGTCAGGACGTGGTTTTTCACTTCTTCATCGGTCATTTCTTGGCTAACCTGCAGGTGCTTCGCCGCAGAAAAATCAACGACTGCCGCATAGGGGGTTCCTTCATTGCCTTGGAGCACTCGCACCTTGCCCGACTCGTCTACATGGTAGATTTCACCATCTAAAATAATCACTTCACCATTGGAACCAGCCAATGTACCGATCCCAAAATCGCCATATTCAAGCATTTTGCCGATTTGCTCCGTGCCATCCATTAAATCCTGCATCAACCCACCTAGGGTGCCATGCTGATATAAATAACTTTTGTTTTTCACTTTCATCTTGCTGCTCCTTTGGTCTTAATAAAATTGATCAGGTAGGATCGTTTTGCCAAGATCGGCATTATCTGAATAATCCACAGGGATATCAATGATCACTGGACCATCCGTTGCAAAGCCTTCTTCGATGGCTGCCATCAATTCTTGTTTAGTGGTTGCCCGTAAGCCTTTGGCACCAAACGCTTCGGCATATTTTACGAAATCAACGGGTCCAAAATCAACCCCAGAAGCACGATCATATTTCATTTCTTCTTGGAATTTCACCATATTGTAGGTACCGTCATTCCAAATCAAGTGAATGATGTTTTGTTTCAAACGGACAGCTGTTTCTAACTCTTGGGCAGAAAACAAGAAGCCGCCATCGCCAGATACAGAGATCACTTGAGTATTTGGTCGCACGAGCGCTGCAGCGATCGCCCATGGCAAAGCGACTCCTAAGGTCTGCATGCCATTACTAAAGAGCAGATGCCGTGGCTCATAACTACGGAAATGACGGGCCATCCAAATGTAATGGCTGCCGACATCCACTGTTACCGTCATGTCGTCGGTCACTTCTTGTTGCAAAGCATCGATGATTTCCAAAGGATGCAAGGTATTGTTGCTGCCTTCGACATCCGCTGGTTTTTCATTGAGTTTGGTTTGCAGCGTCGTTAAATAGTTTTGGGCGTCTTCGCTCAAGTGATACTGATCGATGGCTTTTGATAGTTGTTCAATAATTTTCGCGATACTGCCCATCAGTTCAACTTCTGGCTGCATAAATGGATCGATCTCCATCGGTACTTCATCGATAACGATCACGCGGGCATCTTTTTCCGCATTCCAGTTGCGGGCTTCGTATTCGATCGGGTCGTACCCCACAGCGATCACTAAGTCGCTGCGTTTCAACAGCATATCACCAGGCTGATTGCGGAATAAGCCGACGCGGCCAAAGAAATGCTCTTCTAATTCACGAGAAATGATCCCAGCACCTTGGAAGGTCTCTACGACAGGCAACCCAGTTTTTGCAACTAACTGACGAATCGCTTGTGTTTCTTTCACGCCTGAAGCCCGCATCCCTAAGAGTAAGACAGGCAGTTTGGCTTCTTTGATCCGATCGACGAGTGCCTGGATATCTTCTGCATCGGCACTGCCTAATTTAGGCGAAGATAGAGGTTTGATCGCCGCCCCTTGAACGGTTCCGTCTGTCACATCTTGAGGAATGGATAAAAAGCTCGCCCCTTTTTTCGCTGTTTTTGCGATGCGAAAGGCGTTGGCAATACTTTCAGAAAGGGTTTCAGGATCTTGGACTTCACTGCTGAATTTCGTGATCGGCGCAAACAACGCCGCATTATTCATGCTTTGGTGGGTCAATTTTGAAAGGTCAGAACGCTTCACTTGGCCTGCTAGTGCCAAGACGGGATCACCTTCGGCAGTTGCCGTGACCAACCCAGTCGCTAAATTACTGGCTCCTGGTCCACTTGTTGCAATGACGACTCCTGGCTCTCCTGTCAGGCGACCGATTGCTTGTGCCATAAAGGCCGCGTTTTGTTCATGTCGTGCCAAGATCAACTCTGGTCCTCGATCACTCAACACGTCAAACACGCCATCGATTTTTGCACCGGGAATCCCAAAGATATAAGGCACCCGATGATTTTCTAAACTTTCAACAATGATTTCTGATCCTTTTGCACTCACTGTATTACCTCTTTTCAAAAACTGTATTAATCACAATACATATAATAGCACTTTTTATTTATTTATCAACGAAAAACACTCATTAAAATCTGTATTACAAAAGCGAGTTTTTTTAGAGAGCGTTTGCATCTGCTTCAGACTGCAGGTGTACGTCTTTCAATTTTTCCGACAAAAAAAGGAGTGGATCGCTCCACTCCATACATCCTTTTCTGTATCAGAACACCGCATAAAAAGAAGCTTCTTTCGTCGGTTTCTTATTCTGCAGGGACATTTTTTTCCGTCAGCCAACCGACAGCCAGTGTCATGGCCGCTCGTGCGGCTTGGGTCTGATCCATCGCATTGACCATCACAAAATCATGGATGATCCCTTGCATCCGTGCTTGGGTGACTTCCACGCCAGCTGCTCGTAAATGCTGCGCATAGGCTTCCCCTTCATCCCGCAAGACATCTGCTTCGCCTGTAATGATCAACGCTGGCGGAAGATCGGCTAACTCCTCTTTGGTCGCGCGTAGTGGAGAAGCGGTCATTTGATCCCGCTGTGTTTCATCCGTCGTGTATTGATCCCAGAACCATTGCATCCCTTCTTTGGTTAGAAAATAATTTTCGCCGAATGCTTCATACGAAGGCGTATCAAAGCGGGCATCTGTCACAGGATAAAACAATAATTGCTGTGCGATCGGAATGCCGCCACGGGCTTTCGTCAACAAGGTCATAACCGTCGCCATGTTCCCACCTACGGAATCGCCAGCCACGGTCAAACGGCTAAGGTCTAAGCCTTTGACATCGACAAATCCCGGTAATTGCTGCAAGACCGCATAATTTTGTTCGATCGCCGTTGGGTATTTTGCTTCTGGTGAACGACTATATTCAGGAAAAATGACGATCGAGTTGGTTCGTACCGCCAATTCACGGATCAATTTATCATGAGTCGCGGCACTGCCGAAGACCCAGCCCGCACCATGGAGATAATGAATGACA
Organism: Enterococcus sp. DIV0970a; assembly: GCF_051711265.1. Taxonomy (NCBI): domain Bacteria; kingdom Bacillati; phylum Bacillota; class Bacilli; order Lactobacillales; family Enterococcaceae; genus Enterococcus; species Enterococcus sp. DIV0970a. The sequence continues at coordinate 186,128 of NZ_JBIOMF010000001.1, read as the reverse complement.
GGGAGAATCGCATGATTTCCTTCAGGACGAACAAAACGAACATTGATGGTCCCCCATTCGCCTGTATCTACGGTCTGATCTTCTATCTCAACCGCCAATTTATTGACGGGTGACTCTTGGACTTGTTCCAATAGTGCGCGCCCTTCTTCTGGCGGTAATTCATAGATCCGTGGGTGCGGTGCATTTGCCTCACTAAATTCAACGGCTGCTTTTTCCAACGAAATTCTATCTGTCATACGATTCTCTCCTTTTGTTTGAAATCGTTCGTGTTGACCTTAAGGGTACCACCAAGTCATTCTGATGCAAAGAATCTTGCTTCCTTCTGCTTCCAGGCATTTCGCTCGACAAAAAAGGTGGTTTTTGCACTCTTAACTGCCTTGCCTTCATCACCGATAACTGTAAGACACTCGCTGTGTAAACTTCCCAAAAAACTGAAAGGCGTAGGTAAGTACGTATGAAATTCACATTAGATGAAACACAAAATAACCGTCTGCTCGCTGCTATTTTTCAAGAACTCGCTGTCATAGTCTTTGATCCGCAAAAAGAAGTTGTTTTCGCCAATGCCAACATGACGGATATCCTAGGTTATAGCCAAGAAGAAATCATTGGCTTGCCGCATCGGACCTTTTGTTTTGACCATTATGCTGCCAGTACGGATTACCAAACTTTCTGGAATCAACTGCTTTACTCAAAGCAACGGTTTCAAGACAAAATCATTCGGAAAAACAAACAAGGAGAAAAACTGATTTTAGAAGGGATCTACTTCCCCGTCCTCGATGAGCAGCAAGAAGTCGTTAACGTCGTCAAAATCGCTTTTGACATTACCCAAAGAGAACAAGCCTTAGCGGTCACTATCAAAAAAGTGCAAGAAAGTGCTGCTTCCCTGACACGACTTTCTGCCAACGGACACCAGCAAGTCGATCATTTGTCAGAGAACTTGGCGCAAGTCAAACAGCTGTCTGATCAAAATCAAGCAACGACCCATGCCTTAGAAATGGATAGCCAACAGGTGACAGCGGTGCTGCATGACATCGACCGCATTGCGCAACAAACCAAACTGCTGTCCTTCAATGCTTCCATCGAAACGGCACGGATCGGCGAACAGGCAGCTGGCTTTCGGGTGGTTGCGGATGAAATGCAAAAATTAGCTGAACAGACCAAGCAGTTGACCCAAACCATTGCCGCAACCATGCAAGCCATCAACCAACAAGCCTTAGTCGTGTTAGGTAGTGCCGATTCGACGACCATGAAAATCAGTGATTCGCAAAAAAGCCTCGCTGCCGTTTTGCATTCTTACGACACGCTGCGAACGACGGCCAGTCTATTAAACGATGAAGCCGAGTATTTATCAGAAACCAACGACGCTGAGTTGGAAACCTAGAAATCAAATGAATAAAAAAAGAGCGCCGCTGTTTGCGACGCTCTCTTTGGTTTTCTAACTAATAAATTGATTCCCTATTTGATTTTATTGATACTCAGCACTAGCCAGCCTCCCACCCTTGCAACAACTGCTGTAATTCTTGCAAAAATGATTGGGTCGTAAAGCCCAATGCTTGAAGAGGAACACGATATTCCTGTTGAACCACCAAAAAACTGCCAAAGATTTTATGTTGGACCTCAAAGGCGAGGTTTTTCCAAATACTCCACGAAAAACTGGCTATTCGTTTTTCTTTCTTTTCGTAGGTGCACAAATACACTCGCTCGATACCAAAAAGCAGCCCCGCATTCGCTTTCTTGCCAGTCATCTGTGCCGTTAGCAGTGCCAGAGGCGTCTCCGTTTCAGGCACTTGAAAACTGGTAAGGACTTGTCTTTGCCATTGCCGTGGCAGCACTTGTCTTTCTCCAGAAAAATAGAACAAAAAATCTTGCTCTTGCAAAAAAGCATTCAAACGAGTTTGTCGCTCCTTGACTGGATCGCGTGGCGCCCGCTGAATCAAAGACGTCTGATTCATTGCCGATTGCTTTGACTGCTTGTGATCACTTGAACCCCCTGCCGCTGAGGAGTTTCCCATGGGAAGAGGATCCATCGTTTGGTTGGCAGCAGCTGACTGACTGATTTTCTTCAGCAACACAGCAAGGTGCGTCAACGAAAGCTGTTTTGCTGCCATAGAATTGGCATGTGGGCTTTTGGTAGGATCGAAAGATTGTTTGATCACCATTTTCCCACGACAATACAGACAAATCGCCGTGCCAGCGTCCCAATTGACTTCTAGTTCTCCTAAGCAGTGTGGGCATTGAATCGGAATAATATCCATTGAATCATCCTTTCGTTTCGATACAGGTATCGGAGCTATCCGTGGTAAAGATACGGATCGTATTCCAGCTGACAAACGCCAGCAGCACTAGAAGCGATAAGCCATAAAAACCGAAATACCAAGTCAGGATTGCTAAAAAAAGGATCAAGGCAAATTCATACGCCATGTTTTCCAGACCGCTGTAAAATACTGTCTTTCGGACGAGTTTCTTCCTACGGGCTTCAAAAGCTTTCTTCACAGCAGCCGTTGATCCATCCGACTGACTCAACGCCTGAGAAAGTTCTGCTTTGAATCTGCCGTACTCTGAGAAAAACTTAACCTCTGGTACGAGCAAGAAATACCACGTCGCAAGACAAGCAATCAGCAAGATGACCGCTGAAGCGAGCAGACTAAAGGCAACAGCAGGCATTAAAAAGCCACCAAAAAGAACATTTAAAAGGGTCCCTGAAATTATTCCGAATGAAAAAAAGGTATAGCAGAACTGCCATAGGACACTGCTGGTTTTGGAAAAACTTTTTTTCACTTGCACGAGCTGTTCACATTCAGGAAGCTGGGTTGGAAAAAGACGTTCAGCATCGGTGCCATCAGCCACGAAAGAATAGGTTTGGTTTCCGTACTTGAATTCGCCAATGTAATAAGGAAAATACAGTTTTTCCGTATCACATTGTTTCGGAAAAAGAGTCAGTTGAACCTCATTGGCAACCTCTGCTCCCACCAAATGGTCTTTGGCTTTTGCTTCAAAGACTTCCAATAGATGGGTATCAGCAAGTGCTGCTTCTCTGGAAATATCAAAGGGCAACACCTGAACGTCTTGGCTAAGTGCCGAAAACTGCTGCATATCCGTGCAATAGGCGGCACCTTTTTGAAGATGCAGCGGCAGCTTGCCATTGATACTGTAATCCGCTTCTTTTTGGGTATCCGTAGGGAAATATTCATTGAAAACCGTTGTGTTTCCGCTGTTATGTAAAGAAATGTCGGCAGTAATGCGCCCACTCTCCCTCTGCTGTTCCTCGTGGACATAGCTTCCTCTCACTTGCGCATCATAAGCAATTTGAAAATAATACATCGGGATGAATACACGTTTTAGATGAACCATCTCTAGCTCAAAAAAGATACTTTCCGAGATGGTCTCTTGCCAGGCTAGTTTATTTTTCAACGCCTCTTCACATGCCTTTTCATCATAGGCAAACGGATAAAATCCTTCTTTGACGGTCCCTTGAATGCGTGGCAACTCTTTCAGCGAGACGGCTTGGTTTGTTTGTTCCTGTTTTTTTTGTTCCGGTTTGATCAACAGCTCATTCAAGCAATACTGACAGACTGCTTTTCCTGAGTCCCAATCAACTTCTAGACGCCCTAAGCAACTGGGGCATTGGATTTGTGTGATTTTCATTTTTTCTCCTTTTTTATGAATCATTTTTTTCAACAAGATGGCTTATCAAAAAAACCGACGAATGTTCCAAATAATATTCCAAATAAGGGTAGCAACCACGACCACATAAGCGAGTGTATCAAGCCATTCAGAAAATTTCCTGATTCTTGCAAGGTGCTTCCCACGCTTCTCATAGTTTGCTAACAAAGCTGCCCCAGCCGTTTTCTTACCTAATAATTCTATTTTAAGCTCATCTCTAAATTTTTGGACTGTTTTGAGATACTGTTCTTTTAGAAAGTGCAACACTATCCCCGATACTACCCAATAGACGGCAGTTGGCAGGGAACTCATGACAATCCCCCCTATGACAACTCTGAACACTCTTCCTAGAGGGAGCCATTCAGAAATGAATAGTGCAAAGAACAGCAGGAGCACACCTAACGTAAAAAAGAGTACGGAGGACCAGCCAAAAACCTTGCGAGCTTTTGAAAAATTCGCAACCGTTTGTAAGGTTTCTTGGCATTGTGGGATAATCGGCAGCTTCATTCGGTCAGGATCTTTGCCGTCGATCGCAAATTCAAAGGATCGCTCTTGGTACTTGAAGGTGCCCATATACAGCGGAAAGTAGAGCTTTTCTGTTGCACAGCTGATCAGGGAAAGATCTAGGTGCAGCTCTTTTAGATGATCGGCAGATTCTTTCTTCTGGATCACCGCATTCGCCTGGGCTCTCAGTTCCGCTTGTTTTTCAGAACCAAAGAGCGCCTGCTCTTGCTCAATATCAAAGGGAAAAACATGAATAGCATGTGCTGAGACTAGCTGTTGAAATTCCTTTTGATCGGTACTAAAGTACGGTTTTCTTTTCATTTCATCATTGACCTCGAAGCTCTGAGGAATTTCTTGCTCGATCACCTCCGAACTGCCGCATTGATAGAGTATGACCGTCTCATCTGGATGGTCGCCGCGCTTCTTTTCCCACGTGGTCGTATGCGAGCCGTCCCAAGCAATGGAATGGGTATCGTAGCCAAAGGCCCCCTCCCATTGCATCGTATAGGTCACCTGAAATTCATAAATCGGAATAAAATATCGTTTTACCTCGCTGACTTCAAGATGAACGACAATGTCCTCAGGAACTGATTCCTGTTGGATCAGCCATTTTTTCAAGGCATTTGCTACCTCGTCTTCATTAAAGGTAAACGAATAAAACCCTTCTTTGACTTCTTGAAAAACTACGGGAGCTTGTTCATTCGAAGCTTCTTGCGTTTGTTTTGGCGGCGAATGTAGGACTGACTTCGTTAAGCAATACTGGCAGACTGCTTTTCCTGTCTCCCAGTCAACGGTTAACTGACCCAAGCAGCTGGGACATTGGATTTGTGTGATTTTCATTGCTTCTCCTTTTGCACATACTGATTTTCTTATCAATGAAGTGGCTTGGTTGCAAGTGAGGGGGAATATCTTTTTTATGGTGTTAGTTGGGGGAAGCAGCGAAGGAAAGCTGCTTGTTTGCAGGTAGTTGCTCGCTCTCATCCGTTTGTTCGAAACATTTTTTCCAGTGATGAAGCAAACAAGTGTATTTGTACCAAGAGCTGTTTATCCAAAAAAACAACCGCAAACGAAAAACAACTCTTTACATATGATTTTATAATAAAAAATACCTTAAATCTATTTAATATTGATAAAAAATAATTGCTGATTTGCTAGTTGAGCTTCTTCCGTACGCTCAGCAACCCTTACTAGTCGGTTATTGATGGCGGATACGTTAGTAAAAATGTTATAATTAAAATATTCACAAGAAAGGAATTGGAAAGAGTTATGGGGATGTTTATTTTTGTTATAGGTTTTTTGACAATGGTTGTAAGCGGAATCTTTTTTATTCTTGGATTGATCAAGAAAAAGCCGCTTCGCAACAAAATCGTTATTTTTATGGGTGGTTTTCTCTTATTGATTGGCGGGGCACTATTGACTCCTGCAGCAACACCGGAGCTTCACGTAGATGAAGCAGAACTGGTTACGAATGAGCAAGGCGAAGCGGCGATCACTGGGCGAACCAACCCAGAAGCGCAACTGACGATCAACGGGGTGGAGGTTTCGCTGGCGGACGAAACATTTTCTTATGCTGTCCAACTGGAAGATGAAGAGGAACAGGAATTTACTGTCCAAACCTCCATGGGTGGAATCACTAAAGAAGAGGTCGTCACCGTCAAACCTTCTCACGCATTTCTAGCGAGTTTGCAAGCTGAAAAACAAGAACAAGAAGCACTGGTAAAAGCCGAGACGGCACTGGCTCTTGCCGAAACCCAGCCAAACCAAAAGAATTACAACGAAGCCGTGACGCTGATTCATGCTTTAAGTAAAACCTACGAAGATCTCGCTACTCGGCTCGCGGTAGTTGAAGACCATCTTGCCATCGGCAAAGCCCTTGATACTGCTGAAGCTTCTCTTGAACGCAGTGATTTCGATCAGGCAAAAGAATTGGTCGCACAAGCGGTTTTGAATAAGGAAACGTTTGAAAGTCGGTTATCCACTGTAGAAACCAAGATTTCTGAGAAAGAAGCAGAAGCCCTCGTTACAGAAGCTGTCCAAGCGGTGGAAGCAGCAGAGGCGGAACCGACAAAAGACCGACTCGCTCAGGCAGAGGATGCCGTCGCTCGTCTCAAGACCCCCGATGAGGAATTAGCTGCTCGAACGAAAACAGTGGCGCAAACGATCATTGCCAACGAACAAGCAGCCGCCCAAGCCAAGGCGGAGGAAGAACGACAAGCAGCGGCAACTGTGCCAGAACAAAGCCAGCCAGCCGCTGCTAGCAACCAAGCCCAAACGTCGGTCCTCGTGACACCAACAGGTTCGAAATACCATACGAGAAAATGCGGCAACGGTACCTACACGCCTGCAACTTTAGCAGAAGCGCAAAGTCGCGGACTTACTCCTTGCGCAAAATGTTTTCCGTAATAGCCACTAAGTTTTGCAACGAAAAAAAGACAAACCTCATTTTTGTCTAAGGTTTGTCTACTGTCTGAAGCGGTTGTCTCGTCGGAGGCAGCCGTTTTTTTGTCACTTGCTAGTTTTCCTCATACGAAAACTCGTACTCGTTTTGTTCATCATCGATCAGACGCTTGTCATTGTTGTCCGCCATTTTGAATACTTTCTCAAAATCATCGCCAGTCATGCGCACTTCCTTTTTCTCTTGATCAATGATCACTTGGGCATTGGTCACTTCAAAGGTGTGCATAGGACCGATGTCTGCCGCAGTCAGTGCTTTGCTTTTGGGAAACTCTGCTTGTAGTGTTTCGTTGATTTGCGCTAATTGCGTCTCTTGTTCTTCTACCAAGTCCGCAGGTTCCTGATTCGGATTGGTAAAAAAAGTCAGCGTTTTATTGACAGTGATTCTTCCATCTTCAAATAGATACAAAGCATATTGTTGATGACTGTTGCTATTGGTCAATACTTGATTCGCAGCTGCAGAGTCAACCCCTGAGCTGCTGCAGCTTGTCAAGAAAAATAGTGTCCCTAAACAAACGACAGCAAATATTCCTCTACCTAACATGCTTTTCGTTTTCATTTTTTCCTCCTCTTTGCCCCTAATTTTGTTTCTTTGATGATTTTTCCGCAATCCGCGGATTTAGGTTTCCTACAGATTAAAGTGCTTTTAGTATAGCATAAATTATTTGCTTTTATAGCTATTTTTTATAGTAAGATTAATTTTACGCACAAAAAAACCAACCTTGTTGAAACAAGATCGGCTTTCTTTAGGATTGATTCGTTGAGACCTTTGAACGCTCTCGCTGGGGTATGATCGTTGCCTACTGTCCAATCAAGCCGACAACAAGTCCTAAAACGATCACTCCTAGAAACCCATTCACAAGGTGCAACCCGACTAATTTGCGGGACTGTCCCGAGTAAACAGCCATCACGAAGGTGGCGACCCCATAAACCCCTAACCACAATAAGCAAGCGACTTGCAAGGAGGTCATCAGCCAACCATCATGATCGAATTTTGCAAACCAATAGACGACTTGATAGGTCGCTTCTGATAAGAGGATCCCACCAACGATCGTGCCGCCAAAGGTAAAGAGCATGTCACCGGTCGTCATCTGCTGATCAGCCATCTTCTCTGTCATTCCTGATTCTTTCGCCCAAAACTTGCCCCACTTATGCATCGGGTTGTAAAGCAGACTTTCCACCACGACCCAGCTGAGGGTGCCGAAAATCAATGTCCAAAAATTAACCATTTTCGTTTTCTCCTACACTTTATTTTATCGTCACATTCCTGAGAAACGAAGAAACAACCGAACGCGGGGTTCCTTCCCCATCAGTTTATGTCTTAAGGGACGTTTCTTCAACTTTTTTCACTGGTTTCCTCAATTTTTCGATGGTTCCAATAAAAACTAAGAAAAATGATCGTATACAATAGTGCGGTGAAGCCAGTGACCGCCAATGGGTTAGTGATCAAAATACCGACAAACAGCAAAATCAGTGCAAGGATCGCCCCACTCAAGAAAATCGTATAGCCCATTTTCTTCTGCTTGCGTACCAAAACAAACGCAGCCGCACTGATCAACAACCAAATCAGCAATACAGTATAAGACAGGGAGCCTGCTAGATAATTGAAGAGTTTGTCGCCTAAAAAGTAAGAAAGAACGACCCCAAGATATAAAGTACCGCTGCAAAACATGATCGCTCGTTGGGGCACGCTGTTTTTATTCAGCATCGTAAAGCGGCTTTTTTTCTGGCCATTGTTGCTTAATCGGAAAAACAACGTTCTTGAAGAAGCATAGACTCCAGAATTGATTGACGAAAACAAAGCCAAAATAATCACTAAATTGACGATGTCGGAGGCAAACGGGACATGGATTTTTTGAAACACCATCACAAAAGGACTGACATTTGGATCGGCTAATTGATTCCACGGATAAATGATCAGTAAAAGAAACAAGGGAATGATGTAAAAAGCGGCAATCCGAGTCATCACTCCTTTGATTGCTTGCGGGATCGCTTTTTTGGGATTTTCCGCTTCACTGATCGTAATGGCTACTAACTCAGAACCGCCGTACGAATAGATTACGACCAGTAAAGAATTGATAAACCCTTTGATGCCATGGGGGGCAAAACCACCATAGTCTGTCATTTGTCTCATCGTCGGGAAAAAGCCCAAATCAAAGACTTGCGTGGCAACCAGATAGAGACCCACCAAGATCAACGCGATCACCACACTGATTTTGGCCCAGGAAAGCCAATATTCTGTTTCCGCAAACAAGCGAACCGAAAACAAATTGATGATGGTCGTGAGTAGTGCCAAAATCAACACAAAGATCCAAGCTGGAATATTGGGAAACCACAACTGCAAAAAGCTTGCGGCAGCGACTGCTTCGGCGATGATGTTGATCATCCACATTGACCAGTAGATCCAGTCGATGAAATCGGCTGTATGCACTCCGAGATATGGCTGGACTAAGCCCGAAAGGCCATGTTGTTTTTGGTCAGATAAGACCAACTGTCCCAGTCCTGTCATGACGACAAATAAGATCAGCCCGCAAAAAATAAACGCCAGCAAGACCGCAGGCCCCGCTAACTGGATCGCTTCACCGCTGCCTTTGAATAGGCCAGCACCGATGGCGCCACCTAGTGCCAACATAGTGATATGTCTGGTTTTCATCTGCTTTTTTAATTGATTTTTTTCTGTCATAGGTTCCTCCTTGAAAACCGTTGATCCTCCATACAAGGTGATTCTCTCACTGTTGCTATTTTTAATTATATGAATGATTTTTTTTAACTACCTCATAGAGAATACCAGACGCTTCTGCTATTGCAACGAAGAATTGAAAAAATTATCTATTTTTTCTGAAAATTCTATCATCCTCTAATCTTTTTCACCTAAATCAAATCTTGGCGAGCTTTAATCTAAGTGAACGCACGAAAAAAGCCATCTCCTAACTTGCGGGAAATGACTTCCTGTCCTTTTTTTCAAGCAGGCTTGATGATCAATGAGTCGTAACCAACTCGGCTTTGACGGCGTCAGGGAGATCTTGCTCGGTCACCTCTTGATACGACTCCACATGTTTGCCCTTTGCATCAAGCTCTAGGTAGGCATTTTCTTTTAGCTTTTGTGGTGCCCAAAACGTGATTTTTATCTTTTGCCCATCTTCATTGACTCCTTCTTGTGTATATTCGTAGGAATCGTGTTCTTGCAACACGCCATACTCGTCGGATGTTTTGACATAGACTTTTTTCTCCGGTACGAACGGATTGAAACGATCCACCAGCTGAACCAGTTCGCTGGAATCATCTTTCGTAAAATAAGACCATGTAACCAATGTGACGGTCCCGATCGTTAACACGAGCAGGATCATACTAATTGCTTTCTTCAAGTGATTGTCCTCCGTTTTTTCTATCTACCTTCAGTATAAAAAAACAAGCGATAAATATAATCAAACTTAAGGCGTATTTTTCCGTCGGTCATTGTGACTAAGGTATCAATGAAATATTTCTGCTTTTTCCAACCTCAATGTATAGACAAACAACTAAGTTCTCCTACAAAAACGTCCCTTCTCACAGGAAGACCAGACTGTTTAATAAGTATCGTGATTTTTCATTCTTTGTAGTAAACTAAACTGCAACAACTTACTTTTAAATACTCATGATTGAAATCTATAGAAAATCGAGGTGCCCCATGCTAGAAATCAAACTGATCGATCAAAAACATCAAGCTGACATCCGCTTAAAAAACGAACCCTTCTCCTTATGGGGGAAAATGCTGCCGTCTTATAATGAGGGCAGCTGGCAGTACACGATCTGTAAATTTGCATCCGAAGACATTCAGACGATGCGTTTCCCCGATGAAAATTATTGCTATGACGAAATGAGCCGAAACAGTCTGTTTATCGGTGCTTATGATGATGGAAAATGCATCGGCTTAGCGATTGTTCAAGACGCTTTTTTCAAGTATCTGCACCTCTATGACTTAAAGGTCAACACAGACTACCGTAAGCAAGGAATCGGTCAACTACTGATCCACCAGGCACTGAAAGCGGCCCTTGCCAAAGGCTATCGCGGCATCTACACACAAGCGCAGGACAACAATCCTTCTGCCTGTCTGTTCTACTTGCGAGCAGGCTTTCGTATCGGAGGTCTGGATACGGAAGTGTACAAAGGAACCAATCAGGAAGGCAAAAGTGACATTTTGTTTTATTTGGATGCAGCGGAAACGGCAGGCAAAAAATAGCTGAAAAAAGAAAAAAATTCCTCCTGCCAGATGGTACACTTAAGGCAACAATGTTTTAGAAGGTGAGGAAGAAGAATGTACGTAGGATTTGATGTTGGCGGAACAAGTATTAAATATGGTGTTTTAGATGAAAGCGGAGTGATCCTTGAAAAATCAGCGATCCCTACTAGCTATGAGCCAGCCCAGTTTTATCAGGATCTACTCACGATCATCGAAGATGCCCAGAGCCGCCACACGATTGATGGCATTGGGATCAGCGCCCCGGGGATCGTTCAAAAAGACGGCTTTATGTTAACTGCGGGCGCCATCAAATCGTTATATGGCGAAAATTTCAAAGCAGTCTTGGAAGCGCGTACAGGTTTGCCTGTGGCGGTGGAAAATGATGCCAATGCAGCAGCGATCGCTGAAAAATGGATCGGCAATGCGCAAGAGGCTGCCAACTATTTGTGTCTTGTCCTAGGCACAGGTGTAGGCGGTGGGATCGTGATCAATAATCAAGTCTACCGAGGTGCTCATGGCATGGCTGGTGAATTTGGCTGGATGGTGATCGATCAGCTGCCAGAAGAAGGCAATATCGAGGAAAGTTCCATCAATAAAAAAACTGCCGTCGTGGGCGGCTTGATTCGCCTCTACAATTTAGCGGGGGCAGCAGATCCTGGCTTTGAACCCACCCAAGACGCCAAAGAGATTTTTGACCGCGCGCAGCAAGGCGAAGCGTTGGCGCTGAAGCTGACGGACCAATTTCTGACGGATCTGTCTGTAGGGCTGATCAATTTGATCAGCTGCTTTGACCCAGAATTGGTATTGATCGGCGGCGGCATCAGTGCCAATCCTTATTTCTGGGAACGCCTGCAGGCTCGCTTGACGATCACGGAAACACGGCATGAAGCGATCAATTATTTGCGCGGACAAACCATCGCACCTGTTCGTCCAGCGAAGCTGAAAAACGACGCCGGCTTGATCGGCGCAGTCTATCAGATCCACCAACAGCTGCACCGTTAAAAGTTCGGATATGCTATACTGGTGTAAATTGATTATCTAGGACAGCGAGGAACCAGCATGGCGCTTTTTGAACAATTAAACTTGAACAAGCTCTCTGCGGTAGAACAAGAAATCTACCGTTTTATCGTCAATCACTTAGAAAAGATCCCGTATATGCGTGTGCGCGACATTGCCGATGATGCTCATGTCTCTTCGACTTCGGTCTTTCGTTTTATTCAAAAAGTCGGCTTTCAGTCGTTTCCAGAATTTCGCTTCTATATCAAAAATCATTTAGAAAAAGCCCATTTTGATGCGCACCCTGAACACTTAGGTTTAGAAGCGCGCATCAAAGGCTTGAATATGCAGATCTTCCACCCTGATGCGGAATACCAAATACGAAAACTCGCCGAAGCGATGCGGGATGCCGATTTGATCTTATTTATGGGGATGGGGGCATCTGGTGCGATCGCGCAATACGTTGCCCGCAAACTAGCCAGCCTCGGTTACTTTAGCATCAGCATTGATGAGTTGACCTACCCGATCAAAAGCTTTTTGCGAAAAGATCAAAAGAATGTTTTGGTTTTTTTGAGTGTCTCTGGTGAAACCAAAGAACTGATCGAAGTCATTACCGGTTTAGACAATCAGGCGATCGTGCAGAAGTACTGCATTACCCCCAATCGGGAAAGTACGTTGGCACGCTTGTGCGATTATTCGATCGAGTATGCGATCAAAGAGGAACGCAAAGACATCTTTCTTGATTTGACTAGTCAACTGCCTTCAGTAGCGATTTTAGAAACACTGATCGGCTATTTGCAAGATTATCGTACCCATTCTTGATGGTTCAGTTTACTGAACCATCTTTTTTTGTAACACTGTGTTCCAGCTGCGGAATTTTTTTCATTTCTTGAGAGATATGTACGGAATCCGTATCCGCTTACTTTTAGTCGTTTACATTCGCTATAATGATGGCATCAATTAATGAAAGGTGTTATTATTATGCAAAAATTCAATGACCTGTTAGACCGCTCGTTGGTACCAATCGCAACAAAGTTGAACAATCAACGCCACGTAGCAGCGATTCGAGATGCGTTCATGCTGATTTTCCCACTGACCATCGCTTCTTCTCTCGTTATTTTGGTCAACAATATTTTATTTTCCAATGAGAGTTTCATCGTGCAATTATTTCAACTGAATCGACTTTTCCCAAATCTGGAAAGTGCCCAGCAAGTCCTAGCTTCCGTGGCGAACGGGACCATCAACATTATGAGTTTATTTATTGCGTTTCTTGTTGCCCAACTTTTAGCCAAGCATTTCCAAGCAGATGCTACGCTAGTTGGTTTGACAAGTGTCGCTGCCTTTATGATCTTGTACCCGACCTCGTTTGCAGTAGATGATGTCAATGTGATCTCTACACAATATTTAGGCGCCCAAGGGTTGTTCGTAGCTATGATCGTGGCTTGTTTGGTCGGTGAATTCTTACCGAAGCTTTTCAAGGTCAAACGATTGCAGATCAAAATGCCTGAAATGGTACCACCAGCTGTTTCCCGTTCCTTTTCTGGCATGATTCCGATCGTGATCATCGTGGCAGTCACTGCTTTGATCAATTTCTTAGTTTTGATGATCGCACCAGAAGGCATCAATGAACTGATTTACAACGGGATCCAAAGTCCATTGCGGGATCTGGGGGGCAATGTCGTCGGTGTCTTGATCTTGGCGTTCTTGCAAACTACGTTGTTTGCGATCGGGATCCATGGACCAAATACTTTGAATGCGGTTCGTTCAGCGATTTTTACCGAACAGGACCTAGCTAACCTAGACTTTATCAACCAAGGCGGCTCCTTGTGGGACGTTCCTTACAAAGAAACTTGGGGCGTTTTAAATGATATGTTCGCAAATATGGGCGGTACTGGTATGACATTGGGCTTGATCATTGCGATCTTCATCGCTTCAAAACGTCCAGAACAACGTGAGATTGCTAAGATGTCCTTAGTTCCAGGAATTTTCCAAATCAATGAGCCGATGATCTTCGGTCTACCGATCGTCTTGAATCCAATCTTGATCATTCCGTTTATTTTGACGCCAATGGTCAATATTTTAGTGGGTTATTTTGTCACTGTTGTCTGGCCGATCATGCCGACCCCAGCGATTGGGGTACCATGGACGACCCCCGGAATCATTAATCTCTTTTTAGGAACTGGAGGAAATGCGATCGCTGCGGTTGTCGGTGTCGTTTGTCTTGCGATTTCGGTCTTGATCTATTTGCCATTCGTGATCGCCTCTAACCGTTCCCAAAAAGTAGAATTATAAGCAAACGAATGAGTCGAGGAGGAATGAAATTTATGTCCGCAAAAATGCCAAAAGATTTTTTATGGGGCGGCGCGATCGCTGCCCATCAAGCAGAAGGCGCTTGGAATGTTGCTGGCCGTGGAATGAGTACCGCTGATGTTATGACGGCCGGCGGCAACGGTATTCCCCGTAAAATCACCAAAGGCGTCATTGAAGGAGAGTATTACCCGAACCATGAAGCCATTGACTTTTATCACCGTTACAAAGAAGATATCCAGTTATTCAAAGAGCTGGGCTTGAAATGTCTACGGACATCGATTTCTTGGAGTCGGATCTATCCAACTGGAACAGAAGAAGAACCAAATGAAGCCGGTCTCCAATACTACGATGATCTTTTCGACGAATTGCAGGCAAACGGCATCGAACCCGTGATCACTTTGTCCCACTTTGAAATGCCTTATGCCCTCTATGAAGAATTTGGTGGGTTTGCTAACAAAGAAGTGATTCCCCTCTTTGTCAAATTCGCCAAGACTGTTTTTCAACGGTATCGTGACAAAGTAACGTATTGGATGACCTTCAATGAGATCAATAATCAAGCAGATGGGCAAGAGCCGCTGCACGTTTGGACCAATTCTGCCATGATCATCGAGGATGACAGTCAAAAAGAAGCACTCGTCTTTCAAGCGGGCGTCAATGAGTTGATTGCCAGTGCGGCAGCGGTGATCGAAGGCAAAAAAATCAATCCAGATTTTCAAATTGGCTGTATGATGGCCTATGTCCCAGTCTACCCCTACTCTTGCGCACCCGCTGATTTGATGGCATCCGTCAAAGCCAATGAACGGCGCTATTTTTACAGCGACGTCCACGTACGAGGCAAGATCCCAACCTATGTGCAAAAATATTGGGCGAAAAAAGGCATCACGATTGAGATCACGCCCGAGGAACAAGCGCTATTAAAAGCGGGAACCGTTGATTATATTGGGTTCAGCTATTACATGTCAGGAACGATCTCAACCCTTAATGAAGTGGCTGGCACACCAACTGAGGATATCCCAGGAGCAAAAATCGTGAGTAATCCTTATATCAGTGCTTCTGATTGGGGCTGGCCTATCGATCCAGTCGGGTTGCGCTATGTGTTAAATACGATCTATCAACGCTATGACTTGCCGCTATTTATCGTAGAAAATGGCTTTGGTGCTTATGATCAATTAACCGATGAGCAGCAAGTCCATGATGACTACCGCATCACTTACCTGAAAGAGCATATCGAACAGATGGAAAAAGCGGTGGTTGAAGATGGTGTACCGCTATTAGGTTATACGCCTTGGGGGATCATTGATATCGTCAGCTTCGGCAGCGGCGAAATGGAGAAACGCTATGGCATGATCTATGTCGACAAAGACAATACTGGCAAAGGAACCTTGAATCGTTTGAAAAAAGATTCCTTTGCGTGGTACCAGCAAGTGATCGCCTCTAATGGTGAAACGCTCTAATTACTGCTTCCATAACTAACGTACAAAAACCGCCCCTCGTTGCGCCATACTCCTTTTCACATTAGGAGCCCGGCAACGAGGGGCGGTTTTTTTATTAAAGAGGGGCGCCATTGCGAGGATGGCTTTTCTTATCATCACTAAACACTACCTCAATGCTGTGGTACACTATAGCTATTCATTTACTTTCACTTTAAGGAGGAGCTGCATGAAGCCGATATTTCGTTCGATCCAATCTCAAGATGATGCGCCCTTAGCCGCTATCATTCGCAAAAGCTTGACCGACCACCAGTTGGCGGTTCCAGGGACTGCCTATTTTGATCCCGAGTTAGACCACTTAAGTGAATTTTATGCAGCAGATCCTGCTAGCCGCCATTATTTTGTCGTCACTAATGAATCGGGTACCCTTTTAGGCGGCGGTGGTCTTGCCGCTTATGATTCAGAAGGGAAAATCGCCGAGCTGCAAAAATTTTATCTCAGTGATGCTGCCAAAGGGCAGCGCCTCAGCTATCCCTTGCTGGCGAAGATCGAGGCCAAAGCTGTTGAACTAGGTTATCGGCAACTCTATTTAGAATCCCATCATTCTCTAGAAGCAGCCTTGCATGTCTATCAAAAAGCCGGCTATCGCGCATTGTGTCAGCCACTATTGGCAGCACAGCATACCACGATGGATCGCTTTTATGTGAAAACACTCGCTGAAGAAAACGAATAGAAAAGCAGCCGTTCCTTGATCGCTAGGAATGGCTGCTTTTCCGTTATCCTTGTCCATAATAAGCATGTTCGCCATGCTTGCGGAAATAATGTTTATCCAGCAAATAATCAGCGATCGGTGTTCGATCCAAGGTCAAAGCTTCGGTACCTAATGCCATTTCTGCGACCTCTTCTAAAACAATACTATTGCTGACCGCTTGTTCCGCAGATTGCCCCCAAGTAAAGGGACCGTGTCCCGCTGTGAGGACAGCTGGGCATGCAAGTGGATCTAATCCCCGCTTTTCAAACGTCTCGACAATGACTTTGCCAGTTTCTTTTTCATAGTCTGCCGTTACCTCAGAGGCCCGTAAAGGTCGTGTGCAAGGGACACTACCATAAAAAGTATCCGCATGCGTCGTTCCATATGCAGGAATGTCTCGCTGTGCTTGCGCCCATTTTACCGCATTTGTCGAATGCGTATGGACGATCGCCTTGACGCCTTCGAAGTGCTTATACAATAGCGCATGGGTTTTGATATCCGAGGAAGGCTTCAACGCCTTCGCCTCTTTCGGCGTTCCCGCTAAGTCGCAAACTACCATTGAATCAACCGTCATCGTCTGATAATCAACACCGCTGGGTTTAATGACGATGATCCCTAAATCTCGATCGATCTCACTGACATTTCCCCAAGTTAGCTTTACTAGTCCTTCCTCAGGCAGTCTCTTATTGGCTTGATAGACTCGCTCTTTCATCAATTGAAGCTGATTGATCAAGGTAACCGACCTCCTTTAGTTTTGGTAATAAAAATGCTTTGGCTTGTTCGATTTCCGCAATCGGGTCAGCGCTCGTCTCACTCCACATCTCGATGACAAAAGAACCGTTATAATTCAACCGCTTCAGCGTGCGTAAGCAGCCATCAAAATCAACACACCCAGTGCCAAACGGTACTTCTTTAAACTTTCCTCGAAACTTATCTGAAACCGCCAATGTATCTTTCAAATGAATCTGGGTTATCTCGCAAATGCCTTTTTCTAATTCATAACCGACATCATTTTCTGGCCAGGCCGATAGGTTCCCGACATCTGGATAGACTTGTAGATAGGGCGAAGGGATCTGCTCCTTGATCCGTAAATACTTTGAGATAGAATTTAGAAACGGATCATCCATGATCTCTAGTGACAAAACGACACCCTTTTCAGACGCCCTAGCGACCGCTTCTTTTAGATTGGCAATGAACCATTCTCGGCTACAAAGACTTTTTTCCTCATAGTACACATCGTATCCGGCTAATTGGATGCAGCGAATACCCAAATCTGAAGCCAGGTCAATGGCTTTTTCCATCAGATGCATCGCGTGCTTGCGCTTTTTTTCATCGATCGAACCAAAGGGAAACCGCCGATGTCCACTGAGACATAAAGACAAGATTTTGATCCCCGAGGCATAGATTGCCTCGACGATCTCTTTGCGTTGCTCTTGGTCCCACTCTAAGCGTGCCAAGCGTTCATCGGTTTCATCAATGGACATTTCAATGAAATCGAAGCCTCGGTCTTTGACAAACTGCAATCGTTCCGACCAAGAGAGGGTTTTGGGTGTTGCTTTTTCATATAGACCGATCAAACTCATGGAAAACTACCCCCAAATCCGTAAAATCTCTTGCTTGAAATCAACTGCTGCTTGTTGCGGATCGTCAGCTGCAGTGATGCCTCGTCCTGTGATAAAGGTATACACATCAATGCCAGCAAACAGAGCCAACGTCTCGACGCTCAATCCTCCCGTGACTGACACTCGAAACCCCATATCGATCAATTTACGGACTTTCGTTAAATCTTTTTCTCCCCATGTTTCACCAGCTAACAGTGCGTCACGACTTTGATGATAGATAGCTTGTGAGATGCCGGCATCTAGCCACTGCTATGCTTGCTGGTAGGTCCAGTCACCATATAATTCTACTTGGATCTCAGCAATTTCTTTTGCCGCTGCCTTCATTGTTGGGATCGTTGCTGCACAAATCACGGTCATATAATCCGCGCCAGCTTGCTGGCAGTTTTTGGCGACCGTCCCACCGGCATCGGCACATTTTGTGTCTGCTACGATCAACTTTTCCGGATACATCGCTCGGAAGCAGCGTAGGACCTGTGCTCCTTCTTGCAACAGTAAAATAGTTCCTGCTTCAATGATATCCACCACATCGCCAACTTTTTTGATATCAGCCAGTGCACCAGCTAAATCGGAGTGATCGCAAGCGATCTGCAGTTTTGGTATACTCATGAAATTCCCCTCTCTTTTGTTCGATCATCTTTTTGTTCTTGTCACGTCCTGATGCACTACTCCTTCGAAAGACCCGCTTCTCTGACCCGCTCAATAATTTCTTTAGGGGACATCACATTTCTTACCCCGATCACTGTTACGCCCTTTTCTTTGGCTTTATCGAACATATTGACAAAGTTCATTGGCGTAAAGACCACATCGTAATTCTTGGCGGTGCTTTTGCCTTCAGAAATCGCGCAATGATGAATAGAGGTGATCGTGATCCCTTCTGACTTCAAAGCTTTTTCGACACTCCGCATCATCATCAAACTTGTTCCTGATCCATTTGCACAAGATACCAATACTCTCATCTTCTTTTCCTCCTAAGAATTCATTATTTTTGTTTTTCTACATACGCATCATAATCATCTACGATCAAGAAATACCCTTCTGGATCTCTGCGGTACTGCAACTGTGGAATCACTAATAAGATCACCACTACAAGAACCACACCAATGATGCCTAAGAATTTCATCAATACTGTAAAGAATGGCCAGACGGTCGCCCAGTCGAACATTCCAATATAGCCGCCATATTGAGACAATCCTACCCAAGTAGCGATCAATGCCGAACCACCGATCTGAATAATGCCGGATAAGAATGGGAAGAGACAAGCCGCTTTGATGCCTCCGCGGTTGTTGGCAAAAACGGCGATCGCTGCGTTATCAAAGAACAGTGGGATAAACCCAGCAATGACGATCGTTGGTGAACGGAACAAAATCAGTAAAGCAATCATTAAGAATTGTCCTAATGCACCGAATAAAAAGCCCACCGTCACGGCATTTGGCGACCCAAAGGCAAAGGTTGCGGCGATATCGATCCCTGGAACAGCACCTGGTAAAATCGTATTCGAGATTCCTTGGAATGACTCGGTCAATTCAGAAACGAAGGTGCGGACACCTAATTGAAGAATTGCTAAATAGACGGCAAACATTAGTGATGTTTGTAAAATATAAAATAAGAAACTTTGTCCTTCTGCCATAAATCCTGCTGTTATTAAATAATCTTGTCCAAGCGTTACCAAAATGATACCGAAGAAAAAGAGCATCAAAATCGAAGTCGATACCATATTTTCATTGAAGACTGATAAAAAACCGGGTAGTTCGACATCTTCTAATTTGCGGTTGGATTTGTTCTTTTTGAAGCGTTCCGCAAGTCGTGCAAAGAAGTAAACACCAAACATCTGTTGATGGGCAATCGCAAAACCAGCACCTTCCGTCAAATCTTGACAGATGCCAACGGTCAAATTGGACCCCACCGCCCAATAGCAGCCTAAGATCAAGCCCATGACAAGTAAGACTTCGATTCGACCCAGGTCTGGGAAACAGAATAGCAGCAGCCAAAAGGCCGTTGCGGCTTGCTGTACTTGCACATTTCCAGTAGTGAAGACGGCCCGCAGCTTCGTATATTTTTTGAAGCGAACGAGTAAGATATTAAAAACAAAGGCAATCAATAATAAGAGCATCGTGTCACCAAAGGTGCGTCCAAATCGTTCTTCAATGCCGGCGGTGATCGCATTTTGACCAAAATACGGGTCAGTGACCATCGCATCTAATTCAAAACGCTCCTTAAGCCCCACCAGGATCGGACGGAAATTATTGACCAATCCACCAGAGCCAATCGTCAAAATCAAGTAACCAACGGTGGCCTTGAAGAAACCTGCAACACATTCAACAAACGGCCGTTTCAATAGTAAGTAACCAATCAGTACAATAAAACCGATCAAAAAAGCTGGCTGCATCAAAATATTCTGAGCAAAGTAATCCCAGCATCTCAATAAGAAATCTCCTACCATTTCCATCTAATCCCTGCTTTCTTTTTGGTCATATTTCTCCATCACCGCTTCAAAATCTGCCATTGTTTTTACACCTAGTAAATCTTCCACCAGCCCTTCTTCCATCAGCATTTCGGATAAACTAGCGATATTGTTCATATGTGCTTCAGCGTTTTTGGCAGCGAGCATAAAGAACAACTGCGCCTCTTTGTCGGGGTCATCATCTTGAAATGAAACGGGGGCTGGAAAAATCGTCAATCCGATCCCCGTTCCTAAGACACCTTTGCTTTCTGCTGAAGAATGGGGCATGGCTACTTTGGGAATGATCACAATATAAGGACCGTATTGATGAACATCCCGAATGACATCTTCAATATACTGATCCGTGATCAACGCCTTTTGCTTTAATCCTTCGCCACTCGCCCAGATAGCGGCTTCCCAATCTTCGGGCTGTTCATGATTGATCGCAACCAACTCATTTTCATAAAAATAACGCAGCATTACCTTTGCTCCTTTCAAATTTGGCTTTTGCAGCATCCCCCCTTCTTTTATAAAAAAGAAGGGAATGGCGTATCATTATCGACCGAAAACACATCTTTGAAGCCGCGATAGAAATTAAATTCAAGATCGTCTTTATTCGTTGGGTAGGTAAATTTGCCGCCAACTTGCCAAATATACGGTTTAAACTCATAGTGCAAACGATCTTTTTTAAACTTCCAAATCTCAGTGATCTCCTTTGGATCAGCCATAAAATTGGACCAGATATCATAGTGTACAGGTATCACTACTTTGGCATTGAGGGATTCTGCCATCCGCAACATATCGACTGAAGTAACCTTGTCGGTGATGCCCCGCGGGTTTTCGCCATATGCACCTAAGCAAACATCGATCTTGTACTGATTCCCATGTTTAGCAAATACATTCGAATAATGAGAATCTCCAGCGTGATAAATCGCCCCACCGGAAGTCTCAAACAAGTAATTGACTGCGATACGATCCATGTCCTGTGGCATTTTTCCTTTCAAGCTGGTATCCGGATCTTCACAAGTAATTAGAGCGGTTCGATCGAATGCTTCTAAAGCGACGATTTTCACCTGCCCAATGGTCACTTCATCCCCTGGTTTGACCACGATGGTTTTTTCTTCTGGTATTCCCCATTTCAACCAAGTTGCAACGACTTCATGGGGACCGACGAATTTTGCTTCTGGACAATTTTGATGGACTGCAGCTGCGGTATTGATGTCTAAATGATCGGAATGAATATGGGTCACCACTAACGCATCCACTCCTTTGATTTCAAATGGATCGATCACAAAGGGCTGCGTCCGTAAGTTAGGCTGCATTTCCTGTACACCACTCATCCGCATCATTTGATGGCCTTTTTTCATTTGCCCATTCCCATGACTGCGTTTGCCAGTGCCGCACCAAAGGTCGCATAAAATGTTGGTTCCTTCCGCACTCTTTAACCAAATACCCGTACAGCCTAGCCACCACATGGAAACTGTGCCTTCTTTCACAAGTTCACTTTCGATCTCCTCGTTTAAATAGGTTCCCCATTCTGGAAACGTATTTAACAGCCAACTCTCTTTCGAAACATCATTTACGTGTACCATCTTTGTTCCTCCCTTGCTTATTTACACCTTGATTCTAACATATAGAAAAACGCTTTCAATCAAATTTTATGTTAATTTATCTTATTTTATGTTAATTTACCGAGAAATAAATGTGATTATTTAATATATATGGTAATGTTTCTGTGATATGTTAAAATGAGTTCGAAAGAAGAAACGATAAAAAAATGGCAGTTTCTAAACGACGGCTGTGCGATTATCCCGCGAATTCGTGAGAAAGAGACACGTGATTTTGCTGCACAGGATAATTGCAAGCTGGACAAATGATAGAAGACAATAATAGAAAAAAGTGCATGTGAGGAGGAAGTATCGTGAAACGTTCCAATGAAGAAGTGAGGCAAAGAAGAAAACAATTGATCGATTTGATAAAAGCATCTGGTCTTTCTGATGTGAGGACCCTCAGTCATCAGTTGGGAGTATCAGAGATGACGATCCGCAGAGACTGTACTGTCCTCAGTGAGATGGGTCAGATCAAACAAACCCACGGAAAAATCGAATACTGTGAAGCTTATGAAGATGAAGCACATCCCACCGACTCGATCGAGTACATCAAAGATCGACTGGCCAAAGAAGCGGCTCGCCAAGTAAAAGATGGCGATACCCTTTTCGTCAATACGAGTACCAGTGCAGCTCAAACGTTGCGCCATCTCACAGACAAACGAATCAGTTTGCTGACGAACAACACGAGTGTGATCCAAATGGAACACCATCCAAAATCAACGATTGTTTTAAGTGGTGGCGAAATACGTTACCCTAAAGCGGCATTGTCAGGAGACATCGCCGTGGAGTCATTTTCTCACGTTCGTTCTGATGTTACGATCATTGGCTGTAGTGGGTTAGATTTACAGACCGGCATTTCCACTTCAGTAATCCACGAAGCCAAAGTCAATGCGAAAATCATCGAAAATTCTGGCAAGTTGATCGTTATCGCGGATTATCGCAAAATCGGTAAGCAATCCAATTTTACGATTGGCGCAATTGCGGATATCGATCTGCTGATCACCGATCATTACTCTGATCCCAAAGTCATCGATTTGATTGAGCAACAAGGTGTTCAAGTCATCCAAGTACCCGTCTAACCTTCTTTACCGCTAAAAAAAGCCCGACAGTTGATCTGAAAAGCCACGCCTTGCTGCCTCTTCCAACAGAAACAGCAAAGCGTGCCCTTCGATCAACCATCGTGGCTTTTTTCGTTAAACAATCGTGCGCTTCAAACGTGCTTTATGGGTCGTGCCTCTTGTGAATTAGAGCCGCAGCAACCAAATCAATGCAACAGCACCCACGGTTTGGACGGCGCCAACGGAAAGACCATAGAATAAAAAGCGCGGGCCTTCTTTTAAAAACTTGCGGAAATCCAAGCGCAAACCGATGGCTGCCAACGCCGTCGTTTCAAACCACGTACTGATAAAATGAGCGCCCTCATTCAACCAGCTAGGCAGCGGTAAGAAGCTGTTCAAGATACAGATGGTCAAGAAGCCCAACACATACCAAGGGATCGGCAGCCGCAGCTTGCCTTTGGCTTTGGTTTTGGTGGGGGTCTTTGTCGTCATTCGTTCAAAAACAATGACGACGACTGCCAACATGATGATGCGCGCGATTTTAAAGAGCATCGCGTATTTGACGGTGTCGGCATCAATCAAACTAGCCCCCGCCACGACTTGTCCGACGGATTGCAGCGTGCCACCAAGTAAGGCGCTTTTTTGCAACAGATCATCGCCGTATAAGCCCAATGCTAAAAACGGCAGCGTCAGCATCATCACTGTTCCTAAAAGATTGACCAAGGTGATGATCTGCCCTTTTTCTTCATCATCGGCATCAATGGCTGGTGCGATCGCCGCAATCGCAGAGGATCCGCAGACAGCATTGCCGCCTGCCATCATCAGGCTCATCTTTTGATTAAAGGCCATTTTTTTCCCTATCAAATAAGCAGCGGTAATGACCAAACTCATCATCAGCAATATAAAGAGAAAGCCCCGAAGGCCCATTTCACTGATGGTCTGGAAAGTGACGGTAAAGCCCAGCAAAACCACCGAATATTCCAAGAGCCGACTTTCCGCAACCTTCGTTCCGACTTGATAGCGTTCTTGCTTGAACAGTGTATTTCCTAAAATGATTCCTAATAAAATAGCAAGGGTTGCTCCCCCTAATTTTGGTACAGCCAAAGCCATGATTCGGGCGGTGACGGCTACCGAAAAGGATAGGAACAAACCGGGAAGTATCAAAGCTGTTTGTCGTTGCTTCATTGCTTTCATCCTTTCATATAACATCCATTATACACAGATTGACCGATCAGTAGGATTTATTGGTATAATAGTTATGATTGAATTTTCTAATGGAAGGGATTGCAATGTTAAAATTACTGGAGACCTTCAAGATGGTCTATGAAACGAAAAATTTTTCGAAAGCTGCCGAATTGCTGTTTATTTCGCAGCCCACGGTTTCTGCTCAGATCAAGCAGTTGGAACAAGACCTGGATACACCGCTTTTTTTACGCAATGGTCGCAAAAACGTGATCGCCACGCCCCAAGCAGAGTACCTTTACGAAAAGGCACTGAATTTATTGGATGAGTGGTCGACGATCACCAGCGAGATCCATACCAACACGCAGCATCAAAGCCACTGTGCCCTAGGCATCTCTCATACCTATGCGATGGCCTTGATGCCTGACTTGATGATTGCTTTATACAACGCCTTTCCCACGGTGCGTTTTCGGGTATCGATGATGAACTCCGCTGAAGTCTTAACAGCCCTTGAACAACATCAATTAGATTTAGGGATCATTGAAAAACCCTTATCTGCACCAAGTATTTTGCGTTTCCCGATTTTGAAAGATCAGCTCGTCTTAGCTGGTGATCCCCAAGTCGGTCCTTGGCTCGTTCGAGAAGCGAGTTCTGGTGTCTACTATTACACTAAGCGCTATCTAGAGGAACAAAATATTCAAGGACCGATCATTGAGATCGCCAGCAATGAATTGATCGTCGCTTTACTGAAACAAGGCTTCGGCTGTTCGATCCTTTCCAAGCGAGCCGCCTACGGCATTGGCTATCAACTGCTGGATAAAAATTTTGAGCGGCAATTTTACCTCATCCAGCGCAAAGCCGTCACAGAACCAGCCATCGAGGGTTTGCGGACCTTCATTCAGGAGTGGTCGCAAGAGGATTCCTTGCAAGCAGAAAGCAAATAAATTCACTTGTTTTTAAGGGAGGAAACCACCGCCTCGTGGGATTTCTTAACCTTTTCTTACGATTACGCTTCCTCGCTGCCGATCTGGCCCGTTTGATTGTTTCTTAAGAAATTTGTGCTAAAATGAAGAGTACTGGCTATGGGCTCTAATGTTCCCCTTTTCGGTGGATCTTAGACCGCCCTTTGACTACTTTTGCAGTTCGTGAGCAAACCAGTAAGAAAGGATCTTGAAATGAACGAACAAATCAAGAACAAATTAGCGCTGCTTCCTGACCAACCCGGTTGTTATTTAATGAAAGATAAAAATAACAAAATCATCTATGTTGGGAAAGCCAAAATTTTAAAAAATCGTGTCCGTTCGTACTTTACCGGCAGTCACGATACGAAAACCGAACGGCTCGTTCAAGAAATCAATGATTTTGAGTACGTCGTTACCGAATCAAATACGGAAGCCTTATTGCTGGAAATCAATTTGATTCAAAAAAACAAACCGAAATACAATATCATGCTAAAGGACGACAAGTCGTATCCTTTTATTAAAGTGACCAAAGAGCGCTATCCGCGTCTGATCATCACTCGTAAAGTTTTAAAAGACGGGGCTTTATATTTTGGCCCTTATCCTGATGCACGAGCAGCCAACGAAACCAAACGGGTGCTGGATCGCCTCTTTCCATTGCGAAAATGCGGTCCTTCTCAAAAGCGGCCTTGTCTTTATTATCATTTGGGTCAATGCGTCTGTCCTTATGTCAACAATGTAGATCCCAAGGATTATCAGAAGATCGTTGATCAAGTCAAACACTTTTTCCACGGCGGTCACGTCGATATTTTAAAAGACCTGAAAGAGAAGATGGGCGAAGCCATTGAAACGTTAGAGTTTGAACGAGCGGCTGAGCTGCGGGATCAGATCCAAGCAATCGATACCGTCATGACGCGACAAAAAATGACTCTGACAGATCTGATGGACCGTGATGTCTTTGGCTACAGTGTCGACAAAGGCTGGATGTGTGCCCAAGTCTTCTTTATCCGTCAAGGAAAGCTGATCGAACGAGAAGTCTCTTTGTTTCCTTTCTACAATGAAGCGGATGAGGATTTCTTGACCTTCGTCGGCCAGTTTTACCAAAAGAATGAGCACTTCATTCCCAAAGAAGTCTTTGTTCCGCAAAATGTCGATGCTGCCCCATTAGAAGCGCTGCTGGAAACCAAAGTCCTGCAGCCCCAACGAGGCGACAAAAAGAAATTGGTCGATTTGGCCAATAAAAATGCCCGCATTGCCTTGGCACAAAAATTTGCGTTGATCGAGCGTACTGAAGAACGGACGATCGGTGCAGTGGATCGTCTAGGCGAAGCCATGGGGATCGCAACACCTTATCGGATCGAAGCCTTCGATAACTCCCACATCATGGGGACCGACCCAGTGTCTGCAATGGTGGTTTTTGTCGACGGGAAGCCGTTTAAAGATGATTATCGGAAATATAAGATTCGTACCGCACAAGGCGGCGACGATTATGGCTCTATGCAAGAAGTCATCTACCGCCGATACTCTCGTGTCCTAAAAGAAAACCTGCCTTTTCCTGATCTGATCATCATCGATGGTGGGAAAGCCCAAGTCGGTGCCGCCCAAGAAGTGCTGTATAACCAGCTAGGTTTAGATATTCCCGTTGCGGGTTTAGTGAAGAACAACAAACACAAAACCAGCGAGTTGATTTTCGGGGAATTTTTAGATCCGATCCAGCTGGAACGCAATTCTGTGGAATTCTTTTTGCTGCAACGGATCCAAGATGAGGTCCATCGTTTTGCGATCACCTTCCATCGCCAACTGCGCAGTAAAAACAGCTTTTCTTCCAAACTGGATGAAATTCCTGGCTTAGGACCAAAACGCAAGCAACAGCTGATGAAAACCTTCAAGTCGTTAAAAAACATCCAAGCAGCTTCCGTGGAAGAGATCCAGCAAGCTGGCATCCCCAAAGCCGTTGCGGAAACTATCTTAGCCAAACTAGGTGATCAAAACCAACCCACTTCTTAAGTCAAAACAAAAACGCTCCATAGCC
Source organism: Enterococcus sp. DIV0970a (assembly GCF_051711265.1). Lineage (NCBI taxonomy): Bacteria > Bacillati > Bacillota > Bacilli > Lactobacillales > Enterococcaceae > Enterococcus > Enterococcus sp. DIV0970a. The sequence goes on along the minus strand of NZ_JBIOMF010000001.1, from coordinate 158,898 downwards.
AACAGTAGCTATGAAGCGTTTTTTCGTTGAAGAAGCATTTTGTAAGCCGTTACTTTTTGCGGTGCTGTAACAGATCAGGCTTCATGTCTAACATGGAATATCCCCGAACATCATACCGATTGCGGCTGCAGGAATAGTCCACTGGACGTCCCGATTCTAAATAGATGATCTGTTCTAATTCCAATACTGGGTCATCTGCTTGGCACGCTAAATAGGTTTGATCGTATTCATCGCTTTTGGCAGCCTGAAAGGTCCGATAAGCGCCAGCAAATTTGTAGCCTAAATCTTGCAGTAGATAGTCATAGACGGATTCTTCCAAGATCTCTTTCGTCAAACCGCTGACCAGATCCAACGGCATATAGGAATGCTCGAGTATGTATGGATTGCCTTCTAAGATCCGCAAACGGATCACATGATAGATTGGTTGTTCGGCAGTGATCTGAAGCATCTCTTGAATTCTTGTTGTAGGAAAACAGACTTCAAAGGTGATGACTTGGCTAGTCAATGTCCGTTTTTCTTGTTTCATCTGATAGCTCAGGCCTTTGTATTCTGTCACCGATGAGGTATCTTTGCCCCAAAAGGAATGATTCAAAACTTTGGTCCCTAAGCCGCGCTTTGTCAGCAGCAAGCCTTCCATAATCAGGATATTCACCGCATTTTTAATCGTCATTCGGCTGACGCCAAACTCTTCCACTAACTCTGTTTGATAAGGTAAAAGACTGTCTTTCGGATAAGTTCCGTCCTTGATTCTTTTACGCAGAACATCTGCGATCTCCATATATTTGGGCATTTTGCCACCTCCAAAACGTGTGTTGTATTGTATTGATTGAAAAACGATAAAAGAACCGGCCAAACGAAAAGAGTGTCATCACACCACTGCACCTTCCAATGAAGCAGTGTGATAAGGGGTATTGCACTCTGATCGCGGCCGGATAAGGTCTATTACGTTTGGCGCTTGTTTCTAATCGACTCGATCAGACATTACGCATTTTTTAAACGGCGTGTTTCTTGAATTTGCGCCATTTTCACGAACGGCAAGTAGATAACGATTGACAAGATCAAGTTAACAGCTGCCAAGATTCCGCCAGCAATACTTTGTGTCGACAAAATACCGCCGATGATTGGTGGCGTCGTCCATGGTGCGATGACGGTACTTGCAGGAACTAAGCCAGTTGCGGTTGCAAAATAAGCAGTCGTTACTAAAACAAGTGGGGTCAACACATATGGGATGAACAAGATTGGGTTCAAGACAACTGGTAACCCAAACATCACTGGTTCATTGATCATAAACACACCTGGTGCAACAGATAGTTTTGCGACAGTCATATACGCTTTATGATGACGAGCAACTAAAAAGATCGCAATCAAAAGACCTAGTGTCGCACCTGTTCCGCCGATGTTCACGAAAGAATCAAAGAATGGTTTGTTCACGATATAAGGCAAATCTGTTCCTGCTTCTAATGCTCGTGCGTTTGCTTCGATCGCTGGCACATTGATCGTTTGCATGAACGGGTCGATGATGTTGGCACCATGTAAACCAAAGAACCATAAGAATGCAGAGATAAAACCTAATAGCAAAGCAGCTGGGTAAGAGTTTGCCAAGCCCATGAATGGTTGTTGCACCAATTCATAGAAGGACAATACGATACTTGTCACACCAAATGCTTGGAAAATTGCTGTAAACAAAGCAAAGATCGATACGGTGATCATTGCTGGGAATAATGCAGCAAATGAACGTGAAACTGCTGGTGGTACTCCATCAGGCATGTTGATGACTAAGCGTGGGTTGCCAGCTAGACGACGGAAGATCTCAGTAGAAATGATCGATACGATTAATGCTAAAAATAATCCTTGAGAACCAAGTCCGGCAGCTGTTAACAAACCATCTGGGCCTGTCGCCATTGCACCTAATGCGAAGAAACTTGCAACTGAGATCGCCCCAGCACCTAATGCGTCTTGATTGTAGCTTTTAGCTAAATTATACGCTACTGTGAAAGCGATTAACAGACCAAGTATTGAAAAAGTACCTGCTGACAAGTTGTTCCCAAAGGCTTGCCATGTGCCTTCACCAAAAATGCCATTCATAAAATCAATATAGGCAGGGATTGGTAAGTTGTTGATCAATACCCCAAAAGAGCCTAAGATCATCAACGGCATCGTTACGATAAATCCGTCACGAATGGCCACTAGATGTCTTTGAGAGCCTATTTTAGAAGCGATCGGAATAAAGTGCTTCTCCATAAATCCAATAAATTTATCCATTGTTTTTTCTCCTTTCAAACCCTAAACAAAATAATGAAACCGATTTCTACTAAAGAATACCACGAGAACGTTTCCATGTCTAGTCTTTTCTTTATCAGAACTGTGCTTTTATTTAACCCAGCTTATCATTTGCAAAAACAGGTGGTTTTTTAATAGAATCCCCCCTTTGAAATTAGCCAAAAAAAATCCGCGATTTTACACAAAAAAAGCAATGCTGATTCCTACAGCATTGCTTTTTTCATTGTTATTAAAAGCCGTTATTATCTGAAACTTCTTTAAACCAACGACCTGATTTTTTCACCGTTCGTTTAGCATCATTTGCTAAGTCAACGGAGATAAATCCGTAACGGTTCTTGTAAGCATTGGTCCATGACCAGTTGTCCATGCAAGTCCACATATGGTAGCCGACACAATTGGTTCCTTCTTGGATCGCTTGGTGGACGTACTTCAAGTGGTCAGAGACAAATTCGATGCGGTAATCATCTTCGATCACGCCATCAGCATTGACGAAACGTTCTTCTCCTTCGACACCCATGCCATTTTCAGAAATGTAGCACTTGATATTGCCATAATTTTCTCGCGTGTTCGTCAAAATATCATAGATCCCTTTTTCATAGATTTCCCATCCACGATACGGGTTCATTTTCTTGTTCGGCATATCATAGTTATCAAAGTAATCATCAGGCATTGGACTTTTCGCTTCATCGATTGGTGATTCTTTCTTCATGATACGACGAGGTTGGTAATAATTGATCCCCAACAAGTCGATCGTATTTTCGCGAATTGTTTGTAAATCATCAGCTTCCATCGCTGGTACCATATCCAATTCCTTGACGATGGTCACTAATTCTTCTGGGAACGTGCCTTTGACCGCAGGGTCTAAGAAAGAGCGATTAAAGAAGGCATCTGCGATTTGCGCTGCTTTGACATCCTCTGGATCGTTCTCATCTCTTGGATAGCTTGGCGTCAAGTTCAAGATGATGCCGATCTCCCCATCAAGGTTCATCTCATGATAGACTTTGATGGCTTTAGCACTCGCCAACGTTTCGTGGAACCCAACTTGGACTGCATGTTTCATGTTGATCTCATTCGGATAATGGAATTGGTAAAGATAGCCGCCTTCAACAGGGACGATCGGTTCATTATGAGTGAACCATTTCTTGACACGATCACCAAATAATGTAAAGCAGGTTTGCGCAAACGCGACATAGGCATCCACGGTCTCTCGGTTCAACCAGCCGCCTTTTTCTTGCAGCGCCATCGGCATATCGAAGTGGTATAAATTCATGAAAGGTTCGATCCCGTTGGCGATCAACTCATCAATGTAGGCATTGTAAAAATCAACGGCTTTTTGATTGACTTCTCCTTTGCCTTGCGGGAAGAGACGACTCCATTGGATCGACGTCCGAAACGTCGTATGGCCGGTTTCTTTCATTAGTTGAATATCTTCTTGATAGCGTGTATAGACTTGCGAGGTTTTTTCAGGACCTACCCCATTGAAAAATTTCTCTGGTTCTTGCTGATACCAGTAATCCCAGATGCTTGCCCCTTTGCCATCGCCTTCAAATACACCTTCTGTTTGTGGGCCACTAGCGGCTGACCCCCACCAAAAGCCTGCTGGAAATTGATAATCCATCTTCATTCACTCCTCATTTTTTCTTTGCTGCCCTAATCATAAAGGAAGCAGTTATAAAAATCAATCTTTTTTAAAATAAATGTATAGACATTTAAAATAAAACATGATACATTATCAATGTAATCGATTGCAAAAAGAAATTTAAGGAGTGAACTAATAATGAATGGTTTTATGGACAAGTTATCTGAAAAGATTTTGCCCTTGGCGAATGCCTTAGGACAAAATCGCTACCTGACCGTCTTGCGGGACGCGTTTATGCTTTCGTTCCCAATCACTATGTTTGGATCGATCGTGGTCGTTTTAAACAACCTGCCCTTCTTCAGTGATGCCACTAAAGGAACATTAGGAACACTGTTTGGCAATGGGCAAAATGCAACAATGAGTATCATGACTGTTTTCGTTACTTTCGGTATTGGCTATTATTTATCAAAATCATATGATGTGGAAGGGATTTTTGGTGGTGCCGTTTCGTTTGCCAGCTTTTTGATCTTGACTCCTTTCTTTATGACCACTGAATCTGGCGAAACGATCTCCGGTGTGCTGTCTCTTGATCGTCTTGGCGCAAAAGGGATGTTTATCGGGATGATCGCAGCATTTTTGGCAGCTGAAATCTATTGCCGCATCACAAAACGCGGCTGGCAGATCAAAATGCCTGATGGGGTACCACCAGCAGTTTCTAAATCTTTTGCCGCTTTGATTCCAGCAATTATCACCTTAACGGTATTCTTAGTGATCAATGCCATCATGACGGGTGTCTTCAATGCCAACTTGCATGACCTGGTTTATGAATTGATCCAAAAACCATTGACTGGACTAGGCAGCAGCTTGCCAGCAACTCTATTGGCTTTGTTCTTTGTTCAATTCCTTTGGTTCTTCGGTCTACATGGTCAAATCATCGTCAACTCTGTGATGGACCCGATTTGGAATACATTGATGTTAGACAACTTAGAAGCGTATCAAAATGGGGATGCACTGCCGCATATCGTCACAAAACCATTTATGGAAACCTTTACTGTTGGATTAGGCGGTTCTGGTATGACGTTAGCCGTTGTTATCTTGATGGCTTTCGTATTGAAGAAAAAACAATACCGCGATGTGGGTCGTTTGGCTTTAGCACCAGGGATCTTTAACGTTAACGAACCAGCCATCTTCGGTATGCCGATCGTCTTGAATGCGACGATCCTGATTCCTTGGGTCGTGGCACCTCTTGTGGTAACGACCTTCAACTACTTAGTGATGGCGGCTGGACTTGTTCCTGCACCAACTGGTGTTTCTGTTCCTTGGACCGTTCCAGTGGTCTTCAGTGGTGTCTTAGCAACCAACTCTTGGTTAGGTGGTTTGCTGCAAGTCATTGACGTGGTGATCGTCGGCTTGATCTGGTATCCATTCTTACGTGTTTTAGATCGTCAAGCAGAACCATCGATCGATTAAGCGCAACGGCTGGCTGAATTTTTTCAGTCAGCCGTTCTTTTTATAAAAAAACCAAGGTTTGATTGTCGAAACCGCTTTTTTCAGCTATACTTCTTGCGAGGTGATCAGATGCCAAAATACCAAGAAATTGCCAATATTTTACGCACACGTATCAAAAACAAAACGTATCCGCCTGACAGCTTACTGCCGAACCAAACTGATTTAGTCGAGGAATTCGGAGTCAGCCGGATGACCGTCAAAAAAGCCATCGGTATTTTAGCCATGGAAGGACTGGTTTATTCTCAGCGGGGCGCTGGAACAAAAATATTGAACCACCCATTCTTAAAAAAAGACACCACTGCTTTAACGGTCTATGAAGGCTTGTCAACGGAAATGGGCAAAGCTGGCCGCAAGCTAGTCAGTCAAGTCATCGATTTTCAAGTCGAATTTCCTGACCAAACGATCCAAGAAAAGTTGATGTTAACGGAAGAACAGCCGATCTATAGTATTGTCCGCTTGCGGATTCTTGAAGACCAGCCGTTTATTTTAGAATATACCTATATGCCCGTCCATTTGGTGCCCAATTTAACTCGTGGCCATTTAGAAAGTTCTATCTACCGTTATGTCAAAGAGGAACTAGGGGTCCAGTTTGCTGGCGCCTACCGCACCATCGCCGCTGATAAAAGTACCGCGTACGATCAACAGTATTTGGACTGTAAAGCCGATGATCCGGTCTTAGAGATCGAACAGATCGTCTATCAGAAAAATGGCTCACCCATCGAATTTTCCCGTAGTCGCAACCGTTATGACGTGCGGGCCTACTCTTATTTAGATGTCCAGCACTAAAAAGACCTACCCACGATTTTCTTCCATCAGAAACCGTGGGCAGGTCTTTTTGTTGGTGCATTCGTTGCTTCGTTTACTTTTTCGCTGAGGGTTGGAATCGTTTCAGCCGCAAGGCATTTAATAAAACGGATACCGAGCTGAAGCTCATAGCCGCCCCAGCGATCATTGGATTGAGCAAGGGACCACCGAAAAGATGCAGCACACCCATTGCGACAGGGATGCCTAAGACGTTATAAGCAAAGGCCCAGAAAAGATTTTCTTTGATGTTTTTGATGGTTGCCCGACTTAACTCGATCGCTGATGGGACGTCCATCAGATCGCTGCGCATCAGTACGATGTCTGCCGATTCGATGGCGACATCGGTACCGGAGCCGATCGCGATCCCTACATCGGCTTGGGCTAACGCGGGCGCATCATTGATCCCGTCACCTACCATCGCAACCTTTTGGCCTTTGGCTTGCAGGCCAGCTACTTTGGCGGCTTTATCTTCTGGCAAGACGTCACTGATCACTTCATCGATACCGACTTGTTTGGCGATGGCTTGGGCCGTTCGGGCATTGTCGCCCGTGATCATTGCTACGTACAAGCCCATTTGATGCAATCGGTCAATGGCTTTTCGACTGCTTTCTTTGATAGTATCTGCCACAGCGATGATCCCGATCGCTTCGCCGTCTTTGGCAACATACATCGGTGTTTTCCCTTCTTGAGCCAATTGTTGGGCTTGCTCGATCAGGCCATCGATGGCAACGTTTTGTTTTTCCAACCATTTCTGGTTGCCTAATAGGACTGGACTGCCAGCGATCATTCCTTGAATCCCATGCCCTGGGATCGCTTCAAACCCGTCAACTTCTTGTAGGGCGAGGGCTTGCGTGCGGGCTTCGATCACAATGGCTTCGCCTAATGGATGTTCTGAGCCTTTTTCAACAGAAGCCGCCAGCTGCAACAATTCCGTCGGCGTGTGATTGCCAGTAGGCAGGAGATCTGTTACGACTGGTTTGCCTTCTGTGATCGTGCCGGTTTTATCAAAGACGATCGTCGTCACGTTTCTAGCTGTTTCTAACGCATCGCCGCTTTTGATCAAGACGCCATTTTCTGCCCCTTTGCCCGCACCCACCATGATGGCGGTCGGTGTCGCTAATCCTAAAGCACACGGACAGGCAATCACTAATACAGAGATCGTAATGGTCAATGAGAAGATCCAGGTTTCTTGTCCTAAGAAAAACCAGGCAAGTCCTGCAAAAACCGCCAAGACCATGACGATCGGGACAAACACACCCGAAACTTTATCTGCCATGCGGGCAATCGGCGCTTTGGAGCCTTGGGCATTTTCTACTAACTGAATGATTTGCGCTAACGTTGAATCTTCTCCCACATTGGTGGCTTCGTATTGAAACGAGCCATTTTTGTTGATACTAGCGCCGATCACCCGATCACCGACTTGTTTTTCGATAGGTAAGCTTTCTCCGGTGATCATTGATTCATCGATGGCAGAGCGTCCTTGGGTAACGATCCCATCCACAGGAATCTTTTCACCAGGTCGTACGACTAAGATATCGCCGGCTGCGACTTCTTCAATACCCACTTCGACTTCTTCGGCTTGATGCCCGCTGCCGCGAAGCACGCGGGCTTTTTTCGGTGCGAGATCCAACAACTTCTTGATTGCTTCGGAGGTTTTGCCCTTCGAGACCGACTCAAGGTATTTTCCTAAGGTAACTAATGCCAAAATAACGGCGGCCGTTTCATAGTACAAGTGCATCGCATAGTGGGTCGTGCCCAGGTAGACCATCACGGTCCCATAAATACTATAAAAGAAGGCAGCACTGGTTCCCAATGCGACGAGGGAATCCATGTTGGGATGGCCTTTCCAAAGCGCTTTGAAACCAGCAATGTAAAAGGCGCGACCGAGGACCATCACCGGTAAGACCAAAAGCAATTGAGTGGTAACGAAATTGACTGGATAGGCCATCGGATCTAAAAAGCCAGGGATCGGCAAACCGATCATTTCCCCCATCGTCAAATAGAACAAGGGGATCGTAAAGAGCGCTGAAAGCCAAAACCGTTGCCATAAAGCACGAATCTCTGCCTGTTTTGAATCCGCCTTGTCGGCAGAAGCGGTCGGCAGCTGTGCATCATAGCCCGCCTCTTTCACGGCAGCTGCGATCTTCGCGGCGGTCACTTGATCTTGTTGATAGCTGACCGTCAGTTTTTCTGTTGCCAGATTGACGGAGGCTTGCTCCACACCCGCTAATTTTTGAACGGCTTTTTCTACTGTTTGGGCACAAGACGCACAGGTCATGCCCGAGATGGCAAAGGTCTCTTGTCTTTGGGAGCCTATCAGTTGATAGCCCGCTGCTTTGATGGCCGCAGCGAGTGTTTCTTCGGTGAGCTGCTGCTCATCATAACGAATATGTAATTTTTCAGAAGCCAAATTGACAGCTGCTTGGTCGACCCCCGTCAGCTTGCTGACTGTTTTTTCGACGGTCTGGGAACAAGACGCACAGGTCATCCCTTTTACCCCATAATTCTTTTCGATCATTGTTTCCTTCCTCCTTGCTTGCTATGCAAACCCATTAACCTTTTATATTTACAGTTGTAATCTTCTTCTACTTTACAATTATCGTTTACACTTGTCAACGATAATACTCAAAAAAAGGACGTTCTCCTTTGAAGCGGCCCAAAACGCGAGACTTTTGGTCTACCTTTGGGCAGTCGCTACAGGTGGAACGTACTTTTTCTAAGAAACGATTACTGCCGTTGCAGGGGTCGTTTCGCTTATTCAGGTATTGGTTTTAGGAGGCTGGCACTCTTGCCCGTTGGTTTTGATCAGCTCTTGGTACCAGTAGAAGCTGTCTTTCTTGTAGCGTGCCAAAGATCCTTCTTGCGTTTCATCTTGGTCAACATAGACAAAACCATAGCGTTTTTGGTAGCCGTTCAACCAGCTTAGCAAATCAGTGAAGGACCAGGTGCAATAGCCAAGAACTTCCGCGCCGTCGCTGATCGCTTCTTTGATGGCATGGACATGCCCTGCTAAATAATCGATGCGGTATTGGTCATGGATTTGATGATCGTCGGTTAGTTTGTCGTATTCACCAAGTCCGTTTTCGGTAATGATCACAGGCACCCGATAACGGCTAGTGATTCGTCGTAAAGCGATCCGCAGCCCTTGAGGATCGATCTCCCAATCCCAATTCGTCCGTTCCACAAATGGATTTTCGGCTTTTTTGAACATTCCTGGTGTCCCGGTTTCTTCGGAGCTGCCTTTTTTCCCAGTGGTGTTCATTTTCCCCGCTCCGACACCATCTAATGGATTGTAGGCATTTGTTGCTGTTTGGTAATAGTTGATCCCTAAGAAATCTGGTTTTGCTGAACGCAGCAAGTCCATATCTCCTGGTTCGATCGTTGGTGCGATCCCTTGCTCTTTCAAGTAATTCATTGCAGCAATCGGGTATTCGCCCCATAGATAGACGTCTAACCAATAATGCGCCATCAAGTCTTCCGCGTTTTCAGCTGCCAAAATATTTTTCGGGTCGCTGTTGATTGGGTAGTTTGGTGAGTAGGCGAAACTTGGTCCGATTTTCCCTGGGATTTTCATCTCATGGAACTTGTTGATCACCGAAGCATTCGCCAAGTTAGCGATATGATTGACTTCATACATCCGTTTAGGATCGGTCACTCCTGGTGGATGGGCAGCTAAAAGATAACCTAAAGAAGTAAAGATATTTTGTTCATTCAAGCTGACCCAATAGTGGACTTTGCCGCGAAAGGCTTCAAACAATACGGCCGCATAGTTGGTGAAATCTTCAATGATTTTGCGAGATTCCCAGCCACCGTATTCTTCTTGCAAGGCTCGTGGCAGATCCCAATGGTACAAGGTCACCATCGGTTCGATCCCTGCTTTTATCAGTTCATCGATCAATGCTAAATAAAAGTCTAACCCTGCTTGATTGACTTCTCCTCGTCCTTCTGGAAAAATCCGTGTCCAAGCAATGGAAAAACGGTAGGTTTTCAATCCTTGTTCTTTCATCAAGGCAACATCTTCTTTGAAGCGGTGGTAATGGTCGACTGCGACATCTCCGTTAGTTGCTTTAAAGGTTTTTCCTGGAATGCGGACAAAATCGTCCCAAACCGAAGCGCCTTTGCCGTCTTCTTGCCATGCGCCTTCTACTTGATAGGCTGCTGATGCTGAACCCCATAAGAAATCGTTGGGGAATTCTTTTAGTTGTTTATGATCCAATTGTTTCCCTTCTTTCTGTTTGATGATACCCCTTTCTTAAGTATACCGATAATTGCCTGATTTGTCATAAGAAGATTTTGTACCTATGCCAAGAAAGCCGATGGCACGCAAAAAATATCCTTGCAAGCAGTGGCGTTCTCCTTGCAAGGATGTGGACTAGCTATGGATCATGCATCAAATTGTGCCTGATAGAGTGCGGCGTAACGCCTCTCTTTGGCTAATAACTCTTCGTGGGTCCCTTGCTCTACGATATTCCCCTGTTCCACCACGAGGATCGTATCGGCATGTCGAATCGTGGACAAGCGATGAGCGATCACAAAGGAAGTTTTGCCTTTCATCAATTTGGTCATCGCTGCTTGGATCAGCAGCTCTGTTTGCGTGTCGACATTCGATGTGGCTTCATCAAGAATCAACAGATCGGCATCCAACAGCATTGCTCGTGCAATCGTCAACAGCTGTTTTTGCCCTTGTGAGATACCGGTTCCGTCTTCAGAGATCAAAGTATCATAGCCTTTTGGCAGGCTCATAATAAAGTCATGGATATGGGCGGCTTGTGCAGCAGCTTGGACTTCTGCCAACGTCGCATTCGCCTTGCCGTAGGCCAAATTGTCGAAAACCGTTCCCGTGAACAACCAGGTATCTTGCAGCACCATCGCATAGCTTTGCCGTAAGCTGCGGCGTGTCGCTTGGCGGATATTTTTACCGTCTAACCGAATCGCTCCTTGGTCAGGGTCATAAAACCGCATCAAGAGGTTCACGATGGTGGTTTTCCCCGCTCCGGTCGGTCCGACGATCGCGACCAAGCTGCCAGCTGGTACTTGTAGCGAAAGGTCTTTGATGATGGGCTGCTGTGCTTGATAGCCGAAGGTCACATGGTCAAAGGCGACATCACCAGACACCTCGTGGTATTCGTAGGCTCCAGGAACATCAGAAACTTCAGGTTCTTCATCCAGCAAACGGAAGATCCGTTCTGCCGCCGCCAATGCCGATTGCAAATCACTGAAGATGTTGGCTAACTCATTGATTGGTCCTGAAAATTTTCTGGAGTAAAGAACAAAGGAAGAAACATTCCCTAATGTCAGATGACCGAACAAAAACAGCAAGGCGCCAAACATACTGATCAAGGACAACGACAGATTGTTGATAAAGTTGATGGAAGGACCAGTCATACTGCCGTAGTACTCGGCATTGTAATAGGCATCCACCGCTTCTTGGTTTTTTTCGTCAAAACGGCTGATGATCGCTTCTTCTTGGTTATACAGCTTGATCGTTTGCTGACCAGAAATAATCTCTTCCACAAAGCCGTTCAATTCGCCTAATTTGCGGGAACGACGGCGAAACAATGGTTGAAATTTGCTCATCAAAAAGCGGGTCAAAAAGATCGAAGCGGGAACCGTTACGACAAAAATCAGCACCAGCAGCGGCGAAATCAAAACCATCATCACAAACGAACCAATGATCGTCACAAGACTGCTGAGGACTTGAATGGCATCGCTGGCCAATGACGTATTGATGGTATCGACATCATAACTGATGCGACTGATGATATCCCCAGTGGCGACTCGGTCAAAATACCCCACTGGCAGTTCGGTGATTTTATCAAAAATCGCCTTGCGCATCGCTGCTACCACCCGCTGACTCAAGCGGATCATCATGAGCGAAATCAGATAACTAAGAAGGGAAGACGCAAGATAAAACAGCAGCATCAGCCCACAATAAAAGAAGACTCGGTCAAAAATGACCTTGCCGGGACCCGGTTGAATGGCATCAATGGCGTATCCTGAAAGCAACGGGCCCACCAAGGCGAAGATGTTGCTGGCCATCATCAATACAGCGGCTGCCAGCAGGAGACCTTTGTACTCGTAGAGATAGCCCCACAAACGCCGTAGTGTTTTCTTACTATCCTGCGGTTTTTCCGTTTTTTTCTTCGGCATCGTCGGCACCTCCTGTCTGACCTTGATAAATGGCTTGGTAGATCGCATTTTCTGCTAGTAATTCTTGGTGACTGCCAAAGCCGTTCATTTGCCCGTTTTCCAGCACCAAAATTTTGTCGGCATGCTGGATCGAGCTGATCCGCTGCGCGATCAAGACCGTCGTCGTCTGTTGAAACTGCTGTCTCAGGACCTTGCGCAACTGAGCGTCGGTCCGATAATCCAGCGCACTGGCAGAATCATCCAAAATCAAAATCTCTGGATCCCCCGCCAAGGCCCGCGATAACAAGACCCGCTGCTTTTGACCCCCGCTTAAATTGCTGCCTTTGGCATGCAATGGATGAGCTAAGCGCTTGGGTAGTTGATTGATAAACTCCTTGGCTTGGGCGCGAGCCGCCGCTTCTTCGATCTGTTCTTTGGAAAACCGCCGACCAAAAGCGATATTTTCTTCGATCGTTTCCGCAAAAAGCACGTCTTTTTGTAAGACGACACCGAATAACTGATGCAGCTCCGTCGGATCGATGGAGCGAATGTCGCGACCAGCGATGCGAATCATGCCCTTCGTTGGGTCATAGAGACGCAGCAGTAGTTTGACGATCGTTGATTTTCCACTACCAGTCGCACCGATGATCCCTAAGGTTTCTCCCGGCTGCAAGGAAAAATCGATGTCTTTCAGCACCTGGGTACCGTTAGGATAGGTGAAGGAAACTTTTTCAAAAACGATATGCGCAGACTCTTCTTTGACAGGCGCCTCAATGACTTGCATATTTTGCGGCAGGCGCAAGACGGATTGGATTCGATCGGCAGAAGCCAGCCCCTTCGACACGATCACAAAGATGCGCGTGATACTGAGCATGGCATTCAAAATGATCGTAAAATAAGTCAAAAAGGCGATGATGACGCCTGGTTGGGTCAATCCTTGATTGACGCGAAAGGCACTGACGACGATCACTAGCGTCAGTCCGATATTCAAAAATAGGTCCATCAGGGGTGGTGTCGCAGCCATCGTTCGATTAGCGGTAGTTTCCGCAGCTACTACGTCTTGGTTGACGTGGTCAAAGCGCTTTTTCTCGTAATCTGCTTTGGACAAGGCCTTGATCACCCGAGCCCCAGTCACATTTTCACGGACAGTTCGCACCAACACATCCACTTGCTTTTGTAATGAAGCAAACAAGGGGATCCCCCGTTTCGAGATCGTGACTGCCGCCACTAAAGTGAAGGGCAAGACGCCTACTAAGACCAGCGTCAACACGGGATCTAATGTGGCAGTGATCATGATCCCCCCTAATAACAGAATCGGGGCACGAATCCCCATCCGTTGGATCATGCCTACCGTTTGATGGATGTTGTAAGTGTCTGTCGTCAAGCGAGACACCAAGGAAGGGATCCCGACTTCTTCGACTTGCGGAATCGACAGATAGGAAACTTTTTCAAATAAATCATGGCGTATACTGCCGGTGGTATCGCGAGCAACACTGGAGGCCATCCGATTGGCGATGATATTGGTGACGACTGCGATGATGGAGCAGACCACCATCGCCCCACCCCAAGCAAAAATCGCAGATACCTGCTTCGTGGGAATCACAGAATCGATGATATACGCCAAAATCCAAGGCAATAGCAAGTCCATCAGGGAGCCGAAGAATTTGATACTGACGCCAAGGGAGATGCGGCCGATATAGGGTTTTAAATATTGAGTCAAAAGATTCATTCCATCGCCTCATCTTTCGCTAAAAGCCGCTGGGAATTTTCTTTGACGATTTCCAGATCGGCGATCAACTGCTGCTGTTGGGCAGCAGAAAAACCTGCTACGACTTGTTCATTCCAGCTTTGAAGCAGCTGTTGGATTGCTGGTTGGACGGCGAGTGCTTTTTCGGTTGGATAAACCAGTAATTGTCGTTTGTCGGTGGGACTGCTGGTTCTAGTGACAAATCCTCGTTCTTCTAGGATTGCTAGTTGACGGGCAACATTGCTTTTATTCACAAAAATCTTCTTGGCTAAGGCTTCTTGACTGATCCCCGGTTGGCGGCAAATGTTTAAGATATAGGTATGATGCATCCCGCCTAAACCAAATTTTTTCAGTTCTTTTTCCCGATAAAGGGTGGCGAGACGGGCAATATGATTGATTGAGCGGATAATGGCTTCCATGAGCACTCCTGCCTTTCTTAGTTCTTCAAAGTGTCTAATCTATTATAAGGAATAATCGTTGCGTGCGCAACGATTATTGTTTCTGACGAAAAGCAACAGGTACACTGTTGTTGATCAGCAAAAAAAGAACTTCAGCCCTCTCGCTGAAGTTCTTTTCTGATTCATTTTATTCAGATTCTTTCAATAAAGCTTGTACGACCTTACGACGACGGTACAGCTGTCTGGTTTTCCAGCTGATAAAGCCGATGAGTAAAGCGAGCCAAGAAATGATCGTCAGCCATAAAGCTCCGTCGAAAAACCAAGGCGCGTCGTAATCAACGACTAAGACATTCTCCCCTGCTTGCTGTTGGACAGAAACGGCACCAATGGCACTCAAAGAGACATCTTTTTCAGTTAGCGGCTGCTGATTGAGGGTCAATTCAGTATATCGGTAATTGATGATCGGTAACGCCTTCCACGTCTCTTTATCACCTTGCCAACGTAAAGTAAGCTTCCCGTTTTCTACGGTTTTTGCCACGGTATCATTCTTTTCAATGATTTCTTCCCCGTACAAATTGTATTTGTTCTTCTTGGTCTCTTGATAGAGGGGCAGATAATCTGGCGTAGAACGTTGATACAGCGCTAAGGCTAAGGACTTGTCGTTACTAAAATAGGCTTCCTTCAATTGCGCTTCAGATTCCGCCGACAGATAGGTGTGGTTTCGCAGTGAAACCGCCGCTTCATCAGAGTGCCAATCCTGCATTTTGACCGTGTTTTGGATCAGGATTTGACCAACACTCAAGACTAAAACGAGGACGAACCAACGCGGATTTGCCAATGGCTTGCCCCGATAATAAGGAACTAGCAGGCACAAACCGACTAAGATCAAAATCGTGGCAGGAACAAAGAACCGAAAAGGAAATTGCAGTAAATTGATCACACCATTGTCCAGACTGCCTAGCCATTGCCAAGGAACAGCGTTCGATGATAAAACGAAAAAGACTGCTGCAGCTGCCGTCATTAATTTGAAGCCGCCAGATAGACGCGGCCATACACGGATCGCACCGCAAAAGAACAAAGCACATAAGATGGGCAGCAGGTACGGAGTCGTCCACCAATAGCTGCTGGTTCCAGTAATGGTATTGTTCTGCATGTTGCGATTCACAAAAGGCGCGATCAACGTGTTACTCGTATAGAGATCCAACATCCCTAACCAAATATTGGCGGTTAACAGTAAGAAGATCCCGATCGCTCCTGCTAAGCGCAGCACCAATTGTCGTTTTTCTTCGCCGGAAGTTCCAACAAAAAAGGCGCGTAAGAAAAAGGGCACATATAAGAGCACTAACAAGATGCTTGAAAACACATGGATTTGAAATAAGACCGCCACGGAAACCCCTACCGCAAAAGGCCGCAACCGTTTATGTTCCCCTAGTGCGATCAGTGGAATCAGACACAGCGGTAACACGGCCGCTCCCCAAGCAGAAAAGCCCTGCCGCTCAATCCAATACTGGACAGAATAGGTCGCCATAAACAGGATGCTCATCCCCACTGACAGCCAGCCATTGACTCGTAGTTTCTTTAATAAGCCAAACATCGAAAACCCTGCTAGCAGATAGAGCAGCCCATTGGCGAGCAGTTGGTAAGAAAACCACGAAGGACTCAGCAAGACCAGCAATCCTTGGAAATAGGCAAAAAAAGGCCCGTATAATGCATTGACGATACGAGCAGATTGCTGAAACCCGTAGATAGAAAGAAAATATTGAAAATTGCCCTCTTTGATCTGCTGGCTGGTCTCATAAAAACGATTGAAGTGAAAGACCACATCAGAGCCCAAAATCATGCCTTGGCCTAGGATCTGCGGTAATAAAAAAACACCACTCATTGCAATCAGAATCACCACTTGCCAGAAAAGCGGCTTTTGTACTATTTTTTGTTTCAAAAAAAAACCTCCTTGCACCTTTTCGGTACGCTCATAAAAAGAGTACCAGATAGGGACGAGGAGGGGTAAAAGAAAGCTTAGTGAAAAGGGATACATGGTAAAAATTTAACCAATTACTAAACTTTTCTAGGTTTTAGGTGGTCGTTTCTTTGCTTTTTCTCAAATTTATTGGGTGATCGTTTGCCAGCTTTCCAGTAGTTCGCTTAAAAGCGGGACGACCGTTTCTGCAGGGGCTGCCTCTTTTTGGACATTGGCACTGACTAGCTGATCGTACATATAGCCATACAGCTGATCGAGATCTTCAGCGATAGCGCCGCCTTGCTCACGGTCTAAAGAGACCCGTAATTCCAATAAAATATTCTGCGCCTTGACAAATTGCTGATGAGCTTGGCTCAAATCTTCTTTTTCCAATGCGATCACTGCTAATTTGATATTTTTGATCGCTGCTTGCAACAGCATTTCAATCAGTTTGTTGGGGGAGGCACTCATTACTTGGTTCTGCAAATAGTTGTTTTGCATTTTTTGATAATTCATCTTTTTTTCCTCACTATAAATCAAATTCGACGAAGGCGGCACTGTCTTCTTGCTGCAAATACGTTTTGACAAGATTGTTTTTGCGGTTCAAACGCCCCAATTCTTGTTTGATCTCTTGCTGCTGGGCTTTGACCTGGTCTAAGAACGCTTGATACGCTTGGATCACTTGTTGCGCCAATGCACTGGTTTGTGGACTATGGCTCTGTGCTTCTGCTTGCATGGCTGCTATGACCGCTGCATTGGCTGCCATCAAACGACTGGCTTCTTCGCTGTCGCCGCGCCATTGGGCAAAACCAGTTAAAATCTGATTCAAACGTTCATCTAATGATACGTGTGGCTCCATAGGTTGTTTCCTTTCATGTTGACGAGGGTTTCTTATGCGAATGAAAAAATGACTGCTTTAATCGGCTATCTAGCCTAGTTTGACGTATTGGCAAACTGATTGCTTAGGTAGCTCAGCTGATTTTCAGCCTCCATCATCACGGAGTCTAACTTGGTAAACATTGTGATGTAACGCTCTTTTTTCATTGCCAAAATATCATCAAACCGTGTGATCTGCTTGTTTAAATCCTTGATGGTACTGTCATAGGTCGCAGATTTGGTGGCAATGATCCCTTTATTGGCTGAAGTATTGACGACATAGCTGTTGGCTAATTCTTTTAGGGCTAGTGTATAGCCAGTCTCTTTCGTGCTCGCAGTGCCATCGGCTTCTTTGGTTTTCGTACTTGCATAAAAGAAAGACTTCACAGCAGCGGGATCTTCCGCTAAGGCTTCTTTTAACTTTGTCGTATCCAGTCCCAATGTACCATCATTATCAACGGTGGAGATGCCTAGCTTATTGGCGGTCAGCTTTGAGCCGCTGACGGCTGGAATGGTGATCAAATTTCGCAATTGGGTCTGTAGACGGGTCAACGCACTGTCTCCCACCAAGGTCCCCGTCTTGTTGTTTTCACTACTAGGATCTCCCACGGTCAAATTGTCGCCGATAAAACTCATCAAGCTATTGTATTGATCCACTAATCCTTGCACTGCATCAACGACTTTCGAGGTATCATTGGCTAAAGAAAGCGTCACATGCTCCTCGCTTTTTTTCGCTAACGTCAGCGTGACACCATCGATAACATCCGTCACACTGTTGCTGTCGCGAGTGATCTTCATGCCGTCTAGCTCAAAAATAGCCGGTTGGCCTTGCGTCGTTGTCGCAGTTGAACCAATCCCTAACCCTTCGGCAGCATTGCCGTCGATCAAGAAATTTTTGTCGCCCATTTTGGTGTTCGTTAAAATCAAACGGTTATCCACGATGCTCGCCGCGACGAAGGTCGTCTTGCTTTGGCTATTGATCTTGGCTGCCACATCTTTTAAGCTGTCTTCGGCCGTGATCTCGATCGAAGCGGTGATCGGTTTGCCATCTTCATCGACTTCCGAACTGGTCAATGACAGCTGACCACTGACATTTAGGGCCGCTTTGCTGCTTTGAGCTACTTGACTCCCGGTCACCTTCGTGGCTGTTGCTAGTTGGTTGACTTTTAGATCATAGGTGCCTTCTGGAGCTTCCGTTGTTCCTGCAATTGAAGCGATGCTGCTATTGGTGGTCGTCGCTTTTTTCGTTTGATAAGCATCATCTTTTTGTAATGCATCGACTTTTGACAAAAAGTTAGTCAAGCGAGTGCTGATATCACTCCACGCCGTTTTTTGTGCTTTTAGCGACGTGATTTTATTCTCAGCGCGGGTCTTGTTGATCGCATCTGCCGCCAATAATTTTTCAATATCCTCTGAAGTCACGCCAGAGTAACTCCCTAGCGTTGTACTGATTCCTGAACTGCTGGTTACACTTGCCATGTTTTCATCCCTTTCGATCGACCGCGATGCCCATGTCATCCCATATTTTCCCAATCACGTCTAGCATGTTGGCGGGCGGGATCTCTTTGATCACTTCGTTGGTCTGCATATCCACTAAACGCACCATGGTACGCCCTGTGCGCTCATGTACTTCATAAGCCAATTTCATATCTTTGCCAAGTAGTCGCTGATTCACTTCCTCCACGGAGGCTGCGATCTTGTGCTGATCGGCTACTGAAAAATAGTGGATCGGCGGTTCAGTTGCCGCTGTCTGTTCCTTTTTCTCCGCCAGTTTCCCCTCTTGGTGTTGCGGCTGAAGGTTGGCGGTCTCTTGATCTAGGGATTCGATCGGACGTGCTTTAGCGACCGACGCAACGGCTTCGATCGGGTGTATTCCTGACATTGGCTGAATATCCATCAGAGCTTCCTCATTTCTAAGCGTTTTTGTGCTGCTATGTAAAACACAAGAACTGCGCTTCCCCTAGGCAGTCCTTGTGTCAGTGGTTCACTTGATCAAAAATTATCCTTGTAACAAGCTCAATACGCTGTTAGGCATTGAGTTTGCTTGTGCCAACATTGAAGTTGCTGCTTGAGAAAGGATGTTGCTCTTCGTAAAGCTCATCATTTCTTGGGCCATATCAACGTCACGGATACGTGAGTTTGCTTCAGATAGGTTTTCTTGCGTTGTACCTAAGTTGTTGATTGTGTGTTCTAGACGGTTTTGCGCCGCACCAAGATCCGCACGTTGTGCAGAAACTGCTTTGATCGCTTCATCGATTTTCGTGATTGGGTTGTTTTCAACGCTGACAGTTGCCGCTGCTGCTTTGCCTTCATCAGAAGCGGTAAATGTTGCTAAAGCATCATCGTATGTTTTTTGAGCTGTTGCTTTTGCTGTATCATCCGCTGCTGTATCGATGGCTGTTTGTAATTCAGCAACTGTTTTACCAGCTGCCGCATCAACTGTGCCGTCCGCTGCATATTTTGTTGTAGCATCTGCTTTGAAGGCAGTCGCTACTGCTTTATCTTTTGCTGCAGCAACAGCTTTGGCATCGCTTGTATCAATGGCTTGTGTTAAATCTAAGCCTTTTACTTTCAATGCAGATGAGCTCATGTTGTTGATTGAAACGCTCATTGTTTGGTTTGCATTGGCACCGATTTGGAAAGTGAATGATTTCGCATCATCGCCTTCACCAGTTAACAAGCTTTTTGTATTGAATTCAGTGGTATTGCTGATACGGTCGATTTCATCAGACAATGCAGTGTATTCTTTGTTGATCGCACTGCGGTCGTCATCACTTAACGTACCATTTGAACTTTGTACCGCAAGATCACGCATACGGCCTAAGATGCTGTGGGTTTCATTTAATGCACCTTCTGCTGTTTGGATCAATGAAATACCATCTTGTGCGTTGCTTTTTGCTTGTGACAAACCGCCGATTTGGCCTTTCATTTTTTCAGAAATTGCTAAGCCAGCTGCGTCGTCCCCAGCTTTGTTGATGCGTAAGCCTGAAGATAATTTAGACAAAGAATTGCTTTTAGAAGCATTTGCTGCCGTTAGGCGTGAGTAAGTATTCAATGCTGAAACGTTTGTATTGATTCTCATGTGTAGTTCCTCCTAATTTTTATTCGCTAAGGTTTCCCTCTGCTACTATTTATCGGAAGAAACCGTTCAGGGTTAAGCCTTTTTTCTAAAAAAAATAAAAAACTTTTGCTCTCAGCAAAGAACAAAAGTTTTTGGGTTAATTTAAATAATCTAGAATGGACATCTGCATGATCTTTGTTCCCATCGCTAGTGTTGAACGGTAGGCAGTCATTTGATTTTGATATTCCATATACTTTTCCGCAATATCGACGTCTTGTTTGTTGGACAGTGTTTCGGTC
Source organism: Enterococcus sp. DIV0970a (assembly GCF_051711265.1). Taxonomy (NCBI): domain Bacteria; kingdom Bacillati; phylum Bacillota; class Bacilli; order Lactobacillales; family Enterococcaceae; genus Enterococcus; species Enterococcus sp. DIV0970a. The sequence goes on along the minus strand of NZ_JBIOMF010000001.1, from coordinate 138,259 downwards.
AAGTTCAGCTTTTCCGTCTCATTTCGATCAGCTGCCGCTTCCAAGCGATTGTAGAGGGTGCCGATCTGCGCCCGTACATTCACCACATTAGTGGCATGCTGGTCATGAGCGGTTAAAAGCTCGCCCCCTAAAGCATCTTTATCATCACTGCGCAACGCAGACAACAAATCATTGAAATAGGTGCTTAAATTTTGGGGATCCTCAGCTGTGCCCGTCTCGTTCATCAGACGATCACCGCTGGCTAACAGATCCACCGAGACCCCATTTGCGATTTCTCGCGGCAAGTCTTCGCTGGTGCCATTGTATTTGATACCGACGATGGCGTCATTTTCTTTGACGATCTCAAAAGGCGCCGTCGTCGTATTCGTTCCGCTAAATAGATAGCGGCCATCAAAGTTGGTGTTTAATGATTCAACGATGCCTTCGATCTCTTGCTCGATCTCTGAACGATTTGCCCCTAATTCCTCACTGCCAGCTGTCGCATTGGCAGAAGATTGAACCAACGAGCGAATCCGCAGCATCGAAGTACTGACGCTTTCTAAAGCAGAATCTTGGGCTTTTGTCCAAGAAATACTGTCTTTGATCGTATTGTTGTAAGTTTTGTTTTGATTTAACGACACATTGAGATCCATGATTTTTGAAACCAGCAGCGGATTATCCGAGGACTTGCTGACTTCTTTTAAGCTCGATAGCTGATTCAACGTGGATTGGACTTTGGAGGCGTTGGTTCCTAGATTTCGTAAAAAATCATTGTAGGTGATTGAATTGGAAATACGCATGGTCTACACTCCTGTTCGATTGATCAATGTGTCTAACATTTCAGAAACGACCGATAATATGCGGGCATTGGCCTGAAATCCTTGTTGGAAACGAATCACATCTGACATTTCTTCATTTAATGAAACCCCAGACACCGATTGATTTTTGTATTCTAGTTGATTCAGCAGCGACAATTGGGCACTGACTGTATTGTCGGCTTGCTGTTTTGAGATCCCGTTTTTGGTGACGATGCTGTTAAAGTAGCTGCTGACACTCATGCCAGATGCTGCATTGGCAAACGTCAATGTCTCAGAATCAAAAGAAGCGATCGTCTTTTCTGACAACGGGAAGTCCAATTTGGCACTGCTGAGTTTCGCCATTGCAGCAGCTCTTGAACCATCTCCTGCTGCATTGCTCGTTCCGCCGGTCACCAGACTTGGGTTATCTAACAGTGCTTGGCTGACCCGAATCGTCGTCGCTGTACCAGTATCATCTTGGCCGATCTCAAATAGTCCGCTAGTAGGAGAAGCGCCGCCAGTAAAGACCATGTTCATGGCTTGCGCGATCGTCGACGTAAAGTTGTTCAATTCCGTCAAGCGGCTGCCGATCTCCCCAGATGATGCTTGCAGGCCACCGATCGCGCCTTCTTTGATTGGCAATTCTGTATAGGCGGTTTCGCCATTGTCGGTGGTTTTCGTCAACAAGACGGTTCCAGCTGGATAAGACCCTGTAATGGTTTCGGCAGGATTCAAGGCGTTGCCGTCTTTGGAAACCAAGGCGCCTGTGTCGCTTTGTCCCACCACCACACTAAGGGTATTGCGTTCCTCCGCACTTAAGATCGTCTGTCCGCTCATGGATACAAACCCACGGCCATACTGATCGGTCTTGGTTTCGATCCCTGCTAGACCCGAGAGATCTTTCAACAGACTGTCTCGACGATCCAAAAGATCATTCGGTGTCTCACCACTCGTCGTCAACCCATAGATCTGTTCATTCAAGGATTGCAGCTGTTTGACCTTCTCATTGAAGTCCAGCGCGGATTTTTCGATGGTATCCAGCGTGTCGCTTTGCAGCTGCGTCATTTGTTTGCCCATTTGGTTGATGGTATCGGCAAACGTACTGCTGTTTTCCAGCACAAGGGTCTTAGACGTATCCAGTTCAGGATTGTTGGCTAATGCGGTCCAAGAATCAAACATCGTTGCCAGCTGTTTGGACAGTCCATTGTCAGAAGGCTCATTCATTAAACTTTCCAGCTGTCCTAATATGTCTGCTTTTTGTTCATAATATGTATAGGTAGAATTGGCATTGCGTACTTGTCCAATGACAAAATCATCGACGATCCGTTCGACACTGCCGACTTTCACACCCATACCGATGCTGCCAACACCCGCTAGATGGTAAGACGCTTCGGCTTGCAAGTTGACTCGTTGTCTTGAGTAGCCATCTGTATTGGTATTTGCAATGTTGTGGCTGCTGGTTTGCAACGCTGCTTGATTGGCGGTCATGCCCCGGGTTGCGGTGCCTAATGAACCAAATAGTCCTGTCATAGAAGTACTCCTTACATTTTTTGATCGATGATCGCTGTTGAGACAGCTTGTTTTTCTTGGTATTTCGAATACGTATTTGCCGGTGTCTTGATATTTTCTTTGACTGCATCCATCAAAACAGTTTGGAAACTAATGGCTTGCTCCGTCAGCAGGAGATTTTCGGCTTGCTGCACTTGGATCTGGCGGATGAGTTCTTTGATCGTCACTGAAAGAGTTCCTTCATACGTGGAAAAAACGGGTACGAAGGCGGTTTTTTTCTCGACGAGTTCTGGTAATTTTTCTGCTTGATTTTTGATCAAGCAGGTCTTTTCTTTTTGCAGCAACCGCAAGAACTGCTGAAGCTGACGCTCAAATTCCCGTTCTGTCATCTAGTCGACCTGCTTTTCATCTTGTTGCAGCATTTTATCTGCGATCGTTTCGGCAGATACTTGGTAGGTGCCTTCTTTGATCGCTCGTTTCAATTCTGCCACTCGCTCACTACGACTGGCTGTTTGATTGGCACTCTTTTGAATGGCTTGAGCTGTTTCGGATAATTGAACATCGACGGTTTTTTCTGTCTGAGCAGCAGTTGGCTTTTCTTGTTTGACCGCTTCACGTTTGATGGCCTTGTCGCTGTATTCTGCGTAACCTCTTTCGATTTTCATAGGTTCTCCTCCGTTCTCATTCTTCTACCCTCTACTATCGGTCAAATCACAAAAAAGTTAAACCCATATGTTTAACTTTTTGCGATTTCTTCAAATTAATGCAAATTGTGGATGCGTTGTTTTTGCGAAAGAATGTTGGTGATCCGCACACCAAAGTTTTCATTGATGACCACGACTTCCCCAGTGGCGATCAGTTTGCCGTTCAACAAAATCTCTAGCGGTTCATCCGTCAGTTTTTCCAGCTCGATGACGGACCCCGTATTGAAAGATAAAATGTCTTTAATGGTTTTTTTGCTGCGGCCTAACACGACACTTAGATCCAATGGCACATCAAGAATCAAGTCCAAATTATCCCCATCGCTCACTCCGCTGGAGGCCAATGTTTGAAACGCAGGTTTGCTGACTTCCACGGGCTTTGATGCAGCCGCTGGTTCTGGCGTAGGTGCAGCAACGGGTGCCGTTGGCTGCGGTGTTGGTGTTTCCCGAGTAACGACAGTCGCTTCGTCTGAGAGCATCGCACTGGCGATATCGTTGACCACAGGATCCGTAAAGATTTGCATGATTTTGCTTTCGATCAGACCTTCGACGCGCAAAGAAAATGAGATACAGTAAATCTCTTCCTCTGCCTCGATCCCGCTATACTCAATGTTTTCTGGTGTCTCCCATAGTTTGACGATCGGCGGCAAGATATCCACTTTGCGGCTGATCATCGTCGCCATCGAAGTCGAGGCAGTCCCAATCATTTGGTTCATAGCTTCTGCCACAGCACTTAGCTCTAATTCCGTAAATTGAGTGTTGCTGGTTTCACCAGTTCCACCCATCATCAAATCGGCGATCACGATGGCATCTTTGACTTCTAATAGCATCAAATTACTGCCTAAAAGGCCTTCTTTAAATTCAACTGTCGTCGCTACTTTTGGTGCAACGAGGTCGTTTAAGATCTCACCAAATTTGATTTTAGACACCCGGGGAGTCGTGATGCTGACCCGACGATCAAGAATGGAAGACAACGTCGTCGCCGCTTGCGACATGGAGATATTGCCAACTTCGCCGATAATGTCGACTTTGACTTGCTCTTCTAATCCTTGCGGCTGGGCTGGGGCACTTTGATTCAACAATGCATCGATTTCTGCTTGGGATAAACGTTCACTCATAGTTCTTGCTCCTCTTCTAACTTGTCTAATAATTCAATGGCTAAACGGTCCTCTTGCTTCCCAGGTTTTGCTCGGAAGTAAGGTTTTCCATCGATGAAAGTCTCCAATGGTTCAGTAATTTTTTTGTCTAGTTTGATGACATCGCCTTCTTCTAAGTGGAGAAACTCAGAAAGACTCATTTGAGCATGGCCCAGCAGAACTTCTAAATTCAAACCGACGCCATTCAAACTTTTTTGCAACTCGCGGCTATCGTCTTGGTTGACTGGCTGATTGCTATCAAACCAATTGCGGAAACTTAATTTATCAATGATCCCTTCAAAGAAGACATAGGGGATACATAGATTGATAAAATGTTTCACTTCAAAAATTTTGATAGTAAAGGTCACTAACACGACGGGTTCGTTGGGCGACATGTTTTGCATCAATTGCGGATTCGTATCGATTCCATCCAAAACCGAATCCAAGGCAACGATGTCCTTCCAAACATTTTGGTAGACCCGGACAAATTGTGCCACCACTTCTTCCAAGATTGCTGTTTCAATATCAGTAAAACTTTTTTTCTCGCTAAAATCCATTTCGATCGGCTTGTTTTGATAGACATCCAAGCCGCCGCACAACAACTCCACCAACATCATACACAGTTGTGGGTTCATCTCGATCATTTGAATCCCGCTCAAAGGCTGCGAATGAAAGAGCCCCAACAAAGTAAATTTTGGTATCGAATGGATAAATTCGTCATAACTGACTTGTTCGATAGCTGCCAACTGCAAAGAAACATTGGTCCGCAGTTGGGTAGAAAGCATGCTACTGCTCATCTTCGAGAAATCCTCGAAGATCATGTGCAGGGTATTGACGTATTCTTTCGACAGCTTTGTTGGTCGGCGAAAATCGTAGGCTTTCACTTTGGCTTGTTTGTCTTCTATCTCAATAATTTCTTGATCGATCTCTCCGCTGCTCATCGCATTCAACAATAAATCAATCTCTTGCTGCGTCAATACCTGATCCACACTAATCCCCCATTTTTTTAAAAAATCATGTGATCGATTTGAATCACACTGGCTACTTTTTCACCGATCGTCACGACCCCAACGGCATGTTCTGTCTCTTGATTGCCCAGTTGGATATCGTCTTCGGTGATATCAAGAACTTCAATTACTTCTTCTACGAGGACCCCTTTAGTCTCCTCTTGCTTCTTCATGATCAATATGTTTTTTTCGTAGGCTGGTTCCATGATGGGAATCAATTTTGCCAAACGAATCACCGTTACGACAGACCCCCGCAGATTGATCAACCCTTCCACCCACTCTGGTGCTAAGGGCACCTTCGTAAAAGAAGGGGCATCAATGACCTCGTCCACCGAGTCCGCCGAGATCAAATAGTACTGCTGAGCCATTTTGAAAAGAATCATCTGCATGTCGCTATCCTCCTAGGCATTAGGCAAAGGCTTTGTCGATGGCAGTGATTACGCGGTCCGTGTCAAAGGGCTTCACGATAAAGTCCACCGCACCGGCGCGAATCGCATCCATCACCATTCCTTGTTGTCCCATGGCACTGCACATTACGACTTTGGCCTGCGCATCAAACGTGCGGATCATTTTTAATGCCTCTAAGCCATCCACTTCTGGCATCGTGATATCCATGGTCACTAAGTCTGGTGTCGTTGCTTGGTATTTTTCAAAAGCCTCTTGGCCATTTTGGGCTTCCCCCACGACTTCATAGCCGTTTTTTTCTAAAATATCCTTTAATTTCATGCGCATAAATACCGCATCATCCACGATCAATACTTTTTTTGACATTGTATTTGCCCCTTTCAAATTCCTAATGAATCAAATATGTTTTCTAGTACACCGATTTCTGGAATCAAAAATAACGATGCCTCTAATGTTTCTTTGGCGTAGACGAACTCATTACGGATCACCATCACCTGCTCATCATACTGGGCCATCGCCAAATAGATGGAGCTGATCGCTGCGCCAAAGAAATCATAGCTGGCGCTTGGTAAAGATGCACTCAGCTGGGTTTCCAACAGTTGCCCGATCGCGATCAAAAAAGAATTGGTAAGGATGTTGGTCAACTCGTTGATGACCGATTGCTTCAATTCTTCAGACGGATCGCTTTCTTGGATCATCAACTGACGCAATTTTGCGGCGGATTCATCCGTTAAGACAAACAAGAAGATCCCTCGAAATGCCCCTTCGATCTGGCTCATCACCACATGAACTTCTTTGTCTTCCGCCATGATCTGCTGATACAGGTCCTCATAAGCTAGAATCTCGACTTCCGGTACCCGCATATCGATCGGTTGTTGGACGAGCTTTGATAAACTAGTCGCAGCGTGACCACCGCCGATATTGATCAGTTCTTTTAGGCCATCGATCTGCAGCGCTGTATAGCTCATAAGCGGTCATCCTTTTTTTCCTGACAGATGGCATGAATGTCTAGGATCAGTGCGATCGAGCCGTTGCCCATAATCGTTGCTCCTTGATAGCGATTCAGCTTTTGCAGCAGCGGATCGATTTTCTTGATGACGATTTCTTGCTGGCCGATCAGCTCATCTGCCAAAATGCCGTGAAATTGCTGGTCATTGTTGACGATGATGGCGAATTTTTTCTCAGATGGATCGCCTTCGATCGCTAAGAGTTGATCGGTCCGAACCAAGGGAATCAACTCCTCTTGAAAACGATAGACCTCATCTGAGACCGTCTGGATGATCTCTTCTTCTTTGACCATCACCACGCGTTCGACGAGATTTAATGGGATCGCAAAGGTTTCTGCTCCGACGCGAACCATCAACGCTTGAATGATCGATAGAGTCAATGGCAATTTGATCACAAACTGCGTGCCTTTATTCGGCTGGCTCTTCATTTCGATCGTGCCCCCTAGTTGGGTGATCTTGGATTGCACGGCATCCATCCCGACACCGCGCCCAGAAATGTTAGTCACTTCTTGCGCCGTTGAAAAACCAGGATGGAAAATCAGCTGCTGCAACGCTTCATCGGAAAGACCTTCCGTTGCTAAGCCTTTCTTTTCAGCACTTGCTTTGATTACTTGCGGATCAAGGCCTTTGCCATCATCCTCTAAAGTAATGATCACGCGATTGCCTTCTTGATAGGCCGCCAAGCGAATCGTGCCCTTGCGCGGTTTGCCTAGTTTTTCCCGAACATCGGGTGCTTCGATGCCGTGATCGACAGAATTACGTAACAGATGGACCAGAGGTTCGCTCAACTCAGAAACCACTGTTTTATCCAATTCCGTTTCTTCCCCAAAAATGACAAGTTCCATTTCCTTTTGCAGTTCATTGGATAAGTCCCGAACCATTCGTGGAAAGCGACTAAAGACGACATTGACTTGCTGCATGCGGATCCGCAAGACCAAATCTTGCAGCTCAGAGGTCAATCGCGAAACTTGCTCTAAGGGGTCTTTGACTGCTTCGATGTTTTCCCGCTCACTGACATCTTCCAATTGATTGCGATAGACCACCAATTCGGACACGAGATCCAAGAATGAATCTAAGCGATTCAAGTCGACTCGGATCGATTGATTTTGGGCGGACGCATGATGCGCGGGCGCCGGCGATTTTTCTTTCGTTTCTGTTGTCGCTTGCTGAAGAGCAGAAGTCTCTGACTCTGGGGTCGGCACTGGTTGAAGCAGCTCTTCTGCCTCCTCCAACACAGCAGCTGAAGGATCAAACGGTGCCACCACGAAGGCTTCGATCTCACTATTGCTGGCGATGTTTTGCTCGACATCAGCCAGTGTTTGCTGCGTCAAATACAGCAGTGAAAAATCTGATTCAAAGGTGCCTTCTTCGAGTGTTTGGGCATCTGGTTCTGTATAAAGAACATCCCCTGCTTGGCCAAGCTTTTCCATGATCAAGAAGGCACGAGCACCTTTTAACATGGATTGGGCATCTAAGCGAACAGCAATTTGGACCGCTTGATAGCCATCTCCAGCCGCTTGCTCGATCACATACAGATCAGAAGGATCGATCTGTTGAAGCTGTGGGGTTAACGCGCCCACTGCGGTGGGGTTTTGGCTTGCTTCTGTCTCGGTTGATATACCGCCAGAATGTTCCGTTTGGTCAAGTTCGGCCAATAAATCGGCAATTTGAGCTGGCTGCAGGTCTCGTTCTTCCCGCAAGTCCTCCACAAGTTCTGACAGGCGATCCAGACATTTGAAAATCAATGAGATCGATTGCTGGGTCACTTGCAAGGTCCCAGTTTTAAATAACTCAAAAATATTTTCCATTTTATGGGTCAGCTGCGTCATGACGTCATAGCCCATCGTTGCCGCCATCCCTTTAAGGGTATGGGCAGAACGGAAAATATCATTCAGCAAGGCGCTATCTTTTGGATCATTTTCCAATTGCAAGACATGATCATTCAACTGTGCTAAATGATCGTCTGTTTCTTCAAAGAAAAGGGTACGATAGACACTATTGTCATCCAAATGGGTCCCTCCTTTACAAAATTATACTTTTTGATAGATAAACGAATCGATTTTCTTGAGGCCGAATTGTTCCGCAAAATTGATCGTTTCTGTCGCTCCCGTAAACAAAATGCCCCCTGGGACCAATGCATCGCTGAATTTTTGATAGACGGCATCCCGAGCATCACTTTTGAAATAAATCGTCACATTGCGGCAAACGATCACATCAAAAGGCCCATTGTACGGGTCTTTCAAAAGATCGTGTTGCTTAAAATGAACCCGCCGTTTGATTTCTGGTTTGATCTGAAACTGGTTCTTTTCTTTTGCATCAAAAAAACGGGTACGTTCTGCCGCTGAGACATTCCGCAATTCGTGGTCTCGATAGAGTCCTTGCTTGGCTTTTGCCAAAATTTGCGTATCGATATCGGTAGCCAAAACATTGGCTGTGGCAATTTGGTTTTTTTCTAGCAGCATCGCGATCGTATAGGGTTCTGCCCCAATCGAACATGCGGCACTCCAAATTTTGGGCAGCGTGGTTTTCGGGAGAACAATGGTTTTCAAGACTCGTTCAAAGGCGTCAAACAGTTCTTTGTTGCGATAAAATTCCGTTACGTTAATGGTGATATGGGCTAAAAAAGCCGCCCGCACCCCGTCATCGCCTTCGATCAATTGCTGGTATTCCCTCAACGTTTTTGCCCCGCTGTTTTCCATGATCGTAAGGATGCGGCGCTGCATTTGATCTTCTTTGTATGCGGCTAAGGGAATCCCTAATCGGCGATCCACCCACGCATTAAATAAGGCAAATTCTTCTTCCATCTTCTTCACCTGACCATCTGTGCAATTTTTGCTTCAATGCCCTGCAATGGCAGGACTTCATCCACGACTCCTTGTTCAATGGCATACCGCGGCATCCCAAAGACTGTACACGTTTCTTTGTCTTGAACGATCGTATAGCCCCCAGCCGCTTGGATCTGTCGTAAGCCAGCGGTGCCGTCTTTTCCCATCCCCGTCAAAACCACTGCCGCTAGTTGCGGGCCATAGTAGTCAGCTGCTGAGGAAAAAAGATAATCGACGGTTGGCCGCGTCCCATGCCGTTTTTCTCGCTGGTCCAGCTGCAGGTGCCCTTGTTGGACGGTCATGTGGTAATCCCCTGGACAAAGATACACTTGATTTTCGATCCGCATGCCGTCGACTGCTTCTTGTACTCGAACGGTTGTCTCTGTGTCTAAGCGTTTTGCAAAGGAAGCCGTGAAGCCCGCTGGCATATGCTGAACGATCAAAATCGGGCAACGCAAACGCGCAGGCAGACGGCGAATAATTCCCAGCAAAGCACGGGGGCCGCCTGTTGAAGCACCAATGACTAGCGCATCAAGTGATACCGGCAAGCTGTTTTGTGTCAGCTTAGTGGGCTTGGCAATCGTTGGTACTGGCGGGTGAACCGTACCGACTTCATGATCCATCGCCAAAATCTTTTGATGAAATTCAGCGATCCATTCTTTTTCGATCATCGATAGACTGACGGGTTTTTCCACAAAATCTCGGGCGCCAAGCGCCAAAGCCTCAATCGTGGTTTCTTGATTGGTTAATGAACTAAGCATGATGACGGGAATGGCTGATTGCTGTTTCATCCTCCGCAAGGTCTCTAATCCGTTCATCACTGGCATCTCCACATCCATTACTACCAAATCGATCGCTTCTTTGGTCAGATAGTCCAATGCTTGTTTGCCATTGCGGGCAGCGACGGTCACCTCGATATCAGGCAGCTGATTCAATAAATCTGTCACTACTTTCCGCATGAATGCCGAATCATCGACGATCATTACTTTTTTCATGTCCCTGTACTCCTTTTACAAATAAACGATTTCTTGTTTGACTTGCCGAACCATGGTCTTGAAATCCTGAAGATCTACGATCATCGTTCGACCAGCGCTGCCGCCAACATGTTTGGCTACGATCGGAATGTTTAGCCGAGCCAAGACTTCCTCGACGGCTTCAATATTGCGCTGGCCAATATTGCTGGCAGCGTTAAGCGTCTGGAACTGAAACATATTGGCGCCGCCAACGATTTTCGCTTGAAAGCGAGGCCGACGGATCTTTTGTTCCAGCTCAGCCACCATCGCTGGCAATGCCAAATCCGCAAACTTCTCGGGCTTGATTTCCCGCTTGTGCAAAAAAGGCTGACTATCTGGCAGCATAATATGACTCAAGCCGCCGATATGACTGGCTTCATCGTAAATGATCGTGCCGATGCAAGAACCTAAACCCACCGTGATCAAACGCGTCGGCGCTTGGGCGATCTTATACTCCGAGATCCCCACATGCAGTTCCTCATTCACGGTCATCATTGTCATGGTCATTGGCGGCTGCCAATTCCTCTGTCTGATAGGCGTCTAACTCCGCCGTCATCTCAGCGGCTTGTTCATAGCTGAAGAGAAACGGCAGCTCCAATGCCAGCACAAGTTCATCGTCTTTTTTCAGAAAGGCTTCGATATAGTTTTGCTTGAGTCCTGATGTATTTAGTTCCGCATTGCTAGGACTTTCAACTAGCGGTAAAATGCCGACGATCTCTTCCACGTATAGGCCGATCGCCTGCTCTTGCCAGTGACACAACAAGACCACATTTTGCCCAGTTTCCGGTGTAAATTCATCAAACAGCTTTTTGCGGATGTCAATGATCGGCACCATCGCCTCTTCAAAAGGCTGGATCCCCAGCACGAAATCTGCCACTTCTGGCAGCTGTGTAAAAGAAGCAGCCTCAATGACCCGTACCACATAGTCGATACGCAAGGCAAAGAGTTGTTGATGACTTTTAAATACAACGTATTGTTCCATTGGCGTCACTGCTCCTTTTTAGAATTTGAAACTATCCACTTGGAATTTAAGGATAGTGGCGATCGTTTCGATCTCTTGCACATTCCGTTCAAAGTCTTCGATGACTAAGTAGAAGTCTTCTAAGTTTGCCGTTACTTCTTGGGTGCCGGCGGATGTTTCCGAAACAGCAGCCGAAATGTTGCTGACGGAAACTTGAACCATGTCTTTTTTCTCAACGATCCCGGTAATATGGGCTTCCACGGCTTGAATACTTGAAACCAATTTTTCGACAATATCAGAGATCTCATTGGCTGATTCGATCGCTTTGTTGATATTGTTGGTTTGTTTTTCGCCGCTTTCAAAGGAATCCGTCACTGCAGAGACCACTTTTTCCGATTTTTTGCGGATCGTTTCAATGATCGAACGAATGCTTTTCGTTGATTGACTGCTTTGTTCCGCCAAGCTGCGGACTTCTTCCGCAACGATGGCAAACCCTCGGCCCGCTTCTCCAGCTCGAGCTGCTTCGATGGATGCATTCAATGCCAGTAAGTTGGTCTGATCAGAAATGTCATTGATCAGCTGAACGATCTTACCGATGCTTTGGACATCTTCGTTCATGTCGTTCATGCTTTCTACTAATTCTGCTTGGTTTTGCCGTTCGATCTCCCAGCTTTCAAATACATGGAACATCATTTCCGAATTGTGGACATTGCTGCTTTGGGATTGACCGACATAGCCGTTCATCAATTCGATCTCTTTGTGGATCTCTTCGATACTTAAGGCTAGCTCGTCCATATCAAAGGAGGTTTGTTCCGCTTCGGAGGCTTGTGAACTAGTGGCATCTGCGATGGCATTCATCGTCTGACGCACATTTTCAATTGAATTTTTGGCATTTTTTGAGGTTGTCGTTAGGCCGCCTACCATTTTTTCCATTCGGCTGCTTTCTTCGTGCATGCCAACGATCACCGCTTTGAAGGTGTTTAAAACCCCTTGAAAACGATTTTGAACTTGCCCAAAAAGAGAAGTCTGGTCGCTGCTGCCGATCTCATCGATATGCGACAGATCGCCAGAACCGACTGCTTCTAGTTCTGTCAATAACGTATCCATGCCCGAGTGGGTCTCTTTTTTTACCAAATAGGTCATTCCTACTAACACTGCGATTTCTAGCAGCAGTACGATTACTGAAAAAATAAAAAAACTTTTTGCTGCTTGTCCGTCTCCGTGGGTGCGGATCACGAAGAAATAGCATCCTAATAATACGATCAGGGTAAATCCTAGCGGAATCAACGCCGCCAAGCGGATTTTTTTGATGATAGCTTGTACCTTCTTCTTCATAACAGTATCCTTTCCTATGCAAAATGATCAGTCGTGCTGTTTATCAAGATTCGCTCTTCACTTGATAATCGTTGGGTCACTCCTTCTTTATCCGATTATGAAAACAATCTTCTAGTTCTTTAATCGGATCTTTTGCTAGAAAAGTTAAGCATCTTCACCAGACATATGTATCTTTTGGATCAGCAAAGCGCGTATAGCCGCCTTGATATTCATCACGAACCAAGCGACCGTTTTGCAGCTCGACCACCCGATTACGGACCGTATTGACCATCGTGCTGTCGTGAGTCGCCAAGAGGATCGTGGCACCGACTTGATTGATCCGCAAGAGCAGTTTCATGACTTCAACGGCTGATTTCGCATCCAGATTGGCGGTGGGCTCATCGGCGATCAAGACTGCTGGCTCTGTGACGATCGCCCGCGCAATCGCTACTTTTTTGCGCTGTCCCACGGAAAGCTCTTCAGGATAGTGATCCTTTTGAGGAAACATGCCCACCAGTTGCAGTGCTTTGGCGGTTTTTTCCTGACGCAGCTTGCGGGGAGTGCCTAGTACTTGCAGCGCATAATCGACGTTTTTGGCAACCGTCAGATAAGGAAGCAAAAGGTCTTCTTGTCCGACGATACCGACTTGTCGTCGAACCATATAGAGATGACGGTCTTTGAGTTGTTCCAACAAGACATTGCCGACTTGGATAGAACCAGCCGAAAGCTCTTCTTCTTTCAAGAGTAATTTGAATAAGGTCGATTTGCCCGCACCGCTGGGACCCACCACATAGATAAATTCTCCTTGAGGGATCGCAACAGAAATATCGGCCAATGCCAACGTGCCATTGCTGAATTTTTTACTGACCTTGGTTAAGCGAATCATGTTCTTTCTCCTCTAATCTGTAAAACGATTGATCACGGACCACATCTCATCGGCTGTCTGCATGGCTTTCGTATTCAATCCATACGCACGCTGGGTCGTTAACAAGTCTGTCATGGAAGTCGCTAGATCCACCGTCGACTGTTCTAACTGTCCTTGCAAGACGCTGCCAAAGGCTGCTGGATTGGTTTGCGAAGTAAGCAACGCTTGATCACCAGCACGGTACAGTTGGTTGCCCACTGGCGTGATGTTTTCTGTATTCGTCGGCTGATAAAGGGTCAGCTGCCCCAACACGCGAGTCTGACCATTTTCTTCCGTCGTCAGCTGACCGCTGGCATCTATTGCGATTTGCTGCGCATCTGGCCACTGAGGGGTCGGTACGTTTGTGGTCATTGCCACAGGGTACCCTTCACTATTGACTAATTGCTTGTTCTCACTTAAATGAAAATTGCCTGCTCGACTCAGCAGCAATTGACCAGTTTGGTCCCGGACCCCGAAAAAGCCGTTGCCTTGGATCGCGAGATCTAATGGCTGAGCGGTGCCCGCCAGATTGCCTTGGGCAAAACTGGTAGTCGTAGTCGCTTTTGCCCCCATTGACGCACCATATTGGGCGGCGTTGCCATTAAATAGCGTTTCTTCTGCACCGATGGCATTTTCCATCAATGATTGAAAGTGGGTCGTTTGTGCTTGGTAGCCATTGGTATTGACGTTGGCGATGTTGTTGGCTGTCGTGTCTAAGTTTGTCTGCAAATGATTCAACCCAGAACGGCTGATTCCTAATAATCCACTGATATTCATTGACTCATCCTCAAATCTTTCCTAATTCGTTGACCGCTTTTTGCAATGTCTGATTCGTTGAACTCAAGGCTTTCTGATTGGCTTCAAATTCGCGAGAAGTCTGGATCATCGCCACCATTTCATCGGCAACCGCTACATTGGCTTGTTCTAAGGCACCTTGCTGGATCACGGGTGCATTCACCGTGGTTCCTGCTGCGTTGCTAGTCACATAGTTTTGACCAGCTGTAGTCAATGCTTCTGGGGGGAATGTTTGGATCTGAAAGTTCGCTGGTCCCAAGGCGCTGACTGCTTGTCCATTGGCACCCAAGACAAGATAGCCTTCTTGTGTCACGTATTGATTCTGCTGATTGACGGTAAAGTCGCCATTTCTCGTATACAACCGCTGCCCCGCATTATTTTGAACGACAAAGTAGCCTTCGGAAAGCAGTGCAAAATCGCTGGCTTGTCCCGTCTGTTTGACGGCGCCTTGGTCTTGACTGATGGTACTGCCTGCCAATTGGGTCCCTAAAGACAATCCACCGATATCACGGCGGGTATCCGCATTGGGCCCGCTTTGGTAATTATGCAATGCGACTTCATCTAGCGCCGACTGGAACAAAGTTTTTGCTTGATACCCTGTTGTATTGGCATTGGCAATATTGCCGCTCGTCGTCTCTTGTCGCTTTTGTAATAATGAAATGTTCCGTGATAAGACATCCAATCCTCGAATCATGCCAGTTCCTCCTCAATCAATGTGCGCAATTTGGCAATCGTTTTGCCATGAATTTGTGAAACTCGCGGAATCGAGACTTCTAAGATTTCAGCGATTTCTTTTAACGTCAGTTCTTCGGTATAGTACAAACTTAAAATCAATTGTTCCCGTTCCCCTAATTTTTTGATGCACGCCACCAAGGCGGTGCGTTTTTCTTCAGCGACCAAGGTATCTTCGACATTTTCGGCTGGATCCCGAACCATATCTTTTAAGGTCATGCCTTCTTCTTGGTAAGCAAACAAGGTATCTTCCAAAGAGACGCTGGCTAAGTAGTGCAGACTCTCATAAATATCCGCTAGTTGACTTTGGTTGATTCCCAGCTGTTTGCAGATCTCGGTGTCGGTCGCTTCTCTTTTGAGGCTTTGCTCCAACTCTTGCCGTGCTTGATAAAACTGATTGACTGCCGCCATTTTGTATCGGGAGATTTTGGCGTGCTTGCGTACATCATCAATAATTGCCCCTTTGATGCGAATCGCTGCATAGCTTTCAAAAGGAACTTTTTTTGAGGGATCGAATTTCCGCAAGGCATCCATCAGCCCAATCACCCCAATATTATAGAGATCGCCTGATTCATAATCGGCGGTTTTGATAGACAGGCGCTGAACCACCCGTTCCACTAGCGGCAGATACTTGATGATCTCCGCTTCTCGATCGACTTCATACATCGGCGATGCCCCTTCCTAAGAAAATTCTGCTTAAATGTCAATACTGCCCACCGTTTCGATCGCAATTTCATTGGGAATCTCATTTAGAGAAAGAACGGCGATATCTGGAAAATTAAAAACGATCATTTTTTTGAATGCTAACCGGATCTTAGGCGATGCCAGAATCACGAAATTGATATTTTGAGCGATCGCCGCATGTTGGATCCCACTGATGGAATCCAACAGCTTGGTCACGGTATCTGGTTTTAAGACCGGGTACGAGCCAGTTGCGGTTTTTTGGATACTTTGAGCGATGATTTCTTCTAGTTTCGGCTGGATCACCGCCACTTGCAGCTCGTGGTTCTCATTGGCATACTTGGCAGCGATCGTCCGTTTCAATGCTTGGCGGACATATTCTGTCAAAACTTCTACGTCTTTCGTGACAACGCCGTAATCGGCTAAAGTTTCTAAGATCGTTGCTAAGTCATTGATGGGAATTTGCTCATCCAATAAATTTTGTAAAACTTTTTGGACCTCGCCGAGCCGTAAAATATCGGGGATCAATTCATCGATCACGACATTGTACTGCTCTTTGATGCCCTCCAATAATTTCTTGACTTCTTGGCGACCTAACAGCTCTGGTGCATGGGCATAGATGATTTCTTTTAAGTGTGTTGCGATCACGGTCAACGGCTCGATAATCGTAAACCCTTGCAGATCCGCCATCTCCTTATCGGATTCATCAATCCACATAGCATCCAGATGAAAGGCTGGTTCTTTTGTTGCGATTCCTTGAAAAGGAAACGGCTCTTCATTCGGACTGATCACCATGACTTTATTCGGGTAAATATCGCCGCGGCCGACTTCATTGCCGCGGATCTTGATCACGTAATCATTGGCATCCAAATAGAGATTGTCGCGAATACGAACGGGACTGACTAAGATCCCTAATTCTCTGGCACTCTGTTTACGGATCGCCACGATGCGGTTCATCAAGCTGTTGTCGATCGAACTATCCACGATAGGGATCAGACCATAACCGATTTCCACTGAGATTGGTTCCACTTGGAAGGAAGCCACGGAATCGTCTTCTTCCTGTGCTTCTTTTTTGCGTTCCAGTGCCAATTTTTGTTCCCATTGTTTTTGTTCCACTCGCTGCTTTTCTTCTTTTTGCGTCACCAGAAAGCTGGCTGCGAAAAGGCCTAAACCAATCAACACAAAAGGGACAAAAGGAAACCCAGGAACTAAGGCTAAGACGAAGAGAATCGCCCCCACGATCCGAAACAGTTGGGGATTACGCATCACATCTGCCGCAATATCCAAACCAAAGGAACTATCGTTATCGGAACGAGTCACGATCACCCCAGAAGCAATCGAAATCAATAAAGAGGGAATCGAGCTGACCAAGCCATCCCCGATCGCCAGTTTCCCGAATTGGGCGAAGGCTTCCATGACGGTCATTTGTCCCCCCATGGAGAAAATGATCGCCCCGCCGACTAAATTGATGACAGTGATCAAGATCCCTGCGATCGCATCCCCTTTGACAAACTTGCTGGCACCATCCATCGAACCAAAGAAATCAGCTTCTCGCTGCAGATCTTTTCGTCGTTTGCGGGCATCCGCTTCCGTGATCAAACCGGCATTTAGGTCGGAATCGATCGCCATTTGCTTGCCGGGCATCGCATCCAATGTGAAGCGAGCAGTCACTTCTGAGACACGCCCTGCACCATTGGTCACGACGACTAGCTGAACCACCATGATGATCACGAACAAAATGATCCCCACGATGTAATTGCTGCCGGCAACGACATTGGCGAAGGCATCGATCACGTGTCCGCCATTTCCTTGGGTCAAGATCAACCGCGTGGAAGATAGGTTCAAACCTAAACGAAACATCGTTGTGATCAGCAGCAAGGTTGGAAACGTAGTGAATTCCAACACTGATTTGGTAAACAGGGTGATCAGTAAAATGTTGATCGCGATCGTCAAATTGATAATGATCAGAATATCTAATAGTGCACTCGGTAATGGAATAATAATCAAACCAATAATAGCTAGGACGATCACCGAGATTAAGATATCCGCCAGACCAATGCCTTTTTTTGGTTTTGAGGCAGCCTCATTCATTTTTGTTCCTCCTGTTTCCTTAAATCTTGCCGCGTTGGCTTTCTTCTAACTGATAGACCAAAGCGATGATTTCGGCAATGGCTTCATACATCTCAACCGGGATCAGATCCCCGGGTTCTACTTGGCGATAAAGGGCTCGTGCCACTTCACGGTTTTCGATCTGTGGAATATTTTCTTTCAGTGCTTCTGCTTTCATCCGCTGCGCCAGCTGATCTGCCCCTTTGGCCAGGACCCGCGGCACCCCTTCACTACTGGCATCGTAACGAATCGCAATGGCGAAATGGGTCGGATTGGTGATCAACACCGTCGCTTCTTTGACGTTGGCGATGGCATTTTGGGTCATCGCACGGTACTTCGCTTTGCGCTGTGCTTTGACTTGCGGATCACCTTCCATTTGCTTGAACTCTTCTTTGACTTCCTGCTTGCTCATCATCAAGTTCTTACGATGGTTATAGCGTTGGTAGCCGTAGTCGACTACGGCCAAAATGATCAAGAAAATCGAGATCTGTAAAAACAATTCTTTGGCCCGCAGCAGCATGAACAGGATCGTTTTTTCCAACCCCACTTCACTCAAACCCAGTAAAACAGGGACGGCGGCTAAAAATTGTTGGTAGCACAAGTAGACGATCACGCCGAATTTCGCCAATGTTTTGCCTAAATTCATCAACGAGCGCAAACTGAATTGCTGCTTGATCCCGCTGATGGGGTTCAGCTTTTTAAAGTCTGGTTTGACGGCCTTGCCAGAAAACAACAGACCAACTTGGGCATAATTCGTGATAAGCCCGACTCCGAGCGCGACCAAAAAGACGGGCGCACACAACAAAAGCAGCAGCAAGATACTCTGCACCCCCAGTTTCGGCAGATCCGCCAAACTGGTTTGATAATCAGCCAGCTGCGCCAAACTTCGGGAAAAATAAGGCAAAAAAGAAGCTGCGAAAAACTGCCATAAAGACAGGATCAAAAACGAGAAGACCAATAGCGAAACAGCTGCTGCTAATTCCTGGGTCTTAGGGACCTCCCCGCGTTTGCGGGCATCCCGCAGCCGCTTGGCACTAGGTAGTTCGGTTTTGCCATCTTTTTCTGCCATCTTCTCACCTCCTGCTGGCTACCTGTTACTTTATTGAAAGGACTCGATAAACTCCTGCAAATAGCGGACCGTATCTGGCAAGTGTTTGCCTAAGTACGAAAGGACATTGGGTAGTAGCAAGAGAAACACCACAAAACTGATGGCGGTTTTCATCGAAAGACTCATCATCAAAATATTGATCTGGGGAATCGACCGAGAAATCACACCTAGCACCAGGTCCACCAACAGCAGCGCAATGATCATTGGTGCCGCAAGATTGACTGCCATCACCATCATTTGGCTGAAAAGTTTGACGATGCCTTCAACCGTCGTGCCTTGGATCACCACAGAGCCTAAGGGCACGATCCGAAAAGACAACAGCAGTGCTGTGATCAGTCGATGATGCAGATCAAGTCCAAAAAACACAGCGATCGTCAGCCAATAGTACGTTTTGCCATACTGGGAAGAGGCGATTTGCAACGTCGGATCATAGGCTTGCGCCATCGAAAAGCCTACTTGAAAGTCGATCAGTTGACCCGCAATTTCCACACCAGTAAAGACGAGCTGACTCAAATAGCCCATCGCCATCCCAAACAGTACTTCCTTGATGACGAAAACCGTCAGCATAAAGAGGGAAAGCTCGGGAATCGCAGGTGCCGTCGGCAGACATAGGACCGTCAACGCCATGCCGATCACGATTTTTGCCAGTGACGGAAAATTTTGCTGTGAGAAGATCGGACAAAGGACGACAAACGCCAATATTCGACAAAAAATCAACACCGTCGCTTGAATCGGCGCCATCAGGTTTCCTCCTTACATTGCCGCAATCATCTTGAAAATCATTTTGGTAAAATTCAACAAGAGATTCAGCATAAAATTCCCCGCCAAGATCAAGGTCAAAAAAATCGCTAATAGTTTCGGCACAAAGCTCAACGTTTGTTCTTGGATTTGGGTAGTGGCTTGAAAAATACTGATCACCAATCCAACGAGCATGCCAACCAATAAGGCAGGGCCAGATATCGCTAAAATTCGAAGAAAGGCTTCCCTTAGCACATCAAGTACCATTTCTACTGTCATTTCCTCTTGGCTCCTTTCTTAGCGGCTATTGAAAGCTCTTGATCAGCGACTCCACGATCAGATACCAGCCATCCACTAAAACAAATAGTAAGATCTTGAAGGGCAGTGAGATCATGATCGGCGACAGCATCATCATCCCCATCGACATCAAGATACTGGAGACGACCAGATCAATGATCAAAAAGGGGATAAAAATCAAAAAGCCGATACTGAAAGCCGTTCGTAACTCACTGATAATAAACGCCGGTACCATAACGGTCAGAGGAACATCGTCAGAAGAATGATACTTTTCGGTCTCCCCATCAGCTTCCGCAAACAAGGCAATGTCTTTTTCCCGTGTCTGTACCATCATAAAGGCCTTGATCCGTTTTTCTGAGCGGTCAAAGGCTTCGGCTTGGCTGATCTCTTGTCGATCAAACGGTTCGATCGCTTGCTGATAGACGTCGGTATACACAGGTTTCATAATAAAAAATGTCAAGAATAAGGCCAACCCGATCAACACTTGATTGGGCGGGTTTTGCTGTGTACCTAACGAACTGCGCACAAAGGACAAGACCATGATGATACGAGTAAAAGAAGTCATCATGATCAGCAAGACTGGTAAAAGGGAAAGCAGCGTCAGCAACAAGAAGGTATTGATCGTATCACTTGAGCCATTCCCATTCGACAATAAATTGTTGATGGTGGAACTGACGTCTTCCGTGTCTAGCGCAAATGCCGTCTGCGGAAGCATCAGACTGCTGAAAAGGACCGCAGCCATGATCTTGATATCTCTGCCTTTGATCTTCATTTTTGCTTGCCTCGTTTTCCAGCAATTTCCGCCTTGGCTTTGTTGAGCCATTCAGAAAAGTCTTTGCCAGCTTGCACTTGGGTGCTTTCTAGGCTTTGCTGTAAAAAAGCGGCCGTTTCTTCTGGCGTCAACTCTTTGATGATTTGGTTTTGCTGTTCAGAAAAGCTCATGACATAACATTTGTCCATGATTTGGACGATCCCGATCGAAGACGACTTGCTGACGGCGATTTTTTGCAAAATACGCAGCTGGTGATTGTGCTGGTTCGTGTAACGATTCAAGTATTTCAAACTGATGTTGATCAAATAAAGAATAAGCAGCAAAAACCCAATCATTTTGACCAGCGATAAAAATGTTTCCATCAACATGCCTCTTTCTATTGGATCACTAAATCCGTCACATAAACATCCTTGGCGATTTCTGATCCGTATTCCTGATTAATTGTTTCTTTCAATGCTTTTTTTAAATTCGGTACACTTTCGGCGGAGCTCAAAATACCGCTGGCCTTTTGTTGGCGCAATAAATTTACGACGCTGTCACGAATGACGGCCACATTTTTCGTGGCTTCCGCGCTTTTTTCCTCATCTGCCACTAAAATCGATAAATTGACCTTCATGTATTGCTGCTCTTGGTTGTCTTCTTTGGCCAAATTGACTAAAAATTCATCCAAAGCCACGATCGCTTCGTCTGAGGAGATTTTGCTGCTGTCTTTTGCTGTTTCAGCAGCTGCTGTTTTTTCCCCCGTCAAAAAGTGATTCGTCACTAAGGTCCCGCCGATACTGCCGCCGACTACCACGATCAAGAGGATCGGCAGTAAAACAACCATACTCAAGCCTTTTTTCTCTTTTTCTGCTTTTGGTGCTTTTTCTTCTTTTGCCATCTTTCCCACCCTTACGTTTTCACTTGGTTCGAATGGATCACCGTATGATACTCGATCACCCGCTGCGCAACTTCTTGCGCAGCTTCCGTCACCACTAATGTTTTGCCGTCTGTCAGTGTGATCAATGTATCCGGCATTTCTTCGATCCGATAAATCAATGTTGGATTTAAATAGAATGGCTTGCCATTCAATGCTGTCACTAGAATCATGGTCAAACTCCTCTCAATGATGAAGCGTCACGTTCTTAACGTTTTAGATTCAATAATTCTTGCAGCATTTCATCAGAAGTCGTAATACTTCTTGAATTTGCTTGATAGGCACGGCTCGCAATGATCATTTCGGTAAATTCTGTCGAAAGATCGACATTGGACATTTCCAAGGCACCTGCTTGCAGCGTTCCTGCGCCATTGTTGCCAGGTCCTGCAACGATCGGATTCCCTGAGTTGCTGGTTTGGATATAGTTGTTGCCGCCGACTTTTTCTAAGCCTTCTGGGTTATTGAAGGTTGCGACACCGACTTTTCCCATCACAAAGGTTTGATTGCCGTATTTTGCCAACACTAAGCCATTGGCATCGATCGCCATGGAGTTATAGGTCAAGGTTTCCCCATTGACGGTCAGTGTGCTTGGGATCGACAAGGGAGATACCGCATCTTGTCCGCTCAATGCCGTGTTTTCATCAAAGTTGTCATCATAGACAACTGGTTGACCGCCATTGACTGAACGACCTAGGACTTGCATCCCATCACTATTGGTCAAGGTTCCGTTGCTGTCGCGCACGAATGCGCCATCTCGTGTGTAATAGGTTTCGCCATTTGCTCCTGGTCCTTGTACCATAAAGTAGCCCTGTCCGCTGATATAAAAATCCATGCTGCGACCTGTCGATTGCGGGGCACCGACTGTATTGATAGTATCGATGGAGCCCGTCTGAACCCCTAAACCGATCTGCGTTGCGTTGATCCCGCCTAAGCCGTTGCCTGGCGCAGTTGCATTAGACATCGTTTGGCTCATCATGTCTTGGAAAAGTACTCGACTTGATTTGAATCCAACCGTATTGACGTTGGCGATATTATTGGAAACCACGTCCATTTTCGTTTGAAGATTTTTCATTCCACTGACACCTGAATATAATGATCGTAACATGCTTGTTTTCCTCCTTATGGTTGGCGTATTTTCCTCTGTCATTCAGAAAATACTTGCAGCCCCTTTTCAGTCCAGCTGCTATTTGATAAATGTGGCGCTGTCAATATTGGTGACGGTGTGAAGCTCATTCATCCCCATCGCCGTAATGATGGTTCGTGAATGGACATCGGCGATCAAGCCCATATCTTTGTACACGAGCAGTGATTCTTTGCTGCCTTTTTCCGCGAGCTCACTAAGCGCCGTTGAAAGGGATTGATAATCATCGTCTTGTAAGGTCAATTCTCTTGCGGTCAAACGCTTTTGCGCATGATGGGAGACTTTGATGTCGCTTTGTTTTTGTTCAAGCATTGCAGAAAAGGCTTGTTTGTCCACGCCTTTGCAGGGATGTTGATAAGGCTCCCCGGCAACTTTTTGCAGCCCCTGTTGAATCGTCAAACTCATTTTGCTTCGCCACCAATCTCTTGGATCGCACTCATACTGTATTCTTTGCCATTTACGACGATCGTGGCGTAGCCATTGGCAAAGCGGACCTTTTCGATGGTTCCTGACAATGTTTCTGTGCCGTCCATCAGAGTGACTTGTTTATTGATCAAGCTAAAGGCTTGCTGCTGTTGCTGTAAAATCACCGAGGTCGTCAACGTTTCGCTCAATTCATTCAAGCTCTCTAAGGTCGTAAATTGAACCAGTTGCGAGATATAGTCGGTGCTACCACCACCAGAAGAATCGCTGCCTCCCATCGATGGGTTGCTCATAGATGCGGCTAAGATCTTCAAAAAATCATCCATGGAGATATCTGAAGATTTTTTTGTTTGCGTTAATGCCGATGTATTGGCAATACCGGCCGCAGCTGCTGTAATTTCATCTGCCATAGGTCTCCTCCTTTACACTAAAATACTGATCGCATGATCGATCGGTGCTAATTGCGGCTCTTCCTCAGCCGTATTGCTTTGATGAAATGGCTTTTTGTTTTGTCCTTTTTGAGCCTGTAAAAACCGCTGTTGGCTTAACTGACTGTCACTTGCCATCATACTGCCGGCAAAGGATTGATTTGCCAGCGGACTAGCCTGCTGGACAGAAGCTAACGTAGGTTCTTTGATCGCTAGGATCGGCTGCTCTTGCTTTTGCAAAACTTGCTCTAGCTCATGCTTGATGGACAGCAATAATTCTTTGGCTTGTGGCTGCTGAACGGTCAGTTCTAAGCGGCTGCCTTGGGCATTCGTTTCTAGGGAAAGCTGGATCGTGCCTAATTTTTCGGGAACGAATTGCAGCGTGATTTTTTTCTCGCTTGCCGTGCTGCTCGTTTGGACAAGTTGGGCAGTCGCTTTTGCTAAGGGCAGGACCGCTTGTTCCATATTCGCTTTTGTTGGCGTTGGTCCTTGCTTGGTCAAAAGGGGAGAAACATCAAGCAGCTGCAGTGCTGGTGCCGCCATTTCATTGTCAGTTACTGCTGAAGAAGCAATGGCTTGTGCAGAAACAGCTTCCGCTTTTTTGGCGACTGTTTCATTCGTGCGTTGCAAGGTGCTAGTCGTATCCGTCGCTTGGTTGGTCACTGGCGACACTTGATTTAATGGTCCCGTTTGGCCCAATTGCGCGGTCCCTTCGGTGGACTGTTTCAGCTGTGCTTCTGTCGTTTGCGCAATCGCGGCTTGTGTTACTGAATCGACTTCCTTGATTTCCTTGAAAGGAGCGATTCCTTTTGCCGTGGTCTGCTCCTCGCCTACTAAGTCTTCTGGCAAAGGTGTTTCAAGCGTTGTTGCTGCGGCTTCACTTCTGTCATTTGTCATCAAAGCTAGACCTTCAAGCGCAGGCTCGGAGGGGTTGATGACTGTGGTGGCTACGTCTATTGGTGCTGGAAAAGCTGCTGAAACACTGTCGAGAGAAGCTGCTGTGGTGCTCGTTTGGTTCTGCTCCGTCGTTGCCATTGATGCCTGTGGCGCTTCTTGAACCAAGCCTGCAAAAGGTGCCTGGCTGATCTGGCTCATTCCTGGCGCTTGTGTCGTTGCAGGTTGTTCGACTGCTGGAGTGATTTCTGGCTCCTGCGGCAGATGTTCCATACTGCTGGCAATCCCCATTTCTGGTGCGGTGGCGGTTTGCTCCGTCATACCTGATGGTTCGAAGGATGCTGCCAGATTGCTTGCTGTCTGTTCTGTCAGCTGTTGCATCAGCAAACTGAAGACTTCTGGTGACGCCTCCGTCTTTTTTGATTTGCTACCGATAGGTACAGCGGTTGCGGCACTTGTTGTGATCTCTTTCATTGTTCACCTCCTCTCAGCTGATGCTTTGAAACCAAGGTCGTCTCATCACTAAAACCATTAGTGCTTTAAGAAAATAAGGCGCGATTGCCGAACTCATCCAATTGTTTTTGCTCTTCCAATTGCTGTTCATAGGTGTATTCAGCAAATTGTTTTTCTCGCAGCTTTTCCACGACCTTGCGTTCCTGCTGCGCTTCTACCACCACCGATAAAGACTCTGCCAATTCTTGCTTCACGTGAAACATTTTGTTCTGAACCTCATCGATGGTGGCATTCAACGCAATCAAATAGCGTTGCTGCACTTGCATCCGCCCAATGGTCATCTCATTGACATCAAAAAGCTGGGCTTTTTCCTGTGTCAGCGTATTCAGGTGCTGTTCTTGCTGAATCAACAATTGTTGTTTTTGGGCGTAAGCGCGTTTGGCTTCTTGCTCAATGGTTTTTCGGTGATCCAATACTTTTTCTAAGGAAAAGTGAAATGCTTGCATAGCTGCTCCTTTATGATCTGTTTTACATGGTCGAACGCTGGCGCTCGATCAGCGCTTCTTCACTGAACAAATGCGCCAGTTCAAAAATCGTTTGTTCAAATGGGATCCGCTCATCCACTTTTTGCTGTAAAAACCGCAGGATGGGGTGATGCAGCGCGATCGCTTGGTCGGTCAACGCATTACTGCCGCTTTTGTAAGCACCGATATCGATCAAATCCTTGGCCTCTGCATAAACGGCCATGTTTTCTTTTAGTTCCCCCGCATGTTTATGCTGTTCCTCAGAAACAAGGGTCTTCATCAAGCGGCTGAGGCTGTTTTGAATATCGATGGCAGGATAATGATTTTGAGCGGCGATTTTTCGGGACAACAGAATATGTCCATCAAGAATTCCCCGCACCGCATCAGCGATCGGTTCATTCATGTCATCCCCTTCTACCAAGACAGTATAAAAGGCCGTGATCGAGCCTTTGTCCGACATCCCACTGCGTTCTAACAACTTCGGTAAAGCTGTAAACACAGAAGGGGTATAGCCTTTGGTCGTCGGCGGCTCGCCTGTCGATAGACCGATCTCCCGCTGTGCCATCGCAAAACGGGTCACCGAATCCATCATCAATACGACTTTCTTCCCTTGATCGCGGTAATACTCAGCGATCGCTGTTGCCACATGAGCCCCTTTTAATCGTACGAGAGGCGGCATATCGGAGGTGGCACAGACAACGACCGACTTGCGGTAACCTTCTGGGCCTAGATCATTTTCAATAAATTCTTTGACTTCTCGTCCCCGCTCGCCGATCAAGCCGATCACGATGACATCGGCTTCGCAATAACGAGCCAACATCCCCAATAAAGTACTCTTACCGACCCCGCTGCCGGCAAAAATGCCGATCCGTTGGCCAAGGCCGACGGTCAAAAGACCATCGATCGCCCGGACACCTGTCGGCATGATCTCAGCGATTTTTTGACGGCGAAAGGGGTCAGGAGAATCTTGACTAACTGGATATTCTGGCGCACTTTCCAGCTCCAGCGCCATATCTAACGGTCGCCCTAGTCCATCTAAGGTGTGCCCTAGCAGTGTATCATCGATTTTTACCGTCAACGATTTGCCAGTTGGCCGCACCAAACAGCCCGGTCCGATGCCTTCTAGCTGATCAAGGGGCATCAGGAGCACGGTTTTTTTTACAAAGCCTACGACTTCAGCTAAGGCTGTATGTGTCTTGTTTTGCAATGCGACTTCACAGATTTCCCCTATGAAAACCGCCAGCCCTTCGACTTTGATCAGCAGACCTACGACTTCGCTGACTTTGCCGTAGGTGGTAAAAAACGGCTGTGCTTGCGCCGTTTTGCGCAGCGCTGTGATTGGTAATTCAAACGTCATTCCTTCACACTGCTTTCTAGAAATTGGCTCAAAAAGCGAGCGATTTCTTTCCTCAGTTCAAAAACCACCAAGGTATTTTCAGATTCGATACAAAAATCGTGTTCCGCCAAGGTGTCATCTGCCATGAGTAAATAGCGAAACCCGCTGATCGTCTGCTTTTTGGTTTCCAACAATTCTCGCACCCCTGCAAGATGCTGCTCTTGGCTGCGAACAGTCACAAATTGATCGGGTTGTTCAAATTGCCATAGCACAGACTCCACAAAAGGCAGGAAGCCTGCTTGCTCATCTGTAAAACGTTGATTAATCAAGGCTTCAGCGATTGCCGTGCCGTAAGCGATCATTTCTTGCTTTTTCTCTGAGCGAAAGGTGTTGATCTCAGAAACGGCTTCAGCGACATTGGCTTGGGCTTGGGCCATCAATGCTTGCGCGGCTTCTTTGCTGGCATTGAGTCCTTCTTGATAGCCTTGTTGAAAGCCGTCTGCTTGTCCTGCTTGAAAGCCTTCCGTTCTCGCTTCTGCTAGAATTTGCGCCGCTTGTTCTTGTGCATCGGTCAAAATCTGCTGCTTCAAGGCTTCCATTTGCTGCAGATGCCGTTCCTGCTCCAACTGGCGTGCACGTCTAGCCGCTTGCAGTTCTGGGTCTAAGCTTGGTTTCTCAATCGGCGCTTTGATGGTCGTATCCGTCAAAATACTGCGCGCAGCTTCGGTCGTTTTGACCGCCTGCTGCTTCAATAAACTGCTATTTGACCACTGCATCTTGGTCGCCCCTTCCGATGTAGATCTCACCGGTTTCATCTAGCCGTCGAATCACAGCCACCACACTTTGTTGGGCTTCTTCTACAGCAGACAAGCGGGTAGGACCCATAAATTGAATTTCTTCTTGCAGATTTTCCACCGCCCGTGATGAGAGGTTGGAGAAAATAAAGTTCTTGATGTCATCGGTCGTGCCTTTAAGCGCTAAGACTAAGACATCGTTTTGAACATCTCGCAAGACTTTTTGAACATCCAAGCGATCGAGGGTCACGATATCCTCGAAAGTAAACAAGCTGGATTTCACTTCGTTGGATAGTTCCGGTTGCCGCTTTTCTAAGTCGTTCAAAATGTTCTTTTCGGTGCTGCGGCTGACTGAGTTCAAGATTTCTACCAGTGTATGCACACCACCGACATTTTCCGTATCGTTCTCAATGTAATTCGAGAATTTGTTCTCGATCACTTTTTCGATCCGTTCGATCACCAAAGGCGACGTACTGGAGATCGTCCCGATCCGTTCAGCGATCTCCACTTGCAAATGATCGGGAAACTGTGACAAGACGCTGGCCGCTTTGTCCGGCTGCATGTAGCACAAAATCAACGCTACCGTTTGTGGATGTTCGCCGATCAACAGATTGGTCAACTGTTGAACATCGGCTTTGCGAGCGATATTAAAGGGCCGTTCCCGCAGCTGGATCTGAGTCAATACGTCAATGACTTCTTTGGCTTTTTGAGGGCCTAATGCTTGGTTCAGCAAATTTTTGGCATAATCGATCCCGCCGTCTAAGACATATTTGCGAGCCGTTGCGGTATGAGAAAATTCCTCCAACACTTGATCCCGCTCTTCGGGACTGACAAAGTCGATGTTGGCGATCTCATAGCTCACCTTTTGTATAAATGATTCTGGCAGCAGCTTCATGATCTTTGCAGAGGTATCTGATCCTAGAGAGATCAGAAGAATCGCTGCTTTTTTTACCCCGTCTATTGTATCCATGGCTGCCCCCTTATTTTTCTTTCATCCAAGCTTTGATCAATTCCGCCGCTACTTCAGGATTGCTTTCGGCATAATTTCTAGCCGTTTGATCCAATGTTGGTTCTCCTGAATGTTCTGCTGCGGCTTCTTGTGTGGATGCTTCTGGCACCGCTGGTTTCGTTTCAGCAGACCGATTGCCGACACCGCCAAAAACGACTTCTTGTGCAACTGACGGACTTGTACCAGTGCTAACTGCTGACGGTTGTGCAAAAGTGACCATTTCCTCCGTCACATCGACTTCCAGCTCGTCTTCTTTACGACGACGTCGGATCACGCCAACGATCATTAAAATCACTAAGAACAAGGTCAACACGATGCCGCCGATGATGGCATACTTGAGATAACCTTTGGCAGCTGCAATCGGTTCATTCCCTTGCGGATCAACGGCTGGATCAACCTCTGCTTGGGCAAAGTCAAATCCTTGGATCGCGATTTGATCACCACGGTCATTGTCATAGCCGACGGCACTAGCAATCAACTGCTGCAATTCTGCTTGATCCGCTTGCGAAAGGTTCGCATTGATCACGATCGAGCTGGTCATTCGTTCGATCATGCCAGGGGCCGTAATGGTCGTGGTGGTCTCGGTATCCAATTCGTTTTCCACCGAACGGCTATAGGAATTGTTTCCCTCTCCATCCGTACCCGTCACATTGGAGACATTGTCATCCACCGTCCCTGTTTGGGCTTCTTGGACGGTGCCTTGCGAACCAGCAGCCTGCACTGTCTCACTCTTGATCTCTGGGTCATCATAAGTGACTTTCTTCCGCTCGATCGAGTCAAAATTCAAGTCTAAATTGATCGACACTTGGAATTTGTCTGCACCATAGATCGGTGTCAGCAGCTTCGCTACTTTTTCTTCTAGCGTTTTTTCGTAGGAATCTTTGATGGCAATGTATTTATTGTTCAGGCCACTTAATTGACTGGCTTCATCTTCGGTTCTCGTCAAGGTATTGCCCGCACTATCAACGACTTTTACATTTTCTGGCTTCAGCTTTTCCACTGCCCCTGAAGTCAAGGTAACGATCCCTTGCACGGACTCGTCTGAGATCTGCTGATTTTTCAAGGTCAACACGATAGAAGCAGTTGGCGCACTTTCCTCAGAAGAAAAGACACTTTCTTCTGGCATCACGAGTAAAACTTTGGCGGATTTGACCGCATCGATCGACTCGATCGCCCGTTGCAGTTCGCCCGTTACTGCCCGCTGATACATGATCTTGCGGTCTTCGTCGGTTGTCATCATGTTGGCATCATCAAATAATTCAAAGCCTGTACTGGTATTTGGTAATTTATTGTCCACGGCAAGATTGATGCGGTATTCATCGACTTGGTCTTTATCGATCAAAATCGTCGTCCCATTGTCGGCTAATTTGTAGGTGATCTGCTGTTCCTCCAAATCCTTGCTGATCGTTCCCGCATCGGCATCGCTTAGATCCGTAAACAAGATACCGTATTCAATTCGCGTATTTAAATAATACACAGCTGCTGTGATTCCGAGAACGCTGATAACGGAAAGAACAACGATCATTTTCTTTAAAGAGCTTTGCATTTGCCAACGGTCTTTGAGTTGTTCTGTCCATTCTTTCACTTTATCCATCATTTATCCTTATTCCCTCACCCACTGCTAAAACTGCATATTTTTCACGTCATTGTAAGCTTCTAAACACTTGTTTCGTACTTGAACGGCTGTTTGTAGCGCCAATTGCGCCTCCGTCATGCGAATCATCACATTCCCTAGATCGCTTTCATCGCCGGTGATCAAATTTACAGTATCTTGATCCATGACCGCCGTTTTTTGATTCAACTGATCGACCGCATTGGTCAAGTAAGAAGAAAACTGATTTTCCTTGGCGCCTGCAGCACTGGTCTCGTTTGAAGCAGCCCCCGTGCCTAGTGTCCGCAAAACGTTTTGGTAGTCCGTTAATCCTGTCGTTAAAAGTCCATCCATTTTCTCGTTACCCCTTTGATATTTCTAATGCTTTTTTCAAGATCGTTTTATTCATTTCTGAAGCAGAAACATTGGCTTCGTACGTTCGAACCGCTTGCAACATTGCCACCATTTCATCGGCAATATCCACATTTGATTGACCGACATATCCCTCATCGTTGGCAGCGGGATTGGTAGGATCATAGGTCAGTTTTTCCGTTTCATCGGCAGCGATCCCCGTCACTTTGACACCGTATGTAGCCGGTATTCCTTCGCGACTATTTTTTAAATTTTCTGAAAAAAGAATACTCTTTTTTTGATAAGCCGCGGTTGTTTGTGTTTGATTCGTATTTACATTTGCGATATTGCTGGAGATCGTATCGAGTTTTAACCGTTCCAATGCTAGACCGCTCGCGTTGATCGTTAGTCCATTAAACATACCCATTTGTTTTTCCTGCGCTTTCTATCAATTACTCAATACAAGGTTCATCATTTGCAAGCGACCGTTGACTTGTGCGGTCAATGCACTGTAATATAACCCATTGGCTGCTTGATCCAACATCTCCACTTCAAGATCCACGTTATTGCCGTTGTCTTTGATGCTGGTAGTTGCATTTTCAGTGATTTTCGGTTTTACTTGAGAAACTGACGCTTCGGTTGCAGCGTCGGTCCCTGATGAAGCGAGTGCCTGCTTTAATTCGCTTTCAAACACGATGCGTTTTGCTTTGTACCCATCCGTGTTGACATTGGCGATATTAGACGAAATCAATTCTGCGCGTTGGGCAGAAACATTCATGGCTGTTTTTAATAAATCATAGGTATCCAACAATAATTGCTCCTTCCACCTTCTGTACCAAACGTTTTTTTCAGCGATGGAACAGAAACAAATATATTTATTTATTTTTTTGTTATAGATTAAAAAAACAAGAAGACGTGATGTCATTATAGTAGAATTATTTTTATTTTACAATTTGATTTTTACAACTTTACGGATATGACATTTAAGTTACAACCATGTTATGTTATTTGTTAAACACTGTTTCATCGCAATTTCGTCCCCAGTTATAAAAAGTAAACGATCGATATAAAGCGTTTTACAAGCATATCTATGCTTTTTGATCAAAAGATGATTTTTGATAAAAAAACAAGCATTATTCGAAAAATTGATTAAAACATTTTCATTTGTGCTGAATGACATGACAAACCCTGAGAAACGCTTCACGAAAAAAAACGGTACCATCTATAAATATTCACAAAAATTGCAAGCTGTACCATTTCAAAAATTTGCCGCCACTTGCCCAAAAAACAACAAAAAAAGAAGAAGCTGAAAATTTATTTTAGTTATTTTTAGGATTATTTTTTTTTGCTATTAAGAATGATTTTAATTCACCGATAAAATAAATGAGGGTTTAAAACCTGGAAATAGAATTTAGGAGGACGCAACAAATGGATTTTTTCTTGCTGATCGGTATTATTTTAGGATTGATATCTGTGGTGGTTGGGATGATTGTAAAAGGTGCCAATGTGGCCGTTTTGATCAATCCGGCAGCCGCGATCATCATTTTCGTTGGTGTGATCGCAGCCGTTATCAATTCATTTCCCAGCAGTGATATCAAAAAAATCCCGAAGATCTTCGGCGTTCTGCTGAAAAATAAAGAATACGACTTAAAAACAACCATCAATACCATCGTTGAATTAGCCAACCAAGCCCGGCGCGATGGTTTGTTATCTCTTGAAGGTGCCATCCAAAACTTAGAAGATCCTTTTTTAAAAAAGGGCTTGGAAATGGTGGTTGATGGCATCGCTGCCGAACAGATCCAAGAAATCATGGAGAATGAGATCTATGGGATCGAAGAACGGCATCGCATCGGCTCGGCTATTTTTAAAACCGCCGGCACGAGTTCCCCGACCTTAGGGGTGTTAGGAGCCGTGATCGGGCTGATTGGGGCGCTAGGTAATTTAGAGGATGTAGAGGCACTGGGGCACATGATCTCGGCGGCCTTCGTGGCGACCCTTTATGGTATTTTCTTCGGCTATGTCCTGTTCATTCCCTTTAGCTCACGCCTGACCTTGAAATCGGAGCAAGAGGTCCAAATGATGTCGATCATCGTGGAAGGGGTCTTAGCGATCCAAGCCGGACAATCGCCGAAAAGCATTGAGAAAAAATTATACAGCTTGATCGATCCGAAAAAACGGCAAGAACAATTATAAAGGGTGAAGCGACATGAAGCGAAAAAAGAAACATGAAGAACATGTAGACGAAGCGTGGCTTTTGCCTTACTCGGATATGTTGACCTTGCTGCTGGCTTTGTTCATCGTCATGTTTGCCATGGCGAAAGTTGATGATGAGAAGTTCCAAGAAATCAAAAGCGAATTTGGCACCATCCTTTCCAGCCACCACAGCAATTCATCTGTGATTGGGTCGGTGATCGATATGGGCGAGACCACGCCGCGAAAAAAAGCCGCCACTTCTGCCGAAGCACAAGCGCAAGAAGCAGCGGTTCGGACCCAACTGGAAAATCAGCAACTAGAAAAAATCAGCGACCAGCTGGCACAAGAGCTGGCAGCTTCTGGCTTAAAAGAGCAGACAGAAGTCCGCTTGGAATCCGATGGCTTGCATATCACGCTTGCCAGCAGCATCTTGTTTGCCTCTGGCAGCGCCGAGATCACGGACACCACTCGTCAGTCACTGGATCTGCTATCGGACTCACTGAAAAAATTAAAAACCAACAAAATCGTGATCGCTGGGCATACCGATAACGTACCTGAAAAAGGCAATGGCCGCTACCAATCTAACTGGGATCTTAGTTCCGCTCGGGCCATTACCGTTATGGAGTACTTCATCAGCAAAGGCGCCGTTTTAGAAAAAAATGCTGCCATCCAAGCCTTTGCCGATACCGAACCGAAGGCCGATAACAACACCCCCCAAGGCCGCTCGGAAAACCGCCGCGTGGAGATGATCATTCAGCGGACTGAAACGGCACAATAGCCCATAATACGGTTTTATAAATATCATTATGAAAAGCCAAGACGACCAATATCCGTCTTGGCTTTATTGCAGTCTCCTATTCACTAAACAAAAATCACCCACGAGCCATTCTTGCGAATAGCTGATGAGTGATTTTTTTGCTTGGTTTATTTTTCCACTTCAAACCGATTGGTCAATCGCTTCAACTCTTCTGCAATGTCTCTGAGATCGGCCACATGGTTGGTAAATTCATCCATGGTTGCCAAGACTTCTTCTGCATTTGCGGAAACTTCTTGTGTACCAGCGGCATTTTCTTCCGTTGATGCGGAAATGTTTTCTAAGTTTTCCAGTACACTGTTTTGAATGTTTTCGATACGGGCACTGGCTGCTTCAATATGATGGATGCCTTCAATCATATAGCTACTGCGTTGGAAGACTTCTTTTGAAGATGAGATCGCTTCTTTTATCAAGTTGGTCTGGCGAACGCCGCCTTTGACAGACGCCGACGTTTGTTTGACCATTTGACTAGACTGCTCACGAATTTCTTCAATGATCGCTTCGATCTCTTTGGTAGAGGCTTTGCTTTGTTCCGCCAATTTACGGATCTCAGCAGCCACGACGGCAAAGCCTTTGCCCGACTCACCTGCACTTGCGGCCTCGATCGATGCATTCAAGGCTAGCAAGTTGGTTTGGTAAGAAATATCATTGATGACCCCAATGATCGAGTTGATGTTTTGGATACTATCATTCATTCCCGTCATGTTCGACATCAAGCGCTCCATCTGTGCCAACTCTTGTCGCCAGCTGTCATCGACTTGATCCATGATCGTTAAGTTTTCTTGATTTATCTTCGTAGATTCTTGCGACTTGCTGCTCATGCCGCCAACATTTTCTCGTAATTCTTTCACGACCTGCGACAGATTTTGCATTTGGGACACGCTGTATTCTGTTTCTTGGGCTTGCGCACCGGTCACTTCAGCTATCCCTGTAATGGTTTGAGAGACTTCTTCTGTCGCAATATTGGTTTGTTTTGACAATTCTAATAAAGAATCCGACATTCCTGCGACACTGTTGCTTTCTTTTTGTACTTTTTGGATCAATGCACCCGTGCCTTCGATCATCACATTGTAATTGTCCGCCATTTGCTGGATCTCATTGCCTGCTTTGTCTGGATATACAACTCGGCGTGCCAATTGATCCCATGTCCATTTTTCGCCTTTGGCTCTTTTGGTTTTGCTCATCTTCTCTAGTTTGCCTTCACCGACTTTTCTAAAGTAACGATTGAAGCAATCGATGATTGCTGCGACTACTTTGATCGCGGCATAAGAAACCAGTCCTACAAAGAGCAGCATCAAGATCGTAACGATAATGGTGGTACGGACTAACGCCCCTAACTCTTTGTCTAGATCACTAGCTTTGACTTCGGAGTACGCCCAAACATTGGAATCAGCAGACTTGTCATACAACACATCGTTGACTTTATTCGAGTCGCCTAAACCAACCATGCCTGTCGGGTTTTTAGCTTCTTTGATTTTTTGGAATACTTCTTCTTCTTTGATATTCTTACCGATTTGTTTGGTGTTTTTTGAGGTCACGATGACCCCAGATTCTGAAACTAAGGTGACATTCCCAGTCCGCCCTACGGTAAAAGAAGACAAGATGTTTTGAATGCTTTCATAGGAAACATCGACGCTTAAAACCCCCACTTGATTATGGGAATTTTTGACCCTGATCGAAGCCGACGTCACAAATTGATTCGACACTGTATCTAAATAAGGTGCTGTCCAATACACTTCTCCTTCGGCTTTTACGGCCCCTTTGTACCATGGCCGAATCGTAGGCTTATAATCATCTGGTAAGGGATTGAAGGTTACATATTCATCATCTTCTGTTCCAAAAGTCACCGCTAAGAAGCTGTTGCTTCCAGCAATCGCTAAAGAAAGATCTGAACGGATGCGTCCCATGCTGAATTCTGTTTTCATCGCTGGCAGTTCAGCCATTGATTTCAATTTGCTTTCCGTCGATCGGCGCAAACTCTTTTCTTCCGCCAAGATCAAATTGACGGCACTTTCTTTGTTCAAATCATTTCGTTCAATCAATAAGTTCTTGGTGGTTAAATAGGAACTTGTCAGCATGACAATGATCGGGATCCCCGCAACCAGCATCAAGGTGATCATCACATAAATTCCTATCGTCTTTTTTCTTTTTTTCACAACTGTGCCACTCCTTCATTTCCAATTTCACACGATCCAATGAAGACTCGTCCGTAGACGACCCTTAGTAAGGATAATCGGTTATTTCTTTGAATGATTAAGAGGGTTCATTGGCAGAAACGGCTGCAAGCGCATTTTCTTTTTTGCTAAGGCTTACGGTTGCTGATCTAACGAATAGAAAAGCTCCTCAGTCATGAAGGAGCGTTGCGACTGCATAAAAATAGCCAGCACGGAAGTTTCCGCACTGGCTGTAGGGGCCCCTTTAATGGGACTGCTTTTTATTGCCTATAATTCTTTGATGACGGCTTTTTCTTCCGCAGTCAAAGCGAAATCAAAGAGCGCTAAATTTTCGGCTTGATGTTTTTCTGAATGGGATTTCGGAATCACGATCACCCCACGCTCGATTTGGTAGCGCAAGACCACTTGGCTCCAGGTTTTTTGATACGCTTCACCGATTTGGGTCAAGGTTTCCCGAGCCGCTTCTGAAATCCGTGAAAGTGGCCCCCAGGCTTCTGGAACTACCTGATTGGCTAAGGAATAGGCGATGATCGCATCGTTCCACTTGCCTGGATGCGATTCGATTTGATTGACCGCTGGTTTGATCCGACTGTTTGCCAATAAATAGCTAAGTTCTTCTTCTTGGAAATTGGACACCCCGATCGCTTTTAAGACTCCTTTATCGACATAAGCCTCAAGAACCGCCCAGACAGCGGCGATCTCTGCCAAGTTGTCCCACGGATGATGGATCAAATAAAGATCGATCGATTCCGTCTGCAAGGCTGCTAAACTCGCTTCGACAGACGCTTTCACGGCAGCTGCATCTTGCGTATGCTCTGGTTTGCCAGGAATCTTAGAAGTCAGGAAAAATTCGCTGCGGTCGATCCCGCTTTCTTTGATGGCTTTGCCTACTACGGCTTCGTTGCGGTAAGAAATCGCCGTATCAAAATGCCGATACCCAAGCTTGATGGCAGTCAACAGCTCTGTCGTATCATCATTGATCGCACCTTGGTATTCTCGGTTTTCTTTCCCAAATGTATTCGTCCCACTGCCGATCACTGGAATCTGAATGCCGGTATTCAATTCAATCGTTTCCATGCTGCTTCCCCCTTTGTGTTGTTTCTAGTCTATCAAAAAAGCAGGAGTATGGGGAAGAAAAACTCTTATTGCCGCTAAAAAACGGGGAAAAACACAAAACGCATGTTCAAGCTGCCCCTCCTCCGTTATACTGAGGGTAAGACACGAAACACCCAAATAAGGAGGGTTACTTTTGAAAAAAACACTATTTTTTCTTTGTGGATCACTGACATTCGGTCTAGGTACTTTAGGAATCTTCTTGCCTTTCTTACCCACAACGGTCTTTTACTTGCTGACGGCTTATTTCTGGCTGCGGAGTTCCGATACCTATTATCAACGCTTGGTTCAATCAGAAAATTATCAAAAATACATTGAAAAACCACTCGTACAAAAACAGCTGAGTACCAAGGGAATGGTTCGGATGTTTGCCATGATGCTGGTAGTCTTTGCAATTCCTGCACTATTGATCCCTAATCTGCTGGTACGTTTCGTCCTCGCTGCCATCTACCTCGCCCATGTTATTGGGATCACTTGGTATTTAAAAGGACGCAAACCCGCGATTCAAAAAACGGATCAGCCCCTGTAAGGTGAAGCTGCACGAACACACCGTAATCCACCAAGCAGGCGAGCCTTGCTAGTGGACTGCGGTGTATTTTTTTCTCCTATTTTAGCGGGAGCCCACTGACGCCTCTTCGATGATGGGGGCTGATTGGGCGATCGCTAACCAGGCAGCAGGGATTCGGTATGGGGAGCAAGAAACATAGTCGATGCCGATCTCTCGCAAAAATGCAATGGAATAGGGATCGCTGCCGACTTCGCCACAAACACCGATCGAGTGCTCTGGCTGACGATCTCTTACGCCAGTGATCGCTTGGCGCATCAACGTGCCAACACCCGCCTGATCTAAGTGCTGGTAAGGATCTTCTTGTAAGATCCCCGACTGCAAATAGGCTTGAATAAAGCTGCCTGCATCATCCCGCGAAAAGCCAAACGTCATTTGGGTCAAGTCATTGGTACCAAAACTAAAGAACGCAGCATCTTCAGCACACTCCCCAGCGATCAAGCACGCTCTAGGTGTCTCGATCATCATGCCGATCTCGATGTGCAATGGTTGCTGCAGGGTTGCTTCTGCTTGAGCGATCACCTGTGTCAACGTCTCTTTCAACACCTGCAGCTCTGCGGGCAAACTGATCAGGGGCAATAAGATCGCCGCCTCTACCTCGACTCCTTGCTGCCGCAATTCCACAGCCGCTTCACA
Source organism: Enterococcus sp. DIV0970a (assembly GCF_051711265.1). Lineage (NCBI taxonomy): Bacteria > Bacillati > Bacillota > Bacilli > Lactobacillales > Enterococcaceae > Enterococcus > Enterococcus sp. DIV0970a. The sequence continues at coordinate 100,114 of NZ_JBIOMF010000001.1, read as the reverse complement.
AATCGCCGCTGTTTGCATTTCATAAATTTCTGGATAGCTCAGTCCTAAACGGCTGCCGCGATGCCCCATCATGGGATTGACCTCTTGCAGCTCGTCAATTCGCCGCTCGATCACTGCCAATGATTTTTGACTACGGCGAGCCATTTCAAGGCGTTCATGCTCATGGGGCAAAAATTCATGAAGTGGTGGATCTAATAAACGAATCGTGCACTTCTTTCCTTGCGCGGCCTGCAGCATTTCTTGGAAATCGGCTTTTTGATAAGCCTTGATCTCAGCCAACGCCTTCAATCGTTCCGCCTTCGTTTCCGCCAAAATGACTTCCCGCATTTTCCACAAACGCTCTTCCCCAAAAAACATATGCTCCGTCCGTGCCAGACCGATGCCCGCTGCCCCAAAGGCCAGCGCAGCCTCAATGTCATTTTTCGTTTCCGCATTTGCGTAAACCTTTAGATCTGCCTGGGCTTGTGCCCACGTCAAAAGCTGATCCAGCAAGACACGCTCCTGGACACTGGTCATAGGCAGCTGCCCTTGATACAGTTTGCCAGTGCTGCCGTCTACCGAAAGCACGTCACCTTCTTCAATCAGCAGCTCGCCGCAGCGAGCCTGCTTCAAAAATACATCGACACTTAATGCCTCGCACCCTACCACACAGCAGACCCCCAGACCACGGGCGACCACCGCCGCATGCGAAGTCATCCCCCCACGAGCGGTAATGATCGCTTCACTCACCACCATGCCTTCAATATCTTCAGGTGAGGTTTCCTGCCGCAGCAGCAGGACTTTTTCTCCTGCGCGGCTGGCTTTTTCCGCCGCCTCTGCAGTGAAATAGACATGTCCTGAAGCTGCTCCTGGACTAGCCGGCAAGCCCTGCGCAAAGGCTTTGGCTTGCTGTAAGGCTTCGGGGGCAAATAACGGGTGCAGCAATTGATCGATCATTTCTGGTGTGATGCGATCTAGTGCTTGCCTGATAGTGATCCGACCTTCTGCGACCATATCCGTTGCGATTTGCGCTGCGGCAGCGGCGGTTCGTTTGCCGTTTCTTGTTTGCAAGACAAACAGCTGGCCGTCATCGATGGTAAACTCAATGTCTTGCATGTCTTGATAGTGATCCTCCAAACGCTCAGCCAGTTGCTTTAATTCCTGATAGATCATGGGATGCTGCTGTGCCAACGCTTGGATCGGTTGCGGTGTACGAATCCCTGCAACCACATCTTCCCCTTGGGCACACACTAAAAATTCGCCGAAAAGTCCCGGTTCCCCAGTTGCTGGATTGCGGGTGAAGGCGACACCCGTCCCGCTATTTATCCCGCTGTTACCAAAAACCATTTCTTGAATCGTTACGGCAGTCCCTAGATCGTCAGGGATGCGATGGAGAGATCGGTAGGTCTTTGCCCGTGGGTTGTTCCATGAGCGAAAAACCGCCGTGATGGCTGCCAACAATTGCTGAAACGGGTCTTGCGGAAACGCTTCTTGAGTATGTTCCATATAAATACTTTGAAACACGCGGCAGATCATTTGCCAATCATTGCCGGTCATCATTTGGTCTGACGCATAATTCTGCTGTTTCTTATAATCTGTCAAGTAGGCTTCAAAGTGCTCTTTTGCTACACCTTTCACCACATCCCCATACATCTGGATCAAGCGGCGGTAACAATCATAAGCAAAAACGGGGTCCCCCGTCTGCTGAGCCAAGCCTTGGACGGTTTCATCATTCAACCCAAGGTTTAAGATCGTATCCATCATCCCTGGCATGGAAAACTTAGCCCCACTGCGGACAGAAACCAACAACGGCGACTGCAGTCCGCCAAATGTTTTGTTCCTGCGGACTGCCAATTCTTCGATGGCAGCTTTGACTTGCTTGATGATCGCCTCAGGAAGAACCTGTTCTTCTAAATAGGTCAGGCAAATAGTCGCAGGGACGATAAATCCCTGGGGAACAGGCAAACCCAAATTGGTCATCTCCGCAAGATTTGCCCCTTTCCCGCCTAATAGTGCTTTTTGCTCTTTTGTGCCTTCTGAAAACCATACGACTGCTTTTTCCATCATGTTCCTCCTTTTAAATGTTATATACTATTTCGATTAATTAGCAGTATATAGTATGACACATTTAATCGTCAAGCTGAAAAAAGAAAACTTTTAAGGGATTTATCCTTTTTAAAAGAGAAGGATTGCCTTTTTATTCGGAAAATCATATAATCAATAGCATAGCACATAAAAGAAAGAAGGTGACACATTGGAATTAAGCCAAAGACAAATGAAAATCATTGAGATCGTCAAAGAGCATCAGCCGATCAGTGGGGAGACCATTGCGAAGCAGTTGGGCTTGAGCCGCGCAACCTTGCGGAATGACTTATCGATTTTGACCATGACCGGTTTATTAGACGCCCGACCGAAAGTCGGCTATTTCTATACAGGACAAACCGTTGAGCCTTTGCTTTTCGAAAAACTCTATCATACCAAAGTTGCAGAAGTCATGATCCCGCCGTTGCTGATCTCACAAACGGTCTCCGTTTATGAAGCGGTCACGACTTTGTTTATGTACGATGTCGGTTCCCTCTATGTCAAAAATGACCAAGACGAGCTGATTGGGGTCCTCTCCCGCAAAGACCTACTGCGCTTTGCTATCAGCAATGCCGCACCAGAAAAAACACCTGTAGCGATGATCATGACTCGCATGCCAAACATCGTGACCATCACACCCGAAGAAACGATTTTGACGGCTGGTACGTTGTTAGGGCGACATGAAGTCGATACCTTGCCTGTGGTCGATCCGCAGGAACCAAAAAAAGTCATCGGCAAAATCACGAAGACACGGCTGATGAATTACTTTATTCAAGCAGGCAATGACAGTGACAACACACACTTTTAGGGGGCAAAAACAATGAAGAACGTTCGAATATATTTGATTTCAGATTCCGTAGGCGAAACGGCACAAAAGCTGATCGCAGCCGTTTCCGCGCAGTTTCCCACGATCGACCTTTCAGACATCCAGCTCTTTCCCTTTACTAATGATGAAGAGAGCTTAGGCGAGATCCTCAAAGATGCCTTGCTAGACAAATCGATCGTCGTTACCACCTTAGTCAATAAAGAGTTAGTCGCCTTTGTTGATGCCTTTGCCAAGCGGACTGGTTTGCAGTATGTCGACTTTATGTCGCCCTTGACCACGATGCTGGAAAAAACATTCGGTGTAGAAGCCGTCCAAGAGCCTGGTGCCTTGCATCGCTTGAACCAAGCATATTTCAGCCGGGTGGCAGCGATGGAATTTGCGGTGAAATACGACGACGGCAAAGACCCACGGGGATTTCTCGATGCTGACTTTGTCCTCTTAGGGGTTTCGCGAACCTCGAAAACACCATTGAGTTTATACATGGCAAACCGCGGCTACAAAGTGGCAAATCTGCCTTTGATTCCTGAAGTTGCTTTGCCAGCCGAAGTGCACCAAGTCGACCCGCGAAAAATGGTCGGTTTGACCACGAATCCAGAATCTCTGACCGAGATTCGGCGATCCCGAATGCATTCATTGGGCTTAAAAGAAGAGACCCATTACACCAATTGTGAACGAATCGAAGCAGAATTAGCTTACGCGAATGAATGGTTCAAAAAGCTGAACATTCCGGTGATCGATGTCAGCAAACGTTCCATTGAAGAAAGCGCGATGCTGATTGAAGAACAAGCCAAAGAACAGGCCCATGTTCAATAAAGACACCTTGGCAAACCTGACCGAGATCATCAACTTGGAAGCCATCCAGCAGCTGCCGAAAGCCACCGAGCATTTTGTCAGCGATCTGCATGGCGAATACGATGCCTTTGACCATATTTTGCGGAATGGTTCTGGCAGTATCCGAGAAAAAGTCGAGATTTTGTTTACTGGCGTCTTGACGAAAGAAGAACAGACCGAACTTTGTTTTGTCATTTATTATCCAGAGGAGCTATTACAAGAACAGGCATGGACCCCTGCCGATTGGCGCTTAAAGATGGCACAGCTAGTGAAAGTTGCCCGCTTTACTTCCAGTAAATACACACGCTCCAAGGTACGCAAAGCACTGCCGTCTTCTTTTGCTTATATCTTAGAAGAACTGTTGTACCAATATGATGCTGACTTCAATAAAGAAGCTTACTATCGGGCGATTTTTGATAAGATCATTGAATTAGAGGCAGCCCCGCTTTTTTGCCAAGAACTGGCGTACTTGATTCAGCGCTTCGTAGTGGATCATCTCCACGTCTTAGGCGATATTTATGATCGCGGACCAGCGCCAGACAAAATCGTCGATCGTTTGATGACTTTGCCCTCACTGGATATTCAGCTAGGCAACCATGATATTTTGTGGATCGGCAGCTTTTGCGGCTCGCTGCCCTGTTTGGCCAATACGATCCGCATCGCTGCTCGCTACGGCAATCTGGCATTATTACAAGATGGTTATGGGATCGATCTATCAAAAGCACTGGCTTTTAGCCAAAAATATTACACAGAAAATGAAGGCTTTTATCCGCAAAAAACAGTGGACCCTTTATCAAGCCAGCAAAAAAAAGCAGCCATGCTTTTGCAACAGGCGTTTGCCATCATCCAATTCAAAGTCGAAGCAGCCGTGATCCAGCGGCGACCAGCATTTGCGATGGCAGAGCGCTGCTTGTTGCATCGCTTGTCTCAAGATCGGCAACAAATCCAGCTAGACCAGACCTATCCTTTGATCAACGGCTGTTTTCAACTAGTAGATCCCGATGATCCTTACCGTTTGACAGCAGAAGAACATGAGGTACTGCAAGATTTGCTGAGCCAATTTCAACGCTCGCCCCGCTTAGCTGCGCATATGCGCTTTTTAGTTGAGCATGGCACATTGTACCAGCGCTTCAACGACAACCTGCTGTATCACGGCTGCCTGCCTTGTCAGGAAAACGGCGATTTCCTGGCCTTTACTTTCCAGCAGCAGCCCTTAGCAGGCAAAGCGTTGATGGACTTTTTTCAGCAATGTTTGCAGGAAAGCTTTGCCCAACCAGAAAAGCAAACAGACCTTGCCACCGATATGATCTGGTATCTTTGGTGCGGCGAAGGCTCTTCCCTCTTCGGCAAAAAAGCCATGAAAACCTTTGAGCGCTACTTTATAGCAGATCGCAACACCCATACGGAACAAAAAAATGCCTATTATTCTTTAAGGGAAAACGAAGACTTCTGCTGCCGTGTCCTAGCTGCCTTCGGTCTGCCGCCGACAGGCCACATCATCAATGGCCACACCCCTGTCAAAGTGCGTAAAGGTGAGACGCCCATCAAGGCAAATGGTCGTTTATTGGTAATCGATGGGGGACTCTCTCGCTCCTATCAATCCGTCACAGGCATTGCTGGTTACACGCTGTTGTCAAATTCCTTCGGCATGACCTTAGCAGCCCATCAACCCTTTACAGATCGCCAGCAAGCCATCCAGCAGCGACGTGACATCGTCACTCAGAAAAAAATCGTCGTGCGGCAAACGGAAAGAACAACGGTAGGGCAAACAGATATCGGCAAGCGGCTGCAGCAAGAAAGCCGAGTGCTTTTTGAAGAATTAAAAAATCATCAGATCCCTTGACGAGTCATTCGTCAACCAATCGGATGATTTTTTTTACAGTCCTTTAGAACTATGAAAGGCTTTGAGTTTTTCCAACGCCTGCAGCACAATGATCAAGACCAAGATCGCTAAGGCCAAAAAGAGCGTTTCTAACCCTTTTCCTTGTGCCAAAAGCAGCTCTCTTAAAATTGCTGTAATACTGATCAAAATCAAGTAACGCACCGGAATATGGTGACCTTCTTTTACGTAACGCAATAACATCAAAATAATTTCCAGTAAAATAAACAATGTCGCGATCTCTTCGATCAATAAGGAAAGATCACTGACTTCATGCAGCGGGATCACATGGACAACGATTTTGTAGATCGCTTCCGCCATCACCACCAAAACCAACAGAACCAACAGTCCTAACATAATATCAACAATCACACTAATCATTTTTTCGAAGTGCTTAAAATACTTTCCCATAACACCCCTCCTCGCACTTATTATAGCGAAACTGTTCAAAATCACTTTACGATATGCTTGCAAGTGCAGCTTTTTTTAGGAAGGAAGGAAATAAACACGCAGGACTGAGGGTAGTCGCTTTTTTCACTAGTCAAAAGGGATAGCTGCTTTATGGGGACGCAGCCACGAAAAAGCCTGTTTATGGCAATGGCCGGGCGTGACTCCTTCACACAAGCAAATAAAAAAGCTAGGCATAAAGCCTAGCTGAAATGGTGCCTTTGGATTGGACTGGTTTTCCTTATAAACTGGGATCAGTTGACCCCTTCGACTGTTAGATCAACGTTTTCACTCGTATCTTCCGCAGCTTCGTCATCGCTATTGGAGGTTTCCGAAGACGGTTCAGTCGTTTCACTGCTGGAGCTGCTTGTTGTAGTACTGGTCGAACTCGTAGACGAAGAGCTTGAAGAACTGCTGCTAGCGCTACTGCTGGAGGTATCGTTGGTGGTCGTTGAGCCGCCACTCGGCGCGGTACTCGAACTGCTTTCGCTACTTGCAGAAGTACTGACGCTAGGCTCTGTCTCTACTTCGCTTACAGAAACAGACGTGCCTTCATTTGTCGACGCTTCGATCGAGCGACTAGTCGTTGAAGACGGTGTATACGAACTAACACTGGCTTCATAAAAAATCTGACTGGAATCAGAGGTTTCTTCGATACTGCTGCTTGCGGTCTGGTAAGGTGGCTCGGAGGAACTACTGGAAGAATCTCGAACAAAGGGCGCGGCAACAAAGGCATTGGCATCTTGATTGATCGCCACACTCAAAAAAACCGCAACAAAACAACTGACTAATGCCGACTGCATATTGAACTTGAATTTCATCGCACTCCCCATCCTTTCCCAAAAATATGGTTGGACCTTCCGTCAATGATCTATCTCACTCTTATATTATACAAAAAAAAGCAATCGTCAACAAATTAAGTTTTATTTTCAAAGATGACAAAGACATGAATGCCCGTTGCGCAACAAAAAAAGCCCGAGGGCGACGGTCGATCACCTGCGGGCCCATCCCCTTCACTAAGGGTTGGCAGGTGCGACGGATGCTCGTTCCTCTGGCTTTAATAGTTCCTTTACTTAAGAAATTCTTTTACTTATAAGTTTCGCAGATGATTCGGGTCATGGATCGGTGCTTCAATATCACTGTCTCCCATGCGCGGTGTTGGATGAACGGACTCATCGGGCATCGCTGTTTCACCTGGTAACGGTTGATCGATGATTGGCTCAGTATCTGCAGCACGATCCGTTATTTTGTCCATCGGCTGATAATCGTAGACGCCGACAACGAGTTTGTCTCGTTCGATGTCATCTCGGTAGCCGTATAATGGATCATGTTCATCGTCTCTGTGATCTGAATCGCCAAAAGAAAACGCATCTTTGATTTTTTCCCAAAGCGAACGATCTTCGTCTTCACTAGCAGCATGCTCCACTTCCACATCATCGATGGATTCTAACCCAAATTGATCGATGACTGTTTGATTCGCATACAGCACGATATCGTCTTTGCCATAGCCTTCGTTTGTCAATTGCTCAATAACCGGTAATACTTCTGTTCGAGTGTCGTAACTGCCAATAATCGTTAGGTTTCTGTTGTGCATGTGAAATCCTCCTTATTTTGTGTACGCTTCGATTGTTCTGGTTCTGAAGCAATTCTTTTAAAACTAGCAATTTCTATTGCTTCTTTCATTCTAACGCAGGGTTCCCTGATTGACCAAATAGTTTGATTGCGCTTACGAAAAACAAGTAGTTTCTTGATAAACCGCTAGCAGCTTAGTGAACGCTTGATCCAGCATAAAAAACCGCGTGAGCCAATGGCATACACGCGGTTGCTTTTGCTTATTATTTAGAAACGATCAACTTTTGCCCGACATAGATCGTATAGCTGCTGTTGATCTTGTTCCATGATGCGATTTGGCTGATGCTGGTGTTGTATTTTTGTGCCAGTGACCATAGGCTGTCACCTGATTTCACCGTGTGCGTCTTCGTTGAACTACTGCTGGTATTCGTATTAGAAGACCCACTGCTAGCAGCTGTCAAGTAGGCACCGCTGACCCAGCCTTTGCCAGAAACATAATACCATTTGTTCGTGCCATTGACGGTCGTCCCGGTTTTTGTTGCGGTAACCGTGACGGTTGCCCCTTTACTTAAAGAACCAGTAATACTGCTGCTGGTAGAAGCATCGGAACGAACATTTAAAATCTCGGTGGTTTTCATTTTCTGATTTGTCGTCGTTGAACCGCTGTTATTGGAAGAGCTGCTGGTTGTTGTCAAGTAGGCACCACTGACCCAACCTTTGCCAGAAACGTAGTACCACGTTTTATTGCCTTCCACTGAAGTGCCGTTCTTTTTCGCTGTCACGGTAACGGTCACCCCTTGACCAAGCGTCGTCACGACACGGCTGCTGGTAGAAGCATCCGAGCGGACATTCAATGCGGCCGTCGTCTTCATTTTTTGATTGATGCTTGAACTGTTGTCTTCTTTTTCTGCTTCAGAAGCATTATTGTTGGTCACTTCAGTAAGGTAGGCACCGCTGACCCAACCTTTGCCAGAGACATAGTACCAATTTTTGTTGCCGTTGACTGATGTGCCGGTTTTCATAGAAGTGGCTGTAAAGGTCGTGCCTTTGCTAAGTGATCCTACCACTGATCCGCTAGTAGAAGCGCTGGAACGAATATTCATCGCTTCCGTCGTCTTCATTTTTTTGTTGATCGTCGTGCCAGAATTGCTATTGTCAGAACCGGTGTTGCCTGATCCGCTATTGTTATTTGAAGAATCGGTCGAAACCTTCGTCAAATATGCACCGCTGACCCAGCCTTTGCCAGAAATTTTATACCACGTGGTGTTGCCGTTGACGCTGGTGCCCGTTTTGGTCGCCGTTGCCGTAAACGTCGTATTGGCTGCTAACGAACCAGTAATAGAGGCACTGGTGGAGGCATCCGAACGAATATTCATGGACGACGTGGTTTTCATTTGCTGATTGATCGCTGTTTCATCACTGACGATCGTTTCATTGCTATTGCCGCCGCCTGCATTTGAGCTGCCAGTGTCATATTGCGTTAAATTATACGTACTGATCAAATTGTTTAATTTGCTGGCATAAGAAGTATCGGTTGCATACCGCCCTTGCAGCCAAGCGGTCGCTTGCGTGTAAGAGGTCGTATTGCTTTTCCACGCACCGCTGTAATAGTAGTTGCCGCTAGAAAAACTCGTGTTGCGCAACACATACGCATTGTCTTCAAAAGACTCTTTTAATGATGGGTATTTCCGAAACTTGGCGCTGATCAAATAATAATTGCCTGAACCATCATCTTCATACGTATCCATTGTCACGTATTGGCCATTATAGCTACCTTTGATCCCAAACATATTGTTTGCCGTGGTCGTCAAAGTTGATGCGCCCCAGCCAGATTCCAAAATCGCTTGTGCCATCATAACAGAGGCATACAGATCGTTTGCTGCCGCTACTTCCGTTGCATAGCCGCAAATCTGACTGATAAAGGCAGCCGGATCGATCGTTGCCCGTGAAAATAATGCCCGACTGGTCAAATCCGAAAGGGCTGATGGTACTTCATCTGCTTCTAAGACTTCATCACTAGCGACTGTTGTGCTTTCTGTCGTGGCTGTTTCTGATCCCTCAGTGACTGCTTTAGTCCCTGACTCCTCCGTCGTTTCCGAAGTTTCTTCGGTCATAACAGGTACTGTCGTCGATGCTGTCGTTTCCTCAACCGGTGTGCTGTCGGTTTCTGGTGTAGTGTTTGTTGTTTGTTCAACGACCTTGAGGTCATTGCTAGTTTCTGTCGTTGCCGTTTCAGCCGCATGCCCTAAGGTCGGGATAAACGTTGATCCCGCTACTAAAGTAGTAGCCATCGTAATACTTTTTTGGGTATATTGTGTGCGCTTCAAGCGCTTTTCTAAGCGGCGTCGTTCTTTACGAATTGTCATTTAATCCCTCCGTCGTATTAGCCTTTTTTTATTGTAACACGATTTATTAAAAAATGGGGGGTTAAGATGAAAAAACAGTGAAATCAACGAGATAATTTCTTGCTATGAAACAGTTTTCTCTTTTGCTTCATCCGCCAATCCTCTGTTTTAAAAAAAGAAAAAAGAGTGGTTTTGGCACCAAAAAAGCAGCCTTTATCAAAAAGACTGCTTTGGTTGAATTGTTATTTAATAACAGGTGCGGGCTTCTTGGCTTTTTTCAGCATCGCATAGCCAATATTGAGAACGAGCCCAAAAACCGCCAAGAAAATTGCCGTATAAAAGGCTTTTGTATAATTTCCTTGGTTACTTTCAGCGATTGCTGCTGCCACTCTAGGCCCAAAGAATGCCGCCGTAGAATAACCAATAAAGACGATTCCATAGTTGACTCCTTGATTGATCGGTCCGTAATTTTCCATAACGATCGATGGGAAAACCCCCATCACTCCCCCGAAGCACAGTCCTAAACCGATGATCCCGACAGTGAAGATCACGGTTGTTTGACCAAGCGTTAATAAGAATAAGGACAATGCCACCACGCCATAGATGATCATCAACGTATTCGTCCGACCAATTTTATCAGAAACGGTGCCCCAAAGGACACGACCAAAACAGTTGCTCAATGAGTACAAGCTGACATAAAAAGCAGCGGCGGCTGCCGTCAAACCGAACATACTTTGCCCGATCACTGATGCGTTAGAAGCAATCATCAAACCTGAGAAAGCCCCTGCCCCTAACATAACGATAATCAAGTAGAAGGTTGGTGTCTTTAGCATGTCCAACCAATTCAGATTGATTTGTGGGCCATTTTTCCCTTGCGCCGCTGGTTGCCAACCTGCTGGGCGATAATCTTCTGGTGCCTTGCGAATAAACAGACTAGCCACTAAGACGATCACGATATAGGCGATCCCTAAAATCCGAAACGCTGCTAGTACATCTTGTGATTCGATCAAACGATTTGCAATCGGTGCGGCAATAATCGCTGCCCCACCCATACCTGCTGTGATCAAGCCAGAAGCCAGTCCCCGTTTATCTGGGAATAGCCGAATCGTATTGCTTAAACAAGCCGAATAGGCAAAGCCTTGCCCTAAACCAGCAAAGACTCCATAAGTCAGGTAAAGCATGGCGGGTGAGTTGACCAATCCCGTCAGGAAGAAGCCCGCTCCGAACAACACGCCTCCACCAGCGATGACCCATCTAGCGGCTCCTCGGTCTGTCAGCAAACCACCCAAAATCATGGTAATCGGGCCAACTGCGGCATTGATGGTAAAGGCTAACATGATCTCTTCCATGGACCAGCCTTTTAATTGACTAAGAGGTCCTGCAAAAACACTAAAGGCGTAAACGGCGCCCGTACACAGCAATACCGCGGTCGAAGCGATCAGAATCAGCCAGCGATTGATTTTTGTTTCCATTTTTTCTCTCCTTTGCTTTAAGCATGTTACTTTATTCACATGTTTTTTCAAAAGCTAGCGCGCGTGTCGAGACACAACGCGCAAGGCTTTTTATTCGAGATGTTCTGCGACTGCTGTTTTTCCAGCAATTCGGCCAAAAGTAAAGATGTCTGTCAACGAGTTGCCGCCTAAGCGATTGCCAGCATGGATCCCCCCAGCAACTTCCCCTGCTGCATACAGCCCTTCAATGATTTGATCTTCCTTCGTCAACACATGGGTTTGCGGATCGATCTTCAATCCCCCCATCGTGTGGTGAACCGCTGGTTTTCTTGGTGTGGCATAGAAAGGCGCTTTTTCCACTTTCAAGTCGAAGACATCTTTGCCAAACTCTGGGTCCTTCCCAGCATCCACATAGCTGTTGTATTTCGCAACGGTCGCCTCTAAGACGGCTGGATCAACATTGATCTGCTCTGCCAGGCCAGCCAAGGTCTCACTGCGGAACAGCGTACCAGCAGCTACTTGCTTATCGATTTTTTCTTGGCTCGTGTTATAAGCGGTTTTCTTGATCTCTTCATCCGCGATCAAATAGAACAATCCGCCATTATCGATCGCCGCTTGGGTCAATACATCGCGACTTTCGTATTCATTGACAAAGCGTTCACCCTTTTGATTGACCATCACAAAGTTAGCAGGTGGCACTTGCAGGCCACTGAACAAAGCCCCTGTGTTTGGATCAGATACGGGCATCATTTGCGAAAAGCCCATGCCAACAAGGTCCGCGCCAGCACTTTCCCCTAGTTTGATCCCGTCACCAGTGATCGCTGGTGAATTTGACGTTTTGATATCGTCTTCGATCTCTGTCCAATAGGTATTGTATTGTTTCAACATTTTCGTATTCGCTCCGAACCCACCAGAAGCTAAAATCACTGCTTTGGCATGGATCGTGACTTTTTGACCGTTACGGCCTTCCCCGATGATTCCAGTAACCTTGCCATCTTCGATCAATAATTCTTTGACAGGCGTATCGGTTAAGATCGTTCCCCCATGTTCTTTCACGAATTGATGCAAAGCAGAGACAAAGGCATACCCTTCGTTTTTGACTGGTTTATGTCCTCGGCGCCATTTCGCTCCTACTGGCATATCGACATTGTTCATATCAAATTCAACGCCGATTTCTTCTAGCCATTTCACTGAGTCCAATGCTTGATCCGTCAAGATCTTCACTAGCTCGTATTTCCCATAGATCGGTTGACCATTCAAATCTTTGCGTTTTCCGCCTAAATAGGTTTGAATTCGATGCCACAAAGCAGAATCAAACAAGTATTCTTTTTCTGGCGTCGTTTCTGAAAGATATGCAGTGATTTGTGCCTTCAAAGCTTTGAAGTCTGGCAAGTATTCTGCATCGATCTCTTGCTCATCGATCGTCAGCACTTCTTCTAAAGCACTGCGTTCGCCAGGCAATGCGGAAAAGCCGTTTTGCCATTTTGGATCCGCGGCATTCATCGGTCCGCCAGTACGTACGGTATTGCCGCCGATCGCTGGGAATTTTTCTACTAAGATCACATCTTTATTGGCTTGCAGCACACTGGCAGCCGCACTCAGACCCGCGCCGCCGCCACCTACGACAACGACATCGGTGGTATACGTTTCATCTTCTGTTTGCAAAGCACTGGCGGCTTTTGGACGTTTGCGCAAGACATCTGGGTTCGCACCAGCCATTTTCACGGCTTTTGCTACGCCATCAACGACACCGTTACTAGTAACCGAAGCACCAGAGATCGCATCGACATTTAAGGTTTGCCCTTCAATGATCTCTTGAGGAATCCGTACGAAAACGACATCAGCGATCCCTTCGGATTCACCAGAAGTATCGATATCGATGGCTTCGATCCGTTCTTCGCTCAATTTGACGACCATTGGTAGATCCCCGTTATGTCCTGGTGCTGTGACGGTGTATTCGCCAGGCTCATAAACGACTTCTTCTGGTACGTTCAACAAATTAGCGACTTCCGTAAACCGAACGAACTTGCGGAAACAGCTATCCAAAAAATCGACCGTTCGTTGATCTTTTAAATTGCCTTGTTCATCAAAAGCTTGATGTGCACGTCCCAACAAGAACTCATTTCCTGGCATGACTGTCGCATTGACACCCGGTGCATCAAGGATTTGGCGCAAATGAAGCTGTGCTCGCGAAGAGCCTTGTACATCGTAGGATGCACCGACGATCATCACTGGTTTGCCATCAAAGGGATGGAGATTGAAGGAGAGCCATTCCAAGACGCTTTTCAATGCGGAAGGAATCGAATGGTTATGCTCTGGTGTCGCAATGATCACCCCATCGGCTGCTAAAATCTTGCTATTTAACCGTTGGATCACTTCACTATTGGTTTGATCTTGTGTTTCATTGAACATTGGGACATCCTTGATTTCCAGTAGTTCAATTTCTGCTAGGGCAGCAAATTCTCGCTGCATAAACGCCACTAATTGGCGATTGGTGGATTTTTTGGCGTTCGTTCCGATTAGGCCAACAAATTTCATGACTGGTTCCTCTCTTTCTTATGCTTGTTCCCACGAAAATTTCTTTGCTCGTTCTTTAGCCGTTGAATATTCACTGACCAGACGGTTCGTGATTTCGACAAACAAGACAAATTCATTGAAACAATCTTCTAGTTCGGCAACTTTTTCGCTATCGATCAAGTTTCCTTGTTCATCGAAGGCTTGCATGGAGTGCCCTAATAAAAATTCCGCACTCGGCATGATTCGAGCTTTTACTTCTGGTGCATCTAAGATCTGACGCAAGTGGGCTTGGGCTCTCGATGAACCTAATGCACCAAGAGAAGCACCCGTGATCATCACTGGTTTATCGATCAAAGGCCGCGTCGTATAAGAAAGCCATTCAATCATGCTTTTTAGCACCGCTGGGATCGAGTGATCGTATTCTGGTGTACTGATGATCACCCCATCGGCTGCTTCGATCTTCTCTGACAAGGCTTGAACTGCCGCTGGTGCCGTCCGATCTTCTGGTTCATTAAATGCTGGCAGATCACTGATTTCGCAAAGTTCGATCTCCGCTTGGTCACTAAAATGGCTTTGAATAAATTGCAGTAAGCGACGGTTGGTCGAACGCGTCGAGTTGGTTCCTACGATTCCAATCAATTTCATTATCATCTCTCCTAATTGTGAATAATTTAACATTTAACAATAAATAAAAAGTTTTTGACCATTGGCTTTGATTTCTTTTTTCAATCGTTTCTCAAGTTGGTTTTTAAGACCTACTGAGATGAAAGGCTTCTTCCTAAACAAAAAAATCTTCCCCAAGTACCCATTTAGTGTACGACTGAATTCTTTATTTGTGAAATATTTATTTAACTATCTATCGATAACAAATTTGTTATAATGAAAAAAATGACTAGGAGGACCACGCAATGGCACTTAAAGATTCCCATCTGATGCTGCAATACCTCGATACCTTGTTAAAGCATAGCAACTATACCAAAGCCGCCAAAGACCTCTACATCTCACAGCCTTACTTGACACAAACCGTGAAACGTGCCGAACAAGAGCTAGGGACCCCCATCATCAATCGGCAGCCGGGTCATTTTCAACTGACGGAAGCTGGTAAAATCTATTATCAATATCTGGAAACCTTGGAAACAGAGTCTGCCAAATTGAAAAGTCGACTGTCTTGGTATACCGCGACCGAGAAGCGTTCTTTGCGCTTAGGCATCTTGCCCAGCCTTGGTTCCTATCTGCTGCCACTCTTTTTGCCTGCATATTATGAACACTATCCCAACGTGCACTTTTTCTTACGGGAAGACCTGCCGAAGCACAATGAAAAACGACTGTTGAATGGGCAGCTGGACTTTTTTATCGGACAAAATCCTGAGACGATCGCACCGAATCTAACAGTCCACAGTACCAATCAAGAACGGTATCTAGCGATCATTCCGCCTTGTTCTCCCCTGTATCAACCAGAGAAGCGGTATTTAGCACCTGATTCATTGGCCGTCAAAGACTTGCTGCAAAGTCCGTTGATTTTGACCGCTAGCGGCTCGGCGATTCGGCGTCAAATCGATCAATTGCTACAAAAATACAAAGTAGAGGCGACCGTTCTCATAGAAAGCAGCAATATTTATACAGCAGCAGCATTGGCAGAAAACAACCTCGGGATTGCGATCGTACCCGAAAGCGTGCTGCAAGCAGCGACTGCGACCCCTTTTAATCTTTATCCGATGCCAGAGGAACTCTTGTCCCTCACCTATTTTATTGCCCATCAAGCCGAACGGGCATTGTCAAACAGCGAAGCCGACTTGATCGAGACCTTTTTGCAACACGTCTAGCTTTCTTTTTACAAAAAAATAAGCAGCCACCACCTATATTCCTAGGTGATCGCTGCTTGTTTTCATTCTGCTGTTGGCGTTTCGATCAAACGGGCTAATTCTTGTGGATAGATCAACTCTCCATGTTTGGTAATGACTAACCCAGTGATTCCTTCTAACGGCGCCAGCTCCTGCAAGATGGCTTGTGGCTCTTTGCCGAACAAGCGGGTCGTCCAAATCTCTCCATCAACCGATTGGTCGGAGAGAATCGTGACACTGGCAATGGCTGACTCTAACGGATAGCCCGTATCTCGATCAAAAATATGATGATAGGTCTTGCCCGCTACCTGATAGGTTCGTTCATAGATCCCTGATGTAACGACTGATTGATTACGAACCTTCAACGCTGCGACAAAATTCCCTCTTGGTAAGAAAGGGTTTTGGATCCCGATCCGCCAATAGCCATCTTGATGGCTTGGGGCATCGCCGTAAGTCACCACATTGCCTCCAAGATCGATCAAAGCGGCTGTGACACCAACCTGTTTGAAATAGGTCATCAACAAATCAGCAAAATATCCTTTTGCCACAGCCCCTAGATCAAGCTTCATGCCAGCAGCTAACCCGACGGTCTGCAGCGTTTCATCCAAAATGATCTTGGCAGGATCAGTCTTTGGCAGCAGCTCCGCGATTTTCTCAGGCGTTGGTAGATGAGCATCTTGGAACCCGATCCGCCATTCCTGCACCAAAGGACCGATGGCAATATTTAAGTAGCTATCTTTGGGTACGCTATGGGCTTTCCCTAGTGCGATCAATTCAAACAATTCCTGTGTGGCAGCGATCGCTCCTTGTCCTGCCTGCTGATTGATCTGCATCAACTCAGACGTCGGGTCATTGGCACTAAAACGCTGTTCAAAGGCCGCAGCTCTTTTGGCTGCTTCCTCTAAGATCACTTCTGGGGTTTCATGCTGCACCCAAATCGTGATCACCGTTCCCATTCCCTGTAACACTCGTTGGCCTTCTGGCATTGTCCTTGCTCCTTTGTTCTGTTCTTTTGGCTATCATAGCAGTTTCTGGGAGAAAAAAGTAGTCTGCGGGATACCCTTGCTGCTTTTTTTGAAAAAAAACTGCGAGGTCACCCTCGCAGTCTGCTGTTTCTATTGCTCAATGATAAAAGTCGAAGCGGCCTTTCGCCAATACTTCTTTGACCCCACCGGTTTGGTACAAGGAACGGTCCATAATGGCTTTTTTCACCACGGAAGCGGGATAGCCTTTGATGCCCATTTTCCCTACTAAGCCAAAGGCATGGGTATTGCCGATCGATGCCACTGAACCTAATGATTCAAAGTGGAAATCTGCTGGTTTTTCCCCGTTCATTTGACGTAAGATGTTTTTACCCGCATGCTGCCCCATCTTCAAAGCGATTTGAGCCGTTGTTGGATACGGGCGATTGGTCGCTGGGTCCATGACTGCTGAAACATCACCGACAACATAGACGTTACTATGATCAGGGTCTGTTAGGTCTTGATTGACCATCACGCGACCACGACGAGCAGAAAAGTCTGATTCAGCCATCACATGGCTGCCGCTGACGCCTGTGGTCCAAACGATGGTTTTGGCTGATAATTCTGCTGTTGCTCCTGTATCGGCATCATTTTGATAGACAACGACACCTGGTTTGATTGCTTTGATGGGTTTACCAGTCAGGAAGTTTACGCCCCATTTAACGAGATTTTTGATCCCGTAATCCGATAGTTTTTCATCAAACATCGGTAATAAACGAGTCACTGCTTCGACACAGTACAGTTTGATCTCTTCTGGTTTGACGCCTGCTGCTTTCGCAAAGGTTTTACGGTTTTCCACCAATGAACCTAGCAATTCGATTCCCGTGAAACCAGCACCGCAGACAACGATTTTTAGGTAGTCAGGATTTTGTGTTTCTTTGTATGCCTTCATTTGTTTCAACAAATGATGATAGATGTTTTCTGCGGAGTCGACATCCGCCATTTCCAACGCATGCTCCTCGACACCAGGGATCCCAAATGATTCTGATTCAAAGCCTAATGCCACGATCAAATAATCATACGTGCACGTGGATTGATCTTTAAAAACGATCACTTGCTGGTTACGATCGATCGACGCCACTTCCTTTTGAACAAAGCTCGTCTTTTGGGGACGAACGACATCATTGATGGGATAGCAAATGCGGTCTCTTGGTTGCGTACCGGCCGCAACTTCATGAAGATCGGTTGCCTCATAATGATAATCGTTTTTGTCGATCAATGTGATGTGAAACGCTTCTTTTGCTCCTTGCAATACGTGCAATGCTCGCAATCCAGCATACCCTGCTCCTAAAATGACAACTTCCTTCATGTTTCCTTACTTCCTTTCTTTGCTGTAAAAATTATAAAATCAAACCAATCGCAAAACTCAGCACTTGTACGCATGCTCCGACCGCAAGGATCCGAACGGCACAAATGAAGGTCTCTCTTTTGATTTGTTTTTGCATAAATCGTTTTGTCTGTTGCCAGACAAAGGGCGCCGCGAAAAAGGTCAGAACCAGTGACCAAGGCGCAATGTTGAGGGCAACTGAGGCAATGATCGCAACAAACGCCAAGACGTTCATCGTGATAAATAATTTCAACGCACGGGCTTTACCAAGGTAATGCACCAGCGTATAGCGCTCATTTTTTTCATCCTCTTCCAGATCACAAATGTTGTTTGCCAGCATCAAGTTGGCGATCCATAATGTGTTGGGTAATGAGATCAAGAAAATACTGCCAATCGTGGCAATGTTCCATTCAAAGGTTTGATAGGCATTAAGGTAGACACAGATCAATGAGATCATAAAGCCCATCGTAAAGCCAGAAAAGAACTCGCCTAAAGGCAAACTAGAAAGCGGCCGTGGACCAGAGGAATAAAAGATCCCGACTAGGTAACAATACAGTCCCATCCAAAAGAGCGGCCAACCAACCACCATTGCCAAGGCGATTCCCATGGCGGCGGAAACGATGATCATGGAGACCATCAACCAAAAAACCAATTTGACAGACAACTGTTCCCGACCAATGATATTGGTCTTTTCTTTGTAATCATGCCCTTCTGTGGCATGATGGTAATCGTTGTAGTTATCTAAAATATCCACCGCCATATTGAAGATCAGCATGGCAATGAAATACAATAGGACATAGCCAAGATGAATCGTTTGATAATTGTACCAGCTGTAGCAGACACCAATGAAAAATGGCAAAATACTGGCGGTTTTTGCTTTAAATTCGACAAGTTCTAAAAATACAGGTAGCGTCACAACTTCACCTCCTTTAGTGAGTGCATTAAACTAGTCAATCACGCCCCTTTACGCTAGAATAAGGGCTGAATGACTGTTAGAAAGGGTTATACTATGTTTGACTTTTGGATCGATTATCCGACGATCGAACAACGATTGAAAACCGTATGTTCCATCATTGAAGAACACGTTACTGTTCGTAACAAAGAGATACAAGATGTTTTGATCGACTTTACTTATTCAGGTGGAAAAATGCTGCGGCCAGCGCTCTTTTTTTTGTTTGCTGACTTAGGCGATCCCCATTATAAAAAAACCGACCAATTAACAAAAATTGCTGCTTCTCTAGAAATTTTACACATGGCCACTTTGATCCACGACGACATCATTGACGATTCGCCGCTGCGGCGCAGTCAAGTCACTGTTCAAGCCAAATACGGCAAGGATATCGCGGTCTACACGGGTGATCTTTTGTTCACCCAATTTTTTGAGCTTTTGATCGAAAGTATGAATGGCTCCCCGTTTTTAAAAACCAACGCACAAGCCATGAAACGACTCCTTTTAGGTGAACTTGATCAAATGCACACTCGCTACAACATCCATGAATCGATTGACGACTATCTGCAAAGCATCAACGGCAAAACCGCTGAACTGTTTTGGCTCGCTTGTCTCGAAGGCGCTCATTTTGGCGGCCTCGACACAGAAAACCAAGAGCGGGCGGGTGAGATCGGTCGCAACATCGGGATCGCCTTTCAAGTATTCGACGATATTCTCGACTACACCTCTGATAGCGGCACTTTGAAAAAACCGATTCTAGAAGATTTGGCACAAGGAGTCTATACCTTACCGCTGCTATTTGCCAAAGAACAGGCACCTGCAGCATTCGCTCCTTATTTGAATAAAAAAGCAGCACTCTCCTTGGCAGAAGCCCAAGAAGTTGCGGATCTTGTCGTCCGTTACGGCGGTGTTGAAAAAGCGCGCGCTTTCGCGGTCACCTACACGCAAAAAGCCTTAGACGACATCGATCTGCTGCCCGAAGCACCTAGCAAAGCCAAAATTCGTTCATTAACTGAACTGCTCTTGCAGCGCAATTACTGAGCCATAGAGCAATGAGAAGAAAAGCGTCCATCACTGATTGATGGACGCTCTTTTTTTATCGTCGTCCTTGGTCAATGGCCAATAAGTGTTGAAAATGTTTGTTTTCTGCTGCCAATTCGGCAGGTGTTCCGCTCATGGTCAACTGACCATCTTCAATAAAGAGCACACGGTCCATCATCGAAATTCCTTGCAAGTGGTGGGTGATCCAAATGATCGTTTTGTTCTCCAGCACTTGGAAAAAGGTTTCGAGCACGCCTTGCTCCGTGATCGGGTCTAAGCCGACGGTTGGCTCATCCAATAAGATGATCGGAGTATCTTTTAGCAAGATCCGCGCCAAGGCCAAACGATGGCGTTCTCCACCAGAAAAACGCAAGCCGGCTTCATCCACCATCGTCGCCAAGCCGTTAGGCAAAGCTGCCACCATTTCTTTCAACCCGACTTGCTCCAGTACGCGCCAGACTTCTTCTTCCGAAGCCGACTCATTGCCTAGCCGAATATTATTCAAGACGGTCGTATGGAAAAGATAGGGACTTTGATTGATGACACCGATCAAGTCACTGATCGACTCACTCAATGCCGTCACAGGCACGTCGTTTAAGGTGATCGACCCTTGCGTCGGTTGCAGATCGCCTCGCAACAAGGAGGCAAATGTACTTTTCCCAGAACCGCTGCGACCAAGGATCGCTAGTTTTTGATGCGCAGGAATCGTTAGATCCAACCCATGAAGCACTTCTTTGCCTTCAGGATACTGAAAATGCAAGTCCTTGACTGTGATCGACACGAGGCCCGTCACTTCAGGTACTGACGGTTGCTCCATGGAGACTTGGCGATTTTCTTCTGGCAATGCATTGAAGCGATCGATGGAGTCTTTGTAGCGATTGGTTTCTTGAGCAGCAGACGGTAATGGCGCAAATGCATCAACTAAAGGAAAGACACACAGGACAAAGGCAGCGATCCAGTTGGCTGCTCCTCCGTGGTTACCTGGAAAGCGAATGCTGGTCCAAAGCAGCAATGCGACAGCGATCACTCCAAAGATGCTTTGTAAAAGAAAATCACGCCGGCGATCAAAGGACAGCATCTGTTCATCCACCGCCCGCAACTGTGTTTCCAGTTCCTTATGGGCAGCCACGTACTCGCTGCCTCTTTGAGAGAAGACCCAATCAGAAACCCCTAATACATTATCCGTCAGTGTCGTATACAAGTTGTTTTTCATGTGTTTTTGCTTTTCTTGCCGCGCGCCGTTGATGATCACCGACCAAAGCGGCAAGACAAAGACAATGATTCCTAATAGCAGCAGCATCACCAAAGCAAACCACCAAGAAAAATAGCCGAGTCCAATGATCAAGAACGCATACAAGATCCAAGCGATCACGGTAGGAAAGATCGTCCGCAAATACAGGTTTTGAATATGGTTGATATCTTCTGCCAATAAGCCCAAGATATCCCCCGTGCGATGCGCTTGCTTAAAGAAGATCGCATCTTTTTCTACTACGTTGTACAATTTCAATCGCAAATTAGAGGTCATGCGCAAGACCCAGCTATGACTGGTCAACCGTTCCAAATAGCGAAAGACTGGACGGCCGATCCCAAACGCTCGGGTCAGTACGATGGGGATGTAAACCAATAGAATGTTTTCTGGGATCGATGCCGAGCGGCTGATCAGGTACCCAGAATTAAACATCAGTGCCCCACCACAGAAAAAGGTCAAGAAGCCTAGGAATAAGGCCAGCGCCAAAACGTTTTTGTATTTTGACAAGAAAGGCTTGACCCACGTATCAGTTTTCAATGAGCGCAATAAGCCGATTTTATTCAAGCTGTTCCCTCCTCATTCCATTGACTAGTTCTGTAAAAGCACCTTGCTTTTGCTGCAGTTGTGCCAAGGTTCCTTGTTCCACGATTCTTCCTTGATCCATCACGATGATTTCATCCATTTCTTCCATCCAGTGCAAGCGATGGGTTGCAAAAAAGACTAAACGGTTTTCCATCAGCGGTAGCATCCGTTCCTTTAAAGCAACTTCGGTTTCAATATCCAAATGAGCCGTTGGTTCATCAAACAAAAGAATCTTTCGTTGCTGGTCTAAAAAGGCACGGGCTAGAGCGATCCGTTGGGCTTGTCCGCCACTTAGATGCCGTTCCCCTTCTCCTAACATCGTGTCCAACCCTTGCGGCAGCTCTGCTAAAAGCTCAGTCAAGCCTGCCACTTCAATGGCTTTCAGTACGGCTTCTTTGGTAGCTGTCGGCTGATAAAACGCGACATTTTCCTGCAAGGTCAACCGATAGATATAAGGATTTTGCGGAATATAGATCAGCTGTTCTTGCCAGCTTGCTTGGCGAAAGGCCGTGGTCTTGGCCCCTCCGAGACTGATCTCGCCACTGTCTGGCACGAGAAAGCCACTCAAAGTATTGATCAAGGTAGACTTGCCAGAACCGCTCAAACCGATGATCCCGATCTTTTTGAAGCCAGTCACGTTCAAGTTGATATCCGTCAAAGCCGCTTTTTCCTCGTAGGAAAACGCCAGCTGATCGATCGTTAACTGGGCGTCTTCCTGCCAACGAGGCACCGTTACTGCCGGTACTTGGGCTTCGGGCTGATGCAAGATCTCCGTCACCGCAGTCATCGCATTTTTTCCGTCTAAGGTTGCATGGTAATCACTGGAAAAGTCGCGGATCGGCAAGAAGTATTCTGGTGCTAAAATCAAGATGGTTAACGCTGGAAACAGCAAGATTCCTTCATTGATCAGCCGCAAGCCTAGCAAGACTGCCACGACGGCAATCGATAAGGTCGTGAAAAAGTCTAAGGCGAAGGTCGATAAAATACCGACTTTTAATGAAGCCATCGTCGCTTTCCGAAACCGTTCGCTGGAAGCAAAGATACTCTTGCCATATTTTTTACTGACCCCAAACAATTTCAGCGTGTCGATCCCTCGAAGGGAGTCGATGAAATGATTGGACAGTAATTGAAACGTTCGGTATTGTTTTTCCGCTTTGCTTTGCGCGGCATAGCCCAAGATGATCATAAAAATGATGATCAAGGGGAACACCAACAGCAAGACCAAGCCCGACTCCCAATCCAGATAAAAAACGAGTGCCAAAATGACCCAAGGAATGATCGACATATTCATGATTTTGGCAAGAATCAATTTCAAGTAGTTTTCGACTTGGTTGATCCCTTCCAAGACCATCGTTGTTACATTCCCCGTCCCTTGCTGTTGTGCGATCTGAGGACCGACCCGAAACAATTTCTCCAACAACTGATCCCGCAGATCGGCGGCTTGCTGGTAACTGTAATCATCAAGTCTTTTGGAACGGAAATAGATAACGGCTTGTCGGGCGATAAACGAACAAAAGAACAGCAGAATCCAGCCCCACTGTTCCTCTAATGGTCGTCCTTCCCATAAGCCAGTGATGGCACGTGCCAATCCATACGCCTGCCCAATAATGAAGAGCGCCTGCAGGAACGAAAGTCCCGCAAGCAGCCCTAAAAGTTGTTTCATTCCTGGGAGCTTCATGATTTGTTTATCAATCATTTATACCCCTCCAACGCCTCCGTATGACTGATCCGTTTACGGAAGATATAGTAACTCCAAGCCGTATAGGCCAAGACGAAAGGCAAGATCGTCAGTGAAAGATAACTCATGATCTTCAATGTGTAGCGGCTTGAAGACGCATCAGCGATCAACAGGTCATAGCTTGAATCGATCGAACTAATCAAGACTCTTGGGAATAACCCTGTGAAGATCAATGCCACCAAAGCGATCAACGTCAAGCCGCTCGCAATGAAAGCCATCATTTCCTTGCCTTTAAAGACGCCGATATTTGCAATCAGTGTCAGTACAACGATCACGAGCAACAAACCAAGCGTTGTCGCAAAATGATTCTCGAAGAAATCCGTTTGGAAGTAAAGCATCACAGCAAAGACGACTAAGCCTGCATATAAGATGCCATAAAAAATACTTGCATAGTTGCGTGCCCGTGCCCGAATCGGACCTTCCGTTTTCAAAGCGATATAGTTTAATCCGTGCAAGTAGCACAACAAGGTCAACGCGATCCCGCCAACGATTGAAAAGGGATTGACGTAATCCGTAAAGGTTGCCGTCATGTTGCCATCTTCACCCAAAGGCATTCCTTGGATCATGCTGACAAACATCAGACCGAAGAAAAACGGTACGATCGTACTGCCGATCGTCAACGTCCAGTTCCAAATGTTTTTGTGTTCTTTCGGGAAGTTTGCTCGAAACTCAAAGGAAACACCGCGAATGATCAACCCGACTAAGATCAATAACAAAATCAAATAAAAACCGCTGAACAAAGAAGCATACCAGTATGGAAACGAGGCGAACATTGCTCCGCCAGCGGTCAATAGCCACACTTCATTGCCATCCCAGACAGGCCCGATCGTTTTAACGATCTGGTCTTTTTCCTCTTCATTGTGGGCCAATGTCTGCACAGACATCCCCACACCAAAGTCAAACCCTTCTAAGAAGAAGAAGCCAGAAAATAAAAGCCCAATCAACGTGAACCATAGTAATTGCAGACCGGTCATCCTTCAAACGCCTCCTTATCAAATGGGTCTTCGTACCCTTCTTGGTTGTCTCCTTGGCTGATTTCGCCGAAGGCTTCTTTTTCAGGTCCATGATCCATTTCCCGTTTCACCAGATAGACCATCGTTCCGCCTAAGCCAGAGAACAAGAGGAAGTAAACGATGTTTGAGATCAAGAGTGAGGTCACGGAAACGTTTGGTGACACACTATCTTCGATCGTAAACAAGCCGTAAACCGTCCATGGGTAACGTCCTAACTCCGTGATCAGCCAACCAGCTGTATTGGCAATAAATGGGGTGAACAAAGTGATCGCCACTACCCAAAGCAGCCAGCGTTTTTCAAAGAGCCACGGTTTCTTCTTACGCGTAAAATACAACCCCAGACCAGAAACCAACAACATCAACGCACCAAAACCAGCCATGATCCGGAAGCTCCAAAAGAGTGTGTTGACCGGCGGGTAGTAATTACGGTCGCCGTAGGTTTCAATCAATTGCTGATTGACCGTATCCATCCCATCGATGGAGCCGAAGGGTTCATTGAAGGCTAAGATACTCAACATATATGGAATCGAAATACCGAAGACTTGGTGATGTTCCGCTTCATTCGCCCAAGCAACGACAGTCCAAGCCGCAGGACTCCCGGTATCTTCATAAGTTCCTTCCATTGCGGCAAATTTCATTGGTTGTTCTTCAACCAAGTATTTCATTTGTTCATCCCCAGCTAGCAAGACGGTGAATGAACCGAACAATGCCACCGCAAAACCGATCCGCATTGATTTTTTGAAGAAATCACGTTCAATGTCTTTGTCTTTCTTCAATAGACGAAAGGCAGATAAACCAGCAACAATGATCCCACCCATCGTGATGGCAGCGGTGATCACGTGTAAAAACTCATACCACACCTGTGGATTTGCCAATAATGCACCGAAGTCAGTCATTTCTGCCCGGCCATTGTTCAAGGTATACCCCACTGGATGCTGCATAAAACTATTGGCAGCTAAGATCCAAAACGCCGATAGCATCGAACCCAGCGTCACCAACCAGAAAAAGGTGGCGTGCAGCTTGGGACTGACCCGATCCCATGTAAAGATCCACAGTCCTAAGAACGTCGATTCTAAGAAGAACGCCAACAAAGCTTCTAAAGCCAAGGGCGCACCAAAAATATCCCCGACAAAACGAGAATAGTCTGACCAGTTCATCCCAAATTGAAATTCTTGAATGATCCCTGTCACGACCCCGACAGCAAAACTCAATAGAAAAATATTTCCCCAAAACTTCGTCATCCGGCGATATTTTTCATCTTTTTTGATCACATAAAGTGTCTCCATAATTGCAACGACGACACCAGTTCCGATCGAAAACGGTACAAAGAAAAAGTGAAAAATCGTCGTCATCGCAAACTGGATTCGCGCTAGTGTCACAATATCCATCCTACATCCTCCTATTTCATAAAAAGTACATTAAAATAATTCTAAATAAAGAAAAATTCCAACTTCGAATATACTCCTCTAATCAGTAAAAAAGAAGCAAATTGCTTGCATTTACTGATTTTTAATCACTTCCTCTCCGATTCTTAAACATAAGGCGCTTTCATCGGCGGAATACAGCTTATTCTAGCTAGTCCCAGCCAAAACGGGTTCCTTCAGAAAGCAATGGATCACTCAATAAAATCCCTGGAAACTCTTCTTTCAATACAGATGTGCTTAATAATTGATACATAGCAAACGTGTTCTTCATCCCTAATCTTTCCAGCTGATCTAACGTTTGCTGCATCAAGTCCGCTGCTTGTGCCTTATTTTGTTTTAATAGATGCGTCCAGCCTTCAAAAAACGGCATAAAGATCGCTTGTTCAATGTGCTCTTTTTCATAAACATGATCTCGCCATAAATGAAAGGTCTTTTCCGCATAATTCGCCTCGTCGAAAACAGCAAAGACAGAAAATACCGTCTCAAACGTGTTGTACAAAATATCTTCATTGCCAGGAATTTTTGCAAAGCGCTGACTCTTTTTGATGGCGATCGTCAAGCAGCGCCAAAGCAAAGCCGGCTCCATCGAAATTGCTACGCGGGCAAACAGCCGCAGCTCATAAACACCCCATGTATCGGTATTCAGCAAGTAATGCTTGGCAGAGTCCAAACAGTAATTGTGTTTCAGGTAAGCCTCCTCGATGGGCACCCCTTTAAAAAGCTCCTCTTTCATCAAGTAGTCAAAACGGATCAGTTGTAAGAAGTGGTCCAGCTCCAAGGAGTAATGCTGTTGAAAGTACGTGGTCAGCTTTTGATATTTCTTTTTTAATTTAGGTACTTCATCAATGGATTCGATCCCCATCAAACGGACATAGTCGACCATTAGCTTTTGAGCCTCCGAATGATGCTCCCCCGTATGCAGCAGCTGAAATTCGGCAAAACTCACTTCCAATTTATCTAGCAAGCGATAAAATCGTTCGCAGGAAATCGTCGTTTTGCCATTTTCAAATTGCGATAACAAAGACATCGACAATTGTTCATCCACTAATTCCTTCAACAGCAAGCCTTTACTTTTGCGAAGCTCTTTCACTGTCGCACCATAATTGTTCATTTTTTCACCTTCTTTTTCAATATATTGAAATAAGCAGTTGTTTTTCCCGAAGAGCCTTTATAGTTGAATTATCTTATAGAAACGAGGGAAAAGCTATGGATACCCATATAAAAAAGAAAATGCTTCACGTGAAACATTTACAAAAAAGCTTCAAAGACAAAACCGTTTTGAAAGAGGTCACTTTTGACGTCACTCCTGGCGAAGTATTTGTCTTACTAGGATCAAACGGCGCTGGAAAAACCACTTTAGTCAAAATTTTGTCCACTATCCTACCTTTTGACCAAGGAACCGCGCGGATCGATGGGATCGACTTGACCAAAGATCCAGCAGCGATTCGCGAAAAAATCAGTCTGACAGGGCAATTTTCCGCCGTCGATCAAGAACTGACCGGACGAGAAAACTTGCTGATGATTGCTGCCTTGCGCCATGTCAAAAACAAACAGTTTATCGTCCAACATTTGTTAGAGCGTTTTGATTTGGTGGATGCCAGCAACCGACTAGTCAAAAATTATTCTGGTGGCATGCGACGACGCTTAGACATCGCCATGAGTTTTATCGGCGAACCTGACCTGCTCTTTTTGGATGAACCAACGACCGGGTTAGACCCGCAAAACCGCTTAGCCACATGGCACATGATCAAAGAGATCGCCGCTCAAGGACGAACGATTTTCCTGACGACCCAATACCTCGAATAAGCTGAATTTTTAGCAGATCAAGTCGCCATCTTGCATGAAGGGAAAATCATCTTGCAAGGAACACCAACGGAAGTCAAAGCACTGCATCCTTCACAAACGATGGAAATCAGCGTATTGACGAAAGAACACTTGCAGACCGTGCGACAGCATCTGTCTGACTTTCCGCTGCAAGTCAATGAGTCCAGTCTCTCTCTGGCATTTCCCGTCAGTCAAGACTTCCAGCATTCCTTCACGCTGTTACAGGAACTCAATCAACTACCGATCACTATCACCAGTTTTAATCAAAAGAATGCTTCGTTAGAAGATATTTTTCTAACACTTGTCCAAGGAGGAAACCAATGAAAGCAATTATAGAAACCAACACCTTATTCAAACGCAACCTCTTGCTATCGATTCGCAGTATGGAGACTTTGCTAAGTGGGATTTTGACCCCAGCGATTTTAATGATCCTCTTCGTCTATGTTTTTGGGGGAGCCATGAACGTCGGCGATACCTCTTATGTCGATTTTGTCGTTCCTGGTGTTCTCGTCCAATGTATCGCCCAAAGCGCCTCCTCCGTTGGGGTAACGGTGACGGAAGATTTGAAATCCGGCATGGTGGAACGGCTGATGACCTTGAACATCTCTAACTCAGCCTTTTTAAACGGGCATGTCTTTGCCGCGACCCTTCGGAGCTTGATCAGCACCTTGGTCGTGTTGATCGTCGCCATGGTCATCGGTTTTCGCCCTCAAGCCACAGTTGCTGGCTGGGGACTCGCCTTCCTATTGATCTTTTGCTTCACCTTCGCTTTTACTTGGGTCTCCGTTCTGGTTGGTCTCATCGCCAAAAGCCCCGAGACAGCGACCTTGTTTACTGTCTTGATCACCCTTTTGCCCTACTTAAGCTCTGGTTTCGTCCCTACGGAAACCATGCCGCGTCCGTTAGCCGTTTTTGCTGAATACCAACCAATGTCGCCGATCATCCATTCTTTGCGCGGGCTTTTGTTAAACTTAAAAGATACCACCTTGATCAGTGCCTTTAGCTGGTGCGGCGGTATCGTAGTGGTGAGCTGGTTCTTGGCACGAATGCTTTATCAGAAACGGTTACGCTAGGTAAAAGGAATCAGTGGTATAATATAAGTAGTTTTCTATTATAAAAAGGCAGGGATACCCATGGATCTTAAAAACCGGCTGATCGCCTTCGCTCAGACCTTCAATGATGTTCAGATCGACCATCCATTTGCAAAGTTTCCCGAGTACCAAGTCTTGCGGCATCGTAAAAGCGGCAAATGGTTTGGCTTGCTGATGACTGTAGAAAAGCAAAAATTAGGCTTGGAAGGAACGGAAATGATCGAAATTTTAGATGTCAAAGCAGCGCCCGAAATGGTTTCGATCATCAATCAAAGCCGCGGCTATTTACCCGCTTATCACATGAATAAAAACCATTGGCTCACCGCATTATTAGATGGCTCTGTATCAGAAAAACAACTCCAATCTTTGTTACGAGACAGCTATGAACGTACCCGTTAAAACCAAATATCAAAAAAAAACCGATCAACGATGCGCCTGTATAGGAGCACCGTTGATCGGTTTTCTTTTATAACGGATCCTGTGTCATCCGTGAGTCTAACGAAACACTTAGGCCAACTCTTCTCCGTTTGTTGCAATGACTTGTTTGTACCAATCGAAGGATTTTTTCTTGGAACGATCCATCGTGCCGTTGCCTTCGTCATCAAAGTCAACATAAATAAAGCCATAGCGTTTGCTCATTTCGCCTGTTGAAGCACTGACAAGGTCGATACAGCCCCATGGCGTGTAACCGATCAAGTCTACGCCATCAGCGATCGCTTCCCCCATTGCTTCAATGTGGCGGCGCAAGTAATCGATACGATAGTCATCTTCGATCTTACCTTCTTCGTTAAAGGTATCAATGGCTCCTAAGCCGTTTTCCACGATAAACAATGGTTTTTGATAACGATCATACAATTCATTCAACGCGATGCGCAGCCCTTCTGGATCGATTTGCCAGCCCCATTCACTTGCTTCTAAGAATGGATTGCGGACGCCGCCTAACAAGTTTCCTTGCACTTCATCGGCTTCTTCTGTGGTGATATCCACGGCAGAAGACATGTAGTAGCTGAAGCCAACATAGTCAACAGTATGTTCAGCAATCAAGGCTAAGTCTTCTTCGGTAATCTCAAGATCCTCTTTATTGACGCCGTGTTCTTTGTACAAACGATCCGTAAAGGATGGGTATTTTCCACGTACCTGCACGTCGGCACAGTAGTAGTTGAAGGCTTGATTATGGATCATCGTCGCCACTTGGTTGACTGGGTTCGCATCAATGCTGTAAGTCGTTGCATAAATGATCATACAACCGATCTGTAACTCTGGGTTTAATTCATGGCCGATTTTGACTGCTTTACTGCTGGCAACAAATTGGTTGTGCCACGCTTGGATCACGTTTGTAAAGTCGCTGGCACCCGTGCTGTTGACCATTCCTTGACTCAATGCGGAGAAATGGAAAGCAGAGTTGATCTCATTGAAGGTCATCCAGTATTTGACTTTGCTGTGGAACCGTTCCAAGACAACTTTTGCAAAACGTTCATAGAAATCGATCAATGCTCGGTTTTTCCAGCCACCGTATTCTTTGGCTAAATGCAAAGGCATTTCATAGTGAGAGATCGTAACCACTGGCTCGATCCCGTATTTCAAACATTCATCGATCAGCGCATCGTAAAATGCTAGCCCAGCTTCGTTTGGTGTCGTTTCATCGCCTTTTGGAAAAATACGTGTCCATGCGATGGAAAAACGATAGCTCTTGAAGCCCATTTCTGCAAACAACGCAATGTCTTCTTTGAAACGGTCATAATGGTCGATCCCGCGATGATTTGGGTAGGTGTATTTGTCCTCATCGATCGTCCAATCAAACGTATCACTGCCTAAAATCGCTAAACGCTGTTTGCCGCCAGGCATTGCATCCGCCACTGACAAGCCTTTGCCATCGCGATCGAACGCCCCTTCTAATTGATTCGCTGCGGTCGCGCCGCCCCATAAGAAATTTTCTGGAAATTTTGCCATTTGCTCGTTCTCCTTTTGTTTTCTTTTGATAAACCTACCTAGCTGATTACTGAAAAATCCCCGATAAAAAACAAAAGACCTAAATAAGAGCCGCTGCTAAAACGAGAAGAGCGCTTTCTTATTTAGGTCTTGCCTGATCGAGTCAGTAACAATCCACGTGGGTTTTCTTTCTTTAACTATAGCACTAACTCGTTGGCTTGTCATCATAAAATCGGTTTCTTTTAACCAGCGATCTTTTGAAAAAAGGGGAAATTTAACCAGTAAACCCTGTCAAATTAGCTTCTTTTAAAGAGTTTTTTATGAGTAGCCATTAAACAATTTCCTAACAATTACTGTTGACCCTTTCTATACGTTTAAGCAACTCCCTTTGATCTTCAACCATCAAGAAATCACTCGATCCATGCTTTGTTCTGCTGCTTTTTCTTGCGTTTCTTGCGCCAATTCTTGTTCGGCATTTTTCTTATCCAAAATGCGGACAAATGGGTAATAGATCAAGGCACACAAAGGAATCATCAGTAATTGAGCCGCCGCAAGTTTCCAACTTCCTTGTAAAACTCCCGAAAGAACAACTGGAGCTCCAAAAGGCACTTGCATCCCGATAGGAATTGGTAAAATATTCGTGATGGTTAAGATATAGCCTAAAATAACACACACAACTGGGCTTAAAATGTAGGGGATCGCCAGAATCGGGTTCATCACGATAGGCAATCCGAAAATTAGTGGCTCATGAATCCCAAAAACTGCCCCTGGCGCTCCCAATTTACCAATCGTTTTAAATTGTTTGCTTTTTGATAAAAACAACAGGACAACAATTAAACCAAGCATCGCTGAAAAGTTGGCATAGATGCTCCAAAATGCACCAGTTACTATATTGGGCATAGGCTCTCCCGCTTCATAAGCAGCTAAATTTTCTAGACTAAGTACCGTCATTATTGGCTGAATAATACC
Source organism: Enterococcus sp. DIV0970a (assembly GCF_051711265.1). NCBI lineage: Bacteria > Bacillati > Bacillota > Bacilli > Lactobacillales > Enterococcaceae > Enterococcus > Enterococcus sp. DIV0970a. The sequence continues at coordinate 68,186 of NZ_JBIOMF010000001.1, read as the reverse complement.
AAAAACGACTGCTGCGCCATGAATGCCAAACACCCAAAGTAGTTGCATCAGCAATAATGCAATACAAAGAGACCAGATCGAACCTCCGAGACTTTGCAGTGGAATTTGTAGAATCGTGTATACAAATTGATGGAAACTACCGAATTCCGTCATCTTCCACAAACCGGCTGTTATCGTAAATAAGACTGCTACTAACACTGCTGGAACCAGTCCCGAAAATGTTTTGGCAATTGTTGGTGGTACACCCTCCGGCATCGTGATAACCAAGTTTTTATCGACAAAAAACACATACAAACGGGCAGTTAAGACACCCACGATCATCGCCGCAAACAACCCTCTAGCCCCCAGCCAGTCAAAGGTCAAGGCATTGATTACAAGCTCTCCATCTTCAAAAACACTGATTGGTGTTAAGACTAAAAAGGAGAACAAGGAAACAAAACCAGGGATCAAGCCTTCTTTTCCATACAAGCCTGCCAATTTGTAAGCGATGGAAAAAGCGGCATAAATAGCCAATGCATTTGTCGTAAATTGAGCCGGTAAGGCGATAATATCGCGAAACGGGGCAATCATTGATTGATAAACCCCGATTTGCATAGAAGACAACAGTGTACTGAATGCGCCGATGATCATGATTGGCAGTAGGGTCATCAATCCAATTGAGATTGCTTGCATATACTTATTTTGCTGAATCTTACTTTCGTAGTACTGGCCTTTTTCGGTGAACTTCTCTGCGAAAGTCATATAATACACTCCTTTTTGATCTGTGTCCGAGAAACAAAACGTCTTGATAGCAATTGTGGGGGAGCAGCTGGTATCTTTTTTAAAAAGACCCACACTGAGTAAAATCAAAAATCAGAAAATCTATTTGTGTCACATTTGCATTAGGATCATCGGCGTTTCCCCGAACCATTCGATTACTAAGTAGATCAATCAGAGCCTATCTGCTTTCGGGAATGGCCGATCATTGACTGGATTCACCGTCTTAAGAAATCAAGTGTGCAAAAATTCACCTTGTCCCTTGTTGAAGAAGAACAAGGTCCTGCCTTTTACGCATTGTTCCCCTGAAGTCAGACGGTTTCTCCAGCTGGATCGATACTTTCAGTTTGAACCTCTGCTTGCGCTGCTTCTGCTTCTGTTTTTAATTTTCCTTTATCTAATATTTTGACAAAAGGAATGTACAGCAAGCAGCCTGCCAAAACGCAAACGACTTGTAGAACTGCGACCTGCCAGCCTCCAGCTAGAAACCCATTTAGAAAAATCGGTGTGTCAAAGGGAACTTGTACGCCACTAAGTCGTGGGACGATCCCACTCCAGATCGCTAGGTACGCCACAAGCACTTGAACCAATGGTGTTAATATGAACGGAATCGCCATGATTGGATTCAAAATCAGCGGTAAGCCAAAAATCACCGGCTCATTAATGGTGAACAATCCAGGAACGGCACTCAGGTTAGCGACTGTCCGTGATTGTTTTGATTTCGCCAACAGCAAAATAACGATAATCAATGACAATGTTCCCCCAGCCCCACCAATACCAGCAAACAAATCATAAAACGACTTACTCAAAATATTCGGCAACTCGGAACGAGCAACGCCGCTAGCCAAAGCATCCATATTTTCCACATCCATTGGTAAGTACAAAGCGGTGACAAAGCTACCCACCACCAACGAACCATGGATACCGAAGAACCATAGCACCATTTGGATCAGTACAATAAATAACAACGAACCTACACTAGAAGACAAGCTTTGCAGCGGCATTGCCAAGATTTGATAGATGAAATCTGAGAATGAGCCATAAGAAGTAAAACTGAATGCCCAGCTAATGACGATCGCGGTAAACCCAGAAATAATTGCTGGAATCAAACCGGCGAAGGTATCCGTCACAAATTGCGGCACGCCTGCTGGCATTTTGATGGCGATATTTTTTTCTAAAATAAAGCAGTACAAACGAGCAAAGACTAAGCCACAGATCATAGCGGTAAACAAGCCTTGAGCACCGAGTTTGCTCATGTCGAGGGTCGTTGTTTCCTCTAAGGTAACCATTGGCGTCATCATCAAAAAGGCAAACAGTGAAACGATGCCGGCAGGAACCGCCGATTGCTTAAATTCTGTCGCTAAACGGTGACCGACCAGAAAGGAAGCGTACACTGAGATAACCCCGACGGTCATACTGTAACCGACGGAAAAATAGCCGCCAATATTGATCGAATTGATAAAGTCTGTCCATCCTTGAATCGGCAAAACTGCTAACAATAAGGCGATCGAACCAATAATGTTGATCGGCAGCGTCGCCATCAACCCGTTTGAAATTGCCTTTAAATACCGATTGTTGGAGATTTTATCTGCAAATACTAACACCTTATCCATATACTTATCCATTTTCTTTTCACTCCTTTATTTGGATGACAAACAATACATCTTCATGACAATTGTGGGGATGGAAAACAGTGATACCATCGGTAACTGTCAGTTTTGGTTTCAAGAAACGATTGGTATTCAAATCGATCAATGTGACGGTCGCTGTAGAAAGATCTCCTTGCAGACGAACTGTTGTATTGCTTGGCAAGTAAAGCAACGCATCCTTCGATCCTGCGATGGCTGCCATACGAATCTGTTCATCTGCATCGATCAAGCGCTCTTGGCAAGGCACAAGCTCCTGAATATTTAATAATTCGAATAATTGCTTGATAAAGCCATAGTCATCTGCCCCAGGAAAAGATAAAGCTTCTGGCCAAATCATCGGACGATCAAACGCTTCCCCGATTTCTTCCGCAAAAGTCGCCGTCGGGGTTTGCCAACTCCAGATGCCGTGGGCACCGTACGTGATCCCAGCCGCGCCGCCGGCTAACAGTGATTGCCATGCCGCTTTGCGGACATCCTTTTGACCAAATCGGCCGTATACGTGACGGGCATAGCCCATTTGTTCATAGCAAGGTTCTGAGTTGATGATCGGCAGCTGCGGTTGTCTTTGATAAAAACGCTCTGCCAAATAATAAGGCATATTCAAAAAGGCGCTGTTATGACCTGATTGGTATAAAAATAAGTCCAAATGTTCGACGATCGTTGCGGGAATCTCTTCAAAACGTCCCTTTATATGAATCGTTTTCAGAGTATTGGGCGAATGCTTTTCAAAGAAAGCAAAGGCTTCTAGATACGTATCGATGGTTGGCTGTGTTGGGAAATCCGTATCGCCACCAATAAAGTAGATCGGATGGAAGGCATCAAAAGTCGCAATCACTTTTTGATAGTAGGCCTGGCGGCAATCCTCCGGCAACACGTTGCGTTCTTTGTCCAACTGGCTAGCCCACGTTCCTGCGACATAGTTTGACCACAAGACGACCAACGCTAAAGTAAAGCCTTTCTCGTCGGCAATTTTACAAAGACGCTGAGCCCGTTCGAAATAGGCATCCTCCCAAACAGTAAAATCAAAGACGCCCGCATCAAGAGGAAACGGCAAGCAGTCAAATTGACCACGGCTGCGATCCCATTGCGGTAACACATTGATTTGAAGGGTATTGAAGCCCTGCTCTTTGCGTTTGTCTAAGTAAGTGATCCAGTCATTTTCTTGAATACTAGTAAAGGCACTCCAACAAGTGTCAGCTAAATAAAAGAAATGCTGTCCGTCTCGCAATAAGGTGCGTTTGTTTTGGCTTACGGTGATTTTCACAGTGGTGCTCTCCTTGTATATTAGAGTTAGGGTTTTAACCTTCCGGTTTTGATTGGATAACCCTATGAACCATCGTTATTTTAATTTGGTATTAACTCATTCATTTTGAGATAATATATTTATTGGATTGAGAGGCTATGCCGTTGCCTCCTTGAGTTTTGAAGCTCGTAATCGAAAGACTGGCACCTCTCTCTGATAAGTGGATTACGTATGAGTTAGATGTTGAAAGTTTTTGCTTTACTCCGTATCTCGTACAAGGTAGTGACGCTTTTCAGTTGAGCGGGTTTCAATCCAAAATATTTTTTTAGAAAGGTCAAATGTATGTACTTCTTAGGAATTGATATCGGCAAGCGAACTCACGTGGCTTCTTTAATGAGTGAAGAAGGTAAAGTGATCCTAAAAGGTTTTTCTTTCCCTAACACTACTGAAGGAGCTGATTCCCTGATTGAGCGGCTTTCAAAATATTCAGAGACTCCCGCTGACTTTATTGTCGGAATGGAAGCTACGGGTCATTATTGGCTCTCCATCTTTTCATACCTCCACGAATCAGACTTTTTGATTCACGTTGTGAATCCTCTTCAAACCGATGGCTGGCGCAAAGGAACAGAAATCAGAAAACGAAAAAATGATATTATTGATTCTGTTTTGATTGCTGACTTGATGCGTTATGGTTCCTTTGTAGAAACAGTATTGTCTGATGAAAATGTTTTTTCGTTAAAACAACTTTCACGTTACCGAACCTATTTAGTAGGTACCGCAAGCGACTTCAAACGAAAAATCATAGCTGTACTAGATCAAGTGTTTCCTGAATATGCATCAATTTTTTCTAAACAAGGTATTTTCGGAAAAGCGTCTAAAGAGTTATTGCTTGAGTTTAGTTCTCCTATAGAGCTAGAAGAAATTTCGGCAGAAACGTTGGCTCAATACTTAGCTGAGTTAAGCAGGAACCGAATAAAGCCAGAGAAAGCAGATCAATTGAAGCAAGCAGCTTCTAACTCCTTTGGAGTGAAATTTGCTCAAGAAGCTTTTACATTTCAATTACGCTCCATGATTGAACAATTGAAATTCATCGAAAGCCAAGTAAAAGAAACTGAAAAAGAAATTAAGCGCATAATGAGTAATTTAGACTCTGTTATTCTCACAATCCCTGGAATCGGCCCTATAAATGGCGCGACAATTCTTGGTGAAATTGGAGACATTCGCAAATTTTCTAATCCGAAAAAACTGGTTGCTTATGCTGGCATAGACGCGTCTGTGTCCCAATCTGGGCAATACGAAGCAACACATAATGTTATGAGCAAGCGTGGATCTCCATACTTACGAAAAGCCTTGTTTTCAGCTGCTCTAGTTGCTTCTCAATGTGATCCTGTTTTTCGCGCGTTTTATCAGAAAAAAATTTCTGAGGGAAAGCATCATCTGACGGCCTTAGGTGCTGTTTCTCGTAAGCTTTGTTATGTGATTCATGCTATTTTAACTAAAAATGAACCTTATAAGATTGTTTCCGATTAGCTATTGAACAATCAAAAAAATCTAATAGTGAAAGGTCTATTTGTTGTACTCATTTTTTGGACTTAACTGTTATAAAATATTTTTTTGATTTAGCTAATTTTCACTTGACTCTATATAGTTAGTCTTTCATCGGCACAAGTTGTGCACCGACGGTTTTTTAATCAATATAACTACTGAGCCAGCCTTCGCACAGCTCAAACCATTTAGCGACATGGGCATTGTGGTGACTTGGCTTGCGTGCCGTTGTTCGATCCGCTAATGCCAGTCCGTGTTCGCCTTTTTCAAAAATATGCAGTTCGAATGGAATCTCGGCTTCTCTTAATTTGACCGCCAGCTTCAACGAGTGCGCCACATCGACTAAGACGTCTTCCGTCGTATGCCAGAGAAACATCGGAGGTGTCCACTGATCGACATGATGCAAAATGTTCATGGATTGAATGGCTTCTTCCGTCGGTTGTTTACTCCCAAAAAAGCGTTCGTTGGCAGTTAAAGGTTTTTCGATCAGACTAGCAGCAAAGCCTAGCTCATCGATTGGGAAGGCATGCTCTTGATAAACCAATGGGTAGCCGGCGATCGCCAAATTCACTTTCAGTAAGTCACTGCTAACGCCCAACGCTTCTGCCAGCTCAGCATCGTGCCAGCGCGTCGCTAACTGCAACGCTAGATGTCCGCCTGCTGAAAAACCGCAAACGATGATTTGCTCCTCATCCACCAACCATTCTTGAGCATGCGCACGAATGGTTTTGACGGTTTGGGCGGCTTCCATCAAGGCATTGTGGGGAACGTTTTTCACTTGGTCACCGGTGGTGTACCATAAAACAACACTATTTAGCCCGATACTATTGAATTTCAAGGCAATGACTTCCGCTTCTCGATCACTGGTAAATGCGTAGCCGCCGCCTGGACAGACGATCACTAGCGGTCGTTTCTTGCCGACATTGTACTCTTTGGATTGGTGCAATAAATAGGTATCCACGTAAGCCGTTTGATTCAATTGGATTCGTTGGGTCTCCATATAGTTCCTCCTTTATCCTTCACTGAAAGCAGCTGATTTCTCAATGAACCGTTTCCATTTTTCATATTTCAAACGGATCACGGCCTGTTCGGCTTGCGGAACGATCGTGGTTTGCTGAATAGCTGGTTCATTCATGATTGGATTGGCAACAAGCATCGTGCCGATGGCTGAAAATTCTTCGACTTCGCTGACGATGACGGGTTTATTGATCAAAGTCGCTAATAAGCTCATCAAGGCGCGGTTTTTCGAAACACCGCCATCGATCATTACCTGATTGATCAGTCGTTCAGCGACTTCTTCCATCAAATCGATCACTGCTTTGATTTGAAAAATGATGCTTTCTAAAACGGCTTTCAACAGCTCATGAGTCGTCGTCGTGCGTTTCATGCCGACAAAGCTGGCAGTCATCGTATTATCCCAAAAAGGGGCACCCATTCCTTGCAATGCTGGGATAAAATAGATGTCTTCTTGACTGTCATTGGTCAGCACTTCTTGACAGATCTCAGCTACATCTGGCAGCGGAGCCACTTGCTCACTGAACCAGTTGATGGCGTCACCACAGGAACGGATGATGCCTTCTAGCGCAAACGCTGTTTCCTGGCTAGTTTGCCAGCCGACCGTCGTCAAAATGTGGCGATCTCGCAACGTCTGCTCCTGCTGCACTTGCATCATGATCGAACAACCGGTACCCATCGTGATTTTTACATCCCCAAGGCTTTGACAACCTTCCCCGAATAATGCCGCTTGTGAATCGGCTAAGATTCCTTTGATAGGGATTCCGTGATAGTTACCGAAAACCGTATCAGCAGGTTTGATCGCTGGCAAGTCTGCTAGATGGATGCCAAAAAGTTTGACGAGTTCTGCATCCCAACGGCCCTCTTCAATATTGTAAAACAATGTTCGGCAAGCGTTGCTGGCTTCTGTCGCAAATACCTTCCCTTGCGTTAAATTCCACAACAGCCAGCTGTCCATCGTACCGATCGCCAACTCGCCAGTTCCCGACTTTTCCTTGATAGCCGATAATTCTTGTGCCAGCCATTTCACTTTGGTGCCAGAAAAATACGGGTCTAAGCGTAAACCGGTCTTTTGATTGATCGTCCTTTCCCAGCCTTGTGCCGTCAATTCTTCACAAATCGCGGCGCTGCGGTTGCATTGCCACACGATCGCATTGTACAGGGGATTACCAGTCAATCGGTCCCAAGCAACGATCGTTTCTCGCTGATTGGTCAATGACAAGGAAACGATTTGATCTGCAGTGATCGCTTGTTCTTGAAACACTTGTGCCAGCAATTCTTGGACATTTTGCCAAATCTCAAGGGGATCATGTTCGACCCACCCGACTTTTGGATAAATTTGGCGGTGTTTTTTATCGTAACGCTGCAGGATTTTCCCTTCTTGAAACAGTAAGAGCTTGGTACCGGATGTACTCTGATCTAAAACCAGCTGATAGGTCTTGTCCATCTTAAGCTCCTAGAAACGCAACCGCTGTTTTCGCTATGGAGGCACCGTCTAAGCCATAATGGGCAAACAGTTCTGACGAAGAACCAGTAATCAAGGCTTCATCCGGAAAAGCAATGATTTTTTGTCGAATGTCCGTTTCTTCTGTCAGTGTTTCCGCCACGGCAGCTCCTAAGCCGTTGTATTGGCTGTGTTCTTCCACAGTGATCACGGTGCCTGTTTCTTTCGCCACTCGTTTGACCGTTTCTGAATCAAAGGGCTTCAAGGAATGAACATTTAAAACGGTAGCAGTGATACCTTGTTTTTCCAATAGCTCAGCAGCATCCAACGCTTGGCGCACGGTTTCGCCGGTGGCGATCAATGCGACATCTTGGCCGCTTCTCAGCTTAATGGCTTTGCCGATCTCAAAAGGATAATCTGCAGAATCATAACAATCTTCAACAGGATTGCGACCGAGACGGATATAGGCTGGTTCATTTGATGCCGCTAAGGCTTTAAACATTTGGATCGTTTCAAAGCGATCTGCTGGCAACAGCACTTGCAAATTAGGGATCGCTCGTGCCACTGCGATGTCTTGCAAGGAATGATGACTCATGCCTAATGCCCCATAACTGACACCGCCGCTGATACCTACGAGTTTGACATTCTTATTCGAATACGCGACATCGACTTTGATCTGCTCGATACTGCGCATGCTGAGAAAACAAGCTGGAGAGGCAACGAAAGGGCGTTTGCCCATATGGGCTAAGCCAGCCGCAATACTGACGATGTTTTGCTCTGCGATCCCTACTTCCACCAATTGTGTCGGTAATTCCTTGGCAAAAGGTGCTAACGAAGCGGAACCACGAGAATCACTGGTCAACACCGTGATCGCAGGATTCTTTTTTCCTTCTTCAATCAATACGTCGCACATCGCTTGGCGATTGGCAATATTATTTTTTCCCATGAGTCAAAACCTCCATTTGCTGATCAAGTTCGGCAATGGCTTGTGCAAGCTCTTCTGCCGTGGGCACTTTATGATGCCATTGCGCTTAATTTTCGGCTGCAGAATAGCCTTTGCCTTTGATGGTTTTAGCAATGATCAGCTTCGGTTGATTGGGCTGATGCGGTTTTTCTAATGCAGCCACCAAGGCAGCCATATCATTGCCATCAACGATATGCACATCCCAACCAAAGGCACGCCATTTTTCATCTAGCGGCTCCACTGCCATCACATCTTCCGAGGAGCCCGTGATCTGCAAGCCGTTGCGATCAATGATGGCGGTCAAATTGTCCAGCTGGTAGTTGGCAGCCGCCATGGCTCCTTCCCATACCGATCCTTCTGCTAATTCGCCATCTCCCAACAACGTATAGGTTTGATACGTGCGGTGATCCAGTTTGCCTGCCAAGGCGATCCCTACTGCGACAGGTAAGCCGTGGCCTAGCGAACCAGTATTCATCTCAACACCAGCTACTTTATTGTTTGGATGACCGATCAGTCGTGAACCAAATTGCGAAAAGGTGGCTAATTCTTCTTTCGGCAAAAAACCTTTGTCCGCTAAAACGGCCCATAGTACTTCTGCCGCATGTCCTTTACTTTGGATATACTGGTCACGATCTTGCTTTTGGGGCTCTTTCGCATCGACATTCATTATCCGATAATACAAGGCCACTAAAATATCGGTACAAGAAAGATCCGAACCAGTATGACCCGTTTTTGCTTGATAGATCAGCTCTAACACGGATTTTCGAATCGTTAAAGCCTTCATCTCCAGCTCGTTTATTTCCATGATTGATCCCCTCTCAAGTATGCTTTGACGTCTTCTTCGATTGGATCATAAAAATCTGGCTGCACGCCGATGTATTTGCACGCTTCATACAAGATCGGCACCACATTTTTTCTGACCGCCGCAACATGATGAATATAAGGGCCTTCAACGAGTTTGAATTCCAAGCGATTCAAATTTGCAAATTCCAGATAGAGATAGGTCCCTTGATTGTATGGGCCATCGATCCCTTTACCAGTACCCATCAGCAGTGAGTACTCGCCGTTGTCCCCATCAAAGCGACACAGCGTATACTCGTCTTTGATTGCCCGAAAAGCGACTGATCCTGGATAGTCAAAAACAAAATGTCGTTGCGGCAAGATCGGTTTGGTCTCTGCGGTGGAATAAGCAAAAACTCCTAAGTGCTGCAGCAATTCGCCATTCTCATTTTCTGGATGGCGGCAGTTGACATCCGCAAAGATTGCTCGGTGTTCCCCCAACGAAGCGGCTTCGACCAACAGTTCCGAGATCGCCCCATGGACATCCGTCTCACAGACAAAAGGCAAACCTTCTTCTTGTAACAGCGACAAGGAGGCATACGGTAAAATACCGATTTCGTCTTGTAAGGCCGTCCAACACTGGATGACTCCTGCATTGCAGCCGTAGCTTTCACATAAGTTTTGCAAAGCCACTTTAAGGGCTGCCACCATCTCCAAATCTTTCGCCGAAATTTGGACTTCCGTATTGGTTTCGAAATAATCAATGACTGCTTGCACTTTATCTGGCTGCTGTTCTTTGACTTTCTTGATTTCTTGCACCACTTCTTGGATCGGTACTGGTGATAGCGAAATATTGAAACGCTCCAATAGTTCGCCTTCGTTGCAGATCACAGTCCAAAAATCAAAGGGGCGTGGGCCAACTTGCAAGATTCGTGTTTGTTTGAAGGTCTTGACGACATTGCAGACTTTGATAAAGTCTTGCAAGCCGCGGGCAAATTCTGGTGAATCAATATCAGAATTTTTGACATAGGTGAAAGGTACCTTGAAACGGCGCAAGACTTTCCCAATAGCGAAAAGACCGCATTGCGTATCCCGCAAACGTGAACCGTCGGCGGCTGGCGTCTCATCTTTAGGTCCCCACAGTAAGACGGGGACATCTAGTTTTTTGGCTAGACGAGCACAGGCATATTCCGTACCAAAGTTTTCATTGGCTAGAAAAAGACCGTCGATCTTCGCTGCTTTGAATTTTTCGGCGATTTTTTCAACCCCTTCATCATCGTATAGTAAGCCGTCTTCGTTGATATCTAAAATATCTACATAATCAATGGCAAGTTCGTCCATTTTTTGTCGTGTCAGATTGGCGTACTCAATGGCTGCTTCTGCACTAAACAAATTTCTTCTAGTCGGGGCGAACCCGATGGTTACTTTATCCATAAAACCACCCTTTGCGTTTTAGTATATTTAGCTAAATTTTTATTTCTTCGACGATTCGTGCTACATTTTTGCTCAGAAATTCCTCATCCGTCAGTAAAACGATTTTTTTATCAGGAAAGGCTGCGGCGACTTTCGCTTGATTGAAGCGGGTTTGAGGAGCTAAAATCAAAAAATCATAGTCATTCCCCACCATAAATATTTCTGAAAAAGGCGCGGAATTGACTTGGTAATGCTGTTCATCCGCTAGTTGCTCTTTGAGCGCTTTGACGAGCAGTGCACTGGAGAGCCCAGTGGCACAAAAGAGACCGATCTGTGTCATCTATTCACTTCCTCAAAATGTAATCCCTTACTTTTTACACCTTAAATATAACACAAGCTAAATATTTTGCAATAGTTTTAGATAAATATTTTTGTTTAATAACTAAAAAAGGACAAAACGCTTGCTAAACGTTTTGTCCTTCTTCTTATTTTTCATATTATTTTTTATTCTTAATTGATGCTTTCGCGTTCGACGATCGTCGTGGCGACCAGCATTTTCAGATGGTTTTCATCTTCACTCGTGATTTTCTCGATCAAGCGTCGCACGGCTTGGCGACCAAGGTACACTTTATCTACTTTGACGGTGGTCAGTGGTGGGTTGCAAAATTCCGCCAAAGGAATATCATCGAACCCAACAATGGTCAACGGATGATCGGGAAACACTTCGCGAATGGCTTTCATGGCACCGATGGCGATATTGTCATTGACCGCAAAAAAAGCGCTTGGCAACGGTCGCTGATCGGCACGCAAGGATTCCAAATAGACCTTCATGTCTTGATAGGAGCCTTCCAAGGTGGGTTCTACTAAGGCTTCCGTCTCTTCATAATGGATCAGATCATGCTCTTGGATCGCTTGGATGAACCCTTGCTTGCGTTCCCGAAAGTTGTTGATTTGAAAGGTTGAATTGATGATGCCGATGTCACGGTGGCCTTTTTCGATCATCTTTTCAACGATCTCATAGGCACTGTCACGATTATTGATGGCGACAAAATCAAAGTCCTGCGAATTAAACACCGTATCTAAAATCACTAACGGTACTTCCAAATGGCGAAAGACTGCTAAATCTTGTTTTTCCAATTCCGTTCCTAACAATAGCAAACCATCTGCTAATTCTGGACGGATCTTTTCAATCGGGTCTTCTTCTGGTGCCAGTGTGATATGGGAAATGACCAGTTCATAGCCTAACGCACTGCACTCCATTTCGATTCCTCGGATCAATTCAGAAAAGAAAGGCGTATCCCCTACGACATTTCCTTGTTTGTTCATTACGACAAATTTGATTTTTTGGCTTTCCGTTTTTTTAATTTCTCGCTGATCAAAATACCCCATATCACGAGCGATCTTCAAGATCGCTTGCCGTTTTTGTTCACTGATCCCCTTACGATTGTTGATCGCATTAGAGACTGTTCCGCTGGAAACGCCAGCTTTTCGGGCAATATCAGAGATCACAACTTTCATTTGCTCACCGCTTTCTGCTTCTCATTCTGTTAAAAGTATAGCAAAAGAATTGTTTTTTTACTACCAAAAAAGCTAAAACAAACTAAAATTTTTAGTTTGTTTTAGCTTCTACTTTGATTAGTTACTTTGTTCCGCCAAAATGCAGAAGGACAATGGGTCGATGGTTATCCTTGGCGCTGCTACGCCGCGAGAAGCGATCCCAGCTCCTTTGGGGTCAGCAACGAGGTGCCAAGAAGTATTTTCTGTTGTCGTCGGTAAGTCAAAGGACCAGCTTTCTTCCGTGCTGTTGAGTAAAACGAACAAGGAACGCCATGGATGCTGTTTGTCACGATTGGGTACTTGATACGCCAAGCGATTTTCATCCTTTGTCTCATAAAAGACCATGCTTTCAGTCGTTTGGGTCGTGGCATCTCTCAATGGTGCATAGGACTGCCGCAATGCCCACAAGCCCCGATACAGCTCGCGCAATTCTTTGAAGGTTTTGGCACGTGCCCAATCCAGCTGATTGACTACCAGTGGCGAACGGAAGGAGTTTTCATCGCCTTCTTTGGTACGGCCAAATTCTTCCCCAGCTTGGGTCAGCACGGCTCCTTGGCTAGTAAACAAAATGGCTGCTGCTAGTTTGTTACGGGCTAAAAGCTCACGATCAAAATCATAATTTCTTTCCTTCGCTGAAGCTTGCATGGTTGCCACCAGTTTGTCCCATAAGGTCAAATTATCATGGACTGACGCATAGGCGATCACTTGGCGGGGCGATTTTGCCCAACGCTCGGCGCCTTCTTGCCCAGCAACTTTCGTATTTCCTTGAATCGCCGTTGCCAAATTTGCTGCATAAAAGGTTTGCTTGACTTGCGGTTGACCATTCATTCCTTGAATAAACGCGCCGTCTGTTTCTTCAAAGACATCGCCTTTGATACTGTCTCTTAAATCATTGCTAAAAACCGCAACGCCTTCTGACAGTGCCCAAACATTGCTTTTGTTCGCTGGGATATTCGGCTGAATAATTTGATTGCTGCCGGCATCCCATGGCTCGCCGTATAAAATCACATGGCTGAAGCCGGCATCATCTAGGCGTTGCCGCAACTGGTTCATGGTTTCCACATCGATCAAGCCCATCAAATCAAAACGAAAGCCGTCGATTTTGTATTCTTGCGCCCAATATAAAACTGAATCAATGATAAATTTGCGCATCATTTTCCGTTCAGAAGCCACTTCATTGCCGCAAGCAGAACCGTCCGCAAAATTCCCCGCATCATCTTGGCGGTAGTAATAATCAGGCACCGTCAAATTAAACCATGATTCTTCTGTGATCGCAGTGTGATTGAAGACCACATCCATTACAACGCCGATGGCTTCTTCATGCAGCGATTGGATCATTTGCTTGCATTCACGAATCCGCGCCTTGGGATCACTAGGATCAGAAGCGTATCGTCCTTCAGGGACATTGTAATTTTTCGGATCATAGCCCCAGTTGTAGGCAGACGAAGTTTCATCATTGTCAAAATCGAAGATCGGCAGCAGATGAACATAATTGATCCCCAGCTCTTTTAAATAAGCCATGCCAGTTGGTTGACTTTCATCCCCCACCAGATGGGTCTTTTTTTCAGTAAAGGCTAAATATTTCCCGCGATTTTCTGGTGAAATCCCGCTGTTTTCGGCGCCACTGAAATCTTCGACATGCAATTCCCAAATATAGGCATCTGTGATCGATTGCTGACCGACGCCGTGAGTCTCCTGCCAGCCTTCAGGATCTGTTTCCTTTAAATCAATGATGGCCCCACGGTTCCCGTTGATCCCTACTGCCTTGGCATAAAGATCCACCGCTTCGACTTTTTGACCGTCTCGTTGAAATTCAAACGTATAAAACAGCTCTTTGACGGTTTCTTCCGTCGTGACTTGCCAACAGTTGTCTTCTTGGACCATTGGCAGTGTCAGCAGGCGATCGTCAGTCCCAGCGACACCGCTTTGATAAATCAATACTGAAACAGCCTCTGCCTCTGGTGACCAGCATTTGAACGTGGTTTGCTGTCCTTGAAAAGTCACACCAAGATCATTCCCGTGATACGTATGTTCTTCTAAAAAACCGATCCTGCGATCGATCGCAATCTTTTTTTCTCCATACTGCGTGTTTTGTCCCATCAAAATTCCTCCATTCAACGTTGCTAACTATAAAACCCAGTTACTTTTCTGCTATTTCTACCTTCTCATATTTCTTGAAAATTGCCAACAATAAGCCGCCTTTTCTTTGACCTAAAAATAAGCCTTAACACTACAGACAAGCCCTTTTCTTATTTTGCTAAACGACTCCGCACCTCTTTTTATCAAAAGAAAAACCCCCACTCGTTGAACGGCTCTTAAAGAATAGCTATTGCTTCTAATCTTTAAGATCACTGCTCCGATGGGGATTGTTGAAAAAGAAGAAATCAATAATGGCAATGATAGCTGTCACAATATTCTGAAATCTCTTCCTCTCTTTCTCGCTATCTATTGATCACTTACAGCTAGACCTGATTCGAGTAAGGTTTTAGGTAAATCACCTTGATAAAAATCGACTGGTTCATGAAGGACTCGCTGCCAATAATTTTGTGTCTCTTTCAAAAAATTAGCATTATCTTGCGTATTTCCTTCACGAATAAACAGCAATACCAACCCACTAAAAAAGATCAAGGCTTTTTCATGATATTTTCTCAGATCGCTTTTATGCGCACATTGAAAAACAGCTGATTCAGCAATTGCTTCTTGAAAATAAGCAAAAGAACGCTCTTTTATGTAAGGACCACAGCCAATATCATTTAAAAAAAGTGCGAAAAAGAGGTTACGATTGCGGCTGGCAAATACGTAATAGTCCTGCCAAAAGCTGTATAAGGAATCGAGTGTCTCTTCTGACTCTTTTTTTGTTTCGTGAATGTCGCGAAATACATCATCAACCATCGCCTGTTTATAATTTTGCATGTTTGAAAAATTTAAATAGATCGGTTGGGTCGATGTTCGTGCATATTTAGCAATGTCGCGGACAGTGATTGGTCGATAAAGATATTCCACCAGATATTTTTTTAAGCAATTGATCAAATATTTTTTCGTAATCGTTGCTTTTCTCATAATACCCCTTCCTTTCTGGACGTCACCAATTCTTGCTGATGTTCGTCTCATTCACTTTGACTACTTGCAGCTTTTAGAAGCACAACCAACGCCCATTTTCTTACTGAAAGTAATCTTTATACTTCTACTTTAACAAAAAAGAGCACGTTAACCTATACTTTCCGCTGATTTTCTTAATTTTATTTTTTATTTTTGACCATTTTATTAAAGAAACTCTTGTTGTCTTATGGTGCTCAGACTTAAGGCTGATTTTGACTGGTGCTGCTTGTGGAATGATACTATGTAATGTATAGTATGAGTATGAACAGGAGGAGAGCCTTTGGATGCCCAATTAAAAAAAGGATTATTGGAAATTTGTGTTTTGGCTTATTTGCAGCATGGTGACTCTTATGGCTATGAATTAGTCAAAAACATATCTCCTTTACTGCCAATCTCAGAATCAACGCTCTATCCTATCTTGAAGCGCTTAGAAGCCAGCCGAGCGGTTGAGACTTATAATAAAAGCCATCAAGGACGGACCCGAAAATATTACCGCTTGACCAAAATCGGAAAACAGCGGATCGACGATTTTTTAACCAACGACTGGCCCCAATTGACATTGATCCAGCGATTTATTAAAGGAGGAACATTAGATGAACAGAGTTGATTTTATCAAGGCATTGGCTGCGGAATTATCTGAAAAAGTCAGACCTAGCGAGATTCATCAGCTGATCAACTATTATGACGAGATGATCGAAGATTTGATGGAAGAAGGATACACCGAAGAAGAAGCCGTGGCACGCCTTGGCTCCCCAAAAGAACTGATCCAAGCAGTTACCGAAACGGAAGAGGTCGTAGTAGAGATTCCCCGCCGCTTTCATCCCTTTTTGCTCTTGATTTTAGTACTGGGCTTCCCATTGTGGGGCAGCCTCTTGTTAAGTGCCGCTTTGCTGATCCTAAGCTTTTTAATAATCATCTGGTGTGTGCCTTTCACCACTGGCATGATTGGTGTCACTACGTTTATCGGTGGGATCGCCAGCGTTGTCTTAAGTCCCATGCTGATGGCGGATGGTTTCTATCTCTTTTTAAGTCAATTAGGCATGGGGATTTTCTTATTTGGTTTAGGGCTGCTTTGCCTGATCGCCACTTATAGTATGAGCCGACCTTTTTCCCGTCTTACCCACTCCCTTGTCGTTTGGCCGAAATCATTTGTTCAAAACTATCGAAAGAAGGCAGTCCTATGATCAAAATCAATAAGCGCTTTTTCGTTTTTCTCAGTCTGTTGTTTATTATTCTCGGACTGGTCATCACCTTTATCGGTTTTTCAATGTCAGGCTACTCACCTGATGCCTACCATATTGAGCATCGTCGCTGGTATCAACTCGTTGGTTTCTATACGGAATAACAGACGGAAAATAATTATAAGTTGATTTTTTCGTCAGAAAAACTAGCAATTTTCATTAATTTCATGTATCGGTGAAAAAATTGAACTTCTCTTTTTGACGGAACCATATTACTATATAGGTACATCCTGTATCCTATTTCATAGGGTAACCAGAAAAACCCATACCATCCTATGGGTTTTTTTGCTGTCTATAAAAGCAAAAAAACGTGCCGCAAGTCCAGGTATCGCCAAGCCAGCTGTTTTAGCTAACCTTGGCAGAACCTGTCTGCAGTACGTTTTTTCTAATGATCGATTATTCCCCTAGTACTGGCTGTTCTTGCACAGTGCCAATAGGAAACAAGGCGCGAAACACCCGGCGAACGATTGGACCTGCAATGAACAATTGCAACGGCAATGCGACGATCACATTTTTCCCAATGTTGCTTAGCCAATTGACGAACACCGAGTGATCAGGGTTTGGGTGCATCAACGCACCAAAGAGTGACATACAGATCACCATGCCGGCGATCATCAATGAAGAAATCAAACCGATTTTTTTCCAAGTAGCTGATTGATGGTCCAAAAATCGAAACGCCAAACCTTTTGCCGGACCAGAAACAATGAACCAATCCAAAATAAAGGCGACACAAAGGGCTAATGGCAATTCATTCCACGCCAATTGGAATGCCAATGCCGAAACACCGACTTGAAACATGAGGTTATAAACACTCATAAAATACACCATGAAAATACACATAAGTGTCGTATAGATCAAACTTTCTTTTTTATTGATGGGCATGTAACAACTTCCTTTCTCTTTTTCGTACTCGACTATTCTAGCAGAAGAAAATTTTTCGTGTAAGTAAAAGTTTGAAAAATTTCAAAAAAGTTTTTTGCTATTTTTTTATCCACTTCTCTTGACACTTTCTTATGAAGTCAGTAGAATAGCGATAGATTAAATCGTACAGATAACAAGCGGGTTCGCTTGTCGAGAGAGAGGCGGTTTCTATGAGAATAGAAACGGTCTCTTTTTTTGCGAATTTTTAGAGGTGAGAATATGGAAAACAACAAAAAACTCGTGGGGGCGATCCTCGCAACCGGATTGATGTCATTTGCAGGTGTGCTGATTGAAACAGCCATGAATGTAACGTTTCCGACATTGATCGATCAATTTACGCTTTCAACATCCGATGTTCAATGGGTGACGACCATCTACTTACTGGTCATCTCCATCATTGTCCCAATATCGACCTACCTTTTGAAACGCTTCTCATTGAGAACCTTGTTTCTAGCTGCCAACGCCTTTTTCCTTGTTGGCTTGGTGATCGACTTTTTATCGCCGACGTTTGCCATTTTGCTGATTGGCCGCTTTTTCCAAGGTGCCAGCACAGGGATCGCACTGCCTTTGATGTTCCACATCATTTTGACTTACTCCCCCTTTGAAAAACGGGGAGCGGCAATCGGCTTAGGGAATTTGACCACTTCCATCGCTCCAGCGATCGGACCGACATATGGGGGCTTATTGACCGCCCATTGGTCTTGGAATGCGATCTTTCTTTTCTTGATCCCAGTCTTGCTGATCTCCCTAGTACTCGGCCTTTACTCGATCCCTAAAACGGCTGGGGCAAAAGACACTTCCCTGGATTTACTGAGTGTATTAGGAATCGCCTTGATGTTCAGCGGCTTCTTATTGTTCTTGAATCAAGTAGGCACCTTAGCGAGTCTACTGCCGCTGCTTTTCGGTTTCATTGGTGCTGGCTTGTTTTATCAACGCTCAAAAGGCCCGAACCCTTTGATTCGTTTGGCTGTTTTGAAAAACCGTAGCTTCAGTTTGTTTCTGTTTGGCTTTCTTGTTTGTCAGTTCCTTTTACTGGGCATTTCCTTTGTCTTGCCGAACTTTGTCCAACTCGTCTTGGGAAAAGATGCCTTTACTGCAGGATTAGTTATGCTTCCTGGGGCGGCGATCGGGGCGATCCTTGCGCCGATCTCTGGTCGGTTGCTGGATAAAGTTGGACCGAAAAAACCGATCCTGTCTGGTTTGACGTTGATTGCCATCGGTTGGCTCGCCTTAGCCCTCGTTTTGCGTTCGCCTTTCATTTGGAGCCTAGTTGCTGGACATGTCTTTTACATGATCGGGATCGGCTTAGCCTACAGCAATATGATGACCACCGGCTTAAACAAGCTGACTCCTGCGTTGTACGCGGACGGTAATGCGATCTTTAATACGCTGCAGCAATTTTCTGGTGCAGTGGCGACGGCTGTGGTGGCGACCATTATCAATTTGGCACAAAATGCGGCGACCGATTACACCCAAGGGACGGTCATCGGCTCTCAAATCGCCTTATTCTTTTTGTGGGCCTTAGTCTTACTGACTTTCCTATTAACGATCAACTACTTCCGCAAAAGCACCGACAAAAAAGCCGTCAGCTAACTGCGGCTTTACCCATTGAAAACCAAGAAAAAAGCCGCTCTCCCTTGAGGGCGGCCATAAAAAAATCCGCTTCCGATCCCCCTTCTTAGTCAAAGGGCGCTCTCGGAAACGGATTATTTTTTTAGTTTAATTCAGCGGAACCAACCGCTGTTTTGGCTGTCACTGTGCCTGTGGTCGTCAATGAAAGCTGACGCACTTTTTCGGCATTCGTGATGACTGTTAAAACATCTGTCTGTTTGCCAGCTGCGGTCACTGCATCTAGATCCATCACTGCAATCTTCGTTTCTGGTGTGACCGTGTCACCTTCAGAAACAAGGACCTCAAATGGCGCACCTTTTAATTCCACAGTATCTAAGCCCATATGAACAAGAACTTCCGCGCCACCAGGCGTTAAAATCCCAATTGCATGCTTTGTTTCAAAAATGCTAGAGATCGTACCTGCAACAGGAGCATAAATCGTTCCATTCGTTGGCTGAACAGCAAAGCCGTCACCCATCATTTTTTGAGAAAAGACAGGATCAGAAACTTCAGTGATGGCAACTACTTTCCCATCAGCTGGAGCATAAAGGGTTTCTTCTGAAACTTGTGCTGCTTCTGGGGCTGCAGTTGTCGGTGCAGCCGTCGTTGGTGCAACAACCGCTGCTGCAGCTGTATCAGCAGCCAATTGCGGTTCTAATTTATTTAAGAAGGTAACTTTTCTAAAGATGATGGTGCAAACAAACGTGATGGCAATCGTCACCGCCATTGAGATGAAGACCATTGGATAGTTTTCAATTTTAAATGATAAGAAGCCAGGCAGTCCCCCTACACCAATACCTAATGCACGGGTATTCGTTGCAGTGATCAGCATTCCACCAAAGGCAGAACCTACCATTGCTGCGACAAATGGGTAAACATATTTCAAATTGATCCCGAACATCGCTGGTTCAGTAACCCCCATGTAAGCAGAAATCGTTGCTGGAACAGAGACTTGTTCTTCTTTTTTATTGCCACGGTGAAGGAACCAAATCGCCAATACTGCCGTACCTTGCGCAATATTTGACAGCATGATCATTGGCCAAAGGTTGGTTGTCCCAAAATCCGCTACTAATTGAGAGTCGATCGCTAGCGTTGTATGATGCAATCCGGTAATAACCAAAGGCGCATACAAGCCACCGAAAATGAAACCAAATAACCAGTTTAATGGTGAGGTCAAGCCAGCATTTACGACCCAAGAAATGCCTGATCCGATTTGCCAACCGATTGGACCTAACACCATGTGGGCTGCTAAAATAGTTGGCAGCAATGAGAACAATGGAACGAAGATCATTGAAACCGCTTCTGGAATCCATTTCCGGAAGAATCTTTCAAGATAAACCAATAAGAAACCTGCCAGCATTGCTGGGATCACTTGTGCTTGATACCCAATTTTATCAATAGTGAAGAACCCGAAGTCCCACGTATAATTTTGAGCAATTTCTGCAGCAGAAGTTGAACTTACTGAATAAGCATTTAATAATTGCGGTGAAACCAATGTAATCCCTAAAACAATCCCTAATATTTGCGTGGTTCCCATCTTACGTGTAATACTCCAAGTAATCCCTACTGGTAGAAAGTGAAAGATGGCTTCACAGGGCAGCCATAAAAAGCCGTTGACACCGTTCCAAAAAGTAGAAGCTTGTGTAATGGTTTGTCCACCTAGAGCTTCTAGCGGTACACCTTCTAAGAAATTTCTCAGCCCTAGCATCAAACCACCGACAATAATCGCTGGTAATAACGGGGTAAAGATCTCAGCTAACGTAGCGATCGCTCGTTGCACGATATTTTGATTGTTTTTTGCAATCGCTTTACTTTGTTCTTTAGAAACACCTTCTATTCCTGATACATCGGTAAAATCATTGTAAAACGTTGAGACATCATTGCCGATAATGACTTGGAATTGTCCCGCATTGGTAAACATTCCTTTGACACTTGGAATTTCTTCAATTGCCTTTTCGTTTGCTTTTGACTGATCGTTCAAAACAAAACGCATCCGTGTCGCGCAATGTGTTACTGCGGCGATATTTTCTTTGCCGCCAACATATTCCAGCAGCTTCTCAGCATCATCACGATACTTTCCCATAATTAATAAACCCCTTTCATCTCCACTTGTATATATATGTTTTGATTACGCACTAATCATAACTTGATAATTTTGATATTGCAAGCGTTTCAAACCAATTTTTTTTACTTTTTCTATAAACAATACAAGCAAATAGCAAAGGTACCATATAAAAACCTTGATAAATAAACGTTTTTTAAAATGTTTCATTAATATAAAATAATATTGCCAACAACTTTATTTACTGTTTATTTGACAAAAAAGAATAAAAAAACAGGCTAGATAAATTGAAATAGCTTACAATTTACGTTATAATCATTTTGCATGTATAGACAAGTTTAAAGGAGGACAACTACTGTGAATACGATTATATTATCTAAGGAACAATGGCTGTTAACGGATCAAACTGGTACGACCTATCCGTTTTCTGGGACTGACAGTGAACGCGTTGCCGCACTGACCGCGCAGCTGCAGCAAATGGAAGGTGGCGGGATCGTCTCTGAATCGCTGGTGTTTACAAATGAAGAAGGGACTTTTTCACTGGACCAATGGTTGACAGAAAAATTGAATCGTCCCTTTGTTTGCACTACGAAAGAACAGTATGAAGAAAAAACTGCTGAAATTCCTTGGCGCCTCGAATACTATGGCTACACCCCTGGTAAAGATGAATACTCGGTGGAGTCACTTTTAACCGTCGGTAACGGCTATTTAGGGCTGCGAGGCACAACGCCTGAGATGACCATTTGTGAAGCGAACTATCCAGGACTGTATTTAGCAAGTCTTTACAATACGGTGGAATCGGATGTTTCTGGTCATACCATCAGCAATGAAGACTTCATCAATGCACCGAATCTGCAAAAAATGTACGTAAAGATCGATGATGAAGTGATCGATATCGCCAACAATCAGCTCCTTTCCTTTAAACGGACATTGGATCTGAAGACCGGCTTGTTCCAATCAGTGGCAGAAATTGAAACCAAAAAACAAAAGCGTCTGCGAATCGAAACGAAGAAGATCGCCAATATGCAAGACGTTCACCAATACAGCTTGGTCTATCAGTTTACCCCGCTGAACTTTTCTGGCACCGTTACCTTCGTCAGTGAAGCCGACGGATCGGTCTATAACTATAACGTCGCTCGTTACCGTAGTTTAACCAACCAGCATTTGACCGTGAAAGAGGCAGCAGCTGAACAAAGCAAAGCGCATTTAGTGGTCACCACTAACCAATCACAGATTACCGTTGTCCAATCCTCTGAACTGTTTTCACAGGACCTGCCATTGGCTGAGCTGCAAGCTGAAACAAATGACCAGCTCATCCGTCAGCAAGTAACCCTTGAGGTGACGGAAGGACAAACTTATCGGGTCGAAAAATCAGTCACTGTTGCCGCTTATCGCCAAGAAGAGCCGCAACCGGCATTTACGTTTTCTTCCTTAGCATTACCTGATTTTGCGACGATGTATACCGCCTCAAAACAAGCCTGGGCTGAATTATGGGCAAAAGCGGCCATCGAAGTCACTGGTGACTTGATGTCGCAAAAAATGCTGAATCTGCATACGTATCATCTGCTGGTCTCCGCAGCACCGAATGCTTATCAGGAGTCCTTAGATGCCAGTATCACTGCCCGTGGCCTACATGGTGAAGCCTATCGCGGTCATATTTTCTGGGATGAACTGTTTATCTTACCGTTTTACATTCTACATTTTCCTGACACCGCCAAAGAAATTCTGCTGTATCGCTACCGCCGCTTAGCTGCTGCCAAAAAAGATGCCCAAAAAGCTGGCTACCAAGGCGCCATGTTCCCATGGCAATCAGGATTGGATGGCAGTGAGCAATCCCAAGAACTGCATTTGAACCCTATCAGCGGCGAATGGAAAGAAGATCACAGTCGCTTGCAACGCCATGTCTCCTTAGCGATCGCTTATAACATTTGGCAATACTGGCACAACACGCAAGATCGAGTCTTCATGGAACAATATGGGTTAGAATTGATGTTAGAAGTCGCTCATTTCTGGCAAAGTGCTGCCACCTGGGATGATGCTGCTCAACGTTACTTTATCGATAAAGTCATGGGACCAGATGAATTTCATGAAAGCTACCCAAATAGTGAACAAGGCGGCTTGAAAAACAACGCCTATACCAATATGATGGTAGTATGGTTGTTTGAAGAGATCGAGAACCTTCAACAACAACTTTCAGCAGAGAGCTTCCAAGCGGTATTAGAGAAAACGGCTTTAACCCCTGCAGATATTGCTGCTATGGCAGATATTCGTACCAAGCTGGGCTTAGAGATCGATCCAGAAGGCATCATTGCACAATTTGAAGGGTACTTCCAGCTGGAAGATCTGGATTGGGCTCACTACAAAGAGAAATATGGCAACATCTATCGGATGGACCGCATCTTGAACGCTGAAGGCAAGAGTGCTGACAGCTACAAAGTCGCGAAACAAGCGGATAGTTTGATGATTTTCTACAATTTCTCAAAAGAGCAAGTCAATCAGATTTTGGCAGATCTTTCTTACCAGCTGCCAACAGACTATATTGAAAAAAATCTCCATTATTACTTGGCTCGTACCTCCCACGGCTCGACGTTGTCACGCATCGTTCATGCCCAGTTGGCGGCAATGGTAGATGATCAGGAGTTGGCTTGGTCATTATACCAAGAAGCCCTCTCTTCTGATTACCGTGATATCCAAGGCGGGACTACAGCAGAAGGCATTCACGCCGGTGTCATGGCTGCTACGTTGTTTATTCCATTAACCACTTTTGCTGGGATCGATATTCGAGAGGAGCAGCTGCAGATCACGCCAAACTTGCCGAAAGCTTGGGACAGCTTAGCCTTTCAGCTAGAAGTTCGCGGCACCCGCTTTGCGATGAATGTTACACATGAAACATTGACGATTACCGCTGATCAGCCAGTCATGATCTTAGTGAATGGGCAACAAGTTTCTCTAGAAGCAAAGAAAGAAGCAACGATTACTTACTAAAAGGAGTGTTACACATGAAAAAAGGATTTATTTTTGATTTAGACGGCGTTATCACGGATACGGCCAAATACCACTACATTGCATGGAAAGAATTAGCTGCGGAGATCGGGATCGAGATCGATTTGAAGTTCAACGAGCAGTTAAAAGGCATCAGCCGCATGGACTCTTTAGAGCGAATCTTAACCCTAGGCAACAAAAATGATGCCTACACAGAAGTCGAAAAAGAAGCGTTAGCGACGAAGAAAAATACCCACTATGTACAATTGTTACAAAGCTTGACTCCTGATGATCTATTGCCAGGGGTGAAGACATTCCTTGATGAAGCCAAAGCAAAAAACATTCCTTGTGCGATCGCTTCGGCATCCAAAAATGCGCCGTTTATTTTGGACAAACTTGGGGTCATGCAAGACTTTGATACGATCGTTGACCCAGCAACCTTGAAAAAAGGCAAACCAGATCCAGAGATCTTTATCCAAGCAGCGCTGGCACTAGGCATTGAACCGGCAGAAGCAGTTGGCTTTGAAGATGCTCAAGCTGGGATCGACGGCATCAAAGCTGCTGGTATGTATGCGGTAGGCGTTTATTCAGGAGAAGAATTACACGGTGCAGATGTGATCGTTGAAAAATTAACGGACCTAAACATTGACGAACTTTTGGCGAAATAGTCGATTGCATTTCCAAATTGGCCTCGCTATAATAGCCAAAGAGGGGGCAATCCGATGAACAAGTTCAAAGAAATATTTTTAGATTTAGAACAAAAAATTCTAGCAAACGAATACCCTCCGCATTCTTTGCTGCCTAGCGAAAACCAATTGATCAAAACTTATGGTGTCTCCCGCGAGACTGTCCGTAAGGCATTGAATTTATTGCGGGATGCTGGTTATATCCAAAAGAAACAAGGGAAAGGTTCGATCGTTTTAGACTTGAATCGCTTTGATTTCCCGATTTCTGGCTTGACGAGTTTTCGAGAGCTGCAAGATACCCAACGCATTCCTAGTGAAACAAAGGTTGTCGAGATCCGCAAGATCGCCGTTTCGCCAAAGCTGCACGAGACCACTGGTTGGCCTGTTGCTTCTGAGGCATGGAAACTGATCCGTCAGCGGAGAATTGATGGAGAAGTGGTGATTTTGGATAAAGATTACCTTGATGCTTCTATCATCGAAGAGTTGCCAGAAAACCGAGCGAAAGTATCGATTTTTGATTACTTTGAAAATGATCTTGGCCTTGAGATCGCTTATGCACAAAAAGAAATCACTGTTGACCCCGTCAACAAAGAATTGCGGGATCTAATGGATCTGCGTCCTGAAGATCAGCATGTCGTTACGGTTCGCAGCCTCGTGTATCTAGAAGACACGCGCTGTTTTGAATACACCGAATCGATCCACCGACTGGATAAATTCCGCTTTGTGGACTTTGCCCGCCGACGCAAGATTTGATGGACGTATAGACGTGAAACACATGAAACAGACCTGGACTTCCCCGAGAAGTCTGGGTCTGTTTTGTTTTTCAATAGCCCCCGACTCGATAATACTGGATCGATCCTCCCATTTTTCGCCTCTGTCGCTATCGAGCCATCCTTTTGCTTGTTCGTTGTTCTGTTGCCGACGAATAAAAAAGGCACGATCATTTATGGGACTGATGAAATAGAGTCGATTTTGCACAACTCAGCCGTCCTTATTGACAATCAGCTACACAAAAAAGCAGTATCCTCTCAGAGGATACTGCTTTTGCTTGCTATTTGGCGTAATCCGTTGCGCGGGTCTCGCGAATAACGGTTACTTTGATATGACCTGGGTAATCCAAATCGTCTTCGATCTTCTTGCGGATGTCGCGAACCAATCGTACAGCATCCAAATCAGAAATCTCTTCTGGTTTGACCATTACACGGACTTCACGTCCGGCTTGGACTGCAAAACTGGAATCGACCCCTTTGAAGCCGTTGGCGATATTTTCTAGGTTTTGCAAGCGGCGAATATAATTTTCCAATGATTCGCTGCGGGCACCTGGACGGGCTGCTGACAAGGCATCTGCGGCTGCAACTAAAACAGAGATAACCGATGTTGCTTCAACATCTCCATGGTGAGAAGCAATCGCATTGATCACCACACCATTTTCTTTGTATTTGGCAGCTAACTCAGCCCCGATCTCAACGTGAGAGCCTTCAATTTCATGGTCAAGGGCTTTCCCGATATCATGCAAGAGTCCGGCACGTTTGGCTAACTGGATATCTTCGCCTAATTCTGCGGCAAGAACACCGGTTAGTTTTGCGACTTCGATCGAGTGGTTCAAGACGTTTTGTCCGTAGCTGGTACGGAAACGCAAACGACCTAAAATCTTGATCAAGTCTGGATGAAGGGTGTGGGCGCCGACTTCAAAGGCTGCTTGTTCCCCATATTCACGAATATGCTCATCCATTTCTTTCCGAGATTTTTCGACCATTTCTTCAATTCGAGCTGGATGGATCCGGCCGTCTTGAATCAGTTTTTCAAGGGTCATACGAGCAATTTCACGGCGAATCGGATCAAATCCTGATAAGACGACTGCTTCTGGCGTGTCATCAATGATCAAATCGATCCCTGTCAATGTTTCAAGGGTGCGAATGTTCCGACCTTCTCTTCCGATGATTCGACCTTTCATCTCATCGTTTGGTAATGATACGACCGATACCGTGGTTTCAGACACTTGGTCTGCGGCACAACGTTGGATTGCTAAGGACAAGAGATTTTTTGCTTTTCGATCTGCTTCTTCCTTCGCACGCTGTTCAGATTCTTTGACCATGATCGTTAATTCATGGTTCAATTCCTCTTCCGTTGATTTCATGATCAACTCTTTTGCTTCATCTCTAGACAGCGCAGCGATGCGCTCTAATTCTTTCTGTTGTCCATCGATTAAGTTTTCTACTTCTTTTTCTCGCTCGTCAATTAATTGTTGTTTCTCACTAAGTCTGCCTTCTTTATCTTCAAGTGAGCGTTCTCGTTTTTCCAAAGAATCGTCCTTACGATCAAGAACTTGTTCTCTTTGGAGTAAACGATTTTCTTGTGATTTTAAATCAAGTTTGCTTTCTTTCAACTCACTTTCAATCTCTGACCGATACTTCTGATTTTCTTCCTTAGCTTCTAACAATGCTTCTTTTTTAAGAGTTTCTGCTTCTTTCTTAGCGCTTTCGATAATTCCAGCTGCAGAATTTTGGGCGCCGTTGATTTCTTTCTCATGACGAGATTTCGTCACATAAACTCCTAATCCAAGACCGACAATTAAACCGATGATAGCGAGGAGAATGTAAAGTAGTTCCAATGAATCCACCTCCATACTATCTTTTTAAATATTTTGTAATTTTGATTAACAAAGGATAACAAAATTATCAATTCGCTACTTCTTATGTGGAAATCCACATACGTTTATTCTAATGTTTGAACCCAAGAGTGTCAACTTTAAATAATAAAGTAAACTTTCGCAACCCTTCCTTTTTACGGATGTTTTTTCAACAATGGACGAATCTAGCAAAAAGCCACAAAAAAGCCAAACAACGAGGTTGTTTGGCTTTTTCAAGACTTAGTCGTCTAATGGTAATTCTTCTTGCGCTTCCTCAAGGGTTACGGTCTCTCCTGTTCCAATCCCGTAAGCATCGCGGACGCGAGCAGAAACTTCTAACATCATTTCTTGGTGTTCACGCATGTAGTTTTTGGCGTTTTCACGACCTTGACCGATACGATCCCCTTTATAGGCATACCACGCACCGCTTTTATCGACGATGTCTTGTTCCACAGCCATATCCAGCAATTCGCCTTCTTGGGAAATCCCTTGACCATACATCATGTCGACTTCTGCTACTTTAAATGGTGGCGCTACTTTGTTTTTGACTACTTTGATCTTCGTGCGGTTCCCGATGATATCTGTACCGGATTTCAATTGCTCAGCACGACGTACTTCCAAACGGATGGTTGAATAGAATTTCAACGCACGGCCACCAGGCGTCGTTTCTGGATTCCCGAACATGATCCCAACTTTTTCCCGAATTTGGTTGATAAAGATCGCGATCGTTTTCGTTTTGTTGATGGAACCAGAAAGTTTCCGTAATGCTTGTGACATCAAACGTGCTTGCAAACCAACGTGGGTATCACCCATTTCACCGTCGATCTCCGCCCGTGGGACTAAAGCTGCTACCGAGTCAATGACCACGATATCAACCGCACCACTTGAAACTAAGGCGTCAGCGATCTCTAATCCTTGTTCCCCTGTATCTGGTTGTGATAACAAAAGATCATCGATATTTACACCTAATTTTTGCGCATATTGAGGATCTAACGCATGTTCGGCATCGATAAATGCTGCTGTTCCGCCATTTTTTTGGACTTCCGCAATGGCATGTAAAGCAACTGTCGTTTTACCAGAACTTTCTGGGCCGTAAACTTCTACGATCCGTCCTCGTGGGTAACCACCTACACCTAATGCAACATCCAAGGCCAATGAACCACTTGGGATCGTTGAAATTTGTTGATCAACTTTTTCGCCAAGCTTCATGATGGCACCTTTACCATAGTTCTTTTCAATCTTCTTTAGTGCAGCATCTAAGGCTGCTTTACGATCATCTGCCAAACGGATAATCCTCCTTATATTCATCACTTTCGTGTGTCGTTCATAAGATAATAATAGTCCTTCTGACGGGAAATTGCAAGAAAAAACGAACAAACATTCGCATTAATTTAATAATTCCTTACGTATTTGATTTAAGCCCGCCATGACAGCACTATGCCGAATATAGGCGCGGTCGCGGTTGAAGTGATACAGCTGGCTCGAGACGCCTTTGTCAGAAGCTAAGGCGATCCAAACGGTACCTTTAGGCTGACCTTCTAACTCGTCTGGACCAGCAACACCCGTAAACGCCACCGCATAATCGGTCTCGGCTTGTTTGCGGGCATAGACGGCCATTGCTTCCGCACACTCCTGACTAACAGTCCCATAGCTTTCCAAAAGCCCTGGATCGATGCCTAAGAGCTTGCTTTTTGTTGCAGCAGAATATGTCACGAACCCACCGGGAAACACCTCAGAGACGCCAGGAATCCCTCCTAGGGTCGCTTGGAACAAACCAGCGGTCAAACTTTCCGCTGCGGTGACGGTTTTCTTTTTCTCGATCAGTCGCTCGACGACTGTTTCTGCCAGCGAATTTTGTTCCCCATACCCATAGAAATACGCACCGACCCGTGCTTGGACGGTTTCTTCTAACGCATCCAATTGTTTGATCCCTTGCGCCTCGTCTGCGGTTTTGACCGTCAGACGCAGCGTGACCTCATTGGGTTTGGCATAAGGAGCGATGGTGGGATTGACTTGATTCTCGATCAAATCGGCCAATTCTGTGACCAACGCCGATTCCCCGATCCCGTAATAGCGCAAAACGCGAGAAAGCAAGACTTCTTCTTGGGGAAACTGCTCTAATAGAAGTGGTTTTGCGTGGGTAAGAAACATCGCCTGCAGTTCACTTGGTGGTCCCGGCAGCAGCAAATAACTGGTAGCGGTTGTCTGATAAAAGATCCCGATCGCTAGTCCATTGGGATTTGGCAAAGACACACAGTCTTTAAAAACGAGGGTCTGCCGCAAATTGTTTTCCGTCATTCTCCGTTGACTGTTTTCAAAGAAGGCTTTCAATTGGTGATAACCTGGTTCATCTCTGACTAACTCTTGTCCCACATGACGGGCAGTGACTTGTTTCGTCAAGTCATCGTCGGTGGGCCCTAAACCGCCACATAATACGATCAAGTCGCTGCGTTTGTCGGCGATCGTCAGCAATTCCTCTAAGCGATTGGGGTTGTCCCCGACAACACTATGATAAAAAACATCGATCCCAAGACTTGCCAGTTCTTCTGACAAGAAGGTCGCGTTCGTATTCACCACCTGTCCTAAAAGTAATTCGGTCCCGACTGCAATAATTTCTGCTTTCATTCGTTTACTCCTTCATTTATCAGATACGTAAAAGTCTTTCATATTGACAAAAAAAGTCCAGAAAACTTCTGAACTTTCGTGACTTGTATCCTTGTTTTTATCGCTTCTTTATCTAGATCTAGAAATTTTACATAGAATCTTTAAAAACATTCGTATTTTTTATGAAATAATCGACCCCGGAATAGATCGTGAAGATCAAACATAGATACAACATGATTTGATCGATAGGCAAACCGATCATTGAAAAGGGAATGTTGTTCAAGAACAAGAAAATGATCGCAACCATTTGTGTCGCGGTTTTGATTTTCCCTGGCCACGCAGCAGCCATGACTTCCCCGCTTTGTTCCACTAACAACAAGCGTAAACCCGTCACTGCCAACTCGCGGCAAACGATGATCGAAACTACCCAGCCTGGGGCTTTGTCTAATTCAACCAGCATGATAAAAGCCGTCATGACGAGCATTTTATCTGCTAACGGGTCAGCAAACTTCCCGAAGTTGGTAACAAGGCCTCTGGAACGAGCGATCTTGCCATCTAGCCAGTCTGTAATGCTGGCTGCCGCAAAAAGGATCGCTGCAATAAGGTGCGTGTTTTCTAATTGTGTCGTACCAACGGTCAGCGTGCCAAGATCGATTGGCAAAACCAAGACCAAAATAAAGATGGGGATCATAATGATCCGTAATACAGTTAATTGATTGGGTAAATTCACGAAATAGACTCCTCTCTGCCGACTATTGTACGAAATAACGGCAAATCATGCCACTACTTCTGCTTTTCAATGGTCGGATGCAACAGATAACTTTTTAGCTAATGATACCTCAATAAGGCGCATTTGTCAGATTTATGCCGCATCGTCTTGGTATTCAATCACGAGGCGGACTGTCTTTTGTAACAATTCAAATTGCGGGTCAGAAAAGTCCACTTCCTGACCATTGGCAGTGATGGAGATATTTTGACTTGCGCCCAGGGTCAAGGTCGCATTCGTGGCGCCTTCTGGCAGCGTCATCGATTGCGTTTCTCCCGCTTGAACAGTGTATTGGTACACATAAGCGTTGTCGACTTGTACACCGACCCAACAAGAAGCATCTAGCCCAGTAAATGCTAATTCAATAGGATTTTCCGCATCTTTCATCGTGATCGTGATCGACGATTGCGTCGAATCACTGGCAGTCATCGTCATTTTCGCTTCGCTGGATTCCGTCGTACTTGAAGACTCCGTCACTTCACTCGAAGTACTGGTTTCTTCCGTACTTGACGTGGTGGAAGCGGTAGACGCTGAATTTTCTACCACAAGAGAAGAGCTTCCTTGGATCATCGGCGTTGTATTCCGGTCTTGCCAAGCCATGTAGCCCACGATACTCACGATCGTAATGGCCACCAAGCCTAATAGAATCATCGGCAAATAGCGGACGACAAATGAGCCGCTTTTTTCTTCTACGTGCTGTGCTTTTCGTGAGCCGCTGACGGTTTCAGGCTGCGGTCTTTTTGGTAAGGGGGCGTCTAACGTATCTTTGCCATCAAAAACGGCTACCAATTTGTCGCCGTCTTCTCCAACCGCTGCTGCATATTGGCGAATAAACGCACGGACATAAAAAGTGCCTGGCAATTGATCAAAACGCTCTGCTTCAATTGCTTCTAAATAGCGTTTTTGGATCTTTGTCATTTGTTGTAATTCAATCAATGAAATGTTTTTATCTAAACGGGCTTGCCGTAATTTTGCTCCAATCGTTGTTTCGTTGGCCACTCGATCATCTACTCCAGTCTTTTATTCATCTTTAAAAAAAGCCCTAAAATCGCTTCGCTGCTTGTCGTAAGGTCAGCAAAGCTGCTCTATCATTTTAAAACAGGGGTTCCCTGTATACGTCAATAAAAAAAACTCCGTCACGCAGATTGCCATCTGGGCGCGCCGTCTACTAAATATAACATTTTTTCCGTGATTTTTTGTAAAAAAACAAAAAAAGATTTTGCTTCAATAATTAAAGAATACCATAAAAGAAAAAGTCTGAGGATAGCCTAACCACAACTCGCAAACAAATTTTAATACTTTTCGCCAAATTGGCATCAAATTGCAAGAAAAAACCACCTTTTGACGCAAAAAGAAAACACTGAATGACTCAGGAGTTGGCCAGCCCTTGTTCTGTTGGGCGTTCCTCCTTGAATCAGTCAGTGTCGCTTAGATGACAGCTGTTTGACAAAACCAGCCTTCGCTTAGGCTTTTTCTGTTGGATACATGTAAAAACGACTAAACGCTTTGGAGTCGATAAAGGAACGAGCCGCTTGCTGGACATCTTCCAAAGTGATCGATTGGATCACTTCTGGCAGATCAAAGAGCGTCGTTTCACCAAATAAACTTTGGGTAAACTGGTTTGCGATAAACTCCAGTGAGTTCAGTGATTGGAAATATTTCCCTAGCATTTTCTTCTTCAATAACGTCAAGTTTTCTTCATTGATCTCTGGATCTTGCGGGAAATTCATTACGATCGCTTCGATCTCTGCCAACATTTTTTCTGGCTCTTCAGAATCCCCCGAGAAGTCGGCAAAGTAAAAGCCGCGATCCAAGTTCACTTCAAACCCAAATGTGTCGTCGATGATGCCTTGATCATACAAACGCAAATAATTGGCGGAAGTATTGCCTAACACCAATTGGCAGAAAAGATTCAACGCATTTTTGAAGCGCAAGAGCTCTCTTCCTGATTTCGGCAGTTTGTTCAAGTCTCCTTTGATCCCTAATACACCTTTGGCACGTGTCACTGGCATGGTAAGACTTGATTCTGCTTGAATATCGGCAAAGGTTTCTTCAGGAAACTGGCGAATGATCGCCTGCGTTTCTGGAAAGGTCTTGGCCGCTTGATTGGTCCGAATCCACGCCATCGTTTCTTCAGGATCGATATTGCCTACCACAAAAAGCGTCATGTTGCTTGGGTGATAGAAGGTATTGTAGCAAAGATACAAGTCTTCTGCGGTGATCTGCGCAATGCTTTCCACCGTACCAGCGATATCGATATGCAAGGGGTGCTTCGGATACAGATTTTTGATGATGCCGAAAAACTGCTGCCAGTTTGGATCGTCATCATACATTTGGATTTCTTGACCAATGATCCCTTTTTCTTTTTCGACGGTTTCTTCTGTGAAATACGGGGCTTGAACGAAATCGATCAACGTTTCAAGGTTCAGCTTGATTTGATCGGTTGCCGAAAAAAGGTAGCTGGTTTTCGTGAAACTGGTAAAGGCATTGGCAGAAGCCCCCTGCTGACCAAAGGTATGAAAGACATCGCCGTCTTCTTTTTCAAACAGTTTGTGCTCTAGAAAATGGGCAATGCCATCAGGGACTCGATGCAATGCTTCGGGTGAAAACCCGAAATGATTGTCGACAGAGCCATAGTTCGTACTGAAAAGTCCGTAAGTTTTATGGAAATCGGCTTTTGGCAGCAAATAAACTTTCAAACCGTTTGGCAATACTTCTTCATAAAGGGTCTCATTGATTTGCTGATAGACTTTTTTATTCATGGGTCGTCTCCTTATCCAGGAAGAATACAGCTTGCAAGGACACGTTTTGAGCCAATGCTTGGACATCTGCCACGGTCACTTGTGCCAATTTCTGCATAAATTCATCTTCCGTCATTTTCGTATTCGGTACCCACTGATTCAGATAGGCTGTTTCGATCAGTGCTTGTGGGTTATCCAATGAAAGCAAGTACTGGTTTTTCAACATCGCTTTTGTTTGCGCCAGTTCTTCCGCGGTGACTTCGCCACGCTGCAAGCTTTGCAGCTGCTGTTCGATCAATTTGAAGACCTTATCGCGGTTTTTGCCATCGATCCCCGTTTGGACCGACAAATACCCACGAAACGTATCGATACTGCTAGAAGCATAATACGCCAAACTTTCTTTCTCTCGGACATTCATAAACAGTTTTGAATGAGGGAATCCGCCAAACAACCCGTTGAAGACCATAAAGGCGATCCGCTCGGTTTGGTCATAATACACGCCAGTATGATAGCCTAAGTTCAATTTGGCTTGGATGATTGGTTCTCGCAAGATTTTCTCGCGAATGATGTTTTCCGCCGCTTGCTGATAAAAGACCGGCATTGCTTGGTCTGGCCGATCGGTAAAGGCCATGTTTTGGAAGAGCGCCGCAACTTCTGCTTCAACCACATCGCCGATCACGAAAATATCGATTTGATCATTGTCCATCATTGAGCGATAGGTTTGGTAAAGCTCTTTTGCGGTCACAGCTTCTAAGTCTTGGGGACGGCCAAAGCTCGGATACTTCTGATTCTGATCGTTTTCGAAATACAACTCTTGCAGCCCTAAAGAAGCCAATGCTTGCTTATCTTCTGCCACGCTGTTCATATAGGCGATCAAGTTGTGCTTTTCGATGGTGAAGTTCTTTTCTTCAAACTGTTCCTCGTGGGCATTCGGATGGAACAAAACTTCTGCTAAAAAAGCGGCTGCTTGCGGCAATACTGCTTCATCTGACACGTACTTCCCGTTGACAAAGGACATCGCTGCATTGATTTGATGCAGATTGCCCCGTTTGTTAACATTCATACCAAAGCTGGCACCGTAAAGCTCTGCCAGCTGACTGCTAAATGCGGTCTGTGTCGGATAAGCCAAACTAGTCGTTTCTAATAAACTGGTCAATAAGGTCCGTTTGGCGGTCATTTCAGCCTGCAATGGTGCAGTAAACCGAACGAAAAAACGGATCGTTTTATACTTTTTGGTCGGTAGCACCGTTAACCGAACACCTTTTTTTAATTCAATAGACATGTGACACCCCTTCTAGAAGCAAAATTATCTCTTCAATTATAGCATAGCTGACAAACTTTCTCCTCGGCTCACTGATCAAACCTGTTGCAGCGAGCGTTTTTTTTTATAAATCCCGCGTTTTTCGCTATACTGTCAGTAAGATTTAGAAGGGAGGATACAGGATGATTAAAGAATTTAAAGAATTTATTTTACGAGGAAACGTCATTGACTTGGCGATCGGGGTCGTGATCGGGAGTGCCTTCACCGCAATCGTCACTAGTTTAGTTGAAGGATTGCTGACACCATTGGTTTCATGGATCTTATCACTCTTTGGTAACGCAGATGCCTTTTCTGGCTTGGTCTTTGAACCAGCCAAAAATGTGGTCTTTGATTTCGGCCGCGTAATTACTGCCATTATTACGTTCTTGATTACCGCATTTGTCTTGTTCTTGATTGTCAAAGCAGTCAACAAACTACGCAATCTGAAACAACAACCTGAGGAAGAAGAAGTACCAGAAGTCACTGCAGAGGATTATTTAGAAGAGATTCGTGACCTTCTAAAAGCGCAAACGCCTCCTGCCAACACTGTGGATCCACGTCCAACATC
Organism: Enterococcus sp. DIV0970a; assembly: GCF_051711265.1. NCBI lineage: Bacteria > Bacillati > Bacillota > Bacilli > Lactobacillales > Enterococcaceae > Enterococcus > Enterococcus sp. DIV0970a. The sequence continues at coordinate 32,611 of NZ_JBIOMF010000001.1, read as the reverse complement.
ATTGGATGATACGATCCGATAAAAAAACGGCTCTTAGTCAATAAGGTCGAAAGAAGCGATTCGGATTCATCCGATCCATCAATCATAGCGCTAAAAGAAGCAAGCACGCGAACCTCGCTAGAGAGTCGCTGTGCTTGCTTCTTTTTTCATCCCGACATGCAGGATCCCGTCTTCATAAAAAGGCGGTGTAATGGTTTTAAAGCCATACTGGCCGTAGAATTTTTCTAAGTGGGCTTGTGCTTCGATCTCAATAGGCAAAGCTGGATAACACTGCTCAATGCGATGCAAAACTTCTTTGATCAGACGATGGCCTTCTTTTTGCCCCCGGTATGCTGGTGCCACAATGACCCGACCAAAATGCACCGTTTGTTCCTGCTGGAAAATACGGGCGTACGAAACGATCTGCCCTTCCTCATCAAGGGCCCATAAATGTTTGGCTTGTGCATCGATCGCATCGATCTCTTGATACGCACACGCTTGTTCCACCACAAAAACCGCTGTACGCAAACGGGCAAGCTGATAAAACTCCACCCCAGTCATTTCCCCTAACTCTTTTAGAAAAAACGCCATCCCATCACTCCTTATCTTATTGAACCAAAAAAGAGTCAACAAAGTGTCAACTCTTCTTGTTTCAAACAGCTTCTGATAAAAATTCAATCTCAACAGTTCTAGTTAAAATATCTGAATAACTATAAGAAACCCGCTCGAATGAATTCTCATTTGGATCCAAATCTACAACAAAAACTGAAGGATAAGTTTCTGTCAAAACGCCGCGACGTTCAGTTTGACGCTTACGTCCAGTCTGAGCAACTAGCATAATCTCACTACCGATACGGCCTTCTAAATCTTTCTTGATCGTAGCTAAAGTTGTTGGCATCGCATTCACCTCGAGCATCATCATACCACGAAAAGCAGAAAATTTCAAGTTTACCATAAAATAATTCTACTTTCAATAAGATTTTTGTTAAACACCCTTGATAAGCGCTATCAACTTTGTCCGACCGCGAATGAAAGCGTTTTTTATTTTTTCATAAGGCAGCTTTTCTTGAGCGGCAATCTGATCAAGTTCTAATCCTTTTAAATAATTCATTATAACCATTCGTTCTAAAGACGATAAACTTTTCGGATACTCTGCCAACGATTCATTAACGAACAAGTAGGTCTCTGCAGTTTCCGCACAGCGATTATGATCGGTCAAAAACCGATTGCCTTCTTGTAAAAGCTTTTCTTCCAGCGAGCAGGCATCGACTTGGGCTTTGCGTTTTTGGGCATGTTGCGCCCGCAACAGGCTGCAGATACGGTTCTCAAAGGAACGCTTAAACAAGATACCGATGGTCGTTCCTTTGTCCTTATCGTAAGTCTTTAGACACTTATTAAAAACGATCCTGCCTTCTTGCAGCCAATCGTCTAAGTCATAATCCCGCAGATAATATTTTTTATGCAAAATCTCAACGATCGGTCGATATTTTCTGAACAACTCTTCAAATCTATCTGAACGGTGCGATACTTGTCTTTCCTTTGTGCGCATCGAGATCACTCCTTTTGTTTTTGTTTCATTTGCTACAAAAGGAGCGTATCATAAATGGCTGGGACATCTTCTAATTTACCAGACCAACTTTGTCCCTAACTAAGGTCTTGCAATTTCTTTTCAAGTTCGGCTAATTGTTCAGGTGACCAAGGGGAATTGCGTCGAAAATTTTCAAATCGCAAGTCGGTTTGATGCTCGTGGATGTCTTTTTCCGTTTTTTCCACGCTTTTGTACAATTCCCGTGCCGAAGTTCGCAAAGCACCTTGAGAGAAGATCACCCACTGTTCGGCTAAATCGCTGGTAGCGACGGTGACTTGCGTCAATCGATTGTTTAATTCACCAGCGATTCGTTCGATGTAGCTGTCGGCGGTCTCTCCTTCTTCGGTAAAAATAACTTCCAGCTGATATTTGGTGTAACTTTGGGTCACACCAGGCACCAGTTGGGCATCAAAAACAACGATGATTTTCAACCCTTCATATTTTGCATAATTCGACAGCCGATTCAGTAAGGCTTCTCGGGCATCTTCTAAACGGTCCTGATTTTTCAAAAGAACCAGCTCCGGCCAAGCGCCAATCATATTGTAGCCATCCACGATCAGCAAAGGGGTTTTCATTGGGACGCCCCATTTCGGCTAGTAAAGGCCTGATACATCAACAAGCCTGCCGCCACACTGGCATTTAAGCTCTGCACGTGCCCAGTCATTGGGATCGTCAGCATTTGATCCACTTCTTTTTTCAAACCTTCCCCCATGCCGCGTCCTTCGTTGCCGATGATCAAACCGACCGCCCCTTGGGCATTCCATGTGCGGTAATCACTGCCACTCATATCCGTACCGAAGATCCAAAAACCAGCTTTTTTCAGCTGCTGGACTGCTTGGGTCAAGTTGGTCACGCGGGCCACAGGGATATGTTCCACTGCGCCGGTCGACGTTTTCACCACGATTGGCGTGATCCCCACCGCACGGTGTTTTGGAATGATGATCCCGTCTACGCCGCTGGCATCAGCGGTTCGCATGATGGAGCCGAAATTATGGGGATCTTCTAGATTATCTAAAATCAGATACAGCGGCTGTTCTTTCGTTTGGGCCAACAATTCATCCAAGGTCAAATACTGATAAGGGGTGATCGCCAAGATCATGCCTTGATGGACCCCTTGGTCACTCATCGTATCCAGCTTTTGTTTTGGCACCCATTTGACTGGAACTGCCTGTTCCCGCGCCATTTCTTTCAAACGATCGATTTTTTCTCCCCGTGCTTCTTCGGAAAGAAACAGCTTGTTGCCTCGCCCTTCTTTCAAGGCTTCAGCAACCGCATGATAGCCGAAGACAAAATTATCTTCGATGGCTTCTCCAGCGGCTTCTTTGCGGCGATCCGGTCTATTTTCTTGTCTGGCTTCTGATCGGCCAGCTGTTTTTTTATTTGGACGCTTTCTTTGCGGTTTTTCTCGCATCTTCTTCTCCTACTTTCTTTATACACCAGTCTATTAGCTCGTCTAAGCGTTCTTTTTGCTGCGTGAGGTGCAAATACCCGATCAGCGATTCAAAGCCAGTAGCGATACGATACGTCGTGACATCGGCATTTTTGGCACCCGTATGGCTTTTACTATTACGGCCGCGGCGGTAAAAATCATATTCTTCTTCGGTCAGGATCTCTTCATCCAACATCTTTTGGATCAATGCCGCTTGGGCTTTGGCCGACACATAGTGGGTCGCCATATGGTGCAGTTGGTTCGGGCGGGTTTGGCCTTGGGCGACTAAATAATCGCGAATATAGACTTCATAGACCGCATCCCCCACATAGGCCAATGCCAAACCATTCAATTGTTTATAATCTCTCATGCTTCTCGTCTCCATCGGGTTCCTTGCGGGGTATCTTCTAAGATGATCCCTTGTTCTTTCAACTCATCACGGATTTGGTCGCTGCGGGCAAAATCTTTGGCTTTGCGTGCGGCGATCCGTTCATTGATCAGCTGTTCGATTTCTTCATCCAGCAATTCTTCGGATACAAAATAAATCCCGAAAATCGTCAGCCATTCGCTGAATTTGGCTAATCCAGCGGCTAATAAAGCCAAATCTGTTTCTGGGTCTTCGCTAGCTAAGTTCAGCCACTTCGCCAATTCATAGACCACAGTGATCCCGTTAGCCGCATTGAAATCGTCGTCCATTTCTTTGACGAAACGTTCTTCAAATTCTTCCAGAACCGCTGCATTGACTTCCTCATCGCTGGCTTGATAATGACTGCTATTCAAGCGGAATTTGGCATTTTCATAGGTCGTCCGCAATTTTTGCAGGTTGGTTTGTGCTTCATGCAAGGTAGTCTCACTGTATTTGATTGGTCGGCGGTACTGGGTCGTTGCCAAAAAGAAACGCAGCACCTGCGGATCAACTTTTTTGACCATCTCATGCACCGTGACGAAGTTGCCCAGTGACTTACTCATTTTTTCTTCGTCTTCACCGATCGTCACATAGCCGTTATGCATCCAATAGTTGGCAAAGGTCTTGCCAGTTTTCGCCTCGCTTTGGGCGATCTCATTTTCATGATGCGGGAAGGTCAAGTCTTGTCCGCCTCCATGAATATCGATGGTCTCGCCTAGGTGTTTGGTCGCCATCACCGAGCATTCGATATGCCAGCCAGGACGACCGACTCCCCAAGGAGATTCCCAAGCGATCTCATCGCCTTTTGCCGCTTTCCACAAAGCAAAATCCAACGGATCTTCCTTGATTTTTTGTTCTTCACCGGTCCGCTGACTTGCGCCGACTTCCAGCTCATCGATGGATTGGTCGCTTAATTGCCCATAGTGAGCAAATTTGCGGGTACGGTAATAAACATCGCCATTGACTGGATAGGCATAGCCTTTTTCTACAAGAGCAGCAATAAAGGCAATGATGTCTTCGATATGATCCATCACACGAGGATTCATCGTAGCAGGTTTGACGTTCAGCGCTGCGGTATCTTCATTGAAGGCGTTGATAAAACGCTCTGCCACTTCTGGGGCCGTCGTGCCTAATTCTTTTGCCGCACGAATGATTTTATCATCGACATCGGTAAAATTCATCAAATAGTCCACTGTATAGCCGCGGTATTCAAAATAACGGCGCACGGTATCAAACGACACAGTACTGCGGCCATTCCCGATATGGATGTAGTTATAGACGGTGGGTCCGCAAACATACATTTTTACTTTCTTTTCTTCTAATGGCTGAAACACTTCTTTTTCCCGTGTCAGCGTATTATAGATTTTAATCATCGTGGATAACCTTCTTTCCTTTGATTCGAACGATCTTTGCTGGGATTCCGACAGCAGTTGCTTCTGCAGGGATATCCTTCAAAACCACTGCATTGGCGCCGATCTTTGCACGCTCACCGATCGTGACAGGGCCTAAGATCTGCGCATGGGCTGAGAGAAACGCACCGGTTTTAACCGTGGGATGACGCTTGCCCCGCTCTTTACCGGTTCCCCCTAAGGTGACACCGTGAAACAAGACGACATCATCTTCAATGATCGCCGTTTCCCCGATCACGACGCCCATCCCATGATCGATAAAGACCCCTTGGCCGATCTGCGCACCAGGATGAATCTCGATCCCAGTCAAGAAACGCCAAAACTGGGCCGTCAGTTTTGCCAAAAAATACCAGCGATGCTGAAACAAAAAATGCGACCAACGATGCCAAAACAAGGCATGAAATCCTGGGTATGTGATGATGATCTCCAACGTTGATCGTACCGATGGATCATGTTTTTTTGTTGCCGCAATTGCTTTTTTGAACCAAGTCATCTTCTCACCTACTTTATCCAAACTTCTTGATACGAAAAAAGCGTCTTTCAAATAAGTTTCCTTATTCAAAAGACGCTTTTTTGCGTGGTCCCACTTTTGTTCGCAGTTCGGCACTGCCTTCAAGCGGGTAACGTCCGCTGCTTCGTCTTTGACTTGCGCCAAAGCCACTCCTAGGTGCATTTCCTAGCCTTTTTTGACCACTCTCACCTTCCGTGGTCTCTCTGAAAAAAATCGGCTAGTACTTCGTCTATTCGCTGTGTTTATAACACGTTATTCAAATGATCAAGGGCTTTTTCTTTCCCTAATAATTCAACGGTATCTGGTAGTTCTGGTCCGTGGGTTTGGCCTGAGACCGCCACGCGGATCGGCATGAATAAATTCTTGCCTTTGATGCCTGTTTCTTTTTGGATCTCTTTGATGGCTGCTTTGACTGCCGCAGCCTCAACGACTGGCATCGCCTGTAATTTTTCTTTAAAGGCTGTCAAAACCGTCGGTACAGTTTCTCCTGCTAAGACTTCTTTGGCTGCATCATCTAATTCAGGGTGTTCTTCGAAGAACAATTCCGAAAGGTCGACGATTTGTGCCGCAAAACTCATTTGCGGTTGATACAAGGAAACGATTTTTTTCAACCAAGCAGCTTTTTCTTCGGTCAATGTTTCTTCGATGCGACCGGCTTTTGCCAAGTAAGGGACGCACATTGCCGTCAATTCATCCAGATCCATTTGTTTCATGTACTGGTTATTGACCCATTCCAACTTCTTGGCATCGAAGGCAGCTGGTGATTTGCTCAACCGTTCAGGATCAAAGATTTTGATCAATTCTTCTTGAGAGAAGATTTCTTCTTCCCCTACTGGTGACCAGCCTAAAAGTGCAATGAAGTTGAACATAGCGTCTGGTAGATAACCCAACTCACGGTATTGCTCGATGAATTGGAGAATCGATTCGTCCCGTTTGCTTAATTTTTTCCCGGTTTCGCTATTGATGATCAACGTCATATGCCCGAATTCTGGTGCTTGCCAGCCAAATGCTTCATAGATCATCAACTGTTTTGGTGTGTTGGCGATGTGGTCATCTCCACGCAGCACATGGGTGATTTTCATATGATGGTCATCGACTGCTACTGCAAAGTTGTAAGTCGGCATACCGTCACGTTTTTGAATGACAAAATCGCCACCGACATTATCTGATTCAAAAACGATCTCGCCTTTGACCATGTCGTGGAATTTGTATTCAGTATTGCGAGAGACACGGAAACGAATCACTGGTTTCAAGCCTTGTGCTTCTTTGTCGGCTTGCTCTTCTGGTGTTAAGTTGGCACATTTCCCTGCATAATGGGGCATTTCGCCACGAGCTCTTTGGCCTTCACGTTCGGCTTCCAATTCTTCTTCCGTACAATAACACTTATACGCACGATTGCTTGCAAGCAATTGATCGATCAGTGGTTGGTAGATATCGCCGCGTTCTGATTGACGATACGGACCGTATTCTCCTGGATTTTCAGGTGATTCGTCCCAATCCATTCCTAACCATTGCAAGTTTTCAAGCTGGCTTTTTTCACCATCTTCAATGTTTCTTTTTTGATCGGTGTCTTCGATTCGGATAATAAATTCACCGTCATTATGACGAGCAAACAAATAATTGAATAAAGCCGTCCGAGCATTCCCGATGTGTAAATGTCCTGTTGGACTTGGCGCGTAACGTACACGTACTTTTGTCATTGTTTTCCTCTTCCTTCATCTGATTTCCAAGCCAGCCAAGCTGCTTGGGGCTTATTGTTCAGTTTAGTGGGAAAGACCCGCGTAAAAAACAGAACCCTCAAGTTGAATTGTACAATCAATAACCCAATTAGTAAAGGCAGCTGGCATATTTTACGCCAGCTGCCTAGGATTATTTCTCTGATTTCGATCCTTCTTTGTTGTCGATGCCGCGACCAGAATGGGCTGGTTTGGCAAAAATCATCCGACCAGCTGCCGTTTGCAAGGCGCTGGTGACGATCACTTCGATGTGTTCATTCATGTAATGCTGGCCATCTTCCACCACGACCATCGTCCCGTCATCTAGATAAGCGACCCCTTGCTGGCGCTCCGTGCCAGCTTTCACCACTAAGACGTGCATGCTTTCTCCTGGAATCACCACTGGTTTGACCGCATTGGCTAACGCATTGATATTCAAGACAGGCACATTTTGAAATTCAGAAACTTTGTTTAGATTGTAATCATTGGTCACGACGACACCATCCAGCATCTTCGCTAACTTGATCAGCTTGCTATCGACTTCGGAGATGTCTTCAAAATCGCCTTCATACATCTCAACTGCGATGCCTTCTTCTTTTTGCAAAGCATTCAAAATATCCAAGCCGCGGCGGCCCCGAACCCGTTTCAAACTATCGCCAGAATCTGCGATGTATTGCAATTCATACAAGACAAAATTCGGGATCAGCAAGACGCCTTCTAAAAAGCCCGTTTTAGCAATGTCATAGATCCGACCATCAATGATCACGCTGGTATCCAAAATTTTGTATTTGTGGAAATGGTCCGCGATCTTTCTTTCCAGCATCTGCTGTTCATCTTGCTCTTGGGGCTCTGCCTTTTTGTTTTTCGGGGCAAAGACTTTTTTCCATTCATCAATCCGTGTCGTCCCGATCTGAAAACCGAGATACCCTAACAGGACCATCACTAAGATTGGGGCGATCCCGTTGATAAAAGGAATATCCCAATTGTAAAAAGGAATCGACACGATCACACCGATCATCAGACCGATGATCGAACCAATTGCGCCAAACAAGAGATACGTTAAGCTCAATTCACTTAGTTTTTCTTCAATTTTTCGAATACCAGCTGCAATATATTTCGCTAATAGTAAAGATAATAAAAAGAAAATAAGGGCTCCAAGCAAACTATTAGTGATGTTATTATTCAGCCATTCATTTTGGGTTTGCCCAATGGCTTGCCATGCGATAGGCATCAGTGAGATCCCCAGACTTGCTCCGGCAAGTACCATTAGTGCGGTAATGACTCGTTTCTGCATACATGTTCCTCCATACTCCAGTAGGTTTCTTTTGTTCAAAAATCCGTGCTGCCAGACAGGCTCCTTCCGCCAGTCAGCGGCTGTCGGTCGGTTGGTTCAAACGAATGAATCAGCAGCGTCAGGGCAAGAGGAGAGGCGATTGCCCCTTGCTCTTGCATTGACTCCACTTTAACGGAAGACTTTCCGCAAGGTTTCGGCTAAGGTAGACACGCCTTCGACTTCGATGCCTTTGGGCGGCTGCCAGCCAGTCAGATTATTTTTCGGCAAATAAACTTTCGTAAAACCTAGTTTTTGCACCTCTTTGACCCGTTGCTCGATCGCGTTGACTCGGCGAATCTCACCCGTCAAGCCAATTTCACCGATAAAACACTCCGTCGGGCTGGTGCCTTTTTCTTTGTAGCTAGACGCGATACTAACAGCGATCGCTAGATCGATCGCAGGTTCATTTAATTTGACCCCGCCGGCTGCTTTTAAATAGGCATCTTGATTTTGCAGCAGCAAGCCTGCCCGTTTTTCTAAAACCGCCATGATCAGCGAGACGCGGTTGAAGTCTAGCCCCGTCGTCGTGCGTTTGGCATTGCCGAACATCGTTGGCGTGACCAGTGCTTGGATTTCCACCAAGATTGGCCGACTGCCTTCCATTGCCACTACGATCGCCGATCCAGTTGCGCCTTCTAAGCGTTCTTCCAAAAAGACTTGTGACGGATTGGCGACTTCTTTCAACCCGCCTTCTTCCATTTCAAAAATCCCGATCTCATTGGTGGACCCAAAGCGGTTTTTTACGGCCCGCAAAATTCGAAAACTGTGGTGCTTTTCGCCTTCGAAATACAAGACGGTATCCACCATATGCTCCAGCATCCGCGGTCCTGCGATCGAGCCTTCCTTCGTCACGTGGCCAACGATAAAGATGGCGATGCCATTGGTTTTGGCGATTTTCAGCAATTCTGCGGTCGTTTCTCGCACTTGGCTGACACTGCCTGCCACGCTGGTGATATCCGGTTGGGTCATGGTTTGGATCGAATCGATGATCACATAATCTGGGCGGATGTTTTCGATCGCTTTACTGATCTCTGACATGTCCGTTTCCCCATAGAGATAAAATTCTGTGTCGATGGCGCCTAAGCGCTGCGCCCGCATTTTGATTTGTTCGGCACTTTCTTCTCCTGACACATACAAGACCGTCCCGCCGATCGCTGCTAATTGCTGGGAAACTTGCAAGAGCAGCGTCGATTTTCCGATCCCTGGATCCCCACCGATCAAAATCAAGGAGCCTGGGACCACGCCGCCGCCTAAGACGCGATTCAACTCAGCAAGTTTCGTTTGGACTCGCGGTTCTTTTTTCGGTACGACATCGGCGATTTTCGTCGGCTGCATCTTTTGCCCCGTCAATGTCGTACGTACTCGACGATCGGCGGTTTCTTGGATCACTTCTTCCACCATTGAATTCCAGCTGCCGCAATTGGGGCATTTCCCTAAATATTTAGGGGAACTGTACCCACAATTTTGACAGACAAATTGACTTTTTGCTTTTTTTGCCATTGATCTCCTCCACTACTTCTATCAAACAGACCCCCAGGCAGGATTTACTGATTCGAGGAGCCAAAGCCGCCGGTTCGGCTGGCAGTGGTTGTATCTTGATCAGCTTTTAAGAACGGCAAGAAAATTCCTTGGCCGATCCGTTCGCCTTTTTTAATGACGACATCTGTGGGGCCGAAATTGGTAAACTGAAACATGATATGCCCTTCATTATCTGGATTGTCATAGTAATCGCTGTCGATGACGCCGACACCATTCGTCAAGACTAAGAAACGTTTCAAAGGATTGCTGGAACGATTTGTCAGCTGCAAATACTCGTCTTCCCCCATATAGGCTTTGATCCCCGTGGGAATCAAGGTTGGCTTCAACTGTTTTGCGGTCTCTTTCGCAAAAAGCGCTTTGACCCCGTCGATCACGCCCGCTTTCCAAATGCTTGGCACCACGATTTCTTCCGCTGCTTCAAAGTCGTAACCAGCCGCATGATGGGTGGCACGTTGAGGCAAGGTGATGCTTTTTTCTTTATATGCTGTAATAATTTCAAATCCTCGTAATTTCATGGGTTCCTCCAATAATAAAACATATAGCTATTTTAGCATAGGAAGAACTATTTTCTTCATGGAAAACACAATTATCGAAAAGTCTTTACAATTTCTTCGTTTAAAAATAGCCCAAAAAGAAAAAAGGACATGACGAAACGCCCGTTTGCGAGTACAATAGAAAAAATATCAAAAAATAGGCGGTGGCATATGCGCGCAGATCTTTCAAACAAAAACCGAATCGTTGTAAAAATCGGCACCAGCTCGTTGATTTATCCCAATGGTGCCATCAATCTAGCTGGCATCGATGAATTAGCCTTTGTCTTAGCAGCTTTGCAAAACCAAGGCAAAGAAATCATCTTAGTTTCTTCTGGTGCGATCGGTGTTGGCATGAACAAGTTGAATTTGAAAGAACGACCCGTGGAGATCCCGCAGCAGCAAGCCGTGGCCGCCGTTGGCCAATCGGAACTGATGACGATCTACAACCAGCGTTTTCAAAGCTATAGCCAGCAGACTGCACAAATCCTGCTGACCAGAGACATCATCGAATTTCCCCAAAGCCGTCAAAACGTTAGCAACACCTTAGAGCAATTACTTACGATGGGGATCATCCCGATCATTAATGAAAACGACACGGTAGCAGTGGATGAATTGGATCATCTCACCAAATTCGGCGACAATGACCAGCTGTCAGCGATCGTCGCTCAGTTGACGAAAGCCGAGCTTTTGATCATGCTTTCTGATATCGACGGCTTTTATTCCGCCAATCCGCTGAATGATCCTGAGGCCGTCTTGTATTCCGAGATCAATGAAATCACCCCAGAACTTTTAGAACAAGCTACGGGAAAAGGCAGTCCTTATGGAACCGGCGGTATGACCAGTAAACTAAAAGCCGCCCAACGTATCTTAGACTTGAACAGTCACATGCTGCTGGCTAACGGCAAGCAGCCGAAAATTATTTTTGACTTGCTCGCAGGGGAACCTGTCGGCACCCACTTTTATCAACGAACGGAGGATGAGCAATGAGCAACTTGCAAACGATCGGTCAACAAGCTCAAGCAAGCGCCCAGACATTAAGCTTACTGAGTGCCAGTGAAAAAAACCACCTACTGGCAGCGATGGCCGATGCTTTAGAAAAAGCTGCCGAGACGATTTTAGCTGCTAATCAACAAGATCTAGCCGCCGCAAAAGCCAAAGGAACCAGCCAGACGATGCTGGATCGACTGTTGCTGACAGAACAACGGATCACCGAGATGGCTAACGGCATCCGAGAAGTCGCCCAATTGCCCGACCCAATCGGTGCCGTGGATAAAATGTGGCGCAATGCTGACGATCTTTTGATTGGTCAACAACGAGTGCCTTTAGGGGTCATCGGCATCATCTACGAAGCCCGCCCTAATGTCACCACTGACGCAGCTAGTCTGTGTTTCAAATCAGGAAATGCCGTGATTTTGCGTGGTGGAAAGGAAGCCTTCCACTCCAATCAAGTCCTCGTGACTATTTTACAAGAGGCTTTAGCTGCCAATGGACACTCCCGCCATGCGATCCAGTTTATCGAAGATACGAGCCACGAAACAGCGGCTGAGCTGATGCGGCTGACAGATTACTTGGATGTTTTGATCCCTCGGGGAGGCGCCGGCTTGATTCGTCGTGTCAAAGAGACCGCCACGGTGCCAGTGATCGAAACCGGCACCGGCAACAATCATATCTACATCGATCAAGCAGCCCAGCTGCCGATGGCACTGGCGATCGTCACGAATGCAAAAACGCAACGCCCTTCTGTCTGCAATGCCATCGAAACGATCCTCGTCCATGAAGCAGTGGCAGCGGACTTTTTGCCAATGGTAGAACAGCAATTTGCCGATCAAGTCGAATTGCGAGGAGATCAAAAAGCGTTGGCGTTTTTAAACAATGCACAGCTTGCCACTGAAGACGACTGGGCAACCGAGTTTTTAGACTATATCTTAGCGATCAAAGTGGTGGCTTCGCTAGAAGAAGCCATTGCTCACATCAATCGCTACAATACGAAGCACTCCGAAGCGATCATCACCGATGATTATTTCGCTTCCCAACGCTTCTTGAAAGAAGTTGATGCGGCGGCGGTTTACGTCAATGCCTCGACCCGTTTCACCGATGGCTTTATGTTTGGCTTTGGTGCCGAGATCGGCATCTCGACGCAAAAACTCCATGCCCGTGGGCCAATGGGGTTAGAAGCACTGACTTCTACCAAATATATTATTTATGGCGAAGGCCAGATCCGTAAGTAACGATACGAAAAAACAGCCACTTGCTGTCATGACTTCCAATAGTTAGACTAAAAAGCTAACTTTAAAAGGTCGGTACATGCGCAAGCGGCTTTTTTTCGTCCTCTTATGCTTGTGCAGCCCGCAGAACGAAAGAAATCGGTTCGATGCCAAACAATTCTGTCAGCACTCGATTGGTTGTGGCAAAGACGTCAGCTTCGCAACTCTTTTTCGGACAAGAAATCGTCTGTCCTTTGCTGGAAAACGTATCCTGACGGCTGCCCTCTACGAAAATTACTTCTTGCGTTCCTTTTTGATAGATCAATCCTTCGTCTTCTTCTAATAATAAGCGAGTCTGCCACTGATTGATCTGGGCAATTGGCATCACCAATGCAGCAGCATCCAAGTTTTCTAACGAAAAACTACGACCATCCGGCAGCTGCAGCGTGAAGGTATTGAGTTCATAAGGCAAACAGGCATTGCACCCTCCTTCTGTGATGACTTGGCTCGTGAGAATTTCTGCATTCATTCTTTTTGACTCCTTTCATGATTCATCCATGTTTAGTTTATCACAAACCTATGGCGCACGGCGGAGCAATTATTCCGTCTTAAGTTGGATGTGTTTCTTTTTCTTTCTTGCTATGCTAGGGATAAGAAAAAAAGTCTAGGAGGAGTCACAATGAATACAGAAAGTTTATTAGGAAGAATCGTTACTGTCGTGGCAGTTTTAATCGCAGCATCTCTTGTTTTATCCGTTGTATTAGGCATTATTGGTGGGTTGATCGGATTGGTCTTCCGTTTCGGGATTCCTTTGCTGCTAGCCGTTTTGATCGTTCGCTGGTTAACATCGATTCGCCAAAAGCCAAGAAAATATTATCGTTAATTACAAGTAAATCAAAAACACCTGACTTTTGGAAAGTCAGGTGTTTTTTTATCGATCAGCCTAATGCTACATCTAAAATCATCATTAAGATAAAGCCTAGCATGACGCCAAAGACCGCAAAATGGCGGCGACTAGACAAGGTTTGCTGCGCTTCTGGAATCAATTCTTCCACCACTACATAGATCATAGCACCCGCTGCAAAAGCCAACGCATACGGCAAGACAGCGGACATACTCGTTACCAGCAAAGCTCCGATCACACCGGCGATCGGTTCTACGATCCCTGACGCTTGCCCGTATATAAAGGCTTTGGTTCGGCTTAACCCTTCTTGGCGCAAGGGGATCGAAACGGCTGCGCCTTCTGGAAAATTTTGGATCCCGATCCCGATCGCTACCGAAAGCGCCGCTAAGATCGCTGCTCGCGGATCATCGGCACTTGCCGCCGCCCCAAACGCTACCCCTACCGCCAAGCCTTCTGGGATATTATGCAGCGTGATGGAAAAGACCAGCAAGATCGTTCGCTTCAAATGACTGGGCAAACCTTCTGTTTCATGATTCGGACCAAAATGCATATGCGGGAGCGTCTTATCTGCTGCATATAGGAACAAACCACCCAAACCAAACCCGATGCTGACCACAAGCCACGGAATGTCGCCATTTTCTTCGGCTCGTGCGATCGCAGGATCTAATAACGACCAGAAACTAGCAGCGATCATCACGCCAGAGGCAAACCCCAGCATCGTATTCAGGACATTTTTATTGATTTCTTTGAAGAAAAAGACTAGCGCTGCCCCAAGCGCCGTCATAGCATACGTAAAGATCGTCCCCGCCAACGCTTGCTGCCATGGCGACAATCCAACCAACCAATCCACCATTCGTCTGCTCCTTTGTCTAACTATTCTACCAATACTCTAGCATAGGAAGCCGTCAGGTTCTACTAGGAAGGCAGCAGCAGCCAAAATTTTTCTTTCACCAGCCCTAAGCCTTTCCTGATGAAATCCTCGGCTTTACTTGAAAGTTTCAACATTCATCGCTATAATGCTAGGAGACTCCATGTCAATTTATATAAAGTGAGGAAAAGAATTGATTACAGTAAGTGATGTAAGTTTGCATTTTTCAGACCGCAAACTGTTTGATGATGTTAATATTAAGTTTACGCCTGGTAATTGTTATGGTTTGATTGGTGCAAATGGTGCTGGTAAATCAACTTTTTTAAAAATTTTATCTGGTGAGATCCAACCTTCGACTGGAAATGTGTCTTTAGGTCCTGATGAACGGATGGCTGTCTTGAAGCAGAACCACTATGATTACGAAGAGTTTCCAGTGATCGAAACGGTCATCATGGGCCATAAACGTCTCTACGAAGTGATGAAAGAAAAAGACGCGATCTACATGAAGGAAGACTTTTCTGATGAAGATGGGATTCGTGCCGCCGAACTAGAAGGCGAATTTGCGGAACTTGATGGCTGGGAAGCAGAGCCCGAAGCAGCTGTTCTTTTGCAAGGCTTGAACATTCCCGATGAATTGCATCATGTCTTGATGAAAGATCTAACTGCTGGTCAACGGGTGAAAGTCTTACTGGCACAAGCCCTTTTCGGTAAGCCAGACGTCTTGCTCCTAGATGAGCCTACCAACGGATTGGATATCCAATCTATCAACTGGTTAGAAGAGTTTCTGATCAACTTTGACAACACCGTCATTGTTGTTTCCCATGACCGCCACTTCTTAAATAAAGTTTGTACCCATATGGCCGATCTAGACTTCGGCAAAATCAAATTGTTTGTCGGCAACTATGATTTCTGGTTGGAATCAAGCCAATTAGCTGCGAAATTACAATCCCAATCAAATGCCAAAAAAGAAGAGCAGATCAAAGAACTGCAAGACTTTATCGCACGCTTTAGTGCCAATGCGTCAAAATCCAAACAAGCAACATCTCGGAAAAAAATGTTGGATAAAATCACCCTTGATGATATTCAACCTTCGTCTCGCCGCTACCCGTTTGTCGGTTTTAAACCAGAACGTGAAATCGGGAATGACTTGCTGCAAGTCGACAATGTCAGTGTGACGATCGACGGCAAAAAGATTTTAGACAATATCTCTTTCACCTTGAACAAAGACGACAAAGTCGCTTTTGTTGCCAATAGCGATATCACCACCACAACGCTATTCAAAGTCATCATGGGGGAAATCACTCCTGATACAGGTAGTGTTCGTTGGGGCGTGACCACGCAGCATGCGTACTTGCCAAAAGATACGACCAGCGAATTTGATACGGATACCCCGATCGTTGATTGGTTGCGTCAATACGCAAGCAAAGAAGAAGACGACAATACCTTCTTGCGCAGCTTCCTAGGTCGCATGTTGTTCTCTGGTGACGAAGTATTAAAACCCGTCAACGTTCTTTCCGGGGGCGAAAAAGTTCGCTGCATGTTGTCGAAAATGATGCTTTCAAAAGCCAACGTATTGGTATTGGATGATCCAACCAATCACTTGGACTTAGAATCGATCACCGCATTAAACGATGGCTTGATGGCCTTCACCGGCTCATTGTTGTTTGCTTCTCATGACCACCAATTTATTCAAACCCTTGCGAACCGTATCATTGCGGTCTCTAGCAAAGGCGTGGTGGATCGTGCCGAAACGACCTACGATGAATTCTTAGAAAACAAAGATGTCCAAAAACGCGTAGCAGAAATGAATCAATAAGCTGCTTTTGAAAAAAAGAACGCTCCAGTTGCCCGCCACCAAGGCTGCAACTGGAGCGTTTCTTTTATTTTATCTAGGTGCTTCGGGCGCTTTTTGGCAGGTTACGCTTGTTCTAAACGGGCTTTGCCGAATGAAAACAGCGCCAAGCAGCCGTAGCCGGTATGACTGGAGATCGTTGGACCTAATGGATAATGATGAATAATAATGTCAGGAACTTTTTCGGTCAAACGTTTGATGACTTTCTCCGCTGCTTCGGCAGCGCCAGCATTGGCAAAATAAACCGTATTGGTTTTTGATTCGTGAAGATTGGCGATGGTTTGATCCACGATTTTTTGGATCGCTTTGTTGCGTCCCCGCACTCGATCAACGCTGCGTAATTTTCCCGCAGTATCGACGGTAATAATTGGTTTCACGTTCAGCAATCCGCCGATCGCTGCCGCCGTTTTAGAGATTCTGCCGCCGCGTTCCAATTGTTTTAAATCGTCGACGGTGACCCATGAATCTAAACGCAGTTTGTTTTCTTCTACCCATTGGCTGACTTCTAGCAACGAACGTCCTTGGGCTTTTTGTTGGGCTGCTTCAGCCACTAAGAAGCCTTCGCCTAAACTCGCAGAGCGCGTATCGATCAAGGTGATCGCAACTTCTTTGTATTCTTCTTTTAGTAAGGCTACGGCTTGGACGGCACTTTGGAATGAGCCGCTCATTCCTGAAGAAAAACCTAAATAAAGGACCGGTGTGCCCGCTTCGACATATGGCCGAAAATACTCCATATAACGTCCGACATTGATTTGAGAAGTTGTCGGCTGCGCATGCTCTTTTAGTTTTCCTAAAAACCATTCCGTATCAAATTCTTTGCTCATATCATCGATATATTCTTTGCCGTCTAATTCGATCAGCATCGGAATATACACAACATCTAGCTCCGCTAATCTTGCTGCTGGTAAATCACAGCAGGAATCTGTCATGATTTGAAACATGGTTTCACCCCTCTCGTTACCCCCTATTATAGCAAAAAAAGAACAAGACAGAAGAAATTCTCATCAAAAGCAGCCAAACTTATCGTTGACTGCTTTTGACACAGGAGTTCTTCGTCTTGTTCTGAAGCTTTTGCGTCAGTTTAGATTTGCGCCCAAACACTTTCTAAGATGTTGGTTTGGCTGCGGTCTGGTCCTACCGAGAAGGTCGAAATGCGGACACCGACTAATTCAGAGATGCGGTGAACGTAATTGCGTGCATTTTCTGGCAGATCTGCTAATGTTTTGCAGCCAGTAATGTCTTCAGACCAGCCAGGAAGTTCTTCGTAGACTGGTTTGCAGCGGTTCAACTCTTTCAAGCTTGCTGGGTAATGATAGATCAATTCGCCGTCTAGTTCATAAGCCGTACAGATCTTCACGGTTTCTAAGCCGCTCAAGACATCGATCGAGTTAAGGGATAGGTTTGTAATCCCTGAAACACGTTTTGAATGGCGCATCACGACGGTATCAAACCAGCCCACACGGCGAGGACGTCCTGTCGTTGTTCCGTATTCACGACCGATCTTACGGATTTGTTCACCTGTTTCATCAAACAGTTCCGTTGGGAAAGGACCATCTCCTACCCGAGAGGTGTAAGCTTTGCAGACACCAACGACTTTGTTGATTTTTGAAGGACCCACACCACTACCAATAGTGACTCCCCCAGCAACGGGGTTGGATGATGTCACGAAAGGATAGGTTCCTTGGTCGATATCCAGCATCACGCCTTGTGCCCCTTCAAATAAAACCCGTTTGCCTTCATCTAAGGCATCGTTAAGGATCACCGAAGTATCCGTCACATATTTTTTGATTTGTTGGCCATATTCGTAATACTCTTCAAAAATGTCTTCAAAGGCGATTGGCTCTGCGTCAAACATTTTCACGAATTGACGATTTTTTTCTTCTAAGTTGATACGCAGACGTTCTTCAAAAATTTCTTTGTCTAAAAGATCAGCGATCCGAATGCCGACTCTGGCAGCTTTATCCATATAGGCTGGTCCAATCCCTTTGATCGTGGTACCGATCTTGTTGTCACCTTTGGCATCTTCTTGCAGCTGATCCAAATGGATATGGTAAGGTAAAATAACATGAGCACGATCAGAGATCTTTAAGTTTTCTGTTATTATATTGTTTTCTTTCAAGTATGCTAATTCTTTAACTAATGATTTCGGGTTCACAACGACCCCGTTTCCAATGACACTGATTTTATCTGCATAAAAGATCCCAGAAGGAATCAAATGCAGTTTATAGGTCACACCGTCAAATTTAATCGTATGGCCGGCATTGTCTCCACCTTGATAACGTGCAATGACTTCCGCGTTTTCACTCAAAAAGTCCGTAATCTTTCCTTTACCTTCATCGCCCCATTGTGTACCTACTACTACTACAGATGACATATAATGACCTCTTTCTTTAATTAGTGCATTCCTTAAGTATTGTAACAAGATTCGCAAGCTCTTTCAATCTAAAATCGAATAATCGTTTTAAATTCTCATTTTTCAGGGGTAAAAAACGAACTATTTTCTTCTCAATAATTATTTATACACGTAAAAACGAATAAAGTCAGCACATAAAAAAAGCCCTGCTGCCATCAGCGCAATGCAGACGGCAGCAGGAGCCTTGGTTTCTCACATCGTTGGTGTCTTACCCGAACTCTTCTCGCGGCGAGACCGAGGAGAACTTATTGTATTCTTTGATAAATAGAAGTTCGACGGTCCCCCGGGCACCACTCCGGTTTTTCTCGATAATGACTTCGATCACATTGTTGTTTTGTTGTTCTTCTGGTTCATCGTCATCGTCGCCTTCGCTTCGGTAGTAGTCATCTCGGTACAAGAAAGCAACGATATCGGCATCCTGCTCAATCGATCCTGATTCCCGAATATCACTTAAAACAGGACGCTTGTCTTGTCGTTGTTCCACACCCCGAGAAAGCTGAGACAGTGCGATCACTGGCACTTTTAATTCCTTCGCCAGTTTCTTTAATTGGCGAGAGATCTCAGAGACTTCTTGTTGGCGGTTTTCGCGACCCGTTCCTTCAATCAGCTGCAAGTAGTCGATCAAAATCAAGCCGAGATTACCTTTTTCTTGCGCCAGTTTCCGACAACGTGCCCGAATCTCAGAGATCTTGATCCCAGGGGTATCATCGATATAGATATTTGCGTTAGAAAGACTGCCCATGGCAACGATCAAATTCCGCCACTCTTCTTCTGAGAGCTGCCCCGTCCGCAAGTGACTGGCCTCAATCGAGCCTTCCGCACACAGCATCCGATTGACCAATGATTCAGCCCCCATTTCCAGACTAAAGATCGCTACGGAACGATCGGTTTTCGTTCCGACATTTTGCGCGATATTCAAGGCAAACGCGGTTTTCCCTACCGCGGGGCGGGCAGCGAGAATAATCAGCTCTTCTTTTTGCAGCCCCGCCGTCATTTTGTCTAAAGCCGCATAACCCGTAGGTAATCCGGTGATTTCTTCATTGTTTTGCGCCAACTGATCGATCGTTTCGATCGTCCGATTCAAGACTTCCGCTATCGATTGGAAGCCATTGCTATTGCGCTTTTCGGATACTTCTAAAATACTTTTTTCTGCTTGATCAATGATCGACTGCACATCTTCATCTTGTTCAAAGCCTTTGGTTACGATGCGGCTCGCTGTTTGGATCAGATTGCGTAACGTGGCTTTGTCGTCAACGATCTTCGCATAATAAGCAATACTTGCTGCTGATGGTGAAGCTTGACTCAGTTCAGTCAGATACGTCAGGCCGCCAACATCTTCAAGACTGTTGCTTTTTTCAATTTCTGCTTTCAACGTAATCAAGTCGATCGATTCACTACGGTCGTTCAACTGGATCATTGCTTGAAAAATTATTTGATGGCTGCGGCGATAAAAATCTTCTGGGGCGATTACTTCCATTGCATCGATGATCGCATCGGCATCTAAAAAGACTGCCCCTAGGACCGCTTGTTCCGCTTCAATATCTTGTGGGGGAACTTGATTTTGCCAAACTTCATTCATGCCATTCGCTCCTTCGTCCATTCATTCTACAAGATTCCCATCCAAAGTACAAGATTGCTTGGACGTTTGCCGAAAAAAACCCCAACATGTGACTGTTGGGAGTAATGCTTATTCTTGGATGGTATGAACATTGATCGTTGCTGTTACTTGTGGGTGCAATTTTACAGGTACTTGCGTAAAGCCTAATGCACGGATCGGCTGATCCAATTCGATTTTGCGTTTGTCGATTTTGATTTTGTATTGCTTGTTCAAGGCATCTGCGATTTGTTTTGATGGGATCGAACCGAACAAGCGGCCATCTTCCCCTGCTTTGGCATTGATCTTCACAACGGTTTCTTCTTTTTCAAGAAGTGCTTTTAACTCTTTCGCTTCTGCTAAGACTTCTGCGTCTTGTTTTTCTTTGGCTTTTTGTTTGCCTTTTAATTCTGCCATGCTTTCATTGTTGGCAGGTTTGGCTAAGTTGTTTTTGATCAGAAAGTTTTGTGCGTAGCCATTAGGGACTTCCTTGATATCGCCTTTTTTGCCTTTGCCTTTGACATCTTGTAAGAAAATAACTTTCATCTTGGTCACTCCTTGTTATTGTTCATTTTTCGTTAATTCCGCTCGCAGCTGTTTTTCTACATCACCAATGCTGCTGTTCTTTATTTGCGTGGCTGCGTTGGTAAAATGTCCGCCGCCGCCTAATGCCTCCATCAAGGTTTGTACATTGACTTTACCAGTGCTTCTAGCACTGATACCGATCAAATCTCCTGGTTGTTTCGTAATGACAAATGCGGCATGGATCCCGTTGATCGATAGCAGAGTATCGGCCGCTTTCGCAACGGTGACACTATCGTACACCCGATCTTCATCCGCTGCAGCAATCACGATATCTTCTCGGAAATGCTGGCTGCGAGAAACCAGTTCACTGATCATCAAATAGGAATCGAGATCCGTACTCAACATGTATTGAACCAATGACGTATCTGCGCCTTGGTTTTTCAAATAACCAGCAATATCAAAGGTCCGACCAGTGGTTCGCACCGTGAAGTTCTTCGTATCCACGTAGATGCCCGCTAATAAAGAAGTCGTAATAAATTTCGGGACTTGCGATCTGCGAGAAGCACGATACTGGATTAATTCTGCTACCAGTTCCGATGCCGAAGACGCGGAAGATTCAATATACGTCAAGAGTGGCTTATCGGGAAACTCATCCCCGCGACGATGGTGATCGATCACTGCGATTTTGTCAAATTCATCATAGACCGCTTGCGAGATCGACATCGACGGCTTATGGTAATCTACCATCACTAGCACACTTTCTTCATTTGATAAATTAACTGCTTCTTCCCCAGTGATCACAAATCGTTCCAGCTCGGGGTATTTTTTCAATTCTTCCAATGCCCGTTGAATGTCTGCGGTGATCTCTTTTGGATTTAAAATGATGTAGCATTCTTTATCGCTCATCATCGCCATGTAAGCCACCCCAAAAGCCGAACCTAAGGCATCCATGTCTGGGTAACGATGACCCATGATAAAGATCCGTTGGTTTTCAGCAAAAATCTTTCTCAACGCCGTACTCATGGCACGAGAACGAACACGCGTTCTCTTGGGTGTGCCGTCTGTATTGCCACCAAAGAATTGCGGTTTTGCTTCTTCTTTGGCTTCTTTTAAAACGACTTGATCACCGCCGCGAACTAACGCAATGTCGAGATTGTTTTGTGCCACTTCCCCGATCTCTTCAAAAGACTCTTCCCCATAGGAGATCCCCATACTGATCGTTAATGGCAGATCATTTTTTTCCGCAACTTGCCGTACTCTAGTCAAAAATTGGAATTTTTCTTCCTTCATCCGCTCAATATCTGAATACTTCGCGACGAAAAGAAACCGCTCGGAATTGATTCGTTTGTAAAAAACATGATTCTCACTTGCCCAATCAGAAATCAATGTCGTGATCAGCGAGTTCAAATAAGAAACTTGTTTGTCGTCTTTTTTCTCAATCAAATCATCGTAATTATCAATTGAAATCAACCCAATTACTGCCATCTTTTTTACCCCTCAATGTTTCATCCCATTTTTTTGAAGCTTTGTTCCTTATTTTACCACAAAACAATCAAATAGGCGATTGATGCAAAAAAGTTCCACGTGAAACTTTTTTGGTGAACCAACCAGGAAAAAATTTCTATCATTCGTTATTCTATCTATATATAAAATAACAAGTTACTCTTCGATGGATAAAAAAATTGACAAGCTTCAAAAGAAACTTGTCAATGAAAATCATTCGATTTATTCTTCGCCTACGAATGGAAGTAATCCCATGATACGCGCACGTTTGATTGCAATGGTAAGTTTGCGTTGGTTTTTCGCACCAGTACCAGTTACACGACGTGGTAAGATTTTACCGCGTTCTGAAATGAAACGTTTTAGTAATTCAATATCTTTATAATCGATATGTTCAATATGGTTTGCAGCAATGTAGTCTACTTTACGACGTTTGCGTCCGCCTCTTCTTTGTTGTGCCATCCTATTTCCCTCCTATCAATTTCTTAGAATGGTAAATCATCGTCTGAAATGTCGATTGATGAGTTTCCGAATGGATCGGAGTTGTCTCGATCAAAATTAGGCATTCCTGATGGTTGAGAGGATTGAGTTTGATTTGAGTTATTGTTACCAAATCCAGAAGAACTGTTTGAGTTATACGTATTGTTACTGCCAGATCCGCTATCAGTTGTGCGTCTTTGCTCGGAAGCATTCCGCGACTCTAATAATTGGAAGTTGTCAGCAACGACTTCTGTTACATAAACACGTTGGCCTTGTTGGTTGTCGTATGAACGGGTTTGAATACGTCCAGTAACCCCTAATAAAGTTCCTTTGCGTGCATAGTTTGCTAATGTTTCCGCTGGTTTTCTCCAAATAACACAGTTGATGAAATCAGCTTCGCGCTCTCCACTTTGGTTGGTAAAATTGCGGTTTACCGCCAAGGTAAAGGTTGCGACACCAGTGCCATTAGAAGTGTAACGTAAATCAGGATCTTTGGTTAGTCTTCCTACTAGTACAACATTATTAATCAAAGTTCATCATCTCCTCATCGCTTTTGTTTCATGTGAAACAATATTATGCTTCTTCTTTGACAATCATGTGACGGATAATGTCATCATTGATTTTCGCAAGACGGTCAAACTCGTTGATTGCACTTGCAGTTGTTGAAGAAGAAACTTTTACGATGTGATAGATACCCTCACGGAATCCATCCATTTCATACGCTAGACGGCGTTTTTGCCAATCTTTTGATTCGATAACTTCAGCGCCGTTATCAGTTAAGATTGAGTCAAAACGAGCGATCAATGCGGCTTTTGCTTCTTCATCAATGTTTGGACGAATGATATATAAAATCTCATATTTCGTGTTTTCCATTGATTTTTCACCTCCCTGTGGACTTTGGCCCCTAGTTTTCTAGGAGCAGAGAGAGTGGTCTAATTAGACTACTCACAAATAATTATTATACACTTTTTTCGTCCCTACTGCAAGCTGTTTTTTTGCGTCCCTGCATCTATCCATCACCGCAAACAATCGCTTACACTGATAAATACGTCAGCTGCTGCCGATTTTTTGAAAAAGAGTAAGAAGACAGCAAGCTGCAGGTTCGCAGCTTGCTGTCTTCCTAGAAAACGTATTGCTTATTCTTGTGTATCCGTGGTGTCTTCCGTTGCTTCTTCCACAACTGGTACGTCTTGTACCGCTGTTTCTTCAGCAGTCGCTAGTTCTTCTTCGACTTCTGGTTCAACCGTTGCCATCGTCACTACTTTGGCATTGTTTTCCATCTTCATCAAACGAACCCCTAAGGTTGCCCGACCAGTTTGGGAAACAGTCGCTACATTGAAACGAATCAAGACGCCTTTATCGGTGATCACCATGATGTCTTCCTCACCGCTGACCGTCGTCAAGCCGGCTAATGGACCATTTTTCGCCGTAATGTTGGCTGTTTTGATCCCTTTTCCGCCACGACCTTTGATTGGGTATTCAGAGCCTTTGGTACGCTTGCCATAGCCGTTCTCAGTGATGACCAAGACTTCACTGTCTTCTGTGATCACTGCAGCGCCTACCACGTAGTCTCCGTCTCTTAGACGAATGCCTCGCACACCAGCAGCTGTCCTACCCATATCCCGCACAAGGGCTTCTTTGAAGGTCACAGAGTAGCCATCGTGGGTTCCGATGATCACGACATCTTCGCCGTGGGTTTCAATTACGTTGACCAACTCATCATTTTCCCGAAGACCGATCGCAATCAGACCATTGGCACGGATATTTGAAAAGGCCGTCACTGAGGTCCGTTTGACCACACCTAGACGCGTCGTGAAGAACAAGTAGCGTCCTTCTTGAGGCCCACCAGAAGCCGAAATGATCGCTTCGATCCGTTCACTAGAATCGATCCCTAGGAGATTGATCACAGGGATCCCTTTGGCTGCCCGACCATACTCAGGAATTTCATAGCCTTTGGCTTTGTAAACTTTCCCTTTATTGGTGAAGAACAGTAATGTGTCATGAGTCGAACAAGAAACCAACGTCTTCACGAAGTCTTCATCGTGGATCCCCATTCCTTGAACGCCACGTCCGCCGCGGCGTTGTGCACGGAATTCAGACTTAGCTACTCGTTTGATGTACCCATTGTTCGTCAAGGTAATGACGATTTCTTCTTCTTCGATCAAATCTTCATCTTCAAGACTTAAGACTTCCCCAACCAATAATTCAGTCCGGCGATCATCACCAAAGCGTTGGCCTAATTCTTGCAACTCCGTTTGGATGATTTCTAGGACCCGTTGTGGATTTGCTAAAATGTCTGTCAAATCAGCGATAAATTCTAACAAGCCTTGGTACTCGTTTTCGATCTTGTCGCGTTCCAAGCCAGTCAAGCGACGCAAACGCATATCTAAAATTGCTTGTGCTTGGCGATCGGACAATTTGAAGCGCTCCATCATGCTATTTTTTGCTTCATCATCAGAATTTGATGCCCGGATCAAAGCAATGATCTCATCGATATGATCCAATGCGATCCGTAATCCTTCCAAGATGTGGGCACGAGCTTCTGCTTTGTTTTTATCAAACTGTGTCCGACGAGTTACCACTTCTTGTTGGTGCTCGATGTAGTTTTCTAAAATTCGTTTCAAGCTCAAAATCTTCGGCACGCCTTTTTCAATGGCTAACATATTAAAGCCAAAAGAAGATTGCAGTGCAGTCATTTTGTAGAGATTGTTTAAGATCACCGACGCACTGACGTCGCGACGAACGTCGATCACGATCCGCATGCCTTCACGAGACGATTCATCCCGCAGATCGGTGATTCCTTCGATCCGTTTGTCACGGTGCAGCTCAGAGATCCGTTCGATCAACTTCGCTTTATTGACCATATATGGCAATTCAGTCACTAAGATCCGTTCTTTGCCGTTGGGCATTTCAGTCACTTCGACTTTTCCGCGAACAGTGATCGACCCTTTCCCTGTTTCATAGGCACGGCGAATACCGGATTTTCCCATCACGATCCCGCCAGTTGGGAAGTCTGGTCCTGGTAGGACTTCCATCAATTCACTCGTTGTGACTTCTGGATTTTCCATCAATAGATCGATGGCTGCAATGACTTCATTCAAGTTATGAGGCGGGATATTGGTCGCCATCCCAACAGCGATCCCAGTCGTCCCGTTGACCAAAAGGTTCGGGAAGCGGGCAGGTAATACCGCTGGTTCTCGTTCTGTATCATCATAGTTGCTTTGGAAATCAACGGTATCTTTGTTGATGTCCCGCAGCATCTCCATCGCCAGTTTACTCATGCGGGCTTCGGTATACCGCATCGCAGCGGCACCGTCACCATCGACTGAACCAAAGTTTCCGTGGCCATCGACTAGCATGTAGCGATAGCTAAAGGGCTGTGCCATCCGCACCATTGATTCATAGATCGCACTGTCCCCATGGGGATGGTATTTCCCCATGACATCGCCGACGATCCGGGCTGATTTTTTATGGGGCTTGTCTGGTGTGACCCCTAATTCATTCATTCCATATAAAATTCGGCGGTGAACCGGCTTTAAGCCATCCCGCACATCTGGTAAAGCCCTAGCAACAATTACACTCATTGCATAATCGATAAAGGACTCACGCATTTCACTGGTCAGATTGACGTCATGAATATTTTGTTTTGCTTCTTCACTCAAGCTGTTTCCTCCTCTACGATTGGCTAGATGTCAAGATTTTTCACGTAGTGCGCGTTTTCTTCGATAAAGGCCCGTCTTGGTTCGACGCGATCCCCCATCAGCATTTCAAAAATTTGATCGGCTTCTATGGCATCATCTACGCTGACCCGCAGCATCATCCGGTTTTCAGGGTCCATCGTGGTTTCCCATAACTGGTGGTCATCCATTTCCCCTAGACCTTTGTAGCGTTGAACCGTTGGTTTTGGTGTCGCAGGCAGTGATTCAATCGTATTTTTCAAATCTTGTTCGGCATTCTTGCCGGGTTGGATATAGTGGATATTTTTCCCTTGTTTGACACCGTACAATGGCGGTTGTGCGATATAGACATAACCAGCTTCAACGATTGGACGCATATAACGATAGAACAGCGTCAAAAGCAGGGTCCGGATATGGGCACCATCGACATCGGCATCGGTCATGATAACTAGCTTGTGGTAACGGGCTTTTGCTACATCAAAATCAGCACCAAACCCAGTTCCCATTGCCGTAAACAGCGAACGGATCTCTTCGTTTGCTAAGATTTTGTCCATGCTGGCTTTTTCGACATTTAAAATCTTCCCACGGATCGGTAAGATCGCTTGGAATTCGCGACTGCGGCCTTGTTTTGCTGAACCGCCGGCAGAATCTCCTTCGACGATAAACAATTCGCATTTTTCTGGATCATTACTGGAACAGTCGGCCAATTTCCCAGGTAAGTTACTGATTTCTAACGCACCTTTTCGGCGAGTCATTTCCCGGGCACGTTTGGCTGCTTGACGGGCTTTTGATGCCAAAAGTCCTTTTTCCACGACTTGACGACCCACATTCGGGTTTTCCATCAAGAATTTCGTGAAATGTTCCGAAAAGAGACGATCAGTGACTGTCCGCACTTCCGAATTTCCTAATTTGGTTTTCGTTTGTCCCTCAAACTGAGGATCTGGATGCTTGATAGAGATAACTGCCGTCAATCCTTCCCGAACATCTTCTCCGGTCAGGTTTTCGTCGTTTTCTTTCATCAATTTTGACTTGCGGGCGTAATCATTGATCACCCGTGTCAAAGCAGTCTTAAACCCGAATTCATGGGTTCCGCCTTCATAGGTATGGATGTTGTTGGCAAAACTCAACAGGTTGCTGTGGTAGCTATCGGTATATTGCATGGAAACTTCAACCGTGATTCCTTGTTGTTCTCCTTCTAAGTAGATCGGATCTGGGAAAATCACTGTTTTACTCGCATTCAAATGCTCCACATAGCTCTTGATCCCGCCATCGTAATGATATTCTTTCAAGACGGGTTTTTCTTCCCGTTTGTCTTCGATCGAGATTTTTAAGCCACGGTTCAAGAAGGCTAATTCCCGAACCCGTGTCGCTAATTTATCAAAATTGAATACGGTTGTTTCCGTAAAGATCTCTGGATCTGGAACAAAGTGGACGGTCGTTCCGTGGCGGTCGGTTTCATCGATCACTTTCAAGTCATCAACGACTGCCCCACGATGGTATTCTTGATAATACACTTTGCCTTCTTTATAGACTTTTACGTCTAAAGTCGTGGATAACGCATTAACGACGGAGGAACCTACCCCGTGCAGTCCACCAGATACTTTGTAGCCGCCACCGCCGAATTTCCCGCCGGCATGCAGGATCGTAAAGACGGTTTCTACCGCTGGACGGCCTGTCTTGGCTTGGATATCAACGGGGATCCCCCGACCGTCATCGACGACCGTAATGCTATTATCTGGTTCAATGATCACTTGAATACTTGAGGCAAAGCCTGCTAGTGCTTCATCGATCGAGTTATCGACGATTTCCCATACTAAGTGGTGCAAACCTTCTGAACTGGTAGAACCAATGTACATCCCAGGTCGTTTGCGGACGGCTTCTAGTCCTTCCAGCACTTGGATCTGACTGGCATCATAGGCTTTCGCACGTTCAACTAAGCTTTTTTCTTCTTCTGTCATTCAGTCTATTCTCCTTTAATATGTCCTTGCTCTACATAAAAAATCTCTGCTTCCACAGACATTTTGTCTTTCACATGTTCTAATGTCGTCGTTGTCAGAAAGGTCTGAACTTTTCCTTCAATGGTCTCCAATAAATGCAGTTGTCGGGAATCATCCAGCTCACTCATGACGTCATCTAATAAAAGGACGGGATATTCCCCCGTTTCTTCTTTCATCAAATCGATTTCTGCCAATTTAACACTTAAGGCGGTCGTTCGCTGCTGGCCTTGCGAACCAAAGGTCTGAACATTTTTCTCATTGATCAAAAAATCCAGATCGTCTCGATGGGGACCTGCCAACGTGACTTGCCGAAATCGTTCACGGTCTTTGACTAGTGCCAAGGCTTTGACAAATTGCTGTTGGATCTCCTCCAGCGTACTCGCCTCACCAGGCACATTCGATAAGTAATCGATCTGCAAGGTTTCTTTTCCTTGGCTGATCTTTTGGTGCAGCTGATTTGCCCAATACGCCAAGCGCTGAACAAACCGTTGTCTGGCTAAAATGATTTTACTGCCGAAAGCCACCAGCTGTTCCGTCAAAACATCTAAATAGATCTCATCGGTCTGTTTTTTTTCATTCAGCTGTTTTAAGTATTGATTGCGCTGTTTCAAAACGGATTGGTATTGAACGAGATCATAGAGATAGATTGGATCGATCTGCCCAATTTCCATATCGAGAAATTTGCGGCGGACTTGGGGACTTCCTTTTACAAGGGAGAGGTCTTCTGGAGCAAATAAAATGACATTCAACTGCCCTATGTAACTACTGAGCTTTTTTTGCTCAATGTGGTTTACTTTCGTTTTTCGTCCTTTTTTTGACAAAAACAGTTCTAACGGGATCGTTGAGCGTCCCCGACTGACACTGCCAGAGATCCGCGCCCCTTCTGTGTCCCAGCGGATAAGCTCTTGCTCACTGGAGGTGCGGTGGCTTTTGGTCATCGCCAATACATAGATGCTTTCTAAAATATTGGTTTTTCCTTGCGCGTTTTCGCCTAAAAAAATGACCAGACCTTTCTCAAAAGTCAGTGTCAGCGAATCATAGTTCCGATAATTGCTTAAATGCAACTCATTCAGCCGCATCGGCGTCTTCCTTCTTCACCATAAAAAAAGTACCTTCATCAGGTAGCTCAACACGCATTCCCGCATACAATTTGCGCCCTCGTCGATTTTCCGGCTCGCCGTCGACAAAAACGGTGTGCTCTGCAAGGTACCATTTCGCTTGGCCGCCGCTGCTGATCACACTGACTTCTTTGAGCATTTGTCCAAGTGTCATATATTCCGTTTCTAACGGTATTTGCATTTTCATAATTCCCCTCAATTCTATCAAAGAGCGTTTAGCTCTATTATACTCTTTTTTTGCCAAGAAAACAAATTCATCGGCATATTTTTCATTCTCAGAAGACTTACTGCTTTTAGACAAAAAAGAAGCCAAAATAGAAAAAAGGGCTTAAAAACGATTTTAAGCCCTTTTAACTCATTTATTCATTTTCAGATGATTGTTTCAACTTTTTTCAAAAGACATGAAAAATTAGTTGGTTCGCACCGGTGTGATCAGCTGGATAAAGCTGCCTTTGCTCTCTGTCGGCTCCAACGTAAATGGACGGATCGCTGAGATAAAGCGGATCACGATGCTGGTGTCACCAAATGCTCGTAGTGCTGCTTTCATATAGTCAGGGTTGAAAGAGATCTCTAATGGGTCGCCGGTCACTTTTTCAAAAGAAAGATCTTCTTCCACTTTTCCGATTTCTGGTGAGTTTCCATATAAGACAACGGCTTCTTCGGAGATCGCCAAACGAACGATGTTGTTACGGCCTTCATGAGAAAGCAATGACGCCCGTTCGATGGCTTGTAACAATTCTGGCACAGAAAATTCAATCTCAGTATTGAAGCTTGAAGGAATCAGACGATTGGTATCTGGGTAAGTTCCTTCCAATAAACGAGAATAGAATTTCATGGTTTTCGTTTGGAACAACACTTGGTTATCCATAATGCTGATTTGGATCGCTTCTTCTTCATCTGTTAAGGAACGAGAAAGTTCCGTTAAGCTTTTGCCAGGAATCACGATGTTGAAGGCTGTTTCTCCGCTTTCCAATGGAATCACCCGTTGGCTCAAACGGTGTGAGTCCGTCGCAACAGCTAATAATTTTTGATTTTCTAAGACAAAGTGGACCCCAGTCAAGATCGGACGGCTTTCGTGTTGCGAAACCGCAAAGACTGTTTCACTAACGACCTTATTCAATACGTGGGCTGGAATCTCGATCGAATCTTGACTTTCGACAACTGGTAAATGTGGATAACTATCGGCATCCAATCCGTTGACGGTAAAGTTGGCTTTTCCAGAAGTGATCGCTACTTGATTATTGTCTAAAACTTCTAACGTTAAGGTACTTTCAGGCAAACGACGAA
Organism: Enterococcus sp. DIV0970a; assembly: GCF_051711265.1. Lineage (NCBI taxonomy): Bacteria > Bacillati > Bacillota > Bacilli > Lactobacillales > Enterococcaceae > Enterococcus > Enterococcus sp. DIV0970a. The sequence continues at coordinate 1,750 of NZ_JBIOMF010000001.1, read as the reverse complement.
CAATTTCGCTGAAGAAACGTGCTTGTAAAACGATCGCTCCTGTTTTTTCGATTTGCATTTGCGCTTTTTCGTTTTCCACACTTAAAAAAGTTTCAATGGAAATATCGGCGTTGCTCCCAGTCATGGTCAATCCTTTTTCTGAAAGGGATAATTTTACTCCAGTTAAGATCGGGATGGTGGTTTTGGTTGAAATCGCCCGTTGGACAGTTTGTAATTCTTGCATGAACTCTGTTCGGTTTAAAGTTAGCTTCATAGCGATACTCCTTTAATTTATAGTTATTAAATAAAAGTAATAGTAGTAATAGGCTTGTTAGTAATGTGGATAACTCGAGAAAAGAGTGAGTAGACTAACGAAAATGCCTGTGAATAACTTGTGGACAACTTTTTTGGTTCTTCTTTTCTTATCCACAGATCAGCTGAAGAGGATTTGTTTGATTTCAACGATCTCATTTTTGATCGTGGGATCTGTTTCGACTAAATGCTGAATTTTTTCATGGGCATGAATGACCGTTGTATGGTCTTTGCCGCCAAATTCGCCGCCGATTTTTGGTAAAGAACTATCGGTCAGTTCTCGAGAGAGATACATCGCGATCTGGCGTGGGACAACGATGCCTTTGACCCGTTTTTTCCCTTTTAGATCATTGACATGAATGTGATAGTATTTTGCGACTTCTTCTTGGATCTGCAAAATCGAAACTTGGGTCGAGCCATGGCTTGATTTCAAGGCTTTGATGGCTTCAGCTGCCAAGCTCGTTGTAATGTCTGAGTTTTGCATCGTAGCAAAAGCTTGCACCCGCACGAGTGCTCCTTCAAGTTCTCGGATATTCGAATCGATCTGCCCAGCGATATAACTTAACGTATCGTCGGGGATCTCCAAGCGTTCGGCTTCGGCTTTTTTCCGCAAAATCGCAGTCCGCGTCTCTAGATCCGGCGGGGTGATATCAACGGATAAGCCCCAAGCAAAACGGGAAACCAAACGTTCCGGCAAAGTCGGGATCTCATTTGGCAAACGATCACTTGTCAGGACGATCTGTTTATTATTGCGATACAGTTCTTCGAAGGTATTAAAGAATTCTTCTTGGGTTCCTTCTTTATTGACTAAGAATTGAATATCATCCACCAGCAAAAGATCAACATTGCGGTATTCGTTTCGAAAATCTTCCATTTTGTTCTTTTGAATAGAAGTAATGAAATCATTGGTGAAATTTTCACTACTAACGTACTTGATTTTGGCATTGGGACGTTTCAGCAACATTTGATGACCGATCGCGTGCATCAAGTGGGTTTTCCCTAAACCAACGCCACCATAGAAGAACAGCGGATTATAAATAGACCCAGGATCTTCTGCAACAACTAAAGCAGCAGCGTGGGCCATCTGATTGCCTTTCCCGATGACAAAGGTATCAAATGTGTATTTTTCATTTAAGATCGATTTCGGCGGCCGCTCGTTTTCTTCTGCAGCTGTTTGAATAGTAGAAGGGGCTGTTTTTAAAGCTTCTGCTTCTTCGACAGTCACAAAACTAGGAATCAATTCTTCACCAGTTTTCATAAATCCCATTTCAACAATTTTGGCAGCTAGATTTTTTTCCCAATAAGATTTATGAAGATCGCTGGGTACTTCGATCAGCAGCTGATTTTTTTCAAACGACAAGACATTGGCAGTCTCGATCCAAGCACTATAACTGGCCGGATTCAGCTCTTCTTTAAAGGAACGTTGAAGATCTTGCCAAATAGAATCAGCAGATGGCAT